>NZ_JBZTYL010000007.1:0-2157287 GCF_058536225.1 Mycolicibacterium arcueilense
GGGTCATCACCAGCGGCGAACGAGCAAGACCATCCTCACCCGAACCGGTTGAACACAATCAATGTCGGTGGGCTCTGTCATTCTGTTCGGCTCGCGTGTGCGAGCAACCATGAACAACGAATGGAGCACACGATGCCTACCTACCTGCCGAACACCGATCACGGCGCGACCCGCCCCGCCGGCCGCACACTTGCACACAACAATCGTCGCGGCGTCCTTGCTGCCGGCATGCTGTTGGCCTTCACCTGCACCACCCTGTGGTCAGTCGTCGGAATGGCGGGACACGATGTGGCGGCCCCGTCGGTGCGGTTGGCCGGCGCCGTCACCAGCATGGAAGAGCGCACTGAGCCGCACGTCCGAGCACTCTCGGGACCCATGGTCCCGCTGGAACCAGTCTCGACGGCAGGTCAACGAAACGCGGTGCGTACCGCCAAGAGCTACCTCGACTACACCGCCTTCTCCCGTAAGGGGCTCATCCAGCAATTGGAATACGAAGG
Organism: Mycolicibacterium arcueilense; assembly: GCF_058536225.1. Taxonomy (NCBI): domain Bacteria; kingdom Bacillati; phylum Actinomycetota; class Actinomycetes; order Mycobacteriales; family Mycobacteriaceae; genus Mycobacterium; species Mycolicibacterium arcueilense. Next base: position 498 of record NZ_JBZTYL010000007.1, read on the forward strand.
TTTCTCAACCGCGGACGCGACTTTCGCCGTCGACAGCATCGCCGTTGACTGGAACGCACAAGCCGCAAAAGCTGCCAAGTCCTACCTGGACTATTCGGGATTCTCCCGTGGCGGGCTCATCGACCAACTCGAGTACGAGGGTTACACCCCAGCACAGGCGGCCTACGGGGCTACCGCAGCTGGGCTGTAGGGAGCTATCCAACAGTTGTCGGTGGCCAGTGTGACACTGAGCGGTTCCCGTGAGCGCCGGTCTTGCCGGCCGCGGGAGTCGTTCTGGCCCGAGCAAATCAATGACCGCAGAGCGTCGGACGAATATCTGGAGGTACCTGGTGAGCAGCAATAAGAGTTCCTCGGGCGCGGGCGGCGCCATCTTCTTCGTCTTCGTGCTGATCGCGCTCGTCCCGAAACCCGTCTGGATCGTCCTCGGCGTCATCACCGTCGTCAGTGTCGTGGGCTGGGCCGGCTACAAGATTGTCGTTGCCGTGGAGAAACGCAGCTACGAGGCCCAGGAACGGAAGCGCACCGAGCAGGCGGCGCTGGCGGCCAACGACAAACGTCGACGCGAAGAACGGATCCGCAAGGAAAAACAACGGCGTAGCGACACGCTCGGCAAGCAGAATGCCGCGCTTGTCGAATCAGCGCTGAACGCGGTGAAGCAGGTGGCCGCGTCCGAAGCCGCTCGCGCCGGCTGGCTGGGCGACGTCGACTTCAGCGCCGACGTCAAGGCGACTACCGACAACTTCGAGAAGGCGCATGCGCTGCGTGGCGTCATCGGAAAGTTGTCGGCATTGGACAAGCCGAGCGCCGAGGACCGCAAGATTCTCGCGGAGGCCAAGACCACCGCCGCGCACCTGGAAGTCGTTGCGATCGAACGGGTGGAGCTCATCGGCAAATGCACCAAGGAAGCGCAGCTCATCGACAAGTCGCTACGCACCGAACGCGAGGACGCCCGGGTCGCCGAGCAGCGCGCCGAGCTGCACGCGAAGTTGAGCGCCATGCTGTACGGCATCGAGGCCACCCCGGAAACCACGCAGCAGGATTCGGCCGTGGATGCGGTGATGGCACGCGTGCAGGCCTACCGGGAGATCAAGCACCAGATTCAACAAGCTCGTGACGAGAGAGTCGCGTAGGCGCGGTGCCCTACACCGACAATGTGCCAACGGGTTTCGGTGTACCGGCTAGGCAGCCTGTGTCCGGTATGCGGGCAGAACGACAACGGATCCGTCGATCTCCCGCACGATCTCGATCGCCACATCGGAGGCCTTGCCGTCGGCGTCGACACCGTCGCCCAACTCACGAAGCTTGTGAGAGGTGCGCAGCAACTTGTCCACTTCCGCTGCGGAGAAGACGAAGTCCCGCACACCGTGTGAGCGGTTCAGCTGCAGTGTCGACAGGTGGCGCAGAACCGCCGCGATCCCGTCTTCCAATTCGGTGACACGTTGCTGATCGGCCTTGAGTGTGCGGACGAAATTCTCGAATGGATTAGCCGGGTCGAGTTGGGCATGTTCGACCGCCTGGAGCACGATCACGCGTTTCTTCAGCGCGATCGCTAGTTCAGCGAGTTCAAGGTGTGCCCGGAAATCACCGGCCTCCTCGTCGATGCCCGCGAAAGTCTTTCGGAGTTTCGCTATTTCGACCGGGCCATCGCCAATCGCGTCGAGGCCTCGCCGCCATTTCTTGAGGCGCTGCTCCGCCTCGGCCAAGGCCGTGCTGATGGCGTGTACCGCGGAATCCAGGCCCAGCGAAGCGCCGATCTTGCCCTCGTCGAGCAGGATCGCGGTTGCTTTGTCGATCGCGTCCCGGCACCCGTTGAGGTCGCTGCGCTCGCGCTGCAGCGCATCGTCATGCAGTTTCTCAAGTAGCTCGGTGATGTTCTCGATCGCTTGCTGCCGCTTGTGCTCGGCATTGGCGCTGACACCCACAGCGACTGCCATCAGGACCAGTGGCGCGGCGACCGTCAACGCTCCGGCTCCGGCGGCAGCACCTGCGACTCCTCCTGCCGCGGCGGCCTTTCCCGCGACAGGCACGAATGTCGCCTGCGCAGTGATCCCAGAGGCGCCCCTCAGCGCACTGTGGATTCCTCCCGAAGCTGCCTTCGAAGCCATCGGCTTGACGAGACCCGTGCCGACCTGAGCAGCGACCTTCGCCGGCACCACCATGCGGTAGAGGGCCTCACCGCCGAATCCTGCCGCCGCGGCCGGACCGGTCTTCGACGTTTGGCTGATCAACTGCGAGAGATGCGTGGCCAACGGGCTGGCACTGTCCAGCGACAGGCCCCGAGCGCGATCGATGCCCTTCGGGACCGGATGGGCTTCCAAAGTGGCGATGGGCGCGTCGGCGAGCGCCGCCAGGACTGTCCGGAGCTCATCGAGGCGCTGCGGCGTCAGGGCATTGTCGTCCGTGATCGCCGGAACCGAAACGTCGCGAGTGGCCAGCGTCCAAACCGGCACAACCGTCTTGTCGTCATCACTCACCGCGGCACCCTTTCGCTGACCTGGGCACACCTTAGCTGCAGCTGTAGACGGCTGAGGAGATAACCGGCTTGCGGCGTGCAAGTGCCGGGGCGGTCCCTTGACCCGTGGGGGTCGGGGGAGATCGCCTTGCGCCTGGACCTAGCTCCACATCCGCGGACGACGTGGCCGTTGGTAGTCGTCGTGGGATTCGAGGACATTGCCGTGCTCGTCTTCGGCCCACCACCGCTCGAACGTCCCGCCCCGCAGCGTGATCACCCGGTGCAGCTGCACGAGGACGTACTCCTTGGTGCGGTCGACGGCATCTTGCGGCGTCATCCCTGGCTCATGCCCGTGCACCGCGAGGTCAACGGTCCCCATATCGGAACTCATGTAGAACGTGACCGTCACCCGAAGACGAAGCGGTTCACGCAGTTTCGATCTGCGGAAGATGCTTGTCGGCCACCGGGTACACGGTGCACACCTCTGGTCGCTCATGGTCTCCTTTTCCGAGTAGACGGTCAGTCGAACGACGCGACAAGCGCCGAGTGGTCGGTCTCGCCGGCAAGCCGCGGTGCATGGTCGAACTCGCACGCCCGGACGCGTTGCGCGAACTCGGGCGCGGCGAAGATGTAGTCGAGCCGGAACCCGTTGTCGCCGGGGCGGCTGAACCAGGAGTACTCGCGGGTGGTCGGATGCAGTGACCGCCACACATCGGTGTATCCGGTGGCGGCCAGGCGGCCGGGCATCTGCGGCCCGATGAACTTCGTACCCCGGGGCTCCTTGTCGAGATCGTTGTTGCCCGTGTTGAAGTCACCGATGAGCAGATCGACGCCACTGCGGCGGGCACGGTCGATCAGTGCCTCCCAGTACGGCAGCTTCTCGTGGGCCTGCGGCAGGTAGACGCCGCAGATGATCGTCCCATCGAACTCGGCGCACCACAGGTGCCGGGCCGGCAGATCCCGGGTGAACGGCGCCGCCCGGTCGATCGGGGTGCGGGAGGCGATGAGCACGGAGTTCTGCTTCGGATCGGCCATGGGATGCGTGGTCGTGTATCCGGCGCGTTCGAGTTCGGCAACCAGAGCGGTACCGGCGTCGTTGGCCCGGAACTCGGTCACCACGAGCAGATCGGCGTCATAGCCAAGAAGTCGCGCGGTGAGCGCGGCACCGAACTTGCTGCCACCGTGGCGGATGTTCAGTGTCGCGATGCGGATCGTCATGCCGGAGTCCTCTCGCTCGGCATGGAATCTCCAGCCAGCCGACCAGTATGAGCGAGGGCACCGACAAGCTCGGTCGAGCCCGCGCCGCGCACCGAAGCGATGTCGGTGCCCGCCTCTACTGTCTGCCCAACGACACCCCGCGGGAGGCGAAAGATGGTTCAGCTACCTCAGGCGCGACCCAGGCGCATCGACCTGGTGTACGCGCGTCCGCGCCCCGTTGAGTCGATCGCCATCGCGGTCTCCGAGACGGCTTTCGGCTACCGATATGCCGCGGTCGGGGAGTCCTGGTCGTGCTCCGGAGTGGCGGCGGCGCCCAACCCCGAGGTCGCGGTGTTGGATGCCATCGACGCGGTCCGCGCCGGGCACCCGGAGGCGGAGCGGTTCCGGTTCGTCGTGAACCTGACCTGCGGAAGCCCGCTGTGGCGCTACGCGGGGCAGATTTCGGAGGCGGCGCGGGACTGGTGGATCGAGCGTCCCGACCATGCCGATCGGGCCCTGCTGGCCGCCGCCGTGGCGCGCGTGCAGAACGCGTGCCCGGCAGAGCCGGCACCGCTCCCGTCGCCACGCGCCGCCGACGGCGGACCCGTCACCGTGGCGACCGACGGCTCGGTGCGTCAACGGCACGCCGGGTTCGGCTGGCTCGCCTCGTCCGGGGACCACGGTCTGGCCGGGTACCGCTCGTCACCCAGGCGAGTAGGTAGCGAACCGGTGCTCGTTGCCGAGCTGCGCGCGATCGGCGCCGCGGTGTCGGCGTTGCCCCGCCAGCACCTGACGGTGTTGTCCGACAGCCAGCTCGCCATCGCCATGGTGAACCGCTGGAAGCGCGGCGAGCCGACCATGCCCGCCGACTACCCGGTTGAGGTGCCTGACCGCGACCACTGCCTGCACGCCGCCCGGCGCCGCATCTATGTCGAGCGCGACCGGATCGAATTACGTTGGGTGCACGGTCATTCCGGTGACCCATTGAACGAGGGTGCGGATGCGTTGGCGCGGTTGGGCTCCCGGTACCGACGCGGGGACGCCGATCTCGATGACGGCGAGTACCGCCGCCGCGCCGCGGGCATCGCGCAGGCGTTCGCCGCGGAGTTCCGTCGGGCCACCAGCGTGCCGGCATAGTGTGGTGCGCCCGTCGACGAACACCACGATCGCAATGGCTTCAGCGGGACAGCTCGATCACCTCACCGGTCATTGCCCAGCGTGGACCAATCGGCTCGACGGAGAGTAGTTCGCCGGCAACGCACCAGTGGTCTGCGGGCATCCACTGGACCCCCGCACGGAAGGGTTTCACGAGCCGCTGCACCACGCCGAGCGCGGCGCGACGTTGGTCGAGCAGGTGCTTCTCGATCTCTACAGGCTCCGCCGGAAGGACTTTCGCGAGCTGTCCGACGACATGAGGGAGCACCGTGGTGTCGGTATGGGCCTGGAATGCGCTGATCACCCCATCGAAGATGGGTTTGACCAAACCGCCCCACACAGGCTCATGCCCGTTTGGCGGACGGACCTGGACTCTGACGGCGAATGGCGTGTCGGGTACAGCTGGCTCGGCGACATCAAACTGGCCGCGGTCGTACGCACGCGCGAGGGCCAGCCACACCTGTGCCAGCTTCTTTTGACCGACGAAATCACCCAGGTCGGTCCAGTCGAACGATGCGATCGTTCGACCCTGCTGCCAGTGGGTGAAGGTGTCCGAATGCGGCGCGAGCGCATACCGATAGCCGAACAGGTACTCGGCAGCATCGGGAGCCGGCGGCACGGCAGCGCCGTGTTCGAAGCGGATCCCGTGACGGCCGGGGACTCGAAACGAGGGGTCGATGTTGTAGAGCGCGAGGTTCTCGACGTCGGCGTTGGGAAGCTTGGGGCCAAAGAACGTGGCGTGCAGCACCTGCCCTGCCGACGGTGCGAGCTGTCGGCAGCGGCTACGGATCTCATTTCGCAGATGCTGTTGCCAGGGCGGCAGATGTTCGAAGCGTATGTAGCTATCGGCCCAAGCTTCGACCACGGGACTGTCGGTCGTCGGTCCGTGTACATCCCAGCGAGCCTCGGGTGACCGGGGCGTCATGGTTTGCTTGAGGGAAGTGGGTTTCGCCGCGTCGCGTGCCGGGTGGCAGGTCCCGCACAACGGGATCTGCGCTCGGGCGTGTTTCATCGCCCACTGTTCGAGTTCGTCCCGATGCTCCGAGCACACTTTGATGTACGGTCCGGTCCATGTGCCTCCGCGAGGGTTCGTACCGCTGATGGTCCTGCAACCGGCATGGTGCACACGCGCCGTAGATGCGCTGTGGCTGCGCGCGATGTTGATCACGTATCCAACGGGATGGGCGGCGAGCCAGGCCATATAGCCATCGTCATCGTCTCGGAACTCATTGACCAGCCCCGCAATTTTGTTCATCGTGCCCTCCTGCCGAGAAGATAGCGGGAGGGACCGACAGTCTTTTTCTGAGTTCCGTGAGCGCCACGTCGCTGACACTGTCCACCACGGTGGGTATGCGGTAATCCGCTGCGCACCTATGCCTCAGCCGGTTCACGCGCAGAAACCTTCCGCGTCCGCATGTACAGCCACAGCAGCACCGCCGCAAACCCGGCCACCCCGACAACCTCAGCGAAAGTCCCGTCATTGCCGGGGAAGATCGCGAACGGATCATCGCTCCCGGTGCCGGCGACGAACCCGGCGAACACCACGCCGTAGAGGCTTTCGCCGACGATCATGCCGGTCGCCAGCAGCACGCCGAGGCGTTTCTTGCGCTCGACGTTGCCGCCGGTGCGGTCGGCCCACTTGTTGTAGAAGTACCCGAGCAGTGAGCCGAGCGGGATGATCAGCGTCAGGCTCATCGGTAGGTACATGCCCATCCCGACGGCCAGCGGCGGCAGACTGAACCGTGATGTGCGGGTGAGGATTTCGTCGACGATCACGATGCCCACCCCGATCGCCGCGCCCAGGCCGATCAGCGACCAGTCCAGGGATCCGCCGAACACCCCTTTGGCGAGCGACGAGATCAGCGCGGCCTGCGGCGCGGCCAGGGCGTGGTCGGTAGCGCCCGGTGCGCCGAGAAAGCCGAAGGCCTGCTGCATCAGGTCGAGCACCGGAGGGATGATCGCCGACCCGAACAGAACCCCGATCACCAAGGCCACCTGCTGTTTCCACGGTGTGGCCCCGACGAGTTGGCCGGTCTTGAGGTCCTGCAGGTTGTCGTTGGAGATGGTGGCGACACCGAAGGTGACGGCCGCGACGAACAGCGTGAACGCCACCAGCGCCGTGGACTGGTCACTGTCGGCACGACCGAAGGCCACCTTGATCACCAGCGCGGCGATCAGCACGGTCAGGATGCCGACCCCGGAGATGGGGCTGTTCGAGGAGCCGATCAGGCCGGCCATGTAGCCGCACACCGCGGCGATGATCAGGCCGATGACGAAGATGAACACCAGGCTCGCCACGATGATCCCGGCCGAACTGCCCTGCAGCGCGGTGCCGCGGCTGAAGTCCCACAACAGCGCCGCGATCGGGATCAGCATCGCCACGATCACTCCCACGACGAGCGGGAACGGAATGTCGCGTTGGGTGATGTCGACCAGCTGGCCGTCCCGCCGCTCCCGCGCCGAGACCATCGCCTCGGTGATGCCCTTGACGATCGGGCGCAGGATCTTCAGCAGCGTCCACACCGCGGCCACCGCGATCGCCCCGGCGCCGATGAACCGCACCTCGTGCACGAACACCCCATCGATCACGTCGGCCACCGACTGGTCGGTGCCGAATGTCCCGATGGTGCGGATCGGCAGCAGCACCCCGAACGAGATGATCAGCCCCACGAGCATCGCGATGCCGACGGTCATCCCGATCAGATGCCCCACCCCGATCAGCGCCAGCGACAGGCTGGCGCCGAACATCGAACCGCCGGCCCCGACGCGGAAGAACGCCGCGACATAGTTGGCCAGCACCTTCAGGTTGGCCAGTAGTCCGAAGCCGGCCGACACCAGCGCGCCGAACGCAATGACCCGGATGCCGACGCGGTTCTCCTCGACGCCCCGCGTGCTGTCGCCGACCTTGAGGACCTCGGCGGCGGCCACCCCTTCCGGATACGGCAGATCCGAGCCGGTCACCAGGGCCCGGCGCAGCGGGATGGAGTACATGACGCCGAGGATGCCGCCGACCGCGCATACGGCCACGGTCATCCAGTACGGGAACCCGGTCCACCAGCCGATCATGATCAGCCCGGGCAGCACGAAGATGATCGCCGACAGCGTGCCGGCCGCCGAGGCGACGGTCTGCACGATGTTGTTCTCGACGATGGAGTGGTTGGCGAAGTTACGCAGGATGGCCATCGAGATCACCGCGGCCGGGATGGCGGTGGCGAACGTCAGGCCGACCTTGAGGCCGAGGTAGACGTTGGCGGCGGTGAACACCAGCGTGATCGCGCCGCCGAGCAGGATGCCGCGGACGGTGAGCTCGCGCAGCGTCGGTGTGGTGGGGTGTGCGGAGCTTTCGACGGCCAACTCGGCTCCCTCTCGGTTGCTGGTGCATACACGGTAGGCACTCGGCCGCCGTACCGCGACGGGATCGGCTGAGTTGGTGTGATCAGCTGCTCGACAGCTAACTTTCGGAACCTCGAATTGTCGTACCCCAATGGGATAATTGACGCATGTCGCAAACAGTCCACCACCGCCTCCACATCCTCGAAGCCGCAGACTGGAAGGACGGCATCATCACGCTGTTGGAGCCGCGCTCGCCGTACCGGCCGTGGCGCTATGCGTTCGGGGAATCACGTCCTGGCGACTACGCGGTCGTCGTGCTGGGCACCGATCCGGTCTCGGTGGTGACGCGGCTGGCCCGCATCGACCACGAGGGTGGCTTCGGCGGCGCGCTGCTGAATCCGTACAGCCTCGATCTGGTGGACTTGGCGACGCTGGCGATGGTGCTCGACCTCAGCGATGCATTCGTCAGCTGGCGCCTCGATGACGACGACGCCGAGCGGGTGATCCTGGCCATCCACGAGAGTCCGGTGTACGGGGGACCGGAGAACCGCTGGGGGCATTCCTCCGTAGCGGCCGCACGCAATCTGCTGAAGTTCGACGGGGACTGTCACGGCTGTGGCGCGCCGATCGACCTGACCGAAGCCGACGCCCGCGACCTGGTGCATATCCACACCGTCGACCCGCTGCCGCGGTGGCACCCGGATTCACCGCTCCGAACCGGGGACAGTCCAGGCGTGCGCGGGCCGTTCCGCGCGGCGGTGCGGGCAGTGGCCACGGACTGGCCGGCCGTCATCTGTCGACGCTGCCGCGACCGAATGCGTGACGGCAACTTCCGGTCGTTCATCGACTTCAAGTTCGCCCAGAACCCCGAATGTCCGCAGTGCGGAGGGCTACGGACCCAGACGATCCAGTACGGCATGCCGGCCGACCCGGAGGCGTGGGGACCGTGGCTGCACATCGGCGGCTGCTGCCCGAGGGACGAGAAGTGGTGGTGCACCGTGTGTGACCACGCGTGGTGCTGAGTGCAGGAATACTCACCGATTCCCCAAGCGTCGCAACGCCTCCCGGAACACCAGGTTCGGGTTGGCGTCGGGCAATGCCTCGAGAACGTCCGCCAGCGCCTGCTCAGTTCCGACCCCCGAGCGCTGCGCACCATAGAGCGCCGCCACCGTGGGTGTGCGGCTGTAGGACTCGACGCAGTGCACCAGCACCGTGTGTCCCTGTGCGCGTAGCTCTTCGATGGCACCCACCGTGTCGAGCAGCACGAAATCCAGATGGGGATTCTCGTCGAAGTCGGTCTTGTCGATCAGTCGCGCCTCCACATGTGGCATGCCTTCGGGCACATCGCTTTCCGGGATGCGGCACAGCGACACGACCGCGCTTACCTCGGCCGGAAGTTTCCGCAACGCGCCCACGCTGCCCAGCAGAACCCCCGGGTCGTGCGGGTGAGCGACGAGGATGTCGGCGCGCGACCACGAGTAATCCGGGTCGGTGCTCGGCTGCTTCTGTTCGATCGCCGTCGCCAACCTCACCAGCCCACGCGCCCGCATCCCGGGCCAACCGTGCAGCAGGGTCCGCCACTGCAACGGGACCGCGGACGCCCCGTATGCAGCGCCGAGCAGTCCGCCGGCAATTGCGGCCACGGTGTCGGTGTCATTTCCGGAGCGGACGGCCGCATCGATCCCGCGGCGCAGGTGCTCGGGACCGCGACCGTCTTCAGCCGTCGTGACGATCGCCGACCACGCTGCCTGCAGCGCCCCGACCACCCACCCGTTTTTCGGGAAGTCCGCGGGACGGGAAGCCTCGGCCTCATCGAGTCGCTTGGTCCACAGGGCGCGACGGTCGGGATCGAGGTGGTGCAGGCCGATTCGGACATCGAGTTCGGTGGTCAGCACGGCATGACGAATTGCGCTGCACCACAACACCGTGGCGTCGGCGGCATCGGTCTCGAAATGAGTGAGTCCGCTGATCGCACGAGCGGCCTCGACCATGGCATCCTCGTCATCGAGGTAGGCGATGGCCACCGGCGCGGTCCGCATCAACGATCCGTTGCCGCCGCTGCGACCCTCGCGTGCGTGCACGTCGGCGGCTGCGGCCCGCGCCGCGTCGGCGGTGATGGTGCCGTCACGGCCCGCGGCGCGGAGCACCGACCGGGTCTGGATCCCGACATCCTTTGCACCCAGCGACCATTCGTGCCAGCGGCGGGTGATCGCGTCCTGCGCCTCGGGATCGCGCAAATCGGCACCGGTGGCGGCGACTTCGGCGATCACGATCGCCATCGAGGTGTCGTCGGTCCATTCCCCGGGCTCCCAGGGGCCGCCGCCGACCATCTCCACCGGCAGTTCCGGTCCGCGCGCCGGCTGGAATTCGTACGGCGCCCCCAGTGCGTCGCCCGCTGCGGTGCCCAGCAGTACGCCTTCAACGCGGTCGTTCAGTGATGCCATGATGGCCCCTCCTCGATATTGCGCAAATACGCGCTAATTAGTGAAGAACTGTACGCTGAGGTACTGACATGGACAAGCACGAGTACCGGGACACCAGCGGCAAGGGGCTGGAGGACTACCCGCGGCCCTCGGTCGCGGTCGATACCGCCGTGCTGACCGTCGACCCCGCCGCCGGCCTGGTGGTGCTGCAGGTCCGTCGCACACGGGGGCGTGGCTGGGCTTTGCCGGGCACATTCCTGCACGAGGGGGAGCTCCTCGCCGATGCGGTCCGGCGGTCGCTGGCGGACAAGGCCGACGTCCACGGGCTTAACCCGCGGCAACTCCACGTGTTCGACGCGCTGAAGCGCGACGACCGGGGTCGGGTGTTGTCCGTCGCGCACCTCGCCGTTGTCCCGGCAGAACGCCTGGCGACGCGCGCAGCGGAGACGACCCGCCTGGTGACGACCGATATCCGCGGTGGGCTGGTCTTCGACCACGACGACATCATCGAGTTGGCCGTCGCGGACGTGCGGGCCCGCTACGAAAAGTCTCCGGACCCCGACCACCTGCTGGGGGGGACGTTCAGCCTGCGTGACCTGCGGCTGACCCACGAAGCGGTTGCGGGACATCTGCTGCAGCGCGACAACTTCCGGCGCGCGATGGTCGATCAACTCGAAGCGACCGGCGACTTCACCGCCGGCGGCCGCGGGCGCCCCGCCGAGCTGTTCCGGCGCGCTGCGTCGACGTGAGGTCGAATCCGACTGGTGTATAAGCAGTTTGCTGCGTTGTCGACGTAAGCTGCTGTCCTCGTTCGACGTGGGCGTCAGTTCTGCCGTACGGTCGAAAATATGGCTGTGTACAACCAGGCTTTCGAATGGACAGAGACCAATCGACATTGGCTGATCGAGGTTCCGGTTCGAGTCGCGGCGTACATCGTCGTTGCGTTAATCATTCGGTATTTGCTGCATCGCATGATCGACCGCGCGACCACCGGCAGGACCAAGAAATCCAGTAGCACGGAACTGGAAGGGCAAGCGAAAAAGCCTCCACTGCTGCGCTACTTGCGTGATCGAGCCTCGGCGACGACCAACGGTATACGGGCGGCCGAGCGCCGTCAGCAGCGCGCGCAGACCATCGGCTCGGTGCTCAAGTCGACGGTGTCGATTGTGCTGCTGGTCTGGGTGGTGCTGGCGCTCCTCAGCGTGCTCGGGGTGAACATCGCACCATTCATCGCCTCGGCCGGCGTGGTCGGGCTCGCGATCGGCTTCGGCGCCCAGAACCTGGTCCGCGATTTCGTCAGCGGCGTGTTCATGCTGCTGGAGGACCAGTACGGCGTCGGCGACAACGTCGACCTCGGCGAGGTGTCCGGGGAGGTGCAGTCTGTCGGGCTGCGGATCACGACGGTCCGCGACATCGACGGCACGCTCTGGTACGTCCGCAACGGCGAGATCGCCCGCGTCGGGAACATGAGCCAGGACTACGCAGTGGCCCGCCTCGAGGTACCGGTCGCGCTGACCGCGGATGTGGATCGCGCCGAGCAGCTCGCCGTCGAAGCCGCCCACGAGGTCATCTCCGATCCGTCGATGGCCGGCAAGGTCATCGGCGAACCGGAGATGCTCGGTGTGCAGTCGCTGGCGGCAGACCAGCTCACGTTGCGGATGACGCTGAAGACCCGACCGAACGCGCAATGGTCGGTGCAGCGTAAGCTCCGTCGCGAAATCCTGCGTGCCTATGACGAGAACGGCATCAACCTGCCCTACCCGCAGGGCCGTATTCACGCGGTCGTCGGCGGTCAGGAGACCAACGGCACGTAATTGGCTGGGTTGATCCGCGTCTCGCCCGATGACCATCGATACGCGGTCAGCGTCCCGCCTCGCACCGCGCTGAAGTCCACGCACGCGGTGTACTCGGTCCAGTCGTGCAAATGCTCGGGGGAGCCCTGCCGCCAGTAATGCCCGTAGAACACCGGGACCCCCGGCGGGTACACGTAGGACAGGTCACTTCCCGACAGGTCCAATTCGGGCAGCGGCGGGTAGGGCTCTCCGTCCTCGGTGGTGAAATTGCCTCCCATCTCGGCAAAGTCACGCAGAGTGACGGCATCGCTGTTCCACCACCGCATGCGCGCGTTGCCGCGGGGGATGCCATCCTTGTCGAGGTACCTGCGCTGGTCGTGGTCGAGCAGACTGATCTCGGGCCCCTTCAGCAGCGTCTCGACCGCCTCATACAGCGGATCGCCTTCGGCGGTGGCCGCCACCAGATGGTCCACCTCGGTGAACGGCGTGGTCGAACCGCACTGCCGTTCGACCACCGAGATCGAGTCCGGGTGCCAGCACGCATGCACGACGCGCAGGTCGCCCAGGTCCAGCCACAGCGGAAAGGTGGCGAACCAGTCCAGATATCGACGCCGGTCAGCACCCGTGACCTGGGCCAGAAACGCCGCATGCTGCTTGGTGTTCTTCGCCGACCACGGGCTGTCGGGATCATCGTGCGCCCGCAGAAATTTCCCGCTCCCGAGCGGCCACTGGGTGTCATAGGCAAGCGCGTTGAACTCGTGATTGCCCATCACGATCCGTGCGCTGCCGACGTCGACCATGTCCTTGACGACCTGCAGCACCTGCAGTTGTTCGTCGCCGCGGTCGATCAGATCACCGACGAAGATCGCCTGACGCTCGGGATGCCGGTATTCGCTTGTGCTGCTGCGCTTCCGGTAGCTGAGCTCGGTCAGCAGCGACTCCAGTTGGGTGGCGCATCCGTGGACGTCGCCGATGATGTCGTAACCCTGGACTGTGGCGTCGGTCATGTGGGACTCCAAATCTTCCAAGCGATGGTCTTGGTTGCCGGGTCGTGTGCCGGCGGCGGGAGAGATCGAAAACATCGGTGCGCATCACATTCGCTGCCCTGGTTCGGAGCGCGGCGCATCTCTTGACCTATCTCGACGATAGCCGGGTGCACCGACAAGTACCGCACATCGAGAGATCGGGACTTGTCGGCGGCAAGTGTCATTCTGTGCGGCGTGGTTGCCGATCTGGATCCTCGTCGCCCTGTTCAGCGGAGGTTCGTCGTCCTCGGTGGCAGTGGCCGGCCCCGGCGCCTCGGTCCAGAGCGCCAACCGTCGGCCCGCGCTGGTGGTGGCATCCGTGCTGGGCGGGCTGTTCGTACTCGGCGTGATCGCCGAACACCCTTGGCTGATCGGAGTTTTGGCAGTGGTCGGGGTTGTGGCCGGCGTCGGCGTCTGGGCACTCAAGTCCGCCCAGCAACGCGAGGGGCAGCAGCGCACCGAGCAGTTCCGACGCGACATGCTCGCCGACCGCGCCGACTACGAGGACCAGCTGTACCAGGAGGGCGACCCGCGCGGAGTGTACGGTCGCTACCCGCCGCCGCCGGAGTAAGGATCTGCGGCATCCTCGCTGTTGGGTGAGGGTTTCGCCAAATTGGTACCTGATTTGGTACCAACGGGAGTACCCTCATCTCATGCCTTCATTGAACCTGGACTTCGACGACGCCGAAATGGAGCAGATTCGGGCCGCGGCCCGAGCCGACGACCTGTCGTTGAAGAAGTTCGCGCACGCGGCCGTCATTGAGCGCGCCAGCATGCACAAGCGCAGAGTGGCTGAGGCGGCGCGGGTCGTGGCCCAGCGTTCGGCCGAACTCAACCGACGTTTGGCGTGATCGAGTATCTCGACCGCGATGACGTACTGACCGCTGGGTCAATCGCGTTCGGCGGTGAACTGCAGGTGCGTGACTATGGCCTGCTCGACGCGGCCGTCACCCGACCTCGGGCGACGGTCTTCGGGGTGGACGCCTACCCGCACGTCTGGGAAAAGGCCGCGGCACTTCTGCAATCGCTTGCCCGTAATCACGCCCTTGTCGACGGAAACAAGCGGACCGCCTGGTCGTCGGCGTGGACGTTCTTGCACATCAACGGGATTGAACTCGCACCCGATTTCGACGTCGATAGGGCCGAGATTCTGATGAACGAGGTGGCGACCCGGGATGGCGAGTTGAGTGAGATCGTGGCGGCGTTGCGGGATTTCAGTGCGTAACGCGCCGACTTAGTCTTTCCAGCATGCAGTCGAGCGGGACAGTAGACGGGGTCTTCTGGGTAGGCGTCACGATCGTCCTGGTCGGCGTCGGGTATGGCATCTTCCTCGACGATCGCCGCCTCGAGCGGCGGATCTACTGGCTGTCGTTTCTGGGCGGGGGGCTACTGATGACCCTTGCCACCGCCGAACAGGACCCCGCTCGGGCGCTCGGGATCGCCGGCTTCCTCGCGGCGATGTCGGTGATGATGGCCTTCTTCAGAACTCCGTTCCTCAAGATCGGCAACACCATCTACGCCGCATCGAGCAGCGACCGGAAACCGGATCCGCCCGAGGACGACGAGGAGGACGGATCGGCACTCAGCTACGGAAAACTGAGGGCACCGACGGTGTGGTGGTTGCTGGCGATCATGGTCGGGGCCAGCGCTTACGTCGTGCGGGTCGAGGGGTGGACCGGTCGGCCCGCCGTCGCGGCGGGCATCTTCGCTCTGGGCGCGGCGATCATCGGATTTGTCGACATGGCAGGAGATTTTCCGCGATTCCGGCGCCAGTACGTGCCTGCTGCCGTCCTCGCCGTGGTATCGATTCCGTTGTACTGCGCACCGGCGGTGCTCTATCTCCTGTGCTACGAGATCGGTCGGTGGCTCAAGGGCTGAGGTGGCCCGCACAAGGCCGGACTGACGGTCCCGACAAATTTGTCGGATTCAGGTAGTTAAATCGTTGCATGCCGCAAGAAGGTGGGACGGCCGAGGCCGCCGCAGGTGCCGAACAGTCCGTCCACGACGTCATCTTGGAACTCCTCGGAGCCGACGACACACTGTCCGACGGGGCCAAGGACGTCGTGCTGAGCGCCCTGGCGGAGGTGTCCGGCGGCGCCGACGAGGCCGCGGAAACCGGCACGGCGCCAACATTTCTCAGCTCGATCGCGGTCTCCGGGTTCCGCGGTGTCGGCCCGTCGGCGCGGCTGGACCTGTTCCCGGCGCCGGGGCTGATGGTGGTCAGTGGCCGCAACGGTTCCGGAAAATCCAGCTTCGCCGAGGCGCTGGAACTCACACTCACCGGTACCAGTTACCGCTGGAAAAAGAAGGAGAGCCTGTGGGCCGAGGCCTGGCAGAACCTCCACCACCCCGACCCGTGCGAGATCCAGGTGGGGTTCACCCGCGAGTCGGCCGGTCCGTTCACCGTCGGGGTGGATTGGGGCCAGGGCGCGAAGCTGGACAACTGCACCACCTGGACACAGGCCGGCGGAGGTAAACGGGTCGACGGCACGGCGGCACTGGGCTGGACGCGGGCCCTCGAACTGCACCGCCCGCTGCTGTCCTACGAGGAACTCGGCCGACTGTTCGACGGCGGGCCGTCGGCGTTGTACGACGCGCTGGCCAAACTGCTGGGGCTCGACGCGCTCGCCGACACCGAGAAGCTGCTGGCCGCACGGCTCAAGGAGATCAGGACCGCCAGCGACACCGCAGACGCGGAACGCAAGCGCGTGCAGGCTGCGTTGGCCGGGCAGTCCGATGAACGCGCCGAACGCGCCGCCAAGCTCCTGCGCAAACACCGTGTGCCCCTTGATGATGTGCGGGCTCTGGCCACCGGAGGGGGCGAGGCCCGCACCGACGTGATGCCTGCCCTGCGGACTGTTGCCCAGCTGGAGACGCCGACCATCGACAGCGTCGAGGAGGTGACGCGGCAACTACGCACCGCCACCAAAGCCGCGGCCGACTCCGCGACCGCCGCGATCGACCTCACCAGTCAACGCGTCGACCTGCTGCGGACCGCGCTGCGATTTCACCATCAGGGCGGTGACACCGACTGCCCGGTGTGCGCGCAGGGGCGCCTCGACGCGGACTGGGCCACGGCTGCTCAGCACAGCATCGCGCAGAGCGAAGAACTGCTGGACGAATACCGTGCCACGGCACAACAACTCAAAACCGCTCGGGCGAATGTCACCGCCCTGATCCAGGGACTGACCTCGGCGGCCGCAGTGCCCGGCGTCGAACTCGCAGCCCTTGTGGGCTACAACGACGCGGTGGCCGCGGCACGGAAGATCCCGGTCGGCGACGACGCGCTCGCGGCGCACGCCGAGTCGACGCTGACCGAGGTGATCGCCACCGCCGAATCGCTGCGCGCCGAAGCAGCCGACGAACTCGCGCGACGCGAGACCGCATGGGCGCCACTGGCGGCCCAGCTGGGTGGCTGGGTTGGCCTCGAAGAGCAGGCCCGGGCTGTGGACGACGAGCTCAACGCCGTTTCCAAGGCCAAGAAGTGGGTCAACGAGCATGCCGCTGCCTTCCGCAATCTGCGGCTCAAACCCATTGCCGCCCAAGCCCGCGACATCTGGCACCAGCTCCGCCAGGAAAGCAATGTCGACCTCGTCGAGATCTCCCTGGAAGGGACGTCCACCCGGCGCAAGGTGGTGCTCGAAGGCGCCGTGGACGGCAAGCCCACCAAGGCGCTCTCGGTGATGAGCCAGGGCGAACTGCACGCGCTGGCACTGGCGTTGTTCCTGCCGCGCGCGACCTCAGCGAAGAGTCCGTTCCGCTTCGTGGTCCTCGATGACCCCATCCAGGCGATGGACCCGTCGAAGATCGACGGATTCGTCCAGGTGCTCTGCGAGATCGCCAAGACCCATCAGGTCATCGTCTTCTCCCACGACGACCGGCTGGCCTCGGTCATCCGGGAAACCGGGGTCGACGCCCGGCTCATCGAAGTGGTCCGTGAGACGGGGTCGCGAGTCACCGTGCGTGACAACGTGAATCCAGCGCTGCGTCAGGTCGGCGACATCTTCGCGCTGATCAAAGACGCCAAGATGCCCGAGGACATCAAAGGCCGGGCCGCGCCGGCGCTGTTCCGGATGGCGTTGGAATCCGCTGCCAAGCAGACCTTCTATGCCAAGCAGGCACTGGCCGGCTGCGCACTCACCGAATCCGAGGACAAATGGGCGGCAGCGAAGAAGACCTCGAACCGGCTGGCGCTGGCGATCCACGGCGACCCACAGGTCGATCTGACGCAATGGCTCAAGCCGGAACGCAAACGGGCACTGCGGATCTGCAACGCCGGCGCGCACGGCGACGCGAAACCGGTCTCCATCCACGATGCCCGGGATCTGGAGAAAACGGTGCTCGACGTGCTGGCGTTGCGATGAGTCCGATGAGTGCCATGGACCTGCTCGGCCAGGCGCAACGTGTTCTGCGGTCTCCCGGCGCGGCCGAGGGGCTGTCGTCCCGGGTGGCGGCGTTCCTGGCCCGTCAGGCCCTGGAAGAGATCATCGATCAGCGATGCGCTGCCCTCAAGGTGGACGCTCCCGGGGCGAATTCGCGCAGCAAGCTCGTCGTGCTCAAGTCCCTGGACACCGCCGAGGCCGCCGACCGGGCGGCGCTCGCGTGGAACCGCCTCAGCGTCGCCTGCCACGTGCATGCCTTCGAGATGCAACCGTCCAGCGCCGAGGTCGAGTACTTGTGTGGGGTGGTGGCGTCGTTGGTCACCATCGGACCTGGTTGATGTGGGAGATATCTACCCTCTGGGGGTAGACTTCTACCATGAGTCTGAACATCAAGAACGAGCAGACAGTGGCACTGGTGCGTGAGCTCGCGCGCCACACGGGTCTCAGTCAGACCAGTGCAGTTGAGGAAGCAGTCCGTTCCAAACTTGCTGAGCTCGAAGCGAGCCGCGGTCGAAATGCTCGGCGCGCACAAGTCGATCGGCTGCTAGGCGACTTGGACCGGTCGCTGACCGGTCGGCAGAAGCAGCGGATACGCCGGGAGGAGCACGAACTGTATGACGACCACGGGTTGCCCGTGTGATCGTCGATACCTCGGCGATCGTCGCCATCGCGCTCGATGAGCCCCAACGCGACGCGCTCGTCGACGCTGTGCTCGATGCGTCTGCGCCGAAGATCTCGGCGGCCTCACTCGTCGAAGTTGCTGCTGTACTCATGCGGCGGTTGTCGCCCGAAGATTTCCGCCGGGTCGAGCGCCTGATCGATCAGCTGGGGATCGAGACGGTGCCCTTCGACGCCGAGCAGGCCGCGAGCGCGACGCGTGCTTACCGCGAGTTCGGGCGGGGTAGCGGCCACCCCGCCGGACTGAATCTCGGTGACTGCTATTCCTACGCGCTAGCCGATGTGACCGGCGAACCCCTGTTGTATGTCGGCGACGACTTTTCGCATACCGGTGCCGACGGAGTCGAACTCTCCTGATCAAACGGGCCGCGCGAACTATGATCGGCACATGGCTCGGGCCAGTTTGGTGCTGTTGTCAGGGGTCGTGATCGCGGGGTTCACGGGCGTCACCGCGCCGGTGGCCCACGCCGATCCGGCGCCGCCATGCTCCTTCACGCTGTCGCCGCCCGCTGTCGTTCATGTCGACGGCGCCGACATGGTCAGCGTGACCGTATCGCCGGACGCGTGCGGAGCGCCGGCAGATCCGCGCTTCAGCGTCGCCTGCGTGCAGCGTCAGGACAACGCCTCACCCATCCAATGCAACCAGGGCAGGGGAGCTCAACCGGCGCAGGTGCGCACGCCCTACCGGCCCGGAGCGACCTACGTGTCCACCGGCCGGGCATGCGGCGGTTGGATGGGCATCGCGGAGATCGCGCCGCAGTGCCAGGTGCTCGGCCCGCTCTCGGCGCCGCTGTAGCCACGCGTCGCTCTCCGTTCATCTGTGCAATCCCTGTCAGTCACCTGTGCGAGGCAGGCTCGTGCGACGCACCGGCACAACTGAAGAGGGTGACGAATGACAACGGCGAGACGGACCGCAGCACTGACCACGGCGGCAGCGCTGATCCTGGCGGGCTGCACCACGCAGGACCGCAAGCCAGAATCGAGCACCCCGAAGGCGACGTCGCCGATCGACTGGAACCTGCCCGACGCGGACCGCTACCACCGCACCGCCACGTACCCGGTGTACCTCAACAAACCTGCTGAGGATCCGGCGGAGAAGGAGACCGTCGCCGAGATCTCCACCGTCACCCCCGACGGCAACACGGTCATCTACACCGACGCGGCCGGCAAGCGCATCGGCTTCCTCGACATCACAGATCCCGCCAAACCCGTTGGCAAAGGCACGCTTTCCCTCACCGAGCTGGGCCATAAGGACGACCAGCCGACGTCGGTGGCGGCCGTGAAAGACCACGTCCTCGTCGTCGTCGACACCACCGGCGGCGACTTCGCGCACCCCTCCGGCCGCGTCGATATCGTCCGGACCGCCGACCGCACCCCCGTGCACAGCATCGACCTGGGCGGTCAGCCCGACTCGATCGCCATCAGCCCCGACGGCACGTTCGCCGCGATCGCCATGGAGAACCAGCGCAACGAGGAGTTCACCCCGCCGGGCAAGGAGGAAGGCGGCCTGCCCCAGCCGCCGACCGGATTCGTGCAACTGATCGACCTCACGGGCGCGCCGAACAGCTGGACGCCCCGCAAGGTGGATTTCGATGTCGACGCGGCGCGGAAAGCCGGTCTGGACACCCCCGAAGACCTCGAACCCGAATACGTCAGCATCAACTCCCGCGGCCAGGTCGCGGTGACGCTGCAGGAGAACAACGGCATCGCCGTCCTCGACGGCCACACCGGCACGGTCACCAAGATCTTCAGCGCCGGAAGCCAATCCGTCGACGGCATCGACACCAAAGAAGACGACGCGATCGATCAGACCGGTTCGATCAAAGACACCCCGCGGGAGCCCGACGCCATCGGCTGGATCGGCGACGACTACTTCGCCACCGCCAACGAAGGCGACTGGAAGGGCGGCACCCGCGGCTGGACGATCTTCGACGCCAACACCGGCAAGGTGGTGTGGGACGCCGGGAACTCCTTCGAACAACTCGCGGTGCGCACCGGCCTGCACATCGAAGGGCGCGCCGAGGCCAAAGGCCCCGAGCCGGAAGGCCTGGCCATCACCACCATCGGTGGCCGCCCCACCGCGCTGATCGCATCGGAGCGCAGCAACTTCGTCGCCGTGTACGACGTCAGTGAACCGGCCGCTCCGAAGTTCCGGCAGATCCTGCCGACCACCCCCGGCCCCGAAGGGGTGCTGCCGATCCCGTCGCGCAACCTGCTGGCGATCTCCTCGGAGGCCGACGACGCCGAGGCCCACGTGCGAGCCGCGGTCAACCTCTACGGCTACGGCGACGCTTTCAAAGCCGAAGGCAAACCGGACTTTCCATCCATTGTGTCCGGCGACATCGACGGCAAGCCGATCGGCTGGGGCGCTCTCGGAGCACTGTCGGCCGACCCGCAAGACGGCAACCGGCTCTACACCGCCACTGACAGCGCCTACGGCCCGGCCCGCATCCTTGGCCTGGACGCAGCACAGAAGCCCGCGCTGATCGACACCCAACTGCCCATCACCGAGGACGGCAAGCCGGCCACCCTGGACACCGAGGGCGTATCTGCCCGACCCGCCGGCGGTTTCGTACTGGCGGTCGAAGGCGAAGACGGCCCCGGCAACCAATTGGTCTACGTCGCCGCCGACGGCCGGATCGAGAAGCGGGTGCCGCTGCCCAAAGACATTGCCGCCCAGCTGGGTAGCCAGGGCTTCGAAGGAGTCGCTGTCGATGGAGACGCCGTCTGGGTGGCGCTGCAACGTGAGCTCAAGTCCGACCCGTCGGGCGTGGTCCGCATCGGGCGCTACACACCGGCAGGGGACAAGTGGGAATGGTTCGGCTACCAGTTGGAGTCCACCGACACCAAGGACGACTGGATCGGTGTCTCCGAAATCGCCGTCCACAACGGTGAATTGCTGATCCTTGAGCGCGACAAACTCAACGGACCCGACGCACGGCTCAAAGCGCTGTACCGCGTGACGATTCCCGACGGCCCGGGCGTGACGTCCGCTGCCGACAAGCCGAACGTTCTGCCGAAGACGTTGGCCCGCAATCTGGTGCCGGATCTGCAGGCCACCAACGGTTATGTGCAGGAGAAGGTCGAAGGCTTCGCGATCGCCGGCAACCAGGACCTGTACGTGGTCACCGACAACGACGGGCTCGACGACGCCAACGGTGAGACGGTGTTCCTCGATCTCGGCCCGGCGGCGGAGGCGTTGACAGGATAGTTCCGGTTCCCGCCGGTGAGCGGGTCGAGGTGACAAGATGACGCGCATGACGGCGGTCTTCATCCGATCCGACAAGCTGTTGATCTTCGGTGGCCTGGCCATCTGTGTGGTGGCCGGGCTGTCCCATTACGGTGGCTGGCCGCACCTGGTCGGTTTTGTCGTCAGTGCACTGGCCGTCACGGTATTGGCCTCGCTGGTCGGGCTGGCCGTCGACCAACTCGGTGACCGGTTCGGCCCCGGAGCCACCGGCGTCCTGCAGTCCGCACTCGGCAATCTGCCGGAGTTGTTCATCTGCATCTTCGCGCTCAAGGCCGGACTGGTCGACGTGGTGCGCGCCGCACTCGTCGGTTCGATCCTCGCCAACCTGCTGCTGGTGTTGGGCCTGGCGTTCCTGGTCGGTGGACTGAAGCACGGCCCGCAGAAGCTCGGCTCCGCCCAGGTCCGGACCATCCTCGTGCTGATGGTGCTGTCGGTGACGGCCATGGCGATTCCGTCGATCGCCCACGAGGTGCACGCACCCGCCTCCGAGCACGAAGTGTCGTTCTCGATGATCGTGTCGGTCGTCCTGCTGGTGCTGTTCGGATTGTCGCTGCCGTATTCGCTGAGCCGCGACAAGAACAAGACCAGCGAGGACAAGACCGGCGAGCCGGTGCCCCAGCCGCACAAAGAACAGCCGCGTTGGCCGGTCGGTTTGGCGATCGGCATGCTCGCCATTGCGGGCGGATTGGCCGCGTTCGTCTCCGATTGGTTTGTCGCCGCGCTGGAACCGGCGATGGACTCGCTCCACATCTCGCAGGCATTCGCCGGTCTGGTGATCGTGGCCATCGCGGGCAACGCGGTGGAAAACGTCGTCGGTGTGCAACTGGCCGCCAAAAACCAGTCCGAGTACGCCTTCTCGATCATCCTCAACAGCCCGATTCAGATCGCCCTCGTGTTGGCGCCGGTGCTCGTGTTGGTGAGCCAGATCTTCGGGCTCGCCTCACTGACCCTGGTGTTCGGGCCGATGCTGATCGTCGCGCTGCTGGTCGCCGTCGTGCTGGCGGCGATCATTGCCTTCGACGGGGAGTCGACGTGGCTGGAAGGTGCGGCGCTGATCGCGTTGTACTGCATCATCGCCGCCTCGTTCTGGTGGGGCTGACGTTTAGTACCGCCGGCTGTCACCGCCAACTGTCGAGCACCGCGTCCACGGCGTCGTACACCCGATCCCGAGCTGTACGCCGGTCAACACCGGACATGAGCAGTTCGTCGTAGTCGGTGTCCTCATGACGTACCGACGCCGTGACTGCGAGGCGTACGGCATCGGGGTCGAGCGCACGCCCGGCAGCGCTGCGCCCGACCCGCCCACTGCCACGGGCAGCCGCGTGGCGGGCGACGATGTCGGCGCGGCGGGCTGGGCAGCGCGGAAACTGGTCGAGAATCGCCGCGGCGAAATCGGCCTGGAATCGCAAGTCTTCGTCGCTGCGCCGCACCCGGTCACGTTCCCGTCGGCGGGCGCGGACCTCGGCGTCGGACAGGCACTCTTGTTCAGCGAGTTCGATCGCCTCGGGTTCGGCTAAGATCCCTTGCCGCTCATAGTGTTTGCGCGATCTGCTCCAACGCACTACCACCGCGTGCAGGTCGCTTGCCTTCGTTGCTCGCCGCGTCAGCGCGGCATCACCGGCGGGAAGGAACTCAAGATGCCCGAGGTCGGCGCACACCAGGCAAACCGGGCCCGCGTCCTCCATGGACAGAATGTCGCCAGTTCCGCCGCATGAGGTGCAGGTCCAGTCTTTGAGCGCGATGACGACAACGAGGTCCCGAGTCTTCGCCCCAGCCATATCAGGCGAGGGTAAACCTGACGGCCGGTCTCGCACTACCCCTCAGCGGCGACCAACGACCCCAGCTTGATGTCGGGGTTGTCGCGCTGGAAACCCTCCAGCCGCCACGGCGTCGAGAACAGCACGAGCATGACCCCGTCGCTGCGGGTCAACACCTCGGCTGACACCTGACGGTTCACGAAGTCGGCGTCCTCCGGGGAGACAACTCGCGCGACCTGATAGGGCAGGTTCTCCAGTGCGATCGGCGCGCTGAGTTCGGTGGCCATCCGGTGGGCGGCCACCTCGAACTGCATCGGTCCGACTGCGGCGAACACCGGCGCCTGGTCGCCGCGCTTGTCCGAGCGCAGGATCTGCACGACGCCTTCCTGCTCGAGCTGCTCGATGCCCTTGCGGAACTGCTTGTGCTTGCTCGGGTCGGTGCCGCGGGCGACCGCGAAGTGCTCGGGGGAGAAGCTCGGGATCGGCGGGTACACCACCGGGATGTCGCGGTACAGGGTGTCGCCGGGGCGCAGCGCCGCGGCGTTGGCCAACCCGATCACATCGCCGGGCCACGCGTCGTCGAGCGTCGAACGCTGCTGACCGAACACCGACTGCGCGTACTTGGTGACGAACGGCTTGCCGGTGGCGGCGTGGGTGAGCACGTCGCCGCGCTCGAACGTCCCTGAGACCACCCGCGCATAGGCGATGCGATCGCGGTGCGAGCTGTCCATGCCGGCCTGCACCTTGAACACGAACGCGCTGAACGGCGAATCGACCGCCCGCCGCACACCGTCGACATCGACCGACCCGCTGGGCGCCGGGGCCAACTCCACCAGCACATCGAGCAACTGGTTCACGCCGAAGTTCAACGCGGCCGAGGTGAACAGCACCGGGGAGGACTCGCCGGAAAGGAACGTCTCCCGGTCGTAGTCGGAGCCGTCCATCGACAACAGCTCGGACTCTTCGACCGCGGTGTCCCAGTCATCGCCGGCCGCGGCGTGGGCGTCGGCGGCGGCGATGTGCTCCTCGGGGGCGGCGGTGGCGCCACCCGCGGTGCGGGTGAACCGGATGAACTTCTCGGCCCGGCGGTCCATCACACCCTTGAAATCACCGGCGATGCCCACCGGCCAGGTCAGGGGAGTGGTGCGCAGCCCGATCCGCTCGTGGATCTCGTCCATCAACTCCAGCGCATGGCGGCCTGGGCGGTCCCACTTGTTGATCACCGTGATGATCGGGATGCCCCGGTGCTTACACACCTGGAACAGCTTCAGCGTCTGCGGCTCGAGGCCCTTCGCGGCGTCGATGAGCATCACCGCACAGTCCACAGCCGTCAGCACGCGGTAGGTGTCCTCGGAGAAGTCGGCGTGCCCGGGGGTGTCGAGCAGGTTGATGACGCAGTCGCGGTACGGGAACTGCAGCGCCGTCGAGGTGATCGAGATGCCGCGGGCCTTCTCCATGTCCATCCAGTCGGACACCGTCGAGCGTCGGCCCGCCTTGCCGTGGATCGCGCCGGCCTCGGTGATCACCCGGGCGTGCAGCGCCAGCGCCTCGGTGAGCGTGGACTTACCGGCGTCAGGGTGGCTGATGACCGCGAAGGTGCGGCGACGGGCGGCCTCGGCCGCGATCTTGGCAGCTTGGGCGGTGTTGGAGGGCGGGGTCGCCGGGGCATCTTCGAGGGCTTTTTCGGTCATCTCGACTAGCGATGGTATGGGGGTTTGGGGGCAAACCCGTAATCGAGGACGTCGAAGCCCGCTATCCCGAAGGGTGGCTCCACGCGCGAAGCTGTGCGGCGATGTCGTCGAGGTCGGACTCGGCGCCGGTGGCGACCCGGATCACGAAATCGAAGCGGTCGTCTTCAGGCGCCGCGATCCGCTGCCCGTTGACGCCGAGAAAGGTCAGGCAGGCCGTCCACGCCAGCCGTTTGTTGCCGTCGACAAGTGCGTGGTTGCGGGTCAGGGAATGCAGCAGGGCCGCGGCCTTGAGATGCAGGTCGGGGTAAGCGTCATCGCCGAACACCGATGCCCGCGGTCGGGCCAGCGCCGATTCGAGCAATCCGTAGTCCCCGACTTTCACGTCGGCTCCGACAGCGTGGCGTGCAACTTCCAAGAGGTCATCGAGATCCAGGTACTCGATCATGCGTCCTTCAGACGCTCCAGAACCCCGGCCTCCTCGGCCACCACGCGCTGCAGAACTGATTGCACCTTGGATTGATGCGTGCGTCGAGCGATGTACTCGTCAATCGCCGACAGCGCGACAGCCTGCATCGAGCGGCCTTCGGCGGCGGCCTGCCGACGCAGCGCCTCGGTCTGCTCGTCACTGGTCCGCAGAGTCATGCCCATGACGCGATGATACCGGTTTGATACCAACCTGGTCTTACATTAAACCCAGTGCGGCCCGCAGCCGGTCGACGTCCATCGCGCCCCGGGCGGTTGCTCCGGCCGGGAAGCTGTCGAGAAGCTTGATCAGGTCACCGCGGCGGGTTGGATCGTCGGCGGCCTGCCGCGGTGTGTAGCCGTTGAGGGCTGGGATCGGTTGATCGAGCCAGTTGGCTTCGTACTCACGGACGAACGCGTCGAGGGCGGCGGCCACCTCGGGATCGTCGGGATCAAGCACGTCCGCGTCGTCACCCGGAAACCGATCGGACAAATCGCGGACATCGCCCACCAGCTGCCGCGTGTCATCGAGGACCTCTAAACCGGGGTCCAGGCTCTCCAGCGTGGAAAGCGCACTGTCCATTCGCTTTTCGCTGTTGGTCTCCACGCGCAACTTGTTCCCCTCGAGGGCGAATGTGGCCCGGACCCGTTGCATGCCGTGCGTGGTGACGTACTCATGCCACCGCGGTGGTCCGTCGCCGTCAAGCCGCTGATACGTGTCGTCGAGCTCGGCCTCAACCGCGGCCGGGTCGCTGATCCGCACGGTGGCCTCGCAGATCGCCATCGGGTCGCCCTCGGTGTTGACCAACGTCGGCGGTGCGAATCGCGCAGTCAGAAAGGCCACCAGCTCCTCGGCATCGGGTTCGGAGTCCAGCAACTCCACCAGCGGGTCCCGCAGGTGCAGCGGGATCACTTCCAGCCCGCCGAAGAACTGGGCGGTGTCCCCGGCTGGCAGCACTCGGGTACAGACCAGCAGCCCGGGCTTGAGCTGGCGGCTGGCCAACCGCTCGCGTACCTCGTGGACATCGCCGGTGCGGACATCGCGCACGGTAACTCCCACGCCGGGCTTCGCCTGTTCGACCTCGAACACCGACCGCTCCGACAGCGACCATTGGTCGGCCAGAAGTCGCTCGTCGTCGGGCAGCAGGGATCCCCGAATGTCCAGGAAATCCTCGAAGGCGCCGCCCTCGGACAGGACCGCGTCCATCACCAACGGGTCGGCCAGCGCATCGGTCAGTGCACCAGGATCGTCGTCGTATCGGCTGCGTTCGAAGGCCACCTCGATGCGCAGCTCGTTCCAGTCGCTCAGCTCCACGTGCTGGGCGGCCTTGGCATAAAGCCAGGCGGCCCGCTCGGCCAGGGGCAGCTGCTCGTTGCCCAGATGGCACTTCTTGTATTTGCGGCCCGACCCGCACCAGCACGGCTCGTTGCGTCCGAGGTCGGTGCGTGGCTCGGCCCGGTACCGCTCCAACAGCTCCAGCAGCGGATGGTCGGGCGCCGCCTCGGCGCGACGTAGCAACGCCAAGCCCCGTTCGGCGTCGCCGCGATCGGAGGCGAACCGGGCCAGCTCGAACAACGGCAGCGGCCAGTCCGTATCCATCGACTCGGCCGCCAGCAGTTCCCGTTCAGCGCCGGCGATGTCACCGATCCGCTCCAAGGCGACGCCCCGCAACCAACGAAACGCCACCCGAGCCTGGCGCGGCACCATGGGTTCCAGCCACTCGGCGAACAACCGCAACGCGATAGCCGAGACCCGGCCGCTGCGAACCGTCTCCGCCAGAAACACATCCGCCAAGAACGGATCGGCCAGGAAGACCCCGAATTCCGCCAGGAGCTCTCCGTCCTCGACCGCCTGGACATCGATCGCGCCGGCGTCCTCGACCAGATCCGACAGCTGCTCACACGCGGCGGCCAGAGCGTGCACCGCGATCGCGTCGGTCCGTTCGAGTTCATACCGCGTCGCCAGCAGTTCGCAGTCGAGCTTGAAACGCCAAGGCCCGAAATCGAAACCCGCGGGTGCGAGCAAGTGGCGGTCGCGGACCAGGCCGCAATCGTCGACGATCTCCGACACGGGCGGAAGCGGTGAGGTGAACAACGTCGGGTCTTGGACGCACGCGGTCCACACCGCGGCGCCGGCGTCCACGGGCTCGTCGACATCGAGGGTTGCGGCCAACTGGGCTCCGACATTCGTGGCGGCCGCCACCGTGACCCGCTCGATCACGAGCCCCTGCGGGCTCAGCCGGATCCCGACCAGATCTCCCACGGTCGCGCCCGACGCGCGTAGCGCGCCCACCGGCAACAACAGCACGCCGCCCTCGGGCACCACGTCTTCTGGGATGCCCTGCTCCGCGAGCAGTTCGTCGTCGTAGCCGACCATCAATACCGTCGCGGGTGCACCGTCGGCGAACCGATGGTAGGGCTCGTGTTCGAAGAGATCGGTGAGCGCGCCGAGATCCGGGGTCACCGTGAGCATGTTGTGGGCGACCTCGGGCGCCTCGAGACGATGCGTGAACACCCGGCCGCTCAGCAGCGTCGGCAGCCACACCCACCGGTCATCGGTCAACTGACCCGCCGGGCTGTTCATCATGTGAAGGGCGTCGTAGACGACGGCATCCGGGCGCGCGACACCGGCGGCGCGCAATCGCCGTTTGATCTCGTCCTCGTCCAACGGCCCATGCTCGGCCAGGATCGTCGACAGCTGCTCAGCCGGGTCAACCATGGCGGCCACGTTATGCCACGGTAGAGACATCCGTCCGCCCCAACTTGCCGCCCGAAAGTCGCCGATGAACATCTGTGTCTTCCTGTCCGCCGCCGACCTCGATGAGCGCTACACCGAACCGGCGCGCGAATTCGCCGAACTCCTCGGCAAGGGCGGCCATACGCTCGTCTGGGGTGGCTCCGACAAGGGCTTGATGAAGGTCGTGGCCGATGGAGTGCAGGCCGGCGGCGGCCGTCTGGTCGGGATCTCGGTCGAGTTCCTGCGGCAGCAGGCCAGGACAGGCGCCGACGAGATGGTGATCACCGCCGATCTCTCCGAGCGCAAGGCAATGCTGCTGGAGCGCTCCGACGCACTGGTGGTGATGGCCGGCGGGCTCGGCACCCTCGACGAGGCCACCGAGATCCTGGAACTGCGCAAGCACCGGCGCCACGACAAGCCCGTCGTGCTGCTGAACACCGCCGGGTTCTATGACGGCCTGATGATCCAGTTGCGCCGGATGGAGCAGGACGGGTTCCTGCCCGTGCCGCTGGATGAGCTGGTGTTCGTCGCCGAGGAACCCGCCGCGGCGATGGACTACCTCGAGCGTGTCGCCGGCTGACGCAACGACACCGTCACGACTCGCCCACATCCCGTGGGCCTTGTGCTCGCGCTGAAGCGGGCCCGGCTACCATTGAGACACTGATCACGCCCTGATCAATCAGGCCCTCGCCGAACCACATTGGAGTGAAGTTGACGTCTGTTCGTCGTGCCTACCTGGCGGTCGCACTTGCTGTGTTGGCCGTGTCGGGTGGTGTCGTTGTTTCGGCCCTGCCGGACTGCGCCGAGCACTGCCAGACGTTGGCGGCCGCACCCCAAGGTGCGCCGCAGCCCTCACCCACCGAGCCGGCCAGGCTGACCATCGTTCCCAAGCCCGACGCCGAGGTCGACCCGCTGGCCCGGGTCATGGTCACCGCCGACACCGGCACCGTGGCGCGCGTGACGATGCTCAACGACGCCGGCAAGGAGATCCCCGGCGTCCTCACCCCCGACGCCAGGACGTGGAAGCCCACCACCACGCTCGGCTACGGCCGCACCTACACGCTCAAGGTCGACGCGCGCGGCCCCGGCGGCATGCCGACCCGCAAAACCACCACGTTCTCTACCGTGACCCCCGGCTACCAGGCCCGCGTCTACCTCAACGGCACGAACTACTCCCCCCTGCAGGACGGTGCCACCTACGGCGTCGGCATGGTGATCGTCGCGCGCTTCGACGAACCGGTCACCGACAAGGCCACCGCCGAGAACCGGATGAAGGTCGTCACCGCGCCCAAAGCCGTCGGCTCGTGGAACTGGATCGACGACCAGACCGCGCACTGGCGTCCGGAGAAGTACTACGCCCCCGGCACCAAGGTCACGGTCGATGCCGGCATCTACGGCGCCAAACTCGGCGACGACCTCTACGGCGCGCAGGACGAGAAGGTGTCCTTCACCATCGGCGCCTCGCACGTCACCGTCGCCGACGACACGGACAAGCAGGTCCGGGTCTACGACAACGGCAAGCTGGTGCGCACCATGCCGACCTCGATGGGCATGGGGGGCACCGAGACCATCGGTGCCACCACGATGAGCTTCTGGACCCCGCGCGGCATCTACACCGTGATGGACAAGGCCAACCCGGTGATCATGGATTCCTCGACCTACGGCCTGCCCGTCAATTCACGGCTCGGCTACAAGACGACCATTCCGTGGGCCACCCGCATCAGCATCGACGGCATCTATCTGCACCAGCTCAATGCGACGGTGTGGGCACAGGGCAAGGAGAACACGAGCCACGGCTGCCTGAACCTCAACGGCGAGAACGCCGAATGGTTCTACAACTTCTCGGTGCCCGGCGACATCGTCGAGATCCGGAACACCGGAGGCGACCCGCTCAAGGCGACCAACAACGGCGACTGGACGGTGCCGTGGGCCGAGTGGGTCAAGGGCAGCGCGCTGCACTGACTTTTGCCGCTGAGCAGGCCCGCCGACGGCCCTTAGCATTGGACCGTGCGTCGTGCATTCGTGGTGCCGGCCTCCTGGGCAGCCATCGTCCTCGCCGGTGCGACGGCACCGACCGCCGCCGCCGCACCGCCCGGCTTTCCGGATCTCGACGCGTTCTCCGCGGTCGATCCCGCGCCGTATGTCCAGCACGGTCTCAAGGCCTCCAGGATCGGTTTCACCACGCCGACCCTGACGTGCACATGGGACTACCGCCCAGACCACAACGACCACGTCGTCCCGGGGTGCAGCGGAACCATCGTCGGCCTGCCCGCCGAGGCGCCGCAGAGCGAGATGGAAGGGTCGTGCGACGGGATCGGTTCGTCCTTCGGCCGCGGCCGCGGGACCTGTCCGCCGCCGGCCGGATATCCGAGGCTGGCCCCCGGCCATAAGCTCACCGCCGTCAACATCACCTGCGCGGTGACCGATGACGGGGTCGCCTGCATCGACCCGATCGTGAACCACGGCTTCGTTGTGCAGCCCTCGGGCAGTTGGGTGTTCTAGCGATGCGCCGGGGCTTGCTTGTTGCGCTGGCGGCCGCGGCTGTCGTGGTCGTGGTGGCGGTGACCGCGGTGGTGCTGTGGGTGCAACGCCGAGAATCGGAGCCGCCCGCGCCGACGCCGCAGCTGATCGGATTGTCGCTGCAGAACCCACCGAGGCAGGCCTGGCGGCTGACTCCGGCCGACATCGGGCTGCCCGACGAGATACCGGTGGGAAAGCCGTTCGGCAGCGCCGGTGATCGGGGGTATTTTCTCGCCGACTGCGATCTGTCCTGCGGGGACGGATACCGCGGCTGGGTGTACGGCATCGATCTGCGCACCGGCGCAAGGCTGTTCGACCCGATCCTGTTGGAGGGCCTGCACGTCCGATTCGACGGAAACTGTCACCTGAACGGCGAGCAGACCGCGGTATGCCTGACCGACGAGGACACCGCCCACTCCCAGCCGCGCCGGGTATGGGTGCTCGACCTGGCGCGGGGGCAGGTCACCCACTCCGGCGAAACCGACTTGCTCATCGAGGGTTACGGCACCGAGCCCGTCGCCGAAGC
Source organism: Mycolicibacterium arcueilense (assembly GCF_058536225.1). Taxonomy (NCBI): domain Bacteria; kingdom Bacillati; phylum Actinomycetota; class Actinomycetes; order Mycobacteriales; family Mycobacteriaceae; genus Mycobacterium; species Mycolicibacterium arcueilense. Next base: position 31,879 of record NZ_JBZTYL010000007.1, read on the forward strand.
GATCGGAAATCCGCTGGGGCAGACCCGGTTGGTGGCCACCGTGCCGGGCACGGGTGTCTACGGAATCGGGGCCACCGGTGAGCGCACGTGGTTCGTCCCGGGCAGCGGCCAGCTCGCTGTGCCGACGCTGACCGTGGCCGACGACGCGCCTCTGACCCTCGCGACGCAGATCCCCACGCCGGAAGACCCGACCTACCGGGTGTTCTCGGTGATCGACGGCGCCGAGCGGACCCCGACACCGCCGCCGGGCACGACGCTGCGCCGGGCGGCCGTCTACCCCGGTGGATTCGCCTATCAATACGAGGCGCAGGACGTGGCCGGGGTGCTGTTCTACAACGCGTCCGGCGAGCTGTTGGCACAGCAGGAGCTGACGGGCTACAACCTGTTGGACGCCACCACCGTCCCGATCGTGCTCGACCGGTCAGTGGTCCGGGTGTACTCCCGCGACGGCCGGCAGGTCGTCGAGTTCCCCGGCGCGGCAGTCGATTACCGCCATGCCAAGTTCCGGGTGATCGGCGGTGACCTGTATGTGTGGCAGGGCGAGGACGGCCCTGACAACGAGACCTGGCAGCAGTGGAGCCTGGACACCGGTGACCCCGGCACCCGCTGCCAGGTCGATTTCACCCACTACGTCGGATCCGACGGCCACATCGTCCTCAGCACGACCTACCACGCCTCCCGCGATGAGATCGTCGCCACGGATCTGTCCACCTGCCAACGCCTGTGGCGGATGCCCGCGCCGGACCGCCGCGGCGTCGTGGAACAGATCGGGACCGCGCTGATCGCCAGAAACCCGAAGGAACTGGTGGGACTCCGGGCGGAGTAGCCGGGGCTATCCCGATCCCGCGGGGAACACCCGTTGTGGCGGCGGCGGTTTCTTCACGATGGCCGGCAGGACGAAGGTCTCGATGTAGCGTCGCGCCGCGTCGGGCTCGGTGATGTCGGGGACGGTCTTCACCAGGAAACCGAGCGCGGTCGCGATGATGAACTGCGCCAGGTCGTGTGGGTCCAGACCGGCGCGGAACTGGTCGGCGTCCTCGGCGATCATCGCCTCGATGGTGGTCGTCACCAGATCGGTCAGTTCGGAATCCGTCGCGATCAACGAGGCGATCGTGCCCTCGGGGGTCTGGTCGGCGATTGTGTTGAGCAGTGGGTCTGAAACGAGTTCGGTCGCGACGATCACCAGACTCTCGACCAATAGATAGATGGGCCCGGCATCCTCGGGCATCCGGGGAATGATCGACGCCATGTGTCGCTGGGTGGTGCGCTGCACCATGGCGGCGATCAGCTCGTCGCGGTTGGCGAACTGGCGGTAGATCGCCGTGCGTGAATATCCGGCCTCGTGTGCGATGACCTCCATCGTCGATGCCCGGTATCCGCGGGTGACGAAAAGGTGCTCGGCGGCGTCCATCAACACCTCGCGCGCCTGCTCGGCGGTATTGCCGCCACCCACGGGTCGGCCCCGGGGGCGGCGTTCTGGTGCTGACAATCGACTGTCCTGGGCGGCGGCGTTTGGGTTTTAGTATGCCGGACGGCCCAACGGTGCCCTGTAAAGAAACAATTTTGTTGATTTGTGCATTTTCCTGCGGACGGCCGATGGCGGCGGTTAACGTGCCTGCGTGACCACACGGGGGCGGGCAATTCATACAGTCGCGGCGATCGGATGGGGCGTGCTGCTGGTCGCCCTCTGGATGGGGCTGATCGCGGGAACGACCGCGACGGCCCATGCCGATCCCGGCCGGGAGAAGTCAACCACGCAGTCCGCCAATGACTCTGGTCCAGCGAAGAAGCAGCGCGGCCCGGACTCCCGGCGCGGTCCGCGCACGGAGAAGCGTATGAAGCTCTCCGTGCCGAAGGTTGCACCGACACGTTCCGAGGTGCGTGGCCTGGTCGACGATCTCACTGATCGCGCGCGCACCGCCCTGACCGATCTTGCTGAGCGGAAGCCGAACCTGCGGGCTACACAATCGCTTCCGCGCCCCAAGGCGACGGCTCAGCGTCAAGCGGCGAAGCGCCCCGAGTCCGTTGCGGTCGGCACCGTCATGGCCGACAAGGTGCCGGACATCGCCGACGCCGTTGAAGCCATCACCCGACCGGCAGCTACGAACGCGCCGCCCGTTGACGCCGTCGGCACGCTCGTCGACCGCGTCCCGACCCAGAGCCGTGCCCTGCTCGCGGATATCGGTGACCTGGTCACGAAACCGGTTGCCGCCCAAGACCGCCAGATCGTCAAGCCCATCGCCGCCATCGCCACCCCGCTCACCGCGTCACGGCCGGCGCCGCCGCTGGTCAACATCGTCGGCTCGCTGGTGTTCAACGTGGTCGGCGCTGCGCTGCAGGTGTTCTCGGGCCCGCCGGTGCTCCCGCCGGGCAGCAATGTCACCGTCCGCTCCTCGACATTGGACATGCCGGGCACCAACCAGACCGTCCGCGCCGACTGGTACTTCCCCGAAGACCCGGACTCCGCCACCGGCGTCATCTATCTGCAGCACGGATTCATGGCCACCGGCCCGATGTACAGCTACACCGCGGCCTACCTGGCGGAGGAAACCAACAGCATCGTCGTCGTCCCCACGCTCTCGTCGAACCTGTTCGACCCGAACGGTGAATGGCTCGGCGGCGAACCGATGCAGCAGTCCGTGGCAGACCTGTTCGCCGATGACCGGCCCGAACTGACCGCGAGCGCCAGCGCGGCAGCCGGTCACCCCGTCACGCTGCCGTCCAGGTTCGTCCTCGTCGGGCATTCTCTGGGCGGAATGCTGGTCACCGGCGCCGCCGGACGCATGGTCGACAACGGCGCCGTCGACGACCTGGCCGGGGTGGTGCTGCTCGACGCGGTCGACACCCACAACGACATGCCCGAGGCGCTGGACCAGCTGAGTGGTGCCAACTACCGTCCGGTGCTGCTCATTTCGTCAGATCCGTATGTGTGGAATCGCAACGGTACGGTCGGCCAGGAACTGCAGACCGCCCGCCCCGGCGAGTTCAACGGTGTGATGCTCGTCGGTGGGCGGCACATCGACGGACTGCAGGGTGCCAACCCGATCCTGCAATTCGCCGAGTACCTGATCGCCGGATTCTCGCAGCCGCAGAATGTCGATGCGGTCAAGGTGATTTCGGCCGGCTGGATCAACGACATGTACGACGGCACCGGCAATGGCGTGCACGGTGCGCCGCAGGAAAGCATCGAGATCCCCACCCCGTCGGGCACCGCCACCGCGGTGGTGCTGCCCTTCACCTCGACCGAACCGGTGCAGGCGACGCCGTGGGACGGGTTGGTGGGACCGCTCCTCGATGCGCTGTTCCAATACGCGGTGTACGAACCGTTGGCCGGACAGTCGGTGCCGGTGACGGTCTGACCGCAGAAATCGGTGCCCGCGGCTCCACTGCTGCGCCTTTATCCTGGTGAGGACGCCGAACCGGGGGGTTGCTGTGGAGCAGACACCGCCAGAGGAATACCCGCACGAGTGGGTCGACCGGTACGGGCCCCAGATGTACGCGCCCCAGGCCTACCTTCCCCCGCCCCCGCCCGGAGGTCAGCAATCCCAAGTCGTGCTGACCGTCCGGTGCTTCGCAGCAGTCATCGGCGGCTGTGCCGTGGCGTTCTGGGCGTTGATCGTTTATGTGGTGCTGAGTTCGGCCTTCGATACGAACCCGGCCACCGATCCACACGGCTACGGCATTGTCTTCGGCGTTCTGCTCGCGGTGCCGGTGAGCCTCTTCTGGGCGCTGGTGTTGCCGTTCGCGGCGCCCAGACGCTGGTGGGGACGCGCGTTTGCGATCTCGTTGCTGAGCCTGGTGGCCCTCAACCTGCTGGCGTTCTGGGCGCTGAGCGTGTCGGGTGCGGGATAGCGCCGCCTCCGAGTTCGCTGAGGTGCGCTGAACAAGGCATATACCGAGCTCAGCTATACATTTTGCCGCCAGATCGTTAACCAAATTGGTGCCTCATCTGTATGTGATTCAGCACACGGACGATGTACATTGTGATCGCTGTCATACGAAAGGGCGGTCAATGTTTGGAGCATTTGTTGGGGCACTCCTGCTGGTGCTCGGCATCGGTGCGGTCGCCGGCGTCGTAGTAGCAGTGGCAATGGGTCTTCCCACCCTGGCACTCGTGATCGGTCTCATTTCCGGCGCGTTTTTCGCTGGACGGGCCGTTTAGAGCTTCAGCCGCTTTCGCAGGCCGGTCGCACGGACTGCCTGCCGGGCGATAGCCGCGCGGATTTCCGCTTCGGACCCCACCACGCGCACGCGTGTCTTGGCCCGGGTCACGGCGGTATAGAACAACTCCCTGGTCAACAACCGGGAGTCCTCCGGCGGTAGCAGCACGGTCACCTCGTCGGCCTGGCTGCCCTGGGACTTGTGGATCGTCATGGCGTGCATGGTCTCCACCTCGGTCAGCCTGCCCGTGGCGAATGACGCGGACCCGCCGACGGTCCCACCGACCACGGCGCGCAGCCCGTCCGGGGTGGCCACGGTGACACCGGTGTCGCCGTTGTAGAGCTTGAGCCCATAATCGTTGGCCGTCACCAGGATTGGGCGCCCCACGTACCACGACGCCCAGGTAGGTTCCCCGGTCGCCTCGGCCAGCCACCGCTGCACCTGGCGGTTCCACTGCGTGACACCGAACGGACCGTGCCGGTGCGCGCACAACAGCCGATGCTCGTCGAGAATCTCCAGCGCCGCACCGTCGTCCCCGAGAATCGCCGCCTGCCGCAGCGCAAGCGCATGTGGCACAAGCACTTCCCGCAGCCGCTCGCTCGTGTCCGAGGACACCCACTCGACGTGCTCGCCCCCGGCCGCCAGCACCTCGACGGCGCCGGAGGCGTCACCGGCCCGGATTGCTGCGGCCAGCGCACCGATCGACTCACCGAACCGGTGCGAGGTTTGCAGCGCCGCGACCCCGCGCGATCCCAAGCCGTCGACCAGGTCGGCCAACACTGCCCCGGCTTCCACCGAGGCCAGCTGATCGGGGTCACCGACCAGCAGCAGCCGGGTTTGCGGACGCACCGCCTCCAACAACCGGGCCATCATGGTCAGCGACACCATCGACGTCTCGTCGACGACGATCACGTCGTGCGGCAACCGATTTGCCCGGTGATGGCGGAACCGCGACGACGTGTCCGGGCGTGACCCCAACAGCCGGTGCAGCGTGGTGGCCTGCAGGCCCGAAATCCGCTCGCGGTCCACTGCATCGAGCCGGTTCACCTCGAGCTGGACTGCCTCCTGCAGCCGGGCCGCGGCCTTGCCGGTCGGCGCGGCCAGCGCGATCCGCAGCGAAGGCCGGCCGGCCATCGCGGCCTGTTCGGCCAAAAGCGCCAACAACCGCGCCACCGTGGTCGTCTTGCCGGTACCCGGCCCGCCCGTGAGCACCGTCAGCCCCTGCGACAACGCCACCTTCGCCGCGGCCCGCTGCTCCTCGAAACCCGGTGGGAACAACCGCGCCACGTCGGGCGCCAGGCCACCCGGCTTGGTGGCGACCAGGCCCAGCACGTCGTCGCACACCTGCTGCTCTTCCAACCAGTACCGGTCGAGATACAGCAGGTCTCCGAACAACCGCAGCACCGGGGGAGTGCCCAGCAGCGGGCTGTCCGCCACGGCCGCCAGCCACTCGTCGACCGGCGGCCACGGCAGATCGGGCAGCTGCGCCTGCTCGGCCACCGAACGCAGGTCCACACACACCGAGCCGCCGCGCAGCGCCCGCACCGCGAGGGCCAGAGCGAGTTCGACCCGCGGATCGGTCTCCTCCGCCAGCGTGCTCAACCGCCTGCCCACCTGCACATCGGCGGGTTCGAGGACCTCGGCGAACGCGTCCAACATCACCGGGCTCCCTTGTCCAGTAGCTCCGACATCGCGATCACCAACGCCGCGGGCGGTTCCCAGCTGAACACGCCCGCCGGGTGCCCGTCGACGACGGGAGTCAGCGCCCCACACATACCGCGCACGAACAGGTACATCACCCCGCCGAGATGTACCGCCGGGTCGTAGCCGGGCAGTCGCCAGCTCAGGAACCGGTGCAGCACAACGCTGTACAACAACGCCTGCAACGGATAGTCCGAGTGCAGCATGGCCTCGACCATCCGGTCCCGCCCGTAATCGGCTGCGGTGAGTGGCGCGTCGCCGGTGCCCAGCCAGTTGGTCTTGTAGTCGACGATCACGAAACGCTGACCGATCCGCAACACCACATCCACCGAACCGGACAGATAGCCGCGCAACGGCTGACGACCCAGCAGCCCCGTCGACAACCGCTCGGCATAGACGGCCATGGGGTCGTCGGCAGGCAGATGCTCGTCGAGCAGCGCCCCGATTTCGGCCAACCGCGCGAACTCGCCGCCGCGCAGATCGCCACCGGCCATCGGGAACTCGAAGTCCAACTCGCACAACCGGTCCGCCAACCCGATCTGGCGCAGCGTCACCCCCGGCGCCAACGGTCCCAGCGGGGTGTCGTGCATCGGCAGCAGGGCGGCGGCAAGCTCGTCGGAATCGACCTCGACCGGCCAGCGGGCCGCGTGCCGTCGCACCTCGGTGTGCAGCTCGGCCATCAGATCCACCGCCAGTGGGTCGGCGGTCTCCAGCACCGCGTGCACGAGCGAGCCGAACGCCGCTCCCGTCGGCAGAGCGGCCATGGGGGAGGGCACGTCGGCGCCCTGGGCGGGGGCGACGACGGTGATATCGGTCGACTCGTCGTCGAGCTCGACGACCTCAGGCTCGCTGGACACCCCGGAGTGTTCGCCATCCTCGGCTGCCCGCAGCAACCCGGAATACGACGTGCGCCGCCACGCCGTGTCGATGGAGCGGTGAAAATGCCGCGCCGCCAGATCATCTGGTATCGCCCGTGCGGGCACGGGTATGACCGCTCCGATCACCGACTCCTCCAACACCGGACCACCCACGGCTTCCCAGGCCCGCAGCCGGGCCAGTGCATCGTCGTCGGAGACCCTGGCCGGGACGCACCGGTCGGGCACCGCGACCTCGCCGGGGGCGCGCCCACGCAGCAGCCGCGACAGGCCGCCGTTCGGCTCGTCATTCGACGGAGCCCACCAGGCCACCACCTGCGACTGGGCCCGCGTCATCGCCACATAGGTCAGGCGGCTGTCGTCGGCCGCGGCTTCGGTCCGGCCGGCGCGGGTCACCGCCGGGTCGGGGCCGCCGATCTGCAGACAGCGCACCCCCTCGTCGTGGAAGAGGATCAGATCCGGCTCCGGCACATACCGATTGAATGCGAACGGCAGGTACACGATCGGGAACTGCAGCCCCTTGCTCACCCACACCGTCATGATCTGCACCGCCGCCGCGTCACTGTCCAGGCGGCGGTTGCGCTCGGAGGCGCCGCCGCCCTCGCTGCGCTGAGTACGCAGCCAGTCCCGCAGCGCGGCCAGCCCGAACCCTTCGCGGTGGGCGGTGTCGCCGAGCAACTGGGTCATGTGGGCCAGGTCGGTCATCAATCGTTCCCCGCCCTGCCAGGACAGCACCCGCCTGCCCATGCCCGCCAGTTGCGCGGCCTCGAAGATCGCTGCGACGCCCCGATCGCGGGCATGGCCGGCCCAGGTGCGCAGGGTGTCGGCGACCCGGTCGGTCAACGCATCACCGCCCGCGGCAAGGGTTTCCGCGGTCTCCCCGAAGAACATCGTGGCGGCCGCGGCCCGCACCAGCCCGGGTCGGTGCGGCTGATCGAAGGCCTCCAGCAGATACAGCCAGTCCTCGGCTGCCTCGGAATTGAACACGTCCGAATCGCCGGTGTAGACCGAGGGGATACCGGCCTCGAGCAGTGCGGTGTGGCAGGCCCGGGCGTCCTTGTGGGTCTCGACGATCACCGCGATGTCACCCGCCTGCAATGGTCTGTCGCAGAAGGTGGCGTCGCTGTTCAGCAACGTGCCGATGTCGGCGGCCAGATCCCTGCCGATGTGGCGGCGCAGATCGGCGATCGGAATCACCTTGGTGCCGGTGCGGTTCCGCGTCACCACGCGAAGCCGGAAGGGATCGTTGTACGGTGCCCCGGCCAGCCGGTGTCCTTGATGGTGTGCCTGCACGTCATGCACCACGATGTCCGGGCCACCGAGTTCGGCACCGCGCAGCACTGCCTGCAACCGGTCGACCAGCACACTGTCGCTGCGCCAGTTGGTGCCCAGCGTCTGCTTGTCGCCCGCAGTCGCCGCGGCCCGCAGATAGGTGTCGATGTCGCCGCCGCGGAACGCGTAGATCGCCTGCTTGGGGTCACCGATCAGGATCAGGGTGGACCGGCCGGAGAACGCCCGCTCGATCACCTGCCACTGCACCGGGTCGGTGTCCTGGAACTCGTCGACCATCACGATCGGCCAGCGCTGCGCCATCCGCACCCGCGCCGCGGAGTTCTCCGCGGTCAGCGCCCCGGCCAACCGGGTCAGCAGATCGTCGTAACCCAGCACGCCGCGGCGGCGCTTGCGAATCTCCAACTCCGCCAGCACCGCCCGCGCGAACGCCACCCGAATGCCCGCCGGGGATTCCGGTTCGGGATCCAGCGGGCGCAGTTCGGTCGCCGGATTGGCCACCACCACCCGGGCCAGCCGCAGCGCCTCGGCATACCCCAGCTCCGGGGTATCCCGCTGAGCACCGAAGTGGGCGAGATACAGATCGTCCACGATCTCGCATACCAACTCGTCAAGACTCTCGACCAGGGTCACACCCGAATCGCTGTCCCCGGCCACGCCGAGGGATTTCAGGACGATCTGGCAGAACTGGTGGGTGGTCGCGATGGTGGCTGCGTCGAAACCGGCCAGCGCGTCGCGCAGCCGCTGTCCACGGGCCTGCTGGTCCTCGGCGACCAGATACTGCAGCAGATCGTTGTCGGCGCGTGACGGGTCCTCCAACGCCGCCAGGGCGCCGACGATCTGGGCCCGCACCCGCTCCCTCAACTCCTGACTGGCGGCCCGGCCGAAGGTGATGAGCAGCATCTGATCCAGCGTCGCCGCCCCCTCGGCCACCAGGCGGGTCACCAAACCGGCCAGCGCGAAGGTCTTTCCGGTGCCCGCGCTGGCCTCCAGCACCGTGGTGCTGTTGGTCTGCGGCAGCGGGCCGAGTAGGTCGAAGACGTTCACCGGGTGGACCTCTCGGCCTGCAGGAGCGGCAGCCACAACCGCTCGGAGTACTCGCCCAGGCCCTCCAGGCGGCTCAACGGCGCACTCCGGCCCCAGGCCCGCACATGAGCGGGTGCCTCGTCCTCACCGGGGAATTTGCCGCTGCGCCAGCGGAACCCGGCCTCACGCTCCGGGTCGTCACCGGCGTAGCGGGCCGCCGCCCACGCATAGGAGGTCTTGATGGGCAGGGGCAACGGCTCCCGGCGGCCCGCGTCGTAGATGGCGACCAGATCGGCCAGCAGCTCGACCGGATTGTCCGGACGGCCCAACCCTTCGATGCGCGGGGTGTCGCCGCGCCGGGGCCGCCCGATGCACACGGCCGACCAGTCCCGGTCGGGATACCCGGCGGCCAACGCCAGCAACGGAATCCAGGACTGCAGCAGATGCTTGCCGTCGAGCTTGGAGTACGTCACCGACACGAGCCTCTCGCCGAACACCGGCGAGACGGTACCGGTGATCCGGCGTCCGGTCCCCAGGTCGATGTCGACGTCATAGGCCTGCGGGTCGGCGTCCCGGTACCGCAGGGCGTCGGTGGCCAGCAGGGCGCACCGATCACGCAGTGCGATCGCGCGGCGCCAGCCGAGCTGACCGGGCGGCAGGGTGCCGCGCCGCCACTCTGCCTGCTGGGCATCGGCCGGGGTCATGCCACCCATGATGTCGCCGAGCATGCGATCGCCGACGGTCCATTCCTCCAGCGCATCGATGTCCACCGGCATCACATCCGACACCCCGTCCACATCCCAGGGCAGGGTGTACTCCAGGGCCCGGAAGAAGCCCTTCACCGGATCCTTGAAGAACGTGACGAGATCCTCCAGCGCGACATCCTCGGTTGGCCGCGGCGGCAGTTGGTGGGCGAAGAACGCCGGCCGGTCGGCCCGCCGGCCCGCGCTGGCCTGCGCGGCGGTGAGCGCAGTGGGATCGAAGGTGAACGGCCCGTCGGGCAACAGGGCGCCGGGGGTGACGTTGCGAACGTCGAAGGGCTGCAACGGGTGAGTGGTCACCACATCCACGGGCTGCTCGGCGGTCACCCTGAGCGTGTCGAGCAACTCGGCCAGCGGCACTGCCGGCGGGCGGGCCTGACCGGAGTATTCGTTGGCGCCGGTATAGGTGACCACGAGCGTCTGTGTGGCCGCACCGATCGCGTCGAGCAGCAGCTGGCGATCCTCCGAGCGGATGTCGCGCTCACCCGTGCGCGGGTCGCGGGCGAGCACGTCGTCCCCGTCGACCGCACCCAGCCGCGGAAACACCCCGTCGTCCAACCCGACCAGGCACACCACCCGGTGTGGCACCGAGCGCATCGGCACCATGGTGCACACGGTCAGGGTGCCCGTGCGGAAGTTGGCCCGCGTCGGCCGTCCGGCCAGATGACGATCCAGCAGCGCGCGAACATCACTGAGCCGCATCGGTGTCTCGCCCGCACCGGCAGCCTCGCCGATCTCGGCGAACTCACGCTGCACCTGGGCCGCGGGCCATTCCTCGTCGGAGTACGCCAGCGCCTCGATCCCGGTTCCCAGCGCCGACAACCACTCGTCGAGGGGACGGACCCCGCTCAGATCACGGACAGCTTTACTGAGTTTGTCGACAAAATCGGCGAACCGGCCCGCCAGCTCGACCCGGTTGCTGCTGACGTCGTCGAGCGGCAGCGTGGTGCCCAGCCAGGCGTGCGAATCGTCGGACATCGCCACCCCGGCCAGCACCCGGTCGATCCCGAAACGCCAGGTGTTGTGCAAGAACTCGACGCCGTAGGGGCTGCGGTGCTCCTGATCGAAACCCCACCGGATGTTGGCCTCACGCACCCAGGCGGTGACGGCCTCCAGATCGTCGTCGGTGAATCCGAACCGGGCCCGCACCGGCGGTGACTCGGCCAGGTTCAGCACCTCGCTCGCAGTGGCCCGCCCACCGGCCAGGGTCAGCACCGACGCCGCCACCGACAGAAGCGGATTCGTCTGCACCAGAGCGCGATCGGCCAACCGCACCCGAAGCTTGTGCGCCGGATGGGCGCCGCGCACCACATCACCCAGCCCGAACCCGGCCGTGATCAACGGTGCATAGGTCTCGATGTCGGGGCACATCACCAGGATGTCGCGCGGCTCCAGCGTCGGGTCATCGGCGAGCAGGCCCAACAGCACCTCCCGCAGCACCTCGATCTGCCGGGCCGGGCCGTGACAGCTGTGCACCTGAATCGAGCGGTCCGACAGGCGCGGCACCCGCCCGGCCGACCGGACCGCGTTGGCCGCGATATCGGACTGCAGCCAGCCCAACACGGTGTCGGGATAACCTGTGCCGCTGAGATATTCGTCGGTGTCCGGGATCGGCAGCCCACGCTGCAGTTCCCGCAGGTCACGGCCGAGGGTGGCCAGCAGCGGGTGGCCCACATCGCGGTGGCTGGTGTCCTCGCGGCGGGGGAGTGGACCCGTGTGCGCGGTCAGTGACCGCCACAGGTCGTCGCTGGGGTGCGGCAGCCACAGGTGCAGATCGTGATGGGTGGCCAGCGCGGTGAGCAACTCGATCTCGGTGACCGGCAGCCGGGTGTGCCCGAACAACGACAGGCGCTCGGGTAGGTCACTGGGTGAATCGGTAAGCCGGGCAAGGGTTTCCGCGTGCCGGACATGTGGGGGCTCGGCGTCGATGCGCTCGGTGAGCGCCTGCCACAGCGGGGCCTGCCAGGACAGGTCGTCGGGTAGCTCCGCCCAATCGACCAGCAGTTGCGGGCGCTGCCGCGCATAGGACGCGAACAGGCCGGCCAACCGTCGGGCCACCGCATAGCGCCGGCCCTGACGCAGCTCGTACTCGTCGCCGGTCTCGAAGTGACCGAGGTGCGTGGCCACCGGCTCACACCACGGCTGATCCAGATTGTCGTCGATGACCGCCAGCAGTGGCCAGGCCATCGCGTCGGCCGACCACGGATCGTCCTCGGCCGTTCCCGTCAGCTCGGCGATCAACGAACGCGGATTGCGGAACTCGACCGCCGCGCAGATCCCCAGCCGGTTCGACAGCCGCTGGCTCAGCCAGCGCTCCACGCCCTTCGCCGGGACCAGCACGAGCTCCTGCGCGAACGGGTCAGTCGGAGGGTGTGACAGCAGATCTGCCAGCCCGTCGGCGAGCAGATCGGTGCGCTCGGCCCGGTGCAGGTGCAATCCCATCGAAAGACACGATAGGAGACCCGGTCAGAGTGTTGCCGCGTTTGGTGCCGACAGAGCGGCGGGTCGGGCCGCGAGTGCGACCGCCAGGGTCACCGCGCCGGCGATGACGAATGCCACCCGCACGCTGAACACGTCGGCCGCGCCGCCCAACAACGCCGCCGCGAACGGGCGCGACCCGAGGAATCCGACCAGCCACAGCGCCATGATGCGACCCCGTAGTTCCTCGGGGGCCCGCTCCTGCACGACAGTGCTCAGGCCCGTCATCGCCCAACCGAAGCCCAGCCCCGCGACCGCGAAACCGGCCAGCGCCACGGCCGTGACCGTACCTGCGGCGAGCAGCCCGCAGCCGGCCACGAGCAGCCACAGCCCGATCGCCGAAACCCGGGCGGCCGCCAGCCGTCCGCGCATCGACGCCAGCGCCACCATGCCGAGCGCCGCGCCGACGCCGAACGCTGCCGAGAGCGCGCCCACCAGGTGGGCGCTGCCGCCGAGGTCCTCGGCCATCGACGGGGTGAGCGTGATCGACGGATCTGAGGCGAACCCGACCGTCGCCACGGCCAGCAGTGCCAGCAGCAGTGGGCGGTCCCGCCATACGTATGCCAGTGCCGCGCGCACCCGATAGTCGCCGTGCGGGCTGCGTTCCGGCCGGGCCGGGAAGGTCACCAGCAGCAGGAAGATCGCGAACACCAGGTGCAGGCCCGCGCTGATCGCGAAGCCAGGCGCCGCACCGAGCCGCGCCGCCAGGAAGGCGCCGATCGCCGGGCCCAGGATGCGGCCGATGGTCATCGGAATGCTGTTGAGCGCCATGGCCGTCGCAAGCTCGCCGTCGCGGATCAGGCTTGGCACCACCGACTGCATGGCCGGGCCGCCGATGACGAAACCGAAGCCGACGAGGGTGGAGCCGACGAGCACCGGTATCGCCGCGGCCGTGCCCTGCAGGTCGGGGTCCAGGGCCAGCCAGAGTGCTGTCGAACCCGAGCCGATGATGCACAACACCCGGCCCCACAGGATCTGACGGGCCGGGTCGCCGATGTCGGCCCACTTGCCGCTGGTCGGGCTCAGGATGAGCTGAGGCAGGAACTGTGCCACGCCGACCATGCCCACCATCACCGCGGAGCCGGTGGCGTCGAAGATCACGATGGCCGCGACGATGCCGTGTGTCCACACCGCGACGACCGAGAACATCTTGCCCCAGAACAGGGCACCGAAAACCGGGTCGAATATCAGCCGCAGGGCGCCGCGCGGCTGCGGGCGGGCAGTGGTCTGGGCTGTCACGAGCTCACTCCCCGCTCGAAATCGGTGACCAGCTGCTCCAACAGGTCGACGAGTTTGTCGACGTCGGACTCGGGCCATTCGGCCACGGTCTCGGCGACCATCTCGCGGCGCCGTTCGGTGACGTCGGCCAGGGCCTTGCGGCCGTCTTCGGTGAGGGTGAGGACGCACCGGCGCTGATCTTCGGCGTCTTGGGTTTTGGTGAGCAGGCCCGCGGCGACGACATTGGCGACGGTGCGGCTGGCGGTGGAGTGCTCGACGGCCATGTACTCGGCGACCTCGCCGACCGAGGCACTCTGCCCGGCCTTCTCCCGCTGCTCGACGGCACGGAGCACCCGCAGCGTCGACAGGGACGGGACGCTGCCCGACGCGTCGATCAGCCGGCGTCGCCAACCGGGGCGCTGCCGGACGATGTGGATGCGCACCAGAAGCTCATCGAGTTGGTTGTAGCGAGGCACTATATGTGCATAGCACATACATATATTTTAGAGCGAATGTCGACGAGCGGTCCGCGCTTGACGCTCTCCCGCCTGTTTGCGACAAAAGGTCGCTGAAGAGGCGGGCATACTTTCGTCGTCGCGTTCACAGCGTCGCCGATCGTGAACCAGTGCGACGGACGGCCGGTGCATGTTGTGCGGTGGTATCAGCGGGGCCGACCGGGCGTACCTTCAGGCCGTCATCAACAAGGTGGCGGATCGCTGCTTGATCCTGACTGCAATTCGCCGCGTAGTGTGCCGATCCTCTGGTGGCCTGAGGTAGGACGAGCAGGTCTCGCCGCGCCGTGACTGTGAGCCTCGTGTGAAGCGAAAAGCGAAACCGCGCCAGCGTGCTACCCCGCGAATTCCTGCGCCAGGCCGTCGATTCCCGCACGAATCGCGGTCAGGGCCTCGGCGCGGGCCTTGAGCTTGCTGGCCACGTGCGCGCCGGTGTGCAGGGTCGCTGCGGCCTCGGCCGCCACCTGCTGGGCGCGGGACAGCACTGCGTCGGCCTCGACGACCTCGTCGAGCCAGCCGCCCGCGATCGCCGCGTCTCCGGTGAACACCGCCGCCATGGCGATCCCGCGCTGAAAGGCCGCGCGGGTCAAGCGCATGCGCATGATCTCGATGGCGGCGATCGGCAGCGTCATGCCGATCTTCACCTCGTTGGCCTGGCACCGCGATGTCACGGCGCCGACCCGATGATCACCGGACAGCAGCAGGAACGAGCCCATCGCGATGGCGTGACCGGTGGCGGCCATGATCACCGGCACCGGGAAACTCAGACACCGCACCGACAACTCGAAACCACCGGCGAGCATGCCTAACGTCGCCGCCACGTCGCCCGACGAGAACACACTCAGGTCGAACCCGCCGCTGAACACCTTCGAATTGCCCGCCAGCACCACGGCTTTCACCTCGCCGGCAGCCGCACCGGCGGCGGCCTGATCCAGCGCCGCGTTGATCTCGGCCTGCATCGCAGGTGACAGTGCGTTGACCTTGCCGTCGTCCATCGTGATCGTGGCCACGGCATCGTTGAGCTCGTAGCTCACCAGGCTGCTCATCGCACTGATGCTAGCGAGTGGGTTCAGGCCCGGTGACGCCTGCCGGAGGTCGTCGCCGGCTTGATCAGATCGGTCTCGGGATCGTCATCGTCGTAATCATCGTCATCGTCGTCGCCGGCCTCGTAGCGATCGCGCCAGCGAGAGCGCATCTCGGCGCCCATGGCGTTGATCCGGTTGATCTCCGAACGCAGCTTCTGCTCGTCCGTCTCCTTGGCCGCGTACTGGAAATACGTCAGCACGCCACGCAACAACTCCAGCTTCTGCTTCTCCCGCCGGGCCTGATCGTGGGTGGTCAGCAGTTCCATGCGGTCCACCGGCGGCAGCGTCGCCCAATCCAGCACTGCGGTGTTACGCAGCTTGCGGCCACTGGGCTTGCCGGCCGAGCCAGGCTCGTCGTAATAGGTGACCGCCCCGTCGAAGCGGGACGCGATCGCCTCACCGAGCTGCTTGCGGTCCAGCGCCGAATCCCACACGATGCGCCACTCCTGCGACGGCGCCAGATACGGGATCTCCGCGGGCAGGTTCAACGGCACGATGTCGACGAAGTTGTCGTCATACGAGCTCTCGTACTTGCCGACCGTGGGAGGGTTCGCGAACTCGAACCGCAACCCGTACGCCGGCCGCTGGCCGTAGTTACGGACGACCAGCTCCACCAGGTGCCAATCGGCACTGCTCGGCTCCATGAACATCGACACGTTCGGCTGGGTCAGCTCGGCACGCCGATCCCTGGCCTTCAGATACTGCCGCCACGCATAGATCAACGCGACGACGATGACGGCAATCGCCACCCATGCTGCGAGCGCAGTCCATGCACCCGGTTCGAAACTAGCCAACTCACGCCCCCGCTCCGTGACTGAATCGATGATCCCCACCAAGTGGGTATATCACGGACATTCACCCTGGGCAGCGGTCCGGCTCAGCAAACTTCGGTCAAAACCGGCATCCTCAGGAGGCGACGGCGGCGAGGATGTCGCGCTGCACCGGCACGGTCACGGGCGTGTGGACCAACCGCTCGCCACGGGCCAGCCACTCGATATCGGTCCATTCGATGCGCGCGGGCAATCGCCGCCAATAGTGCGGGTGCGAGCGCAGGTACACCTCGACACTCGCGTGCACCTTGGCGTCCAGCGGCGCCCGGCACCGACCGATCGCCGGCGCGGTCCCGGCCAGCGCATCGAGATCAGTGGGGCAGGCGCTGTGGTCGTGGACCCGCAGCCCCGAGGCGATGGCTCCGTCCAGCATCCAGTCCAGGGCGATGTCGGCCAGCGGCCAGCACGCTCCGGTGCCGCCGACGACATCGTGGCGGGTTCCCCGGAACCAGACTTCATCAAGGCTCTCGCAGTACCGCATCGTCCGTCGGCCGCCGTCGACCGCCACCGCGTGCCGGCCGGACTCCACCGTGGGCAGCGGGCCCATGTGGCGCTTGGTTCCGGGCGTGGCCGTGGCGTTCCACAGCCCGACGAACCGCACCGGCACGGCCGGATCGCGGTCGCCGAACAACTGCGCCGCCAACACCCTGATCTGTCGCCAGTCCTGGGGTGTGCGCGCCGTGCGCGGCAGCACGTAGGTGGCAAGCGCGTAGTCGAGTACGTCGTCGGAATGGGCCGGCAACAAGCCGACCGTGCCGAGCAGGGTGGCGAGTTCACCGGCGCGATGCCCGCCCTCGCCGCCGCCGAACACGAAGATCTGGTCTCCGGGATCCCACGCGTCGCCGAGGAAGTGGTAGGCCTCGGCGATGGCCGCCCGGGCTTCGCTGGCCGGGTCGCCACGGCGGCCCGGCGCGAGCCGTCTGCCGTGTCGCATGGCCGTGCCGCTGTGATACCAGGTCAACTGATCAGTGCCATCCAGCAACCGAAACAGCATCTCGGTATTCGACGCGTCACGGAGTCCGGGTTGTTCATCTGTGTGGTCGAAGCACAGCACGATGTTCTTCACGGCGACCCCCGGCGGGACTGTCAACTACTGCTCAACTGATGCTGGCTAGTACTTTGCCGGGTCCGCGGCCTGATGTCCTGAGTATTGCACTACTCGAATCGCGCAAAACGGTACGTAGTTCCCCTTGCAACCGCTTCGGCAACGAAATTCGTGGCAGACGGGCCGTCGCGGGGTGGGATTGCCCCGTTTCATGCTCGTTAATTCAGTGGATTCCGCATTTGGGCTCGCTGAAACGATTCATCAGCCGCCCATCAACATGCGCCATTGGTCGAGGTTCGACGCGCGATACACGTAGTTGCTGCGTTTGACCTCATCGAGCGGAGCGCTCGGTTCTTCCGAGTACCAGTGTCCCGGGAACACGGTCGGGTCTCCGGCCAGCTGGGCCAGTGCCTGCAGGCTGCGGAACATGTCGTCGACATTGCCGCCGGGAAAGTCGGTGCGACCGCATCCGTCGAGGAACAACGTGTCCCCGGCGACCAGTCGGCCATCCACCAGGAAGCACTGGCTGCCCGGCGTATGGCCGGGAGTATGGAGTAGCTCGATCTCCACCGCGCCGACCGAAACCTTGTCGCCGTGGACGTGCGAGGTCAGCTCGCTCGGTGCGATCCCGGTGACCTTCGAGACCCAGTCGGCCTCGTGGGAGTTGACGTGGACCGGCACGCTCTGGCGTTCCAGCAGTTCGGCGAGGCCCTTGAGGGTGAAGCCCGCCATCGTGCCGCCGACGTGGTCCGGGTGGTGATGGGTGACGAGCACGCCGGAGAGGCGCATGTCGTCGGCCTCGAGCGCGTCGACGAGATCGTTGGCCGCGTACGCCGGGTCGACCACGACCGCGTCGCCCGTCTCGCGGTCCCCGATCAGGTAGGAGAAGTTGCGCATCTGCTGGGCGATCGGGTCGCCGGCCGCGTAGTCGCGGCCCGACAGCAACTGCCGGAAGTACAAGCGGTCTTGGGCGTTGGGCTCGGACATGCGCCAAGCCTATTGCGGCTCCGTCCGGCCATCCCTGCAGGTCCAAAAACCGCACGTCATGACGTGTTTGAACCCACACCGATAAAACTCGCATCAAAAATACGGAATTACTAGCGTCATCGGTATGCACCTCACCCGGTTCACCGACCTAGGACTGCGCACGCTGATGCTGCTGTCGTCGGGAGAGACCGAGGACCGGCGCATCACCACCCGCACCATCGCCTCGGGTGCCAACGCCTCGGAGCACCACGTCGCCAAGGCCGTCTCCAAGCTGTCCGAGCTCGGGATGGTGCACGCGCGGCGCGGCCGGGTCGGGGGACTGGTGCTCACCGAGGCCGGGCGCAATGCCTCGATCGGCTGGCTGGTGCGCGAACTCGAAGGTGACCGCGAGGTCATCGAATGCGGCGGGGACTCCCCATGCCCGCTCATCGCAGCCTGCCGGCTACGCCGGGTGCTGGCCGACGCAAAGGAGGCGTTCTATCGCGAACTCGACCGATACACCGTCACAGACCTGACGGCTGACAGCCGCCTACCGATTGTTGTGCAACTCACCACCCCTGAAAGGAATCCCCGATGACCGTCACCAGCCCCGAGCCGTCTGCGGTACGCGACGAACTGGAGCCGAAGCACGCCGAGATCGTTTCCGCGACACTGCCTCTCATCGGCGCGCACATCGACGAGATCACCTCGGAGTTCTACCGCCGGCTGTTTGCCAACCACCCCGAGCTGCTGCGCAACCTGTTCAACCGCGGCAACCAGGCCCAAGGTGCCCAGCAGCGCGCGCTGGCGGCGTCCATCGCCACGTTCGCCACCCACTTGGTGAACCCCGACCTGCCGCACCCGTCGGCGCTGCTGGCCCGGATCGGTCACAAGCACGCCTCGCTGGGCATCACCGCCGACCAGTACCCGATCGTGCACGACAACCTGTTCGCCGCGATCGTCGAGGTGCTGGGCGCCGACACCGTGACGCCCGAGGTGGCCGAGGCCTGGGACCGTGTCTACTGGATCATGGCCGACACCCTGATCGCACTGGAGCGTGACCTCTACGCCGGTGCCGGTGTGGAACCCGGTGACGTCTTCCGGCGGTTGCGCGTCGTCTCCCGCGTCGACGACCCGTCCGGTGCGGTGCTGGTCACGGTCCGCGCCGCAGAACCCGTCAACTTCATTGCGGGACAGTACGTCTCGGTCGGCGTCACGCTGCCCGACGGCGCCCGCCAGCTACGCCAGTACAGCCTCGTCGGCGCGCCCGGGTCCACCGATCTGACGTTTGCGGTCAAGCCCGTCGACGCCGTCGCGGACCAGCCCGCCGGAGAGGTGTCGTCCTGGATCCGGGCCAACCTGTGCATCGGCGACCTGTTGGACGTCACGCTGCCCTTCGGCGACCTGTACACCGGCGGTAAGCCCGACGGCCCGCTGGTGCTGGTGTCGGCGGGCATCGGGATCACCCCGATGGTCGGCATCCTGGAGTTCCTGGCCGCCGAGGCGCCCGACACCCATGTGCGGGTCCTGCATGCCGACCGCAGCGACAGCGGCCAGCCGCTGCGCGAACGCCAGCACGAGCTGATCGACGCGCTGCCCAACGCCGGCCTCGACCTCTGGTACGAGGACGGTGTCACCGGAGGGGCGGCCGGTGTGCACGCCGGACTGCTCAAGCTCGACGGGATCGACCTGCCCGCCGACGCCGCCTACTACCTGTGTGGCGGGGCCGGATTCGTCGAGGCGGTCCGCACCCAGCTGAGTGACCGGGGAATCGCCCACGAGCGGGTGCACTGCGAGCTGTTCGCACCCAACGATTGGTTGCTGGATTAACCGACCAGGCAAAACAGCTCCCCGGCGGCCGCGCTGACCTGCGGTTTGGTTTGGCTGCCGGGGAGGTTGTACCCTCTTTAAGGCCCCGCAGCCGCAACGCTGCGGGACAAGCCCCCTTAGCTCAGTCGGCAGAGCGTTTCCATGGTAAGGAAAAGGTCAACGGTTCGATTCCGTTAGGGGGCTCGGTGGACGCCAGGCGAGCGAAGCGACGCGGGAGTATCCGGACGTGGAGCCCCACCTGGGACCCTCCGGGGCGGTGTAGCTCAGCTGGTTAGAGCGCACGACTCATAATCGTGAGGTCGGGAGATCGAGCCTCCCCACCGCTACAGGAACATCAAAAGCAGAGCGTGATTTTGAGCAGGGAGAACTGACGTGGCGTCGAGTACCGACGTACGGCCGAAGATCACTTTGGCGTGCGAGGTGTGCAAGCACCGCAACTACATCACCAAGAAGAACCGCCGCAACGATCCCGACCGGCTCGAGATCAAGAAGTTCTGCCCCAATTGCGGCACCCACCAGCCGCACAAAGAGTCGCGGTAGCCATTCGCTGTGGCTCTTTCGACCAGCATCGTCGGGATGCATTACCGGCATCCTGAGCATTACGAAGTCGGGCGCGAGAAGATCCGCGAGCATGCGATCGCGGTCAAGAACGACGATGCGTTCTTCCACGACGAGGCTGCTGCGGCCGAGCTCGGCCACGACTCGCTGCCGGCGCCGCTGACGTTCATCTGCATCTTCGGTTACCAGGCGCAGTGGGCATTCTTCGAGTGGGCCGACATCGGCATCCAGGACGCTCAGATCGTCCAGGTCGATCAGGAGCTGAAGTTCCTGAAGCCGGTCAAGGCCGGTGACAAGCTGTACTGCGACGTGTACGTGCATTCCGTGCGCAAGGCGCACGGCACCGACATCATCGTGACCAAGAACATCATCACCGACGACAAAGGTGACGTGGTCCAGGAGGCCTACACGACCCTGGCCGGGCGTGCGGGCGACGGAGAAGAGGGTTTTAACTGATGGCGCTGCGCGAGTTCAGTTCAGTTCAGGTCGGTGACACACTTCCGGAGCGGGTGATCCCGCTGACCCGTGGAGACCTGGTCAACTACGCCGGCGTGTCCGGTGACCTCAACCCGATCCACTGGGACGACGAGATCGCCAAGCAGGTCGGCCTCGACACCGCGATCGCCCACGGCATGCTGACCATGGGCCTCGGTGGCGGCTACGTCACCGGATGGGTCGGCGACCCGGCTGCCGTGACCGAGTACAACGTCCGCTTCACCGCGGTGGTGCCCGTCCCCAACGACGGTGTGGGCGCCGAGATCGTCTTCAACGGACGGGTCAAGTCCGTCGACCCCGAGCAGAAGCTGGTCACCCTCGCCATCTCGGCGACCGCAGGCGGAAAGAAGATCTTCGGGCGGGCCACAGCGACCGCAAAACTGGCGTAAGGAGTTCTGGGCCATGGCACTCAAGGCTGACATCCGGGGAATGGTCTGGAAGTATCCGTATCCCTTCCTGATCGGCCGCGAGCAGATCCGCCAGTACGCCAAGGCCGTCAAGGCCATGGACCCGGCCAGCCACGATGAGGCTGCCGCAGCCGAACTCGGCCACGACACCCTCGTCGCGCCGCTGACCTTCGCCTCCACCCTGGCGCTGCTGGTGCAGGAACACTTCTTCCAGAACGTCGACATCGGCATGGAAACCAAGCAGATCGTCCAGGTGGACCAGAAATTCCTGTACCGCAAGCCGCTCAAGGCCGGCGATCAGCTGCACGCCGTCATGGAGGTCGCCTCGGTCGAGGAGCGCTTCGGCGCGGACATCGTCGTCACGCACAACGTGTGCACCGACGACAACGGTGAGGTGGTCCTCGAAGCCATCACCACGATGATGGGTCACGACGCCGACGATTCGATCCAGGTCAAGTGGGATCCGGAGACCGGCAAGGTCATGCGGAAGGCCGCTGGCGAGTAGCGAGCGATTAGTAGATGGCACGTACGCCGGGGTACACTCGGCACTCGGGGTTTTTCCCATTTCAGCGCGCTGTCCGTCGGCTTGACAATCGAACGGGCCGCGCGCGAATTGTGTAAGCCTCGGCGCAGTACGGTGACAAAAGCGCCAGAAAGTCACCAACAGAGGGGCGTAGCTCAACTGGCAGAGCAGCGGTCTCCAAAACCGCAGGTTGCAGGTTCAAGTCCTGTCGCCCCTGCTCAAACTGAATACTCGACAACGTGTGGACACTGGAAGGTGGACATACAAACCAGGATGAAAGGCATGCGGTGAGCGACGAGCGCGAAGGTGCCGGCTCCGCAGACGACACTGGAACCGACGCCAGCACCGACACCGGGGCAACGGACACCTCCCACGGTCAGACCGCGGTGGTGACCCGGCCGCTGCGCCCGACCGGCAAGCGGAGCCGTCGTGGTGCGGCTGGTGAGGCCGGCAGTGACGAGGCCGCCGAGGGCGACGCGTCGAGCGATGATGCCAAGGCCGACTCCGATAAGTCGAAGAAGGCCAAGAAGAACGCGAAGGCCAAGAAGACCGGGCCGTCGCGCAACCCGATCATGTTCGTCGTCAACTACCTGAAGCAGGTCGTTGCCGAGCTCCGCAAGGTGATCTGGCCGAACCGCAAGCAGATGGTCAGCTACACCACAGTGGTGCTGGTGTTCCTGGTGTTCATGGTGGCGCTGATCTCCGGCGCCGACCTGGGCCTGGCGCGCCTCGTGTCGCTGGTGTTCGGCACCTGATCTGGAATTTGAGAGAGGACTGACAACGTGACCACGTTCGACGGCGACGAGACCGTTGCCGAGACCGTTGACGTCGACGGCGTCGAGTCGCAAACCGATGAATCGGCTGAGGGCCAAGAGGTTGTAGCGGCCGACTCGGCCGACGAGACCGAAGCGGTCGACGAGGCCGAAGAGGCTCCGGCCGACGAAGCCGCCGAAGAGGCGCCTGCGGTCGACGAAGACGAGGACCCGGCAGTCGCGCTCAAGAAGGAGCTGCGCCTCAAGCCCGGTGACTGGTACGTCATCCACTCCTACGCCGGTTACGAGAACAAGGTGAAAGCCAACCTCGAGACCCGCGTGCAGAACCTGGACGTCGGCGACTACATCTTCCAGGTCGAGGTGCCCACCGAAGAGGTCACCGAGATCAAGAACGGCCAGCGCAAGCAGGTCAACCGCAAGGTGCTGCCGGGCTACATCCTGGTCCGCATGGAGCTCAACGACGAGTCGTGGGGCGCGGTGCGCAACACCCCCGGCGTCACCGGCTTCGTCGGCGCCACGTCGCGCCCGTCGCCGCTGTCGCTGAACGACGTGGTGAAGTTCCTGCTGCCGCAGGGCGCGGCCAAGAAGCCCGCCAAGTCCAGCGCCGCGGCGACCGCCGGTGCCAGCACCGAGGCCACCCTGGAACGGCCCGAGATCCTGGTCGATTTCGAGGTCGGCGAGTCCGTCACCGTCATGGACGGCCCGTTCGCGACGCTGCCCGCCTCCATCAGCGAGGTCAACGCCGAGCAGCAGAAGCTCAAGGTGCTGGTCTCCATCTTCGGCCGCGAAACCCCGGTCGAACTGACCTTCAACCAGGTCTCCAAGATTTAGTCGCCACAGCGGCTAGAAACAACGGGCGTTTCACGCCCTTGGATGAGCAAGTAAAGGAACACCAGAAGCATGGCCCCGAAGAAGAAGGTCGCCGGGCTCATCAAGCTGCAGATCCAGGCCGGGCAGGCCAACCCCGCCCCGCCGGTCGGTCCTGCACTTGGCCAGCACGGCGTCAACATCATGGAGTTCTGCAAGGCGTACAACGCCGCGACCGAGTCGCAGCGCGGAAACGTCATCCCCGTGGAGATCACCGTCTACGAGGACCGCAGCTTCACGTTCGCACTGAAGACCCCGCCCGCCGCCAAGCTGCTGCTCAAGGCAGCCGGTGTGCAGAAGGGTTCGGGCGAGCCGCACAAGACCAAGGTCGCCAAGGTGACCTGGGATCAGGTGCGCGAGATCGCCGAGACCAAGAAGGCCGATCTCAACGCCAACGACATCGACGCTGCGTCGAAGATCATCGCCGGCACCGCCCGCTCGATGGGCATCACGGTCGAATAGTTCGGCACCAGGCAATTGTGGGAGGGCCCGCTTCGGCCCGCCAACCACAGACTCTGAATTGGAGATTCAATGAGCAAGAACAGCAAGGCATATCGCGAAGCCGCGGAGAAGGTCGACCGGGACAAGCTCTACACCCCGCTTGAGGCCGCGAAGCTGGCCAAGGAGACCTCCTCCAAGAAGCAGGACGCCACCGTCGAGGTCGCCATCCGCCTCGGCGTCGACCCCCGCAAGGCTGACCAGATGGTCCGCGGCACCGTCAACCTGCCGCACGGCACCGGTAAGACCGCCCGCGTCGCCGTGTTCGCCGTCGGTGAGAAGGCAGAGCAGGCGCTGGCCGCCGGCGCCGACGTCGTCGGCAGCGACGACCTGATCGAGAAGATCCAGGGCGGGTTCCTGGACTTCGACGCCGCGATCGCCACCCCGGATCAGATGGCCAAGGTCGGAAAGATCGCCCGCGTGCTGGGCCCGCGCGGTCTGATGCCGAACCCCAAGACCGGCACCGTCACCCCCGATGTCACCAAGGCTGTGGCCGACATCAAGGGCGGCAAGATCAACTTCCGCGTCGACAAGCAGGCCAACTTGCACTTCGTGATCGGCAAGGCGTCCTTCGACGACGCCAAGCTGGCCGAGAACTACGGCGCCGCCCTCGACGAGGTGCTGCGGGCCAAGCCGTCCTCCTCGAAGGGTCGTTACCTCAAGAAGGTGACCGTCTCCACCACCACGGGCCCGGGTATCCCGGTTGACCCGTCGGTGACCCGGAACTTCACCGAGGCGTAGCGCAGCGGAGCCGACCATCGGCACCGAGGCGTAGCTCGCGGAGCCGACCATGGGCTCTGAGGCGTAGTCCTTAAGCCCGAGTGGCCAGTTACGGCACAAGATTCTCTGAATCGCGTGTCATAACTGGCCATTCGGCGTTTCTGGGGTGCATTCGGCGAGGCGGCGACGCAGGAACGCCCGCGCCGGCTCGGACGCCGCGCCTTCGCCGTCAAGTGCGACGCGGTACCAGCGCTGGGCCTCACCGAGGCGGCCGGCGCGGCGCAGCAGATCCGCCCGGATCGGCGCCACGGCATTCGTCCGGGCCAGCCGTGGATCGTCGGCAACCTCGTCGAGGGCGGCCAGTCCGGCTTCGAACCCGTCGCGAAAGCCAACGGCCAGTGCACGATTGGCACGTACGACAGGCGAGTCCGTCATCGCCGCCAACTGGTCGTAGGCCAGGCAGATGGTGCCCCAGTCGGTGAGCTGCCACGTGGGCGCCGTGGCATGCAGCGCCGCGATCACCGCCTGCGGAAGATATGTACCGGCCGCGCCGTCGGCCAATCGCAGCTGCTCCAGGCCCCTTGCGATGCGGCCGCGATCCCAGTGGCTGCGGTCCTGCTCGTCCAGCGGTATCAGTGCGCCGTCTTCGCCCACCCGGGTGCGTCGGCGTGAATCATGCAGTAGCACAAGCGCGGCGAGCGCGTGGGCATCGCGATTGCCCGGCATCAACGAGCACAGTTCGCCCGCGAGCCGGACTCCCTCATCGCAGAGCTCGTCACGGATGGCCGAGGGGCCGCCGGTCGACCAGTAGCCCTCGGTGAACACCGAATAGATGCAGCCGAGGACGTGGGGCGTCCGCTCGCCCAGAAGCTCCGGCGGCGGCACCCGCAACGGGATGTTGGCCTGACGAATCTTGTTCTTGGCCCGGGTGATTCGTTGCCCCACGGCGGCCTCGGACTGCAACAGGGCCCGGGCGATCTCGGTGACGGTGAGACCGGAGATCAGCCGCAGGGTCAGGGACAGCTGCGAGCTCCGGTCCAGCGCCGGGTGGGCGCAGGTGAACATCATCCGCAGCTCGTCGTCGCGCACCGGCTGCAGCTCGGCACCGCCGCCGTCGGCCGCGCTCACGTGCTCATACACCGCTGCGAGTTCCTTTCCGGCACGGGCGGATTCACGTCGCAGACGGTCCAGGGCCCGATTGCGCGCCACCGTCGTCAACCATGCACCGGGATTGGCGGGCACACCGTCGGCGGCCCATGTCTGCAAGGCCTGTGCGCAGGCCTCCTGGACGGCGTCCTCGGCAACGGTGAGGTCACCCGACCAACGCGCGATGGTGGCCACCACCGGGCCCCACTCGCGCCGAAAGACGCCGTCCAGCTGGGTCACCGAGAACTACAGGCCCGAGACGGCCGACAACTGGCGGACCTCGATGGCCGACGCCGGGATCATCGACGCCAGCTTGACCGCCTCATCACGATCGGACGCTCGCAGCACATAGAAGCCGTTGGCCACCTCGGCGCCCTCCGCGTAAGGACCGTCGGTGAGCGTCACCTCGCCGTCACGCACGCGCACGGTCGTCGCGGTGGACGGCGGATGCAGCGGCGCACCGGCAAGCGTCTTGTCGCCGATGGTGGTGGCGAGTTCGACATGCCGGCCGGCCTGCCGGTTCCACTCGTCGGTGCCCGGCGTGTTGACGTCCTCCGGACGCTCCAGCAGCAGTGCCAGCCAATCGTTGCCCAATGGCTGCTCGGGTGCCTGCCAGTGGACCATCGGCCACACCTCGACCGCACCGAACTGCGCGACCGGGATGTCTCGGGCCAGCGCCAGGGCCTCGTCGAGATTGTCGGCCTCCAACACGTAGTAGCCGCACGCCACCTCGGCGCCCTCGGCGTACGGGCCGTCGGTGACCGTCGGGTGGTCCGGCCCACCGGTGATGCGGGTGGCGGTCGCCGCCCGCTCCAGCGCGTCGCCCGCCCGGATCGCCGACCCGGCCTTGGCGTGGAAAGCCTGGAAGGCTGCCATGCCCTCGGCCCGCTCCTCGGGGGCGAGTTCGACGTCCTGGCTGATCAGTAAAGCGAAGTAATGCATCGTCATCTCCCGGCGTCAGCGAGTGAGAACCCTCTGTTCCACTCTCTACCTATCCGACGAACGAGGCTGCTTGGATCCGACAGCCCACCGAAGATATTTCGGCGACTACTTCTGCAGGGTGAACTGATGCACGCTGATGTGGCCGGAGGCGAAGTATTTCTGGCAGCCGTTGAGGTACTTGTCGTAGCGGTCGTAAACCTCTTGGCCCTGGATCGCGATGGCCTCGTCCTTGTGGGCCTCGAGCGCGTCGGCCCAGATCTTGAGAGTCCGGACGTAGTGCGGGCCGATCTCGTGAATCCTGGCCACGGTGAAGCCGGCTTCCTTCGCCTTCTCCTCCTCCATCGACACCGAGGGCAACCGGCCGCCGGGGAAGATCTCGGTCATGATGAACCGCGCGAACCGGGCGTCTTCGAACGTCATGTGCAACCCGAGTTTCTGGCCCTGCCGAAGGTCGAATCCGGTGATGTTGTGCAGCAACATGATGCCGTCGTCGGGCAGCGCGTTATAGGCCGTCTCGAAAAATGCCGGATACCGCTCGAATCCGAAATGTTCGAAGGCGCCGATCGATACGATGCGGTCGACTTTGTCGTTGAACTCTTCCCAGCCTTGAAGCCGAACCTCGACGTTGCGCTCGGTGGGAATCTTGGCGAGCTTCTCGATGGCGTATTCGCGTTGCTCACCACTCAACGTCAGGCCGATGACGTTGACGTCGTACTTCTCGATTGCGCGCGCCATGCCTCCGCCCCAGCCGCAGCCGACGTCGAGCAGCGTCATCCCTGGTTCCAGACCCAGTTTGCCCAGTGCCAGATCGAACTTGGCGATCTGGGCTTCGTCGCCGGTCATGTCCTCACGCTCGAAATAACCGCACGTATAGCCCATGGTCGGGCCTAGAAAGAGTTCGTAGAATTCGTTGGAAATGTCGTAGATCGACTGCAGTTCTTCATATTTCGGTGTCAATTTGGACATATTCGATATGCTCCAAGCTGTAGAGTTCTCCCCGCGAATCTCAGAGTACCGCAGGCGCGCCCCAACGCCCTGTTGTCGCCGCCGTCAGTGAATTGCCTTGGCAAATAAAATTTTCGGACTGCACCGTCATTTTTCCGGTGGTGCCTGCGGTAATGCATCGGTGGTGCTTCGTTGGCGAAGAAAATCAGCCGGCGACATGCAGGGTGAACTGGTTGACGTCGGTGTAGCCGACGCGGAAGAGGTTCGCGCAGCCCGTGAGGTAGCGCATGTAGCGGTCGTAGACCTCCTGCGACTGGGTCCGGACGGCCTCTTCGTGGTGGGTCTCAAGATTGGCTGCCCACAGGTCGAGGGTTCGCGCGTAGTGCTCCTGCAACGATTGCCGACGCGTCAGGGTGAACGATCCCCGCTGCGCATGCTCCTCGACCATCTCGACCGTGGGCAGTCGCCCGCCCGGGAAGATCTCGGTGAGAATGAACTTGATGAACTTGGCCAGCTCGAAGGTGAGCGGGATGCCACGATCGTGGGCGTCTCGGGGGTGCATCCCGGTGATGGTGTGCAGCAGCATCACCCCGTCGTCCGGCAGGACGTGATGGGTGAAGCGAAAGAAGTCCGCGTAGCGGTCCGGGCCGAAATGCTCGAACGCTCCGATCGACACGATCCGGTCCACCGGCTCGTCGAACTCCTCCCATCCGGCCAGTAGTACCCGTTTGGAACGCGGGGAGTCGGAGCCGTCGAACAGCTTCTGAACGTGAGCGGCCTGGTTGCGGCTCAAGGTCAGGCCCACGACGTTGACGTCGTAGCGTTCGATTGCGCGCATCATCGTTGCGCCCCAGCCACATCCGACGTCGAGCAGAGTCATACCCGGTTGTAGTCCGAGCTTGCCCAGCGCCAGGTCGATCTTGGCGCGCTGGGCTTCTTCGAGCGTCATGTCGTCGCGTTCGAAGTACGCGCAGCTGTACGTCCGGGTCGGATCCAGGAACAGGGCGAAGAAATCGTCGGACAGGTCGTAGTGAGCTTGTACGTCGTCGAAGTGGGGTTTGAGATGTGCCGGCTGGTGTGCCATGCGGCGCCTAACGAAAGAAGACGGACTGGCGAGAGCCGCACTAAGCCACGTCTTGACCTAGCCGCCCCCCCAGACTGCTGTAAAAACAGTAGAGCGGGCACGGCCAGCTACCGAGCTTTCCCGCATCGGCAAACGAATTAACGTTGCAGACGCAGGTATCAGACGGAACTCGCGAAGTTCGTCTTGAGCTCGCCGACGATCTCGTCCCACACCGGTTCGGGCAGTTCGTGGCCCATTCCGTCGATCAGCACCAGGCGGGCGCCACTGATGGCGCGAGCCACCGCGCGGCCCCCGAACGGGCGCATCAGCCGATCGGAGCGACCATGGATCACCACAGTGGGCACACTGATCCGCTTGTCGTGGTGGCGCAGGCTGCCGCTGCCGAGAATGGCGTCGAAATGCCGGGCGATCCCGGCCGGGTAGTAGGCGCGGTCGTACAGTTCGGCGGCCTGGGCCCGAATCTCCGCCTCGGGAGTCGGGTAGCCGGGGCTGCCGTTGATCCGGCTGATCCGAACGGCGTTGTCGATGATGGCATCTCGCGATGAATCGGCAGGCGGGCCGGTGATCACCGACAGCAACTGCTTGATGCCCGGCGGCGGCAACAGCGGCTGGTTGTTGCTGGAGAAGATCACCGCCAGCGACTTGGTGCGCTGCGCGTAGCGGGAGGCGAACACCTGGGCGATCATCCCGCCCATCGAACCGCCCACGATGTGGGCGTTGTCGATGTTGAGGTGATCGAGCAGGGCGGCAGCGTCATCGGCCACATCTTCGAGCGTGTAGACCGACGGGCTCCGAAGACCCAGAAACGACCGGGCCATCCGCAGCGGCAGCGGGGAATCGACCCGCTTGCCCGACAACTTGGTGGACAGACCCACGTCGCGGTTGTCATAGCGGATGACCCGCAACCCCTGACTCACCAGCTTTTCGCAGAAACCGGTGCGCCACAACAACATCTGCGCACCGAGGCCCATGATCAGCAACACGGCCGGATCGTTCGGATCGCCCATGTCCTCGTAGTACAGGTCGACATCGCCGGATTCCGCCGACGACTTCGCGAACCCGGATCGCACCTTCATGCCGGCCATTCAGGCCTCGATCCCGTCGCCGTCTTCGCCCTGCTTATGTTCGCGGCTGATATCCACCATGAAGTTGGCGAAGTACCCGGTGAGCTGGGGATCGTTCATCATCTGCCACTTCGGCGCCAGCAGCTTCATGTACCGCTCGACGTAGAGGAACTGCTTGCCGATCAACACCAGTTCGCGGGGCAGCTTGACGTCGTAGGCATCGGCCAGCGCCGAGAGTTGCTTGCCGATCTCGGCGTAGGACATGTCGCCGAGCGATTTCATGGTCAGCGGGGTGGCGAACTTCTCCAGGTCCTTGGCGGCCTGCGCCTCGGGCTTCACCGTGCCCACGGCCCCCATCAGCACGACGATCTTGCCCGCTGCGGCATGGTCCTTCTTGACCAGGAGGGCGTACACGAGCTCGCGCAACAACCAGCGGGTGCGCGGGTCGATGCGGCCCATGATGCCGAAGTCGAAGAACGCGATCTTGCCGTCGTCGTCGACATAGAGGTTGCCCGCGTGCAGATCCCCGTGGAACAGGCCGTGCTTGAGGCCGCCCTCGAACACACTGAACAGCAGGGCCTTGACCAGCTCGGTGCCGTCGAACCCCTTCTTGCGGATCGCGGCGACATCGTCGATACGTACCCCGGTCACCCGCTCCATGGTCAACACCCGCTGACTGGTCAGGTCCCAGTACACCTGCGGTACCCGGATGTTCTCGCCCAGCGGGGAGGCATGCATGTGCGAGACCCAGGCGTCCATCGACTGGGCTTCCAGCCGGAAGTCGAGCTCCTCGGCCAGATTGTCGGCGAAGTCGGCGACTACATCCTGGGCCGACAGCCGCCGGCCCAGCTTGGCGAGCTCCACCAGCTGCGCACCGCGCTTGAGGATCTGCAGATCGGCGGCGACGCGACGACGGATCCCCGGGCGCTGGATCTTGACCACCACCTCCTCGCCGCTGTGCAGCGTGGCGTAGTGCACCTGGGCGATCGAGGCCGAGGCGAACGGCGTCTCGTCGAAACTCTTGAACAGTTTCGTGGGCTCGTCGCCGAGTTCCTCGACGAACAGTTTGTGCACCTCATCGGTATCGGCCGGCGGCACCCGGTCGAGCAGGCTCCGGAATTCGCGGCTCAGCGGCTCACCGAAGGCGCCCGGGCTCGACGCGATGATCTGGCCGAACTTCACGTAGGTGGGACCCAGATCGGAGAACGTCTGCGGCACCTGCTTGATGACCTTCTGCTGCAGGGAACCGCTGCCGAACATGTTGGCGGCGACGCGGACCCCGGTGCGGGTGATCTGCCAACCGGTGGCGCCGATACGGGCGGCTTCCACGGGCAGCGGCACCCGGCTCAACCTGGCGACCTCGCGGTGCTTGGTTTTCGGCGGCGTAGTGCTCATAGCTGCAGTGTCTCAAAGGCCACGGTGCGGCCAAAAACATCTGTGCCGTGAGTCACACTGACGCGAAACTTTCCTCGACCTCGTCCCGGCTCAGGATCGGGTCGGTTCCGGGCACGTAGGTGGGCTCGGTGTGCGGGGTGATGGTGCCGTGCGCGACGCGCTTCTGCGCTGCCCGGAACTCCAAGGTGTTGCCGGCCGCGGTGTGCAGTCCGTTGATGATGGACCACACCATGGCGCGGCGGGCGGCCCGCTCGATCGGGTTCGGATCGGTGTGGCCGATCAGCTGCTTGGCCCACTTCGGCATGGTGTCGCGGATCGCCCAGTCCACCGCGCTCTGCGGCGTCGGCAGATTGGGGCCGGTGGCCATGGCCGCCCCGTGGGTGAGCGCCAGCCTGGGCAGATAGGAGTGCAGGCACTCCAGTGTCTCGGCCTTGGTCTCGGGTAGATCGGTGCCGCCCAGGGCATGCCCGACGCGGATGAACTCGCCGTAGTAGCGGTCAAGCTTCTTACCGCGCAACGGGTTCGGATGGTAGATCTCGTGCGCGGTGGCCAGCCCCCACACGACGGTCGCGTAGTTCCAGCGCAGCCAGTCGGGATCGTCGGCGTCGTAGACCGCACCGTCGGGGCGGGTCCCCTTGATGGTGTGGTGCATGGCGCGCACGGTCTTGGCCACTCGTTCGGCGGTCTCGGTGTTGCCGTAGGCAGTGCCGATGAAGAACGCGATCGAATGCCCCAGGCGCACGGCCGCGCCCTCGGGGTCGATGACCGGGACAGCGGTGCCGTTCTCGTCGCGCTTGACCAGACGTGAATGGTGCATACCCATCCAGTAGATCGAGGGATCGAGGCGTTCCATGTACGCCGCGCACTGCAGACCGAAGATCAGTGCCTCGGTGTGGGAGTGGACGTGCCAGACGGCGCTGCCCGGGCCGAACCATCCCGGATCGCCGGCCGGCCCGGCGAACTCCATGCCACGGAAGTAGTGCTGACGAATGTCCGTGTCGAACTTCCGCTGCAGCATCTGCTCGAGGATTTGGTGTGGCATGTCCACCGCGGGACCCCTTTCTGGTTACGTCTGTAGCCAGAATACATTTTGGGTACGGGTGTGACCAGATCTAATCTGAAGGAATGACCGGAGCGCCCAACCCGACCCGGTGGGCCGGCGTGCCGCTGACGGACCGCCGGGCCGAACGCCGCGCCTTGCTGGTGGACGCGGCGTTCCGGCTGTTCGGAGATGGTGGGGAGGCCGCGGTCTCCGTGCGCTCGGTCTGCCGGGAATGCGGCCTCAATACCCGCTACTTCTACGAGAGCTTCGCCGACACCGACGATCTGCTCGGTGCCGTCTACGACGAGGTCAGCGCGGCCCTGGCCGTCGACGTCGAAGCGGCGACGACCGGGGCCGGCGACTCGTTGCGGGCCAGGACCCGCGCCGGGATCGCCGCGGTGCTGGGCTTCAGCTCGGCCGATCCGCGGCGGGGACGGATCCTGTTCACCGACGCCAGGGCCAACCCGGTACTGGCCGCCCGGCGCACGGCGAC
The DNA here is from genome assembly GCF_058536225.1 of Mycolicibacterium arcueilense. Taxonomy (NCBI): domain Bacteria; kingdom Bacillati; phylum Actinomycetota; class Actinomycetes; order Mycobacteriales; family Mycobacteriaceae; genus Mycobacterium; species Mycolicibacterium arcueilense. The sequence continues at coordinate 64,609 of NZ_JBZTYL010000007.1, forward strand.
CCAGGACCTGTTACGCGAGGCCGTGCTGTCCGAGGGCGGCCGGCTGCACCCGGGTTCCGATCCGGTGGCCGCCCAGATCGGCGCGGCCATGTACACCGGTGCGATGGCCGAGCTCGCCCAGCAGTGGCTGAGCGGAAACCTGGGCGACGACCTCGACGTCGTGGTGGATTACGCGCTCCGGCTGGTACTCGGCAGCGGGGCTGCCGAGTAGGCGAGGCCGGTAACCCAGCGCCGTCAGGCTTGAGCGACCGGCCGCCAGCGCTTGATCCACTCGGTCTCGGGCCACTCTTCTTCGGCCGCGAGCAACTCGTACATCGTTGCGCGATCGATCGATTCGCGGATGATGTCGGCATGTCCGGCGTGGCGGCTGAGTTCCTCGATCAGATGCATGGCCACCCACCGCGCCGACCAGTTGTCGACGTCCTGCGGGAACCACGGCACATCGTGGGGCACCGGAACCGCGGTGTCGAGGTCCCGTTCGGTGAACACCCGCAGCGTCTCGGCGTTCTGGGCCTTGAAGGCGTCGAGTAGGCCGGCCAGGGTTTCGTCCTCGCGCATCACGTGCATATCGGCGTAGTCGGCAGCCTGTTCCTCGAACGGACGGGGGTCGGCCGGCGGGAACTGCGGTCCGTGCTCGACGCGGTCGGCCCAACTCTTCTGTACGGCGGTGACGTGCTTGATCAGACCGCCGACCGACAGCGCGCTCACCGACGGCGTGGACCGCGCCTGCTCGTCGGTCAGGCCGTGCGCCACGGCGAAGAAGGCGTTCTGCTGAAAGGCGAGAAACTCGACGAGGTTCCGGCGTTCGTCGGCGGCGGGAGGCGGCATTCCTGGCATGGTTCAGTTCTCCTTGTTGTCGGTTGAGTGGGCGTAAAGATCTCGGATGCAGGCGATTTCGGCGCCGTGGTGGATCGCTTCCCGATTGATGTGCAGTATCAGCACGGCCATCGACTCGTCGGCCCACGGTCCTTCGGCCGGGCCGACCGGCCGAGCGAGGTCATCTTCGCTCAGCGACCTGACCCCGTCGATCCAATTTCGGTACGTGTCGTCGAGTTGGCGCAGGGCCGTGGCCGCATCGGTGGCGTACGGCCACGACTCGTAGTCGGCCGGCGGCCCGCCGAAGTGCGAGTGGTTGCGCATCGCGAACACACCGACGATCACGTGTGCCAGTCGCCATGCGATCGTGGTGAACGGTTCCGGTTGTGGCGGTGGATAGCTGAAGTCGATGGCCCCGTCGGGATGGAGGGTCCAGCAGTCTTTCACCGGCTGCCAGAAGTACTCGTCGTCCGTCAGACCGTCCAATCGCGGCCTCAGTTGATTTCTCCAGTGGAAGTCCAGTTGATCGGCCAGAAGGTTTGTCCACATGGGAACACTGTTTCACCCATATAGGACAGTTTCGGTCCTAAAAATGCGGCAGACTTCTGACATGGCGGTGAGCAGCGAAACCACCGGCCGCGTGTTGCAACTCCTCGGCCTGTTGCAGGCGCGCCGGGCGTGGACGGGTGAAGAGTTGGCCGAACGGCTCGGTGTCACCACCCGCAGCGTCCGTCGTGACATCGAGCGGCTGCGCGACCTTGGCTACCCAGTCCACGCCAGCAAGGGGCAGGGCGGCGGCTACCAACTGGGTGCAGGTGCGGCATTGCCCCCGCTGTTGCTCGACCCCGACGAAGCCGTCGCGATGGCCGTCTGCCTGCGACTGGCTGCCGGCGGAAGCGTCGCCGGCGTCGGCGAATCCGCCCTGCGCGCACTGTCCAAACTCGACCAGGTAATGCCCGCACGGTTGCGGTCACAGGTCTCGGCGGTGCACGACGCCACCGTCACCCTTTCCCCCAACTCGTCGGACTCCCCGGTCGAACCCGAGGTGTTGATGACCCTGGCCCGCGCCTGCCGCGACCGCGAACACGTCAGTACCGACTACACGGACATCCGCGGCAACCACACCCAGCGGCGGCTCGAGCCCTACCAGCTGGTGACCACCGGCCGACGCTGGTACGTGATGGCCTACGACCGTGACCGTGAGGACTGGCGCAGCCTGCGGTTGGACCGGATGTCCACGGTGGCCGCGACGGGGACCACCTTCACCCCGCGCGAGGCCCCGAACGCGGCTGACTATGTGCGCCGGTCGATCAGCTCCTCGCCCTACCGCTACCGGGCGCGGGTGCGCTATCACGCCCCGCAAGAGGTTGTGGCGCAGAAGTTTCCACCGGCATCGGCCACCGTCGAGGCGGACGGACCCGAAGCCTGCATCGTCACGACCGGCGCCGACGACCCCGAGCGCATGGTGCTGTATTTCGCCACCGTGGGCCACGACTTCGAGGTGCTCGAGCCGCCCGAGGTGGCCGCCGCCGTGCACACCGTGGCCGACCGCCTACGTCTGGCTGCGCGCGGCAAGGTCAGGTGATCCCGAGGCGGTCGAGCAGCATCAGGAACGCGGCAGCGAAGTCGTTGTCTGCGGTCGAGGCGCGCACCGCATCCCAGTCGACCTGCTCGCGCACCGCACGGGCGGCCGGCAGCAACGGGGCGAAGTCGCAATGGTGTTCGTTGAGCGACCGCAGCTTCTCCGACACCACCAGCGTCGGCGGCAACACCGGCATCCGGACCGCGAGCACGTCCAACACCTCGGCGGATGCCAGCGTCGCCGCATCGACCGACACCCCGTTGAGCTGGTAGAGCACGTCGACCAGCACGTCGTCGTCGGGATAGGCCTTGAACAACCAGTCCTCGGGCACATGCACGATCTGGAACCCGGCTTTGCGCAACGCCACCTCGGCCGCCTCGGCGTCGGTCTCGGCCACCACGAAATCGACGTCGTGAACCGGCTCGGGCGCGCCGTACACCCACAGGGCATAGCTGCCGCCGAGCGCGAAGTGCGGCCCGTGCGCCTTGAACGCCGCAGCGGCGCGCTTCAGCGCGTCACGCAGGTCGTCGTTGCGGTCGAGCATGTGCCATCCCGGTCGGTCGGGCATCGCCATGGTGGAGCGGATGCAGAGTGGGTACTGAGTACCCATGCGGCTGGCCACTTTCAACATCCTGCACGGACGCAGTGTCCACGATGGCGACGTCGACCTCGGCAGACTTGCCGCCGCGGTGGCCGAGCTCGACGCCGACATCCTTGCGCTGCAGGAAGTCGACCTGGATCAGCCGCGCTCGGGCAAGGCCGACCTGACCGCCGTGGCCGCCCGGGCGATGAACGCCGTGCACCATCGCTTCGTCGCCGCGATCTCCGGGACCCCGGGTGCCACCTGGATGGCTGCGACCGGCCGCGAACAACCCGGCACCGCCGCCTACGGCATCGCCCTGCTCACCCGGTACCCGGTCGAGAACTGGCAGGTGCTGCGGCTTCCGCGGATACCGGTCCGGTTCCCGATGTACGTCTCGGGCATTCGCCGGTTCCGGATCGTCCACGAAGAACCCCGAGCCGCGATGGTCGCGCGCATCGACACCCCACTCGGTGCGCTCACCGTGGCCAACACCCATCTGTCGTTCGTGCCGGGCTGGAACCGTGTGCAACTGCGGCATCTGATGCGGGATCTGAGCGGCTTCCCGGCACCGAGGCTCCTGATGGGCGACCTGAACTCGGGCGCACCGGCGCGCTGGCGCCGACTCGGGGAGGCTCCGACGTTTCCCGCCGACACGCCGACGACGCAGCTCGACCACATCCTCACCGACGATCCGACACTGTTCGCCACCGCCTGCGTGGCCCCGCACCTACCGATTTCAGATCATCGGGCGTTGGTCGTCGACATTTCGGAGCGTTGAAGTCGTAGGGTTTTTCAGATGCGCGTCCTGTCAGTGGAGACGACGGAGCTGTTTGCCGGGCCGGAGGATGCCGCTCGGCAGCTGGTTCGGGTGCGATACGAGGCCTGCACGTCGCCGACTCCGGTGCGGGTCAGCGGGGACGGGCTGACCGGTGAGGCGATCGCGGCGGCCGGGGACGGCACCGTCGAGGTCCCGGTGGACGTCGAGCGGGGCGTACCCGGCGAGGTCCGGCGCGCCCGGGTGGGCTCGACCGACTTCGACTTCACCGTCGCCGAACCCGGCTGGACGATGTACATGATCAGCCACTTCCACTACGACCCCGTCTGGTGGAACACCCAGGCCGCCTACACCAGCGTGTGGACCGAGGATCCGCCCGGCCAGTGCCGGCAGACCAACGGATTTGATCTGGTGCACGCACACCTGGAAATGGCGCGCCGGGTTCCGGAGTACAAGTTCGTCCTGGCCGAGGTGGACTATCTCAAGCCCTACTGGGATGCCCGGCCCGAAGACCGCGACGATCTGCGCCGCTTCATCGCCGAGGGGCGCGTCGAGATCATGGGCGGCACGTACAACGAGCCCAACACCAATCTCACCAGCCCGGAGACCGCGATCCGGAACTTCGTGTCGGGCATGGGTTTCCAACGTGACGTGCTGGGCGCGAAGCCGGCCACGGCATGGCAGCTCGACGTGTTCGGCCACGATCCACAGTTTCCCGGGATGGCGGCCGACGTCGGCCTGACCTCCAGCTCGTGGGCCCGCGGACCGCACCACCAGTGGGGGCCGATGCAGAACGACGGTGACCCCGAGCGCATGCAGTTCGCGAGCGAGTTCGAGTGGATCGCACCGTCGGGCCGCGGGCTGCTCACCCACTACATGCCCGCGCACTATTCGGCCGGATGGTGGATGGACTCCTCGGCCTCACTGGCCGAGGCGGAAGAATCCACTTACGCGCTGTTCACCAAACTCAAACGAGTTGCGTTGACCCGCAACGTGCTCCTGCCCGTGGGCACCGATTACACCCCGCCCAACAAATGGGTCACGCAGATCCACCGCGACTGGAACGCGCGGTACGCCTGGCCGAAGTTCGTGTGCGCCCTGCCGTCCGAATTCTTCACCGCGGTGCGTGCCGAGGTCGACGAGCGCGGCATCACCCCGTCCCCGCAGACCCGCGACATGAACCCGATCTACACGGGCAAGGACGTCTCCTACATCGACACCAAGCAGGCCAACCGGGCCGCCGAGGACGCGGTGCTCGACGCCGAGCGGTTCGCCGTGTTCGCCGGACTGCTCGGTGGTGCGGACTACCCGCAGGCCGCCATGGCCAAGGCCTGGGTGCAGCTGGCCTACGGCGCACATCACGACGCCATCACCGGCTCGGAGTCCGACCAGGTCTATCTCGACCTGCTGACCAGCTGGCGCGACGCCTGGGAGCTGGGGGTCACCGCCCGCGACAATGCTCTGCGCCTGTTGTCGCGCGCCGTCGGCGGGTTCGGTGGGCAGGAGCGCAGCGACCCGGGGATGAGCTTCGGCGGGCAGGAGCGCAGCGACCCGGGGATTAACACAGTGGTGGTGTGGAACGCCGTGGCGCACAACCGGACCGACATCGTCACCGTGCACTTGGACGAACCGTTCCCGGGCCGGGTGCTCGATTGCGACGGCAACGAGGTTCCCGTTCTGGTCGAGCACGACGGAGCAACAGTGAGCTGGTTGGCCCGCGACGTGCCGTCGTTGGGCTGGCGGTCCTACCGGTTCACCGCCGGGACGGCACACGGCTGGGAACCGGTGGCCGGGGATTCCATCGCCAACGACCGCTACCGGCTACGCGTCGATGCGGCTCGCGGCGGTGGGGTGTATTCGCTCCTCGACGGTGGGCGTGAGGTCATCGCCGACGGTGGGGTCGGCAATGAACTGGCGGTCTACGAGGAGTATTCGGCCCACCCCGAGGCGGGGGAAGGGCCCTGGCACCTGCTGCCCACCGGGCCCGTGGTGTGCTCCTCGGCGGCGCCGGCCGAGGACGTGCAGTGCTACCGGAGCGCGCTCGGTCAGCGGGTGATCGTGCGGGGCCGCATCGGAGAGTTGTTGCGCTACACCCAGATCATCACGCTGTGGTCCGGTGTGGACCGGGTCGATTGCCGCACTGTCATCGACGAGTTCGTCGGGACGGACCGCCTGGTGCGGCTGCGCTGGCCCTGCCCGGTGCCCGGAGCGCTACCGGTGAGCGAGGTCGGCGACGCCGTGATCGGCCGCGGATTCGGGTTGCTGCACGAACATTCGGCCCACCACGCGGTGGACGCGGCGCAACATCCGTGGACGCTGGACAACCCGGCCTACGGCTGGTTCGGGCTGTCGTCTGCCGCGCGGGTGCGGATCGGCTCGGACGTCCGGGCGGTTTCAGTGGCAGAGGTGGTCGCCCCCGATGACGGCACCGACGCGCGGGATCTGATGGTGGCGCTGGTGCGGGCCGGGGTGACGGCCACCTGTAGCGCCGCGGACAAACCCCGCTACGGCGATCTGACGGTGGACTCTAATCTGCCCGACACCCGGTTCACACTCGGTGGGCCCGATGAAAACCCGTTCACCGCAGCCGTTCTCGCCGAAGCCGAGATCGCCTACTCCGACGAGTTCAAGCGCCAGATAGACGCCACCGGATCGGCCCGTGTCTGGGTGCCTGCTGTCGCGCCCCTGCCCGAACAGTGGGTGCCCGGTGCCGATCTGCGCGGAGTGCGAAGCCTGCCGGTGCTGATCCTGGCCGGTGACCTCGACGCGGTGGTCGAGGACCTGGGTGACGCCGAGATCGTCGTCACCCAGCAGGCAGCCGCGGCGGCCGAGCCGTTCGAGGCCCGCACCGTCGCACTGCTGAACCGTGGCGTGCCGAGCTTCGCCATCGAACCGGACGGCACGCTGCACACGTCGCTGATGCGGTCCTGCACCGGCTGGCCGTCGGGCACCTGGATCGACCCGCCGCGCCGTACCGCACCGGACGGATCCAATTTCCAATTGCAGCACTGGACCCACACATTCGACTACGCGCTGGTCACCGGCGCCGGAGACTGGCGCGCCGCGGGGGTCGCCCCCAGCGCCGCGGAGTTCAACCGGCCGCTGCAGCCGGTGGTGGTGGATTCGGACGCCGGCGGCGGACTGCCGGCGTGGGGATCGCTGCTGGAGATCGAGCCGGCGGGCACCGTGCAACTGGGTGCGCTCAAGGCCACCGGCAATCCGCTCGCGTCGGGCAGCGTCCGCAACACCGACCCGGCCGACGGGGTCACCGCGCGCCTGGTGGAGATCACCGGCAGCGCTGCCGAGGTCACCATCCGGTCCGGGCTGCGTGCTGTCTCGGCCGCCGCGAACCTGAACCTGCTGGAGGAACCGGAGCCGCAACAGCCCTCGCATCTGAGCCTGCACGGCTACCAGATCGCCACGGTGTCCACCCGGTTCAACCTGCCGAAGGTGTTGCGCGGCGAGCACGAGCGGCTGGCGCCGGAAGCCGAGGCAGCCCAACCGCTGTACGCCAGGTACTGGCTGCACAATCGCGGCCCGGCGCCGCTCGGCGGCCTGCCTGCCGTCGCGTACCTGCATCCGGAGAGCGTTGCCGCGCAACCCGATACCGAGGTGGTCGTGCGGCTGACCGCGGCCAGCGACTGCACCGACGCCGCTCTGCACGGCCGGGTCAGACTGTATGGCCCGCCGGGATGGGACGTGCAGCCCGCCGAGCTGCCCTACGTCCTGCCGCCCGGAGAGCATCTGGAAACCGATGTGGTGCTGAGCATCCCGTCCGGGGCCGAACCCGGGCTGTACCCCGTGCGCGCCGAACTCGCGGTGACCGGCAGCGGATCGGATGCGCTGCCGCCGTCATGGCGGCAGGTGGTCGAGGACGTCTGCGTCGTCACGATCGGCGAACCCGGTGCGCACGTGCTCAAACTGGTCTCCGAGCCGCAAGCCGTCGACGTCCAGGCCGGTGAGACCGCGCGACTGTCGATGACGATCGGCACCGACGCGGTCACGGGGCTGAACGCCGAGGCCCACCTGATCAGCCCGTGGGGGACCTGGGAGTGGATGGGACCGGCCGCGGCCGGTGTCGAGGTGCCCGCGGCGGGCACGGCCGAGGTGGTCTTCGATGTCATGCCGCCGTCGTGGGTCGAACCGGGGGAGTGGTGGGCGTTGATCCGGGTGGGCTGCGCCGGGCGGTTGGTCTACTCGCCGGCGGTGAAGGTGACGGTCCGGTGAACCCGGCGGAATGTGCGGCGCGGGTCGCCGGAAACCCGGTGTCGGTCAAGGAGATCGACGATCGGGAGGCGGCGTTGCGGGCGGGAAACCGCGCGTCGGCGCTGCCACGCCCAGGGACAAGCGAGGGCCGGCAGTTACGCCGCTGGCTCACCCAGCTGGTGGTTGCCGAGCGGGTGGTCGATGCCGAGGCCTGCGCGCGCGGACTGTCCGGTCTCGGCGCGCCCGGCCAGGACGAGCTGCTGCCCGACACCGCGGCCCGGTTGGAGATCGGCAGCGTCGCCGCCGCCACTCTCGGATCCCCACGAGCCCGAGCGGTGTTCGCGGATGTGACTGCAGCGGTCGATGTTTCGGATGCCGAGGTGGCTGCCTACCACGCGCGTAATCCGCTGCGATTCGCGTCGGCGCAGGCGGGTTCGCGCGGCTGGCGCGGGCGGCCGGTCGTGCCGTCGCTGGATCAGGCGCGCTACCGGATCGCCGCTCACCTGCGGGCGGCCGCGCGCAGGCAGGCGTTCCGGCAGTGGCTCGACACACGCTGCGCGACCCTCGTGGAACTGGCGCCCGGCTACGAGCATCCCGGCGACCCTCGTCAACCGGACAACACGCACAAGCACTGAGGGGGACCCGCATGGCGCCGACAACCGCACTCACCCTCGCGCTCGATATCGGCGGCACCAAGATCGCCGTCGCCCTGGTCGACGCCGAGGGACAGCTGGTGCGTCGGGCGCAACTGCCGACCCCGGACGGTGACGCCGAGACGGTATGGGCCGTCGTCGAGAAGCTGCTCGCCGAGTCCATGCAGACGGCGGACGGTGCCGCAACCGCCGTCGGTATCGCCTCTGCCGGCCCGATCGACCTGCCCACCGGCACGGTCAGCCCGATCAATATCACCGAGTGGCAACATTTTCCGATCGCCGAACGCGTTACCGCAGCCACCGGGTTACCGGTTCGGCTCGGCGGCGACGGGTTGTGCATGGCGCTGGGCGAGCAGTGGTGCGGTGCGGGCCGGGGCGCGCAGTTCCTGCTCGGCATGGTGGTGTCGACCGGGGTCGGTGGTGGTCTGGTGCTCGACGGCGCCCCGTATGACGGCCGCACCGGCAACGCCGGGCACGTCGGCCATGTCATCGTCGCCCCCGACGGCGGCGACCTGTGTACGTGCGGCGGGCACGGCTGTGTCGAGACCATCGCGTCCGGACCCAGCATGGTGCGGTGGGCGCGGCGGCACGGGTGGGACGGTACCGACGCCAAGGCGCTGGGCGAGGCGGCGAATGAGGGAGATGAACTGGCTGTCAAGGCTTTTCATCGAGGTGCGCGGGCGGTGGCGGCGATGATCGCCTCGGTGGGTGCGGTGTGCGACCTGAACCTGGTGGTGATCGGCGGGGGAGTGGCCAAATCCGGGGCGTTGTTGTTCGACCCCGTGAACGCGGCCCTGGCCGACTATGTCGGGCTGGAATTCCTGCGGGGGCTGCGGGTCGTCCCGGCCGAACTCGGTGGTGATGCCGGCCTGGTGGGCGCGGCGGCACTGGCCCGCGGCTGACGCTTCTGCTTCTGGATCTCCATGTGGGTGCGGCCCCATTCGCACAAGGCGCCCAGCACCGGCGCCAGCGTCTGGCCGTACTCGGAGATCGAATAGTGCACGCACGGCGGCACCGTGCCCGCGTCGTGGCGCTCGATGATCCCGGCGCTGACCAGATCGTGCAGATGCCGGATGAGCATCCGCTCGGTGATGTCCGGAATGCTGCGGCGCAGTTCGGCGGTGCGCATCGGCCCGTCGGCCAGCCGCCACAGGATGGTGCCCTTCCAGCGCCCGTCGATGACCGACAACGTCGCGTCGATCGGGCACTCGCCGATCTCTTTCTTGGAAACCGCCACGGTTCCGGCCCTTCGTAAGCTGACTAATTTGTCAGTACCTTGTTTTCTGTCAGCATAGTGACCAGCCTGGATGGCATGGAAGAAATCGTGCAGATCCTCGCGGTGATCGTCACCGGCCCGCTTCTCGGCGTCGAGTTCGGTGTCGCCGCCTTCACCAACCCGATCCTGCAGCGGCTGCCCGACGCCGCCTACCGGCAGGCCCGCGGCACCGGCGCCAAGACCCTCGGGACCGCGATGCCGTTCTGGTACCTGGCGTCGACGGCGTTGCTGATCGCTGCGACGGTGTACAGGCCCGGGCCACTGCTGGTCACGGCGGTGGTGATGATGGTGCTGGTCATGTTGGTGAGCGTCACCGTGCTGGTGCCGATCAACAACCGGGTCGCCGCCGGATTCGGTGGTGACGACGCAGGTGAGGACCCGGAGCAGTTTCACGAACTGGCCCGGCGCTGGGATCGACTGCACTGGGTGAGGGTCGGACTGCTCGCGGCGGCGTTCGTGTTGCTGGTGCTGGCCGGCTGACCGTTTTGGCTGATCGGTAGATGTTCGGCTACTCTGGTCGGGTTCCACCGAAGACCGTCGGTCACCTAGCAATAGGTTGAAGGTCCGGGAAATGTCCCGGCGGCCCACGCAGGAGGACGAGGCTAGACCAGTTTTGTATTGGTTATTTCTGCGCCCCGACCTGTCTGCGTCGGGGCGTTCGTCATTTCACGGCCCCAAGTTGGTGGAGCGCCCGATACCCACCACAAGGAGGCATGCATGGCCAAGGCTGACAAAGCCACGGCGGTTGCCGACATTGCTGAGCAGTTCAAGGCGTCGACGGCCACCGTCGTCACCGAGTACCGCGGGCTGACTGTGGCGAACCTGGCTGAGCTGCGTCGTTCCCTCGGCGACTCCGCCACGTACACCGTCGCCAAGAACACTCTGGTGAAGCGCGCCGCTTCCGAAGCCGGCATTGAAGGTCTCGACGAGCTGTTCGCCGGTCCCACGGCGATCGCGTTCGTCCAGGGTGAGCCCGTTGACGCCGCCAAGGCGATCAAGAAGTTCGCCAAGGACAACAAGGCGCTCGTCATCAAGGGCGGCTTCATGGACGGCAAGGCGCTGTCCGTCGCCGAGGTCGAGAAGATCGCCGACCTCGAGTCGCGCGAGGTTCTGCTCGCCAAGCTGGCAGGTGCCATGAAGGGCAACCTGTCCAAGGCTGCCGGCCTGTTCAACGCGCCCGCTTCTCAGGTGGCCCGCCTCGCGGCGGCGCTGCAGGAGAAAAAGGCCGCTGAGGAAGCCGCTTAACCGCAACCGCACAAACATCCCAACATCTGTAAGAAAAATCAGGAAGGACCATAAACATGGCCAAGCTGTCCACCGACGAACTGCTCGACGCGTTCAAGGAAATGACCCTGCTGGAGCTCTCTGAGTTCGTGAAGCAGTTCGAAGAGGTCTTCGAGGTCACCGCTGCCGCCCCGGTCGCCGTTGCCGCCGCGGGTGCCGCCCCGGCCGCCGCCGAGGCCGCCGAGGAGCAGTCCGAGTTCGACGTCATCCTCGACGGTGCCGGCGACAAGAAGATCGGCGTCATCAAGGTCGTCCGCGAGATCGTCTCCGGCCTGGGCCTGAAGGAAGCCAAGGATCTGGTCGACGGCGCCCCCAAGCCGCTGCTGGAGAAGGTCAGCAAGGAGGCCGCCGAGGACGCCAAGGCCAAGCTCGAGGCCGCCGGCGCCAGCGTCACCGTCAAGTAGTCCATACCTGGACCGCAAGAACCCCCGAATCCCTACGGATTCGGGGGTTTTTTGCTTGGATGAGCTCGATTGGTCAGGCGAGAGCGCGGGTACTCCCGAATATTGGGAGACAACCATGTGTGTGCGATGCGCCGTGCGCTATGGTGACTCAAGCCACAGGCCGCAGCAGGTGGCGGGGTGAGCCGTAGGCGGAAGGATCTTTATGGGCGTCCAAATCGATGTGACGGGACTGAGCAAATCTTTCGGATCGTCGAAGATTTGGGAAGACGTCACGATGTCGATTCCCGAGGGCGAGGTCAGCGTGTTGCTGGGCCCGTCGGGTACCGGTAAGTCTGTGTTCCTGAAGTCCCTGATCGGTCTGCTGCGCCCGGAGCGCGGCTCGATCGTCATCGACGGCACCAACATCCTGGAGTGCTCGGCCAAGGAGCTCTACGAGATCCGCACCCTGTTCGGTGTGCTGTTCCAGGACGGCGCGCTGTTCGGCTCGATGAACATCTATGACAACACCGCCTTCCCGTTGCGCGAGCACACGAAGAAGAGCGAGAGCGAAATCCGCAACATCGTGATGGAGAAGCTCGAGCTCGTCGGTATGCCGAATGACGGCCACAAGTTCCCCGGTGAGATCTCCGGCGGTATGCGCAAGCGTGCCGGCCTGGCCCGCGCCCTGGTGCTCGACCCGCAGATCATCCTGTGTGACGAGCCGGACTCCGGTCTGGACCCGGTGCGTACCGCCTACCTGAGCCAGCTGCTCATCGACATCAACGCGCAGATCGACGCCACGGTGCTGATCGTGACGCACAACATCAACATCGCCCGCACCGTGCCGGACAACATCGGCATGCTGTTCCGCAAGCAGTTGGTCATGTTCGGCCCCCGCGAGGTGCTGCTGACCAGCGAGGAGCCGGTGGTCAAGCAGTTCCTCAACGGTCGCCGTATCGGCCCGATCGGTATGTCCGAGGAGAAGGACGAGGCCACCGCGGCCGCCGAGCAGGCCATGCTCGACGCCGGCCAGCACGACGGTGGCGTCGAGGAGATCGAGGGTGTGCCGCCGCAGCTGTCGGCCACTCCCGGCATGCCCGAGCGCAAGGGTGTGGCCCGGCGCCAGGCCCGGGTGCGCGACATCCTGCACACCCTGCCGCCGGCCGCGCAGGCCGCGATCCTCGATGACCTTGAGGGCACGCACAAGTACGCGGCGCACGAGTTCGGAGACGAGCCCACCGCCCGCCACCAGCGCCCGGTCGAGGATGACGCGCCGACCGGAGCCATCGAGGTTCCTCACCAGAGCTGAGTTTCGACAATCAGGCCGGACCCTCACGGGTCCGGCCTGATTTGTGTCGTGAGAGAGGGGGAGCCGAATGCATGCGCAGCGGGGCCGGCCCACCCGATTCGAGGAATTGGGCGGTGGCGTTACCCGGGCGCACGGCGTCGCGCACCGGCACATGGCCCACCAGCTGGCCCGCGCCGAATACCTCCCCAAACGTTGGCTGTGGGTCGTTTTCGCCCTGGTGACCGTTGTCGTCCCCGTCGTCGTTCTTTCCGCCCGCATACCGTTCTCGGGCGAGAATCTCCCTTACCTCCTGTACGGGCTGGCGTTCGCCGCCGCCATGGGCGTCGGGGTCTTCATCGTGTTCGGGTTCGGCCTACTTGTGCTCGCAGCACCCCGGAGCTGGGCCCTCAAGCTGCCTGCCGGCACTGCCGTGTGGGCCGAGTTCAGGCCGGAGGCCATCGGTATCGGCTGGTTGGAGCACTTCAATGCGCTCTACCTCGACCAGGTACTTCAGGTCCGGCGTGTTGACTCGGTCCTCGTGGTGCAGGGCGTCGGTGACATCGAACTGCTGATCCCCGACGAACTGGTACCGCCGGACATCGCCGCCACATTGCTGTCCACCTTCAAAGAGCGGCGCCGGGTAGTTCCGCCGTATCCCGAGGCGACGTCCCGTGCGAGGCGGCGCACGGATCCCGACGGGGTCACCCGCACGAGGGACATTGCCGACGCCGGTCTGGCCGACCAACTGGGTGCCGCGGTCAAGCACAGTGTCGTGACGCGATTGGCGCTCGCACTCGCGATCCTCGTACCGCTGGTGGTGCTCGGCTGGTCGTATGTCGAGGACGGGGAGCTGACCGCGGTTTCGGTGCTCCGCGCCGCTGTGCTGGTGGTCGCCGCTGTCGGTGCGCTCACGTACGTGGTGTACTTCGCCACGCCTGCGAAATTCCGTCAGTTGGTTCCACCCGGAGCGCCGATCGCGGCCGAGTTCGGCTCGCAGCAGATCGGGGTACGTCTCGGCGGCCATCTGCAGATCCTGAAGCTGGGCGGTATCGAGCGCATCTGGCACGCTGACCACGTGTTTCACGTCTCGGCGCGGGGTTTGGGAACGGGGCTGGTCATCCCGGAACGGTTGGTTCCGGCGGATGTCGCATCAGGGCTGTTCGCTCAATTCGGCGCGGTGTGACGGGCCGGCAACATAATGCCCGTTCAACCGTTGCGCGAGCTGCGGATCCGAGGCAGAGTTGGGCGCATCAAACCGCGCGTCACCTCTTGACGGAAGGCCATGGACAGGCCAATCTGTTGGGCAGCATGTGTGAAGGGTTTAGTGGACGCCAGCCAGCGCCGGGTGACCCAATTCATGCAGTGGATGTGTGGTGGTTGAGGAATGCGCCGTCTTGCGCTATCGTTGGACGTTGCGCTGGCTGCACCCTGCCCACCCTCACCTGATCTGCACATACTGTTCTAGCCTGAGCGTTGCTCAGCATCTAGTCCTGTGCCGTGCGTATGGGGTTCTGGACAGGCCAAAGCCAGCCGAACCGACGCAGAATCGCGGCCCAGAAGGACGGCTTTTGCTGGCCCTTTCAAAAGTCGCATGAGGTGCTGGAAGGATGCATCTTGGCAGTCTCTAGCCAGAGCACAGCGAACGCTAACACCAATAACTCCGTCCCAGGAGCACCGAACCGAGTTTCATTTGCCAAGCTCCGCGAACCGCTTGAGGTTCCGGGGCTGCTCGACGTTCAGACGGATTCCTTCGACTGGCTCGTCGGAGCGGACGGCTGGCGCCAGAAGGCCGTCGATCGCGGCGAGACCGACCCCAAGGGTGGTCTCGAAGAGGTGCTCGAAGAGCTCTCGCCGATCGAGGATTTCTCGGGCTCGATGTCGCTGAGCTTCTCCGACCCGCGCTTCGATGAGGTCAAGGCGCCGGTCGACGAGTGCAAAGACAAGGACATGACGTACGCGGCCCCGCTGTTCGTCACGGCCGAGTTCATCAACAACAACACCGGTGAGATCAAGAGCCAGACGGTCTTCATGGGTGATTTCCCGATGATGACCGAGAAGGGCACCTTCATCATCAACGGCACCGAGCGTGTCGTGGTGAGCCAGCTCGTGCGCTCTCCCGGTGTGTACTTCGACGAGAGCATCGACAAGTCCACCGAGAAGACGCTGCACAGCGTCAAGGTGATCCCGGGCCGCGGGGCGTGGCTGGAGTTCGACGTCGACAAGCGCGACACCGTGGGTGTCCGCATCGACCGCAAGCGTCGTCAGCCGGTCACCGTGCTGCTGAAGGCGCTGGGCTGGACCAGCGAGCAGATCACCGAGCGCTTCGGCTTCTCCGAGATCATGATGGGCACCCTCGAGAAGGACAGCACCGCCGGTCCCGACGAGGCGCTGCTGGACATCTACCGGAAGCTGCGTCCGGGCGAGCCGCCGACCAAGGAGTCCGCGCAGACCCTGCTGGAGAACCTGTTCTTCAAGGAGAAGCGCTACGACCTGGCCCGCGTCGGCCGCTACAAGGTCAACAAGAAGCTGGGGCTGAACGCCGGCCAGCCGATCACGTCGTCGACCCTGACCGAGGAAGACGTCGTCGCCACCATCGAGTACCTGGTGCGCCTGCACGAGGGCCAGACCTCGATGACCGTCCCCGGTGGTGTCGAGGTTCCGGTCGAGGTGGACGACATCGACCACTTCGGTAACCGTCGTCTGCGCACCGTTGGTGAGCTGATCCAGAACCAGATCCGGGTCGGCCTGTCGCGTATGGAGCGCGTCGTGCGTGAGCGCATGACCACCCAGGACGTCGAGGCGATCACGCCGCAGACCCTGATCAACATCCGTCCCGTCGTGGCGGCGATCAAGGAGTTCTTCGGAACGTCGCAGCTGTCGCAGTTCATGGACCAGAACAACCCGCTGTCGGGTCTGACCCACAAGCGTCGCCTGTCGGCGCTGGGCCCCGGCGGTCTGTCCCGTGAGCGTGCCGGCCTTGAGGTCCGCGACGTGCACTCCAGCCACTACGGCCGCATGTGCCCGATCGAGACCCCTGAGGGTCCGAACATCGGTCTGATCGGCTCGCTGTCGGTGTACGCCCGGGTCAACCCGTTCGGCTTCATCGAGACGCCTTACCGCAAGGTCAACGACGGTGTGGTCTCTGACCAGATCGACTACCTGACCGCCGACGAGGAGGACCGCCACGTCGTGGCGCAGGCCAACTCGCCGATCGACACCGACGGCCGCTTCACCGAGGACCGTGTGATGGTCCGTCGTAAGGGTGGCGAGGTCGAGAACGTGGCCCCGTCCGACGTCGACTACATGGACGTCTCGCCGCGCCAGATGGTGTCTGTCGCGACCGCGATGATCCCGTTCCTCGAGCACGACGACGCCAACCGTGCCCTGATGGGTGCCAACATGCAGCGCCAGGCGGTTCCGCTGGTGCGCAGCGAGGCCCCGCTGGTCGGTACCGGTATGGAGCTGCGCGCCGCGATCGACGCCGGCGATGTCATCGTCTCGGAGAAGGCGGGCGTCGTCGAGGAGGTCTCGGCCGACTACATCACCGTGATGGCCGACGACGGTTCCCGGCACACCTACCGGATGCGCAAGTTCGCCCGGTCGAACCACGGCACCTGTGCCAACCAGCGTCCGATCGTGGACGCCGGGCAGCGTGTCGAGGCCGGCCAGGTCGTTGCCGACGGTCCGTGCACCGAGAACGGTGAGATGGCCCTGGGCAAGAACCTGCTCGTGGCGATCATGCCGTGGGAGGGCCACAACTACGAGGACGCGATCATCCTCTCGAACCGCTTGGTCGAAGAGGACGTGCTCACCTCGATTCACATCGAAGAGCACGAGATCGATGCCCGCGACACCAAGCTGGGCGCCGAGGAGATCACTCGGGACATCCCGAACGTCTCCGATGAGGTGCTGGCCGATCTCGACGAGCGCGGCATCGTCCGCATCGGCGCCGAGGTCCGCGACGGCGACATCCTGGTCGGCAAGGTCACCCCGAAGGGTGAGACCGAGCTGACTCCGGAAGAGCGCCTGCTGCGTGCCATCTTCGGTGAGAAGGCCCGCGAGGTTCGCGACACGTCGCTGAAGGTGCCCCACGGTGAGTCCGGCAAGGTCATCGGCATCCGCGTGTTCTCCCGCGAGGACGACGACGAGCTTCCCGCCGGCGTCAACGAGCTGGTCCGCGTCTACGTGGCCCAGAAGCGCAAGATCTCCGACGGCGACAAGCTCGCCGGACGCCACGGCAACAAGGGCGTCATCGGCAAGATCCTGCCCGTCGAGGACATGCCGTTCATGCCCGACGGCACCCCGGTGGACATCATCCTGAACACCCACGGTGTGCCGCGTCGTATGAACATCGGCCAGATCCTGGAAACCCACCTCGGGTGGGTGGCCAAGGCCGGCTGGAACATCGATGTGGCCGGGGGAACCCCGGACTGGGCGGGCAAGCTGCCCGAGGGCCTGCTGTCGGCCCCGGCGGACAGCATCGTGTCCACCCCGGTGTTCGACGGTGCGCAGGAAGGGGAGCTCTCGGGTCTGCTCGGCTCGACGCTGCCCAACCGCGACGGTGACGTCATGGTCAACGCCGACGGCAAGTCGCAGTTGTTCGATGGCCGCAGTGGCGAGCCGTTCCCGTACCCGGTGACGGTCGGCTACATGTACATCCTCAAGCTGCACCACCTGGTGGACGACAAGATTCACGCCCGTTCCACCGGCCCGTACTCGATGATCACCCAGCAGCCGCTCGGTGGTAAGGCGCAGTTCGGTGGTCAGCGATTCGGTGAGATGGAATGTTGGGCCATGCAGGCGTACGGCGCTGCCTACACCCTGCAGGAACTGCTGACCATCAAGTCCGACGACACGGTCGGCCGCGTGAAGGTCTACGAGGCCATCGTCAAGGGCGAGAACATCCCTGAACCCGGTATCCCCGAGTCGTTCAAGGTGCTTCTCAAGGAGCTGCAGTCGCTGTGCCTCAACGTCGAGGTGCTCTCCAGCGACGGCGCGGCGATCGAAATGCGTGACGGTGACGACGAGGACCTGGAGCGTGCCGCTGCCAACCTCGGTATCAACCTGTCGCGCAATGAGTCCGCCTCTGTCGAAGATCTCGCCTGAGTTTTCTAGTCCCGAAAGGGGAAAGGGAGTTACGTGCTAGACGTCAACTTCTTCGATGAACTCCGCATCGGCCTCGCCACCGCGGACGACATCCGTAACTGGTCCTTCGGCGAGGTCAAGAAGCCGGAGACCATCAACTACCGCACGCTGAAGCCTGAGAAGGACGGCCTGTTCTGCGAGAAGATCTTCGGACCGACTCGCGACTGGGAGTGCTACTGCGGTAAGTACAAGCGCGTCCGGTTCAAGGGCATCATCTGTGAGCGCTGCGGCGTCGAGGTGACCCGTGCCAAGGTGCGTCGTGAGCGGATGGGCCACATCGAGCTGGCCGCACCCGTCACGCACATCTGGTACTTCAAGGGTGTTCCGTCCCGGTTGGGCTACCTGCTCGACCTGGCCCCGAAGGATCTGGAAAAGATCATCTACTTCGCGGCCTACGTGATCACCGCCGTCGACGACGAGATGCGCCACAACGAGCTGTCCACGCTCGAGGCCGAGATGGCCGTCGAGCGCAAGGCCGTCGAGGATCAGCGCGACGCCGACCTGGAGGCTCGGGCCCAGAAGCTCGAGGCCGACCTGGCCGAGCTCGAGGCCGAGGGTGCCAAGTCCGACGTGCGCCGCAAGGTGCGCGACGGCGGCGAGCGTGAGATGCGTCAGCTCCGCGACCGGGCCCAGCGTGAGCTGGACCGGCTCGACGAGATCTGGACCACCTTCACCAAGCTGGCCCCCAAACAGCTCATCGTGGACGAGGTTCTGTACCGCGAGCTGCAGGACCGCTACGGCGAGTACTTCACCGGCGCCATGGGCGCGGAGTCGATCAAGAAGCTCATCGAGACCTTCGACATCGAGGCCGAGGCCGAGTCGCTGCGCGACACGATCAAGAACGGCAAGGGCCAGAAGAAGCTGCGCGCCCTCAAGCGTCTGAAGGTTGTCGCGGCCTTCCAGCAGTCGGGTAACTCCCCGCTGGGCATGGTGCTCGACGCGGTGCCGGTGATCCCGCCGGAGCTGCGTCCGATGGTTCAGCTCGACGGTGGCCGTTTCGCCACCTCCGACCTGAACGACCTGTACCGCCGCGTGATCAACCGCAACAACCGGCTCAAGCGACTGATCGACCTCGGCGCGCCCGAGATCATCGTCAACAACGAGAAGCGCATGCTTCAGGAGTCGGTCGACGCGCTGTTCGACAACGGCCGTCGTGGCCGGCCGGTCACCGGCCCGGGCAACCGTCCGCTCAAGTCGCTGTCCGATCTGCTCAAGGGCAAGCAGGGCCGCTTCCGTCAGAACCTGCTCGGTAAGCGTGTCGACTACTCGGGCCGTTCGGTCATCGTGGTCGGTCCGCAGCTCAAGCTGCACCAGTGCGGTCTGCCCAAGCTGATGGCCCTGGAGCTGTTCAAGCCGTTCGTGATGAAGCGTCTGGTCGACCTGAACCACGCGCAGAACATCAAGAGCGCCAAGCGCATGGTGGAACGTCAGCGTCCCCAGGTGTGGGATGTCCTCGAAGAGGTCATCGCCGAGCACCCGGTGCTGCTGAACCGTGCACCTACGCTGCACCGCCTGGGTATCCAGGCCTTCGAGCCGCAGCTGGTGGAAGGCAAGGCCATCCAGCTGCACCCGCTGGTGTGTGAGGCGTTCAACGCCGACTTCGACGGTGACCAGATGGCCGTGCACCTGCCGCTGTCGGCAGAGGCGCAGGCCGAGGCACGCATCCTGATGCTGTCCTCGAACAACATCCTGTCCCCGGCGTCGGGTAAGCCGCTGGCCATGCCGCGTCTGGACATGGTGACCGGTCTGTACTTCCTGACCACCGAGGTCGCCGGCGACGCCGGCGAGTACGTGGCCGCTGCCAAGGATCGTGCGGAGCAGGGCGTGTACAGCTCGCCCGCCGAGGCGATCATGGCGTTGGACCGCGGTGCTCTGTCGGTGCGCGCCAAGATCAAGGTGCGGTTGACGCAGCAGCGTCCGCCGGCCGCCGTCGAGGCCGAGCTGTTCGAGAATGGCTGGAAGCCGGGCGACGCCTGGACCGCGGAGACCACGCTGGGCCGGGTGCTCTTCAACGAGCTGCTGCCCAAGGGCTACCCGTTCGTCAACGAGCAGATGCACAAGAAGGTCCAGGCCCGGATCATCAACGATCTGGCCGAGCGCTTCCCGATGATCGTGGTGGCGCAGACCGTCGACAAGCTCAAGGACGCCGGCTTCCACTGGGCCACCCGTTCGGGTGTCACGGTCTCGATGGCCGACGTTCTGGTGCCGCCGCAGAAGCAGGAGATCCTGGAGCGGCACGAGGCCGAGGCCGAGGCGATCGAGCGCAAGTACCAGCGCGGCGCGCTGAACCACAACGAGCGCAACGAGTCGTTGGTCAAGATCTGGCAGGACGCCACCGAAGAGGTCGGTAAGGCGATGGAGGAGTACTACCCGGCCGACAACCCGATCATCACGATCGTGAAGTCCGGCGCCACGGGTAACCTCACCCAGACCCGCACCCTGGCCGGCATGAAGGGTCTGGTGACCAACCCGAAGGGTGAGTTCATCCCTCGCCCGATCAAGTCCTCGTTCCGTGAGGGCCTGACGGTGTTGGAGTACTTCATCAACACCCACGGTGCTCGTAAGGGTCTGGCCGACACCGCTCTACGTACCGCCGACTCGGGTTACCTGACCCGTCGTCTGGTGGACGTGTCGCAGGACGTCATCGTCCGCGAGACCGATTGCGAGACCGAGCGCGGCATCGTCGTCACGCTGGCCGAGCGCGGTCCCGATGGTTCGCTGATCCGCGATGCGCACGTCGAGACCTCGGCGTTCGCCCGCACCCTGGCCACCGATGCAGTCGATGACAAGGGCAACGTCGTCATCGAGCGCGGCCATGACCTGGGTGACCCGGCCATCGACGCGCTGCTGGCTGCCGGTGTCGCCCAGGTGAAGGTCCGCTCCGTGCTGACCTGTGCCTCGGCCTCCGGTGTGTGTGCCAAGTGCTACGGCCGCTCGATGGCCACCGGCAAGCTGGTCGACATCGGCGAGGCCGTCGGTATCGTCGCCGCCCAGTCCATCGGTGAGCCCGGTACCCAGCTGACCATGCGTACCTTCCACCAAGGTGGTGTTACCGGTGGCGCCGACATCGTCGGTGGTCTGCCTCGCGTGCAGGAGCTGTTCGAGGCCCGTATTCCGCGGAACAAGGCGCCCATCGCCGACGTCGCGGGCCGGGTCCGGCTGGAGGAGAGCGACAAGTTCTTCAAGATCACCATCGTTCCCGACGATGGCGGCGAGGAAGTTGTCTACGAGAAGCTCTCCAAGCGTCAGCGCCTGCGTGTGCTCACCCACGAGGACGGCTCCGAAGGCGTGCTGTCCGACGGTGACCACGTCGAGGTCGGCGACCAGCTGATGGAAGGCTCCGCGGATCCGCACGAGGTGCTGCGCGTCCAGGGCCCCCGCGAGGTGCAGATCCACCTCGTCAAGGAGGTCCAGGAGGTCTACCGGGCCCAGGGCGTGTCGATCCACGACAAGCACATCGAGGTCATCGTCCGGCAGATGCTGCGTCGCGTCACGATCATCGATTCGGGTGCGACGGAGTTCCTGCCCGGTTCGCTGACCGAGCGTGCCGAGTTCGAGACCGCGAACCGTCGCGTCGTGGCCGAGGGCGGCGAGCCCGCAGCCGGACGTCCGGTGCTGATGGGTATCACCAAGGCATCGCTGGCCACGGATTCGTGGCTGTCGGCGGCGTCGTTCCAGGAGACCACTCGCGTGCTTACCGATGCGGCGATCAACTGCCGTAGCGACAAGCTGCAGGGTCTGAAGGAGAACGTGATCATCGGTAAGTTGATCCCGGCCGGTACCGGTATCGCCCGTTACCGCGACATCCAGGTGCAGCCGACCGAAGAGGCCCGCGCTGCGGCGTACACGATCCCGTCCTACGAGGATCAGTACTACAGCCCGGACTTCGGTGCGGCCACCGGTGCTGCGGTGCCGCTGGACGATTACGGATACAGCGACTATCGGTAAGGCCGACCGCTAGTTGTCAGTACGAGAAGGGCCCCCGCTTTCGAGCGGGGGCCTTTTTCGTGCGCCGACCGCTGCGAGTGGCCACTTGTCGCACGTGCACGGGCATCTCTGGTGCAATAGGTGGCCACTCGGCGGAGGAAGTGTGTGTCTGGGTGGCCGCCTAGACTTGGCGACGTGCTCATCGGCTCGCATGTAGACAACACCGACCCATTGGCCGCGGCCGCCGCAGACGGCGCCGACGTGGTGCAGTTCTTCCTCGGCAACCCGCAGAGCTGGAAGAAGCCCAAGCCCCGTGAGGACGCCGAGGTACTCAAGGCCTCGACGGTGCCGCTGTACGTGCACGCCCCGTACCTGATCAACGTGGCCTCGGCCAACAACCGGGTGCGGATCCCGTCCCGCAAGATCCTGCAGGACACGTGCGACGCCGCCGCCGAGATCGGCGCGACCGCGGTGATCGTGCACGGCGGCCACGCTGATGACAACGACATGGACGCCGGGTTCGAGCGCTGGGTCAAGGCCCTCGACGCGCTGAACACCGATGTGCCGGTGTACCTGGAGAACACCGCCGGCGGGGATCACGCCATGGCGCGGCATTTCGACACGATCAGCCGGTTGTGGGATCGCGTCGGGGACAAAGGAATTGGCTTCTGTCTCGACACCTGCCATGCGTGGGCGGCGGGGGAGGCGTTGATCGACGCGGTAGACCGGATCAAGGCCATCACCGGACGCATCGACCTCGTGCACTGCAATGATTCGCGCGATGCAGCCGGTTCGGGTGCTGACCGTCACGCCAATTTCGGTGCCGGGCAGATCGATCCGCAGTTGCTGGCGGCAGTGGTCAAGGCCGCCGATGCGCCCGTGATCTGTGAGACCGCAGCAGAGGGACGCAAGGACGACATCGCATTTCTCCGCGAGCACGCCGGCTGACACGTTCGGCGACCTGAACCGTTTTCAACGGCACCGTGACGCAATGGTGAACTAACGTCACCTCTGTGACCGCGGTAGATGATTCGGTGACCGAAGAAGCTCCCGCGCAATGGGGTGCTGCCACCCGTGCCAGTCGGCTGCGCATTCTGCGGTACTGCGCGATCACGGCGTGGGCGGCTGTCGTCATCTACCGCACCGTCACCGACGGCTTCGCCTTCAACCGTGAACTGTTGCTGCTCTACATCGCGACCGGCCTGCTGGCCGCGAGTATCGGGCAGGGGCGACGGATGCTCTACGTCATCCGCGACTGGCTGCCATTCGCGCTGGTACTGGCCGCTTATGACCTGAGCCGCGGGGCGGCCACGCTGGTCGGCCGGCCGACGTTGTGGCACTGGCAGGTCGACGCGGATCGGTGGATGTTCTTCGGCACGGTGCCCACCGTGTGGCTACAGGAGCGGCTGAAAATGCTCCACCCGCCGTGGTGGGAAGTCGTGATCAGCACGGTCTACATGTCGTTCTTCATCCTTCCCTACGTGGTGGCGGGTGTGCTGTGGCTGCGTGACCGCGAGGAGTGGAAGCGGTTCGTGCGGTTGTTCGTCGGACTGTCGTTTGCGGCGTTGGTCATCTATGCGCTGTTGCCTGCCGCGCCGCCGTGGGCCGCGGCGAGATGCAGCGCCGACGACGTCGACGGCGGCCCGTCGGGTCCCGGGTGCATGTTCCGATCGGCGCGCGAAGCCGTCGACGGAGGATTGCTCGGCGCCATGCAGGGCAGTCAGGACGGCGCGCACGACTGGATCGAACGGATCGTCACCCGCGGTTGGGGCAAGCTCCACCTGCACACCGCGACGGCATTGATCGACCAGGGCCAGGCCAGCGTGAACCTCGTCGCTGCCATCCCGTCGCTGCACGCCGGCCTGACCGCGGCGGTAGCGGTGTTCCTGTGGAACCGGGTCAACCGCGGATGGCGGCCGTTGTTGGTGGCGTATCCGCTGGTCATGGCCTTCACGCTCGTCTACACCGCCGAGCACTACGTGGTCGACATCCTGCTCGGCTGGACCCTGGCGGCCGTGGTGTTGTTGGCGCTCAATCGGTACGAGGCGCGGCGGGCTGCACGGTCGGCGGAGTGCGATCAACAACCCCGCGACAACGAGGACGTACCGACCGTCGTCGGAGAACTCGACCCGGCCTGATCCGCGGACCAGGGGCGCTCGGCCGGGGTGGCCGTTTTGTCACGCCAGTTCTGTCGCGCCAGTTCTGTCACGCCAGGCGTGGCCGTCGACCTCGAGCGCCACGCTGGAGTGACGCGTTCCGGCCCGGCACGTCGGCCCAATCGTCGAGCGTCACGCTGGGGTGACACCCGGAGTCAGGAGCCACTCCAGCGTGACAACGGGCGATCGGCCGGGGCGTGCCGGGGCGGTCGGCCGGGGCGGACGGGGCGTGCCGCCGTCCTATTACAACTATTGTGCAGTTGTCGAGAATTTGTAACACTGGGTGCATGGCTGATACGCATGTCGTCACCAATCAGGTCCCCACGCTGGAGGACTACAACCCCGCCACCTCACCGGTGCTCGCCGAGGCCCTCATCCGCGAAGGCGGGGAGTGGGGCATCGACGAGGTCCACGAACTGGGTGCGATCAACGGAAGCGTCCAGGCGCAGCGCTGGGGTGAGCTCGCCGACCGCAACCAGCCGGTGCTGCACACCCACGACCGCTACGGCAACCGGATCGACGAGGTCGAATACGACCCGGCCTATCACGAGCTGATGAACGTGGCCGTCACTCACGGTCTGCACGGCGCCCCGTGGGCCGATGAGCGTGAGGGCTCGCACGTGGTGCGCGCCGCCAAGACTTCGGTGTGGACGGTCGAACCGGGGCACATGTGCCCGATCTCGATGACCTACGCCGTCGTGCCCGCCCTGCGGTTCAACCCCGAGCTGGCCGCCATCTACGAGCCGCTGCTGACCAGCCGGGTGTACGACCCCGAGCTGAAGCTCGCGACGACGAAAGCCGGTATCACCGCGGGCATGTCGATGACCGAGAAGCAGGGCGGTTCCGACGTTCGCGCGGGCACCACCGAGGCCACCCCGAACGGTGACGGTACCTACTCGCTGCGCGGGCACAAATGGTTCACCTCGGCCCCGATGGGGGACATCTTCCTCGTGCTCG
The DNA here is from genome assembly GCF_058536225.1 of Mycolicibacterium arcueilense. NCBI lineage: Bacteria > Bacillati > Actinomycetota > Actinomycetes > Mycobacteriales > Mycobacteriaceae > Mycobacterium > Mycolicibacterium arcueilense. The sequence goes on from NZ_JBZTYL010000007.1 coordinate 89,640, forward strand.
CGCAGGCGCCGGGCGGCCTGAGCTGCTTCTTCCTGCCGCGAATCCTGCCCGACGGCAGCCGCAACCGGATGTTCCTGCAGCGGCTCAAGGACAAGCTCGGCAATCACGCCAACGCCTCGAGTGAGGTCGAGTACGACGGCGCCACCGCCTGGCTGGTGGGCGAGGAAGGCCGCGGCGTGCCGACCATCATCGAGATGGTCAACCTCACCCGTTTGGACTGCACCCTCGGCAGTGCCACGAGCATGCGCACCGGCCTGAGCCGGGCCGTCCACCACGCCCAGCACCGAAAGGCGTTCGGCGCCTACCTGATCGATCAGCCGTTGATGCGCAACGTCCTTGCGGACCTGGCGGTCGAGGCCGAGGCGGCGACCATGCTGGCGATGCGGATGGCCGGCGCCACCGACAAGGCGGTCCGAGGTGATGAGCGTGAAGCGCTGCTGCGCCGCATCGGCCTGGCGGCAGGCAAGTACTGGGTGTGCAAGCGGGCCACCCCGCACGCCGGCGAGGCGATGGAGTGCCTCGGCGGAAACGGTTATGTCGAGGAATCCGGTATGCCGCGGCTTTACCGCGAGGCCCCGCTGATGGGCATCTGGGAAGGCTCGGGCAACGTCAGCGCGCTGGACACGTTGCGCGCCATGGCAACCCGGCCGGAGAGTGTCGCCGTGCTCTTCGACGAACTGTCCAAGACCGCCGGGCAGGACCCGCGCCTGGACCGCCACGTCACCGCACTGCAGAACGATTTGGCCGACCTCGAGACCATCCAGTACCGGGGCCGCAAGGTCGCCGAGGACATCTCACTGGCATTGCAGGGCGCGCTGCTGGTGCGGCACGGACACCCCGCGGTGGCCGAGGCTTTCCTGGCCAGCCGCCTCGGCGGGCAGTGGGGTCAGGCCTTCGGCACGCTGCCGACCGGACTCGACCTTGCACCGATCCTTGAGCGGGCGCTGGTCAAGGGATGAGCGTCGAGACGCTCAAGACGATGACCTACGAGGTCACCGACCGAATCGCCCGAATCACGTTCAACCGCCCCGAAAAGGGCAACTCGATCGTCGCCGACACCCCGCTGGAACTGCAGACGCTGGTCGAGCGGGCTGACCTCGACCCGAGCGTCCACGTCATCCTGGTCTCGGGCCGCGGCGAGGGTTTCTGCGCCGGGTTCGACCTGTCGGCCTACGCCGATGGAACCGGCGAGGCCGGAGGCGGCCGTTACGACGGGACCGTGCTGTCCGGGAGAACGCAGGCCATCAATCACCTCCCGGACCAACCCTGGGACCCGATGGTGGACTACCAGATGATGAGCCGGTTCGTGCGCGGCTTCTCCAGCCTGATGCATGCCGACAAGCCGACCGTGGTCAAGATCCACGGCTACTGCGTGGCCGGCGGCACCGACATCGCGCTGCACGCCGACCAGGTGATCACCGCCGCCGACGCCAAGATCGGCTACCCGCCCATGCGGGTGTGGGGTGTTCCGGCCGCCGGCCTGTGGGCGCACCGGCTGGGGGATCAACGCGCCAAACGCCTTCTGTTCACCGGGGATTGCATCACCGGCGCGCAGGCCGCCGACTGGGGTCTGGCCGTCGAGGCCCCCGAGCCGGAGGACCTCGATGAGCGCACCGAACGTCTCGTCGCACGCATCGCCGCGATGCCCGTCAACCAGCTCATCATGGCCAAGCTGGCCTGCAACTCCGCCTTGCTGCAGCAGGGCGTTACCACCAGTCGAATGGTGAGTACGGTGTTCGACGGCATCGCCCGGCACACTCCCGAAGGACACGCCTTCGTGGCCGACGCCGTTGAACACGGCTTCCGTGAAGCCGTGCGCCACCGCGACGAGCCGATGGGTGACTACGGGCGCAGGTCTTCCGGGGTCTGAGATGCCCGCGCTCAAACGGATGACGGCTCGCTCGGTGGTGCTGAGCGTGCTGCTCGGCGCGCATCCGGCCTGGGCGAGTGCCGCCGAGCTGATCAGGCTGACAGCCGATTTCGACATCAAAGAGCCGACGCTGCGGGTGGCGCTGACGCGCATGGTCAGTGCCGGTGACCTGGTTCGCTCCGAGGACGGCTACCGGCTGTCGGACCGGCTGCTGACCCGTCAGCGCCGCCAGGACGACGCGATCGATCCGCGGTTGCGTGAGTATGGCGGTCAATGGCTGACGCTGGTCATCACCAGCGTCGGTACCGATGCCCGCACCCGCGCCGCGCTGAGGAACACCTTGCAGCAGTATCGGTTCGGCGAACTGCGCGAGGGCGTGTGGATGCGCCCGGACAATCTCGACCAGGCGTTGCCACCGGAGATCACCGACCGGGTGCGGGTCCTGCACACTCGGGACGACGATCCGGCCGGTCTGGCCGCTGCGCTGTGGGATCTTCCCGGCTGGCGGCACACCGGCGAGCAGTTGTTGGGCGAGATGGCCGCCGCGGCCGACGTTCCAGGACGGTTCGTCGCGGCGGCGGGCATCGTGCGTCACCTGCTCTCGGACCCCGTGCTGCCCGACGAACTGCTGCCGGGCAGTTGGCCGGGTACTGAATTACGTAAGGCCTACAACGACTTCGCTGCCGAACTCGTTGATCGGCGCGATCAGAACGAACTCATGGAGGCGACGTGACCGAAGCTGTCCGGGTCGAACGCAACGGGGCGGTGACCACGGTCATCATCGACCGGCCGCACGCACGAAACGCGGTCGACGGCCCCACCGCCGCGGCACTGTTCGAGGCATTCGAGCAGTTCGATGCCGACGGCGACGCGGCGGTCGCGGTGTTGACGGGTGCCGGTGGAACGTTCTGTGCCGGCGCAGATCTCAAGGCCTTCGGTACCCCGCAGATGAATCAGCTGCACCGCACCGGCCCTGGGCCGATGGGGCCGAGCCGGATGGTGTTGTCCAAGCCGGTGATCGCGGCGATCAGCGGCCACGCCGTGGCCGGCGGATTGGAGCTGGCCCTGTGGTGTGACCTGCGCGTGGTCGACGAGGATGCGGTGATGGGCGTGTTCTGCCGTCGCTGGGGCGTGCCGCTGATCGACGGCGGGACGGTGCGGCTGCCCCGGTTGATCGGTCAGAGCCGCGCCATGGACCTGATCCTGACCGGACGCGCTGTCGATGCCGCCGAGGCCCACGCGATCGGCCTGGCCAACCGGGTGGTGCCGACCGGGCAGGCCCGAGCGGCGGCCGAGGAGCTCGCTGCCGAGCTGTCCCGGCTCCCACAGCAATGTCTGCGGGCCGACCGTCTCTCGGCACTGCATCAGTGGGGCGAATCCGAGCAGACGGCAATGGAATTCGAATTCGCCAGCATCGAGCGGGTCGCGAGTGAGGCAGCCGAGGGTGCCGGCCGGTTCGCCGGGGGAGCCGGCCGGCACGGCGCCAGCGCGAGCTAGCCCTTGTTGACCTTGTTGTTGCTGCCGGTGTTGGTGACCTTCGGGTCGCCCGCTGCGTAGCTGACCGTGTTGTTGAGCCCGATGATGGTGAGCCCCTTGTCGATCCGCTCGAAGGTGATCTTGTTGTCGGAACCGCCGATGTTCACGTTCGCGCAGGTGCCCTTGACGGTCAGCGTGTTGTTGGTGCCACCCACCGTGAGGGATTTGCCGTCGGCGCAGTCGATGTCGGTCGTGGTGCCGACCGACATGTAGTTGATGGTGTTGCCGACCTCGACGTTGACCCCGGACTCTCCCGCAGTGGCGCTGGGGGTGGCGGTGTCCGAGCTTTCGGATCCACAGGCCGCCAGGGTGAGCGCGGCCGCGGCGGCGCCGACCGCGAGGACCAGCCGGGTGTGGGGGAAACGGGTGAGCACGGGTCTGCCTCTGCTTTCTTCCTCGGGCTTCGTCAGGCGGGGACGCGGCTGATCTGGTTGACCATTGCCAGTTCTCGGCCGCGGTCGACGATAATCGGGTCGCCGTTCTTGAAGAACACCGTCTGGTCCCAGCCGTACACGGTGATGTCGTTGATGACGTTGTCGGCGACGATCACGTTGGACGTGCCCTGAACGGTGATCGCCCAGCAGGTGCCCAAGGCGTTGACCCGGTTGTTGGATCCGTTGACGAGCAGCGTGGCGTTGTTGCAGTCAATCGTCTGTTCGAGGCTCTGGCCGGTGACGGTGGTGTCACCGTTCTTGGCTGCGGCGCCGGGCGCGCCGACGGTGAGCGCCAGCGGCAATGCGACCAGTCCAGCCATCACTGTCCGGCCCACAGCTGTCCAATTCACGATGAGTTCCCCTTCCGATGCGCTGCGAGAAGAGTACGTTGCGCTGTCGCGGTGACGGCAGGTGTTCGTCAGTTTGACGGGCGGTTGCCGACAGGTCGCGTGCGGTGTCGGTGCTGGGTACCGTGTTCAGCAATGCGTCGGTGTGTTGTTCATGCTGCTGCCGTGGCAGTCACAGCCGTGGTGACCGTCGCGGGGTGTTCGCACACCATCGACGGGGCTGCCCAGCGCGCGTCGGCCGATACCGCCGATCCTGATCGCAGTTTCGGCTACGTCGACGACCGGTGCGGCCTGTTGGTCGACAGCACGGTTCAGGAGATCCTTGCCGCCGACAATGTGGTGCGCCCGTACAGCGGCGCGGTGTGCCAGTACGTGTTGTCGCGTAAAACCGGCGGGACGCCGAACGCCGGCGGGCCGGCAATGCTCGACGTGATCTTCTCCTGGTTCGAGCAAGGGTCCCTGGATCGGGAGCGGGCGGTGGCCCGCAGCCGCGATGCCGAGATCACCGACACCGTGGTGGAGCGGCATCAGGCATTCCTCGCCCGCCGCGATGTCACCGGGGCGGCCTGCTCGGCGACCGCCTCGGCCGGGTCGGGCGTCATCAGTTGGTGGGTGCAGTTCCGTCGGGCGGGCAGTGCCGGACCGGTTGCCAAGGGCGACCCCTGCCAGGACGCCAAGAAGCTGCTCTCGGCCACCCTGCAATCGGAACTCTGACCCGTGGCGCATCGCTGCCTCGCCGTGAGGTGTCTGGCCGGCTTCGCAGCCGCAGTGGCGTTGCTGACCGCGTGCGGGCCGACGGACACGTCGCCGGCTCCCGGGCCTGCGGCTCCCGGCGGCGGTTTCCATGGCGCGGACTGCAACGGGGTCACCGACGCCGACATCGCCGATGCCGTCGGATCGTCGATGTTCACCAAGGCCGTGGTCAGTGACAACGGGTGCTTCTGGCAGGAGAACTCGGTACTGGGCACGTTCGGCGCCGGCATGGGGATCTCCACGTGGTGGTACCGAGGCAGCGACATGGATACCGAACGGACGCTGGAGACCCGGGCCGGACGCACGCTCACCGAGTTGTCGATCGACGGGAACAAGGGCTTCCGGGCGGCCGACGCAAATGTGTGCAGCATCTACGTGGCCAAAGGCGAAGACGTCATCACGTGGTCGATCCAGACGATGAATCCGGCCACGCTGCCCGATCTGTGTCAGGTCATCGAGAAACTCGCCCGGCTCAGTCAGGGCCGGGTCAACTGATCTGCGCTGTCTGAGGGGCTACAGTTTCACGGCGACCCCAACGGTGGGGTCGATCACATCGACTCGAAGGCAGTACCTACATGTCAGCTCGGCCGGAGCCACAGGCGGCTGGCACTCGACGTTCTCCGTCACGGCCGGCACGGACGACGAAGCTCAGCCGTGACGCGATTGTCAATGCGGCGTTGACGTTCCTGGACCGCGAGGGTTGGGACGCGCTGACCATCAATGCCCTGGCCAACCAGCTCGGCACGAAGGGCCCGTCGCTCTACAACCACGTGGACAGCCTGGACGACCTGCGACGCACGGTCCGGATGCGCGTGATCGACGACATCATCGAGATGCTCAACACCGTCGGTTCCGGCCGCACCCGTGACGATGCCGTGTCGGTGATGGCCAGTGCCTATCGCAGCTACGCCCACCACCATCCGGGTCGCTACTCGGCCTTCACCCGGATGCCGTTCGGCGGTGACGATCCGGAGTACTCGGCTGCCACCAGGAACGCGGCCGGACCGGTCATCCAGGTGCTGACGTCTTACGGGCTGGAAGGCGAGGATGCCTTCTACGCCGCACTGCAGTTCTGGTCGGCTCTGCACGGCTTCGTACTGCTGGAAATGACGGGTGTCATGGACGATATCGACACCGATGCCGTATTCACCGATATGCTGCGACGACTGGCCGCCGGTATGGGGCAGCGAGAGTCGTAGCGTCTGACCTGGGAATAGGTCGTCGTGAGCGGGTTTGGTTCGGCGAGGCCAGCCCTGGTATCGTGGTAGATCGTGCCTGGCCGGAAGACGCCTGCGGCTGAGTGTTTCGCAAGCGTGCCCGCACGCCGGGCCAATCTGCATGTCTAACACGCATCGGAATTCCACCGGTGTAAGCACGTGCGACACGCCCGGACGCGGGGTACGCGGCCGGGGGATAACTGCAGTACAGAGACTTAGAACAGTAGAGAGCAACACAGAGAAAGCCGGTACATGCCAACCATCAACCAGCTGGTCCGCAAGGGTCGCCGCGACAAGGTCGCGAAGGTCAAGACCGCGGCCCTCAAGGGCAGCCCGCAGCGCCGTGGCGTGTGCACCCGCGTGTACACCACCACCCCGAAGAAGCCGAACTCGGCGCTTCGCAAGGTCGCGCGCGTCAAGCTGACCAGTGGGGTTGAGGTCACCGCCTACATCCCCGGTGAAGGCCACAACCTGCAGGAGCACTCGATGGTGCTGGTGCGCGGCGGTCGTGTGAAGGACCTTCCGGGTGTCCGTTACAAGATCATCCGCGGGTCGCTGGACACCCAGGGCGTCAAGAACCGCAAGCAGGCCCGTAGCCGCTACGGCGCCAAGAAGGAGAAGAGCTGATGCCGCGCAAGGGTCCCGCGCCGAAGCGTCCGTTGGTCAACGATCCGGTCTACGGGTCGCAGCTGGTCACCCAGCTGGTCAACAAGGTTCTGCTGGACGGCAAGAAGTCACTGGCGGAGCGCATTGTCTACGGTGCGCTGGAGCAGGCTCGCGACAAGACCGGCACCGATCCGGTCGTCACCCTCAAGCGTGCGCTCGACAACGTCAAGCCCGCCCTCGAGGTGCGTAGCCGCCGCGTCGGTGGTGCCACCTACCAGGTTCCGGTCGAGGTTCGCCCCGATCGCTCCACCACCCTGGCTCTGCGTTGGCTGGTCAGCTTCTCCAAGGCCCGTCGTGAGAAGACCATGATCGAGCGCCTCGCCAACGAGATCCTGGATGCGAGCAACGGTCTGGGTGCAGCTGTGAAGCGCCGTGAGGACACTCACAAGATGGCCGAAGCGAACCGGGCTTTCGCGCACTACCGCTGGTGATACCCGCGCCCGGCATCCAGCGTCGGGTGCCGGTACGCGCGCAATCGAACACCTAATCAAGCAAGCGAAAGAGTTGGGAAGACTTCCGTGGCACAGGACGTGCTGACTGACCTGAACAAGGTCCGCAACATCGGCATCATGGCGCACATCGACGCCGGCAAGACGACGACGACAGAGCGCATCCTCTATTACACCGGCGTCAACTACAAGATCGGTGAGACGCACGACGGTGCCTCCACCACCGACTGGATGGAGCAGGAGCAGGAGCGTGGTATCACCATCACCTCCGCAGCCGTCACCTGCTTCTGGAACAACAACCAGATCAACATCATCGACACCCCCGGGCACGTCGACTTCACCGTTGAGGTGGAGCGCAGCCTGCGTGTGCTCGACGGTGCCGTTGCCGTCTTCGACGGCAAGGAGGGTGTTGAGCCCCAGTCCGAGCAGGTGTGGCGTCAGGCCGACAAGTACGACGTGCCCCGGATCTGCTTCGTCAACAAGATGGACAAGCTCGGCGCGGACTTCTACTTCACCGTGCAGACCATCAAGGACCGCCTCGGCGCCAAGCCGCTGGTGATCCAGCTGCCGATCGGTGCCGAGAACGACTTCGAGGGCATCATCGACCTGGTCGAGATGAACGCCAAGGTGTGGCGCGGCGAGACCAAGCTCGGTGAGAGCTACGAGACCGTCGAGATCCCCGCGGATCTGGCCGACAAGGCCGCCGAGTACCGCAGCGAGCTGATGGACACGGTCGCCGAGACCGACGAGGCGCTTCTGGAGAAGTACCTGGGCGGCGAAGAGCTCACGATCGACGAGATCAAGGGCGCCATCCGCAAGCTGACCGTGGCCAGCGAGCTGTACCCGGTGCTGTGTGGCAGCGCGTTCAAGAACAAGGGTGTGCAGCCGATGCTGGACGCCGTCATCGACTACCTCCCGTCGCCGCTGGATGTCGAGTCCGTCAAGGGCCACGTCCCCGGCAAGGAGGACGAAGAGGTTCTGCGCAAGCCGTCCACCGACGAGCCGTTCGCCGCGCTGGCGTTCAAGATCGCCGTGCACCCCTTCTTCGGCAAGCTCACCTACGTCCGCGTGTACTCGGGCAAGGTCGAGTCCGGTGCGCAGGTCATCAACGCGACCAAGGGCAAGAAGGAGCGCCTGGGCAAGCTGTTCCAGATGCACGCCAACAAGGAGAACCCGGTCGAGTCGGCCTCCGCTGGTCACATCTACGCCGTGATCGGCCTGAAGGACACCACCACTGGTGACACCCTGTGCGATCCGAACCAGCAGGTCGTGCTGGAGTCGATGACCTTCCCCGATCCGGTGATCGAGGTGGCCATCGAGCCCAAGACCAAGAGTGACCAGGAGAAGCTGGGCACTGCGATCCAGAAGCTCGCCGAAGAGGATCCGACCTTCAAGGTGCACCTGGATCAGGAGACCGGCCAGACCGTCATCGGCGGTATGGGCGAGCTGCACCTGGACATCCTGGTGGACCGCATGCGTCGCGAGTTCAAGGTTGAGGCCAACGTCGGTAAGCCGCAGGTGGCCTACCGCGAGACCATCCGCCGCAAGGTGGAGAAGGTCGAATTCACCCACAAGAAGCAGACGGGTGGCTCCGGCCAGTTCGCGAAGGTGCTCATCGACCTGGAGCCGTTCATCGGCGAGGACGGTGCCACCTACGAGTTCGAGAACAAGGTCACCGGTGGCCGCATCCCGCGCGAGTACATCCCTTCGGTGGATGCCGGTGCGCAGGACGCCATGCAGTACGGCGTGTTGGCCGGCTACCCGCTGGTGAACATCAAGGTGACGCTGCTTGACGGCGCCTACCACGAGGTCGACTCCTCGGAAATGGCGTTCAAGGTGGCGGGTTCGCAGGTGCTGAAGAAGGCTGCTCAGGCGGCCCAGCCGGTCATCCTGGAACCCATCATGGCTGTCGAGGTCACTACACCCGAGGACTACATGGGTGACGTGATCGGCGACCTGAACTCCCGCCGTGGTCAGATCCAGGCCATGGAGGAGCGCAGCGGTGCGCGTGTCGTCAAGGCGCAGGTGCCGCTGTCGGAGATGTTCGGCTACGTCGGCGACCTTCGGTCGAAGACCCAGGGCCGGGCTAACTACTCCATGGTGTTCGACTCGTACGCCGAGGTTCCGGCGAACGTGTCGAAGGAGATCATCGCGAAGGCGACGGGTCAGTAAGCTCGTCGCGGCAACTGTCGCGGCTCACAACTGAACACATCATCATTGCTTTAACCAAAGCACCAACAAGTCCAGGAGGACACCACAGTGGCGAAGGCGAAGTTCGAGCGGACGAAGCCGCACGTCAACATCGGGACCATCGGTCACGTTGACCACGGCAAGACGACGCTGACTGCAGCAATCACCAAGGTTCTGCACGACAAGTACCCCGATTTGAACGAGTCGCGCGCATTCGACCAGATCGACAATGCGCCTGAAGAGCGTCAGCGCGGCATCACGATCAACATCTCCCACGTGGAGTACCAGACCGAGAAGCGGCACTACGCCCACGTGGACGCCCCCGGTCACGCCGACTACATCAAGAACATGATCACCGGTGCCGCCCAGATGGACGGCGCGATCCTGGTGGTCGCCGCGACCGACGGCCCGATGCCGCAGACCCGCGAGCACGTGCTGCTGGGCCGTCAGGTGGGTGTGCCCTACATCCTCGTGGCGCTGAACAAGTCGGACATGGTCGACGACGAGGAGCTCCTCGAGCTCGTCGAGATGGAGGTCCGCGAACTGCTGGCCGCCCAGGAGTTCGACGAGGATGCCCCGGTTATCCGCGTCTCCGCGCTGAAGGCGCTCGAGGGCGACCCGAAGTGGGTCAAGTCGGTCGAGGACCTCATGGAGGCCGTCGACGAGTCGATCCCGGACCCGGTTCGTGAGACCGACAAGCCGTTCCTGATGCCCGTCGAGGACGTCTTCACCATCACCGGTCGTGGCACCGTGGTGACCGGTCGCGTCGAGCGTGGCGTGATCAACGTCAACGAAGAGGTCGAGATCGTCGGCATCCGCCCGACCACGACCAAGACCACCGTCACCGGTGTGGAGATGTTCCGCAAGCTGCTCGACCAGGGCCAGGCGGGCGACAACGTCGGTCTGCTGGTTCGTGGCATCAAGCGCGAGGACGTCGAGCGTGGCCAGGTTGTGGTCAAGCCCGGCACCACCACCCCGCACACCGAGTTCGAGGGCAGCGTCTACATCCTGTCCAAGGACGAGGGCGGCCGCCACACGCCGTTTTTCAACAACTACCGCCCGCAGTTCTACTTCCGTACCACGGACGTGACCGGCGTGGTGACCCTTCCTGAGGGCACCGAGATGGTGATGCCCGGTGACAACACCGACATCTCCGTCAAGCTGATCCAGCCCGTCGCCATGGACGAGGGCCTGCGCTTCGCGATCCGCGAGGGTGGCCGTACCGTCGGCGCCGGCCGCGTTACCAAGATCGTTAAGTAACGATCTGACCTAGCACTGCGAAAGCGGCGCTCACCTTCGGGTGAGCGCCGCTTTTGTATTTCCGGTGTGTTCTTGCTGGGTCCGGTGTAACGCCTGTGATAAGTGAGACGATCTTTATTGCATAGGTGAGCTACACGGGTTGGGGACACACATGGCGCGACGGATATGGGCAATGGCCTCGGTGGCTTCGGCTATCGTGCTGGCCGGGACGGCGGTCGGGTTTGCGGCGGGCGCGGCGCAGGCCGCGCCGGGATGCCCGGACGTGCACTGGATCGGCGTCGCCGGTTCGGGTGAGCGTGACGATCCGACGGTTGATGCCGGCATGGGCCGGGTGGTCTACAACTCCCTTCGTGATCTGTCCCAGTGGGTGCAGCAGGACGGTCGGACGATCACGGCCGAGGCGGTGGCCTACCCGGCGGCGCCGGTGCCGGCGGACGGCGATGTGCTGGGCTGGGGCGGTTTCATGAGCAGTGTCGACGCCGGGGTGGCGGCGCTGGGCAACCAATACGCGGCATTCACCCAGCAGTGCCCCTCCAGCGAGGTCGTGCTGGCCGGGTATTCGCAGGGCGCGATGGTCGTGCACCGCAATCTGGCCGGGTTGGCGGGCAGCCCGAATCTGGCTGCCGCTCTGTTGGTCGCCGACGGTGACCGCCTGCCGGCCGATCCCACCGTGAACCTTGGCACGGCCACCGCAGTGAGCACCAGGAAGGGTGTAGCGCAGGACTGGCCGATCCTGGCTCATGCTCCGGGCCCGATGTCGCCCTCGGTCGGCAGTCGCACCATCAGCGTGTGCGATCGCGGTGACGCGGTCTGTGATTACGATTCGGACGCCGACGAGGTGACCGCCACCGCGATAGCCGTGCACACCAGCTACGCCCGTTCGAGCGGCGGTGGCTACCGCTGGACCTGGCCGCTGTACCGGATGCTGGGCCCCTCACCGATGCAACAGCAGACCGTGCCGCTGGGCGGCCCGACGGATGGAGTCGTTCACTCCTGATCTCGGCGGCTGTTGGCGCTAGTCTGATGGCGCCCAACCGACGGCAGGAGCCTGCGATGTCCACATTCCTGCGGTACTTACGCATTCAGGCCTTCGTGCTGATGTGTGGCATCGTCGGCCCCATCTTCCTGGTCATCTACTTCGTCGCAGGCGGCGATCCGATGATGAAATGGATGTTCTGGATGGGCCTGTTGATCACCGCGATCGACATCCTGATAGCGCTGGGGATCACGGCGGCCGGCTCGAAATCGGCGGCGCAGAACGAGAAACTCGAACAGGTCGGTGTGCTGGCCCTGGCCCAGGTCACCGGCATCCACGAGACCGGCACCCGCATCAACGAGCAGCCGCTGGTGAAGCTCGACCTGCAGATCTCGGGACCCGGCATCGCGCCATTCGCCACCCAGGACCGGGTGCTCGCCTCGGTGTCGCGGCTACCGATGATCACCAACCGCAAACTGGTCGCCCTGGTCGACCCGACCACCAACGAGTACCGGATCGATTGGGAGAGAAGCAGTCTGGTCAGCGGTCTGATGCCCGCGACGTTCACGATCGCAGAGGAGAACAAGACCTACGACCTGACCGGTCAGTCCGGCCCGCTGATGGAGATCCTGCAGATCCTCAAGTCTCACGGCATCGCCATCAACAACATGGTCGATCTGCGGGCCAACCCGGCGGCCCGCGAGCAGGTTCAGGCCGTCGTGCGGCGCGCGGCCGCGCAACAGGCGCCGGCACCTGCGCCTTCGGCTGCCGCACCTGCGGCAGCTCCGTTCATGGCTCCACCGGCACCGTCGACAGCCCAACGGCTCCAGGAATTGGAGACGCTACGTGCGACGGGCGCCATCAGCGAGGATGAGTACACCTCGAAACGACAGCAGATCATCGCCGATCTCTGATCAGGCGGTGGATGAACCCGCGCAGGCCCCGGTGACCAGCCCCGATCGGCGGTCTTCCCACTGATCGGTATCGGCCAGGAACACGTTCTACTTCTGCTGTTAGCCTGTGGCGAGGCTCACTGAAAGGACCCTGGGATGGCGGCAGGTAACGGAACACTGGAAGGTCGCGTGGCATTCGTCACCGGCGCTGCCCGCGGACAGGGGCGCGCGCACGCGGTGCGGTTGGCCAACGAGGGTGCCGACATCATCGCGATCGATGTCTGCCGGCCCGTCGACGGCACGATCACCTATCCGGCCGCGACATCGGAGGATCTGGCCGAGACCGTCGCCGCCGTGGAGGCCGCGGGCCGCAAGGTGCTCGCTCGCGAGGTCGACATCCGCGACCTGGCGGCCCAGCAGCAGGTGGTGGCCGACGGCGTCGAGCAGTTCGGCCGGCTCGACGTCGTGGTGGCCAACGCCGGTGTACTCAGCTGGGGCCGGTTGTGGGAGCTGAGCCCCGAGCAGTTCGACACCGTCATCGACGTCAACCTCAATGGCACCTGGCGGACCATCCGGGCCGCCGTGCCCGCCATGATCGAGGCCGGCAACGGCGGATCGATCATCATCGTCAGCTCCTCGGCCGGGGTGAAAGCCACCCCGGGCAACGGTCACTACGCCGCCTCCAAGCACGGACTGGTGGCGCTGACCAACACACTGGCTCTCGAGGTGGGCGAGTTCGGCATCCGGGTCAACTCGATCCATCCCTACTCGATCGACACTCCGATGATCGAGCCGGAAGCCATGGCCGAGATCTTCTCCAAGTTCCCGAGCTTCCTGCACAGCTTCGCCCCGATGCCGTATCACAAGGTGACCGACGGCAAGAACGAGGGACTCGCCGCGTTCATGGCACCCGAAGAGGTCGCCGACGTGGTGGCCTGGCTGGCCGGCGACGGTTCGGCCACTCTGTCGGGCAGCCAGATCGCCGTGGACCGCGGCGTGCTCAAGTACTGACCGCGCTGGCTCAGCCCGGCAGCACCAGGACCGGAACCGGGCTGTGCCGCAGGATCTTTGACCCGTGCGAGCCCAGGAAAACCCGGGCAACCGCGCCGCCGGGCGAGGTTCCGATCGCCAGGATCTCGCCCTCGATCCAGTCGATGGCGTCGATCGCCTCGCTCCAGTCGTTGCCGGTGACAACCTTCAGATCGACGTCGTCGCCGATCACCTTTTCGTCTCTGAGCCGGATCATCGCCTGCTGGGCCTGTTTCACCCACTCCTGCAGGATCGCGTCCTCGGCATGCAGCCCGACGGTCGGTGGGTACATGTTGCGTCCCCGCACTGCGAATGTCGCCAGGCGCATGGGCGTAGCCAGTCGCCGGCTCAGGTCGGCGACCTGCCGAACCACCGCCACCGCTTCGAGCGAGCCGGGATAGGCACACGTGATGCGTGCCAGCGCACCAGATTTCGGCCGACGGTACCCGCGCGGGCTGATCGCCAACGGAACCGGGCAGCAGTGCAGCAGCCGGTCGGCGGTCGAGCCCACCACCACTTGGCCCAATCGGCCTTCGGCCGCCGAGCCGAGTATGAGCAGCTCGGCGTCCAGTTCGGCGACGGCGTCCAGCAGCCCGCCGGAAACCGACCGGTGCGCGAACTTGTGGAAGCTGACGTCGAGACGATCGTCGAGTGCGGACACGGTTTGCCGCGCCTGCTCGGCCGATGACGCTGCCAACTGCGCTGCGTACTCGGCATATTCGGCGTCGACGCGCGCCGGTGACGGGTTCAGCCACGGCCGCGGTACGACGGTGGCCACGGCCAGTGAGGTGTTCAGGGTGCGGGCCGCGCCGACTGCGAGGTGCAGTGCTGACGCTCCGCCCTTGCCTGCCAGATACCCGACGACGACGGTCATCGGCTGTCCTCGGTTCCGGGCGTGGTCATGACGTCGTCCTCACCGGCCGCCGCGCCCGGGATATAGCCGTCGCCGCCGTCGTTCAATGCGCTGTGATGGCGGCTCCACAGCAGGTAGAACGCCAGGACGAAGGCGACCCAGATGCTGAACCAGAGCCAGGTGATGTGTGGCAGGCCGTAGAGCACGAACAGGCAGGCCAACACCGAAAGGACCGGTGTCACCGGGTAACCGGGAACCTTGAAGGCCCGCGGTAGATCCGGTTCACGCACCCGCAGGATGATCACCCCGACCGACACCACGATGAATGCCACCAGGGTGCCGATCGACACCAGGTCCCACAGGTAGTCCAGCGGCACCAATCCGGCCAGGGTGCCGGTCACCGCGGCGACCACGATGGTGTTGTTCACCGGAGTCATGGTGCGCGGGTTCACCTTTGCGAACATCGGCGGCAGCAGGCCGTCGCGTCCCATCGCGAACAGGATGCGGGTCTGGCCGTACATCACCACCAGGGTCACCGAGAAGATCGAGATCACCGCGCCCATGGCCAGCACCGTGCTGGCCCAGGTCTGTCCGTGCAGGATGTTGGTGAGCATCACCGACAATCCGGCCTCGGACTGCTCGTCGGAACCGAATTCGTCGGCGGACTGCGTGCCCAGGCCGGCGAACGCCACCAGGATGTAGATGCTGGTGACGACGATCAGCGCCCCGAGGATCGCCCGCGGCATGGTCTTTTGCGGGTTCTTCACCTCGTCGCCTGCGGTGGATACCGCGTCCAGGCCGATGAACGTGAAGAAGATGGTGCTGGCGGCGGCGGTGATGCCGGTGAATCCTTTCTCCCAGAACCCGGCGAAGTGATCGGTGGTGAACGCGGTGAACGCGATGGCCACGAACATGCCGAGCACACACAGTTTGAGGAGCACCATGACGGTGTTGACCGCGGCGGACTCGCTGGCACCGCGAATCAGCAGGAGCGCACACATGAGGATCAGGACCGTTGCCGGCAGGTTGATCAGTCCGGGGTTGTCGCCCCAGGGGGCCGCAGAAAGGGCGTGTGGCAGCCGCCAGCCGAAGAGGTTGTCCAGCAGTTGATTGAGATAGCCGCTCCAGCCGACCGCGGTGGCCGACATCGAGACGCCGTATTCGAGCAGTAGGCAGGCGGCGACGCCCATCGCGATGAACTCGCCCATGGTGGTGTAGGCATAGGAGTAGGTGGAGCCCGAAACCGGCACGGCCGCCGCCATTTCCGCGTAGCAGATGGCCGACAGCCCCGCCGCGATGCCGGCCACCACGAATGAGACCAGCACTGCGGGACCGGCTTTGGGGACGGCCTGCTGCAGCACGATGAAGATGCCGGTGCCGACGGTGGCGCCGACGCCGAACAGGGTCAGCTGGAATGTGCCGATACTTCGTTTGAGGTGGTCGGACGCGCCGTGGGCGACAGGTGCTCCGATGACCGGCCTGCGCCGCAACATCTGGCTGGTCAGGTTGTTGGCTGGGGCGGACATGGTGCCTCCTTGCGGCCGGTCAACCGATTATCGGCGCGCCTCGGCCAGGGTGTCAGCGAATTGGTCAACGGCCCAGTCGAGCTCGTCGGCGGTCACCACCAGGGGTGGGGCGAACCGCAGCGTCGATCCGTGGGTGTCCTTCACCAGCACGCCGCGCTCGGCCATCGCCAGGCCGAACTGCTTTCCGGTGCCCAGATCCGGGTCGATGTCCACCCCTGCCCACAGGCCCAGGCCACGCACGGCCGTCACCCCGTCCCCGATCAACCCGGTGAGCCGATTGTGCAGCTGCTCCCCGAGTTTGGTTGAACGGAGCTGGAATTCGCCGCGGCGCAGCATCCCCACCACGGTCGTGCCGATGGCGGTCGCCAGGGGATTGCCGCCGAAGGTCGAGCCGTGTTCGCCGGGGTGCAGCACACCGAGGACGTCGCGGTCGGCAACGACTGCGGACAACGGCACCACGCCGCCGCCCAGGGCCTTGCCGAGCAGGTACACGTCGGGAACCACACCCCAGTGATCGCAGGCGAAGGTGCGCCCAGTGCGGGCCAGGCCGGACTGGATCTCGTCGGCGATCATCAGCACGTTGTTGCGGGTACAGATGTCGCGGACACGTGGCAGGTAGTCGGCGGGCGGGACGATGATGCCCGCCTCTCCCTGGATCGGCTCGATCAGGACGGCGGCCGTGTTCTCGTCGATCGCGTCGGCCAGCGCCAGATGGTCGCCGAACGGCACCGAGCGGAAGCCGGGCGTGTAGGGCCCGAACCCGCGGCGGGCGGTGTCGTCGTCGGAGAAGCTGATGATGGTGGTGGTGCGACCGTGGAAGTTGTTGTGCGCTACGACAATATTCGAGCTGTCGGCTTTCACACCCTTGACGTCGGTGCCCCACTTGCGGGCCAACTTGATACCGCTCTCCACAGCCTCGGCGCCGCTGTTCATCGGCAACACCATGTCTTTCGTGCACAGCCCGGCCAGGGCCTCGGCGAACGGCCCGAGCCGGTCGGAGTGAAAGGCGCGGCTCACCAGCGTCAGCCGGTCCAGCTGAGCGTGGGCGGCGGCGATGATCTCCGGATTGCGGTGACCGAAGTTGACCGCCGAATAGGCGGCCAGGCAATCGAGATAGCGGCGGCCCGTCACATCGGTGATCCAGGCGCCTTCGGCGCTTTCGGCAACTACGGGCAGTGGTGCGTAGTTGTGGGCGACGTGGCGATCGTCGAGCGTGATCGCGGCGGCGGTCGCAGGGTCCGGGGTGGCCTGGTTGTCCACCCTGTCCAGCATGGTCATCGATATCGCTCCAGGGTGCAGCATTTGACGGATCCGCCGCCTTTGAGGAGTTCGGACAGGTCGACGCCGATCGGCTCGAAGCCGGTCCGGCGCAGCTGGTCGGCGAATCCCGTGGCGGCGGCAGGCATCACGACGTGCCGGCCGTCGGACACGACATTGAGGCCGAGGACGAAGGCGTCGGCGGAGCCCACTTCGATCGCGTCGCCGAACAGTCCGGTCAGACGCTTTCGGGCCTCGGCGCTGAAGGCCGGGGGATGGTAGGCGATGGTCGAATCATCGAGTACCGCCAGCGCGGTGTCGAGGTGATAGAACCGCGGGTCGACGAGTTCGAGGCTGACCACGTCAAGGCCGGTAACGGCCGCGATCTCGTCGTGGGCGTGTCGATCGGTGCGAAAACCGTATCCGGCCAACAGGGTTGACCCCACGAGCAGCAGGTCGCCCTGGCCCTCGTTGATGTGATCGGTGAACACGGTCCGGTAGCCGGCGGCGGTCATCCACTCGGCGTAGGCGTCGGCCTCACCGGCGCGCTGGGGGTAGGCGAAGCGGGCGACTACGGCGGTGTCGCCGATCAGGAAGCCGCCGTTGGCGGCGTAGACCATGTCGGGCAGACCGGCGCGCGGGGTCACCAGGTCAACGGTGTGGCCCAGATCGGCGTACACCCGGCGCAGCGTTTCCCACTGTGACAGTGCGAGCGCGGTGTCCACGGGGGTGGCGGTGTCCATCCACGGGTTGATGGCGTATTCGACGGTGAAGTACTGCGGGGCGGTCATGGCGTAGTGGCGGTTGGTCGCGGTCCGCGCGGGTGGCACTGCGGTCCGGGTCGGTGCTGCGACCCCGGCTGCGGGCGCAGTCTCAGGCATGACTTCATCGAAAATCGTCATGATTCGACGATATGAAGCGGCTGTGACGCAATCAATCGTTCCCTGTTGCGTCTAGGGCAGGGATATATTGCATGAACCGCCATATTGCGGCGGTTTGTTGCGTGGAGGTCGACATGGAGCGCCTGGACGACACCGACGAACGGATCCTGGCCGAACTCACCGAGAACGCCAGGGCGACATTCGCCGAGATCGGACAGCGCGTGAATCTGTCGGCTCCTGCGGTGAAGCGCCGGGTGGACAGGATGGTGGCCGACGGGGTGATCCGCGGCTTCACCACCGTGATCGACCGCAACGTGCTGGGGTGGCGCACCGAGGCTTACGTGCAGGTGTTCTGCCAGGGCACGATCGCCCCGGATCAGTTGCGCGCGGCCTGGATCGACATCCCCGAAGTGGTCAGTGCGGCAACGGTCACCGGTACCGCCGACGCGATCCTGCATGTACTGGCACGGGACATGCGCCACCTCGAAGAGGCCCTGGAACGCATCCGCTCGACGGCCCGGATCGAGCGCAGCGAGAGCATCGTGGTGCTCACCAACGTCATCGACCGGGGCCGGTCGTGACGGAGGTCATCGGCCTGCGCAAACGTAGGGTGCCCTACAACGTTTAACCCCGATCGTGTAAAAACCCCACGTGACTACTTCAACGGGATCTGCAGCGGGCATCGTCATCGTCGGCGGCGGCCTGGCTGCGGCCCGGACGGCCGAACAGCTGCGCCGGTCGGAGTACGCCGGGCCCATCACGATCGTCAGCGACGAGGACCATCTGCCCTACGATCGGCCGCCGCTGTCCAAGGAAGTGCTGCGCGCCGAGACGGACGACGTCACCCTCAAGCCGGCCGAGTTTTACGCCGAGAACAACATCACGCTGCGGCTCGGCTCCGCCGCGCAGTCGGTGGACACCGCCGCCAAGACGCTGAAGCTGGCCGACGGCAGCGATGTCGCCTACGACGAGCTGATCATCGCGACCGGACTGGTGCCCAAGCGCATCCGCTCCTTCGGCGACCTGGCCGGAATCCACGTGCTGCGCAACTACGACGAGAGCATGGCGCTGCGGGAGCACGCCGGTAAGGCCCGGCGGGCCGTCGTGGTCGGTGCCGGCTTCATCGGCTGCGAGGTGGCCGCGAGCCTGCGCAAGCTCGATGTCGAGGTGACGCTGGTGGAGCCGCAGCCCACCCCGCTGGCCTCGGTGCTGGGTGAGCAGATCGGGGCCCTGGTGACCCGGTTGCACCAGGCCGAGGGCGTCGACGTGCGCTGCGGTGTGGGGGTCAGCGAAGTGCGTGGCGCCGACAAGGTCGAGCAGGTCGTGCTGGGCGACGGCACCGAACTCGACGCCGACCTGGTGGTCGTCGGCATCGGCTCGCACCCGGCGGTCGAGTGGCTCGACGGCAGCGGGATCGCGCTCGACAACGGTGTGGTGTGCGACGAGGTCGGCCGCTCCAGCGCCGCGGGCGTGTGGGCCATCGGCGATGTCGCATCGTGGCGCGACCACGTGGGTGACCAAGCGCGCGTTGAGCATTGGAGCAATGTCGCCGATCAGGCGCGGGCCATGGTGCCGGCGATCCTGGGCCAGGAGGCCTCGCCCGTCGTGTCGGTGCCGTACTTCTGGAGCGATCAGTACGACGTCAAGATCCAGTGCCTCGGTGAGCCCGAGGCCGACGATGTCGTGCACGTGGTCGAGGACGACGGCCGCAAGTTCCTGGCCTTCTACGAGCGCGACGGTGTCGTGGTCGGTGTGGTCGGCGGCGGCATGCCCGGCAAGGTGATGAAGGCCCGCGGCAAGATCGCCGCGGGCGCGCCCATCTCCGACGTCTTGGGCTGATCTTCTCCGCGATTTGGGTACGTCCGGTAACGGTCAGCGTTACTGGCCGCACCCAAATCGCTCTAGACCTGGCCGAGGTAGAACCGGACACCCTGGTCGTCGGTGCACTCGGCCATGAAGCCGTAGTCCTGTCGTGACGGCTGCTGCAGCACGGTGCCGCCGGCCTCGCGGACCCGGGCGACCGCGGCGTCGATATCGGCGACCGTCCACATCGGCACCGCGGTGGCACTCTCGGCACTGCCGGCCACCCCCGCCATCGGCTGACTGCCCTGGACGCCCCAACCGTCGGTGATCCGGCCGGGCTCGAAGGTCCAGAAGAACAGTCGGCTGTAGAACTCCTTGAATGCCGTCGAGTCGGGCACCTCGTAGGTGAGGTACGAAAGCTCGCCTGGCCCTGCGCCGTTCAGTTCCGGCCTCGGCGTGCCCGGTGCGGGCAGGAATACCGCGAACGGGGTGCCGGCCGGATCGGTGGCGTCGAGCACGGTGCCGAAGTCGAATTCCTGGGTCTGGCCGGGTTGACCGCCGCCGGTGAGGATCGCCTGGCGTGCTCCGTCCAGATCGGTCACCGCGTAGCAGCAGAACAGGTTGGCGGCGCCCGCGACGCTGAAGATGCCGACGGGCTGTCGCGTGTTGGTGACCTGGCCGGTGGCGGGGTCGTAGGTCCAGCCCAGCACGTGGCCGTAGAAGGCCGCGGCCCGTGCGGCGTCGGGGGCCCACACGGAGACGTATCCGACGTCGCCGTGCTGGATGGGGACCGCGGCTCCGGTCGCAGGCCCGGACAGCATCCAGCGGTGTCCGGACGGGTCGATGATCGCCGCGTTGCGGGTGCCGTAGTTCTCGTACGGTTCCCGCTGTACCTGCGCGCCCAGCGTGCGGGCCCGTTCCAGTGCCGCGTCGGTGTCCGGGACCTCCAGCATCAGGCTCACCGAGTTGGCATGGGGTGCAGGCGCTTTCAGGCCGATCTCTGGATATTCGTCGGCCAGGTAGAACACCCCGCCGGCCAGTGCGAGTTCGGCGTGGCCGATACGGCCGTCGTCCATCACGATCGGCTCACCGACCTGAACGGCTCCCAGCGCGTCGATGTACCAGGCGATCGCGGCGCGGGCGTCGGGCACCGCCAGGTAGGCCACCACGGCGGACCGGGTGGGAGCGGCAACCGCCGCGGGCTTGTTGAGTTCGGCGATGGCAGTTTCGGTTCCACTCATGTCAACTCCTTCGGTGCGTTCGGGAAGGGTGAGCGCCGCTTCCAGCCGCGCGCGCAGCCGGGCGGCGAACGCCGGGTCGGGGGAGACCGGTGGGTCGTCGCCGCGGAGCACGGTCAACGGATCGTGGCTGTTGATCACGACGTCCCTCCCTCCGGTGTCGGGTACTGGGCTCTGAAGGCTCGGCGGGCCCGGACCAGCAGGGCCTCGGTGGCATGCACCGTGCGCCCGATCAGCTCGGCGCATTCACCCACCGAGCAGTCGTCGAGGTAACGCAGGGCGAGCACGGTCCGGTGCTGTTCGGGCAGCCGGGCCAGAACCGCTTCGGCGACAATGCGATCCAGTTCGGCGTCCCAGTCGTCGGCCGGATCGACCGGTTCGGGCAGTTCGGCCACCGGCACCGTGAACCGGTCGTGGCGGCGGCGGTAGTGGTCGGCGAGTTTGTGCCTGGCCACCCCGATCAACCAGGGCACCGAGATCGGCGGCGGCGACGGTCTGCGGGCCGCGTCCATGGCGGCCAGGAACGTCTCCGACGTCAGGTCCTCGGCGGTTCCGCGGTCACCGCAGCGGCGTACGAAGTAGCCGTACACCGCCGGCAGGGCCTCGTCGTAGCACCTCAGCAGCGCCCGCGGAGCGTCTGTTTCGGCGCTCACACCCCTATCGTCGCCGCCGGGCACCGAACTCCGACGGCCTTGGGCGAAGTTTTTTCGCCGGAAAACCATTGGCGCCGGTCAGGGGAGGTGCGTCATGGTGGTCGGCGTGGTGGACGTCGAGGCATTCAAGCGGGACGGGTTCGTCAAGGTCGAACAGGCCGCGCCGGCCGAAAACGCCGATGCCGCCCGGGATCTGCTTTGGACGCAGATCGGACTGTCTCCGGATGAGCCCGCGTCGTGGACGAGCGCGGTGGTGTGGACGGCCGATCTGACCGGCGCCGGTCCGTTCCGGCAACTGGTGGACAACGCAGCGCTCACCGATGCCCTCGACGCGATCTGCGGACGAGGAGGTTGGCTGCCGCGTGGGGCCCTGGGCAACATCCCGGTGCGGTTCCCGGTGGATCCGCCCGCAGAGGACCGGGGCTGGCACGTCGACGCCAACACCCCGCTGCCGGGCGGGGAGTGGGCGGTCAGCGGGCGTCCGCACACCGTCCTGGTGCTGACCCTGCTGTCCGAGGTGGGACCCGACGACGCGCCGACGCGGATCCGGGTGGGTTCGCATCGCGAGGTCGCCCGGGTGCTCGGGCCCGATCCCGTCGAGTTCATCGAGGCCGGTGCCTTGGTGGACGCTGCCGCCCGAGCCTGTCCGGTGGCCCATGCGACGGGCCGGCCCGGCGCTATGTACGTGCTGCATCCGTTCACCGTGCACGCCGCCGATGTACATCGCGGTAGCGCACCGCGTTTCATGTCGCAGGCGCCGATCATGCTCACCGAGAGGCTCGGTCCGCAGGGGCCCGCGGCACTGGCTGCGGCGTGGGACGGGTTACTGCGGGGCTAGCGCTTCCAGACCCGGGCGCGCCACTTCGAAGGCCCGGCCGATGGCGTCCGGCAGTGCGACGGACTCGTCGGCAAGCCAGTGTTCGTAGGCCGAGAGCGCGACTCCGAGCATCAACCATCCGACGGTCTGGGGCATCAGGTCCCCGGGGGTCGCGCCGATGCGTTGTGCCACGTAGGTGGCGATGACTTCACGCCATCCCGCGTACATCGTCATCGAATATGCCTGCAGCCCTGCGGTTTCCAGGATGACGCGCATACGCAGGCGGTGTTGGGCCATCTCCTGGGTGTCGTAGGTGTTGAACGACAGCAGTGCTTCGCGCAGGGCCTCGGCCAGCGGGATTTCGGAGCTCAGCGCGGCGAGGAGATCGCGCAGGTGCTGCAGGTGGGCGTCGAAGTCTCCCCAGGGGATGGCGTTCTTGGAGGCGTAGTAGCGGAACAGCGTGCGTCGCGCGATGCCGGCGGCTTTGGCCACGTCGTCGACGCTCACCTCGTCAAAGCCGTGGGCGGCGAACAATGCCAGCGCGACGTCGGTGATGTGGTCCTGCGTGGTGGACGGGCGCCTGCCGACGCGGGGCCCGGATCCCTGCCGCATAGAACCCGCCCTTCCATTTGTGCACTCGATGCCATATTCTTGCGACTCAGGTCACAATTGTCGAGACCCACAGTTACAGGAAAGGTGCGATTCATGGATCAGAACCCGCAGGCCGAAACCGAAACCCAGCTCGTCACCGAGACGCTCGTCGAAGAGGTCTCGATCGACGGTATGTGCGGGGTTTACTGACCGTGTCTACACAGGTTGCCGATACGGCCGGGCACGTCGGCGTCGTCTTCGACCCGAATGTCAGCTGGCGGTTGCACCACCAGGTGGCGGTGCGGCCGGAGCCGTTCGGTGCCCTGCTGTATCACTTCGGAACCCGCAAGCTGTCGTTTCTGAAGAACCGGACGGTCGTCGAGGTGGTCAACTCACTGGCTGACCACCCCGACGCCCGGTCCGCGTGTCGCGCGGTCGGTATCGCCGACTCCGACCAAGGCCCTTACCTGCACGCGCTGAGCGTGCTGGTGTCCTCGAAGATGCTCATCCCCGGGAATCCACAATGACTTCTGTTGCGCCCGCGCGCACGCCTGTTCCAAGGCTCGTCGAGCAGTTCGAACACGGACTCGACGCCCCTATCTGCCTGACCTGGGAGCTCACCTACGCCTGCAACCTGGCGTGTGTGCACTGCCTGTCCTCGTCGGGGAAGCGCGATCCACGTGAACTGTCCACACAGCAGTGCAAGGACATCATCGACGAGCTGGAACGCATGCAGGTGTTCTACGTGAACATCGGCGGCGGGGAACCGACTGTGCGCCCGGACTTCTGGGAACTCGTCGATTACGCGACCGCCCATCACGTCGGCGTCAAGTTCTCCACCAACGGGGTGCGCATCACGCCCGAGGTGGCTGCGAAACTCGCCGCCAGCGACTACGTCGACGTGCAGATCTCCCTGGACGGCGCCAATGCCGAGGTCAACGATGCCGTGCGCGGCAAGGGCTCGTTCGACATGGCCGTGCGCGCTCTGGAAAACCTTGCCGCCGCCGGCTTTTCGGATGCCAAGATCTCGGTGGTGGTCACCCGCCACAACGTCGATCAGCTCGACGAGTTCAAGGCGTTGGCAGACCGCTACGGTGCCACGCTGCGGATCACGCGGCTGCGCCCGTCGGGCCGCGGCGCCGATGTCTGGGATGAGCTGCACCCGACCCCGGACCAGCAGCGCCAGCTGTACAACTGGTTGGTCGCCCACGGTGAGCGGGTGCTGACCGGTGACTCGTTCTTCCACCTGTCCGGGCTGGGTGAGCCTGGTGCACTGGCCGGGCTGAACCTGTGCGGTGCCGGCCGGGTGGTCTGCCTGATCGATCCGGTGGGCGACGTCTACGCCTGCCCGTTCGCCATCCACGACAAGTTCCTCGCCGGAAACATTCTGGAAGACACCGGTTTCGGTGCCGGCTTCCAGAACGTCTGGCAGTACTCCCCGCTCTTCCGCGAGCTCCGCGAGCCCCAGTCGGCCGGCGCCTGCAGCGGCTGCGGGCACTACGACGCCTGCCGCGGCGGCTGCATGGCAGCCAAGTTCTTCACCGGTCTGCCGATGGACGGGCCGGATCCCGAGTGCGTCGAAGGCTGGGGCGAACCGGCCCTGGCGGCCGAGCGCATCAAACCCAAGCCCAGCGGCGATCACTCCCGCGGCACCAAGCAGGGCCCGGTGGCACTGAAGTTGCTGACCAAGCCGCCGGCCCGCATCTGTAACGAAAGTCCGGTGTAACTCCATGGCTCGTGATACCTGGTTCGAGACCGTCGCCATCGCCCAGCAGCGGGCGAAGAAGCGGCTGCCCAAGTCCGCCTACTCGTCGCTGATCTCTGCCAGCGAGAAGGGCGTGACGGTCTCCGACAACGTGGAGTCGTTCGCCGAGCTCGGTTTCGCGCCGCACGTGGTGGGTGCCACGGAGAAGCGTGAGATGGCGACAACGGTGATGGGGCAGGACATTTCGATGCCCGTCATCATCTCGCCGACCGGCGTTCAGGCCGTCGACCCCGACGGTGAGGTGGCTGTCGCCCGAGCCGCCGCAGCCCGCGGCACGGCCATGGGGCTGTCGTCCTTCGCCAGCAAGCCCATGGAGGAAGTCACCGCCGTCAACGACAAGATCTTCTTCCAGATCTACTGGCTCGGGTCGCGCGACGAGATCGCCGAGCGCGTCCAGCGGGCCAAGGACGCCGGCGCCGTCGGGCTCATCGCCACGACCGACTGGAGCTTCAGCCACGGCCGCGACTGGGGTAGCCCGAAGATCCCGGAGCGAATGGACCTGCGCACGATGCTGCGGATGTCTCCGGAGGTGCTCACCAAGCCGCGCTGGCTGTGGAGCTTCGGTAAGCACCTGCGTCCGCCGGACCTGCGGGTGCCGAACCAGGGTCGCGCCGGCGAGCCGGGGCCGACGTTCTTCGAGGCCTACGGCCAGTGGATGGGTACCCCGCCCCCGACCTGGGAGGACATCGCCTGGTTGCGGGAGCAGTGGGGCGGTCCTTTCCTACTCAAGGGCATGGTGCGGGTCGATGACGCCAAACGTGCCGTGGATGCGGGTGTTTCGGCGATCACGGTGTCCAACCATGGCGGCAACAACCTGGACGGCACGCCCGCGGCGATCCGCTGCCTGCCCGCCATCGCCGACGCGGTGGGGGATCAGGTCGAGGTTTTGCTGGACGGCGGGATCCGTCGGGGCAGCGATGTCGTCAAGGCCGTGGCGCTGGGCGCCCGGGCCGTCATGATCGGCCGGGCCTATCTGTGGGGTCTGGCCGCCAACGGCCAGGCGGGTGTCGAGAATGTGCTGGACATCCTGAGCGGCGGCATCGACTCCGCGCTGCGCGGGTTGGGCAAGTCGTCGATCCACGACCTGACGCCGGAGGACATCCTGGTTCCGGAGGGCTTCACCCGGACCCTCGGTGTGCCGCGCGCCTGACACGCTGACGTTCACCTTGAGGTGCAGCGTGACAGGGGTGGCGGGAGAGACGTACGTGATGTTCACGACCGGTGCCGGGAAAGCTACGGCAAATCAATTGCTGCCTGTGCTCCAACAATTGGCGCACAGTAGGTGAATTGGGCCTACCATCGGCACGTGGCTTTCCCCAGCGGGCTCGGGAACTCAACGTCGAGACAGCTACGCAGCATGTCGCCAATGTTGATCGTCCCAGTGGGCTCTACCGAGCAACATGGTCCGCACCTGCCGCTGGACACCGACACGCGCATCGCCGCCGCGGTCTCGCATGCGCTGCTCGAGCACCTCGATGACGCGTCGTCCGGTGACTGGGTGGTCGCGCCGCCCGTCCACTACGGCGCCAGTGGCGAGCACGAGGGGTTCCCCGGAACGGTGTCGATCGGCACCGCAGCTCTGCGGTCGTTGCTGCTGGAGTACGGGCGTTCCGCATTGAGCTGGGCGTCGCGTCTGGTGTTTGTCAATGGTCACGGGGGGAATGTGGAGGCGCTGGCCGCTGCGGTGGCCCTGTTGCGCCAGGAGAGCCGCGACGTCGGCTGGGTCCCGTGTATCGCCGCGGGCGCCGACGCACACGCGGGGCATACCGAAACATCTGTATTGCTACATATTTCGCCCGGCGATGTCTGGGCTGACAGCCTGGCTCCCGGGAACACCGCCCCGCTGGCCGAGCTCATGCCGGCCATGCGCAGTGGCGGGATTGCGGCCGTCAGCGAAGTCGGGGTACTGGGTGACCCGACAACCGCCACGGCTGCCGAGGGGGAGCGTATCTTTGCTGAGATGGTCAACGGCTGCGCCGGTCGGATACGGCGGTGGCAACCGGACCGGAACGGATTGCTGACATGACCGGACCGAGGCTGCCCGACGGTTTTGCCGTACAGGTGGATCGCCGTGTCAAGGTGCTCGGGGCCGGCGCCGCCCTACTCGGCGGGTCGCCGACCCGGTTGCTGCGGCTGGCTCCGACGGCGCAGACCATGCTCAACGGCGGCCGTCTCGAGGTCCACGACGCGCAGAGCGCGCAACTGGCCCGGACTTTGCTCGACGCCACGGTCGCCCATCCCCGTCCGCCCAGTGGTCCGTCCCACCGTGATGTGACGGTCATTATTCCGGTGCGCGACAACGTATCCGGTCTGCACCGGCTCATCTCGGCGTTGCGGGGCCTTCGGGTGATCGTGGTCGACGACGGCTCGGCGGTTCCGGTCTCGCAATCAGAATTCGCCGGGATGCACTGCGACGTGCAGGTGCTCCGGCACTTCCGCAGCAACGGCCCGGCGGCCGCCCGCAACACCGGCCTCGCCGCGACGGAGACCGATTTCGTGGCGTTCCTCGACTCGGATGTGGTGCCGCGGCGCGGGTGGCTCGAGGCGTTGCTCGGCCACTTCTGCGACCCGGCCGTGGCGCTGGTCGCACCCCGCATCGTCGGGCTGCACACCGCTGACAACGTGGTGGCCCGGTACGAGGCGGTGCGTTCGTCCCTGGACCTCGGGGTGCGGGAGGCGCCGGTGGTGCCCTACGGCTCGGTGTCCTACGTACCCAGCGCGGCGATCATCTGCCGGCGCGCGGCGCTGGCCGCGGTGGGCGGCTTCGACGAGACCATGCAGTCGGGTGAGGATGTGGACCTGTGCTGGCGTCTGGTCGAAACCGGGGCCCGCCTGCGGTATGAGCCCATCGCGCTGGTTGCCCATGATCACCGGACAGATCTGCGAGAGTGGTTCAACCGCAAGGCTTTCTACGGCACGTCGGCAGCGCCGTTGACAGTCCGGCACCCGGGCAAGACAGCCCCCGTGGTGATCTCCGGGTGGACGTTGATGGTCTGGCTGCTGCTGGCGATGGGGTCGTGTTTCGGCTACCTGGGCTCGGTGGTGATCGCGATCTTCACCGGCCGGCGCATCGCGCGGTCCCTCAGCGCGGTCGACACCGAACCCACCGAGGTCGCCGCGGTGACCGCGCGCGGGCTGTGGTCGGCGGCTCTGCAGCTGTGTTCGGCGATCTGTCGGCACTACTGGCCGGTCGCCCTCGTCGCCGCCCTGATGTTCCGACGGGCCAGACACGCGGTCCTGGTGGCCGCGGTGCTGGACGGCGTGGTCGACTGGGCGACCCGACGCGGCAATGCCGACGACGACACCAAGCCCGTCGGTCTGCTGACCCACATCCTGCTCAAGCGTCTGGACGATCTCGCCTACGGGATCGGCCTGTGGACCGGTGTGGTGCGGGAACGTCAGCTGGGCGCGCTCAAGCCGCAGCTGCGGAGCTAGCCCGAGTTGGAGCGAGACGTCCTGATCGTCGGTGCCGGTAGCGCCGGATCAATTCTGGCCGAACGGCTTTCCGTCGATCCGAGCTGCCATGTCACGGTCGTGGAAGCCGGTCCGGCGCCCAGTGACCCTCGGGTGGCGGCGCAGATCACCGATGCGCTGCGCCTGCCGATCGGGGCTGCCAGTTCGGTGGTTCGCCACTATGTCTCGGTACTGACCGAGCACCCGCCCCGGCACACCGAGATCATCCGGGGATCGGTGGTGGGTGGCTCCGGTGCGGTCAACGGCGGTTATTTCTGCCGGGGACTGCCAGGAGACTTCGACCGGTGGGCCGTGCCGGGGTGGGGCTGGGACGATGTACTGCCGCATTTCCGTGCCATCGAGACGGATCTGGATTTCGATACCTCCCTGCATGGCGACGCCGGGCCGATCACGGTCCGCCGGGTACGCGAATTCGACGGGTGCACAGCATCTTTCGTCGACGCGGCGATGGGTACCGGGTTCGGCTGGATCGATGACCTCAACGGGTCCACCGCTGCGACGGCACTGCCGGCCGGGGTCGGCGCCGTTCCGCTGAACATCAACGGCGGCAACAGGGTTGGCCCGGGTGGTGCCTACCTGCAACCGGCGCTAGGGCGGCCCAATCTCCGGTTGGTGACCGACACCCGGGTCCACCGCGTGCTGTTCCGTGCGAACCGGGCTGTCGGAGTGCAGTGCGAAGACGGATCTGTTCTCAGTGCCGATCGAATTGTGCTGTGTTCTGGGGCAATTGGATCAGCCCAGCTGCTGCTGCTGTCGGGCATCGGGCCGGCGGCTGAGCTCGAAGCGCTCGGCATCGAGGTGGTCTCGGATCTTCCGGTCGGCATGCACACCGTGGACCATCCGGAATGGGTGCTGCCGGTCTCCTGGACGCCGACTCACGACCTGCCGCCGCTGGAGGCCGTGCTGACCACCGACGGCGGCATCGAAGTGCGTCCGTACACCGCAGGTTTTTCGGCCATGGTGCACGGGCCGGGGCACGACCCCGCCGAGCTTCCGCACCTCGGGGTGGCGCTGATGCGCCCGCACTCACGGGGCCGGGTCGGGTTGGCATCGGCCGACCCGACGGTGGCGCCGGTGATCGAGCATCGTTACGACACGGTGGCCGAGGACGTCGACGCTTTGCGCCGGGGCGCGGAACTCGCTCGTGAATTGGTCAGTCACACAGCAGAAGTCGGTGAGGCGTCGTGGTCGACATCGCAGCATCTGGCCGGTACGGCGCCCATGGGAACCGGGGAGCAGGCAGTGCTGGATCCGACCTGCCGGGTGCTGGGCGTCGAGAAACTGTGGGTGGTGGACGGGTCGATCATGCCGGCCATCACCAGCCGCGGCCCGCACGCGACCATTGCCATGATCGGTCATCGGGCTGCGGAGTTCCTGGCGACCTGAGCCGCCGGATCACTCGGAGCTGCTCACCGTCGCGGCCCGGTGCCCAGATCGCGACGAACGTCCCGGCCACCGCGAGCACCGCCGCCATCACCAGCAGAGCCGAGTTGGTGGCGTCGAGGAACGCCTGCTTGGCCAGCTCGCCGACGGCCGCACCCTGTGGGCCGAGTTGTCCGGCTACGGCAAGGGCTTCGGCCAGTGAGCTCAGGATGGGCTCGCGTACCTCGGCGGGAAGTCCGGCCAGCTTGGGCCCCAGGTGATCCTGGTACTGGGCGGCCAGGATGGAACCGGCCACCGCGATGCCCACCGCGGCGCCGACTTCCCGGGTGGTGTCGTTGACCGCGGAGGCCACACCCTGTTTCTCGTCGGGTACGGCGCCCATGATCGCCGAAGTCGTTGGTGCGGTGCACAATCCCATGCCAGTGCTCATGATGAACAGTGGCCAGGCGTAGTCGACGTAGCTGGAATCCAATTCGAGCAGCCGCATGCACATCAGTCCGGCGGCGATCACGAGGAGGCCGAGCGATACGCACAGCCGCAAACCCAGCCGGGGCAGATACCAATGGGTGGTGGCGCCGAGCACCAGCACGGGAAGGATCAATGGGCACAGGGCGATTGCGGTCTGAATCGGGCTGTATCCCATGACGAGCTGGATGTACTGCATGCTGACGAAGAAGTACCCGAAGTTCGCGAAGAACAGGAACGTGACGCCCACCGCGCCGGTGGCAAAGTCAGGCTTTCTGAACAACCGGACATCGAGCAGCGGGTGCCGGCTCTTGAGCTGGGCGACGGTGAAGGCCGCCCCGAGGGCGATTCCGCCGGCGATGCAACCCCATACCACCGGGTGCGTCCAACCGCGCATCGGCGCCTCCACCACCCCGAGTACGAAGACCGCCACCGCCGCGCCGATGAGGAGCGCCCCGAACCAGTCCAGCGGTGTGGCGTCCTCATCCCGGGAGGACGGCACCGTGCAGGTCAGGATGAACAGCCCGACCCCGGCGATGGCGAACGCTGCGAAGATCGACTGCCACGCCCAGAAGTGCAGCAACCCACCGGTGACGAGAAAGCCGAAGACAGCGCCCGATCCGACGACACCGGCCCAGATCCCAACTGCCTTGTTGCGCTCGGATTTCGGAAATGCCGCGGTGAGCAGGGACAGGGTGGCCGGCATGATGAAGGCTGCGCCGGCCCCGGCCACCGCACGGGAAATGATCAGGTGAACGGGGTCGTCGAAGAGCAGAGGTGCCGCCGAGGCCAGGATGAAGACCGCGAGCCCGGTCAGCAGGGCACCGCGTCTGCCGTAGCGGTCGCCGATCGCGCCGGCCGGTAGCAGCAGGCAGGCGAGCACCAGGGTGTATCCGTCGATCACCCAGGTGAGTTGGGCCTGGGTGGCTGCGGTCTGACGGGCGATGTCGGGTAGGGCGGCGTTGAGCGCCACCATCGAGGCGATCACGATGGAGACGTCCATGCAGGCCACCGCGAGCAGCCAATATCGCTTCCGGATCGACAGATACGCCAGGCCTGGGTCGATATCCTGGCCAGACTCGACGAGGGTGTCGGACATGCCGTCCTCCTTCGTCGGTGAAGTTTCGAGACTAACAGTCTTGGAGCGAGACGGTAAGTCTGTTTTATGGAGGTGTGGGCGCATGACCGCCGAAAGCCGTGACCCCCGGCCGGCCCGATCCCGGGCCCGGTTGCTCGAGGCAGCCACGACGCTGTTGCGCTCGGGCGGGCCCAGTGCGGTGACAGTCGACGCGGTCACCCGGGCGGCGAACGTGGCCAGGGCGACGTTGTATCGGCACTTCCCGAGCGGAAATGACTTGCTGGCCGCGGCTTTTCGGGCGCTCATCCCGGCGGCGCCGATGCCGCCGGCGGACGGCTCGCTGCGGGACCGGCTGATCGCCCTGGTTCAGGCGCAGGCCGATTCGATTGCCGAGGCTCCGATCAGCGTCACCGCCATGTCGTGGCTGGCCCTCGGTGGTGACATGGAGCAGTTGCCGTGGCGGAGCGATGACAGCGCCGAGGTGCGGACATTGCGTGAGCGGGTGGCCGAACAGTACGCGTTGCCGTTCGAGGCGATCTTCGACAGTCCCGAGGCGCTCGCCGAACTCGGCGAGGTGGATCGGACGCAGGCCGCCGCGCTACTGCTGGGGCCGATCGTGTTGGGCAAGCTCAGCACGCTGGCCGAGTTCGATTACACCAGGTGTGTGCAGGCCGCGGTGGATGGCTTCCTGGCCACCCACCGGCGGACCGGGCAGGCTCAGCGCAGCGAGTAACGAATCGGCAGGTGCTTGAGCCCACCGACGAACGTGGTCGCGGAAAGCTCTGGTGTTCCGGCCAATTCGATGGAATCCAGCCGACCGAGCAGCTCGGTGAACAAGCTGTTCATCTCCATCCTGGCCAGTGCTGCACCCAGGCAGAAGTGCACGCCGTATCCGAATGCCAGGTGCTTGTTCGGATCCCGGCCGACGTCGAAGCGATGTGGGTTGTCGAAGATCTCTTCGTCACGGTTGCCGGAAACATAGGCCAGGTAGACGGATTCGCCCTTGGCGATCGGTACGCCGCGCACGGTGGTGTCGGCGGTGGCGGTGCGCATGAACTCCTTGACCGGGGTGGACCACCGGATCATCTCTTCGACCGCGGTGCCCATCAGATCGGGTTGCGCCTTCAGTCTGGCGAGTTGGTCCGGGTTCTCGATGAGTGCATGGAGTCCGCCCGAGATCGCGTCCTTGGTGGTGTCGTGTCCCGCGCTGGCGACGATCACGTAGTACGACGCGGTGTCTACGTCGGACAGCGGTTCCCCGTCGATGGTGCCGTTGGCGATCGCCGAGGCCAGGTCCGCGGTCGGGTTGGCGCGGCGCGACGCGGTCAGCGTCGAGAAGTAGGCGAAGAAGTCCATCAGTACGGCGAGCTGATCTTCCAGTGAGCCCCCCTCGCGCTTGTACTCGTCGTCGTCGCCGCCGAACATCTCCTGGGTCAGCATGTGCATGCGGCCGAAGTCCTCTTCGGGCAGCCCGAGCAGCGACATGATCACGTAGAGCGGGAAGTCGACGGCGATGGCGGTGACGAAGTCGCACTCGGGCCCGATGTCGCGCATCTTGTCGACATAGCGCTTGGCGAGCTCGTCCACCCGGACCTTGAGGTCACGCATTGCCTTGGGGCGGAACCAATCTGCGCCGATCGCCCGAACCTTGCGGTGGTGCGGGTCGTCCATGTGGATCAGTGTGCGCAGGCCCATGCCGGCCTCGAGCTGTTGTTTGGCCAGATCGTCGGCCGCCGCGGTGGCCAGCAGGGGCCTGGGCTCGCTGATGAACAGCTCGTTGTCCCGCTCGATCGCCATGATGTCGGCGTGCTTGGTGATGGCCCAGAACGGCCGGTAGGGCCGATTGTCGACCCAGGCCACCGGGTTGTTCGCGCGCAGATGGGTCAGCGCGGTGTGCAGGCGTGCATCGTCGGCGTAAGCCGTCGGATCGGCGAGCACCTTCGCGGCGTCATCCATTGTCGGCGCGCTCATACAGACTCCTCACTGGCAGAACTTGACGGGTGTCAATTGCCACCATATGTGATCGGCGCCACGTAAGGGAGTCGAATATGCCGATCGGCCCCGTACGCTCGCAGCCATGCGGTCCGGGCGTCGCGTCGTCGCGTTGCTGGCAGTGTTGGCCATGCTGGTGGGAGGCTGTGCACGGGGTGGCGGCCGGGCGGCGACGCCCGGCAGTTCAGCTGCCGCTCCGCCCGGCCTGGTGCAAGGGCAGGACCCGGCAGTGGTCCGGACCGCTGCCGGAACCTTGCGCGGCACAGTGGTATCCGACCATCGGTTGTTCGCCGGTGTGCCGTATGCCGCCGCGCCGGTGGGCCCCATGCGATTCGCGGCACCGGTCCCCGCGCCGGGCTGGCCGGGGGAGCGTGACGCCACCCGCCCGGGTCCGCGGTGCATCCAGGACCCCGATTCCGATCCCGAACGCGGAGCGAACACCGCCGAGGACTGCCTGAACCTGAACGTCTGGACGCCGCCGGTCTCGGAGGAGAAGCGTCCCGTCATGGTCTGGATCCACGGCGGCGCGTTCGCCGGCGGCAGCAGTGGCATCTACGACGCGGGACGGCTGGCCGCGCACGGCGACATCGTCGTGGTGACGATCAACTACCGCCTCGGGGCGCTCGGGTTCCTGGCTCACCCGGCCCTGGGCGCCGGTGGCGACGTCGGCAACTACGGTCTGGCTGACCAGCGGGCGGCGCTGCAGTGGGTGCGCGACAACATCGCCGACTTCGGCGGCGATCCGGAAAAGGTCACTGTCGCCGGTGAATCCGCGGGCGGCATGTCGGTGTGCGACCACCTGGTGTCACCCGGCTCGGCGGGGTTGTTCCGGGCCGCGATCCTGATGAGCGCGCCGTGCCAGGCCCAGGCCGATCTCGCCGCCGCGACCCGCCGCTCGCTCGACTACGCGGCCGCTGCCGGCTGCCCCGACCCCGCGGTGGCGGCCACCTGCCTGCGGGCCCTGCCGGTGGACAGTCTGCGGAAACCGGTGTGGTACTTCAATATCGGCAGCGACGAGCTGACCGGTCCGGTCACCGGGTCGACTGTGATTCCGCAGGCCCCGCTGGCCGCGTTCGCATCGGACCGGGCCGAACCGGTGCCGGTGCTCATCGGCACCACCCGCGATGAGTTCACGCTCTTCGTGGCGTTGCGCTACCTGCGCCTGGGACAGCGCTACGTCGCGGGGGATTACCCGCGGCTGCTGTCCGAGACGTTCGGTGTCGATGCCGCGGCCGTCGGCGCACACTATCCCGTCGATCGGTACGGCGGTGTGGCGCAGGCATATTCGGCGGCGGTCACCGACGGTGAATTCAGCTGTGTGTCGGAGCGGATGGCCGGTGAGCTCTCTCGCACCGGACCGGTCTACGCCTACGAGTTCAACGATCGCTCTGCCCCCGCACCCGAGGTCATGCGAACGCTGCCCTTCCCGGTCGGAGCCAGTCACTCGCTGGAGCTCCGCTATCTGTTCGACGTCGGCGGGGCGCCGCCGCTGGACCCGGCGCAGCAGCGACTTTCGGACCAGATGATCGACTACTGGAGCGCCTTCGTGCGCACCGGCGACCCGGCGGTCGACGGTCAACCGGACTGGCCCCACTACGGTGACGGCCGAATGTCGTTGCGGGCCGACGGCAGTCGCGTCGACAATGGCTACCCAGATGAGCATCAATGCCCGTTCTGGGCTGGGTTGAGGGAGAAGTGAACTCGATGGCGACACCGGATCCGCAGGCCTTTGCCGAGGAATGGGTGCGTGCGTGGAACGCGCACGACGTGGACGCGGTACTCGCGCATTTCCACGACGACGTGGTGTTCAGTTCACCGGTAGCCGCCCGCCTCTTCCCCGAGACCGGGGGTGTGGTGCGGGGCAAGGACTCGCTGCGGCATTACTGGACGACGGCGCTGGTCGGCATGCCGGACCTGCATTTCGAGGTGCTGGCGACCTATCGCGGCGAATCGGCCCTGGTGATCCACTACCGCAACCAGAACGGCGGGCTGGTCAACGAGGTGCTGCTGTTCGACGGCGCACTGGTGCGCGAAGGGCACGGCACCTATCTGGACTAGCGCCGACTGTGCGCTCAAATCGCGGACTCGGCGCACATCGCGATCTGAGGGCACGCTCGGCGACCTAGGCCGGCGTCACCCAGGTGGTGATATCGGCGTGCACCACCTCGACGCCGTGGCGGTCGGTGATGCTGACCGGCACCACGATGTCGGTGCCTTCGGTGATGGTGCCGAAATCTGGCGGAGTGAGCTCGGCGCGGGCCCGCAGCGAGGTGGTGGCCTTGGCGAGGTACTGCACATTCATGGCCTTGGGGATCCAGCGGTGCGTTGTCGGCACGGTGGCTTCCATGAGCATGCCCATCGCCATCTCCGCGGCATTGCACGACGCGATGGCGTGCACGGTGTGCAGGTGGTTGTAGACGTAGAACCACTTCGGCACCGTCACCTCGGCCAGTCCCGGTTCCATCCGGACGACGTGGGGGAGGACCGACGCGAAGTAGGGCACCCGGGCCATGGCTGCGGCGGAGAACGCCCAGCTGCCGCCGGGCAGCGATGACAACTTCTTCCATGCTTTATAGGTAGCGCTGGGTGTGCCCACCGGAGACTGCGTCATGCGCCATACCTTACT
This sequence comes from Mycolicibacterium arcueilense, assembly GCF_058536225.1. Taxonomy (NCBI): domain Bacteria; kingdom Bacillati; phylum Actinomycetota; class Actinomycetes; order Mycobacteriales; family Mycobacteriaceae; genus Mycobacterium; species Mycolicibacterium arcueilense. The sequence continues at coordinate 125,662 of NZ_JBZTYL010000007.1, forward strand.
CAAAAGTAAGTTCGGCAGAGTGTCACCAGCGCCGTCGCGGGTGAAGCGCAGTGGCGGACCGAAGCGCGTTCTTCCGCCATGGCGCTACATACGCGGACCGCGTCTGGCCGACGGGTGTCTGAGGTCGGAAAACACTGGGAGATCCGCTAGTTGGAGGCTCGTTGCTGCCGGCCGCGCCGACGGGCCCCGACCTGCTCGATCGCGGATTTGGAGCACGCCCAGATCTAGGGCATACTGTTCGGGTTGCCTTGAGCCGGGTATTCCTGGCCGGGCATCCGACCCGCGCCCCCACGGGCGCATCCGGTCCCAACATTAGATCGCGACTGATTTTCAGGGCGAGAAAATGTGCGCGAAGGCGACACGCCCGACCGCGGGGGCCGGTGGACCACAGACAGGTAAACAGCGGCGGCAAATACTCGGCGCACCCGCGCCGGGGACCAGGCCCGACGGGTTTCGGTGGGTTTTCCCATCGAGGCTTCGATACGGCCGGCCGATGTACGAAGTAGAGGTAGGAGAAGCGTGGCGGGACAGAAGATCCGCATCAGGCTCAAGGCCTACGACCATGAGGCCATTGATGCCTCGGCGCGCAAGATCGTCGAGACGGTCACCCGTACCGGTGCCAGTGTGGTGGGCCCCGTGCCGCTGCCGACCGAGAAGAACGTGTACTGCGTGATTCGGTCGCCGCACAAGTACAAGGACTCGCGGGAGCATTTCGAAATGCGTACCCACAAGCGACTGATCGACATCCTCGACCCGACGCCGAAGACGGTTGACGCGCTCATGCGCATCGATCTGCCGGCCAGTGTCGACGTCAACATCCAGTAGGAGACCCGAGAAAAATGGCTAGAAAAGGCATTTTGGGCACCAAGCTGGGCATGACGCAGGTGTTCGACGAGAACAACAAAGTCGTCCCGGTGACGGTCGTCAAGGCCGGCCCCAACGTGGTGACCCTTATCCGTACCCCCGAGCGCGACGGCTACAGCGCCGTGCAGCTCGCCTATGGCGAGATCAGCCCGCGCAAGGTCAACAAGCCCGTCACCGGTCAGTACGCCGCCGCGGGTGTCAACCCGCGCCGCCACCTGGCTGAGCTCCGGGTCGACGAGGCTGCCGCCGCCGAGTACGAAGTGGGCCAGGAGCTGACCGCCGAGATCTTCGCCGACGGTGCTTACGTCGACGTGACCGGCACCAGCAAGGGCAAGGGCTTCGCCGGAACCATGAAGCGTCACGGCTTCGCCGGCCAGGGCGCCTCGCACGGCGCCCAGGCAGTGCACCGCCGCCCCGGCTCCATCGGTGGCTGCGCCACCCCGGGCCGTGTGTTCAAGGGCACCCGGATGTCGGGCCGCATGGGCCACGACCGGGTGACCACGCAGAACCTCAAGGTTCACAAGGTCGATGCCGAGAACGGCGTGCTGTTGATCAAGGGCGCCATCCCCGGACGCAACGGTGGTCTGGTGGTTGTCCGCAGCGCAATCAAGCGAGGCGAGAAGTAATGACTCTCAAAATTGATGTGAAGACGCCGGCAGGCAAGAAGGACGGCTCCGTGGAGCTGCCCGCCGCGCTGTTCGACGTCGAGCCGAACATCGCTCTGATGCACCAGGTCGTCAACGCCCAGTTGGCCGCCAAGCGCCAGGGCACGCATGCCACCAAGACGCGGGCCATGGTGTCCGGCGGTGGCAAGAAGCCGTACCGCCAGAAGGGCACCGGCCGCGCCCGTCAGGGTTCGACCCGTGCACCGCAGTTCACCGGTGGTGGCGTCGTCCACGGCCCGCAGCCGCGCGACTACAGCCAGCGGACCCCGAAGAAGATGATCGCGGCCGCTCTGCGCGGTGCGCTCTCGGACCGGGCCCGCAACGAGCGCATCCACGCGATCACCGAACTGATCGAGGGCCAGACCCCGTCGACCAAGAGCGCCAAGGCGTTCCTGGGCAGCCTGACCGAGAACAAGAAGGTTCTCGTCGTCATCGGCCGCACCGATGAGGTCGGCGCCCGCAGCGTCCGCAACCTGCCTGGTGTGCACGTGATCTCGCCGGATCAGCTGAACACCTACGACGTGCTCAACGCTGACGACGTGGTGTTCTCGGTCGAGGCTCTGAACGCCTACATCGAGGCCAACACGAAGAAAGAGGAGGTGTCGGCCTGATGGCTACCGTGACCGACCCCCGCGACATCATCCTGGCCCCGGTCATCTCGGAGAAGTCGTACGGGCTGATCGAGGACAACGTGTACACGTTCGTCGTGCACCCGGACTCCAACAAGACGCAGATCAAGATCGCTATCGAGAAGATCTTCGACGTCAAGGTGAGCTCGGTGAACACCGCCAACCGGCAGGGCAAGCGCAAGCGCACCCGCTCGGGCTTCGGTAAGCGCAAGGACACCAAGCGCGCCATCGTGACCCTGGCCGCCGGCAGCAAGCCGATCGAGCTTTTCGGAGCCCCGGCGTAACGCCGGGAACTAAGAGGATTTAACTGATATGGGAATTCGCAAGTACAAGCCGACGACCCCGGGTCGTCGCGGTTCGAGCGTCTCCGATTTCGCCGAGATCACTCGCTCGACTCCGGAGAAGTCGCTCATCCGTCCGCTGCACGGCACCGGTGGGCGTAACGCGCACGGCCGCATCACCACCCGGCACAAGGGTGGCGGCCACAAGCGTGCATACCGCCTCATCGACTTCCGTCGCCACGACAAGGACGGCGTCAACGCCAAGGTCGCTCACATCGAGTACGACCCCAACCGCACCGCCAACATCGCGCTGCTGCACTACCTGGACGGCGAGAAGCGCTACATCATCGCGCCGCAGGGTCTGAAGCAGGGCGACGTCATCGAGCAGGGGCCGAACGCCGACATCAAGCCCGGCAACAACCTGCCGCTGCGCAACATCCCCGCCGGCACCGTGATCCACGCTGTGGAGCTGCGGCCCGGTGGCGGTGCCAAGCTGGCCCGCTCGGCCGGTGTGAGCATCCAGCTGCTGGGTAAGGAAGGCACCTACGCCTCGCTGCGTATGCCCTCCGGTGAAATCCGTCGCGTCGACGTGCGCTGCCGCGCCACCGTCGGCGAGGTGGGCAACGCCGAGCAGGCCAACATCAACTGGGGCAAGGCCGGCCGTATGCGGTGGAAGGGCAAGCGCCCGACCGTCCGTGGTGTCGTCATGAACCCGGTTGACCACCCGCATGGTGGTGGTGAAGGCAAGACCTCCGGTGGCCGCCACCCGGTCAGCCCGTGGGGCAAGCCCGAGGGCCGCACCCGCAAGCCCAACAAGCCGAGCGACAAGCTCATCGTCCGTCGCCGGCGCACCGGCAAGAAGCGCTAGGCCGCGGAAGGAGTAGCAGCGATGCCTCGTAGTCTCAAAAAGGGTCCGTTCGTCGACGACCATCTGCTCAAGAAGGTCGACGTTCAGAACGAGAAGAACACCAAGCAGGTCATCAAGACCTGGTCGCGTCGGTCGACCATCCTCCCCGACTTCATCGGGCACACCTTTGCGGTGCATGACGGCCGCAAGCATGTCCCGGTGTTCGTCACGGAGGCGATGGTCGGGCACAAGCTCGGCGAATTCGCCCCGACGCGCACCTTCAAGGGTCACATCAAGGACGACCGGAAGAGCAAGCGGCGATGAGTACCACAGTCACTGAATACCCGTCCGCGACGGCGCAGGCACGCTTCGTGCGTGTCTCGGCCAGCAAGGCCCGTCGTGTCATCGACCTGGTCCGCGGCAAGAGTGTCGAGCAAGCCCTCGACATCTTGCGGTGGGCGCCGCAGGCCGCCAGCGAACCGGTCGCCAAGGTGATCGCCAGCGCTGCCGCCAATGCGCAGAACAACGAGGGCCTGGACCCGACGACGCTGGTGGTTGCGACCATCCACGCCGATGAGGGTCCGACCGCCAAGCGCATCCGTCCGCGTGCCCAGGGGCGTGCGTTCCGGATCCGCAAGCGGACCAGCCACATCACCGTGATCGTGGAAAGCCGTCCGCCCAAGCAGAAGGGTGCGGCCGCCGGTTCGGCACGTAGCCGTCGCGCTCAGGGCAGCAAGGCCGCGACCGCCACGAAGAAGTCTGCCGAGACGAAGGGAGGCTCGGAGTAGTGGGCCAGAAGATCAATCCCCACGGCTTCCGGCTCGGCATCACGACCGAGTGGAAGTCCCGCTGGTACGCCGACAAGCAGTACAAGGACTACGTGAAGGAAGACGTCGCCATCCGGCGTCTGCTGGCCACTGGTCTTGAGCGTGCTGGCATCGCCGACGTGGAGATCGAGCGCACTCGCGACAGAGTCCGAGTTGACATCCACACCGCGCGCCCCGGCATCGTCATCGGTCGCCGCGGCACCGAGGCCGACCGTATCCGTGCCGACCTGGAGAAGCTGACCGGCAAGCAGGTTCAGCTCAACATCCTCGAGGTGAAGAACCCGGAGTCGACGGCGCAGCTCGTCGCCCAGGGTGTCGCCGAGCAGCTGAGCAACCGTGTGGCGTTCCGCCGCGCGATGCGCAAGGCGATCCAGTCGGCGATGCGTCAGCCCAACGTCAAGGGCATCCGGGTGCAGTGCTCGGGCCGCCTCGGCGGTGCTGAGATGAGCCGCTCGGAGTTCTACCGCGAGGGTCGGGTTCCGCTGCACACGCTGCGCGCGGACATCGACTACGGCCTGTACGAGGCCAAGACCACCTTCGGCCGGATCGGCGTGAAGGTGTGGATCTACAAGGGCGACATCGTCGGTGGTAAGCGTGAGCTGACCGCCGCCGCACCGGCCAGCGACCGGCCGCGTCGTGAGCGTCCGTCGGGCACCCGGCCGCGTCGTAGCGGTTCTTCGGGCACCACGGCGACGAGCACCGAAGCCGGCCGCGCCGCCACCGGAGATGCGCCCGCCGCTACTGAGGCTGTCGCTGCTGAGGCTGCGCCTGCCGCTGAGAGCACGGAGAGCTAAATCATGCTGATTCCCCGTAAGGTCAAGCACCGCAAGCAGCACCACCCGCGCCAGCGTGGCATCGCCAGCGGTGGCACGCAGGTGAGCTTCGGTGACTACGGCATCCAGGCCCTCGGCCACGCCTACATCACCAACCGGCAGATCGAGTCCGCTCGTATCGCCATCAACCGGCACATCAAGCGTGGCGGCAAGGTGTGGATCAACATCTTCCCGGACCGTCCGCTGACCAAGAAGCCCGCCGAGACCCGCATGGGTTCCGGTAAGGGTTCGCCGGAGTGGTGGATCGCCAACGTGAAGCCGGGCCGCATTTTGTTCGAGATCAGCTACCCCGACGAGAAGATCGCCAAGGAAGCACTGACTCGCGCAATCCACAAGCTGCCGATCAAGGCACGCATCGTGAGTCGAGAGGAGCAGTTCTGATGGCAGTGGGAACTACGCCTGGTGAGCTGCGTGAACTGTCCGACACCGAGTTGACGGCAAAGCTGCGCGAGTCCAAGGAAGAGCTGTTCAACCTGCGCTTCCAGATGGCGACCGGTCAGCTGGCCAACAACCGTCGGCTGCGCGTCGTGCGCCAGGAGATTGCACGGGTTTACACCGTGCTGCGTGAACGTGAGTTGGGTCTGGCTTCCGGGCCCGTTGGTGAGGATTCGTAATGGCAGAGACCAAGGGCCCCAAGCACACCCCGGCCACCGAGAAGCCGCGCGGCCGTCGTAAGACCGCCATCGGCTACGTGGTGAGCGACAAGATGCAGAAGACCATCGTGGTCGAGCTGGAAGATCGTAAGAGCCACCCGCTCTACGGCAAGATCATCCGGACCACCAAGAAGGTCAAGGCGCACGACGAGAACGGCGACGCCGGCATCGGCGACCGCGTCTCGTTGATGGAGACCCGGCCGACGTCGGCCACCAAGCGGTGGCGGCTGGTCGAGGTGTTGGAAAAGGCGAAGTAGCGAAGGCTCCTTCTCTTCTCCGCGCGAGCAGACAGAAAAGTGCCCCAAACCCCTTCGGGTTTGGGGCACTTTTGCGTCTGGTCGCTAAGAGTAGACCCGAACCAGTAGCGCCGTGTTCACCGGTGGGTGCGAATTGATTATTCCCTCACCCTTTTTGGGTGAGGGAACTCAATTATGTCGACCATTTGCGAATGCGGTCGATATGCCACCGCGACGACATCGAGTGCCCGACGCTGAAGACCAACTGCCCGACGGCCGGCTCCGTCGACCCGTGCTTCCTCGAAGGCCGGAAGTGGCGGGTGGGCGTAATCGACATTTCAGATTGAGCTGCATTGATTTTCGGAACTCGGCCGTCGCAGCGAGGCGACATCTGTTTGCTTGCTGTCTGATTCGATTTACCGGCAACGGGCGGGTCGCAGCGCTCTTTGTGTAACCATTGAGATCGCTGGGGTGAATTACCCGCCAATTGGATGGTGCAGAGGCATAATTTGCACGCATGGATCCCAATTCGAAGTCATATCAAGCTGATAAGCCTGACGAATTGCGTGCGAGGTTGCCGCGGCGGAGGGTGCTGGGCGGTCTGGCGGTGGCGGGTGTCGCAACCACGCTGATCGCAGCCTGCAACGACGAGTCTGGTGGGGCTGCCGGCGGATCACCCGGCGGTGGTGATCTGAACACCGACAACAGTGTCAAGGGTGCGAGCGAGGCAACCAAGGCGGCCAACCAGAAGCTGCTCGACACACTGCCGTTCAACGACAAGGGCGACTTCGAGGATGCCAAGCGCGGCTTGATCGCCAAGCCCGAAACCCTGACGATCAAGGATGCCGACGGCAACGTTGTCTGGGACATGGAGGAGTACAAGAAGTACATCTCCGATGACAAGGCGGCGCCCGATACCGTCAACCCCAGCTTGTGGCGCATGACTCAGCTCAACATGCAGTACGGACTGTTCGAGGTGGTCAAGGACCGGATATACCAAGTGCGGGGCTATGACCTGTCCAACATCACCTTCATCAAGGGTGATACGGGCTGGATCGTGATCGACCCCGTGGTCTCGGCGGAAACTGCGAAGGCCGCTTTGGATCTGACGAACGAGAAGCTGGGTCCCCGCCCGGTTGTCGCGGTGGTACACAGCCATTCGCACATCGACCATTACGGCGGCGTGCGCGGTGTCGTCAACCAGGCAGACGTCGACTCCGGCAAGGTGAAGATCATCGCTCCGGTCAACTTCGTAGAGGACGTGATCAGCGAGAACGTGATCGCCGGCAATGCGATGAGCCGTCGTGCGGTGTACATGTTCGGGGCGCTGCTCCCGCGCAACGCCCAGGGGGGTGTGGGAGCTGGTCTGGGCCAGACCAATTCGACCGGAACCGCCGGCATGATCATTCCGACCGACATCATCGACCACACGGGTCAGAAGGTGACGATCGACGGCGTCGAGATGGAATTTCAGTACACGCCCGGCACTGAGGCGCCCACTGAGATGAACACTTTTTTCCCGCAGTTCAAGGCCATGTGGATGGCCGAGAACACCACCAACACCATGCACAACCTGCTGACTTTGCGTGGCGCGCAGGTGCGTGACGGACTGGTCTGGGCCAAGTTCATCGACGAGACGATCCGTCGCTATGGCGAGAACACAGAGGTCAAGTTCCAGAGTCACCACTGGCCCAAGTGGGGCAACGCCAACATCATCGACTACTGGAAGCGTCAACGCGATCTGTACAAATACATTCACGACCAATCGGTTCGGATGATGAACAACGGTCTGGTGGGCTCCGAGATCGCTGAAGAGATCACGTTGCCGCCGGAACTCAACAACTTCTGGCCGGACCGCGGCTATTACGGAACCCTGAAGCACAATTCACGAGCGGTGTATCAGCGGTACATGGGGTGGTATGACGCCAACCCGTCGGATCTCGACGATCTGCCGCCAGAGCCCGCCGCCAAAAAGTATGTCGAGTACATGGGCGGCGAAGGTGCGGTTCTGGACAAGGCGAAGAAGGATTTCGACGCCGGCAACTACCGCTGGACCGCCACGGTGCTCAAGCAGGTGGTGTTCGCCAACCCCAACAACACCGATGCCAAGAACCTGCTCGCTGACTCGTACGAGCAATTGGGGTATCAGGCCGAATCGGGCCCCTGGCGCTCGATATATCTGCAGGGTGCGTATGAGCTACGTAATGGCGTGCCCGACACCGGAGGCCTCGACAGCGCGAGCCCCGACACGGTCAAGGCGATGCCGCCCGACATGTTGTTCGACTACCTGGCGGTGCGCCTGAACGGAGAGAAAGCCACCGGGAAGAACCTGACGATGAACGTCAATTTCAAAGACATCAAGAAGGAATACGGCCTGACTGTCGAAAACGCCGTCCTCAACTACGCCCCGGAGCCGGTGCCGAACGCCAACGCGAGCGTCACCCTCGACAAGGTGACCCTCGACGACATCCAGCTGGGTAATCTCAAGCTGGAGGACGCGATCGCACAGAACAAGGTGACCATCGACGGGAACCGCGGTTCGTTCGACGAGTTCATGGGTCTGCTCGACACCTTCCCCTTCTGGTTCAATATCGTCACCCCCTAGCTGGGACAATGGTGTGTTGCCCTGTGGTCCGCAGGGCGACACGCCGTGCCCGGGACAGTGATCGACAGGAACCAACGTGCAGCCCTCCGGAACATCATCGATGCATCCGGTGCCGTGGTTTCTCGCCACGACACCGTCGTCGAGTCCGGGTATGTTGCCGCGTCAGGCGATCGGCCGCACGCTGGATGAGCACACCGCCAGGAGGCGCGCCGTGCTTGTCGCCGCTCCCTCGGGGTTTGGCAAGACCGTCGCCGTCGCACAGTGGACCCTCGAGCGTCAACGGGCCGAACCGGGCTCGGTGGCATGGCTGACACTGACCGAGCGGATCAACGACCGCAGCGATGTGCTGCGCGGCATGTTGACCGCACTGCTGAACACCGCGCGCGATGCGGGGGACAGCTCGCTGGACCAGTCCTTGTCAGGCGCATTCGAGTCGGCGACCTACGACGCGGCCGTTGCCGCGCTCCTGGCCATCGATCCGGGTCGAAACGTGACCATCGTGATCGACGACTTCCAGTTCGCGCGGGCGGTGTGGGGCGATGACGACGTGGTGGAACTGGTCGAGAACGGCCCACAGTGGTTGCGGTTTGTCCTGATCACAACCGATCCGGTCGGCCCTGCGTGGGCGCGACTGCGGGTCCACGACAAGGTTGCGGTGATCGGTTCGGCCGATCTGGCCTTCACCCGAGACGATGTCCAGGCGCTGGTCGAACGAGGCGACACGTCGGTCCGGCCCGAGGACGTCGACCGCATCATGACGGAGAGCGGCGGTTGGCCCGGTGCAGTTCGACTCATCCTGGTCAGCGGCGACGAAGCCGCCGCGTTCTCCGACGATGTCGACCTCACCGATTACATCGGTACCGCCGTGCTGGCCCGGATGCGGCCGGATCTGGCCGAATTCGCGCTGAAGGCCACTGTGTGCCCGCGGGTGGACGAACGACTGGCCCGTGTACTCACGGACCGACCGGACAGTGGTGAACTGCTCAATGACTGTGTTGCCGCCGGTCTGTTCCTCGAACGTATCGGTTCCGGAGAAAGTGCTGTCTTTCAATGGCATTCGATCTTCGTCAAGCACTGCCGGGAGATCCTGAGGCGGCGCCACCCCGAGGAGTGGACACGGCTCAACCGGTTGGCGGCGGCCGAGCTGGCACAGCAGTATCCGCTGGAAGCGGTGGACTACGCCATCCGGGGTGACGACCGCTGCGGGTACGACATCGTCGCCGAAAGCTGGCTCGAGCTGCTGCTGCAATCTCGTACGGGCGCACTCGATCTGGCGTGCGTGCGACTCACCGAAGCTTTCGGTGAGACTCCGGAGGTTCTGATGATCCGGTCCAGCTGCCGAGCCATGGCCGGCGACGACGTCACGGCGGCGCTGTTGTTCAACCGGGCCGGGGGAATTCCGCAGTCGGAGAAGGGTCCGGGGCGGCTCGATCTCATTGCCGATCTCACACAGCTCCTGATCTCTGACGACCGCGAAGTGATGGACCGCGCTGCCGGACGCGTCGAGGCCGCGTTGTCAGACCGTGATCTGGTCGCGCCGCGTATCTATGCGTGTGCGTTGTTCGTCCTGGGCTGGGCGGATTCGCGGATGCGGCGCAGTCCGACGCGTGGTTCGGAGTATCTGGAGGCCGCGGTGCACGAGTGTGTGGCCCTCGGGTTGTCGGAGGTGGCTCACCGCGCCCGGCAGAGCCTTGCGTTCGCGCTGGCCCACTCGGGCGAATTGGGCCGTGCACAGCAGGCGCTGCACCTGGCGGTGTCATCTGACGAATCCACTCCTGAGTTGTGGCTGTCCCACGACGGTGACGGCATCGAACGATTCACTTCAGGCTGGATTCACTTCTGGCATGGTGAGATCGCTGCGGCCGTTGAGGATTTGATTCCATCGAGCGGCACCGTCGGCGTCGGTTACCCCGATACGTCACGGATGTTCCTGGCGTTCAGTGCGGCCACCTTGCGTGACAACGGCGTGCTCGCCACCGCCGAGGCCGTCGTGGCCCGCATGCCCGATGCCGACACTCACGGCGTGCCGTGGGTCAGCTACAAGACGGCCAGCCGCGCCCGCCTGGCCGAGGCTCGCGGAGATCATGACCTTGCGCTGGAGCTGGCTGCGAGTGTGGTCGGTTCTCGACATGTTCCGATGGTGTCGGCGGTCCTGGCCGGGATGTGCCGTCGTCTGGGCGCGCTCGACCTGGCTGATCGGCTGGCCCACCAGGCGCTGGAGCCGCAGCTACCGGGGTACATCGCCGCCTATGCCCTCTACACGCTGGCGTTGTTGTCCTGGCAGCACGGGCAGGCCGAGCAGGCTCACAAACGGATGGAAGAGGTGGTGGCTGCGGCGTGCCCGGAGCACGTGCGGTACCAGTTCGTCGACAACCCCGATGCGGTGTGCCAAGAGCTGCTCGCCGCTCACCGCTCGTACACCGCCTACCCCGATTTCGTCGAGCAAGCCCTTTTGGCGAGCGCGCACCGCCGGTCGGATTCTGGCGCGGCCGGCCTGACACCGCGCGAGCGGGAGATCCTCACCTTCCTGAGGACGCCGATGACGATGCAGGAGATCGCCGGCAAGATGGCGATTTCGGTGAACACGCTCAAGACCCATCAGCGCGCCATCTACAAGAAACTCGGTGCGACCAATCGACGGGAAGCCATCAACCGGGCGGCCCGTTAACGTGAAGCCGTGACCGACGAACTCGTCTCCGTGTATGACGCCGACGGCAATGCCGTTGGTGCGGCGCCCCGTTCACGGGTGTACGCCGAGGGGCTCTGGCACGCGAGCGCCGGTGTGCTGGTGCGTTCGATGGACGGCGCCCGGATCTACGTCCACCGGCGCACCATGACCAAGGCGGTGTTCGCCGGCATGCACGACTGCCTGGCCGGCGGCGTCGTCGACCCGGGGGAGACGCCGGTGCAGGCCGCAGCCCGGGAACTGGCCGAGGAACTCGGCATCAGTGGCCCACCGCTGACTGCGCTGGCGTCGACGGCCTGGGACGGGCAATGGGCCGGAAAACCCATGCGGTGTCACCTGTATGCATTCGAGGCGCGCTGGGATGGTCCGATCCGTCATCAACCCGAAGAGATCGTGGACGGCTGGTGGTGGACCGATGAGGAACTGGCCGCGCACCTGGCCGATCCGGCCTGGCCGTTCGTGCCCGACACCCGGGTGTTGATCGGCGACCTGCTGCGCTTACGTCAACACCGTTGAGGTAGTGCGGGAAATCCTTCTTACTGGTGTTACATCACCATCGAGGAAGAACCCGTGCAAACCGCATTTGAACGAAACGCTCCTGCTGTGAGCCTCGTTGATCACTCACTGGCCAACACCGTGTTGCAGCCGTTCTGGCTTGACGACATGCCGGATCAGCCCAACTACCCGGTGCTGACCAGTGCGTCGTCGCACTACGACCTCGTCGTGGTCGGCGGTGGGTACACCGGGCTGTGGTCGGCGCTGCTGGCCAAGCAACGGAACCCCGGCATCCGGGTCGCCGTCGTCGAGGGGCAGACGATCGGCTGGGCGGCATCGGGGCGCAACGGCGGCTTCGTCGAGGCCTCGCTCACTCACGGCGTCGAGAACGGCCGCAGCCGATGGCCCGACGAGATCGACGTCCTCGACCGGTTCGGAGTGGAGAACCTCGACGCCATCGAGAAGACCGTCGATGCGCTGGATCTGGACTGTGACTTCGAGCGGACCGGCTCGATTGCGGTCGCGGTCGAGCCCCACCAGGCCGCCGAACTGGCCGGCGCCGCGCTGCGGTCCGATCAGGTCTACTTCGATCAGCAGGCCATGCGCAACGAGGTCAACTCACCCACATACCTGGCCGGCGTGTGGTCGAAGGACGCTGCCGCGCTGGTCCATCCCGCCAAGCTCGCGAGCGAACTCGCCCGTGCCGCAGGTGCACTCGGCGTGGACATCTATGAGTACAGCAAGGTGCTCGGGCTCGATCAGAATCGTCGCGGCGGGTCACTGTCGGTGCGCACCGAGCGCGCGTCGGTGCGTGCCGACCGAGTCATCTTGGCGACGAACGGTTTTCCGTCACTGCTCAAGCGCTACCGCTATCACACGGTGCCGGTGTACGACTACGCGTTGATGACCGAACCCCTCACCGATTCCCAGCTGGCCGAAATCGGTTGGAGCAACCGGCAGGGCATCAGCGACATGTCGAACCAGTTCCACTACTACCGGTTGTCCAAGGACAACCGCATCCTGTGGGGCGGGTATGACGCGATCTATCACTTCGGTGGACGGATCCGGCCTCAGTACGAGGACCGTGACGCAACTTATCGGCGCCTCGCCGGTCACTTCTTCACGACGTTCCCGCAACTCGAGGACGTCAGGTTCAGCCACCGCTGGGCCGGCGTGATCGACACCTCGACCCGGTTCTGCGCGTTCTTCGGCTCCGCCTATGGCGACCGCGTCGGGTACGCCGCCGGTTTCACCGGGCTCGGTGTGGCGGCAACGCGTTTCGCGGCGGAGGTCATGCTCGACCGCTTCACCGGTAAGCCGACTCCCCGCACCGAGCTCGAAATGGTCAGGTCCATGCCCCTGCCGTTCCCGCCGGAACCGTTGGCCTCGGCCGGGATTCAGGCCACGCGCTGGTCACTGGACCGGGCCGATCATCGCCAGGGCCGTCGCAACGTCCTGCTGAAGGCACTCGATTCCGTGGGGCTGGGGTTCGACTCGTGAGTCACGAGGCGTCGGTCGATGTCGTCGATGTCACGGCCCTGGTGCTCGACCACACGGCAATTCCGCCCGAGTCGGTGGTGGCGGGAGCGCCGACGACGGCGCATTGCGACCTGGTCTCGTTGTCGGACAAGAGTATCGGCGTCTGGGAGCACACGCCGGGTGTGTCGCGAGATGTGGAGTCCGACGAGGTGTTCGTCGTGCTCAGTGGCGATGCCACCATCACATTCGACGACGGCTCCCCGGCAATCGGTCTCCGTGCCGGTGCGCTGGTTCGCCTCCACGCCGGACAGCGCACGACCTGGACGATCCGGGAAACCCTGAGGAAGGTGTACATCACGTAGATAGGGCGGTCCCGCGGCGAATACGATGGTGCGCACATGAGGCAAGCGCGTTGACGTAAGTGCCGAAGGTGGGGCGGATGGGCCGAACATTGAAGTCTGAGTCGCCGCGGCGCCGTCGGCGGCAGACCAAGCAGGGCGTGGTCCTGTCCGAAGAGCTCATCGTCGAGGCCGCACTGCGCGTGCTCCAGTACCACGGTGCCACCGGCTTGACGGTCAGACGCCTCGGCGTCGCGCTGGGCGCCGATCCGACCGCGCTGTACCGCTATTTCCGCGGTATCGAGGATGTGGTGCTGGCCATCACCGATGAGTTGCTGCGACGGGTGGTCGAGGGGTGGGAACCGACCGGCCGTTGGCGGGAGGACATGCGGGAACTCGGCCTGCGCGTGCACCGCGTCTATGTCGATCACCCGCAGGCCGGGGTGCTGGCTGCCAGCCGGGTCACCGGCAGCGCCCACGAGATCCAGGTCATCGAAACGGTTTTGGGTCTGCTGCGGTCGGCCGGATTTCCCGACCGCGAAGCCGTCGAGGTGTACCACGCCTTCATCGACCAGATGCTGGGGTTCGCAGCGCTCGATGCCGCGTTCGAAGCCCTGCCCGCTGAGCATCAGCAGCGCGACGAAGACCGGTGGCGCGATACCTACGCGCGGTTGCCCGCCGAAACTCACCCGAACATCGCCGCCACGAGCCACCTCCTCGACGAGTCGATGAGGCGGAGCGGCTGTGAATCGGCCCTGGAGCTGCTGCTGGACGGTATCTCGTTGCGGCTGGACCGTTTACGGCCCTAGCTGCTCACCCCGCTTTGGCGGCAATGCCGTCGAGCAGTTGATCCAGCCCGGAACGGAATTCCGTCATCTGGTCGTCGGATTGATCGAATACGCCGGCGTCGATCGCTGCCGCCAGAGCCGGGAACCGCACGGGGGTCACGAGGCGCCGCAGCAGCGCGGAGTACTCGCTGTCATCGACGTCGTGAGCCTCGACGGCCAATGCCGCCGAACCGCGCGTGAAAATCAGCACGGCGATGACCGCGGTGAGCTTCTCGCGTTCGGCCAGTGCTGTGCCGGACAGGGCCGCCAGCCCGGCGTCCAGCCAGGCGAGCTGGCCGGGATCTGCCGGCAGGCCGGCGGACGCGGCCTGCAGGATCCATGGATGGCGGTGGTAGACGCTCCACAATTCATGCGCCCAATTCGTCAGTGCCTCACGCCAATTCGCGCCGTCAGGTGCCGCAGGCGGTGTGCCGGGTCCGGTGGCGAGCATGAAGGTGACCAGCTCGTCCTTGTTGGCCACGTGCCGGTACAGCGACATGGTGCCGCACCCGAGTCGCTCGGCCAGCCGGGCCATCGACAGCGCCGCGAGGCCGTCGCTGTCGGCGAGTTCGACGGCGGCGGCGACGATGGCCTCCCGGGTGAGCCCGCGCGCCCGACGCGGCGCCGCGTCGGGTTGCCAGAGCAGGCGCAACGCGCGGGGGAGCGGGGTGTCGGGGCCGGTCATCAACGCTCAGCGTAATCAGTGACATCGGAATGCGTATGTCATACCCTTATGCGTATGACATACGCATCCGGCCGTTCCGTCCGACCGGCGATGGCGCTCGCGGTGGTCGTCGTGGTGTTTCTCGCGTATTCGCTGCCGCCTTATCTGACCGGCGGCACCCGAGTGCCGGCCACGTTCGGGTTGCACTACCCACTGCTGGTCGCACACGTTCTGTTCGCGAGCGTGGCGATGGTGTGCGCAGTCGCGCAGATCTGGCCGGGCCTGCGGCGCCGACATCCGACGCTGCACCGCCGAACCGGACGGGTCTACGTCGCGACGGCCATACCGGCCGCCGTCTGCGCGATCGTGATCGGCGCGGCGACGCCGTTCGGCCCCATCCTGGCGGTCAGCAACGTGACACTCGGTGCGCTGTGGCTCTGGTTCACCGTGGACGGCTTCATCGCGGGCCGGCAACATCGGTTCGGTCGGCACCGCCGTCAGATGCTGCGCAGCGCGACGCTGGCGCTGTCGATCATCACGAACCGGATCTGGGCGCCCGTTCTGTACCTGAGCTTCCAGCCGTTGCGCGACAGTGCCTTCGGTGGCGACGAAGACAGGTATATGTGGTTGGTCGCGGGCGTGGTCGGATGGCTGGGCTGGACGATTCCGCTGCTGTTGCTGCAGTTGTGGATAGGCAGACAGGCAGCGCGCACCGGTTCCCGGTCGGAGTCATTGAGCCGGGTCTGAGGTGGCGGTGATGCGGTCGATCACGGACAGCAGGCCGTCGTCGTCGCCGGCTTGCGCCACATGGCCGCCGAGGGCGCGGTGCAGCGCGCTGTAATAGAGGCCGTCGCCGATCAGTTTCACCGCGCGGGCCACGTCGAGGTCGCCGAGTGCATCGTGCAGAGCATTGAGCCAGTCAGCGGAAACCGCTTCGATGACTGCGCGCGCGTGGTTGTCGCCCGCCTGCTGCAACCGGGAGACCGCCACCAGTGCGCGATCCAGCGGTGTGCTCGCGTACTGCGAGGACCGGATGTAGTAGCGGGCTGGTCCTTCGGGGGCCGCCCGCATCTCGTTCACATCGTCGGCTGCCAGCGTCAGTAGGCGATCGCAGAGCGCGTCGGCGAGGCGATCCTTTGACGGGAAGTGGTAGAGGAGACCACCTTTCGACACACCTGCCTTGGCCGCCACGGCGTCGAGGGTGGCGTAGCGCTCGCCTTCGACGGCGAGTACGTCCTCGTAAGCGTCGAGGATGCGGTCCCGCGACGAAGCCATTCCCAGAGCTTACGACAAGGGATATCGAACTATACCGTCCAGACGGTATAGTAAATCGTCATCACGTCCGTCGATTCCCTATGGAGAAGCTGGTAATGCGCGCCTATCGCGACGTGCTCCGTGTTCCGGGCGTGCTGAACCTGACTGCCTCGCAGCTGTTCGCCCGGCTGCCACTGGGCATGCTCAACCTTGCGATCCTGCTGCATGTCCAGTCCGAGACCGGGTCCTACGCCTTGGCCGGCACCGCGGTGGCGTGTGTCAGTGTCGGAGAAGCGGTGGCCATGCCGGTCACCGCCCGGCTCGCCGCCCGCGCCATGACCACCACGCTGGTCGTCGCGGCCCTCGCGAACGGCGTCGCCATGGTCGCGCTGGCCTTCTGCGGTCCCGCCCCGGCGCTGCTGCTGATGTTGGGAGTAGTGATCGGCGCCTCCGTTCCGCCGCTGATGCCGGTGGTCCGGGCGCTGTACCCACAGCTGGTGCCCCGTGACGGAGTCCGCGCCCTGTTCGCCTTCGACACCACGGCGCAGGAACTGATCTGGGTGGTCGGGCCCGTGGCGGCGACGTTGCTCGCCTCGGCGCTGTCGACCGCGATGCCATTGGTCGCTTCCGCCGCCGTCACCGTGGTCGGCACCGGATGGTTCCTGCTGAGCGCCAAGAGCTTTCGGGCGGACCCGCCGACGGGAAGTGCCGCAGCCTTCGGCCGGGTGATCGCGAACCGGGCGGTGATCCTGGCCATGGCAGCCAGCTTGGCCCTGGTCGCCTCGTTCATGGCGCTCGAAGTCGGCATCGTCGCCGCGTTCGGCCGCGCCGGACTGACGGCCGGCTTGGCCATCGCGGTAGCGAGCGTGGGATCTCTCATCGGCGGTCTGGTGCTCGGGCATCGCAGATTCGGGCTGACCGGATTGGTCACCGCGTTGGCGACCGTGGCCGTGGGGACCGGCGTGTTCGGGCTCATCGACAACCGCGTGCTGCAGTTCGTCGCGTTGTTCGTCTCAGGACTGGGCTTTGCGCCGGCCATGTCGGCGCTGTACCTCATGGTGTCCCGGGAAATCGCCGAGCACTCCGCGACGGAGGCCTTCGGCTGGCTCAACAGCGCCTCGCTCGTGGGCGGGGCAATGGGGACCGCCATCGCCGGCTTCACGGCTGACGCGCACGGTGCAACAGGTCCGGCGGTGGTCTCGACGGTGCTCGCCGCCCTCGCGGCGGCCAGCCCCCTCGTCGCCCGGATGGCTGGCCCGCTAACGGGTCTCACCGATCAACCGCACCCGGAGTTCACATCGAAGGCAACGTCAGTTTCTCCGGCAAATGCCGGCGAGCGGGTGTAACGTCCGGGCGATCGGTCTGATCCGCGCCGAATAGCCAACCGGGAGTGAGGCTCGCCATGGCCACCGGGTTCAACTCAGCGTTCAACGGCAAGATCGAACTGGACATCCGGGATTCCGAACCGGACTGGGGACCCTTCGCGGCGCCCGCTGCGGTCGAGAACGCCCCGAACGTGCTGTATCTGGTGTGGGACGACACCGGCATCGCGACGTGGGACTGCTTCGGTGGTTTGGTCGACATGCCCGCGATGAGCCGTATCGCCCAGCGCGGAGTGCGGTTGTCGCAGTTCCACACGACCGCGCTGTGCTCGCCGACCCGCGCCTCGCTTCTCACGGGGCGTAACGCCACCACGGTCGGGATGGCCACCATCGAGGAGTTCACCGACGGATTCCCCAACTGCAACGGGCGAATTCCGTACGAGACCGCCCTACTGCCGGAGGTGCTCGCCGAGAACGGGTACAACACCTACTGCGTCGGCAAATGGCATCTGACTCCGCTGGAGGAGTCCAACCTCGCTGCCACCAAACGGCATTGGCCGTGTTCACGAGGGTTCGAACGGTTCTACGGGTTCATGGGCGGCGAGACCGATCAGTGGTATCCCGACCTGGTGTACGACAACCATCCGGTCGATCCGCCCGCGACTCCTGAGGAGGGCTACCACCTGTCGCAGGACCTCGCCGACAAGACCATCGAGTTCATCCGGGACGCCAAGGTGATCGCCCCGGACAAACCCTGGTTCACCTACCTGTGTCCGGGCGCCGGCCACGCCCCGCACCATGTGTTCAAGGACTGGGCCGACCGCTATGCCGGGCGGTTCGACATGGGGTATGAGGCCTATCGCGACATCGTGCTGGAGAACCAGAAGCGGCTCGGCATCGTGCCACCTGACACCGAGCTGTCGCCGATCAACCCCTACGCGGATGTGAAGGGGCCCAACGGAGAACCGTGGCCCGTGCAGGACACCGTCCGGCCGTGGGAGTCGTTGTCGGCCGACGAGAAGCGGTTGTTCGCCCGGATGGCCGAGGTGTTCGCCGGGTTCCTGTCCTACACGGACGCCCAGATCGGCCGGGTGCTGGACTTCCTGGAGGAGACGGGGCAACTCGACAACACGATCGTGGTGGTGATCTCCGACAACGGGGCCAGTGGAGAGGGCGGGCCGAACGGCTCGGTCAACGAGACGAAGTTCTTCAACGGCTACATCGACACCGCTGAGGAAGGGCTCAGGTTCATCGATCGGCTGGGGTCGCCCGAGACCTACAACCACTACCCGATCGGCTGGGCGATGGCGTTCAACACGCCCTACAAGTTGTTCAAGCGCTACGCCTCGCACGAGGGTGGAATCGCCGACACCGCAATCATCTCCTGGCCCAACGGTATTGGCGCCCACGGCGCCGTGCGCGACAACTACGTCAACGTCTGCGACATCACTCCGACCGTCTATGACCTGCTCGACATCACGCCGCCGGCGAGTGTGCGCGGGGTTCCGCAGAAGCCCCTCGACGGCGTGAGTTTCAAAGTGGCACTGGACAACCCGGAAGCGCCGACGGGCAAGGAAACCCAGTTCTACACGATGCTCGGCACCCGGGGCATCTGGCACAAGGGGTGGTTCGCCAACACCGTGCACGCCGCGACCCCGTCGGGTTGGTCCCACTTCGACAGCGACCGCTGGGAGCTGTTCCACATCGAGGCCGACCGCAGCCAGTGCCACGACCTGGCCGAGCAACACCCGGACAAACTCGCCGAGCTCACGGCGTTGTGGTTCAGCGAGGCCGACAAGTACAACGGGCTGCCTCTGGCCGACCTCAACATCCTCGAGACCATGACCCGCTGGCGGCCGTACCTGGTGGGGGAGCGGACCCGCTACACCTACTACCCGCACACCGCCGAGGTCGGGTTGGGCGCGGCCGCCGAACTGCGTGGGCAGTCGTTCACGGTGCTCGCCGAGGTCACCGTGGACAGCGCCGACGCGCAGGGCGTGCTGTTCAAACAGGGCGGCGCACACGGCGGCCATGTGCTGTTCCTCGCCGACGGCCGACTGCACTACGTATACAACTTCCTCGGCGAGCACGAGCAGTCGTTGATTTCACCCGATCCGATCCCGCTGGGACGGCACATCTTCGGTGTGCAGTACCAGCGGGCCGGCACGGTCGAGGGCAGCCACACCCCGCTCGGAGACACCGCGCTGTACGTCGATGACACCGCGGTCGCCGAGTTGGCGGGGATGCAGACCCATCCCGGCATGTTCGCGCTCGCCGGGGGCGGCATCTGCATCGGCCGCAACACCGGATCGGCGGTGTCACAGCAGTACCGGGCACCATTCGCCTTCACCGGCGGCAGCATCCGGCAGGTCACCGTCGACCTGTCCGGCGAGCCGTATCAGGACCTCGAGCGCGGCCTCGCAGCCGCGTTCGCCAAGGACTGATCGATGAACCCGACGGCGCTGGGTGTCGGCGCGCTGGCCGTTGTCGCGATGGTGGGCTGCGGCAATGGTGGCCCCGTCAACAGTCCGGTCGCCCCCGCCACCACCGTGGCAGCACCGCTCACGACAGCTCCCGCGGCGACCACCTCGTCGGGCCGGCCGGCACCGGAATTCGCCCTGCCCGCCTACGGCGTCGAACCCACGACCACACGGGCACTGGCCGCCGGTGAGATCACCTGCCCACCCCCGGACGGACCGACCGTCACCGTGCGCAGCCCAGCGCCCGGCTCGCCGACGCTCACTGTCGGGATTCCCGACGGGTTCGCCGAGGTGATACCGCATGCGGAGACCGTGCGGCTGACCGGACGGGCCGGGTTGACCGCCGAGGTCACGCTCACCCCGACCACCGGGGACGCGCAGGACGCGTTCGATCAGTACAGCAACGACCGTGTCGCGGAGTTCCCCATCAACAGCGTCAGCGTGCTGCCCGGGGATCTGTGCGGCTACAGCGGCCAGAAGCTGATGGGCATCCTGGCCGACCGGCCGGGCAAGGGCACCCAATACGCCGACCGGATCGTTCACGTGTGGACCAACAGCGGCGACTTCCTGGCCGCGGTGCGCGTCGAAGCCCCAAGCGGCACCCCGGAATTCGACCAGGCCAGTTCTGCGATGCTCGCCGACTTCGGCATCGCCATGCCGGGCTGAGCCGACCGATGAGCGGGCACGACTAGCCTCGGTGCCGTGGCCACCGAACTCATCGAGCTTCCCGGCGGGACCTTCCGGATGGGCTCGACGGCGTTCTACCCCGAAGAAGCTCCTGTGCACGCCGTGACCGTCGGTGCGTTCGCCATCGAACAACATCTGGTCACCACTGCTCAGTTCGGCGCATTCGTCGAGGCCACCGGATACGTGACGATCGCCGAACGGCCGATGGACCCCGCGTTGTATCCCGGTGTGGACGAGGCGGACCTGGTGCCCGGCGCCCTGGTGTTCAGGCCTGCCGAGGGGCCGGTCGACCTGCGGGACTGGCGGCAGTGGTGGGACTGGGCACCCGGCGCCAACTGGCGTCGGCCGTTCGGCCCCGACCGCGACCCCGCCGCACCGGACCACCCCGTCGTGCAGGTCGCCTACCCCGATGCGGCGGCCTACGCCGCCTGGGCCGGCCGTCGGCTGCCCACCGAGGCCGAGTGGGAGTACGCCGCCCGAGGGGGAGTCGAGGGCACCTACGCCTGGGGCGACGAGGTCACCCCGGGCGGAGCGCTGATGGCCAACACCTGGCAGGGCCGGTTCCCGTATCGCAACGACGGCGCGCTGGGCTGGCGTGGCACCTCACCGGTCGGAAGCTTCCCGGCCAACGCGTTCGGCTTGGCGGACATGATCGGCAATGTGTGGGAGTGGACCACCACGCGATTCGCCGGACATCACCGGCCAGATGCCGACGCGCCGGCGTGCTGCCCGCCACCCGCGGATCCCGATCCGATGGTGAACCAGGTGCTCAAGGGCGGTTCGCACCTCTGCGCGCCGGAGTACTGTCACCGCTACCGCCCGGCCGCGCGATCCCCGCAGTCACAGGACAGCTCGACCACCCACATCGGGTTCCGCTGCGTGGCCGGCTGACCGCGCGATGCACTCGCGCCGAGTGTGCACACAGATCGCGTTTCCGCCCGCAGATGCGATCTCACCGCACGCTCGGTGTGGAGATCTGCGGCGATTTGGTGCATTCGCCGTGCTCACCTACTATGTAGGGGTTGCCTTGGGCAGACCTCGGTTGACTGCTGTTTAAGAGTCGGCCCTGCGTGCCCTTCGGTAACAAAGACCGCGCACGTCCAGGTCGGTATCTGGCGTGCATACAAATCCAGGTCAGGAGATCGAGTGATTCAGCAGGAATCGCGGTTGAAGGTCGCCGACAACACGGGCGCCAAGGAGATCTTGTGCATCCGCGTGCTCGGTGGCTCATCGCGACGCTACGCCGGCATCGGTGATGTCATCGTTGCGACCGTCAAGGACGCCATCCCCGGCGGCAACGTCAAGCGCGGCGATGTCGTCAAGGCCGTCGTGGTCCGCACCGTCAAGGAGCGTCGCCGCGCCGACGGCAGCTACATCAAGTTCGACGAGAACGCGGCCGTCATCATCAAGGCCGACAACGACCCGCGCGGTACCCGCATCTTCGGGCCGGTCGGCCGCGAACTGCGCGAGAAGCGCTTCATGAAGATCGTCTCGCTGGCGCCGGAGGTTTTGTAATGAAGGTCCACAAGGGCGACACCGTTCTGGTGGTCTCGGGCAAGGACAAGGGCGCGAAGGGCAAGGTCATCGAGGCCTACCCGACCCGCGACAAGGTTCTGGTCGAGGGCGTCAACCGGATCAAGAAGCACACTGCCCAGTCGCAGAACGAGCGTGGCGCATCGTCGGGTGGCATCGTCACCCAGGAAGCCGCCATCCACGTGTCCAACGTGATGGTGGTCGATTCCGACGGCAAGCCGACTCGTGTGGGTTACCGCGTCGATGAAGAGACCGGCAAGAAGGTCCGCATCGCCAAGACCAATGGCAAGGACATCTGATGACCGCACCAGAAAAGGTTCAGCCCCGCCTGAAGCAGCGCTACCGCGAAGAGATCCGCGAGGCGCTGAACAAGCAGTTCGAGTTCGACAACGTCATGCAGATCCCCGGCGTGGTCAAGGTTGTCGTCAACATGGGTGTCGGCGACGCCGCCCGTGACGCCAAGCTGATCAACGGCGCGGTCGCCGACCTGGCCCTGATCACCGGCCAGAAGCCGGAGATCCGCAAGGCCCGCAAGTCCATCGCACAGTTCAAGCTGCGCGAGGGCATGCCCATCGGCGCGCGCGTCACGCTGCGCGGCGACCGGATGTGGGAGTTCCTGGACCGGCTGATCTCCATCGCCCTGCCCCGTATCCGCGACTTCCGCGGCCTCAACGGCAAGCAGTTCGACGGCACCGGTAACTACACCTTCGGCCTCAACGAGCAGTCGATGTTCCACGAGATCGACGTCGATTCCATCGACCGTCCCCGCGGTATGGACATCACCGTGGTCACCTCGGCGACCAACGACGACGAAGGCCGTGCGCTGCTGAAGGCGCTGGGCTTCCCCTTCAAGGAGAACTGAGCACATGGCAAAGAAGGCGCTGGTCCACAAGGCCAACAAGAAGCCCAAGTTCGCGGTTCGCGCGTACACGCGGTGCAACAAGTGCGGTCGCCCGCACTCGGTCTACCGCAAGTTCGGGCTCTGCCGCATCTGCCTGCGCGAGATGGCGCACGCAGGTGAGCTGCCCGGTGTGCAGAAGTCCAGCTGGTAATCCAGCCGGCATCTGCGCAGTAGACCACACAGACCAATCCAAACAGGTTGCGGAAGGCCCTGAAAAGGGAACCGCCGCGAGGAAGGTGAGCCGGTTGTCATGACGATGACTGACCCGATCGCAGACTTCTTGACACGTCTGCGCAACGCCAATTCGGCGTACCACGATGAGGTGACCCTGCCCCACTCGAAGATCAAGGCGAACATCGCCGAGATCCTCAAGAAAGAGGGCTACATCTCCGATTACCGCACCGAGGATGCCCGCGTCGGCAAGTCCCTGGTGGTGTCGCTCAAGTACGGCCCCAGCCGTGAGCGCAGCATCGCCGGCCTGCGTCGCGTGAGCAAGCCCGGTCTGCGGGTTTACGCAAAGTCCACCAATCTGCCTCGGGTGCTCGGCGGCCTGGGCGTGGCGATCATCTCCACGTCCTCGGGCCTGCTCACCGACCGTCAGGCGGCACGAAGCGGCGTGGGCGGCGAAGTCCTCGCCTACGTGTGGTGAGGGGATAGAAGACATGTCGCGTATTGGTAAGCAGCCGGTCCTGGTTCCCGCCGGGGTCGATGTGACGATTGACGGCCGCAACGTCTCGGTCAAGGGCCCCAAGGGCACCCTGACCCTCGATGTCGCCGAGCCGATCACCGTCGAGCGCAACGAAGATGGCGCCATCGTGGTCAGCCGTCCCGATGACGAGCGGCGCAGCCGCTCCCTGCACGGGCTCTCCCGCACCCTGGTGGCCAACCTGGTCACCGGCGTCACCGAGGGCTACACCCGCAAGATGGAGATCTTCGGCGTCGGCTACCGCGTCGCACTCAAGGGTTCCAACCTGGAGTTCGCACTCGGCTACAGCCACCCCGTGGTGATCGAGGCGCCCGAGGGCATCACCTTCGCCGTCGAGACGCCCACCAAGTTCTCGGTCACGGGTATCGACAAGCAAAAGGTCGGTCAGATCTCCGCGGTCATCCGCCGCCTGCGCCGCCCCGACCCGTACAAGGGCAAGGGTGTGCGTTACGAGGGTGAGCAGATCCGCCGCAAGGTCGGAAAGACAGGTAAGTAACCATGGCTGCAAAGACTCAAGCTGCCGCCGTCCGCAAGCCGGTGGGGCAGAACATCTCTGAGACTCGCCGCAACTCCCGGCTGCGTCGGCACGCCCGGTTGCGCAAGAAGGTCTCCGGCACCGCCCAGACCCCGCGTCTGGTGGTCAACCGTTCGGCACGGCACATCCACGTCCAGCTCATCGACGACCTGGAAGGCGTCACGTTGGCGGCTGCCTCGTCGATCGAGGCCGACGTGCGTGCCGTCGAGGGTGACAAGAAGGCGCACAGCGTTCGGGTCGGTCAGCTGATCGCCGAGCGTGCCAAGGCTGCCGGCGTCGACACGGTTGTGTTCGACCGCGGTGGCTACACCTATGGCGGCCGGATCGCCGCGCTGGCGGATGCCGCGCGCGAGGGCGGGCTGAAATTCTGATGACTGTCAACGAGAGGACTGCATGATGGCCGAGCAGGCAACTGGTGCCGGCGGCCCAGGCGCTTCCGACAACCGCGGTGGCCGTGGCCGCCGCGACGACCGCGGTGGCCGTGGTGGCCGCGACAGCGGCGAGAAGAGCAACTACATCGAGCGCGTGGTGTCGATCAACCGCGTCTCCAAGGTGGTCAAGGGTGGTCGGCGCTTCAGCTTCACCGCGCTGGTCATCGTCGGTGACGGCAAGGGCATGGTCGGCGTCGGCTACGGCAAGGCCAAGGAAGTTCCGGCCGCCATCGCCAAGGGCGTCGAGGAGGCTCGCAAGGGCTTCTTCCGGGTTCCGCTGATCGGCGGCACCATCGTCCATCCGGTTCAGGGCGAAGCCGCTGCCGGTGTGGTGATGTTGCGTCCGGCCAGCCCGGGTACCGGTGTGATCGCCGGCGGTGCGGCTCGCGCGGTGCTGGAATGCGCCGGCGTGCACGACATCCTGGCCAAGTCGCTGGGCAGCGACAACGCGATCAACGTGGTGCATGCCACCGTTGCCGCGCTGAAGATGATCCAGCGTCCCGAAGAGGTGGCGGCCCGTCGCGGTCTGCCCCTCGAGGACGTGGCGCCGGCCGGCATGCTGAAGGCCCGGCGCGAGAGCGAAGCGCTGGCTGCCGCAGCAGCGCGTGAGGGATCGGCATAACCATGGCAGAACTCAAGATCACCCAGGTGCGCGGAACCATCGGCGCACGCTGGAAGCAGCGCGAGAGCCTGCGGACCCTGGGGCTGAAGAAGATTCGTCAGTCCGTGGTGCGTGAGGACAACGCGCAGACCCGCGGTCTGATCAAGGCCGTTCATCACCTCATCGAGGTGGAGGAGGTGAAGTCCTGATGTCCGTTATCAAGCTTCACGACCTGAGGCCTGCCCCCGGAGAGAAGAAGGCCAAGACCCGCGTCGGTCGTGGTGAGGGCTCCAAGGGTAAGACCGCCGGTCGTGGTACCAAGGGCACCAAGGCCCGCAAGAACGTCCCCGCGACGTTCGAGGGTGGCCAGATGCCGATCCACATGCGGCTGCCGAAGCTCAAGGGCTTCAAGAACCGCTTCCGGACCGAGTACGAGGTCGTCAACGTCGGCGACATCGCCAAGGCCTTCCCGCAGGGCGGCACCATCGGTGTCGACGAGCTGGTTGCCAAGGGCCTCGTTCGCAAGAACAGCCTGGTGAAGGTGCTCGGCGACGGCAAGCTGGCCGTCAAGGTCGACGTGACCGCCAACAAGTTCAGCGGTAGCGCCCGTGAGGCGATCTCCGCTGCCGGCGGTTCGGCCACCGAACTGTAATTCTGCGCGAGCAGACACAAAAGCCCCCGCTTCGGCTGGGGCTTTTTGCGTTGGCCGTCAGGGCGGGCCGTCGTCAGCTCAGCTTCGGGATCACGTCGGCGGCAAGCCGTTCCATCTGTTCGCGGTCCTCGGCGATCGTGGCGCCCGTGGGGTTGAGTACGAGGGTCTGTGCCCCGGCGTCGAGCACCTCGCGCAGGCCCCGCACCACGTCGTCCACGGTGCCGGCCACCGCCACCGCTCCGAGGCTGGTCCGCTCCCCGTAGATCCGTCGAAGGCCCGCGTTCACCCGCTCGCGAGCGCGGGCAGGGTCGTCGTCGACGATCAGATACACCCGCTTGCCGATCCGGAAGCCGGCCTGATCCTTGCCCTGCTCGTCGATTTCGCGGTGCACCGTCCGCACGGCCTCGGCGAAGGCCGCCGTGGTCGACGAGCCGGCTCCCAGAAACGCGTCGCCGTAGCGGACCGCCCGCGCCAGTGCCCTCGGCGCGTTGGCCCCGAACCAGATCGGCGGGTGTGGCCGCTGAACGGGTTTGGGGCTGATGGCCAGATCGTCGACATCGCGGAAGCGGCCGTGGAAGGTGATCCGGGGTTCATCCGACCAGGCGGCTTTCATCAACTCCAGCCCCTCGGTGAAGCTCGCGATGAATGTCGACGAGTCCACCCCGAATGCCGGGAACTGCCGGAAACTGCCGCCCGGCGCCACGCCGACGTCGAGGCGGCCGTGGCTGAGCCGGTCCACCGCGGTGATCGCCGAAGCCAACTGCAACGGGTCGTGCAGCGAGGTGACCAGGACCGCGACCCCCAGCCGCAGTCTCGTGGTGACCGCCGCGGCATACGAGAGCAACTCCAGCGGGGCGATCGTCGGCGCCGGCCCCACGGTCTGCTCGATCGTCCAACCGCCCTCGAAACCGAGTTCCTCGGCGCGGGCCAGATACGCCTTGAAGGCCGCGTCGTCGAAGCCGTCGTGATCGAGCTGCGGGAGCGAGATGGAGAACGTCACCCGTCTCACGCTACGACGGTGCTCGGGTAGGGGGACAGTTCTCGTCGCCGCGCGCGGAATCCGCCGATCGGTAGGCTCGGTCCATGTTCGCTTTTCTCCCAGGACTGCCCGGCCAGGACGACCTCAGGGCGTTGGCCCGGCGCGTGGACACCGCCCGGCACAACGGAGTGCCCAGCGGGTGTGTGCTGGAGCTGGATCTGATGTCGACGCCGCCGGAGACCGCCGGTTTCGACCCGTTGGCCGTGATCGCGGGCGGGGGCCGCCCGCTGGTGTTGCGGCAGGCCGTCGCCGCGATCCACCGTGCCGCCGAGGATGACCGGGTGGCCGGGTTGATTGCGCGGGTGCAGTTGCCCGCCGCCGCGCCCGGCCCGGTACAGGAACTGCGGGATGCCATCGCGGCGTTCAGCGCCGTCAAGCCCACGGTGGCCTGGGCCGAGACCTACCCAGGAACGCTGTCCTACTACCTGGCGTCCGCCTTCCGTGAAGTGTGGATGCAGCCGTCGGGCTCGGTCGGGCTGGTCGGTTTCGCCACCAATGCGATGTTCCTGCGCGACGCACTCGACAAGGTGGGGGTTGAGGCGCAGTTCGTCGCGCGTGGCGAATACAAGTCCGCGGCAAACGTTTTCACGCAGGCCGGCTACACCGACGCGCAACGTGAGGCCGACGGCCGGATGATCGAGAGCCTGCAGTCGCAGGTGTGGCAGGCCATCGCCGAATCACGGGGCCTGACGTCGGAGGCGGTCAATGTACTGGCCGACAAGGCGCCGGTGCTGCGGGATGACGCCGTCACCGCCGGCCTGATCGACCGGATCGGGTTCCGCGACGAGGCCTACTCACGCATCGGGGAACTGTCCGGCGGACCGGCCGAGGCGGGTGCCGATGCCGACGGTCACCCCGATGCCCTACCGCGGCTGTATCTTTCGCGCTATGCGCGGACCACCCCGAAGGTTCCGGCACCACAGATACCTGGCCGTAAGTCCAAGCCCACGGTCGCGTTGGTGACGTTGCACGGCCCGATCGTGAGCGGCCGCGGCGGGCCACAGGTGCTGCCGATAGGTAATTCCAGTGCCGGCGGCGACACCATCGCCGCGGCTCTGCGTGAGGCAGCTGCCGACGACGAGGTGTCGGCGATCGTGCTGCGCGTCGACAGCCCCGGCGGCTCGGTGTCCGGGTCGGAAACCATTTGGCGCGAGGTGGTCCGGATTCGCGAGCGCGGTAAGCCCATCGTCGCCTCCATGGGTGCGGTGGCCGCATCGGGCGGCTACTACGTGTCGATGGCGGCAGACGAGATCGTGGCGAATGCGGGCACCATCACCGGGTCGATCGGTGTGATCACCGGCAAGCTGGTCTCCCGCGAGCTCAAGGACAAGTTGGGAGTCGGATCGGACTCCTTGCGTACCAACCCCAATGCCGATGCCTGGTCGTCCAACACACCATTCACCGATGAACAGCACGCCCACATCGAAGCCGAGACCGACCTGCTCTACACCGATTTCATCACCCGCGTGGCCGAGGGGCGCAAGCTCTCGGTCGAGCAGGTGGACAAGGTGGCGCGCGGACGGATCTGGACGGGCGCCGACGCCAAGGGCCACGGCCTCGTCGACGAACTCGGGGGCCTGCGTACCGCGGTCACCCGCGCCAAGGTCCTGGCCGGGCTGGATCCGGACACCAAGGTGCGGGTGCTGAGCTATCCCGGTTCGTCCTGGTTGGACATGTTGCGGCCCAAGCCCTCGTCGCAACCCACAGCGGCGTCGGTGCCGCAGGCTGTCGGCAACCTGCTGGGGCAATCGGTGGTCGGAGTCCTCGAGAACGCCGGGCGCGCGGTGACCGGATCCCATGCGCTCTGGCTGGGAGAACCCCGGTTTTGACGCTTGCGATAGTTACGACGCGGTAGCGGGCGGCGCTTTGTCGGGCGCGGGGCTGTAACGTCAGATCTTGGCAACTATTGAATTGTCGACGAAATGACGGCCTGGCCCTGCGGTGTTCAACCCAGTCAGAGCAGCCGTAACAGAGAGTGCGCGGCGGGGAACGGTGTCGTCAGACACATGGAGGACTCGTGCCCGCGCATAACAGCCCGATGAGGGGCTTCGGAGACAAACCGGAGATCGACTATCGCGAACCCTCCGAGGATTCGCCGGACCCCGGGGTATTGAAGAGGGCCATCGCCGCCTCGGCTATCGGTAACGCCACCGAATGGTTCGACTACGGTATCTACGCCTATGGCGTGGGCTACATTTCCGCCGCCATCTTCCCCGGAGACGCCCAGCAGGCGACCCTGCTGGCCCTCGCGACGTTCGCGGTGTCGTTTTTGGTCCGCCCGCTCGGCGGATTCGTCTGGGGGCCACTCGGCGACCGACTCGGGCGTAAACACGTCCTCGCGATCACCATCGTGTTGATGGCAGGCGCGACGTTCTGCGCCGGCCTGATTCCGTCCTATGCCGCGATCGGGATGTGGGCACCGGTGCTCATGGTCGGGCTCCGGATGATCCAGGGCTTCTCCACCGGCGGAGAGTACGGCGGTGCCGCGACGTTCATGGCCGAGTACGCGCCGTCGCGTCGGCGTGGCTTCCTCGGCAGTTTCCTGGAATTCGGCACCCTCGCGGGCTTTTCGATGGGTGCGCTGTTGATGCTCGGCTTCTCGGCAGTGCTCTCGGATGAGCAGATGGGGCAATGGGGTTGGCGGCTGCCGTTCCTCGTGGCCGCCCCGCTCGGCCTGGTCGGTGTCTACCTACGTTCGAAGCTGGAGGACACCCCGATCTTCCGCGAACTCGAGGCGACAGGGGAGCGGGAAGGCGGACCTGCGTCTGAGCTCAAGGATCTGGTGGTCGAGTACTGGGGCCCGATCCTGCGATTGGGCGGGTTGGTCGTCGCACTCAACGTGGTCAACTACACGCTGCTCACCTACATGCCGACATACCTGGAGCAGACGATCGGTTTGTCGAGCGGCCACTCCTTGGTAGTACCCATCATCGGCATGCTGTCGATGATGGTGTTCCTGCCGTTCGCCGGCCATATCTCCGACCGCGTGGGCCGCAAACCGATGTGGTGGTTCTCGCTGATCGGTCTATTCATCGCCGGCATCCCGATGTTCCTGCTGATGTCGACCAACATGGTGGGTGCGATCATCGCGTTCGCGGTGCTGGGCCTGCTGTATGTACCCCAGTTGTCGACCATCTCCGCGACGTTCCCGGCGATGTTCCCCACCCAGGTGCGTTACGCCGGCTTTGCCATCGCCTACAACGTGTCGACATCGCTGTTCGGCGGTACGGCTCCGGCGGTCAACGATTGGGTGGTGTCAAAGACCGGCGACCAACTGGTGCCGGCCTATTACATGATGATCGCCTGCGTGATCGGGATGATCGCGCTGATCAAGGTGCCGGAGACCGCGCGATGTCCGATCAGTGGCACCGAAATACCCGGGACGCCGGAAGCGCCGCCCCAGCTGGATTACGAGACCGACGCCGACGCCGACACAGGCACGTCGTCAGCGTCAGCCGGCCGGTAGTCGCGCGATCAGCCGGTCGACTGCATCCTCCATGTGGGCCAGCATCAACTTGTCGGTGAGTGCGACGTCGCCGGATCGGATGGCGCCCGCCAACGCCCGATGCTCGTTCACCCGGTCGGTGGCGGTGTCATAGGTGTCGGCCAGCGCGTGCACACACATCCTGGTCTCGACGAGGAAGGTCTGGTGGAGGCGCGAGAGCCGCGGGCTGCCTGCGAGTTCCACGAGCACCTCGTGGAAACGCATATCGGCTTCGCTGACCTCATCGAGATCCCTGGCTGCTGCCATCTCGTCGACCACGGCGAGTAACGCGTCCCCGGCACCTGCATAGTCACCCTGCAGGATCTGGCGGCTCGCGGTCCGCTCGATCGCCTCGCGGGCCAGGTACATGTCGCGAATCTCGCCGGAGTCCATGGTGTTGACGAACACTCCCCGGTTGCGGATCGCGATCAGCAGACCTTCCTGGGTGAGGCGCTGCATTCCCTCCCGCAGTGGTCCGCGGCTGACGCCGAACCTGCGCGCCAACTCGGCCTCGCCGAGTTGCGTGCCGGGGACGAGCACGCCGTACGCGATGGCCTGCCGGAGCTTCTCGGCGACGATGCTCGGCGTCGACTCCTGCTCGACGGGAGTGATGAAGTCGGTCACGGCCGGCCTCCGAACAGGTGGCCGAGCCCGGGCAGAGGCGGCACGGGGCCGAGCAGGTGCAGGCCCTTCCAGACCGTCACCTGGTTGGCGGTGAGCACCGGTTTTCCGACGGCGTATTCCAGTTGATCGATGAAACCCATTGTGTGCATGGCGGTGTCGGGTACCAGCACGGCTTCGGCGTCGGGGTGGTCGGCTGCGGTGACCATCGCGAGGACCTGCGCCTGTGCCAGCCGGCCTACCTCGGCTGCGGTGACGATGCCGTGGCTGCCGATCGACACCACGTCGATGCCGCCGGCCGACAGGAACGCGACGAAGTGTGCCGCCACGTCGCCCGGGTAAGAGGCGGCCACGGCAACCCGGTGGATGCCCAAGTGCTGCAATGCATCTACGAAGGCGATCGATGTCGACGACGCCGGGACGCCGGACGCGGCGGCCACGTCGTCGGCCTGGCGTCGGGCACCGTCGCGCCCGAAGACGAAACTGCCCGACGTACACGCCCACATCATCGAATCCGGATGCGCCGCCCCCAGGCGCACGACACCGTCGGCGAGGCGTTCGGTCCGGCCGAGGTCGAGGAGGGCATCGACACGATGAGCGTCCTCACCCACCGAGGTGATCGCGACGGGCAGTCTGACCGTCGCCTGCAGGCGTGCCTCCAGCGCGCCGAAGTCGTCTTCGGCGCTGTGGCCGGGATAGAGGATCCCCACCGTGGTCATGCATCGTCCTTTCAATGGTGGCCCTGTCGCTACCGTGCGTTCAGGTCTCCAGCAGTCGCTGACCGCCTCCGACGGCCTTGCGGCCGGCGACTGCCAGTGCCGCCCACATGGTCACCTGGTTGGCGGTGACCACCGGCTTGCCGAGTTGACGCTCCAGCGGGGCGATCAGATCGTAGGTCGGCAGATTCGTGCAACTGATGACGACGGCCTCGGCATCGGAACAATCTGTGGCGCATACCAACTCGGCCGTGGTGGCATACGGCACCGCCCAGATCTGCGATGTCATCCCCAGGCCTGCGGTGGCGGCGACCTCGATGCCGGCTTCCATGAGGTAACTGGTCAGCCCGCTCGTCAGGTCGGCGGTGTAGGGAGTCACCGTGGCGACCGTCTTCACCCCGAGGTGCCGGAGCGCGGCGAGCATGGAGCCGCTGGTGGTCACCGCGGCCGGGGCTCCTGCCGCCCGCATCGCCGCGACCAGTGCGGCCTCGCCTGCCATTCCCTTGACGAAGCTTCCCGCGGTACACGCGTATGCCGTGACCAACGGCGACACGGAAAGCACGTTCGCGGCGCCGGCCTCGACCTGCTCGGGTTCGGAGACGTGCACCGCCATGTCGACCGTCACCTGCATCGGGGCGTACCGCAGTCGGGTGACGTAGAGGCTGACGTCGTCGGGTACCCAACGCCACAGTTCGCGATCGAGGGCGAAGTCGTAGGGCGTCACGACGCCTATCCCCACCTGCTGCAACGGTGGGGGAGGAACGACTTCCTCGAGCGTCATGTCCACAGTGTGAGGCCGAGAGGGCAAACCGGCAACAGATTGTTGACAATAATACGAACGTGTTCCTAGCCTCGGAATGGTGCCACCCAACGCAACCCGCCCCCTGATCGCGGTGTTGTGCGAGCGTGAGACCGACCGCGTGCCCGGTCTGGACGACGTGGACGCGGAGTTCCGCTACAGCGACGCCGCCGGGTTGGGGCAGGCGGTCGAGGGGGCGCGGGCCTTGCTGCTGTGGGACTACTTCTCCACCGCGTTGCGTGACGTCTGGGCACGTGCGGATGCGCTCGAGTGGATTCACGTCCCCGCGGCCGGGGTCGACACGTTGCTGTTCGACCGGTTACGGGAATCGGACGTGGTGATCACCAATGCCCGCGGCGTATTCGACCGTCCCATAGCTGAATACGTGCTCGGCGCGGTGCTGGCGTATGCGAAGGG
This sequence comes from Mycolicibacterium arcueilense, assembly GCF_058536225.1. Classification (NCBI taxonomy): domain Bacteria; kingdom Bacillati; phylum Actinomycetota; class Actinomycetes; order Mycobacteriales; family Mycobacteriaceae; genus Mycobacterium; species Mycolicibacterium arcueilense. Next base: position 158,769 of record NZ_JBZTYL010000007.1, read on the forward strand.
CAGCCAGGCAAGCCTGGATTTCCAACGCCGGCATGAGTGGCGCTACCGCGAGACCCGCAGCATCGCGGGCGCCAAGGCTCTCGTGGTCGGGACGGGTGGCATCGGCCGGGAGATCGCGCGTCTGCTGCGCGCGGCGGGTCTGTCCGTGCGTGGTGCCGGGCGCGTGGCCGTCGCCGCGGACCCGGATTTCGGTGCGGTGGTCGCCACCGACGATCTGACCTCGGCTGTCGGCTGGTGCGATCACCTCGTGCTGGCGGCTCCGCTCACCGCAGCGACGCGGGGCCTGGTGAACGCGGCCGTGTTGAAGGAGATGAAACCCGATGCGCACCTGGTGAATATCGCGCGGGGACCGATCGTCGACGAAGATGCGCTGCTTGCCGCGCTGACCGAACACCGCATCGGCGGGGCCACCCTGGACGTGTTCAGCACCGAGCCGTTGCCCGCCGAACACCCGCTGTGGGACGCGCCCGGCACCGTCATCACCGCGCACATGTCCGGTGACGTCGTGGGGTTCCGCGAGACTCTCGCCGATCAGTTCGCCGACAATGCGCGGCGCTGGCTGGCCGGGCAGCCGTTGGTCAACGTCGTCGACAAGGCGCTCGGTTACGTACCGGGGGAGCGGACGTGACCATCCCGCAGGCCGTCGAGCTGATCGAGGCCTACCGCACCAAGGCGCTCTCGCCAGTGGAGGCGACCCGCGCGGCGCTGTCGGCCATCGACCGCCACAACGACGCGGTCAACGCGTTCGTGCTCGTCGACCCCGAGGGCGCGATGGCCGCCGCGCGGGAGTCCGAAAAGCGTTGGCATGACGGGTGTCCGCTGGGCCCCGGCGACGGGATCCCGACGTCGATCAAGGACGCGCTGTGGACCAGGGGCTGGCCGACCCTGCGTGGCAGCTGGCTCATCGACGAGGCGGGCCCGTGGAACGAGGACGCACCCAGCGTGGCGCGGCTGCGCGAATCCGGTGCGGTGCTGCTCGGCAAGACCACCACCCCGGAGTACTCGTGGAAGGGCGTGACCGACTCGCCGCGCTATGGGGTGACCGGCAACCCGTGGGATCCCGGGATGACCGCAGGCGGGTCGAGCGGGGGCAGTGCCGCGGCCGTGGCGCTCGGTATGGGCGCGTGGTCGGTGGGCACCGACGGCGGTGGTTCGGTGCGCATCCCTGGCGCGTTCACCGGCACCGTCGCGCTCAAACCGACCTACGGACTCATCCCGTTGTATCCACCGAGCCCGTTCGGCACGCTGTCGCACGCCGGGCCGATGGCGCGCACGGTCGCCGACGTCGCCGCGTTGCTGGATGTGGTCACCGGATTCGACGTGCGGGACTGGTCGGCAATGCCTTCTCCGCGTGCATCTTTCCGCGCCGCGCTGAACGGCGGCATCGCCGGGCTGCGGGTCGCCTACTCGCCGAACCTCGGCTTCGGGGTCAATGACCCTGAGGTGGACATCGCGGTGCGGGCGGCGGTCGAGGTGCTTGTGGCGGCAGGCGCGCACGTCGAGGAGGTCGATCCGGGCTTCGCCGACCCGGTGCACGCCTTCCATGTGCTGTGGTTCGCCGGTGAGGCAAAGGTGTTGGAAGGCAAGTTGACTGGTCCGGACGCCGGACATGTCGATGCCGGTCTACGGCGCACGGCCGAGACCGGGGCGGCCTTCACCGCGTCGGACTATCTGGACGCGACCGCCGTCCGGATGAAGCTCGGGGAACTGATGGGCAGGTTCCACCAGACCTATGACGTCCTGGTCACCCCGACGCTGCCGTTGACCGCCTTCGCCGTCGGCCAGGACGTGCCCGACGGTTCGCCCTCACCGGACTGGACGAGTTGGACGCCCTACACCTACCCGTTCAATCTGACTCAGCAGCCCGCACTTTCGGTGCCGTGCGGGTTCAGCGCGGGTGGCCTGCCCGTCGGACTGCAGATCGTCGGACCCCGACACTCGGATGCCCTGGTGCTCCGGGTGGGGGAGGCGTACCAGGGCGCCACGGACTGGCATCGCCGGGTGCCCGCGTTGCTCACCGAGGAGGTTGCATGAGCCGGTTGATCACGGTGTCGTTGGACAAACGCGGAGTCAGTTGCGTGGCCCGGCTTCTCGACGAAGCGGCGCCGCGCACCTGCGCCGCGGTGTGGGACGCCCTGCCGCTGGCGGCACAGGTATTTCACGGCAAGTACGCCCGCAACGAGATCTACACGCTGCTGCCGGCGTTCGGCACCGACCCCGGCAAGGAGAACACCACGGTCACCCCGATCCCGGGCGATCTGTGCTGGTTCTCGTTCGACTCAGACGATCTGGGCAACCCCGCGTACGGATACGAGAACAGCGCCGGCACCGGAACCACCGGAGCGATCGTCGACCTGGCGCTGTTCTACGGCCGCAACAACCTGCTGATCAACGGAGACCAGGGCTGGGTGCCCGGCAACGTGTTCGGCGAGATCATCGAAGGGCTCGACGACATGGCCGCGGCGTGTCAGGACCTGTGGATGGGCGGAGCCAGGGGCGAGACGTTGCGCTTTGCCCGGGTGCCGTGATCGGGTGGCGCCGGCAGAACTCAGTCCAGAGTGCCGCTGATGTAGACGATTTCACCCATCGGGTCATTGTCGTCGCGGTCGGGCACCGGCAGGCCGTGGCGGACGAACAGTTCCGAGCGGGGCGTGCCGGACATCTCCCAACCCTTGGCGTTCAGATAGTCGGCGGCCGAATGCCTCTCGCCGTGGTAGATCAGCGACGGCATGTCCAGGTTCAGACCGAGCTGGCTGAACGTCGCGGTGGCGGCGCGTGCCTTTTCCGGGTCGAAATCCTTGAGCGCGGGCACGAATTCGGTGGCCACCGCGCTGCCGGGCGCACTGAGCGCGGCGATGTTGTCGAACAACCGGTCCTGCGCCTCGGGCGGCAGGTAGATCAGCAGACCCTCGGCGCACCACGCGGTCGGTTTTGCCGGGTCGAATCCCGCCGCCCGCAGGGCGGCCGGCCAGTCGTTCCGCAGGTCGATCGGTACGGTGCGTCGTTCCGCCTTCGGCTCCGCGCCAAGGTCGGCGAGGGTGCGCGTCTTGAACTCGATCACCTCGGGCTGGTCGATCTCGTAGACCACGGTGCCCGCCGGCCAGGGCAGGCGGTATGCGCGCGAGTCCAGACCGGAGGCCAGGATCACCGCCTGCCGGATACCGGCCTTGCCCGACGTGATGAAGAAGTCGTCGAAGAACCGGGTCCGCACAGCCATCTCGTCGATATTGGAGCGGGCACGCTCGGCCGCATCCGGTGCGAGCTGGGCGAGGGTATCCATACTCAGCTCACCGTCGACCATCTTGGTGAACACCTCGATGCCCACCGCGCGCACCAACGGCGCCGCGAACGGGTCGTCGATCAGGCCGTGGGAATCCTGGCTCGCGATCGCCCGCCCCGTCGCCACCAGCGTGGCAGTGGTGCCGACGCTGGAGGCCAGATCCCAACTGTCGTCATCGGTTCGTGCCATCGTGCGCCTCCCGGCCGTCTACTTAGATGTCTTGAGCGTTGCTGACAGATAACCAGAATCACCGGCGAGGTCGGCAAGCTCCTCGGGGTAGGGGAAGCCGTGCGACGCGTAGGCGGCCCGGGTGGGCTGCACTGTCGCGTCCCACCCGTGCGCGTTGAGGTAGTCGCGGGCGGCTGTTCGCTCGCCGGAGTAGAACAGGTCCTTCAGATCCACATCGGAGCCGACCTTCTTGGACCACTGGCTGACCCGCTCGGTCCACTTGTCGTTGAGCGAGGCGGCATCCATGTGCTCGGTGGCCAGTCGGCTGCCCGGGGCGCTGAGCGCGGTGATGTTGTCGAACAACCGGTCCTGGGCTTCCGGCGGCAGATAGATCAGCAGGCCCTCGGCGATCCAAGCGGTCGGGGCCGACGGATCGAAGCCATTGTCACGCAGGGCTTTCGGCCAGTCATCGCGAAGGTCGACGGGCACGGTGTGCAGTTCGGCGGCCGGCTCGGCCTCGAGCTCGGCCAGGGTGCGGGTCTTGAACTCCAGCACCGCCGGCTGATCCACCTCGCACACGACGCTGCCGGCCGGCCAGGCCAGCCGGTAGGCGCGGGTGTCCAGACCGGACGCCAGGATCACCGCCTGCCGGATACCGGCCGCCGCAGCATCGGTGAAGAAGTCGTCGAAAAATCGGGTACGGACGGCGATCTGCTCACACATCCGCTGCCGGTCCAGCATCAGATCGCCCTCGACGCACACCTCGCCGTCGGCGAGCCGGATGCTGTGCTCCAGTCCCACCGCACGCACCAGTGCGTCGGCGAACGGGTCGTTGATGAGTGGGTCGGGCTGTTTGGTGGCCAGGGCGCGGGAGGCTGCGACACCGGTCGCGGTGGCCCCGACGCTGGTGGCCAGATCCCAGGTGTCTCCTTCGGTGCGGGTCATGGTGCTCCTAGTCTCGTATCGCGATGACGGCCTGCGAATTGCGTTGTGGCGCAGCGGCTTCTCCGGCGGGGAACTCGCGGCCGTATTCGGCGAACAGCTCGGGCCGTCGCCGAGCGGTCACCGACCAGCCGCCGTCGGTCAGGTAGTCGACGACCGAATTGCGCTCGCCGTCGTACCAGAGGTTGGCCAGGTCGAGTTCGAGCCCGTGTCGACGCCACTGCTCGCTCAGCACCTGTCCGCGCTCGCGCAGGTCCACCGCCATGCCCGGCAGGTGGTACTCGGTCGCCAGCCGGCTGCCCTGGGCGCTGAGCGCGGTGATGTTGTCGAACAACCGGTCCTGGGCCTCGGGCGGCAGGTAGGCCAGCAGTCCCTCGGCGCTCCACGCGCTCGGCGCGCTCGGATCGAAGCCTGCCGCCTGTAATGCCGCAGGCCAGTCGTCGCGCAGGTCGACGGCCACGGTGCGGCGTTCGGCCGTCGGGGCTGCCCCGATCTGCGTCATGGCGGCCGTCTTGGCCCCGATCACCTCGGGCTGGTCGATCTCGTAGACCACGGTGCCGTCCGGCCAGGGCAACCGGTAGGCGCGCGAGTCCAGACCGGAGGCGAGGATGACCGCCTGCCGGATGCCGGCGTCGCCGGCGGCTCCGGTGGAATTGCCGCCTACGGCGGCGATGAAGAAGTCGTCGAAGAACTTGGTCCGCACCGCCATGATCCCCGTCATCAGCGCCGCGCCGGAGGCCAGCTCACCGTCGAGGCCGATCTCGCCGTCGACGAGTTTGGTGAAGAACTCCACCCCGACGGCGCGGACCAGGTCCGCCGCGTAGGGATCGTTGATCAGCGGATCGGGCTCGGCAGTCGCCATCGCGCGTGCCGCGGCGACCATCGTCGCCGTCGCGCCCACGCTGGAGGCCAGATCCCAGCTGTCGGTGTCAGACCGTGCCATCGCTCGCCCGCCTCACTTCTCGGCGCTGATGTAGAGGACCGATGCCGCGTGGGCCTCATCCTCGACAGGAGGCAGACCCGTCCGGACCAGCAGATCGTTGGACGAGATGCCCGTGGTCTTCCAGGCATGTCCTTCCAGATACGTCGTCACGTCGGCACGGTCGCCGAGGAAGATCAGCTCGTTGAGGTCCATGTCCAGGCCGTGCGCCCGCCAGCGGTCGGTGAACTCCTGCATCTTGGCCCGGATCGTCTCTTCGTCGTTGGACTCGGTGGCTGGCACGCCCTCGACACCGAATCGGCTGCCGGGCGCACTCAGCGCGGTGACCTGGTCGAGCAAACGGTCCTGGGCGTCCCCCGGCAGGTAGCCCAGCAACCCCTCGGCGATCCATGCCGTCGGCACCGACGGGTCGAATCCGGCCTCGGCCAACGCCGAGGGCCAGTCGAAGCGCAGGTCGATGGCCACGGTGCGGCGGTCGGTGGTCGGTACCGCGCCGAGGTCCGCCAGGGTGGTGCTCTTGAACTCGATCACCTCGGGCTGGTCGACCTCGTAGACGACGGTGCCGGCAGGCCACGGCAGCCGGTATGCCCGTGAGTCCAGTCCGGTGGCGAGGATGACCGCCTGCCGGATGCCGGCGCGGCACGCGCTCAGGAAGAAGTCGTCGAAGAAGCGGGTGCGGGCGGCCATGCCGTTGGCGAATCGGATCAGCCCTGTTGCGGCCTCCTCGTCGAGGCCCTCGGTGGTGAAGTTCTCGTCGGCGAGCTTGGTGAAGAAGTCCATCCCGACAGCGCGGACCAGGGGAGCGGCGAAGGGGTCGTCGATCACCGGATCATCGGCATTGGTGGCCATTGCGCGCGCTGCCGCGACCATCGTCGCCGTGGCACCCACGCTGGAGGCCAGATCCCACGAGTCGTCGGCAGTCCGGGCCATGAATTCCCCTTTGTTCAGTCGAAATCAACGTGTTAGTTAGGTGGTGTAATGAGCTGTCGCCGACTGTACGCTCCGATTCTGAAGAGAAGCTCTGCTCCGCAGCTCGGCCAGATCCCGGCCGGATCGAGGCGGGCGGGCGCGGGTGCATGACGGGGGTACTCGGGGGCAACTGTTACTCTCGTAGACTGATTTGACGACTGAGTTCGCAGGCTGCGCGCCTGCCGGGCGGTCGTAAACGACTTGACCATTGACGCTGGCTCCACCAGCCCCGTTTGGCACGCCGCGCTGAGAGGTCGGCTGCGCAGGAGGAAGAGTGCTTTCGGCTTTCATCTCATCGCTGCGGACGGCCGACCTCAGACGCAAGATCCTGTTCACGTTGGGTCTGGTGATTCTCTACCGGGCCGGCGCGTCGATCCCGTCTCCGGGGGTTAACTACCCGAACGTCCAGAAGTGCATCGAGCAGGTCAGCGGCGGCGACTCCGCCCAGATCTACTCGTTGATCAACCTGTTCTCCGGCGGCGCGCTGCTGCAGCTGACGGTGTTCGCGGTGGGCGTCATGCCCTACATCACCGCCAGCATCATCGTGCAGCTGTTGGTCGTGGTGATCCCGCGTTTCGAGCAGCTGCAGAAGGAAGGCCAGGCCGGTCAGGCCAAGATGACGCAGTACACGCGTTATCTCTCGATCGCGCTGGCCGTCCTGCAGGCCACCAGCATCGTGGCGCTGGCCGCCAACGGCGGACTGCTGCAGGGCTGCAGCCTCGACATCATCCAGGACACCTCGGTCTTCGGACTGATCGTCATCGTGCTGGTGATGACCGCAGGCGCAGCGCTGGTGATGTGGATGGGCGAGCTCGTCACCGAGCGGGGCATCGGCAACGGCATGTCGCTGCTGATCTTCGCCGGTATCGCCGCCCGGATCCCGTCCGAGGGCCAGACCATCCTGGAGAGCCGCGGCGGCCTGGTATTCACCGCCGTCGTTGCCGCGACGCTGCTGATCATCGTCGGCGTGGTGTTCGTCGAGCAGGGCCAGCGCCGTATCCCGGTGCAGTACGCCAAGCGCATGGTGGGCCGCAAGATGTACGGCGGCACGTCCACCTACCTGCCGCTCAAGGTGAACCAGGCCGGCGTCATCCCGGTGATCTTCGCGTCATCGCTGATCTACATCCCGCATCTGATCACCCAGCTGATCCAGAGCGGCAGCTCCAATCCGGGCACCGGATGGTGGGACAAGTTCGTCGCCGACTATCTGACGAATCCCGCCGATCCCGTCTACATCGCGATCTACTTCGGTCTGATCATCTTCTTCACGTACTTCTACGTGTCGATCACGTTCAACCCGGACGAGCGCGCCGACGAGATGAAGAAGTTCGGCGGATTCATCCCGGGCATCAGGCCCGGCAAGCCCACCGCGGATTACCTGCGGTACGTGCTCAGCCGGATCACGCTGCCCGGCTCGATCTACCTCGGTGTGATCGCCGTCCTGCCCAACGTGTTCCTACAGATCGGCAACACCGGCTCGGTACAGAATCTGCCGTTCGGCGGTACCGCGGTCCTCATCATGATCGGTGTGGGTCTGGATACCGTGAAACAGATCGAGAGCCAGCTCATGCAACGTAACTACGAAGGGTTCCTGAAGTGAGAGTCGTTCTACTCGGACCGCCCGGTGCGGGCAAAGGCACGCAGGCGGAGAAGCTGTCCGAGAAGCTCGGCATCCCGCAAATCTCCACCGGGGACCTGTTCCGCAAGAACATCGGCGACGGCACTCCGCTCGGGCTCGAGGCCAAGCGCTACCTGGACGCCGGCGATCTGGTGCCGGCCGAGCTGACGAACCGCCTCGTGGAGGATCGCATCGATCAGGCCGACGCCGCCGACGGTTTCATCCTGGACGGCTACCCCCGCTCGGTCGAGCAGGCGGGCGCGCTCAAGGACATGCTCGCCGCACGCAACCACAAGCTCGATGCAGTGGTGGAGTTCCAGGTGTCCGAGGACGAGCTGCTGACCCGGCTCAAGGGCCGTGGCCGCGCCGACGACACAGACGAGGTCATCCGTAACCGCATGAAGGTCTACCGCGACGAGACCGAGCCGCTGCTGGAGTACTACCGCGACGACCTGAAGACCGTGGATGCGGTGGGCGCCCTCGACGAGGTTTTCGCCCGCGCGTTGCACGCACTGGGTAAGTGATCAGATTGCCGGGGTTGCGCAAGCGCAAGGTCGTTGCGCAGCGCAGCGCCGGAGAGTTGGACGCGATGGCCGTGGCCGGGGCGCTCGTCGCCTCGGCACTGCGGGCCGTCCGGGCGGCCGCCGCCCCCGGCGTATCCACACTCGAGCTGGACCAGATCGCCGAGTCCGTCATCCGTGACGGTGGCGGCACCCCGTCGTTCCTCGGCTACCACGGATTTCCGGCCAGCATCTGTGCCTCGGTCAATGACCGTGTGGTGCACGGCATTCCGTCAGCGGGCGAGAAGTTGGCTGCCGGTGATCTGGTGTCCATCGACTGCGGCGCGATCGTCGACGGATGGCACGGTGACTCGGCCGTCACCTTCGGCGTCGGCGCACTCATCGCCGCCGACGAAGCTCTTTCTGCAGCAACGAAATCCGCCATGGAGGCCGGGATCGCCGCGATGCTGCCCGGAAACCGGCTCACCGACGTCTCGCACGCGATCGAGGTCGAGACCCACGCCGCCGAGGCCCGTCACGACCGCAAGTACGGGATCGTCGACGGCTACGGTGGTCACGGCATCGGCCGCCAGATGCACATGGACCCATTCCTGCCCAACGAGGGTTCACCCGGGCGCGGTCCCTACCTGGAGCCCGGTTCGGTACTGGCCATCGAGCCCATGCTGACCCTGGGCACCACCGAGACCGTGATTCTCGATGACGAGTGGACCGTCGTCACCGCAGACGGGACCCGCGCGGCGCACTGGGAGCACACCGTCGCCGTCACCGAAGACGGGCCCCGAATCCTCACCCGGTAATTAACGCCAGCAATCAATACTCGAAACGCGCGCCATCGCTGGTGTCAGCCGGCGCGCAAAGGTTCTAATTGAACCGGATCGCCACCAACGTCGTGTCACAGACGGAGGTAGGGAAGTGGATGATCCGGAGGCCGCCATGATGCGGGTGCTCTACGACGAGCATGCTGCTGCGCTATGGCGCTACGCCCTGCGGCTCACGGGTGATCGGGCCCGGGCCGAGGACGTGGTGCAGGAAACGTTGCTGCGTGCGTGGCGTCACCCAGATGTCACCGCCGACACCGACCGTTCGGCACGGGCGTGGTTGTTTACGGTGGCGCGAAACATGATCATTGATGAACGCCGGAGCGCCCGCTTTCGGAACGAAACCGGGGTGTCCGACCCCGAACAGGTGGCAGAGCATTCGAAGGCTGCCGCCACCCCTGACAAAGTGGACAACGCGTTGGACCGAATCCTCCTGACCACGGCATTGAGCCAACTTTCCGACGAACACCGGGCAGTGGTCCGCCGGGCGTACTACCAGGGCTGGACCACCGGGCAGATCGCGGACGATCTGCAGATACCCGAGGGCACCGTGAAATCGCGGCTGCACTATGCGGTACGCGCGCTGAGACTGAACTTGCAGGAGATGGGGGTGACACGATGACACAGTTCGGTGTGCCCCACATCCCTGATCCGGTCGAGTTCGACAAGTACCGGACCTGGGATGCGGCCTACGTGCTGGGTTCGTTGGAAAGCAGCGAGCGACGCGAGTACGAGGCTCATCTGGACGGCTGTGCGCAGTGCCGTTCCGCGGTGGCCGAGTTGACCGGCATGCCCGCGCTACTGGCCATGCTCGATCTCGACGACGTGCTCGCCCTCGAATCCGAAGAGCCCGATCCGCCGCTGCGGCCCGAGGTGCTGCAGTCCGTCCTGGCCAAGGTCAGCTGGGGCCGGCGTCGGTCCCGCTGGGTGACCACGGCAGCCGTGGGCGTGGCCGCTGCACTGCTGGCGCTCGGTGTGGTGGTCGGCATCCGGCCCGAGGTGTTCGGCCTGCACAGCGGCTCCGAGCAGCAGAGCGCCCAGATGCTGGCGATGAGCAAGGTCTCCGATACGCCCATCAACGCCAGCATCGCGATGACCAGTTACTCCTGGGGCACTCGCATCGACATGGCCTGCAGTTATGGCAGCTGGGGTAAGCAGGACGCGCCCCCGCAGAACCTCGGCATGATGGTGATCGGCCGGGACGGCAGCCGCAACGAGGTCGCGACGTGGATCGGGTTGTCCGGCGCCACTGCGCTGCCCAGCGGCAACACTCAGATGCCGATGTCGGATATCGCTGCGGTGCAACTGGTTACGTCGCCCGAGGGCAAGGTACTGCTCGAAAAGCAGCTCTGAGCGCCGAGCGTCCGTTCGGCTACGGCGCTCGGGGCAGCTCGGGTTCTTTGTGCGCGCTCAGCAGAAAGCCGGACATCACGATGTGACCGGCGCCGTCACGCTCCACCCCGGGCGCTGACGCCGGTCCGCCGGCTGGGTTGTCGTTGCCGTACAGCTTGGCCGGGCGCACCTCGTCGACGGTCCAACAGGTGGCGACGGTGTCGCGCAGTTCGTCGGCGGTGAAGCCGTTGGGTCCGGGAGCGTCACCGCCGAAGGGCCTTGTCGCGAAGGCCAGGATGTACAGCTTCGCGTCCGGTGCCGAGGCCCGGTGGATGGCCTGGATGTAGGGGCGGCGCCCGTCGATCGGTAGCGCGTGCAGAAGGCCACTGTCGATCACGGTGTCGAACCTGCCGTCATAACCGGTGAAGGTGGTCATGTCGGCCTGCGCGAAACTGGCTGTGGTCAGGCCACGTTCGGCTGCGGCGGCGACTGCCGCTGCGATCGCCGTCGGGCTGGCATCCAGTCCGACCACGGTGAAACCCCGTTCGGCCAGGGCCAGCGAGAGTGCGGCATGGCCGCATCCGGAGTCGAGCACCTCGCCGCGAACCTTGCCCTGCTCGATCAATCGCGCGAGCTCGGGCTGTGGGGCACCGATGCTCCACGGCGGCGGGGTTTCCTGACGATAGGCGTCTTCCCAATCGATACCCGGCTGTGCCATCCGATGCCTCCGATCCCAACGACCCCTGCCCTCCACTATCCCCCTCGGTTCCGGCTGATCTTGATGGTGTCCTGAACATTTCCTGCGGTGTCGCCGGGAGTTCGGACGAATCCGCCCCCACGGTGAACCGCCGCCGCCCACGGGTCGTGTCACTGGCAGAGCACGGAAGTAGGTGACACATGGTCAAGGCGCACAGGGTGGTGGACCACATCGTCGGGTCCCTGGCGGCAAATGGGATCTCGCACCTCTTCGGTGTGGACGGCGCCAACATCGAGGACCTCTACGATGCGGCGTACTTTCGGGACGACATCACCGCGGTGCTGGCCAAACACGAATTCTCCGCTGCCACAATGGCGGACGGCTACAGCCGCAGCGGCGCCGGGATCGGCGTGGTGGCGGCGACGTCCGGTGGCGGTTGCCTCAACACCGTGCCCGGCCTCGGTGAGTCCCTGGCCAGCCGGGTTCCGGTGCTGGCCCTGATCGGGCAGGCACCGACAACGCTCGACGGCCGCGGGGCCTTCCAGGACACCAGTGGCGACAACGGGAGCCTGGACGCGTACGCCCTGTTCTCGGCGGTCTCGGTGTACTGCCGCAGGGTGCTGACACCCGGCGACATTCTCACGGCGCTGCCCGAGGCGCTGGCAGCCGCCCGAACCGGCGGACCCGCGGTCCTGTTGCTGCCCAAGGACGTTCAGCAGGCCGAGGTGGCCGGGGTGGACGGAAGCCGCGTCAACGGGCGAGCCAACGGGAGCGTCCACCCGGCCGGGGCGGGCATCCACTTCGGCGATCCGCAGGTGCTCGAAGAGGCGTTGCGCCGGGCCGACGGGCCGATCACGATCATCGCCGGCGAGCAGGTGGCCCGCGACGACGCCCGCGCCGAACTCGAACGACTTCGGGCCACACTGCGTGCCCGGGTGGCCACGGTGCCCGATGCCAAAGACGTGGCCGGCACCCCGGGACTCGGCTCGTCCTCCGCGCTGGGGGTAGCCGGTGTGATGGGGCACCCCGGGGTACCTGCCGCCGCAGGTCAGAGTGCATTGTGCCTGCTGGTGGGAACCCGCATGACGGTGACGGCGCGGGCCGGTCTCGACAGCGTGCTGGGTTCGGTACCGACCTACTCGATCGGCGCCCAGGTGCCCTATCCGTCGTGCACCCATGTCCACTCGGGCGACCTGCGGGAATCGTTGACACAGCTGGCCCGCGCGTTGTCCGGGGCGGGCCGTCCGACCCAGGTCCGGGTGCCCGACCACCTGCCGCGCACCGAACTGCGCCCACCGGACCACCACGGTCCCGGTATCCGGTACCGCGACGCGATGGCCGTGCTCGACGCAGACCTGGCCGACGGCACCGATATCGTCGTCGACGCCGGCAACGTGGGGGCCTCGGCCATCCACTACTTGCCCGCCCGCCGTGACGGCCGCTTCATGGTGGCGCTGGGCATGGGCGGCATGGGCTACAGCTTCGGAGCCGGGATCGGGATGACGTTTCACCGCGCCGCTGATGCAGCCACCACCGGCACCGCAAGGCGCACCGTCGTGATCGCCGGTGACGGCTCATTCTTCATGCACGGCATGGAGATTCACACCGCGATGCAGTACCGGCTGCCGATCACCTTCGTGCTGTTCGACAACCACGCGCACGCCATGTGCGTCACCCGTGAGCAGCTGTTCTATGAGGACCGCTACTCGTACAATAGGTTCGGCCCGAGCCGGCTCGGTGCCGGGCTGGCCGCGATGTTCCCCGGCCTGCCCGCCTACGACGTCGCCGACGTCGGCCAACTGCCCCGGGCGTTGGGTATGGCACTGGACACCGACGGTCCGTCGGTACTCAGCATCGAATGTTCAGCCGACGAAATCCCGCCGTTCGCAGCATTTCTCGCCGCCGACAGTGCCCATTCCAATCCAGACGACCCTTCCAATCCAGAGGAGAACAGGACCCATGTCACTGCCCGCGCTTGAAGACATCACGGTCCATCGGGGTACCCCCACCCCGCTGGACGGCCTCATCCGGATCGAGACCTCGCCCAAGGAGCAGGCCACCCCGATCATCATGGACATGATGCGGTCGGTCTACCCGCACGACCAGGTGTTCGGTCAATACTGCACGGTCAACGACTTCATCGAGTGCCCACCCGACGAGTTGTTCGACTACCTGTCCGACACCCGCTGCCTGGAGGAGTGGACCTACAGCCTGCGTGGTTTCACCCCGACCGAGGAGCCCGGGCTGTGGCTGGCCCACGACCGGCTCGGCGCCGGGCCGTCGGGGCCAGGCAGTGAGATCTACACCCGCACGGTGGCCCACCGCGACGCGCTGACCGTCGACTACCACTGCGCCTGGGATCAGGGAAAGCACCTGTGGATGATCTACCTGATGCGCATCGTCGACGCGCAGGTGGTCTTCGACAAGCCGGGTTCGGTTGTGCTGTGGACGAATTGCCATCATCCGTTCTACGACGAGAACCCCTACCCGGAGACCGCACCCCCGGCCCGCCCGGTGTGGGTGGGGGATTTCTGGGACATGTTCGGCCCCGGACACCTACTGGAACTGCGAAACCTCAAGGCAATCGCCGAATACCGGCACCGCAACGGCCTGTCGGTCACCCCGGCCTGGATGAAGTGAGGTCCAGCCATGACTGCGCAGACACCCGTCAGCCTCATCGATGTATCTACCTACCTGCCCGGTGACCCGGTCAGTGCCGACTACTACGCCGGGTTCGCCGAAACCGACGAGTTGGCCGAGAACGTGATGTTCCGAGCCCCGCGGTTCCGTCATCACGTCGGGCCCGACGAAACCGCGATCGACATGGTCGAGCGGGCTGCCGCCGGATTGATCGAGCGGCACGGTGCAGATGCCATCACCGGGGCCGACGTCTTGATCACTCACACCCAACTGCCCGACATGCCATTCTATGGTGGCGGCGGCGGCATGGCCCATCGGCTGGGCATGAAGCCCAACTGGGTGATCGACCTGCACAACGGCGGCTGTGCCGCGTTCGTGCTGGCGCTCAAAGTGGCGCGCACCCTGCTGCGTTCGGGTGAGGGCCGGACCGCGGTGATCGCGATCGCCCAGAACTCGGCGGGCCAGGTGTTCGACCAGGAGACCATCCGGAGCAAGGCGCAGGCGGCGGTTCCCGGCGATGGGGCCGCGGTCGGGTTGGTGACGCTGTCCGACCGGTCACCCATCCTCGACGTCGAATGCCGCACCTATGGGGAGTACGCGGGCGACATGACCGTCGTCATGGACCCGCCGCGCAAATGGTGGCAGGCCGGCCCGGGGGAGGCTTGCATCGGGTTCACCGAGAGCAAGATCACCAAGGTGCTGGCACGGGGCAACCGACAGGTGCCCGAGGTGTCCTATACGGTCTGCGACCGAATCGGGGTGCAGCCCAAGGATATCGACCTGCTCGTGACCAACCAGCCCAATCGCGTGTTCCTGCGGAACTGGCGCGACGCGTTGGAGCTGCCCGAATCGAGACACGTCGATACTTTTGATGATTGCGGAAACCTGTTCGCCGCAGGCATTCCGGTCAACTTCGACCGGGCCGTCACCGGCGGTCGGGTGAAGGCCGGCGACACCGTGCTGATGGCCGCCTTCGCTCACGCCGGTGACTTCGCCGGCGCCGCGGCCGTGCGCTGGGGCGGTCGCGGCGACTCTGGGAACGCGTGATGGTGGCTCCCCGCTCGGCACTGCTCGACGCTGTCGGGGCGCTGCCGCAGGCGGTCAACCCGCTGGCACTGTCGCTCAACGAATGCCCTTTTCCGCCGTTGCCCGCAGTGCGTTCGGCATTGCGGGCGTGCGATGAGGCCGCCAACCGGTATCCGGAGTTCCTGCCGCAGCGGTTGCGCTCGCTGATCGCCCGCCATGACGGGATAGCCGAGGAGCAGGTGATCGTCGGAGCCGGCGCGACCGGGGTCATCATGCAGGTGCTGCATGCGGTGACCAGCCCCGGCGACACCATGGTGATGGCGACTCCCACCTTCGACGGCTATCCGATCTTCGCGCAGATGGCACGGCTGCGGACGGTGACCGTTCCACTCGACGAACACGGACGGCACGACCTCGACGCGCTGGCCGAGGCCGCCGGGCGGGCCAGGGTGGTGGCGGTGTGCCGGCCGCACAACCCGACCGGCACGATCGAACCGGCCGACGAGATCGAGCGCTTCCTGACCCGGCTGCCCTCGGACACCGTCGTCCTGTTGGACGAGGCGTATGTGGAGTTCCTGGCCGCCGAGCACCGCATCGACGGACCGAGCCTGGTCGCCCGGTTCGGCAATGTCGTGGTGGTGCGCACCTTTTCGAAGGCCTACGGTTTGGCCGGGCTTCGGATCGGCTATGGGTTCTGCGCACCGGATCTCGCCCGCGACCTGTGGCGGATGCAGTTGCCGTTCGGGATCGGGATCAGTGCCCAGGTGGCGGTCGCGGCGTCCTATTCTGCGGAAAATCAACTGCGTCAACGTATCCGGATGATCGCCGCGGAACGGCGTTATCTGCAGATGCGGTTGCGGGCGCTCGGCGTCTACAGCACCGACGGGCAGGCCAACTTCCTGTTCCTGCCGGGCCGGCCGACGTCGTGGCCGGAGGTGTTCGACGGCAGCGGACTGCAATTGCGTCACTACGCCGACGGCGGGGTGCGGATCACCGTGGGATCCCGGCAGTCCACCCGGGCGGTGCTGAGCGCGGTGACCGCCGCGAGTTGAGGACCGGCCGGCCGGACCCGATGCCTGCAGAATGCGCGGTACCCGCCGGGCGATGCGGTAAGAAGAGGCGTGACCTCGCCACCAGACAAGCGTGACCCGATCGCGCAGGCCCGCGCCAACTGGGAGGCGGCCGGTTGGGGCGAGGTGGCCGGCGGGATGGTCGCGGTGACCTCGGTGATGCGGGCCCACCAGATCCTGCTGGCCCGGGTGGAGACCGCGCTGCGGCCATACGATCTGAGCTTCTCCCGGTTCGAGTTGCTGCGTCTCCTGGCTTTCAGCCGGTCCGGCGCGCTACCGATCACGAAGGCCTCCGATCGCCTTCAGGTGCACGTCACCAGCGTCACGCACGCGATCCGGCGCCTGGAAGCCAACGGGCTGGTGGAACGGGTCCCGCACCCGACCGATGGGCGCACCACGCTGGTGCGCCTCACCGAACTCGGGCGGTCGACGGTCGAGGACGCCACGGTGACCTTGAACGAGCAGGTGTTCGCCGATGTCGGGATGTCGGACGAGCAGTCACGTGCGCTGGTCACATCGATCGAGACCCTGCGCCGACACTCCGGTGATTTCTGAGTCGGCTTTGTGGCTACCCCCACTAGCGTTGAACGCAGTGGAGGGGAGTGCCGATGGACGCCAAGCGGGTGGGTGCGGCGCTCGGCGCCGTCGCTGTCGTACTGATGGCGGCCTGTAGTACCACGACCTCCGGGACGGCCACCGCCCCCGATGACGTCACGCCGTTCACGGCGACATCGAAGGCGCCCAAGCGAACTCTCACTCAGGTCCCCAGACCGACCGCCGGTTCGCCGCGCGGTTCGGCGGGGTTGCCGCCGGAAGCGTTCGCCGAGGTCCGCGCCGCCGGCATCCGGGGTTCTGACAACGCCATCGGTGATCAGCTGATGATGGCCTGCATCATGGCCGGCGGCAGCTTCAACAAGACCAAGCAGGATGTCGTCAACGTGCTGACCCAGATGGGCAGCAAGCTGCCGCCGGACGCGCTCATGACGATCGTGAACGTGGCGCTCAAATACGAGTGCCCCGAACTTGCCGGGAAACTCGGCGGCTAGTTGACATCACAGCTGGTCCGCGAACCGGAGGCTGAGGAACTCCGGGGCCTTGATCACCCGGCGCAGCATGAAGCGGATGAACGCGGGCATGTCCGTGGCTTTGTCGTCGTGGTACACCTCGGGCGCGGTCAGCCGGTAGATATGACGTCGCGCCTCCAACTCGCACCCGCCGGCGGCCAGCACATTGCGTACCCAGTCCGCCTGGGAGCCGTAGGTCAGCGCGATGACATAGCCGTGCTGTCGGCGGAACGCCCACAGCGGCGTCCGGAAGGTGCGGCCGGACTTGCGCCCCCGGTGGATGACAACGGCCCACCCCGGCGCCCATGGCGCGATGAACTGGGTGAGCTTGTTGAGGCCGATCTTGTTGGCATGGGCGACCCATCGCGGAGCGGGCATCTGATAACTCCTCAATTGTGGAATTAATGATCCGAGCGTAATCCTGGCCCGACCAAGAAGTCAACGACTGTAGAATTTCGGAATTATGCCGCCACGTGGACGCCGACCGGGACAGCCCGGAACCCGTGACGAGCTGGTGGCCACCGCCCGACGGATGTTCGCCGAGGGCGGCTACGACAAGACCTCACTACGCGACATCGCGGCGGCCGCACAGGTCGATCCGGCCCTGATCCGGCACTACTTCGGCAGCAAGGCCGACCTGTTCCGGGCCACCGTCGGCTGGCCGTTCGACCCCGAAAAGTTCAGCGGACGCATCCTCGACGACGGCCCCGACCGTCTCGCCGAACGTCTGACCGAGGCCTTCTTCGGACTCTGGGAGCACCCCGACACCCGCTCGCCCCTGTTGGCGATCCTGCGCGGCGCGGCCACCCACGAGGAATCGGCAGCCCTGGTCCGTCAGTTCATCGAGCAGCGGCTCTACCCGCAGATCGCCACCGCCCTGAGCGGTGCCGACGCGGAACTACGGGTTGATCTGGCCATGGGCCAGCTGCTGGGCATCGCCTATCTGCGCCACATCCTGCGCATCGAGCCGATCGCGTCGCAACCGACCGAGGAGCTGATCGCCCGCGCCGTGCCCGCGGTGCGGGCGCACCTTCAGGAGAGCTGATTCGGTCGCTACTCGATCACCGAAGGCAGCGGGATGGCTGCGGTCACCGTCGTACCCGCGCCCGGCCTCGACCGGATGTGCAGCCGGCCGCCGACGATCTCGGCCCGCTCGGCCATCGACAACAACCCGTAGCCGCCCATCTCGTCACTGCCCAGCGGATGCTCGAAGGTATCGAATCCTTTTCCGTCGTCGACGATTTCGAGCCGGGCCACCCCGTCGTCGACCGAGAAGGTGAGCCGGGCCCGGTCCGCCTCGGCGTGTTTGACCACGTTCTGCAGGCATTCCTGGGCGATGCGGTACAACGCCAGCTCGATATGGTCGGGCACCCGGGTCTCGGCGAGGTCGACGTCGATGGGGATTCGCGGGATCGAGCGGGCCAGGCTGGCCAGCCCGCCCGACAGGCCGAGATCGTCGAGTACCGGCGGACGCAGCCCGCTGATCGCGGCCCTGGCCTCCTGCAGTGTCAGCGCGACCAGTTCGCGGGCCGCCGCCAGCTGTTCGGCCACCGTCTCGGGGTCGACCGCGCGGGCCGCGGCGTCGAGCCGGTACGACAGCGTCACCAACCGCTGCGAGATGCCGTCGTGAATATCGCCGGCCAGCCGGCGCCGCTCGAGTTCCTGCGCCTCGATCACCTGCTCGACGAAATTCTCGTGTGCGCGCTCGCGCGCCACCAGCTGTCGGTGCAGCCGGGCCTGGTGCAACGCGCCGGCGATGAGCCGGCCGATCACCAACAGCAATTCCACGTCGCGCGGGGTGAACTCACGGCGGTCGACGGTGTGCACGTTCAGCACTCCGACCAGCCCACCCGGACCGGTCTCCATCGGGACCGACACCATCGAGGTGAAGTCACGCCCACGCAGCGATTCGAAGGGCATGTAGCGCGGATCGGACTCCTTGTCGTGGCTGATCACCACGGGCTGCCGGTGGCTGGCCACCCACCCCGAGATGCCCTGCCCGAGCGGCAGCCGGATCTTGCCGATCTCGGCATCGAACGGTGGCGTGGCCCCGGCCAGCGTCAGGGCGCGCTCGGAATCGTCGAGAACGTGCACGAAGCAGACATCGGTGGCGGTCGACGCGGTGATCATCCGGGCCGCCGCGGCGGCCAGCGGCTCCACTCCAGGACCGCTCGATGCGGCCCGGATGAGCTCGCGCAGCAGCGCCAGTTCTCCCTCGGCGGTCAGCTCGATGGGGCCCGGTTCTGAGGTCGCGTCGCGTCCCGGCTTCTCTGGCTCGGCATTCACTGGTAGATGCCCTCTCGCAGTGCAGTGGCCACCGCGCCCGCCCGGTCGCTGACCCCGAGCTTGCGGTAGATGGAGCGCAGGTGGGTCTTCACGGTTTCCTCGCCGATCACCAGCTTGTTGGCGACCCCGCGGTTGGACAGCCCCGCGACCACGAAGGACAGGATCTCGCTCTCGCGCTGGGTCAGTCCCTGCCGGACACCGGGCCAGAACTCGTCGCGTTGCAGGCGGGCCGCGGTACCCGCCGCCCGTGCCGCCATCCCCGGATCGATCGCCGTCTGCCCGCTGTGGGCGAATTCGATCTGACGGACCAGCTCGTCACTGCTGATGCTCTTGAGCAGATACCCCGACGCACCCACCCGCAGCGCCTGGAACAGGTATTGCTCATCGTCGTAGACCGACAGCATGACCACCTTGCGGTCCGGATCGCGCTCGCGCAGCACCCGGCACAGATCCAGCCCGCTGGAACCCTCCATGCGGACGTCGCACAACACGATGTCGGGGTCCAGCGTCTCGATGACGCTCAGCGCCCGCTCCGCGCCGACGGCCTGACCGACCACCTCGACCCGGTCGTTGAACGCAGCAAGCATGGCCTTGAGACCCTCGATGACCATTTCGTGGTCGTCGACCAGCACAAGGCGCACTGGATTGGAGGGCGCCATGGCATCACCCTAAGGGTGGTACCGCAGTCGGTAGATCAACTTGACCGGCCCAATCCCCCGTAGGGGGGACGCGCGACCGATGTGACGTGGGCCACTCTCATGGGGTGTCGTCAACACAAGAGAAGTCATGGCGGGCCGGGCGGTTCTGGTGGGACTGTTCGCAGCCTGATCCGAGTGCCCATCCACTGCGTGCGGTGATCCTGGACCTCGATGCGTTGTCGGATCTGGACGTCGACGGACATCGCGTCGTCTTCAACGCCGCCTTCGCCGCGCACGGTCTGCCCATTCACTGGGGTGTCGCGCGTTACCAGCAGCTTCTCGCGCTGCACGACGAGCGCCAGCGGGTCACCGCCGAGCTGCGCAAGCGGTGCGTTGGCCCGGACTGCGACGTGCTCACCGAAGTCCTCGCCGACGAGATCTGCATGACCAAGGACATGATGTTCGACGAGATGATCCTCGACGCCGGCCTGACGCCGCGGCCGGGTCTGGAGGATCTGATGAACGACGCGTTCCTGGCCGGGCTGCCGGTCGGGGTGGTGGCCGCAGGCCGTCGGCGCTGGGCCGAACCCCTGGTGCGCCAGCTCGTCGGGGATGGCCTGGTGGAAACCGTCGTCACCACCGATGACGTGAGTGAACCCGGCGCCGAGCTGTACCGGCATGCGCTGGACGAGCTGGGTGTGGCAGGCCACGACGCATTGGCCATGGTCGGCTCGGCCGCGGGCCTGCGGTCGGCCAACGCCGCGGGGATGGCGGGCGTGATGATCGACCCCGACGCCGGAGCGGTTTCACCCGGCGCGGTTGCGGTGCGGCCGGACTTCGCCGGCCCCGATGCACTGCGGCTACCGGCCTGCCAGCGCCTGCACACCCAGTGGTGGGTTCAGCGCAGCCCGACTGCTGCATAGGTTTCCGCGCCGTCAGCTGCGGAGCGTCTCGATCACGGCGCTGAAGTCCTTGTCGGCGTGGTCGGCAGCGAATTTCGCGTAGATCTCAGCCGCATGCGTGCCCAGCGGGGCCGATGAGCCCGTGGATTGCACGGCGGCCATCGCCAGCCCGAGATCCTTGTTCATCAGCGCGGTCGCGAACCCCGGCTTGAAATCATTGTTGGCCGGGGAGGTCGGAACCGGCCCGGGCACCGGGCAATTCGTGTGAACGGCCCAGCAGTTGCCGGTTGCACCGGTGATCACGTCGAACAGTGCCTGTTTGTCCAGACCGAGCTTTTCGGCGAGGACGAATGCCTCGCCGACAGCGATCTGCTGCACCGCCAGCACCATGTTGTTGCACACCTTGGCGGCCTGGCCGGCGCCGGCGGCGCCGCAGTGGATGATCTTGCCCGCCATGGGTTCCAGCACAGGCCGCGCGGCGTCGACTGCTTCATCGGTACCGCCGACCATGAACGCCAGCGTCCCTGCCACCGCGCCCTTGACGCCGCCGGAGACCGGGGCGTCGAGCTGGGCGAAGCCGTGCTCGAGGGCCACCTTGTGCACCTCGCGGGCGTCGTCGACGGAGATCGTGGAGCTGTCGATGAACAGGGCCCCGTCGGCAGCCGCGGGCAGCACCTCGGCGTAGCAGCTCTTCACCAATGCGCCGTTGGGCAGCATGGTGATCACCACGTCAGCACCGCTGACTGCCTCGGCGCCGGTGGCGAACACGTTGACGCCGTTGGTCTTTGCCGCCTCCTGCGCGGCGGGCACCGGGTCGAAACCGCGCACGGTGTGCCCGGCGGTTACCAGGTTGGCGGCCATCGGCCCGCCCATGTTGCCCAGCCCCAAGAACGCGATCGTGCTCACGTACGTCTCCTATGCAGAGTTGCGGGCGCGGCTCGATTCCGAGCGACCGATGACCACGCGCATGATTTCGTTGGTGCCCTCAAGGATGCGGTGCACCCGCAGATCCCGGACGATTTTCTCCAGACCGTACTCACGCAGATAGCCGTAGCCGCCGTGCAGCTGCAGCGCCTGATCGGCCACCTCATAGCAGGTGTCGGTGACGTACCGCTTGGCCATCGCACACAACGTGACCTTGTCGGGGTGGTTGGCATCCAGCGCGGATGCCGCCCGCCACAACATGTTTCGGGACGTCTCCAATCCGGTGGCCATGTCGGCGAGGGTGAACCGGATGGTCGGCTCGTCGAGCAGGGCCCCGCCGAACGCCTGGCGGTCGGCCAGGTAGCTCAGCGTCTTGTCGTAGGCGGCCTGCGCGCCGCCCAGCGAGCAGGCCGCGATGTTGATCCGACCGCCGTTCAGACCGTTCATCGCGATCCCGAACCCGGTGCCCTCGGTGCCGCCCAGCAGGGCGTCGGCCGGAACCCGCACCCCTTCGAAGATCACCTGGGCGGTGGGCTGGGCGTTCCAGCCCATCTTCTGCTCCTGCGCGCCGAAACTCAGCCCCGCCGCGTCCTTTTCGACGACGAACGCGGAGATGCCCTTCGGTCCGTCCGCTCCCGTCCGGGCCATCACCACGTACACGTCGGAGCTGCCTGCGCCGGAAATGAACTGCTTGACCCCGTCGAGCACCCAGTCGTCGCCGTCGCGCACCGCCCTGGTTCGCAATGCCGCCGCGTCCGAACCGGCGCCCGGTTCGGTCAGGCAGTAGCTGGCGATGGCTTCCATCGACGCCAGCCTGGGCACCCAGGTCTTGCGTTGGTCCTCGGTGCCGAAGCTGTCGACCATCCACGCACACATGTTGTGTATGGACAGGAATGCCGCCAGGGTGGGGTCGGCGACCGCGAGCTGCTCGAAGATGCGTACCGCATCCAGGCGGCGCAGCCCGCTGCCGCCGGCGTCCTCGCCGCAGTAGATGGCGCCCATGCCGAGTTCGGCCGCCTCGCGCAATACGTCAGTCGGGAAGTGATGGGTCTCATCCCATTCCAACGCGTATGGCGCGATGCGCTTTTCGGCGAACGCGGCCGCCGTGTCGGTGATGACACGGTCGTCCTCGCTCAGGCTGTACGGGTCGTTCAGATTCACGGGTTAGCTACTTCATGGTCGGGATGACGAACTCGGCGCCATCCTTGATGCCCGACGGCCACCGCTCGGTGACGGTCTTGGTCTTGGTGTAGAACAGGATCGAATGCGGCCCGTGCTGGTTGAGATCGCCGAAACCGGACCGCTTCCAGCCGCCGAAGGTGTGGTAGGCCACCGGCACCGGGATCGGCACGTTGACGCCGACCATGCCGACCTGCACGCGGGAGACGAAGTCGCGGGCTGCATCCCCGTCGCGGGTGAAGATCGCCACGCCGTTGCCGTACTCGTGCTCCGACGGCAGTTTCAGCGCCTCTTCGTAGTCATGCGCCCGGACGATGCACAGCACCGGGCCGAAGATCTCGTCGGTGTAGATCGACATGTCGGTGGTGACGTTGTCGAACAGGGTGGGGCCGATGAAGTAGCCCTTCTCCAGGCTGGCGTCGCCGAAAGTCAGCTCGCTGCTTGCCCGTTCGCGGCCGTCCACCACGAGCTCGGCCCCGGCGTCGACGCCCTGGCCGATGTAGTCGCGCACCCGCTCCAACGCGGCGCCCGTGACCAGTGGCCCGTAGTCGGCCTTGGGGTCGAGGCTGTGACCGACCCGCAGCTGGTTGACCCGCTCGACGAGCCGGTTGCGGAGGCGGTTCGCGGTCTCTTCACCGACCGGTACCGCGACACTGATGGCCATGCAACGCTCGCCCGCACTGCCGTAGCCGGCGCCGATCAACGCGTCGACGGCCTGGTCCAGATCGGCGTCGGGCATCACGATCATGTGGTTCTTGGCGCCGCCGAAGCACTGGGCCCGCTTGCCGTGCGCGGCCGCGCCCGAGTAGATGTACTGCGCGATGTCGGAGCTGCCGACGAAGCCGACAGCCTTGATGTCCGGGTGCTCCAGGATCGCGTCGACGGCTTCCTTGTCGCCCTGCACCACCTGGAACACGCCGGCGGGCAGGCCGGCCTCGATGAACAGCTCGGCCAGCCGCAGCGGGACCGAGGGATCACGCTCGGAAGGCTTGAGTACGAACGCGTTTCCGCATGCCAGCGCCGGGCCGGCCTTCCACAGCGGGATCATCGCGGGGAAGTTGAACGGGGTGATGCCCGCGACGACGCCGAGGGGCTGGCGGATCGAGTACACGTCGATGCCGGTGCCCGCGCCCTCGGTGAACTCGCCCTTGAGCAGGTGGGGGATGCCGACCGAGAACTCGATGACCTCAAGCCCGCGCTGGATGTCGCCGTGTGAGTCGGCGACGGTCTTGCCGTGCTCCAGGGACAGCATCTCGGCCAACTCATCCGCGTGCTGGTGCACCAGTTCGATGAACTTCATCAGCACCCGGGCGCGGCGCTGCGGGTTGTAGGCGGCCCATTCCTTCTGGGCCTCGACGGCACCGGCGACGGCGGCGTCGACATCGGCGGCCGAGGCCAGCACCACCTGTGCCTGCACCTCGCCGGTGCTGGGGTTGAGCACATCGGCGGTACGGGTCGACCCGGCGGTGGAGCGCTGGCCGTTGATGAAGTGGGGGATCTGTGTAGTCATGACATTCCGTCCAGGATTGTGCGCAGTGGTGGCAACTCGGGGCTCACCCGAGATACTTGCATATCCTAGTAATTGGCCAGAGGCTTTGGCAAGAGGTTCGACAGCAGCCGTTTTGCAATGATCCGTTTCTTTACGGCACCGTATCGTTAATATATTCGCCATGACCGCCACCGATCCCGAAGTCGTCGTGGTCGGAGCCGGGCCGACCGGCCTGACCCTGGCCTGTTCGCTGCGCCTGCATGGTCTTTCGGTGCGCGTCGTGGACCGCGCGCCGAGTCCGGCAACGACGTCACGCGCCAATTTCCTGCACGCCCGCGGCTCGGAGGTGTTGGGTCGGATCGGTGCCCTGGGCGCCCTGCCGGACGAGTCGTTGCGGGCCATGCGCATCACCAACTACCTGGGCGACCGGCCGGTGATGACCCTGGAGTTCGGCGATCCCGGCATGCGGACGGCCGCCCCGCCCATGGTGGTGTCGCAGGCCAAGATCGAGGCAGCGCTGCGGGCTCGACTGGCTCAGCTCGGCGTGGAACCGGAGTGGGGTCGGGCGGTCGTGGGCGTGCGTCAGGACGGTGCCACCGCGGTGGCGGAACTGGGTGACGGTGACGAGATCCGCGCCCAGTGGGTCGTCGGGTGTGACGGCACCGCTGGGGTGACCAGGCAGCAGGCGGGCATCGGCTTTCCCGGCGTCAAACTCTCTGAACGTTTCCTGCTGGCCGATGTGCACCTGGACTGGGATGTGGACCGCAGCGGCACGAGTGGCTGGATCCATCCCGACGGAATCCTCGGCGCGATGCCGATGCCGGACCCGGGCGGTCGTGACGATCTCTGGCGCTTGTTCGTCTACGACCCGACTTCGGGTCAAAAGCCGAGCGACAGCGAGATTCTGGCGCGGGTCAAACAGGTTCTGCCGCAGCGGACCGGGCGCAACGTCACCGTCGGAGACGCCGAATGGCTGTCGGTGTTCACCGTGCACCGCAGGCTCGCCGACCGATACCGGAACGGGCGCATACTCATCGCCGGGGACGCCGCGCATGCCCACGCGCCGTTCGGCGGGCAGGGCATGCTGACCGGTATCGGCGACGCCGAGAATCTGGCATTCAAACTCGCCCTGGTGGTACGAAAGTTGGCCTCCGACAAACTGATCGACACGTATGAGGCCGAGCGCAGGCCCCTGGCCACCGAGGTGCTCCGCGGCACCAGCGCGGTGACGCGGGTCAACGTCGCCAGTAATCCGCTCGGCCGCTTCGTGCGCGACCACGTGGCGACCCGGCTCTTCGGTCTTCCGTTCATCCAGCGGTGGACGACGTACACCGCGTCGCAGCTGTGGGTGAGCTATCGCAAAGGCCCGCTCGGCGGTCGTGGCCACAAACCGCGACCAGGGGATCGCATTGCCGACCGGCGGTGCACGCGCGCGGACGGCGCCGCCACCCAGTTGCACAGTGAACTCGGCGGGCAGTGGGCCTTGCTGCTCCCCGGCGGCGCTTCCGTCGGCATCGAATCGGCACGGCGGCTCGGCGAGTTCGTCGTGGTGCTTCGGCACGATGGCTCAGAGGCCATGCTGATCAGGCCCGACGCCCACCTCGCCTGGCGGGGGAGCCCTGCCGACGGTGCGGGCCTCGACCGTTGGCTGGCAACAGCTTTGAGCTCAGGGTCGGCGCGATGACCATGCCGATCGGCCGGGGCCGGCCACGCGACGCGGGGGCTGATCGCGCGATCCTGCAGGCGGCGCTCGACCTCTTCATCGAGCGCGGTGTCGAAGGTTCCAGCATCGAGCAGATCGCCAAGCGCGCCGGCGTCGGCAAGCCGACCATCTACCGGCGGTGGTCGGCCAAGGAAGAGTTGATCGCCGCGGCCATGGAGACATTGGTCGCCGAAGAGGTGGGCTGGGCCTCACCGGGGGAGATCGATGTCGAGTCGCCCTACGAACTCGTCGAGGCGGCCATCGAAAGCGCCGCCGTCACGACGACCACGCCGCATTACCGCGCGCTGGTGGCCCGAGTCCTCGGGTCGGCGGTCAGTCATCCTGCACTCATGGCGGGGTACTGGGACCGCTACATCGCGCCGCGCCGGAAGGTCGCCGCTCGCTTACTTGAGCGCGCACGCGAGTGCGGAACTGTGGCTGCCGACACCGATTTCGACGTGGCGATCGACATGATGGTCGGTGCGATCACCTACCGCGTGCTGCAACCCGACCCTCCCGATGCCGAGGAGATGCGCCGCTATCTGCGGGCTGTCTACCGTCAGGTCGGCTTGCTTCCCTGATCGTTCTGCTGCTGCCAGCGGTCAAGGACAGCGGGAAGTTCGGCCATCAGGAATGTATAGAAATCGCGCATCTGAGTCAGTCGGTGGTGGGCCGGGCTGGAGCGGTCGGCGGCGGCGATCCCGGTGTCCGCGGCGGCCTGCATTGCTGCGATCGTCTCGTTCTGGCTGGTGAACAGAACCGCCCACGCGTCGTCGCGTAAGCGGAAGTGCTCGCGCCGGCTAGCCGGGGCGGGAACCCGCTCGGCCAGGCCGACGGACGTGAGCATCTTGAGCGAACCCGAGATCGCCCCGGCGCTGGCCTGCAGGGTCTCGGCCAATTCGGCCATCGTGACGCTGGGTTGTTCGCTGAACAGCAGGGTGGCGAGCACGCGCGCGGTCATCTTTTGCATGCCGTGACTGCTGAGCACCAAGGCGAGTTGTTCAGCTGACTGCTGCAGGTCCGTGGACTTTGGCACCGCGAATCCTCCTCGCCAAGAAAAGTCTTCAATAATTACTGAAAGTTTAGTACAGTCATGTCCGGTGTTCCGGGAAGTCTGGTCGGAGATGTAATTTTCGTCTGCGCGGAAAGGGCACTGATGCACACAGCGGCCGATGTCATCGACGTTCGGGGCTTGACTTTCACCTATCCCAAAGCAACTGAGCCGGCTGTACGCGGCATGGACTTCAGCGTCGCGCCGGGGGAGATCTTCGGGTTTCTGGGGCCCAGCGGCGCCGGGAAATCCACCACCCAGAAGCTGCTCATCGGGCTGCTGCGCGGGCATGGCGGCCAGGCCACGGTGTGGGGCCGGGATCCGCTGGACTGGGGGCCGGACTATTACCAGCGCGTGGGTGTGTCCTTCGAACTGCCCAACCACTATCACAAGCTCACCGGGCTGGAGAACCTGCGATTCTTCGGTGCCCTCTATGACGGGCCGACGGCGGATCCGATGGAACTACTGGAGGCGGTCGGCCTCGGTGACGCCGCCAACACCCGGGTCAGCAAGTACTCCAAGGGAATGCAGATGCGGCTGACGTTCGCGCGGTCCCTGATCAACAACCCCGAGCTGCTGTTCCTCGACGAGCCCACCTCGGGGCTCGATCCCGTCACCGCGCGCAAGGTCAAGGACATCATCCTCGACCTCAAAGCACGGGGTCGCACGATCTTCCTCACCACACACGACATGTCCACGGCCGATGAACTGTGCGACCGGGTGGCGTTCGTCGTCGACGGCGCCATCGTCGCGCTCGACACCCCGGCCGAACTGAAGATCGCCCGCAGCCAACGCCGGGTCCGGGTGCAGTACCGCACTTCCGGCGGACTTGCCACCGCCGAGTACGGGATGGACGGTCTGGCCGACGATCCGGAATTCCATGCGATTCTGCGTGATCACCACGTCGAGACGATCCACAGCCGCGAAGCCAGTCTCAACGACGTCTTCGTCGAGGTCACCGGGCGGCGGCTGTCATGACCCGGTTGCTCACCGCGATCCGGCTGGAACTGACGGTGGCCAACCGGCAGAAGTTCCTCCACGCGGGCGTGTTCTCCGGCCTCATCTGGTTGGCGGTGCTGTTGCCGATGCCGCGCGACCTGCGTCCGGTCATGGAGCCCTATGTGCTCGCCGGTGACATCGCGATCATCGGATTCTTCTTCATCGGCGGCTCGGTGTTCTTCGAGAAGCAGGAACGCACGCTCGGCGCGATCATCTCCACCCCATTGCGCTTCTGGGAGTATCTGACAGCCAAACTATCTGTGTTGCTCGCGATCTCGTTGTTCGTGGCGATCGTGGTGTCAACCATCGCCGACGGATTCGACTACCGTCCGGTGCCGCTGGTCCTCGGAGTTGTCCTCGGCACGCTGCTGATGCTGCTGGTCGGGTTCATCACGTCGCTGCCGTTCGCCTCGGTCACCGACTGGTTTCTGGCGGCCACCATCCCGCTGGCGCTCATGCTGGTGCCGCCGCTGATCTACTACTCGGGGCTCTGGCCCAACCCCGTGCTGTACGTCGCGCCCACCCAGGGGCCGGTGCTGCTCCTGGGCGCGGCGTTCGACCAGGTGGCGTTGACGAACTGGCAGATCTTCTATTCGGTGCTGTATCCCGTGCTGTCGCTCGTGGTCCTGTGGCGGACCGCTCACATACTGTTCGGCCGCTACGTCGTCGAAAGGTCGGGTGTGCTGTGACCGCGATATCGAGTTCCGCGACGGGCCGGGCCGTGGCCGCATTCGGGCGCAACGATATTCGTGGCACCTACCGAGATCCGCTGCTGGTGATGGTGGTGCTCGCGCCGGTGATCTGGACTTCGCTGGTGGCGATCCTGACGCCCAAGGTCACCGAGATGCTGGCGCAGCGTTACGGCTTCGACCTCGTGCCGTACTACCCGTTGGTGCTGACCGCATTTCTTCTGTTGACCAGCATCATCATCGCCGGAGGCCTGGGCGCGTTCCTGATGCTCGACGAGGTCGACGCCGGCACGATAGCCGCACTGCGGGTGACGCCAGTGCCGATGGCGACGTTCTTCGGGTACCGCGCGGGCACGGTCATGGTGGTCACCACCGTTTACGTTATCGCAACACTGCCGTTCAGCGGCCTCCTGGAGCCGGGGTTGACCGGGGCGCTCGTCCCGATCGGGGTGGTCGCCGGCTTGTCGGCGGTCGTGACGCTGCTTCTCATCGTCACCATGGCCGGCAACAAGATTCAGGGCATTGCGATGCTGCGTGCACTGGGCATGCTGATCGCGGGGCTGCCGTGCCTGCCCTGGTTCATCGACTCGCCGTGGAACCTGGCCTTCGGTGTGCTGCCGCCGTACTGGGCGGCCAAGGCGTTCTGGGTCGCCAGTGCACACGGCACCTGGTGGCCATATCTGCTGGGCGGCCTGCTCTACAACGGGGCAGTTGCCTGGTTGTTGTTCCGGCGATTTCTCGCCAAGAACCGCTGACACCTTCCCGCGCGAGCAGACGCGTAGGTGCCCGAAAAGTGATGCAGCAGGGTGCTTTCACGTCTGCTCGCGCTCGAAAATCGAGCCGCTCTCAACCGAGCGGTTCGACCGGGCCCGCGTGTGCCGACCGCACCGCGCCGATGCTGGCGACCGTCACCAGGGCGACGCCCAGGTAGCCGAGCACCCCGATCTGCTGACCGAGCACCACCAGCCCGGCGAGCGCCGCGGTGACCGGCGACAGACAGGTCAGCACCGCGAACGTCGCAGGTGGAAGGCGGCGCAGAGAGATCAACTCGAGCGAGTACGGGATCACCGATGACAGCACGCCGACCGCGGCGCCCACCCCGAGCACGCGCCAGTCCAGTGCGTCCAGGTGGACCGAGGCGACTGCGAACGGGGCGACGACGAGTGCGCCGATGGCGGTGGCAAGGGCCAGGCCGTCGACGCGACGGAACTCCGCGGCGGTACGTGCCGACGCCAGGATGTAGCCGGCCCAGGCCACCCCCGCGGCGGCCGCGAACCCGAATCCCGTAGCCGGGTGTCCGCCGCCGCCGCCGTGCGGCAGGCCCAGTGCTGCGACGCCGGCGAATGCCAGCAACGCCCACAGCCAGGCGGCCCGGCTCTTGCCGGTCACCACCGAAAGGATCAGTGGGCCAAGGGCTTCGATGGTCACCGCGACACCCAGTGGGATCCGTGCGATGGCCAGATAGAAGCAGAAGTTCATCGCGCCGAGCGTCGCGGCCAGCGCGAGCGCCGCACCCCAGGCCTGTCGCGCCAGACCCCGCACGGTCGGGCGTACCGCCGCGCACAGGATCACACCGGCCACCGCGAAGCGGGCGAACAACGCTCCTACGGTGCCGACCGCGGCGAAGAGTCCGACCGCGAACGCCGCCCCCACCTCCTGGCTGACCGCGGCGATCACCACCAGCAGCGCAGCCCCGAGCGGGGCACGCGTGGTCACGCCGTCACCGGAAGCCGAGCTCCAGTCGCCAGTTCGGCATAGCCGCGCATCAGCCGCAGCGCGGTCGCGCGGTCGAGGTCAGGATCCCGCGCCACGATCCGGTACCCGAGATAGTCCTCCATCGACATGAGGGTCATCGCGATGTCGCGGGTGGGCGAGGCAAGTGTGAAAATGCCTGCGGCGGAGCCTGTTTCGAGTATCTGGGCGTACAGGTCCACCTGTCGGTGGTAGATGTGCTGGATGTCGCGCCGTTGGTCGAGCACGAACCCGGCGGCCAGAACCGCCCGCCAGATTGCCCGCCACTCGGCGTCCTCCGGTCCGGAGGGCAGACCGGCGGCGATCATGAACGCGATCTGATCTCGCACATCCTCGGTGCGTTCCACCACCGCGAGCCGGTCGTCGTAGAACTTGCGGTCGGAGCGCTGCGCGAGCGCCGACAACAATTGGTCCATCTCGCGGAAGTAGTAGCGCACGGCATTGGGGGTCAGGTTGAGCTCAGCTGCCACATCGGCGATCCGCACGGTGTTCAGATCGTTGCGCTCGATCAGTGCGATCGCGGCGTCGAGGATCTCCTCGCGTCGTTGCGCTTGTCGATTCGGCCGTCCCACAGGTCACATCCTTACCGGTTTTCGCCGATCAGGTTGCATCGAGCGGCGCCCACGGCCATTATTTGCCAATCTTGAAAACAATTTCGTCACTAGCTTCCGGGGAACGCATGTCTGACTGCTCCTCGCGTCCGCGCGCCCGCGACATCGGCGTCGTGATCGGTGAACACCCGACGGGTCCGAACAACGCCATCACCGACGTGGCCGGAGTGTCCGTCGGGCATCACACCGTCCAGCGGTCGGGTCCCAACCCGGTGAACACGGGCGTCACCGTCGTGGTCCCGCACCCGGAGATCTTCACCGAGCCGGTCTTCGCCGGAGCCCACCGACTCAACGGCAACGGCGAGCTCACCGGCCTGGAATGGATCCGCGAATCCGGCGAGCTCACCACGCCCATCGCGCTGACCAACACCCACAGCGTCGGTGTCGTCCGCGACGCACTGGTCACGGCGCAGGTGCAAGCCCGCGGCGATGGGCTGTACTGGTCCCTGCCGGTGGTCGGGGAGACCTACGACGGGCTGCTGAACGACTGCAACGGCCACCACGTCCAGGCCGAGCACGTGTTCGCCGCACTCGCCGATGCCTCGGACGGGCCGGTCGGTGAAGGCAATGTCGGTGGCGGGACCGGGATGATCTGCCACGGCTTCAAAGGCGGTATCGGCACCGCATCGCGGGTCACCGACACCGTGGGCGGGCAGTACACCGTCGGCGTACTGGTGCAGGCGAATCACGGTCGGCGGGAACGGCTTCGGGTAAACGGTGTGCCGGTCGGAGAGATGGTGGGGCCCGAACTGGTGCCGACGCCGGATCTGCCGATACCGTATCCGGCCGGATCCGGCTCGATCATCGTCGTCGTCGCCACCGATGCGCCGATGCTGCCGCATCAATGCACCAGGCTCGCCCAACGCTCCGCCTTGGCGATCGGCCGGGTGGGCGGAACAGGTGAGCAGTACAGCGGCGACATGATGCTGGCGTTCTCGACCGGCAACCGGGGAATCCCGCCCTACGGATGGGACGAGAACCCTGACGCCAACCGGCCCGAAATCGGGGTGCGCATGGTGGCGCCGCAGCTGATGACCCGGTTGTTCGACCTGGCGATCGAAGCCACGGAGGAGGCCATCGTCAACGCGTTGGTGGCCGCCGAGACCATGACCGGCCGGGGCGGTTTGACAGCCCATGCCCTCGACCACAACCTGCTGCACTCCGCGCTGGTGCTGGAAGGTCACTGACCCAGGTCTGCGGGTCCGCACGGCCGGGGGAGGAACAGCGACCAGCACATGTTCGGAGGCTGCCACGGGTATGGCGGCGGCGGGTTGTCGCCTTCCCACACCGTAGACGAGACGTTGCCCTGACCGGCGTTGACGTAGTGGTAGCTGTGGCAGACGTTCCAATCCCAGTTCGGCCTGGCGTCCGCAGGCGTGTTGAACCCACCGCCGTAACCGCCCGGCTCGTCGCCGGGGCACCACTGGTACGGGCCGCCGGCCTGGGCGGTGGCCGCGCTCACCAGTCCGGTCAGGGCCAGGCCGCCAGACACGAGCATCGTCGTCGCGAACTGCGAAGCTCGGTTCATGGTGGTCTCGTTTCGTCGCGCACGTCATCGCTGATGCGTTGACAGCGCCATCGTCGCCCCGACCGGCCGAGGAGTATGCAGTAGCGGACTACCTCAATTCAGCCCTGGACGCGGACGCGTAGCTCATCCACGAAGGCGCGGGCCTCGTCCCACGTCGGCAGCAGACCGGCTGCATGCACCTGCTCAAGCGTCGGAGCCGCGGCGTCGCGTTCCGACAGCACCGGCTCGTCGACCGGCCAGTCGATCCCCAGGTCGGTGGCCAGAATGGTGTGCTCCCGTTCCGGGCTGTACGGCGCCGAACACAGGTACATCACCGTCGAGGAATCCTCCATCGACAGGAACGCGTGGCCGAGGCCCTCCGACAGGTAGACCGAACGCCGGTTGTGCTCGTCGAGCAGCACCGAATCCCAGCGCCCGAACGTCGGGGACCCCGCCCGCACGTCGACCACCACGTCGAGCACCGCGCCCCGCACACACGTCACGTACTTGGCCTGACTGGGCGGCAGCTCGGAAAAATGCACCCCGCGCAACACCCCGGCCGCCGACACCGAGCAGTTGGCCTGCCGCAGATCGAAACGGTGCCCGGTCATCTCGGCGAACCCGGCCTCGGTGAACCACTCGAAGAACAGCCCGCGTGCATCGCCGTGCAGTTTCGGGGTGATTTCCCAGGCGCCGGGGATGGTCAGCTCGCGCGCGGTCACTGGCCGCGCTCCGAGTAGGCCTTTTCTACAGCATTTTTTAAAGGGCGCCACCAGGATTCGTTGTTGCGATACCAGTCGATGGTGTCTGCGAGTCCCTCTTCGAAATCGGTGTGCTTGGGCGCCCAGCCCAGCTCGTCGTGCAGCGTCGACGGGTCGATGGCGTAGCGCAGGTCGTGGCCCTCCCGATCGGTCACATGGTCGAAGTCGTCGGGATCACGGCCCATCAAGCGCAGCAGCGTGCGCATCACCGTGAGGTTGTTGCGCTCGCACTCCGCCCCGATCAGGTACGTCTGCCCGACGCGGCCGTCGGTCAGGATCTGCCAGACCGCGCGGTTGTGGTCGTCGACGTGGATCCAGTCGCGCACGTTGGCGCCGGTGCCGTAGAGCTTCGGGCGCCTGCCGGTGAGGACGTTGGTGATCTGGCGTGGGATGAACTTCTCCACATGCTGATAGGGCCCGTAGTTGTTGGAGCAGTTCGAGATCGTCGCCCGCACGCGATACGACCGCACCCAGGCCCGCACCAGCAGATCGGCGGCGGCCTTGGTCGACGAGTACGGGCTCGACGGGTTGTACGGCGTGGCTTCGGTGAAGCGCGCCGGATCGTCGAGCTCGAGATCGCCGTACACCTCGTCGGTGGAGATGTGGTGTAACCGGACGCCGTGGGCCCGGACCGCCTCCAACACCGTGAACGTGCCGACGACGTTGCTGTGCAGGAACGGTTGCGGATTCGCCAGGGCATTGTCGACGTGCGTTTCCGCGGCGAAGTGCACGACGGCGTCGGCCTCGGCCACCAACTGGTTCACCAGGGCCGCGTCGGCGATATCACCCTGCACCAACCGAACCTGATCGGCGACCGGCGCCAGGGCCTCCCGGCTGCCCGCATAGGTCATGGCATCGAGCACCGTCACCGACGTGGTCAGCGCCTCGCCGACAGCGAGGCGCACGAAGTTCGCGCCGATGAACCCGGCGCCGCCGGTGACCAGTAGCCGCATGCGCCAACCCTATCGGGCGGTGCCGTCATATCCGCACGATCGTCGCGCCTGACCGTGCGCTACCCCTTCAGGCCGAGTGGCCCGGCCAATTCGGTCAAGGTCGGGATCAGTTTGTCCGGACCGCCGAGAACCTGGATCGCCACGTGATCGGCACCGTTGGCGACGTGTTGTTGCAGCCGCGCGGTGATGTCACCGGCGGTTCCGTGCGCGACGACCGCGTCGATCAACTTGTCGCTACCCGGCTTGGCGATGTCGTCTTCGGTGAAACCCAACCGGCGCCAGTTGTTCAGGTAGTTGCTCAGGTTCAGATAGAAGTCGACGGTCTCGCGTCCGATCGCGCGGGCCGCCGCGCTGTCGGTGCTCAGCACCACCTTGTGCTCAGGAGCCAGGAACACCGTCTCGCCCAGCACGTCACGGGCGTGCGCGGTGTGCTCGGGCGTCGTGAGGTACGGGTGTGCGCCGGCGCTGCGTCGTGCCGAGAGCTTCAGCACCTTGTCACCCAGCGCGGCGATCACCAGCCGACTGGTCGGCACCTTGGCCGCATCCAGCGCATCGAGGTACTCCACCAACGCGTCGTAGGGCTTGCGGTATTCGTCGGTGTGCTCGGGATGCCCCACCCCGACCCCGAGCAGGAACCGGCCCGGATACGCAGCCTCGATGCGGTGGAACGACTCGGCGACCGCCGCGGCGTCGGCCGTCCAGATGTTCACGATTCCGGTGGCCAACTGCAGCGTCTGCGTGCGTTCCAGGATGGGTTCGGCGAACGACAGGTCGGCGGCAGGCGAGCCGCCGACCCACAGCGCGCCGTACCCGAGCTTCTCGATCTCGACGGCCTGCTCGGGCGGCACCGCTCCGAACGTCCACACGCCGTAGCGGCCCAGATCCGGCTTGAGCGAGAGCAATTCGGTCATCTGAGCGTCCTTTTCTCTGGTCCTCTAGGCCAGGCCGAGCGGCCCGGCGAGTTCGGCCAGTGCGGGTACCAGTTTGTCCGGTGAGGTCAACACTTGCACAGGCACGTGGTCGGCGCCCGCGTCGCGGTGCTGTCGCAGCCGGGCGGCCACGTCCTCCACCGTGCCATGCGCGACGACCGCGTCGATGAACCGGTCACTGCCCGGCTTGGCCAGATCCTCGTCGGTGAACCCAAGCCGTTTGAAGTTGTTGAGGTAATTGGTCAGACCCAGGTAGACGTCGAGCGCCTTGCGGCCGACGGCGCGCGCCTTGTCCTGATCAGTGGTGAGCACGACCTTGTGCTCGGGGGCCAGAAACGCTGCGGGCCCGATCAACTCGCGGGCCGTCGCGGTGTGTTCCGGCGTGGTCAGGTACGGGTGCGCCCCGGCGGAACGGGCCGCCGACAGTTGCAGCACCTTGGGTCCGAGCGCGGCGACCACCCGGCGGTGCCGCGGCACGCCGTACTCATCGAGCTTGTCCAGATAATCGGTGAGCGCGTCGAGCGGTTTGCGGTATTCGCCGATCGCTTCACGATGCCCGACGCCGATGCCCAGCAGGAACCGGCCCGGATAGGCCGCCTCGATGCGGTGGAAAGATTCGGCAACTGGACCCGGTGCTGCGCTCCAGATGTTCACGATGCCGGTAGCCAGCTGCAAGGTATTGGTGGCGCCCAGGATCGAGTCGATCCACTCCAGCTCGGCCGGCGGCGATCCGCCGGCCCAGATCGCGCCGTAGCCCAGCGCCTCGATGTCGCGCAACTGCTCGGGCGACAGCTGCTGGAACTGGAGGTAGTGGCCGAACGCGCCGAACGTGCCGAGATCGGGCTTGACGCCGGGGATGTCTGTCATGGTTGCCTCAACCCGCCCTCACTCGATGCCTATTCCGAAAAACTCAGGACGATTCAGACGGTTCCGCCACCAGCAGGGACTCCGGCGCGGGCGCGATCAACGGCAGTAGCACGATGAACCGAGTATCACCCGGCCGCGACTGCACCCGCAGGTCGCCGCCGTGCTTCTCCACGACGATCCGCCAGGCCAGGTCCAGGCCGAGCCCGGTGCCCTCGCCGAACGGTTTGGTGGTGAAGAACGGCGTGAAGATGCGCTCGATGTCTTCCTCGGAGATGCCGGGCCCGTCGTCGCAGATCTCCACCCGGATCACGTCGTCGGTCTCGCGGCTGGTGCGCAGCGTCAGAGTGCCGTGGCCGCCCATCGCCTGGATGGCGTTCTCGATGATGTTGGTCCACACCTGGTTGAGATCGCCTGGGTAGCAATGCAATTCGGGCAGCGATTTGTCCAGTTCCTTGCACAGGCTGACCGGCTTGTCCTTGCCGACCTTGTCGCCGAACATCATCATCGTGCTGCGCAGACCTTCGTGGACGTCGGCACTCTGGTAGGAGCCGCGGTCCATCTGTGAGTACTGCTTGGCGCCGGCCAGCAACGCCGAGATCCGCTTGCTAGCCTCGGCGACCTCGTTCATCCGCAGCTCGGTGTCGATGGTGTACTTCAGCCAGCCGAGCGCTCCCGGCAGCGTCGCCGAGCAGTCGACGCCGCTGATCGTCCCCTCGACGCGTTCCAACCAGTCGATGTCCAGACCCGCTTCGACGAATGTCGGGGCGTAGTCCCACGCGCTGGCGATGCCGTGGTCTTCGAGCCAGTCGCCGATCGCGTCCTCGCGGTCCGAGGTTTCCAGCGCGGTGAGCTCCAGCCCCTTGCTCTTGGCCACCTGCTCGGCGACCTCGTCCTGGATCGTCACCAGTACCCCCAGCGCCTCGGGGGTGAACTTGCCGTCGGCCAGCATGGCCAGCTTGTGGCGCATCTTGCCGACGCCCTCGCGCAGGTCCGCGACCGCGCGGGCGGTGGCCGCCGCCGGGTTGTTCAGCTGATGGGTCAGGCCCGCGGTGATGGTGCCCAACGCCAGCAGCTTCTCGCGTTGGCCGATGATCTGCCGTTGGCGGCGCCCGCCGACCATGTGACCTTCGAGCAGGTGCACCGCCATCGGGAACTCGTCGCGCATGAACTTCGCGAATGCACCGGCGTCGAGCACGAAGAACCGCGACGGCCGGGTCACCCGTACCGACGCCTGATAGATCTGTTCCTCACCGGGGATGTAGGCGGACCACGCGCCGCAGTACACCCCGCGCTGGGAGGTCCGGCTGGTCTCGATGTCCGCGCCGGCCGAGCGCTTGGACATCACCAACTCACCGTCGATCAGCACATAGAAACACGTCGCGGGATCGCCCTCGGTGATGATGGGGCCGGGCTCGAACACCGCGATGTGCCCGTTGTCGCACAGCGTCTGCAGTTGCTCGTCGGTCAACGCCTCGAACAGGAACAGAGTCCGCAGTTCGGAGGGCAGGCAGGTCTCGCCCATCATTCAGTTCCTCTCAGCCTCGCCGACGGTGCCGGCCATCACGCTTCTGCCAGGTAGCGGTGCACCAGCATGACCGCCATCGACCCTTCGCCGACGGCGGCAGCCACCCGCTTGGCGGACTCGGCACGCACGTCTCCTGCAACAAACACACCGGGCACACTTGTTTCCAGGTGGTGCGGCGGACGTTCCAGACCCCAGCCGCACACGTCACGCAGGTCGGGACCGGCCAGGATGAACCCGTGGTCGTCGCGGGCCACCACGCCGTCGAGCCACTCGGTGCGCGGGGTCGCGCCGATGAAGCAGCACAGGCGCGTCGCAGGCACCTCCTGATGCTCGCCGGTCTGCCTGTCCACCAACTCGAGTCCCACGAGATGGTCGTCCTCGCCGATCGCGCCGACCACCTCGGTGCAGGTGCGGACGTGGATGTTCGGCGTCTGCTCGATCTGCTGGATCAGATAGAACGACATCGACGCTTCCAGCGACGGCCCGCGCACCAGCAGCGTGACCGACTTGGCCTCGCGCGACATGAACATCGCGGCCTGCCCGGCGGAGTTGGCGCCGCCGACGATGTAGACGTCCTCTCCCTTGCACTCCGAGGCGTCGGACACCGAGGCCCCGTAGTAGACGCCTCGGCCGACGTAGGTGTTCGGGTTGTCGGGATCGGTCCAACAGCCCGGCACCGGGAGCTGGCGGTACTCGACGCCGGTGGCCAGGATGACCGCGCGGGCGCCGATGGTCTCGCCGTCGGCGAAGGTGACGGTGCGGGCCGCGCCCGCGATGTCGAGGGCGACGGCTTCGCGGGTGGTGATCACCTCGGCGCCGAAGCGCTCGGCCTGTCTGCGGGCCGAGGTGGCCAGTTCGGCTCCTGACACGCCGGTCGGGAAGCCCAGGTAGTTCTCGATCCGCGAGCTGCGGCCGGCCTGCCCACCGGTGGTGGTGCCCTCGATCAGCACCGTCCGCAGGCCCTCGGAGGCGCCGTACACCGCGGCGGCCAGGCCTGCCGGGCCACCGCCGATTACCGCGAGGTCGTACATGGTCAGCGACGGGGTGGTCGACAGACCCAGCATGTCGGCGAGCTCACCGTCACTCGGTTCGACCAGCGTCTCGCCGCCCTCGGTGATCACCACGGGAAGTTGCAGGCCGTCGAGCCCCGCGGCCTCCAGGAGTTGGCGGCCCATGGGCTCGTCGGTGGTGAACGCACGGAAGGTGTGCTGGTTGCGAGCCAGGAACTGGCGCACCTCCCAGGAGCGCGAACTCCACTGGTGCCCGATCACCTTGGTGTGCGGGATGGCCCGGTCGCCGACGGTGTGCCATTGCTCCAGCAGGCCGTCGATCACCGGGTACAGCTTCTCCTCGGGCGGATCCCACGGCTTGAGCAGGTAGTGGTCGAGATCGACGACGTTGATGGCGTCGATCGCGGCCGTGGTGTCGGCGTAGGCCGTCAACAGCACACGCCGGGCCATCGGGTAGAGGTCCATCGCGGATTCGAGGAAATCGATGCCGCTCATCTGCGGCATCCGGTAGTCGGCGACGAACACTGCGACGGTGTCGCCGCGCAGCTTCAGTTCGTTGAGGGTCTCCAGGGCGTCCGGGCCGGATTCGGCGCGCACGATCCGGTACCGCTCGCCGTAGTGACGGCGCAGGTCCCGGGCAACTGCACGGGACACCGCGGGATCGTCGTCGACGGTCAGGATTACGGGTTTACGGGGCTGGGAGGCGGGGCCGGTCATCGCTGCCAATTATGCGCCCCGCCGCCAGCAGTTTTCTCAGCTCGTGTGTGCGCTGTCCCCATTGGTGGCATTGGACCCCTGGAGCATGGACGCCACGTCGATGCCCGAGGCCTTGAGCGACTCCAGGATGTTGGCCACCGCGAGCGGGCTGATGCCGAGCAGGCTCCCGACCGCGCCCTGGGTGTCGCTCGACCCGCCGATGATCGACAGCCGGTCGATCTCGGCCAGTGGTGCGGCCGCCGCCTCGGTCGCCTTGACCACCGAGGCCAGCACGTCGGGAAGCATCAGCAGGCGCGCGGCCTCGGCCGTGTAGCCGTTGAGCGCCGCGGCGATCTCCTTCTTACCGTTGGCCTCGGCCAGCAGCTTGGCCTCGATACCTGCGGCTTCGGCCTGCTGTTCGACCCGCAGGGCATCGGCCAGTTCTTTCTTACCGGCGGCCTCGGCGACGAGCTTGGCCTGCAGGCTGTCCGCCTCGGCCTGCTTCTCCACTCGAAGGGCGTCGGCGGCCGCCTTGCGGGCGTCGGCCTCGGCCTGACCCTTCCGTCGCTCGGTCTCGGCCGCGGCCTCAGCGGCCAGGATCGTGGATTGGCGCTGGCCTTCGGCGATCGCGATGTCGGCCTGTCGCTTTGCCTCGGCGGGCGCGATCACGTCGGCCTGCAGCGCGGCCTGGGCCTGCTCGGCACGACGCTGTTCCACCTCGATGCGAGCCTGCACCCGGGCCGCCTCGGCCTGCTCGGTGGCGATGCCGACGTCCTTCTGGGCGCGGGCGTTGGCGAGCGGTCCGGCCTGGTCGGCCTGGGCGTTCTCGGCCTCGGTCTGTGCGCGCAGCCGGGCCAGTTCGACGTCGCGCTTCTGGTTGGCGGTGGCGATCGCGGTATCGGCCTCGGCCTGCGCGATGGACCCTTCCTGGCGGGCCTTGGCCGACTGGATCTGGGCGTCACGCTCGGCCTCGGCGGTGCCGACCGTGGCGTCCCGCTTGACCTCGGCGATGCGGCGCTGGCCGAGCGACTTCAGGTAGTCGTTGGCGTCGGAGATACCGGCGATCTTGAGGACGTCGACCTCCATGCCGATCCGGGCCAGGTCACCGCCGGCCTCCTCGACCACGCTGCGGGCCAGGCTGTCGCGGTTGGAGTTGAGGTCCTCGACGGTCATGGTCGCGGTGATGCCGCGCAGGCTGCCGGCCAGGATCTCGTTGATCTGACGCTGCAACTCGTTGAGGTCGGAGGTCAGGAAGCGCTGCACCGCGGTCTGCACGGCCTCGTCGGCCGAACCGATGCGCACCAGTCCGACGGCCTCGACGTTGACCGGCACACCGTTGTTGGACAGCGCGTTCTGCAGGTTGATGCTGACGTTGAACGGTTCCAGGCTCATGATGTCCACCCGCTCGATGCCGGGCATCCGGAACCGGGCGCCGCCGCGGACCACCTTGGGCGTGCCGCGTCCGGTGAACACGGCCACCTCGTTGGGCGGCACCTTGATGTAGTTCTTCACGTAGACCAGCGGCAGCACCACCAGGATCAGGATCGCGGCGATGGCGACGAGGACGACGATGAGCAGCAGGGACACTGTGGTGCCTTTCTCGGTGGGGCAGTGCTCGGGTACAGCTCGGGTTTCTGGAACTGCTCAGGTTTCTGGAACCGCGACGATGTGGACGAAATCCGGATCGATGTCGGCGATGTAGACGCGGGTCGCCTTGGGCAGCGCATCGGCCTCGTCGCTCTTGGCGCGGGAGAACACCCGGTTGCCGTCGGCGTCGACGAACGAGATCTCGCCCCAGCCGCCCGCCGGGACTTCGAGGGTGACCGTGCCGAGCAGGCCGACATAGGAGGACCGGCCCTTGTGAGAGTTGGACTGCTGGCGGCGCATGTAGGGCAACAGCAGGCCGTTGAGGGCGAACACCAGGACGATCGCGCAGGCCGCGGCCAAGCCTGCGGACCAGATGGCGCCCAGGCTCAGCCAGGTGCCGATCAGGCCGCCGGTGCCGGCGCCGAGTAGGGCGACCGACAGGCCGGTCAGGCTCAGGAAGGGCATGCCGTCGCCGTGCCCGACATCGGCGAGCAGCAGGGCGGCCAGTACAGCGATGCCGCCGACGACGAACGCGGCCAGGTACACAGCCATCACGTGCTCGTGTCTCCATTCGCCGGGTGCGCGGATCAGTCCGTACCATTCTCGCTTGATTCGTGGCTCCGAGGCGCACCAATCTTCGGCACAGATGTGGGTGGCCGGTCCTGCTCAGCCGTGATTTTGGTACAGGCCGCCGAGCGGGTATTGTGGACCAACGGTGCGACTATCGCGCCGACTTTTTGCGTGCCCCGTCTTGGAACTGCTGAATTTCTGCAACTTCGCCTCGATCCGGCTCACGTTTTGAAGTTGGTCGGTTGCAGCACCACGACGGGCTGCATTGAGACTGATGAAGCTACGAAACGAAAGCAAGGATCGCCGAAAAGTATGGCCAAGAAAGACGGTGCCATCGAGGTCGAGGGTCGCGTGGTCGAGCCTCTGCCCAATGCGATGTTCCGCATTGAGCTGGAGAACGGACACAAGGTCTTGGCCCACATCAGCGGCAAGATGCGGCAGCACTACATCCGCATCCTGCCCGAGGACCGCGTAGTGGTGGAGCTCTCGCCCTACGACCTGTCCCGGGGCCGCATCGTGTACCGGTACAAGTGACCCGATAGAAGCCCGACCAGTAACGACGAGAACGGTGACGTGCGCATGCGCATGACATCAACAAGCCAGAAGGATCGAAACAGCCGTGAAGGTGAACCCGAGCGTCAAGCCCATCTGCGATAAGTGCAGGGTGATCCGCCGGCATGGGCGGGTCATGGTGATCTGCAGCGATCCCCGCCACAAGCAGCGGCAGGGTTAGTCAGGACTCCCTTCGGGAGCCTTGATCGACCACGTTGGATCACAACACAACTGAATGATGAACTCCCAGCACCACTGAGCGGATACGCCGCTCATACGAGATGAGCACTCATCCACGTCCGGTACGGAGGCCGGACCCCGGAGAGCCCTTAGGGGCTGAAGGGAACGGGCTGGGACCAGACCTCCGCAGAAAAGAAGGAACACCGCCACATGGCACGCCTCGTGGGCGTCGATCTTCCGCGCGACAAGCGCATGGAGATCGCGCTGACTTACATTTTCGGCATCGGCCGTACCCGTTCGAACGAGATCCTCGCCGCGACGGGCATTGACAAGAACATGCGCACGAAGGACCTGACCGACGATCAGGTGACCGTTCTGCGTGACTACATCGAAGGCAACCTCAAGGTTGAGGGTGACCTGCGCCGCGAGGTGCAGGCCGACATTCGCCGCAAGATCGAGATCGGCTGCTACCAGGGCCTGCGGCACCGCCGTGGTCTGCCCGTGCGTGGGCAGCGGACCAAGACCAACGCGCGTACCCGCAAGGGCCCCAAGCGCACCATCGCCGGCAAGAAGAAGGCTAGGTAACCCCGATGGCACCACCGAAGAAGGCTGCCGGCGCCAAGCGCGGTAAGACCACCCGTCGCCGGGAAAAGAAGAACGTCCCGCACGGCGCCGCTCACATCAAGAGCACGTTCAACAACACGATCGTCTCGATCACCGATCCCCAGGGCAACGTCATCGCCTGGGCGTCGTCGGGTCACGTCGGCTTCAAGGGTTCGCGTAAGTCGACCCCGTTCGCCGCACAGCTGGCCGCCGAGAACGCTGCCCGCAAGGCGCAGGAGCACGGCGTGAAGAAGGTCGACGTGTTCGTCAA
The DNA here is from genome assembly GCF_058536225.1 of Mycolicibacterium arcueilense. Classification (NCBI taxonomy): domain Bacteria; kingdom Bacillati; phylum Actinomycetota; class Actinomycetes; order Mycobacteriales; family Mycobacteriaceae; genus Mycobacterium; species Mycolicibacterium arcueilense. The sequence goes on from NZ_JBZTYL010000007.1 coordinate 202,087, forward strand.
GGGTCCGGGTTCGGGCCGTGAGACCGCCATCCGCTCGCTGCAGGCCGCCGGCCTCGAGGTGGGCGCGATTTCCGACGTCACTCCGCAGCCGCACAACGGCTGCCGTCCGCCCAAGCGGCGCCGGGTCTAGGGAGGATTTAGAAAATGGCTCGTTATACCGGACCCGCCACCCGCAAGTCGCGCCGTCTCGGCGTCGACCTGATCGGTGGAGACCAGTCGTTCGAGAAGCGCCCCTACCCGCCCGGCCAGCACGGCCGCGCGCGGATCAAGGAGAGCGAATACCGCACCCAGCTGCAGGAGAAGCAGAAGGCTCGCTTCACCTACGGCGTGCTGGAGAAGCAGTTCCGCAAGTACTACGAAGAGGCCAACCGCCAGTCGGGTAAGACCGGTGAGAACCTGCTCCAGATCCTGGAGAGCCGCCTGGACAACGTGGTGTACCGCGCCGGCCTGGCGCGCACCCGCCGGATGGCCCGTCAGCTGGTCAGCCACGGCCACTTCACCGTCAACGGTGTCAAGGTGAACATCCCGAGCTACCGGGTGTCGCAGTACGACATCATCGACATCAAGGAGAAGTCGCTCAACACCCTGCCGTTCGAGCTTTCTCGGCAGACCGCGGGTGAGCGTCCGATCCCGTCGTGGCTGCAGGTCGTCGGGGAGCGTCAGCGCATCCTCGTCCACCAGCTGCCTGAGCGCGCGCAGATCCAGGTGCCGCTCGCCGAACAGCTCATCGTCGAGTTCTACTCGAAGTAATGACCTACCGGTCATCCGACCGGTAGGTACCAGACGGCATCAAATAGCGGGTGCCGAGAAGGAGAAGAAACACCATGCTGATCTCTCAGCGACCCACACTGTCCGAGGAAACCCTCGCCGACAACCGCTCCAAGTTCGTCATCGAGCCCCTGGAGCCCGGTTTCGGTTACACGCTGGGTAACTCGCTGCGGCGCACGCTGCTGTCGTCCATCCCGGGCGCAGCGGTCACGAGCATCCGCATCGACGGTGTGCTGCACGAGTTCACCACCGTCCCCGGGGTCAAGGAAGACGTCACCGACATCATCCTGAACCTCAAGGGCCTGGTCGTGTCCTCCGAGGAGGACGAGCCGGTCACCATGTACCTGCGCAAGCAGGGCCCGGGTGCCGTCACCGCCGGTGACATCGTGCCCCCGGCCGGTGTCACGGTGCACAACCCGGACATGCACATCGCCACCCTCAACGACAAGGGCAAGCTGGAGGTCGAGCTCGTCGTCGAGCGCGGTCGCGGCTACGTCCCGGCCGTGCAGAACAAGGCCTCGGGCGCTGAGATCGGCCGTATCCCGGTCGATTCGATCTACTCGCCGGTCCTCAAGGTCACCTACAAGGTGGAGGCCACGCGTGTCGAGCAGCGCACCGACTTCGACAAGCTGATTCTCGACGTCGAGACCAAGAACTCGATCAGCCCGCGTGACGCCCTGGCGTCGGCCGGCAAGACCCTGGTCGAATTGTTCGGTCTGGCACGGGAACTCAACGTCGAGGCCGAGGGCATCGAGATCGGCCCGTCGCCGGCCGAGGCAGACCACATCGCCAGCTTCGCGCTGCCGATCGACGATCTGGACCTGACCGTCCGGTCGTACAACTGCCTCAAGCGCGAGGGTGTGCACACGGTGGGCGAGCTCGTTGCCCGCACGGAGTCCGACCTGCTGGACATCCGTAACTTCGGCCAGAAGTCCATCGACGAGGTGAAGATCAAGCTGCACCAGCTGGGTCTCTCGCTCAAGGACAGCCCGGCCACGTTCGATCCGTCCGAGGTCGCCGGTTACGACGCCGCCACCGGCACCTGGACCGCGGATGCCGGCGGTTACGACCTGGACGACACCCAGGACTACGCCGAGACCGAGCAGCTCTAAAGAATTACCGTCCCGGTCCTACCTGATACGGGGACCGGCCCCATTTAGGAGATAGTCGCAATGCCCAAACCCACCAAGGGTGCTCGCCTCGGCGGGTCGTCCTCGCACCAGAAGGCGCTCCTGGCCAACCTGGCCACGTCGCTGTTCGAGCACGGCCGCATCAAGACGACCGAGCCGAAGGCCCGGGCGCTGCGTCCGTACGCCGAGAAGCTGATCACCCATGCCCGCAAGGGTGAGCTGCACAACCGCCGCGAGGTGATGAAGAAGATCCGCGACAAGGACGTCGTGCACGTTCTGTTCGCCGAGATCGGCCCCTTCTTCGCCGATCGCGAGGGTGGCTACACCCGCATCATCAAGGTCGAGAACCGCAAGGGCGACAACGCCCCCATGGCTGTTATCGAGCTGGTGCGGGAGAAGACCGTGACCTCCGAGGCGGACCGTGCACGTCGTGCCGCCGCGGCGCAGGCCAAGGCTGCTGAAACTGAGGCTGAGGCTCCCGCTGAGGAAGCCAAGGTCGAGGCGACCGAAGAGGCCGCTGCTGACGAGGCTCCGGCCGACGAGGCGGCTTCTGAGGATGAAGCCAAGTCCTAACCAGGCATTGAACGACATGCCCGCCATCGATTCCGGTGGCGGGCATGTTCGTTTGCGCCTGGACATCGCCTACGACGGAACCGATTTCGCGGGTTGGGCGACGCAAGTTGGTCAGCGCACCGTGGCCGGGGTGATCGACGAGGCGTTCTCGACGGTGTTCCGCACGCCGGTGGTGACGCGTACCGCGGGCCGCACCGACACCGGGGTGCATGCCACCGGCCAGGTTGCCCATGTCGACATCCCCGTCGATGCCGTCGCGCATGCCTATCCCCGCACGACCCGTCCGGCTGACGCTGAATTCACCCCGCTGGTGCGACGATTGGCGCGGCTGTTGCCGACCGATGTCCGGATCCGCGACATCGTCCGGGCGCCTGCGGGTTTCGATGCCAGGTTCTCGGCACTGCGCCGGCACTACACCTACCGGCTGAGTCTCGCCCCCTACGGGGTGGAGCCGTCCGAGGCGCGCTTCGTCACCCCGTGGTCGAAGTCCCTGGACCTCGACGCGATGGCCGCCGCATCGCGGGAGTTGGTGGGACTCAACGATTTCGCAGCGTTCTGCCGCCCCCGCCCGGGCGCCACCACGATTCGTGACCTCCAGCGGCTGGAGTGGGTGCGCGACGGGCACTATGTGACGGCGTATGTCACCGCGGATGCCTTCTGCTGGAACATGGTTCGCTCGTTGGTCGGCGCGATTCTGGCGGTGGGGGAGGGTAGGCGTTCTGCGGACTGGACCGCCGGACTCCTGGGTGAATCGAGCCGCTCCAGTGATTTCGCCGCCGCACCTGCGCGTGGGCTCACGCTCGTTCAGGTCGACTATCCGCCGGATGATCAACTGGCCGGCCGGAACACGGTCACGCGGGACATGCGGACGCTCTGAGCATCGCTGGGAACCTCAGAGCCGGGCGGCGACAAACTTGGCCGCCTGCGCCACCATTCCCGAGCGGATGTAGCCGGGCGCCAGATGGTCCTGCCAGCCGGCCCGCCAGTTGTACGGGCTGCTCGGATTGCAGACCGGGTCGTCACTGTGGCAGAGGTCGATGGTGCGACTCTGATACGTCGGGTTCAACAAGGTGATCGGGCCGGCCCAGTTGGCGCCGTTGCCGAACAACGCCACTGCGGCGATGTGCCGATCGGTGCCGCGCGGCAGCGGACTGTTGAAGGTGAATGCCGAAACCGGCATGGCCAGAACCAGATCGGTGGCGGCGGCGCCCAACGAGTAACCGCCCAACACGAGCTTGGTCCTCGGACAATTGCGGGTCATCCACTGCACGTGCCGGCTCATGTCGTTGGCGCCCACGTCAACCTGGGTGTCCGCCGGGTAATTCACCGGATAGAAGCTGATGTTCGGGCCTCGGAGGGCCCGGAGTGTCTTGATGAACGCGGTGCCGACCTGACCGGGACCCGGGGGTTCCATCCGGCCGCGGGCGAACACCACTTCCGCCGGTGGACACACGGCACCATTGGCAACGCCAATCATGCTGGGAACTACCGTCATCGGCGTCATGACGGCAGTCAGTGTGGTGATGAGCGCGGTGAACATCCGGCGGACAATCACGCATTCGATGGTATTGACGACAACGTCGAGGTTAGGTGCCGGTCAGGCAACGATCCGGCGACGGTCGACGTCGTTTCAGATGCGACCGGCCACGAAATCCGCGGCCTGGTTGACCATTCCGCCGTCGATGTAGGCGCCGGCCAGGTGATCGGGCCAGTTGTTCTTCCAGGTGTCCGGATCGGCCGGGTTGCAGATCGGATCGGCACCGTGGCACAGCTCGATGGTCCGGTCGGCATAGACCGGGCTGAAGCGTGTGATGGGACCGACCCACGCGGCGCCGTTGCCGAACAGGGCGACTGCGGCGATATGCCCGTCGGCGCCTGCGGGCAGCGGAGTCTTGAAGCCGAAGCCGGTGAACGGAACGGCCAGCACCACGTCCGCGACTGCGGCGCCCAGCGAATACCCGCCGATCACCAACCGGGTGTCCGGGCAGTTGTTCATCATGTACTGGATGTGCCCGCTCATGTCGTTGGCACCTATGTCGACTTCGGTGTCGGCCGGATACTTGACGGCGTAGACGCCGATGTTCTTGTTCGACTTGGACCGCAGCGCGCTCACGAACGCGTTCCCGAGCGTGCCGACCCCGGCGGGTTCAGTACGACCGCGGGCGAAGACGACCTCGACCGGAGGGCATGGGGCGGCATTGGCCACGGCGACAGAGCCGGGCACGACAGCCGACGTGGCGGGCAGGACGGCAACGGCCGCCACGAAGATGACAGCGACACCGATCCAGCGCCGAAGCCGTCGGGCTACGTGGCTGTTCACAGGGAGTTCGACCACCTCAGCGATGGTAGCGGACGCGGCCTACAACAGTCCGGCGACGAAGTTCGCGGCATCGTTGGCCGGACCTTCGTAGGCCCGGTGTGCCTGCACACTGTCGCCGTCGCCGCAGATCGGATCGCCGGGGTTGCACAGGTCGATGGCGCGGCCCCCGTACACCGGGCTGGAGGTCAGCGGCAGACCGAGTTTGGCCGACGGGTTACCGAAGACGGCGACCGCGGCGACGTGCTCCGGGACGTTGGGCGGCAGCGGTGCGTTGAAGCCGACGGCCGGGAACGGAACGGCGGCGATCACGTCGATCACCGCGGCGCCCTGGGAGTAGCCACCCAGCACCAGTCGGGTGTTGGGGCAGTTGTCCACCATCCACTGGATGTGGCCGGAAGCGTCGTTGGCGCCGCCGGCCGCAGCCAGGAAGTCGAAACTGGCCGGGTAGCTCACCGCGTAGGCGCCGACTGAACGGCCGCCGACCTTGTTGCGCAGCGAACTGACGAACGCATTGCCGATCCGGCCGAGGCCAGGCGTGTCATTGGTGCCGCGGGCGAAGACCACCTCGATATCGGGGCAATCCGCGGCCTTGGCGACGGGCAGTGCCGTGCCGAGCCCCGCGGTGGAGGTTGGCACCACTACCGGTGCGATAACGGCAGCAGCAGCGGTGAGCGCTGCCGCCACGAACACGGCGCAGCGACGAACAAGATCAATAGCCACACCAAATCCTAACGTCTGCGGTTGACTAGACGATTCCCGCGACGAAGTTGGCGGCCTGATCCGCCATGCCAACGTAGTCGCTGTGCGCGAACGGGTTCCGGCCCCGCGAACAGATCGGGTCCCCGTCCTTGCAGATGTCGATCGCCTTGCCGCCGAAGACCGACGAGGTGAGCGGGATGCCGAATTTGGCCGACGGGTTTCCGAAGACGACCGCTGCGGCGACCTGGGGGACCAGGTCACCCGCCAGTGGCGGTGCCGATCCGACTTCTCCGACCCGGTTGCCGAGCGGCGGGATGCCGGCCAGCATGTCGACGACGGCGGCGCCCTGCGAATACCCGCCGAGAACGACCCGTGTGGAGGGGCACGAGGACGCCAGCGTGGCGATGCGGTTGGCGGCGTCGTTGGCACCGTCGGCTGCGGTCAGGAAGTCGTAACTCGCCGGGTAGTTCACCCCGTAGGTCGATACCGTCCGGCCGCCGACCCGGGAGCGCAGCGCGTCGGCGAAGGCCTGTCCCGGCCTGCCCAGGTCGGGCGCGTCGTTGGTGCCGCGGGCGAAGATGACCTCGATGTCGGAGCACGGTTCGGCAGTGGCAGGTGCGGCGAGCGCCAGCGGAAAAGCTGCGCTGACCAGGGTTGAGACGATCGCGGCCACCCGGGCCGACTTCCGGAGGAGACTCACGGGCAACATAGTCACACAAAATGGTTAGCCACGGCTAATCGTTTGCCCGTTCGGACCTTTCCTGCATGGCCATATCGGGCCAGGTCGCCAGCTCGACCTGGGTGGGCGCTTCCGGGTCCGCCTGCTCGCCGCGGTCACCCTGACGGGCCACTGCGAGACCGACCAGGACGACGGCGCCGCCGATCGCCTGGCTCACCGACATCGCCTCGCCGAGCATGATCCAGGCGATGAGGACCGCGAACAGTACCTCCGAGAGCCCGACCAGGGAGGCGAAGCGCGGCTTGAGTCTGGCGATCCCGACGATGCCGAGGGTGTAGGCCAGGGCGGTGGGGATCAGGCCGAGTGCGATCACCGGCACCAGCCACGCAGTGGTGTGCCCGGCAAGGGTGACGGGGTTGGTGGTGAAGGTCAGTGGCATGACGCCGGTGATGCCGAGGAGCGCGACGGCCGCGGTCCCGATGATCAGACCACCGGCAGCGAGGCTGATCGGGCTGAGCCCGTCGCCGTCGGTACTGGCCTTGTTGGACATCATGAAGTAGCAGGCCGCACACACCGCGGCGGCCAGGCCCCAGCTCACGCCCGCGAGGTTGATCTGGGCGCCGCTGAACACATCGAGCACCAGGACGATGCCGGCGATGGCGACGGCCACGCCGCCGAAGGTCAGCGCGCTGGGGCGGTGCCGGGTGGTGGCCCAGACCCAGCCCACGACCAGGATCGGGGCGGTGTACTCGAGCAGCAGCGCCACGCCGACGGACAGGTGTGCGACGGCGTTGTAGTAGCAGAGCTGTGCGCCGGCGATCGGGATCAGGCCATAGCCGATGACTGTCTTGGCGTGGTCGCGTACCTCGCGGGTCCAGCCGGGCCGGACGACGCCGGCGAACGCGGCCATCATCAGGGCGCCGCCGGCAAGTCGGGCCGTGACGGCGGCGGTGGGGCTCCACCCGGATTCCATCAGGGCTTTGGCGAACGGTCCCGATGAGCCGAACGCCAGCGCGGAGCTGACGGCGAACAGTAGGCCGAGCCGAAAGTGGTTGTCGGCGGTCGTGCGGTCGAGCTGGGCTTCGGCAGTCATCGGTACACCTCCCCTGAGACGTGTCATGAGTAAAATCGATTATGGTAATGACAGTAGGGTTGACGGTACGGCGACAGGGGGTCATGAGTCAAATGCTTTTTACCTATGACACGGAGCTCACGCTTCGGGCTGCGATGGTGTTGGTGAACACCGATCGGGTAGAAGGCGAAAAACTATCTGACCAGGCCGATCTGAGTGCCTATCTCGATGACTTCGGTTGGACCGGTCGGCGCGACCGAGACGACGCCGAACTGGCTGCGGTGCGCGCACTGCGCGGGCGCATAGGGGAGGTCTGGGCAGTGGCCGACGACGAGGAAGAGGCGGTCCGCCTTGTCAACGCCCTGCTGAGTGACACCAACGCAGCGCCGTGGCTGACGCGGCACAAGGAGATGCCGGAGTGGCACCTGCACCTGGCGTCGGTCGACGATCCGCTCGCGCAGCGGATGGGCGCCGAGATGGCGATGGCACTGGCCGACCTGATCCGTGGCGGCGAACTGCGTCGGCTCAAGATCTGCGCGGCTCCGGACTGTGAGGCCGTGCTGACGGACCTGTCGCGAAACCGCTCCCGCATCTTCTGCGACACCGGCAACTGCGGTAACCGCCAGCACGTCGCGGCCTACCGGCAGCGTCAGCGCGAGGACTGAACCACCGCCCTGAGCGCCGACGGCATCTTCGATCTGACGGCTCCCATCGCGGCCTCGATCGTGGGGACAACCCTCGACGACGCATTCGCTGCCACCGGAGCCTTGAGTCCGGCACAGATCGTCGAGCCGCGCGTATTCCTCGACGGACTGGCCGGACACGGGCTCACCTACACGTTGAGCTGACGCCGGAAACACTGCGCGGGGCGTGCCTCAGGCCGGGTTAGGGTGATTGCCGGGGGACATATGGCACGGCGATCTGCCACTCGGCTACAGCTCAGCGGGCATCGATTCCTGTTGCGGCGCACGGCACACGCGTTGGTTCGCGGTGATGCGCGGATGCTCGACGATCCGCTGCGCGCGCAGGCGGTCGCCTACGGCGCGGGCTGCGCCCTGACGGCTGTCGCGATCGCGGTGTGTGCGGTGCTGGCGCTGGTGCGTCCAGGATCGGTGCCCGGTGATGCGCCGATCCTGCTGGCGCGCGATACCGGCGCCCTGTACGTCCGTGTCGACGACACCGTGCACCCGGTGTCTGATCTGGCGTCGGCCCGGCTCATCGTCGGTGCGGCGGCGAATCCGGTGGTGGTCAATGCCGCTGCCATCGCCAAGTTCCGGCGCGGGCCGCTGGTGGGCATCCCAGGCGCCCCGGCCCAGCTCGGTCAGCCGCTGAGCCTCGACGAGTCGGACTGGGCAATCTGTGACGGAACAGAACCGGCCGAGACGGTGCTGCTGGCGGGGCGGGCCGACCGCGGGATGGTGGCGTTGGGCAGCGGTCAGGCGTTACTGGTGTCGGCGCGCACGATGGGAGGGGCGACGTACCTGCTGGCCGACGGGTGGCGGGCGCGGGTCGATCTCCGCGACATCGCCGTGGTGCGGGCGCTTCAGCTGGAAGGTGTTTCAGTCCAACTGGTTTCGCAGGCCCTGTTGGACTCGGTGCCCGAGGCGCCGGCGTTGCGGGCGCCGTCGATCGTGGGCGTGGGCAACCCTGGACCGGCCGCGCTGGGCGGACTCGCGGTGGGCACCGTGGTGCGCGTGGTACGCGCCGGCCCCGCCGAGTTCTATGTGGTGCTGACCGACGGTGTCCAACGCGTCGGCCGGGTGGCAGCCGACGTCATCCGATTCAGCGTGGCACAGTCGCATGGCGAACCGCCGGTCGTTCCGGCCGACGTGGTGGCCGATGTGCCCGTGGCCGATACGCTCTCCGTGGCCCGGTACCCGGAGCGGGTATTGCCGCGGGCACGTGCGGTGGTGTGCGCCCACTGGGATCCGAGGCAGCTGGGATCGGCAACGAATACCAGTGTTGCCATGGCAGATTCGCTGCCCGAACACAGTGTGCAACTGGCACAGGCCGACGGCACCGGCCCGAATATCGATCGAGTGGCGATTCCGGGTGGCCGCAGCGTGCTGCTGCAGGCTGCAGGTGTGACCCGCGACGGCATCGACGGTGGGCCGCTGTACCTGTTGAACGATCTGGGTGTGTTGTTCGGGATCCGTGACGGGGCGACCGCAGAAACGCTCGGTCTGGGGACCGACGCAGTTCCCGCGCCGTGGCCGATGCTCGCGATGCTGCCACGGGGCCCCGAACTGAACCGCGAAGCGGCCTCAGTCACCCGGGACGCGATGACCGGTGCCCGGGCGGTGCCGGCGTAACCGCTTGGCTGCCATCATCAGTGCGATCAGAACGGTCGCGCCGACACACCCGGCGGCCCCGCCGAAGGCGATGCGTTGGGGCCGGGCGTCGATCGAAGCCGGTGCGCTCGGCACTACCAGGGCCGGAACGGCCGGCGCGGACACAGACGACGGCGTGCCGCCGCTGACGGCGGCCAGGGCGTCGACCACGCCGTGCCCTACCGACGGATTCCAGCCGTCGGCCGGAGTGCGTGCGGTGTCCTCGATGCGACGCATCACCTCTCGCGCGCTGAGTTCCGGGAACCGGGCGCGCACCAGTGCCGCCACCCCGGCCACCACGGGCGCGGCATAGTTGGTTCCCGAAATCGGTACTTCCCGTCCGATCGTGTCGATCAGACGCTCGCCGTCGGGGTGCAGCGAAACGAGGTTCTCACCGGGTGCGGCCACATCGACCCAGGGCCCGGCCAGGCTGAAAACCGATGCTGTGCCGTCGGATCCGACCGAACCCACGCACAACACCAGGTCGTCGTACCATCCCGGGCTGGACACCGTGCGGAGACTGTTCCAGTCGGGCTCGCCGACGGGACCGACGGAACCTGCCTGCTGCGCGCAACCCGCGCCGACGTTGCCGGCTGCGACCACCACCACCACGTTGCGGACGTCGACGGCGTAGCTCAGTGCGGCGCCGAGAGCTCGGTCGTCGGGTGCGGCGGAAGCTGCTACGCAGGCGGGCGAGGAGATGTTGATGACGGAGGCGCCGAGGTCGGCTGCGGTACGCACCGCCATGGCGAGGGTGTTGACGTCGCCGACTCCGGTCGGTCCACCGTCCGAGGCAAACTTGTTGCTCGACTGCCTGATGGCCAGGATGACGGAGTCTGGCGCGACTCCACTGAATCCGGAACTTGGTGCCGCACCGGCGATTCCGGCAACGATCGTGCCGTGACCGTCGCAATCGGCGGTACCGTCGCCGCGTGACACATAGTCACCGCCGCCGACCAGGTGCGGTAACAGACGGTGCCGGGCGACCCCGGTGTCGATCACCGCGATCTTCTGCCCCGCACCACGAGTGAGCGGCCAAACCGACTCCAGGCTCAGCGGGGTCCCCGCCGAGGCGGCGGTGTCGTCGGCCGGAGACTGATAGCAGGGCTGGCGTTGTTCGGTGCGCTCGACGGGTCCCGCTGGTGCCGGCCGAGGGAGCAGGGTCGCGTCGACTGCCGGTGGTACTACGGCTGCTGCCGGCGCGATGGGCAGCAGTGGAACCCCGACGATCAGCGCCGCGGCCAACCGGCCTGACCTGTTCACCTCAGCGCCAGGTCGCCAACGATGTCGAAAGCACCGGCCAGCCAGCACGCCAGCGGCACCACTGCGGCCAGCGCGGCGTACTCGAGGGCATCCGCGACCCGAGCTACGGCCGGGCTGTGGATCGTGACCGGCCAGACCACGGCGATCCCGGTGCCGACGGCGAGAACTCCGGTCCAGCTTCCGTGCCCTGGATTCCAGGCCACTATGAGGACGAATGCTGCAGTGAGTGAAAGGAATCCGCAGATTCCTGCAACGGTGCGGCAACGGCCCCACCCGTAGCTGCGTGAGCGCAGCAGTAGCGCCAGACCGACTGCCGCGGCGAACGCGACCTCGACGGCTGTGACCCGCTGCGGACCGGCGACGGTGAGGATTGCGGTTCCCAGCGCGGCCGCGGCCGAACAACCGGATACCAGGCCCGCCAGGTACCGGTGCCCGACGAGAGCCCGTGCATCGACGTCGAATCCGTCCGGCTCTGGCGTCTCGTCGTCGGGATACCCGGGTACCGACGGCGTCAGGCCAGCCAGCGCAATGGACAACCGCGGTGTCAGCGGCAGCAGGCCCACCCCGAGTGCGCTCACCAACGAACCCAGTACCGGTGTGGCCGACGGCCACAACGCGGCGAAACCGGCCGCTGCGGCGACCACCCCGCAGACCGAGACGACCGCGAGCAGAATCTCCGTGCCACAACCGGATACGCGCATCAGTACCACGCCCAGTGAACCCGCGGCGATCGCGGCCAGAAAGAAGTTCGCCGGCGCCGGCCCGGCCGGGACGACGAGGAAACCGAGGACCGCCACGTGCGCGAGCGCTGCGACGTCGAGCGTCGCGACCTTGGCCGAACTCAGGCCGAAACGTGGCGCTGCCAGCGCCACGGCGGTGACGGCCGCTGCCAGCACCGCGGCCACGGCAATGCGGTCCAACCCGCTGCAGGCGAGGCCGGTCCACGCCAGCGCCGCGACGCCCAGCGCGCAGGCCCACAGGCAGGCGGCCACCCGCAGTCCGTCGGACAGGGCGTCCTCGGCTGAGTCCACGGTCAATGCGGCAGTCAGCGACCAATCCGGCGTGGGCATTTCGCGGGCACCGGCAAGCACCAGCAGATCACCGTCGTGAACATCGTTCTGCGACAGGGTTGCCGACTCATTCAGATTGGGTCCGCCCAGGTGTGCCAACCGCCAGGACAGCGGGGTACCGCTGCCGGCGCCGAGCGCGTCGACGATCCACGGCAGCAGTTCGCCTACGGTCATCGCGGCCGGCAAGGACAGGTCGACCGTGGCGCCGTGCCCGGCCGCGTCAGCCGTACCACAGTGAATCGATACGTGACACAAGGAATCCGGCATCGCATCACCCCCCCGGTTGACGCCGATATCTGCCACGCTAACCGACTCGACGAGCGCCGTCGTACACCAATTTTTCCGGTGCCCAGGGGAACCCGACGGGCCTCGCGTGCGTCCAAATGTCGATGGAACCGATCCGCACACCGCACGCCGCCCGCGAGCTCCCCGTACCGGAGTCGCCGGTGACGGAGGTCGTGATCGACGCACCGCCCGCGCTGCCGCAACACAACCCGATCAGCCCGCTGACCAGGTTGTTGCCGCTGCTTGTCGTGGTCGCGATGGGCGGCATGGTCGCGGTGTACGTCACCTCTGGTGCGGCCGCGGCACGTGGCCCGGCCGCGATGATGTTCCCGATCATGATGGCCATGTCGGCGATCGGTACGGCCGCCTACAGCATGAAGAACGGCGGTCGCGCTGCGCAGCTCCACCGGGACCGCGGTGAGTACCTGCGCTACCTGGACGGGATCGACACCGTGGCCGGTGAATCCGCCCGCACGCAGTGGCTGGGCCTGCATACCGCGCATCCCGCACCGAGGTGTTTGTGGACGCTGGCCGGTGGCGAGCAGATGTGGCGAAGCGTCCCCGATGACCCTGGGTTCTGTGAGGTGCGCGTGGGCGTGGGGGAGAGGCCGTCGTCCACCAGGCTGATCGCCGGTGGCGCCGACCTCGGCCGTGAAGCCGACCCGGTGACGACGTCGGCTCTGGCCCGACTGATCCGGCGCCGGTCGACGGTGGCAGGCGTCCCGGTGACGGTGAACCTGCGCGGCTTCGAGCACGTGGCGGTGGAGGGGCCGATCGACGCGGCACGGGCCCTGCTGCGCGCGGTGATCTGCCAACTGGCCATGGCACACAGCCCGCGGTATGTGCGCATCGCCGCGGTCGTCGACGTGGCGACGGCAGGTGAATGGGAATGGTTGAAATGGCTTGGCCACCACTGGTACCCCGATGGTGAGCGTGGGCCGGTCGCGCTGCGGCTGCGCACACTCACCGACCTGCCCGCCACAGATCCGCCGGCACACACCGTCGTCATCGTCGACTCCACCGCAGCCGGACCTCTGGTTTCGGTGCCCGGTGCGGGCGCCACCGTGCTAACTGTCGCGGCTCATGCCGGAATCACCACGGCGGACCTGCATCTGGACCTCGAGGCCGATCTGGTGCGATTCGGTGCGGTCTCGGCGCGCCCGGACCGGATGACCCGCGAACAGGCCGTGACCTGTGCCCGGTGGCTGGCGCGGTGGCGTTGCGCTCCGATGCTCGTGGCCGCCGGCTGGCCGGAGCTGATCGGGATCGACGACCCGGCCGCCATCGATCCGCCAAGCGTGTGGACGAATTCGGATCTGCGGCGGTTCCTCCGGGTTGCCGTCGGGCGGCGTGCCGACGGCACCCCGGTTCACCTCGACCTCAAGGAGGCCGCGCACGACGGCATGGGCCCGCACGGGCTGTGCGTCGGTGCGACCGGCTCGGGGAAATCGGAGTTCCTGCGCACGTTGGTGCTGGGGTTGATCACCACACATTCCCCCGAGGCACTCAACCTCGTCCTCATCGATTTCAAAGGCGGGGCAACATTTCTCGGCCTGCACCGGGCGCGTCATGTCAGCGCGTTGATCACCAACTTGGCTGAGGAGGCGCAGCTCGTGGCCCGGATGGCCGATGCGCTGGCCGGGGAGATGACCCGGCGTCAGGAACTGCTGCGGGCGGCCGGGAACCTGGCCAACATCGCGGAGTACCGGCGCCACCCCGAACTGCCTGCCCTACCGGCGCTGCTGATCGTGGTCGACGAGTTCTCCGAGCTGCTGCAGCAACACCCCGATTTCGCCGAGTTGTTCGTGGCGATCGGCCGACTCGGGCGCTCGCTTGGCATGCATCTGCTGTTGGCGAGTCAGCGTCTCGACGAGGGCCGGCTGCGTGGGCTGGAGAGCCACCTGTCGTACCGGATATGCCTGAAGACATTCTCGCCCAACGAGTCCCGATCGGTGCTCGGCATCGCCGATGCGTACGAGCTGCCGAACACGCCCGGAGCGGCTTACCTGAAGACACCGGCCGGCGAGATCGTCAGATTTCAAACCGCATTCGTCTCCGCTGCCGGTTCGGTGCCCGAGCAACGGCCCCTCGAGGCTCCGGGTCCCAGGCGGTTCACCGCATCGTGGATGTCGGCCGGCCGCGGGGCCTCCGCTACCGCGACGACGACTGTGCTGCAGCAGGTCGTCGATCGGTTGGCCGGGTACGGCGTACCGGCCCACCAGGTTTGGTTGCCTCCGCTGCCGGGTGCCGTGCCGCTCAGCGACGTCCTGCTGTCGGATCCCGATCCGCTCGACGTCGCGATCGGGTTGGTCGACCGACCGTTCGAACAGCGCCGGGACCGACTGATGCTGTCGCTGGGCGGCGGCCGGGGCAACGTGGCGATCGTCGGCGGTCCCCAATCCGGAAAATCCACGGCGGCCAAGACTCTGGCGGTGGCACTGGCCGCGACCCACCATCCCCGGGACGTGACGATCTACTGCCTGGACTTCGGTGGCGGAACGCTGAGTGCACTGCAAGCCCTGCCGCACGTCGGAGCCGTCGCCGGACGCGCCGACGCTGACCTCGTCCGGCGCACCGTCGCCGAGATGCAGGCCCTGGTCAGCGCCCGTGAGGCGCGGTTCACCGCGCTCGGTATCGGCTCCATGGCCGAATACCGGACCCGTCGTGATACCGGGGAGATCGCTGATCTCTCAGGTGACGTGTTCCTGGTCATCGACGGCTGGTCGACGTTCCGAGCCGAATTCGACGCGCTGGAGCCGACGGTCACCTCGCTTGCCGTGCAGGGGCTTTCATTCGGCATTCATGTGGTCGCGACCGCGTCGCGGTGGGGAGAGTTCCGTCCCGCGTTCAAGGACCAACTGGGTACCCGCATCGAGTTGCGGCTCGGCGATCCGGCCGAGTCCGAGATGGACCGCAAACGCGCCCGCCAGTTGTCCCAGTGCGCGCCGGGGCGGGGACTCACCCAGGACGGTCGCGAGTTGTTGGTCGCGTTGCCCCGGCTGGATGGCACACCGTCTGACGCCGGCATCGGTGCGGCGCTGGAGCGGATCGGGGACGTTCTGCAGGCGCAGTGCGGCGAGGCCCGCGCGCCGGAGATCCGGCTCCTGCCGGCGTGTGTGCACGGGCACGAGCTGCGCCCGGTGTCTCGGACCCGACCCGCCACCGAGGTGCTGCTGGGGCTCGGTGAACGCGAACTCATGCCGGTGATGGTCGATTTCAACGCCCAGCCCGATCTGGTGATCTTCGGTGACACCGGATGCGGCAAGTCCACCACACTGCGCGCGCTGTGCTGCGACCTGGCGGCGGGCAATGACCCGGCGAGCGTGCAACTGCTCATCGTGGATTTCCGCCGCGCCTTGTTGGGCGCGGTGGAGTCGGGACATCTGGCCGGATACGCCGCGTCGGTCGCGGCGCTGGACGCGGCACTTCCGAGAGTGCTTGAGACGCTGAAGAACCGGTTGCCGGGTCCAGAGGTCACCCAGCGGGAGCTTCGCGACCGCTCGTGGTGGACCGGGCCCGAGATCTACGTCGTGGTCGACGATTACGACCTGGTGGCCGGAGGCGGACCGAATCCGCTGTCACCGCTGTTGAGTTATCTGCCGCATGCCCGAGACCTCGGACTGCACCTGCTGCTGGCCCGCCGTTCCGGCGGTGCGGCGCGGGCGATGTTCGATCCGGTGCTGTCGGCGGTCAAGGACCTCGGCTGCATGGGCCTGATGATGAGCGCCGGTCCCGACGACGGTGTGCTGCTGGGGTCGGTACGGCCGATTCGCCTCCCACCGGGGCGTGGCACGCTGATCACCCGCGCGGCACCCGATCAGCTGGTCCAGATCGCCCTGCCCGAAGGAGACGAGGCGCGGTGACGTCAGTCGTCATCGAGGTGGGCCCGGTGACCGTGCGCGGACCCGGCCCCGTTGCGGCGAACCTCGCCGCAGTCGCGGTCGCCGGCATCGATGACGACATCGTCCTGATCGAGGACGAACCGGTCGCAGTGTCGGATCTGTGGGTCGAGGTGCTCGGTGCGGCCGGTGCCGGGGCCGGGACGCTCACCCTGGTGTGTCCGACGTGGTGGACAGCCGACCGGTGCGACCGCGTGCGGGATGCGGCGATGGGCTCTGAAGTGGTTGTGATGCAGCGGGTTCAGGCCCTGAGTGCATCGCTGCCCGCGGGATCCGCGGCGGTGGTCGAGATCGCCGACGAGGTCGTCATGGTGTCCGGTGTCCATGCCGGTCGCGTCGTACTGGCCCGCCATGCCGAGGACGGTCCGGATGCAGACACGGTCGTGCGCGCGGTGCTGGCGATCGCCGGCAGATCGGCAGAGGTGGTTGTCGATGCGCCGGCCGAGGTGCCCGGAGCTGTGACACTGGGGAACGAGGTGGTGGCTGCGCTTCGCCATCGTGACGTGGTGGCGACCATGGCCGACGCGCGAAGCTGGCGGAACACGCTCGTCGCACCGGATACCCCGGCCGATGAGCAACTCGGGAGGCGGAGCCGGACCGGGAGGTTCGCGATGTGCGCCGCCTCGGCCTTGGCTGCGGCACTCGGTGGGATCGCCTTCGCCGCTCACGGTCCGCCCACCGACCACCGGTCGATGACGGTCCTCATCGAGGGTCGGGTCGGTGTGCAGATTCCGGCAGGTTGGACGGTGCGAAGAAGCACCGAGGGGCCGGGATCGGCTCGGGTCGAGGTGGTTTCGCCGACCGACCCAGAGCTGATGATCCATCTGACCCAGTCCGGTGTCGGTGACGGCACCGTGGCTGACACTCTGCGGCGCACCCTGCACGAGCAACCCGCGGGGGTGTTCGTCGACTTCGAGCCGTCCGCGGTCGTCGCTGCCCGACAAGTGGTCAGCTACCGGGAGGTCCGAACCGGGCGGGAGATCCGTTGGGCGGTGTTCGTCGACGGTGCCGTGCGGATCGCGGTCGGGTGCCAGAGCGCACCGGGGCACGGCGAGGCCGTGCGCTGGGCGTGTGAGGCGGCCACCCGGTCCGCACACGCGGTGTTCTGAAATCGGGTGGAACCAAACCGGGCCGGGCTGCGTCGAATTGTTATATCCCGCAACACAAGACCGGAGGGCCAGAGGACATGTCACCAGGACCGGCGGGGCCATTGGGCACCGACTTCGAGGTAATGACGAGTGTGGCCGGGCGGATCGACGTGCTCAACGACGACGTCCGGTCCATGCTGCAGAGCTTCATCGGAAAGATGAGCAGTGTGCCACCGTCGGTGTGGGGCGGCGTGGCGGCAGCGCGGTTCCGTGACGTGGTGGACCGCTGGAACAGTGAATCGCTGACACTGCACACCACATTGGGCCGTATCGCGGAGACCATCCGGACCAACGAGCGCACGCTGCGCGCTGCGGCCGACACTCACGCGCAGCGGCTCGGCGCCGTCGGCGACGGTATCTGATCGGCGCCGGCCATGGATCACGTGCTGTCCTACGACTTCGGCGAGATCGAGTACTCGGTTCGCCAGGAGATCCACACGACATCGAGCCGGTTCAACGCCGCCCTCGATGAATTGCGTTCGCAGATCGCGCCTTTGCAGCAGGTCTGGACCCGTGAGGCCGCGCAGGCCTACGCCGTCGAGCAGGCCCGCTGGAATCAGGCCGCGGCGGCTCTCAACGAGATCCTGTTCTCCCTGGGCAATGCGGTGCGCGACGGTGCCGACGAGGTGGCCGCGACCGACCGCAGTGCAGCCAACGCGTGGGGAGCCTGAGGCCGCTCAGCCCAGAAAGACATGTGCGGTCCCGTCCGGTGGAGAGGACCGGGCGGGACCGCACACTTTCGTCTGGTTCGGGCTAGCGAGCCGAGCCGGAGTCGCGACGGGGACGGCGGTGTCCACCACCGCGCTGTTGCCCGCCTGCACTGGCCCCGGAACGGGACCCGGAACGGGCTGCGGGCGCGCCGCCGCCGTTGCGCGAGGACCCATTCGGGCGGTTGCGACCCTGCTGCTGGCCCGACTTGCCCGACTGCCCGGACCTGTTGCCCTGACGCCGCGGCGCCGGAGCGGCCTGGGTGGTCGGCTCGGGACGGATGGGATCACCGAAAACCCGGTCTCCGGGGGCGATCTCACGAAGCACCGGATGGTCGATGCCGTTCACCCGGGTGATCGTGGGCTTGACTCCGGCCTTCTTGGTCAGGGTGCGCACATCGGAGACCTGTGCGTCATGCATGAGCGTCACGACGGTGCCCTCGTTGCCGGCGCGAGCCGTACGGCCGGACCGGTGCAGGTAGGCCTTGTGCTCGACGGGCGGGTCGGCGTGCACGACGAGGCTGACGTCGTCGACGTGGATACCGCGGGCGGCGATGTCGGTGGCCACCAGCACGCCGGCCGATCCGTCGGAGAACGCCGTCAGGTTGCGGGTGCGGGCATTCTGGGACAGATTGCCGTGCAGCTCGACTGCCGAGACGCCGCGCGAATTGAGCTGACGGGTCAGGTTTTTCGCGCCGTGCTTGGTGCGGGCGAACACGATGGTGCGCCCGGGGGCGGCGGCCAGATCGGCAACCACGTTGACCCGTGAGGCGTTGTCCACGTGCAGCACGTGGTGCACCATCGCGGTTACCGGCGACTGTGCCGAATCGACACTGTGCACCACCGGGTCGTGCAGGTAGCGCTTGACCAGCACGTCGACCCCGGCGTCGAGCGTGGCCGAGAACAGCAGGCGCTGGCAGTCTTTCGGCGTGCGGTCCAGCAGGCGCTTCACGCCGGGCAGGAAGCCGAGGTCAGCCATGTGGTCGGCTTCGTCGAGCACGGTGACCTCGACTGCGGACAGGTCGGCGTGGCCGGACCGCATGTGGTCTTCGAGCCGGCCCGGGCAGGCGATCACGATGTCCACGCCCCCTCTGAGGGCGGAGATCTGCGGGTTGGGGCCCACGCCACCGAAGATGTTGACCGACCGCAGGCCGGTGGCCTTGGCCAGCGGTGCGAGCGAGGCCTCGATCTGGGTGACGAGCTCACGGGTCGGCGCCAGGATCAGCGCGCGGGGCCGGTTCGGCGCCCGGCGGGTGCCGCTGGTCGCCAAGCGTGCCACCAGGGGCAACAGGAACGCGTACGTCTTGCCGGACCCGGTCCGGCCGCGGCCGAGGACATCGCGGCCCTTGAGCGAGTCAGGCAGCGTCGCGGCCTGGATCGGGAAAGGCGACTCCACGCCGTTCCCCGCGAGGGTGGCGACGATCTCGGCGGGCAGGCCGAGCTCGGCGAAAGTAGGCACGGCGGTGCCAGGGGTTTCTTGGACAGACAAAATGAAAGCTCCGAAAATAGAGGGCGGTCGTCCTGCCCGGCGCGAGTGAGATCTCGCGGCGCTCGGTTGACGATCGAGAAGGCGGCAAAGGCAGAACAGACAAGCCGCCGTGGCCCAACTATACCGGTCATCGGCGGATTTCCCGATTCCCGAGCGCCTGACCAGCGGGTGGGATCCATCACAGGCCCGGCAGGTCAACTATCCTGGCGGACACGCGTGAATGCCATGTCAATGGCCCGACGCCGGGAGCGTGATAGCGGTGGCCGCATCGAGAAGCGTGGGAGGCCGGATGTCGCCCCGGGCACTTCCCGCGAAGGTGCGCGCGATCCATGACCTGTTCATCGCCGGCCGGGTGGACGCCGATTCCCTGGATACCACCCCGGTTCGTCGCGTGATCGTGGAGAGCTGGCAACGCAGTCTGGCCACCGGGGTGGACCCCGACATGGGCGCCCGGGCGGCTGCCGCGGCCGCTTCGCTGACCGAGTTGCGCAACACGCACCCGCTCGCGCCCACTCTGCCGCTGATCCGTCGGCTGCTGGTCGACGACGCCGTCGGCGCCGGAGTACTGGTGGCGATCACCGCGGCCGACGGCACGCTGCTGTGGGTCGAGGGAGACCACGGCGCGCGCCGCAAGGCCGAAGGGATGAACTTCGTCCCGGGGTCGGACTGGAGTGAGCGGGCGGCGGGCACCAACGCCCCCGGCACCGCTCTGGCGCTGGACCGGGAACTGCAGATCCTGGGGTCCGAGCACTTCTCCCGAACCGTGCACTCGTGGAGTTGCACCGCCGTGCCCGTGCACGACCCGGCCACCGGGGTGCTGCTGGGCGCCATCGACCTGACCGGCGGGTCCGCGGTCGCCACACCTCAGACATTGGCACTGGTCAGGGCCACTGCTGTGGCGGTCGAGAACCAGCTGGCCCTCTTGCGGCTCACCGGACCGGCCGAGCCGGCGGAAACCGAGACGGCGCGGCTGACGGTGCTGGGCGCGGACCGCCCGCGTTGGCGGATGGCCGACGCCGCGGGCCGGCCGCAGTCCAGCATTCTCACCGGTCGCCATGCCGACATCCTGGTCCTGCTGATCCGGCATCCCGAGGGGCTGAGTGCCGATCATCTGGCCATGTTGCTCGACGACAAGGACCTCGACGTGGTCACCGTCCGCGCCGAGGTGTCGCGGTTGCGGCGGGTCATCGGCAGCAGCTACATCGAGTCGCGGCCGTACCGGCTGTTGGCGCCGGTGGCCAGCGACATGGGTGACGTGTACGACGCGTTGCAGGCCGGGAACGTCTCGGCCGCCCTGGATGCGTACTCGGGCGCGTTGCTGCCGCAGTCGGTCTCGCCGGCGATTGCGCGGCTGCGCACCGAGTTGAGCGCCGGCCTGCGCGAAGCGGTGCTGACCGGCAGCGATCTGGGCCTGCTGCGGCGGTGGTTGGCACTGCCCGACGGCCGTGACGACCGACAGGGCTGGCGGGTCTTGCACGACCATGCCGACGCCGACCCGTTGGCCAGGGCGCAGGCCCGCGGTCACCTGGCCGGTATCGACTCCGAACTGGGCTAGTTTGGTCGGTTCGAACGCCCTGCAACGTGTGCAACTGTGCTGCAACCTACTGCTGACTACCTTTAGTGACTACCGACACATTTCGGTGTCCGAATGCAGGAGATTGCCATGACTGTTTATGCACGTCCGGGTGCCGACGGCGCCGTGATGTCGTTCGAATCCCGCTACGACAACTTCATCGGCGGACAGTGGGTCGCGCCGGCCGAGGGCCGCTACTTCGAGAACCCGACGCCGGTCACGGGCCAGGTGTTCTGCGAGGTGGCCCGCTCCACCGAGGCCGACGTCGAGAAGGCCCTCGATGCCGCGCACGCGGCCGCGCCGGCCTGGGGCAAGACCTCGCCCGCCGAGCGCGCCGTGATCCTCAACAAGATCGCCGACCGCATCGAGGAGAACCTCGAAGCCGTCGCACTGGCCGAGTCGTGGGACAACGGCAAGCCGATCCGCGAGACGCTGAATGCCGACATCCCGCTGGCGATCGACCATTTCCGGTACTTCGCCGGTGTCCTGCGTGCCCAGGAAGGCTCGCTCTCCCAGATCGACGAGGACACCGTCGCCTACCACTTCCACGAGCCGCTCGGTGTGGTCGGCCAGATCATCCCGTGGAACTTCCCGATCCTGATGGCGGTGTGGAAGCTGGCCCCGGCACTGGCCGCGGGCAACGCCGTGGTGCTCAAACCTGCTGAGCAGACCCCGGTTTCGGTGCTGTTCCTGATGTCGCTGATCGGTGACCTGCTGCCCGCCGGTGTGGTCAACGTGGTCAACGGGTTCGGTGTGGAGGCCGGCAAGCCGCTGGCCTCGAGCAACCGGATCGCCAAGATCGCGTTCACCGGCGAGACCACCACCGGTCGCCTGATCATGCAGTACGCCAGCCAGAACCTGATCCCGGTGACGCTCGAGCTGGGTGGCAAGAGCCCGAACATCTTCTTCTCCGATGTGCTGGCCGCGGCCGACGACTTCCAGGACAAGGCCCTGGAAGGGTTCACCATGTTCGCGCTGAACCAGGGCGAGGTGTGCACCTGCCCGTCGCGGTCGCTGATCCAGGCCGACATCTACGACGAGTTCCTGGAATTGGCCGCCATCCGCACCAAGGCGGTACGCCAGGGCGACCCGCTGGACACCGAGACGATGATCGGTGCGCAGGCCTCCAACGATCAGCTGGAGAAGATCCTGTCCTACATCGAGATCGGGAAATCCGAAGGCGCTCAACTGATCACCGGTGGCGAGCGGGCCGATCTGGGTGGCGATCTCAACGGTGGCTTCTACGTGGCGCCCACGATCTTCACCGGCAACAACAAGATGCGGCTGTTCCAGGAGGAGATCTTCGGCCCGGTCGTCGCGGTGACGTCGTTCAAGGATTACGACGACGCGATCTCGATCGCCAACGACACCCTCTACGGCCTGGGCGCAGGCGTGTGGAGCCGTAACGGCAATACCGCCTACCGCGCCGGCCGGGACATCAAGGCCGGCCGGGTGTGGACCAACTGCTACCACGCCTACCCCGCGCATGCGGCGTTCGGCGGATACAAGCAGTCCGGCATCGGCCGGGAGAACCACAAGATGATGCTCGACCACTACCAGCAGACCAAGAACCTGTTGGTGAGTTACGGCACCAAGGCCCAGGGCTTTTTCTGATCCACCGCCGAACGTGGGCTTGTGTGCGAAAAAACCCGCAAATGTCGCACACAAGCCCACGTTCGCGGTCTACCCGAAGGGACACGCATGACATCGCTGCCGTTGCCGACCGCGCAGAAGGTGATCGACGCCGCCGTCGTGAAGGCGGAGGAGGTCGGCCAGCCGATGAACATCGCCGTGGTCGACGACGGAGGTCATCTGGTGGCCTTCGTGCGTATGGACGGTGCGATCAAGGCCAGCATCGACATCTCGATCCGCAAGGCGCGCACCGCGGTCATGATGAACCTGCCCACCAGCGCGCTGATGGACATCTGTCAGCCAGGCGGTGAGTTGTACGGCCTGGAGCAGACCGCGGGCGGCCTGGTGGTGTTCGGCGGCGGGGTGCTGCTGGAGGCCGGCGGGGTGGTGATCGGCGCGGTCGGTGTCAGTGCGGGCAGTGTCGAGCAGGACGTGGCGGTGGCGACCGCAGGGGCAGCGGCCCTCTAGGGATCTAGCCGGGCCCGCCGGTCAGAACACAGTCACCGCAGTAGCCGCCCCCGGGCACCTGGTAGAACAGGCAGCAGTTGCGCCGCCGGAACTGTTCTCCCACAACGTCTGCGGTACCGCGCAGCGGTTCGATCGCGATCAGTTCGGCGACCAGCTCACGGCCGCGGCGCTCCGCGTCGGGGTGGGACATGGCCAGTACGGTGACCGCGCCGTTGGCCGCCGATGCGATGTTGCCCCACATCACCTGTGGCGAAAGAGATTCCGCCAGCCCCATGGTGTCGTTCAGCGGGCGCAACACGCTTTCGATCAGGGAGTCGGCGATCGTGACGGCGATCCGCCGCGGGTCGGTTTCGGTCACCCATTCGACTCCGGCTTTTCCGAGGTTCGGTCGGTGCGACGAATCCTCTTGCCAGAACAGCGAATCCATTGTCAGCAGTGGGACGCTGCCAAAGCACACCGCGGCGCCGAGCGCGGGGGACAACAGGCGTGCGGTGATCGACAGGTGCACAGAGGAGGCCGCGGCCTTGACCGGGACGTCGGCTACGTCGATCGCGAAGCCGGCGGCCGTCGCCGCCCGGGTGCGCATCGTGTACTCGTGCAGGGCGGCCTGCTCGCCGCACAGGGACGCGATCGGCCGCCAGCCGGCGGGATCGACCGTCGGGAGGGCAAAGAACTCGCCCAGTGCGGCGATCGGGTCAGATTTTCCGGCGTCCATCGTCGGGTCAGGTTAGCCGCACTGACCTGCGGCGCAACCCTGATGCAACGTGATGCAGCGCACAATTGGCTCGCGTTGTGTCGCACGTCGGTGGGAGATCCGCCCCGAGTCAGTTGGAGTAGTGAATGACGGAACCGATTCTCGATCCTTCGGCCGATTACCCGCTGAGCATCCATCGCGAGGATCTGCTGTTCACCCCCAACGGCACGCCGATCGGCGGTATCACCATGGATGCGGTGATGTCAGGTGAGATCGCCGCCTCCGATCTGCGCATCACCCCGCAGACCCTGCGGCTGCAGGCCCAAATCGCCGAAAAGGTCGGACGCCGCCAGCTCGGCTCGAACCTGCGCCGCGCCGCGGAGATGACCGCGATCAGCGACGAGCGGGTGCTGCAGATCTACAACGCGCTGCGGCCCAACGCCTCCACCAAGGCCGAGCTGGACTCGATTGCCGACGAGCTGGAGAGGCAGTACGACGCGGCGTTGCTGGCGGGCCTCGTGCGTGAGGCCGCCGACGTGTACGAGCGCCGCGACATCCTGGCCACCAGCGAATAGGAGACACCGGTGACGGCAGTATCGCCACAACAATCCACGGCCGGCCGGCGCAGGCAGTCCGAGCGCACCAAGGTCCTTGAGGGCCGGCCGGTCAACCTCGACGGCTTCGTCGAGGAATGGCCCGAGGTGGGCATGGTCGCGCTGGACAGCGCATTCGATCCCGCGCCGAGCGTGCGCGTCGTCGACGGGGTGATCGTCGAGATGGACGGCCGGGGCCGCGCCGATTTCGATTTCATCGACCAGTTCATCGCCGATCACGCCATCGACACCGCGACCACCGAGCAGGCGATGGCGATCCCGGCAGCCGACATCGCCCGGATGCTGGTCGACCCGCACGTGTCCCGCGACGAGGTGATCGCGGTGACCACGGCACTGACCCCGGCCAAGCTGCTCGAAGTGGCGAAGACGCTGAACATCGTCGAGATCATGATGGGGATGCAGAAGATGCGGGCCCGTCGCACCCCGGCGAACCAGGCGCACTGCACCAGTGCTCGGGACAACCCGCTGCAGGTCGCGTGTGAAGCCGCCGAGGCCTCGCTGCGCGGATTCTCGGAAGTGGAAACCACTTTGGGTGTGGTGCGCTACGCACCGCTGGTGGCGATGGCACAGCAGATCGGCAGCCAGGTCGGCTGTGGTGGCCGCCTGACCCAGTGCGCCCTCGAGGAGGCCACCGAGCTCGAACTCGGCATGCGCGGCATCACCGCCTATGCCGAGACCATCTCGGTCTACGGCACCGAGTCGGTGTTCGTCGACGGCGACGACACCCCGTGGTCGAAGGCCTTCCTGGCCGCGGCCTATGCCTCGCGTGGCATCAAGATGCGGTTCACCTCGGGCACCGGTTCCGAGGTGCAGATGGGCAACGCCGAGGGCCGCTCCATGCTGTACCTGGAGATCCGGTGCATCCTGGTCGCGAAAGGCGCAGGCGTGCAAGGCCTGCAGAACGGTTCGATCTCCTGCATCGGCGTGCCGGGTGCGGTACCGGCGGGGATCCGGGCGGTGGCGGCGGAGAATCTGATTGCCTCGGCGGTGGACCTGGAATGCGCCTCCGGCAACGACCAGTCGTTCTCCCACTCGCCGATGCGCCGGGTGGCGCGGTTGTTACCGCAGCTGATGCCGGGCACCGATTTCATCTGCTCGGGTTACTCGGCGCCACCCAACTACGACGACATGTTCGCCGGATCCAACCTCGACGCCGAGGATTACGACGACTTCAACACCATCCAGCGGGACCTGCAGATCGACGGCGGGTTGCGCCACGTCAACGAGGCCGAGATTCTCGCAGTCCGGCATCGTGCGGCCAAGGCTCTGCAGGCGGTGTTCGCCTACCTCGATCTGCCCGCCATCTCCGACGCCGAGATCGAGACGGCCGTGTATGCGCACGGCAGCCGCGAGTTGATCCCGCGTGACGTCCTGGAAGACCTCAAGGGCGCTCAGCAGGTGATGGACCGCAACATCACGGGACTGGACTTGGTGAAGGCGCTCGAATCGACCGGTTTCTCCGATGTCGCCGAGAATCTGTTGGCCGTTCTGCGACAACGGGTCTCGGGTGACCTGCTGCAGACGTCGGCGATCATGACGCGCGAGCTCCAGCCGTTGTCCGCGGTCAACGACCGCAACGACTATGCAGGCCCGGGCACCGGCTACCGCCCCACGGGCGCACGCTGGGAAGAGATGAAGCGGCTACGTCACGTGACCAGCGCCGAGAACCCTGAACTGGAGGTCGAGTGACATGTCGGCAGTGACCGGGCAGCGGACACTGAGTTTCACCGGCGAGCGACCCGCAGAACCCGGCAAGCGCTCTGATGAAGTGGTGCTGGCGATTTCGCCGGCGTTCGCCGACTTCTTCAGCCAGACCATCGTCGGCCTGTCCCATGCCGACGTGATCCGCCAGATCCTGGCCGGTATCGAGGAGCAGGAAGTGGCCGCCCGGTGTATCCGGATCCGGCACAGCAGCGACCTCGCCGTGGTCGCACACGCGGCGGCCAGGCTCAGCGGGTCGGGCATCGGTATCGGCATCCTGTCTCGCGGCACGTCGATGATCCATCAGCGTGACCTGCCGAGGTTGTCCAGTCTCGAACTTTTCCCCCAGAGTCCGCTGATGACGTTGGAGACCTATCGCCGTATCGGGTCGAACGCCGCCCAGTACGCCAAAGGCGAGTCACCCGAACCGGTTCCGACGCTCAACGATCAGATGGCACGGCCCCGTTGGCAGGCCAAGGCGGCGCTGCTGCACCTGAAAGAGACCCAGCAGATCCGCAAGCAGGATCGCCCGGTCGAGGTGACGCCGGAGTTCGGCGAGCTGACCCCCGAGGCACTGGGTACCTGATGGCGTTGACTGTTGTCGGTGTCGACATCGGCAACTCGACGACCGAGGCCAGTGCCGCGGTCGTCGCGACTGACGGCTCGACCAGGTTCCGTGGCGCGGCACTGACCGCGACGACGGGCGTCAAGGGCACGCCTCGAAATGTGGACGGTGTTGCCCGGGCGGTGGTTCGAGCGCTGGAGACGAGCACGGTGCGGCTGGCCGACCTGGACCTCGTCCTGCTGAACGAGGCCACGCCGGTGATCAGTGGTATGGCGATGGAAACCATCACCGAAACCATCATCACCGAGTCGACGATGATCGGCCATGACCCGCGCACCCCGGGCGGACGCGGTCTCGGTGTGGGCGTCACCGTGGCGTTCGACGCCCTCGACCGAACGCCGTCCGGCACCGAAGTGATCCTGGTGGTGCCCAGGGACGTGGACTTCGAGGACGCGGCACGCGGGATCAATGCGGCAACGGCGCAAGGTCTGACGGTGTGCGGGGTGATCCTGGGCAACGACGACGCGGTGCTGGTGGCCAACCGGCTCGACTCCGTGGTCCCGGTGATCGACGAGGTGTCGCGCATCGATGCGGTGCCGCTGGGCATGCTGGCCGCGGTCGAGGTGGCCGCACCCGGCAACTCGATCCGTACCCTGTCCAATGCCTATGGGCTGGCGACGATCTTCGACCTGGACGCGGCTGCCACCAAGGTGATCTCGCCGGTGGCTCGGGCGTTGACCGGCAACCGCTCGGCGGTGGTGGTGCGCACTCCCGCAGGCGATGTCGCCGATCGCAGTATCCCGGCTGGATCGCTCGAGCTGTCCGGTGTGCACAAGCGGGCGACCGTCGACGTGTCCCGCGGTGCGCAGGAGATCATGAGCGCGGTCGAGCGGGTCGCTCCACTGGCGGACGTGGCGGGGGAGGCCGGCACCAACACCGGCGGCATGATCGCCAACGTCCGGCACAGCATGGCCGAGCTCTCCGGACACGCGCTGGACGACGTCTGTATCCAGGATCTGCTCGCGGTGGATACCTTTGTGCCCCAGGAGGTTCGTGGCGGGGTGGCCGGTGAGGTGGCCCTAGAGAACGCGGTTGCGTTGGCGGCCATGGTCCGGACGCGTGAAAGCGGAATGCGAGCGGTGGCCGACGAAGTCCGGGCCCGGTTGCGGGCCGCCGGGGCCGACAGTGTCGAGGTAATGGTCGGTGGTGTCGAGGCCGAGATGGCGGCGCTGGGTGCGCTGACCACGCCGGGCACCGACAAGCCGCTCGTGGTGCTCGATCTGGGTGGTGGGTCGACCGATGCCGCATTGATAGCGGTAGACGGCGGGATCAGTACCGTGCATCTGGCCGGTGCGGGCGATCTGGTCACCAAGCTGATCGACGCCGAGCTCGGTCTCGACAACCTGGAACTGGCCGAGGACATCAAACGATCACCGTTGGGCAAGGCGGAGAGCTTCTTTCATGTCCGGCTGGAGAACGGCACCGTGATGTTCTTCGAGAAGCCGCTGCCCGCTGCGTCGTTCGCGCGAGTGGTCACGCTTGCTGAATACGGCATGAATGCGATCCCCACCCGGCATTCCATGGACCGGGTCAGGCTGGTGCGCCGCGCAGCCAAGGAGCGGGTCTTCGTGGTCAATGCGTTGCGCGCACTGCGGGCTGTCGCGCCCGGCGGTGACCTGCGACAGATCGGGTTCGTGGTGCTGCTCGGTGGGTGCGCACTGGACTTCGAGATCCCCGAACTCATCGCGGATGCTGTTGCTCCGTTCGGAATCGTCTGCGGCACAGGAAATGTGCGCGGGTCAGAGGGGCCGCGGAACGCCGTGGCCACGGGTCTGGTGGCGTCGCATGCTCGGCTGGTCGGAGCGGGTCTCAGTGCATAGCGGTGGTCAACCCGATCGTCCTGCGATCGTGGTCTTGAGCTCGGGCAGCGGGGATGTCGAACGCGACGTGCTCGCGGGCATCGAGGAAGAAGGTGTTCCGTACCTGTTGGTTCCGGGTGACGCCGAGGTGCCTGCGACCGAACTTGCGCGTCGCGCGGCGCTCAGGTCGCCGCTGCATGTCGGGGTGGGCGTCGGCCCCGGCGGTGAAGTGTGCGTGCAACATGCCAAGCTGTCAGATCCGTTGCCCGAGTTGATGTCTGGTGCAAGCGCGGGCTCGTCGGTTGTCCGGGTACGCGGGCACAACGCGGCCCGGATCGTGGTCGGTGTTCCGCTCAAACCCGACGATTGACAACGAAACTGGCCGTTGGGGTAGACACCGCCGCAGAGTGGGGTAATAATCTTCGATTAAAGGTTGATTTTCATACCTTTGGAAGGTGAACTCGCCGGAGATCCGGCGTCGGACCGGCGGTGTTGCCGGGGTAAAGGTGGGCCACCGCCTGCGAAGACCGTCATCAGCTGACGGCATCACATACGAGACATACGAAAACGTTGTAAATGAAGGAGTTTGACATGGCGGGTGTGGAAGAACACCTGGAGAGCGCTGACTATCTACAGAAACGTCAGCTCAAATCCGGAAGCGCGGGGTGGCTGCTGTTGGCCGGCCTGGGCGTCAGTTATGTGGTGTCCGGTGATTTCTCGGGCTGGAACTTCGGCCTCGCCCACGGCGGCTTCGGTGGTCTGCTGATCGCCGTGGTGGTGATCGCCGCGATGTACTTCTGCATGGTCCTCGGCCTGGCCGAGCTGTCGTCGGCGCTGCCCGCGGCCGGCGGCGGCTACACGTTCGCCCGTCGTGCGCTGGGCCCGTGGGGCGGCTTCGCCACCGGTACCGCGATCCTGATCGAATACTCGATCGCTCCCGCGGCCATCGCCACCTTCATCGGCGGCTATGTCGAATCGCTCGGGCTGTTCGGTATTCACAAGGGCTGGTGGGTCTACCTGGCGGCGTTCGTCATCTTCATCGGCATCCACCTCGCCGGAGTCGGTGAGGCGCTGCGGCTGATGTTCGTCATCACCGCGATCGCGCTGCTGGGCCTGGTCATCTTCGCCGTGAGCGCCATCGGCCACTTCGACGTCGCCAACCTGACCGACATCGCCCCCGATGCCGCCGCGGTGGGCGCCTCGAGCTTCCTGCCGCACGGTTACCTGGGCATCTGGGCGGCGATCCCGTTCGCCATCTGGTTCTTCCTGGCAGTCGAGGGCGTCCCGCTGGCAGCGGAGGAGACCGCCAACCCCGAGCGCAACGTGCCGCGCGGCATCATCGCCGCGATGACGGTGCTGATCATCACCTGCGTCACCGTGCTGTTCCTGACGGCCGGTGCCGGCGGTGCCGACGCGATGTCGACGGTGGACGATCCGCTGGTGCAGGCCCTCGGTGGTACCGGGTTCGCCGCCAAGGCGGTCAACTACATCGGTCTGTTCGGGCTGATCGCGAGCTTCTTCTCGATCATCTACGCCTACTCGCGGCAGACCTTCGCGCTGTCGCGGGCCGGGTACCTGCCCACGAGGCTGTCGGTCACCAACAAGCGCAAGGCCCCGACGCTCGCGCTGATCGTCCCCGGCATCGTCGGCTTCCTGTTGTCGCTGACCGGTCACGGTGATCTGATCCTGAACATGGCGGTGTTCGGCGCAGCGCTGAGCTACGTGCTGATGATGATCAGCCACATCGTGCTGCGGGTGCGTGAGCCGGAGATGAAGCGGCCGTACCGCACCCCGGGCGGCATCGTCACCACCGGCTTCGCCCTCGTCGTCGCGATCGTCGCGCTCATCGCGACCTTCGTGGTCAGCCCCGTGGCCGCGGGCCTGTGCCTGGCTGTGTTCTGCGCGTTCATGCTCTACTTCGCGCTCTACAGCCGCCACCGCCTGGTCGCCAACTCGCCCGACGAGGAGTTCGCGATGCTCGCGGAAGCGGAGAGTGCCCTGAAATGAAGTACCACCAGCAGGTTTCGGGGGTGACCTACAGCTTCGACGGTCTGGTCGAGGTGATGGCCAAGGCCACCCCGCTGCGCTCCGGCGATCAACTCGCCGGCTGCGCGGCCGAGCACGACGGTGAACGCGCCGCGGCCGCCTGGGTGCTCGCGGACCTGCCGCTGGACCTCTTCCTCAACGAGGAACTGGTGCCGTATGACACCGACGAGGTCACCCGGCTGATCATGGACAGCCATGACCGCCAGGCCTTTTCGGAGATCTCGCATCTGACCGTCGGTGGGCTGCGGGACTGGCTGATGGACGTCACGGCCCATGACCAGAGCGCCGAGCGGCTGGCCGCCGTCGCACCGGGGCTCACCCCGGAGATGGTGGCCGCGGTCAGCAAGATCATGCGCAACCAGGATCTGATCGCGGTGTCGGCCGCCGCCGAGGTGACCGCCGCGTTCCGGACCACCGTCGGCGGCCGCGGCACCCTGGCCACCCGGCTGCAGCCCAACCATCCGACCGACGACCCCCGTGGCATCGCCGCGGCGGTGCTCGACGGCCTGCTGCTGGGGTGCGGCGACGCGGTGATCGGGATCAACCCGGCCACCGACTCGCCGCAGGCCACCGCCGATCTGCTGTATCTGCTCGACTCGATCCGCACCCGCTACGACATTCCGGCCCAGTCCTGTGTGCTCTCGCATGTCACCACCACGATCGGCCTGATCGAGGCCGGTGCGCCGGTGGACCTGATGTTCCAGTCGATCGCCGGCAGCGAGGGCGCCAACTCCGCGTTCGGGGTGAACCTGCAGCTGTTGCGGGAAGGCAACGAAGCGGCCCGCAGCCTGCACCGCGGCACGGTCGGCGACAACGTCATGTACCTGGAGACCGGGCAGGGCTCGGTGCTGAGCTCGGGCACGCACCTGGGCGTCGGCGGCAAGCCCGTCGACCAGCAGACCCTGGAGGCCCGCGCCTACGCGGTGGCCCGCGACCTGCAGCCGCTGCTGGTCAACACGGTCGTCGGCTTCATCGGGCCGGAGTACCTGTACGACGGCAAGCAGATCATCCGGGCCGGCCTGGAAGACCACTTCTGCGGCAAGCTGCTCGGCCTGCCGATGGGGGTGGACGTCTGCTACACCAACCACGCCGAGGCCGACCAGAACGACATGGACACCTTGCTGACGTTGCTGGCTGCCGCGGGGGTGGCGTTCGTCATCACCGTGCCCGGCGCCGACGACGTCATGCTGGGCTATCAGAGCTTGTCGTTCCACGACGTCCTGACCACTCGGCGCACGCTGGGACTGCGACCGGCTCCGGAGTTCGAGGCGTGGCTGCGCAGCGTCGGCATGGTCGACGACTCCGGGAAGCTGACTCCGTTCGACCTGGAGCGCTCGGCGCTGCGGTCGTTGACTTCGGGGGAGGTGCGATGAGCCCGAACGAGGTTGCGGTTCAAGAGTTCTGGGATGAGCTGCGCAAAACCACGCAGGCCAGGATCGGGCTGGGCCGGGCCGGTAACGCGTTGCCGACGCGCCGGGTGCTCGAACTGGCCGCTGCCCACGCTGCGGCGCGCGACGCCGTGCACGTGCCGCTGGACTTGGATCGGCTCAGTCAAGCTGTCCTCGAGGTCGGTATCGGTGAGCCGACCGTGGTGACCAGTCAAGCCACCTCGCGCGACGAGTACCTTCGCCGTCCCGATCTGGGCCGGGCCCCCGCAGCCGGCATGGCTGTGCCCGAAACCCCGGCCGACATCGGCTTCGTGCTGGCCGACGGTTTGTCGCCGACCGCACTGGATCGTCATGGCGCTGAGTTACTGGCCGCTCTGGTGGCGCAATTGAAGGACCGCTACACCCTGGCCCCGCCGGTGATCGCGACGCAGGCCCGCGTCGCACTCGGCGACCACATAGCAGCTCAGGCCCGCATGCGGACCGTGCTCGTCATCGTCGGAGAACGGCCGGGCTTGAGTGTCGCCGACAGCCTCGGCATCTACCTGACCCACCTGCCGATGCCCGGCCGCACCGACGCCGACCGCAACTGCATCTCCAACATCCACCCGCCCGACGGCCTGGGATACACCGAAGCCGCGCGCGTGGCGGCAGGCCTGGTCGACGGCGCCCTCGCGCTCGGCCGCTCCGGCGTCGACCTGAAGGACACCTCACGAACCTCCACGCTCGACCCGACCAGCATGACCCCGCTCAACTGAATCAGGAGTCTCAATGACCGTGCGTGCCGTCCTGTCCCTGCTCGCCGCGACGACCGTCGCCGTCGCGGGCTGCGGTGCCAGCAACGAATCGGCGGAGCCGTCGGCCGGCACACAAACTGGCACCGAGACACCGGCCGCCAACTGTCGCACCCTGGCGGAGAACCCGGGTTGGTACGGCGACAACCGGGACCGGATCGACGCGATGCTCGCCGAACTCGGCACCTGCGGGGCGGACGGCTCGGTGGCCGACGGCGCCCCGCTGGCGCTGTTCGACTGGGACAACACCGTGGTCAAGAACGACATCGGGGATGCGACGTTCTTCTGGATGGTGCGCAACGGCAAGCTGCGGGCGCCCGCAGGCGGCGACTGGTCGACGACGAGCCCGTACCTCACCCCGCAGGCTACGGCTGCGCTCGGCAAGGCCTGCGCCGCAACCACTCCGGGTCAGCCGATGCCGACGAACACTGACCTGGGCTGCGCCGACGAACTGCTGTCGGTCTACACCGACGGTGAGACACGTGCCGACGAGCCGGCGTTCGCCGGGTTCAACGCCCGCCGGTTCGAGCCCTCGTATGCCTGGGCCGCCCAGATGCTGGCCGGCTGGCCCGAATCCGAGCTGACCGGTTTCGCCGAGGCGGCACGCAAGGAGAACCTCGACGCGCCCGAGGGCACCGAGCAGAAGGTCGGCAGCGGTGACGAGACCGGTTGGGTTCGCTACTACCCGCAGATGCGCGATCTGGTGGAAACCTTGCGGGCCAACGGTTTCGACGTTCGAATCATCTCGGCGTCGGCCGAGCCGGTGGTGCGGGTGTGGGCGGCAGATCTCGGTTTCACCCCGGACAAGGTGATGGGCGTGCGGACCGAGCGCGACGGTGATGTCCTGACGTCGAGGCTGGTGCCGTGTGGCGGCGAGACGGCCATCCCGTACATCGAGGGCAAGCGGTGCCGGGTCAACGAGGACGTCTTCGGCGTCAAGGGGCCCGCCGCGTTCGAGCAGCAGGCTGAGCCGAAGCGGGCGGCCTTCGGCGCGGGGGACTCCGACACCGACGTCACGTTCCTCACTGATGCCACCGCGCTGCGGCTGGTCCTCAACCGCAACAAGACCGAGTTGATGTGCACTGCCTACGACAACGCAGACGGTCGGTGGGTGGTCAATCCGATGTTCATCGATCCGAAGAAGAAGCAGGCCGACCCGTACGAGTGCACGACGGAGGGCTACATAGAGCCCAGCGGCAAGGACGCCCCGCTTCACCGCCCGGACGGCAGTGTGGTGCCTGACCAGCAGGACTCGGTGTCCTAAGGCCCGACGCTCGACCTGGGAACCCGCGTTTTGACCTGCGCGGATGCCGACCGGTAAGCTGCTCCGTTGGTGTGTGCTGCCCTCATGGGCATGCGGGTCCGGGTCAACGTCGGTCGCCGGAACGTCGTAGCGCACTCACCTGACCGGCACCCGAAACCCGAGCTAGCGCTCGAATAAAGATAGAGGTAAGCGCTGTGCCTACGTACACGCCGAAGGCGGGTGACACCACACGTCAGTGGTATGTCATCGACGCCCAGGACGTGGTGCTCGGCCGGCTCGCCGTCGAAGCAGCCAAGCTGCTGCGCGGCAAGCACAAGCCGACATTCACGCCGAATGTCGATGGTGGCGACTTCGTCATCGTCATCAACGCCGAGAAGATTGCCGTCAGCGGCAACAAGCTCACCAACAAGTTCGCCTACAGCCACTCGGGTTACCCGGGCGGTCTGCGCAAGCGCACCATCGGTGACCTGCTGCAGAAGCACCCGACCCGCGTCGTCGAGAACGCGATCATCGGCATGCTGCCCCACACCAAGCTCGGTCGGCAGATCCAGAAGAAGCTCAAGGTGTACGCCGGTCCGGATCATCCGCACGCCGCGCAGCAGCCGGTTCCGTACGAGATCAAGCAGGTGGCCCAGTGACCGAAACGATTGAGAACGGCGACGTCGTCGAAGCCGTGACCGAAACCGTCGAGGTGGAGCAGGAGCACCGCGAGCCGGTCATCATCGACCGTCCGATCCAGACCGTCGGCCGCCGCAAGGAGGCCGTGGTGCGGGTGCGCCTGGTGCCCGGCACCGGCCAGTTCAACCTGGACGGCCGCACCCTGGAGAACTACTTCCCGAACAAGGTGCACCAGCAGCTGATCAAGGCCCCGCTGGTGACCGTCGACCGCCTCGAGCAGTTCGACATCTTCGCCCACCTCGATGGTGGTGGCCCCTCGGGTCAGGCCGGCGCTCTGCGTCTGGCGATCGCCCGTGCGCTGATTCTGGTGCAGCCGGAGGACCGGCCCGCACTGAAGAAGGCGGGCTTCCTGACCCGTGACCCGCGTGCCATCGAGCGCAAGAAGTACGGCCTCAAGAAGGCCCGCAAGGCGCCTCAGTACAGCAAGCGCTGATCTGTCGCCATTGCGGCCGAACGAACCCGCCGGGTGTGTCATGTACACGCCCGGCGGGTTTGTTTTTCCCTGCTGAGCTGGGCTCGACCTCGCCGAGTTCTACCTCAGGGCTGTGGTTGGCCGCCCGGCGACGACCCTGGCGTCGAAATCTGCGCGGCCCCGCCTCACACAACTTTTTCCTGGATTCGGGTTTGAAGGTGGATCCTTCGTGGAAGCCCACTTGGCGGAGAGCAGGGGGCCGCTTTGTGTCAGCAGGGTTGTGCCCGCAGGACCTTCCTGCCGCCGGTGGACGTCGTTCTGACGTCGGGGGACCGGGTGCCGCTGTCCCATCGGAAGGAGTAATTGTGGGGAACTTCGTGAAGACAGCGACTGCGGGCGCGATGCTCGGCGGGTCGTTGCTGTTTACCGTGGGTCTGGGTATCGCCCAGGCGGCGCCCGAGACTGCCGGTGACGGCAAGGTCAACCTGACCCTCGGCAACGTCTCGGTCCTGGAGAACATCGACGACGCCGCGGCCGCCCAGATCGCAGCTGGCGTGTGCGAGAACACGGACACAGCATCGTTGACCACTGCCGTTCAGGGGGTCGACGCGAACAGCACCGACCACGTGGTGTGCACCAACAACCTCGGCACCATCTCTTTCAGCCAGAACGGGACCACTGAGCGCCCGGGCGGGGTGGCCCAGGGCACGGCGCCGCACAGCGTTGCGCCGACGACGGCACCTCCGATGACGCCGGGTGGCAGCCATTCGTCGTCTGACACCGGCTCCAGCTAAGAGCTTGCCGCCGACGATCACCGCCTGCGCCGACCCGCAGGCGGTGATCCGGTGAGCGTCACCGGCCGTCACGATGGGGTTTCGATTCGGCCCCGACATGGTCGCTGACCTCGTCGGTTGTGTTTACGGCTGCCAATTATGAGAAGTTTAAGGGCATGGGTCGACTGTTCGGCACCGATGGGGTGCGCGGGGTCGCCAATCGCGATCTGACTGCCGAACTGGCAGTTTCACTCGGTTCGGCGGCTGCGCGGCGTCTCGGCAATTCCACAGGCCCCGGCCGTCGGGTGGCCATCGTGGGCCGAGATCCGCGGGCCAGCGGCGAGATGCTGGAAGCCGCGGTGATTGCAGGCATCACCAGCGAGGGTATCGACGCCTTGCGGGTCGGCGTCTTGCCGACGCCTGCGGTGGCGTACCTGACCAGCGCCTATGACGCGGATTTCGGTGTCATGATCTCCGCATCGCACAATCCGATGCCGGACAACGGCATCAAGATCTTCGGCCCCGGCGGGCACAAGCTCGACGACACCGCTGAGGACCGTATCGAGGAGCTCGTGCAGGCGGGTCCCGGGGGCAGGCCCACCGGTGCCGGCATCGGCCGGGTTCTCGACGCCGAGGACGCGTTGGACCGCTACCTGCGCCACGCCTCCAAGGCCGTCACCACCCGCCTCGAAGGCCTCACGGTCGTCGTCGACTGCGCGCACGGCGCGGCATGGGCGGCCGCTCCGCGGGCCTACCGGGCCGCCGGAGCCAACGTCATCGCGATCAACGCCGCGCCCAACGGCCTCAACATCAACGACGGCTGCGGATCCACCCACATGGATGTGCTGCAGGCCGCGGTTCTCGAGCACGGCGCCGATCTGGGCCTCGCCCACGACGGCGATGCCGACCGGTGCCTGGCGGTGGACGCCGCGGGCGCCGTCATCGACGGTGACGCGATCATGGTGGTGCTGGCGCTGGCCATGCAGGAGGCCGGCGAGCTGGCCTCGGACACGCTGGTGGCCACGGTGATGAGCAACCTGGGCTTGCATCTGGCCATGCGGGCGGCCGGTATCGAGGTCCGCACCACCGGTGTCGGGGACCGCTACGTCCTGGAGGAACTGCGGGCCGGTGAGTTCTCGCTCGGCGGTGAGCAGTCCGGTCACATCGTGTTGCCCGGCTTCGGCACGACCGGAGACGGCATCGTCACCGGGCTGCGGCTGATGTCTCGGATGGCTCAGACCCGCGCCACGTTGGCCGCGCTGGCCGAGCCGATGCGCACGTTGCCGCAGGTTCTGATCAACGTGGCGGTGGACGACAAGGCCGCGGTGGCCAAGGCGCCTTCGGTGCAGTCCGCCGTAGCCCAGGCCGAGGCCGAGCTGGGTGACACCGGCCGAATCCTGTTGCGGCCCTCGGGCACCGAACAGGTGGTTCGGGTGATGGTCGAGGCCGCCGACGAGAACACGGCCCGGATGGTCGCGGTTCGGGTGGCCGATTCGGTCAGCGGCCAGTCGGCCTGACGAGCGCTCGCGCGAGGAACATTCAGCCCCGAGGGAACCCGATATGGGTTGGCTGCGTCTAAACCGGGCATGGGAGATGTAACAGCCGTCCGTCTCGACGGGGCGGCGCTGTCCGCGGTGGCCGCCGGATACGACGCCGTTGCCGCCGATCTCGATTCACTGGTGCGCGACCGGTTGCGTGGCCCGGTTTTCGACGGGGCCGCCGCCGGGCATGCCCACGTGGCCGACGGCGACGCCGTGCGGACCGCCGTGGACGAGGTGACGGACGGGTTGCGGCAATGGTCCCGGGCCAGTGCCGAGATCGCGGCCGTGTTGCGCGGCTCGATCGATCGGTATGCGGTTGCCGACGCGCGTGCCGCGGCCCGGGTGGGTTGAGCCGTGGTGGCAAGCCTCGACGTCGCGGCCCGCCTGGATGAGGGGCAGGCCGCCGTCGACACGGTCGCCGAGTACGTCTGGGCCTGCCACCTGCTGGGCTTCGATCATCCCGATCTGACCCGATATCGCTATCAGGTACGCGACTGGTATGCCGCCGAGGACGGCCTGGACCTGCGGGCGCTGGACACCGAATGTGCCTCACTGACGGCGGCTGCGGCCGCGGTTGAGCACGTATTGCAGCTGCAGGACACTCAGTTTCGGAGTCTGACGCAGGCCTGGCACGGCACCGGGGCTCAGGCGTCGACGGATTTCCTGGGCCGGCATGCGACGTCGGCGGCGCAGGTCGCCGCCGGGATCCGCGGAGCTGCAGCCACATTGGCCCGGTTGCGTGACAATCTGTGGGCGGCGGTCGACGCCAAGGTCTCCGCCGTGCTGCAGATCGAGCAGAGCCGGGCCGGGCAGCGGGGCAGCTGGCTCGCAGCGGCGCGAACCGTGAGCGGCGGGGTGGGGGACCGCTCGGCGGCCAGCGAGCTGATCGACACCCAGGTGAAACCCTTTGTGGCCAATGATATTGGCGGGGACTGGTTGACGGCGATGCGGAGCACGACGCGAGCGGTGGCCGATGCGTACGCGCAGGCCGTCGCGGCGCTGCGAGCCGAGGCGCACCCGGTATTCGGCATTCCGGGGGAGCTGGGGCCGGTCTGGCTTCCCACTGGCGCACCCCGTGGCCCCGCCCTGGCCTTGGCTGCTGATGCAGCTGAGCGGTCTTCGGCAGCCGGTGCGGTCGGGGGATCCACCGCGGCTCCGGCGAGCGCGCCATCATTTCCGGCCCCCGCGGCTGTGCTGCCCGCCGAGGCTGCGTCCGGAGCGGCGGCAGGCCCTGAGCCAGCCCTCCCGGCGGCGGCACCCGTTGAGTCGGCGGCACCCGCCTTGGCCTCACCGGCAGGATCGGGCCAGAGCCTCGGTGGCGGTGGCCTGCCCGGTCTGGGTGGTCTGCCCGACATCGGTTCCGGCCTGGCCGGTACCGGGCCGCAACTGGCCGATCTGCTGGGCGGGCTGATCGGGTCGTCGGCCGACGATCTACCCGGGGACATCGCTGACCTGCCGGACGAGGACATCGATCCGGTGCCAGACGACGACGCCCACGATGAGGCCGAGGACGGCACCGACGAGGACGGCACCGACGAGGACGACCCTGATGGGGTCGAGACCGACGAGGACGAGACCGATGACGCCGCCGAGGGCGAACCTGCGGGGCTGGAGGATCCGGCTGCGGAAGTGACTGAATCTCAACCGGATCCACCGCCTGCGGCCACGGAGGTGCCCGAGGCCCTCACCCCGCCGGCCGTGCCCGCTGCCGCACCGCTTGCTGAGCCTGTGGGTGGCACCCCGTGTGAGATCGCCGCGGATGCGCTCCCGCAGGTCGGCGGCTAGCTCCCGCACTGAATCGCATTTCGATCCCTGCCAGTGGGACTTCGGGCCCAGTCGTGGGCAGCCGGGTGTTAGACCTGGTTGTGACGTGAACCACAGTCACCGCGAACCTTCGGAGGGGGTCCTTGATGGAAATGGAATCCGAGTGCGAGGTACGGGAGATCGCAGCCGACCCACCACCGGCGCGTTTTGCCCGTGGCTGGCACTGCCTTGGGTTGACTCGCGACCTCGGTGACGGGGAACCGCACGCGATCAACGTCTTCGGTCAGAAACTTGTCGTATTCCGCAGCGGGGACGGCAAGATCAACGTCCTGGACGGGTACTGCCGGCATATGGGTGGCGATCTGTCCCAAGGTCAGGTCAAGGGGAACGAGATCGCCTGCCCGTTCCATGACTGGCGCTGGGGTGGCGACGGACGCTGCAAGACCGTGCCGTACGGCAAGCGCGCCCCACGCCTGGCCCGGACCGCCACCTGGACGACCCTTGAGCAGGACGGGATGCTGTTCGTCTGGAACGATCCCGAGGGCAAAACCCCACCCGCCGATGTGACGATTCCGCGCATCGAAGGTGCCACCAGCGACGAGTGGACCGATTGGCATTGGTACACAACGGTCGTCGACGCCAACTGCCGGGAGTTGGTGGACAACGTGGTGGACATGGCGCACTTCTTCTACGTGCACGGATCGATGCCCACGTACTTCAAGAACATCTTCGAGGGCCACATCGCGACCCAGTACATGAACGCCGATACCCGTGCTGACCGCGACGATGTCGGCGGCTCGACGATGCTCGGCACCACCTCGGTGGCGTCGTACTACGGGCCGGCCTTCATGATCGATGACCTGACCTACCACTATCCCGACGCCGACCATTACAGCGTGCTGATCAACTGCCACTATCCGATCGACGCGAATTCGTTTGTCCTGCAATACGGCATCATCGTCAAGAAGGCCGAGGGGTTGTCCGGGGAGCTGGCGATGCAGAACGCCATCGCCCTGGGTGACTGGGTCAAGATCGGCTTCGAGCAGGACGTGGCGATCTGGAAAACCAAGGCGCGCATCGACAACCCGTTGTTGTGCGAAGAGGATGGGCCGGTGTACCAACTGCGCCGTTGGTACGAACAGTTCTACGTCGACGCCGACGATGTCGCGGCCGACATGGTCGACCGGTTCGAGTACGAGATCGACACCACGAGCGCTCAGGATGCGTGGGCACAGGAGATAGAAGACAACATCGTTGCCCGCGCCACCGCGCAATCCGTCCCATGACCGGCGGCGGGACCTAGCTCGTGAGCGAGACGAGCTCCTCGCAGAACTTCATGGTCTCGGCGGTGTCGGTGGCCATCGGATGCACCAGCATCGTGGTCACCCCGGCCTCGGCGTAGGCGGCGAGCCGCTCTTTGACGAATCCCTTCGGCCCGACCAGTGACACGTTGCGCACCAGGTCGTCGGGGACGGCAGCGATGGCCTCGGCCTTCTTGCCGGCCAGGAACAGGTCCTGGATGTGGTCGGCGACCTCGCCGTAGCCGTACCGGGTGGCCAGCTTGTGGTAGAAGTTCTGTCCGCGGGCACCCATGCCGCCGATGTACAGCGCCAGTTGGGGTTTCGCCCAGGCCAGCCGGTCGTCGACATCGTCGCCGATGGCCAGGCTGGCGCTGACCATGACGTCCAGCGGGCCCAGCTCCGGATCGCGTTTGGCGGTTCCGGCCCGCAGGGCGTCGCCCCATACGTCGTCGGCCTTCTCCGGGAGGTAGAACACCGGTTGCCAGCCCTCGGCGATCTCGGCGGTCAGTTCGACGTTCTTGGGGCCCAGGGCGGCGATGATGATCGGAATGCGCTCACGCACAGGGTGATTGATCAGGTGCAGCGACTTGCCCAGCCCGGTGCCGCGGTCGGCCGGCAGCGGCAGCTGGTAGTACTTGCCGTCGTAGTCGAGGTTCTCGCGCCGCCACACCTTGCGGCAGATCTCGACCACCTCGCGGGTACGGCCCAGCGGCGCGTCGAACGGCACACCGTGGAATCCCTCCATCACCTGCGGTCCGGAGGTGCCGATACCGAGGCGGAACCGGCCGTCGGATACATAGTCGACACCGGCAGCGGTCATGGCCATCAGGGCCGGCGTGCGGGTGTAGATCGGCACCACGCCGGTGCCGAGCTCCATGGTGGAGGTCTTGGCGGCCAGGTAACCGAGCTGGCTGATCGCGTCGTAGGAGTACGCCTCGGCGACGAGGGCGATGTCGACGCCCACCTTCTCCAGCTCGACGACTTGGTCGGCTGCCTCTTTGAAGCCGCCGGCATAACTCAGGAAGATGCCTGTCCGCATGGCGAGAGACTACACCAACCAGTTGGTTGGGTAAAATCAAGGGATCTCGTGAATTGCGTGGAAAGGCCAACAATTCACCCCCGCAACCCAATTATGGCGTGGCATGATTTGCGGTAACCGGAACTAGAATAACCGATGCGTGCGCGGGGGTTCGAAATGCTCACGAGAATTCTTGGAATTGTCACGGTCGGCGCGGGCGTGGCCACGCTAGGCTCGGGTGTCGGTACAGCCGCGTCGGAACCTCCGTGCGCTCCGTATGTACCCGTCGCCGACACCATCGCCGGTGAGAGTTCGGATCGATTGGGCGACTGGAGTGTTCGTTACGAGCGGATAGGTGGCGGCGACGGCGCGATCGCCGACGAGGTCAACCAGGTGATCGATGCCGAGGCGCGTGGCCAGGTCGCGACGTACGAGCCGAGTGCGACGAAGACGAATCCGTGGACACTGAATATCGATGGGCATGTCGTCAAGCGGCCGGTGACAATTTCTGCGCTGTTCACGGGCGAATACAATTCCGATCAGCCCAATATGCCGTTCCACACAGTGGCGACCCGAGTTTTCGACTGCCGTAGCGGAATTCTGATCGATTGGGACAATCTGTTCACGGACAAAAAGGCGGGGCTTGCGCGGCTGTCCGACCAGACGAAGCGGATCCTCCCGACGGTCTACGCGCCGCCCAGTCGTCCGGGGGTGTGGCAGTTCGGCAGCGAGGTCGCCCCGGTCGACGACAACTTCCGGTATTGGATCCCCACCGACGCGGGTGTCGAACTGCATTTCCCGGACTGGCAGTTCGGCCGCGGGTTGCCGGTGATCACCGTCGGCTGGGGGGAACTCCGGGACCTGATCGCCCCGGAGTTCCAGGTGATCACCGCGTAACCGACGGTGAATGCGGCTGGGCGATCCGCGGGGTGTAGCAGCCGTGGAAGCTCAGCGGCAGATGGTGCCGCAACCGGCCGACGTATACGGGCCCCGCTTCGATGTCTTTTGCATCGAACACCGACAGATTGGCGGTGTTGTTGATTCCGTCCAGGACGGGTTCGATCAGCCAGCCGTCGTCCTCCTCGATCGCGTCGGGCCGGGCAGCGAAGATCGCCTCGTGCGGCAGGTGACCGTCGGGGAATTTGAAGATCGTCTCCTTGCCGGTTTCGTTGTCGATCTTGGACAGTGCGTTCGGGAACAAGCTGCCGTCGGTGGCCGCCGACATGTAGAAGTAGCGATTCGGCTTGGCCATGTGGAACACGTTGATCATCGGGAATTCACCGTGGACTCCGGAGAACTCGTCGATCGAGACGTGTCCTGATCGGGGGATTCGGACCCGGGTGGGTAGACCCCCGAAGGGCATCGTGGAGGTTTCCATCAGGGTCTCGACGCCGGCGAGCTGGCCGTTGAGTTGTTCCCACG
This sequence comes from Mycolicibacterium arcueilense, assembly GCF_058536225.1. Taxonomy (NCBI): domain Bacteria; kingdom Bacillati; phylum Actinomycetota; class Actinomycetes; order Mycobacteriales; family Mycobacteriaceae; genus Mycobacterium; species Mycolicibacterium arcueilense. Next base: position 245,023 of record NZ_JBZTYL010000007.1, read on the forward strand.
TGGCGTGGTAGTTCAGCACGTCCACCACGACGTCGCCGTTCTCGTCGTCGTAGGCGTTGGCGAAATGCAGATGCAGCATCGGGTCGGTGTGGAAGATCCGCGGCTTGCCGCCGTCGCGGGGCACCAACGCGATCGTGGTGCCCAGCGAGGCGTCGTACTCGATGGCGTCGATGTAGTTGAGCAAACCGAAAGCCGCCCCGAAGAACTTCTTGAGCGGGAATACGAGCGGCGGGATCACGAAGACGAGGTACCGCTTGGTCAGGCCCATGTCGTGGTTGAACATCGGTCCGGGCAGGCGGACATGACCGAGTTTGTGCATCTTGCCGCTGCGGTCGACCCGGTAGCAGATCAGCTTCGGGACCGGCGCCATCGCCATTCCGAAGTTGTACATCTCGCCGGTATCCCAGTCCCACTTGGGATGTGCCGAGAACGCGCCCAGCCACTTGAGCTCACCGTCGTAGTCGTACTCACCTTTGGTCCGCAGGGTGTCGGGATCGAGTTCGTTGGGCCGGCCACCTTCCCACAGGGCGAGGAGTTTTCCGGCGTTCATGACGACGGCGGTGTTGGCGACATTGGCGGGAAACCGCAGAGCGTTGGCCAGCAGGCCACCGTCGCGCATGGTGCCCAAGGCGCGAAACGGTGCCCCGTCGGAAATGACCGAACGCTGATAGTGCTTGGTCTGGATGAACCGGTTGCGGAAGTGGACCACACCGTCGGACATCGAATACATGGTCAGCATTCCGTCGCCGTCGAAGATGTGGCCGAGCGGCGCTCCGCCGGCCTCCATCTTGCCGGGGCCGTTGCGATACACCGTCCCTCGGAGGGCGGCGGGCAACTCGCCTGTGACGTCGTCGATCGTGTAGTCGTACTCCTCGTACAGCGGGGCATAGGTCTGGATGGGGTCGTTGTCGACGCTGGTCATGTGGGGATTCCTTCGTGTCGGGTCAGTGGGCAGTGCGGACGCGCAGGGTGCAGCCCAGGCCCGGGAGATGGGGATCGAATTCGAGCGGCATGGGCCCACCGGAATGAAAGACCTTTTCGCAGGCGGCCTTACAGCCCATCCGGCAGGAGTTCTGCTGAGCGGTGTTGGTCCCGACAACGACATGCATTGCGCATTCCGGGATCTCGTAGACCAGCGTCCCGTCCGGTTCCTCGCCGGTGCGGTGGATCGGCCCCACCAGGAAGGTGGACAGGCCGACGCCCATGTCCATCACCCGTGCGTACCAGGCTTTCGGTACGACCTTGACTGCGTGGAACATCGGCAGCAGGAACCGGAGCCAATGCCGCAGCCTGCGCGCGACGGCGTCGGAGACCAGCTCCTCCACTGCTTCGAACGGCAGGTCTCGTAGCAGCTCGGCGGTCACCCACTCGAGCTCAGCGACGAACTGGCCGTACTGGCGCCGCCAGGAGTGCTGGGGGCTCTCGAACAGTCCACGTCGACGTTTACGCCGCTCCACCATTGTGGCCCAATGACTTTCCACCGCCGGTCGGTTGTCGGCGACGATCCGCAACATCGGCAGGAACACCGTCTCGGGCAGGTCGCCGACGCGCTTGATCATGGAATGGATCAGCCACTCGTCGCGCAGTGCGGCGATCGGACCGGGTTTGATGCCGGCAGTGGTCACGGGTACCTCCTGGGACGCGGTCATGGGAGTTCCACCTTGGCGGCCTTCCAGCGGCCGTCGATGTTCTGCATGGTCATGACCATGCGGCTGCGATCAACCCGCGGGTCCGGAACCTCGGTGTTGGTCACCGTCTGGTCGACGAACAGCAGCACCACCACCTCGTCGGCGGTGGCCGACTTGACCGCAGAGTTCACGACCACACCATGGCCGGTCGCTTTGTGGTCAATCAGCAACGTGCGCAGTTCGCTGCTGGATTTGGCGTACATGTCGTGGAATTCGCCGGTGGACCCGTCGAGTACCGCCGCGAAGTTCGCATCCAGATTGCCGGTATCCACCGAAGTCAGCGTCACCGCGTAGGAGTTCGCGGTATTCAACGCTGCGGCACCGGCATTCGCGATCTGTCGCTCGCCGACGTATTGCCAGCCGAAGAATCCGCCGACACCGCCGAGCGCCAGCACCAGCACAGCGATCGCGGCGGCAATCAGACGTCGTCGCCACGTGCTGTGGTTGACGACGGGCTCCGGCTCCTCCGCGGCAGAGCCCGGCGTCTCGGTGTCATCGGGCTCGTCGGTGTCCTCGCTGTCGACGCGTTCAGCCAGTTCCGTGCTCATGGTGCTCCTCTCTCCTACCACTGCCCACCCTGGCGATGCGGCTGAGACTCCGGGGGGAGAGCCGGTCCGCCATAGGGCAATTGGATGCTGTGTTCGGTTATCGGTGTCGGGTCGGCGCGGCGCAGTGGGTCCAGGCCGGGCGGAGGGGTGGCGGTGTCGTCGCCGGGCGGGCGTGGGGCGTTGCGGGCGCCACGGACCAGGAGATTGGGGTCCTGGTTCTGGCAGTAGGTGTACAGGTACGGTTCGGGATAGTTCGGGATGAACGGCACGTCCCGCGGGTGCGGGTAGTCGCACACCGGCCGGGGATAGATATCGGCGATCGCCCAGATCGCCCCGTCGTGCATCAGTGAGCGGATGCCGTCGAGCAGCGGTGGTCGCTCGTCGTTGAACATCCGGTCCAGCGCGGGAACCCGAACCTGGGACAACTGCGCCACCGTTGTCAGGTCGCCGAGTAACTGCACCATGGTGGGCGAGTTGTTCTCGATCACGGAATCCACGGTCTTCAGCAGGTCCGGGGTCCTGTCGAGCAACGTCCTTATGCCTGCGTCTTTTTCGCCGATGCCGTCGAAGGTTCCGGCCAGGTTGTGCGAGACGGCATCCAGGCCGCCCGAGGAATCGTCGATGATCGTGAACACCGTGCGGCTGCTGCGTAGCAACGTCATGGTCTGCGGAAGCACACCGTCGAGGGTGTTGAGCAACACCTGGGCACCGTTGAACAGTTCACGCAGTTTCTCCGGCCCCTGTTCGCTGACGCCGAGTTCGTCGATGACCGATCGGATCTGATCGGCGTCGGCCTGGGCGAGGACGCCGTCGACATTGGTCAGCAGACGCCACAGCGGGACCGGGGTCTCGGTCTGGCTGCGGTCGATCACCGTTCCGTCGGACAGGAACGGGCCATCGGTGCGTTGCGGGGCGAAGTCCAGATACTGCTCTCCGGCGGGGGATAGCCCCGAAACCCGGACACCGGTGTCGAGCACAGGAATACGGGCACTGTGGTCGATCATCGCTGTGGCGACCACCCCGTTGCCCGTCACGTCCACCGACTTGACCCGGCCGATCGGGATCCCCCGGACGGTGACATCCTGGCCGGCGAGCAGTCCGCCGGATTCGGCCAGGTCCACCTTGACGGTGATCTGGCGATCGAACGGGTTCACCCGCAGGGCGCCGAATGTCAGGTACGCGACCCCTACCACCACGAGGAGCAGCTGACCGACGACTGACAGCACCAGCTTTCGCGCGGAGATGAACTGAACGCAGCGAATGGCCAAGGCCGACAGGGGGTTCAGTGCGGTACGCAGGCTCATCTCGGCGGCCCCCAGATCTGTCCGCGGCCGGGGCCCCACACCCGGTCGCCGAGCTGGGTCAAGACGAAGCGGATCGAGCCGACCATGTTGTCCCAGTTGGCCATCTTGGGACCGGTGAATCCCGGGTCGGCGTAGTGGTTCATGTCCGGCATGTGGCCGATCGCGATCTGCTGAAGGTCGACATCGGCGGCGGCCGCGTTGCTGCCGAACAACTTCAGCGCGGCAGGAAGAAGCCGTAGGAAGTTGGCCATCGTCACCCGGGGGTCGGTGGAGGCCTCGTTGAAGGCGGCCGACAGGATGTTCAGGTCGTGGATCCAGCTGCGGGCGTCGGTGCCCTGGATGGCCGGGAACTTCTGCAACTGCGCGGTCACCGCACCGATCTCGTTGACCAGGTCCACGATCGCGGAGGTGTTGTCCGCCAGGGTCAGCAGTGCGGGTGTGGCGGTGTCCAGGACGTCGTTGATGGTGTCGCGGCGCGCGTTGAGGTCGTCGGCCAGCCTGGCGGTCTGATCCAGCATGGTCCGGATCTCGTCGGAGCGATCTGCCATCGTGGACACCAGCGCACGGGACTCGTGGATCAGGCTGGTGAGTCCCTCGCCGTCCTTACCGAGGGCCCCGCCGACACCGTTGAGCACTCGCGTCAGGTTCCGGATCACGCCGCCGTTCACTATCAGCGACGTGGTGGCCAGCACCTGTTCGACGGTCGCGGCAGCGGTGGTGGACTGCTGGCCGATCCGGTCCCCGTCCGTCAGGAGCTTCGTGCCGGCTGATCCCGGTGCGGGCGGCGTGAGGGCGACGAACACGTCGCCGAGTGGTGTGGCCGAACGCAATTCGGCTGTGGTCCCCTCGGGAAGATGTATTCCGTCCAGAATGCGCATCTGTACCACGGCGGTGTAGTCCTTGGCGCTCATGCCGACCACCTCGCCGACGTCGGCACCACCGACACGTACCTTCGCGCGGTCGGGGAGATTGAGCGCGTTGGAGAATTCCGCGTCGAGCTGATAGGTCGGACCGCTGAGCCCGGGGGCGGGAAGAGGCAGTTGCTCCACTCCGGCAGAACATCCGACCGTCGCAGTCGCCACCAGGGTGGCGAGCCCGATCTGGAGGCCAGGCTTCATCGATCCTCCAGCTTGGTCATCGCGTCAAGCATGGTGGTCATCCCGAAGTCGGGGCCCAGATCCTTGATGGATCCGGTGCGGCAGCCCAACTGGCGCAGACCCAGGATGTTGCAGACTTCCTTGGTCATCGAGCTGTCGAAGAACACGTTGTCGAAATGGGCACCGACGCGCAGCATTCCGTTCTGCATGTCGATGGCCGCGGCCGCATTGTCGATCGCCAACGGTGCCACGTCGAACACCTCGGCGAGTTCACGGCGGTAGTCCACGAGGGCGCGGCTGAGCCTGGCGCTGCTGGCGATGCTGTTCCTCAGGTTGTCGCCGTTGTGGCCCAGGAGTTCGTTGAGCTCGTTGAGCAGGCCGTTGAGTCGTCGGCCGGTATCGCCCCGGCCGACGTTCTCGGCTGCCAGCAGGTCGGTGAGTTGGCGGACGTACGTGCCGAATTCACGGACCTGTCCCTCGTTGCGCGCCGCGGAGTCGGTGAGCTTGCTGAGGTTGGTGACGATGGCTTCGAGGTTCTGCTTGGTCGCGGCGCCGCCGTCGGCGCCGGTGCGCAGTGCATCCGACATCCCGGCGAGGGCGTTCTTGATCTCGGGTCCGCTGGTGGAGGTGATCGCGGAGGTGGCCGACATCAGGTCGGTCAACGGCCCGCCGCCTTTGCCGTCGCCACCCATCGCACCACCGAGCTTGTCCACCATCTTCAGGACCCGGTCGAATTCGACTGGAGTTCTGGTCGATTGCGGTCCCAGAACAGCTCCTTCGGCCAGGAGCTGGCCGCCGGAGTAGGCGGGTGTGAGTTCGATGTGCCGGTCGGTGAGGATCGAGGTTCCGACGGTGACGGCCGACACGCCCACCGGGATGCTGGTGCCGGGATCGACCTCGATGCCGATGTCGACGTGGTTTCCCCGGTTGTCGATCGAGGTCACCCGCCCGACGGGCAGGCCCAGCACCGACACGTCGTTCCCGACGTAGAGGCCGATGGCGTTGTCGAACTGGGCGGTGAAGCGCAGCGGTGCGGTGGGGCCCGGACGTAGCAGGTAGGCGCCGGTGACGGCGAGCGCCACCACGGTGATCAGTACCGTCACGATTGCGGTCTTGCGTGTCATGGCAATCCGGGCCTCACTCGCAGTCTTTGAAGTATTGGTAACGCTCCGGCCATTTCCACTGCTCGGCGCGGCCACTGATGGCACACATCCAGGAATCCACCATCAGCCCGCCGGGCAACATGAAGTCCAAGAACGGCCCCGATCCGGTGGCGTTGGCGGCGTTGCGCATGGCCACCGGCATGATCTGGAACAGGTTGCGCAGCAAGGCGTCATGGTCACCCAGCATCGACGTGAACTGCTGCAGATCGGCCAGCATCTTGTCGATGTGCGCGCTGTCGGTGCCGACTACGTCGTCGGCGGTGGTGATCAGGGTGGTGGCGGCTTGCAGCAGTCGCTCGACGCTCGCTCGGCGACGGATGATCTCGCCGGTGAGCTCGCGGCCCTGGACGACCAGTGCGGCCAGATCGTCCTGTTGTCCGCCTAGGACGTCGGCGACGGTGGCGGTGTTCCGCAGCAGATCGGCGATCTGGCCGCGTCGCTCGGAGATGATCGTCGAGAGGTTCTCGACGTTGGCCAACGCGTCCGGGAGTACCGTGGGCAGCCCGGTGAGCTGTTGCGACAGCGTCTGCATCGACGTGGCGAACTTGACGGCGTCGACGTCCTCGAATGTCGTGGTCGAATCAGACAGCAACTTTTGCAGGTCGTAGGGGACCGTGGTGTTCTTCAAAGGAATTCGATCGTCGACCAATGTGCCGCCGCCCTTGGGCTGCAACTCGACGTAGCGCGAACCCAGCACCGTGGTGAGCTTGATCGAGGCCTTGCTGTCGGAGCCCAGGCGGATGTTCTTGTCCAGCTTCATGGTTACGACGACACGGTTGACGGCCAGCTTGGTGGTCGCGACCACGCCCACGGGGACACCGGCGATGTTGACCTGGTCGCCGGCGCGCAGGCTGGCCGCCTGCAGGAAATCCGCGGTGTAGGTACGTTTGCCCAGGTGCATCGAGCTCAGGGCCGTGCTTGCCACGATCACCACGGTCAGGGCCAACAGCGCGAAAGTGCCGATCACCGCCGTGTTGCGGTCTTCCAGTGTGCGGGGCCGCCGGCGGGCGGTCTGCTCGGCCGGACTGTCGACAGAGGTACTGGGCCACTTCACGTTTCGTCGCCACCAGGACCGGTTCTGGGTGGGTCCGCTCATCTGACTCATCACCTGCACTTCGCTGTGTACTTGCGTTGCCCACCTGGCGTGGCCGCGTTGACGATGCTCGGCACGATCGGCTTGAGGAAGTTGAACAGGGTGAAGTTGAAGTCGCACGGCATCGCGCTCATCGCGGTGGAGTCGCCGGTGATCCGCGACAATCCCTTCAACACCGCAGGAAGATTCGAGCCCAGTGTGGCCCAGCCGTCACGGTTGGCCAACATCGTCGACAACATCCCGGGTTCGCGGCTCAGCAGATCGTGTAGGTCGGGTTGCACCGCGGTCGTGATCGCCGAGAGCCGCGATACCACCGTCGCGATCGAGCCCGTCGAGTTGACCAGCTCGTCGCGGTGCGCGTTGAGTCCCGCGATCACCGAGCGCATCTGGACAAGAGTGGTCTGCAGTTGGGTGCCACGGGAGGCCAGGTTCTCGGTGACGGCGTTGAGGCTGTCGATTACCCGGCCGAGGACCTGGTCCGGACCGGCCATCGATTGCGCCAACTGCGAGGTCTGCGCTACCAGTACCACGACCGAGTCGGAATCACCCTGGAGCGCGTTGATCAACGCATTGGAGAGATTTCCGCGGTTCGTCGGATCGAGCAGGGTGAACATGGGCTCGAATCCGTTGAGGAGATTGGTGACGTCGAACGACGGCTCGGTGTGCGCGACGGGGATCGTCGCGCCGTCGGTCAGCCGCTCGGGCCGACCGAAGTCGGCCAGGGTCAGGCCGATATACCGCTGGCCGATGATGTTCTGGTAGACCACCGAGGCCTTGGTGTTTCCGTACAGCGGCTGGTCGCGCTGCACCCGGAATCGGACGGTGGCCAGGGTGCCCTCGCCCGAGCCGGGATCCTCGAGCGCGATCGAGTCGACCCGGCCGACCCGCACACCCGCCACCCGCACGTCCGACCCGGCCCGGAGCCCGGTGACATCAGTGAATTGCGCGGTATAGGTGAATGTTTCGCCTTGGACACCCCGACGCAGCGTCACCAGGATGGTCCAGGTGAGCGCCAGGCAGACCGTCATGAAGAGGGCGAGCCAGATCAACATGCGGGCGCGTGCGTTCATGGTGTTCCCGCGGGGTGTTCGGCGGGAAGCGGAGGCGTGGCTGTGCTCTTGGGAGCGGGGTCCTGGGCAGCGGGGTCCGCCGGAGCTGGTACGAATTCCTCTGGGGCAGGTGCTATCTGCAATGGGCTCTGGAGCACCTCGTCGGCGGAGTTGGCCGGGGCGGGCAGGGTGATCCCGGGCGGCGGAACGTAGGCGCGCGGATCGGGCAGGCCGTGGGTGTCGACGATCGGGATGCCCTCGGGTGCGGTTTGGCAGCTCGGGCCCCGCAGCTCTCCGTACACGGGACAGTCCGCACGGCTGTAGAGCCGCAGCGGTGCGAGCGCGACGACGAGTTTGAACGTGAACGTCACCTTCTGATTGGTGCGCGTCCACATTTCGTCGAAGAAGCCGTTGACCACGTTGTGCAGGCCGACGGCGACGGCGGGGAACTTCCCCGAGCGGTCGGCGAGCACCCCGATCACCGGGGTGAGGTTGGTGGTGATTCCCGCCAGTTCGTCGGCATGGTTGTCCATGGCGGTGCGTACGGTTCCGACGGTGTGGCCGGCGCCGGTGAGCAGGTCTGTCAAGGCCGCGCGTTGTTCGGCGACGGTCCGCATCGGCTTGACCGCATGCTGCAGTGAGTCCAGCAGATCGGGGGCGGTGTCCCCGAGGGCGCTCAGTGCGGAGTTCCAGGTCTGCAGGGTCGGCGGCCCGGTCTCGTCGGTGCGCAGTCCGTTCATCTCCGTCACGATCCGGTTGAGACCCTGTGCAGCCGAGGTTAATTCAGATCCCTTGCCCGCGGTGGCATCTGCGATCGCCCGCATCACGCCCAGCGTGTGGTCGGTGTTGGGGCGACCGACCGCGTCGACCAACTCGCGTACCTTGGCCAGCGTCGTCTGGAACAGCTGGGTCGGCAGGGTGGTGTCCTGCCCGATGACGTCTCCGGCGCGGATCGGCCGGCCACCGGTGCCGTGGTCCACGAGTTGGACTGTGGACACCGCGAAGGCATTGCCGGGAACGATACGGGCGGTCACGGTATTGGCGATGTTGGCAACGTGATCGGGGCGCAGGTCGATGTTGACGATGTTGTCGCCGCCGCCCAGTGCGGGCGTGACAGACCGCACCGCGCCCACCAGAACGCCGCGGTATTTGACGTCGGACTTCGGCGGCAGCCCGTCACCGACGCTCGGCAGACGCGCAATGATCTCGACGCGACGATCCAGTGATCCGGTGGATTTGGCGAACATCAGGGTGCCGGCGATGGCGCAGACCACGAGGAACACCAGGCACGTGACGAGCAGGGCCCGCTCGGAGGGGCCGCGACCGTCCATCTCGAACTGGTTGGGCATCAGCCCCCCAACCTTCCGCCGGCGTCGACGCCCCAGAACGCCATGGTGAGCATCATGTTGGTGACGACCATCAGCGTGATCGACAACCGCATGGCGCGTCCGGCGGCGATGCCGACGCCTTGGGGGCCGCCGGCTGCGTAGAACCCGTAGTAGCACTGCACCGTCGACATGATCGCCACGAACACCGCGACCTTGATCACCGCGAAGAACATGTCGCGGCCCGAGAGCATCAGCGCGAAGTAGTGCAGGTAGGTCCCCGAGGCCTGGCCACTGGCCAGGTACACCACGAGCTGGCACACCACGAAATTCAGCGCCAGACACACGACGAACAGCGGGATGACAGCCATTGCCGAGGCCAGTACCCGGGTGGTCACCAGATACGGGATCGGGCGGATGGCAACGGATTCCAACGCGTCGATCTCTTCGGAAATGCGCATCGAGCCCAGCTGCGCGGTGAATCGGCACCCGGCCTGGATCGCGAAGGCCAGCGCGGCCATCATCGGCGCCAGCTCGCGCACGGTCGCCAGTGCGGTCAACAGCCCGGTGGCGGGACCGAGACCGAGCAGGTTCAGTGCGTTGTAGCCCTCGATCGCCACCACGGCGCCGGCGGCCGCACCGACCACCAGCACCACACCCGCGGTACCTCCGCCGACCACGATCGACCCGTTGCCCCAGGTGACATCGGAAGACAGCCGCAGGAATTCGCGGGGGTACTTCTTGACGACGATCGGGATACCGGCCAACGTGCGGAAGAAGAACGCCACGATGTGGCCGTTGCGGGCCATCTGGTATTCGGTGGCGCGGGCGACGGCGACGACGGGTCGGGCGCCGGTCGGCAGGTATGTGGCGGCCATGTCAGAAACTCGTCTTCGGGAAGAGCACGAGGTACATCTGACTGATCAGGGTGTTAGCCAACAACAACAGCAGGATCGATTGCACGACAGCGGCGTTCACCGAATTCGCCACGCCGGCGGGCCCGCCTCGGGTGTCCAGTCCCTTGTAACAGGCGATGACGGCGACGATGACACCGAACACCACGGCCTTGATCAAGGTGAGGACGAGGTCGTCGACCGTGGCGAACGAGGAGAACGTCGTGGTGTAGCTGCCCGGGGTGCCGCCCTGCAGCATGACCGTGAAGGCGTAGCCGGCCAAAAACCCGATGAAGCAGGTGAATCCGGTGAGCGCCACCGACACGATCACGGCCGCGGCCAGGCGGGGGACCACCAACCGCTGGATCACCGAAATGCCCATGACCTCCATCGCGTCCGTCTCGTCGCGGATGGTCCGCGCACCGAGATCGGCGCTCATGGCGGAACCGACGGCGGCAGCCATCAGGATCGCGGCGACCAGTGGGGCTCCCTGCTTGATCACCGCCAGTCCGTTGGCTGCACCGGCCAACGCCGTGGCGCCGAGTTGTCCTGCCAGCAGGCTGAATTGGACCGCCAGGGTGACGCTGATGGGTATCGCGATGAACAGCGTCGGCACCACGGCGGTGCGGGCCATGAAGACCGCCTGCTCGACGAATTCCCAGAACGGGAAGCGGCCTCGCACGACATCGCTGAACAGGTACTGGACTGCGCGCACCGCCAGGACGCACTGTCCACCCACAGTGCGCAGCGACGCGAGGGGGTGCCGATCCAGGTAGCCCCGCCCCCACCGCAGGACCCGATCGGTCGCTGCGGTGTCAGCGGCGTCTGCGTCCGACGGCGTGTGCGGCACGGTCAGCGGGCCCGGAATGTCAGGTCGAGCCGCTTGAGGCCGCGCAGCATGAAGCTGGGTTCGTACTCGTAGTCGTTGTCGGGAGCCAGCTCGACGGAACCAAACCGACGGGCGATGGCCTCCAACGCGAGCCGTGCCTGCAGACGCGCCAGCGAGGCGCCCAGACAGGCATGGATGCCCTGGCTGAAGGCCAAGTGCGTCTTGGCATTCGGGCGTTGTGGGTTGAACTCCTCGCCGTCGTCGAACTGGGCCTCGTCGCGGTTGGCCGATCCGAACACCAGCACCACCAGCGAGCCGGCCGGGATGGTGTACTCGCCGAGCTGCGCCTCGGCCTTGGTGATCCGGAACATCGACTGGACCGGGGTGAGGAAGCGTAGTGCTTCCTCCACCAGCAGCTCCGAATGGGCCGGGGGATCCTCCTGCAACCAGCGCCACCACTTCGGGTTCAGGCCGAGTTGGTGCAACGTGCCCGTCATCAGCTTGCGCGAGGTTTCGTTACCGGCGATCAGGATCTGCTGGATGATGCTCAATGCCGCGCCGGTGGTGAGTGGTTCGTCGTCGTTGGCGTTGGATGCCTGGACCAGACCGGTGATCAGGTCGTCCTGCGGGTTGGTGCGGCGGTCTTCGAGTTCGGCGGCGAAGTACCGCTGGTACTCCAGCAGGCTGCGCGCCTGCTCGAGGGCACCGGCATCGTCGATCTCGGCGCCGATGGTCAACGCGAATTGATCGGACCAACGCCGGAAGTCGTCGATGCGATCGTCGGGGACGTTGAGTGCGGCAGCGATGATCCGCAAGGGCAACGGCGCGGCGAACTGCTCGACGATCTCCACCGGCTTGTCGGTCGGCAGCGTGTCGAGCAGTTCGTCGACGATCGCGCGGATCCCGGGTTCGCGCTGAGCGACGAAGCGCGGGGTGAATGCGCGGGCGACCATGCGTCGGTAGTAGTGGTGGTCGGGCGGGTCGGCGGTCAACAGCGTCGGGATCATGTCCCATCCCTGCGCCTTGAGTGCCTCGACCTCGGCGGCCACCGACTCCGGCGGCGGCATCTGCGGCAGGCCGAAAGCCGAGGAGAACACCTCGTGGTTGGTCAACGCGGCGGAAACCAGTTCCCGTGAGGTCACGAACCACATGCCCCGCTCGGCGACGAACTGAACCGGCGCTTGGCTCCGCAGCGCCTGGTACCACGGGTGCGGCTCCTGCATCGTCTGCGGATCCAGCGGATCGAACGAGGCGATCGGGCAGGCGGTGGGTGGGCTGCTGATGTCGGTCAAGGCCGTCTCCAGAGTTGGTGGTCAGGGCTGCTCGGGGCTTTTGAATGTCCGCTTGACTAATTGGTGGACCAATATAATAGTGAGGTGGATCATAATCAAGGCTCGGAAGTCAGCCGGGAGAGCGAGGCGAATCGGTGCCAACAGCAGTCGTGACAGGAGCCGGCAGAGGTATCGGTCGAGCGATCTCGGAACGCCTGTCGGCCGACGGCGCAGACGTGGTCGTGGTGGATATCGATGCGGCCGCAGCCGAGGAAGTGGCGCGGTTGATCGGCGGTCGAGCGGTCCAGTGCGATGTCACCGTCGAGGCGTCGGTGGCAGCGTTGGCCGACTACGTCGGCAAGGTCGGCCCGATCGACGTGCTGGTCAACAACGCCGGTATCTGGCGCTCGAGCACTCTGGCCGAGAGCACCGTCGATGAGGTCGACACGGTGCTGCGGGTCAACGTGCTCGGCAGCTGGCTGGTCACCCGCGCGCTGCTCGACACGTTCGGAGCCGGCGGCGCGATCGTCAACCTGACATCGGTACTGGCCGAACTCGGTGGCGCCGGCCGCGGGATCTATCCGGCATCGAAAGCCGCGCTCGTCGCCCTGACCAAGCAGATGGCGACCGAGTACGCGCCGCGCGGTATCCGCGTCAACGCGGTCGGCCCCGGCCTGGTCCTCACCGACGGCACCGCGGGTGAGTTCGCCGATCCGGGGTTGCGGTCGGCCATCGGTGAGTCGATGCCGTTGGGGCGCATCGGTGAACCCGACGACGTCGCTGCGGCGGTGGCCTTCCTGGCCTCAGCCCAGGCCGGCTACATCACCGGCCAGGTGCTCTACGTCGACGGCGGATGGGGAATCAACGGATCGGCCTTCATCGGGACCGCCGTCCAGCAGTACATCGCGGGGCTGTCCGCAACGCCCCTGAAAGCGGCTTTGGCAGAGGAGACGGTGTGACCCGGGCAACCGACAGAACGGACAACGAGGTGAGCAGGCCGGGTGAGGCGCGGTCCTCGGGGCCGACAGTGCAGAGTCTGCTCGCCGAGGACACCCGGGAGGTCCCGCCGCCACTGCTGGAGGAGTCCTACGAGTTCCTCGGGTCGGCCGACATCGACAAGGAGCGCTACTTCACCACCGAGTTCCACCGGCTCGAGGTGGATCGAATGTGGAAGAAGGTCTGGCAGTTCGCCTGCCGCGAGGAGGATATCCCCGAACCTGGCGACTACCACGTCTACGACGTCGCGGACATGTCGTTGATCGTGGTTCGTACCGCTGCCGGTGCGATCCGGGCGTTCCACAACTCCTGCCTGCACCGCGGCACGCGGTTGTGCGACGACGCCGGCCGGGTCAACCAGTTGCGCTGTCCGTTCCACGGCTTCACCTGGAGTCTGGAGGGCAAGCTCACCGACGTGCCCGGGCGGTGGGATTTCCCGCATGTCGACGACACGACGTTTGCCCTGCCGGAAGCCCAGACCGGGACCTGGGCCGGATTCGTCTTCGTCAACCCCGACCTGGAAGCGGCTCCGCTGTCGGACTACCTGGGCGATCTCGAGAAGCACTTCGCGCCGTTCCATCTGCAGGACCGTTTCAAGGCGATCCACGTCGCCAAGGTCATCGACTGCAATTGGAAGGTGGGGATGGAGGCGTTCCTGGAGTCCTACCACGTCATCGCCACGCACCCCCAACTGCTGGAGTATCTCGGGGACGCCAACACCCAATACGACATCTACACCCGGACCGACGGTCAGCCCGGGTTCAATCGGATGATCACGCCGCAGGCGACAAGCAGCCCGCACCTGGAGCCGTTGGAACCCCAGGACGTACTCGATGCCATGTTCCGTGACTTCTTCCCCGAGGGGGTCGGCGCTTTCGAGGTTCCCGATGGTCAGTCGGCCCGGCCGATCGTGGCGGCGGCCATGCGTGACAATCTCGCGCAGACCACCGGCGCCGATCTTTCCGGCACCAGCGATTCGGAGATCGTCGATGCGATCCAGTACTTCGTGTTTCCGAACATGGTGCCCTGGGCGGGCGTCGGTGCACCGCTGACATACCGGTTCCGGCCGTACGGCAACGATCCCGATCGGTGCATCTTCGACATCATGATGCTGATCCCGCTACCGACGGGAGTGCCCAAACCCAAGACGGCGCCGCCGCATTGGCTCGACGCCGATGAGGACTACAGTGCCGCGCCCGAGCTCGGTGGATTGTGCGCGGTCTTCAACCAGGACCTGGCGAATCTGCCCCGAGTGCAGCGCGGTCTGCGGTCGATGACCAAACCCGGTGTGACGCTGGCGAATTACCAGGAAGTCCGGATACGTCAGTTCCACCAGGACCTGGATCGGTACCTCGCCAGTGACAACTGAACTGTCGGCGAACGCCCCGTCGGGCACCGTGCTGCGCAATGATGGCGGCATGAGCGAGGTCACCAGCAACCGATCGGGTCCGGGCCGGCCGGCGGGCACCGACAGTGTGGACACCCGTCAGCGAGTGCTCGACGCCGCCTGTCAATGTTTCGCGCAGTATGGGTACGGACCGGCCACCAACAATCTGATCGCGGAGATGGCCGGGGTCACCGCGGGCTCGTTGCATTACCACTTCGGGTCCAAGAGCAATCTCTTCGAGGCGGTCTGCGATTACGTGTACGGCAAGATCGTCGCGCGCTCGGTCGAGGCGCTGGCCGGCCCGCACTCGGTGCGCGGCCTGTTACGGGCGGTGCTCGCCGAATCGATGCGGATCAACCACGAATCGCCGGAGCTGGCCGGGTTCGTGGCCACCGCACCCATCGATGCCCGGCGCCATCCCGAGCTGTCCGAGGCGTTCCGCAAGCAGGCGGAGGCCATGACCACGACGCTGGCGCAGGCGGTGACCGCCGGCCAACAGGCTGCCCTGATCCCGGATGAGCTGGACCCGGTCGCCGTCGCAGGCATGATCAGTGCGATCGTCGACGGCTTCGCTCACGCCGCGGCCAATACCGACGTCGCGGTCATGGACTCGATGAACCAGTTGTTCGGAAGGCTGCTCCTCGAATCGGACGGCGCTTAGTAATCGATGCCCGCACCCGACCTCCCGGCGACCGTCGCTCGGCTACGTGAGACCTTCGACACCGGACGGACTCTCGACCTCGACTGGCGCCGCGCTCAACTGCGGGCACTCATCGCGATGCTGACCGACAACGGCGATGCCATCGTGGACGCGGTGTCGGCGGATCTTCGCCGCCCACCGTTCGAGACCTGGCTGGCCGAGATCGTCGCGACGGTGAAGGAGGCCCGTCACGCAGCGCGCAATGTCGGCCGCTGGACGCGGCGCAGGCACCGGTTACTGGAGTGGACGCAATTGCCGGGGCGGGCCTGGATCCAATACGAGCCGTACGGCACCGTGTTGATCATCGGTCCGTGGAACGTCCCGTTCCAACTCACCCTGACGCCCGCGATCGGGGCGATCGCCGCCGGAAACACCGTGGTGCTCAAGCCATCCGAACTCGCACCGGCATCGTCGAAGTTGATGTCCGAGCTGATACCGCGCTACCTCGACCCCGATGCGGTGGCCGTTGTCGAGGGCGACGGAGCCACTACCCAGCAGTTGATCGCGCAGGGATTGGACCGGGTGCTGTTCACCGGCGGCACCGCGATCGGTCACAAGATCATGGCGACCGCAGCCGATCACCTGACCCCGGTCACGTTGGAGCTGGGCGGTAAGAGCCCGGTGATCATCGCCGCCGACGCCGACGTGAAGACCGCTGCACGGCGGATCGCCTGGATCAAGGTGATGAATTCCGGCCAGATCTGCATCGCTCCCGATTACGTCCTGGTGCACGCGGCCGTGCGGGATCGGTTCCTGGAAGAGATTCGCGCGGCCATCGAGGAGTTCCGGGCCGGAGCGCCGACGGGGCTGCCGATCGTCAATGAGCGTCACTTCGCCCGCCTGACCGCCGCGCTGACCGCCACCGCCGGTGACGTCGTGGTCGGCGGCGACAGCGATGCCGGGCGATTGGAGCTCCAGCCCACGGTCGTCGTCGATCCCAGTGCAGACGAACCGTTGATGACCGACGAGATCTTCGGCCCGGTCCTGCCGGTGTTGACTGTCGAATCGGTCGACCACGCGATCGAATTCGTCCGACGGCGGCCCAAACCCCTTGCCGTGTATCTGTTCACCGCGTCCAAGCAGACCCGGGAACAGGTGGTCCGTCGGGTGCCGGCGGGCGGCATGGTGATCAACCAGCTGCTGCTTCAGGTGGCGACGGCGAAGATGCCGTTCGGCGGTGTCGGGCCATCGGGTATGGGCGCCTATCACGGCAGGTTCGGGTTCGAGGAGTTCAGTCACCGTAAATCGGTGCTTACCAAGCCGACTCGCCCCGATCTGACGGCCATGTTCTATCCGCCCTACACCGACAAGAGATTACGGCTACTGCGCCGGTTGGCGTGACGCCTGTCTGTACAAACGAATTTCGGAGAACCCATGGATGCCAGCCTTGTCCGGGACAGCCCCTTTCTGACGGGTCATCACCAGCCCAACCGGATGGAGGTGGACGCTCCGGATCTCGTTGTTCGGGGGAAGCTCCCGGACGATCTGGCCGGGGTGTTCTACCGCAATGGCGCCGAGCCGCTGTACCCGCCGTCCGACGAGGACTACCACTGGTTCGACGGCGACGGCATGGTCTATGCGTTCTTCATCGAGAACGGCAGGGTGTCGATGCGCAACCGCTGGGTGCGCACCGACAAGTTCCTGCTTGAGCAGGGGCAGGGCCGCCGCATGTTCGGTGTGCTCGGAAACCCGATGACTACGGATCCGGGGGCGGTGGGCACCCGTTACAACACCGCCAACACCAACGTCGTCATCCACGGCGGCAAGCTGCTGGCACTGATGGAGGGCGCACCGCCGGTGGCGTTGAACCCGCGAACTCTGGACACCCTCGGCGAGGAGACCTACGACGGCCTCATCTCCACGACCTTCTCGGCTCACCCCAAGGTCGACTACGCCACCGGCGAGCTGATCAACATCGGCAATGCGGTGCACGGGCTGGGCGGCGATGCGGTGATCCGTTATGACGTCATCGATTTCGACGGCGTGCCGGTGGTCACCGAACTCATCCCGGTGCCGCACATGACGATGCTGCACACCTTCTTCGCCACCGAGAACTGGGTGGTGTTCCCGGTGATGCCGTTGGAACTGAGCTTGCAGCGAGCCATGAGCGGCGGGCCGATGACGGCCTGGGTGCCCGGCCGGCCCTCCAAGCTGGGCCTGATGCCGCGCCGGGGGACTGCCGCCGACGTGCGCTGGATCGAGGTAGAGGCCCGGCACATGCTGCACGAGGCCAACGTGTGGGAGCAGGACGGCAAGATCGTCGCCGATGTCGCCGCCGCCGAGGGCACCGCACTGTTTCCCGACATCCACGGAAATCGGGCCGGCCACGCCGAAACCCGACAGAGCCTGCGGCGCTGGACCATTGATCCGCTGGCACCGTCGGACACCCTCAACGAGGAGATCATCAACGACCGCGACATCCAGTTCCCGCGGCCTGACGACCGTTTGATGGCCCGCCGCAGCCGGCACGCGTTTGCGAACAGCAATCTGCAGTCGTGCGATGGGCGGGTGGATGGCATGGATTCGGCCCTGCGGGTGGATACGGTGACCGGGGCGGAGGATCTCTACCACTTCGGCGCCGGCACCGCGGTCGGGGAGCTGATCTTCGCGCCGCGGGTCGGAAGCGAGCACGAACTCGACGGCTATGCCGTGACATTGGTGCATCGCGCCGGCGCCGCGGAGAGTGAGCTGGTGGTCTTCGATGCCGCCGATGTCGCCGCCGGGCCGATCGCCAGCGCGGTCATCCCGTTCCGCGTGCCGAGCGGCTTCCACTGCAGCTATTACAGCGTGGACGGCCCGCTGTACCGGCAGGCCTTCGTTCCACGTTGACTCTGCGCTGAGGGTGCGGGCCTCTCGTACTTTTGCGCCCTACCCGCAGAGTGAACCGCAAGAACTTCCGTTGACACCGAGAAGTGATCTCTGTTACTAATTAATTATCTGACCGACCAATAGATCGGAACCTGATGACGCCTGGAACCGCCGAGCTGACGCAGATCTTCACCACCGCCACGCGCATCAAGATCTGCGATGAGAAGTTCCGGTCTCTGATCCTCACCGGCCAGGTCAGCGCCCAGTACTACTCGCCGCGTGGGCAGGAGATCGTGTCCTCGTCGATCGGTGCGCTGCTGCGACCGGACGACTATCTGGTCACCACCTATCGCGGTCTGCACGATCAGCTCGCCAAAGGTGTGCCGATGCGGGAACTGTGGGCCGAGTTCTTCGGCAAGGCCACCGGTACCTGCAAGGGCAAGGGCGGTCCGATGCACATCACCCACCCCGAATCCGGGCTGATGGTCACCACCGGGATCGTTGGCAGCGGGTTGCCCATCGCCAACGGCCTGGCCTTGGCGTCCCAGTTGCAAGGCGGTGACCGCGTCACGATCGTCAACTTCGGTGACGGCGCGACCAACATCGGCGCGTTCCACGAGGCCTGCAACCTCGCATCGCTGTGGGAGCTGCCGGTGGTGTTCTGTTGCCACAACAACCGCTACGCCGAACACACCTCCTTCGAGGGCGGCACCAGCGTGGACCGGGTGGCCGACCGTGCGGTGTCCTACAAGATGCCCGGCGTACGGGTCGACGGCAACGACGCGGTGGCGATGTACCGTGCGGCACGCATCGCGATCGATCGGGCCCGCGCGGGTGAAGGGCCAACGCTTTTGGAAGCCATGACCTTTCGGTTCTACGGCCATCAGATGTCAGATCAGAACGAGTATATGAAGCCAGGCGAACTCGATGCCGAACGTGCTGCCGACCCGGTGCTTCGGTTGCGGGCCAAGCTGATCGAGGAGCAGGTGCTCACCGAGGATACTGCCGCGGCCATCGAGGCGCAGGCGAAGGCCGAGGTGAACGACGCCTTCGAATTCGCCGAATCCAGCCCGGTTCCGGAGCTTTCCGAGCTGTTGACCGATGTCTACGAAGGGGTGTGAGGTATGGCCACCGCAACAGTGACCGCAGAAACAGTGGAGACCGTTCCGATGCTCGGGTTCCAGGCTCTCGGCAGCGCGCTCGACGACGCACTGTCCCGGGACCCGTCGGTGATCCTGCTGGGCGAGGACATCGCCGACCCCAGCGGCGGGGTGTTCAAGGTGTCCGCCGGGCTGTCGACGAAGTACGGCGCTGATCGGGTGCGCGCGACCCCGATCAGCGAGCAGGCCATCGTCGGCGCCGCGGTGGGCGCCGCGATCGCCGGCATGAAGCCGGTTGCCGAGATCATGCTGATGGACTTCCTGGCCGTGTGCATGGACCAGGTGTCCAATCACGCCGCCAAGCTGCGCTACATGTCGGGCGGGCAGACCACCGTGCCGTTGACCATCCGTTGCGCGGCCGGCGCCGGGATGCAGTTCGGGGCACAGCACTCGGAGATGCTCGAGGCCTGGCTCACCCACGTTCCAGGCCTCAAGGTCGTCGTGCCCAGCAATCCCGCCGACGCCAAAGGGTTACTCACCGCGGCGATCTTCGACCCTGACCCGGTGGTGGTAGTCGAGCAGAGCCTGCTGTACTTCGCTCCGCCACAGCCGGTTCCGGTCGGCCACCACGTGGTGCCGCTGGGTTCGGCGGCAACGGTGCGTCCGGGCCGCGACATCACCCTAATCAGTTACGGCAGGCAGGTGCACACCGCTGTGGCCGCTGCCGAGCAGTTGGCGCACGAATCGATCGACGCCGAGGTGATCGACCTGCGATCGCTCGTGCCGTTGGACGAGCGCACGGTGCTGGAATCCGTGGCCCGCACCAGGCACGCCGTGGTGATCCACGAGGCCGTGCGCCGCGGTGGATTCGGTGCCGAGCTCGCTGCGCTGATCACCGAGAACCTTTTCCACGAACTCGGCGCACCGGTGGCTCGGGTGGCCGGTCCGGACACCCCGATCCCCTTCGCCAAAGTGCTCGAGGACGCCTTCGTCCCGGGCGAGTGCGACATCGTGGCAGCCGCCAAGCAGACAGTCTCGCGGTCGCGGGCCGCGGCCGGATCGAACGGCTAACCTTCGTGGTGCACGCGATCGAGCATTACGCTCGTCGGGACGCACAAGCCCTCGCCCTCTCCGACGGTGCCACCTCGTGGACCTGGCCGGAGCTCAACGAGCGGCTGAACCGCACCGTCAATTGGCTTCTGGCCCAGGAGATTCCGTCAGGCGGGCGGGTGGCGGTGCTGGGTGTCAACAGTGTGCACGTGGTGCTGGCGCACCTGGCCGTCACGTACGCGGGATTGTCGACGGTTCCGGTGAACTATCACCTGACCGCCGAGGAGATCGCCTACATCCTGCGTGACGGGGCGGTGCACACGGTGCTGTGCAGCACCGATACCGCCGCCACCGTGCGCGCCGCCGACTCCGGAGTTCAGGTGGTCTCCTGGGAGGATCTGGACTCCGTGGCAGCGCAGTATCCGGCTTCCGAACCGTCTGCAGACATCGCGCCGGCCAAGCCGCTCTACTACACCTCCGGGACCACCGGATATCCCAAAGGGGTGGAGCTGCCGGACCAGATGTTCCCTGGTGGCGCCTCGATGGTTGAATATGTTGCGCAAGTGGTCGATTCGCCGATCCGAACCCCGGGAAGGCAACTCGTGGTGGCGCCCATGCACCACACCGGTCCGATGGCCGGGGTGCGCGGAATCCTGGCCGCGCAGCCACTGGTCATCCTCCCGCGCTTCGACGCCGAGCAGGTGCTGGCCACCATCGCTCGTGAGCGCGTCGAGGCCACCATGATGGTGCCCACGCACTTCTCCCGACTGCTGCAGGTGCCCGCCGCGGTGCGCGACCGCTACGACATCTCCAGCATGCGCAGCATCGTGCACACCGGCGCGGCCTGCCCGATCGAGGTCAAACGCGCCATGATCGAGTGGTTCGGCCCGATCCTGATCGAGGCCTACGGCTCGACCGAGGCCGGCACGGTCACCCTGATCACGTCGCCCGAGTGGCTTGAGCACCCGGGTTCGGTGGGGCGCGCCATGCCCGGGCACGACCTGACCATCCGCACCGAGGACGGCGAGCTTCTGCCCACCGGCACAGAAGGTTTGGTGTGCGTGCAGTCCACGGTCGGACATCATCCGGCCTATCACGGCGATCCGGAGAAGACGCGGCGCAGCTACGTGGCCGACGGGGTGTTCGCACTCGGCGAGATCGGCTATCTCGATGCTGACGGTTATCTGTACCTCACCGATCGTGCCTCGGACATGGTGGTCAGCGGCGGGGTCAATGTGTATCCGGCGGAGTCGGAGGCCGTGCTGTGCCGGCACCCCGCCGTCACCGACGTGGCCGTGATCGGCATTCCCCACGACGATCTCGGCGAACAGTTGTGTGCCCTCGTGGTGAGCACCGAAGCCGAGGTGACACCGGAGGAACTGGTCGATTGGACGCGAGAACGACTGGCGCACTACAAATGTCCGAATCTGATCGAGATCGTCGACTTCGATCTGCGTTCGGTGATGGGAAAACTGAACAAGCGGCAGCTGCGGGCCCGGTACCTGGCCCGAACGGGCGCTGCTCCGACGCCGGCCGGGAGGCCCTGATGGAGACCGCCGAACTCGCGCGCGAATCCGCCCCTGCGGTGTTCGCATTCACCGAGGAGCACACCGCCCTGCGCGACGTGCTCGGGGAGTTCTTCGAGAACTCCGGCGAAGACGGTTGGCACAGACTGTTATCCGATGTCGGTGCCGACGAGATCGTCTTCGACACCGGTCTGCCAGACTCCTCGGCGACAGCCGTCGACTTGGCGATCCTCGCCGAGTGTGCCGGCGCAGCCCTGTTCGGCGGCCCCCTGCTGCCCAGCGTCTCGGCGGGCGTGCTGGCAGCGGAGGTCGGGGACACCACGCTGGTGACACCGCTCCGCAACGGGACGCGAACAGTCGCGGCCGCTGCGGACGCACAACTGAGCACGAACCTGTCCGGTGGCACCGACGTGACCGCGGTTCCGGTGTGGAACGCCGCCGGAGCCGATGTCGTGGTGGTCACCGGAACACTCGACGGCACACCGGCGGTGGCTCTCCTCGACAGTGCGGCCGGGCTCACCGAAGAGCTGTCCGGGCTCGATCTGTCCCGCTCCCTGGGGCGGTGGACCGCCAGTGCGGCGCGACCGGCCGTGCTGCTGCACGGCGCGCAGGCCGACGCCGTGCGTACCGCCCTGGCCCGCCGGGCCGACCTGGTCATCTCGGCCGAATTGCTCGGTGTGGCACAGCACGTGCTGGACGCGACCGTGCAGTACGTCGACAAGCGAGTCCAATTCGGTCGGACAATCGGTTCCTTCCAGTCGGTCAAACACCGCCTGGTGGATCTGCTGGCAGCCGTCGAACTCACCCGCTCGGCCGTCTACGGGGCGGCCTGGCGGCTCGGCAGCGAACCTCAGACATTGGGCACCGACATCGACCTGACGGTGGCGGCACTGCTGTCGCGGCAAACCGCACTCGCGGTCACCAAGGCTGCAGTCCAGTTGCACGGGGGTATCGCGATCACCTGGGAGCACTGGGCGCACCGCTACCTGCGAAGGACCAATTCTGTTGTCGCGCTGACCGGTCCGCCCAGCGCATACCGAAGTCGCCTCGCCGGCCTCATCGATCGACGGGATGCGTGAAGTGGCTGAACGCGATGACGAACTTCGCGGCGAGGTCGACCGCTGGGTCGCCGAACACTTTCCCGAGAAGTTCCGTGGCGCAGTGGCATCCGGTAGACACGTGCTGCTTTCCGACATAGACCATGACGCCGCCGGAGCGTGGTACGCGGCACTCGGGGAGCGCGGCTACACCGTGCCGCACTGGCCGCGCGAGCATGGCGGCCTGGGCTACACCGAACAGCAGGCCGCTGTGGTGCGATCGGTGCTGATCGAGCACGGCGCCGGCCTGCCGGACCACTACTTCGTGCCGCTGATGCTGATCGGTCCGGCCATCATGAACTGGGGTACACCGGAACAGAAACAGCGGTATCTGCCCGGCATCGTGGCTGGTGCCGACATGTGGTGTCAGCTGTTCAGCGAGCCTGGAGCCGGATCGGACCTGGCGAGCCTGGCCACCCGAGCCGTGCCCGAAGGCGCGTCGTGGCGGATCAACGGGCAGAAGGTATGGAGTTCGTTCGCCACCGGATCCCGCTACGGGATGTTGCTGGCCCGGACCGATCCGGACCAGCCGAAGAACGCCGGGATCACCTGCTTCCTGGTCGATATGGCCTCACCGGGTGTGACCGTGCGGCCACTGCGTCAACTCACCGGCGACGAACACTTCTGCGAGGTGTTCCTCGAGGACCTGCTGTTGGGTCCGGAGACGCTGCTCGGGGAGGTCAACGACGGTTGGCGCGTGGCCATGACGACGTTGAACGCCGAACGTTCCGGACTCTCGGAAACCTCCGGTGCCAGCGGTGTGCCGCTCGCGCCCGTGCTCGAGCTGGCGCGTCGGAACGGCCGCTGGAATGACCCCGTGGTCCGGGATCGGCTGGTGGACCTGTACGCCGTCGAGCATGCCCTGGCGCTGACCAACCTGCGTTCGATCGCCGAGTCCCGTACGTCCGGCGGATCTCCCACCGGTTCGATCACCAAGCTGGTGCTGTCCGAATTGTCCCAGGCGATCAGTGAACTCGGCTTCGAGGTGGGCGGTGCCGAAGCCGCCTACTGGGACGACACGATGCCTCCCGAGACGCACAACCTGCTGGACAGCCGCCGCTTCACCATCGCCGGCGGCACGTCCGAGGTGCAGCGCAACATCGTCGGCGAGCGGGTGCTGGGCCTGGAACGCGAGATCGACCCGGGGCGTGGCAAGCCGTGGCGTGAACTGCGGCGCAGCTGACATGCCGACCGTCACCGTCCGGCCCTCCGGGATCACTTTCGAGGCGGCACACGGGCAGACGGTGATGGCCGCCGCGCGGGCGGCGGATGTTCGGTGGCCGACGGTGTGCGGGGGAAACGGGGACTGCCTGGTCTGCCACGTCGGCGTGCTGGAGGGGCCGGAGAACCTGTCGGAGCCGTCGGCGTCTGAGATCCAGGCGGTACACAACCTCAGCGGCGATCAGGGTGGGCGCGGCGAGCATGTGCGGTTGGCCTGTCAGGCGGGCGTGCTGGGAGACGTGACGGTGGAGAAACGTGGCGTGCGCACACTGAGCTCCCAACCAGAACACCAAGCAGGGCAGGAGGAGTCGGGTGGCTGAGGTCATCGATCCGGGCATCATGGAGATCACCGACGGACGGCTCAGCCTGGTCGGCGGCCGCTGCGAGGCCTGCGGTGAGATCGAATTCCCGCACAAGCAGTCGTGTCGGGACTGCGGCGCTGTCGACATCACGACGGTGCCGCTGGCAGCTCAGGGAGTCCTCTGGAGTTGGACCGTGCAGCGGTTCCCGCCGCCGAGCCCGCCGTATTTCGGCGCGGCCGACGATTTCGAGCCGTTCGGCGTGGGTTACGTGGAACTGCCCGGCGAGGTCATCGTGGAGGCACGGCTGACCGAGTCGGATCCGGACCGGTTGCGGATCGGTATGCCGATGACCCTGGTGAGCGTCGATATGGTCACCGAAACCGGGGAAACCCGACAGACTTTCGCGTTCGCGCCAATTGCGCAGGGAGGGGATCCATCATGAACGAGGTGGCGATCATCGGGGTCGGGTGTCGACCGTTCGGACGTTATCAAGACACTTCGGTTCGGCAGGAGGCCGCGGCGGCCGTGCGACAGGCACTGGCCGATGCGTCGGTGACCTGGCCGCAGATCGAGTACGCCGTGGGCGGCAGCATGTCGGCGGGTTCGGCCGACACGCTGGTGTCCGATCTGGGGTTGACCGGTGTTCCTTTCGTCAACGTGTTCAACGGCTGTGCCACCGGCAGCAGTTCGCTGATCTCGGCGGTGCACACCATCGAGGCCGGGGCGGCGGACTTGGCGCTGGTAGTGGGTTTCGACTCGCATCCGCGCGGAGCATTCGCGATCGACCCCGCCGCGATGGGACTCGGAAAGTGGTACGGCCCATCCGGCCTCGCCCTCACGTCCCAGTTCTTCGCACTGAAGATCCAGCGGTACCTGCACGAGTTCGGCTTGCCGGAACGGCTGCTGGCCAAGGTGGCGGCCAAGGCGTTCCGCAACGGCTCGCTCAATCCCAACGCCTGGCGCCGTAAACCGTTGTCTGAAGCCGACATCGAAGCATCGATGATGCTGTCGGATCCGTTGCGCCAGTACATGCTGTGCTCGCCGGGTGACGGAGCCACCGCGGTGGTGCTGTGCAATGCCGAGAAAGCCAAGCAGTTCAGTCCGCATCCGGTGTACGTCGCTTCCTCGGCGGTACGGACGCGCCGGCCTGGCTCGTTCGAGGTACTCAGCCCGTCGCTGTCGGTGCGTCGCGGGGTCAGCCCGACCGTCGAGGCTGCGGCTGCGGCGTTCGAGCTCGCCGGCATCGGTCCCGCCGACGTGGACCTGGCCCAGCTGCAGGACACCGACGCCGGCGCGGAGATCATCCACCTGGCCGAGACCGGACTGTGCTCTGACGGTGAACAGACCGAGTTGATCGATGCCGGTGCAACCGAACTCACCGGACGACTGCCCATCAACACCGACGGCGGATGCCTGGCCAATGGCGAACCGATCGGGGCCTCAGGGCTGCGGCAGATCCACGAGAACGTCCTGCAACTGCGTGGTACCGCAGGTGAACGCCAGGTCCCGGGAGAACCCAAGGTGGCACTGTCGCACGTCTACGGCGCCCCGGGCCTCAGTGGCTGCACGATCCTCACCAGATAGGGGTGCAGTGATGAAGGTGACCGTCGATCCGGATCGGTGTGTCGGGAACGGGATCTGTGAGGCCGTGGCTCCCGATCTGTTCGAGGTCGGCGACAGCGGTCAGGTTGAACTGGTGGTCGATGAAATCCCGCCGGAAAAAGTGCAATTGGCGCAGAGGGCGGTTGAGTCGTGCCCTGCGCTGGCCCTGCGCATCGTCCGCTGACCAAACTGAAAGGCTGATCCACGATGGAAATCAAGATGCCCAAACTCGACGTGACGATGACCGAGGGCACCTTTCTCGGCTGGCTGGTACCCGACGGGACGGTGGTGGAGGAGGGGGAGGACCTCTACACCGTCGGTACCGACAAGGTGTCCGCGGACATTCCTGCGCCCAGCGCCGGGGTGCTGCGCTACGGTTCGGCCGAGGAGGACGAAACCTACCCGGTCGGAGCGAGTTTGGGGACGCTGGAAACGTAGCCGCGGAGCCGAGGTCTCATTCCCAGTACTGGCCTGCGAGCAGGAACAGGCCCCAGCTGAAGCCGGCGCCGTACCGCCTGCCGTTCCACTCGAAGTCGTACACCTCGTGCGCGGGAAGAACATCGTCGGTGAGGGAATTGCGATGGGTGAGGGTGGCGGGGCCGAAATGTTCGACGAACTCGACGGTGTCCATACTCCACGGGGGCTGCTCACGGGGTGATTTGGCGGGCCGTACGCATCCCCCGGCGCGGCGGTACTGCGCCGATTCGAGCGTTCCGTCAGCTCCTTGGCGAGCGGTGAACTCGAATCCCGGCCACAGCACACTACTGAAGGTCAATGACGTCGGGTCTTGTTTTGATACGCCGACAACCTGTTTCAGGTTGTCGAAGCGGGACGATTCCACTTCCAGCAATCCGGCGACCTGCCGATGGATACGTTGCGCGTCGTCGAGCGGGATTCCGAACTCCGCCAACGTCCATTCGATCATGGCGCGCTTCGGGATCATTCCCCACTTCATCGTCATCAGTTGGTAGACCTCGAAGTCCGGTACACCGACTGTCTTCTGGACTGCCAGCGCCGGCGGAATGATGGGTTCTGCCGCTCTCACCCAGGTGGCTTCGTCGGCCATCAGATCGTCTCGTCCCGGCACGCCAGCGCCGCCGCTACGAACTCATCCCGTACCGGGTTGTCTGTCGCCGCGTCCCAGATGAGCGTCACCCGGGATGGGGCGAGATCCTCGATCGGAACGGCGTTGACGTCGGGGCGACGGTAGTAGGTAGTCGTGGAATGCGGCAGGATGACGAAACCCTCACGAGCGGCGACATGTTCGAGTTTGTCCTCCAGAGTGCGGAACTCCTCGCGGGGTGGTGCCCAACGCTGACCGGGCGAGATGATTGCGGACTGCCAACCCGGAATCATCGCGGGGTCCGGCAGCAACAACATCCGTGACGCAAGGTCGGCCAGGCGCACCGACGCACGCGTCACAAGGGCATCATCCGCGGGCAGTACCGCGTCCATCGGCTCTTCCAGGAGCGGGATGCTTCCCAACCCGCGGTGGTCGACGGGTTCCCGCGCATAGATGACATCGACCTCGCCGGCCCGGACCAACTCTGCTTGTTCGTGCCAAGGGATCTGACGCACGACCGCACGGCGGCGAGGGTCGACTGCTTCCCACACCGCGGCGGCCGCTGTGGCGCGCAGTCCGGCCATGACCCCCACGGTCAACGTCACGTTGAGCCCGGCGGTCTGGGACAGCCGCTGCCGCAGTGCTTTTGCTTCATCGAGTAATACTTTGGCGTCCCGGAGCAGCTGGGCGCCCGCCGCGGTCAGCTGGGTTCCACCCGAATTGCGGTCCAAGAGCGTCACGCCGAGTTCACCTTCGAACGCCCGGATCTGCCGTGACAGCACCGGTTGGGCGATGTGGAGACGCTGCGCCGCCCTGCCGAAGTTGAGCTCCTCGGCGACGGCGACGAAATACCGCAGCTTTCGCAGATCGAGGTCCGGCGTGCTCATGCCTTGAGGGTATCGCCGCACGACGAAAAGGGTCTTGGACGAGTGCCCCGTGGCGAACTCACAGTGGACTCATGAATCTCAAGAACGCACGCGTCCTGATCATCGGCGGCACCTCCGGCATCGGGCTCGGGGTGGCAGAAGTGGTGGCTGACCGTGGCGGCGTCCCGATCGTGGTGTCGCGGAGCCAGTCCAACGTCGATCGAGCTGTCGCCGAACTGGGTGAGAACGCCCGGGGGATGACGGTCGACCTCGGTGACCCGGCCTCCCTCGGTCACCTCGTCGACGAGGTCGGCCAGATCGAGCATCTGGTGTTCACTGCCGGCGAATCGCTCACCCACGTCCGCCTCGCGGACCTGACCGCCGAGGTGATCAACGACTTCCTCGGCACCCGCTTCACCGGCCAGCTGCAGATCATCCGGGCCTTTACCCCCCAGATCGCCCCCGGCGGATCGATCACCCTCACCAGCGGTACGGCCGCGGAGAAACCCGGCCTCGGCGTGCTGCCGACCGCCATCTGCGGCGCGATCAACGCGATGACCAGGGCGCTGGCTGTTGAACTCGCGCCGATACGCGTCAACGGGGTTGCCCCGGGCCCGATTCGTACGCCGTTGTGGTCGGCGCTCGGTGAGGCGGACCGGGAAGCCGTCTACGAGCAGTTCGCCAGCAATCTGCCGGTGGGTCGGATCGGCGAACCGGCCGACACCGCCTTGGCGTACACCTACCTGATGGAACAGGAGTTCGGTACCGGGGTGGTGCTGACAGTGGACGGCGGCACGACCCTGGTGTGACGCCCGATCACGGCTTGAGCAGCGCGACGACCTTGTCTTCGAGAGCAACCGGATCGGCGTTCGGGTCGGCCGTCTCGGTATGGGGCAGTGTGGACTCGGGATCGGCGAAATCGCGGTAGGTCTTGTCGCCGGCCAGGGTGGCCAGCAGGTACCCGGTGAGCAGGCCACGAACGATCTTCTGGGTGTCTTTGTCGGCGCCGGGCAGCCCGATGAACCGGGCCAGACGGCGTCCCTCGACCAGGCCACCGGCCTGGGCCTTGCTGACCGTCCGTAGCGTCGCACCCTCCCAGGCGCGAGCCAGTTCCACGGCGTTCGACCGCAGTGTCATGGGATCGCCGGGGGCAGTCAGGACCAGGCCGGGCACCTGCAGCGTCGATGCCGGTTGTTCGGCGGGCGGCTTGGTCACCGTCGGGAACAGCGACACCACGGCCTTCGGGCGGGCCGGGTCACCTCCCATTCCCGCGGCGGCGAACACCGCGGCCGATCCGCCGAAACCGTGCCCGACCACACCACGCTTGCCCGGGTGCACGCTGATCTTGCCCGTCCCCAGCCGCACCCCGGTGATGATCTCCAGGGCTGCACCCAGGTCGAAGGCGAAATTGAGCACCGACGGGGCCACGCTCGTCTCGGTGTCGGGCGCCGCCGCCACGATGCCCCACGACGCCAGATGTTCGAGCGTGCCGGTGTAGTTCTCCGCTCGCGTCATCCATTCGTGGGCGAACACCACGCCGGGCAGATTCAGGCCGGACTCGGGCGTGTACACCACTCCTGGCATGCCGGCGAACGCCAGGTCACCGCGCAGAACCCGATGCGGTCCGCGGCGGGTCAACCCTGCGAAGAGCTTCTTTGTGCTGGCCACGCGTTGACCGTAGCGCAGGGCGCGTGGCGCGTGAGCGCCGATTGAACCTGAGTCGCGTCCATGTGCCGACACGGTGATCTGCGTCAAACCCCGCCGCCGCAGAATCGGGTCAGGCGGCCGACTGCACTACCCTGGGACCCTATGTGTGGAATCGTCGGCTACGTCGGGGCGCGCCCGGCCCGCGGCATCGTGGTCGACGCGCTGCGGCGGATGGAATACCGGGGCTACGACTCCGCGGGAATCGCCTTGATCGACGGCAACGGCGGGTTGACGGTGCGTCGACGCGCCGGCCGGCTGGCCAACCTGGAGACCGCCCTCGCCGAGACCGACGATGGCATCCTGACCGGCAGTACCGGCCTCGGCCACACCCGCTGGGCCACCCACGGCCGTCCCACCGACCGCAACGCCCACCCCCACCGTGACGCGGCGGCCAAGATCGCCGTCGTCCACAACGGCATCATCGAGAACTTCGCGGTTCTGCGTGCCGAGCTCGAAGCCGACGGGGTCGAATTCTCCAGCGACACCGATTCCGAGGTGGCGGTGCACCTCGTGGCCCGTCAGTACGCACAGGGCGCCACCGCCGGCGATTTCCCGGCCTCCGTGCTGGCCGTGCTTCAGCGCCTCGAAGGCCACTTCACCCTGGTATTCGCCAACGCCGACGATCCGGGAACGATCGTGGCCGCGCGTCGGTCCACCCCACTGGTGGTCGGTATCGGTGACGGCGAGATGTTCGTCGGCTCCGATGTGGCGGCGTTCATCGAGCACACCCGGCACGCCGTGGAGCTGGGCCAGGACCAGGCCGTGGTGCTGACCGCCGACGGCTACCGGATCACCGACTTCTTCGGCTGCGATGACCTGCAGGCCGGCCGCGACTACCGCGAGTTCCACATCGACTGGGATCTTGACGCCGCCGAAAAGGGTGGCTACGACTACTTCATGCTCAAGGAGATCGCCGAGCAGCCCGCCGCGGTCGCCGACACCCTGCTGGGCCATTTCGTCGACGGCAGCATCGTGCTCGACGAGCAGCGCCTGAGCGATCAGGAACTCCGCGAGATCGACAAGGTCTTCATCGTCGCCTGCGGCACCGCCTACCACTCGGGTCTGCTGGCCAAGTACGCCATCGAGCACTGGACCCGGCTGCCCGTCGAGGTCGAGCTCGCCAGCGAGTTCCGCTACCGGGACCCGGTGCTGGACCGCAGCACCCTGGTGATCGCCATCTCGCAGTCCGGCGAGACCGCCGACACCCTGGAAGCGGTGCGGCACGCCAAGACTCAGAAGGCCAAGGTGCTGGCGATCTGCAACACCAACGGCAGCCAGATCCCGCGCGAGGCCGACGCAGTCCTCTACACCCGGGCCGGGCCGGAGATCGGCGTGGCCGCCACCAAGACGTTCCTGGCCCAGATCGCCGCGAACTACCTGGTGGGGTTGGCGCTGGCGCAGGCCCGCGGGACCAAGTACCCCGACGAGGTCGAGCGCGAGTACCACGATCTGGAAGCCATGCCGGACATGATCGGCCGGGTGCTGGCCGGCATCGAGCCGGTGGCGCAGTTGGCGCAGCGTTTCGCGAAGTCGCCCACGGTGCTGTTCCTGGGGCGGCACGTCGGCTATCCGGTGGCGTTGGAGGGTGCGCTCAAGCTCAAGGAGCTGGCCTACATGCACGCCGAGGGCTTCGCCGCCGGCGAGCTCAAGCACGGCCCGATCGCGCTGATCGACGAGGACCTGCCGGTCATCGTGGTGATGCCGTCACCCAAGAACGCGCAGATGCTGCATGCCAAGCTGCTCTCCAACATCCGCGAGATCCAGGCGCGTGGTGCGGTGACGATCGTGATCGCCGAGGAGGGGGACGACACGGTGCGCCCCTACGCCGATCACCTGATCGAGATCCCCGCGGTGTCAACGCTTTTCCAGCCGTTGCTGTCGACCATCCCGCTGCAGGTCTTCGCGGCCGGGGTGGCGCGGGCGCGGGGTTACGACGTCGACAAGCCGCGTAACCTGGCCAAGTCCGTCACCGTCGAGTAGGCCGTCGCCCCGTCTGATGGATCTGCGGGTTCCCAAGGTCAACATTGCCCGACGGTGGGCCCGGGGCAGGTTGGGGGCCTTCGTCTCCGAGTCGGCGTTCGAGCACTTCCTGGACGCTTACCGAGCCGGGATGGCGACCCTGCCACCATTCGAATCATTCGATGTGCCAACCTCGTTCGGAACGGTCCGGGCCTACCGGTTCGCCGGACCGGATTCGGGTGCGCCGGTGGTGCTGCTGCCGGGCCGCAACGCGTCGACGCCGATGTACCGGGTCAACCTCGGGCCGTTGCTGCAACAGCGCACGGTGTATGCGATCGACCTACTCGGTGAGGCCGGTCTGTCGGTGCAGCACAAGGTGGTTCGCGGAGGCGCGGATACGGCACAGTGGCTCGATGAGGTGCTGGCCGGTCTCGAGCTGGATCTGGCGCATCTACTCGGGGTATCGATGGGCGGCTGGACGGCGGCGAACTGTGCGGTGCACCGGCCCGGCCGGATAGCCTCGCTGACCCTGCTCGACCCGGTTTTCACCTTCACCGGAATCCCGGCCAAGGCCATTGTGGCCTCGGTGGCGCTGTTCGCCCCGGGCGTACCGAGGAGCTGGCGCCGGAGGGTGCACAGCTGGATCGCCGGTGGTGCCGACCTTGAGGGCGCCGCGAGCGAATCTGCACTGATCGATGCCGGGGCAAAGGATTTCACGCTGCATACTCCGATGCCGGAACTGTTCAGCGACGAGGAACTGCGGAGTCTCGACGTGCCGGTGCTGGCGTTGATCGCGGGCCGCAGCGTCATGCTCGACCCGGAGCGAGCCGTGGCGCGGGCGCGAGAGGTGCTGGCGCGCGGGGAAGTCGAACTCTGGGCCGATGCTTCTCACGCCATCAACGGTGAGTACCCCGAGGAGATCGCGCAGCGGACGGGCCGATTCTGGGACGAGGTGTGAGCCTCGGAACCGTCTTCAGGCGCGGAGCACCGACGGCCCCAGCGCTTCATAACGCTGTGCTTCCTCCACGGGTAACTCGGCGCCGGTGACGATCGACTCGAAGTCGGCGACGTCTGCGAACCGGCAGAAACTCGTCTCCCCGAACTTGGAATGCGCGGCCACCAGTACGCACCGCTGCGCGACCTTCACCGCGGTCTGCTTCACCGCGGCCACCGCGGGATCCGGTGTGGTGAGGCCGTGCTCAGCGGTGATCCCGTTGGTGCCCAGGAATGCGATGTCGATGACCAGGCTGTTCAGACGCTCCACCGCCCAGTGGTCGACGGTCGCCAGGGTGCGTCCGCGCATGCGCCCGCCGATCATCAGGACGGTCACCGTTTCGCTGTGCGCCAGCGCTTCGGCGGCAAGCAGCGAGGATGTCACGACGGTCAGTTCCTGGTCGGCGAGCTGCTCGGCGATCAGCCGTGGTGTGAAACCCTCGTCCAGGTAGACGGTTTCGGCGCCGTGCAACAGCTGTGCTGCCGCGGCTGCGATGCGGTGCTTCTGGGCCAGGTCCACCTGGCTGCGGTATTCGACGGTGGACTCGAACGCGGCGGTCTCCAGTGGGATCGCCCCGCCGTGCACCCGTTTGAGCAGTCGTCGCCCGGCCAGCGCCTTGAGGTCGCGGCGGATGGTCTCGGCCGCGACGTCGAGTTCGTCGGCCAGCGTCAGCACCTCGACACGGCCCCGGCTGCGCGCGAACTCGACGATGCGACTCTGGCGGGTATCTGAATCCACGCTTGCCATTCTGGGGCACCCGGGTGTGGCGTCGCTTATTTGCTGTCGGAAAGCACGGCACGCACGTCATCTGCGGTGGTCGCCGCGCGGAGCCGGGCCACCTCGTCCTTGTCGAGGAAGACATGGGCGATCTTGGTCAGCAGAGCCATGTGGTCGTTGCCCAGCCCGGCGATGCCGACGACGAACTCGGCGGGTTTGCCGTTCCAGTCGATGGGTTCGGGATAGCGCACGAACGAGATCCCGGTACGGCGGATCGCGGTCTTGGCCTCGTTGGTGCCGTGCGGGATGGCCAGGCCATTGCCCATGTAGGTCGACACCGACCTCTCGCGTTCGTGCATGGCGTCCACGTAGGCCGGCTCGACGGAGTCCGCTGCCACCAATAGAGCACCGGCCTCGTCGATGGCGGCGTCCGCCGAGGTCGCGGAGCCGGCCAGGACGATCGATTCGAGGGGCAGAACCTCGGCCCCGGTGCTCTCGGGTCGTTCCGAAGCTTTCTGGTCTTCGCGCAAGCGCTCATCCGTGGCGACCGCACCGGCAGCCGCGTTCGTGTCCCGCAACATTTCGACGATCTCGTCGTAGCGGGGGGAGCTCATGAAGTCCTCGACCGAGACATGAACGGCGGAGGCGGTTTTCAGGCGGGCACGATCGGTCAGATCGCGATGGGTGACCACCAAGTCGTAGGTGTCGGTGAGGTTCGCGATCGACTGGTTGGTCACCGCGATGTCAGCGAAGCCTGCGGACCGGATCTTCTTGCGCAGCACCGACGCACCCATCGCCGAGGACCCCATACCGGCGTCACAGGCGAACACGATGCTGGACACCGGCCCCTTGGGCGCACCGACCAGGGCGGAAGCCACGCTGGACTTCTTGCCCTTGAGTGCCTCCATCTCGGCGGTGGCCGCAGCCAGATCGGGCTCGGCATCGGCACGATCGGTCTTGAGCAGCAGTGAGGCGACGGCGAACGAGACCGCGGTGGCCGCGAGCACCGACAACGTCACACCGAGGAAGCTGCCGCCGGCGGTCTGCGCATAGATCGCAATGATCGAACCGGGTGCGGCCGGTGCGCGCAGTCCGGAACCGAACAGCACGTTGATGAAGACGCCGGTCATGCCGCCGAGGATGGTGGCGGCGATGAGCTTGGGCTTCATCAGCACGTAGGGGAAGTAGATCTCGTGGATACCGCCGAGGAACTGGATGATCGCGGCGCCCGGAGCGGAGGCGCGGGCAGCGCCGCGCCCGAACACCATGAACGCCAACAGGACTCCCAGGCCGGGGCCGGGGTTGGTCTCGAGCAGGAACAGGATCGACTTGCCGGTCTCCAGCGCCTGGGTGGTCCCCAGTGGTGTCAGGACTCCGTGGTTGATGGCGTTGTTGAGGAACAGCACCTTCGCCGGCTCGATGAGTATTGAGGTCAGGGGCAGCAGGTCATTGTTGACCAGGAAATCCACCGCGTTTCCGGCGGCGCGGGTGAACGACGACACGATCGGCCCGATACCGAAGAACCCGAAGATGGCCAGCAGCATGCCCAGGATGCCTGCGGAGAAGTTGTCGACGAGCATCTCGAAGCCGGGCCGTATCTTGCCGTCCCAGAGTGCGTCGGCCTTCTTCATTGCCCAGCCGCCCAGCGGGCCCATGATCATCGCGCCCATGAACATCGGGACGTCGGCACCGGCGACCACCCCCATGGTGGCGATCGCGCCGACGACGGCACCACGGTTGCCGTGAATCATCCGGCCACCGGTGTATCCGATCAGGACGGGCAGCAGGTAGGTGATCATCGGGCCGACGATCCCGGCGCCGTCGTAGCTGCCCCAGCCGCCGATCCTGGCCACCCAGCCGTCCGGGTCTCTGAGCCCGGAGAAGATGGCCTGCAGCCAGCCCTGCTCGATGAAAAGTGCGGTGATCAGGCCCCAGGCGATGAAGGCGCCGATGTTCGGCATCACCATGTTCGACAGCGAGGTGCCCAGCTTCTGCACGTACACCCGAACTCCGGTGCGTGGCGCTTCGACAAAGGACATCTGACGACCTCCGATCTGGCCGGCCTGCTGGGTGACGCCGGTCACATGAACTCCCAGTACACCGCACAAATGGGCACATGCGCAAGCAATTGGGCTTAAATGGGCATCAGAAAGTGTGGTTTTATGACCACATTGGCGTTAGGGTGCTGATACCAACCCGGTTATCGCCAGTCCCTGCCCGCCGTCGAGAGGACCGTCATGAAAGCCCTGCGTTTCTACGCCCCCGAGGATGTCCGGCTCGAGGATGTGCCGGAGCCCCAGTGCGGTCCCGACGAGGTGAAGATCCGGGTGCGCAACTGCTCCACCTGCGGCACCGACGTCAAGATCCTGCACAACGGACATCAGAACCTGACCCCGCCGCGCACCATCGGCCACGAGATCGCCGGTGACATCGTGGAAGTCGGTGCTGACGTGAA
Source organism: Mycolicibacterium arcueilense (assembly GCF_058536225.1). Lineage (NCBI taxonomy): Bacteria > Bacillati > Actinomycetota > Actinomycetes > Mycobacteriales > Mycobacteriaceae > Mycobacterium > Mycolicibacterium arcueilense. The sequence goes on from NZ_JBZTYL010000007.1 coordinate 280,833, forward strand.
TTCCACCTATGGCACCGATTGGGCCGAGGGGGACCGGGTTCAGGTCATCGCGGCGGTCCCGTGCGGAGAATGTCACGAGTGCCGCAAGGGCTGGATGGCCGTCTGCCAGAACCAGACATCGATGGGCTACCAGTACGACGGCGGGTTCGCCGAGTACATGATCGTTCCGCGCCAGGTGCTCAAGGTCGATGGGCTGAACCGGATTCCGGACAATGTCAGCTACGACGAGGCGTCGGCGGCCGAACCTTTCGCGTGTGCGATCAACGCGCAGGATCTGCTCGGGATCGAAGAAGGTGACACCGTCGTGGTGTTCGGTGCCGGACCCATCGGCTGCATGCACACCCGGATCGCGCGCGGCGTGCACAACTGCGGCCCGGTCTATCTCGTCGACGTGAACGAAAGCCGGCTCAAGATCTCGGCCGACGCTGTCCATCCCGACGAGGTGATCAACGCGGCGGAGGTCGACGTCGTCGAGAAGGTGATGGAACTGACCGGTGGCCGCGGTGCCGACGTCGTCATCACCGCCACCGCGGCCAACATCACCCAGGAACAGGCCATCGCGATGGCGGCCCGAAACGGGCGAATCTCTTTCTTTGGCGGACTGCCCAAGACCAACCCGACCATCACCTGTGATTCGAACGTGGTGCACTACCGGCAGTTGCACATCCACGGTGCCAACGGTTCCGCACCGGAGCACAACAAGCGTGCGCTGCAGTACATCTCGACCGGTCAGGTGCCGGTGAAAGACCTCATCACGCGCCACATCCCGCTCGATGATGTGCTCGACGCGTTCTCGATCGTGCAGAACGGTGAGGCCATCAAGGTGACGGTTGAACCCGCCGCTGCGACCGCAGCAGTCTGAGGTCAATACAGCTCGTTCTCGTAGTGGTCGTCGATCACGGCATGAAGCGAGCCGGCCAGGTCGCCGAGTTTCTCGGCCATCTTCGCCGCGCTCTCGGTGATCGAGAGGGTGTAGAAGTCCCCGCCCAATGTCACGGCGTCGGCCAGGCCCCGGCTGTCGCCTTCCCAGAGCTTGGCCCGGATCACGGCCTTGCCGCACTGCCCGAACACTTCGCGAATGCGCACGATGGTGGCCAGCACCGCGGGTTTGCCGTCGGCGCTGAGCATTTCGAGTAGCTCCGGCTCGTCGGTGACGAACGCGTCCCCGTTCACCCTGATCACCTCACGGATACCAGGCACGAAGAAGACCAGTCCCACCGCGGGATGCTTGGTGATGTTCTCGTGGGTGTCGGCGAGCTTGTTGCCCGGCCGGTCGGGGATGGCGAGCGTCCACGGGTCGAGGATCCGTACCGATCCCGGTGGGTCTCCGCGCGGGCTGGTGTCCAACTGTCCGTCGGCACCCACGGTGGCCACGCAGAAGAACGGGCTGTGCGCGATGAACCGAGCCGAGAATTCCCCGAGCTTCGGCTCCTTCTTCTCGGCGATGAACCGTTCCGGGTACCCGACGATCTCCCTGACGCGGTCCATGGTGATGGGGGAGTACGAGTCTGCCGCTGTGCCTGTGGTTTTCATCATCGAATTCCCTAGATGTCGAGAACCAGCCGGGGAGTTTGCGCCCGGGAGACGCAGACGAACATGCGATCGTTGGCGGCGCGCTCGGACTCGGAGAGAATGTCGTCCCGATGGTCGGGCACGCCCTCGACGACAGCGGTCTCGCAGGCACCGCAGATCCCGGATCGGCACGACGACGGCATATTGATCCCGGCGCCTTCGAGCGCGGCGAGGATGCTCTGGCCCGCTTCGACGTTGACGGTCCTGTCCGAAGCGGCGCACACCACCTCGATCGGTTTGTCTTCGGCGGATGCCGCCCGCTTGCGTGGTTTGAAGCGCTCGAGATGCAGACTGTCGGCCGGCCAGTGGGCGGTGGCGTCCTGCAGTGCCGACAGCAGCGCCGAGGGGCCGCACGCATAGATTTTCGCACCGCGCCGGACCTGCGCGAACTGCTCATCGAGAGGGATGCGACCGTCTGTGTCGGAGGCGTAGAAACTCACGCGCGTTCCGTATCCGCGGAGTTCGTCCGAGAACGGCATCGAGGTCGCGGTGTGCCCGGCGTAGAGCAGTTTCCAGTCCAGGCCCCAGGTTTCGGCCTGACGGATCATCGGGAGGATGGGGGTGATCCCGATCCCGCCGGCCACGAATACATATGAGGTGGCCCGATGCAGCTCGAAGGTGTTGCGTAGCCCGGCAACCGTGAGTTGCTGCCCCGGCCGCAGAAACGCGTGCACGTACTCGGAACCGCCGCGGCTGGTGCGTTCCCGCCGCACTCCGATGCGGTAGTACGACCGCTCACCGATTGGTCCGCACAACGAGTACCGACGTTGGATGCCGGTCGGCAGGAGCAGGTCGATGTGCGCTCCGGGTTTCCAGGCCGGGAGTAGCTCGCCGCACCGCGATTGCAACTGCACCGACACCACACCGTCGGCCTCCCACCGGAGTTGTCGGACGGCGACGCCGATCCCGTCGGCTGTCAGTTCGCTGCCCACGTCACGCCCTCCTCGTGGTTAACAATGTTAATTGCAGGTCAGAGCGTAGTGTTAACATCGTTAACGTGTCAACCGCCTCGACTGGCCGCGATCGTGTGGCGCTGGCCAACCTGTCGGTGGGCCGCGTGGTCGGGGAGGCCCTGGCGCTGGTCAACGACGGCGGGCTGGAATCGCTGACGATGCGCCGGCTGGCCGATCGGCTGCAAGCGCACCTGCCGACGATCTACCGACTGGTCGACGGCAAGGATGCCCTCATCGACGAGATGGCCGAGACGATTCTGGCGCAGGCGCTCGACAACGCCGACACTGCCGAACCGGAGTGGACCTATCGCGTCAAAAGCCTTGCTGTGGGCCTCCGTTCGGCTCTGCTGGCACAGCGCGACGGAGCTCGGATCGTCGGCGGCAACTATGCCGCCAAGCGGGCCAACCTGACCTTCGTCGACACACTCGTCGGCAGTATCCGCGCCGGCGGTCTGGCCCGTGAATACGCCTTGTGGGCGGCGAGTTCACTGTTCTGCTACGTCCTCGGTGAAGTGCTGGAACAACAGGGCGCGGCCGGGGGAGAGACCGAGACGCTCGAAGGTGTGGTTCGTGCCGGCGACTATCCACACCTCGCGTCAAGCCCCGTCGAGCAACTGCTCGACTTCGACGCGCGGTTCGAGTTCGGGTTGAACCTGCTCATGTCGGGCATGCGCTCCGCTGAAGGACGCGACTGAGCCGTCACGCGGTTGTCGCTCAGTCCCGGCCACGATCGCCCGGATCACGCGAACGTGACCCAGCGGTCGCTGCAGAGACTCCGTAGCAGCCGTGACGTCACTTTCGGTGACGCTTGACAGCAAACACACGTAACCTGTTGGCGCGCGGCAAAGTCGACGACACATCGAGCGGAGCGGAGCGGATGCGGTACTACTACTCGGCGGATGCGATCCGTGCCGCCGAAGCGCCGCTACTGGCATCGCTGCCCGACGGGGTGCTGATGGGCCGCGCCGCCTATGGCCTGGCAACGGCGATCGTGGCCGAGTTGAAGCTGCGTGCCGGTGGTGTGGCCGGTCGACGGATCTGTGCGGTGGTCGGTTCCGGTGACAACGGCGGCGACGCACTGTGGGCGGCGACGTTCCTGCGCCGACGCGGAGCAGCCGCCGATGCCGTCCTGCTCAATCCCGAGAAGACTCACCCCAAGGGCCTGGCGGCGTTCCGGCGCGCCGGGGGACGGGTGGTGTCCGGCATCTCTGCGGCAACTGATCTGGTGATCGACGGCGTTGTCGGCATCTCCGGGCGCGGTCCGCTGCGCGCCAACGCCGCGGCGGTGTTCGAGGCCAACACCGCACCCGTGGTCGCCGTCGACATCCCCAGCGGCCTCGACGTGCAGACCGGGGCCGCGGACGGCCCCCATGTGCATGCCGTCCTGACCGTCACGTTCGGCGGCCTCAAACCGGTACACGCACTGGGCGATTGCGGTCGCGTCGAACTCGTCGACATCGGTCTGGATCTGGCGCCCACCGATCTGGCCGGCCTGCAGGTAGCCGACGTCCGGGAGATCTGGCCGATACCGGGACCACACGACGACAAGTACACCCAAGGTGTGACGGGCGTGGTGTCCGGCTCGGCGACCTATCCCGGTGCGGCGGTGTTGAGCACCGGAGCTGCGGTGGCCGCCACCTCCGGCATGGTCCGCTATGCGGGAAGTGCCGGACCGCAGGTGCTTTCACACTGGCCCGAGGTGATCGCCGCACCCAGTCCTCAGGAGGCGGGGCGGGTTCAGGCCTGGGTGGTCGGGCCGGGGCTCGGCACCGATGACACGGCCAAGTCCGCGCTGCGTTTCGCACTCGAAACCGATCTGCCGGTGATCGTCGACGCCGACGGTCTCACCCTGCTGGCCGCCGACCCCGGCCTGCTGACCGGTCGCGGCGCACCGACCGTGCTCACCCCGCATGCCGGGGAATTCGAACGGCTGGCAGGAGATCCACCGGGCGCCGACCGCGTCGCCGCCACCCGCGGTCTGGCAGAGCGACTCGGTGCCACCGTGTTGCTCAAAGGCAACGTCACCGTCATCGCCTCACCCGGGCACACCACGTATCTCAACCCCGCGGGCCAATCATGGGCCGCCACAGCCGGTTCCGGAGATGTGCTGTCCGGGATCATCGGATCCCTGCTGGTCGCCGGACTGCCTCCCGGCGAAGCCGCGGCCGCAGCCGCCTTCGTCCATGCCCGCGCCGCCAACCTGTCGGCGGCCGATCCCGGTCCCAACCCGGCGCCGACCTCGGCGTCACGCATCCTCGCTCATGTCCGCGCGGCAATCGCTGCGCTGTAGAAGAAAAGGAATTCCATGCCGCACAAGCACCATCGCGCCCCGCACATCTCGCCCGCCTACACCGGCAGATTGGCGATGGCCCCGGTTCCGTCGCTGCGCCTGCCCGACGATGCGATGGAACCCGGTGCGGCCTACCGGTTCATCCACGACGAGCTCATGCTCGACGGCAGCTCACGGTTGAACCTCGCGACGTTCGTCACCACGTGGATGGACCCCGAGGCCGAGAAGCTCATGGCCGAGACGTTCGACAAGAACATGATCGACAAGGACGAGTACCCGGCGACCGCGGCGATCGAGGCGCGCTGCGTGAGCATGGTCGCCGACCTGTTCCACGCCGAAGGACTGAGCGACGATGACGCTTCGGCCGCATGTGGAGTCTCGACGATCGGCTCCAGCGAGGCAGTGATGCTGGGCGGCCTGGCAATGAAATGGCGGTGGCGCGAGAAGGTCGGGTCAGGAAAGGACGGCTGGAATTCCAGAAGACCCAACCTCGTGATGGGTTCCAACGTCCAGGTGGTGTGGGAGAAGTTCTGCCGGTACTTCGACGTCGAACCGCGGTACCTGCCCATGGAGAACGGGCGCTACGTGATCACCCCCGAGCAGGTGCTCGACGCGGTCGACGAGGACACCATCGGTGTCGTCGCGATCCTGGGCACCACCTACACCGGGGAGCTGGAGCCGATCGCCGAGATCTGTGCGGCGCTGGATCAGCTCGCGCAAGACAAGGGCCTGGACATCCCGGTCCACGTCGACGCCGCCAGCGGCGGGTTCGTCGTCCCGTTCCTGCACCCCGACCTGGAGTGGGATTTCCGGTTGCCGCGGGTGGTGTCGATCAACGTCAGCGGTCACAAGTACGGGCTGACCTACCCGGGCATCGGCTTCGTGGTGTGGCGCAGCAAGGAGTACCTGCCCGAGGACCTGGTGTTCCGGGTCAACTACCTCGGTGGGGACATGCCGACGTTCACCCTGAACTTCTCCAGGCCCGGTAACCAGGTGGTGGGTCAGTACTACAACTTCCTGCGGCTGGGCCGGGCCGGGTACACCCAGGTGATGCAGTGCCTGTCGCAGACGGCGCGCTGGCTGGGGGACGAGCTGCGCGACAGTGAACACTTCGAGCTGATCACCGATGGTTCGGCCATTCCCGTGGTCAGCTTCCGGCTCAAAGGAAAGCCGGGCTACACCGAGTTCGACGTGTCGGAGGGTTTGCGCTCCTTCGGCTGGCAGGTGCCGGCCTACACCATGCCCGAGGGAGCCACGGATGTCGTGGTGCTGCGGGTGGTCGTGCGCGAGGGGTTCTCGGCCGATCTGGCCCGGGCGCTCAAGGAGGACACCATCACGGTGCTCGGGCGCCTCGATGCCCTCAAGCCGCGTGGAGCGTTCAACGACCTGCAGCCGTTTGCGCACTAGATGGGCCGGGCCGGTCCGCTGATCAGGCCGGATTTGTGCCTCTGGGACAATGGTCGGCGGTGATATGACATGCAGACGACCGAACGCGCGACCTCGCTGACCCCACACGCATCGCCGCAGGCGGTGGTGGACCTCGGCGCGATCGACCACAACGTCCGCCTGCTGCGTGAACATGCCGGCGCCGCCCGGGTGATGGCTGTGGTCAAGGCCGACGGTTACGGCCACGGTGCCGTCGAGGTGGGCAAGGCCGCGTTGGCCGCCGGGGCCGCCGAGCTCGGGGTGGTGACCATCGCCGAGGCGGTCGCGCTGCGGACTGGCGGGATCACCGCTCCGGTGCTGTGTTGGCTGCACCCGCCGGGCGCCGACTTCACGCCGGCACTGGAAAACGATGTGCAGGTCGCGGTGTCCTCGGTGCGCCAGCTCGACGACTTGCTGGCCGCCGTGCGCCAGACCGGCCGCGCTGCGACGGTCACGGTGAAGGTGGACACCGGTTTGAGCCGCAACGGCGTCAGCCCGGCAGATTTCCCCGCGATGGTCACCGCGCTGGCCCGGGCCCAGGCCGATGGCGCGATCCGGGTGCGCGGCATCATGAGTCACCTGGTGCACGGCGACGAGCCCGACAACCCGTTCAACGAGCTGCAGGGCAAGCGCCTGACCGCGATGCGCGAGCAGGCCGCCGAGCAGGGTGTGGTGTTCGAGGTGGCCCACATCGCGAACTCGCCCGCCGCCATGACCCGGCCGGATCTGGCGTTCGACATGGTGCGACCCGGGATCGCGGTCTACGGGCTGAGCCCCATCCCCGAGCGTGGCGACATGGGTCTGATTCCCGCCATGACGTTGAAATGCCCTGTCGCACTGGTCCGTTCGGTGCATGCCGGCGACGGGGTGTCCTACGGTCACCGGTGGATCGCCGACCGGGACACCACGCTGGCGCTGCTGCCGGTGGGCTACGCCGACGGCATCTTCCGCTCGTTGAGCGGAAGAATCGAGGTGCTGATCAAGGGCAGGCGCCGCGCGGCCGTCGGGCGGATCTGCATGGATCAGTTCGTCGTCGACCTCGGCCCGGATGCCACCGACGTGGCCGAAGGGGACGACGCGATCCTGTTCGGTCCCGGCGCCCAGGGCGAACAGACCGCCCAGGACTGGGCCGAACTGCTCGGCACCATCAACTACGAGGTGGCCACCAGCCCACGTGGCCGGATCACCCGCACCTATCTGCAGGCAGGTCGCGAGCGTTGAGTCGCAATGCTCAGTGGCTGGCCGGTGCCGCCGGGCTCACCGCCGTGGGCACGGTGGCGGGCAGGTCGGTGGCGCGGTCCCTGACCCGGCGCAGCACCGGCGAGGATCCCTACCTGGGTGAAGATTTCGAGCGTCTGGACGCCGACCGAAGTTCCGTGGTGACGACAGCTGACGGGGTGCCGCTGGCCGTGCGTGAGGTCGGCCCCAACGACGCACCGCTGACGGTCGTGTTCGCCCACGGATTCTGTTTGCGCATGGGCGCCTTCTACTTTCAGCGCACCCGGCTGGCCGATCAGTGGGGCCCGCAGGTGCGGATGGTGTTCTACGACCAGCGTGGCCACGGACAGTCGGGGACGGCGCCGCCGGACACCTACACCGTCGAACAACTCGGGCGCGACCTGGAAGCCGTTCTGGCCGTGACAGTCCCACGTGGACCCGCGGTACTCGTCGGCCATTCGATGGGCGGCATGACAGTCCTCTCGCATGCCCGGCAGTTCCCGCACCGTTACCCGAAACAGATCGTCGGCGCCGCGGTGATCTCCTCGGCCGTCGAAGGTGTGGCGCGCTCACCGCTGGGGGAGATCTTGCGGAACCCGGCGCTGGAGGCGGTGCGGTTCCTGGCCCGCTATGCCCCCGGTGCTGTGCACCGCACCCGCGGCGCGGCCCGGTCGGTGATCGGGCCGATCCTGCGCGCGGCGTCCTACGGCGACGAGTCGGTCAGCCCCAGCGTCGTCGAGTTCTCCCAGCGGATGATGCACGGCACGTCGATCACCACGCTGGTCGAATTCCTGCACGCCCTCGAGGTCCACGACGAGGCCGGGGCGCTGCGGGTACTGGCCAAGGTGCCGACACTCATCGCCTGCGGTGACCGGGACCTGCTCACCCCGATGGAATACTCAAAGGCCATGGCCGCACAGCTACCCCGTTCCGAACTGGTGATCGTCGGGGGAGCCGGCCATCTGGTCCAGCTTGAGGAGCCCGTGGTGATCGACGACGCACTGGTCCGTCTGGTGGAGCGGGCTACGCCCTCCAAACTGGTCACGCTGTCCCGCCGGGTCCGCGATCGGGTCCGGTTCCGTGGCTGAGCGCAGCGCCGGAACGGCCGAGCTCGCCACCACCGAGGACACCATCGCCCTGGGCGCGACACTGGGCGCGGGGCTGAAAGCCGGTGACGTGGTGGTGTTGTCGGGTCCGCTGGGGGCGGGCAAGACGGTGATGGCCAAGGGCATCGCGGCGGCGATGGACGTGGACGGGCCGGTGGTCTCCCCGACGTACGTGCTGGCCCGGGTGCATCCCGCCCGGCAGGCCGGCCGACCGGCGATGGTGCATGTGGACATGTACCGGCTGCTCGACCATCCCGGCGTCGACCTGTTGGGGGAGCTCGATGCGCTCGACCTCGACACCGATCTCGACGACGCCGTGGTGGTGGTCGAGTGGGGCGAGGGCCTGGCCGAACGGCTCTCCGATCATCACCTGGACATCCGCATCGAGCGCGACACCGACACCGAGACGCGCACGGTGATCTGGCAGTGGAGCGCCCCATGAACATCTTGACCATCGACACCGCGACCCCGGCGGTCAGCGCCGGCGTGGTCCACCGCGCCGAGGACGGCGCCGTGCGTACCGTCGCCGAACGGGTGACGTTGGATGCCCGGGCCCACGCCGAGCAGCTCACGCCCAACGTGCTCGGTGCAGTGTCCGATGCCGGTATTACTGTCGCGGAGCTCGACGCGGTCGTCGTCGGCTGCGGACCAGGTCCGTTCACCGGGCTGCGGGTGGGGATGGCCAGTGCCGCCGCCTTCGGCCACGCACTGGGTGTTCCGGTGCACGGGGTGTGCAGCCTGGACGCCATCGGTGTTCACACCGACGGCGACGTGCTGGTGGTCACCGACGCGCGGCGGCGCGAGGTGTACTGGGCGCGCTACCGCGACGGAGTTCGGGTCGACGGGCCCGCCGTCAACGCACCCGCCGATGTGGCACTGGAGCCTTCGGCCGCGGTGGCCGGTTCACCCGATCACGCGGCCCTGTTCGCGCTGCCCCGGCTCGACGTGGTGTACCCGACGCCGGCGGGATTGGTGCTGGCGGTGGGCGACTGGGGCGATCCGCAGCCGCTGGTGCCGCTGTATCTGCGTCGGCCCGACGCGAAACCCTCTGTGCCCAAAACTTCTGCGGCGGTGCGGAAGTGACCGTGTACGACGCACTCACCCGTGCCGACGCCACGCGGTGTGCCGAGCTGGAAGCCAAGCTGTTCGTCGGCGACGACCCATGGCCGGCCCGGGCGTTCCTGGCCGAACTCGACGCCAAGCACAATCGGTATATCGCGGCCCGCAGCGACGGCGTTCTGGTCGGCTATGCCGGGATCTCCCGGCTGGGACGGATGCGCCCGTACGAGTACGAGATCCACACCATCGGTGTCGATCCCGAGTTCCAGGGGCAGGGGATCGGGCGCAGGCTGCTCGACGGCCTGCTCGACTACGCTTCGGGCGGAACGGTTTTCCTGGAGGTCCGCACCGACAACGAACCGGCCATCGCGCTGTACGAGAGCGTCGGATTCGTCAACATCGGCCTGCGCAAGCGGTACTACCGCGCCAGCGGCGCCGACGCCTACACCATGCAACGCCTTCCCCAAGGGGGCCCGACGTGATCATCCTGGCCATCGAAAGCTCTTGTGACGAAACGGGAGTCGGCATCGCCGATCTCGCCGCAGACGGAACCGTCAAGCTTCTCGCCGACGAGGTCGCCTCCAGCGTCGACGAGCACGCCCGCTACGGCGGCGTCGTTCCCGAGATCGCCTCGCGCGCGCACCTGGAAGCGCTGGGCCCGACCATGCGCCGGGCGCTGGACGCCGCAGGCATCGAGCGGCCTGACGTCGTTGCCGCGACCATCGGCCCCGGTCTGGCCGGGGCGCTGCTGGTCGGGGTGGCCGCCGCCAAGGCATACGCCGCCGGCTGGAACGTTCCCTTCTACGGGGTCAATCACCTCGGCGGGCACCTGGCCGCCGACGTGTACGACCACGGGCCGCTGCCCGAAAGTGTCGGCCTGCTGGTCTCGGGCGGGCACACCCATCTGCTGCATGTCCGGTCGCTGGGGCAGCCGATCATCGAGTTGGGCAGCACCGTCGACGACGCCGCGGGTGAGGCGTACGACAAGGTGGCCCGGCTGCTCGGGCTGGGCTATCCGGGTGGACGGGTGCTCGACGAGCTGGCCCGCACCGGGGACCGTGACGCCATCGTCTTTCCCCGCGGCATGACCGGGCCGCGTGACGACCCGTACGTGTTCAGCTTCTCGGGACTGAAGACCGCGGTCGCCCGCTACGTGGAAGCTCATCCGGAGGCCTCCCAGGCCGATGTGGCGGCCGGCTTCCAGGAGGCCGTTGCCGACGTGCTGACCGCCAAGGCCGTCCGCGCCGCCACCGATCTCGGGGTCTCCACCCTGCTCATCGCGGGCGGGGTGGCGGCCAACTCGCGGCTGCGTGAACTCGCCGAGGAACGCTGCGCGGCAGCGGGTCTGGCGCTGCGGGTGCCGCGGCCGCGGTTGTGCACCGACAACGGCGCGATGATCGCCTCGTTCGCGGCACACCTGATCGCGGCCGGGGCAGAACCGTCGCCGCTGGATGCGGCCAGTGACCCGGGTCTACCGGTGGTGAAGGGACAGGTTGCATGAGTTTCGCGGACAAGCTTGACGTCACAGAGCTGCTGTACCGCTATGCCGAGCTGATCGACGCCGGCGACTTCGACGGGGTCGGGGAGCTACTGGGCCGGGCCACCTTCGGCGGCCCGGCTTCCGGCAGCGTCTCTGGAGCCCAGACCATCGCGAAGTTGTTCGCCCACACCACGCGCCGGTTCCCCGAGCACGGCAACCGCACCCGAACCCGTCACCTGGTGCTCAATCCGATCGTCGAACTCGACGGCGACCGGGCCGAAGCCCGCTCGACGTTCTGCGTCGTGCAACACGTCCCGGACGGCCCGAAAGCCGTTCCGCTACAGCCCATCGTCGTCGGGCGGTACTTCGACACGTTCGCGCGGGATGACGAGGGCTGGCACTTCACCGAACGCAAGGTCGACGTGGAGATGGTGGGTGACGTCTCGGCGCACCTGAACGTCGACCCGCGACAGTACGAACGCTAGGTCAGCGCGCTTCGTTGATGTGGTGAACCCGCACGCTGACCTCCAGCTGGAAACGGTCGGCGGGGTTCTTGAGTGACAGCCCGGTGAGTTCCTCGATGAGTTTGATCCGGTACAGCAGCGAGTGGCGGTTCAGGAACAGCGCCCGCGCCGCCGCACTGGTGTTCGTCGCTTCGTCGAGCAGGATCTCCAGGGTGTGCACCAGTTGTCCACGCCGGGTCTTGTCGTAGTCGATGAGCGGCTGAAGCGTTTGCAGGACGGACGCCATGCTGCGCGGGTGCTGACGCAGCACCTCGGCGAACTGCATGGGACCGACCGGGCCTTCGGGTAGGGCGGGCGAAACCGGGGCGGCAACGGTGACCGCATGGCCGGGCGCGGGCGCCAGCAGTGCCCAGGTCACGAGGTCGTCGGGGAGCCTGCTGAGTCGCTGTGCGGAATCGACCAATCCGGACACCGTGGATTCCGTTGGGGCCGAAGAGAAATGGCCCATGACCAGATCATCGGTGACCGATGACGTGACCGTGAGGCCGGCGGCGAGCGCCAATTCGTGCAATGCGTTGGCGAACCTGTCGGCGGCCTCGCCCCACTGGGGATCGTCACGCACGCGGCGCCCGATGACCATCTGAACCCCGGTGTCCGGCGGGGAAGGACCGATCAGCGGCAGGATGGTCTTCTGGACATCGGCGAAGGCAATTTCCCAGGGCAGCAGGACAAATGGGCACGCATGCTGGTCGGCGAGCGGGATCAGCAGCTCGAGGAGGTCGCGCGCGTCCACATCGGGGGGTGGGCTGAGAATGATGCCGGCGGCCGGTGAGGCCACCAGGGAAACCAGGAATTCGCGCACACCGGGTTGTTTGAGGTCGGCGCCGGTGGTGAGCACCAGGTCGCCGGGTCGGACGAAGTCCTCGGCGGGTGCGTGGATGATGTCCACCCAGCGGACCTCGCGGGCCAGTCCCCGGTGGCCCGCGACCACTGAACCCTGGTCCAGGGGTGGAATCGTCAAGACCGCCGCCACACTCAGCGACGAGTCCTCGGACATGCCGCTTCCCTTCTGATCAACTGCTCGGCGGTGCGTCGAAGCCGACGGTATCAGCGACCAGTCACGTCGGTGGCCACCTGCCCGGTAGGTGGCCACCGACGTCGGGGTTCGGTCAGCCGACGGACGAGATCGAGGCCAGTTCCCCGGTGGACCGTCGGCTCAGCAGCATGCCCACTGCGAAGAAGATCAGTGGCATCACACCGAAGATCGCCGCCAGCGCGGGAGTGCCGCCGACCACCAGGGTCAGGTTGGACACCACCAGCACCAGGGCCGCTGCCAGGGCGAGCGTCGCGAACGAGGCCAGCACCACCTTGCCGGTGGAGTTGCCACGCCGGACAAAGAAAATCACCACCGAGATCGTGGTCAGCAGCCACAGCAGCGCGAGGGCCAGGATGCCGAGGCCACCACCCGGTCCGAAGATCTGCAACACCGGGTCCAGCTGAAGCGCGGCACAGATACCCATCACGACGAACGAGGCCACGGTGATGACCAGCGAGGCGTTCGACGGTGAACCATGACGCTCGTGCACCTTGCCGATCTTCTTCGAGAACACGCCGCTCTGTCCGAGCACGAACGCGTAGCGCGACGCGATGTTGTGGAACGCGAGGGCACACGCAAAGACACTGACAGACCACAGGATGGTGTTCAGGTCACGTCCGACCATGCCGAGGTACTTGCCCGCGGTGTTCACCATGAAGTTGTCGGGGTCGTCGGTGGCGAGCTGGATGGCGTCGTGCCCGCCGTTGCCCTCGACGAGGGCCCAGCTGGTGAAGGCGTAGAAGACCGCGACGATGCCCACCGCCCAGTAGGTGGCCCGGGGCACGGTGCGGTCAGGGTCCTTGGCCTCGTCCCGGAAAACCGCGGTCGCTTCGACGCCGACGAATCCCCACAGGGCGTACAGCAGGGCGATGCCGAATCCGCCGGCGATGCCCTGCGGGGTGAACGAGTCACCCGTGAGACCGTGCTCGCCGCCGCGCACCACGATGACCAGATCCACCACCATGAGGATCGCGACCTCGGACACCAGGAAGACACCGAGCACCTTGGCACTGAGATCGATGTCGCGGTAGCCGAGCCAACCGACGGCTGCCAGCACCACGCCGGTCAACAACCACCAGGGCAGATCAGGTCCACCGAACCGGGTGATCAGCTCGTTGAGGATGACGCCGTCGTAGGCGGCCACGGCGATCAGAGTCGCCATGTAGGCCGGGAGCGCGAGCACGGCCGCACCGGTGCCGGCCGCCCGGCCGAGCGACTCACGGATGTAGGCGTAGAAGGCCCCGGCGTCGGTGACGTACTTCGACATCGCGACGAAGCTGGCCGCGAAGAGGCCGAAGATGACGCCAGCGACGATGAAGGCGACCGGGATGCCGGTGGTGTTGCCCAACGCCATCGCGATCGGCACATTGCCGCCGATGGTCGACAGCGGCGCCGAGGCCGCCACGACCATCAGCACGATCGCGGGCACGCCGAGGTGGCCGCGCAATTTGGCCGGACGGCCGTCCGATGACGTATCAGGTGGGGTCTTCTGGCCCGCGTTGACAACCTCGGTCATTGGGTTGATTCCTCCTAACTGCCCGCCGCAGTTGGCGGCTGGGTGAAGTCCGGGGCAAGTTTGCGAGAATCACAGGCCGCTTCGCCACTGCAGTTGATCACTTTCCAACACCTTGTTGTAAGCCAGTTCACATCGGCCGCTCCGCAGTCACACACTTTGTTGGAAGGTGCCGGGAGGATGTTGTTTCCACCGCGGCATCCAGTCGATGCTTGGCCGGTTACGCGACACACCCGTCACGCCGACAGAGAGGTACGACGACTGCAATGAACCCGGACAGCAGCGAAACCGAGCAGGATCACCGGCTGGGACGCATCCGACTGCTGGATGAGCAGCGCGTCAACCTGGACGGATTCGCCCAGGCGGACCCGGAGCTGGGCATGATCTCCCATCTGTCGCCCTACGATCCGGAACCGTCCTGGAAGGTGGCCGACGACGGCACCGTGGTGGAGATGGATTCGAAGTCCGTCGCCGACTTCGACACCATCGACGAGTTCATCGTGCGCTACGCCGTCGATCCCGCGGAGGCACCGCGATCGATGGCGATGAGTGACGTCGAGCTGGCCCGGATGATCGTCGACTCGGGTGTGCCGCGCGAGGAGGTGCTGCGCGTCTGCAGCGGATTGACCCCGGCCAAGATGGCCCGGGTGGTGGCGCTGCTGCAGCCCGTGGAGATCCAGATGGCGATGATGAAGATGCGGGCCCGCCGCACGCCCGCGAACCAGGCACATGTCACCAACCGCCTCGACGACCCCTTGCTCATCGCGGCCGATGCCGCCACTGCCGTCGTCTACGGGTTCCGCGAACTCGAAGCCACCGTCCCGGTGCTCGATGACGCCCCGGCCGTCGCGGTCGGTCTGCTGATCGGGTCGCAGGTACCCGCGCCCGGGGCGCTGACACAGTGCTCGGTCGAGGAGGCGCGCGAGCTGGAACTCGGCGTGCGCGGCCTGGTGTCCTACGCCGAGACGGTCTCGGTGTACGGCACCGAGCAGGTGTTCACCGACGGTGACGACACCCCGTGGTCGAAGGCGTTTCTCACGTCGTCCTACGCCTCCCGCGGTATCAAGATGCGGTTGTCCAGCGGGGCGGGCTCGGAGGTCCTGATGGGCCAGGCCGAGCGCAAGTCGATGAACTACCTGGAGTCCCGCTGCGTCGCCCTGGCCAAAGGAATTGGTGCACAGGGGGTTCAGAACGGCGGCATCGACGGCGCCTCGATCACCGCGTCGGTGCCCGGCGGTGTCCGCGAACTCATCGCCGAGAACCTGATGGTCATGTTGCGCGGGCTGGAATCGTGCAGCGGCAACGACTCGCTGGTCTCCGAGTCCACGATGCGCCGAACCAGCCGGACGCTGCCGGTTCTGTTGTCGGGATCGGACTTCATCTTCTCCGGCTTCGGTTCGGTGGTGGCCTACGACAACATGTTCGGCCCGTCCAACTTCAATGCCGCCGACCTCGATGACTATCTGGTGATGCAGCGTGACTGGGGCGTCGACGGCGGGCTGCGGTCGGTGGACCCGACGACGCTGGAAGCCATGCGCCGTCAGGCGGCCGAGGCCACCCGGGCGGTATTCGAATATCTGGGGCTCGCCGATTTCGACGACGAGCATGTGGAAACCGTTGTCGGGGCGGCGGGTTCCAAGGACCTGCCGCCCACCGACGGGGTCAAGGTGCTCAGCGCCGCCCGGATGATCGAGCAGTCGGGTCTGACGGTGCTCGACATCGTCGCCGCGCTCGCCGAGACGGGATTCACCGACATCGCCGAACGGGTCCTGAACATGGCGAAGGCCCGCGTCACCGGTGACTACCTGCAGACCGCGGCGATCTTCGACGAACAGATGAATGTGCTGTCAGCGCTGCAGGATCCGAACGACTACCGCGGTCCCGGCACCGGGTACCGGCCGACGCCAGAGCGTCAAGCTCAGATCGACGCCGTGCGTCAGGCGCGGTCGGTGACCGACCTGGTCAAGGAGCAGGCGACCTTCGCTCATCCGGACCGGCTGATCGTCAGTGGGGCCGCGGGCGTGGGAGAAGATCCCCGCGAAGTTGTCATCGGTGTGTCTCCCGCGTTCGGCGTCAAGCTGTTTCGCACCCTGTCGGGGATGACCGTCTACGACGCGCTGGAACAGATCCTGGCCGGGCTGGAAGAGGAGCAGTGTGTGCCGCGCCTGGTTCGGATCGCCGACTCCGTGGATCTCGGGGTGATCGGCAAGTCCGCGGCCCGGCTGTCCGGTTCCGGGATCGGCGTCGGGCTTCAGGCCAAGGGGACCACACTGATCCACCGCCGCGATCTCCCGCCGTTGGCCAACCTCGAATTGCTCAGTGTGGCACCGCTGATCACCCCAGAGATGTACCGGCTGATCGGCATCAACGCCGGCCGGCACGCCAAGGGTGCGACGCCTGCCCCGATGCGCAACGCGTACACCGACGAGGCGATCACCGCCCGGTACCACACCAGAGTGGTGTCGATGGTGGCGATCGAGCGGTCCGAATGCGACAACCAGGGCGCGAACATGGAATTGGAGCTCAAGCGATGACGATCACCGCACACTCGGGCCGCAGCCTCACCGAGGTGACGGTCGAGGCCGCCCGCAACGGTGAACTGGTTCTCGACGACATCCGGATCAGCCGTGAAACCCTTCTGTCCCAAGCAGATATCGCGGAGCGCTCCGGCTCCCTGCAATTGGGGATGAACCTGCGGCGGGCTGCTGAGATGACCGCACTGAGCTCCGAGGAGATGCTCGACGCCTACGAGGCGCTGCGGCCCCGCCGGTCGACCTTCGCCGAGCTGGAGGAACTGGCGCAACGTCTCGCCGACCGGGATGCGCCCGCCTGCGCGGCACTGGTCCGGGAGGCGGCGACGGCCTACCAGCGGCGCGGCCTGCTGCGGTGACCGTCTGGGCCGGTGTCGACATCGGCAATTCCACCACCGAGGTGGTGCTCTGCCGGATGGACACCGAACTGACGGTGCTGGCCAGTGCCCGCACGCCGACCCGTGGTGGCAAGGGATCGCCCCGGGCGCTGCAGGGCGCCGCGCAGTTGGTGCGGCGCCTGGCCGAGTCGCACGGGCTGGTGATCGACCGGGCAGCGTTTGCGCCGACACCGCCTGTGAAGTCCACCGTCGAACAGGTTCAACTCGAAACCCGACGGACAGGCAGGCTGACGATCGTCACCCGGTCGGCCGCCACCACCGCGGGAGATGCGGTCGGTGTGGGGAAGCCGGTTCCGGTCGAGTGCCTCGGTGACGTGGATCCCGGCCGCCCGGTCGTCGCCTGCGCGACGGCGCAGTGGGGATACCGTGAGGTCGCGCAGCGAGTGAATGACGCTGTAGCCCAGGGATGCAACGTCACCGCGGTGTTGACGGCCAACGACGAGGCCGTGCTGGTGTCGAATCGGCTGAACACTGCTCTGCCCGTCGTCGACGACGTCGACATCAAGTCGTTGCTGCCGGCGACCCGCGTCGCCGTCGAAGTCCGCCAGGGCGTCGCGCCTCTGCAACGTCTCACCGATCCCTTCTGGCTCGCCGATGTGTTCGGGCTGAGCGAGGCCGAGCGGGCCGACGCGCGCGTGATCGCCGACCAGCTCTTCGACAGTGCCTGTGCGGTGGTCAGCCTCGGCGATGCCGAACCCTCGGCTGCCGCACCCGTCGTCCGGCCCGTGGGGGAGAGCGCCCACGTGGTTTACCTCGCTGACATCGCGGCGCAAGCCAATTCGCGGCGCGGGTCGGTCACCGTGGACAGCCTGGTGATGGCGAACATGGCCGGCGAGCACGAACCGCCGGCCGGGGCCGACGAGTTGGCCCAGGCATTGGGCGTGCCGGTGACACGGGTTGCCTCGGAGGCTGCAGCGGCCCGCGTCGGCGCTCTCACCACTCCCGGGATCACTCCCGAGGTCGTGGTGGTGGATGTCGGCGGGGGCACCGTCGATGTCGTGTCCGACGGATCCCGCGTCGTGCTGCCGGGTGCCGGACAGCTGCTGACGGCGGCGACGGCCACCGCCCTGGACATCTCCCGAAGCGCCGCCGAATACGCCAAACGGGCGGAGGCGGTCACGGCTGTCACCGTCCAGATCATCGAGGACGAACACGGTCGGCGACAGTTCTTGGACACGCCGGTCAGCGGCCGGTGCAGCGGATGGTTGCTGACCGCGGCCCCCAGCGGGTGGTTGCCCTTCACGTCGCGGCTGTCGGGTGCCGAGTGGCGCAGTTGGCGCCTGGCCGCCAAACGACAGGTGATCGGTGGCAACGTGATGCGGGGTATCGAGCGGGCGGCCCCCGGGGTAACCGGAGTGCTGCTCGTCGGAGGCGGCGCCAGTGACGACGAACTGGTCCGAGCGGTCAGTGAGCAGCTCGGCCACGACGTGAGTGTGGGCCGGGGAAATGTGGCCGGTCAGCTGGGGCATCGGTTCGCGGTGGCCTATGGACTGGTGGCCATGGCGGCGCGGATGCCGGGCGGTCAGCCGCGGGATGAAGAGCTGGACCGGGTCGACCGGTCAGGCGGCAGCGTGAATGCGCACGACGTGGATGTCGCTGGTGAACACCCGCGCGCCGGTGGGTAGCGGCGGGGCGGTACTTCGATAGGTCCGACCGGTCGGCGTGGTGAGTTCTGTGGTGTGCCGGCCGTAACCGTCGTAGGTGGTCGCGGTCTGCCACCCGGGGCTTTCCTTTGCGTAATTGCAGCGTTCGCAAAGCCCTTGCCCGTTGACGGAGGTGGTCGCGCCACCGTCGGCGTGCCGGGTGATGTGGTCGATGTGCCGGATGGGGGCGTCGCAATACGGCGTGCGGCACTTTTGGTCACGCATGGCGATCAGCCAGCGCAGCCCCTTGGGGAACGCCCGGGCGGTGGACTCCATGGCGACCAGGTTGCCGGTGGCCGGATCGGCGTAGAGCTTGCGCACCGCGGCCTCGGCCTGGCGGTCCAGCAGCGCCGCCAAGGTCATCTGCCGGGCCACCTCTGCCGGGATGGGGCCGTATCCCTGCAGCACCGCCGGTTCGGAACCCTGGGCCAACAAGCTCTCGTCGGAGACCACCAGATTGAGCGCGACCGGGACCGCGGCTTCGACCTCACGCCCGGTGACCCGTCGGTAGAAGGCATCGGCCATCAACGGGCCTCGCCCCTGGCATCCACTTCCGGCGGCGATCGAGGCGGCCCTGGCGGCGGCGGCCTCCGCCTGCAGCACTTGATAGGCCGTAACGCCTTCTGCGGAGGTCAGCAGCGCCGTCACGTACGCCATTCCGTGCGGGGCCGGACGCAGCGTGACAGCGCGATCGCACTGATGGCGGCTGATGCGCGCCATCACCGCGTCGTGGTCGAGCCGAAAAGCCACCCGCCCGGCCTCAGCCTCAACCTTTTTGTCCCCAAGACCATCCAGCACTGCGGGATCCGCGCACAGTTCGGCGTCCATCGCGTGTCGATCTGCTGGTGAGAGGCAGGCGGCCTGGTCCGCGATGATCATCGCCCGGTCTTCGGTAAGCACGCCGGACTGCAGAGCCGCGAGCGTGTAGGGCATGTCGTCGACCAGGATCCTGGACATCTTCAGATACTTGGCCCCGTGCCAAGGGGAGGTCTTGCGGGCCAGCCCCACCTCGGATGCCAGCCCTTGAGCGCGTCTTGCGGCGGGCACACCCTCAGCGGCCTTACGGGCGAGGCGCTTGGCCTCCAGCATCGTCGTCACTCTGGCCTGTGCCGCGGCAATGCCGGCGGTCGCGCGGGTCATCGCGGCTAGCTGCTCCACCAACGCCGCCTCCGTGGCGTCGGGGTCGATGTTCCAACTATCTTCGAACATGTGTTCGAGTGTAGCACCGTTCACTGACTCGGTCTCTTCGACAGGGTTTCAGCCCACGGATGAGTTCTCGGGCGGCGCACAACCCACCCTTGAGTGCTAGCACTCGCATGTATAGAGTGCTAGGTGGCACGCGGCCAACCCCCAGCGCCGGCACCCGCGACGACGGAGCGAGGGGCACGGGCGCATGCCGAACACCTGGTTAACCCGAGGGCCCCGGAGCACACCGGAGCTCAATACCCAAACAAGTGGAGGGCTTCCATCGTGGCAGTCAACATCAAGCCACTCGAGGACAAGATCCTCGTTCAGGCCAACGCGGCCGAGACCACGACCGCTTCCGGTCTGGTTATCCCCGACACCGCCAAGGAAAAGCCGCAGGAAGGCACCGTCGTCGCAGTTGGCCCCGGCCGCTGGGATGAGGATGGCGAGAAGCGGATCCCCCTGGACGTTGCCGAGGGCGACACCGTCATCTACAGCAAGTACGGCGGCACCGAGATCAAGTACAACGGCGAGGAGTACCTGATCCTGTCCGCCCGCGACGTGCTGGCTGTCGTCGCTAAGTAAGTACTCGTGCGTCCGCCCCGGAGATCCCCGCGTTTCAGTGCGGGCGGTTTCCGGGGCGGTATGCGTTAGGAGTCATGAAAGAGACTTATGAGCAAGCAGATTGAGTTCAACGAGACTGCGCGCCGTGCCATGGAGGCCGGCGTCGACAAGCTCGCCGATGCGGTCAAGGTGACGCTGGGTCCGCGCGGTCGGAACGTGGTGCTCGCCAAGGCTTTCGGCGGCCCGCAGGTCACCAATGACGGTGTGACCATCGCGCGCGAGATCGACCTGGAAGACCCGTTCGAGAACCTCGGCGCCCAGCTGGTGAAGTCGGTGGCCACCAAGACCAACGACGTCGCAGGCGACGGCACCACCACCGCTACCGTCCTCGCTCAGGCCCTGGTCAAGGCCGGCCTGCGCAACGTCGCGGCCGGTGCCAACCCCATCGCCCTGGGTCAGGGCATCAGCAAGGCCGCCGACGCCGTGTCCGAGGCCCTGCTGGCCGCGGCCACCCCGGTGTCGGACGAAAAAGCCATCGCCCAGGTCGCCACGGTGTCCTCGCGCGATGAGCAGATCGGTCAGCTGGTCGGCGAGGCCATGACCAAGGTCGGTCACGACGGCGTGGTCACGATCGAAGAGTCTTCGACGCTGAGCACCGAACTCGAGGTCACCGAGGGTGTCGGCTTCGACAAGGGCTTCATCTCGGCCTACTTCGTCAACGACTTCGACTCGCAGGAAGCGGTGCTCGAGGATGCGGTGGTGCTGCTGCACCGCGACAAGATCAGCTCGCTGCCCGACCTGCTGCCGTTGCTGGAGAAGGTCGCCGAATCGGGCAAGCCGCTGCTGATCATCGCCGAGGACATCGAGGGCGAGGCCCTGTCCACGCTGGTGGTCAACGCCATCCGCAAGACGCTCAAGGCCGTCGCCGTCAAGGCGCCGTTCTTCGGCGATCGTCGCAAGGCGTTCCTGGACGATCTCGCCATCGTCACCGGTGGCCAGGTCGTCAACCCCGACGTGGGCCTGGTGCTGCGCGAGGCCGGCCTGGACGTGCTGGGCTCCGCCCGTCGCGTCGTGGTCACCAAGGACAGCACCGTGATCGTCGACGGTGGCGGATCCAAGGATGCGGTCGCCGACCGCGTCAAGCAGCTCAAGGCCGAGATCGAGACCACCGATTCCGACTGGGATCGGGAGAAGCTGCAGGAGCGGCTGGCCAAGCTGTCCGGCGGCGTCGCGGTGATCAAGGTCGGCGCGGCCACCGAGACCGACCTGAAGAAGCGCAAGGAAGCGGTCGAGGACGCCGTCGCGGCGGCCAAGGCTGCCGTCGAGGAGGGCATCGTCACCGGTGGTGGCGCGGCGCTCGTGCAGGCCCGTGCGGCCCTCGACAAGCTGCGCGGCGAGGTCAAGGGCGACGAGGCTCTCGGTGTCGAGGTGTTCTCGTCGGCACTGTCGGCCCCGCTGTACTGGATCGCCACCAACGCCGGCCTGGACGGCTCCGTTGTGGTGAACAAGGTCAGCGAGCAGTCCAACGGGCAGGGCTTCAACGCCGCCACCCTGACCTATGGTGACCTGGTCGCCGAGGGCATCGTGGATCCGGCCAAGGTGACCCGCTCGGCGGTGCTCAACGCCGCATCCGTGGCGCGCATGATCCTGACGACCGAGACCGCGGTTGTCGAGAATGTAAGCCAAGATGATGAGCATGCCGGTCATCATCACGGCCACGCTCATTAGCAGTCTGAATAGCGAAAACGCCCCCGGTCATCTGAGGCCGGGGGCGTTCTCTGCTGTGTGGGTAGTTATCTGAATCTCGTATGGTGCTTCATGCTGCGCGGGGGCAGTGGAGTTGGCTCGCCGAGCCATTTGTCAACGATTTATCGCTGAAGCCGACTAGGCAAGATCAGGATCGACGTTCAGATAGGTTCTATCGGTCGATCTTTCGAGATTCGCTCTCGCCTTGCTGATTTCGTCATCAAAGAAGTTCATTCCACTTATCCACGCCTCACCGATTAACTGGGGGAGCAGTAAGCCTAGCGCGATTGCCGTCAGGATTGCATGGACTAGTGCTGAGGCCACGTCACGGTCTGTCGATAGCGACAGCGCGGATACGCCGAGAACCTCAACACAAATCACGAGGCTAACTAATGCCGTCCCCAGCATCAGGTAGCTAAACTTGTGTGCCATCGGCCATAACTCAGGTTTTTGTTTACGCACCATTCTGACGCTATTGACGAGCTTCATGCCGCGCGTCACGGTGACAGTATTTCCGATTGCAATCACTGGAGCTGCAGTGCCTATCAACACCCAGAGACCCTCGTGTACTGCCAATTCATCTCCTCCTATATTCACGCACCCAGCAACTTGCCAGCCTGCACGAATTATACGAAAGATGACGGAAGGCTACTGCCCAAATAACCGGGACTATCGGCCCGTATCGCTTGCCGGAGTCTAGGTGTCAGACGCAGATCGCGGGCGCTGCATGTAGAACTGGACGGCACCGTATCCGCGGTCATCCCCCTCGAGCTCACGAGGGCTATCGTGCTCAATGTCGTGCGACTTTCCGCATTTGCTCGCCCATCGCCCGTCCGGCAACTGTCTGGCTGCGTGCGTGAATCGTCCTTCGAGTGAGTAGATTGCTATCTTTTCGATTCCCGCTTCATGTGTGGGATCGTTGCAAAATTCGTAACCCAAGGTCTGGTATGCGCGTGCATAGTTAGCGGGGGTCCAGTCGTTCTTGGGTACGTTCTCAGGCCACACGTAAGGCGCGATGCCTACCGGATCCCAACGGTTTTTGTTATCACCTGCAGCCCAGGCAGCACAGTTGTAAAACTTGTCAGGATCAGATGTGACGCTGTAGTTGGCGTATCGCAACACCGACAGGGTGCGTTCGAGCCGGTCAGATCTCATCACCGGTCGTAATTGGCCTCATACCAGTTGATCCACCGATCAATTGCTTCCGCCGCAGTCTTAGCGCCTGCAGCGTGATCGCGTCCAGTAATAGCCACCAGAGCCCAGAACCAGTCGTCGCCGTCCTGGCGGAGCGATTCGATAATCAACGGAACTACTGGCCAACCCAAACCAATGATCCTCTGGTACTCGGGAATGAGCACCATGTCAGCAACGGTTGACATCATTTCGCTCTTGTCTTCCCACGCTGCCTTGAGTTCCTCGAACTCCTCGCGGAGGCGGTCATCACTGGAACGTCGATCGCTGCCGGGCGGCTCATCGTGAAAACTCAGGATAGGACGAGCCTGTTCGTAGGTACCCGAGGGCTCCACGAGGAGTATCTTGTACGTCCGCGCTCCACGGTCTACGTAAGCACGGAGGTTTGAAATCGCGGCATCATAAATGGCGTCGAACGAACACCCAGGTATTGCAGGGAACGTGCTGGCGCGACCATATTGGATCGCGTCCGACTGCGTTCGATGCGTCCCGCACAGGTATTTTTCCCCGCCAGCCGTGATGTAAAGCTCGTTCTCGATCCAGGCGACGCGATTATTGTCCGCGCGAGCCGCAGAGCTGGAAGCAACTAGGGCCTTTGAACGTGTCATGTGCAACCGATCGGTCTCCGCGCTAGTCATCGCCATCTCCTTGCGATAGAGCGAACTCCGTCAGTTCTACCCGATCCAACAACTTCGAAATCGACAATTCCTTCGATTGCGCCCGCTCGACGGTCCGCTTTAGCTCCGCAACATCACTCGCATTAAGGGCAAAGCTGAGAGTCCTCACTTCGCCCTGCTCGAAATACTCAAGCCGCAATGTGTGTACAACGACTGCGCCAAAAGGTTCGACGGATGTGTCTTCACCAAAAACCGGCCGAAGGTCGGTCACGATCCTCGACGAATGCAGAAGGCGATCGGACTCTTGCGCGATGTCAATCGCTTTTCCAAGGGCCGCGAAGCCTGGCGCGCCGAGTAGTCCAGCTAAGCGGTCAGCTAGTGCCCCCGCATCCTGGACGTCATCGACGATTTGCTCGGCGACGGTCGCTGCCAGCTCGGCGACGGTGAAACCTTGACTCGTGGCCAGCGTAGACAAGGAGATGAGGTGGGTAACGAATTCGTTAGACTGCTCTTCGCTCCACACCTCTCCGGTCGAGGTTTCGACAGCCTTCACGAGACTGGCTACGCTGCTGATGTTTCCCTCGGCCAACCGTTCGGCGAGATTCTTGGCCGGCTCGTCGCCGAGGTCAGCGATCTGCGTCAGAACCGGCACCGCCGATTTCGGGATGCGAATCGATCTCAGGCTAGCCACGTGCGGCAACTCCTTGTGCTCCTCAAGCCCATAAGCATGGCACGGCGCCCCTGCCCTTGGGCGCGCCCCCTAGCACGAGCTGCGCTCTCGGAAACATAATGCCCTCCATCATGGACCTTGCCCCTGGGAATTCTGTGAACGGCGCGCTGACCAGTGACAATGCTTCCGTCGCGTAATCAACTCGTTTCCCGGCCTCAATATTCCTTGCTGCACCCTGACATCAAGTCGGACGTCAGGCAACTCTTCGCGAGTTCCGGTCTGAGTCTCGATCGGCGCTAGTAATGAAATGATCCTGTAATTCGCTACGTGGCAAATGAGCCAAGGATTCATGAACACAGGGTTTTGGTTTTGTGGCAAACTCTGACGATGACCTTCCTTCTCTGCGGCTTCTGCAGCTTGAAAACCCGTACTGGATGGCTCAGCCGCATAACCGACCGGTCAGGAAGGGGGTATGGGGGCAACCCCCTGGGGGTATCTGATCGGTGACGACAGGTCAGGCAGCTAATGTCCTGACCGACAACCAAGGGCGTGTCGCAGGGCAGACGCGCAGAGCACGGGCTCTGACGGCGCGCGCTCACCTGATTGCCCACAAGCACAGGGCAGAGCGCATAGGACGTGGTGGACGCACACCAGGGCATACCAATGCCATGCGCTGACCACGGCACACAGGACATCGTGGGCATGCGCTCACCCACAGGGCAAGGCAGACACACACAGGGGATGAGAGGCGACGGGGGGACACAGTGCGAGAACATCTGCTGCTCACTCCGTGACCGATATCGGGGCGTAGGCAGTCCAGGGCGGCGATATGTCATCTCACCAGCGCGAACACGGTGCACGCCAGGGCAGGCGACCAGCGACGAGACCAGGGGACGGCAGGACGTGACCAGCGGAAACGCAGCGTGGCCCGCCTACCGTTGAAAAGGGTCTGGACCGGTTCTCAGCATCGAGGGCGAAGTCACCGTCACTATTACGCAAGTAACCGGGTGCCCGTCTGGCGAACGAGTTGACGTCGGCGATTGCGGATCGACTTGACCGAGCGGTGAAGCTCACTCGCGACGGCGCTGGTCGGCTCGTCGAGACAGCGCTTCAGGTGGCCGAGCTTGTCGAGAATGACGGCGTCCTCCTCGGGTGTGAATTGCTTCTTCCAGCGCGTCGTTTGCCCGCCGGCATCTCGCCACGCCTGGCGATGGTCGGCCTCCTCGGTGTTATGAATGACATGCCCCACTGGGCCGGCTTGATATAGGCGATCGGTGGCATCCACTTCTATCCGCCGGGTTGGCACGGTCTTGACTGCACGAATGCTTGCGATCGTGACCCAGTCTCGGGAACTGCTGCCCACTCGGACTGCCTTGCGTACAAAGGCGAACGGCTGTATGCGCCATGGGACGAACGTCACCCGATGGGACCCGCCGTCACGGCTCCTTGCGTCTTTCACGAAGCAGATGGTCGGCAATTGCCCCAGACCGCGAAGGAGTTCGACGACACCCTCGGCCAGACGCTTTCTGCCGACAAACACGCACTGCTGATTCGTCGTGGCGCAACCGTCGGTGTCCATCAGTCCGCGGAGGAGTTCCAGTCGTTGTTCGGTCCCTGCGCGCAAGTACTCAACTGGGATGTGCTTGCTGCGGAAGCATTCCATATTCCGCAACCGGATCGCCGGATCCGGGCGGTTGGTCGCCTGATACCCCACGGCGCCCGAGAACGACAGTCGGGCAGCATTTTGCCCAGATCTAAGTCGATGGGTGTGGATTCCCCGAGATGTGAGTTGACGCTCCATCTCCTCGACATCGTCCCAGCCGGATGTGACGTTGCAATCGCCGCTCGACCCATCGCCGAGCCATGCCCCCAATAGGTACGGGTCGATCGGAAGCTCAACTGGCGGGGTTTGTCTGGCACCCGCGCGCGGAATCGCGAGCTTGCGGCCGTCTTCTGCCATTTCGCGGGTGGTTCTAATCCTCGACTGGGCGTCGGATGCCACCACCTCGGTCTGCCACAGGTGGTCACCGCTCACGACGATTGATGTCGCAACGCGGCCCGCCCGCTGCCCACCGGCGAACATGACCTCGTAGCAGTCATAGCCAAGCGCCGCTGGGGGCGCGTCCACCACCCGCACGGGCGACCCGTCGGATCCGAAGATCAAGTCTCCGGATTGCAACTGCCCCACTGTGGTCCATCCGGTCGGCGTGGGCATGGGTGTATCGACCGATATCCCCCCGGCATCGCTGACAGCCAGGTTGTTCTCGACGGCGTAACGGCGCGCACACTGCTGCGCGCTCACCCGCGCCCGATAGCCGGTGCTGTACTCGCGCTGCGCCGCGCTGCAGGCCGCGCATCTGCACCGATGCCGCATATACCCCGCCCTACCGTGCTCAAATTCGCAGGGCTCACCTGCCGCACACCTCTTGCACACACTCATGGGTGCATCCAAACACGACGTGCCGACGCTCCGTTGGATATAGGGAGGCCGCCCCTCGGCGGGCGAACGTGTGGTCGCCGGCCAGCTGTCCGGTGGCGAGATGGAGGCCCAACCGGGTGCCGGATCAACGTTCCTGGCACATGCTCAAACCCAGACCCAGTCTCGATAGACATCATTTTTCTCGATGTCTCTGACCTGTGCTTTTCAAGGGGTCGATTCGCTATTTGCCCCGGAGGCGCCCGATCCGCATGCCCCCTGTGTCAGGGGCCGGAGACGGTTTTCCCACGGGCTCCTGAGGCCTCTCACAGGGCACACCACGAGTTCCGCGATCGGGTCGGATCGCGGCTGAGCAGACAGACATCATGACGTCCTGGCCTTCACCCTGATCCCGGCGATTCGGCGTCCGAAGGCCGTCGTACTGGCCCCCGGCATGCCCCTGGGTCGACGAATGTCCATCTGGGGTACACCCATAGTGGACACTTCAAAAACTGCCGTCAGATGTCCAACTAGAGCCTCAGTTCAATTGTTTGACACTATGTCAATCAACTATCTAGAGTCCAGATTGACAGATCGACGATTGGGGAGCAGAACACATGGGGCAGCGCGTCGGATACCAGCGAGTGAGCACCGTCGATCAGAACACTGATCGTCAGCTCGATGGGGTCGAGCTGGATAAGGTGTTCACCGACAAGGCCAGCGGCAAGGACACCCACCGGCCACAGTTGGCTGCGTGCCTGGACTACGTCCGGGAGGGTGACACGCTAGTCGTCCACTCGATGGACCGACTGGCACGCAATCTCGAAGACCTGCGCCGGATCGTTCGGGAACTCACCGGCCAAGGTGTCAAAGTCGAGTTCACCAAAGAGAACCTCACCTTTGCCGGCGATGACTCGCCGATGAACACGCTCCTGCTCTCGATGCTCGGAGCAGTCGCTGAGTTCGAGCGGTCGATGATCCTCGAACGCCAGCGCGAGGGAATTGCCCTCGCTAAGGCTGCAGGCAAGTACAAGGGCCGGAAAGCGGCCCTCACTGACCTGCAGGCTGACGAGCTTCGTGCTCGTCTGGCAGTGGGCGAGTCCGTCTCGGGACTAGCCCGTAAATACGGGATCAGCCGCCAGTCGGTCTACAACTACAAAGGTCTACGAACTACAAAAAACGCCTGACGTCTGAGGACAGGCCGGGCCCTGAAGATCCGGCCCCTCCCGAATGCGGCAGCTACCGAACTGTCGTCTGTCCTGACCGGGCCTCGTAGGCCGGTCACCGTGAGGAGCCGCCCTACCTCGAAGCGGCTCATTGTGGGCCAGCCGTGAAGCTGGCCCACCTTAGGGCTCGCCGTTGAGCGAACCCCATGGGTGATCGTGACCGGCGTTGCAGGCCGGTCGATGGACGGCATCGGCCGAACCGATGCCACACCCGTGGTCGGGACCGCCGCGGAGCGGTCCCCTTGGTAATGAGCTCTTACCCCGCGCCCAATCGCAAAATGCCATTTGCTCAGCGGGGGTAAGAGTCGAACGATAGAGAGACTCTTATAGGGGGCTACCACTACCGCCTGTGAACTGCGGAAACAGGGCCTAGGTGGTAGCAGGCCCTACTACCTACTGCGGCTATTTGATCAGAGTCCATCGGGTGCGATCGCCTTCACCGCGACGCTTCAATAGCTTGGACAGCGCACCGGTCTTCAGCGACGTCGTACGCGCACCTGGGGTCCCATCGAACTCGCCGGCCACCAGCTTGCCAACCTCGTTGACACCCTTGTTCTGGCAATTGGCCACAATCCATCGAGCGATCTCAGCGTTCTGGTCAAGTCGTTCTGGTGACCTTTTCTGACTCGGCTGCTCCTCTGCCAGCTTGTACTGGACGGCGGCTCCTTCGGGTGTGCCGTTTACAACCACGTCGGGCCAGCGACCTAGATTGCCCGCCCTTGTGAGTGTTCGACGCTCGCCAAATCCGGAGACGTGAATCCCGTGGCGCCGCCAAGCCTTGTAGGCGGTCGGGCCCATCGGATCCTTGCTGCCACCCTTACCACTGTGGGCGATCACAACCACGGGAGTCCCAGTACTCACGATCTGCCCCAATGGTCCCAGAATGGAGGATGGGTCTGCCTCGTTGATCGGCCCCTCCAGGCCGCTAGTGATGTTGTCGAACACCAGCAATCGGGAATCCAGCCCATCCGCGAGATCTGCGTAATACCCCCACCGCTCGGACGTGAAGGCAATTAGTTCCCAGGCATCGTCAGCAACCTTGAGGTCGCGGCCCTTGCTGGCCCACTGGCCACGGTCAGATGGGTCTGTCGTGATGATGACCACCGGCCCGGTCCTATCGGTTGTGACCGGGGAATCGAGCCAAGTCTCCCCGTTTGCGACCGACGCCGCCATGCCGGCAACGAGCGTTGATTTCCCGCTCTCGGGCGAACCAGCCACCATCGTGGCCGACGAAGCCAGCCAGCCCTCGATTAGCCAATCGGGTCCACTCGATGCCAGCACCTCGCTGATGTTCTCTGCCCCTGCGAGAAATCGGAGCAGACCCCGTTCTTCATCGGGCGTCAGTTCGTGATCGTTGTTCTGGCTCAAGATCTCATTTCCTGCTCTGCGCTAACCGGTCGGATGCGAGATTAGCGATCGAGACCCGCGATCCAGCGGGTGGTCGAGGCGACAGCTGCAGACGCTCCGAATCGCTACCTCGCCGAATGCCGTTCGATCACGCGCTGGCTTGCAATACTGGCCGGAGTTTTGCGATGAGAGAGAGCAGGTGGCGATGGCTCGTCCGAGGACGAAGGCAAAGGCTGAGACCAAGACGTTGGAGCAGCGTCTGTGGGAGGCCGCAGATGCGCTGCGGGGAAACCAGGAGCCATCCGAATACAAGCACATTGTCCTGGGCCTGGTGTTCTTGAAGTACATCTCCGACCGGTTCGAGGAACGCCGGCAGGCGATCGAGGCCGCACTGTCAGACCCGGATTCCGATGACTACATCCCCAACGAGAAGCGGCGGGCACAGTTCATCGAGGACCGCGACGAGTATGCCAGCCACAACGTGTTCTGGGTACCACTCAACGCCCGCTGGCAGTACATCCAGGATCGGGCCAAGCTGCCGAGTATCGGCCAGGACATCGACACCGCGATGGACTTGATCGAGAAGGAGAACCCGAGTCTGCGGGGCGTGCTGCCACGGAACTACGCCCGCGAAGGTCTGGACAAGGGCCGACTCGGCAAGCTGGTCGACCTCATCGGCAGCATCGGGTTCACCGAAACCGACGACCACGGCTCCGACGACGTGCTGGGCCGGGTCTACGAGTACTTCCTCGGTCAGTTCGCCGGCAAGGAGACCGGCAAGGATGCCGGTGCCTTCTACACCCCTCGTTCGGTGGTCAAGACCCTCGTCGAGATGTTGGAGCCGTACAAGGGCCGGGTGTTCGACCCGGCCTGCGGTTCCGGCGGCATGTTCGTGCAGTCGGAGGAGTTCGTCAAAGCCCACGGCGGCAAACGCACCGACATCGCCGTCTACGGCCAGGAGTTCACCGACACCACCTGGAAACTGGCCAAGATGAACCTCGCCCTACGCGGCATCGAGGCAGACCTCGGCGAGCGATCATCGGACAGCTTCACCCAAGACCTGCACTCGGACCTGAGAGCCGACTTCGTGCTCGCTAACCCCCCATTCAACGTGTCGGACTGGTGGGACCCCAAGCTCGCAGATGACCCCCGCTGGAAGTACGGAATCCCGCCTCAGGGCAATGCCAACTTCGCATGGGTTCAGCACTTCGTTTACCACCTAGCACCCAACGGCACTGCGGGTTTCGTGTTAGCCAACGGGGCGCTGTCGTCCAAGACCGGTGGCGAGGGCGAGATTCGACGCAAGCTCGTCGAAGCCGACCTAGTTGACTGCATCGTGGCAATGCCCGACAAGCTGTTCTTCAACACCGGTATCCCGGTCAGCCTGTGGTTCGTGTCCAAGGACCGGCAGGGCAACGGACACCGTCAGCGTCAACGCGAGGTGTTGTTCATTAACGCTCGCGGGCTCGACGGGACCATGGTCACCCGTCGTCTCCGCGACCTGAGCGAATCCGACATTGCCCAGATCACCGACACTTATCACGCGTGGCGCAACCACGACGGTGGATACAAGGACATACCCGGATTTGCCAAATCCGCAACCGTGGAAGAGATCAAGCAACACGGCTTTGTCCTTACCCCTGGTCGCTACGTCGGCACAGAAGAAGCCGAGGTCGACGATGAACCAGTCGCCGACAAGATCGAGCGGCTGGCCAAGGCGCTGATTGCTGAGTTCGACCGCGGGAATGAACTCGAAGATCAGGTGCGGGAGCGGTTGGAATCAATCAATGTCGACTGACAAAGCCAATTCATACCGCGGAGCTTCGATTGCACGTGGACTTGGACAGGAGAGTGAAATTAGATGGCCACTCAGAAGGTCGGATGAACTCTTCGAGTTGAAGTACGGAAAAGCGTTAGTCGCATCCACCCGTCGTCCGGGCAACGTCCCTGTCTACGGCACTAATGGTCAGACCGGCACACATGACACCCCATTGTTCGAAGGGCCAGGAGTCGTTGTTGGACGTAAGGGTGTGGGGCACTTAGGTGTCGAGTGGGTAGACCGGGATTACTGGGTGATTGACACTGCTTATTCCTTGTTGCCGATCGCCAATGTTGATCTGAGATTCGCTTACTATCTAATCCTCTACGTCGGCCTCGATCACCTGAAGGACGGCACTTCGAACCCTTCGCTCACGCGCGATACTTTTGGCGCTCAAGTCTTTCCTGTACCACCGATAGAGGCCCAGCGTGGTATCGCGGCAACGCTCGCCGCGCTCGACGACAAGATCGCTTCGAACCAGTCAGCGGTCACTATCGCGTCCGAGCTGCTTGACGCGATAGCTGCCGAGGTCGCTTCAGACGTGCCTTTGGCGAGGTTGGGCGATCTTGTTGTGGTTACTAAAGACACGGTGAATCCATCGAAGCTCGGACGTGAAGCAGTCGACCATTTCAGTCTCCCGGCCTTCGATGCCGGAGCACGGCCACAACGAGTTGCCGCCGAGACGATCATGAGCAACAAGCTCAAGGTGGCCGATCGGTCGATACTGTTGTCCCGACTAAACCCGCGCTTTAACCGGACCTGGTGGGTTACGCCCGATCCGACGACAACGGCGCTGGCCTCGACGGAGTTTCTCTGTATGGCAGCGGGCGACGACAACGCCTTGGCAGCAGCATGGCTCGCGCTTCGTAGTGAGCTATTCCTATCGGGGCTTCCCCGCCGCGTCACCGGAACGTCCGGCAGTCACCAGCGCGTGCGCCCTGACGACGTTCTGGACATCGAGGTTCCCGACGTCAGAAAGCTCGCTGAGTCAACGACATCATCGGCGCTGGCGCTACTAGAAAAAGTGGAGCAGTTGCGTTCAGAGAGTGCCGGTCTCGCTGAACTACGCGACGCTCTGCTCCCAGAGTTGCTCGCGGGCCGTATCCGGGTGCCTGAAGCTGAGGAAGGCGTGGCATGACTGCCGTCGACGAATCGGTGATCGAGGAAGCTGCTCTGGAGTGGTTTGCCCACCTCGGCTACGAGCGAGCGTTCGGTCCGAATCTAGCACCGGGAGAGTCGAGTTCGGAGCGGGACTCCTTCGAGCAGGTGTACCTGTACGGGCGTCTGCGTGACGCTGTCCGACAGATCAACCCCGACCTCGATCCCGACCTGGTCGACGCCGCAATCAAGCGCCTGGACCGGGCTGAGTCGCAGAGCCCGGTGGACGAAAACGCCCGCGTACACAAGCTGCTGACAGCGGGTGTCCCGGTTGAGTACCGCGCCGCCGATGGGTCGGTGCGGACCACGAGTGTGTGGCTGATCGACTTCGACGACCCAGCCAACAATGACTGGCTGGCGGTCAACCAGTACACGATCGTCGAGAACGGTAAGAACCGGCGACCCGACGTGTTGGTCTTCGTCAACGGACTGCCGCTGGCACTGTTGGAGTTGAAGAATCTTGCTGCTGAGGCCGCCACGCTGAAGAAGGCGTACACCAAGATCCAGAACTACCGCACCGACATCCCCTCGGTGTTCACCACCAATGCGCTCACGGTGATCTCCGATGGCACCAGCGCGGCGATGAGTAGCTTCGCCGGCGGGTTCGAGCACTACGCCCCGTGGAAGACCATCGAGGGCCGCGAGGTGATCACCAACCTGCCTGCGCTGGAGGTGTTGATCAAAGGGGTGTTCGATCAGAAGCGGTTCCTCGACATCCTCCGCAACTTCGTCGTGTTCAGCAACGAGACCGTCACCGACCCGAAGACCGGCCAGAAGTCCAGTGCCCTAATCAAGCGGGTGGCGAAGTATCACCAGTACTGGGCGGTCAACGCTGCAGTGGAGTCCACCGTCACCGCTGCCTCACCCGATGGTGACCGCCGTGGCGGGGTCGTCTGGCACACCCAGGGCTCCGGGAAGAGCCTGGAGATGGTGTTCTATGCCGCCAAGATTATGCGTGACCCCCGGATGAGCAACCCGACCCTGGTGTTCATCACCGACCGCAACGACCTCGACGACCAGTTGTTCGCTGAGGTTTTCGCACCGGCCACGATCCTGCCTGAATCACCGCAGCAGGCCAACACCCGAACCGAACTACGAACCCTGTTGCGCCGCAACTCCGGTGGAATCATCTTCACCACACTGCAGAAGTTCGCACCTGGCGAGGACGGCGACCGCAACCCGGTCCTGACCGACCGCCGCAACGTCGTGGTCGTCGCTGACGAAGCCCACCGCAGCCAGTACGGGTTCGGCGAGACCCTGGACAGTCAAGGACGATTGAAAGCTGGCTTGGCTAAGCATCTTCGGGATGCCCTGCCGGGGGCCAGCTATCTTGGCTTCACCGGTACACCCATCGAATCGACAGATAAGTCCACGCGGGCGGTGTTCGGGGACTACATCGACATCTACGACCTGACCCGTGCCGTCGAGGACGGCGCCACGGTCAAGATCTACTACGAGTCGCGCCTGGCCAAGGTCGAACTCAGCGCTGGCGACTACGAGACCCTCGACGCCGCCGCCGACGAGATCACCGAGAAGGTGGAGGAATCCGAAGCCGCCAAGGCGAAGTCACGGTGGTCACGCCTGGAGGCCATCGTCGGGGCCGAAGAGCGCCTGGACTTGATCGCCTCCGACATCGTCCAGCACTGGGAGAAGCGCCGATCGGCCCTGTTCGGCAAGGCCATGATCGTGGTCATGTCGCGACGCATCGCGGTGCGCCTCTACGAGAAGATCAGCGCCCTGCGCCCCGATTGGCACTCCGGTGATCCCGCCGAGGGCAAGATCAAGGTCGTCATGACCGGCTCCACCGACGACCCGGAGAACTTCCAACCGCACGTATACACCAACGACGTTCGCAAGCAACTCAAGGCTCGTGCCAAGAACCCCGACGATCCGCTGGAGTTGGTGATCGTCCGGGACATGTGGCTCACCGGGTTCGACGCCCCGTCACTGCACACCATGTACGTCGACAAGCCCATGCAGGGCGCCGGCCTCATGCAGGCCATCGCACGAGTGAACCGCAAATTCCGCGATAAGCCCGGTGGGCTGATCGTCGACTACATCGGGCTGTTCTCCAACCTCCAGAAGGCACTCGCCGAGTACTCACCCAGCGACCGTGACCAGGCCGGCGTACCCATCGAGGATCTAGTCGCCGTCATGTTGGAGAAGCACGACATCGTGTGCGGCCTGCTGCACGGCTGCGACTACGACTCCTCACCGGACCTGCCGGCTTCTGAGCGGCTCACCCAGCACGCCAAGGTGATCGACTTCGTCATGGCCGACCCGGATCGCACGGAACGGTTCGTTGACCAGGTGCTGGCACTGGCCAAGGTGTTCGCCCTGTGCGGGGCACGAGATGAGGCAGCAGAGATCGGCAACGATGTACGGCTGTTCATCGACGCGCGCTCGGCGATCCTCAAGATCCAGAACCCAGACGCCACACCGGGACCTGGCCGAGTCGAAATCGACACCGCCATCGCCCAACTCGTCAACGAGGCCGTCTCCGCCAACGAGGTAGTGGACATCTACAAGCTCGCCGGCGTGGACACCCCCGAGCTGTCCCTGCTGTCGGATGAGTTCCTAGATACGCTGGCGGGCAAGGAGAAGCCAAACCTGCAGATGGGCCTGCTACGCCGGCTCCTCAACGACGAGATCAAAACCGTGCGACGCACCAACATCGTGCAGGCCCGGAAGTTCTCCGAACAGCTTGAAGAAGCCATCAACCGCTACACCAACCGGTCGCTGACCACCGCCGAGATCATCGCTCGCCTGGTCGAACTGGCCAAAGCGATGCGAGACGACAAGAAGCGTCATACGGAATTGGGCCTACGCGAAGACGAAATCGCCTTCTACGACGCGATCGTACAGAACGACGCCGCAGTACTGCAGATGGGTGACGAGACGCTCAAGAAGATCGCGCACAAGTTGGTGGAAGCGGTGCGCTCCAGTGCCACGATCGACTGGAACCTCAAAGAGAGCGTCAAGGCGGAGATGCGGACGAAGGTCCGCCGCCTCTTGGCCCGCTTCGACTACCCGCCTGACCACGAGGAGAAGGCCGTCGAACTGGTGCTCCAGCAGGCAGAGCTATTCGCAGCAGGCGATCCCTACGCCTAGGCCGGCATAGGCGTTGCTTCCCGTGTTTCTTGCGATGGTCAACGAATGCGAACATTAATACGCTTGCGGGCCAACTACGTTGGTCATTGCATCCCTCTGTGCCTACGCAGTACACCTGCCCAAGTAGCAAGACCAGCCAACAGACATGGAACTAGCAATGACTTGCACTAGGAGTAGTCATGTCGAATGTTGCTGACGTGGCCAAGGCGCTTGGCGACCAACGTATGCATCAGCTCCATGAGGGCACAGAGCGCATTCTGGAAATTGCTCGCACTGCGCCAGCATTTACCGAGAGCTTGACCCATCTTCTAATTCCGCTAAGGTCAACAAATCCAGCTGCTCACGGTAGCGAAATCCAACAGCTGGTTGATCCCGACCCCAGGGTTGAGTGGAACTACATCACGCTGGGCGCTCCCGACGGTAGAAAGTTTGCCCGAGGCAACCCATTCATGCGGCGTACAAGTCCTCTTGGCTCGCCCGAGTGGTTCGTCACCTTCACTCTTTCTGAGCAATTCATGCGACTTGGAGCGTGGTGGTTCACTCAAACCTGGCGTGCTGCCGAGTTAGCCGAGGCGGCTCGTGGCGCGTTAGATGAATGGACCGTGTTGGTAGCTGCTGCCTGCGCCCGATCACTTCTTGAAGGTGCGGCCTATTTAGCGGAAGAACTGCCGGTTCTCGTCGAGCTCTGGGATGGCTTCAAAAGCCAGGGAAGCCCATCTATCGAACGCCTAAACAGCTTCGTTCACGATCTGAACAAAAGGGTTACGGGCCTGGAGTACGCATCTCGGATCGGCCAATCTCAGAAACGTCCCCCTCAGATCCTCAGCAAGAACGTCATGACTTACATGCAGAAGCTCGCCAAACGTGAGACATCCATCGATGTGATGGATACGTACGAATGGCTCTGTGACGCAGTCCATCCCAGCCTTGGATCGAGAACGACCTATGTTGCGACAGCGTTCCGCGATAACGCCAACACTCACATCCTCGAGCGCTATGAACGGTATCCGCTCGAAACTCTGGTGGCGAAATCCCGAGGACTCCAACCGAGAGTTGCACAGAAGGCGGCTGACGCCGTTATTCTCGCAACGGAAGTACTCGGCGATGACCTCGCTCGCGCCCGATGGGTGGTCGAAGATCTCTGCCTGACAGCTGAACTAGCCACGTCATTGACGCTCGATGTCACACTGGCTCGCACTACACCCGAGCGAAATGAGATGTGCCCGTGTGGCAGCGGGCGCAAGTTCAAGCGATGCGTTCATCGGTGGGGTGAACGGGCGATACCGCTCAGCTAATGGCCGATGGGGTTGTCGACCGAAGAACCCCGGAACCGAACGCAGTCGCTCAGCGTCTAACCTCATATGGACGAGATTGAGCGCGAAGCGCTGAGAGCCGATGGTCTGGACCCCGATGACCCCGGCGTGGTCGCGGCGATAGATTTAGTGCGGTGGGAACTGGAGTTATTCGCTAGCGCATTATTGCCAGATGTGACACTCCGAGGATGGTCGCGTCCGGCGACACGCCGAGACAACCTCCAAAGTTGAACCCACAACCTTGTTCACCTCCAAAATTGCTCAGTATCCATATAACTCGGGTAGTTGACAGTCCAGTTATCCACAGTGATAAGCAAGGTGGTGCGCCAGTTATCCACAGTTAGCCAACAGGGGTGGTTTCAACCGGCGCTGGCAAGGTCTACGTTGTGCGGCATGACCGCTCTGGGCTTCGCAGTCGCTTTGTCTGCGACTACCGCTTTCTCATTTTGTGCATGGCTTGGGTTCTCTGCGTTCATCACGCATCTGCGTCCCAAAGAAGCGGAGAAGATCATCCGGGCTACAGGCCGGTGGTTTCCGCTGCGGATGCCCCTGCGATGGCCCTGGCATAAGTGAGAATGACCTACTCGCCGCCTGACGCGTACGACTCGACTCGCATAATGTCGTGGTTCTCGTCCAGTTCGATTCCTTGAATCCCGTTGGCCTTCATGTTGGTTAATAGATCGTTGATCTCAGCGAACGGGCCGACTGCCTTGAGTTCCTGGGCCATCTTGAATACCTCGCCCAGCTCGAAATCGAGATGCTTGCCGACCCAGCTAAGTCGGACACCCATCGAGCGCATCCACGTATTGCGGGCCGTCACGTCCTGACGCTCCCACCACGCCGAGAACTTCTCCCCGGTGCCCTGCCAGGTCCATCCTGAGGGCATGATCTCTTCCGCAGACAACACTTCCTGTCGAGCTGCCAACGCAGCGATGCGGGCGTCTAGCGCAGCCCGTTGCGGGGTACCCGGCCGATACGCCGGTGAGCCGATGAGGCCGGTTACGTCGATGAGTTCGGCGCTGATATCGGCCAGCTCTGCCGAGTTGTCAGAACCCGAGTCCCACACGCGTTCAAGGCGTTCGGAGTTACCGAGGAGAGCTAGAAGCAGCTGTTCAACTGTCGAGTCTGCGTAGTCCATCCGCAGTGTCGTGTTGCCGCACGAGCCCGTCTTGGTGTTTGACACTGAACGGCACCGGTACCGGGGCGTCTTGGAATGGCTGCCGCCGTTGAACTGGTAGGCAGGTTGCTCGCACTTCCCGCAGTGGACCACCCGCAGCAATAGCGATGAAGACCGCTTTGTGGGCTCGCCCCGGCGCCTCCGGCTGTCAAGCTCTGTGCGGAGCTGCTCCAGCATCTGCCGATCAAGAATCGGCGTTGCCCTGATCACCGGGGCCCCGTCGTCACCTCGGACAGCGGAGCCGTTGGCCTTGGTGGCGTACCCAAGCATCGAGTCACTCGTCAGCGACCGGCGCAACGGCGTGACATTCCACGCCGTGCCCTTCATCGGCTTGCCTTGGAGCTGGGCTACCCGATCCTTGACCGTGGGCACACCCCGAGCCGTGAGATCTCGTGCGATCTGTTGCAGCGGCTCCTGTTCAAGGACGCGAGCAACGACCTCGTGGATCACTTTGGTCTGCTCGTCGTCCTGCACGAGCCGCCAGGTCCCTTCCACGTCTTTCTGGGGCTTGTACCCCCACGGGGGAGTAGAACCCCGGTAGTGACCTTTCGACACCCGGAACCGCTGAGATGAAGCGTTGCGCTCGGAAATGGCCTCCAGCTCCATCTCGGCCACAGTGCCGATCAGCGCGATCAACACGGCCGCAAACGGTGATGTCATATCGAAGTGGGACTCGGTCGCTGAGACCACCAGCTTGTCGTTGTCCTCGGCCCAGTTGACCAACCGTTGTAGCTGCCGGATCGACCGCGTGAGCCGGTCGACGCGGTAGGCCACGATCACGTCGAACTGTTCTGCCTCGCCGGCCAACCAGCGGGCCAGGTTCGGGCGCTTCTTGCGGTCGAACGGATCAACCGCGCCGGATACGTCGAGGTCTTCGGCTACGTCGACAACTTCCCAGCCTCGGCGGTCGCAATAGTCCCGGCACTCTTCGAGCTGGCGTTCGGGGGAGGTCGTAGCCTCGGTGACACGAGATAGCCGGGTGACTATCAGGGCTCGCTTGGTCATGGCTGTAATAATGTACTACTGAGACGGCCGTCGTGGACAAGCCCGCCGAGGAAGAAGATCACGGGCACGGCCATCACGGCCACGCTCACTAACTAGTTCGCAAAACACCCCCGGTCCTGTTGGGCCGGGGGTGTTTTCGTTGCCGCTTAAGTTGCGTTGCCGACCAACGCTCCTGCCGGCAGCCACCCCGGCTCGTCAGGCAACACATTGTCGTCACGCACTGGGTACGTCTCGGGGGTGCCGTGGATCTCCAACGGAACGTCTGCGGCTTCGTAGTAGGTGCAGGAGCTTGAGTACCTACCTCCGCTGCACGTTGAGCTTGCGTTCCGGTGGTAGGGCGGCGAGAAGTACATCCGCTTCCGCTCCCACGATCCATCGGCCTGCTTGGGACCGTCGCAGATCATCCTGCGGTCGCCGCCAAAGAGGCCCCAGTGGATAACCTCACAGCCACCCTTGTAGTCGGCCTGGGCCGGCGGCGCCGCGAGAGCCCCGAACGCAGCCACGAAAGTCGCGGCGGCAAGGAAAGTACGAACCACGGAAAACTCCTGTCTGAATTAATTGACGGAACTGTAAACGATGCCGCCGACACTGCGGACGCATATGCCGGACGCTGCAACCTCGGCAACGAAATCGGCCACCGCCACCGGCTTACCCACGGCGGCAGTCTCGGGTTGTCCCTTTCAAGCCACGGGTTGAATAGCGTCCGAACCGAACGCGGCATCTTTCGACAGCGAGGAAGAAGATCTGGCCGGTGATCACCACGGCCACGCTCACTAAGTAGTTCGCAAAACACCCCCGGTCACCAGGCCGGGGGGTGTTTTGTTTCGGCATGGACCGGATCTTTCAGTGGTTGTGGGATCGGTACGGGCCGAGGTACTCGTGGGCGATCTGCGCCCTGGTTTACCTGGCTGGGCTGTCCGTCTACCTCGCCTACCCGTTGGTCATCGTCGCCTTCGAAGGATCCGATCGCTACGTCGAGGCGGCGGTCATCACCTGTATCGCCATGTTGTTGCGGGTTTACCTGCTGGTTCTTCCCGGCTCAAAACCGCTGCGCCTGATCGAAGGGTGGGCGGCGGGCCGCCAACGCGATCCGATGGAGGCATTGCGCGCCACCTTCACGTACGGGCGGAGAACGACTGCCCGAGTGCTCGCAACCGATGCGATTTGGGCGCCTTGCCTTGGGCTAATTGTCGGTGGGATCGCCGGAGCGACCGGTTGGCGACTGGCCCAGTACGCGATTTTTGGTGCCGCATACGGAGCAGCCATTGGCGTGGTCGGCGTGCACAGTTTCAGTGAGGGATCGCTGCGGCCGGTGCGGGCCGCGATCGCCGGTGACACCGGAATTGGTGACACGCTGCCGCGTTCCCATCCCACTTTCGCCGCGTGGTCCAACATCACCATGCTCGCGATGACATTCGCGTTCGGCACGGGGACCGCGCTTGTAGCGTCCGCGATCGACCGCGCCCGTGAGGACCCTGTCGTCTCTGTCCTGATCGGGTGCGCGTTGACGCTGATTGCCGGGCCGGTCGCAGTCATGACGATGTCGCCCTACATGCGGCCGATCCGCGACCTCGCCGAAGGTACTGAACGCGTTGCGGCAGGCGATTACACCCGACGCATCCCGGTGGTCCAGGACGACGATCTCGGCGCGCTGGCAGCATCGTTCAATCGGATGCAAGCGGGATTGACCGAGCGGCAACGACTCCAGGCGGCGTTCGGCACGTACGTCGACCCGGGTTTGGCGGCCCGGCTGCTCGAGCAAGGCGACGACGTGTTCACCGGCGAGCGTCGTGAGGTGACAGTGATGTTCGTCGACATACGCGATTTCACGCCGTTCGCCGAGTCGAACCCCGCAGAGGATGTTGTCGCCCGCCTCAACGCGCTATTCGAGATCGTTGTGCCTGCCGTCGTCAACGCCGGCGGGCATGTGAACAAGTTCCTCGGCGACGGTGCTCTGGCGGTGTTCGGCGCTCCGAACGACCTTGTGGGCCATGCCGATGCGGCGGTGAGCGCCTCGGTCGCGATGCAGCGACTGGTCGCCGAACGCTTCGAGGGCGCGCTACGAATCGGGATCGGCATCAACACCGGTGTGGTGATCGCCGGGACAATCGGTGGCGGAGGGAAGCTGGAATTCACCCTCATCGGTGATGCAGTCAATGTCGCTGCCCGTGTCGAGCAACTCACCAAGACCACTGGTGATTCGATCCTGCTGACCCAGCAGGCCGTTGACGCTCTGGAATCTCGACCGGCCGGACTGATCGACCGCGGATCGCACGTGATGAAAGGAAAGTCAGCGGCTGTGAAGGTCTTCGGGCTCGACGCATAGTTCCATCACGCCGAGTCTGAGCGGCGAGATAGCGACCTGAGCGCAGGCTCGATGAGTTTCTGGGCCGCCGATGGTCGGTACGGGTATGTCTGACGAAACCATGAGCTCTGCGTGCACCATCAACGCGCCGGCCGAAACCGTGTTCGCGGTGCTGGCCGACCCGACCACCCACCAGGCGATCGACGGCACCGGCTGGGTCCGGGAGTCACTCGACGGCAAGCCGCTGACCGAAGTGGGCCAGATCTTC
Organism: Mycolicibacterium arcueilense; assembly: GCF_058536225.1. NCBI lineage: Bacteria > Bacillati > Actinomycetota > Actinomycetes > Mycobacteriales > Mycobacteriaceae > Mycobacterium > Mycolicibacterium arcueilense. Next base: position 322,699 of record NZ_JBZTYL010000007.1, read on the forward strand.
CGGATGGCGATGTACCACGACAACTTTGGCGGCATGCACTACGAAATGGCCAACCGGGTGGAGGTTTTCGAGCCTTCGCGCGCGATTGCGTGGCTGCCTGGCCAGGGTGACGACGACGCCACTATCGAGTTCGGCGGCTGGATCTGGCGCTATGACCTTGAGCCGCGCGGGGACGACCGGACGCAGGTCACCTTGACGTACGACTGGTCGGCGGTGCCGCCCGCACTTCGCGAAGAGATCGAGTTCCCGCCGTTCGACCGGCAGCACCTGGACAACTCGCTCAAGCACCTGGCCGGGTTGGCACAGGATCGGTTGTAGCGGTCGGCTGAATGGACACCAGCCGCAACGCGTCCGGACGGGCGTCGTCGGACACAAACCGCACGATCAGGCTGTCGGGAGGAAACTTGGTGGCCAGGTCGTTCAGAGTCCGGGGCAGGAACACCCTGGCCTTCGCATTGCCGTACCAATTGGGGTTGGAGGGGGAGGTGTCGAGATTGCCGACCTTGTCGATCTGGGTGTCCCATTCTTGAACCGGATCCGGCGGTGTATCGCCGAATCCGGTCGATTTCAGGTACGCATCCGCTTGTCCTGCAAGGGTGATCGCCGTGCTGCCGCCGACCGGCGTCCCGGTGATCGTCCCGTCGATCACATCGGCCGTCACCGACTTCAGCCGCGCTGTGCACACGTCGTCGACCACGTTGGGTGGAACGCAGAAGCCGGGCAGCGGGTTCGCGTGGGCTGGAGGGATGTTCAGGACGGCCGGTACGGCAAGCGCAGCGGCCGCAGCACCGACAGCGGTCATTGCGCGGCGACGATGATTCGGCATCGGGCTATCCTCCTTCGGACGCGCTGAACTGTATGTCGGCGCGCCCGCCACAGGAGTTACAGATCGTCAGCTCTCGATCGGCGCATACCAGTCGGCGTTGGTGAGCAGCACCCGCGTTCCGAGGTCGCGGTTCCAGTCGGGCTCGATGCCGTGGCGCCGCACGATGGGGAACACCACCTCGTCGAGCATCCGCGTCACGTCGCCGACGTACAGATCTTCCTTTGCCTGGTCACTCAGCCGGTTGTAGGCGTCCTCGTCGAAGTTCTCCGGCTCGAACGCTCCATAGCCGATGTAGGTGGAGCCGTCCTCGACCAGGCGGTCGGTGTCCTGGCTGTGGAAGTAGATGTAGCCGTTCCAGTGTCGGCTGTCGTCGCGCTCGTCGCCGATCTCGGCCGATGCGCAGGTTCCGCAGCAGGAGAAGTCGGCGCGGGCGATCACGCCGTTGGCGTTGAGTTCCTCGAACGCCGCCTGCGTCCGGGACCGGTAGTCACCGATCTCGGTCTGTTGGCGCAGTCTCGCTTCGCGTAGCGACGCGAAGGCTGCCGTGAGCTGCTCCTCGGTGAGCTCGTAGTCCTCGGCATAGGTGTCGAGGAAGTCCTCGGCGTCGTCGTTGCCGGTGACCAGCATGCCCCAGATCTCTGAGGTCAAACTGGCGCGGTCCTCGTCGTCCAATGGCAGGTCGGGAAGCGTGGCGTAGGCGGGGATCACGTTCGGGTTCGACGGTGCGCTCACAGCGCTGGGCCTCCAGATGTTGTCGGGACGGGCGAATCCGCCCGGCGGGGCGATCGTAACCGCGGTTACGCGTCGACGCGTGCACGAAAAGCGGGCGGTGACAGCCATGTGCGGCAAACGGCGCAACATTGCTACCGGCGTGGCGGCATGGTACGGAATGACGGTGACTTATCCGAACGACCCGTTTTCGTCGGCGGGTGGTGCGCCGAACCCTTACTCGAGCCCTTTCGGTAACCAGCCTCCACCGGCGAGTCCGTTTCAAGGTGGTGGCCATCAATTCCCGCCGGCGGACCCGTCGTTCGGTCAATTTCCTCCGGTCTTTCAGGCCGGGTATCAACCGGCGGGGCCACCGCCAGAACCGCCGCGCAAGAAGCGGAAGGTGTGGTTGGTGCTCACCGTGGTGGCTGCCGTCGTCGTCGCGTCCGCAGGGATCGGCACTCTCTTGTGGTGGTTGAACCGCGGCGGGGGAGCGGGCGAGGTGACTGCGGCGGGCGGAGGACCGCTGCCGGCGTCCGTGCCGCCGCTGGGTGACCTACGGCCGCCGGCCGATGTTGCGTTGCCCTCGCTGGAGAAACCGATCAGCGAACCGCGGTGGACCTACGAGACCGGCATTGACGCGTATGTGCTCGGCGGCGACGCCTACACCGTGGTGGTCGGGTCAGATCAGGGCGTGATGGCCCTGGACAAGGAGACCGGCGAACCGCGCTGGTCACAGGGGGTCAAGCCGCCCAAGGTCAATATCAACCGTTTCGGGAGCGCCAAGTGCGTCATCACCCGTTCGGCAAAGACCATGGGATGTGGACTCAATCTGAATCTCTGCTGTGGAGATCCCGAAGTGCTGGTGTTCCTCGATGTGGCAACCGGACGCATATTGAGCCAGCCTTCGTTGCCGTCGGACCGGATAACCAATCTTCAAGGAAGCGGTGACGGCATCGCTGTCGTTTTTCGCAATGAACTGGTCTCGTATGGCGCGGATGGCAATGAAGCATGGCGTGTTCGGCATGACGGCGTCTCGGTGTTCGGCGATCAAGGGGTCGTCATCACCGAGCACGAGGTGCTTGACGCCAACACCGGAAAGCCCATCGTGAGCGAACCGAGCACCTCAAATACCGCTTTTGCATCGGGATTCGCGGTGGAATTTGGAAACTCGTTCAAGTTCTTTGACTTCAGCGGCAGAAACACCGCCACCGTGGCCAGCGAGGGGTACACCCTGATGGGCAATGTGGGCTCCGGAAAGTACGACTTTCCCTTGGGTCGTCCTGGAAACACCCGGTACGGCTCGTCAGGTTTCTACTATCCGCTGGCCTACAACCGATCTACCGGCGACTTCCGTGCGTTCGACGGGAAGTCGGGACGTGTTCTCTGGACGTATCCCGCCGGCGCAGATGCGGTGCTTGCCAACATGATCGGGGGATTCGGCAGTGGCGAATTGTGCGTGATCGGTGTGCAGGAGACCTCGGATGCCAAGCTGAAGGCTGGTAGTTGCCAGGATGTCAACGTTGCGCCAACCGCGAATGTGCAGATGACCTTCTTCCTCGGATCCGATGGTGCGCGGTACTTGTACCGTGACCAACGGGATGTGATCTGTGTCGACGCCAGTGGGAAGGAGTTGTGGCGGAAGAAGTTTGACGATGGCTCTGACCAAGTCTGGGTGTCGGGCGGAGCGTATATCTCCGATCGCAACATCGTGATTCGGGTGATTTGACACGCGCCATCGGCTCCGCCCGGCAACGACCATTGACGCGACACGCCAAGCATGAGCGGGGTTTTTGATCCCGGGCAGCTCACAATGCGGATATGACGGAACCGCGGGAGTCGCCGCGTGGGGTCTCGCGTCAGACGTTCCTGCGCGGCGCCGTGGGTGCGTTGGCCGTCGGCGCGGTGTTCGGGTCGAGCCGGGCCAGTGCGGATCCGGCCGGCTGGGGTGACCTCTCGGCTGCCATCAACGGGAAAGTGGTACTTCCGGACAGCGGTGGACAATTCGCTTCGGCCAAAAGTGTTTTCAATACCAACTTCAACGGCCTGACGCCGGCGGCGGTCGTCACCCCGGCATCGGCGGCGGACGTGCAACGGGCGCTGGCCTTCGCTGCGACGCACAACCTCAAGGTCGCTCCGCGCGGCGGCGGGCACTCCTATGTGGGCGCGTCGACAGCCAACGGCACGATGGTGCTGGACCTGCGCCAACTGCCCGGTGACATCAACTACGACGCGGCGACCGGGCGTGTGACGGTAACGCCCGCGACCTCGCTGTACGCGATTCACCAGGCGCTGGCCGGTGCCGGGCGGGGCATCCCGACGGGTACCTGCCCGTCGGTCGGCGTCGCGGGGCACGCCCTGGGTGGTGGGCTGGGCGCCCAATCACGGCATGCGGGCCTGCTGAGCGATCAATTGGTGGCGGCGACGGTGGTGCTGCCGGGCGGCGCCGGGGTGACGGCCTCGGCCACCGAGAACCCGGATCTGTACTGGGCATTGCGCGGCGGTGGTGGCGGCAATTTCGGGGTGACGACGGCGCTGACCTTCGCCACGTTCCCGACCAGCGACGTGGACGTCGTCGGGCTGCATTTCCCGCTGGAGTCTTTCCCGCAGGTCCTCCTGGGCTGGCAGAACTGGCTGCGTACCGCCGACCGCAGCAGCTGGGCACTGGCCGACACCATCACCGATCCGCAGGGCGCGCACTGTCGCATCCTGGCGACCTGCCCGGCCGGCTCGGGCAGCAGCGTGGGAGCCGCCGTGATCAAGGCAGTGGGGCTGCAGCCGGCCAGCACCGAGAACCGCACGTTCAACTACCTGGATCTGGTGAAATTCCTGGCCGCCGACAATCTCAACCCGTCACCGCTCGGCTATGTCGGCGGATCCGACGTCTTCCCGACGATCACCCCGGCCGCGGCTCAGGGCATCGCTGCGGCATTCAACGCCTTCCCCGCTGGGGCCGGCCGCCCGATCGTCATCATGCATGCGCTCGACGGCGCGCTGGCCACCGTGGGCCCGGGTGACACCGCCTTTCCGTGGCGGCGGCAGTCCTCATTGGTGCAGTGGTACGTGGAAACCTCCGGTTCGCCTGCGGCAGCGGCCAACTGGCTGGCTATCGCCCATCAGGCGGTGGCGCCGTATTCGGCGGGCGGTTACGTCAACTATCTCGAAACGAACCAACCGGCGTCTCGGTATTTCGGCGCCAACTTGTCCCGCCTGGCCGCTACCCGGCAGAAGTATGACCCGGGGCGGATCATGTTCTCGGGCTTGAACTTCTGAGGGAGGGACGGCTCGATGGAGGAGTTTCCGCAGACGCCGGCGGCCGCAGCGGCCTTGGCGGTGGCCACGCGCTTCTATTCATCCGCTTTGCTCAACCACTGCATCCGTTCATATCTGTGGGGCGCGACGTATGCGGCGGCGCATGGCATCTCCTTCGACGACGAGCTTTACTACGTTTCGGCACTGCTGCACGACATCGGTCTCACCGACCCGTTCGACAGTCACCGGGTGTCGTTCGAGGAGGCGGGTGGGGGCCTGGCCTGGGTGTTCGGCGTGGCGGCCGGGTGGTCTGCCGACCGGGCCGGCAGGGCGACGGAGATCATCGTGTTGCACATGCGCGACGACATTTCGGCGGCTGCCGACCCTGAGTCGCACCTCTTGCAGGTGGCCACCGGCTGGGACGTCGTCGGACGCCGGCCGGAGGCGTTTCCCGCCGACGTGAGGACGGACATCCTCGCGCGCTATCCCAGACATTCGTTCGGGCGCGAGTTCATTGCCTGCTTCGAGGACCAGGCCGGCCGCAAACCGGGTGGCGCCGCTGCCGCATCAGTGGCCAACAATGGCGCCGAACGCATCCGGGCCAACCCGATGGACGCCTAGGTCGCCGTCGCTGCAACGAACCGAACAATCAGGTGCTCCCGAGACAGAGCAGCTGCCGCGGGCTTAGCCTCGGAACATTGGGACTCACCTGCCACCCGGACGAGTGAAGGAACCGAGCATGCGAGCAACCGTGATGTATGGGGCCGGCGACGTGCGTGTCGAGGACGTACCCGACCCCGTTGTGAAGGAACCCACCGACGCGATCGTGCGGGTCACCCGGGCCTGCATCTGCGGTAGCGACCTGTGGCCCTACCAGTCGATGCCGCACAAGGACGGTGGCAGGCGGATGGGCCACGAATTCATCGGCATCGTCGATGACGTCGGCGCTGACGTGTCCGGTTTGCGGCGCGGCGATCTGGTGGTCGCCCCCTTCGTGTGGGCGGACAACACGTGTGACTTCTGCCAGGAGGGATTGCAGACGTCGTGCCGTCACGGCGGTGGTTGGGGCGCGCCCGGCGTCGATGCCGGCCAGGGCGAGGCCGTGCGCGTTCCGCAGGCGCAGGGCACGCTGGTGAAGCTTCCGGTGGCGGAGGACGCGGCGCTCATGCCCTCCCTGCTGACGTTGTCCGACGTTTTCTGCACCGGTCACCACGGCGTGGTGACGGCCGGGGTGGGGCCGGGATCGTCGGTGACCGTCATCGGTGACGGTGCGGTGGGGTTGTGCGCAGTGCTGGCCGCCAAGCGGCTGGGTGCCGAACAGATCATCCTGAACGGCCGGCACACGGTCCGCACCGACCTCGGGCGCGAGTTCGGCGCCACCGATGTCGTCGCCGAGCGCGGCGACGAAGCCGTCGAGAAGATCCGCGAACTCACCGGCGGCGACGGTACGCGCGCGGTGATCGAATGCGTCGGGACCGAACCATCGCTGGCCACCGCCCTCGACGCGGTCCGCGCCGGGGGGCGCGTCAGCCGGTTGGGCGTTTCTCAATACACCGAAGTGCCAATGGGTTTCGGCACGTTCTTCCGCAATGTGACCCTCACCGGCGGTGTCGCGCCCGCTCGCGCCTACATCGAGGAACTCATGCCCGACGTTCTCGAGGGCATCATCGAACCCGGCCGGGTGTTCGACCGGACCATCGGCCTCGACGACACCCCTGACGGGTATCGCGCCATGGCCGACCGCGAGGCCCTCAAGGTGTTGATCGAGCCATGACACTGCTGCTCCAGGACCGCGACGAGCGCGGCGTCGTCACGCTCACCCTGAACCGCCCGCAGGCCTTCAACGCGTTGTCCGAGGCGATGCTGACCGCGCTCGGTGACGCGTTCGGCGCGCTGGCCGAAGACCAGACCGTGCGGGCCGTGATCCTGGCAGCTTCTGGCAAGGCCTTCTGTGCTGGGCATGACCTCAAGGAAATGCGGTCCGAGCCGTCGCTGGCGTACTACGAGCGATTGTTCGCACAGTGCACCACCGTGATGCTGTCGATCCAGCGCCTGCCGGTGCCGGTGATCGCCCGCGTCCACGGGCTTGCCACCGCAGCGGGCTGTCAGCTTGTCGCGATGTGCGACCTCGCGGTGGCGAGCGACGATGCGCGGCTGGCGGTCAGCGGCGTCAATGTCGGGCTGTTCTGTGCGACTCCGGGAGTGGCGTTGTCGCGCAACGTGCCTCGCAAGGCCGCCTTCGAGATGCTGGTAACCGGTGAGTTCGTTACTGCCGAGCAGGCCCGGTCGTTGGGTCTGGTCAACCGGGTGGCAGCAACGGACGCCCTGGACGACGAGATCGAAGCGCTGGTCGCGAGCATCGTCGCGAAGCCCTGGGTCGCCGTCGCGATGGGAAAAGCGTTGTTCTACCGGCAGATCGAGGTCGACATAGAGTCCGCCTACACCGACGCGGGCACGACGATGGCCTGCAACATGATGGATCCGAGCGCACTCGAGGGTGTGCAGGCCTTCATAGACAAGCGCCTTCCCGCTTGGGCGTCGGTACCTCATGCCGCGCAGGGGTAGGGCGGGCAGGGCGTCAGGCAGCGTGGCGGTGGTCGGCGCGCGCCTGGGATATCGCCAGATCCCTTGACTCCCCGCCACCAAGTACCGCCACCGCCCGATCCGTGGTGCGGTCTTGATCTGTGGCGCGGTACATCTCGCGATAACGGTTCACCTGGTCCTGGGCGATGGGGGTCGAGAACATACTCACGTTGTGAGCCGGAGCCCCGGGGCGTCGGGCCTCGTTCAACCTGTGGGCGCTCGCTCGGAAGCCGGCGACGGCGCCGCCGAAAGACACGATCAACGCGATACCGGCGACGAGCGCCAGGTTGCTACCGAGAGCCATGGCCGTGACGAGCAGCCCGAGTGAGACGAACGCGATGAGCAACAGCAAGTACGCGACGTTGGAAACCGGAATGCGACGGAGAGCTTTCAGCATGGGATCACCTCATAGGAATTGAATGTGCCGACGAACGAAACGCTACGCGGAGCGTATCGGTCGCTACGTATAGCGTAGCGCATAGTTGGGTTGAGATATTCCCGGCAGGCGAATTGGCGAGCGAAGGAGGCTGGGCGGTGGCGCAGGGACGGGTCGAGGACGGTATCGCGGAATCGACGCTGCACCTGCTGCGAAGCGGCGGACCGCGCGCCGTGACCGTGGAGGCGGTTGCCGCGCACTCAGGAATCGCGAAAACGACGATCTACCGGCGACATCCGAATCGACGCGACATGCTGGCGAGCGCGCTGTCGCGCCTCGCGTCCCCGAGTCCCGTGGATCCCGATGCGACGGCGCCCGAGCGGCTGCGGTGGCTCATCTCCCAGGCGGTCGGCATGGTCGAGGACGGTATCGGCCTCGGTGGGCTGGCGGCGATGCTCACTGAGGATGACCCCGAATTCACTGCCGTTTTCAGGCGAATCCTCGTCGACCAACGTGCCGCGCTGGCGGTTGTGGTTGATGCTGCGAAAGCCGATGGTTCGATGCGCGCGGACGTCGACACCGTGACACTGATTGATGCAGTGGTCGGTGCCTACATAGCCGAAAGCGCCCGCACCGGCGGTGTCAAGGACGGCTGGGACGAACGCTTGTTCCAGCTCTTCTGGCCGACCGTGCGGGCGCCCGACTAGGCCGCGGCGCTGATTTCGGCTACCGCCGCTGCAGTTCGATGACCGGGATGACCCGGTCGGTCTTGGTCTGATATTCCCCGAATCCCGGTGCCTTCTCGACGATGCGTGGATAGGCGGCGTCGCGCTCCGCCCGCGGCATTTCACGTGCATGTACGTCGTAGGCGTCGGTGCCGATCTCGATGTGGGCATCGGGATGCGCGCGCAGATTGTGCAACCACGCGGGGTCGACGTCAGCGCCCGCGTAGGAACCGACGATCGCGAGCTTCCCGTCGAGGTCGAACGCCATCACCGGGTTGACCCGCTCCTTACCGGACTTGGCTCCGGTGGTGTGCAGCAGGAGCAGGGGCGCACCCTCGAACGGCCCGCCGACCTTGCCGCCATTGGCGCGAAACTCGGCGATGATGTTGTCATTCCAGTTGTCTGCCATGGCCTCCTTCCTACGCCTGCGCGGCGCGACGGTGCACTCAGATCACAAAATCGCGTGAATGCGCGATCTGGGTGCACGGTCGCGGAGTCTCGTGCAGATCATGAAATCGCGGTCGTGGTGATGTGGACCGACGAGGTGAGGGTCTGATGTACCGGGCAGCGCTCGGCGATGCCCATCAACCGTTCCCGTTGGGCGTCGTCGAGGTCGCCGACCAACTCGATCTCGCGATCGATGTGGTCGATCATGCCCTTGGTGGTCTCACAGTCGGCACAGTCCTTGGCATGAATACGGGAGTGCCGCAACGCCACTCGTACCTGCTGAAGCGGCCAGCCTTTGCGGTTGGCATACATCCGCACCGTCATGGACGTACACGCACCCAGGCCGGCCAGTACCAGGTCATAGGGATTCGGGCCGGAATCGTCGCCCACCGGAAGGGGCTCGTCGGCGATGAGTTGGTGGCGTCCGGCGGTGATCTGCTGGGTGTAGGTACCGGCGCCCGTCTCGGCCACGGTCACCACACCGACCGGCGACGCGGTGTCGCGCCCGGGTTCGTCAGATGTCATCCCACTCTCCTCAACAAGTCGATCGATGGCTTTCCAGACCGGATCGTCGCATGAGTTGTCGCCCCGCAACCCGCGGTTGCGGACAGGCGCGCGGAGAGGTTCGCGTATTCATCAAGTGATTGCGGGACGCGGAGTTTTATGGCTCCCGCGGCGCACGTTTAGCGTCGGATTCATGGAGTGGAATTTTCAGTCGGCCGGTGAGTTGGCGGTCGCGTTGCGCGCCGGTGAGGTTTCCTCGGTGGAACTGACCGAGGCGGCGATCGCCGGGATCGAGCGGGATGACCCGGTGATCAACGCGATCTGTGTGCCCGACTTCGACCGGGCACGGGAGGCTGCGCGGGACGCTGACCGGGCACGTGCCCGGGGTGAAGATCGGCTGCTGCTGGGCATTCCGGTGACGGTCAAGGAGTCCTACAACATGGCCGGGCTGCCCACGACCTGGGGCATGCCGCAGTTCCGGGACTTCCTGCCGGCCGAGGATGCGGTACAGGTGTCGCGGCTCAAGGCCGCCGGCGCGGTCGTGCTCGGTAAGACCAACGTCCCCTTGGGACTTCAAGACATCCAGAGCTTCAACGAGATCTACGGCACCACCAACAATCCGTGGGATCCCGATCGCACCTCGGGCGGCTCCTCCGGTGGCTCGGCGGCGGCCCTGGCCTCCGGGTTCGGCGCCCTGTCCATCGGCTCCGACCTCGCCGGATCGTTGCGGACCCCCGCACACTTCTGCGGCGTCTACGCGCACAAGCCGACCGTCGGCCTGGCCGCGACGCGCGGTATGACCCCGCCGCCCGGACCGGCCTTGCCGACCGAGGCCGATCTCGCCGTCGTCGGTCCGATGGCGCGCACTGCCCGCGATCTCGCACTCCTGCTCGACGTGATGGCCGGACCGGACCCGCTGACTCTCGGTGTGGCACACCGGGTGACGCTGCCGCCCCCGCGCCGCGAGAACCTCGGTGACTTCCGGGTCCTGGTCCTCGACGAGCACCCGTTCCTCGCGACCGGGGCCGCGGTGCGCGCCGGCATCAACCGGGTGGCCGATGCTCTACTTGCCGGTGGTGCCCGCGTCGAACGACACAGTCCGCTGCTTCCCGATCTGGCCGATGCCGCGGTGCTGTACACGCAGTTGCTGTTCTCGGGCTCCACGGCGCGATTCCCCGTCGAGGCCTACGAGCAGTTGCGGATCCGTGCGGCCGGTCTGAGCGCAGACGACCAGAGCCTCGACGCTGCGCGGCTGCGCGGGATGGTGTTGAGCCACCGCGATTGGATCGAGGTGAACAACCGTCGTGAGCTCCACCGTCAGAGCTGGCGACAGTTGTTCGGTGCGTTCGATGTCGTGGTGTGTCCGATCACGCCGACTCCCGCGTTCCCGCATGACCACAACCCAGATCTGTTGGAACGGCGGATCGATGTCGACGGTGTCGAGTACGCGTACTTCGACCAGCTCGTCTGGGCGGGTCTGGCCACCATGCCCGGCCTGCCCGCTACCGCCATACCGGCGGGGCGGTCTCCCGAGGGACTGCCGGTGGGAGTGCAGCTCATCGGTCCCATGTTCGAGGACCGCACCCCGCTGAGGCTGGCCGAACTGCTCGAACAGCGGATCGGCGGCTTCCGGGCATCCGAGTAGGAGGCGCTCAGTCCGCCAGGGTCACGTCGATCGACGCCAAGCGATCCGGATCGCCGATGATGTCGATGACATGGATCCGCCCGTCCCGAATATCAAGGCGCAGTAGGGACTTGAGCTGACCGGCGGGCGCGACGACGATGCCCGCGGCACCGTCGAGAACGGCGACCTCGCCACCGCGTGCTGTCGCGGCGAACATCTTGGACTCCTCGACGAACTCGCGGGCGCCCCGCAGCTCGACGGGAATGTGCCCGCCGACGAGCACGCGGTCCACGCGGCGCACCACGCCGGGGTCGAGGATCTCCAGCAGGGCATCGAGGTCGCCCTCCTGCGAGGCGGCCAGGAAAGCCCGCGCGACGGCCAGGTGTTCGGCGGTGGGGCGAGCCGCGCTGCTGGCACCGCGCACCCGCTCCCGGGCCCGGCTGGCCAGTTTCTTGGTGGCCGCCGGCGTGCGGTCGAGCAGCGCGGCGATGTCGTCGAAGGGCACGGCGAAGGCGTCGTGCAGAACGAACGCCACGCGCTGGGCGGGGGAGAGCCGGTCGAGCACCACCAGCAGGGCGCGGCCCACCGATTCGGCCATGGCCACCTGTTCGTCGGCGGCCGGGGCCACGGCAGCAGGAACGTGCTCGTCGGCGCCGAGCACTTCCGCGCGGCGTTTCCGCTCCCGGAGCCGGTCGAGGCATTCGTGGGCCGTCACCGTGGTGAACCAGCCGGTCGGATTGGCCACCTCGGCGATGCCGCGCCGGCTGACCTTCAGCCACGCGGCCTGGACCGCATCGTCGGCGTCGTGCACCGAGCCGAGCAGTCGGTGGGCGACCGCGCGTAGGTGGTGCCGATCGTCCTCGAACCGGGCGGCCAGGGTCTCCAGGTCGGTCACAGCGTCACCTTCCGTGCGTCGGAAACGTCATCAAGGTGAACCACCACCGCAGCAACCGAACATGGGAGACGACCATCATGACCCTACAACTCGGCATGATCGCGGCCGTGATCGTCGCGATCGCCATCGTGGCCAATGCGGCGATGGCTGTGGCGGACCTCGCCGGGGTTCGCTTCGTCCTCGCGAACTCCGCCGAGGTCGGTGTCCCGCGGAGTTGGGTACCGACGCTCGGGCTGCTCAAGGGCGCCGGCGCGGTCGGACTGCTCGTGGGCCTGTTGGCCTTCCCGCCGCTGGGGATCGCCGCCGCGATCGGGCTGGTCGCGTTCTTTGTCGGCGCCATCTTCACCCACATCCGTGCGGGAGTGTTCTACAACATCGCCTTTCCCGCCGCTTTCCTCGTGCTCGCGGTCCTGGCGCTGGGCGCCTTCCTGGCGGGCTGATCCGGGCTGTGCCTGCCACGAACTGCAAAGGCCCCATCCCTCGCGGAATGGAGCCTCTGCAGTTCGGCTTGTGAAGTTTGCTGTGGGATTCAGGCGCTGCGGCGGATGCCCCGCTTGAGCAAGAGCTCGCGCTCGGACTCGCTCAAGCCGCCCCAGATGCCGTAGGGCTCGCCGACAGCGAGCGCGTGGGTGCGGCACTGGGTGATCACCGGGCAGCTGCGGCACATCTCCTTGGCGCGGACCTCGCGCTGCGCCCGGGCGCGCCCGCGCTCGCCGTCGGGATGGAAGAACACTGACGAATCGACTCCACGGCAAAGTCCCTGCATTTGCCAATCCCAGATATCCGCATTGGGTCCGGGAAGTTGCTGCGGCTGCGGCATTTGGAAAACCCCTCTCTGCTCGCCCATTTCGCCAAAAGTGGGCGGGTTTGAGTCGGTGGAACCGAACTGAGCACATGTCGCCGATGACCGCTCGTGCACACAAACTAGGGGGGTCCGATAAAGCGAGTCAATACCTTGCCGATGTGCTAAAGGACATAACCGCAGGTCGAGAATTTACATCACGTTCATCATTGTGACGCGGTGACCGAGACATGAGTGTTAAGGATCTGCTAGAGCTCTTCGGATTTTCCCTGCTCGGACCGGCGGTGCCGTCATACGTTATTCCGACCGGTCGATAGTTAGTTGACTTGCCATTAACATTCGAGCCATCAATTGTTAACTAATAGTCGCCGGCAACGTGAATTTCGGCGTATCTGTCGGTACCGGCTTGCCCACGAACCCGGCGGTACCGACGGTATTGATAGCGTCGCTGACCGATGACTGCAATCGCAGGGGCCGCCGCTGCCCTGGCCGACGCCGCTTTCGGGGCCGACCCCGGCCGCTGGCCGCTGCCCGGCGCGACCACCCCGCACGAGCGCTGGCTGCGGGCGGTCGCTGCCGGCGGGCAGGGACGCTACGCCTGTGCGCTCACCGAGCTCGCCGAGATCCTGCGGTGCCAGGACTCCGGTCCGTTGGTGTCGCTGGCCCACAGCACCCGTGCCTCGTTTCTTCGCCAGCTGGGCGGGCACGCGCGCGCTCGCGGCGCCGACGGTCAGGCGTGGGCTCACCGCGGTGACGATGACGAAGCCGCCTCTGACGCGCTCGTCGGGCTCGCCGCCGACGCCCTGGGGATGGGTCGGTTCGGAGTGTCGGCCCGACTGCTCGACCGGGCGCGGGCCATCGACACCCCCGGCGACTCGCGACAGCGGATCCGGCTGTCCTGGGTGAGCGCCGAACTGGCCATGGTCCAGGGCCATGGCGCCGAGGCCGTCGAACACGCCCGATGCGGAGTCGCGGCCGCCGCCGGCCACCGTTCGACGCGCCACGCCGTCAAATCCGACGTCGTGCTGGCCGCGGCGCTGTGCAGTGCCGGCGAACTCGATGCCGCGCGGGAGGTCGCCGACGCGGCACTGCCTGCCACCGAGAAATCCGGACTGATCCCACTGCGCTGGGCGTTGGCCTGCGTACTGGCTGACATCGGCAGCGACTCACACGACGCTGCCCAAATCAACCGGATCCGGGACCTCGGCGCCGATACAGTGCGTCGCAGAGGCGGGGTGTGGGCCGGCGCCTAGATCCGGCACCGGCAGGCCCTGCCTCATCGATCGTTATTGTTTAGCTGAGCCAATCCGCCCCGAGTGTCGGTGCAACGTAACGCTGGAGAGATCGCCCACGATGACAAGTTCGGGAGACCGTCTCGACATTGTCGTTGCTGACGCAGTGGCAGGTGATCGGAACGCGCTCTCAGAAGTGCTGGAGATCATTCGGCCGATCGTCGTTCGGTATGTCCGGGCGAGGGTGGGGGCGACCGAGCGCAGTGGTCTATCAGCTGATGACGTTGCGCAGGAGGTGTGCTTGGCCGCCATTACGGCGCTGCCGCGCTACAAGGATCAGGGACGCCCGTTCCTGGCCTTTGTCTACGGCATCGCTGCGCACAAGGTTGCTGACGCGCATCGCGCGGCAGCCAGGAACCGTGCCGAGCCCACGGAAGTGGTGCCCGAGCGGTTTTCCCTTGACGCGGGGCCCGAGCAGACCGCTCTCGACACCGAGTCTTCCGAACGGATGGCCAGGCTGCTGTCCGTGCTGCCCGAGAAGCAGCGCGAGATCCTGATCCTGCGCATCGTGGTCGGCATGAGCGCCGAGGAGACCGCGGAGGCCGTCGGAAGCACCGCAGGCGCCGTGCGTGTCGCGCAGCACCGTGCGCTGGCCCGGCTGAAGAACGAGATCATGGCGACGGGGCGCGACCATGCCTGACTTCGGCCGCTGGACCTCAAATGGTGGTGATCCGTCCCTCAACGAGATCAACCGGTCCGAGAAATTCATCGAGGCGCTGTCCCTCGAGCGGCAGGTCTATGCGACCGACCGGGAGGAAGCCGAACTGGCCGTCCTGCTGGCCGGTTGGCGCGACGACGCACGACAAACGCCGATGACGGGCATCGCGACACCGCGTGAGGCCGTCAAAGCACTCGACAAGGCGACCGGGCAGGGCCGGGTGCGCATCCCGATGGCGCTGGTGGGTTCCATGGCCGCCGCGGTGCTGTGCCTCGGCGGGTTCGGTGCGGCCGTGTACGGCTCCGGCCCGGGCGATGCCCTGTACGGCGTGCGCGGACTGGTCTTCGGGTCCGCGCCGGTGACCCGCGACGTGGGCGTCGAACTGGCGTCGAGCGAGCTCAAGCAGGTTCAGCAGATGATCGACGATGGGCAGTGGGAGCAGGCCCAGCAGAAGCTGCAGACCATCACGACCACGGTCGCCACCGTCGGCGACGAGCAGCGCAAGCAGGAACTCGTCGACCAGTGGCAGCAGCTGTCGGTCAAGGTGGAGAACCGCGACCCGAACGCGACCGTGCCGCCCGATGCGCCGCCGGTGGTGCTACCCGAGGTGACGGTGACGACGACGCCGCAGTCCCCGTCGACGCCGGGGGAGACGACGCCGACAACGCCTTTGACACCGACGACCGGGCCGTCGACCTCGCCGACCGAGCCCAGCCCGGGTTCGGAGACGTCCACGTCCCCCACGTCCCCTTCGGAGAACCCGACGTCGCAACCGACGACCACCCAGCCGTCGACGCCGCCGTCGTCAACCACGGCCCCGACGCCGTCGAGCAGTGCCGAGCCGACGACGAGTGCGTCGGCCCCGGCGACACCTTCGTCGTCACCGGCCTCACAGCCGTCGTCGACCCACACGTCGTCTGCTCCGACCACCTCGGCCGCGCCTGCGGCCGAAGCGCCGCCGGTGACCACCACGACCGTCGTCTCGGCTGTGGAGCCGACATCTGTGCCGTCAGCGCCGCCGGCGCGCACGACACCGGCCGCACCAGCAGAGACCGGCAGTGGCGGAGGTCACGAAAGCCCGTCGGCCGGACATCACAACGGAGAGGCCCCGGCAGTGCCGGGGATCGAAATGCCCCTGGTACCGGGGCTAGGCGGAGGTCAGCGGTAGCCGTCGGTGTCCGAGGTGGCCTCGTTGAGGGACGCGTCGGCATAGCCGCGGCAGTAGTCCCACGTCACGTAGGCATCGGGCTCGGGGTCGTAGGCCGGCTCGTGCGGGCGCACCGTGCCGTCGACGAGAAGCTGCAGCAGGTTGGCCCGCAGCATGTCCCAGTCGTGGTAGTGGTCCTGCTGGCATTCGTCACAGCAGACGACGAGACCGCGAATTCCCTTGTGCGCCAACAGCGCCTCGTACACCGCGAGATCGGCTAGATCAGCCTCGACAGCCGTCCGTTCCTGGGGGTCCAGAGGCTGGCCCGGCTCGATCGCGTCCAGCGCAGCAGAAGGATCGCAAGGATCATCGGCAAACGGATCGGGCGGCAAACCAGGGGGGAGGTGGTCACGCACGAGTCCCACACTACGCAGCCGTACAGGTATCGCGCCAGCCGTCCTGATGTGCGGGGTGATGTGCACCCTGAGGTGCAAGGAACGGCAACATCACTGTCAATAACCGAGCCGATAGAATCGGGTCATAAGCCCCACGCCTGCCACTGGAGGCCCCACCCATGTCGATCGCTGAAAGCAGCGTTCCCATTGCCGTACCGGTGTCGACCGGCGGCGACGATCCCACCAAGATCGCGATGCTCGGTCTCACCTTTGACGACGTCCTGCTGCTGCCGGCCGCCTCGGATGTGGTCCCGGCCACCGCTGACACCTCGAGCCAGCTGACCCGGAACATCCGTCTGCGGGTGCCGATGGTCAGCTCCGCGATGGACACCGTCACCGAATCCCGGATGGCCATCGCGATGGCCCGCGCCGGCGGGATGGGCGTGCTGCACCGCAACCTTCCGGCCGCCGAACAGGCCGCCCAGGTGGAGACGGTGAAGAGGTCGGAGGCCGGTATGGTCACCGACCCGGTCACCTGCTCGCCGACCAACACCCTGGCCGAGGTCGACGCGATGTGCGCCCGGTTCCGGATCTCCGGACTCCCGGTCGTCGATGAGGCCGGGCAACTCGTCGGGATCATCACCAACCGCGACATGCGCTTCGAGGTCGACGAGAACAAGCCCGTCGCCGAGGTGATGACCAAGACGCCGCTGATCACCGCCCAGGAAGGCGTGTCCGCCGAGGCTGCGCTGGGCCTGCTGCGCCGCCACAAGATCGAGAAGCTGCCGATCGTCGACGGTCACGGCAAGCTGACCGGCCTGATCACCGTCAAGGACTTCGTCAAGACCGAGCAGTTCCCGTTGGCCACCAAGGACAGCGACGGCCGGCTCCTGGTCGGCGCTGCGGTGGGTGTCGGCGACGACGCCTGGGCGCGGGCCATGACCCTGGTCGACGCCGGAGTCGATGTGCTGATCGTCGACACCGCCCACGCCCACAACCGCGGCGTGCTCGACATGGTGGCGCGGGTGAAACAGACCGTGGGCGACCGCGTCGAGGTCGTCGGTGGCAACGTCGCGACCCGGGCCGCGGCCGCTGCGCTGGTGCAGGCCGGCGCCGACGCGGTCAAGGTCGGTGTGGGCCCCGGCTCGATCTGCACCACCCGCGTGGTTGCCGGTGTCGGCGCTCCCCAGATCACCGCGATCCTCGAAGCCGTCGCCGCCTGCAAGCCCTACGGCGTGCCGGTGATCGCCGACGGCGGCCTGCAGTACTCGGGCGACATCGCCAAGGCGCTGGCGGCCGGCGCATCGACGGCCATGCTCGGCTCGCTGCTGGCCGGCACCGCCGAGTCGCCCGGCGACCTGATCTTCGTCAACGGCAAGCAGTTCAAGAGTTACCGCGGCATGGGTTCGCTGGGTGCCATGCAGGGGCGCGGCGGTGGCAAGTCCTACTCCAAGGACCGCTACTTCCAGGACGACGTGCTCTCCGAGGACAAGCTGGTGCCCGAGGGCATCGAGGGCCGGGTGCCGTTCCGGGGTCCGCTGGGCTCGGTGATCCATCAGCTCACCGGCGGGCTGCGGGCAGCCATGGGCTACACCGGCTCGGCGACCATCGAGCAGTTGCAGCAGGCGCAGTTCGTCCAGATCACGGCGGCCGGGTTGAAGGAAAGCCACCCGCACGACATCACCATGACTGTCGAGGCCCCCAACTACTACACCCGCTGAATCGGTGGGGCAGGAGACTAAGAACAGTCATGCGCGACATGGTTGAAATCGGCATGGGCAGGACCGCCCGCCGTACCTATGAGCTCGACGACGTCACGATCGTGCCCTCGCGGCGCACCCGCTCGTCCCAGGATGTCTCGACGGCCTGGCAGCTCGATGCCTACCGCTTCGAGGTCCCGGTCATCGCGCACCCCACCGACTCCCTGGTGTCGGTGGAGTTCGCGATCGAGATGGGCCGGCTCGGCGGTCTCGGCGTGCTCAACGGCGAGGGGCTGATCGGCCGGCACGCCGATGTCGAGGAGAAGATCGCCAAGGTCCTCGACGTCGCCGCGAACGCCGACGACGACTCTGCCGCGATCCGCATGCTGCAGCAGTTGCATGCCGCGCCGCTGGACCCCGACCTGCTCGGCGCAGCGGTGGCCCGTATCCGCGAGGCCGGCGTGACCACGGCGGTGCGCGTCAGCCCGCAGAACGCTCAGGCCCTGACCCCGACGCTGGTGGCCGCCGGGATCGACCTGCTGGTCATCCAGGGCACCATCATCTCCGCCGAGCGGGTCGCGTCCGACGGCGAGCCGCTCAACCTGAAGACCTTCATCTCCGAGCTCGACGTACCGGTGGTGGCCGGTGGCGTGCTCGACCACCGCACCGCGCTGCACTTGATGCGCACCGGCGCGGCCGGCGTGATCGTCGGCTACGGCTCCACCGCCGGCGTCACCACCAGCGACGAGGTGCTCGGCATCAGCGTGCCGATGGCCACTGCGATCGCCGACGCGGCGGCCGCCCGCCGTGAATACCTCGATGAGACCGGCGGCCGCTACGTGCACGTGCTGGCCGACGGCGACATCCACACCTCCGGCGACCTGGCCAAGGCGATCGCTTGCGGCGCCGACGCCGTCGTGCTCGGTACCCCGCTCGCGGTGGCCGACGAAGCGCAGGGCAGCGGTTGGTTCTGGCCCTCGGCGGCGGCCCACCCGTCGTTGCCGCGTGGCGCGCTGCTGCAGGTGGCGGTCGGGGAGCGGCCCAGCCTGGAGCAGGTGCTCACCGGACCGTCCGACGATCCGTTCGGTTCGTTGAACCTGGTCGGCGGCCTGCGCCGGTCGATGGCCAAGGCCGGATACTGCGATCTCAAGGAGTTCCAGAAGGTCGGCCTGACGGTCGGTTCCTGACCTCGGCGGGATCCCCCCCGCCGGACCAGCTGCGCCGTTTGCCGGGCCCGCCGCGCGCGGTTTCCTACGCCAGGGTTGTGCTCAGCCGAGATCGCGACCCTGAGGTAGAAATCGGTAGAGGTCGCCGCGGCATGGAGAAATTCTTCTTTACAAGTTAGGGCCTCCTGTCTAGAAGTTACCTGCGGGTAGCGTCATACTGGTCACATGCAGCCTGACTATGACGTCTTGGTGATCGGTTCGGGATTCGGCGGCAGCGTCAGCGCGCTGCGCCTCACCGAGAAGGGCTATCGGGTCGGAGTACTCGAAGCCGGCCAGCGGTTCACCGATGCCGACTTCGCCAAGACCTCGTGGGACCTGCGCAAGTTCCTCTGGGCGCCGCAGCTGGGCATGTACGGCATCCAGCGCATCCATCTGCTGCGCAACGTGATGATCCTGGCCGGCGCCGGGGTCGGCGGTGGATCCCTGAACTACGCCAACACCCTGTACGTGCCGCCGGACCCGTTCTTCAACGACCCGCAGTGGAAGGACATCACCGACTGGCGGGCTGAGTTGATGCCGCACTACGACCAGGCCCAGCGGATGCTCGGAGTCGTGAAGAACCCGACCTTCACCGACGCGGACCGCATCGTCAAAGAGGTCGCCGACGACATGGGTTGCGGGGACACGTTCGTCGCCACACCGGTCGGCGTGTTCTTCGGTCTCGACGGTGAGATGACGCCGGGCAAGACCGTGCCGGATCCGTTCTTCGGTGGAGTCGGCCCGGCCCGCACCGGGTGTATCGAGTGTGGCGAGTGCATGACCGGCTGCCGGCACGGCGCCAAGAACACGCTCGTCAAGAACTACCTCGGCCTGGCGGAATCGGCCGGCGCACAAGTACATCCGTTGACCACCGTGACGAGCTTCGAGCAGCGCGCCGACGGCGTCTGGGAGGTCACGACCGTGCGCACCGGCAGCAAGCTGCGGCGTCACCGCAAGACCTTCACTGCGACGCACCTGATCCTGGCGGCCGGGACCTACAACACCCAGAAGCTGCTGTTCAAGATGCGGGACACCGGCAAGCTGGCCAAGCTCTCCAGCAAACTCGGCGTGCTGACCCGGACCAACTCCGAGTCCATCGTGGGAGCGCAGACCCTCACGGTGACACCCGGCATGGACCTCACCCACGGCGTGGCGATCACCTCCTCGGTGCATCCCACCTCCGACACCCACGTGGAACCGGTGCGCTACGGCAAGGGCTCCAACGCGATGGGCCTGCTGCAGACGCTGATGACCGACGGCACCGGCCCGAAGGGCACCGACGTTCCCCGTTGGCGGCAGTTCCTCGATCAGGCGCGCGAGGATCCGGGCAAGCTGGTCCGGCTCCTCAACCCGCAGCGGTGGAGCGAGCGCACGGTGATCGCGCTGGTGATGCAGCACCTGGACAACTCGATCACCACCTTCACCAAGCGTGGGCCCGGGGGTAAGCGCGTGATGACGTCCAAACAGGGTCACGGTGAACCGAATCCGACGTGGATCCCGGTGGGCAACGAGTTCACCAGGCGGATGGCGGAAAAGGTCGACGGCGTCGCGGGTGGCACTTGGGGTGAGTTGTTCAACATCCCGCTCACCGCGCACTTCCTCGGCGGGGCGGCGATCGGCGACAGCGCCGAGCACGGTGTCATCGACCCGTATCAGCGGGTGTACAACTACCCGACGCTCTACGTCATGGACGGCGCGGCGATATCGGCGAACCTCGGTGTGAACCCGTCGCTTTCGATCACCGCGCAGGCCGAACGCGCGGCGTCGCTGTGGCCGAACAAGGGGCAGAACGACGAGCGTCCGGCTCAAGGTGAGTCCTACCGGAGGCTGGCGCCGATCGCTCCCGAGCGTCCCGTGGTGCCGGCCGAGGCTCCCGGTGGGTTGCGGCGGCTGCCGATCGAACCCGTCAATACGGGCGGTTAGCCCCCGCCGCATTCCGGGTACCTAACCCTCGCCGGGCGGCACCGTCCGGCGAGGAAAGGCGTGAGGATGCGAAAGGCGTTTCACGACGAGTTGGCGGCGTTGTCCGACCAACTTGCCGAGATGTGTGCACTGGCGGTGAGTGCGATGCAGCGGGCCAACGAGGCCCTGCTCGACTCCGATCTGTCCCTGGCCGAGCAGGTCATCGCCGATCACGAACACATCGCTGACTACAACCGCCGCATCGAGGAGTCGGCATTCCGGCTGCTGGTCCTCCAGCAGCCCGTCGCCGGCGAGTTGCGCACGGTGGTCGGGTCGATGCACATCGCTGCCGATATCGACCGGATGGGCGCGCTCGCCGTGCATGTCGCCGACATCTCCCGGTTGCGCCATCCCGAGTGCGCCCTGCCTGACGAGGTGCGCGCGAGTTTCACCGACATGGGATCGCAGGCCGTCCGGTTGGCGCAGACCGCGCAGGAAATCCTGGTGTCGCGGGATCCGGACGCCGCGGCACGTCTGCGCGACGAGGACGACGGCGTCGACGCCGAGCATCGCCACCTGTTCACCCTGCTGCTGGACCGTCAGTGGGAGGACGGGGTGTGCTCGGCTGTCGACGTCGCACTGCTGGGCCGCTACTACGAGCGGTATGCCGACCACGCCGTCGAGATCGGCAAGCGGGTGATCTTCGAGGCCACGGGCGGTCGGCCCGTGCACAAGAAGCTGGCCTGAGCCGGCTACCGGCCGTCCGGGCTGGATTCCAGCAGGGCCGTGAACAAGCGGGTCAGGGTGTCGATGTCGATGGTGCCCGGTTGCAGCACCTCCTCGGTCGCGATCCCCGAGATGATGGTGACCACCAATTGGGCGAGCGCCGACAGCTGCCTGCCGGGCAGTGACGTTCCGGCCTGTTCGACGATGCGTAGGGCTTGATCGGCGGCCGTGCGGCGGCGGGCCACCAGGCGTTCGCGCAGCTGGGGATCGCGCACTGCGCGCAGCCAGTACTCGATCAGCACGATCTGGTACTCGTTCTGGTCGTGGATTGAGTCCAGCGTTGCGCGACTCAGCGCTGCGGCGATCGCGGCGGTGTCGCCCTGCCCGCTGTCGAGAGCGGTCGCGATGAGTGCGCCGCGGCTCTCGAACTGCCGGTCCAACAGGGCCAGGAACAGCTCGTCCTTGGATTCGAAGTTGGAATACACCGCGCCCTTGGTGAATCCCGCGGCCTGACCGATGGCGTCGATGGTGGCGCCTGCGAAGCCTTCCGCGGCGAAAACCGTCAGCGCGGCATCCAGAATCCGGTCGCGAACCTCGTCGCGGGTCGGGCGGGTACGTGCCGGTTTGACAGCGGTCATGACCAACACAATACTCGCTAGTATCGAATGGATACCAGCGAGTATCGAAAGGTCGGAGATGGAAGACAGGGACGACGCCGGGGACACCCCCGAGACCGAGACGTCCGACGCGTCCCAGGAGGCGTCCGATGGGGACGACGCCCAGAACGACGCGGACGGTGCTGAAGGCGCGGAAGGTGCTGAAGGCGCGCCGCAGATCACCGCGGCCGGACTCGGGGTCGACGGCGAGCACGGCCCGTTGTTCTCCGGGATCGACCTCGAACTCACCCCGGGATTCCACGCCATCCAGATGCCCGGGGGATGGGGCCAGACCGCGCTGCTGCTGACGCTGGCCGGCCGCCTGGCACCTACCCACGGCACCGTGACCGTCTGCGGCGAGTCTCGGCCCCGCGACATCCGCCGACATTGCGCGATCGCGGCGTTCGCCGACATCGACGAACTCGAAGACTCGGTCACCGTCCAGACGGTGCTCGCCGAGCAGCGCCGCTGGCTGGCCCCGTGGTACCGCCGGGTGCCGGCCGAAGCCGGCGAGTCCGCACTACGCGAAGTCTTCGGCGACCTGACGCCGCCCGCACCGGAGACCTATATCAGCGAACTGTCCGACCTCGACCTGTTCCTGCTGAAAGTCACCCTGGCGCTGTTCTCGAATCGCCCGATCCTCGTGGTCGGTGACCTCGAACAGGTACGGGACAACTGCCGGCGCGCAATCGCGGTCGAGCGGCTGGGTGCCATCGCCACCCAGCGCAGTGTCGTTGTCGGAGTGACCAATCCGCTCGGTCATGAGGCTCCCGACCACGACCTGCACGATCACCGCATCCTTACCGGAAAGAACTCGTGATGCTGAATAGTCTTCGCGCAAGCGGCTCATCTTGGCTGAATAGTCTTCGCGCAAGCGGCTCATCCCCGATCGCCGGGCTTGCCTTCGGCTCCGAAATCAAACGCTTCGGCCGCAGCCGGATGACCCGGGCCGCGATCGTGGTGCTGATGCTGCTGCCGCTCGTCTACGGTGCCCTGTATCTCTGGGCCTACTGGGACCCCTTCGGCCAGGTCGACAAAATGCCGGTGGCCCTGGTCAATTCGGACCGGGGTGCCGTGGTGTCGGGACAGCACGTCAATGTCGGGGCTGAGATCGCCAAAAGCCTGACCGACGATGCCAGCCTGAACTGGCATGTGGTGGACGAGGAAGAGGCCCGCAAAGGCGTCGACCACGGCACGTACTACTTCATGCTCGAGCTGCCACCGGATTTCAGTGAGGCGATAGCGTCACCGCTGACCGGAGCGCCCAAGCAGGCCAACCTGAACGCGGTGTACAACGACGCCAACAACTACATCTCGTCGAACATCGGCCGCACCGCCATCGACCAGGTGCTCAATGCGGTGTCGACGCGGATCTCCGGCCAGGCGGTCAACCAGGTGCTCTCGGTGGTGGTCAGCTCCGGCGCCGGCATCAAGCAGGCCGCCGATGGCGCGGCCCAACTCGCCGACGGCGCAGTGAAAGTCGACGACGGTGCCGGTCAGCTGGCGGCCGGCCTGCACGATGCGCGGTCCGGTTCGGCGCAGCTGGCCACCGGCGCCAAACAGCTCTCCGATGGGATCAACAAGGCGACCGATCCGCTGGTCGCGGTCACCTCGGCGCTGTCGAAGATCGGTGGCGACACCCAGAAACTGGAAGACGGTACCGCTGCACTGCGGCAGGCCAATGACCAGATCGGGGCCATCACCGGAGCGCAGGATTCTGCCGCGACGGCCCTGACCTCGGTGATCGACCAGCTGTCGACCAGCCCCGACCCGATCGCCAACAATGCCGCCGGAGCCCTGCGCGGGGTGGCGGATGACCTTCGGGCCCACCAATTTACCCCGCAGATCCGTCAACAACTCACCGATGCCGAAAACGCGGCGATCTCGATGACCTCGTCGTTGCGTAACCCCGGCAGCCCGCTGAACTCCGCGCTCGATCAGGTGGGCAGCAAGAACTCCGATCTCAGCGCCAAGCTGAACCAACTGCGCGGGGGCGCCCAGCAGCTTGCGTCGGGCAATGCCGAACTGGCCAGTGGTATCGCCAAACTCGACACCGGTGCCGGGCAGCTGAAATCCGGCACCACCCAGCTGCGGAGCGGATCGGCCGAGTTGGCCACCAAGCTGGCCGACGGTGCCGGCCAGGTACCGGATTGGACTCCCGCCCAGAAGGAGGCGATCGCCGACACCATCGGCGGCCCGGTTCACCTGCAGAACTCGGCAGAGAACTCCGCGCCCAACTTCGGCACCGGGATGGCACCGTTCTTCATCACCCTCGCCCTGTTCTTCGGCGCACTTGTGCTGTGGATGGTGTTGCGGCCGTTGCAGAATCGGCCGATAGCCGCGGAGGTGCTGGCGATCCGGGTGGTGCTCGCCAGCTACCTTCCTGCCGCGGTGATCGGGGTGTTCCAGGCGATCATCCTGTACTGCGTGGTGCGGTTCGCGCTCGGCATGCAGGTGGTGCATCCCGTCGCGATGCTGGGCTTCATGATCCTGGTGTCATGCGCCTTCGTCGCCGCGACGCAAGCGGTCAACGCCCTCGTAGGCCCCGCGGTGGGACGCGTGCTGCTGATGGCGCTGCTGATGCTTCAGTTGGTCAGCGCCGGCGGGATGTACCCGGTCGAGACAACATCGCGGCCGTTCCAGTTCTTCCACCATTACGATCCGATGACCTACGGCGTCAACGGATTACGTCAGCTCATCCTGGGCGGGATCGACCACCGACTCTGGCAGGCGATCATCACCCTGCTGCTGATCTGGGTGGGGGCCCTGACCATTTCGGCACTCTCGGCCCGACGAAACCGCCTGTGGAACATGACCAGGCTGATGCCGGCGATCAAGATGTAGTCAGACCGCCTGCAGCAGTGCGGCATCCGCGAGGGGACGGCTGGGCTGCCCGTGGATATCGACGGGGACATCACCGGAAAGCGTCACGCGGTGCATCACCCGGCGCTGGTCGTCGTAATCGTCGACCGCACGGTGCTGGGTGGCCCGGTTGTCCCACATCGCGACGTCACCGGGTGCCCAGTTCCAGCGAATCGTGTTTTCCGGCATGGTGATCCGACGCTGGAGCAACTCCAGCAGGGTGGCGGATTCATGGCTGTCCAGGCCGAGGAAGCCGCGGGTGAAATCGCCGGCCACCAGGGTGCGCTCACCGGTCTCGGGATGTACCCGCACCACCGGGTGCTCGGTGCGGAAGTCGGGCTTCTCGAACGCGGCCCGCATCAACTGCTGTTCTTCGCTCAGTGCGGCAACCGCTGCGGCCGCGTAGTCGAAGCGGTTGCTGTGGACGGCCCAGAGGTTTTCGGTGAGGGCTTTCAGCGGTGCGGGCAGGTGATCGTAGGCGGCCGCGGTCGAGGCCCACAGGGTGGATCCGCCGTATGCGGGCAGTGTCACCGCCCGCAGGATCGAGATGGCCGGGTAGTCCGGCACGAACGTGACGTCGGTATGCCAGCGGGTGGCCTTGGCGTACTCGGAATCGAGCGGGGTGATGAGCGGGGCGTCCTCCTGTTTGAGGGCATGGTGACCGACGGGCTTGCCCATCAGTCGCGCGAACGCATGGTGCTCCTCGTCGGTGAGGTCGTGCTGGCCACCGAAGAAGACGACCTTGTGCTCGAGCAGCGCGCGCCGGATCTCGGCGACCGTGCCCTCGTCGAGATCCCCGCTGAGTTTCACGCCGTCAATCCGGGCGCCGATGCGGCTGCCGAGCTTTGTGACCGTAAGCGCAGTGGTGGAAGCAGTCATCGGCTTGTCCTTTTCGCTGGTGGGAACAGGTGTAGTCAGGTGACTACACATGCATATGGGCTAGTGTAACCACATGACTACACCGACGCCACCGGCAAAGGCTGCGGCCGGTCCGGTCGGCAAGGACGAGGTGGTCGCGGCCGCACTGTCGGCGGCAGCGGATCTGTTCGCCGAACGCGGTCCGGCGGCCACGTCGATCCGCGACATCGCCGCCAGGTCGAAGGTCAACCACGGGCTGATCTACCGGCACTTCGGCACGAAGGAGCAGTTGGTCGGAGCGGTGCTTGAGCACCTCGGTGCCCGGCTCACCGCCCTGCTCGATGGCGATGGCCCGGTCGACGAGATCGATCGGAACATGGACCAGCACATGCGAGTGATGGCCAGGGCACTGCTCGACGGCTACCCGATCGGTCAACTGCAGACCCGGTTTCCGGGGGTCACGAGGCTGCTCGACGAGGTGCTTCCGCGTTTCGACGACGAACGCGAGGGTCGGCTGGCCGTCGCCAATGCCGTTGCCCTGAATCTGGGTTGGCGGTTCTTCGAGCCGTTCCTGCGGTCGGCGACCGGACTCGATCCGATCAGCGACGACGCGGTACGGGACGCGACGGGCGCCGAGGTCGCACGGATCCTCGAACCCGGCGCCGCCGCGGATTAGTCAGCCGCCGTTGCGGACTGACGATTCGACTTTCTCGCCGAGCTGTTTGTCGACATTCTTCCAGTACTCGAAGGCCCGCTCGAGCACGTGCTCGGAAACCCCCTTCGACAGGTGCCCGGCGATATTCGACACCAGCCGGGCCCGCGCCGCGTCGTCGAGCACGTCGCGCACCATCGTCCCGGCCTGGCCCCAATCGTCATCCTCGGCGTGCAGCGTGTAGGCGGCGCGGATCATCTCGCCGTCGGCACGCCACAGCGATTCACCGGTGCGGGCCGGGTCGGCCTGCGGGCCGCCGTACGAGTTCGGGGCGTAGACCGGGTCGGACACGTTCTTCATCCGCATGGCCCCGTCTTTCGAGTAGCTGTTCACCTCGACCTTCGGGGCGTTGACCGGGATCTGCTTGTAGTTGGTCCCGAGCCGGTGACGGTGGGCGTCGGCGTAGGAGAAGTCACGGGCCAACAGCATCTTGTCCGGACTCAGACCGGTGCCGGCCACCCGGTTGTTCGGTTCGAACGCGGCCTGCTCTATTTCGGTGTGATAGTCCTCGACATTGCGGTCCAGCGTCAGCGTGCCGACATCGTGCAGCGGGTAGTCGCCGTGCGGCCACACCTTGGTCAGGTCGAACGGGTTGAACCGGTAGTCCTTGGCTTCCTCGAACGGCATGAGCTGCACCTTCAACGTCCAGCTCGGGAAGTCGCCGCGGTCGATCGAGTCGTACAGATCACGCTGATGGGCATCGCCGTCGACGCCGGCCACTCGGTCGGCTTCCTCCTGGGTGAGGAAGTCGATGCCCTGGTTGGTGATGAAGTGGTACTTGACCCAGGTGATTTCTCCGGCAGCGTTGATCCAGCTGTAGGTGTGGCTGGAGTAGCCGTTCATGTGCCGCCAGTCTTTCGGGATGCCGCGGTCACCCATCAGCCAGGTGACTTGGTGCGCGGATTCCGGCGACAGCGTCCAGAAATCCCACTGCATGTCGTGATCGCGGGTGTTGTTGTCGCTTCGCCGCTTCTGCGAGCGGATGAAGTGCTGGAACTTCAACGGGTCCCGCATGAAGAACACCGGGGTGTTGTTGCCGACCATGTCGAAATTGCCCTCGGTGGTGTAGAACTTGGTCGCGAACCCGCGAGGGTCACGCCAGGTGTCTGGGCTGCCCCGTTCACCGGCGACGGTCGAAAACCGGGTCAATGTCTCGGTTTTGACGCCCGGCTGGAACACCGCGGCCTTGGTGTAGGCGCTGACATCGTGGGTCACCTCGAAGTGACCGAATGCGCCGCCGCCCTTGGCGTGCGGCTGGCGCTCCGGGATGCGCTCCCGGTTGAACATCGCCATCTGCTCGATCAGGTAGTGGTCCTGCAGCAGGATCGGCCCGTCCGGACCGATCGTCAACGAATGTTCGTCGCTGTACACCGGAATTCCGGCGTCGGTGGTTGTCGGCTTGGGCTGGGTACCGGTCACCCCGTCGCTCCTTTCGCTGTTCAGCGCCGCGCACTGCGCACAGCAATGCGACCGCTGAGACTTACGACAGCCGAGTACCCCGTGACCTTGAGATTTCAAACCGGCCGGGTCGGTTTCTACTGACCCGTGCGGCGACGCACTGGTTCGCGCCCCGCCGGCTGCGGCGGGGGCGGCAGCAGCGGATGCCGGGGACGGACTTTGACGGTGGTCGGCTCGCGGGTGCTCAGGTGTACCTCCTCACCGGCGTGACGGATGGTCAGCGACCCGTCCGGTCCGTCGCGCAAGGTGTAGGTGACGGTGTCGTGGTGCGCGTCGACCGTTACCCGAAAATCCCTCCACCGCAATCGGAACCGTAGGCACGAGATGCCGTCGGGCAGGTGTGGGTCGAGGGAGAGGGCGCCCTCGTCGTCACGCAGTCCGCCGAACCCCGCCACCAGTGCCGTCCAGGCCCCGGCAAGCGACGCCATGTGCAGACCGTCGCGGGTGTTCCGGTGTAGATCCCGCAGGTCGATCAGGGCGGCCTCATAGGTGTAGTCGTGGGCCAGGTCGAGGTGACCGACCTCCGCGCACATCACTGCCTGGGTGCATGCCGACAGTGACGAGTCCCTGGTGGTGCGCCGCTCGTAGTAGTCGACGTTGCGGGCTTTCTGTTCCGGGGTGAAGGCGTGGCTCTGCCATTGCATGGCCAGCACCAAATCTGCCTGTTTGAGGACCTGGGTCGGGTAGAGCCGGACATACGGCTCGTTCATCAACAGCGGGTAGGTGGTGTTGGCGGTGAAATCCCATTCGGCCAGCGTGGTGAAGCCCTGGCACTGCTGGTGCACGCCCAGCTCTTCGTCGTAGGGGATGTGGACGGCGTCGGCGGCGTCCCGCCAGGCCGCGGCCTCCTCTGTGGTCACGCCCATCGAATTGGACAGATCCGGATGGCGCATGCACGCGGCGGCTGCCACCCGCAGGTTGTGTGCGGCCATCAGGTTGGTGAACACGTTGTCGCGCACCACCGCGGTGTATTCATCAGGACCGGTGACGCCGTCGAGATGCCACACCCCATGGCGATCATGGTGCCCCAGCGACATCCACAGCCGCGCGGTGTCCACCAGGACCTCGAGGCCGCACTCCTGCTCGAGCGAATCATCGCCGGTCACAACGCGATAGCGCTCGAACGCCGCGGCGATATCGGCGTTGATGTGCCATGCCGCCGTACCCGCGGGCCAGTAGGCCGAACATTCCTCGCCGCGGATGGTTCGCCACGGGAAACTGGCGCCCTTCAGATCGAGCAGTGCCGCGCGTTCGCGGGCCAGTTCCAGTGTGGAGGCCCGCCACCGCAGCGCATCGGCCGCGGCCTCAGGTTTGGTGTACGTCAGCACCGGCAGCACGAAACCTTCGGTGTCCCAGAACGCATGGCCGTCATAACCCGTGCCGGTCAGCCCCTTGCCCGCGATCGCGCGTCGCTCGGCTCGCGCGCTGGCCTGCAACACGTGGAACAGGCCGAAGCGCACCGCCTGCTGGCAATCCGGATCTCCCTCGACTTCGACGTCGGCGCAGTCCCAGAACTCGTCGAGATAGGCGCGCTGCGAGTCGAGCAGCCCTTGCCAACCGCTGTAGCGGGCGCCCGTGATGGCCGCGGCGGCCTGATCGCGCAGTGCCGGGCGCGAACGCAGGCTTGACCATCCATAGCCGAGGTATTTGACGATCCGCAGCTTCTGACCTGGCCGCAGCCCGCAGATGACGGTGGTGCGGGCCAGATCTTCCCAGGATTCGGTGCTGACTTCGACGCGGCCGGGCACGTCGACGTCGTGGTCCATCGCGGCCGCCATCATCAAGCCGCTGCCGATCGTGCGGTGGACCAGCAGCGCACCGTGGTCGGTGTTCTCGTGGTGCACGGCGTGCAGTGGATGTTTGAGTACTGCCGAGACCCGGGGATCGTCGGACGTCTCGGGTTGGTCTTCGTTGGTGACGAGTTCGGATTGGACTGTCACGCGGACGAATTCGTCAATCGCTTCGACGACGTATTCGATGGCTGCGACTCCGCGGTGCGCGAACGACACGAGTCGGGTGGAAACCACCTTGACCTGTTTTCCGGCCGGTGACCGCCAGTGGGCGCGGCGGGTCAGAGTGCCTGCGCGCAGATCCAGCGTCCGCTCGTGGTCCAGCAGATCGCCGTAGCGCACGTCGAAGGGCTCGTCGTCGACCAGCAGCCGCATGACCTTGCCGTTGGTGACGTCGACGACCGTCTGCCCGGCCTCGGGGTAGCCGAATCCGGCTTCGGCGTAGGGCAGCGGACGCATCTCGAAGAAGCCGGCCAGGTAGGTGCCGGGCAAACCGAACGGCTCGCCTTCATCAAGATTGCCGCGCAGGCCGATGTGACCGTTGGACAATGCGAACAGCGATTCGGACTGTGCCAGCAGGTTCAGATCCAGCCGGGTTTCACGCACCTGCCACGGTTCCACCGGGTACGCGTCGTGGGTGATCATCATGGCGCTGCCCCCAGCTCGCCCAGATCGGTGACGACGATGTCCGCGCCGTCGCGACGCAACTGCGCGGCCTGACCCACCCGGTCCACGCCCACCACGAATCCGAACTTCCCGGCCCGGCCCGCCGCCACCCCGGCCAGGGCATCCTCGAATACCGCGGCCTGCGCGGGGGAGACACCGAGTAGCTCGGCGGCACGCAGGAAACTGTCCGGTGCCGGTTTCCCCGGGATGTTCTCCTCGCGCATGGTGACTCCGTCCACGCGCTGCTCGATGAAGCTGTCCAGTCCGGTGATCTTGAGTACCTCCTCGGTGTTGGCGCTCGACGACACCACCGCGCGGCGCAGCCCAGCCTCGGTCACTGCCTGCAGGTACCGCCGCGATCCAGGGAACACCTCGACGCCGTCCATCTTCAGGGTCTGGTGGAACATCGCGTTCTTCCGATTGCCGAGGCCCTCGATGGTGTCGGCATCTGCCGAGTCGTCCGGGGTGCCCTCGGGCAGTTGGATCCCGCGACTGGACAGAAACGACCGGACGCCGTCCTCACGGCGCTTGCCGTCGACGTAGTTCAGGTAGTCGGCGTCGATGTCGAAGGCGACGAACTCGTCCCCGGTACGTGTGGCCCGCGTGCGCAGATAGTCGTCGAACATGGCCTTCCAGGCCTTCTTGTGCACGCTCGCGGTGTCGGTGAGGACACCATCGAGGTCGAACAGGCACGCGGTGATCTGCTCGGGCAAGCCCAGCACAGCGTCCTCGCTTTCGCCGACGTCTTCTCCATCATGCGTAATCACCGGGCGAGGGGTGGGTTTAAACACGGCTTCGGCGTGACTTTGGAGTGTCATCGGGCGACGCTGGAGAAGGCCAGATAGTAGGTTCGCTCAGGCTCCAGCGCGAAGACATCGTCACCGAATTCGGCAAGCGCATCAAAAATGTCGGGCTGATTCACGTCGAACGAGAATGGTTCAACAGGCTGGTCGTCATGAATATTCAATATTCTACGGACGGTCGAAGTATCGAGCTTGGGGAGTGGGTGTTCGGCGGCCAGTGATTCGGTCTTTGTGTCAAATACTTCTATGTGCCACATCGGGTTTCGGTCATTCTCCTGTCAAAGTGATCGATGAGCTACTCGCTGGAGCACCCGAGTTGATACGTAAACGCCGGATCAATGGTGACGGGCGCATCCGCGAATTCCGCCAGTGCGTGCACCGCCTTGTCGTCCGGTATGTCGAAACAAAAAGGTTCGACCGGAATTTCTTCGGGTACGTTCAAGATCTGGCGTATTGCTGCTGCAGTCAAGCGGGGAAGTGGGTAGTCGTGAACCAGTTCTTCGGTATGGGGGTGAAAACCTTCAAGAGTCCACTGCAGTGTCATGGCGCCACTTCCTCCGCGAGATCGTCAACTGACTGTAGGACCCACACCTGGGTGCCATCACCAAGATTTCCGGCACCTCAAGCACGCGCTGACCTGCCCACTAGACTGTTGCGGTGACGTCTGCATCTCCCCGTCCTGTCCTCGTCGTCGACTTCGGCGCTCAGTACGCACAGCTGATCGCTCGCCGGGTCCGCGAGGCGCGGGTGTTTTCCGAGGTGATCCCGCACACCACCACGGTCGAGGAGATCAAGGCCAAGGATCCGCAGGCCATCGTGCTCTCGGGCGGCCCGGCCAGTGTCTATGCCGAGGGTGCCCCGCGGCTCGACCCCGCACTGTTCGATCTCGACGTCCCGGTGTTCGGCATCTGCTACGGCTTCCAGGCGATGGCCCAGGCGCTCGGTGGGACCGTCGAACACACCGGGACCAGCGAATATGGCCGGACCGAGCTGAACGTCTCCGGTGGCGACCTGCATGCCGAACTGCCGGGCACCCAGCCCGTGTGGATGAGCCACGGCGACGCCGTCACCGCGGCGCCGGATGGGTTCAGTGTCATCGCCTCGAGCGCCGGGGCGCCCGTCGCCGGCTTCGAGAACCGGGCCCGCCGGCTGGCCGGCGTCCAGTACCACCCCGAGGTCCTGCATTCCCCGCACGGCCAGCAGGTGCTGAGCCGGTTCCTGCACGAGTTCGCCGGCATCGGCGCAACATGGACCGCCGCCAACATCGCCGATCAGCTGATCGAGGCAGTGCGGGCCCAGATCGGTGACGGCCAGGCCATCTGCGCATTGTCGGGCGGCGTCGACTCCGCGGTGGCGGCCGCACTGGTGCAACGCGCCATCGGCGACCGGCTCACGTGTGTGTTCGTCGACCACGGCCTGCTGCGGGCGGGGGAGCGCGCCCAGGTCGAGCGCGACTTCGTCGCGGCGACCGGCGCCAAACTGGTCACCCTCGACGTCGCCGACCGCTTCCTGGAGGCACTGTCCGGGGTGACCAACCCCGAGGGCAAGCGCAAGATCATCGGTCGCGAGTTCATCCGGGCGTTCGAGCGGGTGGTCCGCGACACCCTGGGTGCCAGCGAGGGCGAGATCGAGTATCTGGTGCAGGGCACGCTGTACCCCGACGTCGTGGAATCCGGCGGCGGCACCGGCACGGCCAACATCAAGAGCCACCACAACGTCGGCGGGCTGCCCGACGACCTGAAGTTCAAGCTCGTCGAACCGCTGCGTCTGCTGTTCAAGGACGAGGTGCGGGCGGTGGGCCGTGAACTGGGCCTGCCCGAGGAAATCGTTGGCCGCCAACCCTTCCCGGGGCCGGGGCTGGGCATCCGCATCGTCGGCGAGGTGACCGCCGATCGGCTGGACACCCTGCGCCGTGCCGATGCGATCGCCCGCGAAGAGCTCACCGCCGCCGGTCTGGATCAACAGATCTGGCAGTGCCCGGTCGTGCTGCTGGCCGACGTCCGTTCGGTCGGCGTGCAGGGCGATGGACGTACCTACGGCCACCCGATCGTGCTGCGGCCGGTGTCCAGTGAGGACGCCATGACCGCGGACTGGACCCGCGTGCCTTACGAAGTGCTGGAACGGATTTCGACCCGGATCACCAACGAGGTGCCTGAGGTCAACCGGGTCGTGCTGGATGTCACCAGCAAGCCGCCGGGCACCATCGAGTGGGAGTGATCAGCGCGCCGGGTCTCCACGCCAACGAAAACTGTTGACGTACTTACCCATATCCAGGGCAAGGTCGAGATTGGCGCCCGAGGGTTTGCCTGAACCGAAGCTCGGACCGTATTCGTGGTACGGGCCCGTCGCAATCGCGATCAGTGCCAGGTCGTTTTTGACCGCCGCCAGAATGACGACGCGCATCCGCATGTAGTCACCGGTGGCATTCTGCGGCCAGCTGTCGACGACCATGCCGTAGCCGGGTTGGTACCCGACCATCGCGTTCGGGATCTCGTAGTCCATTTCGGTGTCGGGGTAGGCGCTCTCGACCAGCTCCTCGGCGATTGCCTTCGGCGTCCGCCCCTTGGCGGGGGTACCGATCAGTTGCATCGTGCCGCCGTCGCCGGCGAGAAAGTCCGCCGTGACTCCGTCGTCGGCGGTGGTGACCCGGTACGCCGCACCATTCGCGGGATAGGCGACCGAGAATGCGCCGTCGGGTGCGGTGAAGCGGGGATTCGTTGCCACCGGATCGCTGGTCGGCGGATGGCCGCAATCCGGTGGACACCGGTAGCGGGCGGGCGGACTGCTGACCACCGCCGATACCACGACGAGCGCGGCGGTCAGCAGCACGACGCCGCTACCCCATGCCCTCAGCAGCGGTCGGCCGGCCCGGGGTGCGGCCCGCTGCAATGCGCGGATCGCCGCGCCGCAATCGAGACAGAACGCCAGGTCGGGAACGGTGTGCTCGCATTGCCGGCACTGCAGCGATCCGTCGGTGTGGATGGTGCCGTGCGCTTCGTACAACAGGGCGATCTGCAGACCGATCCGCAACGCAAGCATGGCCAAGGCCATCACGGCCAAATGCACTACCAGGACCAAGATCTCGGGTGTCGGCGCGACGTCGACAAGGCCGAGGATCGCGTATAAGACTGGGACGGCGGCGACCGTTACCGCAAGGGCTGCGCGCAAGTATCCGGGGTGCCAGGCGTTGTCCTTGACCGGAGTGAACCACAGGACCACCCCGACGAGAGCCCCTGCGGCCGCGGCGGTCAACGGAACCGCGACTGCCTGAATGCCGGCGTGGACCAGCAGCCCGGTCAAGGGGCGGTCGTGGTCCACCAGCCCGTCGTCGAATTGTGGCGCCAACCGGCCCAATGTGGCTGCCGCGGTGAAGGAGAGCACTCCGAGGGCTCCGATCACAAAGCCGTTCAACGATTCTCGGGTGCGCGGTCCGATCAGGCGGATGACCACCACCGGGATGAGCATCAGCACCACCGCACCGAGCGGGACGCCGAGGCCGTCGCGCATGATCCGGAACTCCGGCACGTCGACGCCCATCGGCATGTCGTACTCACGCGCCACCGCGGTTCCGGTCAGCAGTGTCCAGGCTGCGCCCAGACCGGCACCCAGGACACCGGTCAGCAGCAGAGTACGTGGCGGAAGATTCTGAAAGACAGCGGATTCACGGAGATAGGTGACGAACAGCAGGGGTAAACCGAACGCGGCCAGGGCGGTGATCGCGGCGGGCACTCGCAGCAGGGTGCAGGCGAGCACCGCCACCGCCAGCGCTGTTATCCCGAGTCGGTAGGACGGCCGCGAACGGTGCGGTAGTGCCGGGAACAGCGAGCTGACCACGGACGGCCGCAGCAGGTGCTCGCGGCCGGCGCAGTAGGCCCCTGGCCGTAACCACCGGGCCCCCTGGCGCGGCGGGTTCAGGTAGGTGCCACATGCTCCGCAGAATGTGCCGGCCGGTACTTCGGTGCGGCACACCCGGCATACCCGCCATTCGATGGTGGGCGCCGGCTCCTCTGAGCCGGTTCCGGCGCTATTGCCTATGAGGGCTGCCGATGCCGTGACGCCCAGTGGGCGGCGCCGCAGGTTCTACGTGGGTGGGCGTGAAGCTGTTGGCACCCCCGGGGGAGACCTGCTTCTCGGTGGGCTCCGCCGGCGGTGGAGCTGACGGCGTCGTGGTCGTCGTCGTGGTGGTGGACGGCGTGGTGGTCTCTGGTGCCTTCTCGCCGGTACCGCAAGCACTGAGCCCGATCATCCCGATGATCGCGGCGGAGGCAGCGGCAGCTGCGAGGCGACGAGTTGATCGACGTGACCTCATGATTAGTCCTCACTGTCCCCCGCGGACGAAACAGATACAGCCCGTGAAGCGGGTCTGCCAGCAAACTCTAACCCAGTGCGTTCCGGCGTGGGCGTCAATTCCGCGTTTCCGACCGGACGGCAGGCGATCAGCGGTCGGGATCTCCGCGCCACCGGAAACTGTTGACGTATTTCCCCATGTCCAGCGCCAACTGCAGGTTGGCGCCCGACGGTTTACTGGCCCCCGAGCCGGGGCCGAATTCCCGATACGGTCCGACAGCCGACGCGACGAGCGCGAGGTCGTCCTTCACCGCGACCAACACCAGCACCCGCATCCGCATGTAGTTACTTGTCGCGCTCTGCGGCCAGCAGTCGGCGACCAGGCCGAATCCGGGGTGGTAACCCACCATGGCGTTGGGGATGCTGTAGGCGGTCTTGGTATCCGGATATGTCTTCTTGACCAGAGAGTTGGCGATGTCCTCGGCGCTACGTCCGGTTGCCGGCTCGCTGAACAACTGCAGCATGCCGCCGTCGCCGGCTTTGAACTCCGCGGTGACACCGGTCGGGTTGGTGGTGACCGTGTAGGCGGAGGAGGCCACGGGATAGGAAACCGAGAAGCTGCCGTCGGGCGCGGTGAACACCGGGTTGATCGCCACCGCCTGCCCGGTCGGGGGCCGCCCGCAGTCGGGTGGGCACATGTAGCGAGCCGGTGGCTCACTGGTCGCATGCGAGACCCAGGCCAGTACCCCGGCAACGAGGGCGATTCCGGTGGCCAGGGTCGCCACAACTTTCAGGGCGGAGGTGCCGCGAATGGCCCGGGTTCTGCCGGTAGAAATGGGTACCGCATATCCGGGAAAGAATGTGCTCACCCGGCATCTGACCCCGGGTCACGCACCGGCCGGTGCTCACGGCGCTGTTCTCTGGACGTGCGCGACGATGCGTGGGTGGCAGCACCGCAGTGCGGGCAGAACGACATGTCGGGCACGATATGGCCGCAGCGGGCACAGAAGATTGGCTGATCGGAGGCGATCTCGTCCTGGGCTTCGTGCAGCAGCGCCAGATGCAGGCCGACCCGCAAGGCCAACAACGCCATCACCGAAACCGTGAGGTGCACCGCCAACTGGATCCATTGCGGAACGCGCGCCACATCGATCAGACCCAGTGCGCAGTAGACGATCAGCACCGCGAACGCGCACGAGAACATCACCAGCCGTACATATCCGACGTGTTTGTCGACCTTGGTGGCGGGGCGGGTGAACCACAGCGCTGCACCGATCAGGCCGCCGATGGCTGCTGCGGTCAAAGGCATGGCTACGCCGCGGATTCCGGCCTCGACGATCAGACCGGAGATCGGGCGGTTTCGCGCCACCATGCCGGTGGTGAGTTGCGGTGCCAGCCGGGTGAGCGTGGTCGCTGCGGTGAAGGCCGTGGCGCCGAGGGCGCCGATCATGAAGCCGTCCAACGATTCCCGGCTCGACCGGTTGGTCACGCGGACCACCACAGCGGGAACCAGCATCAGGAACGCTCCGCCCAGCGGAATTCCCAAGCCGTTGCGCATGATCCGGAATGCGGTCACACCGCTACCGAGTGGGACGCCGTAGGACTTGGCCATCACGTGGCCGGTGAGAAGCACCCATCCGATACCCAGCGCAATTCCCAGCACGATGGTCACCACCAGATTGACGCGGTGCAGGTCGCGGAAGGCGTCGGACTCGTAGAGGTAGATCAGGAACAGCAGCGGCAGCCCGAGTGCGGCCACCGCGATCAGGGCCGCGGGCAACCGCAGCACGGCGCAGGTGACCAGGCCTGCCAGCAGGACCAGCATCGCGATGCGGAAGGGGGTGCGGGACTGGTGCGACAGGTGGGGGAACAGTGAGCTGGCGATCGACGGCCGCAACAGGTGTTCATCGGGGGCCACGCAGGATGCGCTGAGGCGCAACCACTCCGGGCCGTCACCTTGTTCCTTGTCGATCGGAACCCCGCACAGCCCGCAGTACTTGCCGTCGGGTACATCGACTTTGCAGACCCGGCACTCGGTGGTCGGCACGTCGGTGTCGTCGGGTGTATCGGTCATCGGTGCGCCTTCTGCAGGACAAGGATGTTCTTGGCGAGGTTCTCCACATCGGGTGACCCGAGTCCGGTCACCAGGTCGTAGCCGGGTGAGGCGGTGGCCACCGCGTTGCCACCGAGGTCGACATCACGGAAGGCCGGCAGCGGGGCGCCCGAGGCGATCTTGTACAACAGCGGATTGAGGTCGCCGAGCGCCCGGCCGCCGTTGGCGATCAGGTACTGGTTCATCACGGCGGCCATCCCGGCCCACAGCGGGGCGGACTGCGATGTGCCGCCCCCGACCAGAACCTGTTTGTTGAGAACGATTTTCACGCCGGTGAACGGATCGGCCACCGCGGCCACATCCGGGGTGAGCCGCCGCCGGGCACCGTCGTCGCCGGGAGCGGATACGTTGCGTTGCCATTCGGGGCGGTCGAAGATCGCGGAGACGCCACCGCCGGTGCCTTGCGACAGCGGGACGTCGAACCAGGCCTGCTCGGCGAGCCAGCCGCCGTGGGCGTCGGTGGACAGTGTCGTGCCACCGACATCGGTCATCTCTGGCAGGGAGGCCACCGAGTCCAGGCCGATGTCGTCCTCGCTGGGTGCGGATGACCAGTCTTGTCCGCCTTTGCATTCCAGGCCGGCCAGGTCTCCGCTGGCATCAAATGCCGTGGTGCCGTGGGTGTGTGCGGTGGCCAGCGCGGAGCGGACCGGGGCGAGATCGGCGGCGGTGATCAGCTTGTCGCAGCCCCAGCCGATCGAGAAGCTCCAGACTGCACCGGGAAACTGCTGGTCGGCAGATTCCAGCATCTTCCCGATCTTCTCGTAGGCGCCGTCACCCTGGACTGTCGGCCGGGCGTTGACGACGACCTTCTGCGCATCCGGGGCGATGGCGTGGGCGAGCTGCAGATCCATGGTGGTCTCGCCGTGCGGGGCACTCGGTTGGCCGCCGACCACGATCGGCGTGAACTGGGGCAGGTCGAAGGTGGTGGCGAAGGTGTCCAGGTCGGCCTGATCGAAACCGTCGAACGCGAAGAACACGATGGTGGTGCCCTTGCCGGTGAATCCCTGCTCCGCCAGGTTGCCGAGGTTGTAGGTGTTGAGCACCCCCTGCGGCGTCAACCCTTGATCCGGGACATCGGTCGGCAGGTTCCTCAGGTCCGGCAGTGACATCCGGTAGGGCGTGTAACCCAGGATGCGGCCGACTTCGGTGACCTCCGCGGACAGCCGGTCGGGTACCGACGGCTGCTGCGGTGAGGCGTAGAACTCCTGACCGCGCCGGCCCCGGTAGTCATGGATGTCCACGCCGAAAGCGGTTGCCAGGTCGGCGGATCGGCCTTCGGCGATGGCCCAGGAGTCACCGGGCCGCCACCGGATGGACAGTGAATGCTCTTCGGCCCACCCGAGCAGCGCAGCCGGTCGGTCGGCGCTGTGCAGCGTCATGGTGAGCTGCGCCGAACCACTCCCGGCTGGGCCGAGATCGGTTGAGGCGGAAAGCAGTTGGGCGTACGGACCCGCGATGTGGGTGGGTCCGTACGCCGATCCGCCCTGGGCGGGCGTAGTCCGCAGGTCGGAGACCAGCAGGGTGCTGAACACGACCAGCGCCAGTACTACCCGCCAGGGGGCGATGTTCATCCCGGCCATGGGCGGACGACCGACTCTCTGCGCTCCGCGTCTAGTTGTCGCCGGGGATGGCGGTCGGTGCCGGCGGTGCCTTCACGCCGGGCGTGAACAGGTTGCCGCCGGTGGGGTTGATCGACTTCTCGCTCGGTTCGATCGTCGGGGGCGGGGCAGGGGTGGCCGGCGCGGTGGTGGTGGTCGTGGTTGTCGTCGTGGTCGGCGTGGTGGTCTCGGGACCCTTCTGCTCTTCGGTACCGCATGCTGCGGTGAACGAGATCATCCCGATGACTGCTGCACCGCCCGCGATGACGGTGAGCCGACGAGTCAACTGCCCAGACTTCATGATGGTGTCCTCACTGTCCCCCGTGCTGTTACAGAACTCGATCTTCGGCGAATCCTGGTGGATTCCCACTACCTGCAACGCAAAGTGGTGGCCAGTCCCATCCCGAAGCGGGTTCTGGTGAACCGAACTCTAACTTAAGGTCCGCGTGGTCGCAGAGCCATTTGCTGCAGGCACTGCTGATCGGGATGTGACGGGACGGCGTTGCTTGCCGGGGCAGGTGGCGCCGGGGTCCGGCAAGCCGCCGAAACCGCGTTCTACCCGGTGTTCGACCTGTTGCCGGGGATGGCGGTCGGTGCCGCCGGTGCCTTCACACCGGGCGTGAACAGGTTGCCGCCGGTGGGGTTGATCGACTTCTCGGTCGGCTCGACCGTCGGGGGCGGGGCAGGGGTGGCCGGCGCGGTGGTGGTGGTCGTGGTTGTCGTCGTCGGCGTGGTGGTCTCGGGACCCTTCTGCTCCTCGGTACCGCATGCCGCGGTGAACGAGATCATCCCGATGACTGCCGCACCGCCCGCGATGACGGTGAGCCGACGAGTCAACTGCCCAGACTTCATGATGCTGTCCTCACTGTCCCCCGTGCTGTTACAGATCCTGGCCTTCGGCGAATCGCTGCGGATTCCCGCTACCTGCAACGCAAATGGCGGCCCAGCCCCATCCCGAAGCGGGTGCTGGTGGGGCGAACTCTAACTCAGAGTCGGCACGGCCGCAGAACGGTCCCGGCCGGCTTCGCCTTCCCGGGGCG
Organism: Mycolicibacterium arcueilense; assembly: GCF_058536225.1. Classification (NCBI taxonomy): domain Bacteria; kingdom Bacillati; phylum Actinomycetota; class Actinomycetes; order Mycobacteriales; family Mycobacteriaceae; genus Mycobacterium; species Mycolicibacterium arcueilense. The sequence continues at coordinate 363,309 of NZ_JBZTYL010000007.1, forward strand.
GTCGCCGTTGGGCGCAGCTTGACGCTGTCGGGGGGTAGGTGTTTACTCGAGACATCGAACATACATTCGAAAATCGTTAGATGCAGATGGTGCGGGAGGTGTTGTTGTGACTGTTGCGGCTGAGCTTGATTTACGCCTACTTACCCGCTCTGAACAGGTAGAACACCTCCGTCGCAAGATTGCCTCGGTGTCGGGGAAGGTCGGTCCGGTGCATCGCGGCGTGCCCCGGTCCGAAGCGGTGGTACCGGCTCCGGAATCTTTGCTGGAGCCGCCTGAAACCCTGGTTGAGGCGTTGCCTGAGGGCTTACCGACGATGCTGCCTCGCGGGTCCGTCGCGGTGGCCGCGGGTGCCCGGTCGCTGACGCTGGGCATGGTGGCGGCGGTGACATCCGGGGGTGGGCATGCGGTGATCATCGGCCAACCCGATGTCGGCCTGCTGGCCGCGGTGGAGATGGGCGCCGATCTGAGCCGGCTCGCGGTGATCCCCGATCCAGGTGCCGACCCGGTCGAGGTGGCCTCGGTGCTGATGGACGGGATGGATCTGGTGGTGCTCGGGTTGGGTGGGCGTTCGGTGCCTCCGAGTCGGGCCAGGGTGATGGTGGCGCGGGCCCGGCAGAAAGGCTGCACGCTGCTGGTTACCGACGGTGACTGGCAGGGTGCATCGGCTCGGCTGGAGGCCCGGGTGTGCGGTTATGAGGTGGCCGGTGCCGGTCAGGACACCCCGACACCCGGCTGCGGCCGCATCAGCCGGGTCCGGTTGGCCATGCGGGCCAGGGGGCGGGGCATCGGAACGGCTTGTGCGGCAGGCGGATAGCTCGTGCCTGCTGATTCCAGGGTGCTTGCCCTCTGGTGTATGGACTGGCCGGCGGTGGCCGCGGCGACGGCGGCGGGTCTGTCCTCGACGGTGCCGGTCGCGGTCACCCTGGCCAACCGGGTGATCGCCTGCTCGGCGTCGGCGCGTGCGGCCGGGGTCCGGCGCAGGCTGCGCCGGCGCGAGGCGCAGGCCCGGTGCCCACAACTGCACGTCGTCACTGCGGATCCGGCCAGGGACGCCCGCCATTTCGAGAACGTGACGCTCGCCGTCGATGACCTGGTGCCGCGCGCCGAGGTGCTGCGTCCGGGACTGCTGGTGCTCTCGGTGCGCGGCGCGGCGCGGTACTTCGGGTCCGAACCGGTTGCGGCCGAACGGTTGATCGACGCCGTCGCCGCAGCGGGGGTCGAATGCCAGGTCGGTATCGCCGACCAACTTTCCACCGCGGTCTTCGCCGCCCGGGCTGGTTGCATCGTCGAACCCGGGAACGACGCCCGGTTTCTGTCCGGGCTGTCGATCCGGCAACTGTCCACGGAACCGGCCCTGGCTGCCCCGGGGCGCGAAGAACTCGCAGACCTGTTGTGGCGGATGGGCATCCGAACCCTCGGCCAGTTCGCCGAATTGTCCCGCACCGACGTCGCCTCACGGTTCGGGGCCGACGCGGTGACGGCGCACCGGTTCGCCTGCGGGGAGCCTGACCGCGGTCCCTCCGGACGGGATCCGGCCACCGAACTCGATGCGGTGATGAACTGTGACCCGCCGATCGAAAGGGTGGACGCCGCAGCCTTCGCGGGACGGTCCCTGGCCAGTGATCTGCATCGTCATCTGGAGGCGGCCGGGGTGGGCTGTACCCGCTTGGCCATCCACGCCATCACTGCCAACGGCGAAGAGCTGGAACGGGTCTGGCGGTGTGCCGAACCACTGTCCGAGGATGCCACCGCCGACCGGGTGCGTTGGCAGCTGGACGGCTGGCTGAACCGTCGCACCTCCGAGCGGCCCACCGGTCCGGTCACGGTGCTGCGCCTGCGCCCGGTGGAGGTGGTGTCGGCGGCGGCGCTGCAATTGCCGCTGTGGGGCGGGTTGGGGGAGGAGGATCGGCTGCGGGCCCGGCGGGCGCTGCTGCGGGTTCAGGGGCTGCTCGGCCCGGAAGCGGTGCAGGTTCCGGTGCTCAGCGGCGGGCGCGGGCCTGCCGAGCGCATCACCCTCACGCCGTTGGGGGACGAGCCGGTACCGCGAGCCGATCCACGCCAGCCCTGGCCCGGTCAGTTACCCGAGCCCTCGCCGACCGTGCTGCTCGACGATCCGGTGGAATTGCTTGATGGACAAGGAAACCTGGTGCGGGTCACCAGTCGCGGGTTGTTCTCGGCAGATCCGGCGCAGCTGGCCGGTGCCGGCCGCCGTGACGGCAGGCTGCGCTGGTGGGCCGGGCCGTGGCCGGTCGACGAGCGGTGGTGGGATCCGGAGAACCGAGGGGCCGGCCGGACGGCGCGGGTCCAGGTGCTGCTGCGTTCTGGAGGCAGAGAAGGGGATGATCTCGCCCTGCTGCTGTGTTATCGGCAGCGTCGGTGGTATCTGGAGGGCGCCTATGAATGAGGACTGATCAGCTCAGGCGTTGTGCGAAAGCCCCGACCCGGCTGATGAACCGGTCGAAGAATGCTGTCGGGTCGACCTCGGTACCGATCAGCGCATTCGGTGGACGGCCCCAATGTCCCCGCCAGTCGGCCACCGTCATGCCGCGCGTCAGGGTGCCGCTGAGCTCCACATCGACAGTGGTTTCCCGGTAGCTCACCAGTTCTGGATCCAGAGCGACTGCGGCGGCCAGCGGATCGTGCAGGTGTGCCAGGTACCCGTCACCGGTGTCGAAGTGGAATTCGAAGTAGAACCGCATGGCGTCCTCGAGGGCCCGGATCAACGGATTGTCCGTGCTCGACCGGGTGCCCCGCTCGTCGAGCACGCTCATCGGGATGGACGGTGAACCGGCTGCGGTCGCCAGCCGGTTCAGCAGCGCAGGCGTCATCGCGATGTTCTCGGTGAGGTTGAGGCCCAGCACGATTGGCACATGGGTGGCTTCGTCGAGACCCCAGGCGGCATTCCAACCGCCGAACACCTCGGCTGCCGATTCGGGGTCGACGCTGATGTTCCATTCCGACACGGGTGTGGTGTTGCCCCGGTAGTCGAATGCCCCGCCCATGATCACCAGCCGGCGCAGCAGCTTGGGAAGGGTGGGCTCGGCGCGCATGGCCAGCGCCAGGTTGGTCAGTGGGCCGGTCGCCAGCCCGATCAGCTCGCCAGGATAGGCGCGCGCGGCCCGCACCCAGGCCTCGGCGGCGTCATGCGCGGTGAGCAGTCGGTCGCCGGCCGGCAGCTCTGCGTATCCCAGGCCCTGCGGCCCGTGGGTGTCCTCGGCGGTCCGCAGCGGAGCGCTCAATGGCTGTTCGGCTCCCTTGGAGACCGGTATTCCGGTCACCCTGCACAGCTCCAGCAGACCGAGGTTGTTGGTGCAGACCTGTTGCACCGGAACATTTCCCGCGGTCGAGGCGATACCGACCAGCTCGGCCTCCGGGCTGGCCAGCAGATAAGCCAGCGCCATGGCGTCGTCGACACCGGTGTCGACGTCGGCGAACACGGGCAGCATCGGTTCGCCGTTCGGCGGCTCGGTTGATTCGCCGCTCGGCAGCGGTGGCGTCACGGCGTCAACGATATGCCAACGTCATGGCGTATCGGCTCACGACTCGACGAATCGCAGCCCGACGAGGCCGACCACGATCATCGCGATGAACGTCATTCGCAAGGGCGTCAACGCATCGCTGAACATCACCACTCCCGCGATGGTGACACCGACCGCGCCGATGCCTGCCCAGACCGCATACGCGGTGCCGACGGGCAGGTGCCTGACCACCATGGCGAGAATCACGAAGCTGGCCACCGCGGCCACCACGCACACCACACTCCACCACAACCGGGTGAACCCGTCCGACTGCTTGATCGCCAGTGCCCACACGATCTCCAGCGAGCCGGCGAAGACCAGCAATGCCCACGACATCCTTGTCTCCACGACGTCAGGCGTTGTAGCCGCCGTCGACGGTAAGGGTTGCGCCGTTCACGTACTGCGCGTCCGGACCGGCGAGGTAGGCGACAGCGCCGGCGATTTCGTCGGCCTGCGCGAAGCGTCCCAGCGGAATGTTCGGCAGATCGGCGAGGGCCTCGGGACTGCCGGCCGGATTCATCTCGGTGTCGGTATTGCCGGGCTGCACCACGTTGGCGGTGATTCCACGGGGCCCGAGATCGCGGGCCAGTCCCCGAGCGAGCGCGCCGACGGCAGCCTTGGTCGTCGAATACAGCGTCACCCCGGGAAAGGGGGTGCGGTCGGCGAGATTGCTACCGATCGTGATGATCCGGCCGCCTTCGCCCATGGCCGCTGCCGCGGACTGACTGAACAGGAACGGCGCGCGGATGTGCAGATTGATCGCCTGGTCGATGTCGGCGGCGGTCACCGTCTCCAGCGGACCGTTGGGGAAAACTCCGGCGTTGTTCACCAGGATGTCCAGCCGGCCGAACGCCTCGAGGACGGCGTCGACCGCGCGCGGTGCCGCATCGGGTGCAGCGCTGTCGATCTGCAGGGCAAGGGCTTTCGTGCCGAGACCGGTGATCGCGTCGACCACTTCGGCCGCTCGCTCGGGGGAGGAGTGATAGGTGAAGGCCACGTCGGCGCCTTCGGCCGCCAGGCGGCGCGCGATGGCCGCACCGATTCCGCGGCTGCCGCCGGTGACGAGTGCGACCTTGGATGTCAACGCCTTCAACGCCATACCTGGCTCCAATCAATTTTGTAATAGACACTACAAATATAGACTGTTGGCATGCCCCGTCAACCCACTGCCCGTCGCGGCCGGCCGCGCGCGTTCGACCGAGACACCGCGCTGCAGGCTGCGATGGACGTGTTCTGGGAGCGTGGCTACGAAGGCACCCGGGTGAGTGACCTGACCGGCGCGATGGGGCTCAACGCGCCGAGCCTGTATGCGACGTTCGGCTCGAAGGAAGAGCTGTTCCGCGAGGTGGTCGCGTATTACGGTGCCCCGGAACGCTCGCCGCTCATGATGGCGCTGGCGCGTCCGGTTCCGATTCGGGACGCCGTCGAGGCCATGCTGCGCGACAGTGTGCGCCAGTACGCCGACCCTGACAGTCCACCCGGCTGCTTGATCGTGCTCGCGGGGATCGCGTATTCGACCGAGACCGAGGCGTTGCGCGACCTGCTCAAGCGCTACCGGGACGAAGATCGCGCGCAGTTACAGGCCCGGATCCGGGAGGCCGTGGCCGACGGCGAGCTGCCCGGTGATGTGGATCCGCAGCGGCTCGCGTCGTTCCTGATCACCGTGCTCCACGGATTGTCCATCCAGGCAAGGGACGGCGCGCCCCGGGCCGACATGGATGCGGCCGTGGACCTGGCAATGCTGGCCTGGGACAGTGCGGTCAGGAATGCCGGCGCGAAAAGGTCTGGTACGCCGTGACTTACCAGTGCACGCCCGGCACCAGCCGCACCGCCCGCTTCACCGGGCGGGCCACCGTACGCGGGACCCGCAGGCTTCGGGCGCTGCGGACCGGCCGCTTCGGTCGCCGCTGCGTCAGTTCACCTGCCGGCGTCTGAGGGCTCTCACCGGCCTCACCGCGCGCGGCCGCCGAATCCGGATACCCCAGATACAGCTGATGCAGAACGCGACGAGACAGTTTCGGGGTCAGGTAGTTACCGAAATCGGCGACGGTGCCCAGCGGGGTGTCGATCCGGGCCGGCTTGTCCACCAGGCCGCGCACCACCATGGCCGCGGCATGTTCGGCCGAGATCGGCGGCACGGGATTGAGCTTGCGCGACGGCGCGATCATCGGCGTCTTCACCAGCGGCATATGGATATTGGTGAAGGTGATGTGATCGGAGAGGGTTTCGGTGCCGACCACCTCGGAGAAGGCGTCGAGCGCCGCCTTGGAGGGCAGGTAGGCACTGTACTTCGGGGTGTTGGCCTGCACGCCGGCGCTGGACACGTTGACCACGTGGCCGAACCGGCGTTCGCGCCAGTGCGGCAGCAGGGCCAGCACCATGCGCACCGAACCGAAGTAGTTGACCGCCATCACCCGTTCGTAATCGTGCAACCGGTCCGTCGAGTTGGTCACCGACCGGCGGATCGACCGGCCGGCGTTGTTCACCAGGTAGTCGACGTGGCCGAACCGGCCGAGGATGTCCTTGACGGTGTGCTCGACCGACGCGGAATCGGTGACGTCACAGGTGAATGCGTAGGCCTGCCCGCCCGCCGCGCGGATCTCGGCGACCAGGCCGTCGAGTGCCTCGCCGCTGCGGGCCAGGGCGAAGACGCAGGCACCGCGTTCGGCCACGGCGATCGCCGAGGCTCGGCCGATACCGCTGGAGGCTCCGGTGATGATGACGTGTTTGCCGACGAGGGGGCCGGCCGGATCATCGCGACGGGCCCGGTCGGGATCGAGGTGCTCAGCCCAGTACCGCCATAGTTTCGGTGCGTACGAAGAGAATTCGGGTACTGCGATCCCGGTACCGCGCAGCGCAGCGGTGGCGTTGTCCGCGGTGAAGGTCGGCCGTAACTCCGCCACGTCGAGCACGTCACCCGGAATGCCCAGCTGGGTGGCGACGATGTTGCGTACCGCCTTGACCCGGCCCCGCGCCCGCAACACCGGCGCCGCGGTCGCCCGCGGCAGCGAGCCGCGCAGCGGCGGCAGCCCGGCCTCGGCGGCCACGCCGCGGTAGATGTCGCGCAACCCGATGGTCTCGGGTGCGGTCAGGTGGAACGCCTCACCGTCCTTGCCGTCGGTATGCATCAGCGCAACCATCGCGTCGACCACGTAGTCCACCGGCACCACATTCGTCCTACCCGAGTCCGGCAGCATCATGGGCGTGAACCTGGGAAGCGCCGCCAGCCGGGCCAGCACGCCGAAGAAGTAATACGGGCCGTCGATCTTGTCCATCTCGCCGGTCGCCGAATCGCCGACCACGACGGCCGGGCGGTACACCCGGTAGCGCAGGCCCGGCGTCGAGCGCACCAGCAGTTCGGCCTCGAACTTGGTCTGGTGATACGGCGTCGGCAGGTCCTGGGCGACGTCGAAATCGTCCTCGGTGAACACGCCCCGGTGGTTTCCCGCCACCGCGATCGAGGACACGTGGTGCAACGTGGCGTCGAGGCGCCGGGTCAACCCGATCACCGCGCGGGTGCCCTCCACGTTGGCCGCCCGCTGTTCGGATTCGCCGACCGTCATGTCGTAGATCGCCGCGCAGTGCACCACATGCGAGACGTCGCCCAGCTCGGCGATATCGGCGTCGGATAGCCCCAGATCAGCCACTGTCAGGTCGCCGACCAGCGGTTTCACCCGCTCATCCCAGTTCTGGGCCAGCCGCTCGAACCGCGTCAGCGACTCGCGGCGCACCAGCACCCACACCTCGGCGTCGGGTTCGCGGGACAGAATCCGGCTGATCACTCGGCGGCCAATAAACCCGGTACCGCCGGTAACGACATAGTGCATGCGAGCCATCGTGGCCTTAGATCGGGCAAACGTCAATGTAGATTCTCAGAACCAGTGTCATATTCTCGCGATGAGCGTCACATCGATGTCACATATGACACGAATCTGAGAAGAACCGTCTACTGGTGCCGACCACGAAATAGCTTGGCGGATACCGACGAATGTCCTACTAGTAGGGCTACGATCGGCGAGTGGACGAACCTGAAGGCGACAATCCGGCCCCCTCATCGCGAGCCGGCGGAACGAGCCTTTCGGCGCAGCGGCGTCGTTACGTCGGCTCGCGCATCACTCGCTTTCGGGAACATCGCGGACTCAGTCTGGAGGAGCTGGGCCAACGGGTCGGCCTTTCGGCTGGCGTCCTCGAGGCTGTCGAAAGTGGAGAGCACGGAGTCACCTTTGAATGCTTGATCGATATCGCCATTGAGCTCGACGTGGCTGCTTCGGACCTTGTTGAGGGGATGGAGTAGTGGCCGCTCGATGGGGGGCTGCGCCTCGTCTCGATGCCGAAGAGCTGACTAGATGCGATCGCTCGGCGTTCCTGCCTGATAGCTTAAGCACGTGCCGACCCGCCCCAGTCAGGACGATCCCAAACGAGTCAAAGTATGGGAGAGACGGCGGCGTGCTGTAGGTGCTCGCATTGTCGAACTGCGCATCGAAAAAGGCATGACGCAAGAGCAGCTCTCGTTTAAATCTGGTGTATCCAGGAACATCATCATCGATGTTGAGTTCGGTAGGCGCGGGCTTCTGTATGAGCGGCTCGGTGACTTGGCGAAGGCGCTGGGCGTGACGGCTTCCGACTTGCTTGAGGGCATCAAATAGCGTGCAGGCCGGTGCGTCACGGGGGTCTGCTGCACGACTAGGTGACATCTGAGTTGGCTTGCCCGAAGAGGCGGGCTGGAAGGATGTCAGTGTGCCCAAGCCGTACCCCCGTGAGTTCCGCGACGATGTCGTGCGGGTCGCTCGTAACCGTGATGACGGTGTGACGATCGAGCAGATCGCCACCGATTTCGGTGTTCACCCGATGACTCTGCACAAGTGGATGCGCCAAGCCGACATCGACGAGGGCACCAAGCCCGGCAAAAGCGCTAGTGAGTCCGCTGAGCTGCGGGAAGCGCGGCGGCGGATCAAGCTGCTCGAGCAGGAAAACGAAGTTCTGCGCCGGGCCGCGGCGTATCTGTCGCAGGCCAATCTGCCGGGAAAAAGCTCTACCCGCTCGTGAAAGAGCTCGCCGCCGACGGGATCCCCGTCGCGGTGACGTGCCGGGTCCTGCAGCTCGCCCGCCAACCGTATTACCGCTGGCTGGCCAAACCCATCACCGACGCCGAGATCGTCGAGGCCCACCGTGCCAACGCCTTGTTTAACGCCCACCACGAGGACCCGGAGTTCGGCTACCGCTACTTGGTCGAGGAAGCCCGCGATGCCGGTGAGCCGATGGCGCAGCGCACCGGCTGGCGAATCTGCTCTGAGAATCGATTGTGGAGTGTGTTCGGCAAGAAGCGCGGCAAGAACGGCAAAGCCGGCCCACCGGTCCACGACGATCTCGTCGAGCGCGACTTCACCGCAGATGCGCCAAACCAGTTGTGGCTCAGTGATATCACCGAACACCGCACCGGCGAAGGCAAGCTCTACCTCTGCGCGATCAAAGACGTGTTCTCCAACCGCATCGTCGGGTATTCGATCGATTCCAGGATGAAGTCCAGGTTGGCGACCGGCGCGCTCAGTAATGCGGTGGCACGCCGAGGTGAGGTGGCCGGCTGCATCGTCCACACCGATCGCGGATCTCAGTTCAGATCAAGGAAATTCGTACACGCTCTGAGCCGCTATGAGATGGTCGGCTCGATGGGTCGAGTCGGGGCGGCCGGCGACAACGCCGCCATGGAGAGCTTCTTCAGTCTGCTCCAAAAGAACGTGCTCGATCGCCGCCGCTGGAGCACACGAGAAGAGCTGCGGATCGCGATCGTCATCTGGATCGAACGCACCTACCATCGCCGCCGCCGCCAAACCGGACTCGGACGGTTGACCCCGATCGAATTCGAAGCAATCATGACCGCACCGGCCAGTCAGGCCGCGTGACTGAAACTGTCACCTAGTCGTGCAGCAGACCCGAATCTGGTCGCTTACTAGTGGTTTTTTCGTGGGTTTAGATGTGCAAATTATTGCGTTATGCCATGCCAAAGGCGCTTGGGAGGTGATCACGGTGAACGGCAAGGAGCTCCATGCGCAGGCGGTGCGCCTGCCTGTCCACGAGCTGGTCAGTGAACTTCTCGATCATCTAGGGCCGACTTTGGTGGCCGCGTTGGCGGGGTCGCGTGACCGCAAACAGCCGTAGGGGTGAGCCAGCCAGGATGGCGCTGAGCCTCGGGATGCGTCGCTGGCGCGTCTACAAGTGGCCTATCGTGCCTGGTGGACGATCGCTGGCGTCGACGGCGAAACCATCGCGCGGGCATGGTTCATCGGAGCGAATCCTCGTTTCGACGAGCGTCCCCCTATGAATATGTCAATCCGACCTGGGTCCGGGGTGACGGTCTGATCTGAGTCCACGGTCTGGTCAGTGTTGGTGTTGTGGTGAATGTGACCCGCGTCCCGTACCCCGGTCGGTGCCGCGGTGTGCGCAGGCGAGATTCGAGCGGAGCGCTGCGCGCCTGCGGAGCTGGCTTCAGCGCAACCGGTCGACCTCTCCGGTAGTCCGATGATTCTTCAGGCCCAAGGCCAGGTGATGCGCCTGCTCCTCGCCGAAGCGCCGATCGCTACACGCCGCGGTCAGGGGTCAGTCGCTGCGCTCGACACCCTGAGAGTCCTCGTCAGGTGGGTAGCACTGACAATTGACTACTCTCAATTGCAGCCCCAGGCCGATTTACCCTGCTGCGATTCGGAACATCTCAATTCCGCGGCACCCCACTCGGGCCGCACCGCCCAGAACACGGCCGCCGAAACCGCCGCAAGGGTCACCACCGCACTAACGATCCTCAACGCGCACAGCATAACTGAGGCCGCGCACACCTGGCGGAACCTCATGATCGCAGCCACCCACGGCCGCATCCGCCGATCGAGCGAAGCCGACGAAGGCACCCTCACTCCTTCTCTGCGACTGGCCTACCGCCGCGCATACGCCGACGCCAACGTTCATCGCAAACTCCGCCGTTACTTCAGCACCTCCCGGGCCAAGCGCCAGTCGCATCTCGCCGGGTCTGCTCATGACGATCGGTATCGCAACGCCGAACAATGTTGGGCCCGTTGATATCACACCCTTGTGTGTACGGGCTTGTCCGTGTCGACGCGGCGAACTATCCGGTGACGGCCAAATGCGGTTCTCGTCTCGATACCGAGGTGGTCGGTCGCAGTCTCAGCCGCGGCGGCAACAAACAGTCAGTCGACATGCAGTTGTTCAGAGGTCATAGCGGTGGCAGAAAAGTCTGGTCCTTCAGAGGAAGGTCAGGAACCAGCTGACCGAACGGTGACACCTTCAACGGGAGCCGACGAGCCCGAGAAGCTTTGGCCAATAGACGGCCCCGCCCGTCGCCGTGGTGCAGCGCTGTAGAACTGCAGCGGGGAGTGGGATGGAATCAGCTGAGATTGCTGTGTGCGCACCTCATGTCGAGCATCCGCTTTCGTGCGGGCTGCTTTCCTCCGCAATGGTTGAGGGCCGATCGGCTACCCGTACCAGTCCAGCGCAGCTGCGCAGGTAAGTACTGACCGGGTAGGGCGTCCAGCCCGCAACCAGTCCAAGGGGGAGACCAACTTGTCACGGACGAGCAAATCGGGTTGGGGAGTGTGAAGGAATCCGTCGATGGACAAGGGATGAAGATCCGCGGGCAACTCCTTGAGCACCACCTCGAGGCCGGGCACTTGTCGGACCGGCCGCCCGTCGGCGACGACGAATTGCGCGGCCGGGAATCGCCATGTCCGCGCATGGTTGATTCCCCACAGCGCGCGGTGGCGCCGCCGGCGGTGCACGCTTGAGGCGCTGACCGAGAGCCCACGGGCCACTTCCTTGGCTGTGAACGCCGAACCGACCAACTCTCGGATGCGGGCATCGACGCCGATGCCGGCGTATTCCGGCAGATCGGCGATGTCGAGAAGTTCAGAATCGTCAGGGTTGAGCACTTGATGCACTACGTTCGTCTTCGCCGCATCTCCACCTGGTTGGGCCCGAGCGTCACCGCGCCGAATGGGGGGTGCGGGGCCGCCAGAACTGCCAAGAACGACCATCGGATGATGCGCGGCCCGCTCATCATCCTCAAGCAACGGACACTTCTGAAAAGCCGCTGTCGAACCCGCACCAGAACGCCCGACTCTTCCGAAAAGCCACTTCCGGACCCGCACCACTACCGTACTACTAGTAGGTCACGGCAAGGGGTCCGATCTTCGAAAACCCACTGATTTGGGTAGATCCGAATCTGTCGATCTAGTCCTTTCCGTCACTGGATGACGTTGGTCCTGGTGCGATCGATATGCTGCGGCGATGAGGCGCACTTCCTTCCGATCGCTGGCCGGTCTCAGCGCCGTGGCCGCGACGTTGTTCCTGGGGGCTTGTAGCGGCCCGACTCCAGATGAGAAGCCGCCATCGACATCGGAAGCGCCCGTCATCACCGGCGAACCGGCGGGATCAAATGATGAAGATACTGCTTTTGCGGACAGCATTATCGCCAATCATCAGCAGGCTATTCAGGTTTCAGGACTGGTAGCTGACCGCTCGACCAACTCGGACCTCATCGAATTTGCGGCAGACATCGCATCGTCACGGCGGCCTGACATCGAGCTGATGAAAGCACTACTCGTCCAATGGAACGCGGATTCCACCACGCCGCCCGATCCTGGCAGCCCTGGCCCGACTGCTCCGGGTGCTATCGACGAAGCGGCTTTGGCCCGGCTGCAAGGATCGAGCGGCCGGGACTTTGACGTTCTGTGGCTTCAGTCGATGATTGCCCACGGCCAGAGGGCCATTCAGATTGCCAACGCCGAGATTGCCAACGGGGTAAACGTCGATGCCGTCGGGTTTGCGAAGCAGATCGTTGGAAAACGGCAGGCGGAGATCGACCGGATGCAACAGATGCTCGCGGGTGGAGGATAGGGAGCTAGCGGAGGAAACTCGCTACCATATCGTTGCGGCACGCAACTGGTCCGCGAGATTGTTCAGCGACTCAAGGTCTGCTCTTACCGCGACCTGAACCTCTGAGGTGCGGGAGACGCGCTCGCCGCTGAAGCCATCCAAGGCGGCAAGACCGGGACGATGAAGTGTCGGAGCCGTCGCCGGACTTCGTCTTCGGACCAATCGATCTCCTCCAGCGGCGATGTACGTCTGCTTGACCAATTTGTCGATCTCGATGTCGGTACGCAACCTCACTGGTCACAACATCGTCGTGGTTCACATAGGCCACCTGGTGGCCTATGGCCGTACGTGGTCTCGCGTCGCGGAGGGATCGCCCAATCGTCGCGAGAGTTCTGTCCCGAGAAATCGATATATGATTAACTGTCTTGATGAAGTATCGGTGGTGCGTGAGTGCGTGGGGTGTGGGGCGCGTTCAGCAAAGCGGGCACCCACCGTCGCGTCATGTGACAGCAACGAGGTGCGCGTGCCGCTGAGCAAGGGTTTCAGTTGGAAGGGCGCCCCGACCTGCATATCACCTGGTTGGTCGGTTCCCGGTCACCGCCGGGATTGACGGCCCCACCTGCAGTGATGTCTGCGCCACCGTCGCATCCGGTAAGGCGCGGTCGCCGAGTATGACTCGGCGACGAAACGTACATCGGGCAGGACAGAAGGTCCACGCCCAACCAATGTGGCCCACGACGCAAAGGAACAAACATGGCAGACGACAGTGATGCCACCGGGACAGTGAATGGGTCCGTCGACGTCGTTGTCGACGAGCTTGTTGTCGACATCGATGCCGCTGCCGACAGCGACGAAGGAGGCGAAGTCGACATCATTGCTGGCGCCTCAGCGGACGCCAAGCGGTCGGCTTCACCCCTACGACTCGCACTCATTGCCGGGCTGATCGGCGTTGTGGTGCTGGGGGGCTTGGTCGGCTGGCTGGGATTCCGCACCTACCAATCTCAGCACGCAGAGAAGGAGCGGCAGCTATTCCTGCAGGTCGCCAGACAAGGCGCGCTGAACTTGACAACCATCGACTACCAGAACGCCGACTCCGACGTTCAACGCATACTCGACTTGGCCACGGGCCAGTTCCACGATGACTTCTCCCAGCGTGCGCAGCCGTTTGTCGATGTTGTGAAGAAGGCGCAGTCGAAGTCGGTGGGTACCGTCACTGATTCGGGTCTGGAATCTGTGACGGATGGTGAGGCCCAGGCGATCGTTGCGGTGACTGTCAGAACGTCCAATGCCGGCGCACCCGAGCAGCAGCCCCGATCGTGGCGGATGCGCTTCACCATGCAGAAGGTCGGTCAGGACGTGAAGGTTTCGAATGTGGGGTTTGTAGCGTGATCAAACTGAAGACGAGGCGTGCCGACGTGGACGCTATTGATGAGGATGCCGCTGAGGCCGTCGTTGACGGTGACGCCGCTGAACTGATCGCCGACGACATCGCGGACGTGAATGGCGAGCAGGACGAAGTACTGCCCACGGCAGAAGCCGGTAGCGGTGTCGGCGATGGTGACAGTGCGGCCTCAGAGTCGGAGACTTCGAGTGCGCGGCGCGGAACTAACTGGACACGCGTGTTCGCGTACGGAGTGCTGCCGGGTCTGGTATTGGTGCTCGTCCTAGTCGCGGGAATGCTGAAATGGCAAGATGGATCCATACGTGCCGCCGAGGCTGCGGCTGTCGAATCCGTTGAGGTGGCAAAGGATTCGACTGTCGCTCTGCTGTCGTACAAGCCGGAAAGCGTTGACCGCGACCTTACCGCTGCGCGGGATCTGCTAACCGGCAGTTTCCGTGACTCTTACACTCAATTGACCGATGACGTGGTGATTCCGGGCTCGAAGCAGAAGCAGATCACCGCTGTTGCAACGGTTCCTGCGGCAGCATCGGTGTCGGCGACACCGAAGCATGCGGTCGTGGTCGTATTCGTCAATCAGACCACGACGATTGGGCAGGACCGGCCGACGGACTCCACGTCGAGCGTGCGGGTCACTCTCGACAAGGTCGGGGAGCGCTGGCTCGTCTCAGGGTTCGATCCGATCTGATCCGGACCATTCCTGGATCAACTGATCGACGGTGGTCAGCCGGCCGAGGACGGCAATGGTGTTGTCCAGCACCTGCTGTGCGTAGCTGGCGGGCGTACCGCCGACCGCGTCGCGTGGGACCACGAGGTGAAACCCGGCCTGGGTCGCGTCTCCGGCTGTGTGCGTGATCGCCAGGTTCAGGGAGACTCCGGTAAGCACGATGGTCGTCACACCAAGGCCCTTCAGCACGGGCAGCAGCTCCGAGCCCGACGTCGGGAACAACCCGTGGTGCCGTGGCAGCACCAAGTCAGTAGGGGCCAACAGTTCGGAAACCACCGACGTGACGGAGGCCCCTGGCTTCCAGTCGGCTGTGGCGGGTCCCAAAGCGCGCCACAGCCGTGCGGTTCCGGTCGGTCGGCCACCCAGGTTTCCCTCAAAAGTGGCATGTACCACCCGCACGCCGAATTCGCGTGCGCTGTCGAGCAATCGACGTATGTTTCCCACCAGGTCCGTGGAGTCGGTGGCCAGCGCGGGCAACACCGAATCGGGGCCGAGCACACCGTTCTGGCATTCCACACAAACGACGGCGACGCTACTGGGATCGAAGAGAGGTGTAGACATCACTCAAACCTAGTTGAGTTGTGGGCCAAATGCCATCGCAATCTCACGAAATATGTTATCTCGTAGAACATTTCGATCAAAACGCTGAAACCGTTGATAGGGGAGTGTCATGCAGATTCGTGAGCACGCCGCATCCGGCAAACCAGCCGTGATCCTCGTCGGCAAGGTGACCTCGTTCGCCGAGTTGGAGGAGCGCACCAATCGCCTGGCATACTTCTGGCGTGCACTACAAGTGCCCGCGGTCGCTCTCGTTCGAAGACCAACTGCCGCGCACGGACACCGGCAAGCTCTACAAGCAGCGACTCGTCGACAAGTATTCACCTACGGTGTGCTAGTCAGCCCAGGCGCAATGGCAAACTGCGGATCCCAAAGGTATTCGCGGGGAACACTATCTGCGGTTCGTAGCCGGGCTCGAGAGAGAATTCGGGGATTCGCCGTAGCCACTCTCCGACGATGAGCGTCAGCTCCATCCGGGCCAGGTGCGAACCGAGGCAGCGATGCGGGCCTCCACCGAAGCCCCAGTGGCGGTGCACCTTTCCATCCATGACGACATCATTGGTCGAGATCGCGTCGCTGTCGTCGCGGTTGATCGCACCGATGCACAGCCGCACCCGGGTGTCGGGAGGCAGAGTGATGTCCCCGATGGTGACCTCCGCGGTCGTTACTCGTGGCAGCATTGGCGCCGGCGGCTCCAATCGGACGATCTCCTCGACAAATACGCCCATCTGGTCGGGATCCTCGCGGAGCGTGGTCCGCAGTTCCGGATTGCGGGCTAGTTCGAGTAGAGCGGCGGTCATCGCGGCAGTGACGGTGTCAAGGCCGGCGAGGACGAAAAGGTAACTCAGGCCGATGGCCTCGGCGTCGTCGAGAGCATCCTCGCCGGTGATCACCTGGGAAAGGATGTCGCGTCCAGGGTTCGCACGCCGTTCGTTGATCGCCTCGGTGAGGTAGGCGAAGAGTTCGAGGGCAGGGGTCAGGTCGGCCCCCTCGAGCGTCGGTGAATCCGCTAGCGCGATAACCGAGTCTTTCCAGGCGATGAGTCGGTCGCGGTCTTTCAGAGGCAGGCCGAATAACGTGAGGAACACCTGCGAGGGATAGGGGATTGCGATGTCGGCCACGACTTCGCAATTGCCCTTCGTGACCACGTCGTCGATGATGTCGGCCGCCTGCTTCTGCAGCGAGGGCAACATCTCGGCTAGGGTGTGCGGGCTGAAGAACGGTTGCAGCATCTTCCGGAACCGGGTGTGCTCTGGCGGGTCGAACGAGATCGGCACCAGAGGTAGTGGGCTGCCTAGGACATCGAAAGCCTTCTTCGATGAGAACAGTTCCGGTTTCCGCAACGCGGCCAGCACGTCGTCGCGGTGGCTCAAGTAGAACCAGCCGTCGACGAAGACCACCCGACCGGTGTCGCGCAGGGTCTTCCACCCGGCGTGGCGGTCGACTGCCATCGGCAGGCCGGCGTAGGAGAGTTGTGGTGCTCCAAGGGTTTCCACGTGTTCTCCTCTGGGCTAAAACGCCGACCGATGCAGGCCGCCGTCGACTTCGATCCAGCTACCGGTGAGGTATCCGGCAGGTTCCGAGCACAGATAGGCGATGAGCGAGGCGATCTCGTGTGGTTTGCTCATGCGGGCGGCAGGCACGCGGGCCTGGTTCAACATGAAGTCGCGCCGCTGCTCCTCGGAGCTTGTGCCGAGGTGGCGCTGCAGATAGTCGATCGCGTTCTGCGTCTCGATCCACCCCGGCGCGACGGTGTTGACCGTGATGCCGTACTGGGCATATTCGTCAGACACGGTTTTGAGCAAGCCGATGGTAGACGGGCGACTGGTGTTCGCCACCACATGGTGAATGTTCCCGGCGGGTTCCTTCGCGGTGGCCGAGCCGATGTGCACGAATCGGCCCCAGCCGGCGTCTTTCATCGCCGGCAGGACTGCCTGCAGCAGCAGGATCTGGCTCATCGTGTGCGACTCGAACGACTCGCGGTACACGTTGACGTCGGTGATGTCGGCGAAGTCGCCGGGCCGCTGGTACTTGGCCTGGCCGACGACGATGAGCGGCGATCCGTGTCCAGCTGTCACCTCATGGACGGCGTCGGTGAGTTCCTGCGGGTTGCTCACTTCGGCAGGGACGCCGATCGCGGTGCCACCCTCGCTGCGGACCGCCTCCACCGCAGCGTCGACGTCGGTCTTGGTTCGGGCCATCACGGCCACCCTGGCACCCTCTGCGGCAAGCAGTTTGGCGACTTCAAGGCCGATTCCCTTGCTGCCGCCGACGATCAGTGCCGACCGGCCTTCGATTCCGTAGTGCATGGGCGCTAGCGCCGTACGTCCATGCCGGCATCGACCTTCAGCAGGCTGCCGGTAAACGACCGGCCCGCGTCACTGAGCAGGAACAGGATGGCGTTGGAGACATCGCGGGGCTCGATCAATGGCAAGTCCGGCAGTGCGGTCTGCACGGCGTTGACCATGCTCGGATTCGCTTCGATCACCTTGAACAGCGCCGGGTTCTCGGTGATCATCGGCGTCGCGCAGTTGGTCGGTGCCACCGCGTTGACGCGGATCCGGTCGGGGGCGAGCATGGCCGCATAGGCCCGAACCAGGCCGACGATGGCGACCTTGGACATCAGGTAGGCGTCGCTACCGCCGCGGCCGTCGGTGAGATCCAGTAACGCAATCATGGAGCTGGTGGCGATCAGGTGGCCGCCCTGACCGCGTTCCTTGATGTGGGGGATGGCGACTTGAAAGGCGTTCCACACGCCGACGAGCATGATGTCGAGGCCGAGTCGCAGTGCCTCGGAGGCATCACGCTCATCCTCATTGGTCAGGACGGCGCCAGCGTTGGCGAGCACGGTATCGATGTGACCGAACTGCTCCACGCCTGCGTCGAAGGCGTCCTGCAATGCGGCCTTGTCGCGGACGTCAGCCTTGCGGGTCAGCATCTGTCGGCCGGTCTTCTCGACCAGGCGCGCCGTCTCTTCCAGCTCCTCGGCGGTGCCCAGCGGATACGGGACGACGTCGAGGTTCTCGCAGATGTCGATGCCGACGATATCTGCGCCCTGTTCGGCACACATCACCGCGTGCGAACGGCCCTGTCCTCGAGCTGCGCCGGTGATGAAGACGACCCGTCCGTCCAGTGAACCCATTCTGTATTCCTCCGGTGGTAGAGCGAGGCGGCCACCATGGTTCGGCGGCGCTGGGGCGCAGTGCATGTGAGATGCGCCACTGGCGTGAATGCTACGCAGAGAGGTTGGAAACATACAACTATTTCGCTACTTTGGGTGAAAATGGGTTCACTAAGATCTGGAAGGGATTCCTAATGCTCGACAAGCTCAATGGCGGTCCGCGGCCACCCGATGGCGATTGGTTGGGTACCCCTTTCCTGACGTTCAAAAGGGAAGGCCCGTTTGCGATCTGCACGTTGGATCGTCCGCAGGCGCGCAACGCGATGACACCCGCCATGTACTTCGGCATCCGGTACGCCATCAACCACGTGAATACCGATCCGGACCTGGCCGGCCTGCTCATCACCGGCACCGGAGATGTCTTCGCGCCGGGCGGCGATCTCGGCCAGGCTGCCGAAGACAACTGGATGGATTTCGCGTCGACCATGGGTATGGATGTCACGCCCTTCGATGTGCTGCGCCAGTCGCCCAAGCCGGTGGTATCGGCGGTCAACGGGCTCTGTCAGGGAGGCGGCCTGCAGATCGCGATGTGCAGCGATCTTGCCGTCGTCAGCGACCGGGCGACCTTCCGGGTGCCCGAGCTGTTCCGTGGTATCGCTGACACCTACTACAGCCAGGTGCTCGCGCGACTGATCGGCCCGGTCCGCACCAAGGACCTGATGTTCACCGGGCGAACACTCACTGCGGAAGAGGCGCTCGACTGGGGCATGGTGGCCAGAGTGGTTCCCCATGACGAACTATTGGATGTCGCGAAAGATCTTCTTGCACAATGCTGCCGGACCGCCCCTGGAGCCCGGGGCGTGATCAAAGCCAGCTTGGACAACTACCTGGGCCTATACGACCGGATTGGTATGCAGACAAGTTTGTTCGGTCCCGAGGCGCGGGAAGGTTTCCGCGCGTTCAAGCAGAAGAACTCGCCGGCCTGGGTGCACCCCGAGTTGCAGGTCGATGGCCGGCTTTAGCCCATGGCCACGGTCTGGCGCGGTGAGGGGTGCGCCAGACCGTGGCCGTCGGGGCTACTTTGGGGTGAAGCGCTGTGCGCCGTCGAGGCGCATCACCTCGCCGTTGACATAGCCGTTGCTCAGTAGGAATGCCGCAGCGTCCGCGTATTCATCGGGTTCGCCCAGACGCTTCGGGAACGGGATATTGGCCGCGAACTTGGCGATGGCCTCTTCGCCGACCGATTCCATGATCGGCGTCTTCATGGTGCCAGGCGCGATCGTGTTGACCCGAATGCCTGCCGAACTGAGGTCACGAGCGGCCGCGATGGTCAATCCGATGACACCCGCTTTTGCTGCGGCATAGGCTGTCTGGCCGATCTGACCCTCGTAGCCCGCGATGGACGCAGTCATCACGATGGCACCCCGTTCCCCATCCTCGCGGGGTTCTCTGGCGGCCACCGTTGCCGCGACCAGCCTGGTCAGGTTGTAGGTACCGGTGAGGTAGAGGTCGATGGTCTTGGTGAAGCCGCCCAGGTCGGCCGGGCTGCCGTCGCGCTGCACAATACGTTGGGCTACACCGAAACCACCGTGCGCCACCACGGCGTAGCGAAGCTCGCCCAGTTGGTTGGCCTGTTCGATGGCACCGAGGATGCTTTCGTCACTCGTCACGTCGGTGCTGACGAAGAGCGCCCGACTGCCCAACTCATCAGCCAGTGCCTTGCCCTTGTCGGCGGCGAGATCGGCGATCACCACGCCGAGTCCGTCGGCGTGGAGTCGGCGCACCGTGGCTTCGCCCAGGCCTCCCGCGCCTCCGCTGACAATCGCCGATGCGCCTTCGAATTTCTTAACCGTCACCGGTACTCCTTCTCTCCTGTTGTTTTCATTGGGTTTTCGGTTGCGTCATGTCGCCGCGACCAGGTCCCACGGATCCTCGGTACTGAGGCCAAGCCGGCCCAGCTTGCACGCGTACTGCCTAGTGGTGCCGTAATCTTCGGCCCAGCTCTGAGCGCGCAAAGTGAAGAGCCACAGGGGATGCTCGCGGGTAACGCCGATCGCGCCGTGCAGTTGGTGCGCGACGGTGGTGACCGGACCGACAGCACGTCCGACTGTCACTTTGGCGACCGTGACGGCATAGTCGGTGGCGGGAGAATCGAAGCCATGCTCGACGGCCGTGGTGACAGCCAGTTCTGCAGCCGCACGGGCGGTTTCGATCTCCCCGGCCATCCCGGCCAATGATTGCTGCACGGCCTGGAAAGCGCTGAGCGGGCGGCCGAATTGGACACGCTCGCGCGTGTGGTCCACCGACAGTGCGGCGGCAGCGTCCAGCGCCCCGACGATCTGCACGCAACGTGACCATGCACCACGCCGCACCAGTTCCTCACCCAGCTCCGGGTCTACAACAGCTAACTGATCGGCGGGCAGATCGAACGTGATCGAATCGCGGGGTTCGCCAGCGAGGTTGTGATCTTCGCGCAGGCTGCGGGGCGGCACCTCAACCAGGCCCACCCGCAGTCCGTCCGGAACGCGCACCGCCAGGAGCACCGTTGCGCAGGATCGTGCCCACGGCACCGACCGTGCCGTCCCGGTGACCCGGCGGCCGTTGGTGTCTGCGTCGGTAATGGCGACCGTCATCGGGCCCTCTGGCAATTCGATGCCGGCACGGAGGCCCAACCACCCTGCCAACAGGTCGGTTTCGGCCAGCGGCACTGACCCGGCATGACGGGCCAGGCCATAGAGCGAGATAGCAAGCTCTCGCGGACCGGCGCCATTATCGGGGGTGCTCGTCAGACGGGCCAGTCCGGCGTCTTCCAGGATGCGCCACAGGTCGGCGTCAAACCGATCGGGTAGGGCTCGGTGACCTAGCCGAGCGTCGAAGGCAAGCCGACCCAGATCGTCGACGAGCCGGCGAAGCTCGGCATCATCGTCATTGCGGTCACCGGAGCCGAACACTCCTCCTGCGAGTGCAGTCACCTCAACCCCATTCCGCGGGCGATCACGCCGCGCAGAACCTCGTTGGTACCGCCACGCAACGTGAACATGGGCTTGTGCATCCAGGCCGTTCTCAGCATGGTCTCCACTTCCGGAGTCGGGGGCAATGCCTCGAGCAGGTCGTCGATCAACCCGACGGACGCGGCTTCGAAGCTGGTGCCGAGGTCTTTCACCAACGCCGCCTGGTTCGCCGCGTCGCCGCCGTTGCTGAGCGTGCGGGCCACCGACAAAGACAGCTGTCGCAACGAGATCAACCGGGCCAGCAAGTCACCCACCGCGGTAGCCGTGCGGTCATCGACTGCCTGCCCGGACCCCAGCGCGCGGATTGCGGCGAACAGCAATGGGCCGGTGGAAAGGATGCGTTCAGGCCCGCTGCGTTCGAACGACAACTCCGACGTGACCTGGTGCCAACCGTTTCCGACCTCGCCGAGCACGTCGTCGTCGGGAACGAACACCTGGTCGAAGATCACCTCGTTGAAATGGTGTGCACCGGACATCAAGGCGATCGGTTCGACGCGGACGCCCTTCGCCGCGCACGGCACCAGGAACTGGCTGAACCCGGCGTGACGGTGCTCGGGGTCGGCGGGGCTGGTCCGGGCCAGCACCACCACCTGGTGTGCATGGTGGGCGCCGCTGGTCCACACCTTGGTGCCGGACAGCAGCCAACCCCCGTCGGTGCGGGTGGCTTTGCTGGTGACTGCGGCCAAGTCGGATCCCGCGCCGTGTTCGCTCATGCCGATCGACGAATACAGCTCTCCGGCAGCGATCTTGGGCAACAGGCGCTGACGCTGGTCCTCGGTGCCGTAGGTCAACAAACTCGGCGCAACCTGGCGGTCAGCGGTCCAGTGCGCTGCCACCGGTGCCCCCGCCGCGATCAGTTCCTCGGCCACCACGTAGCGGTGCAGGTGGCCGAGCTCATGACCGCCGTAGCGGCGCGGGATGGTCAGGCCGACGAAGCCGGCAGCGCCCAATCGTGCTGAAAATCCTTCATCCCAGCCGCCCAGCCACGAGTCGACGGCTGGCTGCCAGCCGAACTCTGCGTGGTCGGCTCGCAGGAAATCGCGCACGGCGGAACGAAGTTTGGCCAGCTCGGGCGCATCGTCGGCACTCACCGGGCGGCCGTCAGATAAAAGTTGGGCGTCAGGTCCTGCTCGTGGGCGGCCAGTCGGTAGTCCGACAGGTCGTCGCGGCCCTCGTCGCGAAGGATCTCCTCGTCGGTGTAGAAGTGTCCGCTGCACGTAGAGGCCGGACGGGTAACCAGCGCGTGCACCGCGTCGGCCATGATCTGCGGGCTCCGAGCCTGGGCGCGCACCTCCGCTTCGCCCATCGCAACCATCATTCCGGTGCTGGCGATCGTGGTGGCCGGCCATACCGAGTTGACCGCGATCGGCACGGAGGCGAATTCGTCGGCCCAGCCGAGTGTAAGCAAGCTTTCGGCGTACTTGCCGACGGTGTGCCCGACATGGGCGCCCACCCACCGGGGTTCGAGGCTCAGCGGCGGAGAAACGTTGACCACGTGAGCATTTGCCGATTTCCGCAGGTGCGGCAGGGCTGCCTGAACCACCGCGAAGGGACCTTCGACATTGATTTCCAGCAGCCTGCGCAAGTTCTTCGGGGGCAGAGTCTCGGTCGGTCGCAGATCCAGCGCGCCGGCATTGTTGATC
This sequence comes from Mycolicibacterium arcueilense, assembly GCF_058536225.1. Classification (NCBI taxonomy): domain Bacteria; kingdom Bacillati; phylum Actinomycetota; class Actinomycetes; order Mycobacteriales; family Mycobacteriaceae; genus Mycobacterium; species Mycolicibacterium arcueilense. The sequence continues at coordinate 386,163 of NZ_JBZTYL010000007.1, forward strand.
ACGACGTCGATGCCGCCGAACGCGTCGGCGACCGCCGCGACGGCCGATGCCACCGCGGCGGCATCACGGACATCGCACGCCACCGGAAGCGCCCGCCCGCCGGCGCGCTGCACCGCCTCCGCGGTCTCGGCCAGCGTGCCCGCGATTTTCGGACTGGGCGTCTCGGTCTTGGCCAGCAGTGCCACCGCCGCACCGTCCTGGGCCGCGCGTACCGCAATGGCAGCGCCGATACCGCGGCTGGCGCCGGTCACCACGACGACACGATCCTTCAGAGTGTTAGGAGCAGGAATGCTCACAGTCCAGTTGTCCTTCCGCCGTCGCTCGGCTGTACCCTTGAATGCTATAACTATATAGCTCATTAGTTGGCTGCTGTAGTGCGGCCACCGACCAAAGTGAGGCGCTATGACTCAGGTCGCCGCGATCGGCACCTACCTGCCGCCATGGACCGTGCGCGAACGCCGCGTGAAAGGGCCCGACGAGGACGCGCTGACCATGGCGGTCGCCGCCGGTCGTGCCGCCGACCTCGATGCCACCGCACGCCGGGTGGTGCTGGTGTCACGCGACTTTCCGCTGTTGGAAGGGGGTAACGGTGGTGTCCTGCTGGCAGGGCTGTCGCTGGCCGCCGATGTGCCGGTCAGCGAAGTGCTCGGCGGTGCACCAGCCGTGCTCGACCAACTCCTCGGGGCGATCGAGGGCACCCTGGTCATCGCCGCGGACGATGCATCGGTAGCCGGGGCGGCCGCGGTCCTGACCGGCGCCGAAGGCGCCACCCTGGCGCCGGTCGCCCGGCAGATCCGCAGCCTGCCGACCACCACCCGGGGTGAGGACGGCACGCGTCATCACTACGGGGACCCGCGGTTGGATCGTGAGGTCGGGGTCAAGTCGACCGTTGCGCGATTGAGGCTGGACAACTCCCGGAGGGTTGCGGCCGTCGTCGGCGTGAAGGCCAGAGAGCTCGGCGGCGACGTCGATGCCAGGGGTGCGATCGAAGACCCGATCTCGTCGGCCTCCGGAGTCATCCGCGCACTGGCCAATCTCATCGAGAAAGGTCAGACGAGCGGTCTGTTGCTGGCGGTCGAGCAGTCCAGCGTGACGGCGGCCGAAGTCATCACGTCAGCCAAAGCCCCGACGATCACACGTGACGAGGCCCCGTCGCGGGAGCTGCCCACATTCCGTACCGCCGAAGGCAACGGCATCCCGATCTCGCTGCCTGCCTATGCGCGCGCGTTCGAACCTAAACTGCGGTGGGAAGCGGCAGTATTCGACGAGCAGCCCGGCATCGACGTGGCTCCGCAGTTCCCGCCGCGCGCCCGGGTTAGCGACGACGGTGGCTTGGTCACCGACTACCGGTTGGAACCATTGCCGCGTACGGGGACCGTCTACACCCAGACCACCATTCGGATCCCGGTGCCGGACCTGCCCAGCCCGTATTCGATCGCCGTCGTCCAACTCGACGGCAGTTCCGTCCGGGTGCTGATGAAGGTCACCGGCGTCCCCGCGGGTGAGGCTGCCATCGGTCAGGCGGGATCGGTGGTTCTTCGCAAGATCGCCGACCGCGCCGGCGTTCCCGACTATGGCTATGCGTTTTGGCCCACAAGTACGGAAGGAGCCCACGCATGAGGAATGTCGCGATCATCGGCGCGGGGATGACCCCGTTCGCCGAGCATTTCGACCTCGGCATCAAAGACCTGATCCCGATGGCGTACGCCGAGGCAGTCGCCCACGTCGACAAGGGCATCAAGAAATCAGACATCCAGGCCGCCTGGTTCGGCGAGCTGTCCACCACCGACGGCTTCCCGTCGGGCATCCTGGCCGACACCCTGGACCTCACCGACATCCCGGTCACCCGCGTCGAAAATGCCTGCGCCACCGGTAATGACGCGATCCGCAACGGGGCCTTGGCTATCGCTTCAGGGCTCTACGACGTGGTGCTCGTGGTCGGTGCGGACAAGGTACGTGAGACCTCGTCGAGCACTACGTTCTGGGATTGGGCGGCGATGACCCGCGATAACGCCTGGGACTATCCGCTGGGGCTTGTTGCACCCGCGAACTTCGCGCTGCACGTCGTCCGCTACCTGCACGAGTCGCCGGCAACCAAGGAACACATGGCGATGGTGGCGGTCAAGAACCACTTCCACGCGCTGAAGAACCCGAAAGCCCAACTGCGTTACGAGATCACCGTCGAGCAGGCCTTGGCTGCGCCGATCGTAGTGGAACCCTTCGGGCTGTATGACTGCACCCCTCAGAGCGACGGCGCGGCTGCCGTAATCCTTGCCGCCGAGGAGGTCGTGGATCGCTACACCGACCGGCCGGTCTGGGTGCGTGGTGTCGGTTTGGGTATGGACCGGGTGATGCACCAGCACAAGGGCGATATGACGAGTTTCCCGCCGACAGTACGGGCGGCGAAAGCGGCGATGGCGATGGCCGGCGTGACTCCGCGTGATATCGACGTCGCCGAGGTCCATGACTGCTTCACCGGGGTCGAGCTGATCAGTTACGAGGATCTAGGGTTCGCCGAGCGATTCGAGGCCTACAAGCTGGTCGAGGGCCGCGAGCACTACGTTGGCGGATCGATCCCGATCAATCCGAGCGGGGGACTGAAGGCTAAGGGCCACCCGCCAGGCGCAACCGGTGTCGCGCAATGCTACGAACTGTTCAACCAGCTGCGTGGTGAGGCCGAGAATCAGGTTGACGGTGCGCGAGTCGCGTTGGCCCACAACATCGGCGGCCCGACCGCGGTCTCCGCGGTCACCATCCTTTCCAACAAGAAGAACTGACGGGACATCACATGACGACATCCGAGATCGCGACCCTGGCCGGCTACGAGCAGTTCGCCCCGTGGCTGCTGGTGGAAAAGCGCGGCAACGTGCACGTGGTGAGCATCAACCGTCCCGAAGCGTTGAACGCGGTCACCGAGGAGGTGCACCACGCGTTCGCCACCATCTGGAAGGTGCTGGACGCCGACGACGATGTGAAGGCCGTCGTCACCACCGGGGTTGGCAAGGCCTTCTCGGCCGGTGGTGACATGGTGATGTTCGGTCGTCTGATCGAGGATGAGGCGGCGCGGGCATTCCAGATCCATGAAGCGCGCACGGTCTTTCTCGAGGTGATCAACTTCCCCAAACCGCTGGTATCCGCGGTCAACGGGCCCGCGGTGGGACTCGGGTGCTCAATCGCCCTGCTGTCCGATTTGCTGGTGATGGGGGAGAACAGCTACCTGGCCGACCCGCATGTCGCGGTCGGGCTGACCGCCGGTGACGGCGGTGCGGCGATGCTGCCCCTACTGATCGGCATGATGAAAGCCAAAGAGTATGTGCTGCTGGGGGATCGCATCACCGCCCCGATCGCCGAGAAACTCAACCTGGTCACCAAGGTGGTCGGCGACGATGCGGTACTCGACGAGGCACTTGCGCTGGGTGAGCGGTTGGCCGCGCTGCCGCCACAGGCTCTGCGATCGTCGAAGGTGGCGCTCAATATGCATCTGTCCCGCGCTGCGCACGGTGTGCTGGAGTACGCGCTCGCCGAAGAACTGACATCATTCTCAACCCCGGAGTTCAAGGAACGCGTCGCGGCGTTCCGGGCCCGCGCCAAGAAGTAACGATTTTGGGGCGCAGGCTTTTGTCCTGCGCCCCAAAATCGCAGGTCAGCGATAGGCGGTCACCCGCGCGGTGATCGCCACTTTGCCGTCGTCACCGATGGCCTGCGCGTCGCCGACGCCAGTGTTGCGGCCCACCCGCAGCGAGGTACCCACGTAGCGGGAGTCCGCACCGGCGAAGAACGGCCGCAGGAAGTTCACCCGTAACGAGCCCGTCCGCAGCGCGTCGTCGGTCCCGTTGATCGCCGCTGACGCGGCGAGTTCGAGACCGGTGGAAGCCACACCGCCGTGCACGATGCCGATGTCATTGTTGAGGTTGGGATCTGGGCGCTGGGCCAGTACCACGCCGTCGGTGTCGCGGCGAGGCGCTACCGCCATCAGATCCGCCAGGGTGGTCTGCGCTGTCCGCCGCAATGTTTCCGGTGGTCGCTTGGTGAGGACACCATCGGCTGGGATGAAAAACGACCGCACCGTTCCACCGCCGATCACGGCACCCCGATAGGTCAGGGTGCAGATCGACAGCGAAGTCGCTCCTATTGGACCCAGCGTGCGTGCGCTCGCGATGACGGGGCCGTTGAGATGCCTGGTGTCATCGGTGCTGAGTTCCACCGACAGCTCGGAGGACACCGTCCATTGCTCTACCGGCCTGCGGTAGTGGTTGACGATCCCGCCCGCCGCATCGATGAGGATGGCCAACGGTCCGATGGTCGGCGCGCCGGTGACCGGATTGCAGAAGCGCTCCATCGGCATCGAGTACACGGCGGTACCTTCGTCCGGTCGCGATTCGAGGTACTCGATCCCGAACCGAACCTGAATTGAATCCGGCGTCTCCAGGTCATACTCGATTACCCGGTCGTCGACACCCGTCATTCGAGAAGGTCGACGACAGTGGACAATTCAGATCCGGACAGGACGAACTCCTCTGCCTTCTGAAGATGCTTCTTCCAGAGTGCGCCGGCCTTTTCCGCATCACCGGCCTTGATCATGTCCAGCACCATCCGATGTGTCTTGGCCGACCGGCGGACCGCCTGCTCGGCGCGGTCACCCCTGGTGGGCTGCAATGAGCGGTTGGCCTTCTCGATGATGTGGTGCAGCATGTCACTGACGATCTGCAGCGTGGCGTTTCCGGACAGGCGAGAAATCGCGGCGTGGAAGTCGGTGAGCTGGTCGACGGCCTCGTTGCCGGGTGTCAGCTGCGATTCACGCTCGACGATCTGCTCCAGTTCTGCGATCACCTTTGGATCCCGGTCCTTGGCCAACTGCTCGACCATCGGAACCTCCAGGGTCACGCGGGCCTCGTAAACATCCTTGACGGTGACGCTTTCGTACTCGAGGATCAGACCGGCGTAGCGTGCGAGTGTCTCGCGCTGGGGACGGGTGACGCGGGCGCCGCCCCGCACTCCGCGTTGAACTTGGATCAGCGACTCGGACTCCAGCACACGGAACGCTTCTCGCAGGGTTGGCCTCGATACCCCGAAGCGCTCCATCAGTTCGGATTCCGGGGGCAGCATGGTGCCTTCGGTGATCTCACCCCGGATGAACATCCGGCGCAGCACCGTGGCCACCCGATCCGCCATCTTCGGCTCCCGAAGACTGGTGACCTCCATGACAACCTCCACCGCTTGTGCAATCTACAAAATCATTAACTGTATTGCAGGTTAACCGAATCCCTGGTTCGATCTGGGTATTGGCGCCCCGCCAGTGACTAAAGTCATCTGTCAGTAACCCATCGCCCGACCCATGAGGTCTTTCATGATCTCGGTAGTGCCGGCGTACAGCCGCTGTACCCGTGAATCGCGCCAGAGTCTGGCAACCTCGTACTCATTGATGTAGCCGTATCCGCCGTACAGCTGTAGGCAGCGGTCGATGATCTCCCACTGGACCTCGGAGGTCCACCACTTCAGGCCTGCAGCGTCCTGGTCGGTCAGGGTGCCGTCGTTGACGGACAGCACGCACTGATCGAGGTAGGTCTGAGCGGCGTCGAGTTTGGTCTGCATCTCGGCCAGGAAGTGCCGGTTGACCTGGAACTTGCCGATCGGCTGGCCGAATGCGGTTCGTTCCAGCGCGTAGGCCTTGGTCAGATCGAGTGCGCGGCGGGCGGCGGGCAGGGCGTAACAGGCCACGCCGACACGCTCGCTGGGCAGGTTGGACACCAGATGGTAGAAGCCGCGGTTGAGTTCGCCGACCAGGTTCTCTTTGGGCACCTTGACGTCCTCGAAGAACAGTTCGGCGGTGTCGGCGGAGTATTGGCCGATCTTGTCGAGTTTGCGACCCCGGGTGAACCCCTCCATGCCGTCCTCGATCATCAGCAGGCTGATGCCCTTGTGCCGCGCCGAGGGGTCGGTCTTCACTGCGGTCAGCACGAGTTTGGAGAGCAGGCCGTTGCTGATGAAGGTCTTCTGGCCGTTGACCACCCAATGGTCGCCTTCGTCGCGGGCGGTCGTCTTGATGCCTGCCAGATCCGATCCGGCCGCAGGCTCGGACATCGCGATCGAGCCGATCAGTTCGCCCTTGACGAAGCCGGGCAGCCAGCGCTGTTTCTGTTCCTCGGTGGTGAGGTGGTTGAGGTACGGCATCAGTATGTCGTTCTGCACGCCCAGACCGATACCGACCGATCCGGTACCGAACATCTCCTCGGAGATGATCTGGTTGAACCGGAAGTCCTTGACACCCAGTCCTCCGTACTTCTCGTCGAACTCCCAGCCGATCAGGCCGTGTTCGCCCGCCGCGAGCCACGCTTCACGGCTGACCTTGCCGTCCTTCTCCCATTTCTCGACGTTCGGCACACATTCGCGCTCGAAGAATTCCCGGGCGGTGGCTCGGAAGTCGTCGTGGATCTCATCAAAGATGTTGCGGCGCATAAAAATCCCTCTACTCAGCCCACGTGACGACCGCGGGGAGTGCCTGGCCCGGGGTGTAGGTTTCGAAGAGCCGCTCGCCGAGGAGCGACTCCAGTTGATCGTGCGAACCGCACAGCGCATCCAGCTGGAATCCGCGGGTGACGTAGCGGTGCAGATCGTGTTCGGCGGTCAGGCCGATCGCGCCGCACACCTGCAGTGCTACGTCGCTGACCGCGCGGTGCGCCCGCCCGGCTGCGGACTTGGTGGTGATAGCCGACAGCTGGCCGCCGTAGCGCCACGACTCGCCGAGAAGAGCCCGCGCGCCGGCCAGCGCCGCCGACGCATCCGCGAGCGCGTGCCGGGGCGACTGGAACGATCCGATCGGTCCGCCGAACTGCACACGCACGCTGACGTGCTCGACGGCGATCCGCAACGCCTGCTCGGCCAGCGCTACCAGTTCGGTGGCCAAAGCCCGCTGTGCTGCGGCGATCGCCTGGTTCCACTCGGTGGACGCCTCGACGAGGGGAGTGTCCAGTGGACCGGTTACCTGTGTCCAGCAGACCGATGCATCGAAGGTGTCCAGGCGTTCGCCGTGTAATCCAGAGGCGTCGACCACGCAGATCGACACCGAACCCATCGGTCCTGGTACAGGGACTACCAACCGGCCCTCCAGCGGGCCGAGTGCGATACCCGAGATGTGGTGTTCATCGGAGCCAGGGAGGTGCCCAGGCGTCAGGTCGGGCAGCAGGACACGGTCGGCAGGTCCGTCGAGCAGTCCGGCCAATTCCGCCAACATGACGCGGTCCAGGCAGTCGGTGAGTGCCAGCGAGCGGCCCTGGGCGCGGAACAGTAGTTCGCAGGCCTCGACCGGATACTCGGCCTCGATGTCCGACCAGCCCAGGTCGGCGAGCCGCGGGCCGATCGTCACATGCTCGGGGGTGCCCTTGCCGGCCAGCTCGTCGAAGAGCCGGAATACCGCCTCCTCGACCATCGGCCACGATTCGTCGGTCATTTGCCCCTCTCCTTCGGGAGGCCGAGGAGGTGGTCGGCGATGATGCCGCGCTGCACTTCAGCGGTACCGCCCATCACCGTGGCGGCGCGCGAATACCACCACTCGGCACGCGCGGTGTTCAGCACGGCCCCGCCGGCCCCGACCCCGGCTATCAGGTGATCCCTGGTGATCTCGAGGACGAGATCGTTGACGTCTCTTTCGGCGCGGCCGAACAACAACTTGTCGATACTGCTGTCGGCGCCGACCGCCTCACCCGCGGCGAGCCGACGCACGGTGGTGGCGGTGCGGGCCTGAGCGGCCGCGACGTCGACGTACACCCGGGCGAAGCGCTGACGTTGTGCGGCGGTCGAACCCGCGGTGACCATGTCCTCCCGCAGACGGCTCAATTCGGTGAGCACCTTGTTCAGCACGGCGTAGCCGTACATTCCGCGTTCGTACTGCATCAGGTGCATCGCCACGGCCCAGCCACCGTCGATGTCGCCGACCACTCGCTCGCGGTCGACGCGTACATCGTCGAAGAACACCTCGGCCAGTTCCCGGCGTCCGCTGGCCAGCGCGATCGGCCGGATGGTGACACCCGGTGCATCAGCGTCTACCATCATCATGGTCAGTCCGCGGTGGCGGCTCTCGGGCGCACCGGTGCGGACCAGCGCCAACAAGCGCGTCGCCGTCGGCCCTTGACTGGTCCAGATCTTCTGGCCGTTGAGGACGAATCCGCCGGCACCGTCGTAGACCGCGCGGGTACGCAGCGTGGCCAGGTCGCTGCCGGACTCCGGCTCGGAGAAACTCTGCCCCCACCATTCGGCACCACTGAGGTAACCGGGCAGATACTGGGCGCCCAGGTGGGGTGCGAATTTCAGCAGGGCCGGGCCGAGCGTCTCCAACGTCCAATGCTGGGCCGGGATCGGCAGCATCGCGTAGCCGAGTTCCTCGTAGTAGACCGCGCGGTGAATTTCGTTGCCGCCCAGCCCTCCTGCGGACTCAGGCCATCCGTACCGGTTCCAGCCGTCGGAGTACAACCGGGCCATTACGGTGGCATCGTGGGCCAGGCCGTCCTCGGCGCTGGTGAAGGCGGCCGAGCGCCATTGATCGGCCACGTCCAGCTCACGCAGGTAGCGCCGGAAGTCCTGGCGAAACACGGCGATTTGGGCGACATACTCGTCGTGACGGCGGCCGGTCACGGCGCTGTCGGCAGGGGCGGTCAACCGGATCCCCCTTCGTTGGGTCGAGGATCCGTCGAGAAAGCCGAATCCGCTAAACAGTTATCTATAAAGGGCTACAATAGCGCAAGCCAACACTTCTTGGAGAGGGACTGCCAATGACGGCTTCACCGACCGCCGCCGCCACCGTCAACTGCAACTTCAACCCCGAGGCTCGACTGCTGATCAACGGTGAACTGCGTGAGGCGGCGACTGGTCAGACAGCCGACAACCTCAATCCCGCGACCGAGGAGGTGCTCGGTGTCACTGCCGATGCGGGTGCTGAGGATATGGACGAGGCGATCGCCGCTGCCCGTCACGCCTTCGACACCACCGACTGGTCGACCAACCGGGCGTTGCGTCAGCGTTGCCTGATCCAGTTACACGAGGCGCTGCAGGAGGAAAAGGAAGATATCCGCGCCGAGCTGATCGCCGAGGTCGGTGCGACGGTGGGGATGACCTATATCGCGCAGCTGGAATGGCCGCTGGCTGATGCCATCCGGTACCCCGCAGAGCTGATCTCCTCCTTCCAGTGGGAAAGGATGCTCGCCCAGGATGCCAAGATGGGCGTGCCTTATAACCGGGTCGTGGTGAAGGAGCCCATGGGTGTGGTCGGGGCCATCACGCCGTGGAACTTCCCGTTCGAGATCATCAGTAACAAGATCGGCCAGGTCCTGGCCACTGGTAACACCATGGTGCTGAAGCCGGCGATCGAGACCCCGTGGAGCGCGCTGCGCTGGGGTCGGATCATCGCCGAAAAGACCGACATTCCAGCCGGAGTCGTCAACATCGTGACGACGTCGGACAATGGCATTGCCCAGCGCTTGGTTACCGATCCGCGGGTTGACATGATTTCCTTCACCGGTTCGACGGCGGTCGGCCAGCTGATCCAGCGGCTGTCCGGGGACACCATGAAGCGCAACATGCTCGAGCTCGGCGGCAAATCGGCCTATCTCATACTTGACGACGCCGACTTGAATATGGCGCTGCCGGGTTGTATCGGCGCGCTGATGCATTCCGGGCAGGGCTGTGCGCTGGCAACTCGAATGCTGGTGCCGCGCAGTCACTATGACCAGGCCGTCGAGGTTGCGACCGCGACATTCGGCGCTCTTGCCGTAGGTGACCCGGCCGACCCGAACACCTTCTGCGGTCCGCTGGTGTCGGCGAAGCAGCGCGACAGGGTCCTGAACTACGTCGAGATTGCGAAGGCCGAAGGGGGGCGGGTCACCGTCGGCGGCGGTGTGCCCGAGGGCTTGGCTCGTGGCTTCTTCGTGGCGCCGACGGTTGTCGCCGACGTCGCACCGGATCACACCATCTTCCAGGAGGAGGTCTTTGGCCCGGTGCTGTCGATCACCCCGTACGACGGCGGCGACGACGGTGCCGTCGAGATGGCGAACAACTCGAAATATGGTCTGGCTGGCGGGATCATGGGCTCCAACGAGCGCGCCATGGCCGTCGCTCGTCGCATCCGGACCGGCTCGCTGATGATCAACAGCGGCATGTACTACGGCGCCGATGCGCCGTTCGGCGGATACAAGATGAGCGGTATCGGCAGGCAGAACGGCATCGAGGGCTTCGAGCAGCATCTGCAGACCAAGACCATCGGATACCCGCTGAGCTGAATTTCTGGCAACTGTGTACTGAGATGTACTGCTCTGAATCTTATTCTTGGCCAGTCCACTTCTCTGTTTTGTGGGGAGATAGTGCGATACTATTCTGACAGTTATGTTCATAAACTGAAGGGTGACTGTCGGTGGATCTGAACGTCCGGGACAAGGCATATGTCATCGTCGGTGGTACCGCGGGTATGGGTTTGGCTGGAGCCAAGGTATTGGCGGCCGACGGGGCTGCCGTCGCAGTGATCGGTCGGGATGAAGTGCGGGCCAAATCGGCCATTGACGCTGTCACCGAGGCCGGAGCGTCGGCGGTGTACAGCGTGACGGCCGATCTCAGTCAGCCGGGCGTGGCTGTCGATGCCGTGACCGAGGCGGTGAAACTGTTGGGTCGCCTTGATGGCATCGCGGTCACGATGGGTACCGCGGGAATGATGGCCATCGATTCCTCCGACGACGCATGGGATGCGGCCTTCCGCGATGTGCTGCTCGCGACGACGCGGAGCGTCCAGGCGGCAATACCGCATCTGGTCAAGACGAGAGGGGCGGTCGTCACCACATCCGCGTATTCGTCGCGCGCGCCGCATGAGCCCCGGCTGCCATACGCCAGTCTGAAGGCCGCTGTCGCTACATTCACCCGCGGAATCGCGCGTACCTACGGTAAGGACGGTGTCCGGGCCAACTCCATTGCACCCGGAGCGGTGGAAACCGATGCGTTGCACGCTATTCGCGGATACATCGCGGAGAACAAGGGCTACCCGTACGACGAGGCTCTGGAGCGGGCCCTAGTCGAAGACTTCGGATTCGACGCGGCGCTGGCCCGGCCCGGCCAACCCGATGAGATCGGCGCGCTCATCGCGTTCCTCTTATCGGATCGGTGCGGATTCGTGACCGGCCAGACCATCTATGCAGACGGAGGAGCACCGTAGCCATGGCAGATCGTGCAGAGGTCGAGCGGGAGTTTCGTCACTACTATCTCACCGGTCCGGTGCTGGAGGACTGGGTCGGGTGGGCCAACCTGTTCACTGATGATGCCCCGTACTTCGACCACTTCTACGGAACCTTCATCGGCCCCAACGAGATTGCGCCGTACCTCGAAGGCACCATGGGTGCTTCGCCCATGGTGTACACCGTCCTGAAGTGGTATGTCATCGACGGTGATCGAGTGGTGTACGAGTGCCTCAACCGGGCCGATAACCCCGAGCCCGGAGCGCCGCCCATCGACTTTCCCTCCTTTCAGGTCGTCGACTACGCCGGCGCGGGCAAGTGGAGTCGCGAGGAGGACATTTGGCTCATGGGTGAGATGAAGGATTTCGCGCGCCGCTACGCCGAAGCCGAGCGCGACTTCCCGCAGACCCTCGAGGACAAACTCAGCCGCGACGACTGGGGCCCCTGGGTCGACTGGGCCCGCCCCGAGCCCGGCCACCGCGCACGACCATCCTGGTACGGAAAGCCCGATTTCACGCCGTTTCGGGGAATCGACGATATCCAATTCGGGATTCGATCCCACTGACCACCATTCCCTGATGCGAAGCGAGAGAGACAATGACAGACATTCTCAACGGAATCCGTGTCGTCGAGTTGGCGGCATGGACGTTCGTCCCGGCCGCCGGCGCGGTACTAGCCGACTGGGGGGCCGACGTCATCAAGGTCGAGCATCCTGAGACCGGAGACCCGCAGCGCGGCTTGATCAGCTCCGGAATCGTCACCGGCGCTGGGGGCGTGAACCACTTCGTCGAACAGCCCAATCGCGGTAAGCGCAGCATCGGCCTGGACACCTCGACCCCCGAGGGTCTGGAGCTGTTGATGAAGCTGATCGAGACTGCCGATGTATTCGTCACGAATCTGCTGCCGGATTCGCGGCAGCGCATGGGCATTGACGTCGACCAGGTCCGGGCGCGCAACCCCAAGATCATCTACGCCCGCGGGCACGGTTACGGCATCCGTGGTGACCTGGCCTCGCAGGGCGGCTTTGATCTCGCGGCGTACTGGGCGCGTGGTGGCATCGCCGATGCCTACTCCGACGGTACCGGCTCATACCCACCGATCCAGCGGCCGGCTTTCGGGGATTCCTATGGTGGGTTGGCGATTGCCGGCGGTATCGCCGCGGCACTGCTGAAACGTGAGCGCACCGGTGAACCGTCGGTGGTCGACGTGTCGCTGCTCAATGCCGCGATCTGGCAGCTCGGACCGGACATCGTCGGGGCGGGCGTCACCGGTCAGGACATCCCAAAGTTCAACCTGGACGAGATGCCCAACCCGGTGGCCAGTATCTACAAGACCCGCGATGACAGGTTCATCGCCTTCGTGCTGCTGCAGTCGGACCGCTTCTGGTCCGACTTCTGCACTCGGCTCGGCAGGGTCGACCTGATAGCCGATGAGCGGTTCGCCAACGCGGCCGCGCGCTTCGGAAACCGGGTCGAGTGCATCGCGGAGTTGCGACGCAGCTTCGAATCCGAGGACCTGGCCCACTGGGAGAAGGCTTTTGCGGGGTTCGACGGTGTCTGGGATGTCATGCACACCGCTCACGAGGTGCACAGCGATCCGCAGGCCATCGCCAACGGGTATCTGCCACGCACCACCGACGCGCAGGGCAACGAGTTCGCGTTGGCCGCCAGCCCGGTGCAGTTCGACGAGGTACCACTGAATCTGACCTGTGCACCCGGACACGGGGAGCACACCGATGCATTGCTGGCCGAACTCGGGTTCGACGAGGACGAGATCATCGACTTCAAGATCAACTCGGTGGTCCTTTAGTGGCGGTCGACGTTCTGGCCCGCCGTTTCCTGCACGTCAACCTGAACTGTGCATCGTTGGACACCACCGAGCGGGTCTACGGCGAGATACTCGGTCTGAACGCGCGGATGCGTACCGATCCCAAGGTTGCCACCGACGGCACGATTCTCGGTCTGGACGGTGAAACCTTCTGTGCCACCTCGTTTCTCTATGACGCGCGAGGTGGGCGCGGCGGCTGCGCGTTGGAGGCCATCGAGTACTTCTCACCGGCGCTGGGTCGGGACTTCAACAACGATCCGGTCCGGCCCGGGATTCGTGCCGCGCAATTCGGTGTTGCGGACCTCGATGGCGTGGCCTCGGCGCTACGTGAAGCCGGGTTGACGGTGGGGGAGCCGGTTGAGGGCTTGCTCGGTGACGGTACGGCGGTGCTCGCGATCGATCCCGACGGCGTCGTGATCGAGTTGACCGAACTGCCTGTCGGCGACGATGCGTCGAAGGGTGGATTGTTCAACGGAATCAGGATCTCGGCGATCGACGCGGCAGCCACCGGCGAGTTCCTCACTGCGATCGGGTTTGAGGAGGTGGATGCGCCGAAGACGGTGCCGGTGACAGGTGCCCAACTGGCTCCTCGCGGAACCGGCGCGATGGACTGTGTGGTCTCCAGTTACGCGCTTGCCGAGGATGGTCATCAGTTCACTCTCGTCGTGGTGCAGCACCCCGCGACCAAGCCGCAGAAGGTGCCGTGGGGCGGCAACCGCCAAGGGCTGTACCGCTGCGCGCTGCGGGTGGAGAACGTCCGCGATGCGCTGGCATCGATACCCGATTCGGTTGAGCGCATGGGTGATCCGGTGTGGTGCCCGCTGCCGGGAACGAAGATCGATGGGTTGCACATCGCGTTTCTTCGGTCGCCAGACGGCGTGGTGTTCGAGTTCGTCGAGCGACCGCTGGCCCACTTCGGCCGCTAGCCACGCGGTCTGCAACGTAGAGATTGACGAGCAAGACATGACGGAAGCCAACGCGGTGGCCTGGGAACTGGCGGAGCTCGTTGGACCGCACCTAGGCCGCGCAGAGCGGGCCGAGCTCTACGTCAGTATCGGCAGCGGTGAAACACTTTTACCCACCGGGTATCTGATGGCAGCGGTGGTGCGATTGCGGTTGTCAGTACCTGATGACGTCATCGAGAAGTGCGTGGCGTGGCTCGAAGGCTATGTTGGCCATGACGCCGAATCCTCGCTTCGGGAGCTTGTCGCACAGTTCCGGACGAGTATGCGTATCCAACCGTCGCCTCCGCAACTGCAACGCAGGTTCCTGTCGGTCACCGCCCGCTACCGCCATGCCCGATCCAATTCGATTTCGCCGGAGGCGCCAGCCCGTTCCGACTGCCGGTGACCTCAGCCGTGGCACTCACGCAGAGTATCGCGGTCACGGTGTGAGGTCTGCTACCGCGCAGGTAGTGGACCGGCCAACCCCCGCGGTGATGTGCCGTACAGCCAGCTGACGGCTTGGCCGATCTCAGAGAACTCCAGTGACACACCATCTTTGGCGGAATAGCTGCCGGATGCTTCAGTGAATCCCTCGATCCGGCTGAGCTGGTGCCCGTTCACCCGCAAGATCTGGCCCGTGAGCCAAGACGACTCGCGCGACTGCAGCCACGCCACCACCGCCGAACTGCGGGCGGGGTCCAACGCTGGGTCGGCAGCCTGGTCACTTCCGAAGAAGTCCGCGCTGATCCGGGTTACCGCCAGCGGTGAAATTGCGTTCACTGCGACGCCATAACGACGGGCTTCCATCGCCGTGACGACAGTCAGATTGGCGATCGCCGCTTTGGCGGCACCGTATGCGCTCTGACCGATGTTGCCCCACAAACCCGCGCCCGAGACGGTGTTGACGATGTGCGCGTCGATCGGGTTGCCGGCCTTCGATTGGGCGCGCCAGTACTCGCACGCGTGCCGGGTCACCGCGAACGTACCCTTGAGGTGCACGGCGACCACCGCGTCCCAATCGGATTCCGACACGGTCGCGACCATGCCATCGCGCACGATCCCCGCGTTGTTGACAACACCGGTCAACGTGCCGAAGCTGTCGACGGCCGTCGAGATCATGTCGTCGACGTCGTCCCATGACGACACTGATCCCTTGTGGGCCACGGCCTTACCGCCGGCCGCCTCGATCTCGGCGACGACTTCGGCCGCTGGACCTGACGCATCACCGCCTGTCGTGCCGTCGCGGCTCACGCCCGGATCGTTCACCACAACGGCTGCACCGCGTGCGGCGAGCTCCAGGCAATGCGCCCGTCCGATGCCGCGCCCGCCCCCGGTGACGAGGACGACCTGACCCTCGAGTGTGGTCATGGAAATTCCCTTTCTTCAGGCGAAGAGTCCGGCGATGAGCGTGCGGCGCTGCGACCAGGCCGCCGCGCGCAGGTCGACGTACCCGGACTCGGTGACAATGAGATCGACATCGTGGGCCGGCGTGGAAACGGGCCGGCTGAGCCGTTCGACAAGTGGTGAGCGCCCATTGGTTTTGGCGGGCACGGCGATGATCGACAGTCCGCCACAACTCATTCTTGCGGCTGCGCAGTAGTCAGGGTGGCCACCGATCCCGCCGAACACCTTCTCACCCGCACCTTCCACGTTTATCTGCCCGTACGGGTCGATCTCGATGGCGGTGTTCACGGCGATCAACGGTGCGCCGCGGGAAAGCCGGCTCAGGTCGTGGGTGTGGTCGATTCCCCGCAAGATTCGGCGGCCGTCGGCCCAGTCGTAGAGCACGTCACTGCCGAGCAGGTATGTCGCCGACGGGGTGCCGACCAGTAGACCGTGCCGGTCGAGGTCGACGACGGCGTCGGTGAGCAGACCGGTGTCGATCTGCAGTGGTACCTGCGCCCGTTGCAGCAGCGCCGTCCCCAACTGGCCTGGACCATATTGCAGGCGCGCACCTTCGGGGACAAACCGCAATACCGCGTCGGCGAGCACCTCGTGGATCGGTTCAGGTTTTCGCTCGGGAAGGCGGGTCACGCCGCCGCCGACCGTGCCCAGCACTTCTACCGCGGTAACATCGACGGTGCGTTCAGCGTCGGCGGCGGGGGCGGACGTGTCGACAATACCGAGTACGCTTGCACCGCTTGCGATCACCGTGCGTTGCCAGGACACCTCGGTGCCGAACTGGAGCGCGCCGTCGCGTTGCACGAGGCGAGTGAGCAACACGTCGGGGCGCAGCACATCGGTCAACAGCGCGGGTATCGCAGCGAGCCGGGTCGGCAGGAACTGCGCCGACGGACTGCGTAGCACCTCGCGCACACCCCAGCCCGGCATCAATGCCACCACATCGGCGAACGCGTCTACTTCGATGCCGTCCACCGCGGCGGGCAGCCAGCCCAGCACGAGTCGTACCGAACCCACCTCGCGGGCTGCCGCGCTCACGGCCGTGCCGATCGATGTGCCGTCATCAAGGCAATTCAGCGCACCGACCCCGTCGCCGAGAGCCAGCGTCATCCCGGGACGCAGCATCGCACGCAGCGCGGCCGTGACGACGGCTGCGGTGAGATGCTGTGTCACCGTGGGGGTTCCTTCGGGAGCCCCAGCACCCGCTCACCCAGGATGTTGCGCTGAATCTCGCTGGTGCCGCCGAGGATTGTCTGCGCCCGCCCGACCAGCATGTGGTGCACCAGGTTCGAGGCGTCACCTGAGCCCGTCGGGTCGGTACATGCGTCGGTGCCCAGGACCTCGGTGGCCATGTCGCCGAGGTCCCGGTCAGTCTCCGAGGTCATCAGCTTGAGCACCGAGAAGGCCGGTGACGTCAGGTCGCCGGAGTCGATTGCGCGCTGCCAGGTGAATCGCAGCAGCCACATCCGAGCCCACAACCGCGTCATCGACCGGGAGAGTGTTTGGTCGAGCAAACCGCGTTGACGGGCCGCCTGGACCATCTGTTCGTGCAGCTGAAACATTGCCACGGCCTGCGTGCCCAGCGTCAGACGCTCGCGGCCGAGGGTGACCATTGCCACCGCCCAGCCCTGGCCGACCTCACCGATCAGTGCGCCTTCGCTCAGTTCGACGCCGTCGAGGAAGACCTCGTTGAACTTGCTTTCACCGTCCATCTGGGTGAGCGGGCGAACCGTGACTCCCGGAATGCCCATCGGCACAACGAACATCGATAGGCCGCGGTGTTTGTCAGGGCCCGTGCGGGCGAGTAGCAGCCCGTAGTCGGCCGATGCCGCCGCCGAACTCCACACCTTCTGACCGTCGATCCGCCAGCCGTTGTCGGTCCGCGCGGCTCGGGTGCGGACGCCGGCCAGGTCCGAGCCTGCGCCCGGTTCGGAGAACAGCTGCGTCCAGACGTCGTCGCCGAGCCGGATGCCGTCCAGGTAGCGGTCCTTCTGGTCCTGGCTGCCGAACTTGATCAACACTGGGCCGACCAGATCCGCCCCGGTGATGTTCAGTTGCCGGGGCAGGCCGGCCCGGGCACATTCTTCGGCGAAGACGGCCTGGTATGCCACAGAGGCTGCAGCGCCGCCGAATTCGAGCGGCCAGTGCAGGCAGGTGTAGCCGTGATCGGCGAGATAGCGGTGCCACTGCTGGCCCGCCTCGACGTCGCCCGCAGTCGGAGTGGGGCCGTAGTTCCGCAGGCCCGTCGGCTTGGGGGCATTGTCGAGGAACTCGCGGATCCGGGCACGCACCGCGTCGATGTCCTCGACCACGTCAGCGGAAGCCGACACATTTACTCCTTGGCCCCGGTCGGGTTGCAATCACTTCCCGTCCAGATAGTCGTTGTACTCGTTGTGGATTGATTCCATGGCGTGGAGCCGGCGTTCCAGCAGTGCGATCTCGGCCGGATCGCCGCTACCTGCAACGACTTTGTCGAGCCGGGCACGGGTGCGAGCGATCTCCTCGACGAGGCGCTCGCGTGCCTCGTCCTTGGTGAGGAGGTCCTGATCCGTCCAGTCCGACTGTGGCAGTTGCTCGATGCGCTCCACGCCGTCTCCCGTCACGACACCCGCGGGAAGTTGTAGAACTCGCGGGCATTCAACTCCACGATGCGATGCACCTCGTCGTCGGGAACCTTCTGCAGAGCTTGCGCTGCGCGATCGCGGCTTTGTGGCCAGAAAGAATCCGAATGCGGGTAGTCGCACTCCCAGGTGATCTGGTCGACGCCTACGGCGTGGCGCATCTCCACGCCGAAATCGTCCTCGATGAAGCAGCCATGGAAGTGTTTCTTCCACAGGTATGACGGCGGGTGGTCCTGGTTGATGTTGTTGTAGAACCGGTGCTTGCGCCACACGCTGTCGGCGCGCTCCAGGATGTAGGGAATCCAGCCAATTCCTCCTTCGGACAGCCCGATCTTGAGGTCGGGATGGCGGTAGAGGGTGTTGGAGAATAGCCAGTCGGTCAGCGCAGTCATCGACATGGTGCCCATCAGGGTGATGAATACCGCGAACGGGGCATCGGGAGCAATCGGCGGTGGGAAGCCACCCGACCCGAAGTGCTGGGCCAGCACCAGGCCGGTTTCCTCCAGCGCTGACAGCAGCGGATCCCAGTGGTCGGAGTGCACCGACGGCAGTCCGAGCCTGTCGGGGAGGTCGGGGAACGTCACGCACTTGGCGCCCTTGGCCGCGACACGGTGGATTTCCTTCACGCTGGCCTCGATGTCCCAGAACGGCAGCATCGCAACCGGGATGAAGCGGTCCGGCGCCGTGGCTGCCCACTCGTCGAGGTGAAAGTCGTTCCACGCGGCCGAACACAACTTGGCCAGTTCCTTGTCCTCACCCTCGGCGAACACCGCGCCGGCGAACCGTGGGAACGACGGGAAGCAGGTCATCGCCTGCACGCCGTCGATGTCCATGTCGGCCACCCGCGCTTTGGGGTCGTAGCAGCCCGGGATCATGTCGTCGTAGCGCACCGGCTCGATGCCGTACTCCTCGGGCTTCTTGCCCGCGACGGCGTTGAGGCCGATGTAGGGGTAGATCCGGCCTTCGTACTCCCAGACCTGACACATCTGGCCGGTGTCCGGACGCTCCCATTCGATGATTTTCGGCCCGGCTTCCAGGTACTTGCTGGGGAGCCGATCGTTCCACACCTTCGGGTGTTCGATCAGGTGATCGTCGACGGAGATCATTTCCATCCAGGGCTGCAGCGGCACTGGTGCCTCCTAGGGCTACTTCTTCGTGGACCTAAAACAGGAAAATATTTAGTTATTTATGTGTGAGTCTAGTCACTCTGGTCAGTGCGCGGCAAGCCGGCTCAGCAGGGTGGGGGTCAGACCAATTTGGTCAATGCGGCCAACCGGTCCCAGTGTTGGGCGGGTGAGCCGAACAGCACCTCATCGGTGCGGGCTCGCCGCAGGTAGAGATGTGCGGAGTCTTCCCACGTGAAGCCGATCCCCCCGCGGATCTGCACGTTGGCGTGCGCTGCATCGCGGAGCGCTTCCGAGGACACCGCCTTGGCCATGCTTGCGCGCCAGTCGGATTCGTCTGCAGCACCGTCTGTGGCATCGATAGCCTGCAGCGCAGCCTGTGATGCCGACCGTGCCCACTCCAGATCGACCAGCATGTCCGCGCATTTGTGTTTGACCGCTTGGAAGCTGCCGATGGGGCGGCCGAACTGCTCGCGGGTTCTCGCGTAGTCGGTGGCGATTTCGAGGACCCGTTCGCATGCGCCGACCTGTTCGGCCGAGAGCACCGCAAGCGCCACATTGACATTACGTTGGATGAGGTCGTCGATCGGTCCGGCACCGGAGAGTCGCGTCGCGCGCACCGCGCTGAGCGTGACGGTCGCCATCGGTCTGGTGCCGTCGAGCACTTGTTCGGCCTGGCTGGCGACGCCTTCGTCGGCCGATTCGACGAGAAACACCGCGGGCTCACCGTCTTCGGCGTTGGCAACCACGACGAGATCGTCGGCGATGCCGGCACTCAGTACGTGCCGCGCAGTGCCGTCAACGTGCCATTGTCCGCTTATGTGAGTTGCGTTGAGCGTCACTGCATCTCGGCTCCACAGTCCGCCGTCGCCGGTAAGCGCGGCCGCAGCGACCCGCCGGCCCTCGGCGAGTCCGGCGAGCCGCTTGTCGGAGTCGAGATCGTGCTCTGTCAGTTCGAGTAGCAGACCGGTCGCCAATACGGCTGAACTGACGAACGGCACCGGCGCGAGCGCGCGGCCCAGTTCGTGGGCGACCACGCCGAGTGCGGACGCGCCGTAACCGGCACCCCCCAGATGTTCTGGCAGAGCGATGGCGGCCACCCCGACCTGATTGCACAACGCGTCCCACAGTGCAGCATCGAAACCGGCACGGCCGTCCGCACCGACGTCGCCGTAGGCGATGTCGCGCATTCGCTCCTCTGAGCCCATCCGTTCGCAGGCGGCACGTACCGACTGCGCGAGCTCGTGACGTTCGTCGTCTGCCAACGCGGTCATCGGGGTCCTCCTGTGATCTGTCGGGCCAGTTCGGACTTGGCCACCTTGCCCAACCCGGTCAGCGGGAACTCGTCGACGATGACAAGGCGTTCCGGCCACTTCTGCTTCATGAGCCCGCGGTCGTCGAGGAATGTGCACAATTCGGCGAGGGTGACGTCGCGGTGTTGCCGGGACCGCCGCACTACCGCGCATACCAACTCGCCGCGTTGTTCGTCTGGCTGGCCCAGCACGGCGATTTCGTCGACGAGCGGATGGGCCAGTAGCTCGTTCTCTATCTCGTCGGGCGCGATGTTCTCGCCCTTGCGGATGATCAGATCCTTGGTGCGGCCGGTGACCACGATGCGGTCGTCCGGACGTAGGTGGCCGCGGTCTCCGGTGCGGAACCAGCCGTCAGCGGTCAGCGCCTGCCCCCATTGTTCGGCGTCTACGTAGCCCGCTGTCAGGTTGCCGCCACGCAATTCGATCTCGCCGGTCGGCCCGACCCGGACGTGCGATCCCGGGATTGGCCGCCCCGCGCTGTTGGTGAGTTGTTCATCGGTGTCGGTGCACTCACTGACGCAGACCATCGGCGCCTCGGTCATGCCGTACGCGTGTACTACCGGAATGCGCAGATGCCGGCGTACCTGGTGGTGCACTTCGGGCGGGCACGCGGCACCGCCGCCGATCAGCATGCGTAGCGACGGCATCAGCAATTCGGTTGTCTTCGCGTCGATTTGGGCTGCCACCAGCATCTGGTAGAAGGCGGTGCTGGCGCCGGTCACCGTCACCTGGTGCTCGGCGAGCAGTCGGGGCAGGGACTCGGCAGAGACTTTCGGGACGAGCAGCACCGGGAAGTCTGCGAGCAGAGCCGCGGCGAGGTACACCATTCCACCTACGTGTGCGATGGGAAAGGCGATGGTGCCGACTTCCTGCGGATGATCGCCCAACCCGAGATGGGTCACGTACCCACGGGAAGCGGTGAGTAGCGTGGCGTCGGTGTGCACGACGCCTTTGGGGCGACCGGTGGTGCCCGAGGTGAAGTACACCCAGCGTGGGTCCGTCGCTGTGCGCGAGCTGTCCGGTTCGGAGTGTGGTGCCGGTACGGTCGGCAGCTGTCGGAGGATGTCGTCTGGTAGGACGACGGTAGGGATGTCGTCGGGAGCATTATCTGCAGTCGACTTGTCGGCCAACAGGATGTCGGCGTCCGCGACATCGAGTGCCGTGCGAACTTCACGTTGGCGATACAGGTGAAGGACGGGCGCCTGGGTGACGTGCATGCGGGACAGCGCCAGCATCACCACTGCCGCCATGACGTGCGACGGCAGCTGCCAGGCCACTGTCGTCCCGGGCCGCACACCGGCGTCCCACAACCAGCGGGTAGCGGCCACCGACATCGAGGCGACCTCTGACACCGACAGTGTCATGCCGTCGGTATCGCGCAGGAGCGGCCGGTCCGGTCGGGCGGCCGCACACTCGTCGAGTAGACCGGCGACACTGGCTGCTGAGACAGGCCGCCGCACTTGGGTGTTCACTGGCTCAGCCGTCCAGGAAGCCGCGGATCACGGAAGCGGTCTGACCGGTGAATATCGTGGCTCAACGTCAGCTCAACCTTTGGCCGGGCGTGAACGTGACCGGCAGCTCGCGCACCGCGTACACCTCGCCGGCGTCTTCGAACAGCTTTGCCTCACCGGCCAATTCGAAGTCCGGTAGCCGCGACAGGATCTGGGTGAGCATCACATCGAACATCATCTTGGCGTAGTGAGAACCCAGGCACCGGTGCATGCCGATGCCGAATGCCATGTGCTTCTTGGCGTTCGGTCGGTCAAGATCGAGGGTGTCGGGGTTTTCGAATATGGCGGGGTCACGGTTGGCAGCCGCCCACATCAGAATTGCCCGATCACCCTGGCACAGCGGTTGACCGTGGAATTCGGCGTCGTGTGCGACGGTGCGGGCCAGGCCGAGCGTGGGCGTGTACAGCCGCAGCAGCTCGTCGGTTGACTTCTTGATGAGGCTGGGGTCTTCGATGAACTTCTCGCGGAGCTCGCTGTCTGTGCATAGCCGCAGCAGGACGTTGCCGGTGAAGCCGCTGGTGGTGTCCATTCCGCCCAGCATCATCAGCACCGTGTACATGGTGATCTGGCCGTCGTCGAGCGGTTGGCCGTTGAGCGAACCGCGCAGGATATCGCTGAACAGATCGTCGCCGAGGCCCTCCGTGCGCCGTTCGGTCATGTGTTTGACGATCTCGCCGAACATCTCCATGCCGGCCGTCCCCGCCTTCTCCGGGTCGTGGGCGCGGTCGTGCACGGTGGTGTGCACCCAGTGCACCCAGTCCATGAACCGTGACTCGTCGAAGTTCAGCAGGCGCAGGATCAACCGCGCAGGCAGCGGCGTGGTCAGCTCGCTGACGAGATCACACCGGCCCCGCTCGATGAACGCATCGATCGCCTCGTTGGTCATGTCGATCGCGGCTTCTCGGAAGCGTTCGGCCGAACCGGGGGAGAACCGCTTGAGGGTGACTTCGCGCAACTCCTGGGTCTCCGGCGGATCAGACTCGATCGGCAGGATGGGTAGTGGCAGCTCGCTGGCCGGCACACCGACCGAGGGGTAGGAGTTGAACAACGCATCGTCGCGGGCCGCCTCGAAAACCGAGGCGTAGTCGGTCAGGGCCCAGAAACCTTCGTAGTGATCGGAGTGCGCGACCGGACAACCGGATTCACGCATCTGACGGAATCTTCCGTAGGGGTCCTCGCGGAATTGCGCCGAGTGGTGATCGAGGTCCACCTCGGCGCGCGGGCGCGGCGTCGTTTGAGTTTCGGTCATCCGGAGGGCTCCTTCGTCGTTCGCGGCTACTTTTCGTGGCTACTTGGAGAGGATTGCGACCGCAGCTGTTCCCGGTGCGCCGTACAGCTGAGCCAGTCCGACCTGCGGGTCGTTGGGCACCTGACGTTCGCCGGCGGTGCCGCGCAGTTGCTGTACCAGTTCGTAGATCTGGCGCAGGCCGGATGCACCGACCGGTTCGCCGTTGGCGAGCAGGCCACCGTCGGTGTTGACGGGCAGCCGACCGCCGATCTTGGTGGCTCCGTCGGCGAGCAGTGCCTCCTGTTCGCCGTCTTTGCACAGGCCGGTCTCGGCCATGTGGATGATCTCCGAGCCCGAGTCGGTGTCCTGCAGCTGGGCGACGTCGACATCCTCGGGACCGATGCCGGCCAGTTCGTATGCGGCCGTGGCCGCTTCGGCTGTCGTGCCGGGCACGATGGGCAGTTCGATCGATGTCCGCAGCAGTTCGTAGGCGCCTTCGCGGCGGCTACGCAAGGCGGTTGATCGCAGGTAGATCGGAGTGTCGGTGTACTGCTTGGCTTTATCGGCGCGGCAGACGACCACGGCTGCGGCACCCTCGTTCGGGTTGCAGTACATGTACTGGCGCAGCGGCGCATTCACGACTGGGGAGCTGAGAATCGCCTCGATGCTCATGGGCTTGCGCCGCCAGGCGTGCGGTGCCAGCGCGCCGTTGTCGAAGTTCTTCGCCGCGACCCGGGCCAGCGTCTGTTCGCTGATGCCGTGATCGTGCATGTAGCGCATGATCTTTGTGCCGAAGTAGTGGGTGGTCAGGAACATGCCTTGTTCGCCGTACCACTGTGGTAGGCCGGACACTGATGGGTCGGCGCCGAACGCGCCCCGCGGATGCTTGTCCAGGCCGACGCCGACTGCGATGTCGGCCTCCCCGAGTTGCACGTCGCGGGCCGCCAGCGTCAGCAGCGAGTTTCCGGTGGCGCACCCGCTGAGCGTCGCCCGTGCCGGCAGCCCGGTCATCCCGGCCAGCCCGGTGACCGCCTCGGGGTTGGCCACCTCGAGGCTGCCCGCGTACAGACTGCCCACGTTCGACCAGGCCACCCCGGCATCACGCAGTGCCCTGCTGATGGCCACGGCACCCATCTCCAGCGCGGAGCGATCCTCGTAGCGTCCGAATGGGTGAAGTCCGACGCCGATGATGGCGATGTCGGGCGTGCTGCTCATTGTGCTCCTGCGGTGTGCGTTGACTCGAGTACGCTAACTCTATAACTATATATCTGATTCTAGGGCGCAGGTTCTAGAATCAGATCACCGCCCGAAGGGGCGGGTCGGCGATATCGTGTGCGAAAGATGAGGGCGTTGAGTATCTCGTTGCTACTTGAGATGGCTGTTTCGGATGATCCTGACCGGGTCGCCTTCGTGGACAGCGATATCCGGCTGACCGCGGCCGAATTGAGCGGACTCGCCGACGGCGGCGCAGGCGTAGTGGCCTCCTCGGGGGCATCGCACGTCGTCTACGTGGGCACCGGGGGCGCGATGCTCCCGCTGCTGATGTTTTCCGCGGCACGCGCCAACGCCGCGTTCACCCCGCTGAATTACCGGCTGAGTGCCGACGGGCTGGGGCAGCTCATCGACAGGTTGGCCGACCCGTTGATCGTGGTCGATGACGACTACCGCGACATGGTGGCCGGGGCGCGCGTAGTGAGCTCCGCCGAATTCATAGCCTCCGCGCGGTCAGCCGAGCCTGCGGCGGAGTTCGCCGATCCCGATGATGTGGCGGTCGTGTTGTTCACCTCGGGCACCACGTCGCGACCGAAAGCCGTTGAGCTGACGCACAACAATCTCACCAGCTACGTCACCGGAGCCGTGGAGTTCGGATCTGCCGCCCCAGCGGACGTCGCACTGGTATGTGTACCGCCGTATCACATCGCCGGGGTCATGGCCGCGCTGTCGAACCTCTACGCCGGTCGGACGGTGGTGTACCTGCGGCGGTTCGATCCGCGGGAATGGGTGCGCCTCGTGGCCGACGAGGGGGTCACCACCGCGACCGTGGTGCCGACCATGCTGGACCGCATCGTGTCCGTATTGGAGCAAGACGCCACCGAGCTCCCGACCCTGCGCAGCCTGGCCTACGGCGGATCGAAGGTCGCGCAGCCACTCGTCCGTAAGGCGCTTGATCTGCTTCCACATGTCGGCTTCGTCAACGCCTACGGGCTGACCGAGACCAGCTCGACCATCGCGGTGCTGACCCCGGACGACCACCGTCAGGCCCACGTCGCCGACGATGAAGTCGTCGCCCGGCGGTTGAGCTCGGTCGGTCGTCCGGTACCCGATATCGAGGTGCAGATCCGCGCGGAGGACGGTACCGTGCTCGGCCCAGGTGACACCGGCGAGCTGTTCGTACGTGGCCCGCAGGTCTCCGGCCGGTATGCCGAAATCGGCTCGGTACTCGACGCCGAAGGGTGGTTCCCGACCAAGGACATCGCGATGCTCGACGACGAGGGCTACCTGTTCATCGGCGGTCGATCCGACGACACCATCATCCGGGGTGGCGAGAACATCGCGCCGTCGGAGATCGAGGATGTGCTTGTCGAACACCCCGATGTCCGCGAGGTTGCTGTCGTCGGCCTTGAGGATGCCGAATGGGGCCAGATCATCGTCGCGGTGATCGTGCGTGAGGCCGGCCGGGATCCGGAACCCGAGCAGCTGCGGGAATTCGCCC
The DNA here is from genome assembly GCF_058536225.1 of Mycolicibacterium arcueilense. Lineage (NCBI taxonomy): Bacteria > Bacillati > Actinomycetota > Actinomycetes > Mycobacteriales > Mycobacteriaceae > Mycobacterium > Mycolicibacterium arcueilense. The sequence continues at coordinate 412,052 of NZ_JBZTYL010000007.1, forward strand.
GCACCAAACTGCGCGGGTCCCGCACGCCCGACCGCATCGTGTTCCGCGGGCAGCTACCGACCACCCCTACCGGCAAGGTGTTGCGCCGCGAGATCCTCGATGACCTCAGGCTAGCCTCCGCCGACAAATGAACAATTTCGCCGAAAGAGCAAGGAGCGCAGCATGATCAAGAACGGAACCCGGTTGCAGAGCCAGGTTTGTGAAACCCAGGTGATTGTCGTCAAGGCGGCGGAAAGTCTCGACGATCTGCGCTGTGGCGGTCAGCCCATGGTCCCGGTGGGCGCCGACCGCCCGATCGGTGCCGCGCCCGACCCCGCATTGGCCGACGGCAACGCGATGGGTAAACGGTATGTGGATGCGGGTGACGCCGAGGTGCTGGTCACCAGGGCCGGTGCGGGCACCCTCGCTGTGGGCACGACCGCGCTGGCGCTCAAGGAAGCCAAGCCGCTGCCCGCCAGCGACTGACAGCTAAAAGGGCGCCCGGGCAACAGGCCCGGGCGCCCTTTTAGTGCTCAGGCGTTCGCCAACACCGGAGGCTTGACGGCCTCTGGGTCGGGGTTGGCGATCGGCAGACCCATGAAGCGCCGCGCGTTGTCGCCCATGAAGTCGTAGGTGCGGCGCTCATCCATACCCTCGGCGTACTTGAAGTAGCCCTTGGGGGTCTCCAGGCCTTCGGGATGCGGCCAGTCCGAACCGAACAGCACCTTGTCCCACCCGACGGATTTGACCACATCGGCAACCGAGCCCTCCCAGAATGGGCTGACCCAGATGTTGCGGCGGAAGACCTCGTGCGGGTGCTCGGGGAAGTTCTGGGGCATCTTGCCGTAGGTTGACGCCAGATCATCGAAAAGCGGTTTGATCCAGGCGCTTCCGTTCTCGACGCTGGCGATCCGGAGCTTCGGAAACCGGGTCAGGGTGCCGTGGCAGATCATGCTGGTTAGCATGTCGGCGATCTCGCGGTGCCCCAGCGCGGTCCATTTGAACGCCGACATCTCGAAGGCGTTGCTGGTGTCCGCCGGCTCCCACTTGTCGATGTACTCCTGCAGTGGGGGTTGGCTGGCGTGGAACACGATCGGCAGCCCGGCGTCCTCGACGTCCTTCCAGAACGGGTCGAACTCGGGCAAGGCGGGGGAACGCCAGCCCTTGTAGCCGTACACCGGCGCCGGCTTGATCAACGCGACCTTGGCGCCGTTGTTCAAGATGTATTCGAGTTCGCGACGGCCCTCATCAAGGAGGCCCAGGTTGATGACTGGCGTCGAGTAGATGCGGTTGGCGTGGCTGAAACCCCAGTGCTCAAGCATCCATTGGTTGAGTGCGTGGATGATCGCCGCCGTCAGCTCCGGATCCTCGGCCGAGGAATGCTCGACCAGATTGGCCAATGTGGGGTAGTTCAGGCAGGAATCGACGCCCTGGCGGTCCAGTTCGGCGATGCGGTCTTCGGGGTTGCGTGACGCCGGCGGCGCATCGATACCGCGTCCGGACATTTCCCGCATGGTCAGGCCCTCGGGGTTCTGGCCCGAGTAGAACCGCTCGTGTGCGCCGGGGGCTGCGACCCGTTCGAAAGTGGGGTTCGGCATGTAGTCGGTGATCTTGTTCAGGATCGCGATCCTGGTGTGGCGGCCGATCTGGACGAACTGCACCTTCGACTTGTACTTGTCCGGCAGGAACTTCAGGAGCGCGTCGGGTGTCTCGTACATGTGCTGATCTGCATCGAAAATCGGCGCATCCGTGAACTGGTCAGTGGGCGGTGTCATCGGTCTCTCCCTCAAGGTCAAAACGTGGGCTCGGCAAGAGCATCGCCCATACTTGACACTAGTGTCAAGTATGGGCAGGCGATCTGTAAGAAACAATATTGAACTGCGATGATTGAACTTGACATATGTGTCATATATGGTCATCCGCATGACGATGACCTCGGGTACCGCGGCCGGTGCGCAACTGGACCGCGGCCGGGGTGAACGCACCCGGTCGGCAATCCTGGAGGCCAGTCGCCGGCTGTTCTTGGAACGGGGCTACGCCGGCACCCCGATCAATGCGATCACCGAGGCGTGCGGCATCTCGCGGGCCGGGTTCTACACGTACTTCAAGGACAAGCGGGAGATCTTCAACGTCCTCGGCAAGAACGCCTATCACGAGGTTCTCGCTGTCATCGCCGAATGGGCGGACGCCGATGAACCGTTCGGCGCGAATGACATTCGGACCTGGGTCGGGCACTACTTCGATTACATGGACCACCACGGCGCGTTCGTACTGGCTTCGGCGCAGTCCGCCCCCGATGACGACGACTTCCGAAACTCCCGTAACCGCATGGTGTCTCGCGCATCGTGGAAGTTGGGTCAGGCCATCGCCGGAAACGGCCCGCATTCACCGGATGTCATCGGTGTCGCGGTGATGGGCCTGCTGGACCGGGCCTGGCATACCGTGCACCGGCAAACGGTCGCCGTCGACCGCAACGAGATGATTGCGGTGGTCGCCGAGATGATCGGCCAAATGGTGATGCCGTAGCCTTGTCGTCGCGCTTTATCGGCCGAATTACACCTGTTTGGGAATGGTATTCCCATGGCCGGTCAGGGCTCCACTGGCGCCGCTGATAATCCGGTTAAGATCAGCCGGGTCATCTGATTGCGAACCTCGTCGAAATCGGTGCCCAGGCGGCCGCGGATACGCGCCTCGAGGTGGCGCACGGCGACCGCGTGGATGGCGAACGAGTCGAGTTCGGGCCGCGCATTGGGAAGGCTGCCGTCGGCCAACCCCTCGGTCAGTGCTGCAGTGAGCACCTCGCGGTGACGGGCGTAGGTGGCTTCGAGGCCCGCGCCGATACCCGGGGCGCCGGCGACTTCTGTTGACATGAACGCTAATGCATCTCGGAACCGGGTCTCCTGCCAGCCGATGCTGAGGTAGTGCTCGATCCAGGCGGCCACCGCCGCGGCCGGCGTCGTCGCAGCGTCGACGGCCTGTTGTAGGTCGGTCAGGATCAACTCGCCCGCCCACTCCTGCATCGCGATGATCAAGTCGTCCTTGGAGGCGAAGTGGCGGTAGAAGATGCGCCGGTTGACCCCCGCCGCTTGCAGGATCTTCTCGATCGATGTGCTGGCCCTGGTCGAGTCGCTGCCACGGCTGATCAACCGGTAGGCGGCACGCATGATCGCGTCGCGTTCGGATTGGTCACTCATGCGCGCATTCCTTTCGGGGAATCCAATTCCCAAAATAACACGAGCATTGTTTGGGAACGCCATTCCCGTTATGGTGGGTTCAACCGCATCCCGACTCGTACGGCGGAGGCGATCGCCCGCCCTCGGCTCCAGTCCTCGGGTGCAGACGTCGAAGGAGAAATGATGAAGGGCCTGCCCAGCATGCAGCCGACCGGATGGTTCCAGGTCGGTTGGAGCGCCGACATCGCCAGAGGTGATGTCATCGGTTTGCGCTATTTCGGCGTCGAACTTGTCGCCTTCCGCGACCTCGAGGGCGCCGTGCACGTGCTTGATGCGCACTGCCAACACCTTGGCGCGAACCTGTCCAAGGGCGGTTGCGTCGTCGAGGACGGCATTCAATGCCCGTTCCATGGCTGGGTATGGAACGGGCACGGCCGCAATGTGCGGATCCCGTATGAGAACCGTCCGAACCGTGGCCGCAAGGTGCGGTCTTGGCCGGTGGCCGAACTCAACGATTCCATCTACATCTGGCATGACGCGTCTGGACGCGACCCGATGTGGGAGGTGCCGGACGGGCTGCGGGTACTCGGGGACCACATCCGTGATCGGGGGTACCTCCCGGTTGGGCCGGAGGCGCGCATCAAGTTCCCAGGGATCCACGTGCACCCGCAGGTCATTGCCGAGAACGCCGTCGATCCGCATCATTTCCGATTTGTCCACCACACCCCGGTGAGCCCAACGGTGTTGCGGGAGAGCAGCGACGATTCGACGTGGTCGGCAAAGGTCGGCTTCGGCCGTCGGTGGAGCGATGGGGTCGACATTCCGGGGGAGACCACCAACACCCTGGAGATCTACTGGTCCGGCCTCGGCATTGCCTTCAACGGCGAACACACCCGCGAGGGGTACCGGGTCATCGCCATCTGCGCCACGCCAGTCGACGACGAGACGTCAGATATCTTCTCCACGTACTGGATCGACGAGGCCAACGGCAACTACGACGAACGCCTGAAGGCGGCCCAGGCGGCATTGCCCGACGATATCGCGATCTGGGACAGCCAGGTCTATATGGATCCGCCGGGCCTGACCGCCTCCGAAGCCGCGGGGTTCCGCCAGCTGCGCAATTGGGCTCGCGGCTTCTATCCCGAAACTGCCACAGCTGCTGCTGATTCCACGTCGTCCGGCGTCCGCTGAAGACATTGTCGACGGCGTCGTGCTCGGGTTACCCGCCGCGCACCCGCTCCATCAGCTGCGCAGCGTCGGCGACGCTGCGCAGCAGATCGTTGAGATGCGTGCAGGTGCTGGTCCCGAATAATTCTTGACGAACGCGGAAATGTAGGTCGCGCAATGTCATTCCGGTGATGCGCTCGGCGCTGGCGACCGCGCCCGGGCATTCCTGCCACGGCAGCACCCGTGGTGTGGCGTGTGAGTCGACGATGACGCCGGTGGCGGCATCCACTGTGGCGGTGAGCGTGTACTCGTGGATGATCGTCTCCAGGTCATCTCCGTGTACATAGGTATCGCGAAACATAGCGTCGATCCCGATCCGCTCGGGTGTCTCCTCGAAGACGTCGACGCGGCGCCGGCGACGCATGCCATAGCGCGGTAATGGTGAAACCTGATGCCAGGCATAGGGATCGTCGCTGTGATCGAGATCGGGAGCCTGTGGACCGGTGACGACTACCGGATCTCCCGCCTCGAAGGAGGTCATCAGCAGCCCGCCGGCGGCGAAGCCCGCACATTGATCGGCGACGGGCAGATAGCCGGAACTCCCGACGTCCCCGAGTAGACCGGACGCCGACAACGCATGCCCGGAGATCAGCGTCGCGACCGGAACATCGTCAAGCAGCGCGTAGCGCAGGTCTCGGGTCCGGCGCAATTCCGGGGCCGCCTTGTCGGCGGTGGCGCGGAACCCGCTCATGGCCGGTGCGCCTGAGAGTCGGGCCACCGCCGCGACCGGTGGCGTCACCTCAACATGCCGTACCACACGGGCCACCAATTCGACGGTGGCCGACAAACCGGCCGAACCGATTTCGGTGACCGCGCCCGCGTCGTCGGTCCAGATATCGCGGGCCCGCCCAGCCAAGTACACCGGGTCCAGCGCGCCCGTATCGCGCGTCATGTCGATCGACGAAGTGCGACGCGCGGACCGACGACGGCGCGGCGGATTGCCTGTCGTGGGCTGGTGCACACCGTGCAGGGGGTGAAGCCCGAACTCAGGGGTGCCCAGGTCTGTCACACCGCCGAGCTTAGGCAGGCCGGAACGCGAACGTCACCAGCGACTTGCCGTCGGCGGTCTCCAACGTGGTGGTCGTTGATACCAGGCGCTGCCCGATCCGCAGGTCGGCCGGTTCCGCACCGATGATCAACGTCTCCACCAGCAGGCCCTCGGCCAGTTCGACGAAACCCACCACATAGGGTTTGAACACCTCGGGGGACCGGTTGCCCTTGTACGGGAGCGGTGGCGCGAACTGCTGGGTGGTGTAGGTGTAAAGCGTTCCCTCGGTGGACAACTCGATCGCCTCGATATCGTCCTGGATGTCCGGAGCGCCATCGAAGAGTTCCGGTCGCTCGGCCGGGAATTTCACGGCACCCGTCGACCGCCGGCGCGACGCAAACAGGACGGCGCGGTCGCCGTCGATTCGGAACAGTCCCTCGGTGATCAATGTGGTCATCTCAGCTCACCTCGATGACCATCGCCGCGCCCATGCCGCCGCCGGCGCACATGGACAACACGCCGAGACCGCCACCACGCCTGCGCAGTTCGTAGATCGCCGAGGTGACCATTCGGGCCCCGGTTGCCGCGATCGGATGGCCCAGGCTGATGCCTGACCCATAGACGTTGACGATCTCCTCGTCGAGCCCGAGCTCTCGGGCACACGCGACTGCCTGGGCGGCGAACGCCTCGTTGATCTCGAACAGTGCCACGTCTTGCAGTTTGCGGCCGGCCAGCTCCAGTGCCTTGGGGATGGCGGTGATGGGTCCGCTGCCGGTACGGTTCGGCGCCACGCCGACTGCCGACCACGACAGCACGTGCGCCAGCACCTCGCGGGAGGCATCCGGGGTGGTCAGCGCCACCGCGGCGGCGGCGTCGTTGACACCTGAGGAGTTGCCGGCGGTCACGGTGAAGCCGTCGATCTCGGGATGGAGCACCTTCAGGCCCGCAAGTGTCTCGAGTGAACTGTCGCGGCGTGGATGTTCATCCTGGCTGAAGGTGATGGTCGAGCCGTCGGCCTGCGGCACCCGGACTGGCACGATCTCGTCGAGGAAGGAGCCGGAGTCGATGGCCTTGACCGCGCGCTGGTGACTGCGTAGCGCCCACTCGTCCTGCGCTTCGCGGGTGATGCCGTACTGCACCGCGCAGTTGTGTGCGACGGTGATCGACATGTCCAGGGCCGGGGCGTCCGCGGTGGGGGGATGAGAGAACGGGAACCATGGATCCTCGTAATCCTCGGCAGCCTTGCCGGTGGTAAACGGCTTGCGCTTACGCAGCAGTGGCGTGGTGGAGCAGGATTCCATGCCACCGGCCAGGATGGCCCGGCTCATGCCTGCCGCGATCTGGCCGGCGCCGACGGCGATCGCCGAGAGGCTGGACGCGCACTGGCGGTTCACAGCGAGGCCGGGGATGTTGGTAAGGCCGAGATCGACGGCGACGTAGCGGGCGCTGTCGCCGCCGCCCTGCAGGCTCTCGGCCAGCACCAGGTCATCGAAGTCCGCGGCACCGAGACCGGACCGTTCGACGACGGTAGCGACCACCGGTTTGGCGAGCTCGATCGCCGGCGTGTTGGCCAGCGTGCCCCGGCGTGCGGTTCCGATCGGTGTGCGGGCAGCGGCCACAATCGCTGCGCGGGACGTCGTCGAGCCCATGTGTCTCCCAAGATCCTCGAATGTCCGGGTCGCTTGCCCGGAGAGCGCAGTCAGTCTATACCGTTAAATGAATATCGGTATAGCGGGTGACGTCAGAGGGAGCTGGACAATGAAGGTGATCGGGTCTGTCGACGAGGCGGTCGCGACGATCGGCGAGGAACTCGGAGTGAGCCGGTGGGTAGAGATCGACCAGACCCGTATCGACGAGTTCGCGGACGTGACGATGGACCACCAGTGGATCCATGTCGATGTCGAGAAGGCCAAGGCTGAAAGTCCCTACGGCGCCACGATTGCCCATGGCTTCCTGACGATTTCGCTGATCCCGGGCGTGAGCAAGGACAACTATCGCGTGCAGAACGCGAAATTGGGCATTAACTACGGCCTGAACAAGGTGCGCTTCCTGTCCCCGGTCAAGGTCGGTAGCCGCATCCGGGTCCGCTCCCAGCTCGCCGACGCCACCCCGGTGGGAGAGGACGCCGTGAACCTGACGGTTCGTCATACCGTCGAGATCGACGGCGTCGACAAACCGGCCGCAGTCGCCGAACTGATCGCGCGGTTCGTGTTCTGATGGCTGCGGTGCAAGCTGAAAGGGTTAAACAGTTGGCTGGTATCGATGGCGAGGAGGTGATCGCATGAGGGGCGGTCCGTTCGAGGGCAAAGCCGTCCTCACCGGGGCGGGTAAGTCGCAGGTCGGGCGCCGGTTGGGCCGCACCGGCCTGGACCTGACGTTGGAAGCCGTACTGCGGGCAATCGAGGACGCCGGGTTGAGCGTCGACGACGTTGACGGCATCGCGAGCTACCCGGGGCCAGGGGTGCCCGACGCCGGGTTCTCCGGTGCCACCGTCCAGGAAGTCCGAAATGCCCTGGGTATGCGCTCGCGCTGGTACATGTCGGCGATGGAGACTGCAGGCCAGATCGGCCCGGTGATCGAGGCTTGCATGGCGGTCAGTCTGGGGCTCGCCAACCACGTCGTGGTGTACCGGTCGGTGTGGGAGTCGACCGCGGCACAGCAGGCCGGCGGCGGGCGCGCCTCGGTCCTGTTCGGCGGGGGCGAGCTGCCCCCGCATCTGGAATGGATGGCTCCGTTCGGCGCGCTGTCGGCGGCGAACTGGCTGGCGATGCCCGCCCAGCGTTATATGCATGACTTCGGTTTGACACGTGAGCATCTCGGCCTCATCGCGATCAACGCGCGCACCAATGCTGGGCTCAACCCCGACGCGGTCTACCGCGACCCGATGACCATGGAGGACTACCTCGGCGCCCGGATGATCTCCGAGCCGCTGTGCCTCTACGACTGCGATGTTCCATGCGATGGTGCCACCGCCGTGATCGTGTCGCGCCGTGATGCCACAGCCGACCTGCCACGGCATCCGCTGACGGTGGAGTCCGTCGGGCCGGGCATGTTCGAACGCGCCACCTGGGACCAACGTTCGGATATCACCACGATGGCCGCCCACGATTCGGCTGCCACACTGTGGGAGCACACCACGTTGACTTCCGCCGACGTGGACATGGCGCAGCTGTATGACGGCTTCTCCTTCCTGACTGTGATGTGGTTGGAGGCGTTGGGTTTCTGCGATCACGGCAAGGTCGGGGAGTTCTTGAACGACGGTTCCCGCATCTCGCTGGACGGCGCGCTGCCGATCAACACCAGCGGCGGGCAGCTCTCCGGCGGCCGGTTGCACGGTATGGGCTTCCTACACGAGGCGTGTGTGCAGATGTGGGGCGAGGGCGGGCAGCGGCAGGCCCCGAAGACGCCCGAAGTGGTGGCCGTCGGCGTGGGTGGCGGCCCGGTCGCCGGGTCCATGCTGCTGAGTAGTCGGTAAGGGCCGCGGGGCTCGCGCGATGGACACGGCCGACGGCATGACGCTCGGCGACATCGTGACCGATAACGCCGTGCGTTTCCCGGACGTGGCCGCCTACCGGTGCGGCAACCGCACCGTCAGTCACGCGCAGTTGCGTAACCGGGCCGTACGGCTGGTGTCGGCGATGGCCGCGGCCGGCCTGCGGCGCCAGGATCGCGTCGCGGTGCTCAGCCGGAACAGCATCGAGTTCGGTGAGCTGAACGCTGCCACCCAACTCAGTGGAATCATCTTGGCCACCATCAACTTCCGGCTCGCGACGCCGGAGATCCGCGACGTGGTACGCCGGGTGGAACCGTCGATCGTGTTTGTCGCCGACGAGTTCGTCGCCGTGATCACTGACCTGATGTCAGGTCTGCCGTCTCGGCCACTTGTGGTGGCCTTCGGCTGCGAACCACCACCGGGGACCGTCGGTTACGAAGGCTTCCTCAGCGCTGCGCCCAGTGAGGCGCTCGAGCTCGTCGCCGAGCCCGACGATATCGCCTACCTACTGTTCACCAGTGGCACCACCGGCGCTTCGAAGTGCTGCATTCTCGGGCAACGGGAGATGCGTGCCGTCGCGCTCACGATGAACAATGAGATGTGTTGCGGCAGTGATGACCGCGGGTTGATCACCATGCCGATGTTCCACGTTGGGGCACTCGCGATCGTCGGCGGCCTGCACGCCCGCGGCGGAACCGTGGTGCTGCAGCAGCAGTTCGACGCTGCCGATGCGGTGCGACTGATTGCGGCCCAGCGGATCACGGTGTTGCATCTGGCGCCGATCATGCTCCGGGCACTGCTCGATGCCGTAGGGGAGCGCGCGGATGTGGAATCGGTGCGCACCGTGGTGTATTCGGCCGCACCGATGACGGCGACTGTGCTGAGGCGCGCGATGTCGGTGCTTCCCGGCGCGGGCTTTCTCAACCTCTACGGGCAGACCGAGGTCATTGTGTCCGGGCTGCCACGAGAACTACATACCCCCGACGCGCAAGCGCAGCTGCGTTCGGTCGGATTCCCGTTTCCCGGCACCCGGATTCGCATCGTCGACGAGGACGGACGCGATGTGCCGGCCGGGCACGCCGGCGAAATCGTCGTGCGATCCGGCTCAATGTTCCGCGGCTACTGGCAGGACAGGTCGGCAACCGAGGTGACGCTACGCGACGGGTGGTGCCACACCGGCGACGTGGGCCGCGTGGACGAACGCGGGCTGCTCTACCTGGTGGACCGCAAGAAGGACGTGATCATCAGCGGTGGGGAGAACGTCTACTCGCCGGAGGTCGAAGACGCACTGAGTGCGATCGACGGGGTGGCGGCCTGCGCAGTGGTCGGCGTGCCCGACGACCGTTGGGGCGAAGCGGTCTGCGCGGTCGTCGTGCCATCGGCTGGCGCGACCTTGACGCTCGAGGTGCTGCAGGATGGAGTGCGCCAACGGCTCGCCCGCTACAAGGTCCCGCGCCGACTGGTGCTGGCCGCCGAACTGCCGGTGCTGCCCAGCGGCAAGGTGGACAAGAAGCGCCTGCGCGCCGAACTGGCAGTCTGAGCTACAGCGAAGGCTGCCCATACACCGCGACCACCACGGAGCGAGCCAGGCTGTTCTCCGACCAGACACCGATAGCTGTGTTCGCGCAGTCCTGCATAGTGGCCCGAGACGGCGGATCCCACCACCATTGGTTGAGTATTTCGATTCCGCTGATTGCCAGCGCCGGATTGATCGCGACGGTCTCTGACACCGTGCCGACGAACCCGGTGCCGTTGGCGCGGTCTTGCGGGGTCGAGCCATCAGAGCCGATGTCTCCGTTGATGTTTGGGTTGTTGAGCACGTCGAGTGCGTGGAGGCGTGCCGCCTCCACCAGGCGACCGTCCCGTTTCGGATTGGTGACGCAGCCATTCTGCTTCTGTGCCGTGTAGATGTTGGTGAATACGCTGTCGTTCAGTCGTTTGTTGTCGGCCTGTGCGGACGGCATCGCGACCGCGGCTGCGAGCCCGGACGCCAGCGCCAGTGTCAACGTGCAACGACGGCCGATGCGGGTGGGGAACATGGTTGAGCAGACTACCGGTAAACATATAAATGAATTACGCTTTGCCTGGTTATGAGGAAACTAATCTCATCGGTCGGGCTCCCCGCGCTGTTGGCTGCCGTGATGGTGGGCACGCCGGTGGCCCATGCGGACAACGTCGGGTATCTCGTCAACGTGACGGTGCGGCCCGGATACAACTTCGCCAACGCGGACCAGGCACTGGCTTACGGGTACGGGGTGTGCGACAAGATCGCAGCGGGCAAGAGCTATGCCCAGCTGGTCGGTGATATCAAGTCCGACTTCAACACCTCGGACGAATTCCAGGCTTCGTATCTGATCTCGCAATCGGCCCAGGAGCTGTGCCCGGCCCAGATCTGGCAGTTGCGCAATTCAGCGGCGGGCTACGTCGGCGCCCCGGGCTGACCCCAGGCCGAGCGAAGCAGGGAGCGTCGCAGCAAGTTCACGATGAGGTCGCCGGCGCGCTCGTCGCTGTCGGGTTCGTCGATCGCAGTCGGTTCGGTCATCCGTCCCAATACCGCGAGAAACACCGCACCGGCCGCTTCGCGGTCGATAGCGTCCGGCAGTTCGATGGTCTGCAGCAACGTATTCACCGCCAGGTGGATCGCCCCGATACCGTGACCCACCGCAGCGTCGGAGAGCTGCTCGGCGACGGTGCCATCGAACCAGGCCCGGATGACACCGCGGTAGCCGCGGTGGAACCGGACATAGCCATGAACCCATCTTGTGAACGCGTCGGTGTCGGCGATACGAGTCAGGGCGGTGGCGGACTCCTCGATCTCGGCCACCGCCTCGCGGGTGAGTTCGGCGAGGATCTTGTCCTTGGCGCTGAAATACCGGTACAGCGTGGCGCGGCTGATATCGGTAGCGGCTGCGATGTCCTCCATGCTGACCGCGTAGTAGCCATGCTCGGCGAACAATGACGAGCTGGCCAACAGAACGTCGTGGGCTATCGGCGACAGCTCGTCGGTCACCGTGGCGGGCTCGGGCGCGGCTCGTTCGGCGACGTCAGTCGGCATGTCGGTCGCTCCGGTGATTGGGGGTGGTGCGGCCAAGGCCTCTGCCGGGGTGTCGGGGAAGAGCATGAGCTGCAAGGCAACGGCCAGCGACCACGACACCACCTCGCGGGCAGGCAGCGGGAACATCGCGCGGTGCCGGTAGAGGTGGACCATGTGCGGGATGCGCATGAGCGCCGCCGCCGCATCATCGGTGCCGAGTCCTTGCAGTTTCGCGGCGTTTAGCCGGGCAGTCACGCGCCTGCGATACTCCTCGGCGACTGGACCGGCATCAATGACCGACATCTCGGTACCGATACCGGGGTACTCCGCGAACGCGGCCGTGTGGGCGTCATAGATGTCGGCCCATCCGGTGAGCCAGCGGTGCAACGCTCCAAACCCGTGCACGGTCGGGCCAAGATCGCCCAGTCGTTCGCCATGGTCGAGTACGGCGCGCCCGGCCGCGTCACTCAGTTCACGGAAGATCTCCTCCTTGCCGGCGAAGTACTGGTAGACGGTCGCTCGGGAGGCGTTTGCCTCCTTGGCGATGGTGTCCAGGGAGGTGCTGTGGAAGCCGTTGGACAGAAAGGCGTCGGCAGCGCAGGTCAGGATCCGCTGCCGAGTGTGCAAGCCGCGTCGTCCCACGCCGACGTTGTCCGACGGGGCGTAACCGGGACGGCGTGTCTTGTCGGGGGTAGGCGCCATAGGAGAAGTATCCGGGTTGGTCCACCCGGCGGTGGCCTACGGCGGTGGTCCTGGCAGGTTGCGTTTGGCCTTGCCGGGGTAGCCGAAGAACTTCTCGAAGTTGTCGTCGTTGATGGGCTGGGCGCTGTTGCGCTTGGCTGCGGCGCGTAGCGCTCCCAGCCGGGCGCTCGCCTTCTCCACGTCTGTCGGGGACCCGGTCTGCCGGATTCCCTCGAGCTTCGCTGCGGCCGTGGCGATTTCGAGGCGCAAACGCTCACCTGCTTCTCCGAAGGTCAGCAGATCATGGTCGTCCTCGTCGATCTTCCCGCGGGAGCCGGCCTCGCCGGCTTGATCCAAGGTGTTCATGTCGTGGCTCTCAATCGGTAGACGATCGTGTCCTACGTCATATAGTCTCTGAGATGAACCGTCAGAAAACAAGACGAAATGTCAGAAAAGAAGGAGCGTGTAGTGCCGCTTCAAGATGAACACCAGATCGTGTCCGTCGACGACCACCTAGTCGAACACCCGCGGGTGTGGCAAGACCGCCTGCCGCAGCGGTTCCTCGATGCCGGGCCGCGGATTCTTGAGATGGACGGTAAGCACCTGTGGAGCTACGACGGGCAGATCTTCCCGACGATCGGCCTCAACGCGGTGGCGGGCAAGCCGCCCGAGGAGTGGGGCATGGATCCAGTGCGCTACGAGGACATGATCCCCGGTTGTTATGACCCGGTGGCCCGCATTGCCGACATGGACGTGGACGGTGTGCAGGCCGCGCTGTGCTTTCCGTCCTTCCCGGGCTTCGGCGGCGGTACCTTCTATCGCGCCCAGGACAAGGAACTCGCCCTGCTGTGTGTGAAGGCGTGGAACGATTTCCATATCGACGAGTGGTGCGCCACCGCACCGGATCGTTATGTCCCGTTGGCGATCCTGCCGGTGTGGGATATCGATGCGACCGTCGCCGAGGCTGAGCGAGTGGCGGCGAAGGGGGCGCGGACGGTGTCGTTCCCGGACAGCCCGGTGCCGCTGGGGTTGCCGTCGTTTCATTCCGATCACTGGGATCCGTTGTGGCAGGTCTGCTCTGATGCGCAAATGCCGGTATCCCTGCACTTCGGGTCGGGCTCCTACGTGCCGGGGTTCTCGTTCTCGTCGATGAAGCCTGTGCCCGGCCAGATGGTCATCCCAGACGCCCCGTTCGCCGTGGCGATCACGCTGTTCTCCACCAACCTGATGTGGACGACGGTCGACCTCTTGTTCTCCGGCAAACTGCAGAAGTTCCCGAATCTGCAGATCTCGCTGGCCGAGGGCGGTATCGGCTGGGTGCCTTACATCCTGGAGCGCTCGGACTATGTGTGGGAACGTCACCGCTATTACCAGAACATCGATTTCGACACCCGGCCGTCGGATCTCTTCAAGAAGCATTTCTGGGGTTGCTTCATCGACGATGAGCACGGGTTGAAGAACCGCCACGAGATCGGTATCGACCGGATCACGCTTGAAATCGATTTCCCGCACAGCGATTCCAACTGGCCCAATTCGCGTCAGCGGGCCGCTGAGGTGCTCGCCGATGTGCCGGACGAAGAATGCTCACTGATCGTCGAGCAGAACGCCCGGCGGATGCTCAACTTCCCACGGGTCATTGCTGGCGAACACGAATTAGCCGGTGTCTGAACGGGTTCAGAGATTCGCCGCCGACACCATGTCGGCAATGGCTGTGAACTTCACGCGGGGCCGGGACACCTCGGCCCCGCGTCGACGTTCGGCGGCGTCGATCGACCGCCAACCTGCCCATCCGATCGGTGACAATCCGCGCTCGCTGAGCAGTCGCCTGACGCCCGCGGGGTCAGCCACATCGGGGGCCAACTTGCCGGTATGAAAGTCCTCCAGCAGGGCGGCGACCGTTTCTTCCGCGCAGTTTCGGTTGGTGCCGATGACGCCACGCGGTCCGCGTTTGATCCACCCGGTCACGTAGACACCGGGGACGGGCTGACCGTGTTCATCGATGACCCGACCGCCTTCGTTGGGAACCACGCCTCTTGCTGCGTCGAAAGGCAGCGAATCGATCGCCGATCCTTGATATCCGATGGCGCGCAGTATCAGTGGCGCCGTCAGCAGTTCGCTTTCCGGTGAGCCGTTGGTTGCCACGCGTAGGCCTTCGGCCCGGTCAGAGCCGACCACTTCGGTCGGAGACGCCGCGAATCGGAAGACGATCCGCTTGTTTGCAGCGGTGCTGGGCCGGTCTGCGTACTCGCGTGCGATCTGGAGTTTGAGCACAGTCTCGACATCGTCGTCCGGGCGGGTCGCCAAGTCGGTGCTGTCGATGATGACGTCGACTCCGGGGAGGTGGCCGAGAGCGAGGAACTCGCCCGTGGAGAAGGCCGCGTCACGGGGTCCACGTCGCGCGAGGACCACCACTTCGCGAATCCTGCTGTCGGACAAGGCAGCCAAGGCATATGGTGCGATGTCGGTGGTCGCCAGATGGTCGGTGTCGAGCAGCAGCACTCTCGCGACATCCAGCGCGACGTTGCCGTTGCCGATGATTACGGCCCGCTCTCCGGACAGATCAAACACATGATGTGCGTGATCCGGATGACCGTTGTACCAGCCCACGAAGTCGACGGCAGAGTGATTGCCGGGCAGTTCGTTACCAGGTAGGTCGAGCTCCCGGCTGCGGGATGCCCCGACCGCATAGATGACGGCATGGTGATGCGCCAACAACTCGTCGTGGGTCAGGTCCGAACCGATCTCGACGTTGAGATAACACTCGAAGCGCTTGTTGGTGAAGGTGTGGTCGAAGATTCGCACGACAGACTTGGTGTGCTGGTGGTCCGGCGCGACGCCGGCGCGGATCAGGCCGAATGGCGTGGGGAGGCGTTCGAAAAGATTGACCTCGACGCCGTCGACGCCGATCAGCGCGGTGGACGCATAGCAGGCGGCAGGACCGGCGCCGACGACGGCAACCCGCAGTGCACCTGGCTTGACGCCGTGGCGTTCCAACGGTGTTTCTTGGCTGTGGATCTGCAGTGGGTGTCGTTCGAAGAATCTGGCATTGATCTCGCGAAACCGCTCCTGGTCGGGTGGAAGATCCTCGTCGTAGAAGATCGCGTCGACTGGGCATTCCTCCAGGCAGGCGCCGCAGTCGATGCACGCGTCAGGATCGATGTACAGCATCTCGGTCCCGGTGAATTCGCCTGGACTGCCGGCGGGACGGATGCAGCTCACCGGGCAGACCGGGACGCAACTGCCGTCTTTGCAGCAGTTCTGCGTGATTACGTAGGCCACGGTCGATCCCTCGTTCGTTGCGTGGGTTTACAGGGTTCCGCGGGAGACCAGTTGCGCGGCGATGACGTTGCGCTGGATCTCGTTCGTGCCTTCGCCGACGATCATCAGTGGGGCGTCGCGGAAGTAGCGCTCGACGTCGTATTCGGTCGAATACCCGTAACCGCCGTGGATGCGGACCGCGTCCAGGGCGATCTGCATGGCAGCCTCTGAGGCGAACAGTTTGGCCATCCCGGCTTCCATATCGCAGCGTTCACCGCTGTCGTAGCGCTCCGCGGCATGCCGAGTGAGCTGTCTGGCCGCGGTGAGTTTGGTTGCCATGTCGGCCAGATAGTTGCCCACCGCCTGGTGTTTCCAGATCGGCTGACCAAAGCTTTCGCGTTCCTGCGCGTATTTGAGAGCGTCTTCGAGTGCCGCGGTCGCCACGCCGAGTGCGCGCGATGCCACTTGAATTCGTCCTGTCTCAAGGCCTTTCATCATCTGGGCGAATCCCTTGCCGGGCTCGCCGCCGAGTATTGCGGACTGCGGCACCCGGCAATCGTCGAACGAGAGCTCGCAACTCTCCACGCCCTTGTACCCGAGCTTAGGCAGATCCCGCGACACGGTCAGGCCGGGCCGGTGCTCGACCAACACCACCGAGATGCCGCGATGGCGCGGCGAAGCCTGTGGATCCGTTTTACACAGCAGGGCAATCAGATTGGATCGGCGGGCATTGCTGATCCAGGTCTTTGTGCCGTTGATGACGAGCTCGTCGCCATCGGCGCGCGCCGTGGTCGTCATCGCCTGCAGATCCGAACCGCCACCAGGCTCGGTGAGTGCCATCGTTGCCCGGTTCTCACCGGTTGCCATGTCCGGTAGATACTTTCGACGCTGTTCCTCGGTACCGAATAGCGAGATCAGCTTGGCGACCACGGTGTGCCCACCCATCGCACCGGCCAAACTCATCCAGCCTCTGGCAAGCTCCTGCGTCACCTGCACGTAGCAGGGCATCGACACGGGTGATCCGCCGTACTCCTCGGGCACGGCCAGGCCGAAGATTCCGATGCGCTTCATTTGTTCGATCCACGCATGTGGGTATTCGTTCGCGTGTTCGACCTCGCGCACCGAGGGTTTCACGTCACGGTCGATGAACGTCCGCACCGTCTCGACCAGCATGGTCTCTTCGTTGTTGAGCTCGGACGTCATTCGTGGACCTCTCTACCGGTGGACGACGCCTCATTACTATCGGATATAGCTGTCAGAATCAAGTGGGATACAGGCCTGATCATCCGCTCGAATGTTAGGGTTTGTGCACGGTAAAGACATGCTACCGGGGTTCCTCTTATGTGACAACGATGTCAGATTGTGGCAATCGCTGGATGGGCATTCCTGCGGGTTGTCGGCTTGGGCCCCACTTCCAAGCGCGACCGGTGATGCCATCCGGTAAAACTAAATAGTTAATCCTTTAGTGTTATGGATTGGAGTCTCGGCACCGCCGCAATCGTTGGCGGTCGAGTGGAGGAGGTCGCGTGCAGGTTCATCTCGACCGGTCGAAATGTGTAGGCCACGCGCAGTGTTACGCCGTCGATCCGGATCTCTTCCCGATCGATGACTCGGGCTACTCGGCACTTGAGCCGACCGAAGTCGGGCCTGGGGATCAGCAGCGCGTCCGCGATGGAGTTGCCGCATGCCCTGAATTGGCTCTGGTGCTCGAAGAGGAGTGACGCGACCTGCTCAGGGTTGACAGGCGCCGACTGCTCGCCATTCTGGCGGACTTCGGCGCCGGACAGACGAACGGTTCTCAACAAATCGACAAGGAGAAATCATGACTGACGCCGCCATCGTGGAGCGCAAGGGCAACGTCGCACTCATCACGATCAACCGGCCGGACGCCCGCAACGCGGTCAACGGTGCGGTGAGCACGGCGGTCGGCGACGCGCTGGAGGCGGCGCAACAGGATCCCGATGTGTGGGCGGTGGTGCTCACCGGCGCCGGAGACAAATCGTTCTGCGCCGGTGCGGACCTCAAGGCGATCTCGCGTGGCGAGAACCTGTTCCACGACACGCACCCGGAGTGGGGTTTCGCCGGTTATGTTCACCACTTCATCGACAAGCCCACCATCGCCGCGGTCAACGGCACCGCCCTGGGCGGCGGATCGGAGTTGGCGCTGGCCAGCGATCTGGTGGTCGCCGGTGAGACGGCCAGTTTCGGGCTGCCCGAGGTCAAACGCGGCCTGATCGCCGGCGCGGGTGGCGTATTCCGGATCGTCGAACAACTGCCGCGCAAGGTGGCGCTCGAACTCGTGTTCACCGGCGAACCGATCACCGCTGATGAGGCGTTGCGATGGGGGCTGATCAACCAGGTAGTGCCAGACGGCACCGTGGTGGAAGCGGCACTGGCGCTCGCCGAGCGGATCACGGTGAACGCGCCGTTGTCGGTACAGGCCAGCAAGCGGCTCGCGTACGGCGCCGACGACGGTGTCATCGCCTCTGAGGAACCCAAGTGGGACCGCACTTCGCGTGAGTTCGCGTTGCTCCTGAAATCCGAAGACGCACAGGAAGGCCCGTTGGCCTTCGCGCAGAAGCGTCAACCCATATGGAAGGCGCGCTAATCGGACGCGGATAGACACGGTGAATCTCGAGGGTGCGATCCCCATTGCCGACTTTCTCGGGCTGCGTGCTGCAGACGAGCATCCCGACGGCGCTTGGGTGGGTGAGATGTACGCCGGGCCCCAGACTCTCAACCTTGCCGATTCGGTTCATGGTGGCGCGACCGCGACGATGATCGATTGGGTGGCGGGCTGGGGCGCATTACATCTCACCGGATGTGCGGGATCGACTACAGACGTATTCGTCCGCTACCTTGCGCCGGCCCGCGAGGGTTCGACGCTGCGCGCGACCACCACGGTCGACCGCGTCGGTGCGACGACGATTGCCCTCTCGGTAAGGGTGTCCGATGACACCGGGCGGCTGATCGCGGTCGGCAACATCGGGTACACCATCACCTATCGAACGCAGTGAATTGCCTCGGCGAGTTTGTGCGGCCCGCATCGACGGCCGATTCGCGCCGGAGCAGACCGCCAAGGGGTACGCCGACGTGGTCGCCCGCGCTGCTTGCACGCAACATGCAGCGTGGGTCCTAACGCGTTCGAGGAGCCAAGCAAGCGGGCAGGAACGCGCGGAGGAGCCCTGCGTCGCCGCCGTCCTCGGGCCGACCGGGTTCGGCAACGAGGCTGAACGCGATACGGGTCACCCAGTGCGCCATGGTGTCAGCGGCGAGATCGTCGCGGACTTCGCCGGCGGCCTGGGCCACTTCCAGTCGTTGTCCCAGCACCTGCGCGAGGTGCTGACTCCAGGCTTCGGAAGCCTCTGCTGCGTGGAAGGTCCGGCCCAGGTCGTCGGTGCCAATCAGCAGCGCCATGGTCGGTGAGCTGCGCGCTGCCTTCAACCCGACCGCTGTCGCATTGACGAGGCGGTCGAGGAACGGTTCGTCGGTATTCCACAGCGGTCCGGTGGCGTCGATTACGGCACTGGTCGCGCGCACGAATGACGCGGCCAGCAGCGCGTCCTTGGTGGGGAAGTAGTCGTACAGGGTGCGTCGATGCACGCCGGCCTTGTTGGCTATGTCGCTCATCCGGGTACGGGCCGGACCGCGCTCTAGGTAGCACGCTTCGGCTGCGGCCAACAATCGCTCCCGGGCCTGCTCTTCGCCGACAGGCGCATCCGCTCCCCACGGGGCGGCTCGCCCCGAACTCGCTCGCCCCGACACGCTCGTCATTCTTGCCACCCCGATCCCACAGAACGTCTTGACTTCACGCCACAGTCGACCTTAGCGTGTGGTGCGAACCACAAAAATGGGAAAATGTGGTTCAAGAGGCAGGGCGTGCGAGTTGATCGACGCGTTCCATGTCTCGCAACGTTGGTAACTAGGCGCAGAAGATGGATTGGCTATTCGAAGCGCCGTGACATGCTCAGCCCTGGCCCGAGGATGGATGTGGGTAGATGCAGAAACCGATGACAGGGGTGCGTGTCCTGGAAGTCGCACAGTTCACCTTCGTGCCCTCGGCGGGCGCGGTGCTCGCCGATTGGGGCGCCGATGTCATCAAGATCGAGAATCCGGTAACCGGTGACGGCCAAAGGGGATTGGTGACCGTCGGCGGCCGCTCGGCCACCGCACCGGGGGTTGCGTTCGCGCCGATGATGGAGGCGCCGAACCGCGGCAAGCGTAGCGTCGGGCTGTCCCTGGCGCTCAACCACTCGCGCCCGGTGTTCGAGGAACTCGTTCGGCGCAGTGATGTCTTCCTGACCAACTACCTACCGCAGGCGCGGGCCAAGCTCCGGATCGACCTTGATGCGATCCGGCGGATCAATCCGTCGATCATCTATGTGGCGGGCAGTGGATTCGGCAGCGAAGGGCCGGACCGGGACTCCGGCGCACACGATGTAACGGCATTCTGGGCGCGCTCGGGCAGCGCCGACGAGGTGACGCACACCGACTCCGAGAGGTCGGCTGGTATGCCTGCCGCTGGGTACGGCGACAACATGGGCGGCATCACCATCGCGGGCGCGGTCGCTGCGGCGTTGTACGGCAGGCAGACCACCGGCCAGACCTCGGTCATCGACGTTTCCCTGCTGGCGGTGGGTGCATGGGCCAACCAATTCAATCTGAACCTGGCGATGCTGTACGACTGCCCGTTACCGAAAATCGATCACCGCGGCCAAGCCCCGGGTAACCCACTCACAGGGGCGTACCGGTGTTCTGATGGCCGGTTCATCCAATTGTCGATGCTGCAGCCGACTCGCTATTGGTCTCCCGTCTGCCGAGTGTTCGGTCTGGAGGAAGCCGCCGATGACGAGAGGTTCGCCTCGCTTGAATCCCTGGCGGCACACGCCGAGGAGGCCACCGAGCTGATCGCGTATGCGATCGGTTCGCGGACCCTTGAGCAGTGCAGGCACCTGCTCAACCAGTCCGGTGGGCAGTGGGCGCCCGTGCAGGACGCCTGGGAGACTGCCAATGACGAATCGCTGATCGCCAACGGGCGTATCGCCGATGTCATTGATGCACAAGGTAATAAGCAACGGCTGGTGGCCAATCCGGTGAAGTTCGACGAGGCGACGGTGCATCTCACCCGGGCGCCGATGTTCGCCGAACACACCGACGAGGTATTGCGGGAACTCGGCATCTGCGATCACGAGTTGGTTGAGCTGAAGATGGAAGGGGCCATCACCTGAGCCCCGTCGGGCTCGCTCAGCTCGGTACCAACGACCGCGGTGGCGTGAATCCGGGGTTCACCAACGCGGTTGCCATACCGCTGCCGATAGGCCCCAACGCGTCGAAGAGGGTGGCGACGCCGGTGCCGACCCCGGCATGGCCGTAGTGCGTGACTGACGCCAAACCGATGTAGGGACCTTCTGGCAACCGGCTGAGCGTGACGGTGTAGTCGGCGTTGATGAATTGCAGTCCGTCTGTGCCCCAATGGGTTATCGAGCTGGTCACGTCCCCGGCCATCGCGGCGCGCGTGAAAGGGGAGAGCGGCTCGTCGTCGACGAGCGACTTCGTCTCCCGCACCCACGCGAACTTCTGCCCACCGTGTCGCCATTCGTCGACCCCGACACCCGGACTGCCCGCGACTGGATCGCGGCCGTATGAATGGAACAGCATGAGGTGGTCGTCGTTCACCGCGTCGAGTCCAGCGGGGATCGCCGGCATCGTCATCGGCATTGTCCACACCTTGTCTGTGGTGTGCTCGCTGCGGCGGAGGAACAACGCGCTGGCCCGCGCCACCATGATGTCGTTCTGCGTCATCGTCGCGTCCACCAGCCGAAGCCGGCGGCCTTCGCGCACCACCGACGAATGCACCTGCAGCGGTGACAGAGCCACCGGTCTGAGCAGGTCGACCGTCAGCCGGGCGGGCTGCAGATCACTATCGGCATCGTTGACTTCCTGCTCGACAGCCCGCCCGAGCAATCCACCCACATAGTGACCGCTGAGCGACGGACCCCACGGCCCTCTCGCCAAAGGGGTTGGCACATAACCATTGCCATCGGTGACGAAGAAACAGGACGGCTTCGCCGATGAGTTTGTCACGCTTCTCCTCGCAGCCGGCACCGCTCGATCAGAATGCCTGCCAACACTTCTGGATGACTGATCATGACCTCGTGACAGGCATCGATGGGGATCACGTGCTGTACCCCGCCGAGTGCCGTGATGCTGGCCTGCTGGGACTTCTGTGACAGCGCCCGGTCCCGGGTGGTCAGAATCCAGGTTCGCGGGACATCGTCGGGGAGTCCGCTGCGGTCGACCGGTTCGGCAGGAATGCGGGCGGACTCGGCGTAGAGGCGCGTCAGCGTGAACTGGCGTTGTGCGCGTGTCATGCCGTTGCAGAAGGCATATTGCGCCGCGAGCTGTGGAATCTTCACCGGGTTGCCTCCTTTCGCGGCGCGGCGCGCAAAGAACGCCAACGGGCCGCCAAGAGTGTCCACGATCGCCTGGCCTTGCCCGGGCACAAACGCGGTCGCCAGGATCATCTCCCGTACCCGCGGCGTGCCAAGCTTGGCCACCACACCGGGTACCGTGACGCCGGCCATCGAGTGGCCGACGATCACGATGGCGCCCAGGTCTGCGTCGTCGATATCGGCGACCACCGAATCCACCCATTCGTCGATGGTCGCGGTGGCGAGATCACCCGGCTTGGCGCCGCGGCCGGGGAGATCGACCGCCAGGGTGCGCAAATCCGGTGCCTGACGGTGTAATTCGGCAATAGTGAGATCCCAGCAGTCGGCGGCATGCTCGCCGCCATGGACTAGGACGAGATCGGGAAGCGCCATGCGTAGCAGCCCCTCAGCGGTTGATCAGTCGGGATGCCAGTACGTCGATATCGGTGCGGAAGTCGCTGAAGCTCCTACTGGCGGGCTCGATGGTGATCCACGTGACGCCCGCCGCTGCGTAGTCGTCCAGCCTGGGCTGCACTGCAGTGGTGTAAGCCGTACAGTCGCCGCTGGCGAGCAGATCCGACTCGAACGGGACGAACGACACGTCGGCGGGGCCGCGGTCGAGTTCGCCGCGGCGCTTGTTAACTGCAGCAACCCATTCGCCGAGCGTCCCAATGTCTTCCAGCGGGCGCGACCGGGTGATGGTGGCCAGTTCACCCGATGCGGCCATCGGCATCCAACCGTCGGCCACCTCGATGACGCGGCGCTGTGCGGCGTCGCTGTTGCCGCCGATCCATACCGGCGGACCGCCAGGGGTCAGAGGGGGCGGCAGCGCGACGTGACCGCTCGCGCCGAACGCGGGTCCGTCATGGTCGATGCCCGCCCATGCCGCGCGCCACGCGGAGATCGCCTCGTCGAGCAGTGCACCACGATGGCCGAAATCGGCTCCCAGTGCCTCGAATTCGGCCCTCAGGTAACCGGCTCCGGTGCCCAGAGTGAAACGGCCGCCGGACAGCAGGTCCAAGCTTGCGGCTCCCTTGGCCGTCAAAAACGGGCTGCGGTAACCCGACACCAGGATGTAGGTCATCACCCGGATGCGGGTGGTCGCGGCAGCGGCAAAACTCAACGATACGAACGGGTCGAACGCGTGGTGGCCACCACTGGCCAACCATTTCTTGTCAGGGTAGGGGTGCTCCGACATCGCGAACCCGTCGAAGCCGGCCTCTTCGACCAGTCGCGCGATATCGCCGATGGCGGCGCCCTCGGACCACTGATTCCAGTGCTTGACCGCCCGCATTGGGAACATCAGGTTGTAGCGCACGTGACCCCTCTCGCCGACAATGAGCGAACTATATAACTATTTCAACAGTGATCTGGCAATAACCTCGCGCTGTACCTCGGTAGCACCCTCACCGAGTCGCTTGACCCGCAGGTCACGGAACCACCGTTCCAGTGGCAGCTCCGCGGAAATGCCCAGCGCGCCATGAAGTTGGATGCACCGATCCAGGACCTTGTAAGCCACTTCGGTGCCGTACATCTTGGCCACCGATGCGTCCACCCGGACATTGCGGCCCAGATCGGCATTCCACGCGGCTTGGTACATCAACAGTCGAGCAGCCCGCAGTTCCACTTCGCTGTCCACGAGCATCCACTGCACACCCTGTTTGTCGGCCAGCCTTCCGCCGAACACGTCACGGTCCTTGGCCCATTGGCAGGCCAGGTCCAGCGCACTCTGCGCGATACCGATCGGCCCCGCCGCATAGATGATCCGGCCGTGGATGAGGAAGTCGCTGGCCAGCGAGAAACCTTGTCCCTCTGCGCCGATCAGCTGCGCCGCCGGTAATCGCACGTTGTCGAAGTGCACTTCATAAGGGGCGAAGGAGGCCATCACCGGGATGCGGCTGAACGTGACGCCGGGGGTGTCCTTCTCCAGGATGAACGCCGAGATGCCCTGGCGGCCTTCCCCCGTACGTGCGTATACGACTCCCCAGTCGGCGCCGGGAGCGTGCGAGATCCACATCTTGGAGCCGTTGAGCACATACCCGTCAGCGCTTCTGACAGCCTTGAGCTTGATTGCCCGCGCCGGATCGGATCCGCCTGACGCCTCGGTGATCGCGGTGTATGCCTTGGACATGGTGCCGTCGATAATCGGCCGGGCGTACTTCTCGAACTGCTCGGCCGTGGCCTTGAACATAATGTTCGG
Source organism: Mycolicibacterium arcueilense (assembly GCF_058536225.1). Classification (NCBI taxonomy): domain Bacteria; kingdom Bacillati; phylum Actinomycetota; class Actinomycetes; order Mycobacteriales; family Mycobacteriaceae; genus Mycobacterium; species Mycolicibacterium arcueilense. Next base: position 436,516 of record NZ_JBZTYL010000007.1, read on the forward strand.
TGGGTTACCGCCAAAGGCGCCGAGCGCAGGGAAGAACGCTCCCATCCGGCATTTCGCGGCCTCCTCGGCGACCACCACCTGACCCAGCACACTCAGCCCGGCGCCGCCGTACTCCTCGGGTGTCTGCAATGCCCACAGTCCGAGATCCCGGGCTTTAGCCTGCAAATCGACCAGCTGCTCACGAGGCAGCCCGACGCTGTCGTGGTCGAGTTTCTCCTCGAGCGGATGTACGTGCGCATCCATGAAACGCCGCACGGTATCGCGCAGCATCACAAGTTCTTCCGGCAGCTCCCAAGCGCCGGTCTGCTGGTCGGTCACGCCGATTGTGCGGCGGCCCGCAGGTCACGCGCGCTCTGCAGTTGTGGCTCGTGATTGGCCTCGTACTGCTCGATCCACTCGTGTGGCAGCTTGCCCCACGCCTCGCCGATACGCAGCCGCTGTGCGGAGCTGAACACCTCGGCGGCCACCACGTCACCGACGAAGATGGTGTTCTCGTCGTTGTCCAGTGAGCCGGTGATCCGGCACTCGACGTAGCTGTGTGAGTCCAGGAGGATCGGTGCCCCGGTGACACCGGTTTTGGTGCGCAGTTTGGCGATCTTGTCGCCGTCGCGGCCCGAGCTGCCGCCCAGTGTCATCAGGATATCCATCGACGCTTCGATCTCGTCGGGCCCGGCGGACAGCATGTGCATCACGAAAATGCCCGAGTTGACCAGCATGTCGTGGGTCCGGTTGTACTTGGTGAGGCTGACGGTGGCGCGCGGCAACTCCGGCACGATGCTGGCCGAGCCTGCCGACAGCGACATCAGGCCGTTCGCGAAGCCGTTGTCGATGGTGGTGATGGCCACCGGGAAGGGGCGTAAGCCGGCCAGTACCTTGTCGGCGGCCGTGAGGTCGAGTGTCATGTGTATCTCCTTTGTTGAGTCGCTACCCGAGAGTGAACGGGTCGCGGGTTTCCCCGGACAGTTCCACCCACACCGCTTTGGTCTCGGTAAAGTCCTTGACGGCGTCGATACCGTTCTCCCGGCCGATACCGCTGTGGCCGATGCCGCCGAACGGAACATGGGGGGCGACAACGCGATAGGCGTTCACCCAGACTGTGCCGGCCCGAAGCTTCGCGGCGACGCGGTGGGCCAGGTGGACATCCTTGGTCCACACTGACGCGGCCAGCCCGAACTCGGTGGAGTTGGCGGCGGCGATGGCCTCGTCCTCGTCGGAGAACGTCATCACCGCCAGCACGGGCCCGAAGATCTCCTCGGCGACGGCCCGCATCGACGGGTCGACATCAGTCAGGACCGTCGGCTTGACGAAGAAGCCACCCAGATCGGCGGCCGGCTCGCCGCCGTAGGCGATCGTGGCTCCCTGCTCACGGGCAGAGGCGAAGTGCGACAACACTTTCTCGTACTGCGGCTGATTCGACACCGGACCCATCTCAGTCGCGGGATCTTTCGGGTCGCCGAGTTTGATGGTGGCTGCGCGGGCGACGATGCGCTGCACCAGTGCGTCGGCGACGCTTTCGTGGACCAGCAATCGCGACCCGGCCAGGCAGGTCTGGCCGGTGGCGGCGAACACGCCGGCGATGATGCCGTTGGCTGCCGCGTCGAGGTCGGCATCTCCGAACACCACCTGTGCGGACTTGCCGCCGAGCTCCAGGGTGAACCGGGTCATGTTCTCGATCGCGGCTTTGCCGACCCGGATCCCGGTGTCGGTCGACCCGGTGAACGCGATCTTGTCCACGCCGGGATGCGAAGCCAACGCGGCACCGGTCTGTGGGCCCCAGCCGGTGACCACATTGATCACGCCCGGCGGAAAACCGGCCTCGGCGAACAACTTTGCGAACGCGAGCGTCGAGGCGGGGGTGTGGTCGCTCGGCTTCACCACGAATGTGCAGCCTGCGGCCAGACCGGCCGCCAGCTTCCAGGTCAGCAGCAGCAGTGGAGAATTCCACGGGGTGATCGCCCCGACCACGCCGACCGGCTCGTACCGGGTGTACACGAGATAGTTGGGTTTGTCGGTCGGTACGACGTCGCCCTGTAGCTTGTCGGCCAGCCCGGCGTAGTAGAAGTAATACTCCGGCAGCGCGCGCATCTGCCCGACCATCTCGCGGGTCAGCTTGCCGCCGTCGCGCACCTCTAACTCGGCCAACTGCTCGGCGTCACGCGCGATGAGCTCGCCCAGGCGCCACAGCAGCTTGCCGCGGGCGGTCGCGGTGAGTGCACCCCACGGCCCGTCCAGCGCGGCACGGGCCGCGGCCACCGCGCGGTCGATATCGGTGGCATCGCCGTCGGGGACCCGGGCCCAGGGCCGACCGGTGAACGGGTCCACGCTGTCGTAAGTGGCGCCGGATGCGGCGACCGTGGACTCGCCACCGATAACAAGGTCAAACTTGACCAAATGCTGGCTGCTGATGTCAGTCATGCGCGCTCCTCATCGAGTTCGCGGCTTCTTCTTGTTGTTGAGTGAGTCCGGCTTGGCGCCGGCATTGCCCAGATCGGTGTAGAACTTCCCGTGCCGCGCGGCGATCGTCGGCGGCAGATCACGGGCCTCCCACATGGCGCGGACTGTTCCCTGAATGCCCGCGGGGCGGCGGGCGGCGACCTCGGCCGCCAACTCGGCGGCGCGGGAGCGCAATCGAGCGTCGGGGACGATCTCGGTGACAATGCCGATGCGCAGTGCGGTCTGGGCAGTCATCCGTTCCTCGCTGCCCAGCAGCGCCCAGCGCATCACCTCGCCGTAGGGAAGGCCCATCGCGAGCATGCCCATGGGTTCCAGTGCCGACACGATGCCCGCATTGGGATGGGGGTCGAAGAAGGTGGCGGTCTCGCTGCAGATAGCGAAATCACATTCGTTGACGAAGTACATCGCACCGCCGGCGACGATGCCGTGTAGTGCGGCGATCACCGGCTTCCACACCTTGTGCGCCTTGGGGCCCAGGAGCTCGCCGGGGTCTTCCTGGTTGAAGATGGTTTTGTGCTTCCACCAGGTGCCGGCGGCGATGTCGATGCCGGTGCAGAAGGCTCGGTCGCCGTTGGCCTGGAGCACCGCGACGTGAATGTCGTCGTCGTCGCGTACTCGCGCCCACGCACTGCCGAGGTCGGCGGCCATCTGCTCGGTGAAACTATTCAACTTCTCGGGCCGATTGAGTGTCACAGTGGCGACGTGGTCGCTCACCTCGAACTCGATGGTCTCCAGGCCGGCGGTCGTCACGCGTGCTCCTCTGTCGATCCGGTGGGTACCGGCACCATCGCACCCTCATCGACGACGTTGTTTATCTGGTTGGCTATCTCGCGTTTGAGGATCTTCCCCGCGGGCCCCAGCGGGAACTCGGTCCAGAACATGAAGCGGCGGGGTTGCTTGTAGCCGGCCAACTCGGCACGACACAGCGCCGTGAGTTCTGTACTCAGCGCATCGCGATCGGTGATGTGCGACTTTGGAATGATCACCGCGACCGGGGTTTCGCCCCATTCCGGGTCCGGTGCGCCGACCACGGCAACCAGGTCGACCCCGCTGTGGTGCGCGATGACGCGCTCGATCTCCGCGGGATACACGTTGAACCCACCGGAGATGATCATGTCGGTCTTGCGGCCGGTGATGTGCAGATAGCCGTCCCCGTCGAGATAGCCGAGGTCGCCGCTGCGCAGGCCGTCGGGCCGGAACGTCTCCGCAGTCTGTTCGGGACGGTTCCAGTACCCGATGGCGTTGGCGGGGCTGGCGATCACGATCTCGCCGACCTCGCCCGTGGTGGCGTCGGTGCCGTCCGGGCCGATGACCCGGATGACGCACATCGGTGTTTCCTGGCCGCACGAAGTGGCGATCGATGTCCGGCCTGCAACGATATCGCGATGATCCTGTGGGGTGAGGATCGTTGCCTGCCCACCGCATTCGGTCAGCCCGTACCGCTGCTGGAGATCGCAGCCGAGCAGGTCCATCGCCTTGCGGGCCAGGCCCGGCGGCACGGGGGCCGAACCGTAGGAGATCCGACGCAGGCTGGACATGTCCCGCGGTGGACCCTCCTCCAGGATGGCCAGGGTGCGATGCAGCATGGTCGGGATGAATGTGGTGAAGGTGATCCTGCTGCGTTCGATCTCATCGATGACGGCCTGCGGGTCGAATCGCTGGTGGATCACCATGGTCTGGCCCAGATACAGCCAGGACACCGTGCGCACCATGCCGCCCGCGGTGAAGAACGGCGTCGTCGCCAGCATGACGTCCGAGCGATTGGCCTCGGTGACCAGGTTGGTGTCAGCAGCCTGATAGAGCAGTGCGCGATGGGAATGCATGACGCCCTTCGCGCGACCGGTGGTGCCGCTGGTGTACAGGATGACGGCGATGTCGTCGGGCGAGATATCGATCTGAGGGGCAATCGGATCCGCGCCGGCCAAGGCCGATTCGTACTCGGGGCCGATCGTCAGGACCACACTGAGACCGGTCAGCTCGTCGCCGAACTTGCCCGCGTGGTCGGCGTGAACGAGCACCGCCCGGGCACCGGAATCCTCGCGGACGTGGGCGACCTCGTCGGGTGCGAGCCGGATGTTGACCGGAACGGCGATCAACCCTGCTTTGGCCAGACCGAACGAGATCTCGGGCCATTCAATACAGTTGCGGGCGATCACCATCACCCGGTCCCCGGGTGTCAGCCCCCGGGTGGTCAGGTGGTTGGCGAGCCGGCGGGCCCGTTCGTCGACCTGGGACCAGGTGTGTGCCCGGTCGGCGTCGACGAGCGCGGTCTTGTCTGGGTAGCGGCGGGCATTGTTGGCCGCGATGTCTCCGATGAACATCAGATCAGGAATGCCAGGGTTTCGACCGGTCCACCCGCGTCGATCAGGTGCACGATCTTGCGGATCAGCCAAGGGCCGTCGGGGGAGCGGCGCACGGTGTGGATCACCCTTCCAGCCCAGAACCTTTGCCGTATCCGGTATTCGAACAACGCGAAGTTGGATTCGACGGTGACGGTATCGCCCTCTTCCGCGACGACCTCAGAGTTGGACAGCATCCTTCGCATCACCGAGGGCGGTGTCTGCGAGTGTCGATTGCCAGTGTTGAGTTGAGCCACCCGGCTCTTGATTCGGCGCCGGTTGTCGTTGATATAAGCGAGCGTGGTCCGTGGATTGTCCTCGGGGTGAATGGGGACGCGGTACTCGACCTGGTCGTCATCATCGGCCCATAGCGCTTCCCACTCCGAGTAGCGGCCCTCGTCGGCCAGCCGGGCCTCCAGGTTCAGGAAAGCCACGATCTCGGCGTCGGGAACCGGGTGCAGGACGGGACGGATCCGGGGTGTGGTGTCAGCGGTCATGGTCATGCCTCCCCGCCGACGACGGCCGCCCATTGCGAGTAGAACCCACGCTGCGGTGTCTCGGCGCTCTTGTCCCGGTTGATGATTCCGGTCTCGTCGGTGATGTCGTCGGACACTCCGCGGGCCAGGACCAGCCATTCCGGCAGTTCTGCGGCGAGTCCGGCTTGGTTGCGCATCCCGATCTCGCCATCATCGGCGATGAGGAAGCCTGCCGGGCCCATCGCACCCTCGGATCGCCGCAGGGTGCGTTCGTTGAGTGCATCCTGGCCGGGAATCAGCACCGCGGTGGTATACGCGACGGTGCGATCCGGAGCCTGCGGCTCGACGAACATCACGTTCATCTCGGCGAGGAACAGGTTCGGCCAGATCAAGGTGTGCGGCGGCCCGACCACCAGCGCGTCGTGTGCCTGCTCGGGGCCGTAGGCGCCTTCCAGCGCCTCGACGTAGTCGGGGAGCTTGGCCCGGGGAATTCGTCCGTACCAGACGAATTCCTCGTCAAGCTTCCGGTATTCGTCGGTGTAGTCGATCTCCGAGTGCCCATTGCCGAGATCGCGCACGAGCACGTCCACCTTTGTCGGGACGTGCGACACCTTGGCCGGCTTGATCGCGTCGTACACCGAGGCGTGGGTGAACAGTGCGTGGTAGCCGTCAACATTGTTCTCCACCACCATCTTCCAGTTTGCGTGGTGAAGATGCTTCATCCAGTTGGCCCGCAGGTCGATCTTGCCGGTGGGGGACAGGTTGAGCAGACGGTCGATGGCCCGTGTGGCGTTGCCGAGATGCTCGCGTAGGGAGACGCCGTCGGGGGACAGTGAGGCGAAGACGAACCCGCCATAGCTGTCCACCCGCGCGGCCTGTGCCAGACCGAGTTCGGCGCGCACCTCTGGATAGGCGTCGCCGTAACCCTCGCGCATCGGAACACCTTGTAGTGCACCGGTGTTGCTGAAGGTCCAGCCGTGATAGGGGCAGCGGAACGAGTTTGCGTTGCCCATCTCGGCGTTGCACAGCTTGTTGGCGCGATGGGTGCAGCGGTTGAGCAGGACCCTGACCTCTCCGTCCTTACCGCGGACCACCACGACGGGGTCGTGACCGATGAACCGGGTGAGGTAATCGCCGGGCTCGCTGACCTCGCTGTCGTGCGCGACGTAGACCCAGCCGGTCTTGAAGATGGTGTCCATCTCACGTCGGAAGATATCGGCGGAAGTGTAGACCGACCCGTGCACGCGGTCGGTCTGGACGATGCTGCGGACGTCGAAATCGTCAACGTCGGTCGCAGGTTCGAGAGTCGTCACTGGTCCTCCAGGGTGTCGATGGCTGGTATCGCGACATTGCCGAGGTGGCGGAAACCGATAGTCGCCGCGGTGCCGATAGCGGGTGCGGCGTCCGCAGGACGCAGCGTGGTGAGTACCAGACGGTGCCCGCTGTTCAGCTCGATGTCGATGATGGGATACGGGTTTTGTGCGCGGACCAGGCCAGGTTCGCGCCGGTGCATGAGCGTCGCGGAGTGCACGATGCCCTGCAGTTCGACTGTGCGCCAATTGTGTTCGGGGGACCCGCAGATATCGCAGATTTCCTGGTCGAGTTCGACGGGCTGCGCGCACCCGGCGCAGAACGGCAGCGCGAGCTCACCCCGGGTGGCCGCGTCATACAGCGGCGCCAACGAATCGCCGACGACGGTAGGCGCAAGGGTGTTGTCCAGCAACCAATCCTGCAGCGTCACGGTGGTCATGCCGTACGCTCCAGCACCAGCGCGGCGTGGTGGTCCAGTCGGCCGCCGATCCCGCCGACCAGTGCCACCGTCGCGTCCGGGACCTGGCGTTGCCCGCCGGCGCCACGCAGCTGGACGACTGCCTCGGCCAGCGGCGTCATGCCCTGCAGATAGAAACCGGACAGCTGCCCCCCGCCGGTGTTGGTCGGCAGCGCCCCGCCGGGGCCGGTCTGGCCGTCGCGCACAAAGGAGCCCGCGGGAACGTCGCCGGTCAGCTGGTATTCGTCGAGCAGCAGCAGCGTGACGATCGAGAACGGGTCATACAGCTCGGCGATATCGAGGTCCGACCGGGTCATGCCGGCCTGCTGCAGTGCGTCGTCCACTGCTCGGCGGCCCCCGCCGAACCATGACTCCGCGCTCGCGCGGCGGCGTCGCACCGGATGGTCGCGGCCGGCGCCGCGCACCCGCAGCCGGTTGGTCCCGATCGAGGGCCGGCCCGTCAGTACCACTGCGACCGCGCCGTTCACCGGGCGGGCACAGTCGAGCCGGCGCAATGGTTCGGCGATCATCGGGCTGGCGTCGTAGCCAGCGTCGTCGAGCGGTTCTCGATTCACGGCATCCGGGTTACCCAGCGCCCAGCCCCGGGCGGTGACGGCAACCGAACGCAGGGCGGTCGGGTCCGTGCCCGTGATGTGCAGCCAACGCTGGGCCAGTAGGGCGTACGTCGGTACCGAGCCGAGCAGCCCGGAGGCGCGCTCCAAGCCGCGGATCCCGGCATTGCCGCCACTGTGCGCATACGTCGAACCCGCTCCCTTGCCTGCGACCAACGGTGTGTCCGCGAAAACGCAGAGCACGGTCGACGCCTCGCCGGTCAAGATCGCGTGGCGGGCGCGCTGAATCATCGCAATGGTGGTGGCGCCCTTGATCTCAACGTGTTCGAGCAGCCGCAGATCCCCGAACCCGCCGGCCGCGGCGAATCCGACACCGAGGCGGTCCGGTCGCACGCCTTGCGAGGAGCCGACCAGCAGCCCGTCGATCTCGGCGCGGCCGATCTGAGAATCGGCCAGCGCGGCGGCACTCGCCTCGGCGGCCAGGTGCAGCGGCGTCGCCCCGGGCTGCAGCGACATCGCTGTCATACCCAGGCCGACCAGGTCGACATCGGGTGTATTCACCGCTGCTCCCGTGGTCGACGTTCGCCGCGGAAGTTGCCAACCCACAGCCAGTCTTCACGGTCCTGTGGTGTGGCCTGGGTGAAGCTGGCCAGCTCAAGGGGGCACAGAAAAACGTGCTGGCCGCTCTCCAAGTCTTCGACGAGCAGGCGAGGCCCGTTGCCGTTGACGTCCAACGACACCCGCACAGCGGCGAACTCGTTCACCAACTCGGCGAGTTCGCGGCGTCCGGCGGAAGAAGTCACCTGCCAAGTATTACCGCATACAACTGTCAGAATCAATGCGCGGGACGTGATCGGATCGGGGTGTTACAAGGGGGGCATCGGTCCATCTCATCTGTTATTTACATGGGAACATAGTGGTTATGGCACCATTGACGTACTCGTCTGGCGTCACGAGAATAAGTTGACAAGGATGTCAGAAAGATGATCAGGAAGGGTGAGATGACCCAAGCGCAGGCACCGCATACCGAGGCGGAGTGGGGCTCCGGGCCCGATACCGGCGATTACCGCAGCATCTGGATGTATCTGAAGGAGCTCGAGTTCCGTCAGGGGTTCATCGATATCGAGGTCAACGGAACGACGGTGCGGACGCGCTACGTCGAGGCCGGCGATCCAGCCAAGCCGCACGCCATCCTGCTGCACGGCACCGGCGGGCACTGGGAGACATTCGCGCCCAACTTGGCCGCGTTGAGCGAGCACTTCCATTGCGTGGCCATCGATATGGTGGGCAATGGCTTCACCGACAAGCCCGACTATGACTACGAGATCGCGGTCTACGTCGAGCACGTGCTCGGGGTGATGGACCACTTCGGCATGTCCTCGGCCAGTCTTGTGGCAATGTCGCTGGGCGCGTTCGTCGCCTCCGCCGTATCGGTGGGCCACCCCGACCGGGTGGACAGGCTGATCCTGATGTCGCCGGCCGGACGGGAGGCGTCGGCGTCGAATATGGCGCGGATTCGCGCGGAACGGACCAAGGCGGTCAATGAACCGACCTGGGAGTCGCTGCACGCCGTGTTCGCGCATCTGATCGCTGACGAGGCCAACCGCCTGCCTGACCTCATCGGTTTGCGTCAGTCGATCTATCGGCGTGCGGACACTCGCAACACCATCGACCGGCTGCTGATCCTGCAGGACGAAAAGGTGCGCCACCGCAATCTGATTCCGGACGACAAGTGGCGGGGTATCAGCGCGCCGGTGATGATCGTCGCCTCCGGCAAGGACCACGGCGTCTACCAGGACACCGCACGCACCATTGCGGATCTGATCCCGAACTCCGAGGTGTTCGAGATGCCGTCGGTGCGGCACTGGCCGCATTTCGAAGACCCAGAGGCGTTCAATGCGGCAGCGGTGGAGTTTCTGACGAGATGACCCGCCCCGATCCCGCTGCCCTCGAAGACATCGCTCGTCGGCTGTACGGCGCCGAGCGGACTCGCACGCCGATCCGACAACTGTCGCTGGACTACCCCGACATGACCATCGAGGATGCGTACGCCGTCCAACGGGCATTGGTGGAGCACAAGGTCGCGGATGGCCGAAAGGTCAAGGGCCGCAAGATCGGTCTGACCTCCAACGTGATGCAGCGCGCGGTCTCGATCGACGAACCCGACTACGGTGCGCTGTTCGATGACATGTTCTTCGAAGACGGCGGACGCGTACCGCCCGACCGGTTCATCCGTCCCCGCGTCGAAGTCGAATTGGCCTTCGTGCTCGGCGAAACACTACAGGGGCCTGACGTCACCCTGTTCGACGTATTGCGCGCCACCGAATTCGTCACGCCCGCAATGGAAATACTCGATGCCAGGGTGCAGATGTCCGATCCCGAGACCGGCCACTTGCGCACCATCGTCGATACCATCGCCGACAACGCCGCCAACGCGGGTCTGGTGCTGGGGGGACGGGTCTTCCGGCCGTTGGACGTCGATCTGCGCTGGGTATCGGCACTGCTGCTGCGTAACGGAACCATCGAGGAGTCCGGGGTCGCCGCCGCGGTGCTCAACCACCCCGGTAACGGTGTCGCCTGGTTAGCGAACAGGCTGGCTCCGCACGGTGTTTCGCTGCAGCGCGGTGAGGTGATCTTGTCCGGGTCATTCACCAAGCCGGTATTCGCCGAGCTGGGGGACACCTTCGTCGCCGACTACGGACCGCTGGGCACCGTCTCGGTGTTGTTTGATCGGGAGTCGTCGTGAACCGGTGGGTGCAACGGATCTGGGCCGGACGCCCGAGATTCGGCATGTGGCTGGCTTCTGGAAGCGGGTACGTCACCGAGATCTGTGCGGGGTCCGGTATCGACTGGGTGCTGCTGGACCAGGAACATGCTCCCAACGATCTGCACACCACGCTGGAACAGTTGCAGGTGCTGGCCGGCTACCCCGACGTCGACGTCCTGGTGCGCCCGCCGTCCGCAGACCCGGTCACGATCAAGCGGCTACTCGACATCGGAGTGCAGAACCTCATCGTCCCGATGATCGACGACCCCGCGGAAGCCTGTGCGGCGGTGGCGGCCACGCGCTACCCACCCACCGGCATCCGCGGCGTGGGCAGCGCCCTAGCGCGCGCGTCCCGGTGGAATCGGATCTCGGACTACCTGGCGACCGCGGACGCATCGGTGTCGCTGACCGTGCAGGTTGAGACGGTGGCGGCGCTGGAGCAGCTAGGTGACATCGCCGATGTCGACGGCGTGGACGCGGTATTCATCGGACCCGCCGACTTGGCCGCGTCGATGGGCAAGCTCGGCCAGCCCGAACACCCGGAGGTGGTGCACACCATCGAGACTGCGCTGGCGACGATCGTGGCACACGGCAAGAGTGCCGGGGTGAATGCGTTCAACGAGGCGATTGCGCGGCGGTACGTCGCAGCCGGCGCGAGTTTCGTGCTGGTCGGTGCGGATGTAGCACTGCTGGCGCGGGGGGCCGAGCAGCTGGTCGACAGGTATCGGGAATCGTCGTGAGATACGAGTATCTGACTTGTTCGTCACTAAAACGGACCGGGTGAGTAGCGTGTACTTACGCGACTATTACGCGCTCCACCGTCGCTGTGGCGCCATTGTTTCTGACGATCCTGTCACCTACACTCGTTAGTATGGACCTGGACTTCACTCCTGACCAGATCGAGTTCCGCGATCAGGTCCGCACCTGGCTCGACGAGAACAAGCCGAGCGAACCCCGCCCCCGTGACGATGCGGGCATCCGTGAGTACGACCTGGCCTGGCAGCGCACCCAATGGGCGGGCGGCTGGGCCGGCATCGCGTGGCCGCAGGAGTATGGCGGCAAGGGCCTGACCCTGCTGCAACAGCTGATCTGGTACGAGGAGTACGCCGCACGGGGATTCCCCGGTATCGACGCGTGCTTCGTCGGCCTGTCGCACGCCGGGCCGACACTGATCACCAGGGCCACTGATGCGCAGAAGTCCCTTCATCTGCCGAAAATCCTTCGTGGCGAGGTGATCTGGTGTCAAGGATTCTCCGAGCCGGACGCCGGATCGGACCTGGCGGCGCTGCGCACCAAAGCGGTAGTCGACGGCGATCACTTGGTCGTCTCCGGACAGAAGTTGTGGACCAGCTTCGCCACTGTCGCCGACTACCAGGAACTCTTGGTCCGCACCGACAACACCGGCGGCAAGCACAGCGGCATCACCTGGGTGATCTGCGATATGAGCACACCGGGTATCGATGTCCGCCCGATCGAGACCATCGAGGGCGGCGCCGAATTCTGCGAGGTGTTCTACGACGATGTCCGTATCCCGCTGTCCAATGTGGTGGGCGATGTCGGTGCGGGGTGGTCGGTTGCGATGGCCACGCTGTCGTTCGAGCGGGGGACCGCCTTCACCGCGAACCAGGTTCGACTGGCCAAGATCATCGAAGACCTCATCGACTATGCGCGCGACCATGTCGGCCCCGATGGTCGCCGGCCGGCAATTGCCGACGACGAGATCGCCCGCCGACTGGCTCACGCACGGGCATCGGTCGCAGCGCTGCGCGCGCTTACGTACACCAATATCTGTGAGGCGATGAAGACCGAAACCCCAGGCCCGCGTGGGTCGATCGTCAAGTTGATGTATGCAGAGTTGGCCAAGGAAATAGGCAAATTGGCGATGGACATTGTTGGTCCCGCGTCGAATCGTCATTCGTCACGATGGGACATCGACGGGTGGGTGGGCTACTACTACTACAGCTTCTCCCAGGCGATCGGCGGCGGCACCTCGGAGATTCAGCGCAATATCGTCGGCGAGCGGGTGTTGGGGCTGCCCCGATGAGTGATCAGTCAGGAGACGGCCGTGAACCTGTTACCAGGAGCTGAACAGCTCGAAATCGTTTCGGCGGCAGGGGAGTTCCTCGCCGAACGGATGCCGGTCGAACGCATCCGCGCCGACCGGAATGCGGAAATGTCAGTGCCCGAACAGCTCTGGCGCGAGGGTGCGGAGATGGGCTTGCTCACACTCGGGCTCGACGAGGAGTTCGGTGGGTCCGGTCGGCCGTTCGACGACGAGGTGTTGCTGTTCATCGAACTCGGTAAGCGACTCGCACCCGGCCCGTTCCTGGCCTGCACCCTGGCCGCCCGGGTGGCCGCGCGCAGCGGGGACACTGCGCTTGCCGAGCACATCGGTTCCGGACGTGCATTGGTGGCGCTCGCGGTGCTGCGAGGCGACGGTGAAGTCCGGCCCATCAAAGGCACCTTCGACGTCTTCGAACCCACTGGGGCCTCTTATGCACTCGTGGTGGCCCGCAGCGGGGCTGCGGTCATCGACATCGAGTCGCTCGGCGAACTGACGCCGGTGGATGCCGCTGACCCCGGTACCCGAATCGCCACCGCCACCGTCGAATCCGCCGAACCTCGGCACTGGCTGCCCACCGACGACGAATGGATCTGGGGTCGGGCCATGGTGCTGTCGGCGGCGTTCCTGTCCGGTCTGGCGGCCGCGGCAGGCGCCTCAGCGACCGAACATGCCAAGACACGAGAGCAGTTCGGTAAGCCGATCGGTGTGCATCAGGCCATCAAACACGCCTGCGTCGATATGGAGATTGCTGCCGAAGCCGCACAGGCACAGGCGTTCTTCGCCGCGATCGCACTAGCTGACGGGCGTGCCGACGCGCTGTGGCAGGTACTCTCGGCGGTGACTGTCGCAGGCTCGGCTGCGGTGGACAACGCCGCCGCCGGGATCCAGGTATTCGGCGGCATGGGCTACACCTTCGAAAACGATATGCACCTATATCTCAAACGCGCGCATGTGTTCCGACATCTCTTCGCTGAGCCCACCGAGGTGCTGGCCGAATTGCTGGCGCAGGACCGCGCGCAGTGAATCGCGGTGTTGCGATTGCCGGGGTTGCGCTGTCCGACGTCGGCCGAGTCGACGACAAGAGTCCCTATGAGCTGATCGCGCAGGCTAGTCGGCGGGCACTGGCGGATGCCGGGCTGACACCCGCCGATGTCGACGGACTGGCCTCCACCGGGCAGGGCACCCTACCTCCGGTCGACGTCGGTGAGTACCTCGGTCTGCGGCCCAGATGGATTGACTCGACCGCCGTCGGGGGCGCGTCATGGGAGGTGATGGCAGCACATGCCGCCGATGCCATCGCCGCCGGGCACGCCGACGTGGTGCTGCTCACCTACGGGTCGACCGCGCGGGCTGATCTTCGAAAAGGCCTGCGGGGAGCCAGCATCAACTGGGGTGCCCGCGGGCCGCTGCAGTGGGAGGCACCCTACGGGCACACTCTGATCTCCAAGTACGCAATGGCGGCGCGTCGGCACATGCACACCTACGGCACCACCATCGAGCAGCTGGCTGAGGTTGCGGTATCTGCACGATTCAACGCCGCCGACAATCCCGAGGCCTACTACCGAGATCCGATCACCGTCGACGACGTACTGGCCGGGCAGATGATCGCCGACCCGTTCACCAAGCTGCACTGCTGCATCCGCAGTGACGGCGGGGCGGCTGTCGTTCTGGTCAGTGCCGAACGTGCGAAAGATCTCAAGAGCAAACCGGTCTGGATGCTCGGAACGGGCGAGACCACCTCCCACATGCTCACCTCTCAGTGGGACGACCTCACCGTTGGCCCGGCTGCCGTCAGCGGCCCGCTGGCCTTCGCGCGCGCCGGGGTATCCCCGGCAGATGTCGACGTGGCCGAACTCTACGACGCATTCACCTACATGCTGCTGCTCACGCTGGAAGACCTCGGGTTCTGCCCGAAGGGCGAGGGCGGGGCGTTCGTCGAGTCGGGGGCCTTGCGGCTGGGCGGCGCACTGCCCACCAACACCGACGGCGGCGGGCTGTCGGCGTGCCACCCCGGGCAGCGCGGTCTGTTCCTGTTAGTCGAGGCGGCACGCCAATTACGCGGGGAATGCGGGCCGCGGCAGGTTCCTGACGCCAAGATCGCCTGTGTCAGTGGTACCGGCGGATGGTTCTGTTCCAGCGGCACCGTGATCCTCGGCGCTGAACAGCCGTAGATGCCCGACCAGCCCAATCAGCCCGCCGACACTACGGTTTGTGACAAGTACTCATCGAGTTCCGTCATGAACCGTAGTTTCGCGAGTACGCGGGAGCTGTTGGAGGCGGCGGCTCTGGCCCACGGCGACCGGGAGGCCTACGTCGAGCCGGGCGGGCGGGTCACGTTCGCCGAGTGGATAGGCCGAGCCCGCAGCGTTGCTGCGCAATTCGCCGAACTAGGGGTCGGCAAGGGCGACGTGGTCACGCTTTGGCTGCCGTCGGGCATTGACTATGCGACGTGCTACGCCGCAGCAGCGTTGATCGGAGCCATCACCACCGGACTCAACCCGCGGCTGGGCCGGCGCGAACTCGAATCCATCGTCCAACAGGCTGATCCCGCATTGATCGTGGCCGATGAACAACTGGGCGAGCTGCCGGCTGCCGGGCGCCGTCTGCTGCGGCGTGATGCTCTGTCGACCGATCCCGGCGGGGTGGCGCCACCTGCCGAACTGACCCGGCGCGACCCTGTGGCGCTGATCTTCACCAGCGGAACCACCGGAACACCCAAAGGAGCGGTGTTCGATGCTGACCGGTTGGCGGCCGGTGCCGCGGCGGCCGGAGTGATGAGTGCTCCCTACGATCGGCGGCTCACCTCGACGCCGTTCGCGCACGCCGGCTACATGTTCAAGCTGTGGGATCAGTTGATCTGGGGCACCACGCTAGTGATCCCGCCGACGCCGTGGTCGGCTCGGGGCATGTTCGACGTGCTGCGCGACGAGCGGATCACCGTGGCCGGTGCCGTACCGACCCAGTGGACCAAGCTGCTCGACGTTGAGGGCGTGAGCCCACGGACGTTGCCGCACTTACGGATCGGTGTGGTGGCGACCGCGCCGGCACCGCCCGAGCTGGTGCGCCGGGTCGCCGAGCGGATCGGTGTGCCGCTGGTGGTGCGGTACGCGATGACGGAATGCCCGACCATCAGCGGCACCGCACCCGATGACATGCCCGAGGTACAGTTCCGCAGCGTCGGACGGCCCGCGGCGGGGACCGAGGTACGTATCGGACCCGACGGTGTCGTCGAGGTCAGTGGTCCGTGCGTGATGCGCGGCTACTGGCGAAACCCGGAACTCACCGCAGAGGTACTGCGGGACGGCTGGCTACGTACCGGCGACATCGGGGTTCTCGGCGACGACGGCAACCTCATCCTGGTGGGACGCCGGGGCGACATGTACATCCGGGGCGGCTACAACGTGCACCCTGGTGAAGTGGAACGGACCCTAGGTGACCACCCCGGGGTCAAACAGGCCGCAGTCATCGGCCGTCCCGCACCGGTGATCGGGGAGATCGGCGTCGCCTTCGTGGTGGCGCGTGACCCTACCGATCCACCGACGCTGGCCGAGCTGCGCACTCATGTGGCAGCCGAACTGGCCGACTACAAGGCACCCGACGAACTGCTGATCGTCGACGAATTACCGCTGACGGTGATGCTGAAGCCCGATCGGGCCGCGCTGCGAGAGCTGATCACTGTGCACGACAATGAGTTTCAGCGGCGGGTGCCGAACTGAGCGCACTGGCTGTCAAACTGATAGGCAATCTGCTGTTCGCTGCCAATGCCCAGCTCATCGCTGCGGCAACACAATTCGGCGACAATCTGGGAGATCGGCGCCCACCGAAATCCGCCGCGATCACTTCTTGGGTGAGGCATCCCAGAAGTCGCGGTTGGTCAGTACTTTGCCGTTGCGCACGGTTCCCACCGATGAGCCGTGCAGGCCTGCCGGTTGCATGACCCACTCAACGGCGAACTGATCGCCGCTGACCAATGCCGTAAGAACCTCGTAGCGGGCGCCCGGCACAAGCTTCAGGGCACCTTCGACGAAGCTCCGGGCTTCGCCTGCGCCCCTGGCGGTATGGCCGGTCGGGACGTCTTCCAGAACGACTTCGTCGTCGAACCAGGCGCTGATCGCCCTGGCGTCGCCGGAATCCCAGTCTGCGTAGTAGCGCTTCACCCAGGATGCGTCGTCGTTCGCCGTCAGTTTGTCGGACACTGCGGATCTCCTTTGGCGGTTGTCAAGATGCGGCGTATCGCACCTTCGATTGGTTGACCGCCATCGCGGCCCAGGTCTTCGGCGCCGGCAGCGGCCAACGCGGGATGGATGGTGTTGCCTTCAGCTCGGCTTCGGGTGGCCAGCCAGCCGACGAACATCAGGTATGTGGCGGTGAATGTCTGTACGGCAACCTCTTCGGTGAATCCTGCATTGCGCAGGATGTCCAGCGCGGTATCGGTGAGCCGGGTGGCCGCCGCTGACGGGCCGGTCGATGTCAGCGCGTGCAAGCCGGTACCCGGATAGGCGAGGAATGCTCGATCCATGGCGAGGACCAGTTCGACGTATTGGTCGATCCAGGAAGCGTCCGGATCCAGGTGCACCTCGATTCGCGCCGCGACGGCCTCGACAACGCGATCGGCAAGGTCGTCACCACCGCGGAGGTGGTAGTGGATCGCCGGAGGGGTCACTCCGCATTCGGCGGCTACTTCGCGAACCGTCAACTTCTCCAAAGAGGATTGCGAGACCACGCGCATGGCGGCTTCCACCACATCGACTTTCGAGATAGGGGACGACTGCGTACCGCCTCGGCGTCCCATGGCTGTACCCCTTCCTGTGGCGTCGGCAGATCTCATTATGTCATAGTAAATGGGATTCGTGGGAGAGGAGCCTGATGGACGCCGATGTTGTGGTTGTTGGTGGTGGGATTGCTGGATGTACGCTCGCGATTCGACTGGCCAACGCGGGAATCGCCGTGACGGTTCTCGAACGTGAGCAGGCCTACCGCGACATCGTGCGTGGAGAGGCCATGGTGCCCTGGGGTTTTCGGGAGGCCGTCGAACTTGGAGTAGCCGAAACGATCTTGCTGGCCGACGGTGTCTCGGTGATGACAAAGATGGTCCCGTACGACGAGGGCTTCAGCGTCGAGGAGGCCCAGCGGCGGTCCCGGGACCTTTCCACCGCGGTACCGAGCGCGCCGGGAGTCGTCGGCGTGGGCCACCCAGAGCTGCGCGAGGCGCTGGCCACCGCTGCGGCCAAGGCCGGCGCCGAGGTTGTACGCGGCGTTCGCCGGACGTCAATAAAGGCCGGTGCGACCCCCTCCGTCGGCTACGAGACGGACGACGGCACCCAAACTGCCATGTGCCGCTTGATCGTCGGAGCTGACGGCAAGATGTCGGCTACCCGATCGGCGCTAGGTATGACGCTGTTCACGACACAGGCCCGGGTTCGCTTGTCGGGCATGCTGGTTGACGATGGAGGGGTATGGGATCGCGCAGAAACGGCCATATCTGTGGACGGCCGGAACCAGTACATCGTCCTTCCGCGCGCTGACAACCGACTGCGGCTCTATGTCGGTCGCAGGGTCGACGACCCCGAGCCGCTCAGGGGGATCTCTGCGGTCGGCGAATTCATGAACGCGTTCCGAACGCCAATATTCCCAAATTCGAGCGCTCTCGCCGCCTCCACGCCGATCGGTCCGTGCGCGACGTTCCCGATGAATGACGCCTGGGTTGACGAGCCCGCCGTGCCCGGCGCGGTGCTCATCGGCGATGCGGCCGGCTGGAGCAATCCGGTTACTGCCCAGGGGCTCAGCATCAGCATGCGTGACGTGCGGGTGCTATCGGAGGCGCTGTTGGGCAGTTCCGACTGGACTCCGCATGGGCTGGCTGAATATGTCCACGAGCGGCGCATGCGGATGAGCCGCCTGCGCTTCGCCAGTGCCCTGACAGACCTGCTCACCGGTTTCGGCATGCCGGATCGGTTGGCCCGTCGGTCGCGGATGTTCAAGTTGCTGCATCGCCGTCCCGAACTCGGTGCCGCCCTAGATGCTGTGCACGCCGGCCCGTGGGAAGCGCCGGACGAGGCGTATACGCCTGACATCTTGACCACGCTGGCGCTGGCCTGAGCGAAGCGCTACAGCCGCCGCAGGTACCGCTCGACCAGGTCGACCGCGGACTGCGGGTAGCTGCGCGCGGTGGCGACATCCAGCCCGTCGCGCACCAACAGCAGCGCAAGCCGATTGTTGATCAGCGACAGTACGAAGGCCGCCACCAGCTGGTAGTAGACGATGTCGCCGGTGAGCTTCCCGCCGAATTCCCGGTAACGGCTGACGAATTCGTCATCGGTCGGCACCCCCGGAGGTCGGGCGAATCCCAGCGATTCGCAGAGAAACGTCTCGAACATGAGCCACCAGCCGAGATCGATGTCGGCGGGTCCGGTGCTGGCTGTCTCCCAGTCGAACAGGGCGGCCACCGAGAGATCATCGGCGAACGACATGTTCCCGACGCGCGCGTCTCCCCAGACAATGGTCTCGGCGTTGGTCTCGGGAGCCTGATCGTGGATCACCCGCAGCGCACGGCCCAGGGTGTCTGCGCCGACCTTCAGGTCGTCGCGGCACCAGTTATACCAACCCTGCAGGGTGTGCAGGTAGCGCTGTAGCGCGGTGGACCCACCGGGGTCAGTGGCGCGAAGAAACTCCAGGTCGGCCGGAGCATTGACCTGGTGGACCGCCACCAGTGCGCGTAAGCCGTTGTTGCACAGCAATTCCCGTTCTGATGCTGACAATTCGACAGTCCACCCACGCTTATGCCAGCTCGGGACATCGGACGGGGTGCGGCCGTGAACCCGCCGCATCACATAGAACGGTGCTCCCAGTATCGATGGATCTGTCTCGACCCCCACAATGTGTGGCACTGCGATTCCGTGCCGCCCGAGTCTGCGCATCACCTCGGCTTGCCGAGGCGCATTGGGTGTGGTGAACAGCTGATGGTCCTTGGCCTGCAGCCGCAATACCAGATCCTCGCTGCGAGGACGGCTCTGCGGATCGGTCCAGGTCGCCGTGAAGAACACTGTCTTCCCGGAGTAGCCGGCGTCAGGCGCGCTGAAATCGGAAATCTCGATCGGCGTCGCGTTGTCCGGCTTCAGGCATTGCGGCAGCCAACCGCGCATGATGTCGTCGATCCCGGAACCGATGTCACCACGCGTTGATGTGTAGGCCACGCTATACCCCTTTCGCCCACAAAGTGAACACTAGTGTCAGAATAGGGCGATGGACGCCGAAATATCCAGTCGCGTACCGCTCGGTGCTTACACGCTGCCGGGCCGGGTTTCCGACCCCCGGGCAGCGGTGGCGCAGGCCGATGCGGCTGAACGGCTGGGACTGCGGACCCTGTGGCTCAGCGAGCGATGGGGTACCAAAGATCTGGGTGTGATCGTCGGTGCGCTCAGCCAAGTCACCACAACGGTCCGAATCGCCTCAGGCATAACTCATTTCCAGTCCCGCCATCCTGCGCTGCTGGCTTCGCTGGCGATGACGGCCCAGGCGTTATCGGACGGCCGCTTCATCCTGGGCATCGGACGTTCCGTGGACGCCATGTGGGCCGCTGTCGGTCTTCCGCGCTCGACGAACGCATCGATCGTTGATCACGCCGACATCTTCCGGCGACTCTGCCGCGGGGAGAAGGTGCGCTACGACGGACCGGCAGGTCGGTATCCGTCGCTGCGACTCAACGATGTACCCGATCAACCGGTGCCTTCGCTGGTTTTCGCTGCTATCGGTCCTAGAGGCCTGGAGTTGGCCGGTCGGCACTTCGACGGTGTGTTGCTGCACCCGTTCCTGACTCCGTCGGCGGTGGCGCGCGCTGTAGCGGTCGTCCGAGACACCGAGCGATCCGCAGGGCGGCCGGTAGGTAGCGTGCGGGTGTACGCCACGGTGGTCGTCGCCTGCGATCTGCCCGCGGCGGAGGAGCTCGCTGTGGTGGGGGCCAGGGCGGTCACCTACTACCAGATTCCGGGGTTCGGGGAGCGCCTGGCGGCGGCGAACGGATGGGATCCGGAACCATTGGAGCGCTTACGCTCTCACTCTCTGCTGGCTGGGATCAGGGGCGCGGCAGACTCGGTGCTCACCCGCGAGCAATTGGTCGAGGTGGCGTCGGTGTTGCCAGTTGAATGGACCGCGGAGGCGGCTGCGGTTGGATCGGCGCGGAACTGCCACGAGGCTTTCGAACGCTATCGCGACGCGGGCGCAGACGAACTCGTCTTGCACGGCAGTACCCCCGATCGGTTGGGCCCGTTGTTTCCGACTATCAAGGTAGGTCCCGGACGTGAATGAAATCGAGCTGATCAGCGAATGGGTTCGCACCGGTCTGGGCGGTGAGGTTCTCGCGATCGAACGACAGACCCGGTGGCGACCGAACTGGCTTGTCGACGCAGAGCTCGATGGTCAGCGCCTCGAACTGATGGTGCGTGGACACCGGATCGACTCACCGCTGGTGTTCCCGCTGCACCACGAGATGACCTTCCAAGATCTCCTGTACCGGAACGGTATTCCGGTTCCACGGGTGTATGGCTGGCTCGAGGCCCTACCGGCCTACGTGATGGATCGGGTGCCGGGGCGCCCCGACTTCGCCGACTCCGCCGTGGCCGAGCGTGACGCGGTGATGGCTGAATACATGCGCATCCTTGCGCGTATTCACGCACTGAACGTCGATGAATTCGACGCGGCAGGTACGACCCGGGCATCGTCGCCAGTCTCGACTCCAGGCTCGGTCGGTATGGCTTACTTCGAGAAGCTCTACCGGCAGACCAAGGGCAGGCCGGATCCCTTCGTGGAGTTCGCGTTGGGCTGGCTGCGCCGAAACCCGCTGCCCGACAACACTCGCGAGGCACCTGTCGTGTGGGACTCCGGTCAGTTCCATCATGAGGACGGCAAGATCATGGCACTGCTGGATCTCGAAATCGGTCACATCGGTGACCCGATGATGGACCTGGCAGCCTTTCGCATGCGCGACACGGTTCTGAACTTCGGCGACTTCGATGAGCTCTACGGCATCTACGCCGAGGCTGGCGGGGCCGAGCTCGACATGGAGGCAATCCAACACCACCACTTGTCGTTCACCCTGACCAATGAACTCGCCTTTCATGGTGCTCTGGCGGCTCCGAGCCCGGGTTCGGCGTATATGACCAATTTGCAGTGGTGTACCGAAACCAACCTGCACTCGGTCGAAGCCTTCGCTGAGCTGCTGGGCTACGACCTTGACGAGACGATCGATGTGCCCGAACCGGCGCAGTTCACCAATGATGTTGCGTTCCATCACATGGTTCAGACGCTGGGCTCGGTGACCATCGACGAGCCGTTCGCCCGCTACGAGGTCCGCAATTCATTTCGACTGGCCAGACATCTGCTGCGCCGGCAGGAGATCGGGGCGCAGCTCGACGAACAGGATCTTGATGATCTGACGCCGCTGCTAGGGCACCGGCCCCGGGACGTCGTCGCCGGTGACGCCGAGTTGGAGGACTTCGTCCTCGCTGACGACGGGCGCCACGACGAGGCCCTGGTCCAGTTGTTCTATCGACGCTTCCTGCGCGCCAATGCCGTGCTGGGGCCCGCCGGATCGGCAATGACCGTCCACCGGAAGGTGCAGCCTTTCAAGGGATGACGCGGCGCAGATTCCATCTCAGCGTGGCGGACCGAGCCGTTGCAGTATACCGTCGATGACCTCTATGGCATTGTCGCGTGCCTGATGTGGATCGGGAGCGTTGGCAACGAACTGGGCGGCTTCGTCGGCGGCGGCGAGCAGCACATGGGCAAGCACGTCTAGTGGCTGCGGAATGACGGCACCCTGCTCGACCGCCTTCTCCAGGAGAGCGCGAATCGACCCGAGACCGAATTGAACCTGTAGCTCGCGCCACCGCTGCCAACCGAGCACAGCAGGGCCCTCGATCATCAGGATGCGCTGAACCTCGCCGGTGAGCGACGACTTCAGATAGGCACGCAGGCCGGCGCGCAATGCGCCCAAAGCGTCGTCGGCATCTTCGGGCCGCGGCGCTTGGCTGTTGACTTGTTCCTGGACGGCGAGAAAAACCGCGAGGAACAGTGCTTCCTTGTTCGCAAAATGGTGGTAGAGCGCACCTCTGGTGCCCACGCCTGCGGCCGCGACGATCTCCTCGGTGCCGGTAGCGAAGTAGCCCTTCTCGACAAAGAGTCGGCGCCCAGCAGCGACCAGTGCAGCGCGGGTGGCCTCAGCACGTTCGGCGATCTCCGCCGTACGGACAGCACGCTTCTGCGCTTTTGACGGTTGACCACTAGACATACAATTTGTATCCTCTACATACAGCCTGTATGTACCGCGTGCGGTGGCACCAGGTCGATCGGATTGAGTGCTCGATATTGCAAAGGTATCCCGCGCAGCGCCGGATGCCGTGAATCAGGAGCGAAACATGGGTGAGACGCAGGACAAGGTGCTGATCTTCTCGGCCGATGGGCATGCCGGCGCGAAACGGATGGCCGACTATCTGCCCTATTTCGATCCGGATGTTCGCGACACCGTCAAGGATCTGTTGTCCGAGGAGGAGCAGGCCTATCGACGAATGCTGGCTCCGGACTTCAGTTCGGGGCCGCGCGAGGAGCCGGCGGCCGAGTTGGACCCGCGCTGGGCCCCCGCCTTCCCGGAGCGCTTCGGTGGCTGGGACATCGGCGTACGCATGGAACAGCTCGATCGCGAGGGCGTTGCGGGTGAGATGTTGGTACCGGGGCACCAGTTCTCGTCACTGCCATTGTTCAGTGTGGTGAACAAGCCCTTCGAGGCGAGTTTGCGCGACGCAGGCATGCGGGCGTACCACCGGTGGCTGGCCGACTTCATGTCCGGGGGCGACGGTCGGCTCTACGGAATGGCGGACCCGGGTACGTGCCACGACATCGAGGCCTCAGTTCGCGAACTGCATTGGGCGCGCCGGCACGGCTACGTCAGCGTAGGTGTGCCCGGCATCATCGAGGACCCCGCCCTGCCGGCTATCGTCAGCGACCACTACGAACTGTTCTGGAAGGCGTGCGTCGACCTCGATCTCACCCTCGCAGTGCACGCCGGGTGGGGATTCCCGCAAGGTCGCTATCAGGAGTTCATCTCGGCGTTCGTGGCCACCCATCTTGGCGGCGCGGAGGCAAGCCAGATGATGGCTACTCAGCAGCGACTTGACGAGCAGGCCCGCGAGGCGCTGCAGAAGGAGTTCGCCGAATCCCCGGCATCGCCGTTCCGCTTGGATTACGGCCCACGCCGGTTGCTCTGGCAATTGATGATCGGTGGAGTGTTCGACCGGTACCCGCAGCTGCGGTTCGTCCTGACCGAGGTCAGGTCGGATTGGCTGCCAATCACACTGCAGATTCTCGATTCCTGGTACGAGCAGCGGGATACTCCGCTGAAGATGCGCCCGAGTGAATATTGGGAGCGTCACTGCTTTGCGACCCCGTCATCGATTCACAAGGTCGAGGTCGAGGCCCGCGACGATATCGGTGTGGATCGGCTGATGCTGGGCATCGACTACCCGCATCCGGAAGGCATGTGGCCTGACACTTGGAACTGGATCAAGGTGGCGTTCGCCGGAGTTCCGGAAGGTGATGCCCGAAAGATCCTGGGGGAGAATGCACTACGTGCCTTCCCAGTGGACGGTGCGCATCTGCGCGCAGTGGCAGACCGGATCGGTCCAGCTTCGATCGACGTGTTGACTGGCGGTGACGCCGTGCCAACGGAACACGTCGAGCACTACCACCGGCGGGGCGGATTCCTGCGCCCCACCGAACGGGTCGATCAAGACGCGGTGCTTCGGTTCGCAGACGAGGATCTGCTGCTCGCACCCTGAGCTGATACCGCCTGTCAAGGCGGCACTGTGCAACAAATCGGTCCGGGAGCGTGATACCGCGGGTGGTATCACGCTCCCGGACCGCATGGCTGGGCATTTCGAGGTGCCGATGCAACCGAAGATCGTCGATGTCGGGCCCAGCCGGCGAGGCGCAGCCCGGTGTTGCGGGTGCCGAATATGCCTGTGGCCATGATCGCGCCGAATTTATTTGCATCCCAGCGCTTCTGGCCGTTGGACACCGAGGCCGCCGGATACCAGCCCTTGAGCAGCTGGATATTCTCGCCGATCGCGCGGATCACCTGACCGCTGATGTGGTCGGCCTCGGGGCCGGCCAACCACGCGACCACCTATGAGCGCAGCGACGAATCCTTCGGGTCGAACTCATTTTCGCCGCGTTCACGGTCGCGCCGGAGTCAACCAAACCGGGGCAATCCCGTGTGCGGGGTCATCAACTGCGCGTCGTGCATCACCACCGGATTCCCAGCTCGACGGACCAGGCTCAATTCCGCCGGGCGTCAAGGCGTCGGAGGGATGAGCATCGTCTGCCAGTTCTTGTCCTTCGGTGCGTTCTGACCCACGTCGGCCTGGTTGTACAGCTTTCCGTCCGGACCTACGTAATCGCCCGTCGCAGGGTCATATTGAGCCACCGCTATTGGCGGCGCGGGACCCGTAGACCCCGGCGGCAACTGGGGGACACCCTGCCCTGTCAAGGTGGCGTTGGGGTCGCCTTTCCAGTTGAAGCCGTCGTTGAGCGGAACGTAGTTCTCGTCGCTTTCGCATAGCTTTACCGTCGGCGCGCGTTTGCCGGGCACCGTCTCGCACGGAATATTGCGTGCGCCACGGACACCCAGCGGCGAATCCTGCGGCACCCGGCAGTAGAGGTCACCGGCCGGGCGTTCGGGATAGTCCTCGAAGTTGGCGGTCCGCCGCTGCTGGGCCGGGAGGAATCCTGTCGTACACGGCGGGGGCAGGTTGAGATTAAGGTTGAAGGCCAACAGGCCACCCGCGTACGGGCTCGGGTTGTTCATGCTCGGAACGCTGATGGCCTGCATCATCGCGGTGGCCTGAGGGAGCAGGACGAGCAGCTGCTCCAGATCGGCGCGATAGGTGATCAGGACCGGCGCGACGTTGGCCAGGTTGGCCGCCAGGATCGGTAGCGTGGGTTGGACCCGGTCGATGAGCGCGCGTACCTCGGCGGCGGCCGGCGCGCCTTTCTCTAGGATGCCTGCCACCGCGCCGTCGTTGTCGCGCAGTTGCTGCGTGATGGTGGCCAAGTGAGATGTCCAGGCCTGCACCGAGTTTGATGTATCAGTCTGGGTGTCGAGGATAGGCCAGGCCTGGTCGACGAGGTTGGTGAGGTCTCCGAGGTTTTGCCGGGCGTCGGTGGCCAGCGCGGTAGATCCCTTGACGAACCGTGCGATATCGGGCCCGAGACCGCCGACTGCGTTGTACGCCTCGTCGATGGTGGTGCGCAGATCGTCCTGAGGGATCGCCAGTAGTCCGCGGTTGGTGGCGTCGAGCAGGCTGTTGATATCTGGTGGAACGCTGGAGTTGGCCCGGGTGATGACGTCGCCGTCGCGCAGCGGTGGCGAGTCGGCGTTGCGCGGCAACAGCGCAACGAATTGCTCTCCCACCGCGGTCTGGCTGTGCACCTCGGCCTGCAGATCTGAGGGGATTCTCACGTCGGACCTCAACGACAGCACCGCTTCGACGCCGCCGCCCTTGATCAACCGGACGTCTTTGACCTGACCGACTTCGGTGCCCCGGTAGGTGACGTTGCCGCGGGCGTAGAGCCCGCCGGCTTCAGGAAGTTGAACGGTGACCTGATAGTGCCCGACGCCGAAGAGCAGGTTGGGCAACCCCATGTAGCCGAAGGCCATAACGGCGAACGCGACCGTGGACACTACGAGAAACGCGATCAGCTGTATCCAGATGCGTCTGGTCATGTGCATACTAGGGTCCTTGATCGCCGTGGTAGGGCGCAACCAGTGGGTTGGCCGCGGTGTACGGGCTGGGCATCTGGCCGATCGTGCGGCCCCACTGCAGCTCCAGTTCGGTCAGGTCGCCTTCCCAGCGGGTGCCGGTGAAGAAGCTGGCGTCCAACCGGCTCAGTGTCAGGTCGAGGATGATGGTCTGATTGGCGTACTCGCCACGTAGCCACTTGTTGAGCGTCTCTTTCGGATACGGGAAGGTGGCGAAGAAACTCAGGGATCTGGTCAGCGCCGGACCGGCGTCGGCGAGCGACTGCAGAACCGGCCCGAGATCGTTGAGCTCCTTGATCAGATTCTCCTTGGTCTGGTTGACCGTGTCAGCTGTCAATGCGCTGAACCTGCCGAGTTCCGTCAACGCATCGGCAAGATGCTGACGCTGATCACTGAGCACCTGCAGGGCGGCAGGCAACGTCTGTAATGCCTTGTCCAGCACTGGCTTCTGGTCGGCGAGCTGGCTCACCAGTCCGTTGAAGCTGTCCGTGGCCGCGATGATGTCGGTGGTCTGGTCGTTGAGGGAACCGATGAATTGATCCAGCTGGGTGAGCAGGCTACGTAGGTCGCCTTCGCGGCCGGCAAAGGCGGTGCTCAGCGACTGTGTGATGTCCTGGAGTTGCCCGATGCCGCCACCGTTGAGGAGCATCGAGATACCAGCCAGGGTTTGCTCTGTCGAGGGATAGATAGACCCCGACGACAACGGGATCACCGCCCCCGCGGTCAGTCTGCCTTGCGGTGCGACTCCGACCGGCGGAGCGAGCTCGACGTGCAGTGAGCCCAACAGGCTTGTCTGGCCGACGGTTGCCGTGGCATTGGCGGGGAGTTTGACGTCGCCATTGAGGCTCATCGTCACTAGCGCGTGCCAGCCCTGCCGTTCGATCTTGGTGACATTGCCGACTGTGACGTCACCGACGCGGACGCGCGAATTCCTTTGCAGGTTCTCGACATCGGGGAACTGTGCCTGGATGGTGAACGGGTTGTTGCGGTGGCCTTCGGTGCCCGGAAGGTCCAGGGTGTTCACGCCGCGCCACTGTGAACAACCGGATGCGCTGCTGACTAGGACGAGGGCGGCCAACAGGGCCGAGCCGGTCCGATGGAGGCGGCGGTCGATCACGAGCCACCGCCGGGGGGGATCATCATGCCGGTCAATCCGTTGTCTGGGTTGGTAGCGACGGGTGCAGGGGCGGGCGGCGTAGACGTCGATGATTCCGCGGCCATCGGCGCTGTGTCGGTGGGCGCTGCGCCAGCCGGTGGCGGCGAAGATTGCTGCGGTGGAACGTAATCCGGCCGCATCCAATCCTCGCTGTAAGTGATCTCGTTGGGCCGCGCCTGAGCGCCGACAAGAACGTTTTGTCCCAAGGGAAGAAAGTTGTACTGCCGGTTCTTGATGATGGGCGCCAGGTATTGTGCGCACAGTTTGGCGGATTGTTCGGCGCCGAGTCGTGAGGCCGCCTGGATGGCGCCGCAGATGAATTCGATCGGATTGGAAAACTGGTTGACGGCCAGCGCGCCTGTCAGCGCGCCCTGTGCGGGCTGGTAGATGTTGACGAAGTTCTGCAACGCAGTTGGCGCGATGTGCAGCGTCTGTTTGATGTCGTCGAGGCTCTGATTGAGCGCGGTGCTTACCGAGGCCAGTTTGTCCGACGTGGTGCCCACCGTTTCCTTGTTGGCGGCGACGAAGGCCGTCAGTTCGCCGACGACGGAGTCGATATCGCGGACGGCGTTGGCGATCTCGTTCGGATCGTTGGCCAGAAGTCCGGTGACGGCGGCGAGGTTCTGATTGAGCTGGCGTAGCAGGTCCTGACTGCTCTGAAGCGCCGTGACCACGGCTGAGATGTTCTTGACTGTGCTGAACAGGTTCTTGCTGCGATCTCCGAGCGCCGAAAATGCCTGGGACATCTGAATAATCGTTTGCCGGATGTTCGCGCCCTGGCCGCGCAGGTTGTCCGCCGAGGTGTTGATGAGCCCGCCCAGCGTGCTGACACCGCCTGGATGAGTGGGTTGCAGGGTGTCGGTGAGTCGCTCCAACTGCACGCGAAAGTCGTCCCATTCAACGGGAACAGCGGTGCGCTCCTCAGGCACGACGGCGTGATCCGCCATGGTGGGCCCGGTGGTGTACGCCGGCGTCAGTTGGATGGCCCGGGAGGTGACCAGCGACGGAGAAAGGATAACCGCCTTGGCATCGGCGGGCACCTGGTACTGGGCGTCGTACCAAAAGGTGATCTTGACCCGGGTGGCCTCTGGCGTGATCGTGTCGATCTTTCCGACCGGCACCCCGAGAACTCGTACTTCGTCGCCGGCGAAGATGCCATTGCTGTTGGCGAAGTAGCCCACAACATTGACGCGGTTGATGCGCTGCTGAGTCTTCGTCACGACCACGATCCCGGCCACCACCAGGACGGCGAGAAGGGCGGCGAGGCCGACTCGCGCTCTGCGTGCGGTCATCACTGTCCTCCGTTGGTGGGTGCGCTCGGGGCCGGCAATTCACCGGGGGCATGAACAGTCACGGGGTTGGGTACCGGCGAGGGAACGGATGCCAACCCTGGGGCGGCCGCGGCCGGTGGTCCAGGAGGCGGGCCTCCCGGCGGTGGAGCGGGCGGCGGTTCCCGGTACGGGTAGCAGCCGGTCGGTCCGGGCAGTGGCAGGCCGGGCTGACCGCACCCCTGATCGCCCGGCTTGCCGGTGATCGCGTCGGGCAGTGTCAGATTCGGCTCGCCGCCCTGACCAGTGCGGGGGTAGGGGACCGGCAGAGCCGGTGTGCCGGGTTGGCCGACGGGTGGGTCTGTCAGTTGCGACGGCAGCAGCACGCTGGGATCCAGGCCGAGGTCGGAAAATGCGGCGTCGATAAAAGGTTGCAGGAACTGGCCCGGTAACAGGTTGCCGATGTAAGCCTTGAAGAACGGGGCCGCGGACACCGACTCGCCGAGAGACATCGCGTAGGCGTTCAGTAACTTGATGGACTTCTGCACCTGCTCTTTGCGATTGTCAACAATCGCGAGTACCCCGTTGAGCTTGTCGATCGCGGGCTTGAATGTCGCGTTGTTCTCGTCGATGAATGTCTTCGCCTGCCGCGAGAGCGCCGAGATGGATCCAGCGATCTGGTCGAGTGCCGCGCTTTGGCTCTGCAGCTGGACGAGCAGTGCATCGCTGTTGGCGATGAGGTTGACCACCTGGTCACTGCGCTCCGACAGCACCGCGGTGGCTTTGTCGGCGTTGGCCAGCAGGTTGCGTAATTGCTCGTCGCGGGCGCTCAGGGTGCGCGAGAATCGCTCCACGCCGGCAACCGCGACCTTCAGATCTGGGGGAGTGTCCTTGAATGTGTCGGTTAGGACCGCCAGCGAGTCCGACAGCTGATCGGTGTCCAGGCCGCTGATCGTGGCGGTGAGATCGCCAAGGGCATCGGGCAATTGATACGCAGAACGTGTGCGGTCGAGCGGGATCGGACCGTCTTGAATGCCACCACCCCGTGGGGTGATCTCGATGATTTTCGACCCCAGCAGGCTCTTGGTCTGGATGGCTGCTTCGGTGTGGTCGCCGAGACGGATGTCGTGGGCCACGTTGAACGTGACCAGCACGCGGGCATGGTCGAGCTTCACACCTTCGACGGCACCGACCTTGAAGCCGGAAACCTGCACTGGCGCACCGGGAGTGAGGCCACCGGCCTCGGCGAAGTACGCCGAGTAGCTTGTTGTCCGATTGACGACGGGCAGTTTGTCGTAGTTCAGCGCCAGCAGCATCAGACCGGCGGTGATGCCGACGCCGACGGCGCCGATCACCACGGGGTTACGTTCTCGGAAGGACTTCATTTCGGCGTGCACCTTCCGGAGTCTTGGCCGACGAGCTTGATGTAGACCGGTTGGCCCCCTTTGCCGTTGACTTTCAAGGCGACTTCGCACAGATAGAAGCTGAAGAAGTCTCCGTAAAGCCCTTGGCGGCCCAACTGCTGGTATGCCTCGGGCAAGGTGTTGAGGAGGTTGTCCATGTAGTCGTGGTCGGCCACTACCAGGCCTGCGGACCGGTCGGTCTCGGCGATAACCTTCTTCAAGGGGGTTCGTGCCTGGGCCAGCAGATCGGCGATCGAGTTTGAGGCGGCGTTGGTGTATGCCACGGAATTGCTGATATCGGATTTGTGGCTGGCCAAGGTGTCGACGAGGTCGGACAGGGAGGTCACGGCGGTGTCGACGTTCTTGCTCTGATCGCCGAGCGAGCCCACGACGGTGTTGAGGTTCACGATCACCTGTCCGATCAACTGGTCCCGGTCCGCGAGGGTGTTCGTCAGTGCCGCAGTTTGATTCAAGAATGAGCCGATCGTGGCGCCTTGGCCCTGCAGTGCTTTGATCAGCTGGCCCGACAAGGCATTGACCTGGTCTGGGTTCAAGGCGCGGAACAGCGGTCGGAAGCCACCGATGAGTGCGTCGAGGTTCAGCGCTGGCGAGGTGTTGGCTAGCGGGATAGTGCCACCGGGCTTGAGCTCAGCGGTGCTTCCCGCCCCCTCTTCGAGGGCCAGGTAGCGGCCGCCGATCAGGTCGTCGTAGCGGATCACCGCCCGGCTGCCCTGGGTCAGTACGACGGTGTTATCGGCGGTGAAGTGGACCAGCACCTTGTTGTCGGGCTGGATCCGGATATCCGTCACCTTGCCGACCTCGACGCCGGCGACGCGGACGAATTGGCCCGTCTCCAGTCCGCTGATGTTGCTGAACTCCGCCCCGTAGGTCTTTCCGTCCTCGAACCGCAGCTGGGCGAAAATCGCGAAGAGCGAAAAGATGCCTAGCGCTGCTGCCACTGCGAAGACGGCAAGTCGCCAGACGGCGCCTCGCAGATTAGATCTCACGACTGTTGCCTCTCATAGCTTCGCGGTACGGCTGTTTGGCGGATTCAGGGCACTGGCGGGGGTAGCGGTGTCGGCACCAGTTCCGCGGGCGCGGGCGGCGTGAACGGCTCCGCCCCGGCGGGGACATCGTTGGGGTCGGGTGGCGGTGACGCCGATGGAACTCCCGGGGGAAGTCCGGGCCACAGCGGGGTGCCGTCCGGGGCGTACATCGGTGCGCCGTAGGGCGGGGCGCCGGGATACGGGATGGGGCCGGGCGCTGGGCCTCCGAAGAGATTGCGGATGCTCGGCGGCTCGGGGTTGCCCCGGGTGACGGGGAAGAAGTTGTTGTAGGCCGGGAAACCGATACCGGGGTTGGTCCGAATATCGTTGCCGGTACCCCAACCGGTATTGGTGACCAACTGGCGCACGGGGTACATGTTTTCGACGTACGGAAGGGATCCGCATCCTGGCTTTCCGCCGGGACCGCCCTTGGCCGCGACGATCGGCAAGTTGTCCGGATACTTGTACGGGTCATCGCCCAGCAGAAGTCCGACGTCGGTGATTGTCGAGTAACCGTTTCCGCCTGCGCCCTTGTAGCCGCCGTTATCCAGAAAATGCTTTCCGCCGACGATGGTGCACGTGATCATCGGGTTGTATCCGAGCAACAAGCTGGTGGTCGACGAGAGGTCGTTGACTGACGTCACAAGGTTGTCCTTGCTCGACCCGAGTAGGTTCTCGCCGCTGCGTGAGAGTCCGGTCAGATTGAGCAGCAGTGCGTCCAGTGCCTGCGCGTGGTCGGTGATCGTGGTGCTGGTTGTACTCGCTGCATCCAGCACCGTCAGGATGTTCTGGGCGGCGGCGCTGTAGGTGTCGCTGAAACCCTTGAGCGACTGCCAGTCTCGCCGCATGGTGTCTGCTCGGGGGTTCAGAGCCGACAGCACCTCATTGGCATCGGTAGTGGCCTGGCCGATGGTCGAGCCCTGGCCGCGAAGGCCCTCGGCCAGGGCGGACAGCACACCATTGAGCTTGGCTGGATCGATCTGCTTGAGCACGCCCATCAGATTCTGGAAGACAGTGTTGACCTCGGTCGAGACGTTCGACGCCTCGATGACCGCCCCTGGCTGCAGGTGGTGTGCGCTCGGAGCAGACGGGTAGGTCAGGTCCACGAACTTTGCGCCGAAGGCTGTGGTCGCCCGAATCTGGGCGCCGATGTTGGCGGGGAGGTATTGGAGCTGGTCCGGGAAGATCTCGAGCTTGAGCCGAACGGGGTCGCCACCTTGGACCTCGCCAACCCGGCCTACCTCCACGCCCTGCATCTTGACCTTGCCGCCCGGCTCCATCACCAGGCCGGATCGGTCGGAGGTCAAGGTGACGGGCACGTAGGCGGTGAAGGCCCCGGAGAACAGCGCACTGGTCACGAACACCACGGCCGCAAGGAAAGCGACTAGGAAGAGCGTCCACCACCCGGGGTTCAGCCGGCTGTCATTGCGTAAAAAATCCATCGCGTTATCCCGAAAGGTGGAAGTTGCCGGACTGGCCGTAGACGGCTAGCGAGACGAACAGGGTTACGAAGACAGTGGCGACGAGCGACGTACGTACACCCCGGCCGACAGCCTCGCCGACTCCGGCGGGGCCTCCCGTGGCGGTGAAGCCGTAATAGGTGTGCACCAGCATCACCACGACGGCGATCAGGATCGCTTGCATGAACGACCAGATGAGATCGGTGGGGTTGAGGAACGTTTTGAAGTAGTGGTCGTAGACGCCGGTGGACTGCCCATAGACGAAGGTGGTACCGAACCTGGTGGCGACGAAAGCCATGATGACGGCGATGCAATAGAGCGGAATGACTACCAGCACACCGGCCAACACGCGCGTCGACGCCAGGTACGCGACCGACCGGACACCCATCACTTCGAGTGCGTCGATCTCCTCACTGATCCGCATGGCGCCAAGTTGGGCGGTGGCGCCGGCGCCGATGGTCGCGGCGAGGCCGATGCCGGCCACCAGCGGCGACACCAGTCGGACGTTGAGAAACGCCGACGTGAATCCAGCCAGCGCCTCGACACCGATTTGGGCGAGCTGGTTGTACGACTGAACCGCGATGAGCGATCCGGCGGACAACGTCAGGAAGGCCACGATGACCACCGTCCCGCCGATGAGCGCGAGCGCGCCCACACCCAGACTCATCTGAGCGATCTGCCGGATGACTTCGACCTTGTAGTGGACAACGGCGTCGCCGATGCCGCGCACGGTCCAGCCGTAGAACTGGGTCTGCTCGCCCACCCGTTTCCAGCTCTTGGAGCAGGACGCCAAGAACCGTCGGGTCCGGGGATGCAGGCTGCTGGCCCTTCCAACTTGCGCCGTCACGCTGTGACCCTGACTGCGACCGCTGTGGCGATGACGTTGATGACGAACAGAGCCATGAAGGTGAAAACCACTGTCTCGTTGACCGCGTTCCCCACGCCCTGGGGACCGCCGCCGACCGAGATGCCCTTGTAGCAGGCGATAAGGCCGGCGACGAGACCGAAGATCGCGGCTTTGGCAAGGTTCACCACCACGTCAATGCCCCCGACCAGGAGGGTCAGACCGGATGCGAAGGCGCCAGGCGTGACGTTCTGGAAGAACACCGCGAAGAAGAAGCTGCCGACGATGCCAACCATGGTCACCAGCGAGGTCAACATGACGGCGACGACGGTGGCGGCCAACACGCGGGGCACGACGAGTGCCTGTACCGGGTCGATGCCGAGCACCCTCATTGCGTCCAACTCTTCGCGGATGGTTCGCGATCCCAGGTCCGCGCACATCGCCGTCGCGCCCGCGCCTGAAATGACAAGCACGGTGACCAGCGGGCCGATCTGAGTGACCGCGCCCAGAGCGGCTCCAGTGCCCGAGAAGTCGGCCGCACCCAGCTCAACGAGCAGGATGTTGATGATGAACACGGTCAGGACCGTGAAGGGGATCGATAGCAGCAAGGTCGGCGCGATAGACACACGTGCGACGAACCAGGTCTGCAGCAGGAACTCGCGCCACGCGAAGGGCGGCTTGAACATCAACACGAACGTGTCCAAGGTGGTCGCGAAGAAGTCGCCGAGCGCGCGAAGGGGTCGATAAGCATTTCCCACGGTCACCAAGACTCGTGCACCACCTGTGCGTCGCGATGTTTCATGGCCTGCGATTCCCTTCATGGAACTTTATCGACAGATGACTGGATCGGAGATGTGGTCCAGCACACACGCCGTTGCGGGGGAACCGTACACCATTGTTTTCGGCGGTAGCAACAGATTCGACCCAATGCCGACGGACGATACAGGGGCCGACTAGTTCGGTCGGGTGGATTTGCTTGTTCTGTCGAGATGGTCGCTGTGACCGTGTCTTGCGCGGAGGCAAGAGCTGGTGCCGCTGCTCGTAGTGCTACTAACGCAACGTCCACTCCGGGTGAGATGTCTGATGTCAGTGCAGCTAGAAGTGCATATCGACATACCTGGCGCGGGTTGCGCCGCGTTGGGCATGAGCCTGTGCTCGTGCCTGGTGCGTCGACGGGGGCAAGGGGTTTGCGTTACCGGAGAGAGTTGCTGAGGTATTTGTCGCCGACGGTCGACACCCACTAGCTAGGATTTGCTAGCAACAAGCAAAGGAAACTCAATTGACGCCATTGTGGTGCTTATTCGGCCGCGAATATGCGCCCCTTCGTACGCGTTAAAACAGCCCCCCTTTATGACAGGAAGTGCGCCTGATGGTTTTTGGTCGAAATGTCTTATGTCGATGAATTCACGGTCGGTGTCGACGTGTCGGCGCCGGGCATCTCGGGGTGGTCGAGATCGCAGCCGGCAGGCGATTCGGGCAGTCTTGCTCCCGCCTGGGGCGCATCCGTGCTGCACACGGCGCCGCGCCCCCGGGGGGTCTCCGCCGGGGCGTCTGGCTGGTCGCCTGTGGAACCCATTGCGGCGGTGGGGGTCGGACCCACGGCCAGCAGTCGATTCTTACCTACATGGATCGTTAGATGGGCAAATGGTCGCCCGATGAAGGGGCAATATATATATCTATTTATCTAGTTAATGAACGGTGGTCAACGCGTTGAACGCGCCGTACCTGCGGTGGGTGCCGCACGCGGGACCATTGTTTGTCGACCGTTGCTCGCGGCGGTCTGCGCGGCCTTGGACCGCGTCCGCGCCGTCGACCTGACGTTCGCAGAACACGCGATGGAAGTTCTTCAGGTGTCGTTCGTCGGCCGGTGTAGGCGCGGGCGATCGTCCCTGGGTCGACACGGGTTCACAGGCTTTTGGAGACGCGAGCAGCTGGAGGCCGGCTTACCGGATAAGCGGTCCCGGTGCCGGGAAACGCAACACATCAGCCGAGATGCAGACCGCGGTCCCAGCTGGGGAGCGCAAGTTGACGATGGCAGATTCTCGCCGCCTTGCCGCAGGTCGTGGTACTCGGCGATCACTTCGGCAGCCGGTATCGCTGCGACGGCCATGTTGGTGACGTAGGTCTTGAGTCCGACCAGGGATTGCGCCGGGGCCAGGCTGGTCTCATCGACGCAGCGGTCATTGCCGCGGACTTTGACGAATCATGCTGAGTTGGCTTTCTTTTCGCCGTCTACGACCGCTCTCGCGCGGGCTTCCTGAGCGGCCAGGGGTTTCTGGTCGCGCCGGGACCGATTGGCCGAGTATGCCCAGATCGCCCACCACGCTCCTGGATGAGTGTGGGGGTCCCGGACCGGCTCGGCTCGTAGAGCTAGATTGTTGGCTTTGGCGTTGCGGTGCCGGGGGTGTGACCGTGTTGATGAACTGCCCGTCGGTGAAAACGTCACCGTTCCAAGGAAATGCGATTCCAGGTCTGCGGCCGCTTTTGTTGCGCGGGAGCCGACGATGGACGACAGTCCGAGCTCGTCGAGGGCTTCGAAGTTGACCGCCGAGAGCATGGCCCGCATCGGCAGCCGTCGCCATCGGCGTGACCTGGAGGCTATGGCGTTCCAAGAAGCTGGTGACGATCAGGACGATGATGGTGGTCTCGGCGGTGTGGCCCCGGTATCAGCTGAGTTCTAACGGGAGTCCGGTTCGATCAACCAGCAGGCCGACCACGATCTGCGGATGGACGTGGCACTCCTTGGAACAACCGACTGTGCGTAGGTCGTCCTCGGGTTCGTCCGCGAAATACAGCGTTGTCGCGTCGTAGGGCAGCAGCCTGAGTCCGCCGCAAGCGGTGGCGTAAGTGAAGCACTTCCCGGCGATCGCACCTCGGTAGTTCTCGGGGCCCATCTGATCGATATGCCGCCCAATTATGCAGTAGAGCACCGGGTTTGCGTACAGGTCTCGGCGTTTCCGGGCTGAAAAACCCCACACGATGTCCGAAGTCAGGAGCCGAGATACGCGGATCATCAGCCGAGATTCAGGCCGCCGCGGTCCCAGCTGCGGAGCGCAGGCCGTTGTGCTGTGTCAGCCCGTGGGGTGGGCACTCAGATCGTCGAGCCGACCGGCCCGAGGTCAGTGCACTGAGCATTCTCGAAGACTGCCCAGCAGCCCTGGCCGCGGGCGGTGTAGATGCCTCCCGGCGCTGACATGTTGATGAATGCCCTCGCCGTCGACCATGCGGGACTCGACGAGCACGTGTCGGTGCCCCTGGGGCCGGTAATGCAGACTGTGGCGCTTGTGGCCTGGGCTAGACCCGAGCACTTCGTCGCCACCAGAGTTGCAGATACCGCAGTCCTACTTCCGCCGGGTAGTTGTTCCGCCTGGGGTGCCGACAGCTGGAACGTGCAGCCCTCGTCATCGGCGGCTGCCGAGGGCGCGCCGCTCGTGAGGGCGCCGACTGATCCCGCAGCTATGGCGACAGCCAATGCGAACAGGATGGACCTGGAAAAGCGATGGCGGGTGAGCGTGTGTTGAAGGGTCATTTCCGTTGTGCCCGGCCAGTTTCGCCCCGCTCGATGGGGCAGTAGCCCGGCGTCCTCCTCTATGCTCGGTACACGGTCTGCGCGATTCGTCGGGGTCTTCAGTACTCAGATTGATCCAGGGGTCCATTGCGTTGACATCTGTATTCGCGGGCAACGTGTTGTTCGGTCGCTCAGCGTTCGCATGCGATGTGTCGCGGTACTCGGCACCGAGATATTGCTTCCACTCACGTAGGCAGAGACGCCGGCAGATCTTCCGCCTGTGGTAACCGAACCGCATTGTCTGCGTGACGGACTCACGTCGCGAGGTACCAAGTTCGCCGTTATGCCATCGATCGTGGCAAGCGTCGCCGTCGCGGAAAGGTCGCTGAGTTCACCGTACGTCCATGGTGGAGTCCATTTTGGCCAGAGTGACGGCGACGAGCACCGTCCTGTCGTCCAAAAAGCCATGCCGTCGCAATCCTTCCGGGAGACGGACCACCCAGCGAGCTATCCTAGTCCACACATAGCAATAGATTCAGATAGTTGTATAATTAGATATCTGTGCGGGCTGCGGTGAGTGATGCTCCGGTCGAGGAGCCGAGCGAATTGGTCTGGACGGAGGCCCGAGGAATCCAGACGGCACTGCCGCCGCGACAGTTGGTAACACTCGAAACAGCGGCCCTGGCGGTTTGCGCAACCACTACCGCAGCAATGCAAGTCATCGTCGTCAGTGGCCGCGCGCACCATGAGCTCGTGGCGTGCGGTCCGGGAATGCGCCACAGTTGATATCGCATTCCCGGCGCGTCCGTTGGATGTCCGTAGGACGTCGGCTTCAGCCGCCTAAGCGCAGCCCGGTGTTGCGGGTGCCGAACACGTCGGTGGCCATGATCGCGCCCAACTTGTCTGCATCCCAGCGCTTCTGGCCGTTGGATACCGAGGCCGCCGGATGCCAGCCCTTGAGCAGTTGGATACTCTCGCCCATCGCGCGGATTACCTGACCGCTGACGTGACCGGCCTCAGGGCTGGCCAGCCAGGCCACCACTGGCGAGCCCAGCGACGGATCTTTCGGGTCGAACTCGTCGTCAGGGCGCTCATCGGGCTCGATCGGTGCCTGCGCTCCGGGCATCGACGCGGACATCCTGGTGCGCCCGCCTGGGCTGATCGCGTTCACTGTTGCGCCGATCGACGCCAGCTCCAGGCTCAGGGTCTGGGTGAGCCCTACGATGGCAGCTTTTGCGGCGCTGTAGTTGGTCTGCCCGAAGTGTCCGTGCAGCCCCGCACCCGAGGTGGTGTTGATGATGCGCCCATACACCTTCCCGCCGTTGGCTTTCGACTCGTCCCGCCACTTACGGGCGACCGCGCGGCTGGTCAGCCAACTACCGCGCACGTGTACCCGCATCACCAGGTCGAAATCGTCGGCGGTCATGTTCCAGATTGCCTTGTCACGCACGATGCCGGCGTTGTTGACAACGATGTCCAACCGGCCCAGTTGCGAGTAGGCGCGCTCCACCGCCAGATCGACCTGTTCCTCGTCGCCGACATCGCTGAAGTCCGAAACTGCTTTGCCGCCGCGGCTTTCGATGATCTGCACCACCTCGTCGGCTACCTTTCCGGTGCCCTCACCCGACAGGCTGGTGCCCAGGTCGTTGATGACGACAGTGGCACCGTGTTTGGCCAGTTCGAGCGCGTGGCCGCGGCCGATGCCGTGACCGGCGCCGGTCACCAGCGCCACCTTGCCGTCGAGTAGTCGGGTCATGCGTTCTCCTTGCTGGGGGTGAAAATGGTCAGATACGGACTGGCCGGGTCGCTGTCGTCGACAGGCCGGAACACCGCGGTGACCGGCATGCCGACCCGAAGCTTTTGGGAGTCAACGCCTTCTATGGTGGTCATCAATCGTGGACCCTCGTCTAGCTCGACGAGGGCAGCCACATAAGGCAGCTGTTCCTTGAAGGGCGCCAGGTCGTTCACGAACACTGTCGAGTACGTATAGAGCGTGCCCGTGCCTGCGGCCTGCACCGGATGCACGTCCTCACTCCAGCACCATGGACAGAACGGCCGCGGATAGTGGTGCACGGCGCCGCACGCCGCGCACTCGGCGATCAACAATCGGCCCTGTCGTGCGGCTTCCCAGTACGGGGCGCTGGCCGGATCGATGACGGGGATGTCCGCACGTGCCATCGTCACCACCCGGTGAATTCGGTCGGGCGCTTCTCGACGAAGGCCTGCACGCCCTCTTTCGAGTCGTGCGAATACGACTGGATCTCTTGCGCCATCGCCTCGGCGACGAAGGCTCCGGTGCGATCCGTGTCGGGGGAGTCGTTGAGCAGTCGTTTGGTGAACGCGATCGCAGTCGTGGGTGCGGTAGCCAGTCGGCCGGCGAAATCGGCAATCGCGGCATCAAGCTCATCGGCCGCCACCACCCTGTTCACCAGGCCGAGGCTCAAAGCCTCGGCTGCGGTGAGCTTCTCACCAAAGAACGCCAACTCCTTGGCCTTCTGCATGCCGATCCGCCGCGGCAGCAGGTAGCAGCCGCCGCCATCGACCACTAAGCCGCGCTTGGCGAAAGACTCTGCAAAATAGGCATTTTCGGTGGCGATGACCAGATCGGAGGCGTATACAAGGTGAGCTCCTACGCCGGTCGCGGCACCCTGCACTGCGGCGATCACCGGCTTGTTGCAGTCCAGCACGCTGGCCACCAGCTTCTGGGCGCCGTTCATGATGCGCCGCATCGGGTCCATCACCCGCTTTTCCACAGTTGCACGCCGGTCGGCGAGCGATCCGACATCGGCACCTGCGCAGAAGTGTTTGCCGTTGGCCCGCAATACGACCACGCGCACCTTGTCGTCGGCATCCGCAGCAGTCAACAACGCGATCAACGCATCGCGGTCATCAGGACGCACCGCGTTGGCGGCCTCGGGGCGGTTGAGGGTGATGGTCAGGACGCCGTCGGTGGTGTCGGACAGCACCGCAGGTTGAGTGTTCATGGGGTGTAGGTCGCCTTGAGGTGTTTGATGCCGTTGACGAAGTTCGATCTCAGCATGACCGGCTCGCCGGCCGAGGTGATATCAGGATATCGGTCGAAAAGCATTTTGAACGCGACGTTGAGTTCGAGCCTGGCGAGGTGTGCACCCAGGCAGAAATGTGGACCCGGACCGCCGAAGGCTATGTGGTTATTCGGTTTTCGTGCGATATCGAAGAGCTCCGGCTCCGCGAAGACAGCTGGATCGCGGTTGGCGGCGGGGTACCAGAGGACGACCTTGTCGCCGGCGTTGAAGGTGTGAGTGATCGCGCCCTGCTCGTCGGTCAGCGTCACGCCGTCGCGGGTGACGGTGCGGCGCATGTGGATCACGGGACTGGCATATCGCAAGATCTCCTCGACCGCAGGCGATGCCAGTTCGTCGTAGTTCGCCAGCAGCCGATCCCGCTGCTCGGGGTGGGCGCTGAGGATCAGCAAGCCGTGCGTGAGTGCATTGCGGGTCGTCTCATTACCAGCGCCAATCAGCAGGATGAAAAACTTGGCCAGTTCCTGCGGGGTCAGGTTCTCCTCGTCAGAGGTCACCAATTTGCTGATCACATCGTCGCGGGGGCTCGCGATACGGTCCTCGGCAATGCTTTTCAGCAAGTCGATGAGTTGTTCGCTGGTTTCTGTGACGGCCGTCTCGATGCCCTTGATGCTCTGGTCGGGTACGTATTCGGGATCGGAGGCTCCGAGCACCACATTGGTGGCGTGCAGGATGAACTGTTCGTGCTCGCGTGGCACGCCCAGCATGTTGTCGATGATGCGGAGTGGCAGCAGCGTGGCGAAAGAGGCGACGAAATCACACTCACCGGAGCGCGGCATTTCTTCGAGGATCTCCGCCGTCGTCTCCTGCACCAGTCCACGAAGCTCGGAGAGCATGCGCGGGGTGAATCCACGGGAGACGATCTTGCGCAGCCGCATGTGCTCGGGGTCGTCCATATCGATGATCGACCCGCGGTACTCCCGCATCTCCGCCGTCTGGTCGAAGATCTGGGTGCCTTGCCCCGAACAGAAGTCTTCCGGCCGCCGACTGATCTGGGAGACGTCACGGTGCGAGCCGACTGCCCAGAATCCGCGTACCCGCGGCGAGTCGGGGCGGCTGGTGCGGACGAACACCGGACTACCCGCGTCGCGCAGGCTCCGGTAAAGCTCCGTTCGGTCGGCGGGGCGTTCCTGCCACCACTGCAGGTCGATCAGCGGTGCGAACTGCTGCTCATCGGTGTCGATCGCGTTCACAACACTCGATTCTGGCACTAGTGTCACCTTTTGGCAATGTCGAGCACGTGCAATTGAAGGGATCGTGCGGATTCATCCCGATGGGTGGGCGTCACGTATCTAACATATGTGTCACATAGGGAATCGACCGAGGAGAGACATGACAGAACAGGGGCCCAAGCGAGTCGGCGTCATCGGGGTCGGGTGGGGTGCGCATGTGCAGGTGCCTGCATTGCGGGCGGCGAAGGGCTTTGAGCCTGTGGCACTCTGTGCACGCACACCCGATCGACTGGAGCGCGTGGCCGCCAAGCTGGGGATCGAAGAGACTTCCACCGATTGGCAGTCGTTCGTGACCCGCGACGATCTCGATGTCATCTCGGTCGCGACGCCCAACGTCCTGCATCGTGATATGACGCTGGCCGCCTTGGCCGCGGGCAAGCCTGTGCTGTGTGAGAAGCCGCTTGCCGGTGACCTCGATGCGGCGCGTGAGATGGTGCGAGCCGCCGCCGAGTCAAGCCTGCCCACTGCCTGTTGCTTCGAGAATCGGTGGAATCCGGACTGGTTGGCCGTCGCAGACCGGGTGCGTTCGGGCTTTCTGGGCACCCAGTACCTGGCCCGGGTCAGCCGCAGCGCGTCGTACTGGCATCCGAGTCACCCGCTGCAGGCCGGCTGGATGTACGACCGTGATCAGGGCGGAGGCTACCTCGCCGGGATGCTGGTGCACGACCTGGACTTCCTGTGCAGCCTGCTCGGCCAACCGGTGTCTGTGTGCGCCGAGGTGCGGACCACCGAGCCGGAGCGGGAGCGGCCCGATGGCACGATCCTGAACGTCACCGCCGACGACACCGCGGCGCTGTTGATGCGGATGGAATCCGGGGTGACCGCGGTGCTGAGCGTTTCGGTGATGGGCGCCCACGCCGATCACTACCGGCTGGAGTTGTTCGGCTCTGACGGCACGATCATCGGCGACGGTGACCTGCGCTCGGCGGCATACTCGGCGGGCTTGGCCACCGACG
This sequence comes from Mycolicibacterium arcueilense, assembly GCF_058536225.1. Lineage (NCBI taxonomy): Bacteria > Bacillati > Actinomycetota > Actinomycetes > Mycobacteriales > Mycobacteriaceae > Mycobacterium > Mycolicibacterium arcueilense. Next base: position 478,702 of record NZ_JBZTYL010000007.1, read on the forward strand.
ACGGGCTGAACCGGCTGACGGTCGCCGACCGCGAGCCGGCCTATCCGGAGAAGCTGCCTTCTGGTCTGGCCGGACACGCGAGCCGGGCGATGGCGCTGATGCTTGAGGATTGGCTGCCGGCGTTCGATGGTGCGCCCAGTTCGGCAGCAACCTTCGAGGACGGGCTGCTCTCGCTCGCGGTGATTGACGCTGCGCACCGCTCTACCGAAGGCGGTGGGTGGGAACCCGTGCAAGTTTAGCGGTTCGAACATGAGCTCGTGTGCGAAAAATCAACCGAAAAGTAGTGCACGAGCTCATGTTCGGCGACTGCTAACCCTCGGCCGGCGGATAGACCAGCACGCCACGGATGTTGGCGCCCGCGTGCATATCGGCGTATCCGTCGTTGACCTTCTCCAAGGGATAGGTGCGGGTCACCATAGAGTCCAGGTCCACCTGCCCGGCGCTGCTCAGCTCGAGGATTTTCGGGATATCAGCGCGCGGGTTACCCGAGCCGTAGAGAGTGCCCACGATCTGCTTCTCGGTCAGGGTGAGATCCATGAGGTTGGCCCGGATCTCCCGCTCCAGCATGGGGTGGATGTTGGTGACGACGAGCTTGCCGCGCTTGGCCGTCATGGCCAGGGCCTGGCCGACGAGCTGGCCGTCACCGACTCCCATGGCGCAGATGAACTTGTCCACACCTCGATCCCAGGTGGCTGCGGCGACAACGCCTTTGGCTTCGTCCCAGTTCGCTGCGGTATGGGTGGCGCCCATTTTCACCGCTTCGGCCCGCTTGTACTCCGACGGGTCGATGACGGTGATCGTGCGCGCGCCGGCGAGTCGGGCGCCCTGCACCGCCGCCGCGCCGATGCCGCCGACGCCCGCGACGGCCACCGTGTCACCCGGCCGCACGTCGGCGGCGTACACCGACGATCCCCATCCGGTGATGAAGCCGCAGCCGAGCAGGCAGGCCCGGTCCAGCCGGTAGTGCTTCGGGATCTTCACGCAGCTGGCCTCGTGAACCACGGTGTGGTGTGCGAACGATCCGACGCCGCAGGCCAGTGCAAGGTCCTGGTCGCCGAAGTGGTGGCGGGCGGTACCGTCGTGAATCTGCATGCCGGAGTAGATTTTTGCGCCGAGGTCGCACAGGCTCTGATGGCCGGTCGAACATGACGGGCAGCGCCCGCACGACGGGATGAAGCTGAACACGACATGGTCGCCTGGTGCCAACCATGACACGTGCTCACCGACGGCCTTGACCACACCCGCGCCCTCGTGCCCACCGATGCACGGCAGCGCGATCGGCATGTCGCCGGTGACCAGATGGTCATCGGAATGGCACATACCGGAGGCGTGCAATTCGACGAGGACCTCGGTCGCTTTCGGTGGGTCGAGTTCGATCGTCTCGACCGACCACGGTGAATTGCGTTCGAACAGGACTGCGGCCTGCGTCAGCATTGATGAAATCCCTTTCGGATCAACGGATGATGGCTTGGTACTCGACGAATCCGGTGATGCCTTCCGGGCCGCCTTCGCGGCCGATGCCGGACTCTTTGAAGCCGCCGAACGGGCTGCCGAAGTCGAGAACGGCGGTGGAGTTGACGGCGATCGACCCGGCTTGCAGTTGCGTCGCCACCGTGGCTGCTCGTTCCTCATCGGCCGACCACACCGCACCCACCAGTCCGTAGCGCGAGTCGTTGGCGATGGCCACCGCCTCGGCAATGTCGTCATAGGCGATGACGACGACGACCGGACCGAAAACCTCCTCGCGGGCGATCTCCATGTCGTTGGTGGCCTCGACGACGGCGGGGGTGACGAACCACCCCGGCCGGTCCGGACGCTCACCGCCGGTGAGTACCGTGGCACCCTCGTCGCGCGCTCGGCGCAGGAGACCTTCCACCTTGTCACGCGCCGCTTCGTTGATCAGGGGACCGATATCGGTGGACCGCTCGGCCGGATCGCCGACCGTCAGCGTGGAGACCGCGGCGGTCAGGGCCGTTGCGTACTCGTCGTACCGACTGCGCGGCAACAGGATTCGGGTCAGCGCGGCGCACAGCTGGCCGTTGTTGCCCATCACCCCGCCGACCAGTCCGGCGACCGTCTTCTCGATCGGCGCATCGGGCAGCACGATGGCCGCGGACTTGCCCCCCAATTCCGTGCTGCAGCGGCGGATCCGGGATCCGCACGACGCGGCGATTCGAGCGCCGACCGCCGTCGATCCGGTGAAGCTGACTTTGTCGACATCGGGGTGCTCAGTGAGCAACTCGCCGGTCACGGCCCCGCCGTTGACCACATTGACCACACCGTCCGGGATGCCGGCTTCCTCGACCGCATCCATGAGCACACCGAAGCTCAGCGGTGCATCGGGTGCAGGCTTGAGCACCACCGTGCATCCTGCGGCCAGCGCAGGGCCCAGTTTCAGCACCGCGATGAACAATGGGGTGTTCCACGGCACGATCGCAGCGACCACGCCCACCGGCACCTGCCGCACGTCGACCACGCCACCGGTCATCGAGGGTCGGCTGGAGCTGAACGGATGGTCGGGTGTGATGGCGGCGTAGGCGCGCAACACCCCGGTCGCGGTGATGACCTGACCGAAGGTGCTCCATGAGCGTGGCGAACCGATCTCCGCGGTGGCCAGGTCGGCCAGCCCGCCCTTGCGGGCGGTGAGGGCATCGGCGAGCCGTCCCAGCGCGGCGCCGCGATCGGCGGGGGAGGTTTGCGCCCACGTCGGCAGTGCGGTACGGGCCGCCGCCACGGCGGCAGAGACTTCGTCGTCGCCCGCGATACCTACTGTGCCGAGCACCTCACCGGTGGTCGGCGAGGCCACCTCCATCGTGACGGCGGCCGCGCTCGTCACCCATTTGCCTGCGACGTAGCTCGCCGCCAACTCGATCATGGACGCCAATTCTGGCATCTATGTCATCTTTAGACAAGCTGTTCATGGGCGATTAAATGTGGTTCGTGTTTCGTATCCGACAGTTTTCTGACACTATTGGTCACTATGACTGCAGAGCCTGACAGCGACGCCGACCTCGGTGTGGGACAACCGTGGGAGGTGGTCGTGGAGCGCGGCAAGATCGCGGAGTTCGCGGAAGCCATGCTCAGCGAGGATCCCGCCTATCGCGGTCCGGACGCGATCGTTCCGCCGACCTTCCTGACGAGTGCGGCCCGCTGGGCGCCGCCGGGTGTCCGGGTCAACGTGGGCTTCGACCGCAAGCGACTCCTGCACGGCGAGCAGGAGTACACGTTCCATGGCGAACTGCCCGCTGCCGGCGATGTCCTGACCGCGCGGGAGCGGATCGTCGAGCGGTTCTCCAAGCCGGGCAAGCGTGGCGGCATCATGCGCTTCGCCACGGTGGTGACCGAATACCGCGACACTGCAGGGGCGGTGGTGGCCGAGGCAAAGGCCACCTTCATCGAAACGGCGGCAAGGCAATGAAGCCCGGCGATCAGGCATCGTCCCGGGAGTTCGGTCCACTCACCCGGCAGATGTTCGTCCGCTACTCCGGCGCGTCCGGTGACTTCAACCCCATGCACTATGACGACGAACTGGCACGGTCCGCGGGCCATCCCTCGGTGTTCGCGCAAGGCATGTTCTCGGCAGCGCTGCTGGCCGGGTTCGCCATCGACTGGCTGGGGGCACCCGGTGTGCGGCGGTTCGGCGTTCGCTTCCGCGAACAGGTCTGGCCGGGCGACGTTCTGACCTGCGCGGGAACGATCGTCGCAGTGTCTGAGGAGGACGAGGTCGACCGGGTGAGTGTCGAACTCACCGCCACCAGACAGACCGGCGGTGTGGCGATCACCAGCACTGCGGAATTCGCTGTACCTAGAAGCGGACCACGAAACGCGGCACACGGTGCCGCGGGCCCGGCGAATCAGCAATAGGCTGGTGGCACCATGTCCGAAGCCTCGATAGTCCGCCGCTCCAGTTATGGCCCCTCCAGCCCCGCTGTTGGTGCCCGGGGTGCCAGCACCCGCAGCCGGATCACCGAGGTCTCGCTGGAGCTGTTCGGCCGGCTCGGCTACTTCGACACCTCCGTCGATGCGATTGCCAAGGCCGCCGGAATATCGCGCGCCGCGCTATATCAGTACTTCCAGGGCAAGGACGAGATCTTCCTGGAGCTGCTGAACGAATGCGGCAGCGCACTGTTCCGGGTCGCACGCCGGATCGGCCCGATGGGCCCGGATGAAACCGGCTTCGACAATCTGAACTGGTGGCTCGGCGAGTGGAGTTGGGTCTTCGAGAAGTACTCCACGATGTTCGTGCAGTGGACGGCGATCGCGTCGTCGGACACGAAGGTGCGACCCGCGATCACGGGGTTCGTGCGCAGCTACAACCATCGGCTCGCCGAACGTCTCACCGCGTCGGGTCTGCAAGGTCTGGATCCCGAGGTCGCGGCCATGACGATGACCGCGCTGGTGCACCGCATCAACCTGTTCGTGCACACCGACCGTGCCTACGGTCGCAGCGCCAAGGACGCCATCGATACCCTGTCCGTATTCCTGCAGTTGGTGCTGTTCCCCGATACGCCACCGGCCGTGCTGAAATCGCTACGACTGCACGCCAGCGAGGACCCGGCCGCCGATGTGGACGCCGTGCAGGTGCCCGACGCTCCCGATCTCACGGGGCTGTCCATCACCGAGCGCACCGCGAACCTGAGTAAGCGCGCCGTCGCCACCGTGACGACGCTGGCCGACGCCGGTGCCGCGCAGTTCCGGGCCAGGGGATACCGCAGTACCAGTGTCGACGACATCGTCGCGGCCGCTGACGTCGCCCGTGGCACCTTCTACAAGTACTTCAGCGACAAGCAGGATCTGCTCGCCGCGGTGGGTGCCGAGGTCTATGTGGCTGCAAAGGCATTCGCAGAACGGATCGCGCAGGTGGATCCGGTGGCCGACGAATCGACACTGCGGCACTGGCTGGCCACGTACGTCGAGTTTTACGACCGGTACTCCGGCTGCATCGACGCCTGGGCCGAGGGCACCACTGACGACCCCACGATTGTTGGGATAGGCGAGAACGGCCAGGTGCTGATGGACATCGGCGCAGCCAGGATGTTGATCCGCCGACCCGGTGCGTACCCGTATGACCCGGTGATTTCGGCACTGATCCTGCGGTCCCTGGTCACCCGGGTGCCCGAAGCCGCCCTGGATCTGCCCGAACAGCTGAGCCAGGATGATGTCATCGAATTGTTGATGACCTGCATCAAGCGCGGCTTCCTCGCTACGACGAAGTGACGCCCGCCGCGATCAACTGGTCAACAGTGGAGTGGGAGTAACCCAGCTCGGACAACACCTTTCGGCTGTGCGCGCCCAGCGCCGGCACGTCGCCGAGCGTCGGCTCCACACCTGCCAGTTCTGCCGGAGGCGGCAGCGCCTGGGCGGGCCCGCCCGGAGTCTGAATTCCGCGCCACCGGTCGCGGCCGGTGAGTACCGGGTGGTCCGACAGGTGCTTGACATCGTTCATGCGGGCATGCGCCACCACCGCTTCGTCGAGACGCGCCTCGAGTTCGTCGGTGCCCAAGCGGGCCACCGCAGCGCTGATGATCGCCTCCAACTCGTCGCGGTGCGCAACGCGATCGGGGTTGGTGGCGAATCGCGGATCTGCGACGAGATCGGCTCTGTTCAAGACGATTTCGCAGAGCCGCTGCCATTCCGGCGGATTCTGCACCGCCAGTAGAACCGTGCCGCCGTCGCCGGCCGTGAACGGGCCGTACGGGGCGATGGTCGGATGGCGCGCACCCGTGCGGGCGGGTGCAGTTCCGCCGTAGCGGCCGTAGTAGTGCGGTTGAGACATCCATTCGACCAGCGCATCGAACAAGGACACCGAAACCGGCCGCGCCACACCGGTGGTGGCACGGGTGTACAGCGCGGTGAGAATACCGGAGAAGGTGAACATTCCGGCCGCGATGTCGGCGATGGACACCCCGGTGCGTGCCACCTCGGCCGGGGAACCGGTCACCGACAGCAGCCCGGCTTCGGCTTGCACCAGCAGGTCATAGGCCTTGCGGTTCTTCCACGGGCCGTCCTGGCCGTAGCCGCTGATGGTCGCGGTGATGATTTGTGGGTGCGAGCGGGCGACCGACTCGGCATCGAGACCCATCCGGGCCGACGCCCCCGGCCCCAGGTTCTGCACCAGCACATCGGCGTCCTCGAGCAACCGGTGCACGATCCGCAGACCTTCGGGAGCTTTGAGGTCCAGAGTCAAGGACTCCTTGCCGCGGTTGAGCCAGACGAAGTAGCTCGACTCGCCATGCACCGAACGGTCGTAGCCGCGCGCGAAGTCACCACCTTGCGGGCGTTCGACTTTCACTACGCGGGCGCCGAGGTCGGCGAGTTGGCGGGTCGCGTACGGTGCCGCGACGGCCTGTTCCATGCTCACGACGGTGACTCCCGCCAGCGGTGCGTCCGTCATTTCGCCAGCGGATCGCGCGGTAGGCCCAGCAGGCGCTCGGCGATGGTGTTGCGGATGATCTCCGAGGTGCCGCCGGCGATGGTCAGACACCGGGCGTACAGATAGGCGCGGGTCAGCTCCGGCGTTCCGCCGGCGACCGCGGACGTTCCGGCCAGCTCGATCGCGAGTTCGCTGACGTGTTGCGAGGATTCGGCCTGAAGCAGCTTGCTGACATTGGCCTCGGCCGCGGTGTCGCCGCCCGCGATGGCGCGGCTGGCATTGCGCAGATTCAGTAGGCGTAGGGCATGAAGTTCGGCGATCACCTCGCCGACCCGGTGCTCCCGGCGCGCCGCTGCTGCGTGGGAAGTGTTGTCGAGCAGCTTGATCAGGTCGTCGGCACCCACGCCGATGGCACCGGAGCCGCCGCCGATCGACACCCGCTCATTGCCCAGCGTCGCGCGCGCCACGAGCCAGCCACGGTTGACGTCCCCGACCACATCGTTGTCGGGCACGAACACATCGTCCAAGAACACCTCGTTGAACAATGCCTCGCCGGTGAGCTCACGCAGCGGAAGCACCCGGACGCCAGGGGCGGACATGTCGATCGCCATCATCGTGACACCTGCGTGTTTCGGGGCGTCCGGATCGGTGCGTACCGTCGCGAGGCCCCATTGACATTCGTGCGCCAAGCTGGTCCAGACCTTTTGCCCCGTGACCCGCCACCCACCGTCGACCCGGGTGGCCGTGGTGCGCACAGCCGCGGCATCGGAGCCTGCGCCAGGTTCGGAAAACAGTTGGCACCAGTTGGTCTGACCGCGCAGCACCGGCTCTACCCAGCGCGCCCTCTGGTCATCGGTACCGGCCTGCGCGATGGTGAGCATCACCCACCCGGTGATACCCAGATCAGGCAGATCGACACCGCTGTCTGCCGCGAATTCCTCGTCGATGACGAGTTGTTCGACCACACCGGCTTGGCGTCCCCACGGTTTTGGCCAGTGCGGCACCAGATAACCGGAATCGACCAGGTAGTCGCGTTGCTCGGCAGATGGCAACGAGCGCAACCGCGCGGCCGCCTCGGCCGCCTCACGCCGGAATCTGTCGGCCTCGGCGGGCAGCGTGAACGAAACGCCGTGGGCTGCCCCGGTGCGTTGCGCCTCGGTGATGTCGGCGAGTGCGTCGCCGGTATCCCCGATCAGTGCGGTCAGGCTCTGGGCCCGCCGCAGGTACAGGTGGGCATCGTGCTCCCAGGTGTAGCCGATTCCGCCGTGAAGCTGAATGTTCTTCTGCGTGATGAACGTCTGCATGCGTGTGGCGTGGGCCGCGGCGACCGCGGCGGCGAATGACGCATCGTCCAGATCGTTCGAGCGCGCCGCGTCCCACACCGCCGCGGTGCTCTGTTGGGCGGCTATGAACATGTTGGCCAGGTGATGCTTGACCGCCTGGAAGGTGCCGATGGTGCGTCCGAACTGCTCGCGGACCTTGACGTACTCGGTGGCCATCCGCAGCGCCGCCCAGCCGACACCGACCGCTTCGGCAGCAGCAAGAATGCGGAAAGCTGAGCGCGCCTTTGTGTCTGCGCCCGAAAGAATTCGTTCGACGGGTAGCTCGACATCGTGCAGAGTGACATCTCCGATGCTGCGGCTGGTATCCAACCCGGCCAGTGCGGTGATGGTCACGCCGTCGGCCTCGGTGTCCACCACGATCAGGTCTGCGCCGGCGGCCAGCACCAGCACACCGGCATCGGGCGCCCCGGCGACGGCGCGGGCGGTGCCATTGGCGATCGAGTCGCGGCTGAGCACGATGTCTGTGGAGAGGCCCACGGCGCCAACCAGTTTCCCGCTCGCCAACGAGGGGAGAAGGGCTGCGCGCAGCATATCGGTGCCGCAGCGGTCGATCACCAGTGCGGCGGTCGCAGTGGGCAGGAAGGGTCCAGGGCACAGTTCGTGACCCATGGCTTCCAGCACGATGGCCAGCTCGGCGATGCCGAATCCCGAGCCGCCGTGCTCCTCGCTGATGGCCAACCCATGCCAACCGAGTGCCGCAGCTGCTTCCCACAGGTCGATTGGGTGTGGCGAACCGCCGTCGAGGGTGGCGCGGGCGGTGGCGCGACTCTTGTGCCTGGACAGTTGACCCACGGCGGCCTCGGCCAGCTCGTGGTGCTCCTCGACGATGGCGAGCGCGGAGATGCTCACGATGTTACTCCCGGCATAGTGACGGATATGTCAGATGCAATCTAACATGACGAGTTAACAACCCAAGTAGGCAAGGTTAGAGATATGAACGTTGCGTCAGATATCGGCAGGGCCGGCGAAGAAAGAAGTGGCCCTCTGGTAGATGTCACAGTCGTCGAGCTGGCGGGCATGGGTCCCGGTCCGCACGCCGCCATGGTGCTCGCTGATCTCGGCGCCGAGGTACTACGAGTACACCGACCGGGGCATGTGGGCAGCGGCGCTGGGCTGCGCGGTCGCCAACTGGTCGCTGCGGACCTGAAGAACACCGATGATCTCGACCGGGTTCGCCAGCTGATCGACCGCGCCGACGTCCTCATCGAAGGATTCCGCCCCGGCGTCACCGAGCGGCTCGGACTCGGCCCCGACGAATGCTGTCGGCGCAATCCGGGTCTGATCTATACCCGGGTTACGGGCTGGGGGCAGACCGGGCCGCGCGCTCAGCAGGCCGGTCACGACATCAACTACATCGGGCTGACCGGGTTGCTGTATGCCATGGGCAACCCAGGCCTTCCCCCCGTCCCGCCGCTGAACCTGGTTGGCGACTACGGCGGTGGCTCGATGTTCGCCGTCCTTGGTGTGCTTGCCGCCCTAATCGAGCGGCAAGGCTCGGGGCGCGGCCAGGTGATCGACGCCGCCATCGTCAACGGTGCTCCGGTGCTTGGTCACGTGTTGTGGTCGATGCTGGGCGACGGCCGTTGGTCGGATCAGCGCGGTACCAACATCTTCGACGGCTCAGCGCCGTTCTACTGCACCTACGAATGCGCGGACGGTGGCTACGTCGCCGTGGGCGCGCTCGAACCGGAGTTCTTCGGAGAGATGTTGCGGCTGCTGGAGATCGATCCGGGAACCCTTGGTGCGCAACGGGACAAGGCCGGCTGGCCGGAGATGCGGCGGGTACTGGCTGAGACGTTCCGGCAGCGTTCCCGCGACGAGTGGTCTCGGGTGTTCGCGGACAGCGACGCCTGCGTCACGCCCGTGCTGACGGTCGTCGAGGCGGCCGACGATGCCCAGCTGCAGGCCCGCAATGTGTTTGTCGAGGTGGATGGCGTCCGTCAGCCGGCGCCCGCGCCGTTGTTCTCCCGCACGCCGGCGTTGCGGCCGGTGCCCGCGCGAGACGGGTCCCTCACTCCGACATCGCGACCGCCATCCCGGTGATCCACTCCGGTACGGGTTCGTAGACCAGCGGGGTGATGGGCCGACCGCCGCCGGCGGCACCGGCCGCCAGCCAGGTACGCACCTCATTGGCGCCGGCGCCCGCACGGGAGTGCGCGCTGTCGACGAGCCGGATCAGAGCCGCCAGATCCCAGGTCGACATCGCGTCAAGCACTTCGGCATCCCAGTCGGGGCGAATCTTGTTGCGCGCGTCTGCCATACCGTCAGCGATGATCCGTGCCCGCTCCTCGTCACTGAGGTCGTAGGTGTCGATCTCGAGGCTCGGGGGTGAATGCGACAACCCGCCCGTGCCGATCAGTAGGACGCGTTGGTCGACGCCGTCGAGGAACCGCCCAACCTCAGCTGCGAAATCGGCGACGCGGCGGGCAGTGGGGAGCGGAGCGGTGGCGCAGTTCACCGCAATGGGGATGACGGGTTTGGCGGTGAGATCGCCAAGCAGATCCCGAATTGGTTGGGCGAAGGCATGATCGAGTCCGATATCGCGACACGTGGCGATATCGAATCCGGCTGCGAGCAGATATTCGCACAGGCTGCGAGCCAACGCGGACGGCACATCGAGAGCCCCGGCCGGATGGCCGCCCTCGGCCAGGATCGACGCGGACAGCGCAACGCCGAAGGCTGGCACCACGTGCCGGAAGGCGCGTCGGTGATCACCGCCGAACAACACCACGACGTCCGGGTCGAACTCCCGCACCTTTTCGGCGGCGGCGTCGAGCGCTGAGCGGAACTGGCGACCAAAGGCGTGCTCGACGTCGCGTTCTTTGCCCGGGCTGTGGCTTGCGCACACCACGAGTCGGTCAGGCTTCATATCTGTCACCTCCATGGAAAGTGACACTAATGTTAGATGACGTTCAGCGCACAGCCGGCACCACTATGGCGGACCGCTTCAAACCGTACCTCGTCAGTTCAGCACGGTCGGCAACGCGGCGACCTCTTTGACGTATCAGGTCATCGAGGGCGCGCACCGGCTCCGGCAACCATTCGGTCGAACGCACGCTCGACGAGGAGCGTCCGATGGGTGCCAGGAGGTGGCGATCATGGGCTGCGGATCACCGCTGTCATCGACGCCGATCCCGCTCACCTGCGAATCGGGCAAGGGGTCAAGCTGCGCATCGTTGATCTCGGCGAAAGCAGCTACCGCATAACTGAATTCGTCATCAAACAGACCTGTTGGGGCGGGAGTCAAGCCGTGCCGACGGGACGGAACAGCGGTAGCCAGACCCGGCTGTCCTCGGCGCCCGAGAGCGCAGTCCAGTCTTCGAAGAACACCTCGACGGCCATGCCGATTCGGATGTCGTTCTCAGACACTCCAACCACATTGGTGATGAGCCGGACGTCGGGCTCATCCTCGAGTTCGACCATCGCCACGATGTAGGGCGGCTCGAACCCGGGGATCCAGGGCTGGCGGTTGACGGTGTAGGTCGTCACCTTCCCCCGCCCGGACACCGGCTCCGGTGCGACATCGGTGCTCCGGCAGCGCCAGCAGGCCGGTCCCGGCGGGTGGAAGAAATGTCCGCAACCATGACAGCGGTTGATCAGCAGTTGACCGTGTTCGCCCCCGGTCCAGAAAGCCCGCGACTCTGCGGTCGGGCTGGGTGCCAGCCGCAGCTGCGGTCGCTGGTATTCGGTGTCAGACGTCATTTCGTTCCTCCCGAGGCGGTGAGCGACCGGCCGATGACCAGCCGCTGAATCTGATTGGTGCCTTCGAAGATCTGGGTAATCTTCGCCTCGCGCATATACCGTTCTACACGGTAGTCGCGGGTGTAGCCGTACCCGCCGAGGACCTGCACGGCGTCGGTAGTCACCTTCATCGCCGCGTCGGTTGCAACGAGTTTTGCGACCGACGCATTGCGTGAATACGGCAGTCCGGCATCGCGTCGGCGCGCGGCATCCAGGTAGGTGGCACGGGCCGAGTCGACGGCGGCGGCCATATCGGCCAACAGGAATGCCAATCCCTGGTGGTCGATGATCCTGCGGCCGAATGTCGTCCGTTGCTGGGCATAGGTGGATGCTTCATCGAGTGCAGCCTGTGCCAGTCCAACGGCGACGGCAGAGATGCCCAGTCGTCCGGAATCCAGTGCACTGAAGGCGATTTGCAATCCTTGACCCTCGGTGCCTATCCGGCGCTGGGTGTCTACGAACGCGTCGTCATAGTGCGCCGTGGTGGTCGGTATCGCGTGCAGGCCCATCTTGTCCTCTGGTTTGCCGAAGGACAGCCCGTCGGTGCTCCGGTCGACTAGGAAGCATGAGATCGGTTGTGCGCCATCACCGGTACGTGCAAAAAGGCTATAGAAGTCGGCGATGCCTCCGTGGGTGATCCAGGCCTTGGCGCCGTTGATGCGGTAGCCGCCATCTACCGCGGAAGCTTTGCATGACAGTGCGGCCGCGTCTGAGCCGGCCTGCGGCTCGGACAGGCTGTAGGCGCCGATCCTCTGACCGCCCAACATGTCCGGCAGCCACATTTCCTGTTGCTCGGCGGTACCGAACGCGATCAACGGATGACACGACAGCACATGCACACTCACTGCGACCGCCACAGCAGCCCAGCGCGCCGCCAGCTCCTCAAGGACCTGCAGGTAGACCTCGTAGGGTTGCCCACCGCCCCCCCATTCCTCGGGGTGGGGCAGTGTGAGCAGACCGGTTTCGCCGAGTGTGCGGAACACGCCTTCAGGGTAGGTCTGCGCTCTTTCGTGCTCGTCGACGACCGGGTCTAGTACCTTGTCGGCGACAGTGGCGGCAAGGCGTACCAACTCGTACGCCTCGGGGGTGGGCAGCAGACGTTCGACGGTCACGTCCCGTCGCCCTGCCACTCGCATCCCGTCAGTTCGGCGGACAACTCCCACAACCGTTTTGCGCTGTTCGCGTCGCGGGCCTTGTCTTTCAGTTTGGTGGGCTTCGGCGCGCCCCACTGATGAAATGGGCCGCGCGGGGCGATGTAGCTGCCATTGGGCAGTGCCGTGGTGATCGCTTGAATGGTGGAACGTGCGCCGTCAGCCGGACTCTGGGCGATGTGGGGTGAGATCACGCGGCCGGCCCACTGCAGCGCACCCGAACCGTCACGGGTGATCGACGTGTTCGTCATCCCCGGATCCGAGGCGTACGCGGTTACTCCGCGAGCCGTCAACTCACGCACGAACAGCAAGTTGGCCAGCTTGGATTCCCCGTACGCCGCCCACGGGTTGTATTTGCGGTGCTCCCAGTTCAGGTCGTGAAGGTGGATCTGGGCCGTTTGGTAGTTCGTGCTGGCCACCGCCACCACGCGATCGCGGATCCGGTCGCTGAGCAGACAGGTCAATGCGAAGTGGCCGAGGTGGTTGGTGCCCATGTGGGCTTCGAATCCGTCGGCCGTACGGGTGAGTGGCAGGCCGAGTATTCCGGCGTTGTTCACCAGTACATCGACGTAGTCGACGGTATCGGCGAACTTGCGCACACTCGTGAGATCTGCCAGGTCGAGTTCGCGTACATCGACATCGCCGGGCATCGCCTCGGCGGCCTCGAAGCCTTTGCTCAGAGTCCGGCAGGCGATCACCACTTCATGGCCTGCCGCGACCATCGCGCCAGCGGTCGCCCTGCCTACGCCGCTGTTTCCTCCCGTAACGATGATCCGCACGTTGCCGCGTCCTCCTTCGCACGATGTTCCACAAACAGTAAACTATTTATCGTTTTAGTGACACGGGGATCGAGGGTTGGATGCTGGTAACGCTGGCGGATGTGTTGAACTTGTTTGAACTCGCACCGTTGGGGGGCGACACCTTCGAGGGCACCCAACCCGATCCGCCCAACCATCACATCGTCGGTGGTCAGATCGCTGCGCAGGCGTTGATGGCTGCAAGCCGGACCGCACAGGGGCGCCGGCCGCACAGCCTGCACGTCTACTTCTTGCGCCGTGGTGATGCACGTTGGCCGGTCCGGTTCGAGGTCACCCGACTGCATGACGGCGGCACCTTTTCGGCCCGCCGCATCGCCGCCACCCAGGCCGGCGAGGTGCTGATGGAGGGCCTCGCCTCGTTCACCGCAGGCGTCCACTCCGCCGGGTACCAGCGCACGATGCCCGCGGCGCCACCGCCGGAATCGTTGATGCCCATCGAACAACAACTCGCGCCCTACGCCGAAGAGTTCGGCGGGTTTTGGATCGAGGAACGACCGTTCGACGTCCGCTATCTCGACCCGCCGCCGCGCATCGCCATGGACTCAGAAGAGCCCTCTGGCCCGGTGAGTCGCATCTGGCTGCGCGCCAGGGGTGCGGTTCCGGCGGACCCGGTGGTGAACAGTTGTGTGCTCACCCTGCAGAGCGCTCTCACGCCGGTGGAGGCCACGCTGGGGCCGATGCGGAAATCGCAATACGATATCTCGGCTCTTCTCGATCACACAGTGTGGTTCCACCGCCCTGCTGATTTCTCGGATTGGCTTTTCTACGAACAGACCTCAACCACCGGAGTCGCCGGACGCGCTCTGGCGACGGGCGCGATCTATAACCGGGCCGGCGATTTGGTCTGCACGGCGGCCCAGGAGATTTACTTCCCACCGCCCAGGGAAAGTTAGTCAGTATAATGATTTGGACTTCGTCCGTGGACATCGGACGAAGACGGCGAAGGGGCAACCATGGCTAGAACAGAAGGCGACAGCTGGGACATCAACGAGAGCGTGGGTGCCACCGCCTTGGGTGTCGCCGCGGGTCGGGCGGCGGAGACCAACAGTGAGAACCCGTTGATCCGTGATCCGTATGCGCAGATGTTTCTGGAGGCCGCCGGCGATGGTCTCTGGAACATGTACCTTCGACCGGAAGAATTGCCCGCCGAACTGGCGGCACTGGACCCCCATTTCAAAGAGCGGATGCAGGCGATGATGGGCTACACCGCGTCGCGCACGTTGTTCTTCGACGAATTCTTCACCGATGCGGCGGCGAGCGGCATCCGGCAGTCAGTGATCCTGGCGGCAGGTCTGGATGCGCGAGCTTGGCGGTTGGACTGGCCCGCCGGCAGCGTGGTGTACGAGATCGATCAACCCAAAGTACTGGACTTCAAGTTCGCCACTCTGGAAGCGCGGGGGGTATCACCGCTGGCGACCTATGTAGGTGTTCCTATCGACCTGCGCAACGACTGGCCGGCCGCTCTGCGCGCAGCGGGTTTCGATCCCGCAGCGCCGACGGCCTGGTCGGCCGAGGGCCTGCTGCCGTACCTGACAGCCGAGGCGCAGGACGTGCTGTTCGAGCGGATCACAGAGTTGAGCGCGCCGGGCAGCCGGGTGGCGGTGGAGGCATTCAGCAACGAGTTCTTCAGCGCCGAGAGTTTCGCGCGTCGCGAGGAGCAGATGCAGCGGTATCGCGAGGCTGCTGCCAAACTCGGCCGGGAGGACATCGCCGCATCCGGCAACCTCCTTTATGAAGAGGAGCGTACTGAGGTCGTTGACTGGCTCGAAGCCCACGGCTGGCAAGCCACCGGTGTGAGCGCAGTCGACCTGCTGGCTCGCAACGGCCGTTCGATGCCGGAGGGTCTGGACGACGGCATTCCAGAAAGCGTCTTCGTCGACGGTCGATTGAGCTAAGGCTCATCGACGACGGTTTCGGCGATGAAGCGGTCCACGTCTGTTTGCGGCGGATACGCTGGGCCGTCCCGCTGTTCCGGGCTGACCAGCACGTCGAGGAGACCGTCGGCCATGTCGTCGAGCTGATCGATCGATCCCGCCATGGCAAGACTGTGCTGGATCGACACCAATCCGTGCAGGCCGGTCCAGAGGGTGTGCGTCGCCTGGTACAGCGGCAGGGTGAGCGGATAGCCCGCGTCGGCGCATGCGGCCAATGCGCGTCGCAGCCGGCCCGACACCTGCCGTGCCGGGTGCAGGCCCATCCGTTCGGGGTCCACTGCCGGTTGTCGTATTTCGTACATCAGCCGGTAGTGGCCCGGATTGTCCATCGCGAATCTGCAGTAGGAGTGGACCTGGGCCCGGAGCCGCTCGCGCGGCCCCTCCCTATCGGCGGTGCGTTCGGCCACGTCCATCTGGTCAGCCAGCTGAGCGTATTTCTCGGACAGGGCCGCCCAGACCAGCTCGGCCTTGTCGGAGAAGTGCAGGTAGATACTGGGCGCGGCGACTCCGACTTCCTGAGCGACGGCGCGCATGGTGAGCTTCTCGTCGCTACCCCATCTGTCGAGCAGCCGATTCACGGCGTCGAGTACCTCGCCGCGAAGATCTCCCTGCCCGCGCCGGCGTCGTCGCCGCGCTGGCACGTTTGCGACCTGCTCCACCACACCTCCGCAATCGACACCGCCGGTCCAGCCTAAGCGGTGCCGATCGCGGAGTGTGGGAT
Source organism: Mycolicibacterium arcueilense (assembly GCF_058536225.1). NCBI lineage: Bacteria > Bacillati > Actinomycetota > Actinomycetes > Mycobacteriales > Mycobacteriaceae > Mycobacterium > Mycolicibacterium arcueilense. The sequence goes on from NZ_JBZTYL010000007.1 coordinate 494,783, forward strand.
CACCAGGTGGCGAGAAGTTTGCGCACTCCGTAGTTCGTCCCATAGGTATCCATCTCGACCTGATCGAGCGGCGTCGCAAGGCGCAACTCCGGGAACCGCGTGAACAACTGAGGCAGAATGGTTTTCAACTCGGCGCGGGCGACATTTTGCCCCAAGCACTGGTGCACGCCGTAGCCGAAGGCCAGGTGCCGGGTGATCTTCCGGTCAAAGTCGGGTTCATCGGGATTGTCGAATACTCGCGGGTCCCGGTTGGCCGCAGGCATCGCCACCACCACCAGGTCTCCCTTGGCGATCTGCTGACCACCGATTTCGAGATCCTCCTTCGCGGTCCGGCCGAGGCCGAATTGGACGATGGTCAGGTAGCGCAGCAGTTCCTCGACGGCGGGGCCCACTTTGTCGGGATGTTCCACCAGGTTCTGACGCGCCTCCGGGTGCGTGAGCAATGTCAGGGTGGACAGGCCGATCATCGCCATGGTGGTGTCGTGACCGGCGAACAGCAGTAGGACACCGATGGACACCAGATCGTTGTCGGTCAGGATCGAGCCTTCCTCCTGGCTGCTGCGAATGAGATCGGCCAGCAGCCCTTCTGAGGCAGGATCGGCTCGCTTCTCGGCGACCAACGTGGTGATGTAATCACGCAGCCAGAGGCCGCCTTCGGCACGTTCAGCGCGAGTGCGGCTGGTGTCCATCATGGCCTCGGTGGCATGGTGGAATTTATCCCGGTCGGCGTAGGGGACACCCAGTAGCTCGCAGATGACGAGGCACGGGATGGGCAGAGCCAGATGTTCAATGAGGTCGACCGGTTCGCCGTCGGACCCGAGCGCCTCAATGGTGTCGAGATGCTCGGTCACGATCTGGTCGATGTAGGGCTGCAACCGAGTTTGGACCGCTTTCGGGGTGAACCGCCCTGAGAGCAGCCGGCGGTAGGCGCTGTGGTCGGGCTCGTCCATGAACACGAAAGTCGGATCGACCGCTTCGGATGTGTCGTTGGAGTTGGGATCGACGCCTTCCTCAGGCGGAACGTCGTGGCGGGGTCGCGCGGAGCTCATTCGAGGATCGGAGAAGACCTGGCTGCCTTCCTCGAATCGCGTGACCAGCCAACCGATTCGGCCGCTGGGGAACCGGATGCGGGTGATGGGTTGCTCTTCGCGCAGGTGGTAGTAGGCCATTGGCGGGTCGAGCAGTCGTTGCCGTTCGACGGGCATGGCGGGAACGTCGAGTTCGATGGTCATTTGTGGTTCTCCGGCTTCTCGTGATTGCTTTCGGCGTGGGCCCGCAGCGCGGCCTCGACACCGTTGTTCAGCTGGGTTCCGTTGCCCCAGCCGACGTAGTACTGCAGTTGCAGAACGGCTTCGCGCAGTTCGCCCGCGGACAGCTCGTCGTTGGCCAGCGCACCGCGCACCTGGATCTCGACCAGGTCGGCCCGGCCCAGCGCCGCGGTGGCGCCCAGAACGAGCAGTCGACGGTCCCGAATGGACAGGCCTGGCCGGCTCCACACCTCGCCGAACAGATGGTCTACGGTCATTTCCAACGTCGGAGTCCGCTCGTCGGGAAGCGACTCGGCGAAGCCGGGTCCGTAGACGGCGTCCATCGTTTTCAAGCCGAGTTCTGTGGTCTCACTCATCGGTGCTCCTCATGGGGATGTCCAGGGTTTCAGCGCCGTTACCGCGGGTTGCGTCGACCAGCGGTACGGCGACACCGCAATCGGCGGCCAGTTCCTGTGCGGCGGCGAGGTCCTTGTCCATCAACCGGCGCACTTGCGGGACAAGCGCGCGGGTATCCGGCTGTGCGGCAATCTGATTGCGCAGCCAGGAGAACAACGTGGCGCCGTCGGGGTCGGCTGCCTGAACCACTTCGATCAGTCTTTCCGGTGCAACACCCGCGGCGTGGACAAGTCCCGCGGCTTCGTGGACTGCGCGCCAGGTGCCGTAGGTGATGACGTTGCGGGCGATCTTGGTGGCCATGCCGGCACCGAGGGGCCCGCAGTGCACCACCTCCTTGGCGAAGTCGACCAGAACGGGCATCGCCGCGCGGACGGCGTCGTCGTTGCCGCCGAGGATGGCAACCAGGCCGTTGTTGGCTGCCTGATCGCCCGGAGTGACTCCGCAGTCCAGCAATTCGACACCTTTGGCCGAGCACGCCCGGGCGAGCTCGTGCACGACCGGGACGGCAACGGTGCTCAGCAGCACCACGACGAGGCCGGGGTGAGCGCCGGCGAGCACACCGTCATCGGCACACAGCACGGTCCTGGCCTGGGCGGCATCGACCACTGCAACCAGCACGACATCGCTGTCGCGAGCCACGTCGGCGGGCGAGGCCGCCACGGGTGGTACTCCCAGCAGGCCGTCGGCAGCGTCGGGGCGGATGTCGTAGACGACCGGGATGCGTCCGCTGCGGGCCAGGCTGACAGCGACACCGCCACCGATCATGCCAAGGCCGATGACGCCGGCCCGCGGTGCGATGCGCACGGAGCCTGTTGTAGCGCTGTGGGTTTGAACACTCATACTGATGCTCCTTGTTCGATGGTGGACCAGGGTGCGCGGGCGGCGACGAGGGCGCGCGCCGCCCGTAGTGGGCGGATCATCCCGGCGCCGACGGCCCCACGGACATGTCCGTCCTTGCCGTAGACCGCGACAAATTTGCGGTCGGCCAGATCGCCGTCGATGACGGCGAACGCGTCTGCCCCACGGGTCTGTCCGTAGATCTGCAGTTTCAGGTCGTATTGGTCTGACCAGATGTAGGGGACGGGTGTGAAGGGAGTAGGGCTGTCGGCGGCAAGGATGTTGCGTGCCACCGCGATACCCTGCTCGGCGGCGTTGGTGCGATGCTCCAGCCTGAGGCGCTCGTCGAGCTCAACGTGGTGCCAGGAGGCGACATCGCCGGCGGCCCACACTCCGGGTTGCGCACGGCAGAATTCGTCACAGATCACCCCGTTGCCAATCGGGATACCGCTGCCGGCAAGCCATTCGGTGTTGGGGACTGATCCGATCGCAACCAGGACCGCGTCGGCAGGCAGCGTCGAGCCGTCGGCCAGTTCGACTCCCGTGACCCGGTTGTCGTGGTGCGTGACGGCAGCTACTTTCACGCCGGTCTTGAGGTGCACGCCGTGGTCGGTATGCGCGCGCAGCAACAGCCCGCCGAGTTCGGTGCCAATCACGTCGGACAGAGGTGACTCGATATCGGAAATCAGTGTCACGTCGGCCCCGGCGGTGCGTGCCACTGAAGCCACCTCTGCGCCCAAGAATCCTGCGCCGACGATCACCAAGCGGGGACGCCCATCGAGGGCTGAGCGCAGCCGTTGGGCATCGTCGAGGGTGCGCAGCATATGCACTCCCTGGAGACCCTCGGTGCCGGGCAGTGGCCGGGGGCGGACCCCGGTAGCGATCACCAGGTCGTCGTAGGTGATCTGGGTACCGTCGGAACAGGTGACGATGCGAGCGGCGCTGTCGACGCGTTCAGCGACCGTCCCAAGGCGCAGGTCGATGTCGAGTTCGGAGAACGTGCTCCGATCCCGGAGTTGAGTCTTGCTGTCCGGCCAAAGCCCCGACAGCACTTCTTTGGACAGAGGGGGACGGTCGTAGGGCAGGTGGTGCTCCTCGCCGATCATCGTCAGTCGACCGGCAAAGTTGCCTCTCCGCAAATTATCAGCAACCGATAACCCGGCCGCCGAGGCGCCGACGATCAGCACGGATGGTGCTGGTGTCATTCGTGTACCTCGATCAGCGCCGCAGGACACACCGCCGCTGCCTCCCGCGCCGGACCGTACTGGTCCTCGGGGGGATCAGCGTTCAGCAGAATGACCACGCCGTCATCTTCACGCTGGTCAAAGATGTCTGGGGCGGCGAGCACGCACTGGCCCGCGCCGCAGCATTTCGTTTCGTCGATTGTGATGTGCATCCGACTCTCACCTTTCCGCCTTAACCTAACTAAGTTCAGTACAACGTGAGGCTATACCCGGAAAAGCGGTTTCGGCACGTCGGCGTGCGGTGATTCAGCACACAGTCGATAAATGTGCTAACTAATCCAGGATCGTTGGTGTTTAGGTCGACCGGCGGCAGCGCGACCCTCACCGAGCGATGTATGGCTGCTGATGCGGGACGAGTGTCGATACGTCCGTCTGGGATGGCCGTGATGGGCCTCGCGGGACTCCTCATCGGTGTACGCGAAGCTGCCCACCGTCCAAGAAGGCACTTCTGGGACGGTGGGCAGCGGTTCAAATTCGCAGGGATCGCGGCATGGAACTGGATAATCTCCAGGGGCGATCGTGCTACGGGGCGGTGTATCCGGGCGGGTTGGGGGTGTCCACCCACAGGTCCACGCCGAGGTCGGACCCGGGCACGCAGTCGTACACCGACAGATCGGTCACGCCGTTGTCGAGTAGCACGTCCTCGCACAGGAGGCTCTGCCCGGTGTACTCCCGCGCGGGCTTGTTGAAGATCGTGTACGCCGCATCGGCATACACCGAAGGCTTGCGGGCCCGGCCGATCGCCTCGTCGCCGCCGAGCAGGTTCTGCACCGCTGCGGTGGCCACCAGGGTGCGCGGCCACAGTGTGTTCGAAGCGATGCCTGCCTCCCGCATCTCTTCGGCGATACCCAACGCGCACAACGTCATTCCGAACTTTGCCATCATGTAGGCGGTGGGCTTGAGCCACTCGGATTCCAGCCGGATCGGCGGGGACAGTGTGAGGATGTGCGGGTTTTCGCGGCCCTTCATGTGCGGGATGCAGGCCTGCGACACGGCATAGGTGCCGCGGATCTGGATCCCGTTCATCAGGTCGAAGCGCTTGAGCGGAACTTCCTCGATGGAGCCGAGGTTGATGGCCGAGGCGTTGTTGACGCAGAGGTCGATGCCGCCGAACTGCTCGACGGCCTTGGCGACCGCGGCTGCCACCGAGTCGCCGTCGCGGACGTCACCGACGATCGGCAGGGCCTGCCCGCCGGCGTCCTCGATCTCCTTGGCGGCGGTGTAGACGGTGCCTTCGAGCTTGGGATGCGGTTCGGCGGTCTTGGCGACCAACGCGATGTTGGCGCCGTCGGCGGCGGCCTTCTTGGCGATGGCCAGGCCGATACCGCGGCTGGCGCCGGAGATGAACATGGTCTTCCCAGACAGCGACATGGTCCTCCTGGCGGTTGGTTGTGCGCCTAGCTTGGCTCGTGGTTCAGGTGGGCGGGCAGGTAGTTCGGGCCGATCCGTCCCGCTTCTGAAGGCAGGCCCAGATCGTCCGAATAAACAGTTAAAGAGTTAGTGGTTTATCGATTTGCAACGATACAATGTCTCGAAACATTGCCCGGCGAAGGGGTGGAATATGGATCCGGTTCCGGACTACGACGCGAGCGATGAGCTCGAGTTCTTCTTCAACTGGTTGCCGTGGGCATTGCGTGGCACGTATCCGCCACCGGCTTATCCTCCGAACTAGTCGATTCGAGACCCTGGCTTCACGGTGGCCCGTCGTCGTTGGGGTCACCAAGTGCGTAACCGCCTCCTGTGATAACGAATCGCACACGCGCTCAATAGGCCTGAAGTCTGGTGCTCAGACCGTCGCGATCGTGGCGCACGCTCCAGAATCTGCTCGCTCACCGAAAAGCATTGCTACGCCCGCGTAGTCGACGATCCGGCGCAACGTGGCGAAATGGGCGGTGGATGCCTTGCTGTCTACGCCAGTGAACCTGCACGGATACCTTCGCAGAGGTCTGTCGGGTTAAGCGCGCACGCGGTGATCTGCTCATCGGTGCTGAGGAATGCCGCGGCCTGGAAACAGAGGACCAGCCGATGGCAGGACTTCTCCATACGCCACGAGGGCAATGGCTGGCGTCTGGTGCCCGACCGCTTTCGTTTGACTGGTCTGGTGAGGGAGGCTGACCGCCATTGTTCGAGACGGTACTGTCACACTGATATGCGCGGATTTGGTGTCATAGGACGATGATTCGCATGTGATCGAAAATGCGGTCTGCAAATCGATCGATCTGCGATTCTGGCTGAAACACGTTGTGGCTCATATCTTGGTACGCACAGCGCACACCATCTGGAACGCGGTCGGCTGGCAAGCCTTGGATCATGATTGGCCCGCATGACACGGCGCTGACAGGGTCGACCCGCGTTAGCCTCAGGATGCAGGTCGGGTCCGTCAATTGGGTAGCCAGGCTTGACACATCGCAGTCATGACGTGCGCCCCGGCGGATCAAATCCACCGGGGCGTCGGACACTGGCGCCGCGTCGTTTACTTGGCCGCAGCCTGCTCGAGTAGAAACTGGCCGACGTAGGTGCGAGTCTGGTCAGCATTGAGCGGCTGGAACATCGATGCCGCCGAATCGCGGTAGAGCCGCTCGAAGATGGTGCCTTTTCGGAAGGACGAGCCGCCGACGAGGCTCATGGCATGCCGCGACATATGCATGACGTTGTCGGCGACGAACGTCTTGGCCAGGCCGAGGTAGGGGAATCGCAGCTCCGGCGCCCAGAGTTTGTCCTTGCCTTCGATCTGCTCCTGGCAGGTCTGGTAGAGAACGCGACGCGACATCTCGACCCGGGAGGCCATGTCGCCGATACCGTCGATGATGTGTCCGACGCTCTTGACCTCAGTGTCGGCGGCGACGATGGCCCCGAAAGTGGCGCCGAGGTGCTTCTTCGACAGGACAGCCACCGACTCTTCCAGAATCCGTTGCTGCATACCGAGATAGATGCTGGCGAACATCAGAGACGCCCACTCGAGTACACCGAAAGCGCCGGCACGCCAAGGCGAGACGAAACCGTCCTCGGGCACGAAGTATCCGTCGAACACGATGGTCTGGGTTCCGGTGGCGTGCATACCGAGTGCGTTCCAGGTCTTCTCAATCCGGATTCCGTCGCCGACACCGTTCTTGTCGACCTTGAAGTCGCCGATGAACAGTTTCTCGGCGGCGATCCGGCCTTCGAAAGTCTCTGGGAGGTTGCCGTCGGCATCGGTTTCGGTGGCATTGGTGGTGATGATGTCTGCGGCCTCACATAACGTGCCCCAGGTCTTCTTGCCGTAGATCTTCCAGCCGCCACCGGCCTGCGGTACGGCCTTCATGTCGGCCAGACCGGAGAAGCCGGCGCGCTGCTCGGAGAACGGCCCGAACATCAGCTCGCCGTCGGCGACGCGGCCCAACCAGTACTTGTTCTGCTCATCAGTCATCAGGTTTCCGGCAATGCCGACCATTATGTAGTGCATGTTGTAAGCGAGCGTGATCGCCGAGTCACCCCGTGACAGCTCCGAGACGATCTTCGATACCTGAAGGATGTTGGCACCGGGCCCGCCAAATGCCTTCGGCACGGGTAGCTTGCCCAACCCGGATTTTTTGAAGACATCGATCGACGGGTAGGCGAACGTGTTTTCCACGTCGTACTTCGGGCCGATCTCGCGGAAGAATTCAGAGACCTCCTGCGCCTTGGCGAAGTAGGGCTCGAAGTCTTCGTCGGTCAGATCTTGTTCCAACATGGTCACTCCCTATAGCTATTGGTGTCCGGTCGTCCACATGCTGCTCCGGCCACTAGGGCTGCACACCTCTCCCAAGGGGGAACTCGCTCCGGCATCGGAGGAGACCGTCTCGCTGACAGAGTTATGGGGCAGCAGGATCATGTCCCCCCTACGGGCAGGAGGTTTCCTCCCCCCGGTAGTCGCCGCAGCAGGTCCGTCGTCCATAGCCTCGGAGTTGTCTAACTTGCATTTCAACGCGAGGAGTTGAACTTTCCGATGAGTCATACATTCGCGGTCAAATGGTTGAAAGCGTTCCGCACCAGCGCAGAAGCCGTGGTCGCCCTATACGCCGACGACTTCCTGTTCGAAGACCCGATTCTCGGCCAGAGAATCACCTCCAAAGAGGAACTGTTGCGGGTGTTCGCCCCCTACGCCAACAAAGACACCGAAAACGGCATCGGTATCAACAACTTCCGCATCGACGAGGTGGTCGGAGACAAGAACGCCGCGATCTACCGCTGGACCTGGCACGCCCCCACGGCAGCGGCGTTCGTCGGGGTCCCGACCGGCGGAAAGATCCCGGGTGCCCGCGGCATCACCTTCCACATCTACGACACAGACGGCCGTATCACGCGGGAAGCAAGCTTCTGGGACGTCTCGACCGCCGTTCGCGATCTCGGTCTGCCCGTCGACCCCACCGCCGTGGCCAAAGCCCCGGCTCTGGTCTGAAAGGAATTGCGATGAGCCTGGATACTTCCCAAGCAAGACAGCACGCCCAACGCTGGGTCGATGCGCTGACTAGCGACACCGCTTCAGCGGTCGCGCTCTACGCCGACGACCTGGTCTACGACGACCACGGCGACTCCGATCACATGATCGACACCGCCATCACCAAAGCCGAGCTCGAACCGCGGCTTGCGCCTTTCGCCAACACAGACCTCGACAACGGGATCGGTGTGCACGCCTTCACTGCCACCGAGGCGTTCCAGCTCGCCGGCGTGGATGGACAACCCGCAGTGGTCATCTTGTGGAATTGGGCCGGTGAGGGCCTGAGCGCGTTCCGCGGCGTTCCCACCGAGGGCAAAACCCTCAGCACTCGGGGCATCACCTGGCATCAGCTGGATGCCCAGGGCAAGATCGCCCGCGAAACCACCTACTGGAATGACACCCCGGTACTGCAGGAACTCGGCCTGCCGATCGTCACACCGGAGTACTGGGTCGAGGGCTTCGACCCCGCTTCGCTGACGGGATAGCCGCAGGTGTCCAACGATGGTGTGTGGGGCGTGCTGCCCGACGTCCTGGATCGCGCGTGCGCTTACTACGGTGAGCGCACCGCGATTCTGGATGCCGCGTCCGGCGCGAGTGTTACCTATCGCGAGCTGGGCCAGTGGCGCAACAGGATCGCCAATGCCCTGATCGGTGCCGGGGTTCAGAAGGGCGATCGAATCGGGCTGCTGATGCCCAACTGCCTGGAGTTCATCCCGATTCAGCAGGCCGTGTGGGCGGCTGGGGCGGTGCTGGTGCAGATGCCGACCCGGGCTGCGGCCGACGGATTCAAGTCCAATCTGGAACAGACCGACGCGACGACGTTGCTGTATCACGCGAAGTTCGAAGACGCCGTCGCCGCGATCCGGGGCCAGTTGCCGAAGCTACAGACCCTGATCCGGGTGGGCACCGTCGAAGGTGCCGCCAAGGTTGACGCACTGGACTTTGCGACTCTGGTGGCTGCACAGAGCTCACAGCGACCACAGGTCGATATCGCTGAGCACGACGAAGCCTACGTGCTGTTCACCTCGGGCAGCACCGGCGAACCCAAGGGCGTGGTCAATTCTCACTTCACCTGGAGTCACTACAGCATTTCGGCCGGGCTGGAGATCGCCGATATCCGGTTCGGCGAAGTGTTCGCCCACGGCGCACCGCTGACGCATTTCACGCAGATCTTTGTGATGCCGACCTTCATCCGAGGTGGCACCAACGTAATGCTTCCCGGGCTGGAGCCAGAGTCGCTGCTGGCCCATATCGAGCGGTACCGCGTCACCGCAGCCGCACTAGTGCCCACCATCATCTACCTGCTGCTCGATCACCCTCGCCGAAGCGAATTCGACCTCACTTCGCTGCAGACCGTGGTCTATGCGGGGTCTCCCATCACCCCGGAGCGGTTGCGCCAGGCGCTGGAGGTCTTCGGACCGATCTTCATCCAGACCTACGCAGGCACCGAACCCGGCTACATCGCGTGCCTGCGCAAACACGAACACGTCAAGCGTGACGGCGAATCGGTCGGTCAATGGACGGCTCGCCTCGGTGGTGCGGGCCGGCCGATGTTTCAGGTCAGTGTCACGATTCAGGACGACAACGATGCGATATTGCCGGTCGGCGAGGTGGGCGAGATCTGTTCACGCCAGCTGGGACAAATGTTGGGCTACCTCGATCCGGCACGCAACGCCGAAACACTGCGGGGCGGGTGGGTGCACACCGGAGACGTGGGCTACCTCGACACCGACGGCTACCTCTACCTCGTCGACCGCAAGAAGGACATGGTGGTCAGCGGCGGGTTCAATGTGTTCCCACGTCAGGTCGAGGACGTTCTGGCCACCCATGCCGCGGTAGCTCAGGCGGCGGTGATCGGTGTGCCCGACGAGAAGTGGGGTGAGGCGGTGATGGCCGTGGTGGTCGCCCGCACCGGTGAGATCACGGGGCCGGCATTGGAATCCGAACTCATCAAGCATGTCAAGGCCGCGCTGGGAAGCATCCCCGCTCCCAAGACCATCCTTTTTGCCGACAGTCTCCCGCTGAATCCGGCGGGCAAGGTCGACAAGAAGGCCATTCGTAAACCCTACTGGCGCAACAAGTCTCGCCAGGTCGGCTAAGGAAAGGATGCTCGCGATGTCCGAGCACTACCCGATGTACATCGACGGCAAGTGGGTCGACACCGACGAGGTGTATGAGATCTGCAGCCCGGCAACAGAAGAACTGGTCGCCACTGTCGCCAAAGGCACCCCTGAGCTGGTCGACACCGCGGTGAACGCTGCCAAGGGAGCCTTCGCCGACGGGACGTGGCGCCGGACCCCCCCGGCGCAGCGGGCGGCGATCATCAACACCGTCGCCGAAAGGCTGGGCGCTCGCGCCGAGGAACTCGCAGCCCTGCAGAGCCGCGAGAACGGGGCCACAATCCGCATCACCAGTGCACTACACGTCGGGTTGTCGGTTGCCCAGATGCAGTATCTGGCGGGGATCGCGCAGAACTACGAGTGGGAGACGCCCGGGCCGGCGATTGCACCGATTGCCGCCGACGGTGTTGTGGTGCGCGAGCCGCTCGGTGTGGTCGCTGCCATCGTGCCGTGGAACATACCGATGCTGACCACGGTGTGGAAGATCGCGCCGGCCTTGGTCGCCGGTAACTCGGTGGTGCTCAAGCCCGATGAGCACGCACCGTTGCTGGCACTGGAGCTGGCCCGCGAGTTCGACGCTGTGGGTTTGCCGCCCGGTGTATTCAACGTCGTCACCGGGGACGGCGAGCCGGTGGGCGCCCACCTTTCTGGACACCCCGATGTGCGCAAGGTGGCGTTCACCGGCTCGACGGCGGTGGGCAAGAGCATCTTGCGCCAGTCGGCGGACTCAGTGCGAAGGGTTACCCTCGAACTGGGCGGTAAGGGCGCCAACATCATCCTGGATGACGCCGACATCGACATGGCCGTCGACGGGGCCCTGTTCGCATGCATGGCCAACAACGGCGAGGCGTGTGAGGCGGGCACCCGCTTGCTCATCCCGGCGTCACGACGCGATGAGATCGTGGACAAGCTGCTGACGCGGGCAGCGACATTGCGCGTCGGTGACCCATTGGACCCGACGACCCACGTCGGGCCGATCATCTCCCCGACCCAACGCGACCGAATCCTGGACTACTTCCGGATCGCGTCCGAAGAGGGCGCCACCGCCGCCATCGGCGGCAAGGCACCCTCGGGAGCGGGCTTCGACAAGGGCTACTGGATCGAACCCACCATCTTCCTCGACGTGACCAACGACATGAGAATCGCCCGGGAAGAGGTGTTCGGTCCGGTACTGGTCGTGATGACCTACGACACCGACGAGCAAGCCCTCGCGATAGCCAACGACACCAATTATGGCCTGTCGGCCGGTGTTTGGGGCAGCGACGAACGAGCCGCCAGCCTGGCTCGCCGGCTCGAGGCAGGCATGGTGTGGGTGAACAACTGGCACATCATCCACCCCGCCTATCCCTTCGGTGGATACAAGGAGAGCGGTTTGGGCCGTGAAGGAGGCCCGAACGCGATCGACGAATACGTCGAGGAGAAGTTCATCGCACTCGATCGTTCCGGCGGAATCGAGAACAAAGCGTTCGCCATCGTGATCGATCCCGCAGAGAACTGAGCCCAAGCGGCAACGAGGAGAAGCTGATGACGATGGCGACTGCAGAACGTGACATAGCCGGATCTCCGGGCGCACCGAGGCGGCCCCTGAGATTCGGTGTGGTATCGGACAAGGGGTTGTGGACCAACGGATCTGATGAGTTGGTCCGTATCCACGCCGTGGATCTGCGGGACCTAACGCACAAGGCGGCGGCGGCCCGCGAGGATTGCCCCCACGCTGTGGTCGTCGTCGACATCAACGTGCTGATCGCCGGCGATGCCCGCACCGCGCGCGCTGCGATCAGCGATTCGGGGTGTGAATGCGGTGACACGATGACTTATGTAGGCACTCCGGGCGGGTTGTCCGGACTGATCGCCGATATCTACGCGTTGGGCATCGCCGACGGAGCAATCCTGCTGCCGGTCGACAGCGAGGGCGTTGTGGAGCTGATCCGCGACGTCGTCGTCCCCGAGCTGCACACAATGTCGGCGGCATGATGGTCAGCGCTGAGCAGTACCGTACCGCGCTTCGACGCCATCCCGCCGGCGTCGCCATCGTCACCATGACGTCGGCAGGCGGCCCAGTGGGTTTCACCGCGACATCGTTTGCCTCCCTGTCGCTGAATCCACCGTTGGTGTCGTTCAACATCACCCATACCTCGTCGAGTATCGAGGCCATGCGGGCAGCCCGCTCGGTGGTCATTCACTTGCCCGGTGCTGGGCAGCTCGAACTGGCACAACGGTTTTCGCGATCGGCCGAGCAGCGATTCTCCGACCGATCCTTGTGGCATCTGCTGCCGACCGGCGAACCCGTGCTCGATGGGGTGCCGACGTGGTTGCGGGTACGCGTGGACCGCCTCATCGCCGCTGGCGATTCCACGCTGGTCGTCGGCGCGGTCGCCCAGATTCATTGCGAGGATTCCCTGGCGCGCCCGGAGCCGTTGCTGTATCACGACGGCGCCTACCTGTGCACTCAACCGCTGACCTGACGGCTGGCGCAGGCCAGCTCAGGTGCTCTGCAGGGCCCAGGCGATGGCTTGGGCGCGGTTGACTGCCCCGTACTTGCGCAGAATGTGTTTGACGTGAGATTTCACGGTGCCCTCGGTGATTACCAGTTGGTCGGCGATTTCGTGGTTGCTGGCGCCGGTCACCATGAGCCGCAGTACCTCGGATTCGCGTTCGGTCAGTTCCACCCGGTGCGGCGCATGGCTCCCAGGCGCTGCGCCGAGGTCATGGCCATTTGCTCTGTCATCGCTTGACCAGGCGGCGGCGTCGGTACCCAGGTCGCACAAATCGTCGATCTGGTCGACGGTGGTGATCAGCATGTCCCTGATGGTGTCGCGCTGCTGGCGCAGGTTCTCCAGCAGTGCGGCACGTTGGTAGATATGGCTGAAACCGTCGGCAAAGGCCCACAACACATCCCGATCGGCTTCGTCGACCCGAGTGGTCTCCGGGTAATGGTCGATATGCAGGAATCCCATCACGTCGCTGCCCTGCACCAGCGGTGCGACGACATAGGAACGCGACTGGCCGGCTTGGACGATCAACGGTCGATAGACCGGCGCATCGGCGGTGTCCTGGATAAGGGTGGGCTGGCGCCGCGACAGCGATACCGCCTCTGGGGTGGCCGGCATCAACGGCACCGGCTGGTTTTGCCACGCACTGAACCAGGCTCGGTTGGCGACCTCGGTCCGATCCAGCAGGATCAGCGGCTTCCACCCTGCGGCGTCCACGGTGGAAAGCACCGCGCGGCGAAACCCCAGGCGGAAAACCAATTCGTGGCACGCGTTATCGACCAGAGCGGCCGTGGTCGGCATGGCGCGCAGCCTGTTGAGGCTCACTGCGCAGTCGGCCAGGCGCTGGCTGCGCACGCCGGTCTCGAACAGATACCAGTCCATGGCCAACTGCTGCAGCCTCAATAACAAGGTGTACAACTGTCGTTCGGTCTCGGTGTCCGAACTAGGCACCGCGCGCAAACGCAACGCGCACAACCTCGAGAAGTCCGAGATCACCTCGCCGGCCTGTGCCGGAGAGTCGGCTTCCAGTCCCGGCGGTCCCTCGATGCCCAAGACACCGACGACCTGTGCGCGCAGCGCTGAGAAGCGCTCGCTGAACTCGGCTTGTTTCGACGACCAGTCGGCGCGCACCCGTCCGGTGCCGGCTGCGCGTGAAGACTCGCCGCCGATGAGGACGCTCATCGGCGTGACCTGTTCACGTCGCGGGTTTCGCGCAGATAGTACGAGATCGCCGCGGCCCGGTTGGTGGCACCGAGTTTGTGCAGGATGTGCTTGACGTGCGATTTCACGGTGCTCTCCGCGACGGTCAGTTGGTCGGCCAACTGGGCGTTGGTTGCGCCGCTGGCCAACAATCCCAAGACCTCGCGCTCCCGGCTGGTCAATGTGGTCAACCGAGACGAGTCCCGCACCTCGGTGGCATGGGCGGGCTTGGTGTGGCGAACCCTGGGCGGCGGTGCGGATTCGGGTGCGTCGATCGATGCGGTGGCCGCGGCATTGGCGCGCAAGGGGATCGGGCTGGTCATGTCGGTGGTGGTCACCGATCCCACTGCCGCATCGCAAACTCCGAGGACGTACTGGCGCTGACGCTCGATGCGTTCGACAAGTAGAGCGCGTTCGTAGGACAACCCCACACCGTCGGCGAACATCCGCAGCAGGTCGCGATGTGCTGCGGTCAACGGTCGGCCGTCGGTGGGACGGTCTGCGTGCAGCAATCCGATAACCACCGAACCCGCCACGACGGGGGCCACCACGTATTCGCTGGTCCGCATGCGTTCGACCAGGGGACGGTACACCCGAGCCTCCTGGTCGGCGTCCAGGATCAGGGCGGGTAACCGGCGGCGCACCACTTCGGCCTCTACCAGCGGTGATGCCAGCGGAATCTGCAGGTCTTCGACCCGATCGGTGGGGTAGCACTCGATCTGCATGCTCACATGCCGTTGCCCGTCCACCCCGTATATGGCGTCGGGCGACCATGTGGACCCGCGTACCTGGGAATACATCACCCGCTGGAATACCGCCGATTCGGCCAGTGCGTGGGGGGCGCATTCCAAAGTCGCGGCCGGGGAGGGCGCGTCTCTCACCGTTGCCAGGGATGCAAGCAGTGCGGTGAGGGCTGCCGATATCTGCTCGCCCGGTGAGGCGAGGTCACGGTGTGGCGTGCAATCGGACGCAATGGCCTGCTCGCTCAGCAACTTTGGGTCGTCGGTCGACGATGACCGCGACAGAAGCTCGGTGCCGATGGGGTGCTCCTTGGTCGTCATCACCACGAATGCGGTTCAGGATTTACTAACGCGCCCTCATCATTGGTGATCTGAATCACTTTGTCAAACCATTCGTGGCCTGCGTTATTGCCGCTGAACCGCAGTTGGGCGTCGATTCGGCGGTGCCGCGGTTGACAAGGACGATCCCGTGCTAGTAAATCTCAATTCACTAATTAGGAGGTGAGGATGAGATGGACCCGTTGATGCGATCTGCCGGCTGGCCTGGGGCTCTGGCGCTGCCGGTGATCGCCGCGCCGATGACCAACGTGTCGGGACCGGAATTGGTGATTGCGGCCTGCCGTGCGGGGGTGATCGGTTCGTTCCCGACCCACAACGCTCCCTCGCCTGGTGACCTCGACTCCTGGATGGGCCAGATCGCGTCGGAGGCCTCCGGGGATGGGTGCGCACCGGTGGCGCCGAACCTGGTGGTGCACCGCAGCAATGCCCGACTACAGGCCGACCTGGACTGCCTTATCGGCCACCAGGTGAAACTGGTCATCACCAGCGTGGGCTCTCCGGCGCCGGTCGTAGAGCGACTGCACGCGGCCGGTGCCGAGGTATACGCGGATGTGGCCAGCGTTCAGCATGCCTGGGCCGCGCTGGAGGCAGGCGCGGACGGACTGGTGCTGCTAACCGCGGGCGCGGGCGGACAGACCGGCTGGGCGAACCCCTTCGCTTTTGTGCGCGCTGTTCGCGAACGATTCGACGGGCCGCTGGTCCTTGCCGGCGGCATCGCAGACGGCCGCTCGATCCTCGCCGCCCAAACCGCTGGTGCCGACCTGGCCTACATCGGGACCCGGTTCATCGCCACCGCAGAAAGCCGGGCCAGCGACGAATACCGCCGAGCGCTGGTCGCCTCGACACTCGACGATGTCCGGCTGTCCGACCGGGTGGGCGGAATACCGGCCAGCCTGCTGGCTGCATGGCTGGATCGCCAAGGCGGCGAGCGCGGCGGCAGCGGTGACGGGTTTACCCAAGACCAGTTGCTGTCCAACGCCGACGCCTGGAGCGCAGGCCACAGCGTCTTCGGCGTACACGAGCTGACCACGGTCGACGAACTGGTCGCGGAGTTGGCCGGCCAGTACCGCCAAGCCCGGCGGGAACTGGCGGCCCTGTGCGCGGAGGGCCGGCCGGTGGGGTGAATGCCCCGTTCGAACGGCCTTTGTCACCTATTGGGGGTGTTTCGCCGGCATCCCCATTGTGATCAGCGCCAACGCACTTAGTGTATTGGCATTCACTAACAACGTTAAGGACATCGATGCCAGCCCTGTCATCGGAGATTGACACCGACTCCGACACCTTTGTCAGCAATTACGAAGTGCAGTCGGCAGCGGTCGCAGCGCTCAACGAGCAACTCCAAGCTGTGGCCGCCGGCGGCGGTGAGCGCTACGTCAAACGCCACCACGATCGCGGCCGACTGCTGGCCCGTGAACGCATCGAATTGCTTCTCGACCGTGACGCGCCGTTCCTGGAACTGTCATCGCTGGCGGCGTGGGGCACCCAGTTCAACGTGGGCGCTGCAATCGTCACCGGCGTGGGGGTCGTCAGCGGTGCCGAATGCATGATCATCGCCCACGACCCCACCGTCCGTGGCGGCACCATGAACCCGTACACACTGCGCAAAAACCTGCGCGCGTTGGAGATCGCGAAAGTCAACCGGCTTCCCGTGCTGTACCTGGTGGAGTCCGGCGGTGCTGATCTGCCCACCCAGTCCGAGTTGTTTGTGCACGCGGGCCGAATTTTCCGGGACCTCACCGAACTGTCGTCGATGGGCATTCCTAGCGTCGCCATGGTGTTCGGAAACTCCACCGCCGGTGGCGCCTACGTGCCGGGCATGTGCGACTACGCGGTGCTGGTGGACAAGCAGGCCAAGGTATTCCTCGGCGGCCCGCCGCTGGTCAAGATGGCAACCGGTGAGGACGCCGACGACGAATCCTTGGGCGGGGCAGACATGCACACCCGGGTCTCGGGACTCGGTGACTACTTCGCCGTCGACGAGGTCGACGCTATCCGCATCGGCCGCGATATCGTCGCGCACCTGAACTGGCGCAAGCTGGGACCGGGACCGAGCACTGCGGCCGATGATCCGCTCTATGACAGCGACGAACTTCTCGGGATCGCCTCGGGCGACTCCCGCGTCCCGTTCGACCCCCGAGAGGTGATCGCCCGCATCGTCGACGGCAGCCGCTTCTCCGAGTACAAGCCCCGGTGGGGGACCAGCCTGGCCACCGGATGGGCATCGATCCACGGTTTCCCCGTCGGCATCCTGGCCAACACCCGAGGTGTCCTGTTCAGCGAAGAATCAAAGAAGGCAACAGAATTCATTCTGCTGGCCAACCAGACCGACACACCCTTGATCTTCCTGCAGAACGTGACCGGCTTTATGGTCGGCACCGAGTACGAGCAGGGCGGCATCATCAAAGACGGCGCCAAGATGATCAACGCCGTCACCAACAGCACCGTCCCGCACATCACCATCAACATGGGCGGATCCTTCGGCGCCGGGAACTACGGGATGTCCGGCCGGGCCTACGACCCCAGGTTCATGTTCACCTGGGTCAACGCCAAACTCGCCGTCATGGGCGCCCAGCAACTCGCAGGTGTGCTGTCCATCGTGGGCAAGGCCGCCGCCCAGGCCGCCGGCCGCGAATTCGACCTGGAGACCGACGCGAAGCGCACCGCAGAGATCGAAGAGCAGATCGAGCGCGAATCGCACGCCTTCTTCATCTCCGCCCGCATCTACGACGACGGGGTGATCGACCCACGCGACACCCGCTCAGTGCTCGGAATGGCCCTGTCCGCAGCACATTCCAACGTGATTTCCGGACGCCGCGGCTTCGGCGTATTCAGGATGTGAGGAACGTGACCACCACTCATCAGCCCATCGGCAAGCTGCTCATCGCCAACCGCGGCGAGATCGCCTCAAGGATCATTCGCACCGCCCGCGAAATGGACATCGCCACCGTCGCGATCTACTCCGATGCCGACCGGTTCGCCCCCTACGTCGCCCAGGCCGACCAGTCGGTGCACCTACCCGGCACCGCGCCGGCCGATACCTACCTGCGCGGCGACCTGGTTTTGGCTGCCGCCGCCGCCACTGGCGCCGACGCGATCCACCCAGGCTACGGATTTCTTTCTGAGAACGCCGAATTCGCCAAAGCCTGCGCCGATGCGAACGTGATCTTCGTCGGTCCCAGCCCCGAAGCGATCGCCTCGATGGGATCCAAGATCGCCGCCAAAGACATGATGGCCGCAGCCGGCGTACCGGTGCTGCCCGGGGTCACCGTGGATGCCGAACAGGACGCCGACCCCGACAACCTGCGCAACGCCGCAACCCAAATCGGCTTCCCGATACTGGTCAAAGCCGCCTTCGGCGGCGGTGGCCGCGGAATGCGGATCGTCACCGACGAGAACGAACTGCTGGAAGCGGTCACCGGCGCACGGCGAGAAGCGGCGTCGGCGTTCGGCAACGGAACCGTGTTCCTGGAGAAGTTCGTCGAATCACCCCGACACATCGAGGTCCAGATCTTCGGCGACAGCCACGGCACGGTCGTGCACCTGGGTGAACGCGAATGTTCCATTCAGCGTCGCTATCAGAAGATCATCGAAGAGGCACCTTCGACGGCAGTCGACCCGTCGCTGCGCGAAGAACTGGGGCGCGCCGCGGTGGCCGCGGGTAAAGCATTGGCCTACGAGGGGGCCGGCACCGTCGAGTTCGTGATGGCACCCGACGGCTCCTTCTATTTCCTCGAAGTCAACACCCGGCTTCAGGTCGAACACCCGGTGACCGAGCTGGTCACCGGAATCGACCTGGTACGCGCGCAGTTGCTGGTCGCCGCCGGGCAACCGTTGCCGGCTCAGATGCTGCACACCCGCCCCGACGGCCACGCGGTCGAGGTCCGGCTCTACGCCGAAGACGTTGCCGCCGGCTTCATTCCGGCATCGGGAACATTGCACACCCTGGAGTTCCCCGATCTGCCCGGCGTGCGGGTCGATGCCGGATTCAGCTCCGGGTCGACAGTCAGCACGTTCTACGACCCGATGCTGGCCAAAGTCATCGGCTACGGCCAGACGCGAGACGAAGCCTGCCGACGGGTGGCGCGGGCGCTGCGCGAGACCCGCATCCACGGTGTCACCACCAACCGTGATCTGCTGGTGGGAATCCTGCGCGAGGCCGAATTCCGCGCCGGCGCGATCGACACCGGCTACCTGCAGCGCCACGATCCCGCCGCCCTGATCGTGGCGGAGCGGGCCGCAACCGGCACCCACGCGGTAGCCGCGGCGCTGGCCTCGCTGGCGCAGCGACGTCAGCAGACAACCGTCGTGCCCGGTCTTCCCGCTGGCTGGCGCAATCTGCCCAGCCAGGATCAGATCGTGCAGTACCGCCTCGGCGAAGACATTGTCGAGGTGCACTACCGCGTAGAGCGTGACGGCGTCAAAGTCACCGTCGGCGACTGGCAGCCCCAGGTGCGGATACTCAGTGCGGCCCCAGACTTGATTGACGCCGAAATCGACGGAGTGCGACGGCGCTACCAGGTGGCACGGTCCGGGGACGTTCACTACGTCGACAGTGCGCTGGGATCGACGGCACTGCACGAGACTCCACGATTCCCAGACCCCAGCTCGATGCAGGAGACCGGGTCACTGCTGGCCCCGATGCCAGGGGCGGTGGTGCGCGTCGAGGTCAGCGAAGGCGACGAAGTACGCCTAGGCGCCGCCATCGTGGTGCTGGAGGCAATGAAGATGGAACACACCGTGCGCGCCCCAGCCGATGGCCTCGTGGCAACGATCGCCGTCAAGTCCGGGGACCAGGTGGAATCGGGGCAGGTGCTGGCCGTGGTCTCCGGGCCCGATGACGGTGCCGCGTCGTGAGCGTTGAGTACGAGGTCCGCAACGGGATCGCTTGGCTGACTATCAACCGTCCAGAGGCGCGCAACAGCCTCAACAAGGCAGTCCGCGATGGGTTATTCGACGGGGTACGCAGATTCAACGACGACCGGCAAGCCAAGGTTCTGGTCCTGACCGGCGCCGGGGACAAAGCATTCTGTGCCGGCGGCGACCTCAAAGAGATGTCGGAGGAACAACTCACCGTTCCGCCGGTGGATTTCGTGCCACAGTTCGGGCGCAACATCGCCGTGGACAAGCCGACCATCGCCGCGGTCAACGGCGTCGCCTTCGCCGGCGGTTTCCTGCTGGCACAGACGTGTGACCTGTGTGTGGCCTCGACGACGGCGAAGTTTGCCATCACCGAGGTCAAGGTAGGCCGCGGTTCGCCATGGGCAGCGCCGCTGCCACTGATGATTCCGCGCCGCATCGCCATGGAACTGGTGCTCACCGGCGCGCCGATATCGGCCGCGCGCGCCCACGAGATCGGACTGGTCAACCGGCTGGCAGAGCCCACCGACCTGCATGCGGCGGCGCAAGAACTCGCCGAGCAGATCGCGGCGAACGCGCCGCTGTCGGTGGCTGCGGGCAAGCAGACCGCGACACTGACTGCGCAGCATCCACTGCGCGAGGCGTTCGAACTAGCCGAATCAATCTGGGAGCCCGTCTATTTGAGCCAGGACGCGCAAGAGGGAATGGCCGCCTTCAAGGAGAAGCGCTCCCCACAGTGGAAAGGACGCTGATGAGCCTGGACTACCCCGGACTGCTAGCAGCGCTGCACGTGGAATCTGAGCTGCTCACACATCGTTTGCAGGACTTGCCGTTCGAGTATTGGGGTCGCGCGACACCAGCGCAGGGCTGGAGCATCCAAGATCAGGTATCTCACCTGGCCTTCTTCGACGATGCCACCAAACTGGCCTTGACCGCGCCGGATCACTTCGCGCAGATGGCCGCCAAATTGATCGACGGCGGGATGGACTTTCCCGACCGGATTGCCGAACAACACCGCATCCTGGCCCCCGAGGCACTGATGAGCTGGTTTTCGGCGGCACGTCAGGAGCTGCTGACCCTGTTCGCCAACAGCGACCCCAAACGCCGTGTGCCGTGGTTCGGTCCCGACATGAGCGTGGCGTCCTCGGCGACCGCCCGGCTGATGGAGACATGGGCGCACGGACACGACATCTACGAAGCACTCGGTGTCGAACACCCGGCCACCCCCGGGCTGCGCAGCATCGCGCATCTCGGCGTGTCCACGTTCGCGTTCTCACACCGCCTCAACGGTCTTGATGTGCCTGGCGAGCCGGTCGGCGTGCAGCTGCATTCGGCCGAGGGCCAGACGTGGACTTGGGGACCACAAGACACCGCCAACACGGTCGTGGGCGCCGCGCAAGATTTCGTCCTCACTGTCACCCAACGCAAACACTGGACCGAGACCGGGCTGACCGTCAACGGTGCGGTGGCCACCGGCTGGATGGAGATCGCTCAAGCGTTCGCCGGAGCAGCCAGCCAGCGCAAACCGAAGGTGCAGCAGCGATGAAACGTGCGGTTCGGATCGGCAACGCCTCGGGGTTCTACGGGGACCGGCACTCGGCGATGCAGGAGTTGGTCGCCGCCGCCGACGTCGACGTGATCACCGGCGACTACCTGGCCGAGCTCACCATGCTGATCCTGTGGAAGGCGCGCAAGAAGAATCCCGACACCGGTTACGCGCATACTTTTCTCACCCAATTCCGGGACGTGGCCGCCGAATGCGCGCGCCGCGGGACCAAAGTTGTGGTGAATGCGGGCGGGCTCAATCCCGCCGGAATGGCCCAACGAGTTCGCCACCTGCTCACTGAGCTCGACGTCGATCTCACGGTCGCCCACGTCGAGGGCGACGACCTGATGCCGCGGCTACCGCAGCTGATGGAGCAAGGCATCGACTTCGCCAACCTCGACACCGGTATCCGGTTGCGCGACAAGAACGTCGAACCGGTCTCGGCCAACGCCTACCTGGGCGGCTGGGGAATCGCCTCGGCCCTGACTCGCGGCGCCGGCATTGTGATCACGGGCAGAGTGACCGACGCGGCGCTGGTGGTCGGGGTGGGTGCCTGGTGGCACGGTTGGGCACGCAACGACTACAACGCGCTGGCCGGTGCCGTCGCAGCCGGTCACATCATCGAGTGCGGCCCACAGGCTACGGGCGGAAACTACTCCCAGATTCGGGAGGTCACCGACCGGCGCTACCCCGGTTCACCGATTGCCGAACTGGGCCACGACGGCAGCTTCGTCATCACCAAGGCGCCCGGCAGCGGGGGCGTGGTCACACCGGGCACCGTCACCGCCCAGCTGCTCTACGAGGTCGGCGCCCCTGCCTACGCCAACCCCGATGTGGTGGCCCACTTCGACACCTGCTCGATCACCCAGGTCGGTGAGAACCGAGTGCGGGTCAGCGGCACGACCGGCACGCCGCCACCGCCGGCGCTCAAAGTCGCCATGAACTACATCGGTGGCTTCCGCAACACCATGACCATGGCGCTGACCGGCCTGGACATCGACGAGAAGGCCCAATGGGCCGTCGAGGAACTCATGACGATCCTTGGCGGGCGAGACCGATTCGACGGTGTCGATATCCAATTGCTGCGCTATGACACTGCCGATCCGGCCAACATGGCCCAGGCAACCGCCCATCTGCGGGTCACCGTCAAAGACCGCGACCGCACCAAGGTCGACCGAGCATTCTCCAATGCGGTCATCGAGCTGTACGTGGCCGGATACGCCGGCTTCTACACCACCACCCCACCCACCACGGCCAGCGAATTCGGCGTCTACTGGCCGACACTGGTCCCGGCAACGGCAGTGCTGCACACCGTGGTTCACGCCGACGGGACACGAGAGCCGATAGACCCGCCGACCGAGGTGACCGAGATCGATGTGCCTGATCCCGCACCCTCACCGGTCCGCTCAGATTTCGGGCCGACCACCCGCCGGCCGCTGGGCAGCATCGTGGCGGCCCGCTCAGGTGACAAGGGCGGAAACGCCAACGTCGGCATCTGGACCGACACCGACCAGCGTTGGGAATGGCTGGATGAACACCTGAGCGCACAGAAGTTCGCCGAACTCGTGCCCGAGGTCCACGGGCTGACCATCCGGCGCTACGCGTTCCCCAACCTCAAGGCGCTGAACTTCGTGGTCGTCGGATTCCTCGGCGACGGTGTCGCGTCGTGCACCCGCCCCGATGCCCAGGCCAAAAGCCTGGGGGAGTACCTGCGGGCGCTCAACACCGACGTTCCGGACAAGCTGATCTAGGAGAACGCAGGGCGAATGGACTTCACCGAATCCAGCGAACACCGCGACCTGCGCACCGCTGTCGCCGCGATCACCGACAAATACGGCCCCACCTACTTCGCCGAACGAGCCACCGCTCACGAACCCACCGACGAACTCTGGCTGGAGCTGGCCCAACACGGATTCATCGGCATCAACTTCCCCGAGGAATTCGGCGGTGGCGGCGCGGGACTGACCGAACTGGCCATCGTCTGCGAGGAAACCGCCGCTCACGGCTGCCCCCTGTTGCTCATGCTGGTGTCCAGCGCCATATCGGGTGAGCTTCTCACCCGATACGGCACCAGCAGCCAGCAACGGGAATGGTTGCCGCGCATGGCCTCCGGCGACACCAAGATGGCGTTCGCCATCACCGAGCCCGACGCCGGATCCAACACCCGACAGATCGCCACCACCGCGGTACGCGACGGCGGCGACTATGTGCTCAACGGCACCAAGTACTACATCTCCGGAGTCGACGAAGCCGGCGCGATCGTCGTCGTGGCGCGTAGTGCGCCACAGCGGCTGTCGTTGTTTGTGGTGCCTACCGATACAGCGGGTCTGGTCAAACACCGACTTCCGGTGGGGATCAACCTCCCAGAGAAGCAGTACACGCTGCACTTCGATGACGTCCGGGTGCCCGCATCGCAGCTTCTGGGTGTCGAACACGAAGGGTTCAACCAGGTTTTCGACGGACTCAATCCAGAGCGCATCACCGGAGCCGCGGTGTGCGTGGGCATCGGCAGACATGCGGTCGAAAAAGGAGCCGACTACGCGCGCCAACGGTCGGTGTGGGGCCCACCTATCGGCACCTATCAGGCGATCTCACATCCGTTGGCCAAAGCCAAGATCGACGTCGACCTGGCCGCCATCGCCACCGGCCGCGCCGCCTGGCTCTTCGATCGCCGGTTGCCCGCCGGAGAGGCATCCAACATCGCTAAATACGTGGCCGCCGAGGCAGCGGTCAGCGCCGTCGATCACGCGATCCAACTACACGGTGGAAATGGAATATCAGCCGAGTACGGCTTGCTCCCGCAATGGGGTCTGGCCAGATTGTTGCAGATCGCTCCGGTCAGCAGAGAGATGATCTTGAACTATGTCGCGCAGCACAGCCTCAACCTGCCCCGATCGTACTGACCCCGGACAGCAAGCAGAACAATCGTGAAGTTCGGTCTGCAGCTTGGCTATTGGGATGCCCAACCGCCCACCAACCACGCACAGCTGGTTGCCGCAGCCGAAGACGCCGGATTCGACACCGTGTTCACCGCCGAGGCGTGGGGCTCGGATGCCTTCACCCCGTTGGCCTGGTGGGGCCGGCAGACCAATCGGATGCGCCTGGGGGTGTCGGTGGCGCAACTGTCGGCCCGCACACCGACAGCGTGCGCGATGGCATCGCTGACGTTGGACCACCTCAGCGGTGGACGACACATCCTCGGCCTGGGCGTATCCGGGCCGCAGGTGGTCGAGGGCTGGTACGGACAGCGTTTCCCGAAACCGTTGGCGCGGACCCGCGAATACATCGACATCGTCCGGCAGGTGTGGGCCCGCCAAGAGCCGGTAACCCACAGTGGGCCGCACTATCCACTGCCCCTGACAGGGCAGGGCAGCACCGGTGCGGGAACACCGCTGAAGTCGATCACCCATCCGTTGCGGAACGACATCCCCATCATGCTCGGCGCTGAGGGACCCAAAAACGTCGCGCTGGCCGCCGAGATCTGCGACGGATGGCTTCCGATCTTCTACACCCCGCGAATGGCCCAGACCTACAACGCCTGGCTCGACGAGGGCTTCGCCCGTCCCGGTGCCCGGCGTCGCCGCGAGGATTTCGAGATCTGCGCGACCGCCAACGTCGTGATCACCGACGATCGCGCCGCCGCATGTGCGGCCATGAAACCGCGGCTGGCCTTGTACCTGGGCGGAATGGGTGCCCGCGACACCAACTTTCACGCCGACGTCTACCGACGGATGGGCTACGGCGAGGTGGTCGACGAGGTCACCGCGTTGCTGCGCAACAAGGACAAACATCGCGCCGCCCAGGTCATTCCGGACGAACTGGTCGAGGATTCGGCGATCGTGGGGGACTACGACCAGGTCCGCGAGCAGATCGAGGTCTGGCAGGCCGCAGGCGTGACGACCATGGTCATCAACACCCGCAGCCCCGAATACATCCACCAACTGAGCAACTTGTGAGGACAGCCATGCTGGAAATCTCCGACCACAATCGGGTTCGCACCATCGCCTTGGCGCGCCGGGAGGCACTCAACGCCTTCGACGAGGCGCTCTATGACGCCACCGCGATCGCACTGCAGGAGGCCGCCGAAGACGACGCCGTCGCGGTGGTCATCCTCACCGGATCGGGCCGGGCGTTCAGCGCTGGGACCGATCTGAAGGAACTTGCGGCCCGAGCCTCCCAAAATGGTTTCATTCCAGGGGAATACGGCTTCACAGGACTGATGGATGTTCTCGCCGAATTCCCCAAACCGTTGATCTGCGCGGTGAACGGAGTGGGGTTGGGGATCGGCGCCACCATCCTGGGGTTCGCCGATCTGGCATTCATGTCCACCACCGCCCGCCTCAAGTGCCCGTTCACCAGTCTGGGTCTCGCACCCGAAGCAGGGTCGTCGTACCTGCTGCCGGCGCTGCTGGGCAGGCAGAACGCGGCCTGGGTACTGATGTCCTCGGAATGGATTGATGCCGAGCAGGCCCATGCGATGGGGCTGGTGTGGCGGCTGTGCGAACCGGACGATCTCGACACCGAGGTCCGTCGGCACGCCGAAATCCTTGCCAGCCATCCTCTGTCTAGCTTGATCGCGGTCAAGCGAACCATCACCGCACCCCATATCGGGGCGGTTCGCGCGGCGCTGGCCAGGGAGGATGCCTATCTCGAGGATCTTCTCGGGGCTCCAGACAATGCGCAGGCGCTGGCCAGATTCGTCGAGGGCCGCACGTAGCGACTCACGACCTCATGCTGGCGACGATCGCCGCGGCTGCCTCCTCGGCCAACGGATAGGGCGTCAGTAGTGTGAAACGGTCGACCAATCCGCTGAACCGACTGAGCACCTGCGGCCCGATCTCGGCCGGTTCACCCACCACGGCAAAGGTATCCAATACCTCGTCGCCGATCAGGGCGCTCATCGTCGTCCAGTCCCCCGCCTTGGAAAGCCGATGCAGCTCGGTGTGCAAGTCGTGCCATCCGTGCAGTTCCAGGACGTGGCGGTAGGCCGGAGTGGACCCGTAGAAGGCGATCTGGCGTCGGACCGCTTCGATGGCGTGGGCGATCTCGCACTCGGTTCGACCCGAGGCGATCAGTCCCGGATAGGACACGGTGAGATCGGCGCGGGCGCGGCCGGTTTCGTGCAAGACCGTGGTGACGGCCGGCAGGGTTACCTCGCTGAGGTAGCGGCGCGTGGTGAAACCATGCACGAGCAGGCCGTCGGCGACTTGCGCGGCAGCCTGGGTCATCTTGGGCCCCACGGCTGAGACCACGATCTTGGGATCTCCGTAAGGATGAGGGGTCGGGGTGAACATCGGGGTCATCAGCGTGTGCTGGTAGTGCACTCCCCGGAAGTCCAGGCGCTCCCCGGTGCGCCAGGCGTGCCAGATCGCACGCAGCGCGTGCACGTATTCGCACATCCGGTCCGCGGGAGCCGACCACGGCATCGAGAATCGTCGTTCGATGTGCGCCTGGATCTGGGTGCCCAGTCCCAGCACAAAGCGCCCGCCGCTCATTTCCTGGAGATCGTTTGCGGCTATGGCAGTGGTCATGGGATTGCGCGCGAACGCCACTGCGACACCGGTGCCCAACTGCACACCGGTGGTGGTCATGGCTGCGATTGCCAAGGGCAGAAACGGATCTCGGTCGACATCGGTCGACCAGATGCCGTCGAACCCGATGCGTTCGGCACGAGCTGCCTGGGCGACGAGACCGGCGATGCCGGCCTCGTCGCCGCCCGAGACTGTGCCCCCGATGTTGCAGTCGATGTACATGAATAGCTCTACCTAGGCTTATCCGGCGAGCTGCGCTTCGGCTGGTCGGCCAGGTCGGTTCGGTGGCGCCCCGGCCACAGCCGGTGCCGCTGGAAGAAAGACGGTAAGCCCGTAGATGACGATGGTGCACAAGATGATCGACACCAATGTCGCTGCGAAGACCAGCGCGGGGGATGCCAGCCCGTTGTCGAGATGCATCGCGATGATGAGTGGATAGCCCAGACCGAAGTTGGCGCCGAAGAAAGTCATTGGGAACACCACGAACAGGCTCATCAGTTCCCACCAACGAGAAGTCTTGCGCCAGATGAGCACCGCCACAACGGTGAACAGCACGACCTGGGTGCCCTCCAGGATTCCGATCACGATCGGGTAGTTCCATATCCGCAGGACATGGGGACCGTAGTACGTGTACACATCGGTACCGGTGCCGATCACTTCGAACACGCAGGAGGTGAGAACTTCCAGCCCCCACAACGCGAACAGGCCCTTGCGGTTGAACCGGCCCTCGTAGATACGTTTTCCGGCGTACAGGCAGGCACCGGCGTAGAGGATGATGTAGCCGCTGTGAGTCCAGTTCGGCTGCGGGATACCGAAAGCCGAAAAGTGCATCAGCCCGGCACCGGGCTGGCCGTTGTGCGCGTCGTAGAACCACAGGTCGAACGCCACGTCGTAGAGCGGCTCGGCGTAGGCGGCCACACCGGCTGCCACGCACGCGATGAGGTAGAACGGCGTGCGGTGCCGACGGCCCATCTGAATGGCGACAACGATCATCGCCAACGCGATCGCCCAACTCAGCCAGGTGAAAATGTTCTGCCACAGCAGGCTGACATCATGTGTCATCACCTCGGTGGTCATTCGGCCCATGTGCGCTCCTCCGTTGACGTGGCGACGGTGAGCGTTGAGGTGCCCGGGTGCCGCCCTGCAGGAAGGACGCTATCCACGGTGATGTGTGTCTCATATCCCCTGCGGGGGGACATGCACTCTCATTAGGGGGTGCACGAGCGAAGCGCCGTCAAAGGCGTGCTGCGCCGGCGCGGCTGGTGCTCAAGATGGCGCGAGCTGAGTCGGTCAGCAGAACCCGCAACTGGTCATCGGCCAGACCTGTGTTGTGAAACAGCGGTGATTGAATGGCGCCGATGGCGGCGTGCACGACGACCCGTGCTTCGGTGTCGTCCAAGTCCTCGCGCAGCTCGTCGACCAGATGTACCCACTCCTCCAGGTACAGCCGCTGCTTTCGGCGCAACCGCCTGCGGTCCTCGTCGGGCAGGTTGTTGATCTCGTTGTAATAGACCTGCGCCAACTGACGATCTCCGACCACGAACTCGACCTGGCCGTCGATCAGCGCTTCCAGCGCGGTGGGCAGCTCGGCGGTGCCGTCGAGGATGCTCTGCTCCTCGGCGATCAGATCGTCGATCACCCGGTCGAACAAGGCGACCAGGATTGCCGATTTGCTGTCGAAGTGGCGATAGACCCCGGATCCGGTGATTCCGGCCGCGTTGCCGATGTCAGCAATCGAAACCGCGTGAAAGCCTTTGCGCCCGATCAGATCTGAGGCCGCCAGCAGAATACGGTTCTTGCGGTCGGGATCGCGCGTTCTGACCCCCGCTGCGCCGGGGCGCGAATCAACGACGATGAGTACACCTCCTAGTGCATGTCCACTCATTATGCATCGTGTCTGGGCTGGGCATATCACTTCACTTAAGTGAACCACAAATAACTAACTCGGGCGTCAATGCAACGTCGGTTGGCACGTGCCGAGGTGGGGTTGTGCCCCGATGGGGGGAGCCATCTCCTCCTGCGAGGAGGGGAAACCACAGTGATCTGTGCCATACATTTTCGGCGTGCTTCCCAACGAAGGGTCCCCGTTTATGCGCACCGCGCACGCATTTTGGCAAAGTGACCGCTCGCTACCGGTGTGTCGGGACGCTCGGTGATCGCGTTGGGGCCCGTGGCCAAGCCGGTGGGCGCGCTCGGCGGGTTCTTCGCGATGACCCTCGATGTGTTCGTGCTGATTTTCCGTCCCCCCTTCGCGTGGCGCGAGTATCTGAACCAAACGTGGTTTGTGGCCCGGGTATCGCTGGTCCCGGCATTGATGTTGACGATTCCTTACACCGTGCTGCTGGTGTTCACCTTCAACATCTTGCTGATCGAGTTCGGGGCCGCCGACTTCTCGGGAACCGGGGCCGCGATCGGCACGGTGAGCCAGATCGGGCCGATCGTGACGGTGTTGGTCGTGGCCGGCGCTGGCTCCACAGCGATGTGTGCTGACCTGGGCGCCAGAACGATTCGCGAGGAGCTCGACGCCATGCGGGTCATGGGTATCGATCCCATCCAGGCGTTGGTGGTCCCGCGTGTGCTGGCCGCAACCACTGTGGCACTGGCGCTGTCGGCAACGGTCATCATGGTCGGGTTGGCGGGCGGATTCACCTTCGCCGTCTTCATTCAGCATGTTCCGCCGGGCTCGTTTGTGGCCGGACTGACGGTGCTGACTCACGGGGCCGATGTCGCTGTGGCACTGGCCAAGGCTGCACTGTTCGGGCTGTCTGCCGGGTTGATCGCCTGCTATAAGGGGATTTCTGTCGGGGGTGGACCCGCCGGTGTCGGCAATGCGGTCAACGAAACAGTCGTATTCACCTTCATGGCCCTGTTTGCGATCAACGTGATCGCCACAGCGGTCGGTGTGAAGATCACGGTGGTATGAGGTGGG
Organism: Mycolicibacterium arcueilense; assembly: GCF_058536225.1. Taxonomy (NCBI): domain Bacteria; kingdom Bacillati; phylum Actinomycetota; class Actinomycetes; order Mycobacteriales; family Mycobacteriaceae; genus Mycobacterium; species Mycolicibacterium arcueilense. Next base: position 524,738 of record NZ_JBZTYL010000007.1, read on the forward strand.
GGAGTTGAGTTCTGTAGTGCGTCAAAGGTTCCCGAGGGTGAGCAGGCGGGCCGGACGAATCGGCACGGCGTGGAACGACATCGGTGTGCAAACCCAGTTCTACGCCCGTGCGATCGCGTCGATCGGCGACGCGGCGATGAACTATCGCACCGAGCTCATCCGGCTGATCGCCACGATGGGGCTGGGTGCGGGGGCGTTGGCCGTCGTCGGCGGCACGGTGGCCATCGTTGGGTTTTTGACCACGACCACCGGTGCATTGGTCGCGGTCCAGGGCTATAACCAATTCGCGTCGGTGGGTGTGGAAGCGCTGACCGGGTTCGCGTCGGCATTCTTCAACGTCAGGCTCATCGCTCCGGGCACCACGGCGGTGGCACTGTCGGCCACGATCGGTGCCGGCGCGACTGCCCAGCTGGGCGCGATGCGCATCAACGAGGAAATCGACGCATTGGAAGTCATCGGTATTCGCAGCGTCAGCTATCTGGCATCGACGCGGGTGGCCGCGGGGGTCATCGTCGTGATTCCGCTGTACTGCGTCGCGGTCATCATGTCGTTCGTTTCGTCGCGGTTGGGTACCACCGTGATCTACGGGCAGGGTTCCGGTGTCTACGACCACTATTTCAATACGTTCCTCAACACGACCGATCTGCTGTGGTCGTTCGGCCAGTCCGTGGCGATCACGGTGGTGATCATGTTGGTGCATACCTACTACGGGTTCACTGCCTCCGGCGGACCGGCCGGTGTGGGCGAAGCCGTCGGCCGCGCGGTGCGGACTTCGTTGATCGTGGCCGCCATCGTCGTGGTGATGATCTCGCTGGCGTTGTACGGCCAGTCCGGCAACTTCCATCTGGCGGGGTGAATCCATGCACAACGATGCCCGGATCAAGCCAGCCTGGTGGACACTGATCCTCGTCGCCGCCCTCGGCGTTTTCTTCTTCACGACCGGTTCGCTGTTCGCCGGAACCTTCCGCACCTTCGTCCCGGTGACACTGATGTCAGACCGCGCCGGTTTGGTGATGGAAACCGGGGCGAAGGTGAAACTGCACGGCGTCGAGGTGGGCCGCGTCAGTGCCATCCACGGCGGTGCCTCGGCGGTGAGCCTTCAGTTGGAGATCGCTCCCGATCAGATCAAGTTCATCCCGGCCAATGTCGACGCGAGAATCACTGCGACAACGGCTTTCGGCGCGAAGTACGTTGATCTGAGCTATCCGGACGACCCTGTCAGTCAGCGACTGGCCGCTGGTGCGGTGTTGCACTCGCGCAACGTCAGCACTGAGGTCAACACTGTGTTCGAGAATCTGACCGACGTTCTGAAAATGGTCGATCCGGCCAAGCTGAACGCCGTTCTGTCGGCGCTGGCCCAGGGATTTCGCGGCCAGGGAGAGCACATTGGGCAGGCGATCACCGATTCCAATGAGGTTCTGTCGGCGATCAACCCGCGCCAGGATGTGATCCGCCAGGACTGGAAGGCGATGGGCGAGCTCAGCGCTACCTATGACCGTGCCGCCGACGATATCGTCGCGATCCTCGACGCCGGTAGCGCCACCGCCGAGACGATCACCGCCCAGCGTGCAGAGCTTGACACGTTGTTGCTCAACGTCGCCGGCTTCGGCCAAGCCGGTGTCGACTTGTTGGCCCCCAACGCCAAGAACCTTGTCGATGCGGTCAATGGCTTCGCTCCGACGTCGGATCTACTGATGAAATACCAGCCCGAGTACACCTGTCTGCTGAATGGGTCGGTCTCGTTGCTGCAGAACGGCCATGTCGATGCTTTCGGCGCCAACGGGCGCTCGGCGATCTTCGACATCGGTCTGCTGTTGGGCAACGATCCCTACCTCTATCCGGACAACCTGCCGATCGTCGGGGCCAAGGGCGGTCCCGGCGGAACGCCGGGCTGCGGTTCGCTGCCCGATGTTGCGAAGAACTTCCCAGTGCGACAGTTGGTGACCGACACCGGGTGGGGCACCGGCATGGACATTCGGCCCAACCCCGGCATCGGGTTTCCCGGTTGGGCCAATTACTTCCCTGTCACCCGTGCAACCCCGCAGCCGCCGATCCTGCGCAATCTCGGTGGCGGGCCGGCGCCCGGACCCATTCCGTATCCGGGCGCACCGGCTTACGGCGCGGACTTGTACGCCGACGACGGGACCCCGTTGTGGCCGGGTCTGCCGCCGGCGCCACCGGCCTCGGATCAGCCACCACCGGATCCGAACAACCCACCACCAGGTGCGGAGCCGTTCGTTCCCCCCGCACCCGCCGCCATGACGCCCACTCAGTGATGGCCCGCCGACCCCGACAGGAGCCGATCCGTGAACAAAGAAGTGCTCGCCACCCTGATACGCGTTGTCGCCTTCCTGACCGTCTGCGCTGTCGGAGTGTTCGCCCTGTTCTCGATCTTCGCCGACCTGCGCTTCGGTGAGCGCAGTCAATACACCGCGCAGTTCACCGACATCAGCGGGTTGAAGAAGGGGGATTTCGTACGGATCGCCGGCGTGGAAGTCGGTCAGGTGCAGGGTGTTTCGATCGACAGCGACGCCAAGGTGCTCGTCGACTTCTCCACCGAGGACTCGGTGGCTCTGACCACCGCGAGCACCGCGGTGATCCGGTACGACAACTTGATCGGTGGTCGTTACCTGGAGCTGCAGCAGGGCGACGGACCGGGCCAGGCCCTGGCAGCGGGCGCCACGATTCCGGTGGAACGCACCCAACCCGCCCTCGACCTCGACGAACTGATCGGTGGGTTCCGGCCGTTGTTCAAGGCGCTGGATCCAGATCAGGTCAACGCGCTGAGCAGCCAGCTCATCGAGGTGTTCCAGGGGCAAGGTGCCACCATCGGGTCATTCTTGAACCAAACCGCGGCGATGACCTCCACGCTGGCCGACCGTGACCAGCTCATCGGCGAGGTGATCACCAACCTCAACGCCCTCTTGGGTTCACTCGGTGGCCAAAGCGACCAGTTCGACAAAGCGGTCACCTCACTGTCGGATCTGGTGGCCGGGCTATCGGCGCGCAGGACCGACATCGCCGCTGCCATCGCACACAGTGACAACGCGGCCACTGAGATCGCCGACCTGATGTCCCAAGCCCGCCCGCCACTACAGAACGTGATCGCCCAAACCGACCGGGTCGCCTCGATCGCCGTCGCCGATCACGAGTATCTCGACAACATTCTCAACACCCTTCCCGACAAGTACCGGGTGCTCGGCAGACAGGCGATGTACGGCGACTATTTCAGCTTCTACATCTGTGACCTGATCTTGAAGCTCAACGGCAAAGGAGGACAACCCGTTTACGTCAAGCTCGCCGAACAGGTGACAGGACGGTGCGCGGCGAAATGAAGTCCTTCTCAGAACGCAACCCGCGCACGATCGGTCTGATCGGTATTGCCATCACGATCGTCATCGCGGCCGCGGCGCTGAACTTCGACAAGCTGCCGATGCTCAGCAGCACCAAAGAGTATTCGGCATATTTCGCCGACGCAGGCGGCCTCAATACCGGTGCCACCGTACGAGTCTCGGGTTTCGCCGTCGGCAAGGTGCACCGCATCAGGCTCGACGGCAGGAGGGTTCTGGTCGATTTCACCGTCGACAGCGCCATTCGGCTCGGCGAGCAGAGCGAAGCCGCAATCAAGGTGAAGAGCCTGTTGGGGACGAAGGTGATCGACGTCATCCCGCGAGGCAGCGGTCAACTGCGCGAAACTATTCCGCTGGAACGCACAACCTCGCCATATCAGCTGCCCGATGCGCTGGGCGACTTGGCCACCACTGTCGAAGGACTCAACACCGACAGCCTCTCGGCCGCACTCGACACCATGGCGCAGACCTTCGCGGGCACGCCACCCGACGTCAAGATCGCTGTAGCCGGCGTGGCACGGCTTTCCGAGACGATCAACAAGCGCGACAGCGCACTGCGCAACCTGCTCACCAATGCACGCAAGGCGACAGCCGTCCTGGCCAATCGCAGTGACCAGGTCGTCGGCCTTGTGCGTGACAGCAACGCACTACTGGCCGAGTTGCGCACCCAAGGCGATGCGCTTGACCGGGTGTCTCAGGACATCAGCAGAGCTGCAACGCAATTGAGAGGGTTCATCGCCGACAATCGTCAGCAGTTGCACCCGATGCTCGACAAGCTCAATGGCGTCCTGACGATCGTCGACAATCGCAAGGAACGGCTGCAAGAGGCCATCAAACTCCTCAACAAGTATGCGCTGTCGCTCGGGGAGTCGGTGGGTTCGGGCCCGTTCTTCAAGGCCTATATCCCCAACCTGATCCCCGGCCAGATCGCGCAGCCGTTCATCGATGCGGCATTCTCCGACCTCGGTCTGGACCCCGCGACGCTGCTTCCCTCTGAGCGCGTCGACCCGCCGGTGGGGCAGCCGGGCACCCCGGCGTTGCCGGTGCCGTTCCCGCGCACCGGGCAAGGCGGAGAGCCACGCCTGAATCTGCCCGATGCGATCACCGGAAAGCCCGGCGATCCGCGATACCCGTACCGGGAGCCTGAGCCCGCCCCCGCCCCTGGCGGCCCGCCGCCGGGACCGCCCGCACCACCGATCCCCGGGCTGGAATCGACACCGGAGCCGACACCGAGCCCGGTCTTCGTACCCGCTCCCGGCGAGCCCATGAACCCGACTCCGGCAGGTGAAGGACAATGAGGATCAGCAAAACACAACTGGCGCTGACGATGGGCCTGGTAGTCGTCTTGACGGCCGGAGTGCTCTTGGCGTTCCGGTTGAACGGCCCAACTGCCCGCACCACTGTCACCGCCTATTTCGAGAACAGTAACGGGTTGTTCGTCGGGGACGACGTGCTGATCCTGGGCGTGCCGGTCGGCAAGGTCAGCAAGATCGAACCGCAACCCGAACGTGCGAAGGTGACGTTCTGGGTGGACACCCAATACAAGGTCCCCGCAGAGGTCACCGCCGCGATCCTCTCACCGCAGTTGGTGACGGGCCGCGCGATTCAGCTGACCCCGCCCTATGAATCCGGTCCCGAATTGCTCGACAACGCTGTCGTACCGATCGAGCGGACCGCAGTACCGGTGAGCTGGGACGACTTTCGAGTGCAGTTGGAGAAGCTGACCCGCACGCTGCAGCCCCAGGGGCCTGGCGGGACCAGTGCCCTGGGCAACTTCATCAATACCGCGGCCGACAACCTGCGCGGTGAAGGCGCCAACATCCACGATGCGCTGCTGAAGCTATCCAAAACGGTGACCACGCTCAGCGATCACAAAGACGACGTCTTCTCCACCCTGACCAACCTCGCCACCTTGGTCTCGGCGCTGCATGACAGCACCGATGTGCTGTCAACGCTCAACCACAACCTGGCCGCGGTGAGCGCACTACTCTCCGACAGCCCCGACGAGGTAGGTCAGGCGATGGCTGACCTGAGCGCGTTGGCAGTTGATGTGAAAAGCTTCGTGGCCGACAACCGCGAGGCGGTGGGAACGACGTCGGACACGGCAGCGTCGATCAGCACGGCGCTGGTGCAAAGTCTTGACGACATCAAACAGTCCCTGCACATATTTCCCACCACTCTGGCCAACTTCGGCAACATCTACGAGCCGGCGAGCGGCTCACTGACCGGTGCGCTGGCGGTCAACAACTTCTCTGATCCGATCTCGTTCATCTGCGGCGCGGTCGAGGCGGCATCGCGGCTCGGCGCCGAGCAATCGGCGAAGCTGTGTGTGCAGTACCTGGCGCCCATCGTCAAAAACCGCCAGTTCAACTTTCCACCGTTTGGGGAGAACGCCTTCGTCGGTGCTCAAGCGCGGCCCAATGAGGTCACCTACAGCCAGGATTGGCTGCGCCCCGATTACATTCCGCCCGCGGGGTCTGCGGTGTCTGTTCCAGAACCTGCAGCGTTGCCGGCCGAAGCAGCGCCGCCCGATCACAGCACCGACCCCGCCGCCGGGCTGCCCGGCCTGATGATTCCCACGGGAGCGGGATCATGACCATCAGCATCGCGTGGCCGACGACATCGATGACGATGATGAAGCGACTGGTCGCGGGCACGGTTGGCGCGGCAACCATCGCCCTCAGCGTCACCGGCTGCGGCAATTGGCGCGGCTTGAACTCGGTGTCGCTGCCCGGCACCGAAGGCGGCGGGCCGGGCGCCTTCGACATCCAGGTGCAGCTGCCTGACATCACCAATCTGCAGCCGAATTCGCGGGTTCGGGTCGCCGATGTCACCGTAGGCACCGTCACCAAGGTCGAACGTCAAGACTGGCACGCACTATTGACGCTGCGCCTCAACGGCGAAGTGAATCTTCCCGCCAACGCCACCGCCACTATCGGCCAAACCAGCCTGCTGGGCTCGTTGCACGTCGAACTGGCGCCGCCGGCGGGCGTCGCACCGCAGGGAAGGCTGCACCAGGGTTCGTTGATCCCGTTGGCCAACTCGGCTGCCTACCCGACCACCGAGCAGACACTGGCCGCGGTGTCGATGCTTCTCAATGGCGGCGGCCTGGGCCAGATGCAAGACATCACCACGGCGCTGAGCACTGCGCTGCGCGGACGTGAGGCCGATCTGAGAAACCTCATCAACCAGCTCGAGACGTTCGTCGCGAAAACCAACGAGCAGACCGGCGACATCATCGAGGCCACCGACAAACTCAACAGCCTGACAGGCAAATTCGCCGCCCAACAGCCCATCGTCGACAAGGCTGTACGCACCATTCCCGACGCTTTGCAGGTGCTCAAAGACCAGCGCGACCACCTGATCGCAGCACTGGATCAGCTCGGCAAGTTCAGTGCCCTGGCCGCTGACTCGACACGACAAACCAAGGAATCGCTGGTCCGAGAATTCAACAACCTCGGCCCGGTGCTGGAATCGCTGGCCAACGCGGGCCCCAACATGACGCGCTCGCTGTCGATCCTGACCACCTACCCATTCCCGAACGAAACCCTGGAGAAGTGGCTGCGCGGTGACTACGCCAACATGACTGCGATCGTGGACCTCACATTGAGTCGAATCGACGCCGGATTCTTCACCGGCACCCGCTGGGAAGGCAACCTGACCGAGCTCGAAATGCAATGGGGCCGCACCATCGGTCAGCTCCCAAGCCCCTATACCGCGGTCAATCCGCTTGTGGCGCCCTACCGCTGGGATCAGGGGCGTTGACATGATCCACCGCAGAACAAAAATTCAGTTAGCCATCTTCGCTGTGATCGCCGTGGTGTTCGGCACCGTCATGATCTTCGGATACATGAGGCTGCCGGCGCACCTGTTCGGCATCGGCCAGTACACGGTCACCCTTGAGCTGGACACCACCGGCGGGCTGTACCCCACGGGCAACGTCACCTACCGCGGCACCGAGGTCGGTCGTGTGAAATCGGTGGGCCTCAACGACAACGGCAGCGTACAAGCAGTTTTGACGCTGAGATCGGGCATCGACATCCCCTCGGACCTGCGCGCCGAAGTGCACAGCCAATCAGCGATCGGCGAACAGTACGTCGAGTTGTTGCCGCGCAACGCCGCAGCGCCACCACTGAAGGACGGCGATGTGATCGCCGCCAAAGACGCCTTTATCCCGCCTGACATCAACAGCCTGCTCAGTGCCGCCAACACCGGGTTGCAGGCGATCCCGCATGACAACCTCAAGACGGCGATCGACGAATCGTATGCCGCCGTAGGAGGTCTCGGACCAGAGATCTCCCGGCTGGTCCGGGGCTCGACCGCGCTAGCGTCCGATGCCAGGAAGAACCTGGACTCACTGACCACCTTGATCGACCACTGGCAGCCGGTCGCCGACTCGCAAACCCACACCGCCGATTCGATCGAGGCGTGGGCGGCGAACCTGGCCTCGGTCACCGATCAACTCAGGCAGCACAATGGCGATGTCGTCGGTCTCATCGAGCATGGAGCGCCGGCGGCCGCAGAGGCCCGCGATCTGCTGCAGCGGGTTCAGCCGACGCTGCCGATCCTGTTGGCCAACCTGGTCAGCCTCAACCAGGTGGCCCTGACCTATCAGCCAGATATCGAGCAACTGCTCGTTCTCTTACCCCAGGGCATCGCCCAACTACAGGGGCCCAACCTGGCCAACCGCGACAATAAAGACAAGGCCCACAAGGGCATCTATCTGGCCTTCAACACCAACATCAACCTGCCACCACCGTGCACCACCGGATTCCTACCGGCACAGCAACGCCGCCCCCCGTCCTTCCAGGACTACCCCGAGCGCCCAGCCGGCGATCTGTACTGCCGCACCCCCCAGGATTCAGTGTTCAACGTGCGCGGCGCCCGCAACCTGCCGTGTGAAACGGTGCCAGGCAAACGTGCGCCGACGGTGAAGCTCTGTGAGAGCGACGAGGATTTCGTGCCCCTCAATGACGGCTTCAACTGGAAGGGCGACCCCAACGCAACCTTGTCGGGACAGCCCATCCCCGATCGGGGACCCGGGCAGGGCCTGCCGGCTGCACCTGCTGAGGGCGAGCCGGTACCGATGGCGGTAGCCCGCTACGACCCGGCGACAGGCACCTATCTAGGACCAGACGGTCAGGTGTACACCCAGGCCGATTTGGCTGACAACGGATCAAAGGAGCAAACATGGCAGTCGATGCTGACCCCGCCAGCGATGAAGTAGCCGAGCCCACCGCCGACTACACCGGCAACGATCTCAAGGTCGACAACGGCTTTCGGTCCCGAGCCACACGTCGGGGCAGGGGAGTGCGTGGCACTCTGCTGGTGGGACTGCTCACCCTCGCCGTCATCGGTGGACTGACGGGCTGGCTCGGTTGGCACACCCACCGATCCGAGCAGACACAGCGGCTCAACGACATGTTCCTGCAGGCAGGTCGTCAGGGCGCGTTGAACCTGACCACCATGGACTTCGCACATGTCGAAGCTGACATTCAGCGTGTACTGGACGGGTCGGTCGGAACGTTCTACGACGACTTCGAGCAACGGGCACCGGCATTTGAGGAAGTGGTGAGGAAGACCCAGTCCAAGACGCAGGGAACGGTGACGGAAGCCGGAATTGAATCTGTGTCCGGCGATTCGGCCAGAGTGCTGGTCGCGGTGTCGGTGAAAACCTCGAATATCGCCGCAGCCGAACAGCGTCCGAGGTTGTGGCGGATGCGCATCGATGTCCAGAAAGTCGGCGACGTCGCGAAGGTGACGAATGTGGGGTTCGTGGCATGAGCACCCGCCTCAAGACCAAGGAAACATCCGAAGCCGACATCGATGCCGGCGGTGATCTCCTAGAACACGCGCGGATGGAACTCCCCGACGAAACCCGTGGCGACGCCGACGAGCCTGCAGTCGAAGCGGCCTCGGAACCAGCTGCGGCCGAGGAACATCCCACGAGCACATCTCGACGATCGGTCATGTGGTTGACCTACGGAATCATTCCGGTCCTCATCGTCGGCCTGGCCGCATGCGCGGGTTATCTGCTGTGGAAAGACAGTTCGCTGCGCGCCGCCCAGGCTGCCAGCGTCAGTGCTGTGCCCGCCGCTACCGACAGCACGATCAAGATGTTGTCTTACAAACCCGACACCGTTCAGAAGGATCTGGAGGCAGCACGCGAAGGACTCACCGGGGCGTTCAAGGATTCCTACAACGCGCTGACCCACGACGTCGTGATACCGGGCGCCCAGCAGAAGCAGATATCCGCAGTGGCGACAGTGCCTGCAGCCTCGGTGGTTTCGGCGACCGCCAAGCGCGCGGTGGTCATGGTCTTCGTGAACCAAACGACGATCGTGGGCGCAGATCCGCCGACCGCGACAGCCTCGACTGTCAGGGTGACGATGGACAAAGTGGGTGACCGATGGCTCGTTTCCGATTTCACCCCGATCTGAACCGGTCAACGGCGCTCGTATTGATCGCCGCTGCGATGGGCACGGCGACAGCGACAACGGCAGTGCCACGTGCCGCCGCAGATGATTTCGTGTACTTGGTCAACGTCACCGTGCGCCCCGGCTACAACTTCGCCGGCCCTGACGCCGCCCTGGCCTATGGGCACGACATCTGTTCGGAAGTGGCAGCTGGAATTGCCTACCGCCAACTCATCGGCGACATCGATCGTGACTTCAACACCAACGACGAATTCCACGCGTCCTATCTGGTAACGCAAGCCGTCAACGAGCTGTGCCCCGAATTGATCTGGCAGCTGCGGAATTCGGCAGCCGGCTATCGACCCGGCGAGGTGAAATGACAATCAATGCCCGGCGGCTAGCCATCCTGGCCCAGTGCGGCGTGCTCACCGTGACCGCATTGCTGCATGCACCCGGTGCCGCAGCAGACAACCGACGCCTCAACAGCAGTGTTGTCGCCAACGTCTACACCGTCCAACGCCAAGCTGGCTGCGCCAACAACATCACCGTAGATCCGCGCCTGCTGGAAGCCGCCCACTGGCACACCCTCGACGTCCTCAACAACAGATCCCTCGACGGTGACACCGGGTCGGACGGGTCGACACCACAAGTTCGGGCATCTAACGCGGGATTTCGTGGACGAGTGGCCCAAACCATCGCCATCAACCCGGCGTTGGCGATCAACAACCTCGACGTGATCAATCAGTGGTATCACCGGCCCGACTATCTGGCGATCATGCAGGATTGCGGCTTCACGAGAATCGGAGTCTGGTCGGAGAACAGCCTCGATCGCTCGGTGCTCGTCGCGGTCTATGGCAGCCCCGATCCCTGACGACATCAACACCTCCCGTTCGGGGAATCAATCCCCGGGTCGGAGGAGTGAATTCCCCCCAGCGGTGGGTGTTTCCGGCGGCGCAAGCCAGCACCATGTCACGCGTGCCGGTTGATACGCCGCCGGGCTCGATGACGCATGACGCCGGCCGCCACGATGAAGTAGAGGTGACACGCAATGGATTCACCCTCGATCCGCTCGGGCAACGTGTCTGAGGAGCAGTCGAGTTTTGCACCGCCTGCCGATTTCGCGGCCAACGCCAACGCGACGGGCGAGTTGTACGCCGAGGCCGAGGCCGACCGGCTGGCGTTCTGGGCCGCCCAGGCCAACCGGCTGAGCTGGCAGACCCCGTTCAACGAGGTGCTCGACTGGTCGGAGGCTCCGTTCGCGAAGTGGTTCGTGGGCGGCAAGCTCAACGTGGCCTACAACTGCGTGGACCGTCACGTCGAGGCAGGCAACGGCGACCGGGTCGCGATCCACTGGGAGGGTGAGCCCGTCGGCGACGCCCGCGACATCACTTACGCCCAGCTCAAGGACGAGGTCAGCAAGGCCGCCAACGCGCTGACCGCACTCGGACTGACCGCCGGCGACCGCGTCGCCATCTACATGCCGATGGTGCCCGAGGCGATCGTGGCGATGCTGGCGTGCGCCCGGCTCGGCGCCATGCACAGTGTTGTCTTCGCGGGGTTCTCGGCCAGTGCGCTCAAGGCGCGCGTCGAGGACGCCGAGGCCAAGCTCGTCATCACCACCGACGGCCAGTACCGCCGCGGCAAGGCCGCCTCCCTCAAGGACGCGGTCGACGAAGCTGTCGCGGATCAGCCGTCGGTCGAGCACGTCCTGGTGGTGCGGCGCACCGGGATCGACGTGAACTGGACCGACGGCCGCGACCTGTGGTGGCACGAGACCGTCGACGAGGCGTCGACCGACCACACCCCGGAAGCGTTCGACTCCGAGCAGCCGCTGTTCCTGCTGTACACCTCGGGCACCACCGGCAAGCCCAAGGGCATCGTGCACACCTCGGGTGGCTACCTCACCCAGGCGGCGTACACGCACTACAACGTCTTCGACCTCAAACCCGAGACCGACGTGTACTGGTGCACCGCCGACATCGGCTGGGTGACCGGGCACACCTACATCACCTACGGGCCGCTGGCCAACGGCGCCACCCAGGTGGTGTACGAGGGCACTCCCACCTCGCCGACCGAGCACCGCCACTTCGAGATCATCGAAAAGTACGGCGTCACAATCTATTACACCGCGCCCACGCTGATCCGCACGTTCATGAAGCTGGGACGGCAGATCCCGGCCGAGCACAATCTGTCGAGCCTGCGGCTGCTGGGTTCGGTGGGCGAGCCGATCAACCCCGAGGCCTGGCGCTGGTACCGGGAAGTCATCGGCGCCAACAAGACCCCGATCGTGGACACCTGGTGGCAGACCGAGACCGGGGCGATCATGATCTCCCCGCTGCCTGGTGTCACCGCGGCCAAGCCCGGCTCGGCGATGACCCCGCTGCCCGGCATCTCGGCCAAGATCGTCGACGACGCCGGCAACGAGCTGGTTCCCGGCGCCGACGAAGCCGAACATGTCACCGGCTACCTGGTGCTGGACCAGCCGTGGCCGGCGATGCTGCGCGGCATCTGGGGCGACCCGCAGCGGTTCACCGACACCTACTGGTCGCGCTTCGCCGAGCAGGGCTGGTACTTCGCCGGCGACGGCGCCCGCTACGACTCGGACGGCAACATCTGGGTGCTGGGCCGCATCGACGATGTCATGAACATCTCGGGCCACCGCATCTCGACCGCCGAGGTGGAGTCGGCCCTCGTCGGGCACTCCGGGGTGGCCGAGGCCGCCGTGGTCGGCGCCAGCGACGACACCACCGGCCAGGCCATCTGCGCGTTCGTGATCCTCACGGCGTCCGCGCACGGCGGGGCCGACACCATGATCGAGGAACTGCGGGCCCAGGTGGCCACCGAGATCTCCCCGATCGCCAAGCCGCGCGAGATCCACGTGGTGCCCGAGCTGCCCAAGACCCGCAGCGGCAAGATCATGCGCCGGTTGCTGCGCGACGTGGCCGAGGGCCGCGAGCTCGGTGACACCTCGACCCTGGTCGACCCCAGCGTGTTCGAGGCGATCCGCGCCAGCAAGTAAGAGGCCGCTAACCGGAATGTCTTTCACGATCTGCAAGTACCAACGCCACATGGCAGGGAGCTGATATGTCTGAAGAAGCGTTCATCTACGAGGCGATTCGCACTCCGCGCGGGAAACAGCGTGGTGGGTCTCTTACCGAGATTCGCCCGGTTGCGTTGGTGGTCGGGCTCATCGAGGAGCTGCGCGCCCGGTTCCCGGGCCTGGACGAGACGCTGATCAGCGATGTCCTGCTCGGTGTGGTGACACCGATCCGCGAGCAAGGCGGCGACATCGCCCGCACTGTCGCTATTGCGGCAGGCATGCCGGACACGACCGGCGGGGTCCAGCTGAACCGGTTTTGTGGGTCGGGTCTTGAGGCGGTCAACATGGCTGCGCAGAAGGTGCGTTCGGGCTGGGACGACCTGGTGCTGGCCGGTGGTGTTGAGTCGATGAGCCGCATCACGATGCTTTCCGACGGTGGCGCCATGTTCAACGACGTCGCTTTTACCTACGACCACCGCATTGCCCCGCAGGGCATCGGCGCCGACCTGATCGCCACCATCGAGGGCTTCTCCCGCGACGACGTCGACGCCTACGCTGCACGCTCGCAGGAGCGCGCGGCGGCGGCCTGGTCCGGCGGCTACTTCGCCAAGTCGGTCGTCCCGGTCAAGGACCAGAACGGCCTCGTCGTCCTGGACCACGACGAGCACATGCGCCCCGGCACCACCGCGGCTGACCTCGGCAAGCTCAAGTCCGCGTTCGAGGGCCTCGGCGCGATGGGCGGCTTCGACGACGTGGCGCTGCAGCGCTACCACTACGTCGAGAAGATCAACCACGTTCACACCGGTGGAAACAGCTCGGGCATAGTTGACGGCGCCGCGCTGGTGTTAATCGGCTCGGAGAAGGCGGGCGTCTCTCAAGGCTTGACGCCGCGGGCGCGCGTGGTGGCGACGGCTACCAGCGGCGCCGACGCGACGATCATGCTGACTGGACCGCAGCCAGCGACCCGAAAAGTGCTGGATCGTGCCGGCCTGACGGTCGATGACATCGACCTGTTCGAGCTCAACGAGGCCTTTGCCTCCGTCGTCCTGAAGTTCCAGAAGGACCTCAACATCCCGGACGAGAAGCTCAACGTCAACGGTGGCGCCATCGCGATGGGTCACCCGCTGGGCGCCACCGGCGCCATGATCACCGGAACCATGGTCGACGAGCTCGAGCGTCGTGGCGCTCGACGTGCCCTGATCACGCTGTGTATCGGCGGCGGCATGGGCGTGGCCACCATCATCGAGCGCGTCTAGGGAGAGCGAAAAACATTGGCTGAGAACACCATTCAGTGGGACAAAGATGCCGACGGCATCGTCACCCTGACGCTGGACGACCCGACCGGTTCGGCCAACGTGATGAACGCCGATTTCCAGGAATCGATTCACCGCGCGGTACAACGCCTTGTTGCTGAGCAGGATTCGATCACCGGTGTGGTCATCACTAGCGCGAAGAAGACCTTCTTCGCCGGTGGCGACTTGAAATGGATGTTGAATCTGGGGCCAGGCGAAGCGGCGGAGGCGTTTGACACTGTGGAACGTGTCAAGGCTGATCTGCGCAAGCTGGAGACCCTGCCCAAGCCCGTCGTGGCCGCCATCAACGGTGCCGCGCTCGGCGGCGGCCTGGAGATCGCGCTGGCCACCAACCACCGCATCGCCGCCGACGTCAAGGGCAGCCAGATCGGTCTGCCCGAGGTCACCCTGGGCCTGCTGCCCGGTGGTGGCGGCGTGGCCCGCACCGTGCGCATGTTCGGTATCCAGAAGGCCTTCATGGAGGTCCTGAGCCAGGGCACGCGCTTCAACCCGGCCAAGGCGAAGGAGACCGGTCTGGTCGACGAGTTGGTCGGTTCGGTCGACGAGCTGGTTCCGGCCGCAAAGGCGTGGATCAAGGCCAACCCCGAGGCCCACACCCAGCCGTGGGACGTCAAGGGCTACAAGGTTCCTGGCAGTGAGGGGTTAGCAGCGATCTTGCCGTCGCTGGGGTCGAACCTGCGTAGCCAGCTCAAGGGTGCTCCGGTGCCCGCCCTTCGGGCGATCCTTGCTGCTGCTGTCGAGGGTGCGCAGGTCGACTTCGACACCGCCAGCCGTATCGAGAGCCGCTACTTCTCGGAGGTGGCTGCCGGCCAGACCGCCAAGAACATGATTCAGGCGTTCTTCCTGGACCTGCAGGCCATCAACGGTGGCGCGTCGCGCCCCGAGGGCATCGCCAAGCAGGAGATCAAGAAGATCGGTGTGCTGGGCGCGGGCATGATGGGCGCCGGTATCGCCTACGTGTCGGCCAAGGCCGGCTACGACGTCGTGCTCAAGGACGTCACGATGGAGGCTGCAGAAGGCGGCAAGGACTATTCGAGGAAGCTGGAAGCGAAGGCGATCGGCCGGGGCGCCAGCTCAGAAGAGCGTGCTGCTGAGTTGCTTTCCAGGATCACCCCGACCGCCGATCCGCAGGATCTCAAGGGCGTCGACTTCGTGATCGAGGCCGTGTTCGAGAACCAGGAACTCAAGCACAAGGTGTTCCAGGAGATCGAGGACATCGTCGAGCCCAACGCGCTGCTCGGCTCGAACACCTCCACGCTGCCGATCACCGGTCTGGCGACCGGCGTGAAGCGCCAGGAGGACTTCATCGGCATCCACTTCTTCTCACCCGTCGACAAGATGCCGCTGGTGGAGATCATCAAGGGCGAGAAGACCTCCGACGAGGCCCTGGCCCGGGTGTTCGACTACACCCTGGCCATCCGCAAGACCCCGATCGTGGTCAACGACAGCCGCGGCTTCTTCACCTCGCGTGTCATCATGACTTTCGTACGGGAAGCCATGGCAATTCTCGCCGAGGGCGTGGCGCCCGCGTCGATCGAGCAGGCGGGTTCGCAGGCCGGATATCCCGCACCTCCGCTGCAACTGCTCGACGAGCTCAACCTGGAACTGCTGCAGAAGGTTTCGGTTGAGACCCGCAAAGCCACCGAAGACAACGGCGATACGTACGTCGCGCACCCCGGTGAAGCCGTGGTGGAGAAGATGATCGAGATCGGTCGCCCGTCGCGTCTGAAGGGTGCCGGCTTCTACGAGTACGTCGACGGCAAGCGGACGCAGCTGTGGCCCGGACTGAAGGAGACGTTCAACTCCGGAAGCACCTCGATCCCGCTGCAGGACATGATCGACCGCATGCTGTTCGCCGAAGCGCTGGAGACCCAGAAGTGCATCGACGAGGGCGTGCTCACCTCGACCGCTGATGCGAACATCGGCTCGATCATGGGCATCGGCTTCCCGCCGTACACCGGTGGCTCGGCCCAGTTCATCGTCGGCTACCAGGGCGAGCTCGGCGTCGGCAAGGCGGCCTTCGTGGCCCGTGCCAAGGAACTGGCCGCCCGCTACGGTGACCGCTTCCTGCCCCCAGCCTCACTAAGCGAATAGCTCATTCGACGGTCCGCGGACCGTGCTGACCACAGTGGTTGGCACGGAGTCGCCGACCACTGTTGGCGCGGCGCTTTCGGCAAACCGGTATGAGCTGAGAGCCCCGTGCCGTCCGAGTGCGTCTGGGGGTGCCCGCCCAGTCGTTTTCGAGTTGACGGGTGGATGAACCTGAGTGGTGCTGCGGAGCGCATTTACCGGTGCATTCGGTATGCGCGCCGGCCACCGCAACCCCGTTGGGGGAAGCAATTCCCCCTGGTGATAGGCGCACCGATGCCGCCTTTCGCGCACCCTAAATCTGAGCACGTCAACCCTCGCCGAGGGGGTGCGTCACCTTCGGATTCAAGGAGGCTCAGATGTGGGCAGTGGAGCGAAGCGACAGCAGTCATCGTTCAGAGTGGGCCACCGGCCGCGACGCCAAGCACTACATCAGATGTCTGGGAGTGGTCAGTCCGGTCGCGCCGTACACCTTTGATGTTCGCCTTTCGTCAGGTGAGCACATTGTCGCTTCGATGATCAGGAATTGAAAATGACTGAGTCCCTCGATGGCAGCGACGACCAGCCTCGTTGCCGCGCGAACGCGACGACCTGGGAGAGCACGCATGGAATGCGGGACGCCACGGATCAAACGAACTGCCGCGGGAGGCGAGGTGTTGGCGGGGTCAGTGGACCGGCGCCCGTCGGCCGGTCACCGTCGACAGGTGGTGCGTCAGCCGGCGGGCACCCCGCGGTGACTAACTTGAAGCGGACACTGATGTGAACCGGGCGCAGGAGGTTTCGCTTGCATGGGATTTGCTGGAGTTAGCGACGCAATACGTTAGCCCCGACACACGCGCGTGGTTGTGCGCACATATCGGTGCAGGGGAGCTGGACACTGCCATTCGAAGAGTACTGTCATGCCTTGCAAGCCATAAGGCTCACGTGCCGCAGAATGTCGTTGCCGATCTGCAGAATTGGCTCGCAGGCTACAAGGGCGGCGCACGCGAAAACATGCTGCGCGTGCTTATCGCCCAGCTCAGGGTGTCGGCGCCCACCACCCAGTGCCAGTGCGTGAATAGCCACTCCCGTTCACGGTTGATTGTGGTGCGAGCGCTGACTCGCCCAACCCGCATGATGTAGTCGGTGACCCGTGTCGTCGCAATGGCTTTCGCGCTGTGGAGGACCGCTGCCCACGGGCGTTGACGGGCCCGGCCGGTTCGTTGGAAACAGTACTTTTCTCTGTAGTGGTCTCGCGACGTCGTGTGGGGTTTTGGTAGGCAACCGGATCGGTGGGTTGGCTGTCCAACTGGACTTGGCTGCCGTGGATACGTGGCGACGAACCAGTGCCGACGGCGCACTCATCCAACGTGGGCCTGGTGTTAGGAGTCGTCTGCTCGCCAAGGACGCCGAAAAAGGTCTTGGCTGAAGCCAGGATCGCTCGATGGCGGCCGGGTGAAATGCGGCAGTGCCTCAGCTGTGACGTTGCGTAGGGTCGTCGCGGTGAAGGCATCGGTGCCTTCGAGGTCCTCGAGTAGCCGTTGTCGGTGTCGTTCCAGCGGCTCAAGCACTTCGGCCATCTGTGTTGCTGCGTTGAACGAGGCCTGCTGGGTGGCTGCGACGATGAGTCGGCTCAGTTGATCACAGTCCATGTATTGGGTGTCGTCGGCCAGGTCGATGTCGACGAGCTCGCCGGAGGCGGTGACCCACGCGCGCACAAGCCCGTTGTCGGATACGCCGTCGACGCGGCCGATGGCGTCGATGGCTTGTCGAGCTCGCCGGAACGCTTCGGCTTGACCTTCGCGGGGTGTCGAGGTCGAGGTCCGGGCCGAAAAGGTGGTCGTCACTCATTCGGGGAGCCGCTCCATAGCGCGTCGTGTCCATAGTGCAAGCACCCCGGCAGTGCCTCCCTAGTTGGCTGCACGAAGATGTAGCCGCTGCCATGTCGGGTTCTCATGGTCGGTCCCTTTTGGTAAATCCGTCGACTGTGCGGACGCATCGTTATCTCGATAATGGGTGACGCTCAGAGCTCCGGGGCCGCGTGGCGCTAGATCCATGCTCGGGGCTGGCCCCGCCCAATGCCCACACCGGTGCCATCGAGCATCGAAGACCAGTACGAGACCGAGCGTGACCTGGACTCGCTCGTCCAGGTCGCTCTTCAGCACGACCACGTACTACAGAAACTCTGACTCCAACGCGACTGGTGATCCGAACGTGCATCCCACCGATGCCGGAGACGCCCTTTGCTCCCCGGGGGCGACCTCGATTGTCCGGAGCGAAAGAACTTCAGTCACGGCACAGCTGAACTACCGCGCCATGCGCAGGCGCTCATAGCCCACCTGGCTATCAGAGGGATCGGCAGATAAGCGGGTGGTCCCACCTGATCGATCAGCCGGCCCTGTGCGCAAGGTGCCGCAGTATTCGCAACGCCCATCGAGGCCTGCCGAGGACGACGTTGTGGCTGCGGTCGCCACGCAAATGGTTGTCGAGATTGCGTACCGGTCAGTGCATCTCAGAGGCTAAAGTTCTCAACGGTCACGCGCGGGCCATCTCTAACAGGTGTTCGCTCAGAGGAGCTGTTGCCAAATGATTCTGTCAGACGCAGAACTGGTATTGGGTCTGTCAAGGCACCTTTCGGCCTACGCCAAGACCTCTGAACGCGCAGACCTAGACACCATCGAGTTCGCCGGTTGGATATACGATCTCGCGTTCAGGCTTCAGGGCAGCACCACAAACACGCCCGGTCGGGTGAGGGCGATGGGCCGTGACATCGGTCTGGGGCAGCGAGACCTGACAAGCGTCGTGGCGACAATGGAGCAGCTCGGCTGACTGATCGTCGATCGCGACGCCCAAGGGCGCCCGCTCGTGGTGACTGAGACAATGCCGGCCCCGGGCATTTTGATCGCCGAGTCAGACAACGTGTTGACCGCTTGTGATGCACAGCCGCATGACTACGCGGCCTTGTCCTTGCTGCGCGCGACCACTCTGCAACCGCTCGTCATCGAAGATGCACTGGCTGCAGCAAAAACCGCCCCAGGTGCCAGCGACGAAACCGCTGAGGATGCGGTTCGCACCCTGATCGCGGTGGGGCTGGTGCGCCGCGTCCGCACTGAGGACGGGCGAGACGTTGTCTATAACCCAAATGTCTGGGCCCAGGGTGACCAGATCGCGCAGGCCGCATTGGCCGCCGCGGATGCTCGTTCGACCGTCGAACTGCGGGGGTTACTCGAAGAGCTTGCGGAGAACCCAGGTTTGCCCGAGGCGCATGTGACATCCACCGAGCCAAAGTGGATCAATTTCGCGATCGCACAGGGGTTGGTCCAGCGGTCCTTCATTCAGACATCAGAGGGCATCGAACAGGGATTCCTCTTTACTCCCCATCTGGGACGCGACCCGTTCGGTGGAACTGCCGGCGACGCGTCCGGGCAAGTCAGGCAACTAGTCGGTTCGATGATCTATGCAGCGACTTTCGCGGAGTACCGGTTGCAGAACCCGGCCCTGTTCTTGCGACGCCTGATCGAGAACGGTGTAGCAGGCGACGTCACCTCGATCGGCACCGACTATCCCATGCTGGAAAAGGCTGGCATCGTCAAGGTTATCCAGGGTTCGAGCGCACAGCGATATCGATTGGAGCTTTTGCGTTCCGACGTCGCTGAGTCGGCACTATCGATGCTCAGCATCCGTGACGCGGCCACAAGTGGCGGCCATGATGCCGCAGCCCTTCGGGCTCAGCGCTCGTACGTGCATGTTGAACGTGAACGCGCGCGTCTGGGACTGACGACTGACG
This sequence comes from Mycolicibacterium arcueilense, assembly GCF_058536225.1. NCBI lineage: Bacteria > Bacillati > Actinomycetota > Actinomycetes > Mycobacteriales > Mycobacteriaceae > Mycobacterium > Mycolicibacterium arcueilense. Next base: position 544,711 of record NZ_JBZTYL010000007.1, read on the forward strand.
TCGACGAGGTCGAACAACAACGGCTGCTTTCGGCACTCCGGGAAGTACCTGTGGCGCGGACACTGAGGAGCCAAAAGTGACATCGTCGGACGAAACCGGCCAACCCCATCGCTCAGGGCGTCGACAGGGCACGACCAGCAGGACATACCGGCGCTCGGAGAAGACGCCACCGGGCACCCGGCCGAGCGACACCGCCGGCGGGGACCTCGAACGACGGATAGCTCGATTGGAGTTCGCTGAGGGCGCGTTCGTGCGACTGCGTGTTCCGTTGCCCGCCGACACTGACGACTCTGCGCGCAGTGTGCTCACCGATATCGATGTCCTGTCGATCGATGTCGACAATAGGCTGCGTGTCGAGACATCAAGTTATGAGTCGAAAGGAGGCGCGGGCCAAAAAGGCGAGCCCTATACGTTGGTCTGGCTCGCGGGATTTCGGCAACTCCTGCGTCTCGATCGCGTCGCGATCATGCGCCAAACAATAAGCGTTCGCGGCCGAAACCTCGCGCGTCAATTGGGAATCACTGCGATCGACGTAGAAGCGCTGACCCACCGTGAACAAGGCCACGCGTGGATACCCGAGCGCTTCGCTCACGTCGACGGAGAGCACTGCACTATCGCTGAGACGCGCACAGATGTTCAGCTCAAAGGACTTCCGGACGTCCCACTGGATTTAACGCGATTCTTGCGGGGCCATGGAGTCCTGTCCGACGCTCCGGCATTGCTGTCAGCAGTGGCACAACTCGGACGGGCATCCGAACTGCAAGGCGTTCTACCCGAACCCGCTTCTCAGGTGCTGGCCGGTCACGCGCTGCTCGCGCTGATCCTGGCAGCTACCAGAGATGCCGGCCAAATCGATTCGCTTGGGCAAACCGAATTGCGGGCGCGTCGAATACGGGCGCTGACGACCGGTGATGAAAACGACGTTTTCCTGTTGCCACTGCTGGAGCGGGCTGACTCGCTTGTCCGTTACTATCAAGAAAAAACACACCGCGCCTACACGGCTGCTGGTGCTGACGCGATACGCATCGATGTCCCGTCTCTACGCGACGCGATAGCCCAGCCGCCACCGTACATCGATGATTACATGGATTTCGTGGCCCGCCTTCGCGCGAACCCAGTGGTGGCCCGTGAACTTCTCCAGACCGCCGAATTGGCCTGTTTTGAAGCAATCCTGGGCGGATCGGCATGGAAGGCGCCAGCGTTCGCGCATCTGTTCACCGCCGAACACCGAGGCCTACTGCTGGTAAGCCTGCGCTGCCTACGTCAGGTTGGAGGTGAGCAAGTCGCGCTACCGCTTGAACGCCTTGTGGACTTACCCTTTCATGCCGGGCTGGGTCAGTTGGCCGATCGACATTCGGCGATGCAGCCTTCAGACGAATCCACAGGCGAGGGCGCTGCGGGCTAAGGCAACGAACCTGAAATGTTTCCCGGCGAGCATGGTCGCTCGGCGATAGTGACGGGATCGTCGACGAGTGACCGAAGCGCCTTTGGAGAAGTCAACCGCCCACTTTGGGGAGGTTGGCTACCGTTGCCCGCCACTGCCCCGAACTTGCTGGTGGCGTGGGGGAGTTCAGCAGTGTCTTGTCCACATCCCGCGGCCGTAGCAGGGTTGTCAGGCCAGTGATGTCGGCGGTGTTGCTGAGTCGGTGCCGAAACCGGCGGGAGTCCTCCAGAAAAGTTGCGAGGATGTCGATTTCGTCGGTCGACATCCCGGTGTGGTCGATGAATTCTTGCCGGAATTTCAGGTATTCGATGAACTCGCTCATGTCGCGCAGCGTGTGAGCCAGCAACATCAGGTCGGTTGCGCGCAGGATCGCGAATCCGGGCCGGCCCTTGCGTGCCTGGTGCAGCACGGCTGAGTTCCATATGCCGCCGCCGTAGTCGTGGAGCACGACAGCGAACCCGAGGTATGTGCTGATTCCGGTGGTGTCGACGGTGTGGCCGTTGGACACCAGGGTCCCCTCGTGGTTGGCGAGGTTGTCGATGACTGTATCGAGTTGTTCGATCGTCTCGGTGATTTGGTCGTTGAACCGCTTGCCATTCATGAGGACCTGCCCGGGTGCCGCTTTCGACTTCACTTCCCCGAGCAGCAGGACCGGGCCATGGGCGATCGCGAAATCGGTTTCCCCAACTTGTTTTCCGGCGCGGTTGTAGACGTGCATCCGGTCGGGAAAGAGCCTGGTCGATGTCGTGAAAAGCCGGGCTAGCGTGTCTCGGCAGACGAGCTCGAACAGCTCGGAGGTGTCGACATTGTTCCCGTGTGTTCGGCGCAGGGCATCAAAGATCGCCACGTGGTAGGACTCGAAGATGTGCTGTAGCGCGGCCGGGATGATCACCCCGTCGACGTCGATGAACGGGTGCACCTCGATATCGCGTTTGACCATGATGTCGTCGAACGGCTTTTCGGCTTGCGATCCACACGGATACGAGCACAGTTGGGCAACGGCACGCGCGGCCGGTGAGAGGGGCACGGCGCCGCAATTGCCGTCCCACCAGTGGGCTTGTTGGGCGGTGGTGTCGACGTAGTCGGCCAACTCGTTGACCGCTTGTTGTGGCAGAACGCCATTGGGTGTGTGTCGGGCGATCAGTTGTGCCAGTTCGCGCGATGCCCACCAGAAACTGGCGCGCGATGGGAGGAGGCGAGCGGAGAGCGCCTCAATCATGACGGTAAGGGAGCCGGATTCGTCGGGCACTTCCATCAGGTCGGACAGCAATGATGTTGCCCGCCATTGGGCGTAGCAACGCAAGTATCGCGCCAAGTACCCGCCGGGTGCTGCGGTCCCAGCCCCGGCTGCGCCTGCCGCCCAAATCGGCTGGCCCAGTCCGCCCGCCCGCAAATCCTCGCCCCAGCTAGCGGCGCTCACGAGGTCGTCGAAGATGCCAAATGCTCCCACGGTGCGAGGGTTGACCTTGCCAAGCGCGTCGCCGGCTTGCTTGCTGGTGTAGTTGAGCTCGGTGTCGAGGGCGATCAGCAGTGAGGGATCAAAGTTTCGGCGCTCAATGCGCTCGCCCGTGAGCGCAGCGGCCCAGATGTGGTCGCGGTAATCGACCCATTCGAGGGTCTGTTGTCCCGCCGCGGTGGCGAGGAATTCCGGTCGTAGATTCCGGGCGAAGAACGCCCGGTCATAGTCCATCATTGCGTGTCCCTATTCCGGTGCTGACTAGCGGCGTGGTTCAGCGGAGTTTGCCTTCCGAGGTGAGCCCTGGGACGACACAGGCGAGCAGTTCACCTGCCCTCATGTGGTCGACAATCGCTTGTGCGGACACGTCTTGGTTGAAGAAGTTGCCGATGAACAGGCCCATTGCCCCGGTCTGGCCGTGGGCGAGTTGGTCATACCAGGGGCGGGGGCATAAGAGCTCGGTGAACAACAGTTTGCGTGCGGCGTGTGTTCGCGGATGCTTGCCAGCGAGAATAGCGACCTGCCACGGCCACAGGAAATAGCTCCAGCCTGGCGGGGCGAGGGCGAGGGCCGTTCCATCGATGAGGTCCCGGCGTCGCGGGATACCCAAGTTCTCGAACGCGCCGAGGGTCGCCAGTGCGCGGTGCTGGTCGGGGTCGTTGAGGTCGACGACTAGCACCGCCAACGAGTCCAATTCGGGTGGTAGCAGATGTGTTTGCAGCAGCGGTGTCGTCGGAAAGTCCACGACATCAGTCATGGCCTCGACGTGCCGCAATGCGGCCGGATCCCCTGCAAGTAGTGCCTGCAACCTCTTCGCCAGCTCACTGTAGGTCATTTCTCGCCCCCGATACGGTCGATGCAGCTCTCATCAAATATTTTCCTAGACAGGGCTTTTCGCTCCGGGTGACGAGATGCGGCGGCTTCTTGTCGCCAACACCATCCCTTCCTTCACTGACATTGCCCTGTCACAGGCCATCTGGGTCGGAAAAGCCTCATGTGAGAGTCGGTCCAAATTCATAGGTTTCGTCTTCCTTGGTTCCACATGGCGCCGCTGCCAACTTGCTCCGGAGCGGTCCTCAATCGGTCTCGTCCTCGCCATCGTCGGACATATCATCGAACAGGTCCTCCAGTCGCGGCGACTCCATTCCCCGTGACGCGTATGCCTGTTCCATCAGTTGTGGCACGGTTTTCCAGAATGCGCCGAGTCGTGCGGTGATCTCGTCGATGACGAGGCCAAAGTGTTGGATTCTGATGCCGAGGAGTTTGTGGTCCAACTCTGACGGTGGCACACGCAGGCGATACACCCTGAGTGTGGCGGCGCATACGCTGCGTAAGCCCACAGCGATGTCGCCGACAGCTTCGGCGTAGCGCACAGCGTTCATCTGTGCCGATTCCCGCCAAGTGAGTTCATACAGTTCGGTGATGTCTCGCGGCGACGCGTGGGCGAACCCGCATAACCGCCGATACGACCCTTCCGACACTTTCCTTTCGGCGAAACTGCTGAGCAACACCGCAACAGCGTCGGTGATACTGCCGAACGGGGGAGTCGCCGAAGGCAGCGACGTAGTGCTTTGCCAGTCGTTCAACAATCTGTTCGCCGCGCTGTAGAGGCCGTGCACCTGTGGTGCCTTGAGCGTGCGCTTGACCAACGACGGCTTATAGATGCTCAGCATCTTGGCGAGCCGCATCTCAGGAGTGTCGTCCGGATCGGAAAGATAGTGAGCGCTCGCGCTGTATTCAATTACCTGACGACTAAGAACAGCTGTTGGAACATGGACGGTGATGTCCTGCGTGAACACTCGCGACAACGCGATGAGCCCGTCGCGCACCCCTTCAAGGTAATACCTGATTAGTTGGTGCGAATATGACAGCGGCGCCGGGAAAATCAACGATGCGTAGGTTGAATCGATAGCAGCGGGATCGCCGTGAGGTTCATATGCACCCCATTGGACAAGATCGTTGATCAAGCCCGCGACACCCAGACAGGATTCGCGAATGTAGGCGTCGCTGATCGTCGTTAGCGCTGCTGGACTTTCAGCTTCAAGGTCGCTGGGTGCGCTCATTGCGCTCCTGACTTCGGTCTGAGTTATCTTCGGGCAAAGGTGATTCCATCAGATTTTGCCCATGAGCGGTCAAGTCAATATTCTTGGGGTTTCGTCGGTGAAGTCGAGGTGAATTCTCAGCTAGCCATCCCGATCGTTGTGGCGGTTCGTGCCGTCGTCCGTACACAACACAGCCGCCTGAAGTTGTGAGCTGACAGAGTGAGTCCCTGATCGCACGGACCGGTCGAGCCAAACTCGCAGACTTAGCCAGCGCCCCAACAGTATCCGAAGTTGTAGAGACCCGGCTCGCCTAATGATAGACACCGCGGCCAGCATGTCTGCGGAGCGTGAATTATGAAGCTCTTTCAGGCAAGTCCCAGTTCGCAAGCAACAAACAACTCGTGGTGGCAATGAAACATGTCGACGGTGCTGCACTCCCGGTTGCCCGCCGGGCGTGCCGCCTGGGAGGCTGGCCTCATAGACATTGCGTTGGCGGCGTGAGATTGGTGAGTTCGCTGGGGTCCCCTTCGTTGTCTTCGGAGTAGATGGTGCGCAGCAGGAACGCGGCAAACGGTGCTCTGATGGCTCGCAGAGGTCGGCTGGCGTGATCGGCACGAATCCGCGTGAGCAGCTCACGCCACAGATTCTGTCCGGTCTGTGTCCGCCGGGTTGTGGTGCGTGACAGGTAGTCGCCCCAGACCTGTTTCTATGCGAACTGCCGCCACAGGGCGCGTCAGTTGTTGAACAGGGAACGAAAGCCGCGTGGCATGCGAATGCGATTGGGGACCCACACAGCCCAGTTCAGCGGTGGCGGCGGCATCCGGGCTGTGCTGTTCCATCTGACCAGCTTGTGCTGGTGCGTCCAGATCTGGGCACCATTGGATCCTGCCCATTGCGGTGACCGAACGTGGACCACTTGTGGCCTCTGGGCACGCGTCGCCGGCGGGATTCGCACATTTGGGCTATCCGCCTACGCTCGGCCACACATATCCGCGGCCACCGTCAGGCAGCGAAAGCCACTGACCGGTGTGTTTGGGTCTGAATGCGTTGTGGTGCCCGGTCACCAACCTGACCATGTCCTTGATGATTTCAGACTCGACTGCGGTCGGCAGCCCTCGCACAATGGCGAACCGCCAACTACCGTCTCGTGGCTTTTGGGCGCAGGCTTGCGGTTCAAATCCTTTGGGATGCTTCAACGGAATGCGCTTCGCCTCGACGTAGTAGCCTGCGATGGTGTCGGGCACAGTGCTGGCAGACAAGTCCTGAACCTGCCACTCCCACAGCAGTTTCCCTAGGTCCTCAGGCGGATGAGGTCGATCAACGATACTCAAAATCATGGCCGCGTAGACGGGCTGGGAACTCTTTTTCTGCTTGGTGAACTGGCGGCGTTCGCGCCAGCCCGATAATCCGACATCTTGGCGCATGACGCCTGTCAAGTCCACCATGAGCAGGGTCATTGCTCCTATGGCGAGTCGCCGCTGGCTTAGCGCGGCGATCGTGGCCGCCCCCGGAAGCGGTACCCCTTGGTAGGCAAGACAGGGCAGCGCTTGTACGACAGTTGTCGCCAAGTCGACCGTTCTCTGCTCACTGACCGGCATCATTTCGAGGTGTCTCTGAGTCAGATTGGTTGCGCGTATCGCTATCGCATCGGGCGCGCCGCTCGGCGGCGCGTTGGGGTCGATGAGCGGTTCGTCTGCACTTCCGGTCACGACGTAGGTGACGATATCCTGCGCGGCGGCGTAGAAGTCGCGGTTGGCATTGATCTGCAGCTCGCGTAGCCACGCGCCTCGTTCGCGGCGATTAGTGGCGACAGCTGTGATTACCGCGGCTGCGATTGCGCCGACGCCCAGTGCGGCCACCGCGCCGACAACTACGGTCGCGATTTCAAATGCCGTCACGTTGGCAACCTTCGCGCCGTACTGACGCCTCATTCATCGGCGAGGCAGAACGCACTGCGTTCTGCTTACCTGAGTTCGGCCTGCTGATAGTCAGCAGCATGCCGTCGACAACTTGGTGGAGCTGGAGGGGCATGCGCCCACCTTAGAGCCGGTCGAAAGCGCTGCGACTCAGAACTGTGCGGGAACACTGGCGGTGTGAGCCGATCCTCGACGGTGAGTGGTGCGAGGGTTGATGCGGCGGAAGGGCAACGGGATCTCGTGCGCCCGCCCGCTCCGGTGGACTTCGCAAAAGGCAATTCTGCCTGTTCACTTATCCGGACGTCAGTTCGCGCAGTCGATGAGACCAACTGGCAGCCGAGAGAGGTCTTTGATGCGGTGCAAGGTCGCGGATTTGCGTACGGCTCGATGGCGCCACCGTGTCCGTTAGGAGAGGGTCCGAGCCTCGTTGAGGTGTCCTACCTCGACGACGATGAGCTCCGGAAATTTGCGCTGGCCGCCGACTTGCTCCTCAAAGTGGCCGACCTTGATCAATCGCTGTTCGCCGAGCTGCAAAAGGCAGTACGTACGTCCACACCGCAATTATTAAGGATGACCGCTACCACGGAGTGGATGCCGTCGCGAGGAACTTAGCCATCGCCGTGGCCGTTCTCCTGCGTTGTGTACAAGCACAGCACAAGACACCGAGAGTGCAGAGGACACCAGGCAGGGAATTCCAGAACGTCAATGACATCCTCGCAGCGAAGAACAAGCGGGAAGCTGAAGACGCCGCCGACGACAAGATCCTCACCGAAGGTGACGATCTTGAGGCGGCGGGCGCCGTCCTGCGCAAGCGCTACGTCCAGATGAACAGCGAGTTCGAGCAGCGGCAGCACGGCTACGACCGTGCGATTGACGAAGACGAGTTCCGCAAGCTCCAGGCGCGCGCCGCCGAAAAGGGTAAGGGTTAGGGGCGCGGCGGTGCCCTCAAATCCGCACCGCCGCACACTTGCCGCAATTAGGTACGGACGTCAAGCTGTCTCACACGGTCCGATTGTCGCCAGAGGCCCTGCCGGCGTCGCAGTCTTTCACTTCGGCGATCTGCCCTGCGCCCACCAAGCGGCAGGATCGCGAGGGTCGGCGGCATTTTGCAGCCAGTGACTATAGAGGGTGGACTCGCCCATCTGGTCGCAGATGATCGCCTGCATCGGCATGTAAGTGGTTTTAAGTGCCGGATTGTGCTGCGTACTCGTACCACTCACGCGCCCCCCGCCCGTCGCAGAGCAGTCTTGCGCTGTTGCTAGATCAGAGTGCGGAACTGCTGCCACGTACGACGCGGCGGGTGTCTGCAAAGGCATCTGCGATCTCCCCGGAACGTTCGGTGACCGTCGTTTGGGAGTCGAACCAGCTGTGGTTGTCTAAGAAGCGATCCCGCACCCTGCGCAAGAAGTTGCGGCCCAGCGCGGTGGATGCCTTGCCTGTGACGAGGTACTCCAGCAGCACACTGTCCGGCAACGGAACGTCGGTGTCGATCGAGAACGGCGCGGGAACACCGATACTGCGCAACAGCTTTGGCGCCTTGATGTGCGCAGGGGCCGTCCAGATGCCATCCTGGCGCAGATAGATCCGGAGTTTCGGAGTGACATTCATCCGGAATATGGCGACGCGCTGGGCTGGCCCGAGATTCTCCAGCCCGGTCATCTGCTCGATGGTTGTGAGGTCGCTGGAGGTGATGTCGGTGAACTCAGCGCCGAATTCCGGAACCAGCAGGGTTTTGTCGACACCGAAGAATGTGCCCCTTCTGCGATCGCATCCGCCACTGTCCGGGCGCCGTTGTTCACGGCAGCGAGCGTGGCCGTGTCCGTGGTGACCACGATGCGCGCGTTCTCGACGGTCCGGGATCGCACCTGCATCCCTTCCGGGCCGTCGAAAACGCATGGCGCAGGCGAGGCTGGAGGCCCGGTAGTAGCTCACTGGCGAGTGCGGATACGAGTAGCGAGGTGAGCGGTAGGGAAGCGTCCCTGAGGAGTTCGATTCAGCGACACCACCAACAGCGCGTATCCCTTAACGTTCGGTCGCGTCAATCCCTCGGATCACGATGCGGTGGACCCATTTTCGGCTGTGAGTCCATCGGCGGAGATTGGTAGCTCGCTTCGGCGGTGGCGTGTCGGCTTCGGATTGTTCAACGGCCCGTTCTGCCAGCTGAGCTTCTTCTTTCCGGTCAGCGAATAACTTGACCTGCTCTCTGACCACGTTCGCTACCCGTCGACACTGCAATCCAAACACAACTACAGCCATAATGGCTATGCCGGTGATTGACAGTCCCATAGTCACTAATAACTCGGGCTCTGCTGACGTGGCCAATCTAATTATCAATGGTACCGTCACTACTGAAAATATCTGGCCGGGCAGCAGCATCATCAGTGTGAAGCGGTCTTCAAATTTTTCCATACGCTCTCGCGCCAAGGCCTCGAAGTCCGCTGCGGACTGAGAGTCAAGTTCAGAGAGCTTCGCGGTGCCTAGCCAGCGCGTCAATGGAACGCGCACCTTTCGCAGGTCGCTTCGTTCGGATTCTGTCAGCAACAGGAAAGCGTCCGGTTTGAACTCCGCGCAACCTTGATCCCATCCTGACGACTTGGTGATTGCATCAGTAACGGCCGCTCGGTACAGCCCGTTGAGACGAAGTTCAGCGCCCGCATAACGGTGGTAAGCGGCCAATATCCAAACGGTGAAGACGCACATCAGCAGCCAGATCCCGACCGCGCCGGCGACCTGTCCGACCGTCACGATACGTCCTCGTCTTTAGATGCGATTCCGCCGGACGTCTCCGGACGTATGCTGACCGCCAGAATGGACACAAAAGATATCAGAGCTGCTAGGCCTGACGTGCCCAATGCAAGTAGATGTGGCCAATGAATCGCGAGATTAAAGTGCGTCTCTACCCACAATGCGACGATGCAAACAAGGAATGACACACTTGCGACGGACATTCCTATCGCGGCGACCTGAAAGCCTTGCCGCTTTCGTTTGAAAATCGGATTGGGATATCCGTTCACCAGTATCTTTTGGCGGGGGACTATCTCAACCTGCGGAAGTGAACTCTTGAACGGCGCAATGATGCGCTGAAACGTCATGTATTCAAGATATCTGGGACGGTCAGCTGAACTGTGTATCTGACAAGGCCCGGGTTAGTTGCCGAGTGGAGTGATCCAAACCATCGAAGGTGATTGCGACGTGTCTCCTACGCTGGCTCGTGGGCAGCCATTCATGCAGGTCGCCCATGGTCTCAGCGCGGCCGTATCTGCCTGGAAGAACCCCTCGGAGCGAAACGTTGCGACTTGCGCGACGGATCCAGCCCCGTCACGTGACCTGCCGGCACGGTTGGCCCAGTGGCGCCTCGCGGAAAACCGATCGGACTGACCGGAGTCCTGCCATCGGGTCCGCCCGAAAAAATGACACGAACTTGAGACAAAACCTGGATGACACGACGTGAGATAACTCGCGTTACCGCCGGTCAGGGGGTCCTGAGATGACACGCGGATTGAGAACCTACAGTCAACAAGGCCGGTCAACTCGGCCACTGAACCGCTATCGTCGGCACGCATGCCCCTCAATCCGGACGCCATTGGCGAGACAACCGATCCGATTCCGTTCGACTGGACCGACCGCGACACCCTGCTGTACGCCATCGGCGTGGGCGCGGGTACCGACGACCTCGCCTTCACCACCGAGAACAGTCACGAGATCGAACAGCAGGTGTTGCCGACCTATGCGGTGATCGCCTGCTCGGCTTTCCCTGCAGCACTCAAGATCGGCACGTTCAACTTCGGCATGCTTCTGCACGGCTCCCAGGAGATCCGGCTGCACCGGCCACTGCCCCCGGCCGGGAAGCTCAGTGTGGTCTCCGAGGTCGTCGACATCCAGGACAAGGGTGAGGGTAAGAACGCGGTGGTCATGCTCAAGGGCATCGGCACCGATCCGGCCAGCGGCGAGGTCGTCGCGGAAACCCTTACCACCGTGGTGATTCGGGGTGAAGGCGGGTTCGGTGGGCAGCAGGGGCAACGTCCCGTGGCGCCGCAGATTCCCGATCGCGACGCGGACGCCCAGGTGGCGTTGCCCACCCGCGAGGATCAGGCGCTGATCTATCGACTCTCTGGGGACCGCAACCCGCTGCACAGCGATCCGTGGTTCGCGAAGAATCTGGCCGGGTTCCCGAAGCCGATCCTGCACGGTCTGTGCACCTACGGGGTGGCCGGGCGGGCGCTGGTCGCCGAACTCGGTGGCGGCGACGCCACGAAGGTCCATGCCGTGGCAGCGCGGTTCAGCTCTCCGGTGTTCCCGGGGGAGACGTTGACGACGTCGATCTGGCGCACCGAACCGGGGCGGGCCGTGTTCCGTACCGAGGCCGCCGGGCCCGACGGTGCCGATGCCCGGCTCGTGCTGGAGGACGGTGTCGCCGAGTATTCCGACTGATCTGGCAGGCGCGGCAATTTCGTAGAAGCGGCTGCACACCGCGTGGTGGATTGACAGGATCGAACCACTGAGGTCGCACGGCGGTGCGGGGATGGGCGGTGGCAGATGACGCAGGTGAACCTGGTCGTTGGGTATCTGGCCACTCCCGGTGGCGCCGACGCGCTGGCGTTGGCAGTTCGGTTCGCCCGAACGCTGGCCGCCGAGGTCCACGTCTGCATCGTGCTGCCACCCGACAACGCGCCGCCGGGCACCGTTCCCAAGGGCGGCTACGAGGAAGTCCTGGCCGAGCAGGCGCAGGGTTGGCTGGACGATGCCCTGGGCCTGGTGCCCGACGACGTTGTGGCGCACACGCATCTGAGCTTCGACGAGTCGTTCACCGACGGTCTGATCCGCGAAGCACTGCGTCTCCAGGCGATCGCGATCGTGGTCGGCGGTGCAGGTGGCGGGTTGGTCGGCAGCTACTCGCTGGGGTCGGTGGTCAACGAGTTGTTGCACGCCTCGCCGGTGCCGGTTGCGGTGGCACCCCGCGGAACGCGCGATTCGAAGATCGAACGGGTGCATGAGATCACGTGTGCCATCGGTCAGCGTCAAGGTTCGGATCTGTTGCTCGCCACCGCGGTACGGGCCAGCCGGGCCGCGGATATCCCGCTGCGGTTGGTGTCGCTGGTTGCGCTCGATCCGACCTTCGGCTCGCTGCGCGGCGACAGTGAAGCCGTGCGAGCCCACGCGCTCGCGCACGCCGAACGGACTTTGGAGGCCGCCAGAAATGAACTGCCTGCGGATTTTCCGGTGTCCTCGACCATCGTGACCGGGCCCAGCGTCGAGGCCGCCGTCGAACAGTTGGGGTGGGATGACGGCGACATCATCATGGTCGGATCCAGTCGGCTCAGCGCGCCGCGACGGATCTTCCTCGGTTCCACGGCGGCCAAGATGTTGCGGGTGTTGGACGTGCCCATGGTGGTTGTGCCCCGGGATGAACTGAAAGACGGCGAGGATCACTCATGACCGAGTCCGCATCGGAATCCGCGTCGCATCAGAAGCTCGAAGCCGCCGAGCACTCTGCCGGGCTGGTCTCCAAGGGTCTGGCCGCGGGCAAGGTCGGCACCTTCTCCGGTGCGATCCTCGGCATCTCATGTGTGGCACCCGGATACACGCTGACCGCGAGCATCGGGTTGATCGTCGCGGCCGTCGGACTCAAGATGCCCGCGATCTTCATCGCCGGGTTCATCCCGATGTTCCTGACCGCCTACGCCTATCGTGAGCTGAACTCGCGCGCACCCGACTGCGGGGCGTCGTTCACGTGGTCCACCAAGGCATTCGGCCCGTATGTCGGCTGGATGTGTGGGTGGGGCATGGTGGTCGCGTCCATCATCGTGCTGTCCAACCTCGCCGCCATCGCGGTGGAGTTCTTCTATCTGTTCATCGCTCGGATCACCAACCACCCGTCGATCGCCGAGCTCGCCGACAACAAGGCCATCAACATCATCACCACGCTGGTGTTCCTGGTCATCGCGACTCTGGTCGCCAGTCGTGGCATCACCACCAGTGAACGCGTGCAGTACGTACTGGTCGGATTCCAGATGGTGGTGCTGCTGGCGTTCGCGGTGATGGCGTTCGTGCACGTGAGCCGCGGCGATGCGCCGGCCGGGCTGTCGTTCGACCTGGACTGGTTCAATCCGTTCAACGGACTTGCGTTGAGCGCCTTCGTGGTTGGGGTAACAGGGTCGATCTTCGCCTTCTGGGGTTGGGACACCTGCCTGACCCTGGGGGAGGAGTCCAAAGATCCGACGAAGGTGCCGGGCCGGGCCGGGCTGCTGTGCGTCCTGTCCATCCTGGCGACGTATCTGCTGATCGCTGTCGCGGTCATGATGTATGCCGGCGTCGGGGAAACCGATCTCGGGCTGGGCAATCCGGACAATGCCGAAAACGTGTTCGCCGCGTTGGCGGATCCGGTGCTCGGTACCTATGCCGGGCCGCTGCTGTTCCTGGCGATCCTGGCTTCGTCGGTGGCCAGCCTGCAGACCACGTTCCTGCCCGCCGCACGGGCGATGCTGGCGATGGGCGCCTACAAGGCGTTCCCGCCGCGTTTCGCCGAGGTCAGCCCGCGCTATCTGGTGCCGGTGTTCGCGACCGTCACCGCCGGGGTGGTCACCGGGGTGTTCTACACCGTGGTGAGCCTGCTCTCGGAGAGTGCGCTGCTGGATACCATTGCCGCCCTTGGCATCATGATCTGCTGGTACTACGGCATCACCGCGTTTGCATGTGTCTGGTACTTCCGCCGTGAGCTGTTCGACAACGCCCACAACATGGTGTTCAAGTTCCTGTTCCCGCTGCTCGGCGGAATCGTGCTGGCCGCGGTGTTCGTGATCTCGATCAAGGAGAGCATGGACCCGGAGAACGCCAGCGGCGCGGCGATCGGCGGCATCGGCCTGGTGTTCTTCATCGGCTTCGGCGTGCTGATCCTCGGTGCCGTGCTGATGATGGTCTGGCGGTCTCGCAGTCCAGAGTTCTTCCGGGGCGAAACCCTGCGGTACGACACGCCTTCACTCGTGGAGTAGGGCCCACCCGGGCGCGGTGAAGGTGTGGCTCAGCCGGCCGCGCCGCCGATGCCGGAGTTGCCCTTGTTGTGTGCCAGCTCGAATGGATCGAGGAGATCCCAGACCGTGGTCACGGCCTGGACCTTGAGTTCGGCGCCGGGCTCCTCCAGGTTGATCAAGTCGGCGATGATGTCGTAGCCGTAGTACACCGCCGAACCCGGCGGCGTGGTCTTGATCAGCTCGTTGATGATGGTCTGCCGGGCATCCCGCGCGGCCGGATCGTCACCCAGCGCCGGTGCCAGGCTGGGCAGAATCTTGCTGATCGGGATCACCGCATTCACCCACGGCACGATCTGGGTGCCCCGGTAGATCTGCTCGGTCGCCTCGCGCACAAGCGGTTTGAGCTCGTTCGGCGCGGCGCCCATCAACGCATCCCGCAGATTCAGGATCTCGGGGGGAATGCCTTTCGGTTCGGGATCATTGTCGCGCAGCGGGTTGGGGTCCCACGGCGTAGCTGCCTGGTCCTGGACCGCGGCGACCTTCGGGGCGACCGAGGTTTTGCTCGTCGGCTGCGCGACTGTTTCGGTATCCGGCTTTTCCTCCACCACGGGCGCCGGCTTGGGAGCTGCGGCCTGCTTGGGGGAGAACAGGTCCTTGAGCTTGGCGACCTCGCCGGCCTCGAACTCCTCGGCAGTGGGCTTCGGTTTGGGCGCGGCGGCCACCGGTTTGGCGGACTTGACGGTGTCAGTGACCTGGGCAGCGGCTTTCTCGATCTTGCCGGCGCGCTTCTCGAGGTTGTCCCTGACGCTTTCTTTGACCTTGGACAACGGGACCTTGGACAACGGCTTAGGGCGCTTGACCTCGCCGGCCTTGGCGATACCGCGCTTGGGTCCGGCGTTGACGTGCTGGGATGTGCTGCCGGTCGACTCCTTGGAGGCACCATCCGTCGAATCAGCGTGAGCAGTGCCCTGGCCGGCCACGGCGATCGCCGCGCCGACTCCCGCCGCCACCGCGACACCACCGACGTAGCCGATGTATTTCGTTGACGCCATTGCCGTCCTTTCACAGCCGATCCCCAGCCCAGAGGCATCGTAGGGGGCGACGACGTGATCGGCATCTCTTGGGTTGTATCGGGCTACACCCGTTGCCGCACACCCATGAGATATCGAACAGACGTTCGATATACTGGCGAGGTGGGTTGGCATAACGGGCCGCCGAGCTGGTCGGAGATGGAGCGGGTGCTTACCGGCAAGCCCCGCCGTTCCGGCCTGCCATTGGAGCCCGTCGGCGACGGCGGGGACAGCCCGGCCTGGTCGCGCAAACGCGGTAGCTATCAGCCACCCGAGGTTTCCCGCACACCCGGCTCAGTGCCGTACGCCGAGCTGCACACGCACAGCGCCTACAGCTTCCTCGACGGTGTGAGTACGCCGGAGGAGTTGGTCGAGGAGGCGGCCCGGCTGAACCTGCGGGCGATCGCGCTGACCGATCACGACGGGCTCTACGGAGTGGTCCGGTTCGCCGAGGCGGCCCGGGAACTGGACGTGGCCACGGTGTTCGGCGCGGAGCTGTCGCTGGGGAACGTTCCCCGTACCGAGGATCCGGACCCGCCCGGTCCGCATCTGCTGGTGCTGGCCCGCGGGCCGGAGGGGTATCGGCGGTTGTCTCGCGAGATCGCCAAGGCGCACCTGGCCGGTGGCGAGAAGGGTAAGCCGCGCTACGACTTCGACGGGCTCACCGAGGCTGCCGGTGGGCACTGGCACATTCTCACGGGCTGTCGCAAAGGTCATGTCCGCCAGGCGCTCTCGGAAGGTGGTCCGGACGCTGCCGCCGCTGCGCTGGCGGATCTGGTGGACCGGTTCGGGGTCGACCGGGTCAGCATCGAACTCACCCATCATGGCCATCCGTGTGACGACGAACGCAATGCCGTCCTGGCCGGGCTGGCGTCGAGGTTCGGGATACCGGTGGTGGCCACCACCGGTGCGCACTTCGCGGCACCCGACCGGGGCCGGCTGGCCATGGCGATGGCGGCGATCCGGGCCCGCAACTCGATGGACACCGCGGCGGGCTGGCTGGCCCCGCTCGGCGGGTCCCACCTGCGTTCGGGGGAGGAGATGGCCCAGCGGTTCGGTACTGATATCGTTTCGGCCGCAGCCGATCTCGGTGAGCAGTGTGCCTTCGGCCTGGCGCTCATCGCTCCGCAGCTGCCGCCGTTCGACATCCCGGCCGGGCATACCGAGGACAGTTGGCTGCGGCATCTGGTCATGGCGGGAGCGGCCGAACGCTACGGGCCCGTCGACAGCGCGAAAAAGGCCTATGCGCAGATAGAACACGAGTTGCGCATTATCGAGCAGTTGAAGTTTCCCGGCTATTTCCTGGTGGTGCACGACATCACCCGGTTCTGCCGGGACAACGACATCCTGTGTCAGGGTAGGGGATCGGCGGCCAACTCGGCGGTCTGCTACGCGCTCAAGGTCACCAACGTCGACCCGATCGCCAACGAGCTGCTGTTCGAACGGTTTCTGTCTCCGGCTCGCGACGGGCCGCCCGATATCGACATCGATATCGAATCGGACTTGCGCGAGAACGTTATCCAGTACGTCTACGAGCGTTACGGCCGTGACTACGCCGCCCAGGTCGCCAACGTCATCACCTACCGCGGACGCAGTGCGGTCCGCGACATGGCCAGGGCGTTGGGCTTTTCCCAGGGTCAGCAGGACGCCTGGAGCAAGCAACTCAGCCGGTGGAACGGGCGTCCGGACTCGCCGGAGGCGGAAGACATCCCGCAACCGGTGATCGAGCTGGCCACCCAGATCGCCAATCTGCCCCGGCACCTCGGCATCCACTCGGGCGGCATGGTGATCTGTGACCGCCCGATCGCCGACGTGTGCCCGGTGGAGTGGGCCCGCATGGCCAACCGCAGCGTGTTGCAGTGGGACAAGGATGACTGTGCGGCAATAGGTTTGGTGAAGTTCGATCTGCTCGGCCTCGGCATGCTCTCGGCGCTGCACTACGCCATCGACCTGTTGGCCGAGCACAAGGGCATCGTCGTCGACCTGGCCAAGCTGGATCTGTCCGAACCGGCGGTCTACGAGATGTTGCAGAAGGCCGACTCGGTAGGGGTGTTCCAGGTCGAGTCCCGCGCGCAGATGGCCACCCTGCCCCGGCTCAAGCCGCGGGAGTTCTACGACCTGGTGGTCGAGGTGGCGCTGATCCGGCCGGGCCCGATCCAGGGTGGCTCGGTGCATCCGTACATCCGTCGCCGCAACGGTATGGAGCCCGTCACCTACGACCATCCGTCGATGGAGTCCGCGCTGCGCAAGACGCTGGGCATCCCGTTGTTCCAGGAGCAGCTCATGCAATTGGCAGTCGACTGTGCGGGTTTCACCGCGGCCGAGGCCGACCAGCTGCGCCGGGCGATGGGTTCCAAACGCTCCACCGAGAAGATGCGGCGGCTACGCGGCCGGTTCTACGACGGCATGCGGGAGCTTCACGGGATCACCGGCGACGTGGCCGAGCAGATCTACGAGAAGCTGGAAGCGTTCGCCAATTTCGGCTTCCCGGAAAGCCATTCGTTGAGTTTCGCGTCGCTCGTCTTCTATTCCTCGTGGTTCAAGCTGCACCATCCGGCGGCGTTCTGCGCGGCTCTGCTGCGGGCTCAGCCGATGGGGTTCTACTCGCCGCAGTCCCTGGTTGCCGACGCCCGTCGGCACGGGGTGATGGTGCACGGCCCTGACGTCAACGCATCCCTGGCCTACGCGACGTGCGAGAACCTCGGCATGGACGTGCGGTTGGGGCTGGGCAGTGTCCGCCACATCGGTGACGAGTTGGCGGGGCGGTTGGTCGATGAGCGAGATGCCAACGGGCCGTTCACCACCCTGATCGACCTGACCAACCGGGTGCAGCTGTCGGTGCCGCAGACCGAGGCGCTGGCCACCGCCGGTGCGCTGGGTTGTTTCGGGATCAGCAGGCGCGAGGCGCTGTGGGCGGCAGGTGCGGCGGCCACCCAGCGGCCAGACCGGCTGCCGGGGGTGGGCTCTTCCTCGCACGTGCCGCCGCTACCCGGGATGAGTGCGCTGGAGCTGTCGGCCGCTGATGTGTGGGCCACCGGTGTCTCACCGGACAGTTACCCCACCCAGTACCTGCGCGCCGACCTCGACGCCCTCGGCGTGATTCCCGCCGACAAGTTGCTGGAGGTCGTCGACGGGACCCGAATCCTGGTTGCCGGGGCGGTGACTCACCGCCAGCGCCCGGCGACCGCGCAGGGGGTGACGTTCATGAACCTGGAAGACGAGACCGGGATGGTCAATGTGCTGTGTGCACCGGGGGTGTGGGCGCGCTACCGCAAGCTGGCGCAGACGGCACCGGCGCTGGTGGTCCGCGGCATCGTGCAGAACGCCAGTGGTGCGGTCACCGTGATCGCCGACCGGATGGGGCCGGTCGAGCTGAGGGTCGGCTCGCGGTCGCGAGACTTCCGCTGAGGGCCGAGGATCGGCGCTCAGACCGACGGGTCGATGACCGGGTCGACGGCCGGACCGGCGCTGCCTTCCAGCCCGGTCCGCAGCAGCGACCAGGCCAGCCGCCGCGCGGCGGTGGCCCGCTCGTGCAGGAGATGCTGGACGGCCGGGATGGGGTTGGTCTCCGGGGTCCGGCCCTCGACCACATCGGCGTGCAGATCCTCGGCGACCTGGATCGCCATCAGCACCGCGTCGTTGACCCGGTTGAGCGCATCCTGCAGGCGGTCGTCCTGGCTGAGCAGGTGGGCGTTGTCGAGCTCGACCGAAACGTCGCTCACCACCTGGCTGATCTGCCCGAAGAGCGCGTTCATCGCGGCTTCCCGTTCGGCGCGGTCCGGGTTGCGCAGCTGCGTCGCGCCTTCGGTCCACAGCGTTGCGAGCATCCGGGTGTGTGCACCCACCGCGCGGGACACCTCGATCATTGCCTGCTTCTGCAGTTGTTCCAGCAGGTTGTTGCGCTCGATGCGCGCGAGTTCGTGCTGGGCCACCAGTTCGGCGTGGTGCAGTTTCTGCTGCGACTCCATCTGGGCCCGATGCCATTTCTGGGTCAGGGCGAGTTCCAGCGCCGAGCGCTCGTCGGCGGCCGCCAGCTCATGGCGCAGCCGCTCGTCGGCCCGGGCAATGTCGTTCTTGGCCTGACGCTGGATGGTGAGGGTCAGCCACATCGTCACCATCACGACGACGAAGACGACGGCACCGAAGAACCACTCGGCCTTACTGCCGGATGCTCCCGGGCCGAACACCAGATAACCGACGATCGCCAGACCGGCCAGGCCGCCGCACACCAGCCATCCCTTGTTCGCCTTGGTGTCGACCGACATCGCCTTGGGGGCGGTGGCTTGACCCACCACAGCCACCCGCATCGGCTCGGTCACCTCGCCCACCTGGTCGTAGTCCGGCGGGGCACCCACTGAAGACTCAGCGGCCCTTGTCGATTCAGTTAGTCCGGCCATGTCGACCTCCCGTCGGCCAAGCCTGCCACCGTGCCGACGTTCAGAGTAAGGCCACCCTCGGCGCCGCGTGCTACCGGCCGGTGGCACCCGCACTCGCATACCCTGTTTCTCGTCATTCTTCAAGGGCCCCTAGCGATGACGTGCCGCTCCGAAACCGCTAGTGTCATCGGCGTGCTCACCGTGAGCGGCGGAGAATCGGACCCGATGGTCCGGCAACCGGCCGCCCACTTTCTGTTGATCTGTTCGCTTGAGAATTGAGGGCCCATGGGACAAAACGCGACGCTGGAAGGTGATTCGGCGGTCATCGTCAGTCTGTCGGAGGCGGCGATGCACATGTATTCCGCTGCTATCGACGCACTGCCCTTCCCCGAGGACAAGAAGTTCCACAAGCGCGCCGACGTCGTCCTGTCCGGCCTGCGCAAGCTGCGTGCCTCCCTGGCCGAGGCGGCCAGCAGCAACCGGCCGTCTCCTGCGGTGATCGTGGCGCTCAGCGGGGTTCGCCAGCGGTATGACTCGCTGATGGCCCACGCCGCGTCGGCTCCGGGTTCCTCTCTGGGACAGCAGATCTACGTCACCCGCGTCCACGCCAAGCTGTCGGCTCAGGAAGTCGCCAACGGCGCGGGTCTGCGCGACGGACTGCTCGACGAACTCGAGGCCGGCGCAACGCCGACCGATGCCGAGGCCGCCAAGATCCGCGACACCATCGCCGCGCTCGGCGGGTTGCCCGGCGACGATCACGGCATCCACGCCGTCCCGTCCTCGGTTGACTACGCGTCATCGGACGAGCCGCAGGCCAACGGCTGGGAGCCGGTGCTGGTCTCCGAGAACGCCGGCTGAAAAGCCCGTGCACCGTCGTCGATCAGGCGTCGGCGCGCAACCTCCATCGGTTAGCTGAGTTGTACTGCAGCGCACGATGATTGGAAGCTCCCCAGCAAACTGCTGGGGAGCTTCTCTGGTTCGGCGAACGGTTGTAGTCTCGCGGCATGACAGCCGAACCAGCCCTGAACTTGACCGTTGACGAGCTCCTCACCACTACGCGCTCGGTGCGCAAACGTCTCGACTTCGAGAAGCCGGTCTCGCGCGAGGTGCTCATGGAGTGCCTCGACCTGGCGCTTCAGGCCCCGACCGGGTCGAATGCGCAAGGCTGGCAATGGGTTTTCGTCGAAGACCCGGCGAAGAAAAAGGCCCTGGCTGACATCTACCGGGCCAATGCCAACCCGTACCTCGATCAACCGAAGCCGGAGCGCGGCGACATCCGCGACCAGCAGATGGATGCGGTGACTAGTTCCGCTCGGTATCTCACCGACAACTTCGAGAAGGCGCCGGTGCTCATGATCCCGTGCCTTGAGGGCCGTCCCGACGGCGCACCCGCCGGCATGAGCGCATCGTTCTGGGGTTCCCTGCTACCCGCGGTGTGGAGCTTCATGCTGGCGCTGCGGTCGCGGGGCCTTGGGTCGGCCTGGACGACGCTGCACCTGCTCGGCGACGGTGAGAAGCAGGCCGCCGAACTGCTGGGCATCCCGTTCGACCGGTACGCCCAGGCCGGTCTGTTCCCGGTCGCCTACACCGTGGGCACCGATTTCAAGAAGGCCAAGCGCCTTCCCGCCGAGCAGTTCTCGCACTGGGACAGTTGGTGAGTCCGGGCGCCCTGGGGCGCCTGTTGTCCGAGATGAAATTGTGAAGCCGGAGTATGAACACTCTGTGGGATTCGGGCGTGGGTCGCGTGGCGGCCCACGCCCGCGGCGTAACTAGACGCCGCCGGCGAACCCGTGTTGGCGCCAAGCCTCATAGGCGGCGACGGCCGCCGCATTCGACAAATTCAGCGACCGCCTGCCGGCGACCATCGGAATACGCACCTGCGCGGTGATATTGGGATCGGCCAGAGTTTGTGCATCCAGTCCGGTGGGTTCCGGGCCGAACATCAGTACATCGCCGGGTTGATAGGAGACGTCGGTGAACGACGTCGACGCGTGCGCGGTGAAGGCATAGACCCGGGCCGGCATCAGCGCGCGCCACGCCGCGGCCAGGTCGGCGTGCACCGTCACCGATGCCAGGTCGTGGTAGTCCAGGCCGGCCCGGCGCAGCTTGGGTTCGGACAGATCGAAACCCAGCGGCTCGACCAGATGCAGCTCGCATCCGGTGCCCGCCACCATCCGGATCGCATTGCCGGTGTTGGGTGCGATACGGGGAGAAAAGAACATCACCCGGAACATCCGATGATGATCGTATGGCGGCCCGCCCGGTGACGAATCGGGATGCAATTTCATCCGTGAATCAGCCTGCGAATCGGAGCGGGAAATCGGCACGTGTTTGGGCAAGCACATCACTGTTTGCTCGATTACCACACAACTCCGCTACAGCTCGGTCACGAACTCTGTCTGTTCAGTAAGAATTGTGGAAACGCTCGCGAGCTGCTGTCATACTCGTGCAATTGCCAAGGCGTTTGACGCCCGCCCCCGCCTGGGCGGAAACAGCAGGAAGTCTTATGAATCACGCCCCACGAGTAAATTGCGGCCACGCAGCCGGTAGTGCGGTTGGGCGCCGATGACTGCCTTTACGCAGCTGAAACAGGCTGACGGCACCCTCGTCGAATTCTCCCCAGCACCATCGGCTCCGGCCAAGCGCCCTTCGCGCTGGTCGCCGGCCAACTGGCCGGTCACCCGGAAAGTCCTCGCCATCGTCCTCGTGCCACTGATCCTGGCCGCGACGTTCGGTGGCTTGCGCATCTATGCCAGTGCCAGCGCCGCCGGAGATCTCCGGCTGGCCGCCGACCGGGCCGAGTTGATTCCCGGTATCGACGACTACATGGCCGCCATGGAGGGTGTGCTCATCGCAGCTACCGAGGGTGGCGATGGGCAGGCCGCGATGTCCACTTTCAATGACCGGAAATTGGACCTGCAGCAACGTCTGGAAGCCACCGAGGTGGCCGAGGACGTCGGCCAGGCGGTGGGCAGCCTGCTCACCAAGGGGCCGGAACTGGTCGATGCCGTGATGTCGAACTCGATCGACCTCCGTCAGCGCATCCTCAACTACGGCCCGCTGCTGCTGACCGGGGAAGCTGCCATCACCGGTTCGGTGCACAGCAACCAGCAGTCGCTTCAGTCTCAGGTTGAGGCGCTGGCCCGGGCGGTCGGCGCGCGCGGCCAGATGGCCATCCAGCAGATGCTGGTCACTGCGGGCGGTGCCGAGCCGGAACCTCTGCTGCGCACCTCGATGATCACGATGGCCGGTACCGAACCGTCCACAGTCGCGGCACTGACCAAGGTTCTGGGAGGTGGCTCCGAGGAGGCGGCCACACTCCGCGCCGAGATGGTCAAGCGCATGGCGATGATGTCCAACCCGGGCGTTCCGCTCGTCGGTAACCCCGACATGCTGGCGTCGCTGCAGGCGACCGACAAGATCGCCGGGCAGATCATCGAGAACACCACCTCGGCGATTCCGGCCGCGGTCGAGGCTCAGGCCAACGACGCCCGCAACGACGCGATCCGCGACGCGATCCTGGTTGCGACCGCGATCGTCAGCGCCATGGTCATCGTTTTGCTGGTGGCCCGCTCGCTGGTGCGTCCGCTGCGGACCCTTCGGGACAGCGCCCTGCGGGTGGCCCATCAGGATCTGGCCAAGGAGATCGAACGGGTCCGCGCCGGCGGCGAGTTGGTTCCGGTCACCCCGATCCCCGTGCAGACCACCGAAGAGGTCGGCCAGGTGGCCCACGCCGTCGATGAACTGCACGAGCAGGCGGTGTTCCTCGCCGGCGAGCAGGCGCAGCTCCAGTTGCAGGTCTCCGACATGTTCGAGACGTTGTCGCGGCGCAGCCGCTCACTGGTCGATCAGCAGCTGAGCCTCATCGATCAGCTGGAACGCAACGAGGACAACCCGGAGCGCTTGGAGAGCCTGTTCCGGCTCGACCACCTGGCTGCCCGCATGCGCCGAAACGGTGCCAACCTGTTGGTGCTGTCCGGATCCAAGCTGGCCCGCGAGCACAGCCGCCCGGTCCCGCTGGCGACGGTGGTCAACGCAGCGGCCTCGGAGGTGGAGGACTACACGCGCGTCGTCACCGCCTCGGTGGCCGACGTCGAGATTGCCGGTGCCGTAGCCGGCGACTTGATCCACATGCTGGCCGAGCTGCTCGACAACGCGCTGCGCTATTCGCCGCCGATTTCGCAGGTGCGGGTGTCAGCGGTGCACGCCGCCAAGGGTGCGTTGGTGATCGAGGTCAGCGACGTCGGCCTCGGCATGACCGAGGCTGACCTGCGGGTCGCGAACACCCGTCTGCAGTCCGGCGGTGAGGTCAACCCCTACACCGCACGCCACATGGGCCTGTTCGTGGTCGGGCGACTGGCCACCCAGCACGGTTTGGTGGTGCGGCTGCGCAGCACGGTCGCCGAGGAACCGAGCTCGGGCACCACGGCAGGGGTGTACGTCCCGGCCACGCTGTTGGCCCGCGACGGCGGCGACGCCGTCGACGAGCTGCCCTATGGCATGCCCGTCGATGCCCATGCCGGGATCGCCACGGCGTTGTCGTTGGACGCCGATCCCGCCGACGCCTCGATGTTCGGGTCCGGTCTCGACGAGCCTCATGTCAACGGTGCCGATGTTCCGTTCGACCTGCTGCCTCAGCGCAGTCCGGGAGCCAGCGGTATCTCGGAGCTGCCGGGCACGCTGGCCCCCCAACCGGAATCGGAGGCCGAGGAATCGGTTGAAGAGCCCGAGGACGAACCGGTCAGCGAGTGGCCACAGCAGTGGCCGGTGCATACCGAAGAGAGTGCGGCCCTGGCCAAGGGGCAAGCGGGCGCGGCGGCGGACCTGGGTTCGGATGCAGCGGCGGACGCGGGGGCCGACACCGCGGCCGACGAAGACGCGGAGCCCGGACGACTGTCACCGACCAACACGTCGTCGTTCTTCGCCTCTCGCGGGCAAGCCGCCACGAACGGCGTCAACGGAGTCAACGGCCTCAATGGGGTCAACGGTCTCAACGGCCACAGCGGTCTGAACGGCCACAGTGACCTCAACGGTGTCAACGGTGTGCACGTACCGGATCCCGGCGAGGGAGCGGAAGAACCCGTCGAAGCGGCTCAGGCTCAGGCCGAAAGCGCAGAGGTCGAGGGCGACTCGATCTATCAGTCGATGATTTCGGAATTCGATATCGACCCGACGACGCATGTGCGCAGCGCCGACCTGGATTGGAAAACGGTCTGGGAGAAGGGCTGGTCGGTGGCCGCCGCGGCGCAGGATGCGCCCGTCGAGGAGCACACCGAGGAAGGCCTGCCCATGCGTACGCCGGGTGCCCGTCTGGTGCCGGGTGGTGTCGCTGCCGCGGTCGGGGTGGCCGGCGAGTCCAACGGTCGTCACCGCAACGGTGGAGTACACCGTAACGACGAGGGCTTCGAGACGGTAGCATCGGCAGACGAACCTGACAGCGGCATGTTCGCGGCGTTCAAACCGCGTGACCCCGAGTCTGTCCGTACGAGCACCAGCAACCTTTTCGGGGGCGTGCACGCCGGACGATCGCATGCCCGTGAGACCAGAGGAACCGATAACGAATGACCCGTCCGACGCAGCGCGACTCCCTGGACTGGCTCGTGTCCAAGTTCGCCCGCGAGGTATCCGGGGTGTCCCACGCGGTGCTGGTTTCGGCCGACGGACTGCTGATGGCTGCCAGCGAACACATGCCGGTCGAGCGGGCCGACCAGCTCGCCGCGGTCTCCTCCGGCCTGGCGAGCCTAGCCACCGGTGCCTCCCAGTTGTTCAATGGCGGTCACGTGATGCAGTCGGTGGTCGAGATGGAGAACGGCTACCTGCTGCTGATGCGGGTGGGCGACGGCTCCAACCTGGCCACCCTGACCGCCCCGTCGTGTGACATCGGGCAGGTCGGCTACGAGATGGCCATTCTGGTCGAACGGGTCGGCGCGGTGGTGCAGTCTTCGCGCCGTACGCCGCAACCGTCCTGAGTCCCCGACCCCTTCTGCCCTTCGCGAGGTGCCTGTGGACGAACCGGAAACTACTGACCGTCCGAGTCTGGTGCGGCCGTACACGCTGACGGCCGGCCGCACCGACTCGCGCGTGCACCTTCCGCTGGAAGCGCCGATACAAAAAACCGACACGACACGTGAACCGCGCTGGACTGGGCACGATGTGCGCGCACAGATCGTAGAGTTGTGCACCGGCAGTCCTTCGGTTGCCGAGATTGCCGCTCATTTATCTCTCCCGCTCGGCGTGGCGCGCGTGCTGATCGGGGACTTGGTGACGCAGGGTTATCTACGGGTGGAAGCCACCCTTGATGATTCGGCTAGCTTCGACGAACGCCGCGAATTGATTGGAAGGACCCTGCGTGGCCTACGAGCACTCTGAACCCCGCTCGGCCTCCGGCGGTGGCGCCCCCCGACGTGGGGCCGCCTCGACGAAGATCGTCATTTCTGGCGGGTTCGGGGCAGGGAAGACGACATTCGTCGGCGCGGTCTCCGAGATCATGCCGCTGCGCACAGAAGCGTTGGTCACCAACGTGTCTGAGGGCGTCGACGCCCTGGACGGAACCCCGGACAAGCGCACCACGACCGTCGCGATGGACTTCGGCCGCATCACGCTGGACGAGGATCTGGTGCTGTACCTGTTCGGCACACCCGGGCAGCGACGGTTCTGGTTCATGTGGGACGACCTGGTGCGCGGCGCGATCGGCGCCATCATCCTGGTCGACGTGCGCCGCCTGCAGGACAGCTTCGCCGCGGTCGACTTCTTCGAGGCCCGCAAGCTGCCGTTCATCGTCGCGGTGAACGAGTTCGACGACGCGCCAAAGCATCCCACCCAGGCGGTCCGCAAGGCTCTGGCGCTGCCGGAGCACATCCCGGTGGTCGCCGTGGATGCCCGCGACCGCAACTCGGCCAAGGCTGCGCTGATCGCCGTCACCGAGTACTCGTTGACGACGATGTCGGCGTTGCCCGGCTGAGGCGTGGTAGCTGACGAAACCGCCTGGGCGGACAGGGAATTCACAGGTCACGATTTCCGCGAGGAAGATCTGAGCCGGTTGCGCACCGAGCGGGTGGTGTTCACCGAGTGCAATTTCAGCGGTGTCGACATGTCCGAGTCGCAACATTTCGGCTCGGCGTTCCGCAACTGCACGTTTCGCCGCGCCACGCTGTGGCACAGCGAGTTCACCAACTGCAGCCTGCTGGGCTCGGTGTTCACCGAGTGCCGGCTGCGGCCGATCAAGATCGTGGAGTCGGATCTGACGCTGGCCGTGCTGGGCGGCTGCGATCTGCGCGGGGTCGACCTGTCGGACTGCCGGATGCGCGAGGCCAGTCTGGTCGGTGTGGACCTGCGCAAGGCGGTGCTACGGCAGGCGGACCTGACCGGCGCCCGGGTGCAGGACGCCAAGCTCGATGAGGCCGATCTGCGTGGTGCCCGCGTCGACCCCACCTTCTGGACCACTGCGAAACTGCGTGGCGCCAAGATCGACATCTCCCAGGCGCTGGCCTACTCGGCCGCCCACGGTCTCGACGTCCACGGCGGGTAGCGGGGGCTCAGCCGCGGCCTTCCGGCGCCCGCTTTGCCACGCCAGCGTGACCGTCGGCGTCGAGCGTCACGCCAGCGCGGCACCCAAATCCGCTTTGTCACTCCGGAGTGACGCCCGAGCTCGAGCGTCACTCCGGAGTGACAAAAGGTGGGCGCGACGAAGGGTTTGGACGCTGGCGAGGGCTAGGCGGATTTCAGTCGGATCCGCCAGCGGACGAACCCGGTGTAGACGATGCAGAGCAGCAACAGGATGCCGATGTTGATCAGCCACACCGACGGGGTGTGCTTCCAGTGCGAGTCGGCGGGCAGCAGCGGTGGCGGCACCAGGCGGGTCAGGTCGATGGTCGATGCTGAGGCGGCGAAGCCCCAGCGCGCCGGGGTGATCCAGGACAACTGATCCAGCACGACGCGGTCGGTCACCGGGATCATGCCGCCGGAGAACACCAGCTGGCTCATCACCGTCACCACCAGTAGCGGCATGATCTGCTCGGCCGAGCGGGCCAGTGCCGACAGCGCGAGCCCGACCATCGCCGAGGCCACACATGTCATCGAGATGTCGATGAACAATTCGAGGTTGCGGCCGCCCAGGAACGCACCTCTGTCGACAGCGCCCGGGCCCCAGCCCTTGCCGAGGATCGTGATCACCGTGACGATGGCGGACTGGATCACCGCGAACACTGCGAAGACTGCGATCTTGGCCATCAGGTACGCCGTCGTCGACAGGCCGACGGCCTGTTCACGACGGAAGATCGCCTGCTCACCGATCAGTGCGCGGATGGTCAGCGCGGTGCCCATGAAGATTGCGCCGACGTTGAGCATCACCAAGATCTGGCCCGCTTCGTTGGGCGCTTCGCCGCCTTGGACGGCCGGCACCGGCAGACCGAACCCGACATCACCGGGCACTGACAACGACAGCACACCCATGATGAACGGCAGCATCAACAGGAACGCGGTGTAGCCGCGGTCGGACACGATCAGCCGGACTTGTCGGCGGGCGATCGTGGACAGCTGGCGGAACAGGCTGGTGTGCGTCGGCTCGCCGAGGCTCTCCGGTTTCTCGGCGGGCGGTTTCGGCGGCGGGGGGCCGTGTTTGGCGAGGTACCGCTGCTTGGCTCCTTCAGGGTCGCCCGCGACGGTGCTGAAGATGTCGGCCCAGTTGGTGGTGCCGAGTTCCTCGCCGATCTCGTCCGGCGGCCCGCAGAACGCGGTCTTCCCGCCCGGCGCCAGCAGCAGCACCTGATCGCACACGTCCAGATACGTCAGGGAGTGCGTGATGACGAGCACGACGCGGCCGGCGTCGGCGAGCTGGCGCAGCATCGTCATGACCTGGCGGTCCAATGCCGGGTCCAGACCCGAGGTCGGTTCGTCGAGGATCAGCAGGGACGGGCCGGTCAGCAGTTCGAGGGCGACCGAGGCGCGTTTGCGCTGTCCGCCGGACAGCTTTTCGACCCGGGTGTCGAGATGTTTGGTCATCTCGAG
Organism: Mycolicibacterium arcueilense; assembly: GCF_058536225.1. Classification (NCBI taxonomy): domain Bacteria; kingdom Bacillati; phylum Actinomycetota; class Actinomycetes; order Mycobacteriales; family Mycobacteriaceae; genus Mycobacterium; species Mycolicibacterium arcueilense. Next base: position 572,989 of record NZ_JBZTYL010000007.1, read on the forward strand.
TTCTTCGAGCACCTGCATGACGACCTGTTCGCGGTCGGCTTTGGTGGTGTCTGGCGGCAGTCGCAGTTCGGCGGCGTACATGAGGGCCTGCCGGACGGTGAGCTGGCCGTGCACGACATCGTCCTGCGGCACCATGCCGATGCGGGATCGCAGCGAGGCGTACTCGGCGTGGACGTCGTGGCCCTCGAACGTGACCGTGCCGCTGGTCGGATGGGTCAGGCCGGCGACCTGCCGGGCGAACGTCGACTTGCCCGCGCCCGACGGACCGATGACGGCGGTCAGCATGCCGGGTCGTGCGTCGAGCGAGATGTTCTCGAGCAGCGTCTTGTTGCCCTCGATCGTCCATGTCAGGGCCCGGACCTCGAGGCCCCCGGTGCGGGTGTCGGCCTCGGTCTCGCTGCGGCGCACGAGGGTGCCGCCGGAGAACACCAGGTCGACGTTGCCGATGGTGACCACGTCGCCGTCGTGCAGGATCGCGGAGTCCACGCGGGCGCCGTTGACGAACGTGCCGTTGATGCTGCGCTCATCGCGGATCGCGGTGCCGCCGGTCATCGGGATCAACGTGGCGTGATGCCGCGAGGCCAGCACATCGGGGATGACGATGTCGTTGTCGGTTTCACGGCCGATCTTCACCGCGCCTGCCGGTGCCGGGCTGGGGCGTCCGGGGCGCAGGATCTTGAGCATGCTGGTCGCGATGTTGCCGCCGGACTCACTGCTGCCGCGGGCCGAGGCGGCAGCCGGCCCCATCGTCGTCGGCGCCGCGCCCGGGTTCGAGTTGCGAACGGGTGGGGGCTGATAGGCCTGTGGACCGCTGGGGTGGCCGGTCTGCGGGCCACTCGGGTAGCCGGATTGTGGGCCGCTCGGGTAACCGCCCTGTGGACCGCTGGGATACCCACCGGTGGGCGGGGCCGGGTAGCGAGGTTGCGGGCCGGACGAGTAACCGGGCCGCTGGGCCGCGGGTGGCTGGCCGTACTGCTGCCGCCCGGGTGCGGCCTGGGTGGGCCAGGCGCCACTGGGCCGGTTCGCGATCGGTACTGCTGCTGTCGGCGTGCGGCCGACGGACCCCTCCTGGACCCGGCCGACCTCGAAGGTCAGCTGTGGTCCGTCCGGGTTGCCGATGTTGACGACCTGGCCGTCATGGATGTCGAGCGTGGGCACCCGGCGGCCGTTGGCGTACATGCCGTTGAGGCTGCCGTTGTCGATCGCGACCCATCGACCTTGGTCGAAGCGCAGCACCAGGTGGGCACGCGAGATCAGCGGGTGGGCGATGCGGACGTCGGCGCGGAGGTCTCGGCCGATGACGACATCGTTGCCCGGGGCAAAGGTACGGGTCGACCCGTCGTAACGAACGGTCAGCGCAGGGCTCATCGCGCTCAACTCTATCGGTTGTTCTCACCGGGGCTGGGCCGTTGCGGCGGTGTGGCGGCGTGTGACGATGGCACGCATGGGTTCTGAAGGGGCGCAGAAGGCGGCCGGGCGGGTACTCGGTGCGCTGCGGCAGGTGGGCACCGTGCTGGCCGGTGCGGCAGCGGTGTGGTTGGTGTGGGCCTTGGCGCTGAGCGCCTGGGCGCGGCTGGTTGCGCCGCGCAGTGCAGGTGAGAGCGCCTGGTACGTGTCCGGTATGCACCGCTGGGGCGACGCGTTGCCGAATCGGATGGCGCTGGTGGTGACCGTGATCGCGGTGGTGTTGATCGCGGCGATGGCCTACAGCGTCTGGCGCGGACGCACCGACCGTGATCTGGCGGCCACCCCGGCGGGTGCCGCGGGTGTGGCGGCGATACTGGTCATCGCCTACATCAGCCAGGGCATCCCGGCGTTCTACCACCGGGTGATGGACAGCGCCCCGGTCACCACGGCGTTGCCTCTCGGCGCGGCGTCGTGGTGGTTGTGCCTGGCCGGCGCGGCGGCGACGTTCCTGGCCGCGCGGGCCTTCCCGCGGTTGGAACGGGGCTCGGTGAAGTTGCTGGCGGTCGGTGCAGCGATCGCCGTCGTGGTTGCCGCGGTGGTGACCGCGGGCGCCTTCCGCGCCGGTGACGACGGGCGATTCGTCGACTCGTCGACGGCAGCAGCTACCGATGTGCCCGCGATTCCCACTGCGTTGGGGAAGCGGACGTTCACCGTGTCGGTGCCTGACGCGTTCGCCGACAAAGACGTGTCGGTATACGACATCGATTCGGCCGGAGCCGGTTTCGCCGTGTATCAGCACGGCCGCATCACGGGTTACGGTTCCGACGGCAAGGAGCGCTGGCACTACGCGCGTACCGGGCCGGCGGAGATAGCCGTCAGCGGAATGCGGGTGGTCGACAACGGCGCCACGGTGGTGGCGTTCATCGATGGTGGCCTGGTCGGTCTGGATGCAGTCACCGGTGCGCAGCTTTGGGCCAGCGGCGATGAAGCCCTGGGCGCGGCGGTCCGTGGGCGTTATCGCGCCGCGACCGGTCCGTTCATCGTCGGGTGGAACGACGAGCGCATCTGGTCCCGGTACGACAGCCGGACCGGCCGCGTGTTGTGGAGCGTGCCCGCTCCCCATCTCGGTTGCGCCATCACCGAACCCATCGTGACGGCCTCCGGCGTGGTGTCGACCGTCCAATGTGAGGACGGCAAGGTCTGGTTGAGCGTGCTCGATCCCGAAACCGGACAAATCGGTTGGGACACAGTGCTGACGGAGCAAAAGGTCGACCCGAAGGCGCCGATCGATCAGCGCTACCTCCAGATCGCGGCCCGCCCGGCCAATGGCATTGGAGTCTTCGTTTCCATGCTGGGATCCGGAACACCCGCGGATGTCAGGTATGCCGATATCGTTCACCGCACCGTCAGCCCATTGCCGGCGGACGCACGTCTGGCCGAATCCTATGGCCCCAGTGATGATTTCGTGGTGTGGTATCTCGATGATCGGGCGACTCGGCTGACCCTGTTCGGTGCTGACGGTCGGCAACTGTGCCAGCTCCCCGATGGCGTTGAGCCGGCCCGCTCGACCGTGCCGAGTCGGCGCGTCGATCAACCTGCCTACGTGGCGTTCCCCGGCACCCTGGTCCTCGCCGACCGGGGTGCCGGGGGATCACTGCGCGCCTTCGACGCGAAGACGTGTGCCCAGACCGCAACGGTGCCGGCTCAATCGGTGGAGGGCCTCGTCCCGTCCCCGGGTGCGGTGCTGGTTCTGCGGGCCGAGGGGAAGACGCTGCAGATCGACGGGTACACCGCCTAAGCGGGTGTCTCGGCCAGCGCCGGCACGGCTTCTGCCGGGTAGCGGTCCTGGGCGTCCCAGACGTCCCAGGTCTGCACGGCCCAGAACACCGCGAAAAGCACGATGAGGATGAGTTCGACGGTGATGACGCCGAAATGCCATCCCAGGATCAGCAACACGACGCCGGCCACCACGGTGACGAGCATCAGCGCGGCGATGGTCGCGTAGAACCGGGCCAGGTGCTGGCGCACGGCGGCCCGCGCGTAGCACGCGTGGTAGACCGCGACGAGCGTGATGGCCAGGAACATCGCCACCGCGGCGATGACGTGTGCGTGTTCGGCGAACCAGTCCCACAGCATCAGTGGGGCACCGGCGATGGAGATGACCAACAGCGCTGTCGGGAGCCACTTTTCGACCCGTAGCAGCGCGGTCGCGACGGTCTTCCACAGGGTGGCGGCCTCGGCGCAGGACGGTTCGGACGGCACGGGCGGCACTTGCGGGCGACGCCAGCGACCGAGCGCCAGGTACATCCCGGTGCCGACGGCGACGGCCACGAACAACGCGGCGACATTGTTGGCGACGCCGCCGAACGGGTCGCTGACGGTGGGAAGCCATGGCCGACACAGGTCGTCGCCGGGGCCGGTGGGTACCAGCGCGACGATGAACGCCATGAAGCCGGAGTAGTTCAGCAGAGCGTCCTCACCCACCCGGCTGCCCTTGTAGGCGATCAGGCAGATGCCGATCGCGCACAGGGAAGCCAGGAACACCGCGTGGGTCCGGGTGTAGAAGAACGCGCTGATGGACCCCTGCGGGCAGGTGTGTGCCCAGGTCAATGCCAGCGAGGTCAACAGGAACACCACCAGCGCCACCAGGCCGACCCGCACGTAGCGGTAGGTCACCATGGTGTCGCTGACGGCGTCTGTGCTCACCTCACGAGTGTGTCCGGGGCTCCCGTCACCACGCAATGGGTGTGGCTGTAGATCGTCGGCATGCACTCGTTGCAGTGTGTGCAAAGCGATTTGACCGAACCCTTTTCGTCCTCTGCCTTGATCCGGTTGAGCAGGTCCGGCTCGGCGAGCAGCGCGCGGCCCATCGCGACGAAGTCGAAGCCCGCCGCCATCGCCCGGTCCATGGTCTCCCGGTTGGTGATGCCGCCCAGCAGGATGATGGGCATGGTCAGCTCGGCGCGGAACTTCTCGGCGTCGCGCATCAGATACGCCTCGTGGTACGGGTATTCGCGGAAGAACTTGTTGCCGCTCATCCGGATGCCCCAGCTGATCGGCGGCTTGAAGTTCGCCGCGAACTCCTTGACCGGAGCGCCGCCGCGGAACAGGTACATCGGGTTGACCAGCGAGCTGCCTGCGGTGAGCTCGATGGCGTCCAGCCCGCCGTCCTCCTCGAGCCACTTCGCGGTCTGCAGCGACTCGTCCATCGGGATGCCGCCGCGGATGCCGTCGCTCATGTTGAGCTTGGCGACGACGGCGATCTTCCGGTCGCCGTGTTTGTCGACGGCGTCGCGGACCGCGCGCACCACACCGCGGGCCACCTTTGCCCGGTTCTCCAGCGAACCGCCGAACTCGTCGGTGCGCCGGTTGATCAGTGGGGACAGGAACGAGCTGGCCAGATAGTTGTGGCCGAGGTGAACCTCGACCGCGTCGAATCCGGCGTCGATGGCCAGCCGTGCGGCATTGGCGTGCGCTTCGGTGACATCGCGGATGTCGTCGATCGAGGCCTTCTTGGCGAACCGCATCGACAGCGGGTTGAAGAACCGCACCGGCGCCAGTGCCTTGGCCTTGTTGGTGCGTGAGTTGGCGACCGGCCCGGCGTGGCCGATCTGGGCACTGATGGCCGCACCCTCGGCGTGGATGGTCTCGGTGAGTTTGGTGAGTCCGGGCACGGCCTCGGGCCGCATCCAGATCTGCCAGCCGTCGGTGCGGCCGCCGGGGGAGACCGCGCAGTACGCGACGGTGGTCATGCCGACGCCGCCGGCCGCGGGCAGCCGGTGGTAGTTGATCAAATCATCGGTGACCAGCGCATTGGGTGTGGATGCTTCGAAGGTGGCGGCCTTGATGATGCGGTTGCGCAGCGTCACCGGGCCGAGCTTGGCCTCACTGAATACGTCAGTGAACACATTGGGCTGGGTGTTCATATGCTGAGCCTGCCACGCGGCTGACACAATGGCACCCGTGGGTTCCATTGTGTTGGACGGTAAGGCCACGCGCGACGAGATCTTCGTTGATCTCAAGCAGCGCGTCGCGAAATTGACCGAAGCGGGCCGGACGCCCGGGCTCGGAACCGTGTTGGTCGGTGACGACCCCGGTTCGCAGGCTTACGTGCGCGGCAAGCATGCCGACTGCGCCAAGGTCGGGATCAACTCGATCCGCCGCGACCTGCCTGCCGACATCACCCAGGCGCAGCTCGACGAGACCATCGACGAGCTCAACGCCAACCCGGAGTGCACGGGCTACATCGTGCAGCTGCCGCTGCCGAAGCATCTGGACGAGAACGCCGCGTTGGAGCGCATCGATCCGGCCAAGGACGCCGACGGTCTGCATCCGACCAACCTGGGCCGGCTCGTGCTGGGCAAGGAAGCGGCTCTTCCCTGTACGCCGCGCGGCATCGTGCACCTGCTGCGGCGGTTCGACGTGCCGATCGCGGGGGCGCATGTCGTGGTGATCGGGCGCGGGGTGACAGTCGGCCGGCCGATGGGCCTGTTGCTCACCCGGCGTTCGGAGAACGCCACGGTCACGCTGTGCCACACGGGTACCCGCGATCTGCCTGCTCTGACGCGGCAGGCTGACATCATCATCGCCGCGGTCGGGGTGCCGCACATGGTGACCGCCGACATGGTCAAGCCCGGTGCCGCCGTCGTCGACGTCGGTGTGAGCCGGGTGGACGGCAAGCTCACCGGTGACGTCGCGCCTGACGTCTGGGACGTCGCCGGGCACGTGTCACCCAACCCGGGCGGGGTGGGGCCCCTGACGCGGGCGTTCCTGCTGACCAACGTCGTCGAGGCCGAAGAGTCGAAACTGGCGTGACAGTGAACGAGTTCGTCCGCAAGGTGTTCGCCGGCCAGTGGCCGATCCTGGTGGTCGGGCTGATCTTCATCGCGGCCTTCGCCTTGGTGGTGGCGGGCTATTGGCGCCGCGGCGCGCTGGTGATCGGGATCGGCGTGGGCGCGGCGGCAGCGCTGCGGCTGGCCCTGACCGATGACCGGGCCGGGCTCCTGGTGGTGCGTTCGCGGACCATCGACTTCACGACCACCGCGACGGTGAGTGCCATCGTGCTCTACATCGCCTGGACCATCGACCCGCTCGGCACCAGCTAGCTGACCGCTGCGAACAACGCCGCCCATTGCGGTGCGGACAGATCTCGTGGAAGTGCCGACGGGTGAATTCCATTGGCCTGCAACCACCGCCGGTCTACACGCTGTCGCAGAATTTGCGCCAGGCCGCGACCCCGTCCGGTGAACACCTCGTGTGCCAGTGCCTGATACCGGCGACGGTCGGCCGGTGGGACCAGGGGTTCACCGCGGCGTCTGATCGTCAGCAGGCCGGCATCCACTCCGGGCCTTGGACGGAACGCGTCCGCGGACACCTTTCGTGCCAAACCGAATTCGAACCATGGCCACCACTGCGCGGTCATCATGGTGGCGCCGCCCACGGCGGCCCGTCGCCGGGCCACCTCCCACTGCATCAGCAGTACGGCATCGGTCCATCCCGGGCCGTGCAGCAGGCGCCGGAGGATGGCAGTGGTGAGATGAAACGGAAGATTGCCCACCACGACATGAGGTACCGATGGCAGTCGGTACCGCAGGAAGTCGATTTCGACCACCTCGGCAGTGGTTCGGGCCGCCAGTCGGCCGGCTCGCCGAGGGTCGATCTCGATGGCGGTCAGCTGTCGGTTCAGCCGTTGCAGCGGCAGGGTCAGTGCCCCGTCTCCGGCGCCGATCTCGACAATGGGACCTGTTGTGTGCGAGACGATTTTGACGATATTGGCGACCACTCGTCGGTCGCACAGGAAATTCTGGCCGTATTCGTGCCGGCCGTGATGAGGTGAAGACACGGACACTCCGCGATCGCAGGGGCAAGACGCTGCTGCGGCGGATGTTTAGAGGAAGTGCAGATCCGCCGCTAGGTGATGCGCAAGCGGATGTAGGTCACTGACATGGCCAACACGGTAGGTGCGCCGGCCCAGGTGCTCAACCCAATTTCAGTGCAGCCGCCACGATCGGCTTGGCCCATTCCGGCGTGTTCGACAGATCGGCCGGCCCGACGATCTCGCCGTGGGCCACATGCAGCACCAGGACCGGCAGCGGGGCGTGCTCACCGGCTGGATCGGCGTCGGCAGAGTTGTCGTAGACGCGGAGTTCGGTGACCACCGGGAGCAACTGCACGAGGTTCTGCCTGCTGTGTCGCCACCGGCGCCGGATCGAGGATTCCGGGATGTCATGACCGCCGGTGCCCACCCGGTGCCGTACCCGCTCGATGTGCAGCTCGGGGGAGGCCAGCCCGACGTACCAGATCCGCACTTCGAACCCTTCGGCGGTGGCTTCGGTCAACAGGCGGGGGATGGTGCTGCCGGCGAGGGTGGATTCGATGGCCAGGTCGAGCTTTTCGGCGATGGCGCGTTCCAGTAGCCGCTTGCCCTGATGCCAGGCCAGGCTGTTGGCACGGGTCTGGTCGAGCTCGGAATTGGCGGCCCTCAGCTGGCGAGCGGCTTCGTCGGGGTTGAAGTAGTCGCCTCCGAAAGAGCGGATGGTGGCACCGCCGATGCTGCTCTTGCCGGCGCCGTTGACCCCGGCAAGGACGTAGATGCAAGGCACCTGACGGGCTCAGCCTCGTTGTGCCGATTGCGCTGCGGCGCCCAGCTGCTCGGGTGTGGCGTCGAAGGCAGCGCCCACGGCTGCCTTGGATTCCGGCGTCTGCATGCGTTCCAGCAGGGTGTCGAACTCCTCGGTCAGCTCGTCGAGGGCCGGGGCGTTGGCGCGGGTGAGCGCCTCGAACTCGGCGTAGGAGACGAGCACCGCCTTGGGGGCATTGTGTTTGGTGATCGTGACGGCGCCGCCGAGGGCGGCCTGTTCGACGATCGCGGCGAACTCGTTCTTGAACCGGGTGGCCGCGACGGAGGGCACATCGACGAGCTCGCCGGCGCGGTTGCGGAAAGTCAGCGTAGCCATATGGCCATTTTAGCCATTTTGGCTATTTCAGCCACCGGCAATTCTCAGGAAATGCCCAGTAGGCAATATTGCCCAGTGGGCACTAATTGTTCTACAGTGGTGGCATGGAACCGGGACTGCGGGAACGCAAGAAGCTCGACACCCGACGGGCGCTGAGCGATGCGGCGTTGACGTTGGCTTTCGAGCGCGGGCTGGAGAACGTCACCCGCGAAGACATCGCCAATCTCGCCGGGGTCTCGGTGCGCACCTTCACCAACTACTTCGCCGGCAAGTACGACGCGCTGGCGTACCGGCAGCAGGAACGCTTGCGTCGCAGCATCGACCTGCTGAGATCCCGGCCGGCCGACGAACCACTGTGGACCGCCATCACCGAGTCCGTGATTAATCCGGTGGACGCCGATATGTCCGACGTCTACGGTGCGGAGAGCGTGCTGCCGACCCGCCGGCAGCTGGCCGAGGTCCGAAAACTGCTGATGATCCCAGAGATACGCGATGCGACCTTCCGGGGGATGTCCGACGAGTGGGTGACGGCGATCGCCGAACGGACCGGCACCGACCCGGAACGTGACATGTATCCGCGGCTGGTGGCCGCCGTGGTGCGTGCGGTCGGCGATGTTGCGATGGACGAGTACGGGATCGCCGATCCGCCAGTGTCTTTCACGTCACTACTGCGCAAAGGGTTCGCGGCGGTCGCCGCGGGTCTACCTGAACCGGGAAGCCAATCGCCACCGCCGATTTCTACCTGAGGGTTGTCGTGGCGGTCGAACAACAGCCCTGGCGTAGGAACCGACGCACACAGGGTGCCAAACAAGTACGGAGGGGACTCATGAACGAGAACAAGGTGGACGTCGTCATCTCCGGCGCCGGCCCCAACGGTCTGCTGGTGGCCGGTGAGTTGGCCCTGGCCGGGGTGCGGCCGGTGGTGTTGGAGCAGTTGCCGGAGCCCAGCGAGGAGCTCAAGGCCAACGGCATTGTCGGGCAGGCCAACCGCGTGCTCGATCTGCGGGGTCTGTACCGGACGCTCAGTGGTTCGGACGCGGCCCCGGAGCCGATGGGGGGCTACATCTTTGCGGGCATGCAGGTGCCGTTCGTCGATGTGGTCGACAACCCGATGTACGGCATGCTGATTCAACAGCCCAAGGTCGTGCGCCAACTGGTCGACTGGGTGCAGGGCCTTGGGGTCGAGATCCGGTGGGGGCATGAGTTCGTCGATCTCCGGCAGGAATCCGATGGCATCACCGTGGAGGTCGCCGCGCCCGCGGGTAACTACCGGCTGGCGACCACCTATCTCGTCGGCGCCGACGGGGGCCGCAGTCCGGTCAGGAAGAAGGCAGGCATCGAATTCCCCGGGCTGACCACCGAGATGGTCGCGAGGGTGGCCCACATCAGCCTGCCGGATGAGTTGCGCGCGGGCTACGGCCAACTGAACATCCCTGGTATCGGACGAATCCCCTTCGGACACAATCGCTTCGACGATGGAGTGCTGATCTACGCCGAGTTCCAGGAGGGCCGGTCGATGCTGGGGACCATCGAGTACGGCTCCGTCCTGCCGGAGGGCGCACCGGAGCTGACGATCGACGAGTTGCGCGCGAGCGTGAGGCGAGTGGTCGGTGCCGATCTGCCGATCGAACCCCCGGACGGACCGGGACCGCATGCTCTGCGCCGCATCAACGGCCAGAACACCCGTCAGGCCGAGCAGTACCGCGCGGGCAACGTCTTCCTGGTGGGAGATGCCGCCCACGTGCATTCGGCGATGGGCGGTCCTGGTCTGAACCTGGGACTGCAGGACGCGATGAACCTCGGCTGGAAACTGGCTGCCACAGTGCAGGGCTGGGCGCCTGACGGCTTGCTGGACAGCTATCACAGTGAGCGCTGGCCGGCCGGGCAGCGGGTGATGATGCACTCGATGGCCCAGGCCGCGCTGATGGCCTCCGGGCCCGAAGTCACCGCACTGCGACAGCTTTTCGGCGAGCTCCTGGCCACGCCGGACGGTGCGGCGCACATCGCCGGAGTCCTGGCCGGGTCGGATGTCCGTTACGACGTCGACGACGAGCACCGGCTGTCCGGATACTTCGTGCCTGATTTCGTTCTGGACGACGGTCGCCGGGTTGCCGAGTTGCTGCAGTCGGGGAGGCCGATGTTGCTCGACCTGTCCGGCGGCGCCTGCGCCGACGGGGTCGAGGGCTGGCGCGACCGGCTGGACGTGACGGTGGCGACCGCAGAAGGCGCGCCCGCCGCGTTCCTGCTGATCCGGCCTGACGGCTATGTCGCCTGGGCGGCAGACGATTTCGAAGAGCGCGACCAGGACCGACTACGTGGCGCGCTGCAGCGTTGGGTCGGACCGGAGGCGGAACCGGACGCGCTCAGCGCCTGAGGGCGCGGCGCAGGACGGCGGGGTGGCGGGCGATCTTCGGTCCGAGCAGGAGTGCGAATACCGTGGTCGCGAGCCACGGCCGCAGGTGCGGGCGCAGCCGCCGAATCTGGCCGGTGTCGTCGAGTTCGAGCACCAGTGCGTCGGTGATGGTGACGCCCGCGACCCGGCCTTCGCTGACGGCCACGCGAATCTGTCCCTCGCCGATCGGTTCCTGCCACGACAGTTGCCGCAGGCCGCCGTACACCGCGGTGAGCAGCGAGCGGAGATCGTCGTGTCCGCGGAACACCATCCGGCCGGACAACGGCGAGATGAGTTCCGCGTCTGGGGCCAGCGTGGCCATCACTCGGTCGATGTCGTTGGTGCGGGTGGCCTCGCAGAACGCGTTGACCGAGTCTGTCGTCGTTGTCATCGCCCCATCCTTCAGTCACTTGTGAATTGCAACCCACCCTAATCTCTGTTCATTGCAATTCGCAATGGACTACGGTTCGGGTGTGCCCAAACAGTCCTTCGGCGATATCGCGTGCTCGATTGCGCGCGCGGTCGACGTGGTCGGGCAACGCTGGACCCCGTTGATCCTGCGTGACCTGTTCGCGGGGTTGACGCGGTTCGAGGACATCCGCCGCGACCTCGGTATCGCGTCGAACATCCTGGCCGCGCGTCTCGACGAACTCGAAGGCCACGGAGTCGTGGAACGACGGCAGTATCAGAGCGCGCCGGCGCGGTACGAATACCTGCTCACCGACAAAGGTCGCGACCTCTACCCGGTGATCGCAACGCTGCTGGCGTGGGGGGACAAGTGGCAGGCCGGGTCGGATGGGCCGCCGGCCCTGCTCGTTCACACTGAATGTGGTTGTGTCACAACAGCGAAGACGGTATGTGCCCAGTGCGGCGGCGAACTCAGCGCCGACACCACCACCGCCACGGCCGGTCCGGGTGCGCGGCCCGGCCCGGGTACCGCCGTCATCGGCGAGTTCATCATGGGCCGCGACGCCTAGTTCGGTTGTCCTCAGGCAAGTGTGGCCCGGATACCGATCGTGACGTAGGGCAGTGCCAGGCCCGATGAATGGGCCAGCGCCGGGTGGGTGGACAGCAGTTCGCGGACCTGCTCCAGCGTCTGGGTGCGCACCCGCTCCGGTGAGGTGATGCAGTAGCTGCGCGACGCCACCAGATCGATGAGCGCCTGGGGCGTCAGATAACTCGTCCACTCCACCTGGTGACGTTCGATCCCGCCGAACGGTTCACCCAGTGCCACCTCGCTGTTGGGATCATGTTCGGGTCCGATGATCCGTCCCAGATCCTTGACCCAGCCCGACCGCTCGTCGCGGGTGTTCCACACCAGCCCCAGCCGACCGCCCGGGCGCAGCACCCGGCTGACTTCCTTGACCGCCCGTTTCGGGTCGAACCAGTGCCACGCCTGGGCCACCAGTACCGCGTCGACGCTGTTGTCGGCCAGTGGGATCTCCTCGGCGGTACCGAGCAGTGCCGGGGTGTCGGGCAACGAGTTGGACAGCAGCTCAAGCATTTCCGGAATGGGGTCGACGGCGATGACGTCCAGTCCGCGCTCGACGAGCCGGGTGGTCAGCTTGCCGGTACCTGCGCCCAGATCCAGCACGTCGTGGGCGCCCTCGGGCAGCAGCCAGTCGATCGCCTCCGGCGGATACGACGGCCGGCCGCGTTCGTAGGCTGCGGCCTCAGAGCCGAAGGACAGGGAACGCGCCTTGGGTGAGCTCACCGCTGTGCCAGCTCCAGTGTGCGGCGGATCAATTTGCCCACCACCTCCGTCTCGACCAGGAAGCCGTCGTGGCCGAACGCCGAGTCGACCACGTCGAGGCCGTTGCAACCCGGCAGCAACTCGGCCAGTTCCTGTTGCAGCCGGATGGGGTAGAGCCGGTCGGAGGTGATCCCGCCGACGATGACGGGCACCGGACAACTGTGCAGTGCGCTGGCGACTCCGTCGCGGCCGCGGCCCACATCGTGGGTGGACAGCGCATCCGAGAGGGTCACATAGGTGCCAGGGTCGAATCGGCGGGCCAGCTTGCCGCCCTGGTACTCGAGGTAGCTCTGCACCCCGTAACGTCCCCCGTCGGTCGGGTCCTCGTCGCCCTGGGCGTCGTTGCCGAAGCGGTCGTCGAGTTCCTCTTCACCGCGATAGGTCAGGTGCGCGAAGCGCCGGGCGATCTCCATGCCGGCCGATGGTGACCGGCCGGTGCCGTAGTAGTCACCGCCCTGCCAGTCCGGATCGGCCTTGATCGCGGCCACCTGGGTGCTCTGGGTGCCGATCTGATCGGCGGTCGCGCGGGCCCCGACGGCCAGTACCAGCCCGGCCCGAACCTCGTCGGGATGCCCGACGAGCCATTCCAGCGCTCGGGCCCCGCCCATCGACCCGCCGACGACCGCGGCCACCTCGGTGATGCCGAGGGCGGCCAGTGCAGCCCGGTCGGCCTCGACCTGGTCGCGGATCGTGATCTGGGGAAACCGTGAGCCCCATGGCTTTCCGTCGGGGGCAAGGGAACCCGGTCCGGTCGAGCCCTGGCAGCCGCCGAGCACGTTGGTCGAGATCGCGCACCACTGGTCGGTATCGATCGGGGCGCCCGGTCCGGCCACCCCGTCCCACCAACCAGCGGTCGGATGGCCGTCGCCGGCCGGTCCGGTGACATGGGAGTCGCCGGTCAGCGCGTGCAGCACCATCACCACGTTGTCGCGTGCGGGAGACAGCTCGCCCCAGCGCTGCACGGCGATCGACACGTCGGGCAGGACGGTGCCGCTCTCCAGCGTCAGGGCACCGATGTGCACCACGCTGATCTCGCCTTCGGCAGGCAACGGGACGGTGGACACGGCGGGTTCTTCGGTGATCGTCATGCCGGTCTTCTCTCGCCGTCCTACACCGTCGCCGCAGTCTGCGCGACGCCGCTGAACGGACGGGCGGCGGCGAATCCCTGCTCCAGGTCGGCCAGGATGTCGTCGATGCCCTCGATACCGACGGCCAGCCGCACCAGCCCGGGGGTCACGCCGGTGGACAGCTGCTCCTCGGGGGAGAGCTGTGCGTGTGTGGTCGAGGCGGGGTGGATCACCAGCGAGCGCACATCACCGATGTTGGCGACGTGGCTGTGCAACGTGAGGGCGTTGACGAACGCCTTGCCCGCTTCCACGCCGCCCGCCAGCTCGAATGCCAGCACCGCGCCGGTGCCCTTGGGCGCCAGCTTCTGACCCTGCTCATACCAGGGCGAGGTGGGGAGTCCGGCGTAATTCACCGAGGTGACGCCGGAGTGCCCGGACAGGTACTCGGCGACCTTCTGCGCATTGGCCACGTGGCGTTCAACACGCAGCGACAGCGTTTCCAATCCCTGCGCAATCAAAAAGGCGTTGAAAGGTGACAGGGCGCTGCCCAGATCGCGCAGCAGCTGCACCCTCGCCTTGAGGGCGTAGGCCGGAGCGCCGAGCTCGGCGAAGATCACGCCGTGGTAGCTGGGGTCCGGCTCGGTGAATCCCGGAAAGCGTCCGTTGGTCCAGTCGAAGTTGCCGCTGTCGACGATCACGCCGGCAATCGCCGAACCGTGTCCGCCCAGGTACTTGGTGGCCGAGTGCACCACGATGTCGGCGCCGAGTGCGATGGGCTGGATCAGGTAGGGCGTGGCGATCGTGTTGTCGACGATCAGCGGGACACCGTTCTCGTGTGCCACGGCGGATACGCCGGGGATGTCGAGCACATCGATCTGGGGGTTGGAGATGGTCTCGGCGAAGAAGGCCTTGGTGTTCGGCCGGACGGCCGCGCGCCATGAGTCGGGAGCATCAGGGTCTTTGACGAAGCTGACCTCGATGCCGAGCTTGGGCAGCGTGTAGTGGAACAGGTTGTACGTACCGCCGTACAGGCGGGGGCTCGACACGATGTGGTCACCGGTGCCGGCCAGGTTGAGGATGGCGAATGTTGCGGCGGCCTGGCCCGAGGACAGCAGCAGGGCAGCGACGCCGCCTTCGAGCGCGGCGATGCGCTGCTCGACCACGTCGGTCGTGGGATTCATGATCCGGGTGTAGATGTTGCCCGGCTCGGCCAGTCCGAACAGGGCGGCGGCGTGGTCGGTGTCGCGGAACGTGTACGACGTGGTCTGGTAGATCGGCAGGGCCCGGGCGTTGGTGGCGCTGTCCGGCGTCTGCCCCGCATGGATCTGCTTGGTCTCGAATGACCAGTTCTCGGCGGTTGTCATGGCTTGGTGTCTCCTCCGGTGAGGGGATGAGGAAGGTAGGGGTGTGGTCGGCTACTGGGAGTCGCGCCTGTCGTCGGCGACGACAGGCAGCAGACACCAACAATTCACGGACACATACATACGGGTGGCCTCCATCAGGTTTCCCTGTCTGTCTGGGGGCCCGTACCTTCGGACCCGCGCTTGCCTTGCAGCTGCTCACAGCTGCTCAACCTGGTCATCACCCGGGGCACCCCACCGCGGTTGGAGGGTTGCCGGCCAGCAAGCCGGGGCTTGATGCTGACACTCATGACCGGCCTGCAGCTTATCGCAACGCGCTGAGGCCGTGCCAGTCGGTTGTCCCGGGGTGTTTGCCCGTTCTGTGAAACGGGGGCTGAGGCACGTTCGGTCCGGCCGTCGCATAGAGGAGTTGGACGCCTGGACTTAGGCCAAAGTTACTGGTCAGTAATGAAAGCTGCTCCTTCGCGGCCGACCGCGCCCTTGTAGTCTGGCCCGCGATACAGAGCAGCGAATAACCGCGGGTGAGAACGAGTGATCCTCGTCGAACCCAGACTGACGCCGGGAGAGCAACCATGACTGCCCAGCAGCCGACCATCATCTACACGCTGACCGACGAGGCGCCGCTGCTTGCGACGTACTCCTTCTTGCCGATCATCCGCGCTTTTGCCGAGCCCGCCGGCATCGATGTCCAGACCAGTGACATTTCGGTGGCAGCTCGCATCCTGGCCGAGTTCAGCGATTACCTCACCGAGGACCAGCGCGTCCCGGACAACCTCGGCGAGCTGGGCCGTCTCACCCAGCTGCCCGAGACCAACATCATCAAGCTGCCCAACATCAGTGCCTCGGTCCCGCAGCTCGTGGCTGCCGTCAAGGAGCTGCAGGAGAAGGGCTACGCAATCCCGGACTACCCGGGTGATCCGAAGACCGACGAGGAGAAGGCCCTCAAGGACCGCTACTCCAAGATCCTCGGCAGCGCGGTGAACCCCGTTCTGCGCGAGGGCAACTCGGACCGCCGGGCGCCCAAGGCGGTCAAGGAGTACGCGCGCAAGCACCCGCACAGCATGGGCGAGTGGTCGCAGGCCTCCCGCACTCACGTGGCGACCATGAAGACCGGCGACTTTTACCACGGTGAAGAGTCGATGACGCTCGACAAGGCCCGCAACGTCCGCATGGAGCTGGAGACCACCGGGGGCGAGACCATCGTCTTGAAGCCCGAGGTGAAGCTCGACGAGGGCGACGTCATCGACAGCATGTACATGAGCAAGAAGGCGCTGATCGAGTTCTACGAGGAGCAGATCGAGGACGCCTACAAGACGGGCGTGATGTTCTCGCTGCACGTCAAGGCGACCATGATGAAGGTCAGCCACCCGATCGTCTTCGGCCACGCAGTGAAGGTCTTCTACAAGGACGCCTTTGCCAAGCACCAGAAGCTGTTCGACGAGCTCGGCGTCAACGTCAACAACGGTCTGTCGGATCTCTACAGCAAGATCGAGGCGCTGCCGGCCTCGCAGCGCGAAGAGATCGTCGAGGATCTGCACCGCTGCCACGAGCACCGCCCCGAGCTGGCCATGGTCGATTCGGCCAAGGGCATCTCGAACTTCCACTCGCCGTCCGACGTGATCGTCGACGCGTCGATGCCGGCGATGATCCGGCTCGGCGGCAAGATGTACGGCGCCGACGGCCGCACCAAGGACACCAAGGCGGTCAACCCGGAGTCGACCTTCTCCCGGATGTACCAAGAAGTGATCAACTTCTGTAAGACCCACGGTCAGTTCGATCCGACCACGATGGGCACCGTTCCCAACGTCGGCCTGATGGCGCAGAAGGCCGAGGAGTACGGCAGCCACGACAAGACCTTCGAGATCCCTCAGGCCGGGACCACCAAGATCGTCGACATCGATTCCGGTGAGGTCCTGCTGAGCCAGGAGGTCGAAGAGGGCGACATCTGGCGCATGCCGATCGTCAAGGACGCCCCGATCCGCGACTGGGTCAAGCTGGCCGTCAACCGGGCCCGGCTGTCCGGTATGCCTGCCGTGTTCTGGCTCGACGACGAGCGTCCGCACGAGAACGAGCTGCGCAAGAAGGTCAAGGCCTACCTCAAGGAGGAGGACACCGAGGGGCTGGAGATCACGATCCTGCCGCAGGTGTGGGCCATGCGCTACACCCTGGAGCGTCTGATCCGCGGCCAGGACACCATCTCGGTGACCGGCAACATCCTCCGCGACTACCTGACCGACCTGTTCCCGATCCTGGAGCTGGGCACCAGCGCCAAGATGCTCTCGATCGTGCCGCTGATGGCCGGTGGCGGGCTGTACGAGACCGGTGCCGGTGGTTCGGCGCCCAAGCACGTGCACCAGTTGGTGGAGGAGAACCACCTGCGCTGGGATTCGCTCGGCGAGTTCCTCGCGCTGGGTGCCAGCCTCGAGGACCTGGGCAACAAGCTGGACAACGAGAAGGCCAAGGTGCTGGCGCACGCGCTCGACACCGCGACCGGAGAGTTGTTGGACGAGAACAAGTCTCCGTCGCGCAAGACCGGAGAGCTCGACAACCGCGGCAGCCAGTTCTACCTCGCGCTCTACTGGGCGCAGGCACTGGCCGAGCAGACCGAGGACAAGGAGCTGGCCGAGCACTTCGCGCCGCTGGCCAAGTCGCTCGGCGAGCACGAGCAGGCCATCGTCGCCGAACTCAACGCGGCGCAGGGCAAGCCGGCCGACATCGGCGGCTACTACTACCCGGACGCCGAGAAGACCGCCGCGGTGATGCGTCCGAGCAAGACGCTCAACGACGCGCTGGCCGCTTTCGACAAGGCCTAGCTAGCAGGTCGGGCTCGGCGCGGCAGCATCCGCGCCGAGCCTGTGCTCAGCTCTCCGAGCCTGCGCGCATGGTCGACTACCCCGTCGCGCGTGTTTGGTCCATGTGCCGGTCGACGAATTCGGTGATCAGCCGGGTGATGGTGTCGGGTGCCTCGAACATCGGGACGTGCCCCACACCCTTCAGCGTGGTGACCACCGCGTCGGGCGCCAGGCTCTTGGTGAAGTGCCGGGTGAAGCGTGGCGCGGGCAGCACCCGGTCCTTCTCGCAGATCACGAGTTGGGTCGGGGTTCGCGAGTTCTTGATCTCCATCAGTCCCGCGGTGGTCAGTGCCTTGACCATGAGCTTGAAGTAGGCCGGGCAGTGTGCCAGATCGTCGATCAGATCGCGACGGTCGCTGTCGTTGAGCACCTCAGGGGTCGCACTCACGGCCAGATATGAGATCTGCTTCGTCATCGGGAGTTTGAGCAGCTGCTGACGCAACAGTGCAGTAGACAGCACGATCGGCAGGGCCGCCAGGAACTTGGCGATGATCTCGTACTTCGCCAGCGTGTGCATCGACCAGCCACCCGCGGGGGCGATGCCGGTCAGCGTGCGGGCCCGGCCGCGGCGTTCCAGCTCGAAGGCCACCCAGCCGCCGAGCGAGTTTCCGACGATGTGCGCGGTGCACCAGCCCAGTTCGTCGAGGCGGCGTTCGACGTCGTCGGCCAGTGTCGCGACGTCGAGGAGCAGCGGCGCGTGTGCGCCGCCATGGTGGCCGGCCATGGTGGGTGCGAACACCTCGTAGCGCCCGGTCTGTGCGAGTTGCGGCGCGACGTACTTCCACACGCTCTGCGACAGCAGGAAGGGGTGCAGCAACAGAATTGGTTCGCCCGATCCCAGGTGGATGGGAGCACGTTCAGCCATGTCGCCCGACATTAAGGTGATACCGCCGGTACCGCAAGGGGCTGTCGGTGTGGGTCGGTAGGGTCGGGGCCGTGGCATCTCCGGGACCCCTGACCGTCAGCACCATCAACGTCAACGGCATCCGCGCCGCGGTCAAGCAGCGGTCCACCGACAACCTCGGCCTGCTGCCCTGGCTCAAGGAGACCGACGCCGATGTGGTGTGTCTGCAGGAGACTAGGGCCGACGACGAGCAGCTCAACGATGCCCTGACCCCGGCACTGGCCGACGGGTGGAATCTGGCCTCGGCCGTCCCGCATGTCAAGGGCCGCAACGGCGTTGCGGTGTTGTCCCGACACCCCATCGAGGCTGCGCGACTGCTGGTGTCCGACGAGTTCGAGGCTCACGGCCGCTACCTCGAGGTGGACACCGCGGGAGTCACGGTCGCCAGCATCTACGTGCCGACCGGCGAGGCCGAGACGGACCGTCAGCTGGAGAAGGAACGGTTCATGGCCACGATCGCGGCCCGGATGGCCGAGCTGCAGGCCACCGACGCGGTGCTCTGCGGTGACTGGAACATCGCACACACCGAGAACGACATCAAGAACTGGAAGGGCAACGTCAAGAAGGCCGGCTTCCTGCCCAGCGAGCGGGCCTGGCTCACTGAGCTTCTGGGCACCGGCTGGGTGGACGTCGTGCGGGTGCTGCATCCCGATGTGGCCGGGCCCTACAGCTGGTGGTCGTGGCGCGGCAAGGCTTTCGACAACGACGCCGGTTGGCGCATCGACTATCACCTGGCCAGCCCGACCCTGGCGGTCCGGGCAACGTCGGCGCGGGTGGACCGGGCCGAGCTGTACGCGCTGCGGTGGTCGGATCACTCACCGGTGACGGTCAGCTACGGCTGACGCCAGTTCGGCCTGCGGCCGAGATGCAGCAGGATCTTCTCGAATTCCGTTGTGGCCGTGGCATCGACCGCCCGGTCGAACGGTGACGCCGCACTGTCACGCAAGTCTCCGTCGGGAATCCCCATGACCAGCGGAAGCAGGGCAGTGACCGCGTCGTCGGGCAGTTGGTACGGCACACCCATCGAAGCTGCGACATCCCACCCGTGGACGGCGTAGTCGACGAAGTGGAATCCGATCGCCAACGCGCCGGGGAATGTCGCATCCGGTCCGAACTCGGGCAAGGCGAACGTCGCCTCGGTGATTCCGTCGGCCGCGAACGCGTCGAGCACATCGTGGGCGGCAGCAGCATAGGTGCCGACCGGGTCGGCGCGGACGGCGTCGGCCACCGTCGCCACCTGCCATACCGCTTCGTCGGCGCCATTTCCGCGCGCGGCCGCGGCGAACCCGTGGTGCTGCACGGTCATGTGCGCCAGGAGGTCCGCCAACGTCCACTCCGTGCACGGCGTGGGGCGGTTCAGGTCGGAGGTGCGGACCGCGTCGACGGCTTCGACGGAGCGCAGCACGGCGACGCGATGGAAGGTGCGGAGGCCGGTTTCAATAGTAGGCATAAGCATACGATAAGCCTGAGCTTACGATATTGCAACGCCTACCATGAGCGGATGTCGAAGCGCCCGGATCTGGCGGCCATGCTTGCCCCGTTGATGCGGGACCTGATGGCCGCCGAGCAGCCGGTACTCGACGCCCACGGGCTGACAATGTGGGGCTACGTCGTCCTGCTCGCGCTCGACCGGTCGTCGGTGCGAACGCAGGCGGCGCTGGCCGAGGCGATCGGCGCGGACAAGACCCGCATCATCCGCACCCTCGATGACCTGCAACAGCAGGGCTTCATCGAGCGCGAGGCCGACCCCGACGATCGGCGGGTCCGGCTGTTGGGCATCACCGAAGCGGGCCGTGCGGTCAAGGATGCGGCCCAGCGGGAGATCCAGCGCGGGGAGGAGCGTTGGCTCGGCGAGCTGTCGGCAGACGAGCGTGCGGTGTTCTTGCGGGTCCTGCAGCGGCTGACCCCCGAATAATCCGGATGACGCCAGTGCGAAAATCAACAGCATCATGAGTAGCGGAAGCAAACAGGTCGTATTCTCGGGCGCTCAGCCCACGTCGGACTCCCTGCACCTCGGTAATGCCCTGGGCGCCGTCACGCACTGGGCGCAGCTACAGGACGGGTACGAGGCGTTCTTCTGCGTCGTCGACCAGCACGCCATCACCGTGCCGCAGGATCCCGAGACCCTGCGCCGGCGCACGCTGGTGACCGCCGCGCAGTACCTGGCGCTGGGTATCGATCCGGCGCGCAGCACCGTGTTCGTCCAGAGCCACGTGCCCGAGCACAGTCAATTGGCTTGGGTGCTGGGATGTTTCGCCGGCTTCGGCCAGGCATCGCGGATGACACAGTTCAAGGACAAGTCGCAGAAGCAGGGTGCGGACGCCACCACCGTGGGCCTGTTCACCTATCCGGTGCTGATGGCCGCCGACGTGCTGCTCTACGACACCGACCTGGTCCCGGTCGGGGAAGACCAGCGTCAGCACCTGGAGCTGGCCCGCGACCTGGCGCAGCGGTTCAACGCCCGGTTCCCCGACACGTTCGTGGTGCCCGAGGCCATGATTCCCAAGGCGACGGCCAAGATCTACGACCTGCAGGATCCGTCGTCGAAAATGAGCAAGTCTGCGGCGTCCGATGCCGGGCTGATCAGCCTGCTCGACGACCCGAAGGCCACAGCCAAGAAGATCCGCTCCGCGGTGACCGACAGTGAGCGTGAGATCCGGTTCGATCCGGAGGCCAAGCCCGGCATCTCGAACCTGCTGACCATCCAGTCCGCGGTGACCGGCACCGACGTCGACAAGTTGGTCGAGGGCTACGCGGGCCGCGGCTACGGCGATCTCAAGAAGGAGACCGCCGAGGCCGTGGTGGAGTTCGTCACGCCGATCAAGACACGCGTGGACGAATTATTGGCTGACACCGCAGAACTGCAGGCTGTGCTGGCCGCCGGCGCGGAACATTCCCGGGAGGTCGCGGGGAAGACCCTCGCCCGGGTTTACGACAGGATAGGGTTTCTCCAGCAAACGCCATAAGCGCCAGGGAGGGGTCGGCGGTGGACGAGCCTGAGAAGCCGGGGCTACTGGCCCGAGTGCGTGCGCGCTTTCCATGGTTCGACCACGTGATGCGGGCGCAGGAGCGCTATAACGACTGCAACGGCAACTTCTACGCCGCTGGCATCACCTATTTCACGATCTTCGCCCTGTTCCCGCTACTGATGGTCGGGTTCGCCGCCGGTGGCTTCCTGCTGTCGCGCCGTCCGGATCTGCTCGAAGAAATCGAGCACCGGATCCGTGAGGCGGTATCCGGTGACCTCGGCCAGCAACTGGTTACCCTGATGGATTCGGCCATTGCCTCGCGCGGCACGGTCGGCGTGATCGGCCTCGCAACCGCGGCGTGGGCCGGCCTGGGCTGGATGGCGAACCTGCGCGAGGCTTTGAGCCAGATGTGGGAGCAACACGCCGAATCCAGCTTCGTCGGTAACAAGCTGTCGGATCTGCTCGCCCTGGTGTCGGCGTTCCTGGCGATGGTGGTCACCATCGGGCTGACCGTGCTTGGGGACCCCTCCTTGATGCGGAAGATATTGCGCTGGATCGGCCTTCACGACGGCGCCATACTCGGCGGCGGGCTACGCGTCATCTCGATCGCGGTGTCGGTCTCGATCTCGTGGCTGCTGTTCACCTGGATCATCTCCCGGTTGCCGCGCGAACCGGTGCCGTTCCGCCGGTCGATCCGGGCCGGCCTCTTGGCCGCCGTGGGTTTCGAGATCTTCAAGCAGGTGGCGTCGATCTATCTGCAGTCCGTGCTGAACGGCCCGGCGGGGGCGACGTTCGGGCCGGTGCTGGGTTTGATGGTGTTCGCCTACGTCACCGCGCGGCTCATCCTGTTCGCGACGGCCTGGGCGGCGACGTCCACGGAGAGCCTGGCCGAGGCGCCGGTGCCACCACCGGACCCCGCGAAGATCGTCACCCGGGTGCAGGTCCACGAGGGGATCGGGGTGTCCGGCGCGCTGGCCGCCGCTGCCATGGGAGCCATTGGCGCGCTCGGGCTTTCGCGCTTACTGCGCAGGTAGTGGCTGAGGGTCTGCGGCTGTGGCTGCGGCCGTGGCTGTGGCTGTCTGCGGCGGTGGCCGGTTTGTCACGCTGGAGTGGCTGTCGAACGCGGCTGCCACTCCAGCGTGACACTCGCGCGTGAAGCGTCGCATCGGCTCTATCGCGGGCAACCGACTGTCACGCCAGTGCAGCTCGCGACGCCGAGAGCCACGCTGGCGTGACACAGTCGGCGCCGGCGGGAAAAAGCTAGCTAGTGGCTGACGGCCTTGAGGCCCACGATGCAGCCGACGACACCGAGCATCAGCAGCACCTTGATCACCGATGCGGATTCCGCGCCGGTGATCATCGCGAAGCCGACGGTGAGCACCGCGCCGATGCCGACCCAGATCGCATAGCTGGTGCCGGGCGGCAGGCTACGCATCGCGATGGCCAGTCCGATCATCGAGAACACAAGCGCCACACCGAAAATCACTGACGGAACCAGACGGGTGAAACCGTCGGTCTTGCTCAGGGCGGTCGCCCAGACTGCTTCCAGGACACCTGAGACGACGAGAATCAGCCAAGCCATGGCACACCTCCAAACACCCCGTCTTGTCGCTGGCCGGGTACGGGTGGCCTCGTCCGGTGCCATGTGCTGGCAGTTGCCATTGTAACAACGACGTAACATTGCGGGCTGTGAGCTTGGCAACCACATGGTCGCAGTCGATCGGCATCGACGTCCCTATCGTCAACGCGCCGATGGGTGGTGCGGCCGGAGGCCGGCTGGCCGCCGCGGTCTCGGCTGCCGGAGGCCTCGGCATGGTCGGCATGGGCAGTTCGGCGACGGCGGAGCAACTGACCGCTGAATTGACACAACTCGATGGACAGCGATTCGGAATTGGCCTGGTGCACTGGGTCGTTCACGATCGGCCGGATCTCTTCGACGTCGCGCTGGCGGCTCAGCCGGCGTTGTTGAGCGTGAGCTTCGGTGAGGACTGGGACTGGGTCCGTCGGGCGCATGATGCGGGCCTGACGGTGACGACCCAGGTGGCGACGGTCGATGCGGCCCGGCGGGCAGTCGACGCCGGTGTCGACGTGGTGGTGGCGCGGGGCGCCGAGGGCGGCGGTCACGGTGAGCCGACGGTCGGGACGCTGCCGCTGTTGGCCGAGGTGCTCGACGTGGTCGACGTACCGGTGCTGGCTGCCGGTGGGATCTCGTCGCCGCGGGCCGTGGCCGCGGTGTTGGCGGCCGGGGCGGGCGCGGCCTGGGTCGGCACGGCGTTCGCCGCCTGTGTGGAGGCGTTGACCCCGGTCCCGGCGCGTGAGGCGCTGCTGACCGCAGCGGGTGACGCCACCGAGCTCACCAGCGAGTACGACATCGCCGCCGGATATCGCTGGCCGGCAAGTATTCCCGAACGGGTGCTGCGTGGGTCCCCGGTCAACGCGGGGCAGGGCGTCGGGGAGGTTCGACGCTCGGTGAGCGCGGCTGAAATCGTGGCGTCGCTGTCCGACGGTGCCGAGCAGCTACTGCGACGTTGGCGATGATGGGCCTGCCAAACCGCCGAGAGCGGCGGCGGATTGGCAGGCCCGGGGTGTATTTAACACGTGTGGCAATTATGTGTCAGCCGAATGGGAGATTTCCTCAGCGGTAGCTGAGTGCCCGCTCCACTGTCGACACCACCTTTCCCGCGCCATCCTCGGTACTGATGCGCGTCGCGAGACTGTTGGCGCTGTCTCGAAATATGTTGTTCGACAGCGCCGTTCGTATTGCGGCGCCGAGCCCGCCGGGGCTCAGGCGATTCTGCCGGAGAGGCGGCGGGCTGACTCCGAGTTCGAAAAGGTGTCGCGCCCAGAACGGTTGGTCTCCGAAGCCGGCAGGTACAGCAATCGTCGGTACGCCTGCCCGTAGCCCCGCAGCTGTGGTGCCCGCGCCGCAGTGGTGTACGACCGCGGACGCCCGTGGGAACAACCAATCGTGCGGCACATCGCCGACCACGAGCACGTCGTCCCCGTAGGCATGTAGGCCCGACCAACCGGCCTGGATCACTGCCCGCGCGCCCGCGATGCGAACGGCCTGCGTGACTACGGCCGACATCTTCTCAGCCGCGTCGCGGCTGTTGACGGTACTGCCGAAACCGATGACAACCGGTGGTGGGCCGGCGTCGAGGAACTTCACCAGTTCGGGGGGTGCTTCCCACCCGGAAGGGCGGGCCGGCCACCAGTAGCCGACGACGTCGATCCCGGTTCTCCAGTCCGAGGGTCGGGGCAGCACCGCGGAGGAGTAGCCGTACAGGATGGGCCAGCTCGCATCGGTGCGTTGCTGCCGCAGCAGCCCGGCGGCGCGCCTCGGCAGACCGAGCTGCTCGCGAAAGTGATTGGTAGTCCTGCCGTACAGGCCGTCGATCAGCGTTTCGCCGATCCGCGCCGCCGACCGGTTTCCGTATCGCCCGGCGGTCCCTGCTCCCAGCAATGCCGGCGGGTAGTCCGCAGTCGCCGACATGGGCTGCATCCGCACGCCGATGCTGGGGATGGCGAGCGCCTCGGCCAGCGGATGGCCGACCAGTTCGGCGAACGGTGACAGCAGCAGGGCATCGAGTCGCTCGTCACCCACGGCGGCCAGCACATCGTTGCCCAACGTCCGCATTCCGCGTGGGGAGAAGAACGCTGCCATGGCTTGTGCGGCCTGGCGTGCCGATACGTCCGACAGCTCGGCGGTGTCGTCGCCGAGGCCGTCGTCGAGTCCGCGGAACTCCAGCCCGCATCCGGTCACCAGATCGGCGAATGCCTGAAACGCCACCACGATCACGCGGTGACCGGCTTGCCGCAGCCGTACCCCGACCCCGGTCAGCGGGGCGACATCACCGCGACTGCCGATGGCGATGATGGCGATCGTGGTCATGGTGCGGTGGCCTTCTCGAAGATCTCCACGATCGCTTCGCCGTGGCCGACGACGTCGTACTCGGGATCTCGGGCGTACTCCTGTGCGGCGCTGTCCAGCGCGCCGCGCAGGATGTTCTTCATGAGCAGCGGTGACAGATCGCGGAATTCACCGTTGCTCACACCTTCGGTGAAGATGGTCAGCGGGTCGAGGGCGGCCATTTCTCCGGCTGGCGGATGTTCCTGCACCGCCTTGGCGGCGGCTTGGTCAACCCGTAGCCCGTCCGCGTCGCGGTAACCGGAGATGAGCTCGAGCATGGCCACGGCCGCCGACCGGTTGGCCGCGACGAATGTGACGTTGGCCCGGATGTAGGCGGACAGCTTTGCCGCCGCGGTGGTTTCGGCGTTGACGGCGGGCACGATCACCGCGGCCCCGCGAGTGAAGATCTCGGTGAAGACTGCCTCGACCACTTCAGACTTGCTGGTGAAGTGGTACAGGACAGCGCTTTTCGCGATACCGATGTGTTCGGCAATGCGCGCCAGGGATGCCTGTGGATAGCCCCGTTCGGCAATCACTTCCAAGGCACCGTCGACGATCTGCCGCCGCCGGGCTTGTTCGGTGAACGTTTTCGTGCCTTCAGACCGCATGGTCTGAGATTAGACCGATCGGTCAGAACCTGGCAAGGGTACGACGAAAAGACGTCGCCGTACCCGAGAACTGCAGTTCCGGGTACCGCGACGTCTGCTGGCGGAAGACTGATCCGCGAAAGGGATTAACGAATGGTGCGGCGGTTCAGCGACCGCGCGCCCATCATGAGCATGAACACCACCAACACTCCGACGATCCCGACGCCGATCCGCACGGGCAGGGCATCTGCCGGAGGCAGAACCGAAGCCGCCTGCGCTGCGGCCGCTGGGTCAGCCTTGGGGGTGGTCAGGGACGGATCGGGGTCGACGAGGGTCCCGACCTTGGTTCCCGGGGGAGTGGCGAACCCGTAGTCGAGCAGGTGTGCGGCCTGTTCCCATGGCGCGATCGGGACCCGGGTGCCCTTCATCAAGATGGCCACCAGGCGGCGGCCGTCACGATTGGCGGCGCCCACGAAGGTCTGCCCCGCATCATCGGTGTATCCGGTCTTGCCGCCCATCGCGCCCGGGTAGTTGTAGAGCAGCTTGTTGTCGTTCTCCACCGGATAGGACGGATTGCCGTCTCTGCCCGGGAAGTCGTAGGTCTGGGTGGCGACGATGTCAGCGAATGCCGGGTTCTCCCAGGCGTAGCGGTAGAACAGGGCGATGTCGTAGGCCGAGGTGCTCATACCTGGGCCGTCCAGGCCAGAAGGAGTGGCCGCACGGGTATCGCGTCCGCCGAGCTTGCCGGCCAGGATGTTCAGTTTCTGTAGCGCGGGGTCCATGCCGCCCAGCTGAACCGCCAGGGCATGTGCGGCATCGTTGCCGGAGTGCATCAGCAGACCGTGCAGCAGGTCGTTGATCGTGTACTGACCGCCGGGACCGACGCCGACCCGGGTGCCCTCGGAGTTGGCGTCGTCCTGAGTGCCGGCAACCAACTTGTTGAGGTTGAGTTCGTTGAGCGCAGCGGTGGCCACCAGCACCTTGATGATGCTGGCCGGACGGTGGCGGCCGTGCGGGTCGCGGGCAGCGATGATGTCGCCGCTGTCGAGATCGGCGACCACCCAGGCCTCGGCGGAGACATCGTTGGGCAGTGGCGGAGTGTTTGCGGCGGTGATCACTCCACAACCTGAAAGCGCCTCACCGCCAACCGTCTTGGCGGGCACGGGCAGTGGTCCCGGTGCGACCTCGCCCGGCTTGGGCACTTCGGAGGCGTCAACCGCTGGAGGAGTGGTCACCTTGTACGGGCATTCGGGCGCCGGGTCAGCATTGGCCGCGCCGGCCGTCATCAGGGGTGCCGTCAGCATCGCCAGTGCCGCAAACGCGGACACCGCGCGCTGGGTAGTCCTCCGCAAGGTCGCCATCGTGTCCGAAGATTAGGTGATCGGCACCAAATTTCCCGTTTGCCACGCTGTGACGTGTGTGGTTTGTGTGACGATTGTGATCGAAGTGGAATCGCGGCGACGGGCGCCCGGTGCTCACCCCAGATCGCGAAGCTCGGCGTAGGCGAGCGCCGGGAAGGCGATGGTGGACATCCACAACCTGCCTGCGGATTCGACGAGCCCGGTGACCGTACCGAAATCTGGCCGGGTGGTGCGCAGCCCGGCGAGCACCTCGCCGGAGTCGGCGTCGAAGGCCAGTGCCCACACTTGCGGGCGGATCTTGGGTTGGATTCGGTCAGGTAACTGCCACAGTAGTTTTCGGATCATCGGCGCACGCGGCGCGAGCGCTTCCGCCGCAGCATTGGGCGGGGACACCATCGCAACCCAGATCCGGCCATCGGCGCCGGTGGAGATGTTGTCCGGATAGCCGGGCAGGTGCACTGCCAGCGGCGTCACGGTCCCGGCCCGCGGCCCGTTCAGCCAGTACTTCGACAGCCGCCGGCCCTGAGTTTCGGCGAACACCAACGCCGATTCGTCGGCGGTGGTGGTCACGCCGTTGGCGAAGTACAGGCCGTCCAACAAGGTGGTGACGGAGCCGTCGGTGCTCAGCCGGAACAGGCTGCCGCGACCACGGGCCTCCATGATGGCGCCGGCGAAATGCTCGAAATGGAACTGACTGGTCGACTCGGTGAAATAGATTGTGCCGTCTGCAGTCTCGGTCACATTCGAGCAGAATTTCAGGGGCCGGCCGGCCACGGACTCCACGAGCGTCGACAACACTCCGGTGGAAGGATCCAGAGCCAGCAGCCCCCGGTGACTGTCGCAGATCAACACGCGGCCGTCGCGGGCGACGTGCAGGCCCAACGGGCGTCCGCCGGTGTCGGACACCACCGTTGCGGCTCCGTCGGGCGACACCCGCACGATGCGCCCATCGACCAGCCCGGTCCACAGGTGCCCGGAGGTATCGACCACGACATCCTCAGGTCCTTCGCCAGGCAGCGGGACGATGGTCAGTTCGGCCGGCCCGTATTCGGGCAGCGGGGCGATCGGTGGCGGTGTCCAACGGACCGGGTCGATGGCTGGCTTGCGAGGCACGCTGCCAGTCTGCCGCCGAAACGGCATTCCGGCAGGGAGTTACTCGAACTTGTTCTGCTGGAATGCCGTTTCGCGCAAAAGAAGCCGAGTTACAACAGCTTTCCGGCCTCGGTCAGCACGCCGTGCAGGATCTCGTAGATCGCGTCGAACTCGGCCTGCCCGCTGATCAGCGGCGGGGCCAGTTGGATCACTGGGTCGCCACGGTCGTCGGCGCGGCAGTACAGTCCGGCTTCCCACAGTGCCGGGGTCAGGAACCCGCGCAGCAGGCGCTCGGACTCCTCGTCGTTGAACGTCTCCTTGGTGGCTTTGTCCTTGACGAGTTCGATGCCGTAGAAGAAGCCCTCGCCGCGGACGTCGCCGACGATCGGCAGGTCGTAGAGCTTCTCCAGGGTGGCCCGGAACGCCGGGGCGGCTTGCTTGACGTGGTCGTTGATGCCCTCGCGCTCGAAGATGTCGAGGTTGGCCATGGCGACCGCGGCTGAAACCGGGTGCCCGCCAAAGGTATAGCCGTGGCCGAAGACAGTCTTGCCGTCGTTGAACGGTTCGAACAACCTGTCGCTGGCCACCATGGCGCCCAGTGGCGAGTAGCCCGAGGTCAGGCCCTTGGCGCTGGTGATGATGTC
Organism: Mycolicibacterium arcueilense; assembly: GCF_058536225.1. NCBI lineage: Bacteria > Bacillati > Actinomycetota > Actinomycetes > Mycobacteriales > Mycobacteriaceae > Mycobacterium > Mycolicibacterium arcueilense. Next base: position 602,244 of record NZ_JBZTYL010000007.1, read on the forward strand.
GGGCACGTAGCCCAGGTCGTCGCAGGCGAACATCGACCCGATGCGACCGTAAGCGCAGATCACCTCGTCGGACACCAGCAGCACGTCGTACTGATCGCAGATCTCGCGCACCCGCTCGAAGTAGCCGGGCGGGGGAGGGAAGCAACCGCCCGCGTTCTGCACCGGCTCGAGGAACACCGCGGCCACGGTCTCGGGGCCCTCGAACTCGATGGCCTCGGCGATCCGGTCGGCGCAGTAGCGACCGAAAGCCTTTTCGTCGTGCGCATATTCGGCAGGTGCCCGGTAGAAGTTGGTGTTCGGTGCGCGGAAGCCGCCGGGGGTCAGCGGCTCGAACGGCGCCTTGAACGCCGGGATGCCGGTGATCGCCAGCGCGCCCTGCGGGGTGCCGTGGTACGCGATCGCACGCGAAACCACCTTGTGCTTACCGGGTTTTCCGGTCAGCTTGAAGTACTGCTTGGCCAGTTTCCAGGCGCTCTCGACGGCTTCGCCGCCTCCGGTGGTGAAGAAGACCCGGTTCAGGTCGCCGGGGGCGTAGTTGGCGACGCGTTCGGCCAGTTCGATGGCCGGCGGCGTGGCGTAGGACCACAGCGGGAAGAAGGACAGTTTCTCGGCTTGCTTGGCGGCGGCCTCGGCAAGTTCCTTGCGGCCGTGGCCGACCTGGACGACGAAAAGGCCGGACAAGCCGTCGATGTAGCTCTTGCCCTTGTCGTCGAAGATCCGGACACCCTCGCCGCGGGTGATGATGGGCGGTGTGATGCCTTCGCCGTGTCGGGCGAAGTGTCCCCATAGATGGCGGTTGGCCTTGGCGGCCAGATCTGTGGTGGAGGTGGTTGGTGCGTGTTCTGCGATAGTCATCGCGTTCCCCAATTGTATTGCTGTTTGACGAGTTTCAGGTAAACAAGGGTTTCGGTGGTTATCACTCCCGGCAGCGAGCGGATCTGGGTGTTGAGAAGTTCGAGCAGGCTGTCGTCGTCTTCGCAGACCACTTCGCAGATGGCGTCGAAGGATCCGGCGGTCAGTACCACGTAGTCGACGGCGTCGATGGCGGACAGTTTCTCGGCCAGCTTGAGGGTGTCGCCGGTGCACCGGATGCCGATCATCGCCTGGCGTGCGAACCCGAGTTGCAGCGGATCGGTGACCGCGACGATCTGCATGACACCCGCGTCGACCATGCGTTGCACGCGTTGGCGCACCGCGGCTTCGGACAGGCCCACGGCCTTACCGATCCCGGCATACGAACGGCGGCCGTCGGCCTGCAGCTTCTCGATGATCGCCTTCGACAGGTCGTCGAGTTGAAAGGCGGTGCGAGAATTGTTGTTCACCCGCAGCTGGACGGGCTGAAGGTCGTCACCCTCAGGGTTGCTCATGACTCTGATTGTGCACGGAATCCGTTGTTTGTGGCAATCGAATCGATGAAATCCCTCGTTTGAACCGGGCCGAACGCGGGATTGCGTAGAGATCAAATCTGCTATCGGTTACCGTGGGGCCCCATGAGCGTGGCAGTGAATGTGACAAGCAGCTGGATCAATGGCGCGTCGGTGGCGACGTCCGGGCCGACCCACCGGATCATCGACCCGGCCACCGGGCAGGCCGTTGCCGACTACGCACTGGCCACTCCTGCCGACGTCGACAACGCCGTCGCCGCTGCCCGCCAGGCGTTCCCGGCGTGGTCCAAGGCGACACCCGCCGAGCGGTCCGCCGTGCTGGCCAAGCTGGCCAAGCTCGCCGACGAACATGCTGATCAGCTGATTGCCGAGGAGGTCAGCCAGACCGGTAAGCCGGTGCGCCTGGCCACCGAGTTCGACGTGCCCGGCAGCATCGACAACATCGACTACTTCGCCGGCGCGGCCCGCCACCTGGAGGGCAAGGCCACGGCGGAGTACTCCGGTGACCACACCTCCAGCATCCGGCGCGAAGCCGTCGGCGTCGTCGCCACCATCACCCCGTGGAACTACCCGCTGCAGATGGCGGTGTGGAAGGTCATCCCCGCGCTGGCGGCCGGCTGTTCCGTCGTCATCAAGCCTGCAGAGATCACCCCGCTGACCACCCTCACTCTGGCGCGGCTGGCCACCGAGGCCGGGCTGCCCGACGGAGTGTTGAACGTGGTCACCGGTGGTGGCGCGGACGTGGGTACCGCCCTCGCCGGGCACCGCGACGTGGACGTCGTCACCTTCACCGGCTCGACCGCTGTCGGCCGCAAGGTGATGGCGGCCGCCGCAGTCCACGGCCACCGCACCCAGCTTGAGCTGGGTGGCAAGGCGCCGTTCGTGGTGTTCGACGACGCCGATCTGGACGCCGCGATCCAGGGCGCGGTGGCCGGTTCGCTGATCAACACGGGCCAGGACTGCACCGCTGCGACCCGGGCCATCGTGGCCCGCGACCTGTACGACGACTTCGTCGCCGGCGTCGCCGAGGTGATGAGCAAGATGGTGGTCGGAGATCCGCACGATCCCGACACCGACCTGGGCCCGCTCATCTCGTTCGCCCACCGCGACAAGGTCGCGCAGATGGTGGCGCGCGCACCCGAGCAGGGCGGCCGTGTCGTCACCGGCGGCGTAGCGCCCGACCTGCCCGGTGCGTTCTATCGGCCCACCCTGATCGCCGATGTCGCGGAGACTTCCGAGGTCTATCGCGACGAGATCTTCGGACCGGTGCTCACCGTGCGCCCGTTCACCGATGACGACGACGCGATCCGGCAGGCCAACGACACCGTCTATGGCCTGGCCGCCTCGGCCTGGACCCGCGACGTGTACCGCGCCCAGCGGGCTTCACGCGAGATCAACGCCGGATGCGTGTGGGTCAACGACCACATCCCGATCATCAGCGAGATGCCGCACGGCGGCGTCGGCGCGTCCGGCTTCGGCAAGGACATGAGCGACTACTCGTTCGAGGAGTACCTCACCATCAAGCATGTGATGAGCGACATCACCGGGGTCGCCGAAAAAGAATGGCACCGAACGGTTTTCAACAAGCGCTGACCGATCCGGAGGGAATGCAGCCGTGGCCATGAAGTGCGTGGTGATCGGCGCGGGTGCCTGGGGTCTGCCCGCCGCGGCCGAACTCGCCCGCCGCGGGCACCGGGTGACGCTGATCGACCGCTACGGCCCGCTCAACACGCTGTCGTCATCCGGGGGATCGACCCGGTTGTGGAGGCTGGCCGATCCCGACCCGCTCCGGGTGCGGTTGGCGCAGCGTGGGGTTGATGCGATGCACCGCCTCGCCGAACGTGCCGGCACCCCGGTGTTCCTCACCCGTGGCCTGCTGTGGCGTGACGACCAGTCACTGCCTGCCGTGCAGTCGACGCTGGACGCTCTCGGGGTGTCGTACACGAGCGTGGCCCCTGGCGATGTGGACCGGTTCTTCCCCGGTCTGCGCGGCGACGGACGCGACGCACTGTGGCAGCCGGTGGCGGGTGTCGTCCTGGCCGTGGAATCGCTCAAGGCTCAGCTGAAGCTTCTCCGGAGTGCTTCCGGCGCAACGATTCTCGAACGGGATGTGGGCGCTGTGGAGAAGGCCGCCAACGGTGTCCGGGTGGTGCTGGACGACGGGGATGCCATCGGCGCCGACGTCGTGGTGATCGCTGCCGGGCCGGGGGCTTGGCCGCTGTTGTCACCGCTCGGCCTCGAGCTGTCGCTGCACCCATATCTGGAACAGGTGGTCTACTTCGGCGATCCGGCCGATCCTGCTGCCACCGACGACTTTCCGTGCCTGTTCGACGGGCCGGGTGATGACCGCCCCGGCATCTACGCCATGCCCTCGCCGGGCGCGGGCTACAAGATCGGTCTGGACAAGCCATTGCGGGACTACCGGGCCGGCGACATCGACCGGACGCCCGATGCCGGGCGGACCGCTGTCCTGCGTGACCGGGTGCGCGCCGATATGTCCTCGGTGAATCCGACGGTGCTCGACGCCCAGGTGTGCAGTTGGACCGACTCTCCCGACGGCACCTTCGTCGTCGATCGGCTCGCCGGAGGGATCGTCATCGCCTGCGGGGACTCGGGGGAGGGCTTCAAGTACTCCGCGCTGATGGGTGAGGTGCTCGCCGATCTGGCCGAGGGGCGCATGCCGGACGCTGATGTAGCCGCATGGTCGTTGGCGCGCTTCGCCCAGGGCGTGCCCGCGCGCACCGGCCCGCATGTGCTCGGCAGGCACTAGAAGGCGTCCGACGGGTCTACGAAATCAGTCGCCGATGGCGGTTTCCGCCGTGCTAATCGACGGCATTTCTGCTGACGGCAGCCGATAACGAGCCACTGTGTCCTATCCCACAAAGTGTGGGGAATGTGATCCAGCCCTTGCGTGCGCAATCAAAGCAGACATAGGGTTCGGCCTGAGCGAACAAAGTGTTCGTTGAAAACAATCCTCCTGCTCTGATGAGACGAACGGATGTTTCGATATGAGTGCGACTGTCGAGCCGGACCCCGCTGGGACGACGGCAGACACCGTGGTCGGTGCCCGGATCCGGCAGTTCCGCGCCGCGCGGAAGATGTCTCTTCGGCAGTTGGCCGACAGGGCCGGTATCTCCCCGGGCTTCCTCAGCCAGGTCGAACGCGGCCAGGTCAACGCCAGTGTCGGAACGTTGCGCCGGTTGGCGCAGTCACTGGGCATTGTCCTGCCCGACCTGTTCACCGACGACGAGGTCAGCGACGTCCGCATTCTCCGGAAGGCGGCTCGCCCCACCATCGAGGTGTCGGAGCTGAGCTCGAAGTACCTGTTGTCGCAGAAGCCGCTGCGAAACCTCGAAGTGTACGCGGGGGAACTGTCGCCCGGTTCGAGTGCGGGCGAGGCATATGTGCACGGTGACGCGCAGGAGATCCTCATCGTCATCGCCGGCACTCCGACCCTTGAGCTCGACGGCGAGCGCTATCTGCTCGAACCGGGCGACAGCGCGGAGTACCGGACATCCATGCCGCACACCGTCCACAACTTGAGCGACGCGCCGGTCGAACTCATCTGGATCGTCAGCCCCCCGACTGACTGGCCGACCTGACGGGCCGCTCACCCGCTGCGGATGCCCGCATCCGCGAACACCTTTCCGCCCAGATCAAAGGAGATCCGCAAATGAACACCTCACCTGTCGCCCGCAGTGTGCCCGCCTTGATCGCCGCAGGCGTTCTCCTGGCAACCGCATGTACGCCGGCAGGTCCCGGCCAGGCCGCCGATGTGGATCTGGGCAGCGGACCGCCGCAAGCGGGCACGGTCAAAGAGGGTGCTCTCAAAGGGACCACGATGACATTCGTCTCCTACGGCGGCATCTTCCAGGACGGTCAGGCGAAAGCCGCGATCGAACCGTTCGCGGCGCAGTCCGGGGCAAAAGTGTTGCAGGACGGTCCCACCGAGAACTCGAAGATCAAGGCCCAGGTCGACTCCAAGAACGTGACTTGGGACGTGGTCGACAGCACCAACGTCTTCACCGCCAAGAACTGCGGCACCCTCTTCATGCCGCTCGATACCAGCATCGTGGACATCAGCAAGCTGCCGGCGGGCACCAAGACCGACGATTGTTCGGTCCCCGCAATGGGTTACGGCCTGATCGTGGTTTACAACACCGAGAAGTACGGTGCCAACCCGCCGAAGACCTGGGCCGATTTCTACGACACTGCGAAGTTCCCGGGTAAGCGGGCCATCGAGGGCGTGCCCGGTGAGCTCGACCCGGGTGTTCTCGAAGGTGCACTGCTCGCCGACGGCGTGGCGCGCGACGCGGTTTACCCGATCGACCTGGACCGGGCGTTGAACAAGATGAACAGCATCCGCAAGGACACGATCTTCTGGACCACGGGCGCGCAGTCCCAGCAGCTCATCGAATCCGGCCAGGTCGACATGGCGCTGGTATGGAGCGGCCGGGCGTATTCGGCCGTCAAGAACGGGGCGCCGTTCGCCCCGATGTGGGACCAGTGGATGCCCGAGGCTGACACGATCGCCGTGCCCGTCGGCGCCCGGAACCCCAAGGCCTCCATGGCGTTCATCAACTTCTACCTCGGTGCGCAGCAGCAGGCCAAGCTTGCCGAGCTCACGTCGTACAGCCCGATCAACGTCGACGCCAAGCCACAGCTCGACGATCTCGCCCGGTCGTATCTGACCACCACGCCGGAGCGGGAAAAGGACCGGTTCCCACTTGATCTCGCGTACTGGGCCGAACACCAGGAAGAGATCGCGTCCAAGTACACGGCCTGGCTCGCGGGCTAGGAAGGGTTTTCGTCGCATGTCGATGGTCGATGTTCTGGCGGGCGGAGCGCCACCCAAGACTCAGACAACCGCCCCGCCTTCGGGTCGGAGATTGGGCGACGTCGGGTTGTTGCTGCCGTCGATCCTGCTCGTGGTCGGGGTGTTCGGACTGCCGCTGGTCATCATGTTCTGGCAGGCCTTCAGCGATCCAGAACTCGGCTTCGGCAACTTCGCCTGGTACCTGGGCGATTCCGTACAACGCAGTGTTCTGTTGCGCACGTTCACCACGGGCCTGGAGGTCACGGCGATCTGCCTGATTCTCGGCTACCCGTACGCGTATGCCATGGTCGCGTTCGGACCGGCGGTGCGTATCGCGCTGACACTTATCGTGCTGGTGCCGTTCTGGACCAGTTTGATGGTGCGCACCTTCGCCTGGGTGATCCTGCTGGAGGACGGCGGACCGATACAGACCCTGCTGTCCTTCGTCGGGCTGGGCGGTGTGCCGTTGCTGCGCACCAATCTGGGTGTGGTCATCGGCATGAGCCAGATCCTGCTGCCGTTCATGGTGCTGCCGCTGTACGCGGTGATGTCCGGTATCGACCGCAGGCTCGTGCTCGCATCGTCGAGTCTCGGTGCGCGACCGGTGATCTCGTTCGCCAGGATCTGGGTTCCGCTGTCGATGCCCGGTGTGGGAGCCGGCTGCCTGATGGTGTTCATCAGCAGCCTCGGCTTCTACGTCACCCCGGCGCTGCTCGGCGCTCCCGATGACGCCCTGATCAGTCAGCAGATCTATGTGCAGGTCACCAGCCTGCTGGCCTGGGGCAGGGGAGGGGCGATGGGCGTGGTCTTGCTGCTCGTCACCTTCCTGGTCCTCGCGGCCCTGATGTATCTGCTGCGCCGAAACCGGAAGGAGCGCACGGCATGACACGGCACATGAAGACGTTCTGGAACGTTCTGCTCGGACTGTTCTGTGCGGGTGTCGGACTATGGCTGGTCGCACCGTCGTTGATCGTGGTGCCGCTGAGCTTCACCGACCGGCCCTCGTTCGCGTTCCCGCCGACCGGATGGTCGACGCGGTGGTACCACACGTTCTTCGAGGATCCCGCGTGGATCTCGGCCCTGAAGGCGAGCCTGGAAGTCGGCGTCCTGGTGGCCGTGTTCGCGACCTTGTTCGGCACTGCCGCGGCGGTGGCGCTCAGCCGCACTTCGCTGGCCGGGCGGCAGGGGATACGCGCATTCCTGTTGGCTCCCATGGTTGTCCCGGTGATCGTGGTAGCGGTCGGCCTGTACGCGTTGTTTCTGAGGCTCAACCTGCTCGGGACGGTGTTCGGCTTCGTCGTCGCGCACAGCATGTTGGCGCTGCCGTTCGTCATCGTGCCGGTGATGGCGAGTCTGCAGGGGTTCGACCGGCGCCTGGAGGATGCCGCGGCGATCTGCGGTGCCGGCCGCTGGACCACCTTCCGTACCGTCACACTGCCCTCGGTGGCCCCGGGGGTGCTCTCGGGTGCGCTGTTCGCGTTCGCGACGAGCTTCGACGAAGTGGTGTTGTCGCTGTTCATCCAGAACCCGTATCTGCAGACATTGCCGGTCAAGATGTATGCCTCGGTCACCCGTGACACCGATCCCACCATCGCTGCGGCCGCCACCCTCATCCTCGCCCTCACGACGTGTCTGACCGTCGTCGCGGGCATCTATTCGCGCAGGAGGAACCGTGTCCACTGACCAAACCCCGCACGGAGCGTCGATCACCATGCGGCGCCTGACCAAGACCTACGGGTCGGAGACCGTCGTCAACGCCATCGACCTCGATGCGCGGCCGGGTGAATTCCTCACCCTTCTCGGCCCCAGCGGCTCGGGAAAGACCACCACGCTCAACATGATTGCCGGCTTCGCCGACGTCACCGACGGCGAGCTGTTGATCGACGGTCGGCCGGTCGCCGATCTGCCGCCGTACCGCCGCAACATCGGCATGGTGTTCCAGCACTACGCGCTGTTCCCGCACATGACGGTGATCGACAACGTCGAATATCCGCTGCGGCAACGCAAGATGGCCAAGGCGCAGCGTCGCGAGAAGGTGGCTGCCGCGCTGCGGACCGTCGGCCTCGACGGCTACGGCAAGCGGATGCCCAAGGAACTGTCCGGTGGTCAGCAGCAGCGGGTCGCGTTCGCCCGGGCCATGGTCTACGAACCGCGGGTGCTGCTGATGGACGAACCGCTCGGTGCGCTGGACAAGAAACTGCGCGATTCGCTGCAACTGGAGATCAAGCGCATCCACGGCGAGCTCGGCACCACGTTCGTCTACGTCACGCACGACCAGGACGAGGCCCTGGTGCTGTCCGACCGCATCGCGGTGTTCAACAAGGCCAGAATCGAACAGATCGGTTCGCCCACAGATCTTTACGAGCGCCCGCAGAGCATCTTCGTGGCCCGGTTCCTCGGGGAGTCGTCGCTGTTCTACGGAAAGCTCGAAGACGGGCTCGCCGTGAACGCCTATGGGCGGCGGATCGTGGCCGGCCGGGGCGATGCTGCCAGTGGTGACGCGGTGGCCGTGGTGGTGCGTCCGGAGCGGATCCGCATCCTCACCGGCGATGCGGAGCCCGAGGCCGTCAATGCGGTGCCGGGCACCGTGATTCAGGAAATCTACCTAGGCAACTCCCGCAAGGTCGAGGTCAGCCTGCCCGACGGCACCGTAGCGCTCGTCCGGGAAAGTGCGGACAGCATCACGCCGACCCAGGCGGGGCAGAAGGTCTGGTTGACCTTCGATCCGGATGTCGCCACGATCCTGCCCGCCGACACGTGACGTCGGCCGGCATATCCATCACTGACAACAGCCACGAGTACAGGAGAACCAAGATGTCCCCCGACGGTCGCACGACCAGCGGTCTCGCCAATGACTTCGTGAACGGCAGCGTGTCGTTCTGGTATCGCGCGGCGGGTTTTCCGAAATCGAGACCGCCGCTGCCGGGGTCGCTCGAAGCCGACGTCTGCATCGTCGGGGCCGGGCTGACCGGCTTGTGGGCAGCGTATTACCTCAAGCGGGAACAGCCTGACCTGCGAATCGTGATGCTGGAGAAGGAGTTCGCCGGTTTCGGGGCGTCCGGCCGTAACGGTGGATGGCTGTCCGCCGAACTCGCCGGGTCCCGCGACGCCTACGCTTCCACGCACGGTCACGGCGGCGTCGTTGAACTCATGCGGGCCATGCGGGGTGCGGTCGACGAGGTCATCGGCGTCACTGAGTCCGAGGGTATCGAGGCCGACATCGTCAAGGACGGTGTGCTGCACGTGGCACGCAACCAGGCCCAGATGGGCAGGCTGCGCGAGTCGCTCGACTACGAGCGGAGCTGGGGTGCGACCGAGGAGGACTTCGTTGTGCTCACCGGTGACGAATCCAATGCCCGCATCCGGGTCGAAGGCGCCATGGGTGCGCTGTTCACCCCGCACTGTGCACGCGTGCAGCCGGCCAAGCTGGTGGGCGGCCTGGCCCGCGTGGTGGAGGGCATGGGCGTCGCCATCTACGAGCAGACCGAGGTGACCGACATCAAGGCCGGCCGGGCCATCACGGCCCGCGGCGATGTCCGCGCCCCCGTGATCCTGCGCTGTCTCGAAGGTTTCACCGCGACCATGCCGGGACAACGCCGCGCGTGGCTGCCGATGAACTCGTCGATGGTCGTGACCGAACCGCTTCCGGAATCCGTGCTGCAGGAGGTCGGCTGGAAGGGGGCCGAGCTCCTCGGCGACTACGCGCACGGCTACATGTACGCCCAGCGTACGGCGGACAATCGAATCGCCTTGGGCGGCCGCGGGATCCCGTACCGGTACGGCTCGGCGCTCGATCATCGCGGGGCCACCCAGCAGTGGACCATCGACGCGCTCGGCGCACTGGTTCGCGACATGTTCCCCGCTACCCGCGATGTTCCGATCGAGCACGCCTGGTGCGGCGTGCTCGGAGTGCCACGCGACTGGACCGCCACCGTGGACTTCGACCAGGCCAGCGGGCTCGGCACCGCGGGCGGGTATGTCGGCAGCGGCCTGACCACCACCAACCTGGCCGGGCACACCCTCGCCGACCTCGTCCTCAAGCGTGACACCGCGCTCACCCGGTTGCCCTGGGTGGGGCGACGGGTCCGCAAGTGGGAACCGGAGCCATTCCGGTGGCTCGGGGTCCAGGCGATGTATGCGCTGTACCGCACCGCTGACCGTCGCGAGTCCACCCGTGGGCTGGCCGGTACCAGTGGGCTGGCGCGGGTGGCCAACAAGATCACGGGGCGCTGACGCGATGGAGACGACTGTGAACCTGCTGCATGTTGACGCGTCCAGGGCCGAACTGCCCGAGCCGCAACCGAAACCGACGAGTGTCAGCGGTCAGCTGGAATCTGCGATCAGTGTCTGGGCCGACGCGGTGACCGACACCGGGGTGTGGGAATGCGGCCCGGGTGAGTTCACCGCAGACCGTTCGGGTGCGACCGAGGTGTGTCACATCATCTCGGGCGCCGGGACCGTGGTCGGGGAGGACGGAACGCGCGCCGACATCGGGCCGGGCACGCTGCTGGTCCTGCCTCGAGGGTGGCGCGGGACGTGGTTCGTCACGGAGGCGATCCGTAAGACTTACGTCATGGTCGGTGCCTGAGGGCGCGCCCTAAACTGGGGGGCATGACCGCGAGCGCTCGGGTCGGCGAGTTCGAGGAGTTGCGGCCACACCTGCTTGCCGTGGCCTATCGCCTCACCGGAACCTTCGCCGATGCCGAGGACATCGTCCAGGACGCGTGGATCCGCTGGGACTCCAATCGTACCCAGATCGCCGACCTACGGGCCTGGTTGACCACCGTGGTGAGCCGGCTCGGGCTGGACCGGCTCCGCTCGGCCGCGCATCGGCGCGAAGCGTATTACGGGGAATGGCTGCCCGAGCCCGTCGTGACCGGTTTCGACGCCAACGACCCGCTCACCAGCGTGGTGGCGGGGGAGGACGCCCGGTTCGCCGCGATGGTGGTGCTGGAGCGGCTCACCCCCGATCAGCGGGTGGCGTTCGTGTTGCACGACGGGTTCGGCCTGCCCTTCAGCGAGATTGCCGGCGTGCTCGGCGTCAGCGATGCCTCGGCCCGCCAGCTGGCCTCGCGGGCCCGCCGCGCGGTCTCCGACAATCCGCCTGCTTCGTCGCCCGACGACCTGCACAACCAGGTCGCCGGTGAGCTGATGGCCGCGCTGGCGTCGGGGGAGCTCGATGCCGTCGTACGGCTGCTGCACCCCGACGTCACGTTCACCGGCGATTCGAACCGTCGCGCCCCGACCGCTGCCCGTGTCATCCACGGGCCGGACAAGGTGGCCCGGTTCATCCTCGGCCTGTCCAAGAAGTACGGCCCGAACTGGTTGGCCGGCAGTCAATTTGCCCTCGTCAACGGCCAGCTGGGGGTCTACACGGCAGGCGCGCCCGCCGGGGACGGGTATCCCGAGATGATGCCGCGGGTCACGATCTTCACCGTTCGCGACGGCTTGGTCTGCGCGGTGTGGGACATCGCCAACCCTGACAAGTTCACCGGATCGCCCCTTCGCGGGGGTGCCGAGCACGGAGGTGGCCAGTGATGCCGAACGAACCGGGCACCTTGGCCCACACGTTCAGCCGAATGATGTTCCGCGGCATGGACAAGATGCGCCATCGCGACGCCTTCGACATCGGCGCGCCCACCGGATCGGACTTCTCCGGTTTCGAGAAGTACCGCCAGATCGTGCTGGTGACCTTCAAGCGCTCGGGTGAGGCGATGCCCAGCCCGATCAACCACGGTGTGGCCGGCGGCAAGATCTATGTGCGCACCGATCCGTCGACCGGGAAGGTCAAGCGAATCCGCAACAACCCGAAAGTCCTTGTGGTCGCGAGCAATCTACGCGGTAAGCCCAGCGGACCCGTCGTCGCCGGCGTGGCGCGCATCCTGCCCGAGGCCGAACACGCCCACGCCGAGGCGGTGATCGCCGCCAACTGGAGTGCGCCGATGAAGGTGTTCGAGCGCAGCCTCGACTACGGCAGCCAACTGGCCGGGGTACCAACGGCTTACATCGAGATCACGCCCGCGGAGGCGTGACGCTCACAGGACGTAGGGGATCAACGCCTTGCGGTCGGTGGGGTATTCGGGGAACTTCTCCTGGTACCAACCGTGGGTGCCCAGCGCCCGGGGAATCAGATTTCCTGCGGTGATCAACAGGATCGCAACGCCGGGCAGGGCCCAGGTCAGCAGCGCGAAACCGGACCAGGCGATGATCTCGCCCAGATAGGCCGGGCTGGTGACGAACCGGAAGCCGCCACCGAACGGGATCCGGTACTCGGCACCACCCGGATTCTTCTTCTCCCGCAGATTTCGCACGATCGACTCGGAGTTGACCAGCAACGCGAACCCGCACAGGTAGATCACCAACCCCGCCAGGAATCGCGGGTCGGTCAACCAGGCGGTGGTGTACTGCCCGAAGAAGTCGTGGCTGAACAGGGTCCCGTTGAGGTAGCCGTGCATGGAGGTCACGAGCATGCCCATCACGATCACCGAGACGTTGAAGGTGCCCCGCTTGCCCGGCACCTGGCGGATCGCCAGCGGGAAGAACCAGCCCCGGTTGGCGTAGTGCAGCATCCAGATTCCCGCCAGTACCAGGGACGTCGGCTCGAAACGGTGCGGCCCGGCCAGGTAGCTGATCAAGAACACCACGGTCGCGGGAATCTCCATCAGCCACCAGCCGAGCTTCGGGTTGAGGTTGAGGCCGAGTTTCGTCGTCGAGAAACGCCCATAGGAGCTCTGGGCGAAGAAGCCGCCGATGATCACGAATACGGCGAACGCGAAGGCCGCGGTCAACACGGTGTCGTAGAACGTGTTGCCGGTGTACCAGTGCATGGGCGCTCCTCGCTGAGCAGGTGGTTTCAGCAGCAGGGGCCGCTGTTTCTGTAACGTGTTCTACCACCTGGCCGCATCCTGAAGCCAGCGCCCGCGCTTACTCCGGAGTCACTGCTCCTCGCGCGAGCGCTCGTCGGCCCAGGGCACCCGGCACGCATCCCCGGAGTTGAAGCCCTGCTCGGTGATGCCCAGCGCCGAGTACATCCGCGACCGCATGTTCTCCACCCCGATCTGATACGTCAGCTCGATCACGCCGTCGTCGCCGAACCGGCGTTGCAGATCGGTCACCTGCTCGTCGGTGACGGTGTGCGGGTCGGTGGTCATCGCGTTCGCATAGGCGATCGCGGCGCGCTCGTCATCGGTGAACAGCGGCGAGGTGGCGTAGTCGTCGATCGACTTGAGCCGTTCCACGTCGAGGTTCTCCAGCCGCATCAGCATGGAGCCGAAGTCCACACACCACGAGCAGCCGACGGTGCGCGCGGTCCAGAACACCGCGAGCTCGCGAACCGTGGCGGGCAGTTTCTTGGAGCCGCCCTGCAGCAGCATCTCGTGGACACCGTTGGCGACCAGCAGACGCGGATGGTGGGCAGCCACCGCGAACGGCTCAGGCACCTCACCGAACTGGCGCTTGGCGTACCAGTACATGGCTCGGGTCAGCAGGCCGGCTTGTTTGGGGGTTACAGCAGGAATTCGTGTCTTGGTCTCGGTCATACCCGTTAGACGAGATGGCCCCGAAATGTGTGACAGCGGGTGTGACCGCCGGGGCGCGAGAATGCAAAACGGGCGCCGACGCTGCGCTCAGATCGGGATTCCCCTCGAAAACACGATCTGAGCGCAGAATCGACGCCCGGTAAGCAGGGTCGGCGACAGGCCTAGCGCGCGAACATCAGCGCGCGCTTGACCTCCTGGATCGCCTGGGTCACCTGGATGCCACGCGGGCAGGCCTCGGTGCAGTTGAAGGTGGTGCGGCAGCGCCACACACCGTCGACCTCGTTGAGGATGTCCAGCCGCTCGGCGGCCGCCTCGTCACGCGAATCGAAGATGAACCGGTGCGCGTTGACGATCGCAGCGGGGCCGAAGTACGACCCTTCGCTCCAGTACACCGGGCAGCTCGTGGTGCAGCACGCACACAGGATGCACTTGGTGGTGTCGTCGTAGCGGGCCCGGTCGGTGGCGCTCTGGATGCGCTCCTTGGTGGGCGGGTTACCACTGGTGATCAGGTACGGCTTCACCGCGCGGTACGCGTCGAAGAACGGCTCCATGTCCACCACGAGGTCCTTCTCCACGGGCAGGCCGCGGATCGGCTCGATGGTGATGGTGAGCTGCTTGCTCGCCTTCTTGGGCAGCAGATCCCGCATGAGAACCTTGCAGGCCAGCCGGTTCACGCCGTTGATCCGCATGGCATCCGAGCCGCACACACCGTGGGCGCAGGAGCGCCGGAAGGTCAGCGTGCCGTCCAGGTAGCCCTTCACGTACAGGAGCAGGTTGAGCAGCCGGTCCGAGGGCAGGCATGGAACCCGGAAGCTCTGCCAGCCCGCGGCGTCGGGGTCCTCGGGGTTGAACCGGGCGATCTTGAGGGTGACCATGACCGCGCCCTCGGGGACCGGGGGCAGCGGCGGATCGCCGGCTTCGGGCTTGTCGATGACAGGTGCACTCACGGTCTAGTACTTCCTTTCCATCGGCTCGTACCGCGTCTGGACCACGGGCTTGTAGTCCAGCCGGATGTCGGACAGCAGCTCGCTGCCCTCCTTGTAGGCCATGGTGTGGCGCATGTAGTTGGTGTCGTCGCGATCGGGGTAATCCTCACGCGCGTGCCCGCCGCGGGACTCCTTGCGGTTGAGCGCCCCGACCACGGTGACCTCGGCCAGCTCCAGCAGGAAGCCCAGCTCGATCGCCTCGAGCAGGTCGCTGTTGTAGCGCTTGCCCTTGTCGTGCACCGTGATTCGCGCGTAGCGCTCCTTGAGTGCGTGGATGTCGGTCAGCGCCTGCTTGAGCGTCTCCTCGGTGCGGAACACCGCGGCGTTGTTGTCCATCGACTGCTGCAGGGCAGTGCGGATGTCGGCGACGCGCTCGTTGCCGTGCTCGGACAGGATGTCGCCGACCCAGCCGACCACCATGTCGGCCGGGTTCTCCGGCAGGTCGACGTGGTTGTGGTTGGCGGCGTACTCGGCGGCGGCGATACCGGCGCGGCGGCCGAACACGTTGATGTCCAGCAGCGAGTTGGTGCCGAGGCGGTTGGCGCCGTGCACCGACACACACGCACATTCACCGGCGGCGTACAGGCCGGGGATGACGTTGGTGTTGTCGCGCAGCACCTGGCCGTGGATCGTGGTCGGGATGCCGCCCATGACGTAGTGGCAGGTCGGGTAGACCGGCACCAGTTCGGTCACCGGGTCCACACCCAGGTAGGTGCGGGCGAACTCGGTGATGTCGGGCAGCTTGGCCTCGAGCACGTCCTCGCCGAGGTGACGCACGTCGATGTAGACGTAGTCCTTGTTCGGTCCGGCACCGCGGCCTTCGAGCACCTCGAGCACCATCGACCGGGCGACGATGTCACGCGGCGCAAGGTCGACGATCGTCGGCGCGTAGCGCTCCATGAACCGCTCACCCTCGCCGTTGAGCAACCGGCCGCCCTCGCCGCGCACGGCCTCGGAGATCAGGATGCCCAGGCCGGCCAGGCCTGTCGGGTGGAACTGGTGAAACTCCATGTCTTCCAAGGGAAGTCCCTTGCGGAAGATGATGCCCAGGCCGTCACCGGTCAGCGTGTGGGCGTTGGAGGTGGTCTTGTACATCCGGCCCGAACCGCCGGTGGCGAAGACGACCGCCTTGGCGTGGAAGATGTGGATGTCGCCGGTCGCCAGCTCGTAGGCGATGACGCCGGTGGCCACCGGGCCCGCCGGAGTATCGGTCAGCGCGATGTCCAGGGCGTAGAACTCGTTGAAGAACTCCACGTCGTGCTTGACGCAGTTTTGGTACAGCGTCTGCAGGATCATGTGGCCGGTGCGGTCGGCGGCGTAGCAGGCCCGGCGCACGGGGGCCTTGCCGTGGTCGCGGGTGTGCCCGCCGAACCGGCGCTGGTCGATGCGGCCCTCGGGCGTCCGGTTGAACGGCATGCCCATCTTCTCGAGGTCCAGCACCGCGTCGATGGCCTCCTTGGCCATGATCTCGACGGCGTCCTGGTCAGCGAGGTAATCGCCGCCCTTGACGGTGTCGAAGGTGTGCCATTCCCAGTTGTCCTCTTCGACGTTGGCCAGTGCGGCGCACATGCCGCCCTGGGCCGCGCCGGTGTGGGACCGGGTCGGGTACAGCTTGGTGAGCACTGCGGTACGGACGCGCGGGCCGGCCTCGACGGCAGCGCGCATGCCGGCGCCGCCGGCGCCGACGATGACGACGTCGTAGCGGTGTTCCTGAATCATTGGTTAACCCCCAATATTCGGGTCGAAGGTGACCAGGACGTAGGTACCCAGAACCAACGTGAACCCTGTCGCCAGCAGAAGCAGCGAATTCAGGTAGAACTTCGTGACGTTCTTACGGGCATAGTCGCCGATGATGGTGCGCAGGCCGTTGGCCCCGTGGATCATCGCGAGCCACAGCAGGGCCATGTCCCAGATCTGCCAGAACGGGGACGCCCAGCGCTGTGCGACGTAGTTGAAGTCGATGCGGTACACGCCGTCCTGCCACATCAGCATGATGAACAGGTGGCCAAGTGCGAGGAACACCAGCGCCAGGCCGGAGAACCGCATGAACAGCCAGGCGTACTTCTCGAAGTAGGGGATACCGCGGGGGCGACGGGGTGCGCGTGGGTGGTCCAGCGCGGCCGGCCGGTCGTGCTCGCGCTCCATCACCGGCGCCGGACGGCCCAACCGCGACTCGCCCGCTCCTGGCGCGCTCACAGGAACCGCTCCGCCATGTGCATACCGAGAACTCCTAGTGCTGCGATGAGGACCACGGCAAAGACGCCGACGGCGACCGCGAGCATCTGCCGCTGGTAGCGGGGACCCTGCTGCCAGAAGTCGATGAGGATGACGCGGATGCCGTTCAGTGCGTGGAAGAGCACCGCGGCGACCAGGCCCATCTCCATCAGTCCGACGATGGGCGTCTTGTACGTCTCGATGACCTCGTTGTAGGCCTGCGGGCTCACCCGGACCAGCGCGGTATCAAGGACATGTACGAACAGGAAGAAGAAAATCGTGGCACCGGTAATACGGTGCAATACCCAGGACCACATTCCCGGGTCACCCTTGTACAGGGTGCGCCGACGGGTTTTCCTGGGTTGCGGAGCCGGCACCTCCGTCTGAGTACTCATCTCGCCCTCCAACGTCTTCGGTGGACGTTCGGGACCTGCCTGTGAATTAGCCCCAAACCTCGGGGCGACTCTAAACCCATTTGTACTGGCGAAGGAATTACGGTTGAGCCGTTCTACCGCAAAAACGCGAGAAAGTTAGGCTTACCTATCTTACTGTGCGGGTCGGGAATTGGGGTTTCGGAATGCATTCAGAACCTTTGCCGGGGGTGGCCGCATGACTGTTGATGTCGACTGGAACCTGTTGCGTTACAAGGCGATCGAGGCTTCCTCTCGCGCCTACGCCCCCTATTCGGGGTTCCCGGTGGGGGCTGCCGCCCTCGTCGACGACGGCCGCGTCGTCACCGGCTGCAATGTGGAGAATGTCTCATATGGCCTAGGTCTCTGTGCCGAGTGTGCTGTGGCCTGCGCCCTGCATTCCGGGGGCGGCGGAAGGCTCATCGCACTGGCGTGTGTGGGCCCGGACGGGGGCGCGTTGATGCCCTGCGGGCGCTGTCGGCAGGTGCTGCTCGAGCACGGCGGCCCCGAGTTGCTGATCGACCATCCCCGGGGCCCGCGGCCGCTGGGCGAGCTGCTGCCCGACGCCTTCGGGCCCGACGACCTGGAGCGTAGGTAAGGCCAAGTGGTCCAACAACTCCGGGTTACTGGCGAGTAGGTTGGCGGCCATGTCGCATCTCGACGCACCTACCGTGATCCGAACCAAGCGTGACGGCGGTGTTCTGTCCGACGCCGCGATCGATTGGGTGATCGACGGCTACACCCATGGACGGGTCGCCGACGAACAGATGTCGGCGCTACTGATGGCGATCTTCCTGAAGGGGATGACGCCGGCCGAGATTGCCCGGTGGACGGCGGCCATGGTCAATTCCGGGGAGCGGTTCGACTTCTCTGATCTCCGCCGTGCGGCCGCGCCGAGCCGCCCACTGGCCCTGGTGGACAAGCACTCCACGGGCGGGGTGGGGGACAAGATCACCATTCCGCTGCTGCCGGTTGTGATGGCCTGTGGTGCCAGCGTCCCGCAGGCCTCCGGGCGCGGGCTCGGGCATACCGGCGGCACGCTGGACAAGCTCGAGGCGATCCAGGGTTTCACCGCCGAATTGTCGAAAGGCCAGATCCGGCAACAACTTCGGGACATCGGGGCGGCGATCTTCGCCGCAGGCGAGCTGGCGCCGGCCGACCGGAAGATCTACGCATTGCGCGACATCACCTCGACGGTCGACTCACTGCCGCTGATCGCCAGTTCCATCATGAGCAAGAAGCTGGCAGAAGGGGCGCGGTCCCTGGTGCTCGACGTCAAGGTCGGCCGTGGCGCGTTCCTCAAGACCGAGGCCGAGTCGCGTGAGCTGGCGGCGACCATGGTCGACCTCGGCAATGCCAACGGGGTGCCGACCCGGGCCCTTCTCACCGACATGAACTGCCCGCTGGGCCGGACCGTCGGCAACTCCGTGGAGGTCAGCGAGTCGCTGGAGGTCCTGGCCGGCGGCGGGCCGTCCGACGTGGTCGCGCTGACGCTGGCGCTCGCGACGGAGATGCTCGATGCGGCCGGCATCGGTGACTCCGACCCGGCCGAGACCCTGCGGGACGGCAGCGCGATGGATTGCTTCCGTGCGCTGGTGGCGGCCCAGGGCGGGGATCTGACCCACCCGCTACCGATCGGGACGGCCACGGAGACCGTGACAGCCCCGCACGGCGGCATCATGGGCGATCTCGATGCCATGGGCGTGGCGCTGGCCGCGTGGCGGTTGGGTGCCGGCCGTACCCAGCCGGGCGAACCGGTGCAGTTCGGCGCGGGCGTGCGGATCCACCGCACGCCGGGAGAGCCGGTCGCCGCGGGCGAGGCGCTGTTCACTCTGTACACCGAAACGCCCGAGCGGCTGCCCGGTGCTCTGGCTGAACTCGACGGCGCCTGGACGGTCGGCGACACCGCGCCCATGCAGCGGCCCCTGATCATCGACCGGATCGGCTGACGCGGCGCCAATCCGCGGACACTCACAAATAGGCCGGTATTGGTCTGGTCGTCACCCGCCGCGACCCGGTTTCGACGGCGCAGCGGCGCCGCTGACGCGCATGATGGGGGCATGAGTACGCCGCTGAGTCTGGACAAGATCCAGCACGCTCCCAAGGCCCTGCTGCACGACCACCTCGACGGCGGCCTGAGGCCGGCCACGGTGCTCGATCTGGCCGGCCAGCTCGGCTATGACGACCTGCCGGCCACCGAGGTCGACGAGCTGGCCACGTTCTTCCGCACCGCCGCGCACAGCGGCTCGTTGGTGCGCTACCTGGAACCGTTCGCCCACACCGTCGGGGTCATGCAGACCCCGGAGGCGTTGCACCGCGTCGCCTACGAGTGCGTCGAGGACCTCGCCGCCGACAACGTCGTCTACGCCGAGATCCGGTTCGCCCCCGAACTACACATCGATCGCGGCCTGTCGCTCGACGACGTGGTCGACGCCGTGTTGGCCGGCTTCGCCGACGGCGAGAAGGCGGCCGCTGCCGAGGGGCGCACCATCACCGTGCGCTGCCTGGTCACCGCGATGCGTCACGCTGCCCGCTCCCGGGAGATCGCCGAACTGGCAATCCGCTTCCGCGACAAGGGTGTTGTCGGTTTCGACATCGCCGGAGCCGAGGCTGGGTACCCGCCCACCCGGCACCTCGACGCGTTCGAATACATGCGAGGTAACAACGCGCGCTTCACCATTCACGCCGGTGAGGCGTTCGGCTTGCCGTCCATCCACGAGGCCATCGCATTCTGCGGGGCTGACCGGCTGGGCCATGGGGTGCGCATCGTCGATGACATCACCGAGTTCGACGACGGCACCCAGCATCTGGGCCGGCTCGCATCCATCCTGCGGGACAAGCGAATTCCGCTGGAGATGTGCCCCAGCAGCAACGTGCAGACCGGGGCGGCGCCCAGCATCGCCGAGCATCCGTTCGACCGGCTGGCCCGGCTGCGGTTCCGCGTCACCGTCAATACCGACAACCGGCTGATGAGTGACACCACCATGAGCCAGGAGATGCTGCGCCTGGTCGAGGCCTTCGGCTACGGCTGGAGCGACCTGGAGCGGTTCACCATCAATGCGATGAAGTCGGCGTTCATTCCCTTCGATGAACGGCTCGCCATCATCGACGAGGTGATCAAACCCCGGTACGCGGTCCTGGTCGGCTGAGTTACCGCGTCGGGCAAATTCTCCTCGCCGAAAATTTCCAGTCGAAACGCTGTAACAACAGCGTTTACGGCTGCGACAATCCAGCAGGCCCGACGCAAGATCGTGCCCGGATCAACGAGGAGACCTCATGGCCCGACCCCTCACCACGGTGTTGTCCGGCGCAGTGCTGGCAACGGCGGCGGTGCTCCTTCCGGTTGTCGCGGTACCGACCGCCGACGTCTGCGCCGGAGCAGACGGACGCCATTTCGCCGCCGGAGGCTGCACCAACATCGCCGGCGATGTCGCTACCGGCGCGGCCATCGCGGCCGCACATGTCCCCTACGTACCGGGCGAAGTTCCGTGCTACACCGTCGAAGGCGTTCCCTACTTCACCCCTCCCGGCGACCCCTGCTGAGAAAGACAATTTCGACCTGGCGCGGCAGTGGATCTGCCGCGCCAGTGCCAGTTTCGACTCGATCAGGAGTGATGGATGAAGTATTTGTCGTTCGGACTGACCGCCCTGCTGCTTGCGGCCGTGGTCAGCTGTGGTGGGGCCAAGGAGTCGCCCGGCGCGGCGCCGACACCGGAGACGGTGCGCGAGATCGTCAAGCAGGCTTACATATACGGCTTCCCGATGGTCGATTCGTATCGCATCCAGCACGCCTACTTCGTCGACAAGGCCAACCCCCAGTACAAGGGTGACTGGAACCAGACGCACAGCATCGCGCGGGTGTTCACGCCCGAGGACACCACGATCCAGACACCCAACTCCGATACTCCGTACACGATGTTGGGCGCTGACCTACGCGCAGAACCGTTGGTGCTCACTGTGCCGCCGATCGAGGCAGGCCGGTACTACTCGCTGCAGTTCATCGACAGCTACACCTATAACTTCGCCTACGTGGGCAGTCGCGCCACCGGGAACGGTGGCGGCAAGTACCTGCTGGCCGGCCCGAGTTGGAAGGGCGACAAGCCATCCGGCATCACCGAGGTGATCCGCTCCGACACCGATTTTGCGTTGGTCATCTACCGCACGCAGCTGTTCGATCCGAAGGACATCGACAATGTCAAGAAGATCCAGGCCGGCTACACCGTCGAGCCGCTCTCGGCGTTCGCCAAGCAGCCCGCATCGACCGCTCCTGCGGTGGACTTCATCGCGCCGCTGACCCCCGATGAGCAGAAGACGTCGCCGAAGTTCTTCCAGATCCTCAACTTTCTTCTGAAATACGCGCCAGAAGTGCCTTCCGAGAAGGATCTTCGGGCTCGATTCGCCACCATCGGAATCGGCCCCGACGGCGACTTCAACCCCGACACCATGAGCAAGGAAACCCTGCAAGCCGTGCAGGACGGGATGGCCGACGCCTGGGCCGAGGTCAACACCTTCAAGAAAGACAAGCTGGATTCCGGCCAGGTGACGTCGGCCGATCTGTTCGGCACGCGGGAAGCGTTGAAGGACAACTACCTCTACCGCATGGCTGCCGCGGTGCTGGGCATCTACGGCAACACCGCGCAGGAGGCCATCTACCCGGTGCTGGCCGTCGACTCGACCGGGGCACCGTTGGCCGGGAACAACAACTACACCGTGCGGTTCGCGCCCGGGCAGTTGCCACCGGTCAACTCCTTCTGGTCGACCACGATGTACAAGATGCCGCAGAGCCTGTTGGTGGCCAACCCGATCAACCGGTACCTCATCAATTCGCCGATGCTGCCGAGTCTGGTCAAAGATCCCGACGGTGGCGTCACGATCTACGTGCAGAATCAGTCGCCCGGCGCAGAGAAAGAGGCGAACTGGCTGCCGGCGCCGGACGGACCGTTCCAGATGATCCTGCGGTTGTACTGGCCCAAGGAGGAGGCGCTCAACGGCACCTGGCAGCCGCCGAAGGTCATCAAACACTGACCTTCGGCGGACAGGTCAGTCGCGCAACACCCCACGGAGTACGTCGGCGAAAGTCCCTGGCGCAGCCATGAATCCACCATGGTCGCCGGGGAACTTCACCGGGCGCACGCCCAGCAGGTCGGCCAGTGCCATGGTGGTCCGCTTCGTCAACAGGCGCCCGGACTCCTCACCGAGTCCCAGCACGACCCGTCCGTTCTTGAGCGCGGCGACATCGGGCAGGAAGCGGGTGGTGGCGCGGAGTTCGTGGTTGAAGAAGTGGTCCGCGTCGCGCAGTTCCTGATCGCTCGGCGCGGGCATCTCCGGTGCACCGGGCGGTACGTCGAAGCCGGCGTTGGCCATGAACTTGCCCCAGGCCGCGAACATCCCGTCGCGGTTGAACGTGGCGATGATGTCCTCGGTGGCGGCGCGTTGCGCGGCGGCGTCGGGCAGCAACTCCAGCACGGGAGGCTCGTGCGCGACGAGGATGCGCACCCGTTCGGGGTGGCGGGCCACCAATGACAGGCCGGTCACCGCACCGCCGGACGAGCCGAACACGTCAGCGGAGTCGGCGTTCAGATCGTCGAGGATCGCGGCGACGTCATCGGCCCGGCGCTCCGGGATGGAGTTCTCGGTCGGATCGTCGAGGGAACTGTGGGCGACGCCGCGCGGGTCGGCCGTCACCACGGTGCGGTCACCGGCCAGCGCGTGGGCCAGCGGCGCGAATTCGGCGGCGGCCATCGGCGCGCCGAGGATCAGCAACAGCGGGCCCTCGCCGCGCACCTCGTAGTGCAGGCGAGCCCCGGGAACCTCGACGGTGTGCGTGGAAAGGCTGGTCGATGCGGTCATGAGTGATCTGACCGCCGGCGCGGCCAGAACTCATCGGCTCACCCCAGGACCTGTCAAATACACTCCCAACGTGAACCCGTGGGGGAGTTCGCCGTGGGGCGACAACGATGGTCAGCAGGCACCAGGCGTGAGCGGGTCGCCGTTCGATACTCCCGCGGTACAACCCGGTGCGCCCCCAGTCTTCGGCGCCGCACCTGGATTTCCTACGACTCCCGCATCGCAGGGATGGGGCCAGCAACCGCCCTACGGCGGATACCCACATCAGTTCAGTCCGCAGCCCCCGGAGGATCGCCGCGGACGCGGCAAGGTCATCGGAATCGTCGTTGCCGCAGTGGTTGTCGTGCTGGCATTGGTCGGCTCGGTTGTGTACTGGATGTCTGGCTCTGACTCAGGGTTGTCGGAGGCCGATACTGCTGCGGGCAAGGCTGAGATCGCTGGGGTGGAGCGTCCGCCTACCGCGGTCAAGCTGCCCTCGCTCGGCGCGGCCCCTGGCGTTCCGCTGTGGAGCTATCCGCTGGGTGGGGGCAGCCCACGTGGGCTTACCAGGGTTGTCGGTGGCGATACCAAGACCGTCCTGGTCAATCTGAACGATTCCTTCACCGCGCTGGATGCCGGCAACGGCTCGCAGAAATGGCTAAAGCCGGGCGTGTTTACGAACTGCGTCTTCAGCACGTCGGGCGCCACCGCCCTCTGCGTTGCCGCTGACAAGAGCGCGGCACTTCTGGATGTGGCCACCGGCGCCACGAAGAACGTGGCACCGAATCAAGGAGGAGGACTCCCACGGACCTACAGCGGTTCCGGCTTGCTCGCGTATTCCAGCCATCAGCAGAGCCTCACCGTGTTCGACGATTCGGGACAGCAACTCTGGACCAAGCCGATGCCTGGACAGACGTCGGTGTTCTTGGACCAAGGCGTGGTGGCGGAACAAGAGCGGGGCGGTTTGAGTACCAAGTTCTACGACGCCAAAACCGGTAGCGAGTTGTTCTCCATCGGGGCGGTCGACAGTGTCATCGCCACCAGTCGGGGCATCGCGGTGTCGCAGCGGAGCGGGCCGATCATGCGGAGCGGGTTACCGAGACAGCGCATCGATTTCTACTCGTTCACCGGAAAGCTGGCGTGGAGGATTCCGGAGGACCGCGGTTATCGGCTTCCCGGCGCCACCCCGATATTCAGCTTCAACGGCTCGATACCGTACACAATGTCGGGCGTCACGTCGCCGATCGTGTACAGCGAGGAGAAGCGCGAGATCGCCGGAGTGGACCCGCTCACCGGAGAATTGACGTGGTCCCAGCAGATTCCGATGACGTCCGACACCTTGGTCTCCCTCGAAGGCGTCGGCGGGTTGTGTGTCTTGTCGTACTCGGAGGTGGGCACGCGTGCCGGTGGCGTGCGAGTACGAGGCTGCAATGACGGAACGGGTGCGTTTGTCGACCGTGCAGAGATCTCAGGCTTCATTATCGCGACCGACGGCAAGCAGATCGTGGGAAGCGGAGACGGGCCGGTGAGCGCCTACGACACCGCGACCGGCCAACGAACCTGGCAGTTCCCCGACGATGTCCACATCGTCACCTGGGCGGGTGACGGGCTGTACATCGAAGGGTACGACGACCTGAAGCGCGTGTCCTGAGCTCTACTCCGCCCGCAGGCGCGATTCCACGAAACGCTCCAACGCGTCCCACTGCTCGACGGCCTGGGCGTACGGCGCGTCGGGCTTGCGGGCGCCCTCGTCGCCGAGCACATAGCTCACGAACTTGCCGAGGGCTTTCGTCTCGGCAAGCGTCTCGTCGACGGTCTTGTCCTCGGAGTAGTCGCTGACGTCACGCAGCAGCTCGACGGCCAACTCCAATTGGTCGTGGTCGACCGCGTCGGGTCCGTCGGCGATGTCATCGGAAATGCCGGACAGGACGTAGACGTTCTCCTCGGCGACCTCGACCCGCAGGGAGCCGTCGGTGGCGGCGGTCCTGATGTCGTCATAGGTGGCCAGGTCCGACAGGTCGTGGTCGTGCTCGTCGGCCAGGTAGCGAGCCAGGGCCCGCTCGGAGCTGAACACGCTGATGCGACCGTTGCGGCCGAGGAAGACCGGATCGTCGTCGAGGTAGCAGCGCAGGGTGTAGACGGTTCCTGAGCCGGTCATGATGCGCACCGGGTCGATACCGACCTTGTGCCAGAAGTCCTCGTCGTCACCGAGGACAGCGGTGTCGGCAACGCTGCGCGCGGGTTCGGCGTCCTCGTCGTCTTCGTTGTCGTCGCCCTCGGAATCTTCGGTGTCAGCGCCGATGGCGAGGTCGTCCTCGTCCTCCTCGGGAGCGTCTTCCTCGAGCTCGGCCTCGGCCTTCTTTACCGCGGCTTCGTCGATGTCCTCGGGAACGGTGACGATCTCGTCGATGGCGTCGAGAACGCCGTCCCAGCCCCGCGCGATCACGGCTTCGATCTCGGCCCAACGCTTGCGCCCGGAGCGGCCGGTGAAGCCGTCCAGCCCGCCACCGACCGTGCCGAGCACCGGGTTGCCGTTGAAGAACTTGCTGATGGCCGCCAGTTCACAGACCGAGCCGATGGAGGAGACCACCACCAGCGTGCGGTGCACGGTCGCGACGGACTCTTCGGTCGGCTTGTCGGCGACCAGGTCCGGCAGCCCGACGATGTCGTATTCACGGTCGTCGGCCGGCTGCAGCTTGTGGGCGTTGGCCGCGGTCAGCTTCTCCCACGTCGGGTGGTCGGCCAGATCGTTGTCGGTGTTGGTGCGGACGAATGCCGCGAGGTCAGCGACCGATTCGAAGGCGAACAGGGCGTCACCCTCGCCGAGGAAGGCCTCCCACTCGTCACCGGCATCCCGCCAACGCGGAGCCCACAGTGTGTAGAGGTCGCCCTTCGTCAGCCCGAGCCTGATCGGCACGATGTCAGCAGCCATGCGGCACAGCCTAATGGGACGCCTCTGACGCCAGTCAGGTTGTGTCCCGTTCGGGGCCGGTTCGGGTGGCATCACACCGTGGGTCGCCAGAAGCCCTGAAAGCCCTGCCCGGCATTCGTCGTTCGGACGGGCGACAGTTTGACCGGGTCACCGGCCTCGATCATCGTATTTTCGCCGACGATCATGGCGACATGGCCGTCCCATACCGCCAGGTCACCCGGGCGCAGAGTCGCCGCCGAGACCGCCTTGCCGATGTCCTGCTCCTGGGCCAGCCGCGGAATGTCCAGCCCGGCTTCGTGATAGGCCCATTGAGTGAGCCCGCTGCAGTCCAGGCCGACGCCGGGCGCAGTGCCGCCCCACCGGTAGGGGACCCCGAGTTGGGTCAGCGCATGCCGCACCGCGCTGGCTGCCACGGCATTGGGTGCCACCGCGGTACTGCCGTCGGGCAGCCGCACCGCCACGCCCTCGCCGAACATGCCTGGGTCGCGGAGCCCGGCCGGCGCTTCGTAGCGATCGGCACCCGATGCCACCGGTAGGTCTGCGGCGCCACCCCAGCCGCCCAGCGGTGAGCCTCCCGAGAACCCCGCCCCGGAGAAGCCGGCCCCCGGAAATCCCGGCGACGTCGGGGCGCCGGCCGGTGGCCCCGCCGAGGCCGCGCGCATCCCAGCGGTGACCGCGCCGGCCTGACCGTCCAGTTCGGCGCGTAGTTCGTCGACGACGGCCGACGCCTCAGCGACCGCGCGCCGTGCCTCGGCCTGCAGTTCCTCAGCCACGCCGGGCTCGTCGAGATGGGGGATCAACGCCGCGGCGCGATCCTCGAAGCGGTCGATGATGGCCTGCAGTCGCGACCTCGCCTCGGTCACGGCTGAGCCCGCACGCCGGGCAGCAGCGCTCAGTACGTGCGCCTGTGCGGCCAGATCGGTCACCTCTGCCGCGGTGCCTGCGGCGAAGCCGGCGGCCGCTGTTGCCGCCGTACCCGACCAGTCGCCGGCGGCGCGTTCCCACGATCGGCCGAGTGCCGCGGCGATATCCGACAGGGTGGAATGGGCCGCGTCCAGCGCCGTCACGGTGGGCGCCGTCTCCGGCCCGCCACTGCCCAGGAGGTCACGCAGCGCATACAGCGGCGTGGCCAGCGCGGCGGCGGACGCGGGCACGGCTATACCCGAGGCAACAGTGCGGCGGCCAGCTGACCGGCGGCGTCGTAGCCGGCGGCGGTGGCCCCGGCGCTGACGGCACCCGTGTCGGCCCGGGCACTCAGCGCCGCTACCGCGTCGATGTGGGCGCTGACGGATGCGGCGAAGGCGGCGACGAACCGTTCGCCGATCGGGCCGAGGGCGCCCGCCGGTGACGGCATCGACCGCAGTGATGCGGCCACCGCGTTGAGATCGGCGGCGTGTGCGTCGAAGGCGCCGCCGAGGGCGTGGATGCCCGTCATGTCGGCGCGCAGGGGCTCGGCGGTCATGTGGTTAGGACGTCCGCCGCCCCTGATCGGTTCCGCGTGATCCGTGGCGCGTTCGGGTGGTCGTGCTCCCGCGTCGTTTCCCACGCCAGGGCTTGTTGGCGCGCCGGGGTGGCTGCCCTGGTGTGGAAATCGGCGTACGCCTGGCTGCCCGGCCCGCCGTTCCGGTGCTTGCCCGCTCAGATGGCGGTACCACCGCCGTCGGCATGCAACACCGAGCCGGTGATGAATGCCGCCCGCGGCGAGCTCAGGAACAGCACCGCGTGGGCGATCTCCTCCGGGGTGGCCGTGCGGCCCAGGGGCAGGGCGCGGCCGAGTTCCTCGTTGGTGTCGCCCCATTGGGCCGCGACGCCTTCGGTGCGGGTGGGCCCTGGCGCGACACTGTTGACTCGCACTCCGCCGGAACCGAATTCCGCGGCCCAGGTGCGGGTCAGAGATTCGACGGCCGCCTTGGAAGCACTGTAGGTCGACGCACCGGGCACCCCCTTGGACGCGACCATCGAGGTGACGTTGACGATGCTGCCGCGGCCGCGTTCGAGCATTCCGCCCACCAGCTGCGCGACGAGGAAATAGGTGCCCCGCACATTGGTGTCGAAAGTCCGCTCGAAGGAGGCGACATCCTGTTCGACGGTGAGAGCTCCGGGAAACGCCGCGGCGTTGTTGACCAAGATGTCGAGCTCGCCGCATCGTTGCGCCAGCGATCGCACCGAGTCCAGGTCGGCGAGGTCGGCGCTCACGAACTGGACGTCCCCACCGAGCGCGGCCGCGGCGTCGCGTCCCCGTTGTTCATCTCGCCCGGTGATGGTCACGTCCGCGCCGGCCCGGCCCAGCAGGTCGGCACAGGCCAAGCCGATGCCCGCGGTGCCGCCGGTGACCAGTGCGCGATAGCCGTTGAGTTCTGTCGAT
Source organism: Mycolicibacterium arcueilense (assembly GCF_058536225.1). Taxonomy (NCBI): domain Bacteria; kingdom Bacillati; phylum Actinomycetota; class Actinomycetes; order Mycobacteriales; family Mycobacteriaceae; genus Mycobacterium; species Mycolicibacterium arcueilense. Next base: position 630,716 of record NZ_JBZTYL010000007.1, read on the forward strand.
CCCGATTCCATGGTGTCCTCTCGTTGTTCGTCATGCGACATTGCGGGTGCCGTCGTCTTCGTGGGGGATCCAGCGGTCGTCGGCGACATCGGCGAGCGCGGCCCGCAGGCGTTCGCGGCTGCGCGCTATGCGTGACATGACGGTTCCCAGGGGGATTCCCATGCGTGCGGCGACCTCGGCATATGTGCAGCCCTCGATGTCGGCGTAGTACAACACTGTTCGGAAACCCTCGGGCAGCGTCTGCAACGCATCACGGATCCGGTCGTCGCAGAACAGATCGAGGGCGAGGTCCTCGGCGGAGCGCTGGAGGGTCGTGGAATGGGTTGCGCTGCCGAACATGTCGCTGTCGGTGAACTCCGGGACGGCGAACGTGTCGGGACGCCGCTGCTTCATGCGGTGCGTGCTGATCCACCGGTTGTGCAGGATGCGGAACAGCCAGGCACGCAGATTGGTGCCCGGTTCGAACCGGTGGAAACCGGTGTAGGCATTCATCAATGTGTCCTGAACCAGGTCCTCGGCGTCGGCCTGGCTGTGCGTCAGCCGCCGCGCGGTGCGCAGCAGGATGGAGTGAAATGGCATGGCGTCGCGGACGAACCGGGCCGCCAGTTGCGCGTCGGAGACGGCCGCTGACGTGATATCGGCTGACGGGGCGGTTACGACTCTCGTCATGATCAGAACTCCAGCGTTTGAGGACAAGAACGAGCGTGTCCTCAGCTTGATTCGCGAAAGCTCGTAGCGGACCCTTGAGAATCCGTGGTCCTCGTAGTCCGTGGGGTGGACACCGGATAGACATGCACGCCGACGGCGCTGACCGTTAAGGTCAGCGCATGGATGTGCGCGTCGTCGACCACCCCCTGGCCGCCGCGCGGCTGACCACCCTGCGGGACGAGCGGACCGACAACGCCGGGTTCCGTGCGGCGCTGCGCGATCTGACGATGATGCTGGTGTACGAGGCGACCCGGGACGCGCCCTGCGAGCAGATCGCGGTGCGCACCCCGGTGACCGATACCACCGGTTCGCGGTTGGCCAATCCGCCGCTGTTGGTGCCGGTGCTGCGGGCCGGGCTCGGGATGGTCGACCAGGCGCACGCCCTGATCCCGGAGGCGCAGGTCGGGTTCGTCGGGATGGCGCGCGACGAGTCGACGCACCAGCCGACGCCCTACCTGGCGTCGTTGCCCGACGACCTGAGCACGCGGTCGGTGTTCGTGCTCGACCCGATGCTGGCGACGGGCGGCTCGATGGCCTACACCCTCAACCTGCTGAAAGAGCGCAACGCCGACGACATCACCGCGGTGTGTGTGGTGTGTGCTCCGCAGGGGATCGCCGCGCTGGAGAAGGTCGCCCCCGAGATCCGGTTGATCACTGCAACCATCGACGAGGGCCTCAACGAGATCGCCTACATCGTCCCGGGGCTCGGCGATGCCGGGGACCGTCAGTTCGGCCCGCGCTAAGGCCGCTGAGGCTCGGTCGCCGTCAGGTACGGCCGGGACAACACCAGTGCCGCCGCGGTGGCCAGCATGAGCACATACACCGGCAGCAGATGGATGAAGGTCGTGTACCCGATCGCATAGTGCACGGCCAGCGCCGGCAACGTGCCCGTCACGAACCCGATCAACAACGACCACCACACCCAGCGCTCGCCGCGGCGGAATCCCCACAGCGCGATCAGTGCGATCGCCAGCCCGGAACCGATCAGAGCCCCACCGAATCCGGCCCGGTCGTGGGCGATGAAGCCGAGCAGTTGCGGGTCGGCGGCCCGCAGCGTCGCGCCATGGGTGTGCAGGTAGCCCAGGTCGGTGCTGACGAACACGTCGGTCAGTCCGACGAACGAGATGGTCGCGCCGGCGACGGCGAGCCCGGCGCCGAGGCCGATGAACAGCAACTGTCCCCACAATGCGCGACGGCGCTGCGGCTCCGGACCGTCCGGCAGTGACCGCCATCGGGGCGGGTCGGGCTTGTTCCAGACCGCGGCCAGCAGCATCGGGAACAGCGTCACCACCACCAGCGTGTGCAGGGGATCGACGAAGCCTGTCCCGACGAAGTAGAACAGCGTGAGGAACGCGACGAGTCCTGAGATGAGCAGGGCCGTGCGCGCCCATGCCAAGCCGCGCCTGATGCCGCCCCAGGACAGGCCGGTGTACAGCGCGCCGAGGCCGATCATGTTGCCCGCCATGCTGATCCGGTCATGTTGGATGAAATGCACAAGGTTGTCGTTGATCTGCCGCAGGCCATCCAGCCCGAGGCCGAGATAGGAACGGTCATAACTCAGCAACACGGGACCGAGCGTGATGGCGCCGGCACCGACACCCGCCACCATCAAGCCGAGTCCGGCCAGCACACCCCACAGCCAGCCCGGCCAGCGAAACGGGTTGAGCCCGGCGTCGGCCAGGCTCGGCGGCGGCGTCGATGTCTGCGAGGCTGCCTCGATCACGCGGTTGAACCAGCCCGGACCGGTCGCGAGCAGCACGCTCGGCCGGGCCAGCACGATGACGTCCGGATCTTGGAGCGCCACAACGGCGGCGGCGACATCCGGATCGTTCAGGTAGCGGTGCCCACGGGCTGCGCCGACGGCCACCTCGTCGACGTCAGCGGCGATCAGTTCGGCTACCTCGGCAGAATCCACCCGCGCGACGACACGGCAGCGCCGACCCGTGGCGGCCCGACGTACGGCTTCGACGTCGGCGGCGGTCACCGGCGCGATCTCGATGATGCTGGCACTCTGGACCGGCAACACCAGCACGGCGTCGCGCGCCACCGACGGCGGGACCACCGCCCCGAAGCGGCCTGTCCACTCGGGCGGGACCGGCGGGTGATCGAAAACCCTGGGGATCCAGCGGTACCCGCCCGCCTCGACCAGCGTGGCCAGAAACCGCAGCGCCCAGCGTTGGGTGCGATGTTCACCGATGACGGCGGACGCGATGGGGCGAAGCGGTTGATAAGTCCAGTCCGGCATTACGTTTCCGGCTACCAGCGCGCAGCCGCGTCGGCGAGGTCCTGGCTCAGCTTCTGGGCGTGGGCCCGCGCGGTATCCAGATCATCGGTCGGTGTACACCGGACTTCGGTGTAGGACTTGAGTTTCGGCTCCGTCCCCGATGGGCGTACCACCACGCGGACCGAGGTACCGGCGTCATCACCGGTGAAGATCAGCGCATCGGTGCGTTGTTGTCCACGCCGCTCCAGCAGATCGTCGACGGTGACGCCGATGCCGGCCAGTTCGGTCGGCGGGGCCTCGCGCAATCGGGTCATGGCCGTTTCGGCGTCGTCGACGTGGCGGCTGACCGCGCCCGTCACATGCACGCCGTGTGCCTTGGCCAGTGCATCGAGGGCGTCGAGCATGGTGCGGCCCTGAGCGCGCAGTGCGGAGGTCAGATCAGCGGCCAGGATCGCCGCGCTGATCCCGTCCTTGTCGCGCACCGAGGCCGGGTCGACACAATGACCGATCGCCTCCTCGTAGGCGTAGACCAGGGTGTTGCCGGGCGATTGGGCGCGGGCCAGCCACTTGAATCCGGTGAGGGTTTCGGCGTGCTGGGCACCGTGCGCCGCTGCGATGGCGGCCAGCATCCGGGAGGACACCACGGTGCTGGCCACCAGGGCGGCTTCGCTGACCGGGCCGGGCTCGAGTTGAGACAGGATGTAATCGCCGAGCAGCCAGCCGGTTTCGTCGCCGGTGAGCATGCGCCATCCGTCCGGGCCGGGTACACCGACGGCGCATCGGTCGGCGTCGGGGTCAAGGGCGATGGCGATCTCGGCGTCGATGTCGTCGGCCAGGGCCAGCAGCGCGTCGACCGCACCCGGCTCCTCGGGATTGGGGAAGCTGACCGAGGGGAAGTCCGGGTCGGGGGTGAACTGTTCCTCGACCACGTGCACGTCGTCGAACCCGGCCAGGGCTAGGGCATCAAGCGCGTACTCGCCGCCGACTCCGTGCAGCGGCGTCAGCGCCACCCGCACCGAACCGGTGCTGCGGCGGACCCGGGCGGCCCGCTCCAGATAGCCGTAGACCTGGTGGCGCCCACCGGTTTCCACTGGGGATCGGCGGATTTCGTCTGCATACGGCGCTCGGGCCACCGCGGCTTCGATATCCCGGTCGGCGGGCGAGATGATCTGCATGCCACCGTCGAGGAACACCTTGTAGCCGTTGTCCGTCGGCGGATTGTGCGATGCAGTGATCTGGATGCCGGCGACGGCAGGCAGGTGCCGAACGGTGTAGGCGACGACCGGTGTGGGGACCGCGGCCATCATCAGGACAACCTGGAAGCCCTCGGCGGCAAGGACTTCGGCGGCTGCCAGGGCGAACTCGTCGGACCGGTGCCGGGCATCGCGGCCCACCACCACGTGCGACCCGCCCAGGCATCTGTCCTTGAGGACCTGGGCCAGTGCCCAGGTGGTGCGGATGACGACGGCCAGGTTCATGGCATCGGGCCCGCCCCGCAACGGTCCGCGCAGCCCGGCGGTGCCGAAGGTCAGCGGATTGCCGAACCGGCGGTCGAGTTCTTCGGGAGTGCAGGAGGACAGTTCGGCCGCGGTTTGAGGGTCGGGGTCATGCGCGATCCATTCGGCGGCAGCGGTCGCGATGGTGGTCATGACCCAAGTGTGCCCGCAGCGGCGTCGGAGTACGCCAGCTTGCGCAGGACCGGTGCCACCAGCATCAGCAGATCGAATTCCAGATCGGTGAGGTTCTCCCGCATCGTGGCGTGCAGCCAGGCGTCGCGTTCGTCGCGGTCGGCCTGCAGCAACGCCGTTCCTGCTGCGGTGATCTCGATGAGCTGGCGGCGGCGGTCGTTGTCGTCGGGACGTCGCGCGATCAGGCCGCGGCGCACCAGTTCGTTGATGCTGTCGGTCAGCGACTGGGCCCGCACATGCAGCCGCGTACCCATCTCGGCCGGGGTGGTGGTTCCGCTGCGACTGGCCTCGCCCAGCAGTTCCAGCTGGCTCAACGTCAGGCCGTGATCTGGACGGTGCCGCCGCATCTGCCGCGCCACCGCCATCATCGACTCGCGCAGTTCAGTCGCCGATGTCGCCGCCATAGGAAAGTTATACCTTGGTATTCGACGCGATTGAAGCATTTGAATGCCATTGGACCGTGAATATTACAAAGGTATCCCTTATTATCTCGGGTGGAGGTGCATGACGGGGATGACACGGATGCTGCGGTGGGTGTTGCTTCTCGTCGCGACCGTCGCCGTCACCGTCCCGCTCACCCTCGTCGACGTACCCTCGGCCGCGCTGTTCGCCGGACTCGCGGTGGGCATCGTGTTGGCGCTGGTCTCGCTCGCCCCGGAACAGATGCCGCGCCCGGCGGGGGTGGCCGCCCAGGGCGTGCTGGGCGTCTACATCGGCACGATGGTCCATCGGGACGCCGTCAGTGCGCTCGGATCGGACTGGCTGATCGTGCTGGTGATCACCGTGGCCACGCTGCTGCTCAGCATTCTCGCCGGCGGATTGCTCGGTCTGCACCGCGACGTCAGTCCGCTGACCGGCTCCCTCGCGCTCGTGGCCGGGGGCGCGTCGGGCCTGGTGGCCATCGCCCGCGAACTCGGCGGCGACGATCGCGTCGTTTCCGTCGTCCAATATCTTCGGGTGGCACTGGTCACCGGGACCATTCCGCTCGTGGTGACCCTGGTCTTCCACGCCGACCGGTCGCACCCGCCGTCAGATCCGGGTGAATCCGCCTCAGCGCCTTGGTATTTCAGCCTGGGCATGCTTGCCGTGATCGTTGCGGTCGGGGTGGTCGGCGGGCGTTGGGCCAGGTTGCCGGGCGCCGGACTACTCGGCCCGCTGGCTCTGACGGTGGCACTGCAGCTCACGGGTCTGTCCTTCGGGCTGGCCGTTCCGGTGCTGCTGGTGCAGGCCGCCTACATGGTGATCGGCTGGCAGGCCGGCATTGCCTTCACCCGCGACTCGCTACGGGCGATCGGCCGGATACTTCCGCTGGCGCTGACGTTGATAGTCGTGCTCGGCGTGGCGACCGCCGGACTCGGGGTGTTGCTGGCCAACGTCACCGGGATGACGCAATTGGAGGGCTACCTGGCGACCAGCCCGGGTGGCGTCTACGCGGTTCTCGCCACCGCGGTGGAGACGGGGTCCAACGTCACCTTCATCATCGCTGCCCAGGTGCTCCGGGTGCTGCTGATGTTGTTCGCCGCCCCGCTCATGGCGCGGGTCATGGCCCGGCTGGTCCGGCGCCGCGACGAGCCTCACGACCGGGATGCCGACGAACCGATGGCCGCGGTCCGGCGATAGATGATCGGCTGGGCCGCCACGGTATTGGCCTTGAAGTTGGCCAGCACGAAGGTTCGGAACGTGCGACGGAGCAGCAGACTCGGTAGGAACGCCCGCAGCGTCGGCCAACTGGCGTGGTTGACCACGCGGTAGTCCGTCGGTTCACCTGGCCGTGGGGCGAGCAGCGTCGAGTCCGGCAGGCGGGTGTGGCGCTGAAACCAGCCGGCTGTGTATTCCCACGTGGCATAGACGGTTTCCGCTGAATCGCAGTGAAAGTAGTTGAACAGGAACCAGCGGTCGCCGGTGTGGTCGACGTCGGCGATCCGGGCGGCGTTGTCCGCTGCCAGCTGGTAGGAATGCCTTGCCCACCGGTGGATCTCGGAAACCATGGCGCGGTAGGCGTCGTCGGCTCGCACGTCGTCGATCGCGTCGACATCGGTGGTGCGAATCAGGACGACCAGGTCGTAGCGGGCGGGGCGGACCCCGGCGCGCGCCAGCAGCGCTGCGCCCTCGCCGGGCGGTCGCAGCGCTCCCCGGAACACCACGGCCTCGACGACGTAATCGCGCTCAGCCAGCTTCGCCGCGCACTGTTCGAGGTGGCCGGCCAGCCGGCGGCGGGTGCGCGACGGCAGGGGGAGCGGCCCGGCCCAGCGGCCGGCCTCGGCGGCCAGGATCAGAAATCCCTCGTCCGTCGGTCGGATGAGCCGGACCGGTACCGCGAGTTGGTCATTCACCAGTTTCATCAGCTTCTCCCTGCTCAACGCCGGTTCAGGCCGGACAACTGCCAGGCCAGCGCCCGGCGGACGACGGGCAGCTTGCCGGCCAGTCGCATGACGCGATTGCGGATCGGGCGGCGGCGGGCGGACGCGGTGGCGAGTTCGGTGAGCCGGCTGGTCATCGAGACGACACCGCGTGCGGTGTGACGGCGGGTGGCGGCGTATTCGTCGAGCACGGCGTCGTCGGCTCCGGCGTCCAGCACCTGCGCCAGGTGCTCACCGAGGACGACGGCATCCTCGATGCCGAGGTTCATGCCCTGCCCGCCGGCGGGGGAGTGCACGTGTGCGGCGTCGCCTGCCAGCAGGATGCGGCGGTTGCGGAACGCGTCGGCGATGCGGTGATGCACGCGGAACCGGGAACCCCACACCACCTCCTCGACCACCGCGGGTTCGGCCACCGGGCCGCGGTCGTCCAGAAGCGATTGCACAAAGGCGACGTCCGGCTGCTGCGGGGCTTCGTCCACCGTCGCGACGATGCGGTACATCCCGTCGGGCAGTGGCGCGACGACGACCAGCCCGGCCGGCGAGAAGTACAGGATCACCTGATCGTTGGGGATGCCGGCAGCTACACCACCGGACAGGCGGACATCGGCGAGCGCGAACGACTCGCCGTAGGTGCCGCCGCTGAACGCGATCCCGGCTTGGTCGCGGACCGTGCTGTGCATGCCGTCGGCTCCGATCAGGTACCGGGCCCGGATCTGCTGGCCATCGGCGAACGTGGCGATTGCCTGGTCGGCGGTCTGCTGGATCCTGATGACCGAAGCGGGGCGGACGACCTTGCCGCCCAGCTCTTCCAGCCGGTCGAGGAGGAACGCCTCGGTGTCGGCCTGCGAGATCATCAGCGTGTACGGGTAACGGGTCGGCAGGCCGCTGAACGGCACTGCGATCAGGAGATCGTCGCGGTCCCGGATGGCGAAGGTCGGGGTGTGCACGCCGCGAGCGACGAGGTCTGCGACCACGCCGTAGGGCTCCAGCAATTCCAGGGTGTGGGGGTGGACCACGGCCGCCCGCGAGGTGTTGGTGCCCTCGGCCTGCCGATCCACGATGGTCACCTCGTGGCCGTGCTGGATGAGCACGATGGCGGCGGTCAGGCCGACGGGTCCGGCTCCGACGATCAGGACGTCGGTGGTGAGCGCTTGCATCTTCGACTCCTTTGTCAACAACTGTTGGTCAACGCTTGTTGACTTCAAGGTAGGCCTGTCGGGAATGGTTGTCAACGGTTGTTGACCTACACTTGTTGACATGCGACGTCCGGCAGCCGAGACCAAGTCCGTGATCCTCGCCGCGGCTCGGGAGCGCTTCGCCGCCGACGGATACGAGCGCGCGACCATCCGGGCGATTGCGGCCGACGCGGGGATCGACCCGGCGATGGTGATGCGCTACTACGGCAACAAAGAGCGGCTGTTCGCCGCGGCCGCCGAATTCGATTTGGAACTACCGGATCTCACCCAGGTCGCACGCGAAGAGATCGGCGCCGCGCTGGCCGCGCATTTCCTCGAACGCTGGGAGCGCGACGAGGCACTGCTGATCCTGTTGCGGGCCGGCGTCACCAACGAGGCGGTCGCCGAGCGGATGCGCACGATCTTCGCGGCGCAACTCGCGCCGGTGATAGCGCAGACCACCGGCGACGCCCCCGACACGCCGGTGCGGGCCAGCCTCGCCGCGTCCCAGGTCCTGGGTATGGCGTTGTGCCGTTACGTGCTGGAATTCCCGCCACTGGTCACCATGTCCCGCCAGGAGGTCGTCGACTGGATCGGACCCACCCTGCAGCGGTATCTCGTCGGTTAGATCTGTCTGATCACCGAAGCCAACAGGGAACCCATCCGGGTTGCCGACTGACGCCCGGCCTCGAGGACCTCGGCGTGGCTGAGCGGTTCACCCGTCATCCCGGCGGCCAGGTTCGTCACCATCGAGATGCCCAGCACCTGCAGGCCGGCGGCGCGGGCAGCGATGGTCTCGTGCACCGTCGACATGCCGACCAGATCCGCTCCCAGGGTGCGCAGCATCCGGATCTCGGCCGGAGTCTCGTAATGCGGACCGGGCAGCCCGGCATAGACGCCCTCGGCCAGGGTCGGCTCGATCTCCCGGGCCAGGTCTCGAAGTCTGGGGGAGTAGGCGTCGACGAGGTCGACGAACTGGGCACCGACCAGCGGCGACCGCGCCGTGAGGTTGAGATGGTCACTGATCAGTACCGGCTGGCCCACCTGATACTCGGCTCGCAGCCCGCCGGCCGCGTTGGTCAGCACCGCGGTGGATATGCCCGTTGCCGCGGCCGTCCGGACCGGATGCACGACATGCTGCAGGTCGTGGCCCTCATAGGCGTGGATGCGCCCGGCCAGCACCAGCACGCGGTGACTCCCGAGGCGAACCGAGTGCACCAGGCCGCCGTGGCCGGTCGCGGTCGGCGGGGTGAAGCCGGGGAGATCGGCCATCGGCACCGTCGCCACCGGCTCGCCCAGCTCGGCTACCGCGGGTGCCCAACCCGATCCGAGCACCACCGCGACATCGTGGCGTTCGACGCCGGTCCGTTCGGCGATGGCAGCGGCGGCCTGGCTGGATGCCTGGGGATCGGTCACGATAGGCGAGCTTAACCGCCGGAAACTGGCAGTGAGATACTGCGAGGATGCCCTCCGCCACCGCCTCGCTGAGCGTCGAAGACGCCATCAACCGGCGTCGTGGCGACCTCGTCGAACTTTCCCACTCGATACATGCCGAGCCGGAGTTGGCGTTCGCCGAGCACCGCAGCTGCGCGAAGACCCAGGCGCTGGTGGCCGAGTACGGCTTCGAGATCACCGCGGCGGCCGGAGGGCTGGACACCGCGTTCCGGGCCTCCTACGGCAGCGGCCCGCTGGTGGTCGGCGTCTGCGCGGAGTACGACGCCCTTCCCGAGATCGGGCATGCCTGCGGACACAACATCATCGCGGCCTCGGCGGTCGGCACCGCACTGGCTCTCGCCGATGTCGCCGACGAGCTCGGCCTGACCGTGGTGTTGATCGGCACCCCCGCCGAGGAACTCGGTGGCGGAAAAGTCTTGCTGCTCAATGCCGGTGTGTTCGACGACATCGCCGCGACGGTCATGCTGCATCCCGGGCCCGTGGACATCGCCGCGGCGCGCTCGCTGGCGCTCTCCGAGGTGACGGTGAACTACACCGGCCGGGAATCGCATGCCGCCGTGGCGCCTTATCTGGGTGTGAACGCCGGTGACGCGGTCACCGTCGCGCAGGTCGCGATCGGGCTGCTGCGCCAGCAGCTCATGCCGGGCCAGATGGTGCACGGGATCGTCACGCACGGCGGGCAGGCCACCAACGTCATTCCCGGTCGGGCCGAAATGCGATACACGATGCGGGCCACCGACATGGCGGCCCTGCGTGAGCTGGAAGACCGGATGGCCGGCTGTTTTTCGGCCGGGGCGCTGGCGACGGGCTGCGAGCATCTGGTCACCGAGATCGGCCCGGCCTACGCCGAACTGGTGCCCGATCCGTGGCTCTCGGAGACCATCCGCGCCGAAATGCTGCGTCTGGGCCGTAAACCGTTGCCGGAGAACGTGGAGGCGAGTGTGCCACTGGGCAGTACCGATATGGGCAACATCAGTCAGGTGATGCCCGGCATCCATCCGGTGATCGGTATCGACTCGGGGGGCGCCGCGATCCACCAACCGGCGTTCGCCGCTGCCGCGGTGGGTCCGAGTGCGGACAAAGCGGTGCTGGAAGGCGCAATCATGTTGGCCCGCAGCGTCGTTCAGCTGGCCGAGACACCTGCGCAGCGGGACCGGGTCCTGGACGCGCTGCAGAGGAGGCAGGCGTCATGAGTGTGCTGCAGCACGCGGCTGCCCGCTGGTTGTCCGCCAACTACGACGAGATGGTGTCGTGGCGGCGGCATCTGCACGCCCATCCGGAACTGGGTCGCCAGGAGTTCGCCACGACCGAGTTCGTCGCCCACCACCTGGCCGAGGCCGGGCTGAACCCCAAGGTGCTGCCCGGCGGCACCGGTTTAACGTGTGACTTCGGGCCGGAGGACCGCCCGCGGATCGCGCTGCGCGCTGACATGGATGCCCTGCCGATGGCCGACCGCACGGGCGCGTCCTATGCCTCCACGGTGCCCAACGTCGCGCACGCCTGCGGGCACGACGCACACACCGCGGTGCTGCTCGGCGCCGCGATGGCGTTGGCGTCGGTGCCGGAGCTGCCGGTCGGGGTCCGGTTGCTGTTCCAAGCGGCCGAGGAGCTGATGCCCGGCGGCGCGATCGACGCGATCAACGCCGGCGTGCTGACCGGGGTGAGCCGGATCTTCGCGCTGCACTGCGACCCTCGGCTGGTCGTGGGTCAGGTGGCCACCAAGCCCGGACCGATCACGTCGGCCGCAGACTCCATCGAGATCACCCTGCACTCGCCTGGCGGGCACACCTCCCGGCCACACCTGACCGGCGACCTGGTCTACGGGCTCGGCACGCTGATCACCGGGTTGCCCGGGGTGCTGTCCCGTCGCATCGACCCCCGCCACGACACCGTGATGGTGTGGGGCGCGGTCAATGCCGGCGTGGCCGCCAACGCCATCCCGCAGATCGGCACCCTGGCCGGGACCATCCGCACGGCAAGCCGCGATACCTGGCTGACGCTGGAATCGATTGTGGAAGAGACGGTTACGTCGCTGCTCGCGCCGCTGAACATCTCGCACAGCCTCAACTACCGGCGCGGCGTGCCGCCGGTCGTCAACGAAGAGGTGTCCACCCGCATCCTCACGCACGCCATCGAGGCCATCGGCCCCGACGTGCTCGCCGACACCCATCAGTCCGGCGGTGGCGAGGATTTCTCCTGGTACCTCGAAGACGTGCCCGGTGCCATGGGCCGACTGGGCGTCTGGAGCGGACAAGGGCCGCAACTCGATCTCCATCAGCCGACGTTCGACATCGACGAACGTGCATTGGGCGTCGGTGTCCGCACGATGGTCAACATCGTCGAGGCCTCTGCGTAAGCGGAGAGAAATTAGGGTCCGATATTGCGGGCGGGGCGGGTGCGCAGATCGTGCACATACGTGTCGGGTGCCCCGGCGATCTCCGCGGCGTCGGCCATCACCCCGAGATAGCGGGCTGAGGGCAGGCCACCCTCCCAGGCGTCGACCACATAGAGCCAGGCCAGCACCGGATCGGTGTTGGTGTCCGACGCCAACCGGTCCACCCGGCAGCGGATCTTCTTGTGGAACCCGAGTTCGGAGCCCTCCCACCGATCGAGCGAATGCTCATCGGCCGGCGTCATGTCGTAGAGCACGACGAAAACCTTCGACATCGGGTCCTCGACGACGGTGGCCAGCGCGCCTTCCCAGCCGATGTCCTCACCGCCGAACGTCAACCGCCAGCCATGCAGCCACCCGGTACCCGCCATCGGCGAGTGCGGAGCTCGTTCGAGCATTTGCTCCGGATGCATATTCGATCCATACGCGGCGTACAGCGGCACGGTAAGACAGCTTAATCGGCGAAGTTCGTTAGGTTGGTGCGGTGGCTACCCGCATCGTGATCATCGGCGGCGGACCCGCCGGATATGAGGCGGCACTCGTCGCCGCTGCCCGCGGCCCTGAGGTCGCGCATGTGACGGTCGTCGACTCCGACGGCATCGGCGGTGCCTGCGTGCTGTGGGACTGCGTGCCGTCCAAGACCTTCATCGCGTCCACGGGTGTGCGTACCGAACTGCGGCGCGCCCCCAACCTGGGGTATTCGCTGGACTTCGAACAGTCCAAGATCTCGCTGCCGCAGATCAACGAGCGGGTCAAGAACCTGGCGACGGCCCAGTCCGACGACATCGCCGAGCGGCTGCGCAGCCAGGGAATCGACTTGATCGCCGGCCGCGGCGAGCTGATCGACGACGTCCCCGGCATGGCCCAGCACCGCGTCAAGGTCACCGGCCCCGACGGCACGGTCAGCCAGCTGACTGCCGACGTGGTGCTGATCGCCACCGGTGCCAGCCCGCGGGTGCTGCCCAACGCCGTTCCCGACGGCGAGCGCATCCTCAACTGGCGACAGCTCTATGACCTCGAATCGCTGCCGGAGCATCTCGTGGTGGTGGGGTCGGGTGTCACCGGCGCCGAGTTCGTCAACGCCTACACCGAACTCGGGGTGACCGTGACGGTCGTGGCCAGCCGCGATCAGATCCTGCCGCATGAGGATTCCGATGCCGCCGCGGTGCTGGAGGAGGTGTTCTCCGAACGCGGTGTCACGCTGATCAAGAACGCCCGAGCCCAGTCGGTCACCCGCACCGAGAGCGGCGTACGCGTCGCCATGGCCGACGGACGCACCGTCGACGGCAGCCATGCCCTGATGACGGTCGGCTCGGTCCCCAACACGAGTGGTCTCGGTCTGGAGCGCGTCGGCATCGAGCTCGGGTCGGGCAATTACCTCAAGGTCGACCGCGTGTCGCGGACCTCGGTGTCCGGTATCTACGCGGCGGGGGACTGCACCGGACTGCTGCCGCTGGCCTCGGTGGCGGCCATGCAGGGACGCATCGCGATGTATCACGCCCTCGGCGAGGCCGTGGCTCCGATCCGGTTGCGCACCGTCGCCGCGGCGGTGTTCACCCGCCCCGAGATCGCCGCGGTCGGGGTGCCACAGGCTGCGATCGACGACGGGTCGGTACCGGCCCGCACCCTGACCCTGCCGCTCAACACGAACGCCCGGGCCAAGATGTCCAGCCTGCGCCGCGGCTTCGTGAAGATCTTCTGCCGCCCGGCAACCGGGGTGGTGATCGGCGGTGTGGTGGTGGCGCCGATCGCCTCCGAGCTGATCCTGCCGATCGCCCTGGCGGTTCAGAACGGCATTCCGGTCGCCGAGTTGGCCCAGACCTTCTCGGTGTACCCGTCGTTGTCCGGTTCGATCACCGAGGCCGCGCGTCAGTTGATGAAGCACGACGACCTGGACTAGCGGGCGGTGTCACGCCCGGCGGCGTCGTCGCAACAGCGCCGTGATGATCAGCGTCAGGATCCCGGCGACACACAGGATGCCGCCGCCGAAGATGGCGAAGATACCGCCGACGAGCGAGCCGGGTTTGGCGTCACCGCCCACCCCGAACTGGTCTGAGGCAGCACCTTTGCATGTGACGGCATAGTCAGACGCGTTTTTCACGGTCACGGTGAACAGGGCCTGCCACTGGTTGATCGTGAGGGTGCCGTCGTAGTTGACCATCTCGATGTCATCGTCGGAACCGGTTCCCGTGCTCACGTTGCACCGCACATGGTGGTTCTCATCAGGCTCTGCCGCGAAGATCACCCTGGTCTCGCCGGCGTCGAAGTGCACCGTCGTCGTCTCGCCGCTTCCGAAGGTGTGTTCGGCATCAGGTGCCGCGTCGGAAAAACTACTGATCATCCCCACGCCCCCGAATACCGCGATCAGCACCCCGACGATGAACAGTGCCGCGCCGACGCCGTACCAGAGCTTCTTCGGCGCCGCCTTCCGCTGCGGGGGGCCGGGAAAGTAACCAGGCGGCGGTCCGTATCCGTATCCCGTCGGCCCGACACCACCGGGCGGGTATGGCTGTCCCGGCAAGCCCGGGGGTTGAATCGACACGCTAGGGAACCTACCGCTCAGAACGGGCGGCGCAGACGAATTGGACTGGCCGAGGACGGGCAGAATCGGGCAGATCCCACGTCACCCACGTAGCCTGGGTTTCGTGACTGACCCGATCTCAGCACCGGGCGACGGGCAAACCTTCCTCGGACCGCAGCACAGGGCGCAAGCCTGGCAACGACTCGGCAGTGAACAATTCGACGTAGTGGTCATCGGCGGCGGTGTGGTGGGCGCCGGGGCGGCGTTGGACGCCGCGACCCGCGGACTCACTGTGGCCCTCGTCGAGGCTCGCGATTTCGCTTCCGGTACCTCCAGTCGCAGCTCCAAGATGTTCCACGGCGGGCTGCGTTATCTCGAGCAGCTCGAATTCGGCCTGGTGCGCGAGGCCCTGTACGAGCGTGAACTCTCGCTGACCACGTTGGCGCCGCACCTGGTCAAGCCGTTGCCGTTCCTGTTCCCGCTGACCAACCGTTGGTGGGAGCGGCCCTATATCGCGGCGGGCATCTTCCTGTACGACCAGCTGGGCGGCGCGAAATCCGTTCCGGCACAAAAGCATTTGACCAAGTCCGGAGCGCTGCGGCTGGCCCCTGGGCTGAAGCGTAGTTCCCTGATCGGCGGTATCCGCTACTACGACACCGTGGTTGACGACGCCCGGCACACCATGACGGTGGCCCGCACCGCGGCCCACTACGGCGCGGTCGTGCGCTCGTCGAGCCAGGTGGTGGCGTTGCTGCGTGAGGGCGATCGCGTGGTGGGTGTCACGCTGCGCGATTCCGAGGACGGCGCCATCACCGAAGTGCGGGGCCACGTGGTGGTCAACGCCACCGGGGTGTGGACGGACGAGATCCAGGCGTTGTCCAAGGAACGCGGCCGGTTCCGGGTGCGTGCCTCCAAGGGTGTGCACATCGTGGTTCCGCGGGACCGGATCGTCAGCGAGGTGGCGATCATCCTGCGCACCGAGAAGTCGGTGCTGTTCGTGATTCCGTGGGGTACGCACTGGATCATCGGAACCACGGACACGGACTGGAATCTCGACCTCGCGCACCCCGCCGCGACCAAGGCCGACATCGATTACATCCTCGGCCATGTCAACACCGTGCTGGCAACCCCGTTGACCCACGACGACATCGACGGCGTCTACGCCGGGTTGCGTCCGCTGCTGGCCGGTGAGAGCGAGGAGACCTCCAAGCTCTCGCGTGAGCACGCCGTCGCGGTGCCTTCGCCGGGACTCGTGGCGATCGCGGGCGGGAAGTACACCACCTACCGGGTGATGGCAGCCGACGCGATCGACGCTGCCGCAGAGTTCATTCCGGCCCGGGTGGCGCCCTCGATCACCGAGAAGGTCCCGCTGATGGGTGCCGACGGGTACTTCGCCCTGATCAATCAGACCGAATACGTCGGCAAGCAATACGGACTTCATCCTTATCGCGTCCGGCATCTGCTCGACCGGTACGGCTCGCTGATCAGCGAGGTGCTCAAGATGGCGGAGGGCCGGCCTGAACTGCTGGCACCCATCACCGCTGCGCCGGTCTACTTGAAGGTCGAGGCCTACTACGCGGCTGCGGCCGAAGGCGCTCTGCACCTGGAGGACATCCTGGCCCGCCGGATGCGGGTCGCCATCGAATATCCGCACCGCGGAGTCGATTGCGCCCGTGAGGTCGCCGAAGTGGTTGCGCCCGTACTGGGATGGTCCGCCGAGGACGTCGACCGCGAGGTTGCCACGTATGTCGCCCGGGTGGAGGCCGAGGTGCTGTCGCAGACCCAGCCCGACGACGAGTCCGCCGATGCACTGCGCCAGGCTGCGCCCGAGGCCCGCGCCGAGATCCTCGAACCCGTGCCGCTCAATTGAGAAAGCGCCCCCCGCCGCTGCCGGCGCGTGACGGTATCGGGCCGGCGCGGTTGCGGTTGCTTGGTCCGGCGGGCAGGAGCGCAGCGACCGGGGATTCCCTGGTGAATGTGTACGACGAACTGCAGCAGCGGTTCGGTATCGGCGCGAAAGTGCTTGCCGGGGAGGTGGTTCTGCCCGACGGCACAGTCGTCGACGCCACCACGACACTGCCCGTAGGTGCCCACGTCTACTTCTACCGCGACTTGGCCGATGAGGTGGAGGTGCCGTTCGACATCCCGGTGCTCTACCGCGACGACGACATCGTCGTCGTCGACAAACCACACTTCCTGGCCACGATGCCACGCGGTGGGCACGTCGCACAGACGGCGCTGGTGCGGTTGCGTCGGAAGCTCGACCTGCCGGAGCTGAGCCCTGCGCACCGGCTGGACCGCCTGACCGCCGGGGTGCTGCTGTTCACCGTGCGTCCCGAGGTGCGGGGAAGCTATCAGCGGCTGTTCGCCGCGGGTAAGACCCGCAAGACGTACCTGGCCCGGGCCGCAGGCACCGCCACCGTCTCGTTGCCCATCACCTTGCGCAGCCGGATCATCAAGCACCGCGGCCGGTTACAGGCCTTCGAGGAATCCGGGGCGCCCAACGCCGAGACCTATGTCGAGGAACTGGGAAGCGGGCTGTACCGCCTGTCGCCCCGTACCGGGCAGACGCATCAGCTGCGGGTGCACATGAACTCGATCGGGTTGCCGATCATCGGGGATTCCTTGTACCCCAACGTGATCGACGTCGCACCGGATGATTTCGACCATCCACTGCAACTGTTGGCCCAGCGCCTCGAGTTCACCGACCCGATCACCGGTGAGGACCGCGAATTCGTGAGTGCCAGGACATTGGGCTGAAGCCTTGCACGACCGGACCGTGGTGATGGTCTACTGACGGGGTGAACCGTGAGACCTTTGACCATCTGTTCGACATGACCGACCGCACCGTGATCGTCACCGGCGGCACCCGTGGCATCGGATTGGCCCTCGCCGAGGGCTTCACGCTGGCCGGCGCCCGCGTGGTGGTTGCCAGCCGCAAGGCCGATGCCTGCGAACGGGCGGCCGAGCACCTGCGCGAGCTCGGGGGACAGGCGATCGGGGTGCCGACCCACAGCGGCAACATCGACGACCTCGGCGCGCTGGTCGAGCGTACGGTCGCCGAGTTCGGTGGGGTCGACGTGGTGGTCAACAACGCCGCCAACGCGCTCGCGCAGCCGCTGGGACAGATGACACCGGAGGCCTGGGCCAAGTCCTATGAGGTGAACCTGCGCGGGCCGGTGTTCCTGGTGCAGCACGCCTTGCCGCATCTGAAGGCCAGCCCCAAGGCGGCGGTGCTGAACATGGTGTCGGTCGGGGCGTTCAATTTCGCCCCCGCACTGTCGATCTATGCCTCGGGCAAGGCCGCGCTGATGTCGGTCACCCGGTCGATGGCGGCCGAGTTCGCCCCGCTGGGCATCCGGGTGAACGCCTTGGCGCCGGGACCGGTCGACACCGACATGATGCGCAACAACCCGCAGGAGGCCATCGATCTGATGAAGGGTGGGACGCTGATGAAGCGGCTGGCCACCCCGGACGAGATGGTCGGCGCGGCCTTGCTGATGTGTTCGGATGCCGGCAGCTACATGACCGGTCAGGTGGTCATCGTCGACGGGGGCGGGACAGCGCGATGACTGTGCCGGTGCACGACGACTTCACCGTGCCGGTCGTGTTGCAGGGCGCAGACAGTACCCGGGTGTGGCGCAGTCGCGCCCGTCAGACCTTGACGATGTCGCCGGCCGGCATCACGTTCGAACGTCGCGGGAAGACAGTGCAGCTCGAGTGGCGCGACGTCACCGGCATCGCCATGGTCAATATGAGCAACTCCTTTCGAGTCGTCTTCAATGCCTGGGCCATCTGCGCGCAGGATGTAGAAGCGATCTACCCGCATGAGTTCGAGAAGGATTGGCCCACCGGGCAGATCGGGCGGTGGCTGGCGCATTATCGGCCCGATCTGGTGCTGCCGGCCGACGGAGCGATGTTGCCGTTCGGCATGCCGCGCGAGTACTACCGGTGGGCCATCCCGTTCGCTGTGGTGGCCGTACTGGTGGCCTCGTTCATCGCGACCAAATCGTTTGTGCGCGGACTCGGGATCGTGGCGCTCATGGTCGTGATGACGCTGCCTTTCACCTCGCCTCGGCGCTTTCGGATCGCAGGGTTCATCTTCACTACCGTCATGCTGGCTTGGTTGCTCGCGATCGGATTCCTGTGGCTCGTGCCGATCAACGGGCGCAAGTTGTGATGCTCACTCACGCTTGGTGAACTGAGCTGTCCCGCTCAGACTGCCCGTGCCGACGGACAGGATCTGGCTGCGGTTCTCCACGTGCAGCGCGGTCTCCAGACAGCCGGCGTCGAGATTGGCCCACAGCACCTGTTTGGTGGATTCCAGGCCGAATTTGCCATATCCGCAGAGGGTTTCGGCAATCTCCAGGGCAGCGTCGACCAACTCCGCGGTGTCGTCGACGATGCGGGTGACCAGGCCGAGTCGCAGCGCCTCGGTCGCGTCGACCGCCCGCGCGGTCAGGATCAGATCGAACGCCGGGCCCGCGCCGATGATCCTCGGCAGGGTGTAGCTCACCCCGATGTCGCAGCCGCCGATGCCCAGCTTGATGAACTGTGTGCAGAACTTCGCCGCCGGGCCGGCGATGCGGATGTCGCTCGCCGCGGCCAGCGCGAAGCCGCCGCCGTAGGCCGCGCCGTTGACCGCGGCGATGACGGGCTGGCGCAGCCGGTGCAGCTTGACCGTCAGGTTGGCGATGCGTTCCTGCCAGCGCATGCCCGAGCGGGGAAACTCGGTGCCGCCACCCGCCTCGGGCGGGTTGGGATTGCTCAGATCCAGCCCTGAGCAGAAGCCGCGACCGGCGCCGGTGAGGACCACGACGCGGCACTCGTTGTTGCCCGCGATCTCGTCGAGGGTGGCGTGCAGGGCCTCGACCAGTTCGTACGACAGCGCGTTCAGTTTCTCGGGCCGATTGAGGGTGACGACGGCGATGTCAGGGCGCGGGTAGGTGAGGTCGAGTGGCTCTGCAAGGGACATGAGCGGGACCCTATCCGCCGCACCTGGTTCAGACTGACACTTCAACAAGGTCGGCGACGTCGCGGCGCTCCTGCCGCCGCGCCAGCATCGAATGGGAGCGTCCGTAGGCGAAGTACAGCACCACGCCGATCGCCATCCAGATCGCGAAGCGCAGCCAGGTCTCCAACTCGAGGTTGAACATCAGCCACAGGCAGGAGAGTGCGGCCAGAATCGGTATCACCGGAACCAACGGAACACGGAAGCCGCGCTTCAGATCGGGCCGGGTCCGGCGCAGGACCGGGACGCCGATCGCAACGAGGATGAACGCGAACAGGGTGCCGATGTTGACCATTCCCGCGAGAGTGCCGAAGTCGACGAACGCCGCGAGCAGCGCGCACACCGTTCCCACGATGACCGTCAGGCGCACCGGGGTGCCCTGCCTGCTGGTGTGCGCGAGGCGGCGGGGGAGCAGTCCGTCGCGGGACATCGCGAACAGGACCCGGGTCTGGCCGAGGAACATCACCATGACGACGGTCGACAGGCCGGCCAACGCTCCGATGGAAATGATGTTCTTCGCCCAGGTGTCACCGTGCAGGGCGAATGCCGTTGCCAGGGTGGCATTGTCGCCTTGGAGCTGGGTGTACGGCACCATGCCGGTGAGGACGAATGAGACCGCGACGTAGCACACCGTGACGATGGCAAGCGCTCCGAAGATGCCGCGCGGTACGTCGCGCTGCGGATTGCGGGTCTCCTCCGCGGCGGTGGCGACCACGTCGAAGCCGATGAAGGCGAAGAAGGCGATGCTGGCTGCAGTCAGTAGGCCCAGCCAGCCGAAGCTCGAGCCGCCGGTCCCGGTGAGCCACCCGAGCATCGACTGGTGCACGCCGTCCGCTCTGGCCGATGGCTGAGCCGGCGGGATGAAGGGCGTGAGGTTCGATGCTTTGAAGTAGCCGGCGCCGACCACGAGGATCAGGACGATCACCGCGAGCTTGATCGCCACCGCGACGGCGGACACCCGTGAGGACAGCTTGGTCCCGGTCGCCAACAGGAACCCGACGATGGCGATGATCACCACCGCACCCCAGTCGAACTTGACCGAACCAAAGTGCACGACCGGCGACATCGATCCGCCGAGGATTTCACCCAGGTATTGCGACCAGCCTTTGGCGACAACGGATACCGCGAGCGCGAACTCCAATATCAGGTCCCAGCCGATGATCCAGGCGACCAACTCACCGAAGGTGGCGTAGGAGAATGTGTATGCGCTGCCCGCGACGGGGACCGTGGAGGCGAATTCCGCGTAGCAGAGTGCGGTGAGCCCGCAGGTGATCGCCGCGAGAATGAAGGCCAGCGATACGGACGGTCCCGCCATGGTGCCCGCCGTCTGAGCAGTCAAGGTGAAGATGCCGGCACCGATGACGACCGCGACGCCGAAGACGGTGAGATCTCTTGCCGTCAGATCCTTGCGTAGCTTCGAGTCAGGTTCATCGGTGTCCCGGATCGACTGCTCTATCGACTTGGTACGGAACCATCCGCCGCCGGCCGACATCAGATCGCGCCGTCGAGGCGTCGTTCGGCGAACCGGTTCGCTGCCGCACCGATGCTGACGCCCGATTCCCGTGCCGCGGAGATGATTTCGCGGGATCGGTCGAAGATGCGGGTCACGTCGGCTTCCACCGTGGCGCGGTCAACACCCTGCAATTCGCCGGCGACCTGCATGAGGCCGCCGGCGTTGGCGACGAAGTCAGGCACCCAGGTGATCGCGCGCCGGCGAAGCAGATGCTCGACACCGGGATCGGCCAGCTGGTTGTTGGCCGCGCCGCAGATCAGGTTCGCCTCGATGGTTTCCGCGCTCGCAGGCGTCAGGGTAGCCCCCAGGGCGCACGGCGCGTAGACATCGACGGGTGCGTCTGCCACCGAGCTCAGCAGGCGAACCGATGGATGATCAATCGAGATTCGCTGCAGTGCAGCGTCGTTCACGTCGGTCGCGCACACCTCTGCGCCGTCGGCGAGCAGCAGAGCGATCAGTTCGCGCCCCACCTTGCCGATGCCTTCGACACCCACCGTACGGCCTGCCAACGATGCCGTACCCCAGACGGATTCGGCTCCGGCGCGCATGGCGTTGAACACGCCGAGTGCAGTCAGCCGCGCGCTGTCGCCGGAACCGCCCGCGGCGGTGCTGCGACCGGTGACGTACGTGGTGTACTTGCCGATGACGTCCAGGTCGTCCGTGTTGGTGCCGACGTCACCCGCGGTGACATACCGTCCGCCGAGATTGTCGACGAACCGGGCGAACGCGGCGAACAGCTCTTCGCTCTTGTCGCTGGTCGGGTCGCCGATGATGACAGACTTCCCCCCGCCCAGGTTCACCCCGGCCGCCGCGGCCTTGTAGGTCATCCCCCAGGACAACCGCAGCACGTCCTCGAGGGCCTCGAATTCGTCGGCATACGGGTACATCCGGCAGCCGCCGAGCGCCGGGCCAAGGGTGGTCGAGTGGATGGCGATGATCGCCTTCAGTCCGGACTTCTCGTCCTCGCAGAACACGACCTGCTCGTGACTTCTGGCGCTCAGTTCGCGGGAGCGACCGAAGACCCCGAGGGTGGTGGGCATGACTGTCACTGGTGATTCCTTTTCTCTTTCTATCGTGGATGGTCAGGCGGTGATGCCGAGGTCGCGCAGGCGCGCCCGGTACAGCTCGACGTTGCCGAGCTTGACGTCCTCGTAGCCTCGGACCAGGTCGGGCAGTCCGGCCGCCTCGACGGCGGTGTCGTAGTTGTCCGTGCTCAATGCGGCGGCAAGCCTGAGCACCATGTCGGTGTAATGGGACAGCAACTGCCGCTCCACTTTCCGGACATGGGCGTAGCCGAACGGATCCAGCTTGGTGCCGCGCAACACCTTGGCCTTGGCGAGCAGCTTCAGTGCCACATGCGATCTCGGCCCGAACCCGACCTTCTTCGAGCGGCCCATCGCACGCAGAGCGGGCGGATGCAGCCGATAGGTCAGATTCTCACCGTTGGGCACCTGCGCCTGCACGTCGGCCAGGAAGGCCGGATCGACCAACAGGCGCGCCACTTCGTACTCGTCCTTGTAGGCAGTGAACTTGTGCAGTCCCCGCGCGACGGCCTCGCTGAATGCCGTCTTGTCGGTGACAGCACGCTCCGACTGCCAGACTGACTGCACCGCATTGACGTAGCGGCGGGCGATTCTCGCGCTCTGGTAGCGAACCAACTCAGCCGCACGCAGTTCGACCAGGCGCCGGACCTCGCCGTCGAAGGTGGTTCCGGTCAACAGTTCCGGGCTCGCAACAGCGGGCGCGCTTTTCGGCCGCGCTGCATCCACCGCGGCGGCGAACGCAGCCGGATCGGCGACCGCGAACCGGCCCCAGCGGAATGCCGCGACGTTGGCGGCGACCGCGACGCCGTTGATGCCGATGGCCTCTTCGATGCTCGCCTCGGGGAGGCGCAACCCGCCGTTCTGGAATGCGGCGCCGATGACCAGGAAGTTGGCCGCGGCGGTATTGCCGAACAATGCCTCGGCCGCGGCGAGCGCGTCGAAATGGGTGAGTGCCCGGGTGGCCACCGCGAGCCGGTCCAGCAGCGACTGGGTCTCGGGGTAGGCAACCGACTTGTCGTACACCATGTCGCCGGTAGGGGTCTGGCTCGTCGAGGCGACGGCGACCGTGCGCTCCGGACTGCTGTAGGCGAGGTTGCGGCTGTCGGTCGCCGTCAGTAGGTCGATCGCGACGATGCAGTCGGCGCCGCCCGGGGTGAGCCGGTTGGCGGGCTCCAGCGCAGTGGTCGAGAACCTCAGGTGGGATACGACCGGTCCGGCCTTCTGGCTGAGCCCGATCTGGTCGAGGCTTTCGACCTGGTAGCCGGCGCGCAGCGCGGCCGTGGCCAGAACCTGGTTGACCGTGACGATCCCGGTGCCGCCGATGCCTGCCAGTAGGACATTCTGGGTGCCGGTAGGGATGCCGAAGCCCGGGTCCGCGACACGCGGCGGCTCGGCGCTCTTCCGTCGGGCTGTCTTGCGGCCCTTGGTGTCCGGCGTCAGCTCCACCGTGACAAACGACGGGCAGTCACCGTCGAGGCAGCTGTAGTCGGTGTTGCACGAGGTCTGGTCGATACGGGTTTTGCGTCCGAATTCGGTATCGACGGGTTGCACGGACAGGCAGTTCGACTTGGTGCCGCAGTCGCCGCAGCCCTCGCAGACCGCTTCGTTGATCACCACACGGGTGTTGCGGGTGGGCAGGGTGCCGCGCTTGCGTTGGCGGCGAGCGTCGGCGGCACAGTGCTGGTCGTAGATGAGGACGGTGACGCCCGGGATCTCGCGCAAGACTTTCTGTGCTTCATCGAGCCGGTCGCGGTGCCAGAGCAGCGTGCCCTTGGCGAGGGCTTTCCTGTTGTGCCGCTTGGGTTCGTCGGCGCAGACGATGATCTGCCGGACGCCTTCGGTGGTGAGCTTGTGGGTGAGTTCGGCAACACCCAGCCCACCCTCGACGTCCTGCGCGCCGGTCATGGCGACGACCTCGTTGTAGAGCAGTTTGTAGGTGATGTTCACCCCGGCCGCGATGCAGGCCTGCACCGCAAGCTGACCGGAGTGGAAGAAGGTGCCGTCGCCCACATTCTGGAACAGGTGCGGCACATCGGTGAACGGCGCCTGCCCGATCCACTGGCTCCCTTCGCCACCCATCTGCGTCAGGCCGACCACGGCACTGTCTCTGCGGCCCGACATGGTGACGAGCGTGTGGCAGCCGATGCCGCCACCACCGATCGAGCCCTCGGGGATCGCGGTGGAGCGGTTGTGCGGGCAGCCGCTGCAGAAGTATGCGGTTCGCTTGGCGGACAACACTTCCAGTGACAGGGAGGGTGGCGGCATGCGCTTCACCTCGACATGGTCGCGCAGCACGCGGCGCAGCGGCGCCAGCAGACGACCGGCGGTCAGCTCGCCACCGAGCGGGAACAGTGGCGCGCCGGCAGCGTCGGACTTCCCGATGATCTGCGGCGTATCGGCGGTGCCGTAGAGGATTTCGCGGACCTGTGTCTCGATGAACGCGGTCTTGTCCTCGACGACGATCACCTGCTCGAGGCCACGGGCGAACTCCCTGACCGACTGCTGCCCGACCGGGTAGGGCATCCCGATGCGCAGCAGGCGGATTCCCGCCCGGTGCAACGCCGCGTCGTCGACGCCGAGGTCGAGCAGCGCCTGACGCACCGCGTCGAATGTCGTGCCGGTGGCGGCGATGCCGACCTTGGCGCGCATCGGGGCTACCTCGACGACGTCGAGGTCGTTCGCCGTACCGAAGGCACGCACGGTCGCCCAGCGCGGCCCGTACAGGTCGGCCTCGGCGAGCAGGCTGTCCGCCGGGGCGGCCATCGGGCGCTGGCGGTAGGTGAATGGCTGTCCATCCCATTGGATTTCGGGCACCTTGATGGCGAGATCGGACACTTCGGCGTCGACCGTCCACGCGCCGTCGGCGACATCGGCCACGATCTTCATCGCCACGACGCAGCCAGAAGCCCGCGACAGCGCGACACCCTGCATGCCCATCGTGATGATCTCTTCGGCGTTGCGCGGGAACAGCACCGGGATACCCAGTGCGGCCAGGGACCGCTCGCTGACCGCAGGCACCGTCGACGACTTCGATGCCGGGTCATCGCCGACGAGCAGCAGCACACCACCGCGCGGGTTGACGCCGTACATGTTGGCGTGCCGCAGCGCATCGGTGGCGCGGTCGACGCCGGGGCCCTTGCCGTACCAGATGCCGACGACGCCGTCGTGGGTTGCCTTGCCTGCCGGGAGGTCGGTCTGGCTGCCCCAGACGGAGGTGGCCGCGAGTTCCTCGTTGAACCCTGGAGTGAAGACGACGTCATGCTCGGCCAGGACGTTGGGCATACCCAGCAGCATCTTGTCCACGCCGCCCAGTGGGCTGCCCTGGTAGCCGGAGACGAAGGTCGCCACACGGCGACCGGCGCGGAGGTCACGGACATGCTGCTCGACCATCATTCGCGCGATCGCCTGCACCCCGGTGAGCAATACCGGTCCGGCCCCCACTCGATACCGGTCGTCGAGGTCGTACGGCGCGACGGGTTCCGTCGCGGTGAGTTCGGATCGGGACAGCACGCTGGTCACGGATAACCTCCACACTTTCCACAACTCAGATCGTGAGCTGCGAAGCGAGAACTACTAGCAATCGGTGCAGCGAAATCTGCCGTGGAGGGTGATCCGCGTCAATAGTTGGCGAAAATGTTGATCAGATTGCTCAATTGTGACGTGGAGCACTGTGATCCACGCATCATTTTGTTGAGTGCTGAGTCAGATGCTGTACGAGGGGCAGCGACCGGTATTCGACCGGAGTCGCCATCGCGAGCATGGTTTCCGAATGCTTGACGCCGTCGATCCGATGCACTTCCTGGATGAGCCGCAGTAGCTCCTCTTGGGTCTGGGCGGCAATGCGGACCAGGAGATCGGCCCGGCCGGTCGTTGCGTGCACCTCCAGCACGTGGGGGACTGCGCGCAGCGCGTCGATGATGGCGTTCATCTTGTTCTGGTCGGTTTCGATACCGACGAAGGCGTGCACCGCGTACCCGAGCTCCGCCAGGTCGATGTTCGGTGGGAAGCCGCGGACCAGGCCGGATTCCTCGAGCCGCTTCATGCGCGCCTGCACCGTGTTGCGGGCGACCTTCAGTCGCGACGCCAGCTCAAGAATCGGCGTGCGTGGGTCGGTCGCCAATGCCGACAGCAGTGCGGCATCGAGGGCGTCAATCTTGATGGCCATGTGGCATTTTCCCATTGCCACGGTTCGGGTGGTGACGTCAGCGGCTATTCCAGCCCGCGACGCCGACCACGATCATGCGGAGCTGCTTACGTGCGGTCTGCTTGATGTCTGCGAGCGCCTTCGCGTCGTTGGCGTCCTCGATGGATTCCGCCGTGACCATCATCGAATTGACGAACAGCCCGGACAGGATATTGAGATCCTCGCTGCTCCATGTGGTCAAGCCGGGTAGCCGGGCCAGGTCGATGGCCAGCTCGGAGGTGATCAACCGGATCTCCGTGCGGATCGCATAGCGCACGACAGTGACCCCGGTGTTGCGTTCCCGGCTGATGAAGCGCCAGTGCTCGGGCCGTTCGGCGACGCTGTTGAACAGGATGTCGACCGAGGACTCGATGATGCGCTTGGGGTCGAGCTGGCCGGCGCGACCGCCGCGGAGCATCTCCCGGAGGGCGCGGAAGGACTCGTCGATCAGCACCAGGCCGAGCGCGTCCATGGTTTCGAAGTGCCGGTAGAAGGCGGCAGGCACGATTCCGGCCTCCCGGGTGACCTCACGCAGGCTGAGCGCGCTGAAACTGTCCTCTTCGAGCAACTTCAGGGCGGCCGTGATGATCGCGCGGCGGGTGGCTTCCTTGCGCTCCTCGCGAGACAGGTTGTCCTTGGTTTTGTCCTTGGACCGGGAGCTTGACGAGCGGCTTGACCGCCGGTCTCGTGAACTGGGGCTACGACTGTTCACCGAAAAAAGCTAGCACAGGGACATCGAACGCCTGATCAGAACGATTGTGTATGACATGTCGGCACATTTGTTCACCACGTGATCCGCACAACAACCTGCGGCTTAACCCTTGACGTGAACGTCTCGACGGCTTCATTGTGTACACATGTTCACCGAAACTTTGAGCCGCCGAATCCGGCGCTCCGCCCTGGTTGGGATCCTCACCGGCCCGCACGGCGTGGACCGGTACACCGAGGTTTACGACCGCACCTGGACCGTCAATGACGCCCGCGCCAAGGTGGTCGCCGTCCGTAAGCAGACTCCCCGCAGCGTCACCTTGACCCTGCAGCCCAACGACGCCTGGCGGGGTTTCAAGGCCGGCCAGCACATCAACCTGACCGTGGAGATCGACGGCCGCCGCCGCACCCGGTGCTACTCGCCGGCCAACGCCGAAGGCAGCCCCGTCATCGAGTTGACCATCGGCCTGCACGACGACGGACTGGTCTCGCAGTACCTGTACCGCAACGCAGCGCCGGGCATGGTCCTCGGCCTCGACTCGGTCGGCGGCGACTTTGTCATTCCGGAACAGCGCCCCCGCCGCATCCTGCTGGTCTCCGGCGGCAGCGGCATCACGCCGGTGCTCTCCATGCTGCGCACCCTGCGCGAGGAGAACTTCGACGGCGAGGTTGCCTTCATCCACTACTCCCGTAACCCCGAAGAGGCTGCGTACGCCACCGAACTGGCGGCGACCCCGGGCGTCACGGTGCTGCACAGCTACACCCGTTCGAACCAGGGCGACCTGACCGGACACTTCGGTCCGGACCACCTGGCCGCCGCGATGCCGAACCCCGACGCGGTGTTCGTCTGCGGCCCACCGGCTCTGGTCTCCGCGGTCAAGGGCCTGCTGCCCGAAGCCCGTTCGGAGAGCTTTGTGCCGCCGGTGATCGCCGCGCCGACCGAGGTGTCCGGCGGAACCGTCGCCTTCGCCGAAAGCGTCGTCGCAGTCGTCGACGACGGCCGCTCGATCCTGGAGCAGGCCGAGGCCGCCGGACTGAATCCGACGAGCGGTTGCCGGATGGGCATCTGCCACACCTGCACCCGCAAGAAGATCAGCGGCCCGGTGAAAAACCTGATCACCGGCGCGGTCTCGACGGACCCTGACGAAAACATCGAAATCTGTGTGACCGCCCCCTGCGGCGACGTCCAGATCGACCTCTAGACACCTACTTTCAGCCCTTTTCGAAGAAAGGACACACCATGACTCACTACACCCTGACCCCCGAGCAGTTCGAGACCTTCGGCGCCGAACTCGACTCCATCCGTGAACGCGCGCTCGCCGACCTCGGTGAGCGCGACGCCACCTACATCCGCGACATCATCAAGATGCAACGCAAGCTTGAGGTCGGTGGCCGTGCCTTGCTGTTCCTGCCGCCGGCGTGGCCGATCGGCACGGTGATGCTCGGATTGTCGAAGATCCTCGACAACATGGAGATCGGCCACAACGTCATGCACGGCCAGTACGACTGGATGGGCGATCCGGCGTTGCGCGGCCAGAACTTCGAGTGGGATTCGGCGTGCCCGTCCAATCAATGGCGGCACTCGCACAACTACATGCACCACACCTACACCAACATCGTCGACATGGACCGCGACATCGGTTACGGCGTCCTGCGGATGAGCGAAGACCAGAAGTGGAGCCCGTACTACCTGGGAAATCCGCTGTACGCCTTCCTGCTGATGGTGTTCTTCCAGTATGGTGTCGCGCTGCACGAGCTCGAGACCGAGCGCATCCGCACCGGTGAGATCCGCCTGCGGGACAAGAAGGACATGTTGCGCGAGATGTGGGCGAAGGTGCGCAAGCAGACCGTGAAGGACTACGTGGCCTTCCCGCTGCTGGCAGGGCCGTTCGCGCCATTTGTGTTCGCGGGCAACATGACCGCCAACCTGATGCGCAACGTGTGGTCCTACACGATCATCTTCTGCGGGCACTTCCCGGAGGGGACCCACGAGTTCACCATCGAGGAGACCGAGAACGAGACCCGTGGACAGTGGTACTTCCGCCAGTTGCTCGGCTCGGCAAACCTGACCGGCGGCAAGTGGTTCCACATCTTCAGCGGCAACCTGTCCTTCCAGATCGAACACCACCTGTTCCCGGACATCCCGGCGCATCGCTACGCCGAGATCTCAGGCGAGGTGAAGGAGATCTGCCAGCGCTACGGCCTGCCCTACAACACCGGCCCGATCCACAAGCAGTTCGCCTCCGTCGTGCGCAAGATCGTGCGACTGGCGTTCCCCTGGGGCGGCACGCCCAAGGATGCTGCGCCCAAGGAAGTCCCGGTCGAGCAGGCGGCTGCCAAGGAGCCTGCATCGCAGCCGATCTGCGAGCCCGAACTCGTCAACTGCTGATCGACAGGCTGCACTGAAGCAGCACCGTGTCCAGCCATCGTCCGTGCTTGTATCCGACCGCGCGCAGTCGGCCCGCCTCGGCGAAACCGTGCTTGCGGTGCAGGGCAAGGGATGCCGCCGCCTCGTCGGTGTCGACCACCACGGCGATGACCTCACGGATACCTGCCGCAGTGCAGCCGTCCAGAAGTACTTGCAGCAGCAGGGTTCCGATGCCGCGGCCGGCGGTTTGTGGTGCCAGGTAGATCGAGTTCTCCACGGTGTGCCGATACGCCGGGCGCGGCTTCCACGGTGAGCAGTAGGCATAGCCGACGATCTCGTCGTCGAGTGTGGCGGTGAGGAACGGCAATTCACGTTCACGCGCGGTCGCCAGCCGACTCTCCCACTCTTCGCGATGCGGTGGGATCAGTTCGAACGTGGCGACCCCGGTCTCGACGTGATGGGCATAGATCGCGCTGATCGCATCAAGGTCGTCCGGTGACGTAGCGCGGACGACGGCGTTGGCCATGTTTTCACCCTAAGCTGTCGCTCAGTTGAGGGGAGAGAGGTTCCGATGGCCTACGTCAAGGCAGCCGAGCGTCAGGAGCAGATCGTCGCGGCGGCGATCCGCGTGCTCAGTGACGTCGGAGTGCCGGGGACGACCCTGCGCGCAGTCGCGGCGGAGGCGGGCATCCCGCTCGGCACCTTGCACTACGTGTTTCCGTCCAAGGATCAGATGCTGCGCGCCGTCATTGTCGCCGTCATCGACGATGTCGTCGCCACCGTGCACGGCAGCCTGGAACTCGACCAAGGTCTGGCGCACGCCCTGAGCCACGGTGTCACGACGTTCTGGGAGGCCCTGGTCGAAGGTGACGTCGGCGTGCAGGTCATGCAGTACGAACTGGCGATGTACTCCGTGCGCAGCGAGGGCTCGGAGGGGCTGGCGCGGCTGCAGTACGACCGGTACACCGCGCTGGTCACCGAGTTCTGTGAGCAGTCCGCGAACGCCGCCGGGGAGTGCTGCGCCGTGGACTTCGCCACGCTGGGCCGCCTCGGGCTCGCGATGCTCGACGGGCTGATCATCCAGTACGTGGCGAGCCGGGACCGCGGGCGCGCGCGCCGCGACCTCGACCACGCGATCCAGATGCTGGTGACGCTCGCGGACCCGCAGCCTGCGGCCTAGTGGACTGAGGACGGCGCCGGGCTGTCGCCCTCGGGTCCTCTCGTGCTATAAAAGTCGGACGGTTGACCGACTTAGAAATGGCGGGTCGTGATGACGGCGCAAGATGACGCAACGGAACAGACCACGGTGGTCGTGGTCGGCGCGGGAGTATCGGGGCTGATGGCAGCCCGCGAGCTGCACCGTCGCGGAATCGACGTGCTCGTATTGGAAGCTTCGGACCGACTCGGCGGCCGAACGATGAGCGAGACCACCGCGCTGGGGTCGACGGTCGACCTCGGTGGTCAGTGGATCGGCCACGGGCACCACCGGCTCTCGTCGCTGGTCGACGAGTTCGGCCTCACCAGGTATCAGATGCACACGGGTCCGATGCCCGGCCTCGTCGACCGCTCACGTCGGTTGTCGGCAGCATCGCCGGCTGTGCTCACGGCCGTGTTGGCGCTGGCCGGTGTAGAGGTGTTGTCCCGCACCGGAGTTCCGCAGCGGTGGAACGACAAGACTGTGGACTCATGGCTGCGCCGGGTGCCGGGCCGCACTGCACGCCGGCTGCTGGAAGTGATTGCGGCGGTGTCGTGGACTGCCGATCTGGACCGACACTCGGTGTATGCGATGGCGCGAATGATCCGCCAGCAAGGCGGCGTGCTCACCATGTTGTCGACCAAGGGAGGCGCGCAGGATTCCCTGATCGTCGAGGGTATGCGGGGGCTGGCCGGCGGTTTTGCTGCCGAGCTCGGTTCCCGGATCCGCCTGGGACATAAGGTCGTAAAGATCAGCCGCGACGAATCTGGCGTGACAGTCGAGTCCACCGCGGGCGCGGTGCGGGCCGCCAAGGTGATCGTCACTGTACCGGCGCCAATGGCGCGGTCTATCACCCACCAACCGCCGCTGCCGCCAGAGCGGGCGCGGCTTGCGGATGACACGTATATGGGATCGGTCTACAAGGCCATTGCGGTGTACCACCGGCCGTTCTGGAGGCAGCGCAAGGGTGGTGAGCTCATCGTCCTCGACGGCCCGGGTAGCGGCGTGTTCGACACCAGCCCGCCGGACGGTCCGGGGCATCTATGTGTGCTCGTCGGGGGGCCCGCGGCCCGTCAGCTCGATGGTCTCAGCGCCGATGAGCGTCGCAGGGCCGTGCTGGAACCCTTGATCGGTCACATCGGGCCAGAGGTGCTTGAGCCGGTCAGCTGGCATGAGAAGTCGTGGCAGACCGATGAATACGTCGGCGGCGGCTATATGGCACTGCCCATCGCGGGCACCCTGGACGGGCTACTTCCGTGGCCCTTCGAGCCTGTTGGCCACATCCATTGGGCGGGAACCGAAACCGCGAGCGACCATGCCGGCTATATCGAGGGCGCCATCGAATCAGGTACTCGGGTGGCGCAGGAGGTCGCCCAGGCGCTACCTGCATAGCAGCCCATGATCGCCCTGTCTCAGAAGGGTGGTGGTGGTCCGTATTCTTCGGCGAGCCAGGCTTGGTATTGGCGTTCGACGTCGAGGTCGTTGTTGAGTTCGGCGCGTAGGCGTCGTTCGTCGGCGATGCGGTCTTGTCGGTCTTGTTCGCGGGTGCGGCTGCGTTTGGGCATTTTCGCCGCGCGATTGAAGTTGGGTGGTGCTTGCGGTTCGGGGAGGTTGAGGTCCCCGGTGGGTTGGCCCAGGGTGGGGAACATGCCGGCGCCGTGGGGTTCGGTCACGTGGGTGTGTCCGGTGGGGGTGGTGATCTCGATGGTGCCGTCGGGTCGTTGACGGTCGCTCCAGCCGGGGCAGAACGTTTTCACCAAATGGTGTGCGCGGCAAAATAGTTTGGTGTTCGAGGGATGTGTCGGCCCGGTAGGCCAGGGTGCGGTGTGGTCGATATCGCAGCGTTCGACGGGGGCATCACAGCCCGGGAATCGGCACGTCAGGTCGCGCCAGTGGATGAACTCTGACAGTGCGACCGAGGGGCGGTACTGCGGCTCGCCGGCAGCAGCGGGCTCAGGGCGTTCCGGCTCGGCCGGATCGCTGAGCTCGCCAGGCTCAGCCGTGTCGGCGGCCTCACCGGGTTCCTTCGGCTCGCCAGGCTCCGTGGGCTCAGCCGGGCGCCCGGTGGGTATGCGTACGGGTTTGATCTTGGCGGTGGCGGCCAGGTCGCGTACCGATTCGGCGGGCAGGATGCCATGGCCGGCCAGATACCCCGGATCATCCGAGCGACCGTTCACGGTGGATTGGTTGGCCAGCACGTGCACGATCGCTGCATCCGCGGCGGCGCGTTTTTGTTTGGCGGGGCAGTCGTCGAGTCCGCACAGGCACGGCAGTTGGGATTCGAGTCGGGCGACCGGTCCCACGGCATCGGCGCGGCGCTGTTCGCGGGTGCGGGGGTCGTGTTTGCAGACGGTGTCGGCGACCGCGTCAAGGCGTTGACTGAAGGCGACCCCGTCGGCGGCGTGGAGGTTGGCCCATACCGAGGCCATGCCCGGGGTGCTTGGTTCGACCTGAACGAACCGCCCGTCGTCGATAGGGGGTGGGACTCGTACCCCGTTGGGGTCGAGTTTGGCGATCCATTGATCCACCCGGTCGCGTAGCTGTCGTTCGGAGAACCGCATCCATTTATGCGCCCGGCCGGCGAGTTCCTCATCCAACCCCGTCCACACTGCGGGATCCACGATGCCGGTGCGGGCGATGATCATCCGCACCACCCGGTAGTCGATGTCCCCAACGGCGAACCGGGCCGCCACCAACGGGAGTTTGTCGCGCAGCACCCGGGCGTGATGCACCTGAGTACCGGCGCGGCCACGACTGATCCGCAACGCCGCCGACACTTCGGCGGACACTTCTTCGAACGGATCGGTGGTCCAAAAGATCGATTCGGCCAACTCGTGTTCCCGCAGGCGGTCCAACGCCCCGATCGCGGCCAGCCGCCCCGCAATGGCCGCTGATTCCGCACGGGCCGACGCGGACATCGCGTCGATCAGTGCCACATCGGAATCGCCTTCGAACATGTGTTCGATAATACGCCGACCCCCGGACACGCACAGGCGTTATGTCTCAGGACGTCGATGCAACGGCCTTACGTTTGACAGGTCGGACACCAGTAGGTCACCCGCTCACCGCCGGCATCGGTCTCGATCAGTGTCCCGCAGCGTCGGCATGGTTCACCGGCGCGGCCGTACACCCAGAGCTGACGTCCTGGCCGGGTATCCCCGGTGGTGGTGCGGTTCCAGCGGGACCGGTTGAGCCACAGCATGTCCCGAGCACGTTGCACGACGCGTAGGGGATCGGCCAGCGAGCTCACCGGCGAGGTGGGCAGACGTCCGAAGATAAAACACAGCTCGTTGCAGTAGACGTTGCCCACCCCTGCCATCACCCGTTGATCGAGCAGGGCCGGCGCCAGGGCTCGATCGGGATCAGAAACCAAATTGGCCACAGCGGTGCGCGGCTCCCAGTCGGGGCCGAGCAGGTCCGGCCCCAGATGCTCCACCGCGGCCATATCGGTGTCGCGGTCGAGTACTTCGAGAACGCCGAGATCGATCCCGGTGGCCCGGCTGTCGGCAGTCTCCAGCACGATGCGGATGCGATGCGCCGCGCCTTTGGGCCAGCCGATACGCCAACTGCCCTCCATCTTCAGGTGGGAGTGGATGCTGGCCGGACCAACTCGGATGAACAGGTGCTTGCCTCGGCTGATCACCTCGTCGACCATGTGCCCGGTCAGGTCGACGGTGGCATAGCGCGGAACCCGAATGTCGCAGCGCGTCAACATTTTTCCCGCCAGAGCAGTGCGCAGCGCCGTGGCGGTGTGGAAGACGGTATCTCCCTCGGGCATGTTTTCATTGAACCAGTTGCCATGGAAGTTGGCGGATGCTCGATGGCATAATCGCCCGGTGATAAATTCTCGACTCCGCGGGAAGGGCGTTCCCGCCCCCCGATGAGCGGTACGGCGCCGCAGTCGGCGCCTCGTATTCGTACCCGTAAAGAGATCCACCGGCAGCGCCGCTCGGGCCGTCACCAGTGTTGGAACCACATCATCGTCGCGCCGCTGTGGCCCAAGCATGGGGTCAATCTCGGCACGCTGCTCCGCACGTGCGATGCGGTGGGCGCATGTCTGGCCGTGCCCCGGTTGCCATGGGTTCCCGAGGCTCTCCGTAAGGGAAACACGCTGCGGCACAGGTCGTGCGTCCATTGGATCTACGGCGACGTCGTCGGCTGGCTGGACAAGCAGCGGGAGCGATCAACGCGCATCATCGGCGTCGAACTCACCGACGAGTCGATCCGCCTGGCGGACCTGCCTGCGGCGCGCTCCCGCACCGTGGTGGTTCTCGGCAACGAGGGCGGCGGTATACCTTCCGATGCAATGGAATTGCTTGATCTCGCGGTCGAGATTCCGATGGTGGGTACGGGCCACAGCCTCAACGTGGCTGTCGCGGGATCGCTCGTGCTGTACAAGGTCGCAGGCCTCCTGTGAGGCCGGCTACCTCAGTCGCAAACCACGCGGGGTGCGGGCGAACCCGACGCCGAGCAGCGCCTCTTGCACGGTGGCGCGATCCTCGTCGACCCCGGGATCGAGTACGGCCACCCCGTTGATCCGCTCGACCAGTAGTGACGGCATGCGCCCGGCGCTCACGAGTTCGGCCAGAGCGCCTGCGGCGGCCCGTTGCGTGTCGGGATCGGAGGTGAAGCTGAGCAGGGTCTTGCCACCACGCTCCAGGAACCAGACCAACTGCCCGTCGACGAGTGCGACGAGGGCACCGGCCTTGCGGCCGGGTCGATGGGCATCGGAGTCGCCTGAGCGATCGGGCCAGGCCAACGCGGCGCCGTACGGGTTGGCCGGGTCGGTCGCGGCGAGCATCACGGCGTGGTACTCGGGGCGCCGGGGATCGACGCCGTCGAGATAGGACCGGAGTCGGTCGACGGTCGAGGCCGCCGCGAACTGGGCCCCGCCGAGTGACTCGACGAAGTAGCCCCGCTGGCAGCGGCCGGCGTCCTCGAATGCACTCAGCACCTTGTACAACGTGGCGAACCCGCCCGGCACGCCCTCGGCTGCCGCTGCCCCCTTGGTCAGCACCCCGTGCCGGTTCAACAGCAGCTCGGCCTGGAAGTGCGCCCGCACGGTCGAATCCGGTTCGGCACCAGGTAGTGTCGACCACCGGCCGGACACCATCGGATCAGCCGCGCGGCTGTGCGGGCGTGCGACGCTGTAGCGGCTGAGCCGGGGTGGACGCTGACGCTGACGGTGTGCGGGTGCCCCTGACCGTCGGGGACCCGACAGCATCGCCCGCACCGGTGCGAAGGTGTCTCCGGTGATCCAGCCGGCCCAGATCAGTTCCCACAGCGCCGTTTTGAGCTCGGATTCGGCGGTTTGATCGGCCAGCTGACGGAAGAAATACGCCCCGCCGTGCCCGAGCGTCTCCATGATGGCCCGGTGGGTGTCGGTGAACTCGATCTCTGCAGGGATCAGTAGCGTCAGTGGCGCAGTCTCGGCCAGGTGGAACGTCACCCAACCGTCACTGCTGCCGATCTGCCCGGCACCGGACCACATGACCTCCCCGGAAGCGAGCAGCTCATCCAACATCGCCGGCTGATAGTCGCGAACCCGCTGCCCGAACACCAGCGATTCCACGGCCGACGCGGGCAGGAGGACTCCGGACAGTTGCTCGATCACCGAGGCCAACCCGTCGATACCAGCGCTGTGGTTGGACCCCACGTGCTGCCAGGACGGCAGGAAGCGGCCATAGGCGGCGATGCTGACGGGCTCGACCTGGGCGCGCAACGCGGCCAATGAGCGACGGCGCAGGATGCGCAGTACCTCGGCGTCGCACCACTGATCGCCGGGAAGATCATCGACGAACTCGCCGCGCACCAGCCGGCCGTCGACAGCCATGCGGCCCAACACATCTGCGGTCACCCGCAGGCCGAGCCCGAACCGCACGGCGACCTCGGTGGTGGTGAACGGGCCGTGGGTACGGGCGTAGCGTCCGATCAGATCCCCGAGGGGGTCGTCGATGGATTCGGTGAATGCCATGGGCACCCCGACGGGTACCGGCGCCCCGACCCCGTCGCGCAACAGTCCGATGTCTTCTACTGCTGCCCACCAGGTCTGGCCGGCGTAGGTCACGGGCAGCGCGCGTTTGGCGGAGTGCAGCCCGTCGAGCCAGCCCCCGATGGTGTCGGTGGTGGCGCGCTCGGCGATCTCGGCCTCAGTGAGCGGGCCCAGCATCCGCAACAGGTCGGCCACGGCCTCGGCGTCGCGCGCGGCTCGTTCTTCCGTCAGGTGTTGCAGCTGTGCCGAAGTAGAGGCGACGACCGCCGGATCCAGCAGTTCGCGGAGTTCCACCCGGCCGAGCAGTTCGGAGAGCAGCACGGTGTCCAAGGCCAGCGCGGCCGCGCGCCGCTCGGCCAGCGGACTGTCGCCCTCGTACATGAACGCACCCACGTAGCCGAACAACAGCGAGGCCGCGAACGGTGACGGGGTGGCGGTCTCCACCTCGAGCACGCGCAGCCGGCGTTGGGCCACCCGGCGCATCAGCTCGGTCAGGGCGGGAACGTCGTAGACGTCCTGCAGGCATTCGCGCACGGTTTCCAGCACGATCGGGAAGTCCGGGTACTTGCGGGCGATGTCGAGCAGTTGCGCGGCGCGTTGCCGTTGATGCCACAACGGGGATCGCTTGCCGGGGTGCCGGCGCGGCAGCAGCAGGGCTCTCGCGGCGCATTCGCGGAAGCGGGACGCGAACAACGCCGAACCGCCCACCTCGGCCGTGACGATGGGTTCGATCTCGTCGGCGTCGAACACGAACAGGTCTGCACCGGGCGGGGTTTCGCCGCTGTCGGGCAGCCGCACGATGATGCCGTCGTCTGAGGCGGTGGGCTTCTCGTCGATGCCGTAGCGTTCCCGCAACCGTCGACCGACCGCCAGGGCCAGCGGCCCGTGGACCCGCAGGCCGTACGGAGAATGCAGGATCACCCGCCAGTCGCCCAGCTCATCCCGGAAACACTCCACCACAAAAGTGCTGTCGCTGGGGACCACACCGGTGGCCTCGCGCTGGTCGTGCAACAGCTGGTACAGGTTGTCGGTGGCGAAACCGGCGAAACCCATTGTCTGGCAACGCTCATCGAACTCAGCGCGATTTAGCGCGGCGAGTTCCCCGGTGAATGCCCCGACCGCCTCGCCCAATTCGGCGGGCCGTCCCACGCTGTCGCCACGCCAGAACGGCAGCCGGGCCGGCTGACCCGGGGCGGGGATCACCAGAACCCGGTCGTGGGTGATCTCGGTGATCCGCCAACTGGTTGCGCCCAGGGAGATGACGTCGCCGGGGCGAGATTCGTAGACCATCTCTTCGTCGAGTTCGCCGACCCGGGAAGGCTTTTCCGATTCGGTGGCCAGGTACACGGTGAACAGCCCGCGATCTGGGATGGCCCCGCCGGAGGTGACTGCCAGGCGCTGGGCGCCCGGGCGGCCGGTCAGGATGCCGTGGTCGCGGTCGTAGACCAGGCGTGGCCGCAGCTCGGCGAACTCGGTGGACGGATACTTGCCGGACAACAGGTCCAACGTGGCTTCGAACGCACTGCGCGGGAGCGTGGCGAACGGAGCGCTGCGGCGCACCGCGTCGAACCATGCGTCGGCATCCACCGGCTCCAGGGCGGCCGCCGCCACCGTGTGCTGGGCCAGCACGTCGAGCGGGTTGGCCGGCACGTGCATGGTCTCGATGTCACCGGAGCGCATGCGCTGCACCGTCACCGCGCAGCCGATCAGATCGGTGCGGTGCTTCGGGAACAGCACGCCCTGGGAGATCTCGCCGACCTGGTGCCCGGCACGTCCGATGCGCTGCAGCCCGCTGGCCACCGACGGCGGCGACTCGACCTGGATCACCAGATCGACCGCACCCATGTCGATGCCCAGCTCCAGGCTGGAGGTGGCGACCACGGCGCGTAACCGGCCGGTCTTGAGGTCGTCTTCGACCTGGGCCCGCTGCTCCTTGCTGACCGAACCGTGGTGCGCGCGGGCCAGTAGCGTCGGCGCGCCGTTGGCCTGACCGCTGGCCATGAGTTGGGCCGGGGCGCCACCACCCACCTGCGGATTGTGGTCGAGTGAGAGCTCGACTCCGGTCCGTTCGGCGTGGATCTCGTTGAGACGTGAGGTCAGCCGTTCGGCCAGCCGGCGGGAGTTGGCGAACACGATCGAGGACTGGTGTGACTCGATCAGGTCGACGATGCGCTCCTCGACGTCGGGCCAGATGCTGTTGTTGTCGAGGTTGGCCATGTCCGGCACCGGGACCTGCACGGAGAGGTCGAAGGTCTTGCCGGACGGCGGGGCGACGATGGTGGTGGGGGCCTGGCCCGACAGGAACCGGGCCACCTCCTCGGGAGGACGCACCGTGGCCGACAACCCGATCCGCTGGGCGGGTTTGTCGAGCAGCTGGTCGAGCCGTTCGAGTGAAAGGGCCAGGTGCGCACCACGTTTGGTGGCGGCGACGGCGTGGACCTCGTCGACGATCACGGTCCGGACGTTGGCAAGGGTCTCGCGGGCCGCCGAGGTCAGCATGAGGAACAGGGATTCCGGCGTGGTGATCAGGATGTCGGGCGGCTTGGCCAGCATCGCGCGGCGCGCACTGGGCGGGGTGTCCCCGGAGCGGACGCCGACGCTGATGGACGGGGCCGGCACCCCGTGACGTTCGGCCACCCGGGTGATCCCGGTCAGCGGGGTGCGCAGGTTGCGTTCGACGTCGACGGCCAGGGCCTTGAGCGGCGATACGTAGAGCACGGTGGTGCCGGAGCGGGGATCGGGCGGCAACTGGGCCAGCTCGTCGATGGCCCACAGGAACGCGGCGAGGGTCTTACCCGACCCAGTGGGGGCGATGACCAGGGTGTTGCGCCCCTCGGCGATGGCGGACCAGGCCTGGGCCTGGGCGGCCGTCGGGGCCGGGAAGGCGGCCGTGAACCACTCCCGGGTCAGCGCACTGAACCGGGCCAGCGGGTCTGCCGGCGTGGTGGTCATCTAGCCATCCTGCCGCGCAGCACCGACAAGTGGGTTTCAGCGGTGTTCGGGAGCAGCCGCACACACCAGTTCGGCGGGCAGGCCCGGCACCCGGCCGATGGCGTCGAGCAGGGCGTGCGCGCAGCTGTCGGCGACGAATCCCGCGTCGAT
This sequence comes from Mycolicibacterium arcueilense, assembly GCF_058536225.1. Lineage (NCBI taxonomy): Bacteria > Bacillati > Actinomycetota > Actinomycetes > Mycobacteriales > Mycobacteriaceae > Mycobacterium > Mycolicibacterium arcueilense. Next base: position 670,354 of record NZ_JBZTYL010000007.1, read on the forward strand.
CGAGGGGTCCTTGAGCCGTTGTCGGCACATCTCAAAGGTCAGGGCCAGCCAGCCGTACACGGTGGCCCGCAGATCGCGTTCGACCTTGGCGTCGAGGGGCTCGGATATCGCGTCGCTGATCCGGCCCATGATCCGGTCGGCCTGGCGGTCGTTGTCGATGTCGTCGACGCCGCGCAGCACTGGGTCGGTGCGACCCAGACCCATGTACGCGGCCCAAGCGCCGTGCGGATGCTCCTCGTCGTAGCGCAGATAGGCCAGAACGCCGGCGCGCAGCTGGCCGAACAGGCTCTGACCAGGCTCGGGAGGCGTGCTGGTGGCCTCGAACAACCGCTCGCCCTCGGCTCGGACGACGGCGGCGAAGAAGGCCCGCTTGTCGGGGAAGTAGTGGTACATCAGGGCGCGAGAGACCCCGGCGCGCTCAGCGATCTCGTCGATGCGGACCTCGTCGTACGGTCGCTGGCCGAACACCTCGGCTCCCAGCGCTAACAGCTCGTTGCGTCTGTCGGCGGGGGACAGCCGGCGTCTCGACTCGGCACCCACGACTGCAGCCTAACGCCAGGCCCTTACTTGACACATGTATAACAAGGCGGAAATCTGGTGTCATGACCGTCGTGGGCGCGCGGACCTCACCTGAAGGTGCCAAGTATCCGAAACTGCCCCACCCACCGCGGCGGGTGCCCCTGCTCGGTGACATCTTCGGTCTGCAGCCGGATTCCTCGATGCAGAACGCCATGGGCATGGCCGAGCTGGGGCCCATCTGCGAGTTCCGGTTCCTGGGTGCCCGTTACGTGGTGGCCGCCGGTGCCGACGCGGTCAACGATCTCAACGACGAAACCCGGTTCTGCAAGCATGTGGGCCCCGATATCGAGGCCCTGCGGATCGTGGCGGGCGATGGACTGTTCACCGCCTACAACGACGAGCCGAACTGGCTCACGGCGCATCAACTGCTGATGCCGGCGTTCAGCCAGTCCGCGATGCGCCGCTATCACGCGGTGATGTTCGACGTCGCCGACGAGCTCACCGACCATTGGGATCAGCAGGCCGGCGCCGGCGAAACCGTCGATGTCTCGGCCGACACCACCCGGGTCACCCTGGAGACCATCGGGCGGTGCACTGCCGGGTACTCGTTCCGGTGTTTCCAGAGCGACACCGTCCACCCGTTCGTTGCCCACATGGTCTCGGCGCTGCTGGCCGCTGACCGCCTCGGGGTGCTGCGGGAAACATTCCTGCCCCCGTTCGCCTACCGGCGCTACGAGCACCGGCTCCACCGCGACGCACGTTATCTGCACGGCCTGGCCGACGACATCGTCGCCGCACGGCGGACACAGCCATCGGGGCGCCACGACGACCTGCTGCAAATCATGCTGGAGTCCGATCTCGACGCCGCCAACATTCGCTACCAGCTGATCAACTTCTTGATCGCCGGCCACGAAACTACCTCCGGTGCCTTGTCATTCGCGCTGTACTTCCTGTCGCGGCACCCGGAGGTGCTGGCCCGGGCCCGCGCCGAGGTCGAGGAGGTGTGGGGCGACGAGCAGCGGCCCGAGTTCGAGAAGGTCGCCAAATTACGGTATGTCCGGCGCGTTCTCGACGAGTCATTGCGGTTGCAGCCGACGGTTCCGGCCTACTACCGGGCGGCCCGCGAGGACACCGTGCTGGCCGGAATGCACCCGATGCGCAAGGGTGACTGGGCGCTGGCCCTGACCTCGACCCTGCACCGGGATCCGCGCTGGGGGCACGACCCTGAGGCATTCGACCCCGACCGGTTCACCCCGGAGCAGATGCGGACGCGCCCCGGTGGCCTGTACAAGCCGTTCGGGACCGGTGAAAGATCTTGCATAGGTAGACAGTTCGCCCTCCATGAAGCCGTGTTGATGCTCGCCGTGCTGATCCGCCGCTATGACCTGATCGCCGATCCGGACTACACGCTGCAGGTGCAGGAGCGCCTGACCATGATGCCGGCCGGCTTCCGGTTGACCCTGCGGCGCCGCTAGCGTCGGCGTACCGCGCATGAAATGCCCCGATTCGGGGTACCGTTCTCGTGGACAGACCCGCAACGTCGTCAGGTCCGCGCATGGAATGGTTCATCGCAGACGAATACTGGTTGGCCCGACAGGTATTGCAGCGGGGAACCGCCGCGATCTACCTGATCGCGTTCATCGTGGCGGCCCGGCAGTTCCGCGGCCTCCTCGGTGCGCGCGGCCTGCTGCCGATCCCGCGATTCCTGGCTGCCAACTCATTCCGCAGCGCCCCGAGCCTGTTTCAGTTTCACTACACCGACCGCTTCTTCGCCGGCGTGTGCGCAACGGGTGCGTTGCTCGCCGCCGCCCTGCTCGTCGGTTGCGGCGACATGGTGCCGCTGTGGGTCGCGATGCCGGCCTGGCTGCTCCTGTGGGCGCTGTACCTGTCGATCGTGAACGTCGGCCAGACGTGGTACTCGTTCGGGTGGGAATCGCTGCTGCTGGAAGCCGGGTTCCTGGTGACCTTCCTGGGCAACGACGACGTCGGCCCTCCGCTGCTGGTGCTGTGGTTGGCCCGGTGGCTCGTGTTCCGGGTCGAGTTCGGCGCCGGGCTGATCAAACTCCGAGGTGATCCGTGCTGGCGCAACCTCACCTGCCTGTACTACCACCATGAAACGCAACCCATGCCGGGGCCGCTGAGCTGGTTCTTCCACCATTTGCCCAAGCCCCTGCACCGAATCGAGGTGGCCGGCAACCACTTTGCCCAACTCATCGTGCCGTTCGCCTTGTTCGCCCCGCAACCGGTGGCCAGTGGGGCCGCGCTCGTCGTGATCGTCACCCAGCTGTGGCTGGTCGCGTCGGGCAACTTCGCCTGGCTCAACTGGATCACCATCGTCCTGGCCTTCAGCGCGGTGTCGGATTCCAGTGCCGCCGCACTGTTCCCGGTTCCTGAACATCAATTCGGCCCGACCCCAGTGTGGTTCATCGTGGCGGTGGTCGGATTCGCGGCCGCGGTGGCGGTGATGAGCTACCTGCCGGCCCGCAACCTCATCTCGAAACGTCAGCGGATGAATGCCTCGTACACCCGCTATCACCTGGTGAATTCGTACGGCGCGTTCGGCACCGTCGGCCGCACCCGTGACGAAGTGGTTTTGGAGGGCACCTCGGACGCCAGCCTGGGTGAGCACACCGTGTGGAAGGAGTACGAGTTCAAGGGCAAGCCCGGCGATGTCCGTCGATGGCCGCGGCAGTTCGCGCCCTATCACCTTCGCTTGGACTGGCTGATGTGGTTCGCCGCCATCTCACCGGCCTACGCCCACGGCTGGCTGCGCATGCTGCTGACCCGGCTGCTGGAGAACGATCGAGACACGCTGAAGCTGCTGCGGTGCAATCCCTTCCCGGACGATCCGCCGCGATACGTGCGGGCGACGCTGTACCGGTACGAGTTCAGCACCTGGACCGAGCTGCGGCACGAACACGTCTGGTGGCACCGCATATCGCTGGGCGTGTACGTGCCGCCGCAATCGTTGCCTGCGGCGGGCCGCTCATCGGCCGGCGCGCAGTGAGCGCTGGTAGCGGCGCATCCCGGCGATCCACCGGTCGTAATCGGAACCCTTGTGCCGGTACATGTCGAGCACCTGCGGGTGCGGCAGCACGAGAAACCGGCCCGACTGCACGGCCTCGACCGTTGCGGTGGCCACCTGTTCTGCACTGATGACCTCGCCGGACTGCACGATCGACGCGGCACCGGCCGCGGCGTCCGGATCGGCCGAAGTACGTACCGCGTCGAGGAGCGGGGTGTCCACACCCAGCGGGCACACACAGCTGACCCCGATGTTGTCATCGCCGTAGGTGATGGCCAGCCATTCGGCGAAGCCGACCGCGGCGTGTTTGGTCACGGCATACCCGGCGGCTCCGATCTGGGACAGTAGACCGGCCGCCGAGGCAAGGGATACGAAGTATCCGCCTCCGCGCGACAACCATTGCGGCACAAGCACTTGCGCGGCGCGGATATGTGCGCGCAGGTTGACGTCCAGGATCGAATCCCAGTCCTCGTCGGTGCCGAGGCCCGGTGCGCCGAGAATCCCGGCGTTGGCGACGTAGATGTCGACCGGGCCGAACTCGGTGGTGGTCAGCTCCTCGATATCGGCGGTGACACCGGCGTCGGCCCGAACACCCAGTGCCTGCCCGCCGCCGGAACGGATCTGGGCCGCCGTCTGCTCGGCCGACTCCGCGTCGAGGTCGGCGGCGACCACGCGTGCACCTGCCGCCGCGAACGATGTGGCCAGCGCACGGCCGATTCCCGATCCGGCGCCGGTGATGACCGCCACCGAGTTCTCAATCTGCATGCCTCCTGCTTACAGCCGGTCCTCCTTGAGCGCCAGTGCCGTGGTGCCCTTGGTGTAGCTGACTTCCCGGATTCCCAGGGCGTCGTGCAGGCGACCGGCAGGGAGGGTCAGCGGTTTGGGCGCCGGACCGTCGCCGGGATGCGGCAGGGGATAGGCGGTGGTGGTACCGCTGTGGAACGTCACGTTGCCCTCGGTCTTCGAGAACAGTTGGTGCACATGACCGTTGAGACAGGTGACCGAGGCGAACCGGCGCAGGTAGCTCAACGCCTGAGTGGCGTCGTCGGTACCCCAGCCCCAGTCCGGGTACATCGCGAACAACGGAATGTGGCTGAACACCACGATCGGAGTGTCCGAGGACAACGGGGCGACGTCCTTCTCGATGAAGTCCAGTTGATCGACGCCGAGATGCCCCAGCTTCTTCAGGTTCAACGTGTTGACCAGCCCGATGACGTGTACCCCGGCGATGTCGAAGCTGTACCACCCGTCGCCGCGGGCGCCCGCTCCGAACACCGACCGGTACTTCTGGCCGGCGTCGTCGACCGAATCGTGTTCGCCGGGCACCGTGAACACGAGCGGTGTCTTGAGGTCGCCCATCATCTGCTTGACCCGATCGAACTGTGCGGGCGTGGACAGGTGCGTGAGATCACCGGTGTGGATGACGAAATCCGGGGTGTAGTCCAGCGAATTGATCTGGTCGATCGCCCGGCCGAAGGACCCGGCCACATCGGTATTGGCGGATCCGTTGAACCCGATATGGCTGTCGGAGACCTGGGCGAAACGCATCGTCGGCCCCGACACCACCGCGGTGGGTTTGACCGCGGCATGCGAGATCACCTCACCGCCGACCACCGCGAGACCGACCGCGGCGCCGAACCAGGCGCCGTGGCGGATGAGTTGGCGACGGCTCATGGCGTGCGAATCGGTCATGAGGTCACCACCACGGTGCCGCGCATGGAGGGGTGAATCGAGCAGATGTAGTCGTAGCTACCCGGTTTGGTGAAGGTGAAGCTGAAGGTGGCGTTGGAGTCCATGCCGGGGGAGCGGAACGAGCCGTCGCCGGCCGCGACGGTGTGCGGTTCCTCGTCGTGATTGGTCCACGTCACGGTGTCGCCACGGTGCACCGTCAGCGTGGCGGGAGCGAACGCGAAGTTGTCGATGCTGACGGCGGTTCCGGGGACCGGTGCCGACGATGTGCTTGCCGGCGCGGCCGGCGCACCGGAGCACGCGGACGCCGCCGTTATTGCCAGGGCGGCAACGGCCGCAGAGGCAGGGAATCGTCGGACCATCGGAACCTCCGTTGTGTCGAGAGCGGCGCAGAAACGGTCATCAGGAGATAGCGCGCCGGGTTACACCGGTGGATGCTGGTCAGATGCGGACGCCGTTCGCGTGTAACCCGCCGCTCTATCTAGGTGTGCGGGAGCCTGCTCCGGGTTCCCGCATGGTGAAAGGCGGGTGGCCGGTGCTGAGGATGCTCGATGCCTGTCGGACGTGAGCGCCCGGAACTGCGGATCGTGCCGGAGGGGTGTTATCCGAGCTGGGACGCCGTGTACGACGACAACCTGACGTGGGTGTACCGATTGCTCTACGCGCGGTTGGGCAGCCACGCCGACGCCGAGGACCTGACCTCGGAGGTCTTCTTGGCCGCGCTTCGGCCGCTGCGGCTCTCGGCGAGCGTGGCCGAGGTCCGCTCTGGCCGCTCAGATCAACGAGGGAGAGTCACGGTGACCAGGCGCGGGGTACGCAAATACGTCGACGATCTACTCGCCGGGCGACGACCCGAATCCTTCCCGGCCGACGACTTCGACGCCGCACAGATTCGCGCGGCGATCGAACTGCGGGCAGCACGTCCCGACGCAGTCGAACCCCGGCCGGAGTTCGTCGATGACCTCAAGAGCCGTATCGCCCAACAGCTTTCCCATGCAGAAGCGGACGAACCGGCGCGGCCGGGGCCGTCGGCCACCCGCCGGCAGGTCATCGTGGGCACCGCCGCGGCGGCGACCGCGGCCGTCGCCGCCGTATCGATCGACCATGTCGTGTCCGACCGGGAGCAGCCCACCGAGCCTGCGCAGGCCGACGGTGCTGACCTGGTGCCCAACGACGGCGAGTGGCTGCCGGTGGCGAGAAGCGCCGATCTCGCAGAGGGTTCCGTGCTGTCGTTCGACCTCGGCACGGTGTCGGGATTCGTCCGGCGGGCGGGAGGAAAGGTCGATGCCGTATCGGGGGTATGCACCCATCAGGGGTGCAAGCTGTGGTTCGACGGCGCCGTGGACAGCCTTCGCTGCCCGTGCCACGTGACGTCGTTCTCGCCGGCCGGCCAGGTACTCACACACCAACTTCCGATCGCGCCGAAGCCGTTGCCGCACTTCGATGTCCGAGAGCGAGGCGGGAGCATCGAGGTGTTGGCCCCACGGCCGCCGGAGCGGCCGGCCTGAACCGGATGTAACCACAGTGCGTATCGATAGGTGAAACCTACGGATGCGGGAGGGCCTCCAGATGAACCGATCGATATGCGCTGTGGCAGTGGTAGTGGGGTTCCTGGGTGCTGCCGCCCCGGCCTCGGCAGCACCCACCGGCGGTACCAGAGCCGCCGATGTGGTGCGGGACCTGACGGCTGCCGGGTACACCGTTCAGATCAACGGGGACAACGGAGTTCCGCTGTCGCAGTGCAGGGTGACCGATGTGCACGGGGTGCCCGCCACACGCACCACCGCGCTGCAGTTCACCACCGTGTACGTCGACGTCGTGTGTCAACAGGACGGCTGAGCCGGCTAGCCGAAGTGCACGCCCTGAGCCAGTGGCAGCTCGGAGGAATAGTTGACCGTGTTGGTCGCGCGACGCATGTACGCCTTCCAGGCATCCGAGCCTGATTCGCGGCCACCGCCGGTGTGCTTCTCGCCGCCGAACGCCCCGCCGATCTCGGCGCCCGACGTCCCGATGTTGACATTGGCGATACCGCAGTCGGATCCGTCGGCGGCCATGAACCGCTCGGCCTCGCGCACATCGGTGGTGAAGATGGCCGAGGAAAGCCCTTGTGGCACCGCATTGTTCAGGGCGATCGCGTCGTCGATATCGTCGTAGGTCAGGACGTAGAGAATCGGCGCGAACGTCTCGGTGTGCACCACCGCGGATTGCGCAGGCATCCGGACCACTGCGGGAGCCACGTAGAACGCGCCCTCGTCACCCAGGTCGTGACGCTCACCGCCGAACACCTCGCCGCCATCGGCGCGGGCCTGCTCCAACGCCCCGACCATGTCGCGATAGGCGCGGGTGTGGATGAGCGGGCCGACCAGGGTGCTGTCCACACTCGGATCACCGACGGGCAGGCTCTGGTAGGCCGCGACGATTCGGGACACCAGGTCGTCGGCAATGGACGAGTGCACGATCAACCGGCGCAGCGTGGTGCAGCGTTGTCCCGCGGTGCCCGCGGCGGAGAACACGATGGCGCGCACGGCGAGATCCAGATCGGCCGAGGGAGTCACGATCGCGGCATTGTTGCCACCCAACTCGAGCAGCGCCTTGCCGAACCGGGCGGCAACGCGCGGACCCACCTGTTGGCCCATCCGCACCGAACCGGTCGCGCTGAGCAGCGCCACCCGCGGATCGTCGACCAGTCGTTCACCCAACTCGCGCCCGCCGAGGATCAGCCGGCTCACTTCCGTGGGCGCACCGACATCGGTTGCGGCGCGTTCGATCAGCGCCTGACAGGCGATCGCGGTCAGGGGAGTCAGCTCAGAGGGTTTCCACACCACGGTATCGCCGCACACCAGGGCGATCGCGGTGTTCCACGCCCACACCGCAACCGGAAAGTTGAACGCGGTGATCACGCCGACGACGCCCAGCGGGTGCCACGTCTCCATCAGTCGGTGCCCGGGACGTTCGGAAGCGATGGTGCGACCGTACAACTGGCGTGACAGCCCGACCGCGAACTGGCAGACGTCGATCATTTCCTGGACCTCGCCCAGTGCCTCTGAGGTGATCTTGCCCGCCTCCACCGTCACCAGTGTCGCCAGATCTGCCTTGTGCTCGACGAGCAACTCGCCCAGCCGCGCCACCAACGCGCCGCGTACCGGTGCCGGAGTGGTGCGCCATGTCGAGAAGGCCTGTGCCGCAGCGGTGATCGCAGCATCGACCTGATCGGGACTGTCCTCTGGCAGCGTGAACAATACGTCGCCGCTGATCGGGGTGCTGGCGTGCAGGCCGGGACCCGGGGCGGTCGGTTCACCCAGTTCCGCCGTCGCCCCCACAGCATCGAGAGCCTGCCGTACCCGCCGGCGCAACACCTCTGCCGTGGGGAGGTCGGTCCGTTCGGTGGTGGTCATCGTCTGCCTTTCTGGTTGGTGGCGGCGTTACAGTTTCCGACCATGGGTGAAGCCGACGAGCACGTGCTGGACGACACCGACCGGACTCTCGTCCGCGCGCTGGTGGCCGACGGCAGGGCCACACTGGCGCAGCTGGCCGCAGTGGCCGGATTGTCGGTCTCGGCGGTGCAGGCGCGGGTGCGCCGGTTGGAGTCGCGGGGCGTGGTGACCGGATACGCTGCGCGGCTCAACCCCGAGGCGCTGGGCAACATGCTCTCGGCGTTCGTCGCCATCACCCCTCTCGATCCGTCTCAACCCGATGATGCACCCGCCCGGTTGCAGCACATCCCCGAAATCGAGTCGTGTCACTCGGTGGCCGGTGACGAGAGCTACGTCCTGCTGGTTCGGGTGGCCTCGGCGCGGGCGTTGGAGGACCTGCTCCAGCGGATCAGGACCGCTGCCAACGTCCGCACGCGCAGCACGATCATCTTGCAGACATTTTACAGCGGACGAGACTACGTTCCGTAACGATTACGGTTTAGTCCCATATTCACCGTAAAGATTCCGCTAAGATGGTGTCATGACTGCAGTGTTGACACCTACGCCGCAGGTAACGCCTGACCAGGTACGAGCCGTCCTGGCCCGCAGCATCCTGACCGACGGCTTCGATTTCGTCCTCGACCTCGACCGCTCCCGGGGCTCCTATCTGGTGGATGCACGTACCGGCGACCGTTTCCTGGACATGTTCACCTTCTTCGCTTCGTCCGCGCTCGGGATGAACCATCCGGCGCTGGCCGACGACGAACATTTCCGGGCCGAACTGGCCCGGGTCGCGGTGAACAAGCCCAGCAATTCCGACATCTACAGCGTGCCGTTGGCCCGATTCGTCGACGCCTTCCGCCGGGTACTCGGAGACCCGGACCTTCCGCACCTGTTCTTCGTCGACGGCGGAGCCCTGGCGGTCGAGAATGCTCTCAAGGTGGCGTTCGACTGGAAGAGCCGCCACAACGAGGCCCGCGGGATCGACGCGGCCCTCGGTACCAAGGTGCTCCACCTGCGCGGAGCCTTCCACGGCCGCAGCGGATACACGATGTCGCTGACCAACACCGACCCGGTGAAGGTGGCCCGCTTCCCCAAGTTCGACTGGCCCCGCATGGATGCCCCGTACCTGCGACCAGGGGTGGATATTGCTGCGGTCGAAGCTGATTCGCTACGGCAGGCAAGGGCGGCGTTCGAGGCCAACCCGGACGACATCGCCTGCTTCATCGCCGAGCCGATCCAGGGTGAGGGTGGTGACCGGCACATGCGGCCGCAGTTCTTCTCCGCGATGCGGGAGCTATGCGACGAATTCGACGCCCTGCTGATCTTCGACGAGGTGCAGACCGGGTGTGGTATCACCGGAACCGCCTGGGCCTACCAGCAATTGGGAGTCACGCCGGATATCGTCGCGTTCGGCAAGAAAACCCAGGTGTGTGGCGTGATGGCCGGCCGGCGGGTCGACGAGGTCGTCGACAACGTGTTCACCGCCAGCTCGCGGATCAACTCCACCTGGGGTGGCAACCTGGTCGACATGGTGCGGTCGCGCCGCATCCTGGAGGTCATCGAGTCCGACGGACTGTTGCGCAATGCCGCGCTGATCGGCGACTACCTTCTCGGCCAGTTACGGGAGTTGGCAGTGGATTTCGCCGATACCGTGCTCGATCCGCGAGGGCGCGGTCTGATGTGCGCATTCAGCCTGCCTTCGCCCGCCGCCCGCGACGAGCTGATTCGCCGGTTGTGGGGCAGCCACGTCATCATGCTGCCGAGCGGCACCGACTCGGTGCGGTTCCGGCCGGCGCTGACCGTCACGCGTACCGAGATCGATGCGTGCCTCGACGCGGTGCGGGCTGCACTGAGATCACCGCTGGCGGGCTAGGGCGCACGTTCCGCCGACGCCGCGCGACGCAGGATCGACTTGAGCCTGGGCAACTCTGCTCCGCCCACCAGCTCGCACCCGTGCAGTTCGGCGAGTTTGCGTGCAGCCGGGGTGAATTCGTTGTTGGTGACCACCATGGTCCTGGCACAATCCTGCATCGGAGCGCCCGCGACGACCTCCTGTACGGCGCCGGCCCCCACCGGACGTGACAGGCATTTGCACTGCACCGCAATCCGATTGGGCCTGCGACCGACGATCAGATCCACCCCCCAGTCGCCGGTGAGAGGGGTCATGATCACCGGCAGTCCACAGCTGCGGGCCACCTGGGCCACGCGATCCTCGAACTCCAGCCCGGTCATCTGGGTGGCGGCCTGCTCACGGACGCCGGGTGTGCGGGCACCGTGGAAGGCGCCCGCGACGAACCGTGGCGTGGCCGCCAAGGTCAGCGGCAACAGGACGCCGATGACCAGGCTCCATGCCGTGCCGACCCCGGCCAGATGACTTGCGATCGCCGCCGCGACCCCGGCTGCGATGAGGACCTTGATCCGAAGCCGTCTCACAGCGCCGAATGTAGACCTCACCTGTGACAATCAATTGAGTTGCCGCCAGCCCGGCGCGTTATTCTCAACCCCGTGACGAGTGACTCGGCCGAGGGAAACCGCAACTCGCCGATTGAGCATGCCTTTGCCGGCGGTGAGGCGCAGCGGGTCGGCTGGTTCAGGTTCTACTTCGCCGATGAGCGCTGGGAATGGTCGCCGCAGGTGGAGCGGATGCACGGGTATGAACCGGGTACCGCGAACCCGACGACCGAGGTGGTGCTGTCCCACAAGCACCCCGAGGACTACGGGCAGGTGGCAGCCACCCTGCTTGAGATGCGGCGCACCTCGGGTGCGTTCAGCACCCGACACCGGATCATCGATACGGCCGGCGACGTCCACCAGGTCGTCGTCGTCGGGGATCAGCTCTTCGATGACTCCGGCGCGGTCATCGGAACGCACGGTTTCTACGTCGACGTCTCTCCGTCCGTCGCGCGGGCGCGGCAGCAGGCGGTCACCGAGGTGGTGGCCGAGATCGCCGAGGCCCGTGGTGCGATCGAGCAGGCCAAAGGCATGTTGATGCTGATCTACCGGCTCGACGAAGATGCGGCGTTCGAGCTGCTGAAATGGCGGTCACAGGAAACCAACACCAAGCTGCGCCTGCTTGCCGAGCAGCTGGCACGAGATTTTCTGGCGCTCGACTACACCGAGACGCTTCCGAGCCGCGTGGTGTTCGACCGGTTACTGCTCACCGCCCACCAGCGGGTCGGCCCGGAGGTTTAGCCCGTCCCGGTCCTGGGAAGCCTCGGACCCATGACCGCGCCGAACCTGACTGCGCTGGCTTTGGTCTGCAGTCTCAAACGCCGGCCGGCCGAGTCCAGTAGCGAGCTGATCGCCGATCAGGTTCGCGAGAATCTCGGTGTGCTCGGCGTCAGCACCGAGTCGGTCCGGTGCGCAGACTTCATCATCGAGCCCGGGGTCGAAGCCGATATGGGTGGCGACGACCAGTGGCCCGAGATCCGTAGGAAGATTCTGGACGCCGACATCCTGCTGCTGTCGACACCGGTATGGCTCGGGCACCCGGCGAGCATCGCGCAGCGCGTTCTCGAGCGGCTGGATGCCGAGCTTTCCAATACCGACGACGCCGGCCGCCCGGTGTTGGCGGGCAAAGTGGCGCTGGTGTCGGTTGTCGGCAACGAGGACGGCGCGCACAAGACGGTCGCCGATCTCTTCCAGGCGCTCAACGACATCGGCTACACCATTCCGGCGCAGGGCTGTACGTACTGGAACGGCGAGGCCATGCACGGCACCGATTACCTGGATCTCGACGAGGTGCCCGATCCCGTCGCCGACGCCACCGCCGCGGCCGCGCGCAACGCGGCGCACCTGGCCGGACTACTCAAGGTCGGCCAATACCCGCGCTATGAGTGAAAGGGAGAAACAATGAAAGGTCCCGACGACCCCGTCGACCACACCAGGACAACCAGGCCGCATGCCGGCGAGTCGATGAAAGACAACCGCAACATGCCCGCTCTGATCCTGGTCGGTGTGGGTCTGGTGATGTTTGTTGCATGCCTGGTCGGCTTCGCGACCGGTAACACCGGAGCAGCGGTGGTGCTCGCGATTCTCGCCGCGGTGGGACTGCTGGGCGGCGGGCTCTGGCTCCTGGTCGCTCACCAGCGCGTGCGTCGCCTCGAAGAACGGTGGTACGCAGAGCATCCCGATGTGATCAGGCAAGCGCCGAACAGCTGACCTGAATACACGAGATGGCCCAGCAACAGGTTGTTGCTGGGCCATCTCTTTCAATCAGGCCGGGCTAGGGACGCTGGCTCGCCTGCTCGCGCTTCTCGGCGGCCTTGGCACCCGCCCGGGCCGATTCGGCTTCGGCCTCCTTCTTGGCGGCGTCCTGCTGCGCATCGGCCTTGTCCTGCTGCGCTTTGCCCTCACGAACGAGGTCTTCGCGCCCGGTCACGGTGCCGACAGCTTCCTTGGCCTTGCCCTTGACGTCCTCGACGACGCCCTTGATGCCTTCTTCAGGTCCTGAGTTCTTCTCGGTCATGCTCTACCTTTCCGCTTCAGGAGTGGATTGGTGTTTACTACGCGGCTTCTCCACGCACACCTTGGATTCCCTGATGCGCAGGCACTAAACGTGACGTGCCTAATCGTGGCGTTCGCGACAAGCGAGTTTGCCTGGCGCCCGGATGGGTACCGAATAGGGGTGATTTCCGGAAGCATTGCCGTTGGCGCGGAGAACGTCTATTGCCCGCAGCAGGACTCATGGCTGCTCATCGATGCCCTCACGCGCAACGGTGTGGTGTCCGGCCGCCGGGTGGTGGACCTGTGCGCCGGGAGCGGAGTGGTTGCCATTGCCGCGGCCGAGCTGGGCGCCAGTGCGGTTACCGCGCTGGATATTTCGCCGAGCGCGGTGCGATGCACCCAGGCCAACGCATTGGCTGCACAGGTCGATGTCGACGCCAGGCTCGGTTCGTGGACTCAGGCGCTGGAACACGAACCGTTCGACATCGTCGTGTGCAACCCGCCCTACGTTCCGGTGGCACCGGAAACCTCTGCCGGAATGATGCTGTCGACCGGCCCGATGGCTTCCTGGAACGGCGGTCCGGACGGTCGGCTGATCCTCGACCCATTGTGCCGCTCGGCTGTCGAAATGCTGGCGGAAGGCGGATCTCTGTACCTCGTCCAATCCGAGTTCGCCGACGTCACGGAGTCGGTGAGGCTGTTGCGTGCGGGTGGGCTGGATGCGGACATCTATGTCACCCAACGAATTCCGTTCGGACCGGTGCTGCACTTACAAGCTCCGTGGCTTCGAGACACCGGGCGTCTGACCGATGACCGGACGGAAGAAGAACTGGTCGTCATCCGGGCGGACAAGCCATGACCGATCGCCGGGCAGTGCGAGTGGTCCAGGGGGGGCCGATCCTCGTCGAAGGGCCCGTCCGAATCGAGCTGCCCGACGGGAGCACCGTCGAATCCGATCGGTTCATGGTGGCCATCTGTACGTGTCGCCGGTCCAAGACCTATCCGTTGTGTGACACCAGCCACCGCAAGATCAAGCGGTCCTGCCCAAGCTCAGGAAAGCGGTCGGCATAGCGAACTACGTTCGGCCAGCCAGCTTTTCATCAGGTGATCGGCCAACCTGTCCTCCATGGCGGCGAACGCCCGCATCCCGAACACCACGTCGCGGTCGAGTTCGGGTTCGCGCCGCACGAGGTCGCCCACCACATCGTGGCGGACGACCTGCTCGTGTACCGCGTCGGCTTCGACATGCTCACGGTAGAACCGGACACACGCCTCGGGCGCCTCGAGCCGCTCCAGGGCGGCCACCAGGCGCTGCGACCCCGGTGAAGAGGTGATCTCGGTGGCCGCGAAGTGCCCGGTGGCGGCGCCACGTAGTCGTCGATGCAGGCCGAACATGGACATCAGATTGACCAACGCGAGGCTTTCGGCCGGTACCGCGTCGAGATAGCCGAGGTAGGCATCGTCCAGCTCGGCCTCTTTCAGGAGGTCGGCGAACAGGTTCTGGTGGATGCGGTCTGACGAGCCGGCGCCGTATTCGTCGTATTCGACGGCGACGAAGGCGGCCTTGGCCTGGCCGCTGAGGCGGGGGATCAGCCAGGCGTGCGGGTCACCCTCTTTGAGGTGGTACAGCGACCGGTGCACGAAGTACTCGCGCATCTGCTCCCACGTGCCCGCATCACGAAGGTGATACGACGGGCCGGTGCCGTCACGGGGCTCGACCGACAAGCGCGCCATCTCTCGCTCGGCAGAGTCCTCGAGGTCGATTCTGCCGACCTCGCGGCGGACCGCCGCGAGAAAGATCCGTTCGAACTGCGAGCGAAGGTGCAACAGGCCGGCGTTCCACTCCCAGTCCTGATCGACACCGGAGAATCCCCGGTAGTGCAGTTCGTAGCAGAGATAGAGCGACAGCTGCACATCCAGGCCGAGCGGATCGGAATCGCGCAGCGGAATCCAGACCGGTTCGAGGTGGTTGTGCGGTGCGCGATCGCCGAGCCTGTCGATCAGCGCGGCGGAGATGGGCCCCTTCGCAGGCGGAAGCCCCGGTTCCGGAGCGTTGAAGAGCGTCGTCATGGCGGTTGAGGTATGCCCGTCGACGGTCTCTGGTAAACCGGCCCGTCGGTTTGTTGGGGTACCGGGCGGGGTATACCGCAACTTGTTGGAGTCGAGGTGAGAAACATGGCCGGACCAGCACCGTCCGTTTTCGAGCGGATCGCCGATGTCATCGAGCGCGAGCAGCGGCAGGCTCTCAGTGAGTACGCCCTCACCGAATTGCTGTGGCACTGCCACGGTGACGGGGTCACTGAGTCGGCAGGGCCGGCGAACGTCGGCTGTAGCCGACACGCAGCGTGACGTGGTCGGACCCGATCCGGGCCACGTCTTCCCATGCCGCCAGAAAGGTGCCTCGATGGCGCCATGCGGCGATGGTTGCGATGAGGGCCGGGGCGTTGATGCCCGTACGTTCGTAACCCAGGTACGACGAGCGAGTACGGGGGCTCACGACCAGGCCGGCCAGTTCTGGGCGGCCTGGTCGCTCCCCGCTATGGTCTGCGATCTTGAGCCGGACATCGATGACGGTACCGACGGGGTGGTGGCCGGCATCCAGCACGCGGAGCCCCAGCAGGTTACTCAGCTGCATGACGCCCTCCCGGGATGCGGGCGACGATGTGATCGCGCAACCAGCGCTCTACCCAATCGGTGTCCGACGGCAGTTCGGAGTCCGTCAGTTGCACGGTCACGGCGACCGAAGCGACCTGCTGCCACGGAATTTCGTGCAGCATCGACCGCGGTGGCGCGCCGCCGAGGATCCGGGTCATCACCACCTGACCGGACAGGATCGCGCTGACGTATGGTGCCGGGCTGCCCGGTTCGATATCCACATCGGCCTCGATGCCGTCGAGTTCGAGGTCGTCGACGATGCCGACCGGGGCGCCGTCGTCGTCGAGTATCTGCCGGTCCAACAGGTGCAGGCGCGCGTCGACGATTCTCACTGGCCTGCCCCGGTCACGATCATCAGCGGAATGGCCGCCAGCGAGGCCGCCACGATTATCACCAGGTACACGGACCCGAACATGTTGAGCAACCTTCCATTGGTCTTGTCGCCCATGTATTCCGGATCGTTGGCCACGATCAGGATGGGCAGGTAGGTCAGGGGGAGTGCGATAGCCGAGAACACGACCGAGTACTCGGTGACCATGACCGGGTCGACGCCGGTGAACAGAACGGCGGCACCGACGACGATGCTCACGAACATCACCACGTGGAAGCGGGATGCCTCGGCCGGACGGCGGAACTTGCCCCACGGCCACCCCAAGAACTGCGCCAAGGTGTAGCCGCTGGACAGTGTGGTCTCAAGGGCCGCGCCGAATGTGGCCGCCACGATGCCGATGATCGCGAACGCCAGGGCCAGCTTGCCGCCGGCCTCGATAACCGGCATCACCACTTGAGACAGCGACGTCACCTCGATCTGATTCGGCAGGAGAACCAACGTCGCACAGGCGGCAATGGCGACCGACAGGATGCCGCCGAGCGGGAACCCGACCAGGACGTTGAGGCGTGAGACCCCGAGATCTTTTGTCTTCCAATGCTCTTCTACGGCACCGGAGGAGAAGAAGAACACCTCGTACGGCGTCATTGCCGCGCCGAACAGTGCGATCGCGTAGTACCAGTACGTCGCGGAGGACTCGGATTCCGGGATCACCGGTTGCGCGACCTGATGGGCGAGCTCGCCCCAATGCGGTTGCAGGGCAAAGACGGCGACGGCGAACACGATCAGGCACAGGCCCGCCAGACCGGCGGTGTTCTCCATGACCGAGAACTTGACCCGCCAGACCACCAGCCACACCGCCACGGCTGCCACCGGTATCCACAGCATCCGTCCGACGTCGGTGGCAAGTTGCAGGGCCAGTGCCACACCACCGATCTCGGCGGTCAGCGTCATCAGGTTGATCAGAAACGATGCGCTCAGGTTGGCCGCGGCGGTGCGCGGGCCCAGGCGTTCCCGGATGATCTCGAACGTGGCTCGCCCGCTGACCGCGGCGACCCGGCCCGCCATCTGGGCGAACAAGCAGATGCCGACCACGCCCACGAGCACAACCCAGACGAGTGCGAGACCGAACCGCGAACCGACCACGGCGTTGGTCACCAGGTCGCCGATGTCGAGGAACCCACCGATCGCGGTCAGGATCCCCAGCGCTACCGCGAAGAACTTCTTCATCAGCGGTAGCCGGCTTCCAGCGCGGCGGCCGATGTCAGGAGTTGGGTGCGCAGTACGGTCAAGTCGGGTTCGGTGGCGATCTCGCGGACCCGCGCGGATGCGGCATTGAGTTGACCGATCATGGTCGTCATGGCTTCGGTGAGCATTCTCTGGCGGTCGAGATCGACCGGATAACTGGCTTTGAGGTCGGCAATTCCCTTGTAGGCCTTGGCGATCTCGTCACGCGCATCGGAGATCTGAACGCTCACCAGTTGCGGTGTGGACCGGTCACGTGTCCGGAGGTCGAGCGCGTATGCCCCGCTGCGGGCGGCGGCCACCGACTCTTCCATCGCCTGGGCGAGCTGGCCCGACATGCCGTCGCGGTTGGCCGGGCAGCAGGTCAGCAACAGACCCAGGGAGACCACCAGCAGGGCGGCAAGTAGCGCCGCCCGTACTCGTCGCGGTTTGTCTTCGGGGTCACCTTCTCCGGCCATGACGCCCTACCCTCACCCGGGCAGCGTCTCGCCGTCTTCGCGGTCGAACTCGTCGCGACCCGCGTCGTCGGCGACCACCTCGCGTTGTTCCTGCCAGTCAGGTTCTGTCGCCTCCAGCGGTGGGCTGTCCACATCGGAGACCGGGGCTTCGGCGTCGGGCACCGAGTCGGTCTGCTCGCGTTGCTGCTCGAGTGCATCGGCAACGGGCACCTCGTCGGGCACGTCTTCGCGGGTCATGCGGCCCGAATACCCCGTGGCCGTTTGATCAAACGCTCCAGGGTTCGGTCATGCCCGTCGGGCCACCTTTCGGATCAACCGGGCTGTACTGCGATCCAGGATCTCCTGGCGTCTGTCGCTGTTCCGTGTGCGGGTAGCGCGGCGGAATCCGGCTGCGATCGTCAATCCGTCCCGATATGCGTCGACCACCCGCGGGTCGACGTAGGCGCTACGGGCCACCGCCGGGGTGTTGCCGAGAGCCTCGGAGACTTCGCGCATTACCGCGGATTCGACGCGTTTGATCACCTTGTCGTCGACCGGCGGATCCGCGTCGACGAACGCCTCGGCCGCCAGCACTGTGCCGTGCCACGTTCGCAGGTCCTTCACGGTGTACTCGTCACCGACCATCTCTTTGAACCGCACATTGAGGTCGTCGGCGTGGACCTCGGTCCATTCCGACGAGTTGCGGTATGCCAGTAGGCGATCGTCATTGCCACGAGCCCGCTGCAGCGACCGCACCGCCCGTACCACCGCTGGATCTTCCACCACCAGCGCGCGGCGCACGCCGCTCTTGGCCGGATAGTCGAATCCGACTGCATCCGGCCGCAGGGTGATGTGTTCACGCAGCAGCGTCGCGATGCCGAACGAATTATTCTCCTGGGCGTACTGATCGCCGCCGGCCCGGAAGTATCCGAGGTCCAACAAGCGAAGGCCAAGTGCCAGTACGCGATCGCGGGTCAGCCCGCGTCGACGCAGATCAGTTGCGATGTCGGTGCGCCAGTCAGTCAGCCCGGCCGACAACTCCAGCACCCGGTCGAATTTCTCCTCGCTGCGCTCCTGCTGCCATTGAGAGTGATAGAGGTACTGCCGCCGTCCCGCGACGTCGGTGCCGACGGCCTGGATGTGTCCGTTGGGGTAGGGACATATCCAGACTTTCTTCCAAGCCGGCGGAATGACCAGATCCTCGATGCGCTTCAGCGTCGCCGGATCAGTGACAGCAGCGCCCTCGTCGTCGCGGTAACCGAATCCACGGCCACGACGTACCCGGCGGAGCCCCGGATCGCCGATGACGCTTCGACGTAGCCTCATCGGGTCCGCCCCTTTGGTTTAGCGACTGGAACGCCGCGGGTACGCGACAGGTATGTCATCTGAGCGGGTACCGGGACCTCGGCTCACTGTGCTGCACGGTCGGCGGATACCCCACGGGGGATCTGGCCACACCAGCGGGCCGCGAGCCGTGGAACTCAGGGTGCCTGCCAGAGTCGAGGCGCTGGCCGTGGTGAGAGCGATGACGTGCTGTCTGGCCGACTATGAAGACCTCAGCAGCGATACAGCGGATGATCTGGCGCTGGCGGTTGATGAAGCGTGCACAGTGCTGATCGGCATCGCCTCGCCAGGGGCTTACCTGGTACTGGTGCAAGACCCCCGCCCCCACGAACTCAACGTCCGCGTGTCGACGGACTGTGCCCTTGCCGACAACGCCCCTGGCAGTGCCGTCTTGAGCGGCTTCAGCCGCCGGGTATTGGAAGCGCTCACCGATCGCGTGGACAGCTTTGTCGACGATGCCGATTTCGAGCGCACCGGCAGTCCCGAGCCGACGCTGGGCATCTCGCTGACCATCCGGCGGCAGGGGACCTCGGCGCGACGTCAGTGATGCACGTTCACCAATTGAAGCTGCCGTGGCTGATCGCGCAGCATCGACAGGGCGGCCGGAAGCTCGTTGGAGACCGGCAACGCGCAGGCGGGATCGCAGATCCCCAATACCCGGGAAACAGCGGTGCTGGGGATCAGGACCCAGTCGATGCCCTCGCAGGCGCACCGCACGTTGAGGGTGTGTAGGCAGGCGAAGCACCCTGCGCCGAAGAACTCGACTTCGCTCAGGTCCAGGACCAGCTGTCCGCGCGGCCTGCTGTTCCGGATTCCGCATTCGGTCAGCTCGGTGGCGTTGGACGCGTCCAACTCGCCTTGGACGCTGATTACTGACGTCGCCGGCCAGAGCCATTGCGCATAGAACTGCGCGCGGCTGTGGTCGGTGGAAGACGTTTTTGCCGGCTTCGCGGCGTTGATGGTGGACATCGTGACTCCCTCAGTAGCAATTACTGTGGTCACGTCACTGTTCAGGCTCTGTAGGCTCAAAACCCCTGGATACAGGGAGTATCACTACCCTGCACCCGATGACGATTCCGGGGCGGCTGTGAACTCAACCTGCATAGGACTCTACGCGCCCTCGTGGGCTCGAACAATCAATCTCGGTGCGTCATTCGTCACTCCCGTCGCGTCGACCACAGCAGTCACACACGGCAAGTTGTACTAATGTACGTAGTACATACGTAAGTTGCGGGTCGTGAGGAGTGTTCAGTGCGGGTGGTACGACGGATGGTGATCGCAGCGGTTGCGCTGTTCGGTCTGATGATGGCGGGTACCCCGCTCGCCGCGGCGGCCGGGAAGTGTCCGCACCAGTTGGGGTCGCATCAGCTGTTGGTGGACGCTGGTGGTGCGGTGGAAGCCGAGTGGGCGCTGACAGATCTTCGCCCGAGCACCGACCCGACCCCCGGGTATCCGTTGGCTGGAAAGCTCTGGGAGGCAACGGTGTCGGTCCGGGCGGTGACCGGCGCGGTGACGCCGGTGATCCCGAATTTCCATGCGATGGGATCGGGACACATGAGGTACCCGGTGTTATGGCAGTTGGCCAGTCCCGAGGGGATCTCCGCCGCGACGCTGGCCGAGGGGCAAACCACCACGGGCAAGGTGTATTTCGACGTCACGGGGCCGGATCCGGTAGCTGTGGTGTACACCAATGGTGGACCGAAGCCGGCGATGATGTGGTGTGACATGGCGGTCATGGATGACTGCCCATGCTGCAAGGCGCGGCGGTGAGCTGAGGGGCCGTCAGAGTCGGCTTAGCAGGGTTGCCACGCCGGGGCCCGTGAGTTCTTCGGCGGCTTGCCTGCGGCCGGTCATGGCCAGCAGCAGTGCCTCGCCGTGGCCGGTGACTTCTGGGCCGTCGCCGTGTACCCATTCGATGTCGTCGGCCCGCAACCGGAGTCCTCTGATCCGCCGGCCGGCTCCCAGTCGCGGGTTACCCGGCACCAAGGGCAGGATTCGTTGCAACCGCTGCGCGGGCACCACTCGGGGGCGGCCGAGTGCGCGGCGGATGTCCTGGTGATGGACGGTGCCGTCGACCAGGCCGATCATGCCGCCGAATCCGGCGGTCAGGCCATGCGGTCGCAGATGTCGGTAAAGAAACGCGAGCAGTTCGTCGGTGGACATCGCCGCGTACTCTGCGACACCGATCTCGTTGGCACGCACGATCCGTCCCTTTGCGAAGCGTTTGAGCAACCCTGCGATGTTCAGTTCGTCATAACTGATGACATGCGCGACAACGTCTTTCACGGTCCATCCGGCGCACAGTGACTCGGTCCCCCATTGTTCGGGAGTCAAGGTGGCCAGGAAGTCGGCGAGATCGGTTCGCTCGGCGCAGGCCAGGTCCATGAGCGACGGTTCGTCGGTGCTCATCGTGATGCCTCCTGTGTGACCACGTCGAGAAAGCGCCCCAGGTACAGCGGCCATCCGGCGTCGCCGCCGACCCCGCCGGCCACCGCCTGCCAGTCGTCGCCATGGCGCTCGAGATGTCGGTGTTCCAACTCGACCCGCGTGCGATCGTCGCCTTCGGCGATGAACCGGACTTCCACCTCGCTCGTCCGATCCAGGTCGGATTCGATGCGCCACGTCGGTCCGATGTCCCAGGAGAAGACGATGCGGGTGGGCGGTTCGTAGACCAGGACCCGCGCCCACTCACATCGGCTGCCGTCGGTCCCGACGTCGTAGATCCTGCCGCCGACGTAGGGTTCGAAGACGGTCTGCGCGATCGGAACCGAGAGCAGATTGTGTTCGCGGGGCTTGATCGCATCGAATCGATCGACGAACAGTGCGAACGCCCGTTCCACTGCTGCGCCGACGACGACACTCTTGCGGATGGGCTCGACCTTTGCGGGTGTCACTTCGACTCTCCCTCCTGCTCGACGATGTTCCGGTAGGCGTCCAGCGCCTGGCCCCAGAAGGCGTCCAACTCGGCACGCAGGGCCGCGACGCCCTCGGGATTGACGTGGTACAGACGCCGGGTTCCGACTGCCCGATCGGTCACCAGCCCAGCGCATTTCAGAACCTTCAGATGCTGTGAGACCGCCGGCCGGCTGATCGGGAGGTCGCGGGCCAACTCGCCCACTGCTATCGGCCCCGAAGCCAACCTCCTGACGATGGCTCGCCGTGTGCCGTCGGCCAGGGCGGCCCACGGATCTGCCAGTGGGTAAGTGGTCACGAACGGTAAGTCTATGCTTACCAATGCGCGTGATCGACCGGTTTGCCCAAGTTTGACCCGCGCGTCAGCGGGGTACTTCGCATGTCATGAGACTTGGTGGATTGTTTGGAACACTCGTGCTCATCTGGCTGATCATCGGCGTGGTGGCAGCCTGGCAGCGCGATTATTTCCATGGTGGATCAACGAACTGCGCGACTGCGGGCGCGATAGCGCTCACGGTCATCGCCGGTCCGCTCAACTACGCGGGCGTCAATCCGAAGGTGGACGAGTGCCGTTTGCCCCAACCCAGCGCGATGGCCTCCATCGCCGCCGTGAATTGAGGTCACCATGATTCTGCTCGGAGCGATTCTGCTCATCCTCGGTCTGATCTTCAACATCTACCTGCTCTGGGTGGTCGGCGTGATCCTGCTGGTCATCGGCGGCGTGTTCTGGCTGCTCGGGGCCATCGGACGGCCGGTTGCCGGGCGGCGAAGCTGGTACTGAGAAAAGGAAGGTGCACGATGCCGAATCCGTCGATCAAGGACGAGAAGCTCTACGAGGAGCTGCGAGACGAGGGCAACTCGAAGGAGAAGGCGGCGCGGATCTCGAACGCCGCTGCCGCCAAGGGGCGTTCGAGTGTCGGACGCGCCGGAGGCGAGTCCGGTTCCTATGACGACTGGACGGTCGATCATCTGCGACAGCGGGCCAAAGAGCTTGGTATCAAAGGGTATTCCGACAAGAACAAGCATCAGCTGATCGGGATGCTCCGCAATCACTGAGCTGGCTGACTGAGGAACGGCCCGGCCGACGGCGCAACCGTCGCGGCCGGGCCGTCTTCGCAGCTCAAGGCGTTCTCGGGCGGTAGGCGGGCCGGCGGGAGGCGATCATGCCGGTTTTGTCGCCAGAGACGCCTAGGAGATCTACCGTGGAAGGCAGCCCATGTACGGCAGGTGGGGCGAGAAATGGCGGAAGGAGCAGCCATGCATGGCCCAAAAGATCCAGTTGACCACGCCCGGACAACCCGGCCGCATGCCGGCGAGTCGATGAAGGACAACGTCATCATGCCCGCGCTGGTACTGATCCTCGTGGGGTTGGTCCTGTTTGTCGGCACCCTGGCGGCGTTCGCCACCGGCCATTCCGATGTCGGACTGATGGTGGGCACCTTGTCTGCCGCCGGGTTTGTCATCGGATCGATGTGGCTGGCGCTCGAGCACATGCGGGTGCGTCGCATCGAGGACCGCTGGTACACCGACCATCCCGGCGTGATGAGGCAGCGGCCCAGCAGCTGAGCCCTGTGACGACCGTCCCGGCCGCTGTGCGGCCGGGTCCCTGTCTTGCGATGCGCTATGGCTCAGAATGTGAGTGCCAGTACCGCGAAATCGATTGCCAAAAGTGCTAATCCGATGAGGGGGACCAGAACGCCGTACCGGAGCCGCGAGGTGAATATCGATATGGCGATCGTGACCACGGGCACCACCGGCGCGCCGTAGAACAGGATCCCGAACCAGAATTCGCCCGGGCCCTTGTTCGCGCACGCCTCGTTGGTGCAGCCGGCCATGCCCATCACCGCACCCATGCCGTACAGGAACACCGCGATGGCCGCCGGCACCGTCAACAGGGCCAGTACCCATGTCGTCGAGATCCGAAGTCGGCGATTGCCGGTGTCCTGTGTCTGCACAGTCTGTGATTCGGTCATGGGCTTCGCATACCCAGTTTCATGAACTTCTGCACGGGTATTCGTGCGGCATGGCCAGATTCGGATACACCTTGATGACCGAGCAGAGCGGCCCACGACAGCTGGTCGATTACGCGGTATCGGCAGAGCGGGCGGGCTTCGACTTCGAGGTGAGCAGTGACCACTACAGCCCGTGGCTGTCCAGTCAGGGCCACGCCCCGAATGCCTGGCCGGTGTTGGGCGCGGTGGCCCACGCGACGAATACCGTGCAGCTGTATTCGTATGTGACCTGTCCGACGATCAGATATCACCCGGCGATAGTCGCCCAGCAGGCAGCCACCGTGCAGATCCTGGCCGACGGCCGGTTCACCCTCGGTCTCGGCAGCGGGGAGAACCTCAACGAACACGTGGTGGGGAAGGGATGGCCCACCGTGGACCGTCGCCTCGACATGCTCGCCGAGGCGATCAAGCTGATTCGTGAACTCCTCGGCGGGGACCTGATCGATTTCCGGGGAGAGTTCTACGAGGTGGACTCCGCGCGGATCTGGGATGTGCCGGAAGTGCCGGTGACCATCGCCGTCTCGATGACGGGTGAGAAAGCACTCGAGAAGCTTGCCGTGGCCGCCGATCACCTGATCAACGTCGCACCCGACCGGGAGATCGTCGAAGGGTGGCAGGAGCGCCGTCAGGCCACCGGCGTACTGCCCGAGGGACGCGTGATCGGACAGGTACCGGTGTGCTGGGATCCTGACCGGGCCGCGGCGGTGGAGCGCGCCCATGACCAGTTCCGCTGGTTCGGCGGTGGCTGGGCGGTCAACGCCGACCTGCCGACTCCGGCGGGATTCGCGGCGGCAACCCGGTTCGTGCGTCCCGAGGACGTGGCCGGTGCCATCCCGTGCGGACCGGACCTGGACGCGATCGTCGCCGCCGTGGCCCCCTACCGCGACGCGGGGTTCACCGATATCGCCCTGGTCCAGATCGGTGATGAGGGACAGCAGCGCTTTCTCGACGAGGCGGCGCGGCCGCTATTGGCTGCGCTGCGCGCCGAACTCGACTGAGGGTCCGGCCGACATCGGATGACCCAGCCGCATCGCAAACGGCAGCAGCAGCCAGACTCCGACGAACGTCAGCAGGGCGACGACCCCGGCGATCACTCCGGCCTCGCGCCCGGCAACCGTGTCGAAGATCAACTCGGTCACCCCGGTCATCGCGAGCCCGAGCAACACCAGCCCGATGAATGCGCACCTGTGCGCGGCGGACACCAGCAGGTTCAACCGGTGCCTGCGGAACAGGATGCGATGCATCCCCACCGGGGCGACGAGCAGCGCGGTGGCGGCGGCCGAACATGCGACCGTCACGAGATAGACGACCCGCATGGGCTCGTCGAGCATCGGGAATCGTTCCTGGAACGGCAGAGTCAGCAGCAGGCCGGTGAGCAGCTGGACACCGGTCTGAACGACCCGCAGTTCCTGCAGCAGGCTGCTCCAGTTACGGTCAAGCCGTTCGGCTTCCGTTTCATGCCGGGCGGTCTGGTCCCAGCGCTGATCCAGCTCGGGACGGTCCGGATCCATACGTTCGATAATCCCACGTTTGTCAGAGGTTTCAGGTCGCGCCGCGATGGGCATCCCTGGCCGGAGGTTCCACGCGGGGCCGCGTGAGGGTGCAGGAAAGGAACAGCAGTGTCGAAGTCGAGACCGACATCGCGACGCGTTGTGGTCAGCAGAGCCGACTCGTGAGGGGCGGGTCCCCACCTGGGATACTGTCGATCCGAGATGTCGGGAGGTGAGATGGCCGACGAACAAGGCCAACCCAAGCCGCTGAACCGCGCGGAGCGGTCAGTGGAGATTCGGGTCGCTGCCAGGCTGGAGAACCTGGCTGTAGTACGTACGCTTATCGCTGCGGTAGCAGCATTCGAAGATCTTGATTTCGACGTCGTCGCTGACCTCCGGTTGGCCGTGGACGAGGCCTGCACGGCTTTGATCCGGGCCGCGTCGCCGGATTCGACGCTGCGACTGACCGTCGACCCCCAGGAAGAATCCGTCGTCATCACCGCCTCCACGACGAGCACGGAGCCTGCCGTCGTCGAGCCCGGCAGCTTCAGTTGGCACGTATTGAGCTCCCTGTCCGATGAGGTCACCACGTTCACCGACGGTGACGGCCCCGAGGCCGGGCAGGTACACGGCATCACCTTGACGACGAGGCGAGCGAGCCTGCTGCGGTGACGTCGGAATATGCGGATGTTCGCGACATGTTTCGCGAACTCAGCGGACTGTCCGAGGACTCGCCGGCCCGTGAACGTCAACGTGAGCGGATCGTCGCGCGGTGCCTGCCCCTCGCCGACCACATCGCGCGGCGATTCGACGGCCGCGGTGAACCGCGCGAGGACCTGGTCCAGGTGGCACGGGTCGGACTGGTGAACGCGGTGAACCGGTTCGACGTCGAGGCCGGGTCAGACTTCGTGTCATTTGCAGTGCCGACGATCATGGGGGAGGTCCGACGCCACTTCCGGGACAACAGCTGGTCGGTGAAGGTGCCACGGCGGCTCAAGGAACTGCACCTGCGGCTCGGCTCGGCGACTGCGGAGTTGTCCCAGCGGCTGGGCCGTGCGCCGACGGCCTCTGAGCTCGCCGCGGAACTCGACATGGACCGCGAAGAGGTGATCGAAGGCCTGGTGGCGGGCAGCTCGTACAACACCCTTTCGATCGACAGCGGTGGCGGTGGAGACGAGGATGCGCCCGCGATCGTGGACACGCTCGGCGACCTGGACGACGGCCTGGATCAAATCGACAATCGAGAGACGTTGCGGCCGTTGCTCGCTCAACTACCTGAGCGCGAACGGACGGTACTGCTGCTGCGCTTCTTCGAATCCATGACGCAGACGCAGATCGCCGAGCGGGTCGGTGTCTCGCAGATGCACGTGTCGAGGCTGCTGGCGAAATCGCTAGCGCGACTTCGTGACCAGTTGCAGTAGCGGGGTTTTGCCGTTCAACGTGGACAGGGCCGCGGCCACGCTGTAGCACGTGTGCCAGTCCGACTCGGGGTCGCAGATGCGGAGCAGTCGGTTTACCGCCTTGCTCGGCACCAGAACCCAGTCGATATCGCTGACAGAGCAGCGCGCTTCGATGGCCTTGAGGGCGGAAAGCCCTGCGGTGCCGAAGAACTCGACCTCTGTCAAGTCGACGGCCAGCCGCTCGGACTCGTCGGCGTGTCGCAATGCGTAGTCGGCGAACTCGTTTGCGTTGGTGGCATCGATCTCGCCGTGAGCGCTGATCACCGCCGTTGACGGCGGCAGTCGGCGGGTCGAAAACCCGGCCTGCGAATTGTCGGTCCGGTCGATCAGTGCGTTCGTCGAAAAGACGGTCATTCTTAGCTCCATCAGTCGTAATACGCGTATTCGTACTGTTGGTGCGGCGTCAATCGACAACAACGGGAGTTCCCGCGCGTATGCCGTTGACGCCCGCTGCGGCTGTGAACTCAACCTGCCTTGGACCCTACCGCGATCAAGGTCATCGGACAATTTGTCTGAGTGGATTCTTAGAGTTCAAGGTCAGACTGTTCGCATGCCGAACGCTGACGCAGCCGTTGCCGGGGTGGTGCTGGCCGCCGGCGCGGGCAGTCGCTTCGGAATGCCGAAAGTTCTTGCTGAAGAGGGTGTTTGGCTCCAGCATGCGGTGGCCGCACTCGCCGGCGGCGGGTGCGACGACGTGATCGTGGTACTGGGCGCCGCCGTGGTGGACGTGCCTGCGCCCGCCCGCGCCGTGGTGGCCGCACGCTGGGCCGACGGCATGAGCGCGTCGGTCCGCGAAGGGCTCGCCGCCGTGGGCGACGCGGAATGGGTCATCCTGCACACCGTGGACACGCCGGACGTGGCGGACGACGTCGTTGCGCGGGTCCTGGCTGCGGCGCGCGGCTCCGGTTCCGGCCTGGCCCGCGCCATCTACCAGGGCCGTCCCGGCCACCCCGTCGTCGTGGCTCGCAGGCACCTCTCTGAGCTCACGGGCACTCTGGACGGCGACCAGGGCGCCCGGGCATTTCTCGGCGGCCGCGACGACGTCGTCGCGGTCGAATGCGGTGACCTGACAACCGGTCTGGACATCGACGAACGCTGACCGCTACAGCAGACCCAGTCGCTCGACCGCGTGACGCTCGTCGAGCAGCTCGGCCACCGACGCGTCGATACGGGCCCGGGAGAAGTCGTTGATCTCCAGGCCCTCCACGATCTCCCATGCGCCGTCGACCGCACGCACCGGCAGCGAGGCGACCACGCCCTCAGGCACCCCGTAGACGCCGGGGGACGGCAGAGCCACCGAGGTCCAGTCGTCGGCATCGGTGCCGTCCACCCAATCCCGGACGTGGTCGATGGCGGCGTTGGCGGCCGACGCGGCCGAGGAGGTGCCACGAGCCTCGATGATCGCGGTACCGCGGGTGGCCACGGTCGGGATGAAGTCGTCGGTCAGCCAGGCGGTGTCAGCGGCGTACTCCGAACCCGGCCGCCCGGCGACCACCGCGTGGAAGATGTCGGGGTACATGCTCGGGGAATGGTTGCCCCACACGGTCACCCGGGACACGTCGGTGACGTGCACACCGGCGTGGGTGGCCAGAGCCGCGACAGCGCGGTTGTGGTCGAGGCGGGTCAGCGCGGTGAATCGCTCGGACGGAATGTCGGGGGCGTGGGCCGCGGCCACCAACGCGTTGGTGTTGGCCGGGTTGCCGACCACCACGACGCGCACGTCGGCGGCGGCACCGGAGTTCAGGGCCTTGCCCGACTCGGCGAAGATCGCGGCGTTGGCCGCCAACAGGTCGGCGCGTTCCATGCCTTTACTGCGGGGCCTGGCCCCGACCAGCAGCGCAACGTCGACCCCGTCGAATGCTCGCACCGGGTCGTCGTAGATCTCGACGTCGACCAGCCCGTCGAAGGCGCTGTCGACCAGCTCCATGACCACGCCCTCGGCCGCGCGGATCGCCGCGGGCAGTTCCAGCAGGCGTAGCTTCACCGGCACGTCGCGTCCCAGCAGGGCGCCGGCACCGATGCGGAACAGCGCGGCGTAGCCGATCTGGCCTGCCGCGCCGGTGACCGTGACGACTTTGGGGGCGGTCACGTGTGCACCTCCAGCCCGAGCACCTGCGTCGCGTAGCGCCGCACGGTGTCCTCCGAGATCGCGGCGGCGTCCTCGAATCCGGGCCGGCCTCGGCTGCTCAGGAATCCGGTGACGGGATCGAGGATGACCTCCGCGAGCAGTTCGCCGGTGGTCGGTTCACAGACGGCCCACGTGTACCGGGTGTCATCGGCCCAACCGTCCGTGGCGTCGTGCACGTAGTCCAGGTCGTCCTCGCCCAGGTCGGTGAGCGCCGGCCGGTCATCGACACGGTCGTCGGCGCGCAGCCCGCGCAGATACCACTGGCCGTTGTTGATCTCCACAGGTTCCACAAGACCTCCACCCTGCTGTCACACATGCCGGCACAAATGCCGAGTGGCCACTTACAGCACAAGATTCAACAGAATCCGTGCCACAAGTGGCCACTCGGCGTGAGAAGAATTACTTGATCTCGGCGATCACGGTGCCCTGGGTGATGGCGGCACCGGCCTCGACGGCCAACCCCGTGATGACGCCGTCCTTGTGGGCGGTCACCGGGTTCTCCATCTTCATGGCCTCCAGAACCACCACGAGGTCGCCTGCGGCCACCTCCTGGCCCTCCTCGACGGCCACCTTGACCACGGTGCCCTGCATCGGCGCGGTCACCGAGTCACCCGAGGCTGCCGCGCCGCCGCTGGCGCCGCGCTTGCGGGCCTTGGGCTTCTTGCGGATCGCGCCGGGGGCAGCGCCGCCGCCTCCGCCGAGCGCCAGGTCACCGGGCAGCGACACCTCGAGGCGACGCCCACCGACCTCGACGACCACGGTCTGGCGAGGAATGGTGTCCTCTTCCTCGATCGGGTCGCCACCGGTGAACGGTTCGACGGTGTTGTCCCACTCGGTCTCGATCCAGCGGGTGTGGACGGTGAAACCGTCTTCGTCGCCGATGAAGGCGGGGTCGGACACCACAGCCCGGTGGAACGGGATGACGGTGGCCAGGCCCTCGACGTTGAACTCCGCCAGGGCGCGGCGGGAGCGGTCCAGCGCCTCGTCGCGGGTGGCACCGGTGACGATCAGCTTGGCCAGCATCGAGTCGAACTGACCGCCGATGACCGAGCCGCTCTCCACACCGGAGTCCATCCGGACGCCCGGGCCGGTCGGGGCCTCGAACTTGGTGACCGGGCCGGGGGCGGGCAGGAAGCCGCGGCCGGCATCCTCACCGTTGATGCGGAACTCGAACGAGTGGCCGCGCGGCGTCGGATCCTCGGTGATGTCCAGGGCGTCGCCGTTGGCGATCTTGAACTGCTGGCGCACCAGGTCGATGCCCGAGGTCTCCTCGGTGACCGGGTGTTCGACCTGCAGGCGGGTGTTGACCTCAAGGAAGGAGATCAGGCCGTCCTGGCCGACCAGGTACTCGACGGTGCCGGCACCGTAGTAACCGGCCTCCTTGCAGATGCGCTTGGCGGACTCGTGGATCTCCTTGCGCTGCGCATCGGTCAGGAAGGGGGCCGGGGCCTCCTCGACCAGCTTCTGGAAGCGGCGCTGCAGCGAGCAGTCGCGGGTACCGGCGACGACGACGTTGCCGTGGGTATCGGCGATCACCTGGGCTTCGACGTGGCGCGGCTTGTCCAGGTAGCGCTCGAC
This sequence comes from Mycolicibacterium arcueilense, assembly GCF_058536225.1. Classification (NCBI taxonomy): domain Bacteria; kingdom Bacillati; phylum Actinomycetota; class Actinomycetes; order Mycobacteriales; family Mycobacteriaceae; genus Mycobacterium; species Mycolicibacterium arcueilense. Next base: position 701,039 of record NZ_JBZTYL010000007.1, read on the forward strand.
GAAGCACTCACCACGACCGAACGCGGCGACGGCCTCACGGGTCGCCGACTCGAACAGTTCGGGGATCTCCTCGAGGGTGCGGGCCACTTTCATGCCGCGACCGCCACCGCCGAAGGCGGCCTTGATCGCGACCGGCACGCCGTACTCCTTGGCGAACGCCACGACCTCGTCGGCGTCCTTGACGGGGTCCGGGGTGCCCGGCACCAGCGGTGCCTTGGCCTTGGCGGCGATGTGCCGCGCGGTGACCTTGTCACCGAGATCCCGGATCGACTGCGGGCTGGGCCCGATCCAGATCAGCCCGGCATCGAGCACGGCCTGGGCGAAGTCGGCGTTCTCCGACAGGAAGCCGTAACCCGGGTGGATGGCGTTGGCGCCGGACTTCGCGGCAGCGTCCAGGATCTTCTCGAAGACCAGGTAGGACTCGGCTGAGGTCTGGCCGCCCAGGGCGAAAGCCTCATCGGCAAGCCGTACGTGTGGTGCATCGGCGTCAGGCTCGGCATACACGGCCACGCTGGCCAGTCCTGCGTCTTTGGCGGCACGGATCACCCGGACCGCGATCTCCCCGCGATTGGCGACCAGCACCTTGGAGATCTTTGAGCTGGCGTGGTTGGCCACGGTGCCTCCTCGGCAGTGTTCTCTAAGAAACGTCTTTAAGAATCTATCGCGGGCAGTTTATGCGCCGCACCTTGGCGCTCGCCAAACCGGTATCGGTTACCGGCGAGTAGGTTTCGCAGTGGATTTCTCGGTGAACGCATCAGTCCTGCTGACGGGCTGAAATACCGAGTCGACCGACAGCCCGACGCTATTACTGTTGGTCCGTGGGTGCGGGGATTTTTGTGATTGTCGTGGGCGTGTTGGTGGGCGGCGTGATGGCGGCGGCACCGCGGGGCATCTGGTGGGCCACGCAGTCCTGGAAGTTCCGCCATCCCGAGGCCAACGAACCGAGCGACACGGCTTACGGGTTGACGCGGGCGGGCGGCGTGTTCGTGATCCTTCTCGCGCTGTTCGTGGGCTGGTCAGTCATTCACAGTGACTTCCAACGGAAGGACCGCCGCGAGGCGCAGGCGCAGCAGCAGGCGGCTGAGGCGGCCTTCGTGGTGCCACAACCCGAGACACGCGGTCTGCTGCCGGTGATCGGCTATATAGCCAGGTACGTGCCCGTGGGCGTCTCGGTCGACTTGTATTACACGGCGTCGTCCCGGTCGGTGCCGGACTACATCCGGACCATGTCGGAGCGGTTCACCTACCCGTGCGCGTCGGTCCCGACGAAGACTCCCGGTGACGACGGGCGCCTCGACGTGACGATCGGCCTCTCCTGGGCCCCGGAGCGCCTCGGCGATATGGACCAGAACGATTCTTGTCGGATCGGCAACGGGGCCAAGCTGGAAAAGGTCTCCCTGGGCCCGTTCCCGGCCACGGCGCCGGTGATCACCACCAGCGGACCGATCCTGACGGAAGACGGCAACGGGGTGGCTGCAGCGGTCGGCAATGTCGTTCCCGAACTCGCCGAGGTGCCCAATGCGGACGGCTCCGTTCCGCTCGTTTCCGACCGCGGAGCGCTGCCGATCGTGGGTTACGCCATCGCGGCCGGATCCGGCGGCATCCACAAGGACGCGCAATTCCTGGAGGTGTCGTATCTCGTCCCGAAGGGCGTCCAGGTCGAGGACGGCATTTCGTCGAGCAGTCGGTCCGGGGGCTGTCAGGCGGTGCCCACGGTGTCCGGCCTCGGTACGCCCACTGTGACGGTCAACGTGCGGCTGCGTTGGTCCGAGGCCGGCCGGTACCCCGCCACGGACGATGCGCAGTGCCGGGCCGGAGGTTCGCAAGTGCGGGTTAAAACCAGTCGGTGGGGTGAAATCACCGATAGCACAACGATTGTCACTGACGGTCCGGTATCGAACGAGGCCGGTGTCGAGGTTTCCGGCGCGGCGCCGGGGAATCGGGTGCCGCGGAGCTGACCTGCCTTCGCCGGCTCAGGCGCCGCGCAGCCGCCGCTTGATTCGCGTCAGCATCGCCGACATACCGCGAAGCCGCAGCGGGCTGATCAACGCGGCCAGGCCCAGCGCGGTGTAGAAGTCATCGGGCACCGCCAAGATGTCATCGGCGGACTGGCCGTCCAGACCGGTGGCCAGGATCGCGGCGAAGCCGCGCGTCGTCGGAGCCTCCGGGGGAGCGCTGAAGTACAGCCGCACCTCGTCCCGGTCGGACGCGTCGACGTCGAGGAACAACGGGGACTGGCATTCCGGCACCGGCTCCATTGCCGCTTCCTCAAGATGAGTCGGCAAAGGGGGCAGCTCGTTGGCGAACTCCAACAACAGCTGCAACTTATCCTGGCCGGCCACCTCCTGGAAGTCGGAGACGACCTCGGCCAGGGCGGCCGGCATCGTCACGGAGCTTCGCCCGGATCGGGACCGACAGCCACCGGGACCCGCACGGCGTTGCCCCACTCGGTCCACGAGCCGTCGTAGTTGCGCACCCCGGGCAGCCCTAGCAGGTGGGTCAACACGAACCACGTGTGGCTGGAGCGCTCACCGATGCGGCAGTAGACGACTGTTTCCGGGGTCACGCCGTCGGAGGGCTTGAGGAAACCGTAGAGCTCCTCGAGCTCGGCGCGACTACGGAACTGACCGCTGTCCCGGGCCGCCTTGGCCCAGGGGATCGACTTCGCCGTCGGAATGTGCCCGCCGCGAAGCGCGCCCTCTTCCGGGTAGTCGGGCATGTGGGTGCGTTCGCCGGTGTACTCCTGGGGCGAGCGGACGTCGATCAGCGGCTGCTTGCCGAGGATGTCCAGCACGTCGTTGCGGTAGGCCCGGATCGGGGCGTCGTTGCGCTCCACGACCGGATAGCCGCTGGACTGACGGGTGGGCACCTCGAGCGTGGTGTCGCGGCCGTGGGAAACCCACAGGTCGCGGCCGCCGTCGAGCAGGCGCACGTCGGGGTGCCCGAACAGGGTGAACACCCACAGGGCGTAGGCCGCCCACCAGTTGCTCTTGTCGCCGTAGATGACGACGGTGTCGTCGCGGCTGATGCCCTTGCGGTCCATCAGCTCGGCGAACTGTTCACCGTTGATGTAGTCGCGCACATTGGGGTCGTTGAGGTCGAGATGCCAGTCGATCTTGACCGCACCGGGGATGTGGCCGGTGTCGTAGAGCAAGACGTCCTCGTCGGATTCGACGATGGCCAAGCCGGGCCGACCCAGGTTGCTGGCCAGCCAGTCGGCGGTGACCAGGCGCTCCGGATGGGCGTACTCGGCAAGAGTGGGGCTGGGATCAGCAGGCAGCGGCACACCATGAGCGTACCGTCGGTCCGGATATTCGCGATGTGGCAGTGTCGGTGACCGGCGTGGATTTGCCGCCCAGGCGGTGAGTCACGCGGTGAACGCGACCTCGTAGGCCACGGCGAAACGGCGGACGCCGTTGTTGGCGCGGAAGAGCGAGCCGCCGTTCTGAGACCAGGTCACCACGCGCAGCAGACGCTTGCCGGGAGACAGGCGCTTGGAGATGATGTCGGCGAATGCGGCGCGCAGCCGCTCCAGATCGCAGGTCTCGAAGTCGCGTGCTACACGAACATCCCACATTGTTTCTTCGACTGGCATCGGCCCAGTGTCAACCCACAGTTGAGACTATTCGCGACATCGACGCGGCGTGGCGCCAGGCGAAAAGGTTGCAATTTGATCACTCCGCGCAACCGTGGGCGTCGGAAAGTCGGCGGCAGACGGTGGCGTGCCCCCGAACTGTATTGAGCCCCAACACATGAGGCCGCCCGGCCAGGCGCAGTGCCGGCGGCTCCCTGCCATCGGGTTTACAAATGCCCCGCCGGGGTATACCCGTTTCCAAAACGAAGGAGCCGGGATGGACGCGGTGGCAACCGATCTCGCGGGACGAGGGGTGCGCTTCGAGCATCACGTGCTCGAACTCGACGATGGCCTCCAGGTCGGAGTCTCGATCGGGGGCCACGGCGTGCCCATGGTCTTCCTGCACGGCCTCGGCCTCAACCGCCGGCATTACCTGCGATTGCTCAACCGTATCGCCGCACTCGGATTTCTCGTCGTGGCGATCGACGTTGCCGGGCACGGAGACACTGTCGATTTGCCTTGTGAGGCAGATGAATTGAACGACCGCACTGATTTGGTCTTGCGTACGCTCGATGTACTCGGTATTCGGCGTGCTGTTCTCGCCGGTCATTCGATGGGCGGCCGGATAGTCATACAACTCGCCGCGATCGCGCCCGACCGGGTACTTGCGGCGCTGCTCATCGACGCTGCGGCAGGGGCGTCGTTCGACGCCGCCCTTGAGACGACCATGCGGTCACCACGGCTGATGATGCGCACCGTGGCCGGAGCCGTCTCCGACATGTATCGCGACCCGATCTGGATGAAGGTAGCCGCCGTCAACCGGTACCTGCGAATGCTGACCGCGGTGTCGATGGGCAAAATGCTGCCGCACACCGGTTTCGTCGGCGCCGCGCGCGCCTTGATGCGATCCGATAAATGCGGCTCCCTACTGCGAAAGTTGCGGGATTCGGGAGGTCCCCACGATGGTGCTGCACGGGGAAAGTGACGGCATAGTGCCGTTCGAGTGCGCGGTGGAACTGGCGGATGAGGCCGACGCGACGCTGTACCGGATACCCGGTGCCTACCATTCCTGGCTGATAAACGATCCGTGGCGGGGCGCCGATGCGGTGCGCCAACTTCTCGACCGCGAACTCGGCGCAGCCCTGCGCTGCGAGGCCACCGCGGTCGGCCTGGACGACTGGCGCGACGCGCAGGCGTGGGAGACGGCGTTGATCGAACCCGACGCGTGGGTGCACCGGCTCACCGCCGGAGCCAAGACGATCGGGGCCGGCCGGCGCCTGCGTGTCGAGCGCGTCGAGATGGAGCTGATCCGTCGGGCGTCGAAGGAGGTCGTGCGGATCGCCGCAGCTCGCACGGCCAGAAGAAGGCGGGTCGCACGCCCGGCATGAGGGTTTCACGCCCGTGGGTGTGAGGGCGCCCCTCGGCCTTCAGAGCTGCGCCGAACCCTCCCAGAGTCGTGCGACGGACAGACCACACTCGGCGAGCATCCGACGTAGCAGCGGGAGGCTCAGCCCGATCACGTTGGACGGATCGCCTTCGATGCCTTCGATGAACCAGCCACCCAGCCCGTCGAGCGTGAAACCGCCTGCGACACCGAGTGGTTCGCCGCTTTTGAGGTACGCCTCAAGATCGGCGTCGGTCGGCGAGCCGAAATGCACTGCGGTGATACCGGTATCGGCCAGCCGGTGGGTGACGGTGCCGTCGCGGACCACGAGTACGGCATGACCGGAGTACAGCTGGGCCGTCCGGCCCGCCATGGCCTGCCATTGCTGCCGCGCGGTATCGACGTCCCCGGGCTTGCCGCACAAGCGTCCGTCGAGAAACAGCATCGAGTCACAACCGATGACCACGCAGTCCGCGGCGATGGCGGCCGGAACATGGGATGCCACCTCGTCTGCCTTGGCTGCGGCCAGGCCGCTCACCACGCGCTCGGGCGGTGCATCGGCCAATGATGCGATGACGGCGTCCTCGTCGACGCCTGACACCACCACCAACGGATCGAGGCCGGCCTGGCGCAGAACGCCAAGCCGGCCTGTCGATGCCGAACCCAGGACGACCCGGGTCATTCAGCTATCCACTAGCGCCGCATGTGGGTGCGCTCCAGCAGCGTCACCCGCTGCCAGCTGAAGATCGAGTAGCGCAGCTTGTCCACCGGGTGGCCCCACAGATTGCGATCCCGCAGCACAGGGCCGGTGTCGCCGCCGCCCGCAGTGCCGAGGACGGCCATCAGCGCGGCCATCTCCTCATCGGTGGGCTGACCACGCAGCACCTTGATGTGTGCCTCGTGGTCGGCCTTCTGGTGGGTCTGCGCCTCTTCGGTCGCGGTTTCGTCAGCCACAGTCGCCTCGCTCACAGGAGCTGAACCGTTCGCCCCGCTCACAGTGGGATGTTTCCGTGCTTCTTCGGCGGCATCTGGATGATCTTGCGCTCCAGCAGTCGCAGCGCATTGGCCACGTAGCCGCGGGTGTGCGACGGCGGGATGACCGCGTCGACGTAACCGCGCTCCGCCGCGATGTACGGGTTGACCAGAGTGTCCTCGTAGGTCTGCTGCAGTTCCAGGCGCAGCGCATCAACATCTTGGCCGTCCTGCGCCGCCTGTTTGAGCTGCGAGCGGTAGACGAAGCCCACCGCGCCCGAGGCACCCATCACGGCGATCTGGGCCGTCGGCCAGGCCACGACCACGTCGGCGCCCATGTCCTTCGAGCCCATCACGCAGTACGCGCCACCGTAGGACTTGCGGGTGATGACGGTGACCTTGGCGACCGTGGCCTCACCGTAGGCGTAGAGCAGCTTGGCGCCGCGGCGGATGATGCCGTTGTACTCCTGGTCCGTGCCGGGCAGGAAGCCCGGGACGTCGACCAGCAGGACGATCGGGATGTTGAAGCAGTCGCACGTCCGGATGAACCGGGCGGCCTTCTCCGAGGCGTTGATGTCGAGGCAGCCGGCGAACTGGGTGGGCTGGTTGGCCACGATGCCCACCGGGCGACCGTCGACCCGGCCGAAGCCGACCACGATGTTGCCGGCGTACCCGGCCTGCACCTCGAGGAACTCGTCGTCGTCGAGGATGCGGGTGATGACCTCGTGCATGTCGTACGGCTGATTCGGAGAATCCGGGATCAGCGTGTCGAGCTCGATGTCCTCGTCGGTCAGGGTCTCCTCGATCGAGCCCTGTGCCGGGGCCACCGGGTAGTGCGGCGGCTCGGCGTAGTTGTTCGGGGGCAGGTAGCTCAGCAGATCGCGGACGTACTCGAAGGCGTCCTGCTCACCGGAGGCGACGTAGTGCGCGGTACCCGACTTGGCCATGTGGGTGTGGGCGCCGCCCAGCTCCTCCATGGTGACGTCCTCGCCGGTGACGGTCTTGATGACGTCCGGGCCGGTGATGAACATCTGGCTGGTCTGATCGACCATGACGATGAAGTCGGTCAGCGCGGGGGAGTACACGTGGCCACCGGCCGCCGCGCCCATGATCAGCGAGATCTGCGGGATGACACCCGAGGCCTTGATGTTGTTGTGGAAGATCCGGCTGTACAGGCCGAGGGAGACCACACCCTCCTGGATGCGGGCGCCGGCGCCGTCGTTGATGCCGATCAGCGGGCGGCCGGTCTTGATGGCCAGCTCCTGGACCTTGACGATCTTCTCGCCGTAGACCTCGCCGAGGCTGCCGCCGAAGACGGTGGCGTCCTGGCTGAAGATGCAGACGTCGCGGCCGTCGATGGTGCCGTAGCCGGTGATCACACCGTCACCGAGCGGCCGGTTGTTCTCCAGGCCGAAGTTGGTGCTGCGGTGCTTGGCGAGCGCGTCGAGTTCGACGAACGATCCTTCGTCGAGCAGTGCGAGGATGCGCTCTCGGGCCGTCAGCTTGCCCTTGGCGTGCACCTTCTCCACGGCTTCTTCGCCGACGGGATGCAGCGTCTCCTCGGCCCGCTTCTTGAGATCAGCCAGCTTGCCTGCAGTGGTGTGGATGTCCACCTGGTGCTCGGCGGACGGCTCGGTAACGCTCGTCATGGGTCACGATGCTATCGGTAACCCTAAGACTGGTCTAAGAGAGGTGGGCGTGGCGCGCGTCACGTTCGGTCCGGTCTGAGATGTGTCCAGGCTTGGGCAAATGGGTTCTCGGTGTGTGAAGGCCGGTCAGCGACCGAACAGTTCGGTGTCGAGCGCACGGTCCTCGGGCAGCACTCCCATGGGGCTGTCGATCACATGTTCGGTCATGCTGAGCGTGTCGCGGTCGAAGTACTCACCCTGGGTCTCCCGCTTCCACGTGGCCGGGGACCCCGCGTACAGACCGCGCTTCGACTCAGCTGTCGATCCGCGGGTCATGGTCGAATTGGCGGCCAGAAGCGACTGATCGGGAAGGTGGCTGTCCTTCAGCATCACGGCTCGGCTGCCGACCAGTGAGTGGTGTCCGACGGTTATTCGGCCGACTGTTTGTCGCTTGTGGGCGAAGTCGGGCTCGTGGGTCTGCAGGAGGCACCGGTTGCCGCCGACCGCGGCGTATTCGCGAAGGACGATGGTGCCGGAACAGTCGGCGTAGTGCCTGCTGCCCAGCTTCGCGCCGTAGCCGAGGTACAACGTCCCGGCCCGCGCGTCGAGTTGCTGGAAGATGGGGTGCGCCGAAATCCAATTCCACGATTCCATCGCCGCGTAGTCGTCGAAACGGACCAACCCCAGTCCGCGGACCACGTTGAATGCTCCGATCCGAGCGCCTTCGCCCAGCTCGAATCGCCCGACGTTGCGGACAAGGGTCGGACCGATCCTGGCGGTGCCGGCGATTCGATGACCGAACAGCCTGAGTACACGGTTCTTGAACGACGACGGTGGAAGGAGAAGCCAGCAAAGCATTTCCAGCATCGATACGCCTTTCTCCGCCAGGGGAGCCATGGCGGACATCGTCGGTCGGTACTGCCGAATCTACTGATGCCGGACCGCTTGCGCGTTTACCGCTACGACAGTTTGTGGGGCGTATCACGGAGGCAGAGAGATGAGGTGATGTCGGATATCCATGTGGGCACAGCTGATTCGGGGCTGATCAGGGCGTTGGTCTGATCGGGCTGATCCACGCTGTGACAGGTGGCGGGTGCGAGATCGCTTGTGGTTGCGTATGGTCGGGGCGTCACGCCAGCGTTGCGAACGCTGGGTGCCCATGGCCTGGACCAGCGACCAGGATCGTGATGAAAATGCCGGTACGGCGCCGGGGGACGTCCGACAAGCGAACATCGTGATGTCGCGTAATTGCGCAATTGTTGTCGTGGACCTCCGTGTGCCGTCAAGGGGACGGGAGCTCACCTGATCGCGCCAAGTTCATCAATGTCATCAACGTCATCGACCGAACTGCCCTCTACCGGCAATCGATTTGCGCTCTCCGGCTTCGCCGGGACGGGCTATGACCGCGGCCGGAGTCTGCCAGTGCAGATCATGTGGCTGCTGGTTTCGCGATCCGTTCTGTTCCGGTGGTGGATGCCGAACCGGGCGCGGATTGCCATCTTGCGGGCATTCGGCGCCAGAATCGGGGTCGGCGCGCTCATTCGCCACGATGTCAGGATCCACTGGCCGTGGAAGCTGGACGTGGGCGCGTATGCATGGATCGGTGAGGGTGCGTGGATTCTCAACCTCGAGAATGTCACGATCGGATCGAATTCGTGTGTATCCCAAGAGGTTCTGCTGTGCACCGGTAGTCACGACCGGTCGAGTCCGACATTCGAGTTCGACAATGGGCCCATCGTGATCGGTGACCGGGTCTGGCTGGCTGCCCGCGCAACCGTGTTGCGGGGGGTGCGGATCGGTGACGGCGCGACCATCGCCGCGACCACTCTTGTCTCCCAGGATGTTCCGGCCGGTGACACGCTGTTTCCGCCACGGCCGACGAAGGGAGCCGCATGCGGGTGACGATCATCGGTATCAACTACGCGCCGGAAGTGACCGGAATAGCCCCGTACACCACCGGCATTGCCGAAGGCCTCGCCGAGCGTGGGCATGACGTCACCGTGATCACCGGGTTGCCGCACTACCCCCAGTGGCGTGTCGCCGAGGAGTACCGTGACGTGCGCCGTTGTACCGAGATGCTGCGAGGCGTGACCGTGCACCGCGTCGGCCACTACGTGCCCGACGAGCAGAGCACACTGGGCCGAATCCGGATGGAGGCCAGCTTCGGATCTGCTGTGGCCCGCCATAAGTGGGATGACCCAGACGTGGTGCTCACCGTGAGTCCCGCGCTGCTGTCCGCCGCTCCCGTGGTGGCGCGGGCCCGGTTGTCGACGATCCCGGTCGGGGTCATCGTGCAGGACGTGTACAGCAAGGGCGTGGTGGAAACCGGGGCGGTCGGAGGCCGCTCCGCCGCGGCGACCGAACGGCTGGAATCGACGGTCCTGAGGTCCGCGACCGGCGTCGCGGTCATTCACCCGCGCTTTGCCGATTCACTGGCCGAGATCGGCGTGCGCAGTGACGATCTGGCTGTGATCCGAAATTGGACCCATATCGACGACGCTGCTCCTGCGAGCGCACCGTCGGCAGTGCGAGAGAAGTACGGTTGGCAGCCGAACGAAACCATCGTGATGCACACCGGCAATATGGGTGTGAAGCAGGGCCTTGAAAACGTCGTTGCCGCAGCGAAACTCGTCGGAGCCGCGGGCGCGGACGACCGTGACATCCGCTTTGTCCTGATCGGCGACGGTAACCAGCGTCGCATGCTGGAGGCCGTCGCCCGGGACGCCGAGGCCGTGCAACTGATCGACCCGTTGTCTGACGGCGAGTTTCGCGCGGCGCTGGCTGCCGCCGACATCCTGCTCGTCAACGAGCGTCCCGGAGTGGGCGAGATGGCCGTTCCGAGCAAGCTGACGTCGTACTTCGCTGCGGACAAGCCGATTATCGCCGCCACAGAGCCGACCAGCGGCAGCGCCGAAGAACTTCGCGCATCCGGAGCCGGACTTGTCATTCCGCCGGGTGATCCAGAAGCCCTCGTCGAGTCGGTGCGGCAGCTCGCCGGCGACGAGCAGACCCGGCAGCGATTCGGCTCCTGCGGGGCGCGATATGCCCGCGATCGCCTCGGCGCGGCCAACGCGGTTGCGCAGTATGAGAAGTGGGTGAGCGACCTGGCTTCCGCAGTCCGAGGACTACCGGCATGAATACTCGGGTGAGTCGCAACGACTGCTTTTACGCCGGACAGCCGGCCACCTATCTGGTCGGCCCGCTGGAGCGGGTGCTCCCGCCGGACCTGCTCAAAGCGCGGCTGCAGACCATCGCTGCGGCGGGACCGCAGAACCGCCTGGGCTTGCGTCCGAGCCGCAGGACGCGGCACTGGGAATTCGATCCGGCGTGCGACGGGGTGGTGCTGACCAGCGGCCCGGCCCCGGATATGGCTGACCCCGCCCGGGCGATGCTCGACCTGCTGGCCGGTGGACCGGCGGTTCCGCCGGCTACCGTGCACGTCCACGTCGCCGATCGATGGCTGTTTCTGAACTTCGACCACGGTCTTGGCGGCGGACGGCTGTTCAGCGAGGTGATTGCGGCGGCCGGCTCAGAAGGTCGGGGGTTCAGTGAACCCGCACCCGTGGCGACGACCCGCAATTCCGGCCTGCGTGCCTTTGCCCACACTCTGCGCAAAGAACCCGCGCGACTGTTGCGGGCACTGGACGAACCGCTGCGCCGCAGCGCCGCCGTGGTTCCCGCCGGGCAATTCGATGGGCGGGAATCGTTGGCCTACGCCCGAAGCCGACCCGGCTTTTTGGAAGGGGTGCGGACGAACCGTGACATCTGCCTGCCACGCGCACCGCTGTCGGCGATCATCCTCTCGGCCTTTCTGGACGGACTGCGCAGCCACGGAATAACGCCGGAAGACGAGGTCGGCCTCCTGGTCGACCTGGGCCGGTATCTCCCGCCCGGGGCGGGCACCTTGGCGAATTTCGTCGGCATCGCGCCCATACAGATTGCGCCACCTTACGATCCGGCCCTGGTGGCCGGCGCGATCAGCGAGTACACGCACGGGTGTCGAGCCCTGGTCCGGTACGGCATGGCATATGCCGCGCGGCTCCGGACCCGTCCGGCAGACCTTCCCCGTTGGCAGACCAACAGCCGACGGGCCCGGATCGTCGTGACGGACCACGCCAACTCCGCTGCAGGCAGCAAGATTTCCTGGGCGACCACGCCGAACGGACACCACTTCGTCCGTAAGGCACCCGTGCGCTACTCGAACCAGATCTCGTTGGCCATCAACCGCGTCGGCTCCGAACTGCATCTCACCGCGTCGTATTACGCAAGCACCTTCGACCCCGAGGTGATTACTGCGGTCCTCGACCGGATCGTGGCTGCGGATTCGCCGCTGGTGCGCATGGCCCAGAGTGCGGCACCGAGCAGTCGGGCGGGGCGGTGAGATGGTTCGGACACCGATGCCGTCGACTCAGAGTGACATGCGAGCGCGCTCGACCGGGGTGATCACCACCGCCGACCAGGTGTTGTCGAGCGCCAGCAATGCACTGATGGTGTTTGCGGTGGCTCAGGTTTCACCGGCCGAGCAGTTCGGGATCGTCGCCCTGCTCGTCACGGTGGCCACCACCTGGATCGGCTTCAACAGGGGGGCGCTGGGTACCGCGCTGCTGCTGACCAGCAATATGCACAGGCGCGAGATATCGGCCGAAGGCGGGTACGCGACCAGTTGGTCGTTGCTGACATCGGTCGTCGCGGGCGCGGTATTGCTGGTTCTGTCAGGAGTTTTCGGGCAGATCTGGATCGGTGTGGCGTTCGCCGTGAGCCTGGTCGCGGTGCTGGCCCAGGATGTGCTGCGATTCGTCGCGATCGCACAGGGCAGGCCACTCGTCGCGGCCGTCTGCGATGGGTTCTGGGTGGTGTGGATCCTGGCCGTCTACCTGATCAACCTGCTCACTTCCGGGATGTCGGCGGTGGTCACGGTGTACCTGTGGGGCGTGGGCGGACTCGTCTCGGCGCTGGTGCTGATGCGGGTCCTGCGGACGACACCCCGGGGTCATCGCCTCGTCGGGTGGTGGCGCACGTATGACCGTGCCCGGCTGAGATTTGGAATTGTCTATGCGCTCAACCAGGTTGGTGCCACGCTCGTGACGCTGACCGTGACGATAGTGGTGAGCGGCACCGCGGCGGCTGGGCTGCGCGGCGCGGCGACACTGTTCGGGCCGATTGCAATGCTGGTGTCGGCATTGCCGCTGGTGTTCGTTCCGCATGTCCGCCGTGCTGCGTCGTCGATCGGTGAGCAGTGGCGGGTACTCGTCAAGACATCCATCGCGACGTCGGGTTTGACGGTGGTGGCAGGCCTGTGCCTGGCCGTCATCCCGAGCCGGCTGGGCTCCGCCATCCTGGGTGACACCTGGACGTATGCGTCGGCGCTCGTCGTCTATCTCGGGATCGAATGCGCGGCAATGTGCTGGCTGGTCAGTGTGTACAGCTTCTTCCAGGCGCGCGGCATGAGCAGGACGGTGTTGCGGGTCAAGCTGTTCCAGATCGGTCTGCAGCTCGGTCTGTGCCTGTGCGCCGGGCTGGCAGTGGGCACAGCCGTCGCCATCGCCATCTCCCTGGCCGTGGCGGGCGTTCTTGCCGCTCTGGTCGGTGTTGTGCTCGCCCGGCGCGTTGTGTGGCACGGCGTGACTGAGGCGCCCTCTGCCGACCAGGTCCCTGTCGGCGTGGCGCCTCGAACGCGGTACACCGACACCTGGCCGGTGGTCGATGTCCTCGAAGCGGAGATGAGAGGCCGCAGGTCTGATGAGTGAGGAGACCACCGGTACGGCTCGGCCGGCTGTGCTTCACGTCGTAACGCTGATCACGCCTGATGGTGCCTACGGCGGGCCGGTCAGGGTGGCATTCAACCAATCTCGGCAGCTGCGCGCGGCCGGTCATCGAACGCTGGTCGCAGGTGCGGTACGCGGCTATCCGGAGATCCCGACCGTGATCGACGGGGTTCCGGTCCGACTCGCCAAGGCGCGCAGCATCATTCCCATGGTGGGATTCTCCGGATTGCTCGCTCCCGCGCTGCTTCGCTGGATGGTGCGGAACCGCAAGTCTTTCGACGTGATCCACGTGCACCTGGCACGCGATCTGGTCACGCTGCCGGCGGCCGCGATGGCGCTGATACTGCGGAAACGCCTGATCGTGCAGACCCATGGAATGATCGCCGACAGCAGCCATCCGATTGCGCCGATCCTGGATCGCCTTCTGACCAGGCCGATTCTGCGTCGGGCAGCCGCCGTTCTGTATCTGACCGAAGATGAGCGGGCCGCGCTGCTCCGGGTGCAACCCGAGGCCGCGGTGCGGCACCTTCGCAACGGCGTTCCCGGGTACGAAGGGGCGCGCGGGGCGGCCGACCGGACGGCCGGGCGCGTAGAGGTGCTGTACCTGGCGCGGCTGCAGGCACGGAAACGTCCCGTGCTCTTCGCGAAAGCGGCCGCCCGCCTGCTGGCGGCGGGGTGCGATGCGCGGTTCACCCTGGTCGGTCCCGACGAAGGCGAGGGAGCCGAGGTTCTCGATACGATCGCGCGATCCGATACCGGGTCCGACGAGATCCGTTGGGAGGGAGCGTTGTCACCGGACCGTACGGTGGCGCGGATGGCTGCCGCGTCCATCTACGTGCTGCCCTCGGTCGACGAGCCCTTTCCGATGTCGGTGCTGGAGGCGATGTCGGTCGGATTGCCTGTGGTGATCACCGAGAGCTGTGGACTCGCGGAAACGGTGCGTGAATCCGGTAGCGGAATCGTGGTGGGCGAATCGGAGGACGCTCTGATCGAGGCGATGCGCACCTTGATCTCCGACCAACGGCTGCGGGAGCAGATGAGCGCTGCGGCACGGCAGACGGCAGCAGCGGCATTCAGCATGGAGGCGATCGCGCGCGACCTCGCCGCCTCCTACGTGGGGGAGGACGATTGACTCGGCGTGTGCGTATTGCCGTGACCATTGTCGCCACGGCCGTGGTGGTGCTGCTGCTTCTCGTGGCTGCGGTCGGCACGGTCGTGTTCCGCTACGCACCGCAAGACGATCTGCGTAAGGTCGACGCGGTATTCGTGCTCGGTGGCGAGCACGATGGCCGTGAGGACTACGGTTTTCAGCTCGTTCGCGACGGCGTTGCCCCAGTGTTGGTGTTGTCCAACCCATATCGGTCATCGGATCCGGTGATGAAGAAAGCGTGCAACCGGCATCCACCAGGTGTCGAAGTGTTGTGCATACCGCCGAAGCCCTCCACCACCCTCGGTGAGGCGAAGCTGATTCGGCAATTGGCCCGCGAAAGGGGTTGGACCACCGTGGTGGTTGCCTCGTGGCAGTACCACCTGCCCAGGGCTCGCTTCATCTTCGAGCATTGTTTCTCGTCCTCGGCAGACTCCACCGTGATGCGCGCAGTACCACGCGAATACCGCTTGTCTGCCGGCTCGTGGGAATACACCTACCTGTACCAGTTCTTCGCGTTGGGGAAGGCGGTGATGGAGTCGAAGAAGTGTGAGTGAGTCGGGGAGTCACCACTTCAGCTTGTACTGGACGCCCGCGAATACATAGACGCTGAGATATCCGATCATGGCAAATGCGCTGCAGTACAGGGCAGTTAACGCGAGTGTGCGCGCAGTGCGCCGGATCATCTGCCAGGGGTACTCGCGCGGGTCGATCGCGGCCAGGGGGAGCAGCACCGTGGTGATGGGGGCTGCCGTCACCAGCAGTCCCTCACCGACGAGCAGGACCGGCGGCGGCGAATCCATCGTTGTCTGTAGGGCGGTGAGACAACCCAGCAGGGCGCACACGACAGAGTTGATCGCAATGATGCGCCATCTGTCGGCATTTCGATACAGGTAGACCGCGGTCGGGGCGCCCACCGCAGCCCCCGCCGCAACCAGCAGCAGATCGGTGATCACGGCAGGGTGTCCTCGCCGCGCCCGGGGGCGAATCGCAATCCCAGCAGCGCGCCGCCGCACAGACCCGCCAACGCGCATACGGGCGCCAGCAGCAGCATCGCGAGCGCACCCAGCGCCGGCTGGTCGATCGCGAGCGCGTTATAGCCACTGAGGCTGGCCGCTGCCCCGGCCGCGCCCCAGGTCAAGGGCCGAAACTGTTGGCGCACCGGCCAAGTGAGCACAGCACCCATCGCGGAACCTGAGATCGTCATTACGATCAGGGTGATCAGAAGCAGATGGGCGGGCCTGTCCCATATCTGGATCATGAGATGGCGCACAACGGCTCCGGCTACGGCGCCCACAACGATCCACCGCAGCTGCCAACTCCCGGCCGAACTCGAGGTCACCATCGCTGATCAGGTTAGCCGCCGGTGGTCGAACGTCGTGGTGTGGGTTGTCACAGCATCCATCGCCACTGCATGCGTTTTCGCAGCGTGTGCTCGAAAAGCGAGCTGAATTGTGTTGTTTCGTGCTGCTCTGGCCAAACCTGCCCAGCCCGCAACGACGACGAACTGTTAGATTGCAGGAGGACCGCATAATCGATGTACTACGCCCAGGGTCGCGCGGTTGTTGTTGTAGAGATTGCCGCAGTTGCGCGTGTCAGTGGATTGCGAGGCACTCCCGCCGGCCATGGGCCGGGGAGGTGCACGACAAAAAATGACCGTCGTCACGATGCCGCGAGAAGTGTTCAAGCGCACTCGATGGCAACGGCAGTACCTGGTCAACATTCTGATCACCGACGTCCTGGTGGTGTGCGCGGCCGTGGTGCTGGCGCAATACGTCCGGTTCGGGCAGGCCCCGGACCTTTCCAGCACCGACGGATACATCACGTTCGTCTCGATACTGTTCGGCGCCATCTGGCTGGGTGCGCTCTCGCTGTGCCGAACCAGGTCGCCGCGGGTGACCGGGGCCGGTGCCGAAGAGTACAAACGCGTTGCGTCTGCGTCTTTCTGGAGCTTTGGGGGCATCGCGATCATCACGTTCCTACTTCAGCTTGAGATTGCGCGCGGCTACCTCGCGGTTGCGCTGCCCACCGGCACCGTCGCCTTGTGTCTGACCAGATGGATGTGGCGTCGATACCTTGCCAAGCAGCGGGCGGCGGGGCGTTATCAGACGGCGGTGATGGCGATCGGTGACGCCGACGCGGTCTCCTATCTCGCGCAGGAGTTGACCCGCGACCCACGCGCCGGATACGACGTTGTGGCAGTGGGTATTCCAGGCTATGGAGCGCCCGCGGGCGAGCGTCTCACCGTGGGTGACCGGGAAATCCCGATCATGGGCGGCGAGGAGTATGTTCTGGACGCCATCCGAGAATGCGGCGCCGACACGGTAGCCGTAACAGGCGACCACTTCGGCTACGAGGGAATCCGGAAGCTCATGTGGGACCTGGAGGCGATGGGAGTCGACCTCGTGGTGTCGCCGGGTGTGATGGATGTTTCCGGAGCACGTCTGGAGATGCGGCCGGTAGCAGGATTCCCGCTGGTGCATGTCGAGAAGCCCCAGTACGACGGCGCGAAACGATTCGAGAAACGAGCATTTGACTTCGTTTTCGCGGCGGTGGCACTCGTTGTCGCCTCGCCGGTGCTGCTGGCCGCCGCGATCGCGATCAAGCTCGACAGCCGGGGACCGGTGTTCTACACGGCCGAACGCATCGGCATCGACGGCCGGCCGTTCGCAATGCTGAAGTTCCGTACGATGGTCTCGGATGCCGATCGTCAACGGGAGAGCCTGCAAAGCCTCAACGAGACCCCGGGCGGAGTTCTCTTCAAGATCAAGGACGATCCGCGCGTCACATCGGTGGGCAAGATCCTCCGCCGGCTCAGCATCGATGAGCTGCCACAGTTCGTCAACGTGCTCAGGCAGGAAATGAGCGTCGTCGGCCCTCGTCCACCGCTGCGGCAGGAGGTCGAAACCTACGATGGCGACGTCCAACGCAGATTGTTGGTCAAGCCGGGTATCACCGGCCTGTGGCAGGTCAGCGGACGGGCGGACCTGTCTTGGCGACAATCGGTGCGGCTGGATCTTTCCTACGTCGAGAACTGGTCGATGGTGGCGGACCTTGTCATCATCGCCAAGACCGTGCGGGCAGTGCTGCTCAGCCAGGGAGCGTACTGATCTCCAAAAGCAAATCCACCCAATGCTTTACGGGTGTACGAGATTAAGGAGAAGACGCAGTGAATCAGGTGAAGAAGAAAGCCCTGATCACCGGAATCACCGGTCAGGACGGTTCTTACCTGACCGAGTTCCTGCTCAACAAGGGTTACGAGGTGCATGGACTGATCCGTCGGTCTTCGTCCTTCAACACCGCTCGGATCGACCATCTGTACGTCGATCCACACGATCCACACGCGCAACTGTTCTTGCACTACGGCGATCTCAGCGACGGCGCCCGGCTGGTGACCCTGCTGAGCACCATCGAGCCGGACGAGGTGTACAACCTGGCCGCGCAATCGCATGTGCGGGTCAGCTTCGACGAACCCGAACACACCGGTGACACCACCGGTATCGGTTCTGCGCGATTGCTGGAGGCAGTACGGATCTCGAAGGTTCCGTGCCGCTTCTACCAGGCGTCCAGTTCGGAGATGTTCGGTGGTTCACCTCCTCCGCAGAACGAGGAGACAAGCTTCTATCCGCGCTCGCCATACGGGGCAGCCAAGGTCTACTCGTACTGGATGACGCGGAACTACCGCGAGGCCTACGGGATGTTCGCTGTCAACGGCATCCTGTTCAACCACGAGTCACCGCGCCGCGGTGAGACTTTCGTGACGAGGAAGATCACCCGAGCCGCCGCGCGGATCAAAGCCGGTATCGATGAGCACCTCTACCTCGGCAACCTGGACGCGATCCGCGACTGGGGATACGCACCGGAATACGTCGAGGGCATGTGGCGCACGCTGCAGGTCGATGAGCCCGAAGATTACGTGCTGGCCACCGGCGACCGGTACACCGTGCGTGACTTTCTCGTCGCCGCCTTCGAACATGCGGGCCTGGACTGGGAACGGCACGTCCGGTTCGACGAGCGCTACCTGCGTCCCACCGAGGTCGACGCGCTCGTCGGCGACGCCACCAGAGCCGACCGGCTGCTCGGCTGGACTCCCACGGTCCGCACGCCGCAACTCGCACAGATCATGGTGGAGGCCGACATCGCGCAGCTCGAATGCCTCGGCAAGCCATGGATCGACACGCCGGCCTTGGCGGGGTGGGGCTGAAATTGCTAGGGAATGACGTCGTCAACACGACACATCCGCTCGACCCCGCAGCCCCGACGTATATCGCAGGCCATCGGGGCATGGTCGGGTCCGCGATTCACCGGAAGCTGCAATCAGAGGGGTTCACCGATCTCATCGGCCGATCGCACCGCGAGTTGGATCTGACCGACCGGACGGCGACATTCGAGTTCTTCGCGAAAACCCGACCACCGGTGGTGATTTTGGCGGCCGCGCGGGTCGGTGGAATCCTGGCGAACAAGACCTACCCGGTGGACTTCATCTCCGAGAATCTGCGGATACAGACCAACGTGATGGACGCGGCGCTCAAATACGGCACCCAGCGTCTGCTCTTTCTCGGATCATCATGCATCTACCCCAAGATGGCAGCACAGCCGATCACCGAGGATGCCTTGCTGACCGGTTCCCTCGAGGAGACCAACGATGCCTACGCGATCGCGAAGATCGCCGGAATCGTGGCCGTTCAGGCGGTAAGGCGGCAGTACGGCTTGCCGTGGATATCGGCAATGCCGACGAATCTGTACGGGCCTGGAGACAATTTCTCCCCCGAGACCTCGCACGTTCTGCCGGCCTTGATCCACCGGTACGAAGAAGCGAACGAGTTGGGCAAGTCCACGGTGACGAACTGGGGCACCGGCACTGTGCGTCGTGAGTTCATGCACGTCGACGACATGGCGTCGGCCTGTCTACATCTGCTTCAGCAGTTCGACGGGCCACAACAGGTCAACGTGGGCACCGGGATAGACCACTCGATCCGAGAAACAGCGCAGCTCGTCGCCTCCGCAGTGGGATACGAGGGCGAGACGGCCTGGGACACCGGCAAGCCCGATGGCACCCCCCGCAAGCTGCTGGACATCAGCACCTTGCGGGACAGCGGTTGGCAACCGTCGATTTCGCTGCAGGACGGGATCGAGCAGACCCTGGCGTGGTACCGACAGAATCGGGCGGACGTCAGGCGGGTGGCACTCGCCTGAGGACCCGCCGAGCCGTGGGCCTACGCTCTCGACCATGACCCCCGGGCCGCTGGTGCTGTCCGAACTGGGCACCGACCCCGCATCGGTGCTGCGGCTCATCGCGCAGTTCGACGAGCTGGAGGAGCAGGAGGTCAACGCCGACGCCGCCGTGCGGTTTGCCGCCTTGACGGCAGGATGCCCGGTCGGGGTCCGCTGGCCCGGCGGCACCGGAGTCCGCTACGACGCGTCGGGACGGCTCGATCCGATCGACGACACCGCCGCGCCGGCATCTGATCAGCACGAGACGCTCGTCTGGGTGGAACGCCACGGATCCGGGCATCCGCTGGACGAGGTGCTGCTGGACCGGCTGCGACGGGTACTGGGTCGGGTCGCGGCGCGGACCGGGGTGAGCGGGACTCCGCACCTGGGGGACCCGGCACTGCTCGAGGTCGTGCTGTCGGCCAAAGAGCACCGTGAAGACCGGGCCCGGGCGATCCGACTGCTGGGGCTGGACGAGAGCCGGCCGACATTTGTGCTGGCGGCATCGGGGCATTCGCCGCGGGAGACGGTGCGGCTCATCACTGGCGAGTTGCCCGCGCCGGCGGTGCGGTCCGCCGTGATCGGTAATGCGACGGCCATCGTGTGTCAGGGATCGTTCGACATGCGTGAGTTCTCGGACCGCCTGGAGCGCGTCATCGTCGAGCAGTTTCCGACGGTGGTGAACGTCGGCACCGCGTCTGGACCGTGGGTCGGAATCGGCTCCGTGGGAAACGCATTCAGCGCGTCGACCTCGTGGCATGAAGCCGTGCGCGCGTTGCGGTTCGCGTCATCAACGGGTTTCGGCAGGCGGGTGGTGGCCTACGAGCGGTTGAGCTCGCTGGAACTTCTGGCCGACCTGCCGATCGACCGGGTGCGTCGCAACCGAGATGTGGCCCGTATCAACGAGATTGCGTCATCGCCTGCCGGGGACCTCGACGTGCAGACCACCGAGGCGTTCTTCGTGTACGGCTCGTTGCGGCGGACCGCCGCCGAACTGCACGTGCACCACAGCACCGTCGCGGCGCGGCTGGCGCGTGTGCAGGCCGCGATGGGATGGGATTTCGAGGATCCCGTGGACCGCTTCCTGGGCACGTTGGTGCTCATGGTGCGGCGGATCGCGATGTCCTCGGCCGAACTTGCCGATGCGGACCTGCTGTAGGCGTGTGGAACGTCGCGGCACGGCACGGAGATTGAACTCAGGGACAAAAAGTGGCGCGACTTTGTCCCTGGGTTCAATCTCGGCGAAATAGATCGTCAGAAGTGCGGCCGGGGCATTGCTCTCGCGGCCCAGGCCGGGGCCGACCCGACACTCGTCGGGCGAATCGGCGAAATAGACCGACGCGTGGCGGGTGACCACCGTCACCACATTGGCCAAGATTGCGGTGCAGCCCACACGAGCTCACAACAGACAAGGAGGCCGCCATGGCCGTCATCGACCCGACCAGGACCTGGGTCCCGGTGGAGGAGCGTCTCGCCGTCACCACCGACGAGCGGCACCGCCAGGTGCTCAGCATCGTTCTCGAGCACATGAAGGCCGAGGCCGAGCCCGACATGGAACGCCTGATGGCGACCCTTTCCCCGAATCCGGACTACCACTTCTGGTACGCCAATGCCGATATGGGCCCCAAGACCACCGAGGGTGTGCGCGCCTACTACGAGGCATTCGTGGCCAGTGGCGCCAACCATCTCGTTTTCGAGATCGATCGCCTCGCCGTCGACGATGATCTGGTGATGACTGAAGGCTGGATGAAGATGATCTACCCGGGCGCCGCCGCCCAGGCGATCGGTGTCGAGGTCGACGACCCGGCCGGCGATTACCTGCTGCTGTTCCGTCAGCTCATCAACTGGCCGATCGACGCCGACGGCCTGATCATCGGTGAGGACGCCTACCAGACCGGGCCGGTCAGCGTGACCAAGCTGAGCGAGGAAGACCTGCCGCAGGCCTACATCGACCAGAAGCGCGCCGCCGCCCAAGCCAATGCCTGACGCTCGGACCGACGTCGCATCGCTGCTGCTCGACCGGGTCGGCGACCAACACCTGGGCCTGCGCACCCGCGACCGGGACTGGACGTGGGACGAGGTGGTCGCCGAGTCCGCCGCACGTGGCGCGCTGGCGCAGGCGATGCGGGTGGACGGCCCACTGCACATCGGCGTGCTGCTGGACAACGTGCCCGACTTCCTGTTCTGGCTCGGGGGTGCCGCACTGGTCGGGGCCACGATCGTCGGGATCAACCCGACCCGGGGCGCCACCGAGCTGGCAGCTGAAATCCGGCTTGCCGATTGCCAATTGATCGTCACCGACACCGCGGGTGCCGAGCGTCTGCGTGACCTCGACCTCGGGTTGACGCCGGACCGGTTCCTGGTGGTCGACGGCCCGGACCATGCGGCGCAACTCGACGTGCATCGCGTCGCCCCCGCGGTCGCACCCGGGGTCGCCGAGGACTCCCTGATGTTGCTGCTGTTCACCTCGGGAACGACGGGAGCGTCCAAGGCCGTCATCTGCAGCCAGGGCAGGCTGGCCCGGATCGGCTATGCGGCCGCCGAGAAATTCGGCCATGTGCGCGAGGACGTGGAGTACTGCTGCATGCCGCTGTTCCACGGCAACGCCATCATGGCGCTGTGGGCGCCGGCGTTGTCCGTCGGTGCCACTGTGTGCCTGACGCCGTCGTTCTCGGCGTCCGGATTCCTGCCCGACGTGCGGTATTTCGGCGCGACGTTCTTCACCTATGTGGGCAAGGCGCTCGGCTATCTGATGGCCACCGCCGAACAACCCGACGATGCCGAGAATCCGTTGGTCCGCGGCTTCGGCACCGAGGCGTCGCCCGATGACCAGAACGAATTCCGCCGCCGGTTCGGCGCCGAACTGTTCGAGGGCTACGGCTCCAGCGAAGGCGGTGGGGCAGTGGTGCTGGCCCCCGAGATGCCCCCGGGCGCGCTGGGCAGGCCCGCGCATCAGGGGGTGGCGATCGTCGATCCTGAATCGCTGAACGACTGTGTGCCTGCGGTTTTCGACGAGCATGGCCGGGTGCTCAACCCCGACGACGCGGTCGGGGAGATCGTCGACAAGTTCGGCACCCGCACGTTCGAGGGGTATTACAAGAACGACGAGGCCAACGCCGAACGGATCCGCAACGGCTGGTACTGGACCGGCGATCTCGGCTATCTCGACCAGCAGGGGTTCATCTACTTCGCCGGCCGTCGTGGCGACTGGATCCGGGTGGACGGTGAGAACACCTCGGCGCTGACCATCGAACGGGTTCTGCGGCGCCATCCCGAAGTGGTGGCGGCCGGTGTCTACGCGGTGCCCGACCCGCGCTCGGGCGATCAGGTGATGGCCGCGATCGAGGTGTCCGATCCCACCGCCTTCGACGCCGCGGCGTTCGTGTCCTACCTGACCGACCAGGATGACCTTGGCACCAAGGCAATTCCGCGGTTCCTGCGGGTATCCAAGAACCTGCCGGTCACTGGGTCCAACAAGGTGCTCAAACGCGAACTGCAGAAGGACCGGTGGCACACCGACGAGGTGGTGTACCGGTGGGCGGGACGCGGTGAACCGGCGTACCGGGCCATGGGCGACGATGACAGAAAGTCGCTGGACGACGAGTTCGCGCAGTACGGGAGGCAGCGTTATCTATGAGGCGGGCCGCATGAAGTGGACAGAAGAGTGTGACGTCCTGGTCGCCGGATCGGGCGGTGGTGGCGTGACCGGCGCCTACACCGCGGCCCGCGGAGGGCTGTCGGTGATCCTGGTCGAGGCCAGCGACAAATTCGGTGGCACCACAGCGTATTCCGGTGGTGGTGGGGTGTGGTTCCCGTGCAACCCGGTGCTCACCCGGGCCGGGACCGACGACACCATCGAGGATGCGCTGGAGTACTACCACGCCGTCGTCGGCGACCGTACGCCGCGCGAGCTGCAGGACACCTATGTGCGCGGCGGTGCCGGTCTGATCGAGTACCTGGAAGCCGACGACAACTTGAAGTTCGCGCCGATGCCGTGGCCGGACTATTTCGGCAAGGCACCCAAGGCCCGGGCCGACGGCCAGCGTCACATCGCGGCCCGGCCGCTCAAGGTGGAAAAGGCCCCGCACCTGCGCGAGTTGGTGCGCGGCCCGCTCGACGCCGACCGGCTCGGCGCGGAACAGCCCGACGACTACTTCATCGGCGGGCGGGCGCTGATCGCCCGGTTCCTGAAAGCCATTGAGCAGTACCCGAATACCTCGCTTCGCCGCAACACCCCGCTGGTCGAATTGGTGGTCGACGACGGGACCGTGACCGGCGCGGTCGTCGAATCCGACGGGGAGCGCCACGCGATCCGGGCCAGGCGCGGCGTACTGCTCGCCGCAGGCGGCTTCGAGGGCAACGACGAACTGCGCCGCGAATACGGCGTGCCGGGCGTCGCCCGCGACACCATGGGGCCTCCGGCCAACCTCGGTCGCGCACACGAGGCGGCGATCGCCGTCGGCGCCGACGTCGATCTCATGGAGCAGGCCTGGTGGTCCCCGGGTCTGACGCACCCCGACGGCCGCTCGGCGTTCGCGCTGTGGTTCACCGGCGGCATCTTCGTCGACCAGAACGGACAGCGTTTCGTCAACGAATCTGCCGCCTACGACCGGATCGGCCGCGCGATCCTGCCGCGGCTGGCCGACGGTTCGATGACGTTGCCGTACTGGATGATCTACGACGACCGGGAGGGGGAGGTCCCTCCCGTCAAGGCGACCAACGTTTCGATGGTCGACACGCAGCGCTACCTCGACGCCGGGTTGTGGCACACCGCCGACACCCTGGAGGAACTGGCCGCCAAGATCGGCATTCCCGCCGAGAACCTGACCGCCACCGTGGCGCGCTTCAACGGGTTCGTGGATGCCGGCTCGGACGAGGACTTCGGTCGCGGCGACGAGGCGTACGACCGGGCGTTCTCCGGCGGTGCATCGCCACTCGTCCCGATCGAGAAGGGCCCGTTCCACGCCGCTGCTTTCGGCATCTCCGACCTGGGCACCAAGGGCGGACTGCGTACCGACACCGCGGCCCGGGTACTCGACGCGGACGGTCAGGTGATCGCCGGACTGTATGCCGCGGGCAACACCATGGCCGCCCCGAGCGGCACCGCCTATCCGGGCGGTGGAAATCCGATCGGAACGAGCATGCTGTTCAGCCACCTGGCGGTCAAAGACATGTTAGGGAAGACGTATGAGTGACATCCGGGAAATCGACACCGGCGCTGCGATGACGCGGTTTGCGCGCGGCTGGCACTGCGTCGGCCTCGCTGAGACCTTTCGGGACGGGAAGCCGCACGGTATCGAGGCCTTCGGTACCAAGCTGGTCGTCTATTCCGACTCCGCAGGCGCACTGCACGTACTCGACTCGTACTGCAGGCACATGGGCGGTGACCTGTCGATGGGTTCGGTCAAGGACGACAACCTGGCCTGCCCGTTCCACGACTGGCGCTGGGGTGCCGACGGAAAGTGCAAGCTGGTGCCGTATGCCAAGCGGACACCGCGGCTGGCGCGTACCCGCAAGTGGGAGACGACCGAGGTCAACGGCCAGTTGCTGGTCTGGCACGACCCGGAGGGCTCGACACCACCGGCCGAGCTGACGCCGCCCACCATCGAAGGCTACGAGGACGGCATCTGGTCGCCGTGGCAATGGAATTCGATTCTCATCGAAGGTTCGCACTGCCGCGAGATCGTCGACAACAACGTCGACATGGCGCACTTCTTCTACATCCACCACGCCTACCCGACGTACTTCAAGAACGTCATCGAAGGCCACACCGCGAGCCAGTTCATGGAGTCCAAGCCGCGTCCGGACTACACCAGCAGAGAACTATGGGATGGCACCTATCTGCGTTCGGAAGCAACGTATTTCGGCCCGGCATACATGATCAACTGGTTGCACAACGATCTCGCCCCAAACTTCACCGTCGAGATCGCCCTGATCAACTGCCACTACCCGGTGACGCACGACTCGTTCGTGCTGCAGTGGGGTGTCGCGGTCCAGCAGAATCCGGCACTGCCCGGCGAGAAGGCCGAGAAACTCGCGGCCACGATGAGCCGGACGTTCGGTGACGGCTTCATGGAGGACGTCGAGATCTGGAAACACAAGGCCCGCATCGACAATCCGCTGCTGACCGAGGAGGACGGCCCCGTCTACCACCACCGCCGGTGGTACGAGCAGTTCTACGTCGATCTCGCCGATGTCACGCCGGACATGACCGACCGCTTCGAGCAGGAGGTCGACACCACACACGCCAACGAGCTGTGGCACCAGGAGGTCGCCGACAACCTGGCAGCGCTCGGCACTGAGAAGGCCTCGCACTAGGCGCTGCCCGTAAGCTTGGCCGCGATGAACACAAGGCCAGCGCTGGACGTGACGACTTTGCGCGACGGGCTCGAGGGCCTGTCGTGGCGGCGCGTCGATGTTGTCGATGAGACCGGATCAACCAATGCCGACCTGCTGGCGCGGGCGGCGTCGGGCGAGGACGTCGCCGGCGCGGTGCTGTTCGCCGAGCATCAGCACGCCGGCCGCGGCCGCCACGGCAGGCACTGGTCAGCGCCGCCCCGCTCACAGGTGATCGTGTCCTTCGGCGTCGACGGTTCGGCGGTGTCCCCGAACCGTTGGGGGTGGCTGCCGTTGGCCACCGGCTTGGCCACCGTCGATGCGGTCGCCGAGGTTGCCGGGACGCGGGTCGGCCTGAAATGGCCCAATGACGTCCTGGTGGGCCCCGGCGGTGGAAAACTGGCCGGAATCCTGGCCGAGGTGGCCTCACCGGCTCCGGTTATCGTCGTCGGCCTCGGCCTGAATGTGACGATGACCGCGGAGGAAGCACCCGATCCGCGCGCTACCTCGCTCACCCAGCTCGGCACGGCGACCGTGGACCGCACGCCGCTGGCGCGGGCCCTGCTGCGTCATCTCGACGCCCGGATCAGCGCCTGGCGCAGCGACGATCCTTCGCTCGCAGCCGACTACCGTGCCCGCAGTGTCACCATCGGCAGCCGGGTCCGTGCGATCCTGCCCGGCGACAACACTTTGGTGGGCACTGCCGTCGACGTCGACGATCTCGGGCGCCTGATCATCGACACCGCAACCGAACAGGTCACGTTGTCGGCGGGCGACATCACGCACCTGCGCCCCGAGGAGTCGTAGAGTTCTGCCGTGGGCTACCCGGAGAATGTGCTGGCCAAGGACGAGCAGGTGGTGCTGCATCGGCACCCACACTGGAAACGCCTGATCGGTCCGGTGCTCGTCCTCGTCCTGGTCACCGCGGCCTCGGCGTTCGTCGCAGCCGTGGTCAACACCATGGACTGGCAGGCCACCGCCAAGAACGTCCTGTTCATCGTGATCGGCGCGATCTGGCTGATCGTGGTCGGCTGGCTGATGGTCTGGCCGTTCCTGAACTGGTGGACCACCCACTTCGTCATCACCGACCGGCGGGTGATGTTCCGGCACGGCCTGCTGACCCGCTCGGGCATCGACATCCCGCTCGCACGGATCAACAGCGTCGAATTCCGCCACGGGCTGACCGACCGGCTGCTGCGCACCGGCACACTGATCATCGAATCAGCGTCGCAGGATCCCCTGGAATTCCACGACATTCCGCGCGTGGAACAGGTGCATTCACTGCTGTATCACGAAGTTTTCGACACCCTGGGTTCCGAAGAGTCGCCCAGTTGACACTGCGCCGCGTGACGGCCCGGCCGGTTGCCGCAGCCACTCGGGCCAGTGGGTGTGGAAATCGGTGGAAATGGCTATCTATCAGCCATGACCGCACGGCCGAACCACTTGGAGACCGCCTTCGATCAGGCCGTAGTGGTGATACCGGCCCACAACGAAGCTGCATTGTTGCCTCGCTGCCTGCGCGGGATCACCACGGCTGCGGCATGTTGGCGGGGGCCGGTACTGGTCGTTGTCGTCCTCGATTCCTGTGACGACAGCAGCGCCCAGTTGGCGGGCCAGTTCGGCTGCGACGTCCACTTCGTCAGTGTCGAGGCGGGCAACGTCGGCGCCAGCCGAGCCGCCGGCTTTGCCTATGCGCGCTCGCTGAGCAACCACGTCGACGACTCGCGTGTCTGGTACGCCACCACCGACGCCGACAGCCGAGTGGATCCCGACTGGCTGCTGCGTCAGACCGCGCCGGCGGCAGACATGGTGCTGGGTGTGGTGCGGGTGGCTGACTGGCGGCATCACCCCGCCGCACTGGTCCGGCGGTACCTGCATGCATACGAGTCCGATCTGCGGGGCAGCAACGGTCACAACCACATCCATGGCGCCAACATGGGTTTCCGTGCCGACGCGTACTGGCGGGTTGGCGGCTTCCACCCGCTGACGACCGGCGAGGATGTCGAATTGGTCGAAAGGTTCGAGACGGCTTCCTATCGGATACGGCGGGACCCGTCGCTGTCGGTCACCACGTCGGCGCGGCGGAACGGCCGCGCTCCCGGCGGCTTCGCCGGCTACCTACGCGATTTATCGCGATCCGTATTCCCTTCGGCCGAAAGGGATTCCGCATGACGGCGGGCTTGGTCCGGAACTGGTTGGAGTCAGGTCGGCTGGAGTTGCCACTACCAGGTTCCGGTGCGACGGCGCGGCGCTGGCAGCGGCTTGCGGAGCTGACGGAGATCGACGTCGTCGCCGGGCGACTCGCAGAAGCTCACGTCGACGCGGTCGCGATCCTCGACGAGCTTGGTGGCAAACCGCCTGCGCCAGGCGAGTTGTGGGCGGTGTGGGCCGCCGAAGACCCGGAGGCTGTACTCAGCGCCCACGCCACCGGAGCCGGCGAAACAGACACAGTGAGACTGTCAGGAACCAAACCGTGGTGCTCGGGGGCGGGGCTCTGCACACACGCGTTGGTGACGGCTCGCCGAGACGACGGCCGACGCGGACTGTACGCGATCGGGACCGGCAGCGCCGGGGTGCAGCCCCTGCCCAGTACCTGGAGGAATGCCGGCATGGCGGGCAGTGACACCCGCTCGGTCCAATTCAGCAATGTGCTCGGTGTACCCGTCGGTGGTCCCGGCGACTATCTGGATCGTCCCGGCTTCTGGCACGGCGCGATCGGCGTCGCGGCGTGTTGGCTCGGCGCCGCCCGCGCGGTCGCCGGACCCTTGTACGGCCGCGTCGCCTGCGGAGATGCCGACGAGCACGCGCTGGCCCACCTCGGCGCTGTCGACGCCGCGATCGCGGCTGCCGAAGCGATGCTGGCCGCGGCGGCTGCCGCGACCGACGCCGACCCGTTCGACCGGTCCGGGTCCGCCCAGTTGCTGGCCCGGCGAACCCGCGCCGTCATCGAAACCGCTGTCGACGCGGCGATCACCCGCACAGGCCGCGCACTCGGGCCCGCGCCGTTGTGTCAGGATGCCCAACACGCACGTCACGTCGCGGATCTGACGATCTACGTGCGGCAGAGCCACGCCGAGCGTGACCTCGCCGCGCTCGGAAGGCTGGCGGGGGAGCACCGATGACTGCCGCGGAGTCCGCTGAATCGTGCGGCAACGCACCGCGGTTCGGGTCACGGCCGCTGAGCTGCGGCGGCACCCCCGGCCACGTCTGGACCAGCTGGGGCCGCTCCTTCGGCGAGTTGGACCTCAGCACGTGTCCCGCGCTGGTGGTGGTCGCGCCGCATCCCGACGACGAGACCCTCGGCTTCGGGGCGACGACGGCGCTGCTGGTGGAACGGGGTATCGATGTCCAGGTGGTGTCGGTCAGTGATGGCGGGGCGGCCCAAGGCGATCTCACCCCGTTCGACAGATTCAGACTGGAACGCACGAGGAACGCCGAGTTGAGAAAGGCAGCAAAGGTTCTCGGTGTGGCCGAGCCGATCAGCCTCGCATTACCTGACGGCGAGCTTGCCGCCTACCAGGACTCGATCACCGATCAGCTGACCGGGATTCTCCAGGCTTGCCCGCCCGGCACCTGGTGTGCCACAACGTGGCGCGGTGACGGGCACCCCGATCACGAGGCCGTCGGACGGGCCGCCGCCACGGCGGCGTACCGTACCGCGGCGGTCCTGCTCGAGTACCCCGTCTGGATGTGGCACTGGGCCAGACCCGGAGACTCCGTAGTGCCGTGGGATCGGGCGCTCACGGTGCCACTGACGGCCTCCGCTGTGGGCCTCAAGCAGGTTGCCGCACAATGCTTCCGCAGCCAGTTCCACCCACTGGCGCCTGGCGCGGACCCAGTGCTGCCGCCGTTCGTGTTGCCTCGGCTGCTCGCGGTCGGAGAGATGGTGTTCCGGTGACGGCGCGCCTGCCCGACGCATACTTCGACCGCATGTACGCGACCTCGGCCGATCCGTGGCAGCTGGCGACCCGCTGGTATGAGCAACGCAAGTACGCGATCACTCTGTCGATGCTGCCGTACCGGCGCTATCGGCATGCCTTCGAGCCGGGTTGCTCGATCGGCACCCTCACCGCGCTGCTTGCCGAGCGCTGCGATCATGTCACCACAATGGATGTGGCGGCGGCCGCGCTGGAGATCGCCGACGTCCGACTGCGTGTCGATGGCTGCCGTGACGGAACGCGGGACCGTGTCACCCTGACGCGTGGCTCTCTCGACGATCCTTGGCCGCCAGGGCCTTTCGACCTACTCGTGCTCTCGGAAGTTGCGTACTACCTGGACGAGGAGTTGCTGGCTGAGCTTCTCCTCCTGGAGTGTCCGCAGTTGGCCCGCGGTGCGACCGTGATAGCGGCGCACTGGCGTCACGAGGTGGCCGACTATCCGCTCAGCGGTGATGAGGCCAACCGGGTCATCGCGGCGACGCCGGGGCTCATTTCGATCGGCAGGTACCGCGACCGCGACGTGGTCATCGAAGTCTTCGACACCCACAGTGCTGCATCCGTCGCTGCGCGCCATGGTGTGCCGGGAGCTGGTCACGGATCTCCAGAGAAGGGTTAGATATCGCCGGGTTGGGTATCCGGTGCGGGACTGCGCGACGAATCGCGTTCCCGCGCTAGGTCATTCCCGTGCCGCGAACCCGTGGCCCAACCGATTTGAAGGAGAAGCACATGAGCGCCGTCGACAAGGCCAAGAACAAGGCCGAAGAGCTCGCAGGAAAGGCCAAGGAAAAGGTCGGACAGGCCACCGGAGACAGGGACACCGAGGCCGAGGGGCACAAGGACCAGGCCAAAGGCAACGTGAAGCAGGCCGGGGAGAAGATCAAGGACGCCTTCAAGGACTGACCCCACGACGATGTCCGGTCGTGATGCATCGGCCGCCGGTGCCGACGCGGCCCACGACAAATCCGTCGGTCAACCCCACACGGAGGCCGAGGGTGACGTGATCGTCGCTGCGGGGGGCGCTGCTCGGAATCGTCGGCGCATTACTGGCCATCCCGATAGCCGCCGCAATCCTGCTACTGGCGCGCGAGACGCTCTTCCCGCAGCTCGACCGTCGATGACCGGCCTGCCGTCGGGGCCGAGATGTCAGGAACTCTTCGACACGGGGTCCGACGAGTCGCCCAGCTGACGCGCCTTCGAGCGACGCCCCGGGCGACGGAGGACCCCGTCTGATCCGCGCGTGCGCAGCGGCGTCACGGTCGCGGGCTTGTGGAGCTCGGAATGGTTCTCCAGCGCTTCGGCGAAGCCGCCACCGGTGAGTGTGGACTCCAGGGCCAGGTCGGGCTTGTCGACGAACTCGTCGGGGAACACCCAGCGGCGGAACGCCCAGAACCGGAAGGCCATCTGAAGCAGGTTGCCCAGGATGTAGGCCGAGATGAAGTCGGCGATGTTCTCCACGGTCAGTGAGACTTCGGGTACCCGAAGGCCCAGCACATAGCTGGAGAAATACAGCGGAAGCATCGAGAGCAGCACGCCCACGCCGCTGAACGCGAAGAACAGCAAGGCCTCGTGGTGACGCTCGCGGCCGCCGCGGTTCTGGAAGCTCCATTCCCGGTTGAGGATGTAGGAGGCGATGACCGCGACGATGCCGGCGATGATCTTGGCGGTGACCGGCTTGGGTTCCAGCACCGTGAGCTTGAGGGTGTAGAAGATGGCCGAATCGATGACAAACGTCGTCGCGCCGACGATCGCGAACTTGATCAGCTCGTGATGCTGCTCGGCGTAGGGACGGACGAACTGCGGCAATCGAGCGATTGTCGCATCGGCAAAGGACACAACTAGGCAGTGTACGTAAATGGCCCGTCAGATGCCGCATCGTTGCGGGCCCCGGACCTTAACCGCAGGTCAATGCGCCGGTCATGACGAAGTCATGAATTCGCGCATGACACCATGGAGTGCGTGCCGACAACTCCCCAGAAGCCGCGTTCGTCCGTGAGCAGGCGGAATCCGACAGTGGTGATGATCGGCGGCGGCCAGCTCGCGAGGATGACCCACCAGGCGGCCGTCGCGCTGGGGCAGACCCTACGGGTGCTGTCCGCCGGGCCGGACGAATCCGCCGCGCAGGTCACTCCCGATGTCGTCATCGGCTCCCACACCGACCTGGACGCGCTGCGCCGGGCGGCGGAGGGCGCCACGGTGTTGACGTTCGACCACGAGCACGTGCCCACCGAACACCTGGACACACTCGTGGCCGAAGGCATCACGGTCAACCCGCCGCCGCAGGCGCTCGTGCATGCCCAGGACAAGCTGCTCATGCGTCGCAAGCTGCACAGCCTCGGTGTCCCGGTGCCGCGCTTCGCCGAGATCACCTCGGTCGCCGACGTCGAGGAATTCGTGCGGGAGATCGACGGCCCGGTGGTGATCAAGACGGTACGTGGCGGCTACGACGGCAAGGGCGTGGTGATGGCCGACGACCTGGCGACCGCCCGCGAGGTCGTGGCCGGATACCTGGCCGACGGGGTACCGGTGATGGCCGAGGAACGTGTCGCGATGCGCCGGGAACTGGCCGCGCTGGTGGCGCGCTCGCCGTTCGGGCAGGGGGCGGCCTGGCCTGTCGTCGAAACCGTGCAACGCGACGGTATCTGCGTCGAGGTGTATGCCCCGGCTCCCGGACTGTCCGACGAACTCGGTTCGGCCGCACAGGAACTCGGCCTGCGAGTGGCGAACGAGCTGGGTGTCGTCGGGGTGCTGGCGGTCGAGTTGTTCGAGACGGTCGACGGCACGCTGCTGGTCAACGAGTTGGCCATGCGTCCGCACAACTCCGGGCACTGGACCATGGACGGCGCGGTCACCAGCCAGTTCGAGCAGCATCTGCGGGCCGTGCTGGACTACCCGTTGGGTGACACCTCGGCGATTGCCCCGGCCGCGGTGATGGCCAACGTGCTGGGGGCTCCCGAGACACCGGCGATGTCGATGGACGAGCGCCTGCACCACCTCTTCGCGCGGATCCCCGACGCGAAGGTGCACCTGTACGGCAAGGGCGAGCGGCCCGGACGCAAACTCGGACACGTCAACATCATCGGCACGGATATGGATGAACTTCGCGAGCGTGCGGTGCGCGCGGCGCACTGGTTGTCGCACGGCGAGTGGACCGACGGATGGGATGAACATGGCGCAGAGTAACGGCCCCAGGGTTGGCCTCATCATGGGCAGCGACAGCGACTGGTCGGTGATGTCCGACGCGGCCACCGCGCTCGCCGAGTTCGAGGTGCCGTTCGAGGTCGGTGTCGTCTCGGCGCACCGCACCCCGCAGCGGATGCTCGACTACGCCAAGACCGCCGCGGACCGGGGGATCGAGGTGATCATCGCCGGAGCGGGTGGCGCTGCCCACCTGCCCGGCATGGTGGCGTCTGCGACACCGCTTCCGGTCATCGGCGTTCCGGTGCCGCTGGCCCGTCTCGACGGCATGGACTCGTTGCTGTCGATCGTGCAGATGCCGGCCGGGGTGCCGGTGGCCACGGTTTCCATTGGCGGAGCACGCAATGCGGGCTTGTTGGCCGTACGGATCCTTGGTTCGTCAGATTCCGCACTGCAGGCCCGGATGGTGAGATTCCAGGCCGATCTGGAAGCCATGGTGTTGGAGAAAGACGCCGCCCTGCGCGATCGCCTGCTGGGCGACAGTTGATTCAATCCCCGATGAGCTCGCGAATGCGGGACGTCAGGGACTCGACCGGTTCATCGGTCGACATCACCACAACGGCGGTGCGACCGCTACCACCGCGGTAGATCGGCCAGGTCGCGGCCAGCGCCTCGGCCAGGTCTGACCGCGGGTTGGTCACGTCGCCACGCAACCATCGGCGCAGAACATGGTTGTGTGCGGCGACGACGGCGTTGGCGAACAGTTCGGCGCGCAGGCCTGCCGTCCAGTCCTCGGCCTGCGCGGTCCGCAGGTGTTTGGTGAACAGCCGGACATACCGCGACACGACGGCGGTTTCGAAGTCGCGCAGGGCAGGTACCGAGCGAGTGAGCCGGTAGCGCGTCCGCGCGCGCTCGCCCTCGGCGAGATAGTTCTCGAACACCGAGGTGGTCGCCACCGCGATGACCTCGGCGGGCAGCGCTTCGGCCGGTGCCGCCGACAATCTCTCGTCGGCGCGGCGCAGCAGCGCCTCGTGATCGGGAAAGATCAACGCCTCTTTCGACCCGAACTGACGGAACGCAGTGGTGCGTCCCACCCCCGCCCGTGTCGCGATGTCGTCGACGCTGGTGGCCTCGTATCCACGCTCCTCGAACAGCTCGAATGCCGCGCTCACCAGGCGCTCCCGGGTACTTGGCAGGTCGGGCATGAGTGCACCTCTCGTGGTACTGAGTGCCGATGGTATGGTACTGGGTACCAAAAGTAGCAGGGCGATGTACTCGATGTGCAGTCCGCGCAACGATTGATCCAAGACAAGCCAAGAGCTGAAAGCGAAGGAGAAGGATCATGGCTGGTTGGGCCGGTAACCCATCATTCGATCTGTTTCAGCTGCCGGAGGAGCATCAGGAGCTTCGGGCGGCGATTCGGGCGCTGGCGGAGAAGGAAATAGCCCCGCACGCTGCCGACGTCGACGAGAATGCGCGCTTCCCGGAAGAAGCTCTGCAGGCCCTGAACACCTCGGGTTTCAACGCGATTCACGTGCCGGAGGAGTACGGAGGCCAGGGAGCGGACTCGGTCGCGGCCTGCATCGTGATCGAGGAAGTGGCCCGGGTGGATTGCTCGGCGTCGCTGATCCCGGCGGTCAACAAGCTGGGCACCATGGGTCTGATCCTGCGCGGCTCGGATGAGCTGAAGAAGCAGGTGCTGCCGTCGCTCGCCTCGGGTGAGGCGATGGCGTCCTACGCGCTGTCCGAGCGCGAGGCGGGCAGCGACGCCGCCGGCATGCGCACCCGCGCCAAGGCCGACGGTGACGGCTGGATCCTCAACGGCACCAAGTGCTGGATCACCAACGGCGGCAAGTCGACCTGGTACACCGTCATGGCGGTGACCGACCCCGACAAGGGCGCCAACGGTATCTCGGCGTTCATGGTCCACAAGGACGACGAGGGCTTCGTCGTCGGCCCCAAGGAGCGCAAGCTCGGCATCAAGGGCAGCCCGACGACCGAGCTGTATTTCGAGAACTGCCGCGTTCCGGGGGACCGGATCATCGGCGATCCCGGCACCGGGTTCAAGACCGCGCTGGCCACCCTGGATCACACGCGCCCGACCATCGGCGCGCAAGCCGTCGGTATCGCTCAGGGTGCGTTGGACGCGGCGATCGCCTACACCAAGGACCGCAAGCAGTTCGGCCGTCCGGTCAGTGACAACCAGGGCGTGCAGTTCATGCTCGCCGACATGGCCATGAAGGTGGAAGCCGCGCGGTTGATGGTGTACTCGGCCGCGGCGCGCGCCGAGCGTGGCGAGGGCAACCTCGGCTTCATCTCCGCGGCGAGCAAGTGCCTGGCCTCGGATGTGGCCATGGAGGTCACCACCGATGCCGTTCAGCTGTTCGGCGGCGCCGGTTACACGGTGGACTTCCCGGTCGAGCGCATGATGCGTGACGCCAAGATCACCCAGATCTACGAGGGCACCAACCAGATTCAGCGCGTGGTCATGAGCCGCGCCCTGCTGAAGTAGTTCCGACGCCCACTGGCCAGTTGGTGCACGCTTTCATCGAAAGGCCGTGCGGTAACTGGCCATTGGGCTTTTCGGGGCACGTTGTGCTAGCCGCGGGTGACTTTCTCCGTGGTGCGACGCCGCTCCTGTGCGCCCGCATCGGGATTGGCCACCTGCACGAGTGACGCCCCGGCGGCGAACACTGCGATCAGATTCTCGATGAGCTCGTCGGGGGTGGCCCACTCCGCGGTCGACAGCACTCGGTCATCGGCGGTGAATCCCTGTGTGGCAGCGGCATTGCGGGCCGACTCCAGCACCTCGGAGACCGACCGTCCGGCCAGGGCCGGGCCCGGTACACGCTCGGGCACGATCTGATCGCCGTGGACCCGCACCGCGGTGGCGTAGTCGGCGACCCCGATCGGCAGATCCGGCGCCGGCTTGCCGAACGGGTCCAGCGACAGCACCGCAACCTCGCCTCCGGACACCGCGTCGTCGGCCTCGTCGAGTCGGTCCCGGGTGCACAGAGCCACGTCGGCGTCCCCGTCCAGCACTACTTCACTGCCGATCCACCAGATCCCGAACAGCGCCGCGGCGGTCTGCCAGTGAGCGGGCAGCAGCACCGCCACCCGGGTCCCCGGGCCGGCGCCCATCTCGTCGCGCAGCAGGTTGGCGGTCTTGGCGGCCCAGTTGGCCATGGTCACCGTCGACAACTCGATGCGCTCACCGGTCGCGTCGTCGTAGTAGGTGATCCGTGGGCCTGCCGGGTCCGCGGCCAACAACGGATCCAGGATCGCAGCGCTGACTGTGCTCATAGCCTCTGGTTTTACTCGAGGACGATCAGTTCACACACTTGGGATCGTCCGAACCCGCATTGAGGATCGGCGACGGCGGTGGTGGCGGGCTCTGTTCGCCGGTATCGCTGTAGGTGTCGCCGGCCGCGGCCGGATCCACGATGCCCGCGCCTGAGGTCGGATCCATGCCGTCGGAGCCGGGGCCGGTGTAATCCGCGGCCAGGACCACCCGTACCGCACCGGGTGGCAGCGACGAATCCTCGTTAACCGGCAGCCCGCCGAGGTCCTTGGACACCGCCTGGGCGCCGAGGTCATCGCTCTTGGCGGCCAGCACCTGGCTGGACGCGGGCGGGGCGCCCTCGTGGTTACCGGTGGCGCCGGGCACGAACCCCTTGTTGCCGAGCACCTGTGACACCGCGGCCGCCAGGCCGTTGATATCGGTGCCGTTGACCACCTCGACGGTGGTGTTTTCGGGTGAGTAACTGAGTTGTTCGGTCTTGCCCTGGTCCTGGTCCTGCAGCAGGCTCGACACCCACTGATGGACCTCGTCGGGATCCACCCGAACGACGCTCTGCATGCCGTCGTCGCTCCAGCCGTCCTCACGCAAGATCGGGATGGTGGCGAACGCCACGCTTCCGGCGGCAAGCTTCTGCAGCTGTTCGACGAAATTCATGATGTCCCAGCCGTCGGAGATCACCACCGAGCGCTGCACGGCATCCTGCAGCCGTCCCAGCGTCCCCGGACTGGACAGCGTCTTGCTGGAGATCACCTCATGGGCCAGCGACGCCATCACCGACTGCTGGCGGGTCACCCGGTCGAGGTCGCCGCGCGGCAGGTCATGACGTTGCCGAACGAAGCTCAATGCCTGCGGGCCGTTGAGTTTCTGCCAGCCGGCGGGAAAATCGGCACCCGAGAGCGGTTCGTAGACAGCATCTTTGAGGCAGACATTGACGCCGCCCAGGGCATCGGTGATCAGCGCGAAGCCGAGCAGTCCGATTTCGGCGTAATGGTCCACGGTGACGCCGGTCAACGACGCGACCGTCTGGATCAGTTCTTCGCGAGCAGCTTCGGTGGCCTTGGGCTCGGCGACCGCCGGATCCTCGCCCTCGACCTCGACGAGCTGCTTCATGCGGTCGAGCTTGACGTCCCCGAACACGCCGTTGATCTTCATCTTTCCCCAGCCCGGTGCTTCGACGTACGAATCGCGAGGGATGGAGATGGCCGTGGCCGACTTCCCGTTGTTGGGGATGCGGATCAGGATGATGGTGTCGGTGTTGGTCGAGACGTCGTCACCGGCGCGCAGGGTGTCCAGCTCCTCCTGCGACAGCGGGTTGCCGTGGGCGTCGGTGCGGCTGTCCATCCCGACCAGCAGGATGTCGATGGCACCGTCCTCACCACCGCCGCCGAGCGCCGCCGAGCTGATGTGGTTGATGCCGGATTCGAACGAGCGGATCTGGGACCAGGCCACCCCTGTTCCGAGCACCACGGCCGACGCCGTGGCGACAGCAAGGGAGCGGAGGAGGGGGTTGCGCACGTGCCCAGGCTACTTGCGGCCTGGACGTGAGCCGGGTAACGCGGACCGGCGTGCCAGACTCGGTCGCATGGCGCAACGGATTGTGATCACCGGGGCCGGCGGCATGGTCGGCCGAGTATTGGCTGATCAGGGACGTCGTGAGGGTCGTGACGTGCTGGCCCTGACCTCCGCCGATTGTGATATCACCAACGTTGACACGGTGCGAGGGTTCGTCGAACCCGGCGACGTGGTGATCAACTGCGCGGCATACACGCAGGTGGACGCCGCAGAAACCGACCAGGACAGGGCCTATGCGGTCAATGCCGTGGGCCCGGGCAACCTCGCCACGGCGTGCGCCCGCGCCGGTGCGGCGCTGGTGCACATCTCTACCGATTACGTGTTCGGCGTGTCGGCTCATCGGCGTACCCCCTATGAGGTGGACGACCCGACCGGGCCGGTCAACATCTATGGCCAGACGAAACTGGCCGGGGAACAGGCGGTGCTGTCCGCCAAACCGGACGCGTACGTCGTTCGCACGGCATGGGTGTACCGCGGTGGCGACGGGAAAGACTTCGTGGCGACCATGCGCAGGCTGGCCGCCGGCGACGGTCCGGTGGATGTGGTCGCCGACCAGATCGGGTCACCGACCTACACCGGAGACCTGGTGACGGCCCTGCTGCAGATCGCCGACGGCGGCGTCCGGCCCGGCGTGCTGCACGCCGCCAACGCCGGAGCGACCAGCAGGTTCGAGCAGGCAAGGGCGACGTTCGCCGCCGTCGGCGCAGATCCCGAGCGGGTTCGCCCGGTAGGTAGCGACCGGCACCCGCGGCCCGCACCCCGCCCGGCTTACACCGTCCTGTCCGGGCTCCGGTCCGCCGAGGCCGGCCTGACTCCGCTGCCGGATTGGCGGGAAGCCCTGGTCACAGCGGTTGGAAAAGAGAGCCCGTCTGGCCCGCTACCCTCTACGCCGTGACTGAGGATGCGGCCCGCCCGCTCGTGGTGGTGACGGTGACGTACTCGCCGGGTCGACACCTGGACCGTTTCCTGGCCTCTCTCGCCCTGGCCACCGACCGTCCGGTGACGGTCGTCATGGCTGACAACGGCTCCACCGACGGCGCACCCGAACAGGCCGAGAAGCGCTACCCGAACGTGCGCCTGCTCCGA
Source organism: Mycolicibacterium arcueilense (assembly GCF_058536225.1). Taxonomy (NCBI): domain Bacteria; kingdom Bacillati; phylum Actinomycetota; class Actinomycetes; order Mycobacteriales; family Mycobacteriaceae; genus Mycobacterium; species Mycolicibacterium arcueilense. The sequence continues at coordinate 740,091 of NZ_JBZTYL010000007.1, forward strand.
ACCGGCAGCAATCTGGGTTACGGCAGCGCCGTCAACCGCGGCGCCGAGCAGATATCGGATGCGGACTGCCCGGAATTTTTCATCGTCGCCAACCCCGACGTGCAGTGGGGCCCCGGCTCGATCGATCTGCTGCTCGAGGCGGCGAAGCGGTGGCCGCGCGCGGGTGCGCTCGGGCCGTTGGTCCGCGATCCCGACGGCTCGGTCTACCCGTCGGCGCGCCATCAGCCCAGCCTGGTCCGCGGCGGCATGCATGCCGTGGTGGGCCCGTTCTGGAAGTCGAATCCGTGGACGGCGGCCTACCGCCAGGACCGGCAGGACCCCAGCGAGCGCGAGGTCGGCTGGCTGTCCGGTTCGTGCCTGTTGATGCGCCGGGCCGCCTTCGACGCGGTCGGCGGGTTCGACGAGCGCTACTTCATGTATATGGAAGACGTCGACCTCGGGGACCGGATCGGCCGGGCCGGCTGGCAGAACGTGTACGTCCCGACGGCGGAGGTGCTGCACCACAAGGGTCACTCCACCGGCCGTGACCCGGCGCGCAACTTGGCTGCCCATCACCGCAGTACCTACACTTTCTTGGCTGATCGATACCCGGCGCCCTGGCAGGCGCCGTTACGGTGGACAATTCGGGGCGCGCTGGCAGCACGTGCGGGCCTGGTGGTCGGTAGTTCACGACGTAAACAGGCGAAAGGGCACTGACGTGATCAATCCCGCGGAGGTGGACGCTGTCGTCCTCGTCGGTGGACGAGGCACCAGGCTGCGGCCACTGACCCTCTCGGCGCCCAAGCCGATGTTGCCCACGGCGGGCGTGCCGTTCCTGACCCATCTGCTGGCCCGGATCGCGGTGGCCGGCATCAAACATGTCGTGATGGGCACCTCGTACAAGGCCGAGGTTTTCGAGGAAGCTTTCGGCAACGGCTCCGACCTGGGGCTGGAGATCGAATACGTCACCGAGACCGAAGCTCTCGGCACCGGTGGCGCGATCGCCAACGTGGCCGACAAGCTGCGCTACGACACGGCCATGGTGTTCAACGGTGACGTGCTGTCGGCGGCCGATCTCGGCGCGTTGCTCGAGTCCCATGACACCCACCAGGCCGACCTGACGCTGCATCTGGTGCGCGTCAGTGACCCGCGGGCGTTCGGCTGTGTGCCCACCGATGCCGACGGTCGCGTGACGGCATTCCTGGAAAAGACCCAGGACCCGCCCACCGACCAGATCAACGCCGGTTGCTATGTGTTCAAAAAGCATGTGATCGACCAGATTCCGAAGGGGCGGCCGGTTTCGGTCGAGCGCGAGGTGTTCCCGGGACTGCTCACCGACGGGCTGAAGGTGTGCGGATACGTCGACGCCTCCTACTGGCGCGATATGGGCACACCCGAGGATTTCGTCCGCGGCTCTGCCGATCTGGTCCGTGGGATCGCGCCGTCACCGGCGCTCAACGGTCAGCGCGGTGAGTCACTGGTCCACGAAGGTGCGGCGGTCGCACCGGGCGCCCTGCTGATCGGTGGCACCGTGGTGGGCCGCGGAGCCGAGATCGGTGCGGGCGCCCGGCTCGACGGCGCGGTCATCTTCGACGGGGTGCGCGTGGAAGCCGGTGCGGTGATTGAACGTTCGATCGTGGGCTTCGGTGCCCGTATCGGCCCGCGGGCACTGATCCGTGACGGCGTGATCGGCGACGGCGCCGACATCGGTGCGCGCTGCGAACTGTTGCGCGGGGCCAGGGTGTGGCCCGGGGTGTCCATCCCCGACGGCGGCATCCGGTACTCCACCGACGTCTGAGACGAGAATCGGCGGAAATGCGTCAGAAACCGTAGTCTCGGTGGCGCTCAACCCGTTTTGTGCAAGTCGGAGTCGGCAGGTGCATATTCGGCGCCGGCGCCGAATATTCCTGAGGGCGTAGCTGTTTCGATGGTGGCGGCCTCGTCCATCCCGCCCGCAGGATCGTCGAGAGAGGTTTTGGTGCCCAGAAGCGGTACCAACATCGGCGTGGTGAACACGGGGTGGTCCACCACGGTGGAGATCCTCAGCACCGGGTGGTCGGAGACCAGTTCTTCGATCGCACCCCTGGCCGCGAATTGCGTCTCGGTGCAGAGCGCCTGGCCACCACCCACCCAATCATGCAGCCGGCGTGCCTCTTTCAGGAACGCTTCAATGTCCTCGGTGTATGACTTCTTGGGTTCGTAGCAGGTCCGGGTGTCCTGCACAGCGCGGCGGGTCACGGCGACGATGCTGACACCCATCTGGACCAACCGCACAGTCTGCGGGTTGATATCGAGGATCATCTGCGCACCTGTGGTGGACCCGGGCGTCAGGAACTTCCCAGCGGCGCCGATGCTGCCCGCATACAGCAACTTGGAGTCGCTGGGCAGGACCGGGATCTGGCGATAATCGCCGATCATGCTTCCCACCGGATCCAGATACGAGGCAACCGTATTGGTGGTCGCAGGCTCCTCCGGGACCCCGAACGGGTATGCCCTTACCCGCATGACACCCGCCGGGATGTCGACCGCTACCGAACTGCGATTATGGATGGTGAGGTTGGCGGACAGGTGGATGATCGAACCCGAGGAACCCACTGGAGTCAGTTCGGCCTGTACATCGACCAGGGGAAGTGAACGCGCCGGCAGGTAGTCCGACTGCAGCCAGAACTGGACCAGGCCCAACACCGGGAACAATGCGACGACTGCCACCGCGCCCCGGTTGATCGCTCCATGGGTGTACCTGGCCAGGTAGACCATCCAGAAGAGAGCGACCGCGCCGAAGACCAGCGCCGTCCCGGTGATGCCGATCACTTGCCGGACGGGGCTGCGCTCGTCGACGAGCCACACGTACGCCGCCAGACAGACCACGAAGATCTGGCTTGTCATCGCCGTGAGGAAAGCGCTCGACGATTTTCTCAGTATTGCGCCGATCGCGAGCGCGCATGTGATCCCGATACCGAGAAGCAGTGCGGCACCTAACAGATCCCAGGCTGAACGGGTCAGCGTGGCGTCCCAGACCGCGAGCCAGAGAACTACTGCGGTCTGGACAGTCAGGCAGATGAGCAGCAGAGCCTCTGTGACCCGGGGGCGGACACCCAGCGGGGTTTCGACTTTCGAAGTCTGCTGCTCCGGCGGCTCGTCGCCATTCTTGCCGCCGGCGGAGTTTTCGGCAGGGGATTCGATCTGCAGACTCATGGTGCCTCCCACCCGTATTTCCGTGGCTTATCAACGGTAGGGAGATCGGGCCCAGCAGCGCTTGAGTAGTCGACTACCTAACTTCGGCGGCCTCTGGCGCCGGAAAGTGTGTTTGCCGGTCGCCATCGAGCCTTAGGATTTGATGGTCGAAGGGGGAGGGCCATGTTCAACGTGTTCAACGGACGGCGGCGCAGGGCGGTCGCGCCGATAGCAGCGCTATTGGTGTTCGGAGGGGTTCTGGGAATCACCGCACCCGAGGCGGCGGCCTGGCCCATCCCGCTGACCGGGGAAGACAACACCTACCTCAACGCCACGCGCGGGGTGTTTCCCGGCGATGACGACCAGTTGCTGACGGTGGGCCGGCAGATGTGTCGCCTGTTGTACACCGGTACGCCGGCACAGGCAGTGATCGATCAGATGGCGGGCCAGTACGGCGCCGCTCCGGATCAAGCCGCGGTTGCGTTGCGCGCTGCCCGCCGGGCCTACTGCACGCAGGCGCCGGGCTAGGCGGATCCCGTCACGGTGCCGGCGAGTTGGGTCAACCCGAAGTCGGTACCCTCGGGCAGCGCCTCCAACGGCCACCACCGTAGGTCCAAAGACTCGTCACTGCAGGCGATCTCGGCACCTGCCGGCGCCCGTACCACGAACTGCATGTCTAGGTGGCGGGTCGACACCCCGAGCGAGCACGTCACCGGGTGCACGTGTAGCGCCGCCAGCTGTGGATCGATGGTCAGCCCGGTGACCCCGGACTCCTCGGTGGCCTCGCGCAAAGCAGCGGCGCGAATGTCGGAATCCGTTTCCTCACAATGCCCGCCGAGTTGCAGCCAACGGCCGAAGCGCGGATGCAGGGTGAGTAGTGTCTGGGTGCCGGTGTGGTCGATGACCAGCGCCGAGGCGGTGATGTGGCCGGGCACGCACGCCCGGAGGCAGGCATCGGGACGGGCTGCCAGAAATGACAGCATCGCATGTCGCAGCGTGTCCTGACCGGGATCGGCTGTCTGCCAATGCGTCAACACCTCGACGGCGGAGGCGTGCAGGCTCTCGGCGCTCACTTCACGACCAGCAGGCCGTCGGTGGGCACCGGATCGCGCGGAGGCTGCGGATCGGCGGGGTGACCGATTGCGATGGCCCCCAGAGGCTCCCAATCCGGCGGGAGATCGAGCTCGGAACGGACCAGATCGGCGGCGAAGATCGTGGATCCGATCCAGCAGCTGCCCACCTCACGCACCGCCAGCGCCACCAGCAGGGCCTGCACCGCCGCGCCCACGGCGACGGTGAACATGGTGTGTTCGGCCTGCGTGCGGGCTTCGTCGGGATAGCTGTGGGCACCGTCGGGAACCATGAACGGAATTACCAGTTCCGGAGCGTCGTACAGGATCTGGCCGCGGTTCAGGCGCCGCTCGACGGACTCGGGATCTCGGCCGTCGCCGCTCAGATCGTCCCGCCACTTGTCTTTCATCCGATCCAGGAGCCGGACGCGGGTGGCGCCGTCCTGCACCCAGACGAACCGCACCGGGCGGGTGTGGTGTGGGGCGGGTGCGGTGAGCGCCTCGCCGATGGCGGCTTCGATGAGCGCGTGGTCAACCGGTCCGTCGGAGAATGTGCGCACCGAGCGGCGCAGTAGCTGAGCCTGGCTACGTCCCAGCTCGATCGACTCGGCCGTGCCGAGCCAGAACAGGTCGTCCTCGCCGGAGCGCAGCAGGGTACGGGCGTTCGACCCGTCGTCGGGCAGTTCCAGCCCGCGTACCACCGCGACGGGGATCGCGGTGAGCTTGCCCTTGACCAGATCGGCCGCGGCGGCGATCTCGTCGGCCACGGCCACCTCGGTAACCAGCAGCTCGTTGCCGTGCCGATCGTGTGCGCCCGCGTAACCGTGCAGCACGGTGAGCCCGGACGCGCCGATCGCGAAATCGGCCTGGCCGTTGCGCCAGGCGCGGCCCATCGTGTCGGTGATCACGACGGCGACGGTCACGCCGAGTCGCTCACGCAGACCTTCGCGCAGGGCCCGTGCACTGCCGTCGGGATCGACCGGGAGCAGCGCCAACTCGTTCGAGTCCACGTTGGAGCCGTCCACTCCGGCAGCGGCCTGGACCAGTCCGATCGCGTTCTCGGTGATCAGCGTCCGGCCCTTGCGGGCGAGAACCCGAACTGCCTCGCTGTCGATCAGCTTGCGCCGCAGAGTATCCCGCTCTTCCGGGTCGGAAGGAGCGGTGACGATACGGCCTTCGCACTTGGAAACGACCTTACTGGTGACCACCAGTACATCACCGTCGCGCAGCCAAGGTGCCGCTTCGGCGAGAACGGTGGCCAGGTCGTCTCCGGGCCGGAACTCGGGAAGCCCTGGTACGGGCAGGATCTCGACCCGACCGGCTGATCCGTGCTCGGTGTTCACAGTGGAACGCCGGCCACGTCCAGGCCGGCCCGCACCATCTCGGCGGTGGTCGACGGGTCTGTCATCAGCAGCGGCACCGCGCGCACCTGAACGCCCTCGATGTCGGCCTCATCACCCTCGTGTATCAGCCAGCCGTCCAGGATTCCGGTGCCCGACCGGGCGCCGAAATGCCGGCCGACGGCCTGTGAGGTGGATTCCACACCGATGATGGACAGGCACTCATCGGCCATGCCGCGCAACGGTTTTCCATTGATGATGGGGGAGTAACCGACCACCGGCGCCTTGGTCGAGCGCAGCGCGCCGCGGACACCGGGAATCTGCAGGATCGGTCCGACACTGACGACGGGATTCGACGGCGCCAGCAACACCACATCGGCGTCGGCGATCGCCTCGGTGACGCCCGGCGCGGCGGTTGCCTGTTCCGCTCCGACGAACGCAAAGCTGTGCGAGGGCACCTGTGCGCGGTAACGCACCCACCACTCCTGGAAGTGGATGGCCCGCCGTTCCCCATCCTCGGGATCGGTGATGACCACGTGGGTCTCGCTGCGGTCGTCGGTGACGGGCAGCAGCTGCGCACCCGGTGACCAGCGCTTACACAGTGCTTCGGTGACCTGCGACAGCGGGTAGCCGGCGCGCAGCATCTGGGTGCGGACCAGGTGGGTGGCCAGGTCCCGGTCGCCGAGTCCGAACCAGTCGGGTTGCACACCGTAGGCAGCGAGTTCTTCCTTGGCGTGCCACGTTTCATTGCGATGGCCCCAGCCGCGCTCCGGATCGATACCGCCACCCAGTGTGTACATGCAGGTGTCGAGGTCTGGGCAGATGCGGACGCCGTGCATCCAGGCGTCGTCACCGACGTTCACGATCGCGGTGAGTTCATGCTCATGCTTGCTGTCGGTCCCGGCGAACTGGCCGAGGCCCAACAGGTGCTGTACCCCCAGCAAAAACCGGGCGCCTCCGACGCCGCCGACCAGAACGGTGATCTTCACAACGTCCGACCCTAGGCGTTGAGGGCGTGCGGATGGAAACGACGTCGTCACGGGCAGGACACGCCGATGTCGCGACGCGCCGATTTGACATTACGAGATGGTATGAAATCGCGCTCTGGCGCTTGACCCTGGCAGCTAACACGTGTGTAATCACAGATGTGTCATTTCCCGGTTGGTGACCGATTCCGGTGTCGCGGACCGAGATTCGATCAACTGTTCGAATGGGGTGACCGCACATCGCAGTAGTGGGGCTCCACTTAGGATCTACGAGACCGAGTGAGGAGGCGGGGGATAATGTCTTATGAGAGCGGCGATTTCGATCATGTGGTCCGGTTTGACGATCGGCTACTCGGCTCGGTAGACAACGCACCGCACATCAACGTGGGACCGACACCGCTGGGGGCGGCCGGACGTCCTCAACTGAGTCTGGTTCCGGTGAGTTCGGTTCCCGAACACATTGATGTTGATCCGGAAGACGAAGACGACCAATGGCAGGAACGTGCGCTGTGCGCACAGACCGACCCGGAGGCGTTCTTTCCGGAAAAGGGCGGGTCTACCCGCGAGGCCAAGCGCATCTGCCTGGGCTGCGAAGTCAAGGATGCCTGCCTGGAGTATGCGCTCGCGCACGATGAGCGTTTCGGCATCTGGGGAGGATTGTCCGAACGGGAGCGTCGCCGCCTCAAACGCGGCATCATCTGACGCTCTCCGGCGGAGCGCTCATCGCACGATGTAGCGCTCGACGTCAGTCGTCGTCGATCGTCGGGTCGATGACTGACGGTTCAACTCCCAGATAGGTGGCCACCTGTGCCACCAGGATTTCATGCAGCAGGTCAGCTAGCTCATCGGATCCTTTGACCCGGCGCTCGATGGGCTTGCGGAACAAGACAATTCGAGCCCGGGTCGCATTTCCTCTGACATCAACCCCAGCCGGTATCAACCGCGCCAACGCGATCGGTCCGTCGGCGATGACCTCGGGCGGCCATTGCACGCCCTCGGGATCTTTCGGGGACATCCGCGGAATCTCATCCACCGCGACATCGAGTTCTTTGATCCGCGCCGCCCACCGACGCTCGATCGGCTCATAGGCTTCCAGCACGGCCATGTCGAACCGCTCGCCGCGGCTACGCCAGCCGGGAACCGAGCGCGGAAGCAGCGGTCCGCGCATATCGCGGCCGCGACGCGATCGCCATGAGTTTCGCTGGGCCACGGCGATGATCGTAACGGTTCGGGATCGGGCACCCGGCGGCTGCGCGTGTCCGGCACCGCACAGCGACCGTCCAAAGTAATCTCTGTTGCGTGAATGTTCCCCGTCGCTGCTGCCGGCCCGGGTGCCCGCACTATGCCGTGGCGACGTTGACTTTTGTCTACTCCGACTCCACGGCGGTGGTCGGACCCCTGGCCACGGTGTCTGAACCCCATTCCTGGGACCTCTGCGTCGGCCATGCCGGCCGCATCACGGCGCCGCGAGGCTGGGAGTTGGTCCGTCATGCCGGCCCGCTGCCCACCCACCCCGACGAGGACGACCTCGTGGCACTCGCCGACGCGGTGCGGGAAGGTCAGCCGGGTGCGGTTCCCCACAGTGGGGTGGTGGCCGGATTCTCCGATCCCTCCACCGGTGTGGGGTCCAATGCGGTGATGGCGCCGCAGGCGCGTCCCGCCGAGAGCAACGGCCGCCGTCGCGGGCACCTGCGGGTGTTGCCGGACCCCGACAACTAGCCCGGACGAGCCCTGATTAGATCCTGATTAGACGACGCCCGGCCCAAGAGTAGTGAACGTGTCGGCGCCGCCCGACGGTTAGGCTGGCGCCAACGATCCCGTTTCACAAGGAGCTATATGTCTAGGCCAGCGGCGGCTGTTCACGATGTCATCAAGGCCTATGACGTCCGTGGTCTGGTCGGTAGCCAGATCGACGAAGCGTTCGTGGCCGACGTCGCCGGTGCGTTCGCCCGCCTGGTCCGCGCCGAAGGTGCCGCACAGGTGGTGATCGGCTATGACATGCGAGAGAGTTCGCCCACGCTGGCCGCCGCATTCGCCGACGGTGTGACAGCCCAGGGCCTGGACGTGGTCCGCATCGGGCTGGCCTCCACCGATCAGCTCTACTTCGCCTCGGGCCTGTTGGACTGCCCGGGAGCGATGTTCACCGCCAGCCACAACCCGGCCGCCTACAACGGGATCAAACTGTGCCGCGCCGGGGCCAAACCGGTAGGCAAGGACACGGGACTGTCCACGATCTCCGACGAGGTGATTTCGGGGGTGCCTACCCACGACGGCCCGGCCGGCGTGATCTCGGATCGCGATGTGCTGGCGGACTACGGCACGTTTCTCCGCTCCCTGGTCGATCTCAGCGGGCTGCGTCCGCTGCGCATCGCAGTCGATGCGGGCAACGGAATGGCCGGCCACACCACGCCTGCGGTGCTCGGGCCGATCCCTGGGGCCACGATTCTCCCGTTGTTCTTCGAACTCGACGGCAGCTTCCCCAATCACGAGGCCAACCCACTGGATCCGGCCAACCTCGTCGACCTGCAGGCCCACGTACTGGCCAGCGGCGCCGACATCGGCCTGGCCTTCGACGGTGACGCCGACCGTTGCTTCGTGGTCGACGAACTCGGCCGTCCGGTGTCGCCCTCGGCGGTGACCGCACTGGTGGCCGCCCGTGAGCTCAAGCGGGAAATCGGTGCCACCGTGATCCACAATCTGATCACCTCGCGCGCTGTTCCCGAGTTGGTGATCGAGCGCGGCGGCACTCCGGTGCGGTCCCGGGTCGGGCATTCCTACATCAAGGGACTGATGGCAGAGACCGGCGCCATCTTCGGTGGGGAACACTCGGCGCACTACTACTTCCGTGATTTCTGGGGTGCCGATTCCGGCATGCTCGCCGCGCTGCACGTGTTGGCCGCCCTGGGGGAGCAGGATCGCCCGCTGTCCGACTTCATGGCTGACTATCAGCGGTACGAGGCCTCCGGCGAGATCAACTTCACCGTCAGCGATGCGCCGGCCTGCGTCGACGCCGTGCTGAAGTCGTTCTCCGGCTCGATCCAGTCCATCGACCACCTCGACGGCGTCACCGTCGATCTCGGCGATGGCAGCTGGTTCAACCTGCGCACGTCGAATACCGAACCGTTGCTGCGTCTGAATGTGGAAGCGCGCACTGCAGAGGACGTCGCCGCACTCGTCGACAGAGTTTCGGGACAGATCCGTGGGGTGAGCGAGCCGGTGCCGTGAACGCCGTGGACGCCGCGGTCGACCTGGACGACGGTGACGGACTTCTGGCCGCCGACCGCAACGGTCTGCTGCGGGCGGCGGCCATGGCGGGCGCCCAGGTTCGGGCGACGGCCGCGGCAGTGGCCGAAGGACTGCTCGACCCGCTGCGCGCCGATCATCCTCCGCGGACGGTGATTTGGGTCGCCGGTCACGGCGCTGCCGAGAATGCAGGCGCCATGCTGGCCGCCGCGCTCGGCGCATCGATCGCCGCCCCGATCGTGGTGGCCGCCGAGACCCCGCCGTGGCTGGGGGCACTCGACGTGGTGATCGTGGCCGGTGACGATCCGGGCGATCCGGCTCTGGTGAACGCGGCGGCCACCGGGGTGCGTCGCGGTGCCCGGGTGCTGATCGTGGCCCCGCACGAGGGCCCGTTGCGTGATGTCGCGGCCGGACGCGCGGTGGTGTTGGCGCCCCGGCTGTGGGTTCCCGACGACTTCGGACTGACGCGATACCTGGCCGCGGGTCTGGCCGCACTCCACGTGGTGGATCACGGCATGCGCGTGGATCTGGCCGCGCTGGCCGACGAATTGGATGCCGAGGCGCTTCGCAACAGTGCCGGACGGGATCTGTTCACCAACCCGGCCAAGACCCTGGCCGAACGGATGACGGACAACGCAATCGTGCTGGCCGGCGACAATCCGGCCACTCTGGCGCTGGCCCGGCACGGAGCGACGGTGATGTTGAGGCTGGCCGGTGAAGTGGTGGCCGCCGCCGGGCTGGGCGACGTTCTCGCTGCGATCGGCAGCGGCGCGGTCGCCCACCCTGCGACCCGGTCACTGTTCCACGACGAGGAGATCGACGGACCGCTACCGCGCCGCATGCGTACGTTCGCCTTGATCACCGATACCGAACGACAACTGGTGGGGGCGAGGGTCAGCGGCTTCGACGACATCGCGATGATCGGTGCCGAGGATGTGCCGGACCAGGCTGGGACGACCCTGCCGGTGGGGCGTCCGGAACAACAACTGGCGGTTCTGGCTGTCCGCTTGGAGATGACGGCCGTATATTTGAAACTGGTTCGAGGATAAGACGTGCATCTGCTACGGGGAGCGGTGCGGACCTATGCCTGGGGTTCGCGCACTGCAATCGCTGATTTCACCGGAAGGCCCAGTCCGACAATCCATCCGGAGGCCGAGCTGTGGCTCGGCGCACATCCGCAGGACCCGGCGTGGCTGCAGACCGAACACGGTGAAGAGTCGCTTCTGCAGGCCGTCCAGGACGATCCCGAGGGGCAACTGGGCAGCGTGGCGATCGGCAGATTCGGCGATGCGCTGCCCTTCCTCGTGAAGGTGCTGGCCGCTGACGAGCCGTTGTCGTTGCAGGCCCATCCCAGTGCCGCGCAGGCGAGGGAGGGCTTCGACCGCGAGGACCGGCTCGACATCCCGGTGTCCTCACCCGTCCGCAATTACCGTGACCGCAGCCACAAGCCCGAATTGTTGGTTGCGTTGGGGCAATTCGATGCGCTGGCCGGATTCCGCCCGGTAGACCGCACGGTCGAGTTGATGCGTGCGCTGGCGGTCTCGGATCTCGACCCGTTCATCAACCTGTTGTCGGATCAGTCCGATGCCGACGGGTTGCGGGCCCTGTTCACCACCTGGATCACTGCGCCTCAGCCCGATCTCGACGTGTTGGTGCCAGCTGTTCTCGACGGAGCCGTGCATTACATCCGTTCCGGGGCAAAGAAATTCGCGGCCGAGGTCAAGACGGTGCTGGAACTCGGTGAACGATACCCCGGCGATGCCGGAGTGTTGGCCTCCCTGTTGCTGAACCGCATCAGCCTGCGGCCGGGGGAGGGCATCTACCTTCCCGCCGGAAATCTGCATGCCTATCTGCACGGTGTCGGTGTCGAGGTGATGGCGAACTCTGACAACGTGCTGCGCGGCGGGCTGACCCCGAAGCACGTGGACGTGCCGGAACTTCTGCGGGTGCTGGACTTCACCCCGACCCCGGAAGATCGGCTGCGCTCGGAAACCGACACGGACGGAACGGAAACCATCTATCGGACGCCCGCGCAGGAATTCGCGGTGTCGGCGCTGACGGTCGACGGTGAGCACCTCGGTGATGAGATCGACGTGCACTCCCACCACGATGGTCCGCAGCTGCTGTTGTGCATTGAGGGCGCCGCCGTGATCTATGCCGACGACGACAAGCTGACCCTGCAGCGGGGCGCAGCGGCGTGGGTGGCGGCCGAGGATGGTCCGATCCGGCTGACCGCGGCCGAACCAACCAAACTGTTCCGCGTGACGATCGGGATCTAACCGGAAGCGGTCTCCATACGGGCGGGGGCTTCGGGCTTCCCGCCTTCACTCTGGCGTCCGGCGAACCACTGCCTGATGTTGTTGCGCATCGCACGTCCGATCAGGCGGGGTGGCGGCACCAGATAGAGGCTGTCGATCAGGCTGGTCCTGCTCAAAAACCATTCGGCCACAAAGGGATCGGTCTCAGCTGCCCCGACAAATTGGTTGAACATCTCGTACGCGGGGCGGTACCACCACGGGTGATCACCAACCGCTCCGTGCTCGGTGTGGTCCGCTGCGGCGTTCATCAGCCAGACCGGCCAGATCGTCTTGGCGTTGCGGAACGCCAGACGCCACATCACGTTGTCCCTTCCGCCGGCCAACACCCGGCGCAGGTTGGCAGCCTGCAGCGCCGCCATGGTCACGCCCTGCCCGAACGTGGGGTTGAGGCTGACTATGGCGTCACCGAACGGCAGGATGCCCTTGGGAAATCTGCGGATCCGCTCGTAACGCCGCCACTTGCTGGTCGGGTATCGGTGAGTGTTCAACTCGCCGACCGGCATGCCTGCTCTCAACGCGGCACTGATCTCGGCCGGCAGCAGCTCGTCGGCCAGCGCGCAGACCCCCTCGAAATCACGCGGGGGTTCGGCCTTGGCGACTCCGAATGCCGTCACCATCCAGATGCCGTCCTCGTGCAGCAGCATGCCCATTCCCAGCGGGCGGTTTCGGACGGCGCCGACGATGACCATCTTCTGGGGCATCATCCCGTCGGGGATCTTCACCCGGTGCGAGGCGTAGGTGACACCGACCTGTACCGAATCCTCAGGTGGACGTTCGAATCCCCACTGCTCCAACCACGCCGGAAGTCGGCTGCCGCGGCCCGACGCGTCGAGTACCAGATCGGTCGGCGTGACGTCACCGTCGTCGAGGACGACGCCGGTCACCCGCCCGGCCGCGGGATCGTACTGGGGATGTGCGACGGTCCGGCGCTCGATCTCGATACCGGGCATGGCGCTGACCCGCTGGCGGATCTGCCATTCGAGGTGACCGCGGCTGGGCACATAGGCGGTGTATTTGTCGTCCAGCCCGGTTTCCAGGACGTGGCCGGCCGCGTCGAAGTGGATCAACTCGTGCTTGTTGCGAATCACCGGCACGCCGGAGGCGGCCATGTCGTGAAGCAGCCCGGGAAACAGTTCCTCCAGTTCCTGGGCGCCGCGGGCCATCAGTAGATGGACATGCTGGCCCTGCGGGATCGCGCTGCGATTGACCGGCTGATCCGGTAGTTCATCACGCTCGTAGAGGGTGACGTGGTCGTAGTGATCGGCGAGGACCCGGGCCGCGCACAGTCCGGCGATGCTGCCTCCGATGACAACGGCATGGGTCGCGAGGGTTCCTGATGAGCTGCGCATTTGTTCGACACGGTACTGGGCCGACGGCACCCGGCGCACAAAAATCAGAAGCAGCGTCAACTGTAACGGCGGGCCACGTGCCGTCGATTGGTGTGAGGGTGCTCGTTGGTGTCGGGGTGTAGGACGCCGCTTGCGCTGAGCTGTAGGTACGGTCAGCGAATCTGCGGGGCGCAGCCGGGTGATCCCGCCCAGTGGGCCTGTCTAACGAACGTGCAACAACTCATGGCACAATCCTGTGGCTGGAGGCGTGATATGGCTCTCAAGTTGATACCCTCTGCAAGGAAACTCACAGTCAACGGATGGGGCAATGACAACGGTCAGCGACGCGGACGGCACAGCAACGGGGGACCTCTATTTCGACAGGGTGGAGGCCCTCTCTCGTGCGACGGTCCGTCGACGCTTCGATCCCTACGTCGACATCGACTGGGATGCACCCGAAAACGCGTTGGCCGACGACGACCCGCGGTGGCAGCTCGACCCGGACAGCGCTCCGCTCGCGGCCACTGAATGGTATGCCCAACAGCCTTTGCAGCGCCGTATCGACATGGGGCGCTGGGTAACTGCGAACACCCTGAAGGTCACGCTCCAATTCGAAATGATGTTGATTCGCGGAGTGGTGCATTACGCGGGCAAGATGCCGAATGGTTCGCCGGTATTCCAGTATCTGCTCCACGAGCTGATCGACGAATGCAATCACATCCAGATGTTCCAGGAATTCGTCAACCGCACCGGCGAGGACGTGCCGGGAATGCGGCGAGGGTCCCGGTTCATCGGACCGATCCTGGGCTTTATCGGCGGTTATGCCAACATGATTCACTTCATCGGGGTGCTGTGCGGTGAACAGCCGCTGCATTTCCAGCAGACGCTGCAGCATCGTGGCGCGGCGCACGTGCCGCCGCTGCTGAACAAGATCACCTACATTCACCTGGCCGAGGAAGCGCGCCATATATCGTTTGCCGACGATCTTCTGGCTCAGCGAATGCAGAGCGTCAGCCGGCGGAAGCGGGCGTGGTACGCAATTCTCTTCCCATTCTTTCTGCGGTGGTTGATCGGGGAGATGATGGGGCCGCCGCGCACGTTTGCTCGGCAATTCGGTGTTCCGCGACGGGTTTTCAAGGCTGCGTTCTGGCGGAGTGACCAGTCGCGCCAGATGATGGCGGAATCGGCCGCCGATGTTCGGCGAGTAGCCGAGGACCTGGGCCTGCGAACGGTGTGGTCGCGCTGGATCTGGCGAATGCTGGGTATCGACGGGCGACTACCGCGGTACCGCGGTGAACCGGATCGCGGCTCTGCGATCAAGCGCGTGACCGGGCTTCACACGGCAGTGGCGGCACGCCTTGCGGGCGTAGCGATCATGGCGGGCGTTGCCCTGCTGGTGGCGCCGGACGGCCTGAAGATCATCGGTTGCGCGGCCGCCGGAGCGGGCGTGTGGGCGGCCTATCACACTTTCCGGGAGCGCCGCGGCGGTGTGATGGGCAACCAGCCGTTCGAATGGCCGCGGCTTTTTGTGTGGGTTGTGGTGTGCGTGGCCATGATTCCCGCTGGCGGTCTGATCGGACTCGCCTTGGTGGTCTTCATGATCCTGGCGCTCGCCGAATTCTTGCCCACCCTCTGAGCTAACCCGAATCGTTTGCGCAGGAAGGACGTTGCCGCCGGCAACGTCCTTCCTCGCGTATCCGGGGAGAACCGCTGGGCCTGAGCGGGTCTGGCGGCGGCGCGTCAGCCGGCCTCAGTGCATGACGGTATCCGCGGCCGGCGCCGCGTCAGTCGAGGAGTTGCAGGCCGATCCGGCTACCGGTCAGGCGGGCTTCTGGAACGTGTACACGCGGTACTGAATGAGGCCGATCTTGGACAGCCACTTCATCCAGCGAGTGCCGACGATCATCGTCTTCTGCGCGTCCGCTGACCCCTGCTCGCGGAAGAACTTGAGCAGGAAGGGGTATGTCGGCAAGGTGTTCTTCCGGATGTTGCGTTTCTCTGCGAGCTCGAGCCCCGCACGCTTGCCCATGGACCGGTAACCCCGCAGGGGGACGTTCCCGAGCGTTCCGTAGGACTTTGCGATCCGGGGACGGATCGCCATCCAGATCGGGGTCTTCCCGAAGAACATCAGGGTCGGTACGAAGTCGGACACCGCCAGGTACCCGCCCGGCTTGAGCACCCGCGCTGCCTCGGCGAGGAACTTCTCGCGGGACGGGAAGTGGAAGATGCATTCGACGGCGAGGACGCGGTCGAAGGAGTTGTCCTCGAACGGCAGCTGACAGGCGTCGGCCTCGACCCAACCGATCTTGTTGCCGTTGACGGGCTTGGTCTGGGCCTCGGCCGCCGCAAGCTGGCGCGGGTCGATGTTGAGTCCGGTGAGGTCCATGTCGGAGTAGGTGCCGTTGACCTGCTGGATGGTCCCGCCGAACCCGCAACCGGCGTCCAGCAGCTTCTGCCCGTCGGCAACCTTTCCGGCAGCGAACAGGACGTGGTCCATCTGCTCCATGGCCGCGATGTAGTCAGCCCGGGTGCCCTTGGCGGTCTTGGGGTCTTCCCAGTAACCCCAGTGCACCTGGTTTTCCCATAGCTGGCCCGTTTCGCCACCGTCCTGCCGTTCGTCGATCAGCAGGTCGAAATAGGGGAGCTCAGCCATGCGCGGACCGTATCACGATAGGCGCCGAGTGTGATGTACGCCCCACTCTTGCGGTATGGCACGGTTCGGCGAAGTTTGTGAGTCCTACCGGTTTCACCGCCACCGTGATGGGAGCATGACGGAATGTCTGCCCTTCGGCGAATCAAATCTGTCGAGCAGTCGATTGCCGACACCGATGAACCGTCGACCCGGCTCCGCAAGGACCTCACGTGGTGGGACCTGACGGTTTTCGGTGTCTCGGTAGTGATCGGTGCGGGCATTTTCACCATCACTGCATCCACTGCAGGTAACTTGACCGGGCCGGCGATCTCGATCGCCTTTCTGATCGCGGCCGTGGCATGCGGGTTGGCCGCGTTGTGCTACGCCGAGTTCGCCTCGACCGTGCCGGTGGCCGGGAGCGCGTACACCTTCTCTTATGCCACGTTCGGCGAGTTCGCGGCGTGGATCATCGGATGGGACCTGATCCTGGAGTTCGCCGTCGCGTCCGCGGTGGTGGCCAAGGGGTGGTCGAGCTACCTCGGGACGGTGTTCGGATTCGGGGGCGGGATCGCGGATTTCGGCGGTCTGGAAATCGACTGGGGCGCGTTGGTGATCATTGCGCTGGTGACGACCCTGCTGGTGGTCGGCACCAAGTTGTCGGCACACTTCAGTCTCGTCATCACCGTCATCAAGGTGTCGGTCGTGCTGTTGGTGGTCGTCGTCGGCGCCTTCTATATAAAGGCCGCCAACTACACCCCGTTCATTCCGCCGAACGAGGCCGGCAAGGGCGCCAGCGGCGCCGACCAGTCACTGTTCTCGTTGTTGACCGGCGCCGCGGGCAGCCACTACGGCTGGTACGGAGTGCTGGCAGGTGCCTCGATCGTGTTCTTCGCGTTCATCGGGTTCGACGTCGTCGCGACCACCGCCGAGGAGACCCGCGATCCCCAGCGCGACGTGCCCCGCGGCATCCTGGCCTCACTCGGGATCGTCACCGTGTTGTACGTCGCGGTGTCGGTCGTGCTTTCCGGCATGGTGTCCTACACCGTGCTGCGCGATGCACCCGATGGCCACGCCAACCTGGCCACGGCCTTCGAAGCCAACGGTGTGCACTGGGCGGCGAAGGTGATCTCCATCGGCGCGCTTGCGGGGCTCACCACGGTGGTGATCGTGCTGATGCTGGGACAGACCCGTGTGCTGTTCGCGATGTCGCGGGACGGTCTGCTGCCGCGGCAACTGGCCGTCACCGGTAGTCACGGCACGCCGGTCCGGATCACGTTGATCGTCGGTGTTCTGGTGGCGATTGCCGCCTCGGTGTTCCCGATGGGCAGGCTCGAGGAGATGGTCAACATCGGCACGCTCTTTGCCTTCGTGCTGGTTTCGGCCGGGGTGATCGTGCTGCGCCGGACCCGGCCCGACCTACCGCGCGGATTCCGCGTGCCATGGGTGCCGGTGTTGCCGATCGCCGCGATCCTGGCGTGCCTGTGGTTGATGCTCAACCTCACCGGGCTGA
Organism: Mycolicibacterium arcueilense; assembly: GCF_058536225.1. Classification (NCBI taxonomy): domain Bacteria; kingdom Bacillati; phylum Actinomycetota; class Actinomycetes; order Mycobacteriales; family Mycobacteriaceae; genus Mycobacterium; species Mycolicibacterium arcueilense. Next base: position 757,671 of record NZ_JBZTYL010000007.1, read on the forward strand.
CCTGGATCCGGTTCCTGCTCTGGATGGTGATCGGGGTGGTGGTGTACGCCGTATACGGCCGGAGTCATTCCGCGCTTGCCGGTAAGGAAGTCGCGGCTACGCCGTCGCAGTAGCTGAAATCGATGCTCGACCACTGTGGATCCCTCGTGGCCTGCGTCACTTTACAAAACATAGGCTAATGTCTAGACATCGGACATGAAGGTGCCTATAGTCAAGTCATCGCAGTGACAGCACTCACATAAGGAGGCTCCTCGTGGTGGCGGAACTCTCGAATGGACCCGACGTCGCAGACGTCGGCCAATGGCGGGACAAGAAGCGGCATCTGTGGCTCATGGGGCTGATCGCCCCGACGGCGATCTTCGTGATGCTGCCGCTGGTCTGGGGGCTCAACCAGCTCGGCTGGCACACCGCCGCCCAGGTGCCTCTGTGGATCGGTCCGATCCTGCTCTACGTGCTGCTGCCGCTGCTGGATCTGCGGTTCGGGCCCGACGGCCAGAACCCGCCCGACGAGGTGATGGAGCAGCTGGAGAACGACAAGTACTACCGCTACTGCACCTACGTCTACATTCCGTTCCAGTACGCGAGCGTCATCATGGGCGCGTATCTGTTCACCGCGTCCGACCTCAGCTGGCTCGGGTTCGACGGCGGACTGGGCTGGCCGGCCAAGATCGGTATCGCACTGTCGGTGGGGGTGCTCGGAGGGGTGGGCATCAACACCGCACACGAGATGGGGCACAAGCGAGACTCGCTGGAGCGCTGGCTGTCCAAGATCACGCTGGCCCAGACCTGGTACGGCCACTTCTACATCGAGCACAACCGCGGACACCACGTCCGGGTCGCCACGCCCGAGGACCCGGCTTCGGCCCGCTTCGGTGAGACCTTCTGGGAGTTCCTGCCGCGCAGCGTGTTCGGCAGTCTGCGCTCGTCGTGGGAGTTGGAGGCCCAGCGGTTGCGCCGGCAGGACAAGTCGCCGTGGCACTGGTCGAACGATGTGCTCAACGCGTGGGCGATGTCGGTGGTGTTCTTCGGCATCCTGATCGCGGTGTTCGGACCCGCGCTGATCCCGTTCATCATCATCCAGGCCATCTACGGCTTCAGCCTGCTGGAATCGGTGAACTACCTCGAGCACTACGGGCTGCTGCGGCAGAAGATGGCCAGCGGTCGCTACGAGCGGTGCGCCCCGGTGCACAGCTGGAACTCCGACCACATCGTGACCAACCTGTTCCTGTATCACCTGCAGCGGCACAGTGATCACCACGCCAACCCCACGCGCCGCTATCAGACACTGCGCAGCATCGATGGCGCGCCCAACCTGCCCAGCGGGTATGCGTCGCTGATCGGGCTCACCTACCTGCCGCCGTTGTGGCGCAAGCTGATGGACCACCGGGTGCTGGAGCATTACGACGGTGACATCACCCGGGTGAACATCCAGCCGCGGCTGCGGGCGAAGGTGTTGGCTCGCTACGGGGCCGGTGATGCCGCGTGAGCGCCTACGAGTGCCCGGGCTGCGGCTACGTGTACGACGAAGCGAAAGGCGCCCCGCGCGAAGGCTTTCCGGCCGGAACGCCGTGGAGCGACGTGCCCGACGACTGGTGCTGCCCGGACTGCGCGGTGCGGGAGAAGATCGACTTCGAACCGATGGGAGCAGTGAAATGACCGAGCCGTACAAGCTGTACATCTGCGTCCAGTGCGGATTCGAGTACGACGAGGCGAAGGGCTGGCCGGAGGACGGCATCGCCCCGGGGACCCGGTGGGATGACATCCCCGAAGACTGGAGCTGCCCGGATTGCGGCGCTGCGAAGACCGATTTCGAGATGGTCGAGGTCGCACGGCCTTGACGGCTTCGAGCGACGGGCTCGAAACACGGGCGGAAAGCGATATTGTCGCCCGTGTGAGTCGGCCGCGAGACAAACAACGCATCCCCTATGCGGAGGCATCCAGGGTGCTGCTGCGCGATTCGATTCTCGACGGCATGCGGGAACTGCTGTTGACCCGCGACTGGTCGGCCATCACGCTCTCGCACGTGGCCCAGGTCGCGGGGATCAGCCGTCAGACGATCTACAACGAGTTCGGCTCCCGGCAGGGGCTGGCCGAGGGTTATGCCATGCGTCTGGCGGACCGGCTCGTCGACGCGGTCGACAATGCGATCAACAACAACGTCGGCGAGGTGCACGCGGCGTTCCTGGAGGGGTTCCGGGCGTTCTTCCTGGAATCGGCCGCTGATCCGCTGGTGATCTCGCTGCTCACCGGTGCTTCCAAGCCCGACCTGCTCCAGATCATCACCACCGGCAGCGGCCCGATCATCTCCCGATGCTCTGCCCGGTTGACCGGAACCTTTCAGAACAGCTGGATGAAAGCCAGTGACGAAGACGCCGGGGTGCTGGCCCGGGCGATCGTGCGCCTGGCGATGAGTTACGTGTCGATGCCGCCCGAGGCGGACCACGACGTGGCCGGTGACCTGGCCCGACTCATGACGCCTTTCGCCGAGCGCTACGGTGTCATAGATACCCCGTAGCTGTCAGAGCGCCGCTGCCGTTACTCCGCATGAGCGCCTGTCCCGCGAGCCCGCAGGCTAGAGGTATCTGCGTGTGGCGTCGCCGTCGGGCGCGTCTGCGCGCGTGCAAGCAATCACGACTGAAAGAGGGCTCTACATGACCGAGTTGAAGGCCGACAGCCTCAACGGTATCGACTACAAGGTGGCCGACCTCTCGCTGGCCGAATTCGGCCGCAAGGAGATCCGCCTGGCCGAGCACGAGATGCCCGGCCTCATGGCTCTGCGCCGCGAGTACCACGACGTGCAGCCGCTCAAGGGCGCCCGCATCTCCGGGTCACTGCACATGACCGTGCAGACCGCGGTGCTGATCGAGACGCTGGTTGCTCTCGGCGCCGAAGTGCGATGGGCTTCCTGCAACATCTTCTCCACCCAGGACCATGCCGCCGCGGCGGTCGTCGTCGGTCCGAACGGCACCCCGGAGGAGCCCAAGGGCACCCCCGTGTTCGCCTGGAAGGGCGAGACGCTGGAGGAGTACTGGTGGGCCGCCGAGCAGATGCTCACCTGGGAGGGTGAGCCGGCGAACATGATCCTCGACGACGGCGGCGACGCCACCATGCTCGTGCTGCGTGGCGCCGAGTACGAGAAGGCCGGCGTGGTCCCGCCCTCAGAGGAAGACGACTCGGCCGAGTGGAAGGTCTTCCTGGCCCTGGTGCGCAAGCGCTTCGAGACCGAGAAGGACAAGTGGACCAAGATCGCCGCGTCGGTCAAGGGTGTCACCGAGGAGACCACCACCGGCGTGCTGCGGCTGTACCAGTTCGCCGCCGCGGGTGAGCTGGCGTTCCCGGCCATCAACGTCAACGACTCGGTCACCAAGAGCAAGTTCGACAACAAGTACGGCACCCGGCACTCGCTGGTCGACGGCATCAACCGTGGTACCGACGCGCTGATCGGTGGCAAGAAGGTGCTGATCTGCGGCTACGGCGACGTGGGCAAGGGCTGTGCCGAGTCGCTCGCCGGTCAGGGCGCGCGCGTGCAGGTCACCGAGGTCGACCCGATCAACGCCCTGCAGGCGCTGATGGACGGTTACGACGTGGTGACCGTCGAAGAGGCGATCGGCAACGCCGACATCGTGGTGACCGCGACCGGCAACTTCGACATCATCCTGCTCGAGCACATGAAGGCGATGAAGGACCACGCGATCCTGGGCAACATCGGCCACTTCGACAACGAGATCGACATGGCGGCCCTGGAGAAGTCGGGCGCTACGCGGTTGAACATCAAGCCGCAGGTCGACCAGTGGACCTTCGGCGACTCGGGTAAGTCGATCATCGTGCTGAGCGAGGGCCGTCTGCTCAACCTCGGAAACGCCACGGGCCACCCGTCGTTCGTGATGAGCAACAGCTTCTCGAACCAGGTGATCGCCCAGATCGAGCTGTGGACCAAGAACGACGAGTACGACAACGAGGTCTACCGCCTGGCCAAGCACCTCGATGAGAAGGTGGCGCGCATCCACGTCGAGGCGCTGGGTGGCTCGCTGACCAAGCTCACCAAGGAGCAGGCCGAGTACATCGGCGTCGACGTCGACGGCCCGTACAAGCCGGAGCACTACCGCTACTGAGTTACCGAGGTAGCACGACCAGACGGAAAAATGCCCCAAATCAAGCGATTTGGGGCATTTTTCCGTCTGCTGTCCAGTTACTTCTTGTTGTCGTGCTTGCTCTTGCTGCCGGCGTCCTTCTTGGCCGGCTTCTTGGATTCGGAACCGGAGCTGGACACACCGGCACTCGAACCGCTTGAGCTGGAGGCAGATTCGCTGGACTTGCGGGTGCTGTTCGCGCCCAGTCCGTTGCGGACGTTCTTCACCGCATCCTTGACGCCCTTGACCAGATTGCTGCGCGGGGTCTTGTCCGTCGGGTCGGCCGTCCGGGTCGACGGCGCCTTCAGGCGGGTCTGGGCCTTCGGTGTCGCCTTCGCTACCGTCCCGACCTCGTCCGCCGATTCCGCTGCCGTTCCGGCGGTCTCGTCGGTGGTGCCAGACTCGTCAGCGGTATCGACCTTGGCGGCGGCCGGAGCCTTGGCGGCATCCGCGGTCGCGGGTACGGCGGCCGGCTTCTCCAGCGCCACCGTGACCGTCTTGTTCGCGGTCGTGTGCGTCAGCTCGGTGGCCGCTGCGATGGCATTGGCGGCCGAACTGTCGGTGACCGAACTGTCGGCATCCGTGACCGGAGCGGCAGCCAGGTCGGCGGCCTCCTCGGTGCCCGTGGTGAGGCCTTGCAGCTTCTTGACGATGTTCTCGACAGCGGCACCCTTCAACGCTTCACGAAGTTTGGTGACGCCTGCGCTTTCGGCGATGTCGCTCAGCGGATCGCCGAATGCCAGCGGGTTCAGCCCGACCAGCGGGGGCTTCGGGGCTGGTGCATTCCCCTTGCCGTCGTAGTCGTCCCAGCCGCTGCCGAGCAGCACGCCGACCGTCTGCGACAGCCCCTGCAGGGCGCCGATCGGGCCGACGGCCTCACCCTTGACCGAGATGGGGATACCGGCGAACTTGATGTCCAGGCCGAGGCTGTTGAAGATCGATCCACCGACCGAGGGGATCGTGACCTTGTTGCCCTGTTCGTCGGTGTACTCGTAGGTGCTCCGATCGGTGGAGCCCGGGGTGAGCAGACCGCCGAACGCGATGTTGAGCCCGTCGATGCTGACGCTGTCCTTGATCAGGCCCGCATCGTTGATCATCGGCGCCAGCGCATCGAGGTTGAGGTTGGCGCCGTTGAGGAAGGCGTCGACCATTCCTGCCGGCACCCCGAGCAGGCTGGAGAGCGCTGTCGTCGAGTCGCCCGCCTGCAGGGCGTTGGAGATCGCCACGGCACTGTTGAGGAGCGCCACCGCCGGGCTGACCATCGGGCCGGCGAACCCCATCATCACGCCACTCAGCGGCGAGGCCAGGACACTCATGACCGCCGAGAAGGTCTCGACGTCGACCCCTTCCTCCAGGAACGACGGGAACATGTCGAGGGCCATGCCGTGCATCCCGCCGAGGGTGTGCTTGAGCACCGCGTCCCTGGTTTCCTCGTCCGCACCGATCAGGGTGAGACCCGTGACCACCTTCATCGCATTGGCGGCGAACTGTTGCGACACGGCCTCGAAGCTCGACGGGTCATCGAAAAGCTGCTTGGCATAACCGATCTGGTTGGCGATCGCCTGCTGCAGTCCGACGCCCGGGGCCAACAGGAAGTTGTCGCCCAAGATCGTGCCGTTGGCCTTCGCGGTGTCGAAGGCAGCTTGCAGTGGCGCGAAGGGGTCCCAACCCGCTGTGAGGCGCACGGCATCGGCGTGAATGTCGTGCTGGGCAACGGCGGGGACGGGGGAGATTCCCGGGGTGGCGGCAATCAGTCCGGCGGCGGCGACAACGACGCCGGCGGCGGTGAGCCATTGACGGGTGGTTTCTTGCTTTGCACCCACGGCAGTGTGGGGCTGAGCAACGAGATGCACGGCATCTCCTTTCGCATCTGTAAATAATCGGACAGACCATAGCCCGGCGAAGTAGTTGCGGATGCAAAATTTGGGCAACGAATGTAGCCAGTTTAAGGTTCGGCGCTGCCGAGCAACGCGGTGTCGCGGGAGAAGCTGCTGTTCGCCGGGCTCGAATCCGATTTGGGCTAATAATTAGACATTTTCTTATGTCGCGAACGATCTTGTGGTGAGGCGTTGATTCACCTCGCCGAGCGGCTGGTCAGACGTCACGAGAGCGCTCGTTGTCTGTCAAAAAATTTGTCTGACAACAGAATTCATATGATTGAGCCCCGTTCCGCGTCCACGGCCGGTTCGTCGGTTATCCGGCTCGGTTGGGGCGCGCGCCCGATGCCGAGGCATATCGGTGCGGCGTCATTTTTGTGGGGATGGGCGGCAACGGCCGCTCGCGGTACCGGCGGTGCACGGACCTTGCCCACCGGATTCGCACGTGGAACCTCGTGGCCACCCGGTCGGGTGGCCGCGGTCAGCTAACAATCTTGGTCAGCTTTTAAGCTTCAGTTCTGGCTGGCGGCCTGCTGGCGGGCCGCCTCCGCCTTGATCAGCTCGGCGATCTGGATCGCGGCCTCGAGTTCCCTGGCCTTGACGAGGTCGTCGAGGGCCGACGGCCTACGCCAATGCGCCACGGGCGCGATCTCGTCGTCGAGCAACTGTTGCCGGCACCGGCCCCGTTGGATCTTGCCGCTCGACGTCGTCGGAATCGACAGATGTTCCACCAGCAGAACCGAGTTCGGCTCGACTCCGTATCGCGCGGTCACCGCGGTCCGGATCGCATCGGCCACCGCGGAGAGGTCGCCCGATCCTTCGGGTCGGCGCGCCACCTCCTGCACGATCACCATCTGTTCGACCGCCCCCAGGCCGGGGGTGATCGCGAAGACGGCGCCGCGGCCGGAGACGAGTGTCGGATGGCAGTCCTGCACCGTCCGCTCGATGTCGTTGGGGTAGTAGTTGCCGCCGCGGATGACGACGAGGTCCTTGCAGCGTCCCGTGATGTACAGCTCGCCCGAACGCAGGAAACCCAGATCGCCGGTGCGCAGGAACGGGCCGCCGGATTCGTCCGGGAGCGTCGCCGAAAACGTCTGCGTCGTCTCGTCCGGCCGGGCCCAATAGCCCCAACCGACGCTCGGCCCGGCGATCCAGATCTCACCCACCTGGTCCGCGTCGCACGGCCGGTGGGTCAACGGATCGACGATGACCACGTGCTGGCCGCCTCGCGGTTGGCCGCACCCCACCAACGCGACCGCGGACGGATGTCCCGGCTCGGCATCGACAACGCGATCCGCCTGAAGTTCGGTGCGATCGACGTGTGCAACGACCGGCAGCGCGGAGTCCGACCCGCCGGACACCAGCAAGGTTGCCTCGGCGAGTCCGTACACCGGACACAGCGCCTCCGGCCGGAAGCCCGCCGGTGCGAACGCCTCGGCGAACTTCTCCAGCGTGGCGGCCTGTACCGGTTCGGCGCCGTTCATGGCGGTGGCCAGGCTGGACAGATCGAGCGCCGCGCGCTGCTCTGCGGTGCTCTCGTCGACACACCGGTCGTAGGCGAAGTTCGGTGCGGCGGTGAAGGTTGCGCGAAGCCGGGAAATCGCCTCCAGCCAGCCCATCGGCCGTTTGACGAAGGAAGACGGCGACATCAGATGGGTGGTGCACCCGACGTAGATCATCGAGAGGATCCCGCCGATCAGCCCCATGTCGTGGTGCGACGGCAGCCAGAACACGCTGGTTGCGGTGTCGTCGCCGTGCCATACCTGGCGGATCGACTCCATGTTGTGGAGAAGGTTGCGGTGCGTCAGGGCGACGCCCTTCGGAGTGGTGGTGGAGCCGGACGTGTACTGCACCATGGCGATCGCATCCGGGTCGAGGTCGGGTGCTGTCCAGCCGCTGCCCTCTGCGGCGGTGCCGTCCACCTCATCGGTGCGGACCCACCGCAGGTCACGCCCCTCGGCCAACTCGTCGATCGCAGCCTTGATCTTCCCCTGCGTCTCGGCCGTGGCCAGGGCGAAGCGCGCATGAGCGTCGGGCACCACCGAGGACAGGCGTGGAGCCAACCGCTCGTGCACCGGCACGGCGACAGCGCCCGCGTAGATGCAGCCGAAGAACCCGGCGACGGAATCCAGTCCGGGCCGGCACAGCACCAGGACGCGTTCACCGGCGGCACCCAGGTCTTGCAGGGTGGACGCGATCGCGCGGGCGCGGCGGTCCAGGTCGCGGTAGGTCAGCTGGGTGCGGTTCTGGTCGTCGCCGTCGTAGGAGAAGCTGAACGCAACCTTGTCCTGATACGTCGCGGCTCGCTGCTGCAGCAGGTCCAGCAAGGTGGCTGCAGCAAGCGCTGTGTTCTGGTACATCCGCTACCTCATACGTCGGCGATTCCTGGAATCAGGCGACCGTACCGGACGCCTTGGAGGGCCCTCGGATTACCCGCAGGAGCGGCGTCGAGCTCCGGATAGGATTTTCACCAGCGATCGATCGGGGGTGTACATGGCTGAGGACGCAGTCATCCAGGAGTTAGCTGCCGCTGTCGAACGCAGCCCAGAGCTGGCGGAGTTGCGCCTGCACCTGGCTGCTTTGTTGGTCGAACGGGGCCGCTATGCCGAGGCGCTGACACATTGCAGCGCAGTGCTGGCCCAGGACTCCTCGAACACCAGGGCCGTGACACTGCTGCAGCAGTGCAGCGCCGGCCTGGCTGGTGCGTCAGCGCCCGCTGCAACCGCGGAGCCCGCTCGCGGCTTCGACTGGACGGCGGCCGAGAAAGAGGTCGCCGACATCGTCAAACCGGCATTTGTCTCCGAACTCGCCGAAGCCGTCAACGAGGACGACTACGACGCACTGCAGCGCACGTCGGTCCGGCTCGACGACATCGCGGGGATGGCCGAGGTCAAGAAACAGCTCGAGCTCTCACTGCTGGGCCCCATCCGCAATCCCGAGCTGATGAAGGCCTTCAAGGTGTCCGCGCGCGGCGGGCTGCTGCTGTACGGCCCGCCCGGATGCGGCAAGTCCTTCATCGCCAAGGCGGTGTCCGGCGAGCTCGGGGCGAACTTCTATCAGGTCGGCATCGCCGACGTGTTGTCCCGTTGGCTCGGCGAGAGCGAACACAGCGTCCGGTCGATCTTCGACAACGCGCGTCGCAACGCGCCCTGCGTGCTGTTCTTCGACGAGGTGGATGCGCTCGGCCATCGTCGTTCGGCACTGAGCGGGTCCGCCGGGTTAAGGACTGTCGTGAACGCCCTTCTGGAAGAACTGGATTCGGCCACATCCAACAACGACGGCGTCTACGTGCTGGGCGCCACCAACGCGCCATGGGATGTCGACGCCGCGTTGCGCAGGCCCGGCCGGTTCGACCGGATGATCTTCGTGTCACTGCCTGACGTCGATGCGCGTGCGGCAATCATGAAACTGCATCTGCAGGACCGGCCGGTGGAGGGCATCAACCTGGCGTCGGTGGCCAAACGTACTGACGGCTTCTCCGGCGCCGATCTGGCCCATATCTGTGATACCGCAACGCAATTGGCGATGGCCGAATCCCTGCGAAGCGGTCAGGTGCGGCCCGTTCAGATGTCCGATATCGACGCCGCAGTGGCTCAGATCCGGCCGTCGACCGGGCCGTGGTTCGAGACCGCACGCAACGTCGTGGAGTTCAGCAACCGCGACGGCACCTACGACGATCTCGCAAAGTACATGCGGCGGAACAAACTTCGGTGACGTCGGCTGCCGCCGGCCCCGGCGATGTCGCCGAGGCGTATCTGGAGACCAGGAACTATCGGCGGGCCGCCGAAGTGTTGCAGTCCGCGCTTGCCGAAGATCCGAACAACGCCGGACTCCTTGCGCAGTACGCCCGTGCGCTCCTGGGGTTGAAGGACTACCACGGTGCGGCACAGGCCGCGTATTCGGCGTTGGCCGCCGCTCCCGGCGACGAACACGTGATGCGCGTGTATGCCCTCGCACTGAACGGACAGGGGCGGCGGCAGGAAGCGCTGCAGATGGCGTGGAAGGCAGCCACGGAGAATCCGCACATCTATTCCGTGCATTACACCTACGCCGGCCTGTTGCACGAGGCCGGGCGGTCGCGCGAGGCGCTCGACGTGATCGACGAAGCTCTCCGGTTGCACCCCGAGTCGGTGGACTCGCTGGTGCTGCGCGGTGACATCCACCGGGCGCTGGGGAGTTCCACCGCTGCCGAGGACAACTACCAGGCAGCCTTGCGGCTGGAGCCCGACCACGCCTCGGCAGTCCACAATCTAGCGGTCGCCAGGCTGAAGTGGGGCAAGTTGACGACGTCGATCAACGGCTTCCTCGGGGCGGGCCGGCTGGACCCGGGACTGGGCGCGTTGGCCCGCCGCAACATCGGGGTGGTGCTGATCCGCGTACTGCGCGTTTCCACGGCGTGTGTCATCTTCCTGGCATTCGCGATGATCTCCGTGATGGCCGCGCACGGCGATTCCCAACCGACCGTGGTACCAAGGATTTTCACCGCCTTGCTGACGCTCGGGTTGGTGGCGGTGATCGCCTGGCTCGTGCGCAGCGTGCCGCGCTCGACGCTGCGTGCAGTGTTACGTGAGCGAACCTTCCTGGCCGTCCGCCTACTGTTCCTGGTGTTCGCGATCGTCGCGGGGGTGGCCACCGTGGTGGTGGGATCGACTCCGCTGACAGATCTCTCGGGCCCGTTGTTGTTGTTCGGGGCCGTGTGTCTGCGGGTGTACGGCTGGCTGAGCGGTCAGTAGGGGATGGCAAGTGGAGCAGGTAACCATCGCCTTCGACATAGACGGGACGTTGCGGGACAACACGATCACCGATGGCTACGTGGCCAACGAGCTGCCACTCCAGCGTGACGCTCGAGGGCTGGCGCCACTCTGGCGTGACATTGGGGGGCGACGGCCGCCGCAGAGCTAGGCTCGCGGGGTGCTCATTGCGATCGAGGGTGTCGACGGCGCAGGCAAACGTACGTTGACGGGTGGCCTTCGGGCCGCGTTCGAGGCCGACCACCTCTCCGTCGGCACCCTGGCGTTCCCGCGTTATCACCGCTCGGTGCCCGCGGACCTGGCCGCCGAGGCGCTGCACGGCGCCCACGGCGATCTGGCCGAATCCGTCTACGCGATGGCGACTCTGTTCGCGCTCGACCGCGCCGGTGCCCGGGAGGAGATCGAACATCTCCAGGCGGCCTATGACGTCGTCATCCTGGATCGCTACGTGGCGTCCAACGCCGCCTACAGCGCGGCCCGGCTCCACCAGGGCGCCGACGGGGAGGCGGTGGCCTGGGTGCGTGAGCTCGAGTTCGACCGTCTCGAACTCCCCAGCCCGGATTGGCAGATTCTGCTCGACGTCCCGACCGAGCTGGCTGCTGCGCGGGCCGAGCATCGCGCCAACACCGAGGTCGACCGCGCCAAGGACGCCTACGAGCGCGACGGCGGGCTGCAACAGCGCACCGGTGCGGTGTATGCCGCGCTGGCAGCCGCCGACTGGTGCGGCCGATGGGCGGTCGCGGGCCCCGATGTGGACCCGGCGGCCTTGGCGGGGCGGCTAAGCAGCAGATAAAGCGGAGAAACCCGCGTGTGGTACCCCGGTTTTATCGCGATCGGGTGACACCATGGACACCATGAGGCAAAGGATCCTTGTCGTCGACGACGACCCATCGCTGGCCGAGATGCTCACCATCGTCTTGCGTGGTGAGGGATTCGACACCGCGGTCATCGGCGATGGCAGCCAGGCGCTGACAGCGGTCCGCGAATTGCGGCCTGACCTGGTCCTGTTGGATCTGATGCTGCCCGGCATGAACGGGATCGACGTGTGCCGGGTGCTCCGTGCCGACTCCGGCGTGCCCATCGTCATGCTGACGGCCAAGACCGATACCGTTGACGTGGTACTCGGCCTGGAGTCCGGCGCCGACGACTACGTGATGAAGCCTTTCAAGCCGAAGGAGCTGGTGGCCCGGGTGCGCGCGCGTCTGCGCCGCAACGAGGACGAGCCTGCCGAGCTGCTCTCGATCAACGATGTCGAGATCGACGTGCCCGCCCACAAGGTGACCCGGCAGGGCGAGCAGATTTCGCTGACACCGCTGGAGTTCGACCTGCTGGTGGCGCTGGCACGCAAACCACGCCAGGTGTTTACTCGTGATGTGCTGCTCGAACAGGTGTGGGGATATCGCCACCCCGCTGACACCCGTTTGGTGAACGTGCATGTCCAGCGGTTGCGGGCCAAGGTCGAGAAAGACCCGGAGAACCCGCAGGTGGTATTGACCGTTCGAGGAGTGGGATACAAGGCCGGACCGCCGTGACAGGACGGCTCGCCGTCGCCGTGACGCTCACCGCCCGGCGGTGGCCGTGATCTTCAGCTCCAGGCGCCGCATCCGTGGCCGCTGGGGAGGTTCTGGTCCGCTGTTGCGCGGATTGGGGACGCTCGGACGGGCAGTGAGCCTGGTCTGGCGCCGTTCGCTGCAACTGCGGGTCGTGACGCTGACCCTGGGGCTCTCGCTCGCCGTCATCCTGGTGCTCGGCTTCGTGCTGACCAGCCAGATCACCGACCGGATCCTCGAGGTCAAGGTCAAGGCCGCCACCGAGGAGGTGGAACGGGCCCGCGTCACGGTCGGCGGCATCGTCGGCGGTGAGGAGAGCCGGTCGCTCGACAGCAGTCTGCAGTTGGCCCGGAACACCCTGATCGATCGCAAGGCCGACGCTCGAGCGGATGTGGCCGGTGCGTTCGACGCGGTGCTCATGGTCCCCGGCGACGGGCCGCGCGAAGCCGCTGCGGCCGGGCCGGTGCAACAGGTGCCCAAGGCGCTACGTGACTTCGTCAAGGCCGGACAGGTCAGCTACCAGTACACCCCGGTCGCCACCGATGCATTCTCCGGTCCTGCGCTGATCGTCGGCAGCCCGGCGTCCTCGTCGGTGCCCAATCTTGAGCTGTACCTGATCTTTCCGCTGAACAACGAGGAAAGCACCATCTCCCTGGTGCGCGGCACCATGGCGACCGGCGGCGTGGTGCTGCTCGGTCTGCTGGCGGCGATCGCTCTGGTGGTGGCCCGTCAGATCGTGCAGCCGGTCCGGTCCGCCTCACGGATCGCCGAGCGGTTCGCCGAAGGCCACCTCACCGAGCGGATGCCGGTGCGCGGCGAGGACGACATGGCCCGGCTCGCGGTGTCGTTCAACGACATGGCCGAGAGCCTGTCCCGTCAGATCCAGCAGCTCGAGGAATTCGGTAACCTGCAGCGCCGCTTCACCTCTGACGTCAGCCATGAACTGCGGACCCCGCTGACCACGGTGCGCATGGCCGCCGACCTGATCCACGATCACAGCGAGGACCTCGACCCCGCCCTGCGCCGGTCCACCGAGCTGATGGTCAACGAGCTGGACCGGTTCGAGACCCTGCTGGCCGACCTCCTGGAGATCTCCCGCCACGACGCCGGCGTGGCCGAGCTGTCGGTGGAGTCGGTGGATCTGCGGACGACGGTGCAGAGCGCGCTGGACAACGTCGGACACCTGGCGGCCGATGCCGAGGTCGAGCTCGACGTCAACATGCCGGGTGACGAGGTGATCGCCGAGGTGGATCCGCGTCGGGTGGAACGGATCTTGCGCAACCTCATCGCCAACGCCATCGACCACGCCGAACGCAAACCGGTGCGCATCCGGATGGCTGCCGACGAGGACACCGTCGCCGTCACCGTGCGCGATTACGGTGTCGGCCTGCGTCCCGGCGAGGAGAAGCTGGTGTTCAGCCGGTTCTGGCGGTCCGACCCGTCCCGGGTGCGCCGCTCCGGTGGCACCGGCCTCGGCCTGGCCATCAGCATCGAGGATGCGCGCCTGCACCAGGGCCGGTTGGAGGCCTGGGGTGAACCCGGCAAGGGAGCCTGCTTCCGTCTGACGCTGCCACTGGTGCGCGGCCACAAGGTGACCACCAGCCCGCTGCCGCTGAAACCTGCTTCGCAGCAGCAGAAGTCGCGGCAGCGTCCCAACCGCGACCGCGAGCATGCGGAGGAGAACGTGTGAAGCGCCTACTGACGGTGGTGGTCGTCGGTCTGGTAGTTCTGGTGTCCGGATGCGCCGGAATTCCGAATTCGTCCTCCCCTCAAGCGATCGGCACCGTCGACCGGCCGGCGCCACCGAACCTGCCGAAACCGGCGCCGGGCATGGATCCCGACGTTCTCCTGCGCGAATTCCTCAAGGCCACCGCCGATCCCGCGAACCGGCACCTCGCGGCCCGGCAGTTCCTCACCGAGTCGGCGTCCAGCTCGTGGGACGATGCCGGCAGCGCACTGCTGCTCGACCGCGTGGTGTTCGTCGAAACCCGTGGTGCGGACCGGGTTTCGGTGAGCATGCGGGCAGACATCCTGGGATCCCTGTCCGACATGGGGGTGTTCGAGACCGGGGAGGGGGCACTGCCCGACCCCGGCCCGATCGAGCTGGTCCAGACTCCGGCCGGTTGGCGCATCGACCGGCTGCCCAACGGGGTTTTCCTTGACTGGCAACAGTTTCAGTCCACCTACAAGCGCAACACGCTCTACTTCGTCGACCCGACCGGAACCACGGTCGTACCGGACCCGCGTTATGTCGCGGTGTCCGATCCCGACCAGTTGGCCACCGAACTGATCTCCAAACTGGTTTCCGGACCTCGCCCGGAGATCGCCAGGGCCGTGCGTAATCTGCTCGACGCACCATTGCGGCTGCGTGGTCCGGTCACCCGGGCCGACGGTGGAAAGACCGGAGTGGGGCGCGGCTACGGCGGCGCCCGAATCGACCTCGAGAACCTCTCGACCACCGATCCGCACAGCAGGCAACTGCTCGCCGCACAGATCATCTGGACCCTGTCGCGGGCCGGGATCAGTGGGCCTTACGTGATCAACGTCGACGGTGCCCCGCTGGACGACCGGTTCGCCGACGGCTGGGAGACCTCCGACGTCGCGGCCACCGACCCGGGGGCGGTGCCCGGCGCGGCCGCCGGCCTGCACGCACTGGTCGGCGGATCGCTGGTGGCGTTGGACGGGCAGAGCACCACCCGTGTGCCCGGCGCGTTCGGTTCGGCACCCAATCAGAAGTCGGCAGCGGTGTCGCGCAATGGTCAGGATGCGGCGTCCGTCGTCGTGTTGCCCGATGCCCCGGAGGCGACGGCCGCCTCGCTGTGGATGGGGCCGCTCGGGGGCCCCACCGCCATGGCCATCGAGGGCCGCACCCTGAGTCGCCCGAGTTGGTCGCTGGACCAGGCCGTGTGGGTGGTGGTCGACGACGTCAACGTGGTCCGCGCCATCCGCGACGCGTCCGGTGTGCCCGCCCGTATCCCCGTCGACGCGGCGGCCGTGGTCACCCGATATCCCGGCCCCATCACCGAACTGCAGCTGTCGCGGGACGGCACCCGCGCGGCGATGGTGATCGGTGGGCAGGTGATCCTGGCCGGGATCGAGCGGACACCGGAAGGCCAGTTCCTGCTGACCTATCCGCGGCGCCTCGGCTTCGGCCTGGGCAACACGGTGGTGTCGCTGTCGTGGCGTACCGGCGACGACATCGTGGTCAGCCGGACCGATCCGGCGCACCCGGTGTCCTACGTGAATCTCGACGGGGTGAACTCGGACGGGCCCAGCCGCAATCTGCAGGTCCCGGTGGGCATGGTGGCCGCGAATCCGTCGACGGTCTACGTCGCCGACCAGCGCGGGGTGATGCAGTTGTCCGCATCGGTCAGTGAGGACAACCCCGGGTGGGTCGAGGTGCGGCCGCTGATGGTTCCCGGCTCGTTGCCCGTGCTGCCGGGTTGATTCGTCGGCGGACTCCTGCGGCGCGCACCGCGCCATCGCGCACCGCGCCATCGCGCACCGTGCCGGTTTCTACGTGAGGGTTGTGCCGCGGCGCTCGTCGCGACCCTGCGGTGGAAATCGGCGGCGATGGGGCGAAGAACGGCTGCGCAGTTGTCGCCATTTTCGACCTGTGGGCTGTGCCGCGGCGCGCGTCGCGACCCTGCGGTGGAAATCGACGGCGAAGCGACGGGCATGCGACGAAGCGCGGCGGGCAAGCACCGCGCTCAATCGCCGGCCGAGCCCGGCGAAGATGTCGGCCCCGACGCGCAGACTGCCGGCATGCTCGACCTCATCCTGCCGCTGGAGTGCGGTGGCTGTGGGGCACCGTCGACCAGGTGGTGTGCGACGTGTGCCGCGCAGCTGAGCGTCGGCGAGGACGAGCCGCACCTGGTCACTCCGCGAACCGATCCGGGAGTTCCGGTGTTTGCCCTGGGCCGCCACGCCGGTATCCGCCGGCGCGCCATCGTGGCGGCCAAGGAACACGGCCGCAGCGACCTGATCGTCCCGCTGGCCGGCGCGCTGAATGCCGGCCTGCAGCATCTGCTGACCTGGGGCGTCATCGGCACGCCGGTGACGCTGGTCCCAGCCCCCACCCGTCTCGTCGCGGCGCGTCGGCGCGGTGGTGACCCGGTCCGCCGGATCGCCACGGCGGCGGTCGCCGGTCTACCGGGTGTCGGTGTGGTGCCCGCGCTGCGCCTGCGGCCGTGGGTGCGGGATTCGGTGGGCCTGTCGGGCGCCGCGCGCCAGCGCAACATCGCCGGCCGCGTGCGTCTGATCAGACCGGTCGCGGGTGAAGTGGTGCTGGTCGACGACATCGTCACCACCGGAGCCACGGCGGCCGAATCGGTGCGGATGCTTACCACTTCGGGGGCCGACGTGGCTGTTGTACTGGCGATTTCACACGCCTGACGCGCGCGTCATTTCGCCGAGATCAAACCCACATGAAGAACTGAGAACACGTATTTGAAATTGGTGGCACGAGTGGGTGAACACGGACTACCGTCGGCAGCAACCACCCGTGAACGACTCACGGCGGCGCCCCCGGAACGCGGCGCCACTTCACTGCCAAACGGTAGGAGGTGAGTACCCGACACCTTTCGCCGATGGGTGGAGCAAACTATTCGGCCCATCGGCACCATCTCGATTCGTTGAGAAGTAGGGCACGCGTGAACGCGTGTGACAACTGAGAGAAACGAGTTGCCGAGTATGTCAACCCATTCCCCGGACACAAGCGCCACCATGGTGGTCGACCCCGACGAGCAGGTCGGCGACACCACCCCGGAGCCGAACGCAGAGGTCGTGGTCAAAGGTCGAAACGTCGAAGTTCCCGATCACTTCCGTATCTACGTCTCGGAGAAGTTGTCGCGCCTGGAGCGGTTCGACCGCACCATCTACCTGTTCGACGTCGAACTCGACCACGAACGTAACCGCCGTCAGCGCAAAAACTGCCAGCACGTCGAGATCACGGCCCGCGGCCGTGGCCCGGTGGTGCGCGGCGAGGCCTGCGCAGACAGCTTCTATGCGGCCCTGGAATCAGCGGCCGGCAAACTCGAAAGCAGGCTCCGCAAGAGCAAGGACCGCCGCAAGATCCACTACGGCGACAAGACCCCGGTCTCGCTGGCCGAAGCAACCGCGCACGAGACGCTGTTCGAGCAGCAGCCGACCGCGACGGCCGATGCCGGATTGTCGGATGGTCTCGACGACCATGAGCCGGGCCGGATCGTACGGACCAAAGAACACCCGGCGAAGCCGATGACCGTCGACGACGCCCTCTATGAGATGGAGCTGGTCGGCCACGATTTCTTCCTGTTCCAAGACAAGGAGAGCGACCGCCCGTCGGTGGTGTATCGCCGCCACGCCTACGACTACGGGCTGATCCGTCTGGCCTGACCGCCAGAAGGCGCAGAATCGCACCTCGGAGCATTCCGGGGTGCGATTTTGTCTCTTCGCGCCAGCAGAACCAGCGACTTCGACCGGTCACCTACGATGGACGTCAACTAAGCCCGTGCGATCCCGCCCACGGGATCCATCGAACCCACAGGGGAAATAGCGTGCTGTCGAAGTTGCTCCGTCTCGGTGAAGGCCGCATGGTCAAGCGCCTCAAGAAGGTGGCCGACTATGTCGACACCTTGTCCGACGACATGGAGAAGCTCTCGGACGCCGAGCTGCGCGGCAAGACCGACGAGTTCAAGAAGCGCATCGCCGATGGCGAGGACCTCGACGACCTGCTGCCCGAGGCGTTCGCGGTGGCCCGTGAGGCGGCGTGGCGGGTGCTGTCCCAAAAGCACTTCGAGGTCCAGATCATGGGCGGCGCGGCGCTGCACTTCGGCAACGTCGCCGAGATGAAGACCGGTGAGGGCAAGACCCTGACCGCGGTGCTGCCGGCCTACCTCAACGCGCTGTCCGGCGAGGGCGTGCACGTGGTTACGGTCAACGACTACCTGGCCAAACGCGACAGCGAGTGGATGGGCCGCGTGCACCGGTTCCTGGGCCTGGAGGTCGGCGTCATCCTCTCGGGCCTGACCCCGGAGGAGCGCAGGACGGCGTACCACGCCGACATCACCTACGGCACCAACAACGAGTTCGGGTTCGACTACCTGCGCGACAACATGGCGCACTCCACCGAGGACATGGTCCAGCGTGGCCACAACTTCGCGATCGTGGACGAGGTCGACTCGATCCTCATCGACGAGGCCCGTACCCCGCTGATCATCTCGGGCCCCGCCGACGGCGCCTCCAACTGGTACAGCGAGTTCGCCCGGCTGGCCCCGTTGATGGAGAAGGACACCCACTACGAGGTCGACATCCGCAAGCGCACCATCGGTGTGCACGAGCTGGGCGTGGAGTTCGTCGAGGACCAGTTGGGCATCGAGAACCTCTACGAGGCGGCCAACTCGCCGCTGGTCAGCTACCTGAACAACGCCATCAAGGCCAAGGAGCTGTTCCAGCGCGACAAGGACTACATCGTCCGCGACGGCGAGGTGCTCATCGTCGACGAGTTCACCGGCCGTGTTCTGCTGGGACGCCGCTACAACGAGGGCATGCACCAGGCGATCGAGGCCAAAGAGCACGTCGAGATCAAGGCCGAGAACCAGACACTGGCCACCATCACGCTGCAGAACTACTTCCGGCTCTACGACAAGCTGTCCGGCATGACCGGTACGGCCGAGACCGAGGCCGCCGAGCTGCACGAGATCTACAAGCTGGGTGTGGTGCCGATCCCCACCAACAAGCCGATGGTCCGTGCCGATCAGGGCGACCTGATCTACAAGACCGAGGAAGCCAAGTACATCGCGGTCGTCGACGACGTGTCCGAGCGCTATGAAAAGGGTCAGCCGGTGCTGATCGGTACCACCAGCGTCGAGCGCTCCGAGTACCTGTCGCGGCAGTTCACCAAGCGCAAGATTCCGCACAACGTCCTGAACGCGAAGTACCACGAGCAGGAGGCGAACATCATCGCCGAGGCCGGCCGGCTCGGCGCCATCACGGTCGCCACCAACATGGCCGGTCGTGGTACGGACATCGTGCTCGGCGGCAACGCCGACTTCCTGGCCGACAAGCGGCTGCGCGAAAAGGGCCTGGATCCGGTGGAGACCCCGGAGGAGTACGAGGCCGCCTGGGACGACACCCTCACGGCCATCAAGGAAGAGGCCAACAAGGAGGCCGAGAAGGTCACCGAGGCCGGTGGGCTGTATGTGCTGGGCACCGAGCGTCATGAGTCCCGGCGTATCGACAACCAGCTGCGCGGCCGCTCGGGCCGCCAGGGCGACCCAGGCGAGTCCCGGTTCTACCTGTCGCTGGGTGACGAGTTGATGCGACGGTTCAACGGCGCGACCCTGGAGTCGCTGCTGACCAGGCTGAACCTGCCCGACGATGTGCCGATCGAGGCCAAGATGGTGACCCGCGCGATCAAGAGCGCGCAGACCCAGGTCGAGCAGCAGAACTTCGAGGTCCGCAAGAACGTCCTCAAGTACGACGAGGTGATGAACCAGCAGCGCAAGGTCATCTACAAGGAGCGGCGGATGCTCCTGGAGGGCGAGAACCTCCAGGAACAGGCCCACGACATGCTCGTCGACGTGATCACCGCCTACGTCGACGGTGCCACCGCCGAGGGTTATGCCGAGGACTGGGATCTGGCCAAGCTGTGGGAGGCGCTCAAGACGCTGTACCCGGTGGGCATCGACCACCACGACCTGGTCGATTCCGATGCGGTGGGCGAGCCCGGTGAGCTGACCCGTGACGAGTTGCTCGAAGCACTGGTCGCCGACGCCGACCGTGCCTACGCCGAGCGCGAGAAGCAGCTCGAGGAACTGGCGGGCGAGGGTGCCATGCGCCAGCTGGAGCGCAACGTCCTGCTCAACGTGATCGACCGCAAGTGGCGCGAGCACCTCTACGAGATGGACTACCTCAAGGAGGGCATCGGCCTGCGCGCGATGGCGCAGCGCGATCCGCTGGTCGAATACCAGCGCGAGGGCTACGACATGTTCGTCGGCATGCTCGACGCGCTCAAGGAGGAGTCGGTCGGATTCCTGTTCAACGTCCAGGTCGAGGCTGTGCCTTCGCAGCCGAGCACCCAGGTGGCACCGGTGGCCGCCCCCAGCGGGCTGGCCGAGTTCGCCGCGGCCGCCGCAGCGAAGGCCGGTGAGGCCACCGCCGCAGACGCGGAGTCGGGTGCGGTGGCGACCAAGGAGCGCCCGGCACCTGCATTGCGCGCCAAGGGCATCGAGAACGACGCTCCGCCGCTGACCTACACCGGACCGTCCGAGGACGGAACCGCGGAGGTGCAGCGGTCCGGCGGTGGCGGGAAGCATGCCGCGTCCTCCGGTGGTGGCACACGGCGCGAGCGGCGCGAAGCAGCCCGCAAGCAGGCCAAGACCGGCCGGCCGTCGAAGTCGCACCGCAAGGGTTAACCCAACTGCAGCGCAGTGAGTTGCCAACGGCCACTGCGCAATTCGATACGCCCGGCGATGGCGCGTACGCGCGCCCCGCGGGTATAGGTGGCGAACAGCTCGGCGGCCTCGGGTGAGGCTGCCGGGCGTAACCCCACCCGACGCAGGCTGGCGGTGGTGACGTGCCGGGATGTGGCGGAGGCGACGACCGCGTCCAGCAACAGCTGGCTCATCAGTGATTTCAGCTGAGACGGCGGCCTGCGCCGGTCGACGACCTCAAGGACCCGGCGCAGGGCCATGTCGGCGAATTGCGCCGCGCCGGGGTGCAATTGGCGTTCGGGTTCGGGGCTGACCAGCCGCAACCGGCGCGGGCTGTGCCCGTGCAGCACGGTCGGGGCCGGGCAAGCGGCGGCGGCAGGTACGTCAGGCGGTGGGCCGCCCAGTGGCAGCGCCGGCGGCTCGCAGTCGATGACGGGTGCGGTCAGCGGCTGCACAGCGCGTTTCGGGGTGGTCACAGGCAACCTCCAGCGGTCGGCATCACGGACGACATCTGCTGGAGAGGTGCAGACCTACCCATGATCGCATGGGTTCGGCGTGCCGAAAGCACGGATAATCCTGCGCTCGGTTTCTCCGGTTAGCGTGACGAGAGTCGTCGAACCAGGGGGAACAGAATGGTTCAGCCCAGCATCGATTGGCCGGCCGAGCCGCTGCGCTCGCTGGTGTGGACGCTGCAGGCGTGGGTGATCACGTTCGTGGTGTTCCTCGTCGTGGCAGTGCTCATCGCCAGGTTCACCCGGTGGGGACAACAGTTCTGGCGGGTCAACGCACCGTTCTTCACCGGCGCGGGTAGTTGGCGCACCTGGGCGCTGCTGGCGTTCATCCTGTGGCACACCGTGTATGCGGCGCGGGTGGTGGTCATTTTCACCTACCAGTACGCGGACCTGATGAATGCGGTGCAGGCCGGTTCGGAGGCACTCGCCACCCACGACGACGCGAAACTCGACGCCGCGCGCCAGGCGTTCATGACGTCGTTTGCGATCAGCGGGATTCTGGTGGCGCTCACCGTCATCTACACCGTTGTCGACCTGTTCCTGCGCCGCGTCTTCTCGATCCATTGGCGGGTCTGGCTCAACGCCCGGCTGGTCGACGACTGGATGGCCGGCGATGCGTTCTACCGCAACCGCTTTCTTGATGCGCCGGTGGAGAACCCTGATCAGCGCATCCAGACCGACGTCGAGACCTTCACCACCAAATCGGTCGACCTGAGCATCGGCGCGGTGAGCAAGTCTTTGTTGATCGTCATGTTCACCGGGGTGTTGTGGCAACTATCAGGGCCATTGCAGTTGGGCGGCTGGGTGATTCCGCGGGCGATGGTCTTCGTGGCGTTCATCTTCTCGATCACGGTGACGGTCATCGCGTTCTGGATCGGCCGCCCCCTGGTCCGGCTGAACTTCCTCAACGAACGGTTCAGCGCCAGTTTCCGCTATGCGCTGGTGCGGTTGCGCGACAGTGCCGAGCGCGTTGCGTTCTACCGAGGTGGGGAGCGTGAACGGAAACTGCTGCACTCCCGGTTCGCCGAGATCATCGCCAACATGTGGCGAATCGTGTTCGCGCAGTTGCGCCTCAACGGCTGGAACCGCGGGGTCGGAGACGTGACGACGGGCATGATCCCCTACATCGTGCAGGCGCCGCGGTTCTTTGCCGGTCAGATCACGCTCGGCGGTCTGCTGCAGACGGTTGCGGCGTTCGGAAATGTCTGTGGCGCAATGTCGTTCTTCCGGGACAGCTATGACGAGTTCACCGTCTACCGGGCTGCCCTGATGCGCATCGATCAGATGCTCGAGAGTGATCACCGGGCCCGGGAGCTGCCCCGGATCTCGGTCGCGGCCACCCGTGATTCGCTGGCGCTCACGGAGGTACAGGTCGACGACCTGCAGGGGCGTCCGCTGATCGCGGATCTGTCGATGGTGCTGAACCCGGGTGACAGCGTGGTGGTCAAGGGGCCGTCCGGGTGCGGTAAGACGACCCTGCTGCGCAGCCTGGCCGAGTTGTGGCCGAGGGCCCGGGGACTGGCGGAGTATCCGTACGGGTGGTCGACGCTGTTCCTGCCCCAACTGCCGTACCTGCCGCTGGGCGACCTGCGGGCCTCGGTGGTGTACCCGTTGCCGATTGCCGATGTGGGCGACAGCGAACTGCGGGACACCTTGCGCGCGGTGGCCCTCGGGCATCTGACCGAGCGCCTGGACGAGGAGGCCGACTGGGCGTCGGTGCTGTCCCTGGGCGAGCAGCAGCGGGTGTCCTTTGCGCGGGTGCTGCTGGTCCGTCCGCGGGTGGTGTTCCTCGACGAGTCGACCTCCGCTTTGGACGAGGGACTGGAGGACGCCATGTATGGGCTGGTGCGGGAACGGTTACCCGACTGTGTGGTGGTCAGTGTGGGGCACCGGTCCACCATCGACCGGCATCACCGGTCACGGTTGCAGTTGGAGGGCAGTGGGCGCTGGGAGCTCTCGGTGATCCCGGGATGAACTCTCAGTAGCTCCGGCGTGAAATTGACGCGCGGTAGCACCCGTGATGCGGAGCAGCAGATTCGCCGGTTAACGTGACGGGTTCAAGGGAGCGAGAAGGGGAGGTTGGCGCCGCATGGTGAACAGGCTGTCGGCGTCCGACGCAGCGTTCTTCCATCTGGAGAACACGGCTACGCCGATGTATGTGGGGTCCTTGTCGATCCTGCGCAAGCCGCGGGCCGGCTTGAGTTACGAGACCCTGCTGGAGACCGTCGAGCACCGGCTGCCGCAGATCCCTCGCTACCGGCAGAAGGTGCGTGAGGTGACGCTGGGCCTGGCCCGGCCGGTGTGGGTGGACGACCGGGATTTCGACATCACCTATCACATTCGGCGCTCGGCGCTGCCGTCTCCGGGAAGCGACGCGCAGCTGCACGACCTGATCGCCCGGCTCGGCTCGCGGCCGCTGGACCGGACCCGTCCGCTGTGGGAGATGTACCTGGTCGAAGGGTTGACCAAGAACCGCATCGCCATCTACACCAAGACGCACCAGGCCCTGGTCAACGGGATGACCGCGCTCGAGATCGGGCACGTGATCGTCGATCGCGCGCAGAAGCCGCCGGAGTTCGGCGAGGACATCTGGATCCCGGCCCGCGAACCCAGCGACCGTCAGTTGATGCTCGGTGCGATCGGGGAGTGGATCACCCGCCCGACCACCCAGCTCGCGGCCTTGCGTGACACGGTGACCGAGGTGGCCACCAGTGCCAGCGAACTGGCGGCGGTGGGCCGTCGCGTTGCCGATGTGGCCCGCACGGTCGCCCGCGGCACGGCCCCGAGCAGTCCGCTCAACACCACGGTCTCGCGCAACCGCAGGTTCTCGGTGGACGAGCATCGGCTGGAGGACTACCGACTGGTGCGGGCCCGCTACAACTGCGACATCAACGACGTCGTCCTCGCTGTGGTGGCCGGCGCGCTGCGCAACTGGCTGCTGTCCCGGGGGGAACCGGTCACCCCGACCACCACCGTCCGGGCGATGGCGCCGATGTCGGTGTACCCGGATGCCGAACTGGACTCCACGGGACCGGGCCAGGCCATCAGCGAGGTGTCGCCGTTCCTGGTCGACCTCCCGGTCGGCGAGGGCAATGCGGTGGTGCGGCTGTCGCAGATCGCCCACGCCACCGAATCTCATTCCACCGCAGCCAGCCTGGTCGATGCGCGCACCATCGTGACACTGTCCGGGTTCGCGCCGCCGACCTTGCACGCCATGGGTATTCGGGTGGCGACAGGTTTCTCGGCGCGGCTGTTCAACCTGCTGATCACCAACGTGCCCGGGGCCCAGAAGCAGATGTATGTCGCGGGCACCAAGTTGCTGGAGACGTACGCGGTGCCGCCGTTGCTGCAGAACCAGGTGCTGGCCATCGGGGTCACGTCGTACAACGGCATGTTGTACTTCGGGATCAACGCCGACCGGGACGCGATGAGCGACGTCGACGTGTTGCCGAGCCTGTTCCGCGAATCCCTCGAAGAGTTGCTCGAGGCGGCGAGATAAACCCGGCACGACGCGTGGGCTGTTTGACCTGAGCTGCAATTCGCGGTCTGATGAATTGATCATGCCAGCTGAGATACGAAAAAGTAGATCCGACGAGAACACGCACGAGGCCAAGAGATCCATGGTCAAGAAGACCGAGGATGCGCTCAAGTCGGTTGCCGAGGTGGTGCCCCACCACCCGGTGCTCGACGTCCCGGTAGAGCAGAAGGCCTACACCCGCCGCGCCGGCGTCGACTGGGTGGTTTTCGGGGTCACCGCCGTCATCGCGCTCGCATTCCTGGTCTGGGGATTCGTCAGCACGGATTCGCTTGCCAGCGCCTCGAAGAACGCCCTCGGCTGGGTGATGGCCGATGTTGGTTGGTTGTTCGTCCTGACGGCGTCCGGGTTCGTGATCTTCGTGATCTGGCTGGCGATGAGCCGCTACGGCAACATCCCGCTGGGCCGTGACGACGACGAGCCGGAGTTCCGCACCGTGTCCTGGGTGGCGATGATGTTCAGCGCCGGCATGGGCATCGGCCTGATGTTCTTCGGGGTGTCCGAGCCGCTGTCGCATTTCGCCTCGCCGCCACCGGGAACCGGGGGACCCGGCAATCCCAGGGCGGCCGAGACCGCGATGGCGACCACGATGTTCCACTGGACGTTGCACCCGTGGGCGATCTACGCCGTCGTCGGCCTGACCATCGCTTACGGCGTCTACCGCAAGGGCCGGTTGCAGCTGGTGTCGGCAGCGTTCGAGCCGTTGCTGGGCAGACACGCCAACGGGCCGTGGGGCAAGGTGATCGACATGCTGGCGATCTTCGCCACGCTGTTCGGGTCCGCCGCCTCGCTCGGCCTCGGCGCGCTGCAGATCCGCAGCGGGCTGCACATCGTCGCCGGAATCGGTGAAACCGGCAATGCGGTCCTGATCGGCATCATCACGATCCTCACCATCGCCTTCGTCCTGTCGGCGGTGTCCGGGGTCGCGCGCGGGATCCAGTGGTTGTCCAACATCAACATGGTGCTGGCGCTGGCCATGGCGCTGTTCATCTTCCTGGTCGGCCCGACCATGTTCATGCTGAACATGATTCCGACGTCCATCGGCAGTTACTTCGGAGATCTCGCCCAGATGGCCGCCCGGACCGGTGCCGAAGGCGAAGCGGTCAGCACCTGGCTGCAGAGCTGGACCATCTTCTACTGGGCCTGGTGGATCTCCTGGACCCCCTTCGTCGGGATGTTCATCGCCCGGATCTCCCGCGGCCGCACCATCCGGCAGTTCGTCACGGGCGTGCTGCTGGTGCCCAGCGTGGTGTCGGTGGTCTGGTTCTGTGTGTTCGGCGGCGCGGCCATCTTCGAGCAGCAGAACGGGGTGGACCTGGCCGGCATGGGCAGCCAGGAGCAACAGCTGTTCAGCTTGCTCGGCGAGTATCCGATCGCGACCGTCACCAGCGTGGTGGTGATGGTGCTCGTCGCCATCTTCTTCGTGTCCGGTGCCGATGCGGCCTCGATCGTGATGGGTTCGCTGTCCGAGCGCGGCACCATCAAGCCGACCCGGCCCACGGTGATCTTCTGGGGTGTTGCAACCGGGGCGGTGGCCGCGGTCATGCTGCTGGTCGGTGGAGCCGACGCGCTGAACGGCCTGCAGTCGATCACCATCATCGTCGCGGTGCCCTTTGTGCTCGTGATGATCGGGCTCGCGGTGTCGCTGGTCCGGGACCTGCGCCAGGATCCGCTGGTGGTGCGCCGCGAGTACGCGCTGGAGGCGGTCAACGATGCGGTGGTCGCCGGTGTCACCCAGCACGGCGACGATTTCGTGATTTCGGTGGAGAAGGACCCGCAAGCCGACGACCGCAGAGACGCCGCGGACGATTAACCTCGCGGTGTGCGCGTCTACATCCCGACGACCCTGGTCGCCCTGCAGCAGCTCGTCGCCGACCGTCACCTGCTCGTCGTGAACGGGACCGCGTTCGCGGTCACCCCGACGTTGCGGGAGGCATATGCCGAGGGCGACGACGACGAACTCGCCGAGGTGGCCTTGCGGGAAGCCGCGCTGGCCTCCCTGCGGTTGCTGGCCGGCGGCCCGTCCGATTCGGGCCTGCCGCCACGGCGCGCGGTCGTGGTGGCCGACCCGGGGCCGGACGTGGAGGTGACGATTCGCCCTGATCTCGACGACGCCGTGGTGCGGCTGTCCGGGCCGTTGCCGATCGATGCCGTGGTCGCGGTGTACGTCGACAATGCCGATGCGGAGTCGGCGGTGCTGGCCGCAGTGGACGTCATCGACGAGGCGGACATGGGCGACGAGGACGCCGAACTCACGGTGGGAGACGCCCAGGATCACGACCTGGCGTGGTACGCCCCGCAGGAATTGCCGTTCCTGCTTGAACTGCTCTGATCGACGAGACGGGGATTTTGATGCGCGGATTCGGGCTGTTGGCGGTGCTGGCCGTGGTCTTGGCGAGTGCGGCATGTTCGACCGGCGGGGGTGACACCTCAGCGGCCGGACCCTCGGAACCGGGTCGTCCCGCGGAGTCTGCGCCGCCGCCTGCGGCACCGGGGGTGGCCACCACGGACTTCCGCAACGTGAAAATCTTTGACGGCCATAGTGATCGGCTGTCGGCGCCGTCGAATGTGCGGGTGAAAGGGAACCGGATCGAACGGATCTCCACCGCGGAGCTCCCGGCTGATCCGGCCGCCACGGTGATCGACGGCGGTGGACGCACGTTGATGCCCGGGCTGATCGACAACCATTGGCACACAATGCTCGTGCGGCCGCCGGTGACACAGCTGACGACGTTGGATCCGGGGTACCTCAACCTGTTGGCCGGCGCCGAGGCCGGCGACACCTTGATGCGTGGATTCACCACGGTGCGCGATCTCGGTGGCCCGAGCTTCGGGCTCAAGAAGGCCATCGACGAAGGCGTCATCGACGGACCGCGCATCTTCCCGTCGGGTGCGATCATCACCGTCACCAGCGGCCATGGTGACTTCCGTACCCCCGCGGATCTGCCGCGCAATCCCGGTGGCCCGCAGTCGCGTCAGGAGGAACTCGGCGCCGCCATGGTGGCCGACAGTCCCGACGAGGTGCGGATGCGTGCGCGCGAGCAGCTGTTCCAGGGTGCCTCGCAGATCAAGCTGACCGCCGGGGGCGGGGTGTCCTCCCCGCACAGTCCGCTCGACGTCACCACCTTCACCGAACCCGAACTGCGGGCGGCCACCGAAGCGGCTGGCAACTGGGGCACCTATGTGGCCGTACACGCCTACACCCCGCAAACCATCCAGCAGGCGATCCGCGCCGGCGTCACCTGCATCGAGCACGCCCACCTGATGGATGAGGCGACGGCCAAAGAGATGGCGGACAAGAACATCTGGCTGAGCACGCAGCCCATCCCGGCCGAGATGATCGGTGCGTTTCCGCCGGGCTCCGACGAGGCCGCCAAGGCCAAGGAGATCGTCGACGGCGTCGGCAACGTCTATCAGTTGGCCCGCAAGTACAAGCTCAAGACGGCCTTCGGCACCGACATCCTGTTCTCGCCGCAGCTGGCGCCGAAACAGGGCGCGCTGTTGGCCGGGCTGGGCAAGTGGTTCTCACCCGCCGAGACGTTGACGATGGCCACCGGGACCAACGCCGAACTGCTGGCGATGTCAGGCAAGCGCAGTCCGTACGCCGGAAAGCTGGGCGTGGTGCAGGAGGGGGCGCTGGCGGATCTCTTGCTGGTCGACGGTGACCCGCTGGCTCAATTGGACCTGGTCGCCGACCCGGAACGTAATTTCAAAGTGATCATGAAGGATGGGAAAACGTACAAGAACACCTTGGCGTCCTGACCTGTGAGAGCGGACGTACGACTAGCTACGGGGCAGTAACCTACGGTACCGTAGGTTCATGGCCAAGAACTCCATCAAGGTCTCGGCCAATGTGGCCGACACGGTCCGCCCCACGATCGCCGGCGCCGCGCGGCGCCCCGGCTGGAACGCGCTTCGCCGCATCGTAGGTCAGGTGACCACGCCGCTGCTGCCCGACGACTACCTCAAACTGGCCAACCCGTTGTGGTCGGCACGGGAGTTGCGCGGCCGGGTGGTCGAGGTGCGGCGGGAAACCGCCGACTCGGCGACATTGGTGATCAAGCCGGGCTGGGGGTTCGCGTTCGACTATGAGCCCGGTCAGTACATCGGCATCGGTGTGCTGATCGACGGGCGCTGGCGCTGGCGGTCATATTCGCTGACCTCGACGCCGGAGAAGTCCGCGCGCACCATCGCGATCACTGTCAAGGCGATGCCGGAGGGCTTCTTGTCGGCGCACCTCGTCGACGGTCTCCAGCCGGGAACCGTGGTGCGACTGGCCGCGCCGCAGGGCAACTTCGTCATGCCGCAACCGGCGCCGGCGACGGTCCTGTTCGTGACGGCGGGCTCGGGCATCACCCCGGTGATGTCGATGCTGCGCACCCTGGTGCGCCGGGGCCAGATCACCGACATCGTGCACGTGCATTCCGCGCCAACCGAATCCGATGTGATGTTCGGGCAGGAGCTGGCGGAACTGCACGATGCGCATCCCGGCTATCGGCTGTTGTTGCGCAGCACTCGGACCGAAGGCAGGCTTGATCTGGCGCAACTCGGTGAGTTGGTTCCCGATTGGCGTGAGCGTCAAGCATGGGCGTGCGGGCCCGAGGGCATGCTCAACGACGCCGAACAGGTGTGGGAGGCCGCCGGTATCGCCGAGCACCTGCACCTGGAGCGGTTCGCGGTGTCGCGGGCGGCTCCGCACGGCGCCGGGGGCACGGTGACGTTCGAGCGCAGCGGCAAGGAGGTCACGATCGACGGCGCGACGCCGTTGATGGACGCGGGGGAGCAGGTCGGGATTCAGATGCCGTTCGGCTGTCGGATGGGGATCTGCCAGTCCTGTGTGGTGGGCCTGGTCGAAGGGCATGTGCGCGATCTACGCACCGGCGTCGAGCATGACCCGGGCACCAGGATCCAGACGTGTGTTTCCGCCGCTTCCGGCGACTGCGTGCTGGATGTTTAAGCTTTACTGGCTAGTAACCTACGGGATCGTAGGTTACGCTACCGTAGGTAATTGAGAGGAGGCTGACGATGGCAGTAACCGACGTTCCCGCATTCGCGCATCTGACCGATGCCGACATCGAGAATCTGGGCATCGAACTCGACGCGATCCGACAAGACATCGAAGACTCCCGTGGTGAGCGGGACGCCCGCTACATCCGCCGCACCATCGCGGCGCAACGTGCGCTCGACGTCGCCGGCCGCGTCATGCTCGCGGCGAGCTCGAAGCGTTCCGCGTGGTGGGCGGGCACCATCACCCTGGGCGTGGCCAAGATCATCGAGAACATGGAGATCGGCCACAACACCATGCACGGCCAGTGGGACTGGATGAACGATCCCGAGATTCACTCCTCGTCGTGGGAGTGGGACATGAGCGGGGCGTCCAAGCACTGGCGGTTCACCCACAACTTCATGCACCACAAGTACACGAACATCCTCGGCATGGATGACGACGTGGGCTACGGCGTCATCCGAGTGACCCGGGATGCCAAGTGGAAGCCGTTCAACCTCTACGGCAACCTGCTCTTCAACACCCTTCTCGCGATCGGCTTCGAGTGGGGCGTCGGGTTGCAGCACCTGGAGCTCGGCAAGATCTTCAAGGGCCGCGACAACCGCAACGCGACGCTCGTCCGGGTCCGTGAGTTCGGCGTCAAGGCCGGCCACCAGCTGGCCAAGGACTACGTGGTCTGGCCGGCGATCACGTCGCTGTCGCCCGGTGCCACCTTCAAGTCCACCTTGAAGGCCAACGCGGTGGCCAACGTCATCCGCAATGTCTGGGCCAACGCGGTGATCTTCTGCGGCCATTTCCCCGATGGCGCAGAGAAATTCACCAAGACCGACATGGTCGGTGAGTCCAAGGGGCAGTGGTATCTGCGCCAGATGCTGGGCAGCGCCAACTTCAACTCGGGACCGGTGCTGGCCTTCATGAGCGGCAATCTGAGCTACCAGATCGAGCATCACCTGTTCCCGGATCTGCCGAGCAATCGGTACGCCGAGATCGCGGTCCGGGTGCGGGCGCTGTGCGACAAGTACGACCTGCCCTACACCACGGGGCCGTTCCTGGTGCAGTACGGCAAGACCTGGCGCACGATCGCCAAACTGTCGCTGCCGGACCGGTTCCTGAAGGACACGGCCGACAACGCCCCGGAAACGCGCAGTGAGCGGATGTTCACCGAGCTCGACGGGTACGGCGTCACCGATCCGACGACGGGACGTCGTCGTGGTCTGAAGACGGCCATCGCGACCGTGCGGGGCTGGCGCCGGCGCTGAGACTCCAAGCAATTGCCCGACGCACTCCCAGGGTCCTCGCAGTCGTCGTTCATATTCTGCGTTCGTGAGGAAGCTACTTGCGGCAGCCCTGGTGCTGGGCGCCTCGGCCGTTCCGGTGGGTGCACTGGCCACCGGTATCGCCGCGGCCGACGACTACGCCGGGCAGAAATACTCCGACGTGCAGTCGGAGCTGTCCGATGCCGGGATGAAGGGTGTCGTCGCGACCCGCTCGGGTGATTCCGAGGCTGACGACGACTGCGTGGTGGCGAGCTCGGAGAAGGCGTCCTGGCACAAAGGGGACAACTTCGCGCCCGTCACCGACACGGTGCTGATCAACCTGAACTGCAACGCCGGGGTGGCCTCGGCCAAGACCCCGGGCAACTCGGCCGCCAGCCCGGAGGGGCGCGCCGCCATCGCGGCGGCCAAGCAGCAGGCCGAGGAGGAACAGCAGCAGGCTGCGGCCGACCAGGCCAAGACCAAGCACTGACCCGTTACATGTTGAGTTCCCAGACCTTCGGCCAGTCCTTGCCCCGGAGGGCGGCGTCGATACCGCCATCGACGAAGATGACCGA
Organism: Mycolicibacterium arcueilense; assembly: GCF_058536225.1. Lineage (NCBI taxonomy): Bacteria > Bacillati > Actinomycetota > Actinomycetes > Mycobacteriales > Mycobacteriaceae > Mycobacterium > Mycolicibacterium arcueilense. The sequence goes on from NZ_JBZTYL010000007.1 coordinate 789,276, forward strand.
CCCGACGAAGTAACCCGCATCGGGGCCCAGCAGGAATGTCACCAGCGCGGCCACCTCTTCGGGCCGCCCGCCGCGTCCGGCGGGGATCGTCTTGAGGAACTGCTCCATCCCCGCACCCGTCAGCGGATCCTTGCGGCCCTCCTGGGTCATCGGGGTGTCGATGAGCCCCGGCGCGATCGCGTTGAGCCGGATGCCGTCGGCGATGTACTCCGCCGACTTGGTGCGGGCGTAGTACGCCAGGGCTGCCTTGGTCGCCGGGTAGGCCTGCAGCGCCGCGTAATCGCCGTAGGTGGAGGCGACGGTGTTGGCGCCCGTCTCGTCACCGGCCAGGCAGGCCTCGGCCAGCTCTACCGGCCAATTGGGTTGGGTGGTCGTCGAATTCGAACTGATCAGCACCACCGAGGCGTTCTCCCGGCCGGCCAGCAGCGGACGCAGACCTTCCAGCAGCTCGATGGCACCGAAGTAGTTGACGGCGATGAGCAGGTCCGCCGGACGGCCGGTTGCGGCGGCCAGACCGGCGAACGGGACGAAACCGTCGATGCCGCCGTCGGCCAGTTCGGTGACCTTGACGATCGCCTCCGCACGCCCGTCGGGGGTGCTCAGGTCCACGTTCACGTCGGCCCCGCGCAGGTCGACGCCGATCACCCGATGCCCGTCGGATTCCAGCCGTTTCTTGGTTGCCGCTCCAAGCCCAGAGGCGCTGCCGGTGAGAACGTAAGTAGCCACGATCAGCGACCATAGTCGCCGAGACGTCGGCGCAGGTCAGGCTTCCCGCAGAGCGGTCAACAGGTGACGCGCCGCCGCGACCCGGCCCGCCGCCGGCCCGGTCAGGGTGTCCAGCGCACATTCGGGATCGGCTGGTGGGCCCATATGGCCGCAGCCGCGCGGACAGTCCTCGATGGTGTCGGCCAGATCCGAGAACGCCCTGATCACGTCGTCCGGTTGAATGTGCGCCAACCCGAACGACCTGATGCCCGGGGTGTCGATCACCCAGCCCTGCCCGTCGAGCGGCAGTGCCACCGACTGGGTGGACGTGTGCTTGCCCTTGCCGACGCCCGAGACCTCGCCCGTGGCCCGATCAGCCTCCGGGACAAGGCGATTCACCAGCGTCGACTTACCCACGCCGGAATGCCCGAGGAACACGGTGACTTGATCGGTCAGCAGCGGTGCGACGGCGTCGAGTGGATCGTCACGGCCCGCGGTGACGATGGTCAGATCGAGATCGGTGAACTGGGCGGCGAACGGCTCGGGGTCGGCGAGATCGGATTTCGTCAGGCACAGCACCGGTTTCAGGCCGCCCGCGTAGGCGGCGATCAGCGCGCGTTCGACGAAGCCCGTGCGTGGCGGCGGATCGGCGAGAGCCACCACGATCAGCAGCTGGTCGGCGTTGGCGACCACCACCCGTTCCGTCGGATCGGTGTCATCAGCGGTGCGGCGCAACACTGTTCGGCGTTCACCACGGCGGACGATCCGAGCCAGGGTGTCGGGGCGGCCGGACAGGTCGCCGACGATGTCGACGTCGTCGCCGACGACGATCGGGGTGCGGCCCAGTTCACGGGCCCGCATCGCGACCACGCGGTGATGCGGGTCGCGATCCAGGGCGCAGCCCCAGCGGCCGCGGTCGACGGTCACCACCATCGCGGACTGGGCATCGGCGTGGTCGGGGCGGGTCTTGGTGCGCGGACGGGTACCCCGGCCCGGCCTGATCCGGACATCGGACTCGTCGTATTCCCGCGCTCCCAAAGTGGTTTACTTCCCCCTCGTATGAAGGCCAGTATGCGGGTCGCCCGCCAGCATCTGCTCCCACATGCGCGGGAAATCGGGCAGGGTCTTGGCGGTGGTCTCGATGTTCTCCACCGCGACACCCGCTACGCGCAGGCCGATGATCGCGCCGGCGGTGGCCATCCGGTGGTCGGCGTAAGAGCGCCACACTCCGCCGTGCAGCGGCCGTGCGGTGATGAGCAGGCCGTCCTCGGTCTCGGCGCAATCGCCGCCGAGCCCGTTGATCTCGGCGGTCAGTGCGGCCAGCCGGTCGGTCTCGTGCCCGCGCAGGTGCGCGATACCCCGCAGCCGTGACGTCGAGCCGTCAGCGGCCAATGCGGCCAGCGCTGCCACCGTGGGGGCGAGCTCGCCGACGTCGTGCAGGTCGGCGTCAAACCCGCCATACCCTTCGGCGCCGCTGACCTCCAAATGGGTATCACGTTGGTGGACAGTCGCATTCACCTTCGTCAGAAGGTCGAGGATGGTGTCGGCGGGCTGGATGCTGGCCGACGGCCAGCCTGCGATCCGCACCGTTCCGCCGGTGACGATCGCAGCGGCCAGAAAGGGCGTGGAGTTCGACAGATCCGGTTCGATGTGCCAGGCCCGCGCGGTGACCGGCCCGGGGGAGACCCGCCAGCGGTTGGGGGTCGAGTCATCGACCTGCACCCCGGCGTCGCGCAGCATCGCCACCGTCATCGCGACGTGCGGGGCCGACGGCACCGAGGCTCCGGTGTGCACGATGGTGAGCCCGTCGGTGAAGGTCGCACCCGACAACAACAACCCGGAGACGAACTGCGAGGAACCCGACGCGTCGATCTCGACGGTGCCACCGGCGACGGCGCCCCGGCCGAGTACCGCGAACGGCAGACCGTCACCGTCCACCTCGACTCCGAGCCCACGCAGCCCGTTGAGTAGCGGGGAGATCGGCCGGGACCGGGCCTGCTCGTCGCCGTCGAAGGTGACCGAGGCGGTGCCCAACGCGGCGACCGGGGGCACGAACCGCAGCACGGTGCCGGCCAGCCCGCAATCGACCCGCGCATCCGGGGCCGGCGCGATGCGGCCACTGACGGTCAGCGCGGTGTCGTCGTGTTCGGCTGCCGTGACGCTGACGCCGAGGGTGCGGATCGCGTCGATCATCAAGTCGGTGTCGCGGCTGCGCAGCGCGCCGCTGACGGTGGAGGGCCCCTGCGCGGTGGCCAGAGCGGCCAGTACGAGTGCACGGTTGGTCAGAGACTTCGAACCCGGCACCGTGACGGTGGCGTCGACCGGCACCGTCGTCGACGGGGCCTGCCAGTGTTCTGTTTGCTCCTCACGTGCACTCACGCACTACATCCTGCCTTGTCCGCGGACTCTGCAACCATGGGCACTATGTGTGGACGTTTCGCGGTGACCACCGATCCGGCGCTGCTGGCGCAGAAGATCCAGGCGCTCGACGAGAGCGCGTCGAGCCCGGGAGACAAGGATGTGGCAGGCGCCAATTACAACGTCGCCCCCACCACGAGCATCAGCAGCGTGGTCAAACGGCACACCGAGCCGGAGGACGAATCGACCCGCCGGGTCCGGTCCATGCGCTGGGGGCTGATCCCGCCGTGGGTGAAGACGGCCGAGGGTGGCGGCCCCGACACCAAGGGACCGCTGCTGATCAACGCGCGCGCCGAGAAGGTCACCACGTCACCGGCATTCCGCAACTCCGCCAAGAGCAAGCGGTGTCTGATCCCGATGGACGGTTGGTACGAGTGGAAGCCGAACGCGGACACGGCCGGCAAGAAAGCCGCCAAGACCCCGTACTACATGTACGGCGCCGACGGCGAGCTGCTGTTCATGGCGGGGCTGTGGACGACGTGGCGTCCGCAGGGCGCACCGAAGGACGCGCCGCCCCTGCTCAGTTGCACGATCATCACCACCGACTCCGCCGGACCGCTCGCCGAGATCCATGACCGGATGCCGCTGACCATCAGCGCGCCCGACTGGGACCGCTGGATGGATCCCGACGCCCCCATCGACGAGGGCCTGCTGCGTGGTCACGGGGATCTCGACCGGATCGCCGTCCGTGAGGTGTCACGACTGGTCAACAGTGTCCGCAACAACGGCCCCGAGCTCATCGAGCCGGCCGAGCCCGAAGAGATGGGGTTGTTTTGAGCGGCATCGATGCCGGTGTGGTCGATCCTGACCTGGTCGACGCAATCGGTGCCGACCTGCGATCGGCCGGATTCACCACCGACGGGGTGGCCGAGCTGCTCGGCGCCGACGCCAACGCCGCGCTGGGCCGGGGCGTGTGGTGGCCGGTCCTGCGGGTCACCCATGCCGCCCCGGCGGACCGGCAGCGGCTGGCCGTGCTGGTGCGTCTGCTGCTGCTCGGGACCGAGGAGGCGCGCGATCTGGTCGAGGCGGCATTCCCGTCGACCAGCCCGCAGGCGCTGGCTGCGGGCGGCGTACTGGAGTTCACCGGCGACAAGGTTCGGGCCGCGCTCGACATCCGCCCGCACAGCGACGGAGCCCGGGATTTTTACGTCGTGTCCGACCAGGACGCGGCGGTGCGCCGGGGGCCGTTGCGACACGATCACGTGCTCGGCATCGGCGGGGCGTCGGTGTCATTGGCGCGGGCGGTCACGCGTAACCCGGTCGGCCGCGCTCTCGACCTCGGAACCGGATGCGGTATCCAGGCGCTGCATCTGGACGCACACTGCGACGAGATCGTCGCGACCGACACCAACGAGCGGGCGCTGGTACTGGCCGCGATGACTGCACGGCTGAACGGCATGTCGTGGGACCTGCGTCAGGGCAGCCTCTTCGAACCGGTGGCGGGCGAGCGATTCGATCTGATCGTCTCCAATCCACCGTTCGTGGTGGGTTCGGGTGCCCGCGATTACATCTACCGCGATTCGGGTGTGGCGGGAGATGCGTTGTGCCAGAGCCTGATCGAGCAGATCGGTGATCATCTGTCCCCGGGTGGCACTGCCCACATCATGGCGAACTGGATTGTGCGCGAGGGCCACGACTGGCGGGAGCGGGTTTCAGGCTGGCTGGCCGGCACCGGCCTGCACGCCTGGGTGGTACAGCGCGAGCTGGCCGACCCGGTCAGCTATGTCTCGTTGTGGCTGGCCGACGCCGGAGAAGACCTCGATCGGCAGGCGCAGCGCGGTGGTGAATGGCTCGACTGGTTCACCGAACAGGGGATCGCCGGCGTCGGGATGGGCATGATCTCGCTGCGGGTCCCGCGAAACGGGGAACTGCCCGAGCAGATCCTCGAGGAGATCACCGGCGTCGACGAGGCGGTCACCGGAGCCGAGGTGGACGCGTTCTTCGCCCGGCGGGCATTCCTGCGCGACACCTCCGACGACACGCTGCTCGCAGCCCGGCTCTCCACGGCGCCGGTGTTCCTGGAGGCGCAGGCGCTGCCCGGGCCGGATGGCTGGCAGGAGGTGGGCGCCGCGGTGCGCCGCCCTGGCGGTCCGGCCGCCGTCATCGGGGTCGACGAGGTGATGCGAGCGCTTCTGGCGGGCTGCCGCGGCGAGGTGCCGTTGGGTGCCTTGATCCAACTGCTGGCCACCCATCACGGCGTCGATGCCGACGCACTGGCGCAGGCCGCGCTGCCGGAGGTGCGGGAAGCGATCGGCCGCGGAATCCTCTACCAGGCAGAATGACAGCTCTTTAGAGGATTGCTCGGTTTTGCTAGAGTAATCCTCGTGGCGCCGTCAAAGGGTAGGGGCGCGCGGGACCGATTACTGGCGGTCGCGCGACGACGGTTCGGGTCGGAGGGGACCATCGCCCCGACGCTCGACGAGATGCGGCGTGAGGCCGAGGTGAGCGTCGGATCGCTCTACCACCACTTTCCCGACAAGCCGGCGCTGGCAGCGGCGGTCTACGCCCAGGTCATGGCGGAGTACCAGGCCGGTTTCGTGGAGATGCTGCGTGGGCAGGACACCGCCGAAGAAGGAATTCGCGGCGGGGTGCGGCATCACCTGAACTGGATCGCAGCACACCGCGGCGAAGCCGCACTCCTGCTGGGCGACCGGCTCGACAGCAGCGCGTTGCGGGCGGCCAATCAGGACTTCTTCGCGGCGATCCAGGCCTGGTGGCGGCCACACCGCGCCTACGGAGTGCTTTCCGCCATCCATCCCGGCGTCACGGCCGCCCTATGGTTCGGCCCCGCGCAGGAGTACGCCCGCCACTGGGTGGCCGGCGATGTCACCGAGATGGACAGCGAGGTCGTCGAGACATTTGCCGATGCGGCATGGAATGCATTGCAGGCCAAACCGATTGAGGAGAATTTCTGATGGACGAGCCCTTGTATCGCGGCATGGTTGCCGAAGGCGACGATCCGGCTGCGCCACAACGGATTGTGGTCGAGCGCAGCGGCGACCGCGCGGTGGTGACCCTCGACGAACCTGACCGGCTGAACGTACTGTCCGCGCCGCTGGTCCGGCAGCTGCGCCGGGCTCTGGAGGAGTTGGTGGCAGACAACGAGATTCGCGCTGTCGTGCTGACGGGCGCAGACCCGGGCTTCAGCGCGGGCGGCGACCTGCGCATGATGCGTGCGGCCGTCGAGAATCGGTACCGGGCCGAGGGAACGGCGGACGTATGGCGCTGGATACGACGCGAATTCGGAGGTATCGCCCGGCTCATCGCGGGCTCGGACACCGTCTTCGTGGCCGCCCTCAACGGTCCGGCCGCCGGTGTCGGGCTGGCCTGGGCGCTGACGTGCGATCTGACCATCGCCAGTGAGCGGGCCATCATCGTGCCTGCCTTCGCCCGCCTCGGATTGATCCCGGAGGTGGGCACCAGTTGGGCGCTCACCCGGCGACTCGGCTATCAGGGTGCGCTGGCCTACTACCTGAAAGGCGAGCACATCGACGCCGAAACCGCGCAGCGGCTGGGCCTGGTGCACGAGGTCGTCGCCCACGACCAGCTACTCGCCACCGCCGACGAATGGTGTTCCCGGGTCGCCGCGCTGCCGCCGCACGCGGTCGCGATGACCAAACCCCTGCTGCGGACCGCGGCCGACGCCAGTTGGAACGACGCGCTCATGCTCGAAGAGTTCGCCGAACCGACTTGTTTCACCACCGCGGCTTTCGCCGACAGCGTCGAGACCATGCTGTCCGGCGGGACGCGGGCGCGCTAATCGTTCCTGATCTTGCGTGCCGTCACCACCGCATAGGGCGCGTCGAAGACGACCCGGCCGTCGTCCTCGGTCTGTGCGGCCAGCGCCGCGGTGAAGGCGTCGAGCAGCCGGGTTCGCGTCACGTCATCCAGCCGGCTCAGCAGGTTGACGTGCATCGGCGATTCGTCCGAGATGAATCGGACCGCCGTTTCGACAGAGTCGAATTTCCATGTGTGTGAGGCGGTTTCGAAATGGACATCGTTGAAACCAACGCCGAGGCGCGAGAGCACGACATCGGGATCGCCCCACTGATCGGGCGAGTAGGCCGCCGCCGGCGGCGCACCGAGGGTTTCCACGATCGGGGTGAAGAACGGGCTGCCGGCCTCGTCACGGATCCAGGTGGAGAACGCGAAGATCCCGCCCGGGTTCAACAGCCGGGCGACCTCGGCCACCAGGCTGGTGGGCTCGACGAAGATGATCCCCATGTTCGACACCACGGTGTCGAATCCGCCCGCGGGCAGCCCGGTGTGGGCGGCGTCGGCGACGACCCACTGCACCGCGTCGGCTCCAGGGCGCTCTGAGGCGATGGCGATCAGCTCGGCGGTGAGGTCCACGCCGGTGACGTGGGCCCCGGCCTCAGTGGCAGCCAGTGCAGCGCTTCCGGTGCCGCACGCCAGGTCGACCAGGGTGGTGTCGCGGACCGGCCGCAGCCGGTCGGCGGTGGCGACGACCTCACCGGCGATGACGACGATCTGTTCGGCGACTGCTTGATAGCGGCCGGCGGCCCAGTTGGTGGGTTGCGGGTCAGACATGCAGACGAGCCTAGATGGGGTATGCGGATACGCTATTGCGCCCTGCATGGCGGACAGATGCTCGATGAATGACCGAATCACCTGCAAAGCCGCTGAAGTGCCGGGGCGCAGTACTGCGCGGCGTCGGGCTGGACTGGGAGATCGAAGAGGTCACCCTCGACCCGCCGCGAACCGGTGAGGTCCTGGTAAAGATGGCCGTGGCCGGGATCTGCCACACCGACGACCACTTCGCGACCGGCGACATGGTGCCGACGCCGGAGCTGTTGGCCATATACGAGGCGATGGGTATGCCTGCGCCGGACTACTTCCCGATGCTCGGTGGACACGAGGGGGCCGGCATCGTCGAGGCCGTCGGGCCGGGTGTGCAGTCTGTGCAACCGGGCGATCACGTCGGCCTGTCGTTCATCGCGGCGTGCGGCACGTGCCGCTGGTGCGTGTCGGGGATGACGTACCTCTGCGACAACGGGGCGATGATGATGGCCAAGGAGATGGTCACCGACAACACCATCAGGCATCACCTCGGCGACGAGGACCTGATGGCCTTCGGTCAGCTCGGCACTTTCTCCGAATACGCGGTCCTGTCTGAACATTCGGTGATCAAGCTCGACGAGTCGGTTCCACTCGTGGCCGCATCACTGCTGTCCTGCGGCGTGACGACAGGCTGGGGTTCGGGAACCGTCGGTGTCGGAACACAGCCCGGCGACACAGTCGTGATCGTCGGCACCGGCGGAGTGGGGATGAACGCGGTTCAGGGTGCCCGTGCAGCAGGCGCCAACCTGGTGATCGCGGTGGACCCCGTCGAGTTCAAACGGGACACGGCGAAGTTCTTCGGCGCGACGGACACCTGTCCGTCGATGGAAGCAGCGATACCGCTGGTTCAGGAACTGACCCGCGGGGTTATGGCAGACCGGGTGGTGCTCACACCGAGCGTCGTACGCGCAGAGATGGTGGCGCCGGCCCTGATGCTGACCCGCAAGGGGGGTACCTGCCTGATGACCGCCGTGCCGAAGATCGAGCTCAGCATGGTGCCGATGGTGCTGGTCGACATGCTGCAGAACTGCAAGACGTTCAAGGGACTGCTCTACGGCGGGATGAACGCCCGTGCGAGTATGCCCATGCTGCTGGACATGTATCGCAACGGCCACCTCAAACTCGACGAACTGGTCACGCGGCGGTACCGGCTCGATCAGATCAACGACGCCATCACCGATATGCGTGAGGGGCGCAATATCCGCGGCATCATCGAATTCGATTAGTACGGCGGCGGTTTGTCTTGTTCTGTGTTGAGTCGGCGTTCGGTGTTGATGCGTTGGGTGCGGGTTTGTTGGCGGGTTTGTTGGCGCAGCGGCATTTTCATGTGCCGGTCGGTGGTGGTGGGTGTTGGTGCTGGTGTTGTCGGTGGGGCTGGGGTGTGGCTGGTCCAATCGGGAAACAGGATCTGACTGAAGGGCGTCGTTTGGTAGGTGTGGCCGGTGGGGGAGGTCCAGGTGTGGCTGCCGTCGGGGTGCTGGGTGTCGGTCCAGCCGTTCTCGCCGGTTTGGAATGTCTTGAGGAGGTGGTGGGTTCGGCATTTGGGGCCGAGGTTGCCGGGATGGGTGGCTCCTTGTGGCCAGGGGGTGGCGTGGTCGAGGTCGCAGTTGTGGGCTGATACTGCGCAGCCGGGGAACATGCACACGAGGTCGCGCATCCGGACGAATGTGGCCAGTTTCGCCGAGGGCCGGTAGTTGGTTTGGGTGGTGAGGTCCTCGGGGTCGGTGAGGTGTTTGACCGTGGCGCCGGTGGCGATCAGTTCGGCCAGTAGCGGTGCGGGCACTATCCCGCCGCCGAGAATGACTGCGGGGCCGCCGGTTACAGCCGGTTTCCGGTCGTCGGCGTGATCGCTGGGATCGGGTTCGCCGTGGATGCGTGGGTCGCGGGGTGGTTGCGCTGCAGGTTCGTCGGCGGAAGTGTCGACCGGGTCGTCATTGCCGTCGGGCTCCTGGGTGGCGTCGTCTGCGCCGGCGTGGTCCTCGTCTTCTTGGGCGTTGGCGGCGCTTTGGGGCAGGAGTTGTGCGAGTAGGTGGATCACTACGGCACGGGAGCGGGGGTCGACGCCGGTGGCTGGGCAGTCGGGGTTGTTGCATTGGCAGGTGAGGTGGTCGGCTCCGGCGCCGATGGCGCCCAGTGCGTCGGAGCGGCGTTGGCCGAGGGTGCGAGGGTCGTTGTCGCAGACTCCGCGGGCCATGGCGTTGAGTAGGTTTTTGAGCAGGGCTGCGTCGGTGGCGAGTAGGCGTCCCCAGATGGAGACGGTGCCGTTGGGGTCGTCGGGGTCGCCGAAGTGGATGTCGCGTTCTCGGGCGGCGGTGCGGGTTTTGCGTACGGCGGCGGGGTCGAATTTTTCGACCCATACGTCGATGGCCTGTTCGGTCTTGGAGGCGGTCAGTGCGCCGTAGGTGGTGGCGGCGCCGGCCAGGGCGGTGTCGATCAGTTGTATGGCGTCGTCGTCGGTGACGAGTTGGGTGCGCCAGGTGATGGTGGAGACGACGGCGGTTGAGATGTCTCCGCGGGCGAATACGGCGGCGACTTTGGGGAGCCGTTCGCGTAGGGCTTGGGCGATGCGCATTTGGGTGGAGGCGGCGCGGCGGGTCAGGTTGCAGGCGGCGCTGATCGCGGCGGTGGCGGTTTCCCAGCCGTCGATCACCCGGAATGCGGAGATGTTGTCTTCGTCGTCGCAGTGGCGGGCCACGATCTCGGCGATGGTTGCCAGACGTCCGGCGGCTTCGATGGCTTCGGCGCGGGTGCGGTGCTCGAGCGCGTCGATCAGTGCGGCGTCAGTGTATTCACGGAGCGCCGACCGATTGAGCAATTCGAACACATGTTCGATGCTACTCCCATACCAGCAGCTTGGACACGCTTTTCGATTGTCGCTGAATTGTCGCTCGCCAGGCGGGCAAACGCCTGGCGAGCGGCGCGAATCAGCGCTGGACGTATCCCGGCGGGTTGGGGGTGTCCACCCACAGGTCGACGCCGAGTTCTGATCCGGGCACGCAGTCGTACACCGACAGATCGGTCACGCCGTTCGCGAGCAGTACGTCCTCGCACAACAGGCTCTGGCCGGTGTACTCGCGTGCGGGCTTGTTGAAGATCGCGTAGGCCGCGTCGGCGTAGACGTCGGGCTTGCGGGCGCGGCCCATGGCCTCGTCACCGCCGAGCAGGTTCTGCACCGCCGCGGTGGCCACCAGGGTGCGCGGCCACAGCGTGTTCGACGCGATGCCTGCCTCGCGCATCTCCTCGGCGATACCCAAGGCACACAACGTCATTCCGTACTTGGCCATCATGTACGCGGTCGGCTTGAGCCACTCCGACTCCAGGCGGATCGGCGGGGACAGTGTCAGGATGTGGGGGTTCTCCCGGCCCTTCATGTGCGGGATGCAGGCCTGCGACACGGCGTAGGTGCCGCGGATCTGGATCCCGTTCATCAGGTCGAAGCGCTTGAGCGGAACTTCCTCGATGGAGCCGAGATTGATCGCCGAGGCGTTGTTGACGCAGAGATCGATACCGCCGAATTGGGTGACCGCTTGTTCTACTGCCGCGGCCACCGAGTCGCCGTCACGCACGTCTCCGACGATCGGCAGAGCCTGCCCGCCGGCCTCTTCGATCTCCTTGGCGGCCGTGTAGACGGTGCCTTCGAGCTTGGGATGCGGTTCGGCGGTCTTGGCGACCAGCGCGATGTTGGCGCCGTCGGCGGCGGCCTTCTTGGCGATCGCCAGCCCGATGCCGCGGCTGGCGCCGGAGATGAACATGGTCTTCCCGGACAGAGTCATAGGGAACACGATAAGCGCCTGCAGGGCTCGTGGTTTCTACACCCGGGCGGTTGATCGACGATCCCAGCAACCCTCATGCAGAAATCGGCGGCGGCTCAGCCTGCCGCGTTGGGTTGCAGCGCCGGGCAGTTGCCGGCCGGGTCGGCGACGAGTTCGAAGTGCCACAGCTCGTTGGCGTAGATCTGGCACAGCCCGAAGCGGGCACCGTTGGCGATCAGCCAGTGATCGGCCTGCGGACCCCCGACATCGACCGCCTCCCCGGTCACGTGCCGGGACGCAGCCGGCGTCTGCACGTACTGACGGGCCGCCGCCAGGCTGCCGTATGTCTGCACCGCCTGATCCAGCAGTGACTGCTGGAAACCGGCCGAGCGCCACCCCGAGTTGATCGTCATGGTCACGCCGTCGGCGGCCGCGGCATCGGCAGCGTTCTGAATGGCGGCCAGCAGGCGCGGGTCCAACCGGCCGATCGCCGGATTCTGCACGTCATACGGGGTGAGGACCTGCCCGTCGGGCAGCGAGCCGTCCCCCTGGGTCATCGGGACGGGGTTGTCGACCAACCGGATCTGCGGTCCGGCCGGCGCCGGCTGGCCGAGCAGGGCCGCCAGGACGGCGACGCTCGAGGCCACAGTGGTGCCCACCAGCTTCGGTATCACTGTGCCCACACTACTGCGCCCGCCCGCGGGCCAGGTCGACCGCCAGCTCCTCCACCAGCGACTCGATCTCGGTGGGGTTCTTCAGGCGATCAGGCACCCAGGCCAGAGCGATCCGGGCCGGCGACCAGGTGCTCTCGTCGATCGGCACCAGCGTGAATTCCGGTGGCGAGAAGATCTTGCCGATCAGCGACTCGGGTGCGTAGGGCACCACCGCGACGAGGTGGCGGTTGAACACCTGCGCGGCCATCTCCAGTTCGCCGCCGAACTGGTTGGTGGTGCGCACGATGCGGGTCACCCCCCGGGCATTGAGCGCACGGGTCAGGCCGGCCAGCATGACAGGATTGGGTCGGGCGAAGTCGATGACCACATCGCGATCGCGGAGCTCCTCGATGGACACCAGGTCCCTGGTGGCCAGTGGATCGTCGAAACGGACCGCCACCGCGCCCTGGAAGGTGGCCACCACGCGGTACTGCAGCCGCTTGTCGGCGGTGGGTAGATGGATCAGACCGAGATCGAGATGACCGGACACCAACTTGGCGGTCACCTCGGCGGCCGACCCCGGAACGCTGAACTCGGTCGGTACCGGCAAGTTGGCGACGGCCGTCTGGACCTGCGCCACGAAATCCGATGGCGCATAGGCGGTGGCACCGACCCGGACGGTGGCGGCTCCTTCGGTGAGCCGGGTCGCGGTGGCCTTCAATTCCTCGACCTGGCGCAGGATTTCGCGCGCAGGGCCGAGCAGTTTGGCGCCCAGCGGCGTCAACCGGACCTCGTGGTAGTTGCGCTCGAAGAGCTGCCCGCCGAGTTCTGATTCCAGCAGCTTGATCTGCTTGCTCAGCGGGGGCGGCGTGATCATCAACCGGTCGGCGGCCCGCTTGAAGTGCAATTCCTCGGCGACCGCCACGAAGTACCTGAGTCTGGTGAAGTCCATGCGGTCTTTTCCGGCGTGAGGGCGAGGGGACCCACGAATCGTACGAGGGACACCCGATCAGTCGCCGGCAGGCGTGGTGTTCAGCCTGTTGGCACGGCGCTCTGCGGCACTTCGAGCACCCCGGTCTCGATCAGCTCGTCGATGTCGGCCTTGTCGAGGCCCAACAGTTCGACGGCGATGTCGCGGGTCTGCTCGCCGAGCAACGGCGCCTGGATCAGCGGTGGATCGGCGACGCGATCCGAATGGATCTGCACGTTCTCCATCGTGAACGGCTCCTCGGCGTGGGGGTGCAACTCCTCGCGGAAGGCGCGGCGCTGCACGTAATAGTCCCAGCCGGCGATGTCGTCGGCATGCAGCGCGGCGCCGGCAGGCACACCGGCCGACTGCAGCAGCTCCATCGCCTCGGTCGCCGGGCGCTGTGCGGTCCAGGACCGCACCGCCTCGTCGATGCGGCCACGGTGAGCGTCCCGGCCACTACGGGTGCCCAGTTGCGCGTCGGCGCCGAGGTCGGGACGACTGATCACCCCACACAGGGCGTGCCAATCAGCGTCATCGCGCACGGTGACCGCGAGCCAGGTGTCCTCGCCGGCAGCCGGGAACAGGCCCCACGGGGCATCGTGGACCGGTAGGGCCGAGGATTCGTGGCCGCGGCGCACCAGGACCTCCGCCGCGATCTCTCCCGCCAGATGGCTCAGCATCACCTCCGACTGCGCGACGCTGGCCGATCCACCGGTCCCGGTCCGTTCGCGGCGCAGCAGCAGCGCCAGCGCCCCGAGCGCGCCGATTCGGGCCGCCACGTGATCGGGGTAGACGGTGACGGTGTCGCAGAACGACTCTGGTTCATCCGGATACACCCACAGGTCGGTGAACCCGGCGGCTGCACGGACCAGCGGGCCGTAGCCCATTCGCTTGGCCCAAGGTCCGGTGGGCCCGAAGGCCGAACTGTCCACGACCACGATGCCGGGGTTCACGTCCCGCAACGTCTGGTAGTCCATTCCCAGCGTCTCGGCCACGCCCGGTTTGAAGTTGGTCAGCACGACGTCGGACATCGCGACCAGCTGGTGCGCCACTGCCCGGCCCCGCGGCGTCCGCAGATCGATGCCGATCGAACGTTTGTTGCGGTGGCCGGCGGCGTACGTCGGCGACATCGAGGTCAGGTTGCCCCGCAGGCCATCCGGGAACGCGGAGTTCTCGATCTTGATGACGTCGGCGCCGAGATCGCCGAAGAGTCGCCCGGTGTCGGACCCGACGACGATCACGCCGAGATCCAGCACCCGTACACCTTCCAGCGGAAGGCCTTCGTTGCGGCGGTCGCGGCCGGCGAGTAGCGGTGCCACATCGAGGTGGCGCGGGTGTCCGTCGGCCTCATGGTCGGACCGGGCCGGCGCCTTGGCCCGGTGCCCGTCGATCTCGACGACGCCGGCCGGCACGGGCGCAGGCATTCCCGGGGCCAGCTCCACCTCGTGGAAGTACCCGCGGCTCATGACCTGGTCGGTGCCGAGGGTTTCGGCCAGTGTCAGCACCGCCGCCGTCGGCACTCCGTGGCGCTGGCCGGCGACCTCCAGCTCGGCCCGGGTCTGCCCGGCGCAGAACCGGCCGACGCCGGCCAGCAGCTCGGGCGAGCTGAGCCGCACCTTGAGCCGGTCGAACGAAGGATCGGCGAACTCGTCGGGTCGGCCCATCCACTCGAACATGCCGTGCCACTGGCGTTTTGCCAAAAGGCAGATTCGCACGTGCCCGTCCTTGCACGCGATGATCGGGTATCGCAGTCGTTCGGCGTTCCAGTTGCGTCGTTGGCGGCTCAACGCCACTCCGGCCGAGGCCGTCCCCACTGTTCCGTGCGGAGGATCGAGGGTCTGCATGGCGCCGTCGAGAATCGAGAAATCGATGAGATCGCCTTCGCCCGTACGTAATCGGTCCAGATGCACGCTGACGGTCATCACCGCGGCCTGCGCTGCCGCCACGTGATAGGGCAGCTGCGCCGCCGGCGGCACCAGGGGCTCCCGCCCCGGGATACCCGAGCGGGACAGCTCGCTGGTCAGCGCGTGCAGCACCGGGGTCGTGGCGTGCCAACCGCGATAGCTGGTATCGCGGCCGAAATCGCTGATGGACAGGATCACCAGGCCCGGGTGTTCGGCGTGAATATTGCGCGCCGCCAAGGCTTTCTCGGCCGAAGAGTCCGGACAGGTGTCCTCGATCAGGATGTCGGCCCCGGCCAACAGGTGAACCCAGCGACGGCGGTCGTCGGGGATCGAGAGATCGATGACGACGGTGCTCAGGCCGTACCGGTTGATCGCGGCGCCCACCGATTCGGGATCGACCCCGCCACCTGCGGCGAGGCGATCGTCGGGTGCCTCGGTGACACCGGGGATGTGCACCTGGGTCACCGAGGCGCCGAGGTCGGCCAGCAGGCGGCCGACCGCCGTCATCGGGCCGCGGGACAGGTCGAGGATGCGCACCCCGGCCAGCGGCGGGTCGTAGTCGTCGGGGTTGGTCACCGCTCAGCTCCGGCGGGCCTGGCGGAACGGGATGTCCCGATCGACCTCGGGTTCCTTGGCCAGGCCGAGTACGCGCTCACCGATGATGTTGCGCTGGACCTGGTCGGTGCCGCCGCCGATCGAGGTGAAGAACGCGTTGAGGGTCAGGAAGTTGATGTCGTCGGCCTCGGGGTTCTCGGGACCGGCCAAAAGTGCTTCGGCGCCGATGATCTCGGTCTTGAGGCGCGCCTCGGCGTGCAGGATGTTCGACATGGCCAGCTTCCCGAGCGACATGATGGAGCTGGAAGTACCTTGGGCCGCAGCGGCCTTGGCGCGGGCGTTGTTGAGCGAGTTGAGTTCGCGCAACGCCAGTACGTCGGCCAGTTCCTTGCGGACTGCCGGATCCTCCAGGCGGCCATGGTCGCGGGCCAGGCCGATGAGGTCGTCGGCCCGGGTGCGGTTGCGTGAGCCGCGCCCGCCGTCGCCCATGATCGACCGCTCGTAGGCCAGTGCGGTCTGCAGCACCCGCCATCCGTTGCCTTCCCCGCCGAGCAGGTAGGCTTCGGACACCCGCGCGTCGGTGATGAAGACCTCGTTGAAGTGCGATTCGCCGGTGATCTGGACCAGCGGACGCACCTCGATACCCGGCTGTCGCATCGGAATCATGAAGAAGCTCAAGCCTTTGTGCTTGGGCACATCCCAGTCGGTGCGGGCGATCAGCAGCGCGTACTCGGACGTGGTGGCACCCGAGGTCCACACCTTCTGGCCGTTGACCACCCACTCGTCGCCGTCGCGGACCGCGGTGGTGCGCACGGCGGCCAGATCGGATCCGGCCCCGGGCTCGCTGTAGAGCAGGCAGGTGCGGGCCCGCTCGGTCAGGAACTCACGCACCAGGTCGTTCTTGAGCCGATCGGTGCCGAACTTGAGCGCAGTGTTGGCCGGGATGCTGTATTTGTCCTGGCGCGCACCGGGTGCCTTGACCGCCCGGAACTCCTGCTCGATCACCGCCGCCAGTGCGTTCGGGTACGCCCGCCCGAACCATTCGGTGGGGTAGGTCGGCACCGCGTAGCCCGCGTCGAGCACCTTCTCCAGCCAGGCCACCCGCTCGGGGGAGCTGACCCACGGATTCGTGGATTTCGGTAACCCTGACCAGTTCTGGGCGAGCCAGTCGCGCACCTCGGTGCGCAGTTGATCGGCGCCGGGTAGTTCGTTGGCGGTCATCGTCAGGCGCCTTTCGACGAGAGGTAGCGCTCGCGGTGCAGGCCCGAGCCGCCGAGCAGGTGCAGGCCGGTACGGGCCCGGCGCAGGAACAGGTGGGCCGGGTGCTCCCAGGTGAACGCGATGCCGCCGTGCATCTGGATCGCCGACAGGGCGGTCGTATGGTAGGCCTCGGCGCAGGTGAATCCGGCCAGACCGATTGCACCACTGACTTTTTCGCTATCAGCGGCAAGTTCGGTTGCGGCATGCTGGGCGGCCGAGGTGGCCGATTCCACCTGAACCAGCAAGTCAGCCGCCATGTGCTTGAGGGCCTGGAAGCTGCCGATGGGACGGCCGAACTGGATCCGGGTCTTGAGATAGTCCACGGTGATGTCGAAGATCCGCCTGGTCCCGCCCACCTGTTCACCCGCCAGAGCGACCAATCCGAGGTCGAGGGCGCGCTGCACCGCGTCCCAGCCGGCGGTGCCGATGCGACGGGCCGGGGCGGTGTCGAAGGTGTAGGTCGACAACGGGACGGTCGCGTCGAAAACCGTTGCGGCCGTGCGCTCGAAACCGTCCGCGTCGGGTGCGATCTGGAAGACGCCGAAGTCTCCGTTGACGCGGGCCACCACCAGGATCACGTCGGCGACCTGCCCGTGCATGACGTAGTGAGCATTGCCGGTCAGCGTGTGGTCGGTGCCTTCCGGGCCATCGGTGGCCGAAGCGGCGCGAACCGCGACGCCCTCCGGCGCCCAGGTTCCCCGGGAGCCGGTCACCGCGACGGTGCCCACCGACGTGCCCTCGACCAGGGCAGGCAGTAGGCGTTGCTTGTCGGCGTCGGAACCTGCCGCGTCGATCAGGGCTGACGCCAGCACCGCGCTGGACAGGAACGGTGCCGGTAGCAGCGCGGCACCGGTCGCCTCCGCGACGGCCTCGAGTTCGAGGGCGCTCAGGCCGACGCCGCCGTACTCGGTGTCGACCAGCAGGCCGGTCACCCCCTGGGCGGCGAGCTTGCGCCACAACTCGCGGTCGAACCCGTCGTCGCTGTCCATCACCCTTCGTACGTCCTGCTCGGTGCATTCGTCGTGCAGCAACGCGGAGACCGCGGCGGCCAGTTCTGCCCGCTCGGCCACACTGATCGTCATGGGCTCCAGCCTTCCTTGTCGGGTCCATGCAATCCGGCGGGGCTCGTGATGTAAATCACGGATTCGGACACCGGTACGTTTCCAATTGCGACATGCCGACGGCGAAGCCGGGTCGGAGGGTTCAGATGACCGCGATCTCGGCGGTTACTGCGCCGGTGGCCCGAATCAGGTCGGCCGGAGCCAGCGCGATGTCCCAACCCCGCCTGCCCGCGCTGCACAGCACCTTGTCGAAAGCCAGTGCCGTGGCGTCGACGACGGTGGGCAGCGCCTTGCGCTGCCCGAGCGGGGAGATGCCACCCACCACGTATCCGCTGGAGCGCTGGGCCGCCGCCGGGTCGGCCATCTCGGCCTTCGGAACCCCCAGCGCCGCCGCCGCGGCCTTCAGCGACAACTTGCTCGGCACCGGTAGCACGGCCACGGCCAGGCCCTTCGGCAAGGCGATGACCAGCGTCTTGAACACCTGCTCGGCGGCGAAGCCGTCCGCCGCCAGTTCCGCGACCGCCTCCGCCCCGAACGACTCGTTGCGGGAATCGTGGTGGTACTGCACGACCTGGTGGTCGATGCCCGCCGCCACCAGAGCTGCGATCGCGGGTGTCGCTGCACGTGCCACGGCGCTCAGCGTAGCCGGGCACGCGCGGGACCAACGTGCGGGAACACAGTGGCCCCTGCATGCTGTTATTGCTCTCGACACCTGCTCAGCGCTACTTGTCGGTAGCACGCTCTAGGATCTGTAAGGAGGATTCTGGTGCCAACCGTTTGCCTGGAACGGACGCCGGATACCCAGTGGTATTCCGGACCCCTTGGTGGCGCCGTGACAGAAGGGAAGGTGTTTCCCACGATGACTGACGTCGAGCAGGCCGAGCCTGACACGCCGCAGCCGACTGAAACCGATGCCGAGCTGACCGCACGGTTCGAACGCGATGCCATCCCGCTGCTGGACCAGCTCTACGGCGGCGCCCTGCGCATGACCCGCAACCCCGCCGACGCCGAGGACCTGCTGCAGGAAACCATGGTCAAGGCATACGCCGGCTTCCGGTCGTTCCGTGAGGGCACCAACCTCAAGGCGTGGCTCTACCGCATCCTGACCAACACCTACATCAACAGCTACCGCAAGAAGCAGCGCCAACCTGCCGAGTACCCGACCGACGAGATCACCGACTGGCAGCTGGCTGCCAACGCCGAGCACTCCTCGACCGGTTTGCGGTCGGCGGAGGTCGAAGCACTGGAGTCGCTGCCCGACACCGAGATCAAGGCAGCGCTGCAGGCGCTGCCCGAGGAATTCCGGATGGCGGTGTATTACGCCGACGTCGAGGGCTTCCCCTACAAGGAGATCGCCGAGATCATGGATACTCCCATCGGGACCGTGATGTCCCGCTTGCACCGCGGCCGCAAGCAGCTACGTGACCTGCTGGCCGATGTGGCCAGGGATCGCGGCTTCATCCGAGGTCAGCAGCTTGGTGAGCCGGAGGAGGTGTCCTCATGAGCGGGGACCGTGAGTCGAATCGCGAGGACGAGCGCTGGAGCCCGCCGGTGGGACCCGTCGACCCCGAACATCCGGAGTGCGCCGCGGTGATCGCCGAGGTATGGACGTTGCTCGACGGCGAGTGCACGGCCGAAAGCCGTGACAAGCTCAAGCACCATCTCGAAGAATGCCCGGCGTGCCTACGTCACTACGGGGTCGAGGAGCGCGTCAAGAAGCTCATCGCGGCCAAGTGCAGTGGTGAAAAGGCCCCTGAGGGGCTGCGGGAACGGCTGCGGATCCAGATCAGCCAGACCACCATCATCCGGGGCTGACCACGCGCTGAGCCTGTGTGGCCCGACGACAAACCGCCCGATCTCCGAAGGGAGTCGGGCGGTCACAGTCTGCCGAAGCGGCTAGCGCACTGACTTCGAGCCGGCGTTGGGGCGCTTGCCGTGGTTCGCCTTCGAGTGCTTGCGGTCCCGCTTCTTGCGGCCACGCTTGGCCATGATGATCCTCCAGATGGTGTAAGAACTTGCTCCCTAGTGTCTCATGCCCCGGGGGCGGCGCTGTCCACCCGGGGTTGTGGTTCGATATAGGCCGCAGAAGTAGTCGGGTTAGCGCCGGAGTGAAGTGGGGTGAAGATGGCCGAGGACGTTCGCGCCGAAATCGTGGCCAGTGTGCTGGAGGTCGTGGTTCACGAGGGCGATCAGATCGGTGCGGGGGACACCCTGGTGCTGCTCGAGTCGATGAAGATGGAGATCCCGGTCCTCGCTGAGGTCGCGGGCACCGTTACCAAGGTCAGCGTCGCCGAGGGGGACGTGATCCAGGCCGGCGATCTCATCGCGGTGATCGACTGACTCGGTTCGTTTCCCTGTTCCCGGTGGACGTTGGCTGATGTCCACTCTCGGTGACCTGCTCGCCGAACATACGATGCTGCCCGGCAGCGCCGTGGACCACCTGCATGCGGTGGTCGGGGAGTGGCAGCTGCTGGCCGACCTGTCGTTCGCCGACTATCTGATGTGGGTGCGCCGCGACGACGGCGTGCTGGTGTGCGTCGCGCAGGTGCGGCCCAATACCGCCCCCACTGTCTTGCTGGCCGACTCGGTCAGCACGCTGGCTGCGGCCGCAGACCTCCCCGTCGTCACCACGGCCTTCGAGTCGGGTGCGATCGGACGGGGAAACGGTGGCACACAACGACATTCGCCGGACCTCCCCGGTCTGAACGTGGAAGCGGTGCCCGTGCGGCATCGCGATCACGTGGTCGCGGTGTTGACCCACCAGACCGCGCTGGCCGCCCGTCGGATGGCCAGCCCGCTGGAGGGCGCCTACCTGGACTGTGCGAGCAATCTGCTGCACATGCTGTCCGAGGGCACCTTCCCGAACGTCGGCGATCTGGCCATGTCGCGTTCCAGCCCGCGGGTGGGCGACGGCTTCATCCGCCTCGACAAGGTCGGCGACGTGGTGTTCGCCAGCCCCAACGCCATCTCGGCCTATCACCGCATGGGCCTGGCGTCCGAGCTCGACGGGCACAATCTGGTCACCGTCACCCGGCCGTTGATCTCCGACCCGTTCGAGGCCCAGGAACTGGCCAACCATGTCCGCGACTCCCTGGCCGGTGGCTCCAGCATGCGCATGGAGGTCGACGCCGGCGGTGCGGCGGTGCTGTTGCGGACCCTGCCGTTGGTCGTGCATGGCGCCGCTGTCGGAGCCGCCGTCCTGATCCGCGACGTCACCGAGGTCAAACGGCGCGACCGTGCGCTGCTGAGCAAGGACGCCACCATCCGCGAGATCCATCACCGGGTGAAGAACAACCTGCAGACCGTGGCGGCCCTGTTGCGACTGCAGGCACGCCGGACCAACAACCTGGAGGCCCGCGAGGCGCTGATCGAATCGGTGCGACGGGTGTCGTCGATCGCACTGGTACACGACGCGTTGTCGATGTCGGTCGACGAGGAGGTCAACCTCGACGAGGTGATCGACCGGATCCTGCCGATCATGAACGACGTTGCCTCGGTGGACACCCCGATCCGGATCAACCGCGACGGCGCCCTCGGCGTGCTCGACGCCGACCGCGCGACGGCCTTGATCATGGTGATCACCGAATTGGTGCAGAACGCCATCGAGCATGCCTTCGACGCCGACACGCCCCAGGGTTGCGTGACCATCCGGGCCGAGCGCTCCGCCCGCTGGCTCGACGTCGTGGTGCACGACGACGGGCGTGGCGTGCCCGACGGGTTCAGCCTGGAGAAGTCCGACCGGCTGGGCCTGCAGATCGTGCGAACGCTGGTCACCGCGGAATTGGACGGCTCGCTGGGTATGCACGATGTCCCGTCGGGGGGGACCGATGTGGTGCTGCGGGTGCCGATCGGCAGGCGCAGTCGCGGCATCCAGTGAGCCCGGCCGCGGGCCACAGGGCGTTCACAGTGGGACGCCAGTACCACTGAAGCAATTACTCAGTTGCGTCAATAGAAGGTGTGATGACAATTACGCAATTTGCTGTAGCGAATTGTCCAAAAAATAAGCTATGGCCCCGACATTGTCGGGGCCATAGCTTGCGTCGTGATCTGAACCGAAAGGTCAGACTCCGGTGCGGGCCTTGGTGCGGGCGTTGCGACGCTTGAGCGCACGACGCTCGTCCTCGCTCATCCCGCCCCACACGCCGGCGTCCTGGCCGGAGTCCAAGGCCCAGGTGAGGCACTCAGTGGTTACAGGGCAACGGTTGCAGACCAGCTTCGCGTCGGCGATCTGAGCAAGCGCCGGGCCACTGTTTCCCACGGGGAAGAACAGCTCCGGATCTTCGTCGCGACAGACGGCCTTGTGGCGCCAATCCATAAGATCAAACTCCTCGTTAGACATGTCATGTGTGCGCGGCAAAGCGCACCAGATTTTCTTCGGCTGTTAACGCGTGCACACGAATGTTTCTGCACTGTTGCATTGATGCTTTCACAGGCTGAACAGATGTCAATAGCATTGAGTTAACACGTGGGCAATGTCACTGGGTGGGGCGGTGACCAGAACCCTCACTCCTGTGTACTACACTCTGGATCTAGCTGCGCCCTAATTCCACCCTAGGCGGTGTGTTTGCGCAGGTCAATCACTTTTATTCGTCGGTGCGACGACGCTGAGCGCCTCGGGAACCGACGTGAACGTCATGGTTTCGCGCGTGCCGATGTAATCTCCGTCAATCTGGCAGGCGGCAGGCGTGTTGCTCGTCACGGTGACCGATGAGACGTTGTCGTCGCGGATCAGGTGCTTGGCCTCGAGGCGGGGCTTGCGGGCCACCATCTGCCGGACCAGACGCAGATTCGACCAGATGTTCATGCTCGTGGTGGCGAACACTCCCAAGCCGGTGTCGAACGTGGTTTCGGGGTTCGTCCACACCGGGCGGCTGTTCGCATACGTCCAGGGGCTGGAGTTCGACACGAACGCGAAGTGCACCCCGGCAATCGGGTCGGCGCCCGGCAGATGCAGCGTCAACGTCGGATCCCGGCGTGCGGTCGTCAGGAACTCCCGCACAGCCACCCGGATGTAGCGGGATGCGGTGACCTTGCGTCCCTTCGCACGCTGGGCCTCCACGGCCGCCACCACGTCGCCGTCCACGCCCATCCCGGCGGTGAACACGCCCCAGCGCTCGCCGCAGTCCATCAGGCCGATGCGGCGCCACGGGCGTCCCATCCGGTAGCCGCCGAGGAGGTCGACGAGTTGGTTGGTGGCCTCGATGGGATCGGGGCTGATGCCCAGCGCCCGGGCGAAGACGTTGGCCGAACCGCCGGGCACGACGGCGACCGCGGGCGCCAGGGCGGCGTCGGGACGGGTTCCACAGTCGCCGAGCAGGCCGTTGACGACTTCGTTGACCGTGCCGTCTCCACCGTGCACGATCAGCACGTCCACACCGTCACATGCGGCATCGCGGGCGATCTCGATGGCGTGACCTCGATGATTGGTGTGTTCGACGGTCAGCGTCACCCGACTTTCCAGCGCGTGGGCGAGCAGGTCACGCCCGGCCGGGGTGGTCGAGGTCGCGTTCGGATTGACGATCAGCACGGCACGCACGGGGCATGAGCCTAACCGGGCAAGGTGTACGGCAGTTATTCGTAAATCTGTCCATCCAGGTAGCGCCACCGGCCGCCGACCCGCTCGAAACGGCTCCGTTCATGCAGGATATGCCGGCTGCCGTCGTGGACGTACTGGGCGCGGAACTCGACCACGCCTTCGGTGTCGTCCTCGCCTCCCGACTCGGAGTCGACGATCTGCAACCGCCGCCACACGATGTCCCCGTCGAGGGACAGGTCGGCGGGGCGGGTGTCGGGATGCCAGGAGGTCAACAGGTAGTCGACGTCGCCGACGGCGAACGCGCTGAACCGGGACCGCATCAGGGCAACGGCCGTGGGGGCCTGCTGCGTACCGGTGTGCAGCGGCCCGCAGCAGTCGGCGTAGGCCAGGCCGGTGCCGCACGGGCAGGGTTGGTCGGTCACGTAGGCAAGTATTCCGGGCGGTCCTGGACGCCGAGATCGACGTGAGGGCTGTGTTTTCTGTCCGCTCACGACCCTGACGTCGATCTGGACGTCGAAAACCACGCCGGCGTCGGTACCGTACAGGACGTGACCGCACGCCGATTACTGCTCGTCAACGGACCGAATCTCAACATGCTGGGCACCCGGCAGCCCGAGATCTACGGCTCCACCACGCTGGCTCAGATCGAGCAGCGGGTGGCCGACCTGGCGGCCGAGTTCGGCTTCGAGGTCCGCGCCGTGCAGAGCAACCACGAGGGTGCGCTCGTCGACGCCATTCAGGCGGCCCGGCAGGACTGCGTCGGCATCATCATCAATCCGGCGGCCTACAGCCACACCTCGGTGGCGATCCGCGATGCGCTCAGCGCCGCCGAACTGCCGGTGGTCGAGGTTCACCTGAGCAACATCCACACTCGCGAGGCGTTCCGGCATCACTCGTACGTCTCGGCAGTCGCCGAGGTCGTCATCGCCGGCGCGGGTCCGGCCGGCTACGAATACGCGGTGCGGTACCTGGCGGAGCGGGAGTCGTGATCCAGCCTCCCGCCATCCGGTACGCAGGTTTTCTGACCGCGGCCGAAGGGATCGCCGCGCTGGTCATGGCGGTCGTGCTGCTGGTGCGGGCGCTGGGCGGTGCAGATCAGCACATCGTCAGCGGGTACGGCACAGCGATCTGGTTCCTGCTGATCGGTGGTGGGGTGCTCGCGGGTGGCTGGGCGCTGATCGCCGCGCGGTATTGGGGCCGGGGGATCGCGGTATTGGCCAACCTGCTGTTGCTGCCGGTGGCCTGGTACGTGATCACCTCGCATCACGTGGTGTACGGCGTGCTGGTCGGGCTGCTCGCCCTGATCACCCTGGGTCTGCTGTTCAGCCCCTCCTCGGTGGACTGGATCGCCCGACGCGATTAGCCGCGCTGCTCGGCGGCCAGTGCTGAAAGCTCTGGTCCCGATACTCGGTAGGTGGTCCACTCGGTCTGCGGCTTGCCGCCCACGGCGTCATACAGTGCGATGGCGTTGACGTTCCAGTTCAGCACCGCCCAGGTCATCCGGGTGTAGCCCTGTTCGACGCATTCGGCGGCCAAGGTGGACAACAGCTTTCGGGCCAGTCCGCGGCGCCGGAAGGCCGGACGCACGTAGAGGTCCTCCAGATAGAGGCCGGCGACGCCGTCCCAGGTGGAGAAGTTCAGGAACCACACCGCCGTCGCGGCCACCTGCCCGTCGACCTCCAGCATGTGCGCATAGGCCACCGGTCGGTCACCGAAAAGTGCTGTGTGCATCTGCGTTTCGGTGACGGTGCACTCATCGGCGGCGCGTTCGAACTCGGCCAACTCGCGGATCATCGCGGTGATCTCGACCTCGTCGCCGGGTCGCGCCCGGCGGATCAACTCGCTCATGTCGCCCCTAGTCCAGTCAGGATGGTTCTGAATTTCGTGGTGGTCTCGTCGACTTCGTCGTCGGGATCGGATTCGGCGACGATACCGCCGCCGGCGCTGGCCAGGGCCGTGCATCGATCCGCGGACAGCACCGCACACCGGATCGACACCACCCAGCGCCCGTCGCCGCTGCTGTCGCACCAGCCCACGGCGCCCGCGTAGAACCCGCGATCGCCCTCCAGTTCGCCGATCAGTGCGGCGGCGCGGTCGGTCGGCACCCCGCCGACCGCGGGGGTGGGGTGCAGTGCGAGTGCCAGATCGATTGCGGTGGTGTCTTTTTCGCGAAGACGGCCCACCACGGGGGTGCTCAGGTGCCACAGTGCGTCGGTGCCGTGCAGCTGTGGTTCCTCGGCGATCTGCAGATCGACGCACAAGGGCTCGAGCGCCCGACGCATCATGTCGACCACCAGTTGGTGCTCGTGGCGGTTCTTCGCCGAAGCCGCCAGCGCGGTCGCGTTGGCCGCGTCCACGGCAGGATCGGCCGAGCGCGGTGCCGACCCGGCGAAGGGCTGGCAGATCACCGTCTCGCCCTCGCGCGCCACCAACAGTTCGGGGCTCGCGCCGACCAGGGCCGTGCCGGCGTTCGCGCCGCCCGCCGGAGACAGATCGGCCAGGTAGACGGTGGCGGCGGGGTCGGCGTCGGCCAGTCGGCGTAACACGGTCCGGACGTCCCATGCGGAATCCGTGGACAGGCGCAGCGAGCGGGCCAGCACCACCTTGTCGATCGGGATCTGCGGATCCTGCAGCCGCCGGATCGCCTCGGCCACCCGCTCGCGGTGCACCGATCCCGGTGGCAGGGTTTCGCGCTCCACCACCGTCGGGGACGGATTCACGGGCCAGTCCGGGAGCGCATCGGTGAACCGGACCGCATCGGGTTCGTACAACGCGGCCGGTGTGGCCGGATCGAATGGCAACGCGCCCAGCACTATTGGCGTACCCGACCGCAGCGCGGCCTGGGCGTCGGCGATATAGGCGAATCCGGTGCGCACCCCCTCGGCCAGGACGGCGCCCTTCGGCCCGGCCAACACGAACGACGGGTTCACTGCGACAGGCACGGGTTGGGGTGACCGGTCAGCCCGAGCGCGGTGATCTGACGCACACCGTGCTCGAATCCGCAGACTGCCAGCGATGCCGGCACCATCGACAGCCGGATCCCTTCGGACACCGGCAGTTCCGCCCAGCGGGTCAACATCGCACGGGAGAAATGCCCGTGCCCGACAAACACCACGTCCCGGGTGGCCAGATGATCCAGCGCCGTGCCGATCGCACGGTCGGCACGGGCGGAAACCTGATCGACGCTCTCGCCGCCGGGACAGCCATGTGTCCACACCAGCCAGTCGGGCACGCTTTCGCGGATCTGAGGTGTGGTCAGTCCCTCATAGTCGCCGTAATCCCATTCGGACAGCTCGGGGTCGATCTCGTCGACATGCAGTCCGGCCAGTTCGGCGGTGTCCAGCGCGCGGCGCCGCGGGCTGCTGATCACCAGTGGCTCGGTCAACTGCAACTCGGCGAGTGCCGGGCGGGCCAGCACGGCCTGCTCCCGTCCGGTTTCGGTCAGGTCCTGCTCGGTGCGGCCGGTGTGCCTGCCGGTAGCCGACCATTCGGTCTCGCCGTGGCGAAGCAGGATCAGGCGGTGCAGGCGGTCGCTCACACCGGCGATTCTGCCGCACGTTCCGGCAATGCCGCCGGGAGCGTGCTTGGATGAGGGTGTGACGCGAGTATTAGCGGTCGCCAATCAAAAGGGTGGGGTAGCCAAGACGACGACGGTGGCGTCGCTGGGTGCGGCGATGTCCGAGCAGGGTCGGCGGGTGCTGCTGGTCGATCTGGATCCGCAAGGCTGTCTGACGTTTTCATTGGGCCACGACCCGGACAAGCTGCCGGTGTCGGTACACGAGGTATTGCTCGGCGACGTCGAGCCGGGGGCGGCGCTGGTCGAGACGGCCGAGGGGATGACGCTGCTGCCGGCCAACATCGATCTGGCTGGATCCGAAGCAATGCTGCTGATGCGGGCCGGGCGGGAGTATGCGCTCAAACGGGCCCTGGCCAAGGTTTCCGACGATTTCGACGTGGTGATCATCGACTGCCCGCCATCTTTGGGCGTGTTGACGCTCAACGGTCTGACGGCCGCGAACGAGGTGATCGTGCCGTTGCAGTGCGAGACCCTGGCGCACCGGGGCGTGGGCCAGTTCCTGCGCACGATCTCCGACGTACAGCAGATCACCAACCCCGAGCTGGCACTGCTCGGCGCGCTGCCGACGCTCTACGATTCGCGCACCAC
The DNA here is from genome assembly GCF_058536225.1 of Mycolicibacterium arcueilense. NCBI lineage: Bacteria > Bacillati > Actinomycetota > Actinomycetes > Mycobacteriales > Mycobacteriaceae > Mycobacterium > Mycolicibacterium arcueilense. The sequence goes on from NZ_JBZTYL010000007.1 coordinate 816,836, forward strand.
GCACAGCCGTGACGTGCTGCTGGATGTCGCTGACCGGTACGAACTGCCCGTACTGGCTCCGCCGATTCCGCGCACCGTGCGGTTCGCCGAGGCCAGCGCATCGGGATCCTCGGTGCTGGCCGGCCGCAAGAGCAAGGGCGGGCTGGCCTATCGTGAGCTGGCCCAGGCCCTGCTCAAACACTGGAAGTCCGGCAAGAAGCTGCCGACCTTCGCACCTGAGGTGGTGTAGGGAGCAGTCCCATGGACAGACCAGGTTGCCCAGGTGCGCACGGCGAGGTTGCTCCGCGGAGCACGCATGCCTGTCGCGGGGATCGCCCTATTCCGACCGGAGGTACCGGTCAGCAACGGGCGGCTCGGTGAACAGTGCCTTTTCCGGTGGCAGGGGGTCGCCGGAGCGACGAGAGGACGAACTCCATGGCTTCGGTGCTACGGTCCGCGACGGCCACCGACCAGGGCCCGGTGCGGGAGAGCAACCAGGATTCGCTGCTCGCCGACGGCATTCTGTACGCGGTGGCCGACGGTTTCGGACCCGAAGGTGACCACGCCAGCCGGATCGCGGTGGAGGCGCTCGCCGCAGGCTTCACCGCCGCGCCCGACCGCGACGGCCTGATCGGGGCGGTCCAGCAGGCCAATGAACAGGTTTTCGCGCATGTCAGCGCGTCGGGTACCAGTTCGGGTGCCACGCTGACCGTGGTGGCGTTCTTCGGCGACGAGCAGGGCGGGCCGCTGGCCATCAACATCGGGGATTCGCCGCTCAACCTGATCCGCGAGGGCGCGATGAGTCAGCTGACCAACGATCACAGTGTTTCCGGAGAGCTGGTGCGGGCCGGTGAGATCACCCGTGAAGAGGCCCGCTTCCACCCGCACCGTCATCTGCTGACCCGGGCGCTCGGTATCGGCCCCGCCATCCGGCCCGATCTGTTCGATCTGGAGTGTCGTCCGGGAGACCGGCTGTTGATCAGCAGTGACGGATTGTTCGCCGGTGCGGATGATGCCGACATCGTCGACGCCGCCGCAGAGGACGACCCCGAGGTCGTTGCGCAGCGGCTGGTCCAGGTCGCCAACGACGCCGGCGGCAGCGACAACACCACGGTGATCGTGATCGATATCGGCTGAGCCGGACGTCCGGTTCAGTTCGCGCCGAGGGCCACCAGTTGCGTGCCGCGCTGTTCGAGCACGGTGTCACCGGCCGCCACCGGCACCACCGGCGACACGCTGGGGCTACGCGGCAGTGCGATGTGCCGCTGGCCGGCTCCGGTCTCCTGGTCGAAGACGTCGTAACCGTCGCTGACCGGAACCAATAACCGACCGGCCATCACCGTGGCGGGCCCGACCGGAAGATGCGGCCCCGACGGGCTGACGGTGAACTTGTACTGAAGGCCGGACCCTCCGTTGGTGCTGAACACCAGAACCGAGTCGCCGGTCCACCAGGTGATCAGATCCCCGGCTCGGGTGGTCGTCGACTGCGGCGCCGCAGGCTTGGCCAGCGGCAGGCTGGCAAGCGTCTTTCCGGTCTCGTCGATGACGTTGACCATCGGCCTCGGTGTGGGCAGATACACCGCGGTCGTGGTGCCGGACACCGCGATCACCTTGGCCCCGGACTCGTCGGTGATGTCCTGCAGTTCGACGTAGCGCACTTCGGGAGTGTCTTCTTCGTCGGCTGGGCGCAGCAGCGTCAGCCGGATGAACTTGCTCTTCGGGCACGATTCCAGCACCGACACGGCCGAGGAATTCGCTGCTGCCGACAGCTGGCGGCATACCGGTGATGCCGGCACGTCGGGCTTGATGCGGGCGTCCAGCGCACCATAGGACAGCATCCGGACCATGTCCGAGCGCCACAGCTCAAGTCGACTGTCCCCGGCCGAGAGCACCGTGGAGCCGTCGGACGTCAGCTGAACTTCGGGGTCGGCGTAGGCGGTGCGGGCAGGCCCGCGCCTGCCGGTCTTGCCGTCGACGGTGCTGACCTGTCCGCAGCCGCGGACATCGGGATACACCGCGACCGCGTACTGGTACACCGCCGTCACACCGCACAGTTCGAGGTCGCGGGCGTAGCTCCACAGCACGGCGCCACTGGCGGGGTCACGGCCTTCGACGGTGGAACCCTCGGCGGTCACCACCGATCCGCCGGCGAGCACGGGTTCGGTGGTCCGAGGGCTGTCGGCGGTCCACAACTGCTGCAGCCCGGCCGGTACCTCGTGGGCCGGCGTCAGGTAGGGAACGGGCGCTGCAGCCGGTCTGCTGATGGTGGCCCGGGCGTCACTCGTCCACCAGATCAGGCCGGCCGCCAGCGCGACGATCGCGACGATTGCCGCCGCGGCGGCCATGTCGCCGCGGGTGCGGCGTTCGGGTTTGACCACTGACCGGTCTTGTCTGGCGTGCGCCGGTCAGCCGGCCGTGGCGGTCTCGGTCTTCCGGGGGCGGCGCCGACGTCGACGTCGTCCGGCGGACGATGCATCGCCGGCGGTGTCCTCCGGGTCGGTGACCGGTGCGGAATCGGTGCTCTCGGCTGCCGGGGCGGCGCCTTCGGGGTGACCGGAGGCCGCCTCGCCGCCGCGGGTACGCCGACGGTTGCGGGTCCGGGTCTTGGCCGGCCGGCCCTCGGAGTCGGCCGAGGAGATGCGCTTCTCGTCGGGGCTGCGCTTGGCCTTGGCCTTGACGGGCTCGCCGATGGTGCCCGTGGCGTCGGTCGGGATGCCCAGCTCTTCGTAGATATGCGGTGAGCTGGAATAGGTCTCTGCCGGATCGGGGCAGTTCAGGCCCAGCGCCTTGTCGATCGTTTCCCACCGGCCCAGTTCGTCCCAGTCGACCAGGGTGATGGCGACACCGGTCTTGCCGGCGCGGCCGGTGCGTCCGATGCGGTGCACGTAGGCCTGCTCGTCCTCGGGGCACTGGTAGTTGATGACGTGTGTGACGTCGTCGATGTCAATACCCCGTGCCGCGACGTCGGTCGCGACCAGCACGTCGACGGCGCCGCTGCGGAACGACTTGAGTGCCTTCTCGCGGGCACCCTGGCCGAGATCGCCGTGCACGGCGTCGACCTTGAATCCACGCTCGGCGAGCTCGTCGGACACCTTCTGTGCGGTGCGCTTGGTGCGGGTGAAGATCATCGTGGCGCCGCGGCCCTCGGCCTGCAGGATCCGGCTCACCAGCTCGGACTTGTCCAGAGCGTGGGCCCGGTAGGCGAACTGCTCGGTGGTGTCGTGGGTGGCCGCCGAGTGCGGGGCCTCGGCCCGGATGTGGGTCGGCTGGTTCATGAACGTGCGGGCCAGCGTGATGATCGGGTCGGGCATGGTGGCCGAGAACAGCATCGACTGACGATCGTCCGGGGTCAGCCGCAGGATGCGCTCGATGTCGGGCAGGAAGCCCAGGTCCAGCATCTCGTCGGCTTCGTCGAGCACGAGCACGGACAGTCCGCCGAGCTGGAGGTGCCCCTGCTGGGCCAGGTCGAGCAGGCGGCCCGGGGTGCCGACGACGACGTCGACGCCCTTGCGCAGCGCCTCGATCTGGGGCTCGTAGGGACGGCCGCCGTAGATCGAGGTCACGGAGAATTTGCGATCGCCCGTGGTGACGTACTTGGCCGCTCCGGCGAGGTCGCCATAGACCTGAATGCACAGCTCACGGGTGGGCACGACGATCAGGGCACGGGGGGTGCCGTTGAGCGGGCGGGTCTCGTCGGTGGAGATGCGATGAAGCAGCGGGACACCGAAGGCGTAGGTCTTGCCCATACCGGTGCGGGCCTGACCGATCAGATCGTCGCCGGCAAGCGCGAGCGGGAGGGTCAGTTCCTGGATGGCAAAGGGGTGTTCGATACCGGTCTCACGGAGGGCGCGGACGATTTCGTCGCGGACGCCGAGCTCGGCAAACGTTTTATTTACATGAGTCATGGTTGGAAGAGGTGGCCTTTCACTGTCAAACCTCACGGGCATCCAGCGCACACGGAGTTTTGACGATGAAACAACGGTCGGGTTCACCGGATACGGGTCGTATCCATCGGCGCTGCCGATCCGCTGGGCCCAGCTCCACAGGGCGGGCCAACTGCGTGCACGCACATTTCCTGGTAGCGGTTCGGGCGCTGAAACAGTCGGCTCGAAGCCGTTACCGTCTGCCATTGTAGCTGGTCGCGGGATGTGGACCGATTTGCCAGCCGATCCCGGTCTCCCGACGGCGTCTAGAGTTGGCTTCATGAATTCGCCTCAGCCTGCCGCGGAACGGATCGCAGAACCGGTCGATTCGGGCGTGACGGCGGATCATCCCGGGGTCAACGAGTTGTTCGCGGTGCTGGCCTACGGCGAGGTCGCGGCGTTCTACCGGCTTACCGAAGAGGCGCGTATGGCGCCGAACCTGCGTGGCCGGATCAACATGGCGAGCATGGCCGCTGCGGAGATGGGTCACTACGAGTTGCTTCGGGATGCGTTGGAGCACAGGGGAGTTGACGTCGTTTCGGCGATGACGAAATACGCCTCGGTGCTGGAGAACTACCACCGGATGACCACGCCGAGTACCTGGCTGGAGGCGTTGGTCAAGACCTACATCGGTGATGCGCTGGCGGCGGATTTCTACCTGGAGATCGCTGACGCGTTACCCGAGCAGGTGGCCAAAGTGGTGCGCGCGGTGCTGTCCGAAACCGGGCATTCGCAGTTCGTGGTCGCCGAGGTGCGCGCGGCGGTGACCGCCAGCGATCGCCAGCGGCACCGACTGGCGCTGTGGGCGCGTCGACTGCTCGGTGAGGCCGTCACCCAGGCGCAGTTCGTGCTGGCCGATCACGACGAACTGGTCGACCTGGTGATGTCGAGCGGCGAGGGCCTGACCCAGCTGGCCGAGTTCTTCGGCAGGCTGCAGAACACCCATCAGTCCCGGATGCAGGAACTGGGCCTGGCGTAGATATCCGCCAGACCCAGTCGCCGCTGAGAGGTTCTGTCTCTACTGCGTGCAGGTGGTGATCATCGTGTTGTTGTTCTGCGCCATGATCACGCCGCCCGCCGCGTCGGTGATCGAGCAGTTGAGCTGACCCGCGACGCTGGTCGCGGTCACCGACTTGAGCGTGACGCCGGGGTTGAGCACGACGGTCTTGGCCCAGGGCAGCGCGACGTTGATGTCGGTCTGCAGGGCGCCCTGCGCGTCGGTGTAGACGATGGTCACCAGGTCGATGAGCTGCCGGTTGCCGGTCACCCGGTAGGTGATGGTGTTCGGACTCACGGCGGCTGCGGGTGGGGCCGCCTCGGCCGGCGGGGCGACGGGCGCAGGCGCCGCGGTGGCACTGGGTGACGGCGTCACCGTGGTCACGGTTTCGGGGGACAGCGGCGCCGTCGGTGCTGCGCGCGGCGGGACCGGCTTGGAGGTGGCGTCCTGGGCCGGTTGGGTGGTCTGTGTCGGCTGGGCCGCCGGTGAGGTCAGCGTGGCCGACACCGAACCGCTGTCCCCGCCGCCGAGGATCACCACGGTGCAGATCACCGCGATCAACAGGATCGCGCCGGCTACAGCGGCTACCCAGATCCAGCGGCGGTCGATGGGGTCCTCGTAGAACGTGACCTCGTCGTCGTAGTCGTCGTAGTCGACGTCGTAATCGACCGAATGGTCCGACTCTGGGCTGTAGTTGTAGCCGGCCGAGGTATGGCCGGAGTACCCGCCCGACTCATACGGGTGATCCCCGAAGCGCTCGGTCGGAGTGGTGTCATACGGCGAATAGTGCCTGGTCATGCGGCTGTCCCAGTCGTCTCGTCCAATATCGAAACTGATGCTATCGAGACGAAAGTGACAGATGAGGTTGAGTTCGGTGCGTGTCGGTCACGGTCCGGACTCGGTTCGGTATCTGTGTTTCGCGCACGGCGTACCTCTTGTCCAGCCCCGCTCGCGGCAGGCGGGTCCGACCGTCCACTAGCCTGCTCAGGGAAGTCGACAAACGTTGTGAGAAAGAAAGAAGGGTCCAGCGTGGAGGTCAAAATCGGTGTCACGGACAGCCCGCGCGAGCTCACCTTCAACAGCGCGCAGACACCCACCGAGGTGGAGCAGCAGGTCACCGACGCACTCGCCAAGGATTCGGGTGTGCTGGCGTTGACCGATGAGAAGGGACGGCGATTCCTGGTGCAGAACAGCCGGATCGCCTATGTGGAGATCGGCGCCGCCGACGTGCGTCGGGTCGGTTTCGGCGTGGGGGCGGAATCCGCCTGAGTTCTACGACCGCGTGAGTGGCACGTGTGACAGTCCGCCCCAGGCGAACTGCACCGTGCCGTCCACGGCGGTATTCCGGTCGATCGGCCGTTCATTGGTCAGCCAGTACCGCGCCGAGTCGACGCTGATGGCCACCAGTCCGACCGCGATCATCCTGGCGCGGTGCGCCTCCAGACCGGAATCGCGGCTGATCAGATCGAACACCGCATCGGTGCAGGCCTCGGTTGCCACCTTCACCTGAGCCGCCACCTGCGGCTCGCTGACGTAGTCATTCTCGAAAATCAGCCGGTACCCCTGGCTGTCGTGCTCGATGAAATCGAAGAACGCCTCGACCGCGGCACGCAGCCGCTGCCGGTTGTCGGTCGTGGTGCGCAAGGCCTGGCGCACGCCGGACACCAGGTTGTCGACATGGCGCTGCAGCACTGCCAGGTACAGCTCGAGCTTCGACGAGAAGTGTTGATACAGAACGGGTTTGCTCACACCCGCGCGTTCGGCGATCTCGTCCATCCCTGCCGCGTGGTATCCGCGTTCGACGAATACCTCGCTGGCGGCTGCCAACAGCTGTCCGCGCCGCTCATCACGAGGCAGGCGGTTGCCGCGTCGACCACCGGTCGCAGGCTTGTCGCCTCTCCTCTCGGCGGTGTTGGCGAGATCGCTCATCAGGTCCTCAATCTGTATTGCTCTGGCGCACTTGGACATGTTCATCCGAGCCGCTGATCGCACCGACACTACTACCGTGACTCGTCACTGCCGTCGTGCGGGCGATGCGAAACGGCATGGATTTCGAAATGACACCGGCGAGGTCACGGCATAGCTGCGCTCCGAACCCATCCACAGGACTCTGTGCCATTCTGGTCCGGTGACCTACGACCCGGGACGTCGCGGGGGTGGCCGTGTCCCGGCGCTGCGCAACGAGTGGCGGGAGCCGCTACGCGCTCAGCGAGATCCGATTGCCTCCGATTCAGGACGAGCCAGATCCAACCGCGACGACCACCAGCAGTGGCGTAAGCAGACGTGGATCGGCCGCTTCGTGTCCACCTACGGCTGGCGCGCGTATGCGCTGCCGGTCCTCATCGTGCTGACCGTGGTGGTCATGTACCAGACGATCACCGGCACCAGCGCGCCGCACTCCGCGCAGGAAGAGGAGGGCCCGGTGCAGGGCCCTCCCACGATCGATGTGGCCAGCACCTCGATCATCGGCGCGCCGCCCAAGGGCCTGACCCAGTTCGACGCGAACCTGCCCACCGGGATCCTGCCCGCCGGCGGCCAGTTCACCGAGGCCGGCGCCCGGACCTGGCGGATCGTGCCGGGCACCACTCCCAAGATCGGCCAGGGCACCACGAAGTCGTTCACCTACAGCGTCGAGGTCGAGGACGGAGTCGACACCACCGCGTTCGGAGGTGACGACGGTTTTGCCCGGATGGTCAGCGAGACCCTGGCCAATCCGAAGAGCTGGACGCACAACGGGCTGTTCGCCTTCACCCGGGTCGATGAGACCAGCGGTGTCGAACCCGATTTCCGGGTGTCGCTGACCTCTCCGATGACGGTCCGGGAGGGCTGTGGCTACGACATCGAGCTGGAATCGTCCTGCTACAACCCGTCGTACGACGGGCATCAGCCCCGCGTCTTCGTCAACGAGGCTCGTTGGGTGCGCGGTGCGGTGCCGTTCCAGGGGGACATCGGGTCCTACCGCCAGTACCTGATCAACCATGAGGTTGGTCACGCCATCGGGTACCAGCGCCATGAAGCCTGTGAAGCCAACGGGAAGCTGGCGCCGATCATGATGCAGCAGACGTTCTCCACCTCGAATGACGATGCCGCCAAGTTCGACCCCGGAACCGTCACGGCCGATGGTCTGACCTGCAAGTTCAATCCCTGGCCGTACCCGATCGCCTGACCGCCGCCGCCGTGGTGGGATTCGCCGCGCGGCACGGGCGTCCAGATCGGTGGCTGGACGCGCGGCCGGAGCGATCGCGTGGGCGGGGCACGGGAAGCATCGGCACCGGATTACCGTTGTGGGTACGAGCAGCTGGGACGATGAACTGATCATCTGAAACTGAGGAGACATCCGGTGTCCGCGAATTTGGACGTGTCGTTACCGCCGTTGGTCGAGCCGGCCGCCGAGCTGACGCGCGAAGAAGTGACGCGCTACAGCCGGCACCTGATCATTCCGGATGTCGGCGTGATCGGGCAGAAGCGGCTGAAGAACGCCAAGGTGCTGGTGATCGGGGCCGGTGGGCTCGGTTCACCGACATTGCTCTACCTGGCCGCGGCCGGGGTGGGCACCATCGGCATCGTCGAGTTCGACGTCGTCGACGAGTCCAATCTGCAGCGGCAGATCATCCACGGTCAGTCCGACATCGGGCGATCCAAGGCGCAGAGCGCCAAGGAGTCGGTGCTGGAGATCAACCCGCTGGTGACGGTGAATCTGCACGAGTTCCGGTTGGAACCCGACAATGCGGTGGAGCTGTTCAGCCAGTACGACCTGGTCCTCGACGGCACCGACAACTTCGCCACCCGCTACCTGGTCAACGATGCCGCGGTGCTGGCAGGCAAGCCTTATGTGTGGGGTTCGATCTACCGGTTCGAGGGTCAGGTATCGGTGTTCTGGGAGGACGCTCCCGATGGTCTCGGCCTGAACTACCGCGACCTCTATCCCGAGCCGCCGCCGCCGGGCATGGTGCCCTCGTGCGCCGAAGGTGGCGTGCTGGGCATCCTGTGCGCCTCGATCGCGTCGGTGATGGGGACCGAGGCAATCAAGCTCATCACCGGCATCGGCGAGCCACTGCTGGGCCGGCTGATGGTCTATGACGCGCTGGACATGACCTACCGCACCATCCGGATCCGCAAGGACCCCGCGACTCCCAAGATCACCGAGTTGATCGATTACGAAGCCTTCTGCGGTGTGGTTTCGGATGCCGCCGCGGAGGCCGCTGCCGGGTCGACGGTCACCCCGCTGGAGCTCAAGGAGCTCATCGATTCCGGGAAACCGTTGGCGCTGATCGATGTCCGCGAGCCCGTCGAGTGGGATATCAATCACATCGAGGGCGCCGAGCTGATCCCGAAGCCGACGTTCGAGTCGGGTGACGCACTGGCCAAGCTCCCGGTGGACCGGACACCGGTGCTGTACTGCAAGACCGGGATACGTTCCGCTGAGGTGCTCGCCATCGTCAAACAGGCCGGTTTCTCCGACGCGGTGCATCTGCAGGGCGGAATTGTGGCCTGGGCCAAGCAACTCGAGCCCGACATGGTGATGTACTGACGGCTGGTTTGCCGGTCCACACCTTAGGCTGAGGTTGTGAGTGTGGAACGGCCGCCGGAACATGTGCTGGCGGCGTTCGGCCTGTCCGGGGTGCGCCCGGTACCGCTCGGCTCAGGCTGGGAGGGTGGCTGGCGCTGCGGCGAGGTTGTGATGTCGATGGTGCCCGAGCACGCCCGTGCGGCGTGGTCGGCCAAGGTGCGGGAATCGCTGTTCATCGACGGCGTGCGGCTGGCCCGCCCGGTCCGCTCGACGGACGGCCGCTACGTGGTCGCCGGGTGGCGTGCCGACACCTTCGTCGCCGGGACGCCCGAGCCCCGTCACGACGAGGTGGTGTCGGCCGCAGTGCGATTGCACGAGGCCACCGCGAAACTGGAGCGGCCCCGCTTCCTCACCCAACCGCCCGTCGCGCCATGGGCTGACGTCGACGTGTTCATCGCCGCCGACCGGGCGGCCTGGGAGGACCGGCCGCTGCATTCGTTGCCGCCCGGCGCGAGGGTCTCGCCCGGTTCGTCAGACGGTCAGCGCTCGGTCGAACTGATCAATCAGTTGGCCGGCCTGCGCAGGCCGACCAAGAGCTCCAGTCAACTGGTCCACGGTGACCTATACGGCACAGTGCTTTTCGCCGGGACGGCCGCGCCGGGAATCACCGACATCACCCCGTACTGGCGCCCCGCCCCGTGGGCTGCCGGGGTCGTGGTGATCGACGCACTGTCCTGGGGCGACGCCGACGACGGGCTGGTCGAGCGGTGGCAGTCACTGCCCGAATGGCCGCAGATGTTGTTGCGGGCGTTGATGTTCCGCCTCGCCGTTCACGCGCTGCACCCGCGGTCGACTGCCGCGGCCTTCCCGGGCCTGGCCCGCACTGCCTCGCTGGTCCGGCTGATCCTGTAACTCACCTTTCTCCCGCGAGCAGACGCGGCAGTACCCCGTTTCGACCATTTCCGGGTACCTAGGTGTCTGTTCGCGGTCAGAACTGGTGGCGGTACTCGGTCAGGCGGACCCGCCCGTCGACGGCGAGCACCCCTTCGGCGCGCAGCCGGTCCAACTGCCGGGTCGCCAGGTGCGGGGCCGGGCGCCCCGATGCCGGGATCACCCGGTGCCAGGGCAGGTCCGAGGAGTCTGTCCGCATGATCCAACCGACGATTCGCGGACTGGAAAGCTCTGCGGCATCGGCGATGTCGCCGTACGTGCAGACGCGGCCCGACGGGATCGCGGCGACCAGTGCGCGCACGGTCTCCACCTGTTCCTCGGTGACGGCGGGCATGTCAGCCCAGTTGCTCGAGGATCAGCTTCGCGGTCTCGGCGGGCTTGGCCTGGGCCACCATGTGATCGCAGTCCCAATCCAGCAGGGTGAAGTCCGGGCCAAGTTGTCCGCTGAGTGCGCCGATGAGACCGTCCCGCGCATACGGCGGGCTGGTGCGGGTAGCGCGAACCAGCACCGTGGGTGTGCCCTTGCGCGGCAGCGCAACCGGGCGGGCCAGCTCGCTCCAATAGGACATCATCGCCGGGATGCTGATCCGCCACCCGTAGCGGCCGCCGGGTAGTTCGACGAGGTGCTCGTCGAGGTCACGGTCCAACTCATCCGGTGCTACCTCGCCCCACGAACCGTTGGCCTTCTCCGCGCGTGCCTCGGCGCGGTCGGGATAGTCGGGCGAGGCCAACATGGAATCGGCGATGTCACGCATCCATTGGCCGTCGAGTTCGACCGCAGGGTCCAACAGCAGCAGCCCGCTGACCAGATCGGGATGTGCGGCAGCGAGATTGAGTGCCACCGCACCGCCGAACGAATGCCCGGCCACCAGCGTCGGACCGTCCAACAGCGATGCCAGGGCCTCGACATTGGCGTCGAGCGTCCACGGGGCGGCCCACGACGAGCGGCCGTGCCCGAGCAGATCTGGCGCCAGCACGGCCACCTCGGGCAGGTGTTGTTCGGCCAATGTCTTCCAGCGTTCCCCGTGTCCGGTCAATCCGTGGACGAGCAACAGACGGGCCGGATCGGCGGGACCGTAACGGTGGACGTGCAACTTGTCGGCTGACATCCGTTCATGCTGCCAGGAGTCGCGGCACCGTTACTTGTCGGGCTGTTCGCTCCAATCCGCTACTTGTCGGGCCTTTCGCTCCAATCCGCTCCGCTACTTGTCGGGCCTTTCGCTCCAATCCGCTCCGCTACTTGTCGGTCCCTTCTGGTGTCATCTCCTCCATGACCACACACCACATCGAACCGGCACTGGCCGGCACCGAGCTGCTGGTACCGGGGCGCGGTGGTGTGGTGCGGGTGTTGGGCGGGCCGGGCACCGGCAAGAGCTCGCTGTTGATCCACACCGCGGTCGAGCACATCGCGGCAGGCACCGATCCCGAGTCGGTGCTGTTGCTGACCGGTTCGGCCCGGTTGCGGGGCGAGGCCAGGGCCGCCATCACCGCCCGCCTGCTCGGGGCGGGCACGCACGGTGTCGTACGGGAACCGATGGTGCGCACCGTGCATTCCTATGCGTTCGCGCTGCTGCGGCTGGCGGCTCAGCGCAACGGTGATCCGCCGCCGCGGCTGATCACCACTGCTGAACAGGACGGCATCATCCGGGAACTGCTGGCCGGAGATATCGAGGACGGCGCGGATTCCCTCGTGGGCTGGCCCGAGCAGCTGTGGCCCGCGCTGAGTACCGCGGGCTTCGCCACCGAGCTGCGTGATCTGATGGCCCGCTGCACCGAGCGCGGCGTGGATCCGCGTGCCCTGCAACGGCTGGGCCGTTCGGCGGGACGTCCGGAATGGTTGGCGGCGGGCCGGTTTGCCCAGGCCTACGAGCAGATCATGCTGTTGCGGTCGGCCGTCGGGATGGCCGCACCGCAGGCCACGGTCCCAGCGCTGGGGGCAGCCGAACTGGTCGGTGCGGCGCTGGAGGCGCTCGGGACCGACGCGGATCTGCTGGCCGCCGAGCGGGCGCGGATCAGCCTGCTGCTGGTCGACGACGCCCAGCACCTCGACCCACAGGCCGCGTTGTTGGTGCGGGTGCTGGCTGCCGGGGCGGGCTTGACCGTGATCGCGGGTGACCCGGACCAGACGGTGTTCTCCTACCGCGGCGCCGATCCGGTGTTGTTGCGCGATCACGGCGGCGAGGATGCCCCGGCGATCATCCTCACCGAGTCACGCCGCTGTGCCCCCGCGGTCGCTGCGGCGATCTCGGGTATCGCCCGCCGGCTGCCCGGTGTGGGGGCCGGGCGCGCGATGGAAGGCAACCCCGAGCATGGACAAGGTGAGGTGACCATGCGGTTGGCGGCCACGCCGCATGCCGAGAACGCCTACATCGCCGACGCACTGCGCCGTGCTCATCTGGTGGACGGGGTGCCCTGGTCGGAGATGGCGGTGGTGGTGCGTTCGGTTCCGCGGGTAGGCGCGGCTCTGGCGCGGGCACTGAGTGGGGCCGGGGTGCCGGTGCACGCCACGGGTGCCGATCTGGGGCTGGCCCAGCAGCCTGCGGTCGCGGCCCTGCTGACGGTGTTGGAGGTGGCGGCGGCCGGGAGACTCGACGGCGACAGCGCGATCAACCTGCTCACCGGTCCGATCGGACGCGTCGACCCGGTGACCCTGCGGCAGTTGCGACGGGCGCTGCGACGTGCCGATGGCTCCACGCCACCAAAGGATTTCACCGATCTGCTCGTTGCGGCCATCGACGCGGAGCCGGCCGGGTTGTCGGCCGAACACGTCAAGCCGCTGCGCCGGCTGCGGTCGGTGCTGGCCGCCGCCCGTCGCAGCCAACGGGACGGCGCCGATCCGCGCCACACCTTGTGGCAGGTCTGGAACGCCTGCCGGTTGCAGCCGCGCTGGCTGGCCGCCAGTGAGCGGGGCGGCACCATCGGTGCCCAGGCCGACCGTGACCTCGACGCGGTGACCACCCTGTTCGATGTGGCCGATCAGTTTGTGAGCCGCACGGCGGGGGCATCGCTGCGCGGGCTGGTGGACCATGTGGCGACCTTGGGCTCGTCGATGTCGGCCTCGGATTCGAACACCAGGCCTGACGCGGTCTCGGTGCTCAGCGCGCATGCTGCACTCGGCCGCGAATGGGACTTCGTGGTGATCGCCGGAGTGCAGGAAGGACTGTGGCCCAATACCATTCCGCGCGGCGGGATCCTGGGTACGCAGAATCTGGTTGATGTGCTCGACGGGGTGGCCGCGCCCGATGACCGCGCAGTGTCGACCCGCGCCCCTCTACTCGCCGAGGAACGGCGGCTGTTGATGGCAGCGATGGGGCGGGCCCGGACCCGGCTGCTGGTGACCGCGGTCGACAGCGATGGCGGGGACGAATCGTTGCTGCCGTCTTTGTTCTGTGCCGAACTGGCCGAGGTGGCAACGGAATCCGTTCCGCTTCCGCCGTTGGCCGCACCGCGGGTGCTGTTGCCGTCGGCGGTGGTCGGCCGGCTGCGGGCGGTCGTGTGCGCGCCGGAGGGTGCTGTCGACGACGAGTCCCGGTCCTGTGCGGCCACTCAGTTGGCCAGGCTTGCCGCAGCCGGTGTGCCGGGGGCGGATCCTTCGCAATGGCACACCATGACGGCGTTGTCTACCGAGGAGCCGCTGTGGTCTGAGACCGATGGCGTGGCGCCTGAGGTTGTGTTGTCGCCGTCCACGCTGCAGATGCTCACCGACTGCCCGCTGCGCTGGCTGCTGGAGCGCCACGGCGGCAGTGACGGGCGCGACGTGCGTTCGACGGTCGGCTCATTGCTGCATGCGCTGGTCGCCGACTCCGGAAAGACCGAGAGCCAGCTGGTCAACGACCTGGAAAAGGTCTGGGAAGACCTGCCTTTCGAGGCAAGGTGGTACTCGGACAACGAGTTGTCCCGCCACCGCGAGATGCTGGAAACCTTCACCAGGTGGCGCGCGGACTCCCGGGCACAGCTGACCGAGGTTGCCACCGAGATCGACGTCGAGGGCGTGCTCGTCGAGCCGGGTCCCGACGGGCCGGGCGTTCGGGTGCGGGGCCGGCTGGATCGGCTCGAGCGGGATCAGGCGGATCGGCTCGTCGTGGTCGACCTGAAGACCGGTAAGAGTCCGGTCACCAAGGACGACGCGCAGAAGCACGCCCAGCTGGCCACGTATCAGCTGGCGGTGGCCGCGGGACTACTGCCGCAGGGGGATCAGCCGGGCGGGGGCCGGTTGGTATACCTGGGCAAGGCAGGTGCGGCGGGCGCCACCGAACGCGAACAGGATCCGATGACACCAGACACTCGTGCCGATTGGCTGGGCACGGTCAGCAGCGCGGCGGCGGCCACCGCCGGGCCGCAGTTCGTGGCCCGCGTCAACGACGGTTGCGCGAACTGCCCGGTGCGTTCGTCGTGCCCGGCCCAGGCTGCGGGGGACCGGTCATGACGGAATCCACACAGGCCGCCGTGCGGTACAGCCCGGCCGAATTGTCCTCCGCGCTGGGACTGTTCCCGCCGACCGAGGAGCAGGCCGCGGTGATCGCCGCACCGCCGGGACCGTTGGTGGTCATCGCGGGCGCGGGCGCCGGTAAGACCGAGACCATGGCGGCCCGGGTCGTCTGGTTGGTGGCCAATGGCTATGCCACCCCCTCGCAGGTACTGGGCCTCACCTTCACCCGCAAGGCCGCGGGCCAGTTGCTGCGCCGCGTCCGGACCCGGCTGGCCCGCCTTGCCGGTGCCGGTCTGGCGCCGGTGCCCGGCGGCGCCGATGAAATCGCCACGGTCAGTACCTATCACGCGTTCGCCGGCACCCTGCTGCGCGAGCACGGGCTGCTGCTCCCGGTCGAGCCGGACACCCGGCTGCTCAGTGAGACGGAGCTGTGGCAGCTGGCCTTCGATGTGGTGTGTGCGCACCCGGGGGAGTTGGCCATCGAGAAGACCCCGGCCGCTGTCACCGGCATGGTGCTGCGCCTGGCCGGCGCGCTGGCCGAACACCTGGTGGACACCGATCAACTGCGTGATACGCACGTGGAGCTGGAGCGGTTGGTGCACACCCTGCCTGCCGGCCCCTATCAGCGTGACCGCGGGCCCAGCCAGTGGCTGCTCAAGATGCTGGCCACCCAGACCGAACGCACCGAGCTGGTGCCGTTGATCGATGCGCTGCACCAGCGGATGCGCGCCGACAAGGTGATGGATTTCGGTATGCAGATGTCCGCTGCGGCGCGGCTGGCCGCGAATTTCCCGCAGGTCGGTGAACAACTGCGGCAGCGTTTCCGGGTGGTGCTCCTCGATGAGTACCAGGACACCGGGCACGCGCAGCGGGTGGCGCTGTCCTCGCTGTTCGGCGGAGGCGTCGACGAAGGCCTGGCACTGACTGCGGTGGGTGACCCGATCCAGTCGATCTATGGCTGGCGGGGCGCGTCGGCGACCAACCTGCCCCGGTTCACTACCGATTTTCCGCTGATCGACGGGAGTCCCGCACCGACGCTGGAACTGCGCACCAGTTGGCGTAACCCGCCGAGTGCCCTGCATCTGGCCAACGCGGTATCGGCCGAAGCCCGGCGTCGCTCGGTGACGGTGCATGAACTGCGGCCCAGGCCCGATGCCGAGCCGGGCACCATCCGGTGTGCGCTGCTCAATGATGTCGAGACCGAACGTAATTGGGTCGCAGACCATCTGGCCCGGATCTACCACGGGGCGGTGGCACAGGGGACGGTGACGCCGACCGCAGCGGTGCTGGTGCGGCGTAACGCCGACGCCGCGCCGATGGCCGAGGCGCTCAGCGCCCGCGGGGTGCCGGCCGAGGTGGTCGGGGTGGCCGGACTGTTGGCGGTACCCGAGGTGGCCGACCTGGTCGCGATGCTGCGGCTGGTGGCCGATCCCGCCGCGGGGTCCGCGGTGATGCGGGTGCTGACGGGGCCGCGGTGGCGGTTCGGTGCCCGGGACATCGCCGCGCTGTGGCGCCGGGCCAGGGAACTCGACGATCGTCCGGTGGGGGAGCCCAGCGCCGCGGAGATCGTCGCTCAGGCCGCTCCGGATGCGGACTCGGCCTGTCTGGCCGACGCGCTCTGCGATCCCGGTGCCGCCGAACACTATTCGCCTGCGGGTTATCAGCGGATCGAGGCGCTCGGGCGCGAACTGACCATGCTGCGGGCACATCTGAGCCACCCGCTGCCCGAGTTGGTGGCCGAGGTGCGACGGGTCGCGGGACTGGATGCCGAGGCTCGCGCGGCCCGCCCGGTGGCGGCGGGTTGGACCGGGACCGAGAACCTCGACACCTTCTGTGACCTGGTGGCCGATTTCGCCGGGCGCGCGGGTGGGTCGGTGCTCGCGCTGCTGGCCTACCTGGATGTGGCGACGGAGGTCGAAAATGGCCTGGCGCCCGCCGAATTGACGGTGTCGCACGACCGGGTGCAGATCCTGACCGTGCACGCCGCCAAGGGGCTGGAATGGCAGGTGGTCGCGGTGCCACACCTCAGCGGCCGGGTATTTCCGTCGACCGCATCGGCACGTACCTGGCTCACCGACTCGTCGGATCTGCCTCCGCTGCTGCGTGGCGATCGTGCGACCGAGTCGGAGTTGGGTGTGCCCGTGCTCGACACGTCTGACATCAACGACCGGAAGATCCTGTCGGACAAGATCTCTGATCACAAACGGAGCCTCGAGCAGCGGCGCATCGACGAGGAGCGCCGGTTGCTCTACGTCGCGATCACCCGCTCGGAGGACACCCTGCTGATCTCCGGGCATCACTGGGGTGCCACCGAAAGCAAGCCGCGTGGGCCCTCGGAGTTCCTGTGTGAGATCAAGACCGTCATCGAGGATGCGGCCGCGCAGGGGCAGCCGTGTGGTGAGATCGAACAGTGGGCTCCCGACCCGTCGGCCGGCGAGGTCAACCCGTTGCGGGACAAGGCTGTCGAAGCGATCTGGCCGGCGGCCCCCGCCAGAGAGTCCGACGTCGACCGGGGTGCGGCGCTGGTGGCCCAGGTGTTGGCCGACGGCAGCCGGGCGGAGGCGGGCTCGGAGCACGCCGCTGACACCGACACCGCCGACGCCGAGGGCTGGGCCGCCGATGTCGATGCACTTCTGGCCGAGCGGGATCGTGCGCCACAGGCCGCGCCGCTTGAGCTGCCCGGCCAGGTGTCGGTCAGCACCTTGGTGGAGTTGAGCCGTGACCGGGAGGCTGCGTTGCACCGCCTGCGCCGGAGGTTGCCGCAACGCCCGGACCCGCATGCGCTGCTGGGCACCGCGTTTCACGAGTGGGTGCAGCGGTTCTTCCATTCGGAACGGCTGTTCGACCTCGACGACATCCCCGGTGCGGTGGACAGTGACAGCGGACGTGCGAGCGCTGCCGAACTGTCCGAGTTGCAGGACGCCTTCGTCATGTCGTCGTGGGCCGCACGCACCCCGATCGAGGTAGAGGTGCCCTTCGACATGGCGATCGGAACGACCCGAACGACCGTCGTGCGCGGCCGTATCGACGCGGTGTTCGCAGACGAGGACGGCACGACCACCGTGGTCGACTGGAAGACGGGCGAGCCGCCGGCCACGCCGGAAGCCATGGCGCAGGCCGCGGTTCAGCTCGCGGTATACCGCCTGGCCTGGGCGTCGCTGCGCGGATGCGCACCGGAGTCGGTACGGGCCGCGTTCCACTATGTGCGCTCGGGGCGGACCGTCAGCCCGGAAGCGCTACCAGGGGAGGACGAACTCGTCGCGCTGCTGGCCGACCCCGCGGCATCGTCGAGCGGGGCCCGGGAGTTCTAGATGTATTCCGGTCAGGTGATGGTGGTGCCCACCAGAAGGCCGATCAGATAGGTGATCGCGAGGGCCAGGCCGCCGCCGATCACGTTGCGCAGCACCGCGCGTCCCTTCGGCGCCCCACCCAGCCCGGCCGATACCGCCCCGGTGAGCATCAGCGCCAGCAGCACCGCCACCACGGTCACCGGGATACGCCACGTTGTCGGTGGGACCAGGATCGCGATCAACGGCAGCAGCGCACCGATGGTGAAGGACAGCGCCGAGGATGCTGCCGCCTGCCACGGATTGGTCAGATCCTTGGGATCGATACCCAATTCGACCTCGGCGTGCGCGGCGAAGGCGTCGTGGTCGGTGAGTTCCTCGGCCACCGTGCGTGCGGTCGCCGTCGACAGCCCCTTGGCCTCGTAGAGCGCGCTCAACTCGTCCAATTCGGCGGCCGGGTCGTCACGCAACTCGCGGCGTTCCTTGCGCAGCAGTGCGCGTTCGGTGTCGCGTTGCGTGCTCACCGAGACGTACTCACCCAACGCCATCGAGACTGCGCCGGCGGCCAGGCCTGCGATGCCGGCGGTCAGAATCGGCGCTTGCTCCACCGTCGCCGCGGCCACACCCACCACGATGCCTGCGGTGGAGACGATGCCGTCGTTGGCGCCCAAAACCCCGGCGCGCAGCCAGTTCAGCTTCGACGACAGTGATCCGACGTGCGGCTCGGAGGGATGGCTGGGATTCGTCACGATCCCGACCATATCGATCAAAACGGCACGTCACCAGCAACGATAGCCTTGCCAAACCTCGGCTCGGGAAGGGTCCGAACCTGCGCCGGGCGGTGAAACTCGTTGGTGGCCAGTTGTTCTGGTAGCGCGGCTACGAGTTGCGGTACACCCGCAGTGCCGTGGTGATCATCGGGATCTGCAGCGGCAGCCGGGCGATCGCCACGATCCGCATCGGCCAGGGCTTGTCCCACCACAGCCGGACCATGTTCACGTTGCCGGGGAACACGGCGATGAACAGGGCCACGGCGGCCAGTGCGCCGAGGCGCCGGGTGCGGGGCGCGGCGAGCAGGGCACCGGTGGCCAGCTCGCCGACGCCGGAGGCGTAGGTGTAGAAGCGGGCGCTGCCGGGCAGCTCGGCCGGGATGATCGAGTCGAAGGGTTTGGGCGCGACGAAGTGCAGCGTGCCCATGCCCAGGAGCAGGGCCGCCATGCGTTGTGCGGTGGGTGCGGAGGAGATCCGCTGAGGCTCGGGTGCGGTCATGGTTACATTGTGGCGTGCGTCTGATCGGAATGATCCCGGCACATCCCGGGGTGCTTTGCTCGATGATGGGGTCGCGTGGCTAAAGGCAGGCTGCGGCGCCGGCTCGCCGCGATGGACCCGAACCTGACTTCGCGCCCGGATGCCGCGCTCGTCGATGTGCTGCGCATCCCCGAGCCGTTCGTCAGCCCGGCCCGCAAGATCTTCATGCGGGTGCTGTACGCGTTGGGCGCGCTGTTCGCGGCGGTGCTCATCGTCTACGCAGACCGCTACGGGTATCGGGACAACGACAGTGCCCCGAATCCCGACAATCCGTTGACGTTCCTGGATTGCCTGTACTACGCGACGGTGTCGCTGTCGACCACGGGGTACGGCGACATCACGCCGTACTCGGATTCGGCCCGGCTGGTGAACGTCATCGTCATCACGCCACTGCGGGTGGCCTTCCTGATCGTTCTCATCGGTACCACCGTGGAAACCCTGACCACCCAATCCCGGCAGGCGCTGAAGATTCAGCGATGGAGGAACAAAGTGCGTAACCACACCGTCGTCATCGGATACGGCACCAAGGGCCGGACGGCGGTCGCCGCAATGGTCGGCGACGAGGTCTCCCCGGCTGACATCGTCGTCGTCGACGAGAACGCGGCAGCGCTGGAACGCGCCAAGGGCGCTGGGTTGGTGACCGTGCATGGCGACGCCACCAATTCCGGTGTCCTGCGGCTGGCAGGCGCCCAGCACGCCAAGTCGATCATCGTCGCGGCAGACAACGACGCCAGCGCGGTACTGGTCACGTTGACGGCCCGCGAGTTGGCCCCCAAAGCCAAGATCATCGCGGCGGTGCGGGAGTCGGACAACCTGCATCTGCTCAAGCAGTCGGGCGCGGACTCCACGGTCGTGTCGTCCGAGACCGCCGGCCGCCTGCTCGGTATCGCGACGCAGACACCCAGCGTGGTGGAGATGATGGAGGATCTGCTGACTCCCGACGCGGGCTTCGCCATCGCCGAGCGCGAGGTCACTCCGAAGGAGGAGGGCGGCTCTCCGCGCCATCTGCACGACATCGTGCTGGGTGTGGTGCGCGGCGGCCGGTTGGTGCGGGTCGACGCGCCTGAGGTGGATGCGCTGGAGGCCGGGGACCGGCTGCTCTACATCCGCAGCGCGGACGCCGAGCGATGACACCTAGAACCTTCGGCCTGCGCAACGTTCCTCTGCTCTCGCGGGTCGGTGCCGACCGTGCCGATGCCCTGCGCACCGATATCGACGCCGCGACCGAAGGCTGGAAGGACGCGCTGCTGCTGCGGGTCGACCGACGCAACCAGGTGCTGATCTCAGGTGGCCAGGTGGTCCTCGGCAAGGCTTCGAGCCTGGGCACCGACAAGCCGCCGGAGCACGCGGTGTTCTTGGGACGGCTGGCCGACGGGCGGCATGTCTGGGGCATTCGCAGCGCTCTGGAGGGGCCCGAGGACCCGGACCAGCCGGTCGAGGTGCTCGACCTACGCCGGGCCGGTGAGGTCTTCGACGACGTCAGCGCCCAGTTGGTGTCGACCGCGACAGCGTTGCTCAACTGGCATGACCGGGCCCGGTTCAGCGCGGTGGACGGTGGCGCCACCAAACCGGCCAAAGGGGGCTGGTCCCGCGTCGACCCGGTCAACGGCCACGAGGAGTTCCCGCGCATCGACCCGGCGGTGATCTGCCTGGTTCATGACGGCTTCGACCGCGCTGTGCTGGCCCGGCAGACGGTGTGGCCCGAGCGGTTGTTCTCGATCCTCGCCGGTTTCGTCGAGGCCGGTGAATCCTTCGAGACCTGTGTGGTGCGGGAGATCTCCGAGGAGATCGGCATCACGGTGACCGATGTGCAGTACCTGGGGAGTCAGCCGTGGCCGTTCCCGCGGTCGCTGATGGTGGGCTTCCACGCCGTCGGCGATCCCGAGCAGCCGTTCTCGTTCAATGACGGCGAGATCGCCGAGGCCGGCTGGTTCACCCGGGCCGAGATCCGTGAGGCGCTGGACCAGGGGGACTGGGGTGCGGCCGACGGCGATTCCCGGTCACGGTTGCTGCTGCCCGGCTCGATTTCGATCGCTCGCGAGATCATCGAATCCTGGGCGGCGCTGGACTGAGACGGCTAGCCGAGCTTGGCCTTGACCTGCTTGATGGTCGGGTTGGTCAGCGTCGACCCGTCGGCGAACTTCAGGGTCGGTACCACGTGGTTACCGCCGTTGACCGACCCGACGAACTCGGCGGCGGCCGGATCCTGCTCGATGTCGACCTCGGTCCAGGCGATGCCCTCGGACTTCAACGCCATCTTGAGCCGCGAGCAGTAGCCGCACCACGTCGTGGTGTACATGGTCACAGTGGGTGTAGCAGTCATAGTGCACATAACGTAGCTGAACGGCTGCCTGATCCCCGCGGTGACGCAGGTCTCCGGCCCGCAGCGGTAAGTTGCCAATCTGCAATGGGACGGAGCCGAACATGACCCGATTGGTACCGCCGGTGGCCGGCGACCCGCACGCGCTCGACGAGCTGCGGCTACAGGTGCGCGCATTCGTCGCCGAGCAGCAGCGGGCCGGCAGGATCGGCCGGTATGCCGACAGCTGGCTGACCGGTTGGGACGAGGACTTCAGCCGGGCGCTGGCCGCCAACGGCTGGTTGGGCATGACGGTGCCGGTCTCCTACGGCGGGCACGGGCGCAGCCACCAGGAACGCTTCGTGGTCACCGAGGAGCTGCTGGCGGCCGGGGCTCCGGTGGGGGCGCACTGGATCGCCGACCGGCAGATCGTCCCGTCACTGCTCAAGTACGGCACCGAGGAGCAGCGACGAAAGTTCTTACCCGCCATCGCCAAAGGTGAGTGCTATTTCGGAATCGGCATGAGCGAGCCGGATTCCGGATCAGATCTGGCCAGCGTGCGCACCAAGGCGGTGCAGGTCGACGGGGGTTGGGCGATCACCGGTGCGAAGGTGTGGACATCGGGGGCACATCTGGCCCACGCGTTCATCTGCCTGGCCCGCAGTGCGCCGGTCGATCCCGCACACCGCCACGACGGCCTGAGCCAGTTCATCGTCGATCTGCACGCGCCCGGCGTGGACATCCGGCCCATCATCTCGATGAACGGCAAGCACCATTTCAACGAGGTGATCCTCGATGAGGTGTTCGTGCCCGACACCATGGTGTTCGGCACCATCGGCAACGGTTGGCAGCAGGTGACCTCCGAGCTCAGCTTCGAACGCAGTGGGCCCGAGCGCTTCCTGTCGACCTTCCCGCTGCTGGCCGACCTGGCCTCGCACATGCGCGACGGATCTCTGCCGCGCCACACCGATCTGGGGCGCTATCTGGCCCGCATCACCGGACTGCACCAGATGTCGATGGCGGTGGCAGGAGCGCTGGAGCGGCACGAGCCGGCCGACACCGCGGCGGCTGTGGTCAAGGTGCTCGGAACATCCACCGAAGGCGATATTGCCGATTTCGCCGACGTTCTCGGGGAGACGGAGGACGAGAGCTACGACGCGATGCTGGCCGATGCCGTGGCCCAGCGTCCGGGGTTCACCCTGCGCGGCGGTACCAACGAGGTGTTGCGCGGGGTCATTGCGCGGGGATTGGGGATGAGATGAGTGTCGACATCGAACTGGTGGAGATGATGGCGGCGGTGTTCGCCGCGCACCGTGAGAAGTACGCGCCCGGTGAGGGCGTCGACGAATTGTGGGACCAACTTGGGGAACTCGGGCTGATCCGGCTGACCGGAGCCGAGGAAGGCGGCGGTAGCGGGGCCGGCTGGGCTGAGGCCGCCGAGTTACTGCGCGCGGCCGCCGGGCACGGCGTGAGTGTCCCACTGGGCGAACACGATCTGCTGGCTTGCTGGCTGCTGGAGACGGCCGGGCTGGAGGTCGACGACGCGCGCCGCACCGCCTGCCTGCTCGACGCCGACGGTGCGGCCCGCGGGGTGCCGTGGGCGGCGGACTCCGAGCGGGTGGTGGTGCTCTGGCGCGACGATGCGGGCTACCGCGTGGCCGACGTGGACACCGCGTCGCTGACGGTCATCCCCGGCCACAACCGGGCGGGGGAGCCGCGCGATGACGTCAGAGCAGATCTCGCCGCGTTGGGCGGAACATCGTTGCCCGACAACATGTTCGAGCATTTCACCCGCCGCGCCGCACTGGTGCGGGCGATTCAGGTATGTGCCGCACTCGACCGGATCCTGGCGATGTCGGTGGCTCACACGACCGAGCGCACCCAGTTCGGCCGGCCGCTGGCGAAATTCCAGGCGGTGCAGAACCTGGTGGCCGACATCGCTGCCGAGTCGGCACTGGCTCGCGCGGCCACCGACGGCGCGTTGGCCGAGGCGCTGCGTTCGGATTGGTCCTCACCGCAGTTGGATTTCCTTGTCGCAGTCGCACGTTCCTGCGCGGGCCATGCGGCTTCAGTGGTCGTGCGCAACGCTCATCAGGTCCACGGCGCGATCGGTACCACCCGCGAGCATCGCCTGCACGAGTTCACCATGCCGGCACTGTCGTGGCGCTCGGAGTACGGGTCGGTCGCGCAATGGGACGACAAGCTCACCGAGTACGCCACTCGGGCTGGCGCGGACGGGTTGTGGGCGTTGGTCACTGGTGCCGGCGGATAGTTCGCGCGTCACCAGGAGAGTATGGCCGATCGGAATGTCGACGATATGACACCGGCTGTCCTATGGGACTATTACCCGAATTGGGTATTCTTCGCCGGGAGCAGGAGGTGTTATGAGCGCTCTGTTGCGTGCTGTGCGTCAACAGCGGGGCATGACGCTTGAGGAGCTCGCCGAGGCGACGGGGTTGACCAAGAGTTACCTGTCCAAGGTCGAACGCCAGCGTTCCACCCCGTCGATCGCGGTGGCGATGAAGTTGGCGCGTGCGCTCGAGGTCGATGTCGCACAGTTGTTTTCCGAGGATCCTGCCGTCACGACGTTGTCCATCGACCGTGCGGGCGAGCGGGGCAACAGCCGCTATCACGCCGTGGCCGCGGGCATGCTCGGAAAGTCGATGTCGCCGTTCATCGTGCGACCGACTCTGAAGTTCGCCGAACATCCGCATCCAGAGCATGCCGGGCAGGAGCTGGTGTTCGTCCACGCAGGTGTCGTGGAGCTGCGCTACCAGGACGACCTGGTCATCCTGGAACCCGGCGATTGCGCATATTTCGATGCGTCGTTACCGCACCAGCTGCGGCAGCGGGGGAGCACGCCCAGTGAGGTTCTGGTGATCACCCACACCGAGTACGGCCGTAACCGCTGACTTACGTTCAGGACCCGCGCGAGCACTTGAGGTTCACGTGCACGGTGGGGATGGGCTCCAGATCCGGCAGGCCGTGGATCGTGACTGTCTTCGCCTGCGGCCGTAAGACCACTGAGCGGACATCGGTCACCATGCACTGACTGAGCGGGCCGCTGCCGACCCGGTTGATGATCACCCGCTTGCCTTCGGCCTGTAGTCGCGCGATGGTTTCTGCTGCCGACGGTCCGGTCGGGGCCGCCGCGGCGACCGCGGCGCCGACAGTGAGGCCGCCGGCGACTACGCCCACAGAAAGCGCCGTGATGGTTGCGATGTGCTTCATGGCTTTGCACTCCTTCTCGATGGTCCGAGCAGTACGCCTCGAATCATAGGACACAATGTGTCATGAAGGAAACATATTGTTTGGCCTGCGGTTGTCGGGGTGAAAAGCGCATGTTTCGACCGGGTTTCGCCCGGTGAAGGTGTTCCTAGGCCGATACCCCCGATGGGGTGCCAGCCACGTTGCGTCGGTACCACGGGCGGCCGTGCCAGCGCTGGTAGTGCCAGACTGTGCTCGGTAGGAGGCCGCGCTTGTGTAACCAATAGCCGCTGGGGGCGGACAGGCCGGGATCCCGGCGGCCGACCGCGATCTCCCCGAGAACCACGCCCTCTCCTTCCTCGGCCCGTCGTTCGGCGACGATCTCGCCGGCGGCCGTGGTGATCATGGTCGAGCCCTCGAAGTGGCCGCGGTAGGTCGCCGGCAACCAGGGCATTGAGCATTCGAGGTTGCCTGCGTGGGCCGCGTGCACGCAGGGTGCACCGATGTAGCGGGAGAACGAGGCCGCCGCTGTGCGCGCGGTGCGACGGTTGTTGTGCTCCATGCGGTCGAACACGGCATGTGGTTGCCACCGGGGGATCGACCACCAGCCCGAGCCGGTCATGAGGAGGTCCACGCGACCCCGCAGGCGTCGGACCGTGTCTGTGCGCATCAGCTCCCAGCACACCGCGGCGCCTACCTGATACCCGGCGGTGTCGATGACGCCGTCGTCGTTGCCGCCCACGTAGAACGCGTTCTCCCACATCGTGGGGAGGTCCTTGTCGTGTCGCCCGATGACGCCGGTCGGATCGGCGAGAAAATACGCGTTGCGGACGTGTCCGTCGGGGTCGCGGCAGAGGAAAGAGCCGCCCACCAGGGCTGAGTGCCGGCGGGCGAGCGTGGTGAGAAGCTGCGTGGCGGGGCCGTCCGGGGGTAACGCTGCGTCGGCCAGCGAGGCCGCGAAGCCGATCCCCGTGGAGAAGAACTCCGGTAGCGCGATGATCCGTGCCCCCGCATGCCCGGCCTCATGGCTGAGCCGCTCGCAGGCGGCCAGGTTGGCCGGAACATCGGCGAGTGTCGCGTCGAGTTGGACTGCCGCCGCCAGGACCATGATCGAACTCTCCTTGGATTGTGAATGCACGGTGGACACATGGTGTCACCTGCTGGCAAGCGTAGCTGGTGCTCAGCAACGTTGACATCAGGACACAAAGTGTCATACGGTAAATCCTTGTGTCGCTGGTTCACCACCGAGAAAGGCAGGCCGAGATGACGACTACGCTTGGTGATTCGAAACAAGTTCTGATGCAGCGTGCCCTCGACGGGTTGTCGACTCATATCGAAGAGTCGACCCTGACGACGCGGCAGAAGCTGGCGTTGACGTGTCGGGCACTTTTCGACGCAGGCCACGACTCCGGCCTGGCCGGTCAGATCACCGCGCGGGCCGGCACGCCCGGTACCTACTACACCCAACGGCTGGGGCTGGGCTTCGACGAGATCTCCGAAGACAATCTGTTGCTGGTCGACGAAGATCTCAACGTCCTCGAGGGCGAGGGAATGGCCAATCCCGCCAATCGATTCCACACCTGGATCTACCGCGCCAGGCCCGACGTCCAGTGCATCGTGCACACGCATCCGTTCCACGTCGCGGCGCTGTCGATGCTGGAAGTCCCGCTGCAGGTATCGCAGATGGACATCGCGCCCCTGTACGACGATTGCGCCTTCCTGGCCGACTGGCCCGGCGTTCCGGTCGGCAACGAAGAGGGCGAGATCATCAGCGCCGCACTGGGGGACAAGAAGGCGATCCTGTTGGCCCACCACGGCCATGTGATCGCCGGAGCGAGCATCGAGGAATCATGCTCGCTGGCGATGCTGATCGAGCGCGGCGCCAAATTGCAACTGGCCGCCATGGCCGCGGGCACCATCGCCGAACTGCCGCCGCGACTGGCCCGCGAGGCCCACGACTGGACGCTGCGGCCCAAACGCAGCCAGGCCAACTTCGCCTACTACGCCCGGCGCGCGCTGCGCAATCACCCCGACGCGCTCACCAGTTGATCCCCGAAGCCAGCTCCAACCGTACGGAAGAAGGACGAACATGACTGCCAACACTGAGATCCACGGAATTCTCGCCTATCCGGTGACGCCGTTCACCGACGACCACCAGATCGACACGGGCAAGCTCGCTGCCCTGGTCGAACGCCTGGTGGCCGGCGGAGCGCACGGCATCGTCCCGCTCGGCAGCACCGGTGAGTCGGCGTACCTCACCGAAGCCGAGTTCGATGCCGTCATCGACACCACGATCGGGGTGGTCGACCGGCGGGTCCCCGTCATCATCGGAGCCTCAGATCTGACCACGGCCAACACCATTCGCCGGGCCCAGTACGCCGAGCGCGCCGGTGCCGACGCGGTGATGGTGCTGCCGATCTCGTATTGGAAGCTGTCCGAACGGGAGATCGCCCAGCACTACGCGGCGATCGGCGCCGCGATCGGGATTCCGATCATGGTCTACAACAACCCGGCGACCAGTGGCATCGACATGCGGCCGGAGCTGCTGGTGCAGATGTTCAACGACATCGACAACGTCACCATGGTCAAGGAATCCACCGGTGACATCACCCGCATGGAGCGCCTGTCCGAGCTCACCGACGGCCGGCTGCCGTTCTACAACGGCAGTAATCCCATGATTCTCAAGGCCTTCAAGGCGGGAGCCAGGGGCTGGTGTACAGCGGCGCCGAACCTGCTGCCGCAGCCGTGCCTGGATCTCTACGCAGCGGCACAGGCCGGAGACTGGACGAAGGCTGAGGCCATCTACACCGAACTCAAGCCCTTCCTGGAGTTCATCGTCGCGGGCGGTCTGCCCACCACGATCAAAGGCGGCCTGGAACTGGTGGGCCAGGGGGTCGGCGTGCCGCGGCTGCCGTTGCTCCCGCTCGATGGCGACGATCGCGAGGAACTGCGCCGGCTCCTCGACGTGTCGTGAGGGGCGGCGGCATGGATCGCGCCATCCCGGCGTTGGGTATTGCCACCGCGACGACGTTGCTCGCGGCCGGGCTGATCTTCCTGCTGGCACTCGCACTCGGAGTGTGGAAGTACCGGCAGATGGCCACTTCCGCGCAGCACGTCGCCCATCCGTATGTCGACATCGCCCATCGTGCGTCGCTGCTGTATGCGTTCGCGACGCTGCTGACCGCGGTGTTCGTCGAACTCAGTGCGTGGCCGGACTGGGTCAACCTGACTGCGGCCATGGTGCTGGTGTTCTTCTTCCTCGCCGCGATCATCAGCTACATCGTCCATGGCGCGCGGCGTGACACGACGAATCAGTTCGAACACCCGAATGCCGGGATGCACGTCTCGATGGCGCTGCTGATCGCCGGTGAGATCGGTGGATTCGCGGTTCTGCTCGTCGGATACGTGGTCGGACAATGGGGCTGAGTTGACCGGGCGGGGCGCGATCCGGCTATGTGCCCCGCCTGCCCAACAACTTTCGGGTGCGGGCCGGCGCCGCGCCCGGGATGTCGGCGAGGATGTCGGCAAGCGTGACGTCGTCGAGGCTGGCCCGCCAAGCCTGGTGCGCCTCAGCCATTTTCACGGCCAGGATGCACTCGTGGCGGCACCAGGCGGCAGGTAGGGCGCCGCGGCCCTGCTGCCGGATCTCGCGGCATTCGTAGGGAGCGGCCGCACCGTCGACGGCTTCGACGATCTGCAGCAGCGTGATGTCGGCTGGTGCCCGCCCGAGGCGGAACCCACCGCGCGGGCCGGTCGTCGCGGTCAGCACGCTCGCACGGGTGAGCGCCTGCAGCTGCTTGGCGAGGTAGGCCGCGGGCAGGTCGAAGTACTCCGCGAGATCGGCGGCCGATGCGGTGGTCCCGGCCTCGAGCTGCGCCAGCGACGTCGCGCAGTGCAGCGCCCACTCCGTGGCCACGGGAAGTTTCACGGCCGTAGTTTATTACAGATATCAAGGACCTATATAGTCCGAGATATCTATCGGCCAGGACAGGAGTCGTCATGCGGATCGCAGTTGCCGGGGCTACAGGGAACATCGGGGCGCGCGTGGTCGCGGCGCTGCAGGGTGCCGGACACGACGTGGTGGCGATGAGCCGCTCGAACGGGGTGGACCTGTCCACCGGGGAGGGTCTCGACGCGGCCCTGGCCGGGGTGCAGGCGGTCGTCGACGCGATCAGTGCGCCGCCCGCGGACCGGGACAGCACCGTGGACTACCTGGGCACCGCCACCCGCAACCTGCTCGCGGCCGAAGCACGCACGGGAGTGGCGCACCATGTGCTGCTGTCCATCGTGGGAATCCACGACATCGAGGGCAATCCGCACTATGCCGGAAAACGCGAGCAGGAGCGGCTGATCGAGGCCGGGTCCGTGCCGTGGACGATCGTGCCGGCCACCCAGTTCCATGATTTCGCCGAGATGGTGGTGAGTTGGACGGAGCAGAACGGGCGTGCCGAAATCGCCCCGTTGCTGGTTCAGCCCATCGATCCCGACGACGTGGCCGCCGTGCTCGCCGAGGTGGTGGTGGGCGACCCGCAGGGCCGCCACGTCGACGTGGCCGGTCCGCAGACCCAGGATCTGGTGGACCTGGCCCGCCGGACCCTGGCGGCGCGCGGGCGTGAGGTGACGCTGGTGCCGACGTGGTCGTCGATCTTCGGGCTGTCGATGTCGGGCAATGTCTTGCTGCCCGGTGAGAATGCCCGCATCGCGCCCACCACCTTCGACCAGTGGCTAAGCCGGCAGCGGTAGGCCGGGGGACACGCCGGGCCCGATGATGTCACCGGTCTCTGACACCATGGACCGCATGCCGTTGGAGGCTCCCTCGCCCGCCTTGGGCGATCTGGACGATGAGCAGCGGGAGGCTGTGCTGGCCGCCCGCGGTCCGGTGTGCGTGCTCGCCGGCGCGGGCACCGGCAAGACCCGCACCATCACCCGCCGGATCGCGCATCTGGTGGCCGGTGGTCACGTCGCGCCCAGTCAGGTGCTGGCGGTGACCTTCACCGCGCGCGCGGCCGGGGAGATGCGGAGCCGGTTGCGCGTGCTGGGCCAGGAGTCGGGGGTGAACACCGCTGCGGTGCAGGCGGTGACGTTTCACGCCGCGGCACGCCGGCAGCTGCAGTACTTCTGGCCGCGGCTGGTCGGCGACACCGGATGGGAGTTGCTCGACAGCAAGTTCTCCGTCGTCGCACAGGCCGCCAACCGGGCGGGTATGCAGACCAGTACTGACGATGTCCGTGACCTGGCCGGCGAAATCGAATGGGCCAAGGCATCTTTGATCACCCCCGAGGCCTACAGCACGGCCGTCGCGAAGACCGGGCGTGACATTCCGTTCGACGCCTCCAAGGTGGCGGCGGTCTATTCGGGCTACGAGGCGCTCAAGGCGCGCCGCGACGGCTCAGCATTGCTGGACTTCGACGACCTGCTGCTGCACACCGCCGCGGCCATCGAAAACGACGCCGCCGTCGCGCAGGAATTCCGCGACCGCTACCGCTGCTTCGTCGTCGACGAGTACCAGGACGTCACGCCCCTGCAGCAACGGGTGCTCGACGCGTGGCTGGGGGAGCGCGACGATCTCACCGTGGTCGGTGATGCCAACCAGACGATCTACTCGTTCACCGGGGCCACCCCGCGGTTCCTGCTGGACTTCTCGCGACGTTTCCCCGACGCCGCGGTGGTGCGGCTGGAGCGCGACTACCGCTCGACGCCGCAGGTGGTGTCACTGGCCAACCGGGTGATCGCAGCCGCACGTGGCCGGATGGCCGGCAGCAAGCT
Source organism: Mycolicibacterium arcueilense (assembly GCF_058536225.1). Classification (NCBI taxonomy): domain Bacteria; kingdom Bacillati; phylum Actinomycetota; class Actinomycetes; order Mycobacteriales; family Mycobacteriaceae; genus Mycobacterium; species Mycolicibacterium arcueilense. The sequence continues at coordinate 847,492 of NZ_JBZTYL010000007.1, forward strand.
GCATCTGGTGGGGCAGCGCGATTCTGGTCCCGAGCCGACGTTTTCCGAATATCCGGACGAGGTCGCCGAGGCCAACGCCGTCGCCCGGTCCATCAAGAAGCTGATCGAAAACGGAACGGAGCCGGCCGAAATCGCGGTGCTCTACCGGATCAACGCGCAGTCCGAGGTCTATGAGGAGGCGCTCACCGAGGCGGGGGTTGCGTTCCAGGTGCGCGGCGGCGAGGGCTTTTTCAGCCGCCAGGAGATCCGTCAGTCACTGGTAGCGATGCAACGCTTCGCGGAGCGGGACATTCCCGAGGACAACCTGCCCGCCCTCGTGCGTGAGCTCCTGGAACCGCTGGGGTTGACGGCCGAGCCGCCGGCCGGCACCAAGGCGCGGGAACGCTGGGAAGCGTTGACGGCGTTGGCCGAACTGGTCGACGAAGAGGTCGCGGTGCGCCCTGAGCTGGATCTGCGGGCATTGGTCGCCGAACTGCGCCAGCGGGCCGACTCGCGCCACCCACCGGTGGTGCAGGGCGTGACGCTGGCGTCGCTGCACGCCGCCAAGGGGCTGGAGTGGGATGCGGTGTACCTGGTAGGCCTGGCCGACAACACTTTGCCGATCTCCCATGCGCTCGCGCACGGACCCGACAGTGAACCGGTGGAGGAAGAGCGTCGGCTGCTCTATGTCGGGGTCACCCGTGCCCGGGTACACCTGGGGCTGAGCTGGGCGCTGGCCCGGACCCCGGGCGGGCGGCAGGGCCGACGGCCGTCGCGGTTCCTCAACGGCATCGCGCCGCAGCTGCAGAACGGGGCCGGCTCAAGCCCGGACCGGTCGCGTCGTCAGCGAGGACCGGCGCCGCGCTGCCGGGTCTGCAATGCCGCTCTGACAACTCCGCCCGCGATCATGTTGCGGCGCTGCGAAACCTGCCCGTCGGACTTGGACGAGGAGCTGCTCGCCGAGCTCAAGGAATGGCGGCTACGGGTCTCCAAGGAGATGAAAGTGCCGGCCTATGTGGTGTTCACGGACAACACTCTGATCGCCATCGCCGAGTCTCTGCCGACCGACGAAGCCGCACTGGTGGCGCTTCCCGGGATCGGTGCGCGCAAGCTTGAGCAATACGGCCCAGATGTTCTCGAGTTGGTTCGCGGCCGCCAAAATTCGTAAAGATCGTGCCAAAACCGCAGGTAGAAAATAGGTTGTGCGATCTGGCTGTTAGGCTTTAGCCTCGTAACACAGCTCTGGTAACGAGACGGAAGGAGGGTGCCCGCAATGGATAACAACATCGAATTCAGCGGTGTAGCGGTTGCTGGCATGCCGTCGTCCGTGCTCGCCGTCGCCGTTGCCGCGGTTTCCCCGGCAGCCCGTCGGTACGCCGCACCCGCTGCCCCCGCCGCCGGATGGCCGGCCGCCGCCGCTGCTGCTATTGCGCCGCAGCATAAGCGCCGTCCCGCCGCCGCGACTGGCGCGTCCGTGGATCGGAGCCCCTTCTAGGAAGAGCTCCCATCACAGCCAAATGGCCACGGACCCGCAGTCAACCGGATCCGTGGCCATTGTTTTTGGGAGTTGTTCCAACCCTCGAAACCTGGTCGCAGATCCCTCGAAGAGACAGATCGCCGACAACAAACGACCAGGAAGCAGGGGGATAAGCACATGTCCATTGCGATGACCGCTCCGGAGATGAGCGTCGCGCCGGTGACATGCGAAGAGCGGCTGCCGGCGGTGCCATGCCACATCGGGAATCCCGATCTGTGGTTCGCCGAGAGCCCAGTCGATCTGGAGCAGGCCAAGGCACTGTGCGCGGATTGCCCGATCCGTAACGAGTGCCTGGCCGCCGCGCTGGAACGGCAGGAGCCGTGGGGCGTCTGGGGCGGCGAGATCCTCGACCGCGGAACCATTGTGGCCCGCAAGCGGCCGCGTGGCCGTCCGCGGAAGAACGCCGCAGGTAACCCGGCCGCCGCCTAGTGCGGCGGCCGGGGCCTCCGCGTCGGTCCACACGGACGAACCCGCCATTGTCACGCTGGAGTGACGCCCGAAGCCGGGCGTCACTCCAGCGTGACATTCGAGAAGCGAGCGGGGGTCAGGCCGCTTCGTCCGCGAAACCCGGAACCAGTTCGGTGGCAATGGCTTTCACCGGCACATGCGCGTCGAGCTGACAGCACATGGCGATGGTCGAAGCGATCACCCGCAGCGGGATGGCCAGGTTCGGCGGCAGATCGAGCTGGCGGGCTGTCCTGATCTGGGCCACCCAGTTGTCCATCTGACCGGCCGCCATCCGCTGAATCCAACGGCGGTTGTAGTGGAACACGTCGACCTCGATCGGTTCGACGTACTGGCGCAACATGTCGTCGACTTCCTCGATCGAAACCTGTTGGCCCTTCTGGATGAAACCGGCTTCCTCCATGGTGGGCAGCAGCTCGTCGTAGTTCTTGTCCCGAGCCAGCCGGATGCACTCACCCAGAGACGTCGGGAAGCCGTCGGGCAGTGGCGCGACAGCGCCGAAGTCGATGACGCCCATCCGCCCGTCGGGCAGCAACATGAAATTCCCCGGATGGGCATCGCCGTGCATCATCTGCAAGCGCTTGGGCGCGTCAAAGGTGAGCTCGGACAGTCGGGTGCCCATCAGGTCGCGCTGTTCGGGCGTGCCCTCGCGGATGATCACCGACATCGGGATGCCGTCCATCCATTCGGCGATGACGACCTTCGGTGCGCTGGCGACGATGGCCGGAACGCGGAAGTGCGGATCGTCGCGGTACGCCTTGGCGAACGCACGCTGATTCTCGGCCTCGAGCCGGTAGTCCAGCTCCATGTCGGTGCGTTCGATCAACTCGTCGACGATACCCTGGATGTCGACGCCAGGGGCCAGCTGCTTGAACACGCCGACCAGGCGCTGGATCGTCTTGAGGTCCGCGCGCAGTGCCTCGTCGGCACCGGGGTATTGAATCTTGACGGCCACCTCACGGCCGTCGGACCAGACCGCCTTGTGCACCTGGCCGATGCTGGCCGAGGCCACCGGGGTGTCGTCGAAGGAGGTGAACCGCTCCCGCCATTTGGTGCCCAGCTGTGCATCGAGCACGCGGTGCACCTTGGCTGCCGGCAGCGGGGGAGCTTCGCGCTGCAATTTGGTCAGAGCTTCGCGATACGGCTTGCCGTACTGCTCGGGGATGGCCGCCTCCAGCACCGACAGTGCCTGGCCCACCTTCATCGCTCCGCCCTTGAGCTCACCGAGCACGGCGAACAATTGTTGAGCGGCTTTGTCCATCAGTTCGGCGGTGACTTCGTCCTTGGACTTGCCGGTCAGACGCTTGCCGAAGCCTAGTGCTGCCCGTCCCGCCATACCGCCGGCCAGACCGGCCAGCTTCGCATTCCGTGCGACGCTTCCCCGTTTGATGTCGGTCACCAGACCATCATCCACGATGCTCCTGAATGTGCCGCAACTAACTGGCAACATTCGTTTTCAACACGGGCAGTCGGGGTGGCGGGACCAATGTCTGGCAGCGATCGCGTACCCGTCGGCGTCGAGTTCGAGTGTGGTGTTGAGCGTCGGCGGCGCCTCGGGCGCCGGCTGCGCACCGCCAGAATGGCTGACGGCACGGATCACCAGATCGACCTGACGCATGGCCAGGGCCGCGGTGGCCAGGATGGTCGCGCGGCTGGCGCTGCCCACGGCACCTCTGAGCTGGGTGGCCACGGCCGGCCACGCCGCGTCGCGATCGGCGCGGTGCAGATCGGCGCAGTGCAGGCAGCTGGTCTGGCCGGGCACCACCAGCGGCCCCACCAGACCGGCGCCGTCGCGGACCCGCACCGGCAGGTGGGCGATTCCGCCGCGATGCAGTTCTTGCAGCAGCCGCGGGTCGGACATCTGGTAATCGGCCAGCACCACGAGGTCGGTGGAGGCCGCCACGTTCCTGGTGTGCGGGTGCGTGCTGTGCCTGACCCGGGCGCCCGAGCAGCGCAGGCCGTTGGTCAGTAGTTCCGAGAGTGGTCCGCGGCCGTGCACGCGGATGGAGGCCGACCGGGCCGGCCGTGGCGGCGCGGCAGTCAGCGCCGTGAGCATCTCGGCTTCGGTCAATGCGCCGATGAGCTCGTCGATCGCCTCAGCATCGTCGAATGTTCCTGCCGCCATGGCCAATTCGTCGCGGGTTGCGCCCGCTTGCAGTGCCCGCAGCAGATCGGCCAATTGTGCCTGGCTCAGTCCGGCCGGCGGCCGCACCAGTACCGCGCGCCGCGGATCCCAGCCCAACTGAACCGAGTCGTCGGGGCGCAGCAGGATCGGACGGCCTGCGGCGAGCACGTAGCGCGTCATGCGATGACTCTGCCACGGCGGCAGGCACCGCCGTTTCAGTTATCCACAGGCCCGCGAGGGTCAGTTGTCGCTGTCGCCGTCATCCTTGGCGTCGCCGTTGCCACCCTCGCGCTGTTCTTTCTCCAGATCGGCTTCTTTTTCAAGATCAGCCAAAGCCTGTTCGAAGGCACTGTCGATGCCGCTGGTGTCGCCGCCGACCATCCGGTCGATGAAGCCGGCCGGTTCGTCGAGATCGGCCGCGCTCGGCAGCAGGTCGGGGTGTTGCCACACGCTGTCGCGGACATCGGTGCCGACGGCCTCGGTGAGCCGTTCCCACAGCACCGCGGCTTCGCGCATCTTGCGGGGGCGCAGTTCCAGGCCGACGAGCGTGGCGAAGGTCTGTTCGGCGGGTCCACCGGTGGCGCGTCGACGACGGAGCATTTCGGCCAGCGCGGAGGTGCCTGGAATGCGGTCGCCCAGCGCGGCGGTGACGACGGTCTGCACCCAGCCCTCGATGAGGGCCAGCAGGGTTTCGAGCCGTTCCAGGGCGGCTTCCTGTTCGGGTGTGGCCTTGGGCTCGAAGATGCCCTGATTGAGCAGCTGTTCCATCTCCGACGGGTCGCCGAGGGAGGCCGGATTGAACCCGCGGGCGAAGTCCTCGATGCCCGACATGTCGACCTTCATGCCCTTGGCGAAGGCCTCGACGGCGCCGAGCAGCTGGCTCGATAGCCACGGCACATGGCTGAACAGCCGGTGGTGGGCAGCCTCGCGGGCGGCCAGGAAGGTCAGGATCTCGCTGCGCGAACGCTCCAGTCCCTCGGCGAGCGATTCGATGGCCTCGGGCATGAGGGCCGCGACGCCCTTGGGACCCAGCGGCAGGCCGACGTCGGTGGAGGTGAGCACTTCGCGGGACAGCTTGCCCAGCGCCTGGCCCAGTTGGGAGCCGAACGCCATGCCGCCCATCTGCGACATCATCGCCAGCAGCGGGCCGGCCATGCTCTTGGCCTCTTCTGGAAGCGCCGACGCCCACACCGAGGAGATCTGCTCGGCCACCGGGTCACACAGCCGCTTCCAGGTGTCGAGCGTGTGGTCCAGCCAGTCGCTCGGCGTCCACGCCACCGACCTGGTGGTGCCCGCGGGCAGCGGGGTGACCCCGTCGAGCCAGGTCTCGGCCAGCCGTACCGCGTCGGCGACCGCGCCGGTGGTCTTCTCCGGTACCGGGGCGACGAATCCGATCGAGTTGGACGCCAACTGCCGGGCCAGGTCGTAGTTCACCGGACCCGATTGTTTGCCGCCCATGGCTCCACCTGCGCCGCTGAACATCTCGCCGAGCTTGGTGAAGATCTGTCCGAGATCGCCCATGTCGAAGTTGGCTCCGCCCATGCCGAAACCGAACGGATCCGACCCCGGACCTGGCCCGGAGTTGCCGGAACCGGATCCCGAATCGGGGTCGTTCTTGTCTTTGTCTCGGTCGGGGTCGTTCCCGGCGGAGAAGCCGAAGGGCAGGTCAGCCATACCCACAACGGTACTCATGACGAGGTGTCCGGGTGTGCCTGTGGGTCACGCTGTGGGTGAACACGATGGTTCAGGCTTTACTGTGGGCGGCGTGAACAGGCGGATTTTGACGCTGCTGGTTGCGCTGGTGCCGATTGTGGCGTTCGGCGTCCTGCTGTCGGTGGTGACGGTGCCCTTCGTCTCGTTGGGGCCGGGTCCGACGTTCAACACCCTGGGCGAGGTCGAGGGTAAGCAGGTCGTCGACATCAAGAGCACCGAGGGCCCGGCCGATCTGGTCCACCCCACCTCGGGGCACCTGAACATGACCACGGTGTCCCAGCGTGACGGCCTGACCCTGGGCCAGGCGATGGCGTTGTGGATGTCGGGCCGTGAGCAACTGGTGCCGCGCGACCTGGTGTACCCGCCGGACAAATCCAAGAACGAGATCGACGAGGCCAACAACTCGGATTTCAAGCGGTCCGAGGACAGCGCCGAGTACGCGGCGCTGTCGTTCCTGAAGTACCCCGTGGCGGTGACCGTGCAGAGCGTCACCGATCCCGGCCCCTCGGCGGGCAAGCTGCGCGACGGTGACGCGATCGACGGCGTGAACGGGATACCGGTGGCCAACCTCGACGAGTTCCAGGCCATCTTGAAGAAGACCAAGCCGGGCGAGCAGTTGGTGATCGACTTCCGGCGCAAGAACGCCCCGCCCGGGGTCGCGACGATCACGCTCGGGGACAACCCGGATCGGGACTACGGATTCCTGGGCGTGGGTGTGCTCGATGCGCCGTGGGCGCCGTTCGCCATCGACTTCAACCTGGCCAACATCGGCGGCCCGTCTGCCGGCCTGATGTTCAGCTTGGCCGTGGTCGACAAGCTGAGCACCGGTGATCTCAACGACGGCAAGTTCATCGCGGGCACCGGAACCATCACCGGTGAGGGCAAGGTCGGGTCGATCGGTGGCATCACGCACAAGATGCTGGCGGCCAAGGAAGCGGGCGCCTCGGTGTTCCTGGTACCGGCCGACAACTGCACCGAGGCGCGTTCTGCGCCTCAGGACGGCATGGAGTTGGTGAAGGTCGACACCCTGACCCAGGCCGTCGATGCGTTGCACACGATTTCTGCCGGTGGCGAACCGCCTCGTTGCTGAAACCCGCGCGCAGCCTGTGGATGGCTAGAGTTGTAGAAAATCGGGCGGCCCCGTCGGGCATGCCACGAGTCCACCGAGGCTGAAACGGGAGTTCACGAGTGGGGATGCGGCCCGCGGCGAGGATGCCGAAGCTGACGCGACGTAGCCGGATACTGATCGGCCTGGCACTGGTGGCAGTGCTGGCGCTGTTGATCGGGCCTCGGGTCGTCGACGGCTATGTCGACTGGTTGTGGTTCGGCGAGCTGGGGTACCGCTCGGTGTTCACCACGGTGCTGGCCACCCGGCTGATCGTGTTCCTCGTGGTCGGGCTGCTCATCGGTCTGGTGGTGTTCGCCGGCCTGGCCCTGGCCTATCGCACCCGTCCGGTGTTCGTCCCGGCGGCGGGCCCGAACGATCCGGTGGCGCGTTACCGGACCACCGTGTTGGCCCGGCTGCGCTTGTTCGGCATCGGGGTGCCGGTCTTCATCGGCCTGCTGGCCGGCGTCATCGCGCAGAGCTATTGGGTGCGCGTGCAGCTGTTCCTGCACGGCAGTGACTTCGGGATCACCGATCCGCAGTTCGGCCGGGATCTGGGCTTCTACGCGTTCGACCTGCCGTTCTACCGGCTGGTGCTGACGTATCTGTTCGTCGCGACCTTCCTGGCGTTCGTCGCGAATCTGCTGGGGCACTACGTGTTCGGCGGAATCCGCCTCGCCGGTCGCAGCGGAGCGCTGAGCCGCGCTGCGCGCATCCAGCTGATCAGCCTGGTCGGCTTCCTGATCCTGCTCAAGGCATTTGCGTACTGGCTGGACCGCTACGAGTTGCTGAGCAATACCCGCACCGGCAAGCCGTTCACCGGTGCGGGCTATACCGATATCAACGCCGTGCTGCCTGCCAAGCTGATCCTGCTGGCGATCGCCCTGATCTGCGCGGTCGCGGTGTTCTCGGCGATCGTGCTGCGTGACTTGCGGATTCCGGCCATCGGCGTGGTGCTGCTGCTGCTGAGCTCGATGGTGGTCGGCGCAGGGTGGCCGCTGATCGTCGAGCAGTTCAGCGTCAAGCCCAACGCCGCGCAGAAGGAAAGCGAGTACATCAGCCGCAGTATCACCGCGACCCGGCAGGCCTACGGGCTCACCGACGACACGGTGACGTACCGCAATTACGAGAGCAACGGTCAGACCACCGCCGCGCAGGTCGCTGCGGACCGGGCGACCACGTCGAACATCCGGTTGCTCGATCCGACGATCGTCAGCCCCGCGTTCACCCAGTTCCAGCAGGGTAAGAACTTCTACTTCTTCCCGGATCAGCTGGCCATCGACCGCTACGCCGGCTCTGACGGCAATCTTCGTGACTTCGTCGTCGCCGCGCGCGAACTCAATCCGGACCGGCTGATCGAGAACCAGCGCGACTGGATCAACCGGCACACCGTCTACACCCACGGCAACGGCTTCATCGCCTCGCCGGCCAACACGGTGCGCGGTATCGCCAACGACCCCAACCAGAACGGTGGTTACCCGGAGTTCCTCGCCAGCGTCGTCGGTGCCAACGGCAAGGTGGTCTCGCCCGGGCCGGCACCGCTGGACCAGCCCCGGGTGTACTTCGGGCCGGTGATCGCCGATACCTCGGCCGACTATGCGATCGTCGGTAAGAACGGTGACGTCGACCGCGAATACGACTACGAGACCAACACGGACACCAAGAACTACACGTACTCGGGCACCGGCGGTGTGGCGATCGGTAACTGGCTGGCCCGTTCGGTGTTCGCCGCCAAGTTCGCGGAGCGGAACTTCCTGCTGTCCAACGTGATCGGTGAGAACAGCAAGATTCTGTTCAACCGGGATCCGGCCGAGCGGGTGGAGGCGGTGGCGCCGTGGCTGACCACCGACACAAGTGTCTACCCGGCGATCGTCAACAAGCGCATGGTCTGGATCGTCGACGGCTACACCACACTGGACAACTATCCGTATTCGGAGTTGACGACCCTGTCGAGTGCAACAGCCGACTCCAACGAGGTGGCGGTCAACCGGTTGGCGCCGGACAAGCAGGTGTCCTACATCCGCAACTCGGTCAAGGCGACCGTCGATGCCTACGACGGCACGGTCACGCTGTACGCCCAGGACGAGCAGGATCCGGTGCTCAAGGCTTGGATGAGCGTGTTCCCCGGGACGGTCAAGCCGAAGGCGGACATCTCTCCGGAACTGCAGGCGCACCTGCGTTATCCCGAGGATTTGTTCAAGGTTCAGCGGTCCCTGCTGACCAAGTACCACGTCGACGATCCGGTGAAGTTCTTCACCAACGCCGACTTCTGGAATGTGCCGCTTGATCCCAACCCGACGGCAAGCAGCTATCAGCCGCCGTTCTACATCGTCGCCAAAGACTTGGTGAACAACGACGGTTCGCCGTCGTTCCAGTTGACCAGCGCCCTGAACTGGCTGCAGCGCGAGTTCCTGGCCGCCTATGTCAGTGCCAGCTCGGACCCGGCGACCTACGGCAAGATCACGGTGCTGACCATTCCGGGCGAGGTCAAGGGGCCCAAGCAGGCGTTCAACGCGATCAGTACCGATACCGCGGTGACGCAGGACCTCGGTGTGATCGGACGCGACAACCTGAACCGGATCCGCTGGGGCAACCTGTTGACCCTGCCGGTGGCCGACGGTGGATTGCTTTATGTGGCACCGGTTTACGCTTCACCGGGAACCAGCGACGCGGCGTCGACCTATCCGCGGTTGATCCGGGTGGCCATGCTCTACGGCGACAAGGTCGGCTACGGCCCGACCGTCGGTGCCGCGCTGACCGAGCTGTTCGGGCCGGGTGCCGGCGCCACCGCCACCAATGTGGCTCCCACCGACGGCAAGCCGCAGTCTGCCGGGACGCCGGAAGCAGCACCCGCGGCGCCACCACCGGCCAACGCCGACGGCCAGGCGCCGCAGGTCGCCGCGCCCCCGGCCGCGATCCCGCCAGGTGAGTCCGTGCAGCTGTCCCCGGCCAAGTCCGCGGCGCTCAAAGACGTCGAGTCGGCGCTGTCGGAGGCGCAGGATGCGCAACGCAGCGGCGACTTCGGCAAGTACGGGCAGGCGTTGCAGCGCTTGAACGATGCGATGAACAAGTTCAATTCGTCGAAGTAGCGGAGGGCTTCGCAGGCGGGGGTGACTCGTGAGGTCCTGGCTGGCCGTGCTGTTGACGCTGCTGGTGGCAGCGGGGCTCACCGCTTGCCGGACCGGGGAGCGTCCGTGGTCGGATGCGCCGTTCGCCGCCCCGATGCGGCCGGCGTTCGGCGCCCGGGTCACCGACGGCAAGCTGGAGATCTGGATGCCGCCGGGCTGCGCCGGGGTGCGGTCGGTGGAGGTCGGATTTGGATTCGGCCCGAAGCTCGTGTTGACCGATACCTCCGGTACGGCGACTCTCGACCGGTTCACCGTCGGTGGACCTTATCCGGGTCTGGCCGTGACGGAAGCGCCGCCGCCTGACTTCGATTGGCGCACAGAAGAATATTTGTTCCTCGATGTGCAGTCCACGCCCGGGGGATACCCCGCGACCGCTCGGACGGCCGAGGTCGTCGCCGGATCGAACAGTCACCCGGCCGACACCTTCTTCTTCGAAGGCGTCGGTTGGCTCGACGCGGCGGGTGTGGCGGAGAAGGAAGGCAAGGAATTCGCAGGGGTGTGCACGCCGCAAAAGAAGTGATGCGGCTCAGGCCACTAGCCGATCCGCTGCCTCTCTGAGCAGGCCGCCAAGTCAACGCCAAGTCACCTAGGTGATGCTGTGTGGCGAGTATCTTGCACGGACTTTCTGCGCTCATCTTGAGAGGACCCCGATGACCCTGACCGATGTCGCCCACGACGGCCTGGACGACGCGTTGAAGGGCCTGCGAGCCCACGTCGCCGCCCCCGTGGCGCTACCTGGGGAAGCCGGCTACGAACGGGCCACCCCGTGGAATGCGGCGGCCGCTGTCGAGCCTGCCGCGGTGGTGCTGGCGGCCACCGCCTACGACATCGCCAACACCGTGGGCTTCGCGGCGGCCAGAGGTTACCGGGTCGCCGTCCAGGCCACCGGTCACGGCACCATGGCGGTGGCCCGCGACACGATCCTGGTGCTGACCTCTGCGATGACAGGTGTCAGCGTCGATCCGGTGGCGCGTACCGCACGGGTGGCGGCCGGGGCCACGTGGCAGCAGGTGCAGGACGCGGCTTCCCCGCACGGTCTGGCCGGGCTGGGCGGTTCAGCCCCCAGCGTGGGCGTCGTGGGGTTTCTCACCGGCGCAGGCATCGGGCCGTTGGTCCGCACTTTCGGGCTGTCGTCGGACTACGTGCGATCGTTCGAGTTGGTCACCGGGGCGGGGGAGTTGCTGCGTGCCACGCCGGAGGAGAACGCGGAGTTGTTCTGGGGGCTGCGCGGCGGAAAGTCGACGCTGGGTATCGTCACCTCGGTCGAGATCGATTTGCTGCCCATCGCTGAGTTCTACGGTGGCGCGGTGTATTTCGATGGTGCCGACGCCGGCGTTGTGCTGCGCGAGTGGGCGGGATGGTGTGCCGAGCTGCCCGATTCGATCTCGACATCCATTGCACTGCAACAGCTCCCGCCGATGCCCGGAGTTCCGGAACCGTTGGCCGGCCGCTTGACCGTGGCGGTGCGGTACGCAGCCCTTGGCGATTTCGCCGAGGCTGAGCGGTTGCTGGCGCCGATGCGCGCAGTCGCGACCCCGGTGCTCGATACCGTCGCGGTGATGCCCTATGCCGCCATCGGCGCCGTGCACGCCGACCCGGTGGATCCGATGCCGATCTTCGAGCATCACACGCTGTTGCGGGAACTGACCGCGGAGACGGTCGAGGTGCTGCTGGCCGCGGCCGGGCCGGATTCGGGCTCGGTGCAGACGATCGTGGAAGTCCGGATGCTGGGCGGGGCGCTGGCCCGTGAGGGCCGGCACCGCAGCGCGTTCTGCCATCGCGACGCCGCCTTCGCGGTGAGCACCATCGGGGTCCTGGTGCCCCCGATTGCCGATGCCGTGGTGCCGCAGGCCGGAGCGCTCATCGTGGCGCTGTCGCCATGGTCCAGCGGCGGCCAGCTCGCCAATTTCGCACCGTCCGAGGACGCCGGGCGGGCCGCCCGGGTCTATGACGAGGACACCCAGCACTGGTTGGCTGCACTGGCCGACCGGCACGATCCGGCAGGGGTGTTCCGGTGCGGTCAGGTGGTGCGTTTTGTGGGCTGATTTCCGGTCGTTTTCGGGCCGGAAACCTCTCTGAGCACTCGATTTGGAGCTCGACGTAAGACCCCGGTAACCTTGTATTCGCAACGCGGGGTGGAGCAGCTCGGTAGCTCGCTGGGCTCATAACCCAGAGGTCGCAGGTTCGAATCCTGTCCCCGCTACCAAGAGGAAATGGCCCTCGGAGATTATCTCCGGGGGCCATTTCCATGGATTGACGTGCACGACTCAATGGGAGATCACCAGCGACGTGAAACACACCGTCGTCAAAGCCGGAAGCGCGCTAATTCAAACGACGCCAAGCGAGATCACCCAGCTCGTCGCATCCGGCTGATCCAACGAAACGAGACGTGACCGCAGGCTATTTCGTCAGCGTGTCCCGCATCCCAGGCGCGAGCACGCCCGCGATGGCGTCCCAGCGCACCGTCACCGGGTAGTAGTCGCCGAGTACGTGGGCGACCGAAACGTAGACAACCAGTCCGTCGTCGTCGGGTACCCAATTGCCGAGTTGATCGGCGACCGGGGCCGGCGCGGGTTGATTGGCCAACTTCTCCTCGTCGGCCATCTCGGCCTTGATGCCGTCGACCAACGCGGTCAGTCCGGCAGTCTGGTCGGTGAACAGATCGGTGATCAGGATCGGCTTCGCCGTGTGGACGTCGATCACCTTCGTGGACACGGTGTTGAACGGGTGCGCTGCATGGTCGACGAAGATGTTGAGCAGCAGCACGCCGGCCACCGCGCCGAAACCGATGTGGGACACCTCGCTGCGGTTGTCTTCATCGATGACGCCGGGCGCGATCGTCACCGGGCGGTTGTCGTCGGGCGGCGTGAGGTATTCGTCGAGGGCCGCGCGCATTCCGGTGTTGAACTCGTCGCGGACCGCTGCGTCTCCGTCGCGCAGCTGAGGGAGTTCCGCCCGGTAAGTGACGGGCCCTTTGGCGCCGTTGACGGCTTCGATGAATCCGCTGAACGGCGCGACGTTGGCCGATGCACTGGTGGTGGTCGGCGCCGGACTGCTGGAGTTGCCCGAACCGCCGGAGTGGCACGCCGTACCCACTCCGATCATCGACACGACGACAGTTACCGAGGCTATTCGGCGTATCACCGTTGACTCCCGCATTTCGCGACCCTAAGCCGGTGAAGTGCCTGCGGGTGATGGTTTCGGCCGGGTAGCCGAGGCGAACAGGTTGATCCCCGTGGCTTCGCGACGAATCTCGACCGGCGCGTGCCCGAACTCCGATCGTGCGAACAGATCTGCCAAGTCTCGCGGTGACCGGTGGATCAGCCTCCAGTCCAGCAGGTGGTCCATGAACGCCCGGTCCGGATTGTCGACATCGAAGTTCCCGACCATCGCCGTGCCACCTGGACGCAGGTGGCGGTAGATCCAGTCGAGCAGTCTGATGACGAGGTGATCGGCCAGATAATCGATGAGGCCAATCGAATACACCAGATCCTGCTCGCCCAACGTCAGAGTTTGACGTCCCAGCGCTAGTTTGACGACGTTGGCTTGAACGAACGCAACTCTTCCGGTCACACCGGCACTGACTGCGAGGCTCTGTGCGTAGGCCAATGCCTGGTCGTCGATGTCCAGACAGGTAGCGGTGAGGTCCGGGTGGTCTGGCTCGGAGAAGATGTCGAAGATCTCCCGGGCGGGTCCGCAGGCCAGACTTGTGATCGCAGCCGGTCTACCGTTGCAGGCCCGCGCAGTGTCGATGATGGTGTCGCGCAGCAGCTGTCGACGGTTCTTCACGGCGCGCGAAGCCGGTATGTCGAGAAACCACCGGTCGATGTAGGGACCGAGCCTGCGTACCCCGTCCGGTTGGTCGTCGTAGACCATCTGCAACGTCAGATAGTCCCCGGCATAGCCCCGCGGTTTGGTGTAGGAGCGGTCGATCAGGGTGCTCAGCCCCAGGTACGGGTAGGTCTCCGCGTGTACGAATGCCCCCATCTCGTCGACGCCGGGGTTACCCGGCCGCAAGTGGAGGTGGATCTGGTCGGAGAGGGCATTGCAGGCGGACGAAACATGGGCCTGTGCCTCATCGGGTGTGGCACGGCCGTCGATGATCAGCTTGTCCGCGGCCCTCATCGCTTCTTTGAAACGGGCTGCGATGAGGGCCAGGGGATGTGGTGCATCGTTGGCGGATACCAGGAATGTGGGAGCGCTGCCATTGTGCGGCGCCGCGTCCGTGATTGTCATGGGCCGATACTTGCGTGACGCTGCAGCGCAGTATGCAGTAGTGCACTACCCGATTTTTGTTTGTGACACCGACTTCAGATCACGTACGGCGCAAGGAGCGTGGTGGCGCCCAGCACCACCACTCCGATCAGGAACGCGACGACCGTGAAGCCCATCACCTGGCGGACATTGAGCTTCGCAATCGCCAGCAGGGGCAGTAGCCAGAACGGCTGGATCATGTTCGCGACGCCCTCGCCGACTGCGACCGCCATGGAGATCAATCCCAGGTACGCCGGTGAGTCCTGACCGATCGCCAGCGCCGAATCGACGGCGATCGGGCCCTGTACCGCCCAGTGCCCACCGCCCGACGGCACGAACAGGCTGATGATCAACGAGCCGATGAAGGTCAGGAACGGCAGCGTGTACTGGGTCGCGCCGTTCACGAACGCTTCGGCCAGCAGAGTCTGCAGCGGTTTGGCACCCTCCACCGCCTGATAGCCCAGCAAGCCGACCAGACCGCCGTACAGCGGGTACTGCAGGAGCAGTGGGCCGGACACCTTGGCGGCACCGGTGAAGGCCCGGATGAACCGGATCGGTGTCCGGTGCAGCAACGCGCTGGTGATGGTGAACAACATGATCATCGATGAGATGTTCAGTGCGAAGCCGCTGAGCACGAAATAGGCGATACCCGCGGCGAATACCAAAACATTGAGGATCCACAGGTTTTCCAGCCATTCGGCGAACGTCTTCTTGCCTTCCGCCGACGAAGCCGGCGATCCGCCCATTTCTTCGGGCGCATCCTCGTCCTCGAACACTGCGGGATCGGGTGCGAGGCTCTGCGTCGGTTCCATCCGCCAGATGGCGAGCGCGAGCAGCGCCAGCACGACGATCACCGACAGCCAGCTGTAGGGCTGGAAGATCGTCAGGCTCAGCGGCACAGTGACGCCGGTGATCTTGTGGATCACGTTGATCGGGCTGGTGCTGTCCGTGTTCGCCAGGGCGATCGACGACGAGAGCCCCTGCGTCCAGACGATGAAGCCCATGAACGCCGCCGCGATGAGGTAGCCGAAATGCGCGTCGGTGAATCGCTTCGCAACCTGCCGGGCGACCAGCGCGCCGGCCACCAACCCGAGTCCCCAGTTCAGCAGGGAGAGAACAGCGCTCACGCCGAAGCAGAGGAAGGCGCCCTGAACCTGGTTGTTCGGTTTGGCGGCGATGGCGACGATGGCCCGTTTCAGAATCGGCGCCTCGGCGAGTGTGTAGCCCGTCACCAGGATCAGAACCATCTGGAAGGCGAACGTGAAGATGTTCTGCGATCCCCAGACGCCGCCGTACCACGCCTTGAGCATGCCGTCGGGCGTTGCACCGTGCACCAAGAAGGCGACCAGGCCGGCGACGACGAGGGTCAGGATGACCGCGAACAGATATGGGTCGGGCATCAAGCGCTCGACATAGCGGACACACAGCCCGGTGAGGGACTGCATGATGCCGCGGCGCTTGGTCCGCGGTTCTTCGCTCGTGGTCATTGATCCACCTCGCCGTTTTGGTGTCCCAGGCGCTGCCGCCATCGGCGGCAGGCGCCGCGGTTCGGCACGGACTCTAGTCTTCGGAACACTCCGCAGTGGGCGGTTGGCCGGGAAGGATCGACAGCTGCAATTCACCGACGAACTGCCGGGTGTGGGTTATGCCCACTCGGTGCGAATACCGCACTGGCCCAGCGCTTCGCGCGACGGCTCGATGGGCGAGCAGTGCCTGCGGCCGGTCGGCCGCAGCAAAATCGGTTTCCCTGATGTCGGGTGTCCGACCTACCCTGGGTGGCTGCGCAGGCAAAGCTCGGGGGAGCTAGGAGAGTGGGAAACAATGACGGGCCCGAGCACGGGGGAGATCGCGGCGCAACCGCGTGCCCAGTCGAGCGCCAATGTCATCATCGCGCTGTTGGTCAGCTCGGCGTTCGTGATGATCCTCAACGAGACGATCATGAGCGTTGCGTTACCTGCACTGATCGTCGACCTGGACATCTCGGCGAGCACCGCGCAATGGCTCACCAGTGGCTTCTTGTTGACCATGGCGGTGGTCATCCCGATGTCGGGTTCGCTGCTGCAGCGGTTCCCGGTGCGCAGTATCTACCTCGCGTCGATGTCGTTGTTCTGCACCGGCACGCTGGTGGCCGCGCTCGCGCCGGGTTTCACGGTCCTGCTGGTCGGACGCATCGTGCAGGCCTGCGGTACCGCGGTCATGATGCCGCTGCTGATGACGACGGTCATGACGCTGATTCCCGCCGACCGGCGCGGCCAGATGATGGGCACCATCTCGATCGTCATCGCCGTCGCACCGGCGATCGGGCCTACGCTGTCGGGGTTCATCCTCGGCTCGCTGGACTGGCGGTGGATGTTCTGGATCGTGCTGCCGATCGCCCTGCTCGCGCTGAGCGCTGGTCTCGCGTGGCTGCGCGTCGACGACGAACGGGAGCATCCCACCCCGATCGATCCCGTCTCGGTCCCGCTGTCGGCGATCGCGTTCGCGGGCTTGGTGTTCGGGCTGTCGCTCATGGGCGAGTCCGCGCACAGCCGGCAGGCGGTACCTGCGTGGGTGCCGATGGTGATCGGGGCCGTGGCGATGGTGGCATTCGGCGCGCGGCAGATACAGCTGCAACGCCGCGACCGTGCGTTCCTGGACCTGCGGCCGTTCACCTATCGGCGGTTCTCGGTGTCGCTGAGCCTGGTGGTCCTCGGCTTCATGGGGTTGTTCGGCGCCATCATCATGGTGCCGTTGTATGTGCAGGACGTGCTGAAGCAGAGCGCGTTGGTCGCCGGGTTGGCGACGCTGCCCGGCGGGCTGTTGATGGGGTTGGCCGGGCCGCTGGTCGGGCGGGCCTATGACCGTCACGGCGCCCGTCTGCTGGTCGTGCCCGGGTCGTTGATGCTGTGTGTGTCGCTGTGGGGTTTCACGCTGCTGTCGGCGGCGTCGCCGGTCTGGGAACTGGTGGTCTTGCAGTCGGTCATGATGCTCGGGCTGTCGATGATGTTCACGCCGTTGATGACTGACGCGCTCGCAGTCCTGCCCGACCGGTTCTACTCGCACGGCAGCGCCATTCTGACGACGCTGCAGCAGGTCGGCGGTGCGGCGGGAACCGCGTTGTTCGTGACGGTGATGACCAAGGCGTCCCACTCGGGTGGGGCCCCGGATCTGCCCGGCGTGCATGCGGCCTTCCACGCCGCCGCGGTGATCAGCGTGTTCGCCGTGATCGGGTCCTTCTTCACCGCCCCGCGGCCGAGCCCGGCGGGTGGCACGCCGACACATTAGGCGCGGGCGCTCGGTCGAGGTCGGGCACAATCGGGCGCATGGGCAAAGTCGTGGTCATCACGGGCGCGGGTAGTGGTATCGGCCGCGCGACGGCCCGGGTTCTGCTGGACGCCGGTCATCAGCTCGTGTTGGCGGGTCGCCGTGCCGAGCCGCTGGTCGAGGTGGGAGGCGGGAATCCGAACACCCGCGTCGTGCCTACCGACGTCACGGATTCAGCCTCGGTGCAGGCGTTGTTCGCCGACGCGGTGTCGACATTCGGGCGCGTCGACGTGTTGTTCAACAACGCCGGGGTGTTCGGGCCGTCGGCGTCGATCGCCGACCTCGACGACCAGCAGTGGCACGACACATGGCGCACCAATGTCGACGGCGCGGTGTTCTGTGCCCGGGAAGCCGCTCGAGTCATGGCCGCCCAGCTGCCGCGCGGCGGGCGGATCATCAACAACGGTTCGATCTCGGCACACCGGCCCCGCCCCAGAAGCCTGGCCTACACCGTCACCAAACACGCGATGAGTGGGCTGACCGCGTCAATGTTGTTGGACCTACGCGATATCGACATCTGCATCACCCAGATCGACATCGGCAATGCCGCGACCGACATGACCGCGGGATTCAGTCACCAGACCCTGCAGGCCGACGGAAGTCTCGCAGCTGAGCCGACTTTCGATGTCGAGCATGTGGCCCGCGCCGTGGCGCACCTGATCGATCTGCCCCTGGAGGTGTCGGTGCCGTCGCTGACGGTGATGGCGCGGTCCATGCCGTACTTCGGCCGCGGCTGACGGACCGGACGCCGAAAACAACAGAGCCGGAGGCCTTCGGGCCACCGGCTCTGTACAGCGGAATCGTCATCTCAGTGATCTGCATCCTGAAGCTCGTGCCGCTGAACTACTGCGATCAACTCTTCGCGAACCGACGAGTTCGGCAGTTCGTTGATCCGCGCATAGAGGCGGCGCCGCATGTTGGCGCGCTTCTGGTTTGCGCGAAACTGTGCGAAGGACATACTTCTCACTCCTCGAAAGTGCCCCGGATCACGGGTACTCGTTGTTTGTTGACGTCCACACCTCGGGGATCGCCCGAGCGAAATGGACATCTCCCATGGTCCTCGCAGCGGCTGTCTAAAAGCAATTCTTAGAGTGTGAGTTTCGCTACAGCTCAACCTGTTTCGCCGGAAGGGAGTGGGCGCGGTCACAGTCAAGTGCCGTGGTGATGCCGCCGACTGCGGAAAAGGAGTAAGACTTCTCCTGTGGCACTCACCGTGCGGGATCTGACCGAGGTCGACAGTCTCGGTCTGGTCCTGGTGGCCGGAGCGCGCGGCGCGGACCGCGAGATCTCGTGGGCGCATGCGATCGAGTTGCCCGACCCGGCTCCGTATCTGGCCGGCGGCGAGCTGGTGATGACGACCGGCATCAACATCGGAGCGGACGCCGACGCGCAATTCGCCTACGTGGCACGCCTGGCCGCGGCCGGTACCGCGGCGCTGGCCGTCGACACCGGCACCATGATCGCCGACATCCCGCCGGCGGTACGTGCCGCCGGAGATCAGTTGGGGATTCCCGTGCTCGAAGTGCCCGCGTCGACGCCGTTCATCGCGATCGCGCGGGCAGTGATCGACGCGCTCAAGGCCGACGAACTGCGCTCGGTGCAGCGCGTGGTCGACGATCAGGAGGTACTGGCCCGGGCGACACTGCGGGGCGGCATTCCCGGGGTGGTCGACGCTTTGGCGGATCGTCTGTCCGCGACCGTCGTCGTGGTGGACAACGACGGCACTGTGCTGGCGGCCGGCGGCGACCACCGGGAGCGGCTGACCGCCGTGCTCGGAGAGCAGGTTCAGACCGCGCGTCGGCACGGAGCCCATGTCACCGCCGACGGGGATGCCTATGTGACCATCCAGAATCTACGGGCCGCCCAGCCCGTTCGCGGACGGCTTGCGATACGCACGTCCGATCCGATGTCCAATGCCGACCGGCTCCTGGTCGCCCATGCCGTGTCGCTGATCTCGATCGCGATCGAGAAACCGGCCCGGGTGGTCGATGCCGAGCAGCTGTTGCGGATTGCAGTGGCCCGCGAGATGATTTCTGGCGCGGGTGCTGTCGACGGTGCGGTGTTGCGTTACTTCGGTTTTGAGCCCGACGGCGACATCGTGGTGGCGTCGTTCACCGGCGCGGGCCCGCTGCTGGCCGCGCAGCACGTGCTGGGTCGGGTACTGACATCGTTTCTGATGGCCCCGATGGGTGACGAGATCGTGATCATCGTGCCGGCGGCCGGGAGCCGACGTCGCATCCGCACGGTGATCGAGGAACTCGAGCAAAAGACGGGAATCACGGTCAGCGGTGGGATGAGCCGAACTGCCGGGCTGACCGATCTGTCCACGGCCTTGGAGCAGGCCCGCATCGCGGCGCATTCCGGCAGCGGGAGGTTCACCGAATTCGGTGAACTCAGCCCGATGGGTGTGCTGCTCGAGGGTCGGAGCACGACCGAATTACGGGTGTTGGCAGCTCCATTGGACGCACTGGCGGGTGGGGAGGATCTGATCCCCACCCTCGCGGCCTTCCTCGGCCGCAACGGTCAGATGGAGGCGGCGGCCACCGAGCTTGCGGTGCACCGCCACACCATGCGCAACCGGATGCGGCGGATCTCCCAACTGTTGGGTGACGACCTTGAATCGGCCGACACCCGGGCACAGCTGTGGTTGGCGCTCAAGGCCTGGCAGCTGCTGGCGTCTCGCCGGCCGGGCTGAGAGCGTCGTCGCCGGCGCCCAGGCGTGGTGGTCCACTGCGGTAGCTGACCGGGGTCGCCGACAAGGTGATCGGGTTGGCCACTTGGGGTGTGGGTGTTCCGGGCACCGCGACGGTCGCTTCCAAGCCGAGTCGGTGGGCGAACGCGAATGCCTCCGCCAGGTCGTTGATCGGGCCGGCCGGCACACTAGAGGCGGTCAGCGCGGCGTACCAGTGATCGGCACCGTGTCTCTTCAGCGCGGTTTCGATGATGGCGCACAATGCATCCCGGTGGGCGACCCGGTCCGGATTGGTGGCGAACCGGGGATCCTGGGCCAGCTGTGGTTCGCCGATGGCGGCGGCGAAGGACCGGAACTGTTTGTCGTTGCCGACGGCGACCGCGATGGGCCGGTCTGCGGTGTCGAACGTCTGGTACGGCGCGATACTCGGATGGCGATTGCCCATGATCTGCGGCACCGCGCCGGCCCCGAGGTACCCGGAAGCCTGATTGACCATGGAGGACAACAACACCGAGAAGAGATTGGTGTCGACGCGCTGTCCGACTCCGGTGCGGTCGCGGTGCGCCAGCGCCGCCAGGATTCCACTCAGCGCGTGCAGGCCGGCCAGCACGTCGACCAGGGCCACACCGGCCTTGGTCGGATCGCCGGGCTCGGTTCCGGTGACACTCATCAACCCGCCGACCGCCTGCACCAGCAGGTCATAGCCCGGCAGTTCGGCGCCGCCGTCCCGGCCGAACCCGGTGATCGAGCAGTAGATCAGATCGGGACGGATCGCCCGCAGATCTTCGTAGCCCAGGCCGAGTTTCTCCATCGTCCCCGGCCGGAAGTTCTCCACCACGATGTCGGCGCGGGCTACCAGGGATCGGGCGTGCTCGCGGTCGTCGGGGTCGGTGAGGTCGAGCGTCACCGAACGCTTGTTGCGGTTGACGGCGTTGAAATACGTTGCCACGCCGGTCGAGTCGTAAGGCGGACCCCATGCGCGGGTGTCGTCGCCGGTGCCCGGGCGTTCGACCTTGATGACCTCGGCGCCGAAGTCGCCGAGCATCATGGTCGCGTACGGCCCGGCAAGCACGCGGCTGAAATCGACGACGACGACCCCGTCGAGGGCACCCGTGCTCACGTTCATGCGCCCGGCCGCCCGCCCCGCAGGTACACCGTGGTGGTGTGGGTGAAGAATTCCCGTGCGGCGCCGCCCTGCTCCTTGGGGCCGAGCCCGCTCTTCTTGGCTCCGCCGAACGGTACATGCGGGTCGGCACCGGCAGACTCGGAGTTGACGTGCAGCACGCCGACGTCGATCTGCTCGACAGCCTGCAGCGCCCGGGTCAGGTCCTGGGTGAAAATCGCTGCCGAGAGCCCGAACTCGCTGTCATTGGCAAGGCTGAACGCGGCGTCGGCATCGGCGGCCCGCTTGACGGCAAGGACCGGTCCGAACAATTCGTCGGTCCACACGTCGGCGGCTTCGCCGTTGAGTTCGACGACGGTCGGTGCGATGAAGTAGCCCTCGGCCAGCAGGCCCTCCGAGTAGGGGGTGCCACCGGTCAACACCGTGGCACCCTGCGCGGCAGCGTTCTGAATCCCCGCCGAAATAGACCGGTGTGCAGCGTCATTGACGACAGGCCCCATCTGGGTTGCGTCGTCGGTCGGATCCCCGACCGTCAGGGACGCGGCGCGCTCGGCCAGCGCGGCCAGGAACTCGTCGGCGATCCCGTCGGTGACGATCAGGCGGGACGTGGCGGTGCACTTCTGACCGGTCGAGCGGAACGCGCCGAGCATCACCTGCTCGAGGGCCAGTTCGACATCGGCGTCGTCGAGCACGACGGCGGCGTTCTTACCGCCCATCTCGGCCTGCGCCGGGACTCCGCGCGCGGCTGCGGACGCGGCAATACGCCGTCCGACCCCGGTGGAACCGGTGAACGTGATGCCGTCGATGCCGGGGTGGTCGACGATGGCGTTGCCGACGTCGGATCCGCCGATCAGCAGGTTGAGCACGCCGGCGGGCAGGCCGCCGTCGCTGAGCGCCTGGGCGAGTCGGATCGCCAGCAGCGGAACGGTGCTCGCCGGTTTCCACAGGACGGTGTTGCCGTAGATCAATGCGGGCGCGATCTTCCAGGCCGGAATGGCGATGGGGAAGTTGAACGGGGTGATCACCCCGACCACGCCGAGCGGCTTTCGGGTGATGAGGATCTGTTCACCGGCCCGGGGCGAGGCGTAGATCTCGCCTGCCTGCCGATCACCCTCGTTCCCGTAGTAGCGCAGGATCTGGGCGGCCCGCCGAACCTCGCCGACGCCTTCGGCTTTCGTCTTGCCCTCTTCACGCGCCAGCTCGAGCCCCCACGCCTCGGCGTGGCGGTCGACGATGTCCGCGGCGCCCAGCAGGACCGTGCCGCGCTGGTGCATCGGGGTGGCGGCCCAGGCCGGCGCTGCCGCGGTGGCGGCGGCCACCGCGGCGTCGACGTCGGAAGTGCGGGCATTACTTCCCTGGGCCACAACCAGACTCGGTTGTGCCGGGTTCACGCTGAGCAGCGTGTCGCCGGTGCCGGGTACCCATTGTCCGCCGATCAGGTGCTCGATGGCAGCGGTCATCAACGGAAGGCCGCCTGCCCGGTCAGCGCCTTGCCGATGGACAGCAGGTGCATCTCGGAGGTGCCCTCGTAGGTGAGGACGGATTCGAGGTTGTTGGCGTGGCGCAGCGGCGAGTATTCGAGGGTGATGCCGCTGCCGCCCAACATTGTCCGGCATTCACGGGCGATGGCCAGTGCTTCGCGGACGTTGTTGAGCTTGCCCAGGCTGATCTGCTCTGGCCGTACCGCTTCGGCATCCTTGATGCGGCCCAGGTGGATTGCCAGCAGCATCCCCTTGCCGAGTTCGACCGTCATGTTCGCGAGCTTTTCCTGGGTGAGCTGGTAGCTGGTCAGTGGCTTGTCGAACACCTCGCGCGAGCCGGCGTAGTCGATCGCGGTCTCCAGGCTGTCGCGGGCCGCACCGAGTGAGCCGAACACGATGCCGAACCGGGCCTCGTTGAG
The DNA here is from genome assembly GCF_058536225.1 of Mycolicibacterium arcueilense. NCBI lineage: Bacteria > Bacillati > Actinomycetota > Actinomycetes > Mycobacteriales > Mycobacteriaceae > Mycobacterium > Mycolicibacterium arcueilense. The sequence continues at coordinate 870,816 of NZ_JBZTYL010000007.1, forward strand.
GCACGACAGCGGGGCAGACAGTCCTTCGGCCAGCGGCAGCTGCGCCGAGGCGGGCAGCCGGACGTTGTCCAGCACGAGCTCGGAGGTGACCGAGGCACGCAGGGAGAGCTTGCGGTGAATCTCGTTGGCGGTGAAGCCCGGGGTGTCGGTGGGCACCAGGAAGCCGCGAATGCCCTCGTCGGTCTGCGCCCACACGGTGGCCACGTCGGCGAGGTTGCCGTTGGTGATCCACATCTTGGTGCCGTTGAGCACCCAGTCGCTTCCGTCGCGGCGGGCGCGGGTGCGCATTCCGGCCGGGTTGGAACCGAAGTCGGGTTCGGTCAGGCCGAAGCAGCCGATCGCATCACCGGCGGCCAGCCGGGGCAGCCATTCGTTCTTCTGTTCCTCCGAGCCGTAGCGGTAGATGGAGAACATCGACAGCGAGCCCTGGACGGAGACGAAGCTGCGGAACCCGCTGTCGCCGGCCTCCAGCTCCATGCAGGCCAGCCCGTAGCTGACGGCGTTCGTGCCCGCACAGCCGTAGCCCTGCAGGTGCATACCGAGAACGCCGAGCTTGCCGAACTCCTTGGCCAGCTCCCGGGGCAGGGTGGCCGATTCGAACCATTCGCCGACGTTGGGCCGCAGGCGGGTATCGACAAACTTGCGCACGGTCGCCGCGATCTCGCGTTCGTCGTCGTCGAGCAACCGGTCGGTGTCGAACAGCTCCAGCGGCCGGTAGGTGGACTTCTTGGCAGCCGGTGTGGCGGTGGCGGTCATGCCTCCAGGCTAGATTTGCCCGCGCGCACATGCCTATGTCCGATTCGTACAACAGGGGCTTACTACCTGTCCGATAGGGAGAATTCGGGTACCCGGTTGCCGGACCTGACCACCCGGTTGGGTGGCCTATGCTCGGTGCGGCGAACGGCGTGGCCCGAGGGTGTTCCGTCGTCAGTGACCGGCGAAGACACCCCAGGGAAAGTTCAGTGTGCAGGTGATTGTTGGCGATCCGGTTCTCGTACCTTCCGTTGCGCGGCGGGTTCGCGATGACCTGATCGGGTTGAGTGGTATGGCCATCGTGATGGTCGTCATCTGCCATTTCTGGTTCGGGCGGGCCTGCGGCGGGCTGGATGTCCTGCTGGTTCTGACCGGCTTCTTCATCGGTGGTCGGGTTCTGCGCAGCCTGGCGAGCCCCGCGGCGCTGGCCGCAGAGATGGGCCGGGTGGTGCGCCGGGTGGTGCCTCCGTTGGTTCTCGTGCTGGCCGTGTGTGCGGTGCTGACGGTTCTTGTCCAGCCGGAGACCAGGTGGGAGGCCTTCGCTGATCAGACCCTGGCCAGCCTGGGCTTCTATCAGAATTGGCAGTTGCTGGGCTCGGCCGACGACTATGTCCAGGCCGGCGAGACAGTGACCCCGCTGCATCACCTGTGGGCGCTCTCGATGCTGGGCCAGTTCACTCTGGCGTTCTTTGTGCTCGCCGGGGTGGTCATGGCGGTGACGGCGCGTCGGGGACGCCTCGCACGACCCACAATCCTGGTCGGGATGTCCGCTGTCGCGCTGGCGGCTTCGCTGTACTACGCGGTCACGACGCAGTCGGATAGCCCGATGCTCGCCTACTACAGCACCTTCGCCCGGGCCTGGGAGGTGTTGGCCGGGGTTCTCGCGGCGGCCCTTGTGGCCGGGCCGGTGGGTCGACTTCGGTGGCCGGGTTGGCTGCGCGCCGGTGTCGCCGCGGCCGGTCTGGCGGCGATCCTGGTGTGCGGTGTGCTCACGGACCGGACGGTGCAGTCCCCGGGCGCCTGGGCGTTGATTCCGGTGGCGGCGACCGTGCTGGTGATAGTCAGCGCAGCCCAGGCGATGCCGCCGAGGGCGAACGAAATCCTGCGCAGCGGCCCGTTGGTCGCGTTCGGATCGATGGCCTACCCGCTGTACCTGTGGCACTGGCCCTTGTTGATCTTCTGGCTGGCCTTCATCAATGACGATGCCGTCGGCCTGGCCGATGGCGCCGCTGTCGCTCTGGCCGCCGTCCTGATTGCCTGGCTCACCGCATGGTCAGCCAGGGCGCAATGGCAAGCCCGGTGGTATCGGCTTGCCCGCATGTGGGCTGTGCCGGGTGCCGCGGTGCTGCTGATGACGGTGCTGCTGGTGGCGTCGTCGCTGATGTGGCGCGGACATGTCGCCCTCGCCCGGGCCAGCGGCGCGGAACTCAGCATGCTGTCGATGCGGGACTACCCGGGCGCGCTCGCGCTCACCGAGAATCACCGGGTCGCCAAACTGCCGATGCGCCCGAGCGCGCTGGAAGCGGATGACGACATCCCGCCGTCGTCGATCGATCATTGCGTCACGGGGTTCACCGGTGGCGAGGTCGTCACCTGCGTGTACGGAGATCCCAACGGCGCCCACACCATCGCGTTGGCGGGTGGGTCGCATTCCGAGCACTGGCTGACGGCGCTACATCAGATCGGACGCCAACACGGCGTCAAGGTGACCACCTACCTGAAGTTCGGTTGTCCGCTGACCACCAAACCCGTGCCGATCATCGCGGGGTCGTTCGAGAAATATCCGTCCTGTCGAACGTGGTCGGACAACGCCTTGGCGCAGATCATCGCCGACCGACCGGACTACGTGTTCTTCACCTCGACGCGCCCGATCCTCAACGGCCCGGGCGACTACGTGCCCGACTACTATCTGGGCATATGGGATGAGTTGTCCGCCAATGGGATTCCGATGCTCGGCATGCGTGACACGCCGTGGATGCTCCGTGACGGCTGGTTCTTCTCGCCGGTGGACTGCCTGTCCAAGGGCGGTGACGTCGAGTCCTGTGGGGTACCGCGCAACGAAGCCCTGGCGCAACGCAATCCGACCCTTGACTACCTGGCCGACTATCCGCTGATGAAGGTTCTCGACCTCACCGATGCGGTGTGCCGGCCGACGATCTGCCGCGCCGTGGAGGGCAACGTGTTGGTGTACCACGATGCCCACCACCTGTCGGCGACCTACGTGCGGACACTCACCACCGAGTTGGCGCGGCAGATGTCCGACGCCCTCGGATGGTGGTAGTCGTCATTCGACGATGAAGACCGGAATCTGTCGGTCGGTCTTGGTCTGGTATTCGGCGTAGGGCGGGTAGGCCTCTACGGCGAGCTTCCACCAGTGTTCGCGCTCGTCACCGGAGATTTCGCGGGCGGTCAGCGACGCGGTCTTGTCGCCGTCCTGCACGGTCACGGCGGGGTTGGCCTTGACGTTGAAGTACCACGACGGATGCTCCGGTGCGCCGCCCTTGGAGGCCACCATCGCGTAGCGGCCGTTCTCCTCCACGCGCATCAGCGGTACGTACCGCTTCTTGCCGGACTTGGCGCCCGTCGTCGTGAACAGCACGATCGGACGGTCGAGCACCTCGACGCCCTCGGTGGTGCCTTGTTCCAGGATGCGTTGGGTCTGGTCGCGTACCCAGTCGGTCGGGCTCAGTTCGGCATGTTCACTCACGCACCCCGCAACACCGGCGCGAGCGCTGTTATTCCCGGGTCACCGCAGCTTCAGCACCACCTTGCCCTTGGCGCTGCGGTTCTCCAGCGACGCGATGGCCTGTGCGGCCTGCTCGAGCGGAAACACCTCGGGCTGTGGTGCGGGCACTGCGCCGGAGGCCAGCAGGGGCTGCAGTTCGGCCCACTGCTCCTGCAGGTAGCCGGGGTGGGAGAACGTCCAGGCGCCCCACCCCGCGCCGACGACGTCGACGTTGTTGAGCAGTAGGCGATTGACCTTCACGGTAGGGATCTCGCCGCCGGTGAACCCGATGACCAGGAGCCGTCCGCCCACGGCCAGTGATCGCAGCGAGTCGGTGAAGCGATCCCCGCCGACCGGGTCGACCACGATGTCCACGCCCCGCCCGCCGGTGAGTTCCTTCACCGCATCGCGGAACCCGTCGGCCAGCACCACGTCGGAAGCGCCTGCCGCCCTGGCGATCTCGGCCTTCTCCTCGGTGGATACCACCGCGATGGTGCGCGCGGCTCCCAATGCCGGGGCCAGCCGCAGCGCCGAGGTGCCGATGCCGCCCGCGGCGCCGTGCACCAGGACGGTCTCGCCCTCGGCCAGCCGGCCGCGGGTGCGCAGGGCGAACTGGACGGTCAGATCGTTGAACAGGATGCCGGCGCCGGCCTCGAACGACACGGCGTCCGGTAGGGGGAACACGCGCTCGGAAGGCAGGGCGACGACTTCGGCCATGCCGCCCGACAGCATGGTCAGGCCCAGCACGCGGTCGCCGGCGGCGACATGGGCATCGGCGGGGGCGCTGCGCACCACGCCGGCGATCTCGGCGCCCGGGGTGAACGGAAGCTCCGGCTTGTACTGGTAGAGACCCCGGGTGAGCAGGGCGTCAGGGAAGGCGACCCCAGCGGCGTGGACGTCGATCACGACCTGATCGGCGCCCTCGGCACTGGAGGGCTCCTCCACCTCGGCCACCCGCACCGCGTCCGGACCGTCGAGTCGGGTGATCTGTGCTGCACGCATCGTTGTCTCCTTCTGGTGGGTCGCCAGCCAATTGTGACAGGTGTCAAGTCCGTGGCTTAGCATCACCGGATGCTCAACGCCCGCGCTGCGGTGGTGCTCGACGCCGGAGCCGATCCCCAGCTCACCGACGTGCAGATTCGTCCACCCCGCGGCGACGAAGTGCTGGTTCGCATCGACGCAGTGGGCATCTGCCACACCGATGTGAGTGTCGCGGCGCGGTTTCGAAAGCTGCCGATGGTGTTCGGTCACGAAGGTGCGGGCACGGTCATCGAGGCGGGGCCGGATGCCGTACCCGCGGTGGGGGACCAGGTCGTTCTCACCTTCGCCAGTTGCGGCGCCTGCTCCAACTGCCAGGCGGACACCCCGGCTTACTGTGAACGTTCCACCGACCTGAACATGCGCGGCACCCGCGGAGAGTCCAGCGCGCTGCACGCCGACGGTGTCCCCATCGGGGGCGGCTTCTTCGGCCAGTCCAGTTTCTGCACGTATGCGATCGCCGGCAGCCGCAACGCTGTGGTGCTGCCCCAGCCGATCGACCCCGCGCTGGCCGCCCCACTGGGCTGCAGCGTGCAGACCGGGGTGGGCGCCGTGCTCAATGTGCTTGCGCCGCAACCCACGGATGCACTTGTGGTGTTCGGGGCCGGCGCGGTGGGGCTTTCCGCGGTCATGGGCGCCCGCATTGCGGGGTGCCGGTCCGTCGTCGCAGTCGACCCGATCGCCGAACGACGTTCGCTGGCAATCGAGTTGGGTGCCACCGCCACGATCGACCCGACCGCCGGCGGCGACGTGGCCGCGGCCGTGCACGAGCTGACCGGGGGAGCGGCCGCGGCAGTCGACACCACCGCGCGCCCGGACGTCCTGATGACAGCGATCACGGTGTTGCGCGAGCGCGGCACCCTGGCGCTACTGGGCCTCGGCGCGCTGACGGCCGAACTGCCGGTCGCCGCGATCATGGGCAAGGGGCTGAGCGTGCGCGGTGTGGTCGAGGGAGACAGCGAACCGCAGACCTTCATCCCGCGCCTGGTCGATCTGTACCGGCGTGGCGAACTACCGCTCGACAAGTTCGTCAGCCGCTACCCGTTCGACGACTTCGGCCGCGCGTGGGCCGCCGCAAAGTCCGCTGACGTGGTAAAACCCGTGCTGATTACCCAAACGGTAAGCTCGTAATGCCTCTGTTTCACCCGGCAACGACGCCAACGATCGGAGCATCATGACCCTTCCCCAGCTACCACCGGGACGCACTGTCGAGGTGCGCGCCGTCGACGGCGTGCGGCTGCATGCCGAGGTGTTCGGGCCCGAGGACGGCTACCCGATCGTGTTGGCTCACGGCATCACGTGTGCCATCGGCGTCTGGGCGCACCAGATCGCCGATCTGGCCACGGACTTCCGCGTCATCGCCTACGACCATCGCGGACACGGCCACAGCGAGACCCCGCGCGGGCGTCATCGCTACAGCCTCAACCACCTCGCCGCCGATCTCGACGCGGTACTCGATGCCACGCTGAGGCCTGGTGAACGTGCCGTCGTCGCCGGGCATTCGATGGGCGGTATCGCGATCACTTCATGGTCGCAACGCTATCCGGCCCGGGTTCCCGCCCGTGCCGACGCCGTCGCACTGATCAACACCACCACCGGAGACCTGGTGCGCGACGTGAAGCTGTTGAGGGTCCCGGCCCCGCTGGCGTCGACGCGGGCCCGGGCAGCCGGCACGGCGATCCGGACCTTCGGCGGTACGCGGATGCCGCGGATCGTCGAGCGCCCCAACAAGCGTTTCGTCGCCCGTCTGGCAGTGGGCCGTGACGCCGATCCGTCGGTCGCTGAGTTCATCTATCAACTGTTCGCCGAGACTCCGGCCGCCGGACGCGGCGGCTGGGCCCGCACGCTGGTGAACGGGCTGGGCCCACAACACATCTCGCTGCAGAACCTGTCGGTGCCCACGCTGGTGATCGGCAGCTCCAAGGACCGCTTGCTGCCGATCAACGCCGCCCGCCGGATCGCCGCCGACGCTCCGAACCTGCATGCCTTCGTCGAGATGCCCGGTGGGCACTGCGCCATCCTGGAATGCCCGTCGCAGGTGAACGCCCAGTTGCGGGCGCTGGCCGAATCGGTCGCGTCGCCCCAGGTGGTCAATCAGTAAGGCGACCTGCGACTTCGGCGGCCGCACGCTGGCCGGACCGCACCGCTCCGTCGAGAAACCCGGTCCACTCATTCGCGGTTTCGGTGCCGGCCCAGTGGATCGCGTCCACCGGTTCCCGCAGCCACTTGCCGTACTGAGTCCACGATCCCGGCGGCACCGCCGCCGTCGGCCCGCCCGGAGCGAATTGCTCTGCGCTCCAACAGTGGTCGACGTAATCGATCGGTTGGCGGGCCGCGTCGCCGAACAGGGTGGCGAACCCGGACAGTGCCTGCTCGCGGCGCTCCGCGGGTGACAACCGGTCGAAGGTGCGGGCGTCGGTGAACCCGAGCAGGATTCCGGGTCCGCCGGAACTGCCGTCCGCCGGGCTCACATCGAAGGTGATGAAGACGGGGCCCTCGTCGGACAATGCTTCGCCTGAGCAACCGTTGGTGCGCCAGAACGGTCGTTCATAGGCGGCATATGCCTTGCTGAGGTTGCCCTGCGGCCAGTTCGCCGCCAAGTCGGTATATGGCTTGGGCAGCGCCGGGCTGAACTCGATCCCGGTCCGGTGCTGTGGCGGGATCGCCACGATCACCGCGCGTGCCTGCACCACGCCGGAGGGACATGTCACTGCGACGGTGCCGTCGTCGTGGCGTTCGATGCGGCCCACCGGGGCGTCGAGCACCACCCGATCTCCGAGTTCCTCGGCCATCTTCGACGCGATCTGCTGGGTGCCGCCGGGAAACCGGTCCTGTTGGGCGCCGCCACGGACGTCGAGCATGCGATCGAGCCCGCCGGCGGCCTTGACGTAGCGGGCGGCGTGCAACATCGACACCTCGTCGGGCTCGGCGCCCCACGTGACCCGGGACATGATCGCCATGAGGTTGCGCGTCGAGGCGTTGGCCCCGGCCGAGCGCAGCCACTGCTCCAGCGTGAGCTCGTCGAGCTTCTCGGCGTTCGAACTCTTCCACGGCTCATTGACCCGGATGAGCCGGCAGAGCCGTTCGAAGCGCCACTGGATGCGGGATACGTCGAACAGTTCCATCATCGACAGCCGCGGGATCGTGCTGCGGTAGGACCGGACCCGGCCATGCCAGCGAATCAGGTTCTTGCCGCGGTCGTAGGTGGGCACGGTGCGGCACCCGAGTTCGTCGGCCAGCGCCAGCACCGCGTCCTGGGTGGGGCCGACGAACGTGCCGCCCAGGTCGACCGGCACGCCGGCGATCGTGGTGGTCGACGAGCGTCCGCCAACCCGGTCGCGGCCCTCGAGCACCACCACCTCGTGTCCGAGCCGGGTCAGGGCGCGGGCAGCGGACAGGCCGGCGAAACCGGCACCCACGACGACGACATCGGTGCTCGTTGGGATGCTCACCTGTCTAGGCTCTCACGCGTGAAGGTCATGACAGCGTTGTTCGGGCCGCGCGACGCGATGGGTCGGGCTGCGGCCCTGCGCGAGGCCGGTGCCAGTGGGGTGTTCACCTTCGAGGGACCCCACGACGTGTTCACCCCGCTGACGCTCGCTTCCACGGTCGGGGATCTCGACCTGATGACGAATGTGGCAATTGCGTTTCCCCGTAACCCGATTCACCTGGCACACCAGGCGATCGACCACCAGATCCTGTCCGGTGGAAGGTTCACGCTCGGGCTCGGTACCCAGATCCGGACACAGATCGAGAAGCGCTTCGGTGCGGACTTCGACCGGCCGGTGGCCCGGATGTCCGAGTTCGTCGCGGCGTTGCGGGCGATCTTCGCTGCCTGGGAGAACCCAGACGGACTCGACTCCTTGAATTTCAGAGGCGACTACTACCGGCACACCTTGATGACGCCCACGTTCACCCCGCGGGACAACCCGTACGGTCCGCCGCCGATCTATGTCGGTGCGCTGGGCCCGCGGCTCACCCGGGCCACCGCGCAGTTCGCCGACGGCCTGCTGGTCATGCCGTTCGGGTCGAAGCGGTTCCTGCACGAGGCGACGTTGCCCGCGGTGCGTGACGGGCTCGCCGCCGCCGGACGTGACGCGGGAGAGCTGGCGATCGTTCCGGAGATCATCGTGTCGGTCGGATCCGAAAATGACCCGACTCACGACGCGACGCGGCGGCTGCTGGCCTTCTACGGCTCGACCCCGGCCTATCGCCCGGTGCTGGACGTGCACGGCTGGGGTGACCTGCAGCCGGAACTCAACGCGTTGTCCAAGCAGGGCCGCTGGCAGGAGATGGGTTCGCTGATCGACGACGAGGTGCTGCACACCATCGCGGCCTGCGGTGGCCCCGCCGATGTCGCCGCCCACATCCGGGACCGCGTGGCCGGGGTGTCCGAGCGGATCTGCCTGTACCAACCCGGCCCGATCGCGGTGGATTCGCTTGCCCAGATCGTCGACGCGCTGCGCGACTGAACGCCTAGGGTGGGTGGTACTCGTCGGGACCAAAGGAGGTTCGCCATGGGCGGTGATCGCCAGGCGGCGGATCCGGACTATTCGGATGTGCTCATCATCGGGGCCGGGATCTCGGGGCTGGGCGCGGCCTATCGTGTCCACGAGAAGAGTCCCGGGCTGACCTACACCGTGCTGGAACGCCGGGCGCGGATCGGCGGCACCTGGGACCTGTTCCGGTATCCGGGGATCCGCTCGGACAGCGACATCTTCACGCTGAGCTTCCCGTATCAACCCTGGACCCGGCCGGAGAACGTCGCCGACGGCAGCGATATTCGGGACTACCTGACCGAGACTGCCCGGGAACACGGTATCGACCGCCATATCCGGTTCAACACCCGTGTGCTGTCGGCGGATTGGGATTCGGGCACCGACACCTGGACGGTGCATACCGAGCAGGACGGCCAGGCCGTGACCTTCCGGTGCCGGTACCTGTTCTGCGGCACCGGCTACTACAACTACGACGAGCCCTACACCCCGGAGTTCCCCGGCATCGAGACGTTCGGTGGCGACGTCGTGCACCCGCAGTTCTGGCCCGAGTCACTGGATTACTCGAGCAAGCGCGTCGTGGTGATCGGCAGTGGGGCCACCGCGGTCAGTCTGGTGCCCGCTCTGGCACAGCAGGCGTCGCACGTCACGATGCTCCAGCGCTCACCGACCTACATGGTGGCGGCGGACCGCATCGTTCCCTCGGTGCAGGCGATCCGTAAGTTTCTTCCGCGCAAGCTCTCTCATCAGATCGTGCGGTTCCGCAACGCGATGATCCACGTGCTGAGCTACTTCTTCTTCCGTAAGGCACCCGACCTCGGTCGCCGGTTCCTGCGCAGCCGGACGGTGGCCCTGCTGCCCGAGGGGTATCCCGTCGACGTACATTTCAAGCCGCGGTACAAGCCGTGGGATCAACGGTTGTGCCTGGTGCTCGACGGGGATCTGTTCGGGCACATCAGCGACGGACGGGTCGATGTCGTCACCGATCACATCGACCACATCGACGCCGCGGGCATCGTGTTGAAGTCGGGCGCGCGGGTCGATGCCGACGTGATCGTCACCGCGACCGGCCTGCAACTACAGGCCCTCGGCGGCATCCGGTTGTCGCTGGACGGTCACGAGGTCAAGCCGACCGAGCGGTATGTCTACAAGGAGTTCCTGCTCGAGGATGTCCCGAACCTGGCTTGGTGCATCGGCTACACGAACGCGTCGTGGACGCTGCGCGCCGACATGACCGCGCGGGCGTTCGCAAACCTGTTGGCCTACATGGGCGCTCACGGCTACACCCACGCCTACCCGCACAAGGGTGCGGCGCCGATGCCGGAGAAGCGGACCTGGGACCTTGAGGCCGGCTATATCCAGCGTTCCGAGCATGCGCTGCCGCGTTCGGGCACCAAGCGGCCGTGGCACGTGCGGCACAACTACGTGCTGGATGCCATCGACCACCGCTTCGACCGCATCGACGAGTCGATGGTCTTCGGCCGCGCCCCTGCTGCCGAGTCGGTGGCCTCCTAAGCACCGCGACCGTGCGTGTCTGCTGCCCGACACGCCGTATTTCGTCAGCGGTTTGTGCACGCTCGTCACGTCACGGTGTGCGGATGCGCAGGGCAAACGGTTCCAACCGCAGCCCCCACGCGGCGACCAGTGTGGCTGGTGTGCCGCCTTTTCCACCGTTCGGACAATCTCGTCCTTGACACGGCGCCCGACGAGGTGGCAGTGTCCTGAACATGTTCACTGAACATGTTCAGTCAAGGGCCGAACAGCGGGATGCAACCCAGCGCAAGGTTTTGGCGACCGCCGAAAAGCTGTTCCGCGAGCAAGGCTTTGATTCGACGACTGTTCGGCAGATCGCAACCGATGCCGGAGTGAGCAGCGGGACCGTGATGAGCGTCGGAGACAAAGACGGCTTGTTGGTGGCAGTGTTCGACGACCGGATCGCAGCGGTGCACGCCAACCGGAAAAGTCTCACCCGAAGGCCATCTCACACGAATGCGCCGAAGGCGATCGCCAAACTGTTCGAACCGTTCCTGACCTACTTCGCCGAAGATCCAGCCCTCTCACGCCGGTATGCGTCGATCATTGTTCGCGGAGATCACACTTCGAGCATCTTTGGTGATCTGGCAGAAATCCTGGTGGGCGAAATCGAATCCGCTCTGCTGCACCTCGGTCTCGGCGAGTCTGATGCCGCGCGCAATGCTCGCACCATCTACTTCGCATACCTGGGCATTGTGCTCAGCGGCAACAACCAGGCATTGGGACACCGGTCGGTGCCCGACCAACTACGCGACGTCATCGAGTGCGTCATCGCACCAACCCGACAAGGAGAATGATTGTGATCGACACGCCGCACTGGTGGTGGCTCACCGCAATTCTGGCGATCGTGATCCTCGGGGACGCGCTGATCTCGCTCAAGCCGCCGCGATTCATCCAAGGATGCCTCGATGGTGTCGGACTCCCTCGTGACTGGTGGTGGGTGCTGATCGTGGTCAAACTTCTTGCCGGCGTCGGGTTGATTGCCGGTCTCAAATATCCAGGCGTGGCGTTCTCGGCCAATGTGGGAATTGTCGTCTATTTCCTGTGCGCCTGCTATGCGCACTACCGCGCCCGATTTCTCAAACAGGAATTCTGGATCAATTGCATAGGCATGCTGCTGTTCTCGGCCTTCGTACTGGTGGTCTCCTACGCGGTATGAGGCATGCTGTCCAACCACGTCACGGCGTGCGGATGCGCAGCCCCGTCGTCAACAACTGCGTCGCCGACAGCCCGAACGTGGTCTTGAAGGTGTCGGCCAGGTGTGACGGGCTGGCGAACCCGGCATCGGCGGCAGCGGATGAGGGGTATCCGGGGCGGCCAGGTCCAGCCAGCGCCGCGCGGCCTCGTCGTCCTCCGGCATGGCCGTCAGTCTGGTCTCGGCGGCATGGCCTACCCCGATGCCGTCCCGGAACTCGGTGAACTGCTGCCGGCACGACGCGCTGCGTTGCGAGCTGGGATCGAGGTAGCTCGACACCAACCCGCCCTGCATCGAAAGGTGATGGGTGAGCCGGGGCGGGATCAACACGCTGCGTGCGACGGTTGCGCTGCCCTGGAGTGTCACGGTCAGCGGCCCGTCGATGCCGACGGCCAGGCACCACACCGATCCGGAATGCGGCTCAAGGCCGAGTCCCGGCCCGGCGTAGAGCGCCTGCCCCGGCCATAGCCAGACCGTCGGGCAGCAGGTTTGTGGAAGCGCGGGTCCGGGTTCAGGCGGCATGCTGGCCTCCTCATCAATTGATCAGGAGGCTACCGTGGTTATCGCAGTGATCGTCGTGGCCGGGGTGTTCTTCCTCGGCATGGGTGTCTACGCCCTGGCAGCTCCGCAGACGATTCTGCGTCCGTTCGACTACGACCTCAGAACGGCCGCAGCCCGCGCGGAAGTCCGTGGCGTGTATGGCGGTTTCGGTATCGCGATCGCCGCGGTGCTGACCTACGCGGCCGTGACGCCGGGGGAGGTCCGCACCGGGATCCTGATCACCGTCGGCGCCGCGCTGGCCGGGATGGCAGTCGGCCGCGGTGTATCGGCGGTGTTCGACGAACGTACGTCGTTCTACCCCAACTGGTTCTACTGCCTGGTCGAGGCGATCGGCGCGGGCGCGCTGTTCTGGGCTGCGTAGCCGTCCTGCCGAGCTTTCCGCTGCCGCGCTTTCCCGCCGCATTGTCACGCCAGAGTGGCACTCAAGCCCGAGCGTCACGCCAGCGTGACGCCGTGGCATGGGCCCGCGCTGCATTGTCACGCCAGAGTGGCTGCCGGCGGCGGCAGCCACTCTGGCATGACAAACAGCCAGCTGGCGAGTGACAAGCTACGGGGCGACGGTGAGCCAATCGGCGAAGCCGGACGGATCGTGGCGGCCGAGTGCGCCGTGCTCGAACAGGCCCCAACCCTCGACCGGTGCACCGTTGCCTTCGGTGCAGACGGCGCGACCGACGTGGTCGATCACACCGAACGCGGTGCGGCCGACGACGGCCGGATCGGTCATGTCGTAGGTGCGCCGTTCGGTGAACTTCTCGCCCTTCCACACGCCGTGGATCCAGTCGACGTCGCCGCCGTAACCGCCGCCGACGTGGATCGGCACCGGCAGTTTGGATTCCACGTCGAACCGGACGGGCGTGCCGTCGGGCGTGGTGGCCTCGATGGTGGCGCCGGTCGGGATCCGGGTGCCGGAGCGGTAGTGGATCTTCACCCGCGGCCAGCCGAGCTGCTCGACGCGGCCGTCCTTGAAGACCCGGCTGCAGTCGTTGAGCGAGCGGAATCCGCTGGGATCCTCCTGGATGATGAAGACGATCGAGAAGTCGTCGAATGCCATCGGGACGTACAGCCACCACATGCCTTCGAACGGCGGGTCGGCCGGACGCCCCGCAGGCTCGGCCTCACCGACCGGACGGATGCCCCAGGACCGGTCGCGGGAGCCGATCCAGGTCTCCGGGTCGACGTCGATGCGCTGGCCGTCGATCTCCAGATGGCCGCTCCAGGAACCGGTTTGGGCGAAGCGCTGGGCGTCGAGCGTGACCCGGTTTCCCTGACGCATCAGGTGCGGCTGCTCCTGTACCACGTCGAACAGACCGTTCCAGGTGAGATCCGCGGCGACGCCCTCGGTCTCGTCGAGCACGATCCGGATCTTGCGCAGCGGTTCGGTGACCTCGACCCGGTAGCCGAGCACGTGCTGGTTGAGCCGGTCCTGATCGATCGCGTCGGACAGGTGCACGGCGGTCTGCTCGTCCCCGCGCCGTACCAGGAAGTAGGCGTCCTTCACCCCGAGGTTGGGGTAGTAGCCGAGACCGGTGATGACGAAGATGTCACCGGTGCGGTCATGGGCGTTGAAATACGAACGGTCGTAGAAGTTCCGGTCGGACGAGCCGGGCCAGGCGATCGGCTGGGGGACTTGGTGGACGGGGTATTCGTCCATCGGGCCGAGCATTTAGGACTCCTCGATCAGGCGCCGCAGCAACGGCGCGTGGTAGAACATCGTTTCGACATCGTCGGGCTTCTCGGTCTCGCCGAAGTGCACGCGCCGGGCGCCGGTGCGCATGAACACGCAACACCAGATGACGCCCGAATAGATGTAGAACCAGCGCAGGTCGCCGAGTTCTACCCCGGTCAACTCGCGGTAGGTCGCGCGGACATCTTCCTCACGCATTACGTCGGGCAGACCGGGCAATCCGGCCATGCCGGACAGCTCCTGAAACACCATGTGCGCGAAGATGATCCAGGAGACATCGAGCTCGCGGGGGCCGAGGGTCGCCATCTCCCAATCGAGGACGGCAGCAGGGCGGAAGTCGTCGTACAGCACGTTGCCGATACGCGAATCACCCCACGTCAAAACGGTTTCGGACGCCGCGACGTCCTCGGGGAAGTTGTCCTCGAGCCATTTCAGCGCTCGCTCGACGAGTGGTGAGCGGCCGATATCGGGGACCGAGAATTCGTACCAGTCCTTCAGCCAGCCGAAGTGCCGGCGCAGCGGGGTGTCCCCGGGCGGATCGATCTCGGACAGGAACCCGAACCGCTCTGCGGCATCTGGGATCGCATGCAGCTTGGCGAGCACCGCCACGGTGCTGTCCTGCAGTTCGCGCTGGCGTTCGATCGGGGCGTCGGCGAACCAGTTCCCGCCGAAGGTGTAGGGCATGACATCGGGCGGAACCTGGCCGTCGACCCGGTCCATCAGGAAGAACGGCGTGCCCAGCACCTCGCCGGTGGTGTCCATCCAGCGCACGTTGGGGACGGGCACGTCGGTGAGTTCGCCGACCTGCCGCATCACCTCGAACTGGTGGTCCAGCCGGTACGACGAGAACACCGGGACATCGTCCTGGGTGGGGGCGACGCGGGCCACCCACTTTTGCTCCTTCGGCTCGCCGTTCTCCTGCCAGCGTCCGGTCAGCATGATCGTTTCTGAGGACATACCGTTTGAGTCCACACCGCTTTCCACGGTGATTTCGGGGGTGACACCGCCCGGCATCACGGAGGACAGCCATTTCGACAGCACCGAGGGGAGGGTGGTGACGTCGCGGCTGGAGCGTTGCAGGTGGTCGACGTTCTCCACAGGAGCGTCCACGGCCTCGTTTGCCATTCAACTGTTCCTTACGGCCACAATTACGATACTGTTAGTAGCGTTATGAAAGCAGAGCCATCACCGGTTGGCAAGACCGCCGGAGCGGGGCGTCCCCGTGACCCGCGCATCGACGCTGCCATATTGCAGGCCACCGTGGACCTGCTTGTCGAAATCGGTTACGCGAACCTGACGATGGCCGCGGTCGCCGAGCGCGCGCAGACCACGAAAACCGCGCTGTACCGCCGGTGGTCGAGCAAGGCCGAGTTGGTCCACGAGGCGGTGTTCCCCGCGACCGCGTCAGGTCTGACCGCGCCGGCCGGTGACATCGCCGCCGACATTCGGGCGATGATCGGCGCCGCCCGCGATGTGTTCACCAGCCCGGTCATGCGTGCGGCCTTGCCCGGACTGGTCGCGGACGTCGTCGCCGACACCGACCTGAACTCCCGCGTGATGCAGAGGTTCGCCGGGACCTTCGTCACCGTGCGAGCCCGGATCGTCGACGGCATCGTGCGGGGTGAGGTCCAACCAGATGTCGACCCCGACCGCCTGGTGGAGCTCATCGGCGGCTCGACCATGCTGCGGATGCTGCTGTGGCCGGAACGTGAACTCGACGACGAGTGGGTGGCGCAGACGGCGGCCATCCTGGTGCACGGGGCGACCGTCAAACCATGACGCCCGACGCCTTTACGTCACACTGAGGACAAATCTTCCGGGCGCTCCCGACGCCGCATAACCTGCGGCCACGTGACTGTTACCGACCCACGTTCACTGGCCACCGCCAAGCCGAGTGCGCGCACCGTCGCGTTGGGCAGTGCGGTCGGCACCACGATCGAGTGGTACGACTTCTACCTGTACGCCACGGCTGCGGCCCTGGTCTTCAAACCGCTGTTCTTCCCGAATATTTCGTCGACCGCAGGCACACTGGCCGCGTTCGCGACCTATGCCGCGGGGTTCGGGGCCCGGCCCCTGGGCGCCCTGATATCAGGCCACTACGGCGATCGTCTGGGCCGCAAATCGGTTCTGGTAGCGGCACTCGTCGGCATGGGCCTCAGTACCTTCGCGATCGGACTCCTGCCGACCTACGCCCAGGTCGGGCTGATCGCGCCCGTGCTGCTGGTATTCCTGCGGTTGCTCCAGGGTCTGGCGGTGGGTGCCGAATGGGGTGGTGCGGCATTACTTTCGGTGGAACACGCGCCGGCCGGTCGACGCGGTCTGTTCGGCAGCTTCACCCAATTGGGTTCGCCGGCGGGCATGTTGTTGTCGACGGCGGTCTTCTACCTCACCAGGACAATCGCCGGGCCCGACACCTTCCTGGCCTATGGTTGGCGAATCCCCTTCCTGCTCAGTGCCGTTCTGGTCGTCGTCGGTCTGGTGATCCGGCTGAGGCTTACCGATGCCGAGGTGTTCACCCAGGTCCGGGATCGCGGCGAGGTGGCGCGGCTGCCGGTGCTGGAGGTATTGCGCACGCAGCCGCGCAATGTGTTGATCACCACGGCACTGCGGTTCTCGCAGATCGCCCTGTTTGTCCTGTTGACCACGTATTCATTGACATACCTGCAGGATTCGTCGTCAGCGGGCAGTCAGGTCGGGTTGACAGCCGTCTTGATCGCGTCTGCCGTCGGCCTGATCAGCACGCCCGCGTGGGCCGTGCTGTCCGACCGGGTCGGTAGGCGTCCTCCGTATCTGTTCGGTGCGGTGGCCGGAGTATTGGCCCTGATCCTGTTCTTCGTCGCCGCCGGAACCGGATCGCACATCGCGATCGTGTTGTCGATCGTGTTCGGCGTCAACGTCGCCCATGACGCCATGTACGGTCCACAGGCCGCCTGGTTCGGGGAACTGTTCGACACACGGCTGCGCTACAGCGGTGCTTCGCTGGGTTATCAGATCGGTGCGGTGCTCTCGGGAGGCTTCGCACCGCTGATCGCCGCGGCCCTGCTGGTCGCCGGCGGCGGCAGCCCCTGGCTGATCGTGGGGTATTTCGCGGTGCTGACGGCGATCACCTTCACCGCCGCCTATTTCGCGCGGGAAACACATCTGGACGAGATCGGGGATGCATCATGACCAGGATCTACCTCAACGCCTTCGACATGGCCTGTGTCGGACACCAGTCCCCGGGGTTGTGGCGTCATCCCGAAGATCGGGGCTACCGGTACCGCGAACTCGGGTACTGGACGGAGCTGGCCCGCACGCTGGAGGCCGGTGGCTTCGACGCGCTGTTTCTCGCAGACGTGCTCGGCGTCTACGACGTCTACGGCGGTTCACGGGATGCGGCGGTGGCCGATGCCGCACAGGTTCCCGTCAACGACCCGACGCTGGCGGTTTCGGCCATGGCAGCGGTCACCGAAACCCTGGGATTCGGTGTCACGGCGTCGTTGACCTATGAGCAGCCCTACGCCTTGGCACGTCGTTTCTCCACCCTGGATCACCTGACGGGCGGTCGGGTGGCCTGGAACATCGTCACCTCCTATCTCGACAGTGCCGCACGCAATCTGGGACTGGACACCCAGATCCCACACGACGAGCGGTACGACATCGCCGAGGAGTACCTCGAGGTCTGCTACAAGCTGTGGGAGGCATCGTGGGAACCCGGCGCCGTCGTCCGTGACCGGGAACGGGGCGTGTTCACCGACCCAGCGAAAGTCCATGACATCGAGCACAAGGGTCGCTACTTCAGCGTCCCAGGGCCGTTCCTGTGCGAACCGTCTCCGCAGCGCACCCCTGTGCTGTTTCAGGCGGGTGCCTCGCCGCGAGGGGTCCGGTTCGCCGCGGCGCATGCCGAGGCGGTGTTCGTTTCCGGCCCGACGCCCGAGATTGTCGCCGAGCCGGTCAAGGCGCTGCGCGCCGCTGCAGCTGAGCACGGACGAGATCCCCGGTCCATCAAGGTTTTCACGATGCTGACCCCGATCGTCGCAGAGACCCATGAGGCGGCCGTGGCCAAGCTGGACGACTACCGGCAGTACGTCAGCGCGGACGGTGCGCTGGCGCTGTTCGGCGGCTGGACCGGGGTCGATCTGGCCGAGCTCGGTGCCGACGAACCGCTGAGATACGTGCAGACCGAGGCCAATCGTTCGGCGCTGGCATCGTTTACCACGCCGGACCGGAACTGGACGGCGGGGGAGTTGGCCGACGAGGTCGGTCTGGGCGGGCGTGGGCCGGTGGTGGTGGGCTCAGCGACGGAGGTCGCCGACGAACTCGAACGCTGGGCCGACGAGGCCGACGTCGACGGGTTCAACCTGGCCTATGTCACCACACCGGGCACCTTCGTCGACTTCGCCCGCCATGTCGTGCCCGAACTGCGTCGTCGCGGCAGGGTGCCCGACCACGGTGAGCGGGTGACACTCCGTGAGCATCTGGGAGGGGCCGGACCGTTGCTCTCGCCTGACCATCCCGGCGCCGCCCACCGGCCGCCGTACTGGGCCTGAGGCATTGACATGAACCACGGTTGAGGTCCGACACTGGTGGAATGAATCTGAAGGACCGACAGGACATCAGGGCCGTCATCGCCGCCACCACCGACCTGTGGGTAGCGCACGACATGGATGGCTGGGGCCGGTACTTCACCGAGGACGCCGACTTCGTCGCGCACAGCGGATTGTGGTGGACTTCGCGTCAAGACAATGTCGAAGGGCACCGCGATGTTCCGGAATCCGTTGTCCGGCAGAAGCACAACTACACGCAGCGGGTCGAGGCCATCGATGAGATCGCACCGGGGGTGGCGCTGGTGCACACCCGTTGGGACTGGCCCGACCACGTCCAGCCGGACGCGAAGGCGCAGGACCGCAGCGGCATCATCAGCTACGTCCTCGTCGAGAACGACGAACGCTGGCTGATCCGTTCCGCCCACAACACCCGGGTGAGTTAGCGATGGCCGTGCAACCGTTTCCCGCCGATTGGCAAACCGCGCTGGTGTTGGTGGCGCACCCGGACGATCCCGAGTACGGCGTCGGGGCTGCCGTCGCGAAGTGGACCGACGAGGGTAAGTCCGTGAAGTACGCGCTGGCCTCGCGTGGTGAGGTCGGCATCGCCGGTATGCCGCCCGAACAGGCCGGGCCGTTGCGGGAGGGGGAGCAGCGGCGGTCGGCGGCCATCGTCGGGGTTGATGACGTGTCGTTCTGGGACTTTCCGGACAGCAATATCCGCGACACCCCTGAACTGCGGGCGAAGATCGCCGAGACCATCGAGGCAGTGAGCCCCGACGTCGTCGTCACCCTCTACAGCGGGCCGAGCTGGGCGCCCGGCGCACCCAATCAGCGTGACCACATCGAATTCGCCCACGCCGTCGCGGCGGCGTACGACAGCCTGGCCGACCCGCCGGCCTGGCTCTTCGAGAACGGGCCGGACCCGTCGCACTGCGAGGTCGTCGACGACTATACCGATGTGGCAGTGAGTTCTCTTGCCGCCCATGAGGTTTACCTGTCGGTGCTCGACCCGCAGACTCCCGTCGTCGAGCAGGCCCGACAACAGGTCGAGATGTCGACGCCCGCCCTGCCGGGATTCGGCGGGCGCACCGTCGGCTTCATTCTGACGCGGCATCGCTGAACCGGGCAGGAGTCGGCCTACCATCGCAACTGTGCGTGCAGTGGTCTATTCCGAGGTGGGTGGGCGGCCCGTCGTGGTCGACATGGCCGACCCTGAATGTCCCGACGACGGGGTGGTCGTCGAGGTGGCGGCCACCGGCGTGTGCCGGTCCGACTGGCACGCCTGGCGGGGACACGATCCGGTGGCCTTGCCGATCATTCCCGGACACGAATTCGCCGGGACCGTCGTGGCGGTGGGCGCCGAGGTAGCGGGCTGGCAGATGGGCGATCGGGTGACCGCGCCGTTCGTCCTGGGTTGCGGTCACTGCGAGTTCTGCGTGTCCGGCAATGCCCAGGTGTGCCCCGACCAGCTCCAGCCGGGGTTCACTCTGCCCGGCTCCTTCGCGCAGCGGGTCGCGGTCCCGCGGGCGCAAGCCAACCTTGTCCGTCTGCCCGACGCGGTCTCGTTCGTGGCGGCGGCCTCGCTGGGGTGCCGATTCGCGACCTCGTACCGAGCCCTGGTCACCCGCGGTGAGGTGCAGCCCGGGCAGTGGGTCGCGGTTCACGGGTGCGGCGGGGTAGGCCTGTCGGCGGTGATGATCGCGAAAGCGTTCGGCGCCAAGGTCGTTGCCGTGGACCGCAGCGCCGAGGCGCTCGACGTCGCGAGCCGTCTCGGAGCCGATGAGCTGATCAATGCCACCGAGATCCCCGACACCGCAGCGGACGTGGTGAAACGGACCGGCGGCGGTGCACACATCGGGGTCGACGCGATCGGGCATCCGGCGGTCGCGGCGGCCTCCGTGTCCTCGTTGCGGCGGCGCGGTCGGCACATCCAGGTCGGGCTCCTGCTGGGTGATGCGGCACAGACCGCGCTTCCGATGGACCGGGTGATCGCCCAGGAACTCGCGATCCTCGGGTCGCACGGCATGGCTGCCGTCGACTACCCGGCGATGCTGGGTCTCCTCGCGTCCGGCGCACTGCAACCGGAGTTGCTGGTTACCCGGCGTGTGGGACTCGAGCAGGCGGGCGCGGCGATGGCCGCCATGGACACGCCCACCGGGCCGGGGATGACGATCATCGAGCCGGCCTCGACGGGCTAGCTGTCGATCTGACCCCGGTTACGTTGGGCCACCGCCTGATAGCGGTCACCCAGACCGTCGAAATCCCGGGCCTGCGCGCCGGCGATCTCCTGCTCGGCGGCGAGTGCGGGACCGACGATCGGCCGGCTGCCGCGGGTGTAGATCTCTTTGAGACCGGCCATGGTCGGTCCCGGCACCTCGGCGATCTGACCGGCCAGTTCCAGTGCCCGCTCCAACAGCCGCTCGTGCGGAACCACCTCGGTGACCAGGCCGAGGTGTTCGGCGCGGGCGGCATCGATGACCTCCCCGGTCATCGACAGCCGGCGCGCCATTGCCGCACCCACCACGTGAGGCAGTCGTGCGGTCATCCCGCCGCCGGGCAGGATGCCGACCCGGGCGTGGGTGTCGGCGAACACCGCCCGCTCGGAGGCGATCAGGAAGTCGCAGCCCAGAACCATCTCCAGCCCGCCGGTGAACGTCGCTCCGTTGATCGCCCCGATGATCGGGGTGCGCAACTCGCCGGTCTTGGTGATGCAGTTGTGCGACCGGAACTTCTCGAAGTAGTCCATGCCGAGCGTCTGGGCCTCTTTGAGGTCGACGCCGGCGCAGAACGCCGGGTCGGTCCCGGTGAGCACGATCGTCCGTACGGCCGGGTCGGTATCGGCGTCGTCCAGGGCGCCGTACAGCTCCTCGATGAGCTCGCGTCCCAGCGCGTTCCGCGACTGGGGACGATTCAGAGTGAGGACCCGGATGGCGCCGTGGTCAGTGGTCAGGACCGTCGTCATGAGTCGAATGTAGCGACTGCTCGAGGCAGGAACTCACCGCAGGAAGGTCTCGGCATTGTTGGCCAGGTCCAGCAGCGGCTGCGGCAGGGCGCCGAGCGCGAAGGTGACGGCCGCGGTGACGGTGATGACGGCGGTGGTGAGTCCACTCGGAACCACGACTTCGGGTGCCTCCTCGGGCGGGTCGGTGAAGAACATCAGCACGATCACCCGCACGTAGAAATAGGCCGCCACGGCACTGGCGATGACGCCGATGATGACCAGCGGGATGGCCCCGCCTTCACCGGCGGCCTTGAACACCGCGAACTTGCTGACGAATCCGCTGGTCAGCGGAATTCCGGCGAACGCCAGCAGGAACAGCGAAAACACCACGCCGACAATGGGATATCGCCGGCCCAGGCCGGCCCACTGCGCCATCGAGGTCTCCTCCTCGTCGGCGGCGTTGCGAACCAGGCCGACGACCGCGAACGCGCCCAGTGTGCTGAATCCGTAGGTGAACAGGTAGAACAGCGTGGAGGACACTCCGGCGGGGTTGGCGGCGATCACGCCGGTGAGGATGAAACCCGAGTGGGCCACCGCCGAGTAGGCGAGCATGCGTTTCACGTCCGTCTGGGTGACGGCGGTGATGGTGCCGACCACCATGGTCAGGATCGCGATCGCCCACAGCACGGGCCGCCAGTCGTCGCGCAACTGCGGCAGCGCCACGTAGAAGATGCGCAGCATGGCGCCGAACGCAGCGATCTTGGTCCCCGCGGCCATGAACGCGGTGATCGCGGTCGGGGCGCCCTGGTACACGTCGGGAATCCACGAATGGAACGGAACGGCACCGACTTTGAACAACACCCCGACCAGCAAGAGGGCAACACCGATCAGTGCCAACGGAGTGTTGGGTGCCTTGGTGCCCACGGCCGTGGCGATTCCGGCCAGATCGAGGGTACCGGCGTAGCCGTACAGCATGGCCGCGCCGTACAGGAAGAAGGCCGACGAGAAGGCGCCCAGCAGAAAGTATTTCATCGACGCTTCCTGCGACAGCAACCGCCGGTGTCGGGCCAGCCCGCACAGCAGGTACAGCGGAAGCGAAAGGACTTCCAGCGCGATGAACATGGTCAGCAGATCATCGGCGGCCGGGAACAGGAGCATGCCGCCGATGGCGAACATGGTCAACGGGAAGACCTCGGTCTGCATCACCCCGGCTTTGGTGGCCATCTTCTCGGCCACGCTTCCCGGCACCGCGGAGGCCTGAGGCGTGAAGCCGTCCAGACCGGCGACGCCGTCTTGCGTGGCAGTTCTGGGCTGCCGTTCGGCGATCAGCAGGATCCCCAGTGCGCCGACGACGGCGATGGTGCCCTGCAGGAACAGTGCGGGTGCATCGAGGACCACCGAGCCCAGCACCGCGGGTCGGCCGGGGGTGCCGTGAAGGTCCCGGGCCACCAGGACGACGGCCACGACGGCGGCGAGCAATCCGCCCAGTGCAAGGACGACCTGTACCCGGTAGCGGGCCGATCGGGGCAGGAAAGCCTCGACCAGCACACCGGCCACCCCCACCCCGAACACGATCAGCATGGGGGAGAGCAGGCCGTATTCGATGCTCGGCGTCACCATGATCAGCGGACCCCCTCTGCGATCTTGGGCAACATCTGCGGCGGCGGATCGTTCTGTCCGATGGTGGTCAACGTGTGCTGGACGGCCGGATTGATCACGTCCAGAGCGGGTTTGGGATAGATGCCCAACACCAGCAGCAGCGCGATCAGGGGGACCACCACGGCGAGCTCGCGAGGAACCAGGTCCCGAATCCGGTGTGCGTCGCCCGAGAGCCCTTCGGGGACCGGACCGGTCATCATCCGTTGGTACATCCACAGGATGTACACGGCGGACAGCACCAGGGCGGTGGCGGCGAACACCGCGACCACCGGGTAGCGAGTGAATGTGCCGATGAGAACCAGGAATTCACTGATGAACGGCGCCAGGCCCGGCAAGGACAACGTGGCCAGGCCCGCCACCAGGAACGTTCCGGCAAGGACCGGTGCCACCTTCTGCACGCCGCCGTAGGAATCGATCAACCGGGAGCCACGGCGCGAGACCAGGAATCCGGCGATCAGGAACAGTGCGGCCGTGGAGATCCCATGGTTGATCATGTAGAGGGCCGACCCGGCCTGACCCTGACTGGTCATCACGAAGATGCCGAGGATGATGAAACCGAAATGCGAGATCGAGGTGTAGGCGATCAACCGCATCACATCGGTCTGGCCGATCGCCAGGACGGCGCCGTAGACGATGCCGATCACCGCGAGAGTGATGACCAGGGGCCGGAAATACGTTGACGCATCGGGGAACAGCGGTAGGCAGTAGCGCAGCATGCCGAACGTGCCGACCTTGTCCATGATGGCCATCATCAGCACCGCGCTGGCCGGGGTGGCCTGAACCGCGGCATCGGGCAGCCAGCGGTGGAACGGCCACAACGGTGCCTTGACCGCGAATGCGAACATGAAACCCAGGAACAGGAAGTTCGCCACCGCGGGGTTGATCACGAGTTCGCCGGACGAGACCGCGGCGACGATCGCGCGGAAGTCGAACGTGCCCGAATCGAAGGCATCGCTGCCCGCGGTGACCACGTAGAGCCCGATCACCGCGGCCAGCATGACCAGGCCGCCGAACAGGTTGTACAGCAGGAACTTCACTGCTGCTTTGGAAGCTTGAGCTCGGTTTCCTCCGAACCCACCGATCAGGAAATACATCGGGATCAGCATGGCTTCGAAGAACACGTAGAACAGCAGGATGTCCAGCGCCACCAGGGACATGAACACCATGCCCTCGACGGCCAGCGTCAGTGCCAGGTAGGCCTGCACGCCCCGGCCGCCCAGCCCGGTCTGGTGGGTGGCGTCATTCCAGCCGGCGACGATGAGCAGCGGCAGCAGCACCGCGGTCAGGACCACCAGGGCCAGGGCGATTCCGTCGACCCCGAGGATGTAGCCGGTGCCGAATGACGGGATCCAGCGGTGTGATTCGACGAACTGATACTGCTCACCGGTGGGATCGAAGCCGACGGCGAGCACGGCGGCCAGACCGAGCGCGGCCAGCGAGACCACCAGCGCGAGCCATTTGGCCAGTGCCCGCTGCGCTGCGGGCAGCAGCATCACCACGGCGGCTCCCACCGTCGGGGTAACCCACAACGCCGTCAGCCACGGAAATGCGCTCACCACAGTCGCACCGCCAGGATCGTCGCCACCACCAGGGCCGCTCCGCCCAACATGGAGAGCGCATAGGAGCGGGCGAAGCCGGTCTGCAACTGGCGCAACCCATCCGATGTTCGGCTGACCAGCGCGGCCAGGCCGCCCGCGGTGCCGTCGACCACCTTGTCATCGACGGTCACCAGGGCTGCGGTCAACGTCTGGCCACCTCGCATGAACACCGCCTCGTTGAATGCGTCGCCGTACAGGTCGCGCCGAGCCGCCACCGTCAGCGCCGAGCCGTCGGGCACCTCGGCCGGAACCGGTCGCTGTGCATACATCCGGTAGGCCACCGCGATGCCGAGTGCGACGACCACAAGCACCACCACGGTGACCACCCACGCGGGCATCGCGTGGTGTGCCTCGTGAGCGCCGACCACCGGCTCTAGCCAGTGCGACAGCGTGCCGCCGATCGCCAGCGCGCCGCCGGAGACCACCGAGCCGACCGCGAGCAGGATCATCGGCCAGGTCATCACGGCAGGGGCCTCGTGTGGGTGAACCCCGTCGTCCCAACGCTTTTCACCGAAGAACGTCATCAGCATCACCCGGGTCATGTAGAACGCGGTGATCCCGGCGCCCAGGATGGCCGCGCCGCCGAGGATCACGCCGCGGACGCCGCCGGCGCCCAGCGCCGCCTCGATGATGCTGTCTTTGGAGAAGAAGCCGGCCAGCGGTGGGACCCCGATGATGGCCAGGTAGCCGAGTCCGAACGTGGCGAACGTGATCGGCAGGACCTTGCGCAGCCCGCCGTAGCGACGCATGTTCACCTCGTCGTCCATCGCGTGCATCACCGACCCCGCCCCGAGGAACAGACCGGCCTTGAAGAATCCGTGCGTGAGCAGGTGCATGATCGCGAACGCGTACCCGGCGGGCCCGAGTCCGGCGGCCAGCACCATGTAGCCGATCTGGCTCATGGTCGACGCGGCGAGCGCCTTCTTGATGTCGTCCTTGGCGCAGCCGATGATCGCGCCGAACAGCAGCGTGACCGCGCCGACGAAGACCACGCCGGTCTGAGCCCCCGGCGCCAGGTCGAAGATCGGGCCCGACCGCACGATGAGGTAGACGCCGGCGGTCACCATCGTCGCGGCGTGGATCAGCGCCGACACCGGGGTCGGGCCCTCCATCGCGTCGCCGAGCCACGACTGCAGCGGCACCTGGGCAGATTTGCCGCATGCACCCAACAACAGGAGTAGGCCGATCGCGGTCAGGGTGGCTTCGCCCATTGCCGGTGCGGCGCTGAAAACCCCGGCGAACGAGATGGACCCCACGGCGGCGAACATGATCATCAGCGCGATCGCCAGTCCCATGTCGCCGACTCGGTTGACGACGAATGCCTTCTTGGCTGCGGCGGCCGCCGAGGGTTTGTGCGACCAGAAGCCGATGAGCAGATATGAGGCCAGGCCCACGCCTTCCCACCCGGCATACAGGCCCAGGTAGTTGTCCGCGAGTACGAGCAGCAGCATCGCCGCGAGGAACAGGTTGAGGTAGGCGAAAAACCTTCTCCGGTCGGGATCCTCAGCCATGTAACCGATCGAATAGATGTGGATCAGCGAGCCCACACCGGTGATCAGCAGCACGAAGCACACCGACAACTGGTCCAGCTGCAGCCCGAAATCCACCTGCAGTCCGGCCACCGGCACCCAGGAGAACAGGGACTCCGCGACTGCCCGGCCCTCGTCGGAGCGGCCCAGCATCTGGGTGAACTGCACCGCTCCGACGGCGAAGGCGCTCAGCGCGGTCGCGCAACCCAGCAGATGCCCCCACCGGTCAGACCGTCGGCCGCTCAACAGCAGCACCGCTGCTCCGGCGGCGGGGAGTGCGATCAGAAGCCACACAGGTAGTGTCATGTCGCCCTTAGTGCTTCAGCAGGCTGGCGTCGTCGACCGAGGCCGAATGGCGGGTACGGAAGATGGTCATGATGATGGCCAGGCCGATCACCACCTCGCAGGCGGCCACCACCATGGTGAAGAACGCCACCACCTGACCATCGAGATGACCGTGCATGCGGGAGAACGCCACGAACGCGAGATTGGCGGCGTTGAGCATGAGCTCGACGCACATGAACATCACGATGGCGTTGCGCCGCAACAGCACTCCCGAAGCGCCGATGGTGAACAGCAGCGCCGACAGGTAGAGATAGTTGTCCGGATTCATCGCATCACCCCTCCCCGTTGGCCGAGTTACTGATCGAGCGCTGCGGCAGGATGGCGCTGACCGACAACGCCGCGTCGGAGCCATCTGGCAGCCGGGCCGGTACGTCGACGGCGTTATGCCGTGCATACACACCGGGATTGGGCAACGGCGTCGGATGGCCGCCGCCCTGGAACCTTTCGACAGCCAGTTCACGCTGGGTTTTGCGGCGCTCGAAGCGCTCCCGGTGGGCCAGCACCATCGCGCCGAGTGCGGCGGTGATGAGCAGCGTGCTGGTCAGCTCGAATGCCCACAGGTACCGCGTGAAGATCAGGGCCGCCAGTCCTTCCACGTTGCCACCGCTGTTGGCCTGGGCCAGCCCGGTGAACCCGCTGACAGACACGCTGCCGATCCCGGCGATCAACAGGATGCCGAACCCGGTGCCCGCCGCGAGTGCCGCAATACGTTGGCCGCGTATCGTTTCGGCGAATGATTCGGCCAGGTCCACACCGATGAGCATCAGCACGAACAGGAACAGCATCATCACCGCGCCGGTGTAGACCACCACCTGCACCACGCCGAGGAACAAAGCGTCCTGGGCGATGTAGAGCACCGCCAGCGCGATCATGGTGCAGGCCAGAAATACCGCGGAGTACACCGCTTTCGGTGCGGCGACCACGCCGATGGCGCCGAGCACCGCGACCGTCCCGAGGATCCAGAACAGCACGGCTTCCGTTGTCGACGTCCGCACAGAATGTTCAGCGGCGAGCATCAGGACGTCGGGGTTCACCGAGCGTCCTGGGAAAGCGGGGTGATCCGGCCGAGGTAGTAGTCGTCGTCGGTACTGCCCGGCGCCATGTCATGGGGTGGCGCCTGCATCCCGGGTTGCATCGGGGCCAGCAGCTTGTCCTTGCCCCAGATCAGATCGGCCCGGTTGTCGTCGGCCATCTCGTATTGGTTGGTCATCGTCAACGCCCGGGTCGGGCAGGCCTCGATGCACAATCCGCACCCGATGCAGCGCAGATAGTTGATCTGATACACCCGGCCGTAGCGTTCGCCCGGCGAGAAGCGTTCGTCGGCAGTGTTGTCGGCGCCTTCGACGAAGATGGCGTCTGCCGGGCAGGCCCAGGCACATAATTCGCAGCCGATGCACTTCTCCAGGCCGTCGGCGTAGCGGTTGAGTTGATGACGGCCGTGATAGCGCGGCGCGACCGGTCCCGGCTTCTCCGGATACCCTTCGGTGATCGGCTTTTTGAACATCGATCCGAAGGTGACCGCGAATCCGGCCAGGGCATCGAGGAACTTGGGCTTCTTAGGCATCGATGGCCTCCTTTCCAGCATTCGGCAGCGGAGGTACCGGATAGGCACCGGCGCTCTGCTGCGGTATCGGCTGAACAGTTTTGCCCCGCAGTGCTTTCCACAGTGCGGCGGCCAGGACCGCCACCACCACGACCGCGGTGGTCACCAGGCCGGTGGCCCAGTTGTGGTAACCATGCTCACGCAGGCTATGGGTGACGGCGACGACCATGATCCAGACCAGCGAGACCGGGATGAGCACCTTCCAGCCCAATGCCATGAACTGGTCGTAGCGCAACCGGGGCAGGGTGGCCCGAAGCCAGAAGTACAAGAACATGAAGGTCCACACCTTGGCGGTGAACCACAGCAGCGGCCACCAACCACTGTTGGCGCCGTCGATCAGGTTGAACGGGAACGGCGCGTGCCAGCCGCCGAGGAACATCGTGGTGGCCAGGGCCGACACCGTGGTCATGTTCACGTACTCGGCGAGCATGAACATGGCGAACTTCAACGACGAGTACTCGGTGTGGAACCCGCCGACCAGTTCGCCCTCGGCCTCGGGCAGATCGAAAGGCGCCCGGTTGGTTTCACCCACCATCGACGTCACGTACACCACGAACGAGGGCAGCAGCAGGAACACATACCAGGTGCGGTCCTGGGCCGCCACGATGCCCGAGGTGGACATGGTGCCCGCGTAGAGGAACACCGCGGCGAACGACAGGGCCATCGCGACCTCGTAGGAGATCACCTGGGCACTGGAACGCAGACCGCCCAGCAGGGGATACGTGGACCCCGACGCCCAGCCGGCCAACACGATGCCGTACACCCCGATCGAGGTGACAGCCAGGATGTAGAGCACCGCCACGGGCAGATCGGTCAACTGCAGCGCCGTGCGGTGGCCGAACACCGAAACCTCGCCACCCATCGGGATCACCGCGAACGCCAAGAACGCCGGGATCACCGAGATTATCGGGGCCAGGAGGTAGATGGGCTTGTCGATACCCGCCGGAGTGAGGCCCTCTTTGAGAGCGAGTTTCACGCCGTCGGCCAGCGACTGCAGCAGACCCCAGGGCCCCACGCGGTTGGGGCCTGGCCGCATCTGCATGCGGCCCAGTACCTTCCGTTCGATGAGGATCGCCGCCAGCACGGTCAGCAGCAGGAAGACGAACACCCCGAGTGCCTTGGCCAGGATCAGCCACCACGGGTCGTGACCGAACAGGGTGGGGTCGGGGTAGGTCATGAGGCGGCCTGCCCGATCGAGACCAGGGCACCCGCGGTCACTCCGAGTTGACGATGGATCGCCGATCCCGGGGAATTGGTGGGCAGCCACACCACCTGGTCGGGCATCTCGGTGACCGACAGCGGCAAGGTGACCGATCCGCGTTCGGTGCTCACGGTCACCGGATCTCCCGCTGCCACACCGAGTTCAGTGGCCGTGCCGGGAGAGAGCCGCACCACCGGGCTGACAGCGGTGCCAGCCAGATAGGGTTCACCGTCCTGCAGGCGTCCGGCGTCGAGCAGCAGACGCCAGCTGGCCAGCACCGCCTGGCCGGGTCCGGGGGCCCGACGTGGCTCGGGTGTCGCTGACGGCTGTGCGGCGCGGGGTCCGGTCCAGGTGCCGAGCCGGGCCAGCTCGTCGTCCGCGGCGTCGGGGCCGGTCAGCCCGAGGTCGACGCCGATCTCGTCGGCGAGGTAGTGCAGCACCCGCAGGTCGGGAATCGCGTTCGTCTGCAATGCCGGCTTGAACGGGCGAATCCGGCCTTCCCAGTTGAGGTATGCGCCGCCCTTCTCCACCACCGGCGCGACGGGGAACACCACATCGGCCAGTTCGGTGACCTCGCTCTCGCGCAGTTCGAGACTCACCACGAACGGGGTGGCGCGCAGTGCCTCCAGCGCGATGGCCGGATCGGGCAGATCGGTGACTTCGACGCCGCCGACCAGAAGTGCGGCGAGTTCTCCGTCGGCCGCCGCGGCCAGGATGGCGTTCGTGTCACGCCCGGAGTGACCGGGCAGGTCGGCGGTGTTCCACACCGTGGCCGTCTGGGCCCGTGCGTCGGCGTCGGTGACGGGGCGGCCGCCGGGCAGCAGGTTCGGCAGGGCACCCGCCTCCACGGCGCCGCGCTCTCCGGCCCGGCGGGGGACCCACGCCAGCCGGGCTCCGGTCGCCATGGCCAGGCGCTGCGCGGCCGACAGTGCACCGGGTGAGGTGGCCAGTCGCTCACCGACCAGGATCACCGAGCCGGGGCCTCGCAGCCGCTCATCGGTCTCCAGTGCGGCCAGTGCATCCGCCTCGGCCCCGGGGACCGTGGGGATCAGCGTGCCCGCCATCTTGGTGAGCCCCCGGCTGGTGAACGGTGCCACCGAGAGCACCTGCTGGCCGTGCTTGCGGGCGGCCTTGCGCAGTCGCAGGAAGACGATCGGTGATTCCTCTTCGGGCTCCAACCCGACCAGCAGCACGGTCGGTGCCTTTTCCAGTTCGGCATAACGCAATGTCATCGGTTGTCCGGCGATGCGGGCGGCCAGGAAATCGGCCTCCTCGCCGGAGTGCGGCCGGGCGCGGAAGTCGATGTCATTGGTGCCCAGCACCATTCGGGCGAACTTAGAGTAGGCATAGGCGTCCTGTACGGTGCACCGCCCGCCCACCAGCACACCGGTGCTCGACGCGGCGGCCAGCAGGCCCGCGCCGGCCACGGTCAGCGCTTCTGACCACGATGCCGGGCGCAACGCGCCGTCCTCCCGGATCAACGGCGTGGTGATCCGATCTCCGATCGTGGCATAGGTGAAGGCCCACCGGCCCTTGTCGCAGTTCCACTCCTCGTTGACCTCGGGATCGTCGCCGGCCAGGCGCCGCATGACTTTCCCGCGGCGGTGATCGGTGCGCTGGGCGCATCCCGAGGCGCAGTGCTCGCAGACGCTGGGGCTGGACACCAGGTCGAAGGGACGGGCCCGGAAGCGGTAGGCCGTCCCGGTCAGCGCCCCCACCGGGCAGATCTGCACGGTATTGCCGGAGAAGTAGGACTGGAACGGCTCGCCCGGGGCGATGCCCACCTGTTGCAGCGCACCGCGTTCCAACAGTTCGATGAACGGGTCGCCGGCGATCTGTGCGGAGAACCGGGTGCAGCGGGCGCACAGCACGCACCGTTCGCGATCCAGGAGCACTTGCGCGGAGATACTGATCGGCTTCGGAAAGGTCCGCTTGACGTCCTCGAACCGGGTTTCCGGGCGGCCGTTGGACATTGCCTGGTTCTGCAGGGGGCATTCACCGCCCTTGTCGCAGATCGGGCAGTCCAGCGGGTGGTTGATCAACAGCAGTTCCATCACACCGCGCTGAGCCTTGTCGGCCGCTTCGGAGCTGAACTGGGTGTGCACCACCATGTCCGGGCTGACCGTGGTGGTACACGAGGCCATCGGCTTGCGCTGGCCCTCGACCTCGACCAGGCACTGCCGGCAGGCCCCCACCGGATCGAGCAGCGGGTGATCGCAGAACCGCGGGATCTGGACGCCCATCAGTTCGGCGGCGCGGATCACCAACGTGCCCTTGGGGACACTGATCTGTTCACCGTCGATGGTGAGCGACACCATCTCCACGGGCGGGGTGTCCTTGGTCGGCTCGGCCAGCGTCATGCACGGCCTCCTCTGCTCGCGGTGAGAAACATTCAGGCACCCGCCCCTTCGGTCGCCATCAGCGTCGAGGCGTGCGGATCGAACGGACAGCCCCCGTCCAGATGCGCCTCGTACTCGTCACGGAAGTATTTGATCGAGGACATGATCGGGCTTGCCGCACCATCACCCAACGCGCAGAACGACTTTCCGAAGATGCCGTCGGCGATGTCGAGCAGCTTGTCGATATCGGCCCGAGTGCCCGCACCGGTTTCCAGCCGGGCGTAGATCTGGGCCAGCCAGTAGGTGCCTTCGCGGCACGGCGTGCACTTACCGCAGGACTCGTGCGCGTAGAACTGTGTCCAGCGTCGTACCGCCCGGACCACACAGGTGGTCTCGTCGAAGATCTGCAGCGCCTTGGTGCCCAGCATGGATCCGACCGAGGCCATGCCCTCGTAATCGAGGGGCACATCGATGTGTTCGGTCGTCAGCAGCGGTGTCGACGAGCCGCCCGGAGTCCAGAATTT
Organism: Mycolicibacterium arcueilense; assembly: GCF_058536225.1. Taxonomy (NCBI): domain Bacteria; kingdom Bacillati; phylum Actinomycetota; class Actinomycetes; order Mycobacteriales; family Mycobacteriaceae; genus Mycobacterium; species Mycolicibacterium arcueilense. Next base: position 903,066 of record NZ_JBZTYL010000007.1, read on the forward strand.
CAGGGTGTGCCCATCACGGACGCCGCCGGCGTAGTCGAGCAGTTCGCGCAGGGTGATGCCCAGCGGCGCCTCGTACTGGCCGGGCCGGTTGACGTGGCCCGACAGCGAATACAGCGTGAAGCCAGGGGATTTCTCCGATCCCATCGACCGGAACCAATCCACGCCGTTGACCAGGATCGGAGGAACGCTGGCGATGGACTCGACATTGTTGACGACGGTGGGGCATGCGTAGAGACCGGCGACCGCGGGAAACGGTGGGCGTAGTCGTGGTTGGCCGCGGCGGCCTTCCAGGGAGTCCAGCAGGGCGGTTTCCTCGCCGCAGATGTAGGCACCGGCGCCGGCGTGCACGGTCAGTTCCAGGTCGAATCCGGAGCCGAGGATGTCGGTGCCCAGATATCCCGCCGCATACGCCTCGGCTACTGCGGCCTGCAACCGGCGCAACACCGGCACCACCTCGCCGCGGACATAGATGAACGCGTGACGGGCCCGGATCGCGTATGCCGCGATGATGATGCCCTCGATCAGGAAGTGCGGCGTGGTCAGCAGGAGCGGAATATCTTTGCACGTACCGGGTTCCGATTCGTCGGCGTTGACGACGAGGTAGTGCGGTTTGGCCCCGGCGCCGTCATCGCCCTGCGGGATGAACGACCACTTGGTTCCGGTCGGGAATCCCGCGCCGCCACGCCCGCGCAGCCCGGAATCCTTGACCAGTGCAATCACATCGTCCGGCCCCATGGCCAGGGCGCGCTGCAGCCCGCGGTAACCGTCATGGCGGAGGTAGGTGTCCAGCGTCCATGGTTCTGGTTCATCCCAGTATCGGCTCAGCACCGGGGTCAGCGCAGTCACGAGATCGAACCTCCCGCTTCGGGAGTGGCCATGTCGCGTTTCCGGGCTTCGCGCAGGCCGGCCAGCGTTGCTGTGCCGGGGGCGGCTCCCGGGGTGTTCGGGTTGGTCAGACCGGCCAGGGTGCGGGCGGTTTCCCGGAAGGTGCACAGTGGTGCACCGCGGGTCGGGGCCGGCGGGGTCCCGCCGCGCAGGCCGTCGACGAGATCCCGCGCCGACGACGGGGTCTGGTTGTCGTAGAACTCCCAGTTGACCATCACCACCGGCGCGTAATCGCACGCAGCATTGCACTCTATGTGTTCGAGCGTGACCCGGCGATCGGCCGTCGTGTCCCCGGCATGGATGCCGAGATGATCTTGCAGCGCATCGAGGATCGCGTCGCCGCCCATGATCGCGCACAGCGTGTTGGTGCACACCCCGACGAGGTAGTCGCCCGTCGGGGTGCGCCGGTACATCGAGTAGAACGTGGCCACCGCGGCCACCTCGGCATCGGTCAGGCCCAACAGCGTGGCACAGAAACCGATTCCAGCTGGAGTCAGGCAACCATCCTCGGCCTGCACCAGATGCAGCAATGACAACAGAGCGGAGCGGGCTTCGGGATATCGGGCGATGATCTGCTCGGCGTCGGCGGTGAGCCGCGCCGTCACCTCATCCGGATATGCCGCGGGCCCGTTGATCGGCGGGCCCGCTTCATCGGGGCGCTGCCCCAGTTCAAGAAAGACGTCGCTCATCCGTGCTGTCTCCTCTTCGCGCAAGCGCTCATCGGTCCACACCGCCCATGACCGGATCAATCGACGCCACCGCAGCGATCGCATCGGCGACCATCCCGCCCTCGCACATCGCCGCCACCGCTTGCAGATTCGTGAACGAGGGGTCGCGGTAGTGCACCCGGTACGGCCGGGTGCCACCGTCGGACACCATGTGCACTCCGAGCTCGCCGCGCGGGGACTCGACCGCGACATAGACCTGCCCGGCCGGTACCCGGATACCCTCGGTGACGAGCTTGAAGTGATGGATCAGCCCCTCCATCGAGTGGCCCATGATCTTGGCGATGTGCTCGGGGGAGTTGCCCAGTCCGTCCGGGCCGACCTTGAGATCGGCGGGCCAGGCCAGTTTCTTGTCGTCGATCATCACGGGACCGTCGCCCATCTTCTCGAGCCGGTCCACACACTGTTCGACGATCTTGAGCGACTCCCGCATCTCCTTGACCCGGATGATGTACCGGCCGTAGGAATCACAGCGGTCATCGGTGATGACGTCGAATTCGTAGTTCTCGTATCCGCAGTACGGCTGCGCGCGGCGCAGATCGTGGGGAAGCCCGGTGGAGCGCAACACCGGACCGGTGATCCCCAGTGCGATGCACCCGGTCAGGTCGAGGTAGCCGACGCCGACGGTGCGGGCCTTCCAGATGTAGTTCTCGTTGAGCAGATCCTCCAGGTCCTGCAAGCGGTTCGGTAACAGGTCGAGCAACGCCCTGACCTCACCGAGCGCGCCGTCGGGCAGATCGGCAGCCAGCCCGCCCGGACGGATGTAGGCATGGTTCATCCGCAGCCCGGTGATCGACTCGAACACGCGCAGAATCTCTTCGCGTTCCCGGAACCCGTAGAACATCGCGCTCATCGCGCCGAGTTCCATACCGCCGGTGGCCAGGGCCACCAGATGCGATGTGATCCGGTTGAGTTCCATCAGCATCACCCGGATCACGCTGGCGCGCTCGGGGATAGCGTCGGTGACGCCGAGCAGCTTCTCCACGCCCAGGCAGTACGCGGTCTCGTTGAAGAACGGCGAGAGGTAGTCCATCCGGGTGACGAAGGTGACGCCCTGCGTCCAGTTGCGGTATTCCAGGTTCTTCTCGATGCCGGTATGCAGATAGCCGATGCCGCAACGGGCTTCGGTGATGATCTCGCCCTCGATCTCCAGGATCAGCCGCAGCACACCGTGGGTCGACGGATGCTGGGGACCCATGTTCACCACGATGCGTTCACCGGCATGCTCACGGGCCGCCGCCACGACGTCGTCCCAGTCCTGACCGCCGACCACCACGACGGGGGATTCGGTACTCATCAGTTGTAGGACCTCCGCTGATCGGGCGGCGGGATCTGCGCGCCGTGGTATTCGACCGGAATTCCGCCCAGCGGATAGTCCTTGCGCTGAGGGTGGCCGACCCAGTCGTCGGGCATCTCGATGCGGGTCAGGGCCGGGTGACCGTCGAACACGATGCCGAAGAAGTCGTAGGTCTCGCGTTCGTGCCAGTCGGTGGTCGGATAGATGGTGAACAGCGACGGCACGTGCGGATCGGCATCGGGCGCTGCGACTTCCAACCGAATCCGGCGGTTGTGGGTGATCGACATCAGCGGGTAGACGGCGTGTAGCTCACGGTCGGTGTCGTCGGGGTAGTGCACGCCGCTCACGCCCAGGCACAGCTCGAACCGCAATTGGGGATCGTCGCGCAGCACACTGGCCACCGCGGGCAGCTGGACCCGGCTGACCTCCAGGGTGAGCTCATCACGATGCACCACCACGCGTTCGATCGACACCGCATAGCGTTCCTCACCGAGGATCTCGGCGAGCCGGTCCACGACCTCGTCGAAGTACTGGCCGTAGGGCCGCGGGGAGCTGCCGGGTAGTTCCACCGATCGCACGAGCCGGCCGTAGCCTGACGTGTCGCCCGTGCCCGAGGCGCCGAACATGCCTCGACGCGTCCCTATCACCTCGGGTGTGTCGCCTGGGCCGCTACCGTTGGCTGTGCTCACCGCAACAGTCCCTTGAGCTCGATGGTCGGTGTGACGGCCAACGCTGCCTTCTCGGCCTCTCGGATGGCCTCCTCGCGGTTGACGCCGAGCGGCATCTGCTGAATCTTGTCGTGCAACTTGAGGATTGCGTGCAGGAGCATCTCCGGCCGCGGAGGGCAGCCGGGCAGGTAGATATCCACCGGCACCACGTGATCGACGCCCTGTACCACCGCGTAGTTGTTGAACATGCCGCCGGAGGAAGCGCAAACCCCCATGGCCAGCACCCATTTCGGCTCGGCCATCTGGTCGTAGATCTGGCGCAGTACGGGTGCCATCTTCTGGCTGACCCGGCCCGCCACGATCATCAGGTCGGCCTGCCGCGGTGTCGCCGAGAACCGCTCCATCCCGAACCGGGCGATGTCGAAACGCGGCCCGGCTGTGGACATCATCTCGATTGCGCAGCAGGCCAGACCGAAGGTGGCCGGCCACAACGACCCCTTACGTACGTAACCCGCGACGGCCTCCACCGTCGACAGCAGGATTCCACCGGGCAGACGCTCCTCTAATCCCAATTCAGGCCTCCTCGCCGCCAGACATAGGCGTAAGCCACGAACACCGTGAGCATGAACAGCAACATCTCCACCAGTGCAAACAGCCCGAGACTGTCGAAGGCCACGGCCCACGGGTAGAGGAAGACGATCTCGATGTCGAACACGATGAACAACATCGCCGTGAGGTAGTACCGGATCGGCATGCGCTGCCCGGTCACCCCTGCGGCCCCGGGTTGCATCGGTTCGATACCGCATTCGTAGGCCTCAAGTTTGGATCGGTTGTAGCGGCGCGGACCGATCACGAGCGCGATTCCCACGGAAACCACGGCGAACGCGGCCGCGATCGCTCCGAGAACCAGGATGGGCGTGTATAAATTCATGCCACTTATCGCTCCCTCGGGTGGGCTGTCGATGTGAGCTAACCCACAGCCTAGCGAGGTTTGCGGCCTGTGCCACACATTTTGGTTAGTATCGTTTCATATCGGGGCAGCGTGTCGCTGCGGCCGCAGCCATGCCGCGAAAGTCAACGGCAACAGGGCAATTCGCGGAAAAGTTACCGGACCGGAGCGCGCAGCAACGACACCACCGCATCGCCCAACCGAATCGGATCGATCGGGTGAGGGACGGCCGCTTCGGCCTGTGACCAGCTAGCCAGCCAGGCGTCGTCGGGTCGTCCGGTCAACACCAGGACCGGTGGGCAATCTGAGACCTCGTCCTTGAGCTGTTTGGCCACTCCCATGCCGCCGGCCGGCGTGGCCTCCCCGTCGAGGATGGCCAGGTCGATGCCGCCGGCGTCCATCTGGGCGACCACCATCGGTGCGGTGGCAATCTCGACGTATTCCAGTTCGGGCAGTTCGGGGTGCACGCGTTTGCCCAGTGCGAGTCGTACCTGTTCGCGGATGCGCGGGTTGTCGCTGTACACCAGGATGCGCAGCGGCGCGGGGCCGGCCATGCTGCCGATGCTACTGCGCGCGGTGCCGTAGGCCGGTCAACTCAGCGAATTCTGTTGCAGGGCATCAAACTCGGGTGAACACGAGTTCACCCGACAGGTTTGTCGTCGGACCCACCATCCCGAGCATGTCGCCCGACACGCCGAAGTCGTCTCGTTGGACCTCGCACTGACCTGACAACCGCAGCGCGCCGTCGTCGAGCGCCTGCACATCGACGGGCAATTCGATGGGCTTCGACACTCCGCGGACGGTCAGGACCGCCGTCAGCCGCACCCGGTCGTCGGATGGCTCCAAACCTGTCACCTGCACCGTGATCTCCGGATGACCCTCGACATCGAAGAAATCTGCAGACCGCAGATGGTTGTCCCGCTTCCCGATGCCGGTGCGCACAGACGCCGCTTCGATCACCACCTGGCCGTTCACCCCGGCACCGGCGGTGCCCTCACCATGGAATTCGGTGAACTGCCCGGTGACGGTGGCCAGGCCCCACATCGTCTTGTTCCTGAATGTCACCTTGGAGCGGTCCGGGACGAGGATCCAGTTTCCTGCGCTGACGGTGAGGATGTCGCTGGTCGTAGCCATGAGACCTCCATTTTCGCTCGGATCGGGTAAGCGGCTCGGGTCAGGCGAACAAGGGTGCGATGTCCTTCGGATCGAAGTATTCATCGATGCGGTCGATGAGACCGTCGGTACCCACTTTGATCACGATGCACACCCGCAATGCGATCAACGTCCCGTCAGGCGCGGCGGCGTGCAAGACGTGCTGCTGGACGAATCCGCCGTCGAAGAACTGTCGATCGAGCACCTCGTAGCGCCGCTCGCTGGTCGCGTTGATGAACCAGTCGATGACCTTCAATGCGCGGATGCGGTCGTTGTCCTTGGCGTCACCGGCGTGCCATACCGCCACATCGTCGGCCCACAGCTGGGCCACTGCGGCCTTGTCGCCGCGCTCGATCGCATCGAACAAGCGGTGCGCGACGCCGTCGACGACTTCGACTTCGGTAGGGGACATCATCGGCTCCTCGGGTAGGGCTTGACCTCAACAGTCATTCAGGTTTCAGACTCGAATCATGAACTCCACGCCCGCACATTCGCTGTTCGACGAAGCCTACGAGTCCGGCACCGCGCCATGGGTCATCGGCGAGCCGCAACCGGCCATCGTCGAGTTGGAACGCACCGGCCGCCTGGGCGGCAAGGTGCTGGACGCCGGTTGCGGAGCCGGTGAACACACCATGCTGCTGACCCGCCTGGGGTACGACGTGCTGGGCATCGACTTCTCCGAACATGCCGTCGCCCAGGCCCGCGAGAACGCCGCGCGGCGGGGAATCGACGCCCACTTCGCGGTGGCCGACGCGACCCGCCTCGGAGAGTCGCCGGGCCCGCGTTACGACACCATCGTCGACAGCGCGCTGTTCCATGTCTTCGACGATGCCGACCGGCCCGGGTATGTGGCCGCCCTGCACCGGGTGTGCCGACCGGGTGCGAGGGTGCACGTATTGGCGCTGTCCGACGCGGGCCGTGGTTTCGGACCCCAGGTCAGCGAGGAGACCATTCGCCAGGCTTTCTCCGAAGGCTGGGAAATGGAGTCGCTGGAGACCACGACATACCGCGGTGTAGTGGGTTCGGCGCATGCCGAGGCGATCGGCGAGCTCGTCGGGGCCCGGGTCGACGAGCCGGCGTGGCTGGTCCGGGTCCGCAGACTCTGACGGGCTCACGGCTCGTCGTAGCCCGGGTGTGCGGCGGCGAGCCGCTGGCGCACCAGGACACGCAGGCAGGCGGCGACGTCGTCGGCCCGGTCGTCGAGTTGCCCGGAGCGGATCGCCGCCGCTAGTGAGGCCTCGTCCGCGAACCCGACGCCGGCCAGCGCGGCTTCGGCGACCGGTTCGGCTTCGCCGGCCAGCAGTTCGCGTTCGACCATGCGCAGCGCATTGGCCGCCACCCGGGCCTGAAATTTGACCGGAGCGGCCACCGACTCGCTGTCGCGCACCTCGGTGTCGAGGAACTCCGCGACCGCGGCCACCAGCTCGGCCGCGGTGGGCCGTCCGTACAGGTTGCTCACCAGCTGCTCCCGTCCAGCAGACCCAACAGGTCCCACTCCGTCTCGCAGACCCGACGGCCGATGGTCGCCAGCTCCACCGATCGGGTCTGCCCGCTCAGATGGCGCTCGGCCTGATAGCGGCAGATCACGCCCCAGCGCAGGGTGGCGAGCACGAGCCACCAGCGGATCGCCGACCGGTCCAGTGTCTGCCCGCCGGCTTGCTCGTAGGCGCTGAGGAAGTTCTCGATGCTGCCCAGCCCACCGGCTCCGAGGTCGGCCGGCGCGCCGAACCGCCAGGCCCGGATGCAGAACCAGGCCAGATCCTCGTACACCTCGCCGAGGTGCACCAACTCCCAGTCCAGCACCGCGGCCAGACCCGAGTCGTCCACGATCAGGTTGCCCATCCGGAAGTCACCGTGCACCAGCCGCAGCGGTGACGCGGGTGGCCGGTTGGACTCCAGCCAGCGAAACACCCACTCGAAAGTGGCGGTGGTGTCGCCCATCTCGTCGAGTTGCCCGCGCCACTGGGAAATCTGGTCCAGCTCCACGAGGCCCGGCAGCGCCGGCGGTTCGGCCCGGTGGATGGCGGCCAGCGCCTGCGCGCACTGGGTGAGCAGCCGGGCCCGGCCGGCGTCGTCGAGCATGCGCTGAATGCGCCGCACGATGGTCTCGCCGCCGATGAAGTCGCAGATCAGGAACGGATCACCCAGGGCGGCAACGGAATTGTCGGCGACGATCACGTGGGGGACCGGCGCCCCGGCCCGGGCCGCAGCCTGTTGGGCGCCGGCCTCCAGCTCCATGCCGGCGTGTACCTCGTCAGGTGCACCGGTTCGCAGGATCAGGGCGCGCCGGGCCGAGTCGGTGACCGCATCGAACGACCACGTGGTGCGGCTGGCGCCACCGGTCAGCTCGCGCAGGTCCTCGACGGCGACCTCGGTGCCGAGCACCGGGGTGAGGACGTCGACCAGTCGGGGAGCGAGCAGGTCGGCGGGCCGGGACGGGCTGGTCACCGCTTGGCCTTGCCGAACCCGAACAGCCGCTGTGCGACTCGACGCATCTGGATCTCCTCGGCGCCCTCGGTGATCCGGTAGCGCCGGTGGTGGCGGTAGATGTGTTCGAACGGTTCGTGACGGCTGTAGCCGATGCCGCCGTGTACCTGCATGGCCCGGTCGGCGGCCTCACACACCAGCCGATTGGCGCGGTAATTGGCCATCGAGACCTTGTCGGACACCTCCATGTGGTGGTTCTGGTCCAACTGTGTTGCGGCATAACGGACGAGCAGCCTGACCATCTGCGCCTCGGTCTGCAATTCCACCAGCGGCCACTGCACGGCCTGGTTCACCGCCAGCGGCTTGCCGAACACCATCCGCCGGTTGGCGTAGTCCACGGCACGGTCGATACAGAACTGGGCGGCGCCCAGGCTGCTGGCAGCCTGGCGAATCCGGTTCTCGTGCAGGAAGGTCTGGCCGACCTCGAGGCCGCGGTCGACCTCACCGAGCACCGCATCGGCCGGTACGCGTACTTCCTTCAGTTCGACCTCACCGTGATCGGTGGGCATGTTGAACGTCCACCAGTAGAACGGGACGGTGAATCCCGGCGCGTCGGTGGGCACCAGGAATGCGGTGATCCCACGGGCCTGCCCGGGTTCACCGGAGGTCCGGGCGAAGATCAGATCGTGGGTGGCCCGGTGCACTCCGGTGTTCCACCGCTTGCGCCCGTTGATGATCCAGCCGTCCGCGTCTTGGACTGCGGTCGTCTCGAGCCAGGTGGCATCCGAACCGTGGTCGGGCTCGGTCAATCCGAACGCCATGGAACGCTTGCCGGTGAGCATCGCCTCGACCCAATCGGCCTTCTGGTCCTCGGTGCCGAAGCGGTCCATCATGATCACCTGCGGAAAGTTCCCGACGATCGAGGACTCGTCCTGCAGGTCGTTGTGCAGCCCCAGGCCCTTGTGCGCCAGGTGTTCCCGGATCACCGCCATGTCCAGGTTGCTGCCGTCGCGCCCGCCGAAGCGGGCGGGCAGCCCATACCGCAGCCAGCCGGCGGCGTCGGCCCGTCGTCGCATCTCGTCGAGCAGATCTTCCCACGCCCTGGCCGGCACCCCGCCGTTCTCCCAGTCGGTGCGGGCATACTCGCGGCGCTGGTCGAAATACTGGATGTGCTCGCGCTCAAGCGGCTTGATCTCGGCCTCGATGAACTCGTCCATCTCGGCAAGCACGTTTGAAAGGTGTTCGGGTAAAGCGAAATCCACTGAGATCTCTCCTTCTCGGATCAGAAGCCGTACAGGGTTCTCTTCCAGATGGTGGACAGGGTGGTGATGGCCTCGGCGTCGCTCATCTCGATGCCGAGCCCGGTATGACCGACGAATACGGTGGTGAAGTTCTCGAACAGCAAGGCAATGGCCGCGCCCACGTGTTCGGGCTCCAGCCCCTGAGCGTGGCCCTGTGCCTGCGCGTGGTGTACCGAGGCGATGACGATGTCGACCCCGAACCGCCGGAACTTGTTCTGCACATCGGCAAATCGCTGCTGCGTCGCGGCCAGCTGGGCCACCGCGATCATGATGCCGATGTTCTGTTTGAAGATGTTCCAGTAGCCGGTGACCACCGTGGTGAAGAACACGGTGTCCTCCGGAGAATCCGGCAGGTGCAGGTTCAGCCCGGACGGCTCGACGACGTCGTGCAGGAAGGATTCGGCCAGTGCCGCCAGCAGATCCTCCTTGTCGGTGAAATACCGGTAGAACACCGCTGGACTCTTGCCCGCAGCCGAGGTGATATCGGACAGCGTGGTGCCGTGAAAACCGCGCTCGGCAAAAAGCTTCCGCGCGGCGAGCTCGATCGCCGACCGCGTCTGGCGGCCTTTGGTGCCCAGCTCGGCAGCGGTCATCGACGCCTCAGCTCAATATCCGGTCACCCGCGCGCAGCAGCGCACTGGGAAGCTCGTGGCCCACGGCCTCCTGGGCGACACGCGCCGCATCGATCGCGGCAGTCAGGTCGACGTCGACGGCGATGTCGCTGTCGCGCAACAGGTAGACCAGATCTTCGGTGGCGATGTTGCCGCTGGCGCCCGGGGCGAACGGGCAGCCGCCCAGCCCGCCGACCGATGCGTCCAGGCGGGTGACCCCGGATTGCACCGCCGCATAGGCACTGGCCAGACCCGCGCCGCGGGTGTTGTGGAAGTGCGCACCCAGTGGCAGGGCCCCGGCCAGCGGCCGGACCTGAGCGATCAGTGAGCTCACCCGACGCGGGGTGGTCGTGCCGATGGTGTCGGCGATAGCGATCCGGTTGACACCGAAACCGACTGCAGACGAGACGATGTCGAGCACCCGCTGCGGATCGGTCGGACCGTCGAACGGGCAGTCCCAGGCGGTGGCGATGATGACCTCCACCGAGGTGTTGCTGTCTGCCGCGATGGCCACGATCTCGGCGATCTGAGCCGTGGCCTCGGCCGAGGTGCGTCCGACGTTGGCCTGGGAGTGGGCGTCGGAGGCGGACACCACGTACTCGATCGAGCCCAGCCCCGCGGCAATGGCGCGTGTGGCGCCGTTGGGGCTGGCCACCAGAGCGGAGAACTCGACGCCCGGGAACCTGTGTAGTTCCTCGGCGAGTTCGGCCGCATCGGCCAACGCGGGCACTTTCGAGGGTGAGACAAATGCCGTCGCCTCCACCTCACGTACCCCGGTGGCGACGATGGCCTCAAGGATCGCGACTTTGGCGGACAGCGGAATCGGCGTCTCGATCTGCAGGCCGTCGCGCAGGCACACCTCGCGAATGTCGACCTTGTCGGGCAGGTTCATCTCACAGCACCCCCTCGGCGCGCAGGGTTTCCAGGTCTTGTGCACTGCGCCCGAGCAGGTCGCCGTACACCTCGTCGTTGTGCTGGCCGGGCCGGGCCGAACCGGCGTTGCGGATCGTGCCAGGTGACTCGGAGAGCACCGGGACGACGCCGGGACCCTTGACGTTGCGCTGCACGCGCTCGTCCCAATGGTCCGCGAGCATGCCGCGGGCCTGCAGTTGCGGGTCCTGCATGACCTCGGCGACGGTGTTGATCGGCCCACTGATCACCCCGGCTTGTGAGAGGGTCTCGATGATGTCCTCCGGCTGGCGCCTGGCTGCCCAATCACCGATGATCTTGTCCAGCTCATCTTGATTGCGGCCCCGGGCAACATGATTGGAGAACCTGTCGTCGGTCGCCAGCTCCGGGCTGCCCATCGCGGCGCACAACCGGCGGAAGACGGTGTCCTGGTTGGCCGCGATCACCACCCAGCTGCCGTTGGCGCTCTGGTAGATGTTCGACGGCGCGATGCCTTCCAGCCGGGTGCCCGACGGTCCGCGGACCACACCGCCGACGTCGTAGTCCGGGATCGTGGATTCCTGTACCGCCAGGCAACTTTCGGTCAGCGCGGTGTCGACGATCTGCCCCTCGCCGGTGACGGTCCGCCGGTACAGGGCAGCCAGCGCACCCTGGGCGGCGAACATGCCGGCGAGGCTGTCGCCCAGTGACAGGGCCAGCCGCGGTGGGGGACCACCGGGGAACCCGTTCATGTGCCGCAGCCCGCTCGAGGCCTCGGCCACCGAGGCGTAACCGGCCTTGCCGGCGTCGGGTCCGGTCTGCCCGTACCCCGACACCCGCACCAGGATGATGCCCTTATTTCGTTCGCGCAGAACGTCGTAGCCCAGATTCCACTTCTCCAGGGTGCCGGGCCGAAAATTCTCCACGATGATGTCGGACTTCTCCACCAGGTCCAGAAAAAGCTCGCGGCCCTTGGCGGTGCGGAGGTCGAGGGTGACGGCCTTCTTGTTGCGGGCGTGCACGGTCCAGAAGAAGTGGTGCCCGTCGAGCTCGGCCTGCCCCCAGGTGCGCAGCGGATCCGGGGTGGCCGGCAGTTCGATCTTGATGACCTCGGCGCCCATGTCGCCCAGCAGCCGGCCGGCGAACGGCCCCGAGATCAGAGTGCCGAGCTCGATCACCCTGATGCCGTCCAGCGGTCCGGTCGTCATAGTGACTGCCCCGATCCCCGGTCGCTTCGCTCCTGCCCGCCGAATCCGTGCCGGTGCAGCCAGTCCGTGCAGACCGCGACGGCCTGGCGCAGGGTGCCACGCTGATCCGGGCCCGAGTAGTAGTGGTTGGCGCCGGGGATCTCGTGCATCTCCTTGTCGGGATGCCCGATCGCCTCAAAAAGCCGGCGGGTGTGGCTCGGCGTGCAGGCGTCATCGGCCAGGTTGCCGATCACCAGCGCGGGGACCGCGATATCCGGGCCGGCCTTGACGGCGTCACCGTTGGCGTCGTCATAGCTCCACTGCGACAGCCAGCTGCGCAGGGTGCAGAACCGTGCCAGCCCGACCGGGCTCATGTTGACCACCTGGGGATCACCCAGATAACACGTGCCGGGCTGACGATCGTTGGGATCGACGGTCGGGTCCAGCCAGCGCGGGTCGGCCATGGTGCCGTGCACGACGAACGCGAACTCGTCATCCGGCCGCCCGGCGGCCTTGAGCTCGGCCAGCTTTTCTTTGACCCACTTGGTGATCCGCCGGTTCCGGGCGATCTGGGCCGCGTGGTAGCGCTCCAGGAATTCCGCCGTGTACGGCGGCTGGTTGGGGTTGTCCGGGTTGTAGAGGTCGAGTTCGGGATCCCGCTTTGACGGATCGTTCTCGTCGAGAATCGACGCGTCCATCCATTCGGTCATGGTGCCGTGCCGGCTGATGTGCGCGGCCAGCAGCATGATTCCGTCGGCCGGGATCAGGCCCAGCTTGGTCAGGTCCGGCCCGTCGCCGGACGGGCTCGCCGTCACGGTGGGGTTCTGCGCCTGCTGTTGGTAGAACACCGACAGTGAACCGCCGCCGCTCCAGCCGGCCAGCACCACCTGGTCGTAGCCGAGCCGGTTCTTGGCGTCCTTGATGCACTCGCCGAGATCCTCGACCACCTTCTCCATCAGCAGCGCCGAGTCGGTGCCACGGAACCGGCTGTTGCAGTAGATGACGTGGTGTCCGGCTCGGGCCAGGGCGTTGATCATCGGCAGGTAGGCACCGCCGCCGATCGGGTGCATGAACACCAGCACCGTATCTGATGTCGCCGCCGGGGCGGCTCCGGCGGCGGAAGGCTCTGGCGATTTGGGGCGCAGCAGGTAGCTCTCCAGCACCACGAGCTCGGCGACTCCGCCGTACACGTCGCGCACCGACGAGTTGTTCTGGTAGGCAACCAGATACGGGATGCGGTCGTACTCGTGCTTCACAGGTGCTTCAACAGTTGTCATCTCTAGTGCTGCCCCAGGTCGTTGGCGAGGATTTCGGCGGACGGGATGAGACGACGACGGGTGTCGATGGCGATCACGGACCAGTCGACGCGGTCGTAGTCGTCGAACTTGCGGCGGGCGCGTTCCCGCGCCTTCTCGGGCGCCCCATGGTGAACGCCCTGCGGCGCATGGGAAACCAGGCCGGGCGGCATCGGGATGCCGTAGAGGGTTCCGCCGTGGAAGAACGCGATCTCGTCGTAGTCGACGTTGCGGTGGTACCACGGGGTGCGCTCGGTGCCCGGCACGCTCTCGGCTGGCTTGGGCAGGAAGTTCATCACGTACACACCGGTGGCCTGCATGAAGAGGTGCACGGTCGGTGGCAGGTGCACGCTCTCGGACGTGATGACGGTGTAGTCCTCGATGTTGAAGGTGAACGGGAAGTTGTCGCCCCGCCAGCCTTCCACGTCGAGGGGATTGTGTTGGTAGAACAGCGAAGTCGGGCCACCGTCGTGTATCAGGCGCACCTCGTACTCTTCCCGCCCGTCATCGTCGATCGGTGCCGGCTCGGGGATGGTGACCTGTGCCGGGTCGAAGGGGAAGTGGCGGCCCAGGGTTCCGGCCGGCGGGACCCGGAAATCGTCGGTGGCCTGGATCATCAGCCACGTACTCTCGCTGTCGGGCACCTGGCGGAACGTGCAGGCCTTCGGGATGTACACCCAGTCGCCTTCGCGGTAGCGCAGTGGCCCGAACTCGGTCTCCAGCAGGCCGGAGCCCTTGTGCACGAACAGCAGCAGGTCGCCGTCGACGTAGCGGACGAAGAACGGCATCTCCTCGCTACGCCGGCTCAGCAGCACCTGGCAGTCCGCGTTGGAGAACATCAGCAGCGGGCCGCCGTGCGCGTCGGTGGCGTCGCTGGGCTTGAGCTCACTGGACAAGACATCGGTGGGGCGTAGGGGGCCCACGGTGCGGTAGGCGGTGGGGTCATTGCGCCGGTACATGTTCGCGGTGCGGCCGACGAAGCCGCCGCGACCGAGTTCGTCGTCCTTGAGGCCCTCGAGGTCGGCGTGCACCCGCTTCGGGGTCTTGCCTTTACGCAGGTGGACGAATGATTCCATGCTCGACTCCTGAAGGTGCGGGGCGAAAACTGAAAGTGACTTTACTTTTTGTTACGACGGCTGACAAGGGGTGACTAGCAACGATCTGTGGCGTTTTGGGTCCGGCTCCCCGGGGTAGCCCTTCATGGGCGCCCACGCCCGCTGCTGCCCGTCGGTCTCAACGAAAGGACTCGCATGCGAAAGGAATTGGAAGGCCGCAGGGTGGGAATCCTTGCCGCCGACGGTGTGGAGCGCATCGAACTCGAACAACCGCGCGCGGCGGTCGAGAACGAGGGCGGTCACGTCGAACTGTTGTCGCTCAAGGCCGGTGAAATCCAGGCCCGTGATCACGACCTCGAGCCCGCAGGAACCTTTCCGGTGGACCGCACGGTCGCCGAGGCGAAGGTCGACCAGTTCGACGCGCTGATCCTGCCCGGGGGCACCGTGAACCCGGACAAGTTGAGGCTCGACGAGACGGCGGTGGCCTTCGTCCGCGATTTCGTCCGATCCGGAAAGCCTGTTGCGGCGATCTGTCACGGACCGTGGACCCTCGTGGAGGCGGACGTGGTGCGTGGCCGCACGCTGACCAGCTATCCGAGTATCCGCACAGATCTGGGCAATGCCGGGGCCACAGTGGTGGATCGGCAGGTCTGCGTCGACGGCAACTTGATCACCAGCCGCGCGCCCGGCGATCTGCCCGCGTTTTGTGAAGCCATCACCGAGGTTTTGGCGAGTAGCCCCGCCCAGACCTGAGTGCGGGTCAAGCCCCGGAGGTATGCGCTGCTGCACGTGCCCGGGCGACGGCATCGGCACGCATCTGATCCCGTTCGGCAGGAGTCCACCTGGTGGTGGGTTCCACCACCAGGGTGTCGACGCGGTAGCCCAGCATCCCGAACACATACTCCAGATAAGGCTTCTGGAAATCCTGTAGTTCGGGGTGACGTCCGTCGTAGGCGCTGCTGCGGGTCAGGATGAGCTGCAACGGTTTTCCCTCACCGAGGGTGCCCACATGTTCACCACGCTCGTTGAGGGTGAAGCTGGCCACCGGCTGCACGATGATGTCGATCCACGCCTTGAGGGCATGTGGCACATGCCAGTTCCACATAGGGGAGGACACGACCAGACGGTCGAAGCCACGCACCCGCTCGATCTCGGCGAGCACCTGCTGCCACACCGCCTGCTGATCCTCGGTGATCGGCTCTCCGAACAGCTGAGCGAACTTGGCGATCGCCGCATCCCGGCCGAACCGCAGCACATCGTCGTCCCACACCGAGAGGCGTTCCACGTCGCCGACCGTGTCGGCGGCATCCAGATAGGCCTGCGCCAACTGGGAGGACAACGCGTCGTCCCCCTTCGGGCTGGCCTCGATCCACAGAGTCTTCATCAGATCGGCCCTGTCAGATCATCGACGTACGAGGGATCTTCATCCCCAGCGCGAGTGCACCGGCCAACTCGCGGCTGGTGTCGTAGTCGAACACCACGTGGCCGGACAGTACGTCGACATCGCGTTTGAACCGCTGCAACGGGCTGGAAAGGAAATGGATGCTGGCTCCGCCCGCGCCCAGCAATTCGCCGATCACGGCCTTGGATTCGGAGACGATATGCGCCGCTGCCAGACGGGCTTGGGCGCGAACCGGCTTGTCCACGGCGTCGCCGGTAGCCACGATGGCCTCTATCTCGCCGACCGTGTCGGCCAGCAGAGCGCGCAGAGCGCGCACCCGGACCTGCGCCCCGGCCAGGTGGGCCTGTGCGATCGGCTTGTCCTTCTGTACGACGCCCTCATAGGGCAGCACGCGTTCACCGAGGCGTTGCGCGTAGATCTCGGTGACCCGCTCGGCGCTGCCGAGTGCGGGCATCGCCGCCAGCAGTGCCAGTGCGGGCACCATCGGCCAGCGGTAGGCGCTGCTGTCGTGCAGCCCGGCGCCCGGGGCGGTACCGGAATAGATGTCGAGCACCTTCACCAGTCGGTGTTCCGGGACGAATACGTCGGTGGCGATGGCGTCGTTGGAACCGGTGGCCCGCATGCCGTCGGTGTGCCACACGTCGGCCACGGTCACGTCGCCGATCGGCAGCAGCGCGAGCGCTGGGTACAGCGCATCGTCGGGTCCGCACAGCGCCGCGACGATGATCCAGTTTCCGTGCATGACGCCGGTGGCCCAGGACCACCGGCCGGTGAGGCGGATGCCGCCGTCGGCCGGCAGTCCGCGCCCGGTCGGCGCGAGTGGGGCGGGGGCCAGGAACGGGCGGCTCGCGAAGGCCTCTTCCTGGGCCTGCTCGCCGAACAGCGCGAGCATCCAGTTGTGCAGGGCCAGGAAGCCGATGGTCCAGGCGCTCGACGTGCATCCGTGGGCCATCCGGCGTACCGGATCCAGGAGGGCCGGAAAATCAGCCTGCTGACCGCCGTAGCGGGCGGGCACCAAAAGTTCGGTGAAGCCGGAGTCGACGAGGTCGGTCACCGTCGCGTCGGGAAGCCGGCGCAACTCCTCGGCTTCACCGGCCCGCTCGGCCAGTCGAGCGACGAATTCGGCGGTGATGACGCAGTCCGTGGTGGGGGGCGAGGTCATGGCCGAAAGTTACCATACTTTTTTGTATGGCCATGATTGGGGCCGACCCGAAGGTGCTCGGTCGGGCATTTCGAAAACTGGTTGGCGACGATCGGATAACCCTCCGGACACCAGTTGTGAACAGATGCGCATCGGTGTTCATCGAACGGCGTCCGCGCGGTCGCGAGTGTCGAACCGTTTTCCCAGGTAGATCGCCCGCCGGCGCGTAATAGATAAAGTCAGAATCACTTTTTGAAATGCCCGGACGTGCAGTTCGGCGGCGCGCCGCGGGTTTTCCCCCGTCGTGGGCGCGTGATTTACTCATGGCGCAACAACTGAATTCTTCGGTCCGCTCATCAGAGGCACCGGCTCGGGCGAGCGGGCGTGACAGTGCAGTGACTCGGTCGCTGCGGTGTCGCTTGGCGATGCTTATCGCTGATCGCGCAAATGGCGTAGTTGACCGGAAACGGATGGATTCGCAGTATGACCTTCATTGACAAGATTCGTGGCCATTGGGCACGCCGCATGACGGTGGCGGCTGTGGCAGCGCTGATGCTGCCTGGCTTGATCGGAGTGACCGGCGGGTCGGCGACCGCGGGAGCATTCTCCCGGCCGGGTCTGCCGGTGGAGTACCTGATGGTCCCGTCGCCGTCGATGGGCCGCGACATCAAGATTCAGTTCCAGAGTGGTGGGCCGGGTTCGCACGCGGTGTACCTGCTCGACGGCCTGCGTGCTCAGGACGACTTCAACGGCTGGGACATCAACACCAACGCGTTCGAGATGTTCCTCAACAGCGGCCTGTCGGTGGTCATGCCGGTCGGCGGTCAGTCCAGCTTCTACAGCGACTGGTACAACCAGGCCTGCGGTAAGGCCGGTTGCACCACGTACAAGTGGGAGACCTTCCTGACCAGCGAGCTGCCGCAGTGGCTGGCCGCGAACCGCGACGTCGCAGCGAACGGTAACGCAGCGATCGGCCTGTCCATGGCCGGCTCCGCCGCGCTCATCCTGGCGACCTACCACCCCGACCGGTTCATCTACGCCGGTTCGATGTCGGGCTTCCTGAACCCCTCCGAGGGCTGGTGGCCGTTCCTGATCAACATCTCCATGGGTGACGCCGGCGGCTACAAGGCCAACGACATGTGGGGCCCGACGGAGGATCCGAACAGCGCCTGGAAGCGCAACGATCCGATGGTGCAGATCCCCACGCTGGTCGCCAACAACACCCGTCTGTGGATCTACTGCGGTAACGGCCAGCCCAACGAGCTGGGCGGCGGCGACCTGCCTGCCACCTTCCTCGAAGGCCTGACCATCAAGACCAACCGCAGCTTCCAGGACAACTACATTGCTGCTGGTGGCACCAACGGTGTGTTCAACTTCCCGGATTCCGGTACCCACAACTGGGCCTACTGGGGCCAGCAGTTGCAGGCCATGGTTCCGGACCTGCAGCGGGTGCTCGGCTAAGCCGGACAACACGCGATAACGAAATCGCCCAGAACACCAAGTGTTCTGGGCGATTTCGCTATGTGGGGGCAGTGCCTAATTGGGTGAGCAGACGCAAAAGGCCCGGTTTCCATGGAAACCGGGCACTTTCGTGTCTGCTCGCCGGGAGAAAACCGGCAGGGGGACGAACTACTTCAATTCGGCCGAGGACAGGCCCAGCAGGCGGCGGGCGACCACCAGCTGCTGAATCTGCTGCGTGCCTTCGAAGATGTCGAGGATCTTCGAGTCGCGGGCCCACTTCTCCAGCAGGGTCTGCTCGGAATAGCCGGTGGTGCCTGCCATTTCGACAGCCTTGAGGGTGATGTCGCTGGCCACGCGGGCGGCCTTGGCCTTACCCATCGAGGCTTCCTTGGAGTTGGGGATGCTGTTGTCGGCCTGCCATGCCGAGCGCACCGTCAACAGGTAGCCGGCCTCCCAGTCGGCCTCCATGCGCAGGAACTCCGCAGCGGCGGCGCTCTGAGCGTGGGCGGGCTTGTCGTAGGAGATCTCGATACCGGCGTCGGTCAGGATGGCCCGCAGGTCCTCCAGCGCGGCGCGGGCAATACCGACCGCCATGGCCGCCACGATCGGCCGGGTGTTGTCGAAGGTCTCCATGACCCCGGCAAAACCCTTCTCCACGTGGACTTCCGGATCGCCAAGGAGGTTGTCCTTGGGGATACGTGCGTTGTCGAAGCGGATCACCGCGGTGTCGGACGCCTTGATGCCCAGCTTGTGCTCGAGGCGCTCGACGGTGACTCCGGGATGTTCGCGCGGCACGATGAACGACTTGATCGCCGCCCGGCCCAACGATTTGTCCAGCGTCGCCCACACCACGATGTGGCTGGCCCGCGAGCCCGCGGTGACGAAGATCTTCTCGCCGTTGATCACATACTCGTCGCCGTCGAGCACCGCGGTCGTGGTGACTGCCGCCGAATCCGATCCGAAGGACGGCTCGGTGATGGCCATGGCGGCCCACACGTCCTTGCCGAGGCGCTCGAGCTGCTCGGGGGTGGCCACCGAGGAGATGGCGGCGTTGCCCAGGCCCTGACGCGGCACCGAGAGCAGCAGGGCGACATCGCCCCAGCTGATCTCCAGCGCGTTGAGCAGTGCGGACATGTTGGCGCCGTTGACGGTGACCTTCTCGCCCTTGGTGTTGGCGTCGTCGCGGAACGCCTCGGCGCCGGCGAACGAGATGGTCTTGGCTTCCGAGATGCCTTCGAACAAGGTGGCCAGGGTATCCAGCTCGACCGGGTAGGCGTGCTCGGCGAGGTCATACTTGCGTGAGATCGGGCGAAGCATCTCCGCAGCGCCCTGGTGGCCCTTCTCGATGACCGCCTGGAGCTTGCGGGGCATTTCCAGATTGATTGCCATGATTAGTCTTTCGGTTCAAATAAGCGGAACGATGGCTGGACTAAATCACCACGACACCCTCGGCGACGCCGATGGCCCGCAGATCGCGGTACCAGCGCTCGACCGGGTGTTCCTTGGTGTAACCGTGACCGCCGAGCAGCTGGACACCGTCCAGGCCGATCTGCATGCCCTTGTCGGTGCCGAGCTTGCGGGCCAGTGCCGCCTCGCGGGCGAACGGCAGTCCCTGCTCGGCACGCGCGGCGCCGCGCCACGTGATCAGCCGCAGGCCGTCGAGTTCGATGGCGATGTTGGCGGTCATGAAGGCCACCGACTGGCGGTGTGCGATCGGCTCACCGAAGGCCGTGCGTTCCTTGATGTAGGGGACGACGTAGTCGAGCACCGCATGCGAGGTGCCGACGGCCAGGGCGGCCCAGCCGAGGCGGGACAGCGCGATGGCCTCGCTGTAGTCCTGGTCGGTGGCCTCGTCCTCGCCGAGCCGGTTGCCCAGCGGCACCGCCACGTTGTCGAGTTCCACCTGGCCGAGGGCGGCGGCACGGATGCCCATGCTCGGATCGGCCTTGACCGTGAGCCCCGGCGAGGAGGCCTCGACGATGAACAACGCCGGCTTACCGTCCAATTGTGCTGCCACGATGAACAATTCGGCGTCGGCAGCTGCCGGAACCAGTGACTTGACGCCGGACAGGCGGTAGCCGCTGGGGGTGCGAACCGCGGTGGTCTTGAGCGCGGTGGGGTCGAACAGGGGGTGCGGTTCGGCGATCGCCACGCAGGCCTGCGGCACGTTCTCGCCGGCGAATTCCTTGAGGTAGGTGGCCTGCTGGTCGGCGCTGCCCCAGTGGGTCAGGGCCGAGGCGACGCCGCCGGGAGCCAGGATCGGCAGGGCCAGACCCATGTCGCCGTAGGCCAGCGCTTCGGCGACGAGTGCATTGGTCACGGTGCTGCGGTGCTCGGCGATGCCGTCGAAGTCCTCGGGCACGTTGACGGCGGTGATGCCCAGTTCAGCGGCCTTGGCGATCAGGTCGGCCGGGTAGCCGGCGGCCTCGTCGGCGTCGTGCGCGGCGGGGCGCAGGATCTCCGCGGCGAACTCGCGGACCGTCTCGACGATCATCTGCTGGTCTTCGTCGGGCGTCAGGTCGAAGTAGTCGGCCCCGCTGGCCTTCAACCGGGTCGGTGCCTTGCCTAGGCCCTGGACCCGCTGGAATTGCCGGTTGGCGGCGCCGGCGGCGGAAAACACCTGTTTCACACCGTATTTCAGGCCGCGGTTGAGCGGATCGCGCAGGCCGTAACGGTCCAGGAATTCCTGACCGACGATGGGCGTGATCAGCGCCAACCCGATGTCGGTCGCTGTCCGCTTGTGCTTGTGCAGTCCGACCGCGCTTTGCCGGCCGGAGCTGGAGGGACGGGATGGGGTGCCGTTCTTGGACGGCAGGGTGTTGGTCATGTCAGCTGCCTCTGCTGGTCGTGGCGACGCATCTGACCGTATCTTACTCCGGAGTAAGGTACGGCATCTGTTACCAACTTCACAGCGCCGGAGATCAGGGTTCGGCTGCCGAGAGCTGGTCGTACCGCTCGCGATTTGTGCGCACCTCGTCCATGTGCGCCTCGGCCCATGACTTCACCCCGATCATCAATCGCTGCAAGGAAACGCCCAGTTCGGTGAGCTCGTAGGTGACTGTGACCGGCACGCTTGCGGTCACCGTCCGGGTGAGCAGGCCGTCGCGTTCGAGGGATCGCAGCGTCTGGGTGAGCATCTTCTGGCTGACCCCGGCCAGGCGCCGGGAGAGTTCGGAATAGCGCATCTGGCATGGCTCGCCGGCGCTTGCGCTCCCGGGTCGCGGCCCGTCGCCACCGAGGGCCGCCAGGATCAGCGCCACCCACTTGTCGCTGATGCGGTCGAGCAGCTGGCGGCTGGAGCAGTTCGCCAGGAAGGCGTCGTAATCCATCTTTGCTCGGGCCCGTTTCTGGGCCGCGGTTGTCGTCGGCACGTCCGCTCCATTTCGTCCGAGGTGACTTACGCACTTCGAAGTGCGTACTTCCCATTGGAGAGCTACCCCTCCATCGTGGAGTGGGAAAGCAGGTCACACAAGGGTCTACAAGGAGTGAGTTTCCATGTCTGTTGCCACGTTTCGCGCCGCAGTCGTCCGTACCCCGGATGGGCCGGATTCGATCGAGATCATCGACGTTGCGCTGACCGAGCCTGGTCCCGGCCAGGTCCAGGTCAAGGTTGCCGCGGCGACGGTGAATCCCGTCGACCTCGGTGTCGCAGGCGGTGTGTTCCACGATCTCGGTCTGGTCGATCAACCGAACTGGACCGGACTCGGCTGGGATTTCGCGGGCACCGTCGAGGCCGTCGGGCCAGATGTAGATCTGGCTGTGGGGACGCGGGTGGCGGGTGTCGTGGCCGGATTCGACCGGGACTACGGCACCTACGCCGAGCAACTGGTGGTGTCGGCGGCCGACGTTGCTGTCGTGCCGGACGAATTGGACTTGATCACGGCATCGACGGTGCCGCTCAACGGATTAGCCGCGGCGCAGATCCTCGATCTGCTGGGCGACGCACCGGCAGGGGATCGGCTGTTGGTCACCGGCGCCGCGGGCGCGGTCGGGGGATACCTCGTCGTGCTCGCCCAGGAGCGCGGTTGGAAAGTGACCGGGCTGGCCCGCGAGCACGATGAGGAGTTCGTCCGCGGCCTGGGAGCTGCCTTCACCGCCGCGGCCGAGCCGGGGTGGGACGCGGTCGCCGACGCCGGGGCCATGCAGCAGGCGGCTCTCGCGCTGGTCCGCGACGGCGGGCAGTTCGTCGGAGTGCAGCCGAGCTCCGAGCTGCCGGTCGAACGCGGCATCGCGGTCGCGGCCGTGGTGGCCCACCCCGATGGCACCCGGCTCGGCGACCTCCTCGCCCGTACGACGTCCGGCCAGTTGCCGGCGCGGGTGCATGCCGTGCTGCCGCTCGATCAGGTGGCTGATGCCCACCGGGCACTCGCCAAAGGGGGAGTGCGTGGCCGGTACGTGCTCCGGCCGTGAGCTAGGCGCCGGCGAGCCGGTCCAGCACCGCGGCGTGCACCAGGCCGTTGGTGGCCAACGCGCTGCCGCCGTGTGGGCCGGGGGCGCCGTCGATGCTGGTGAAAGTGCCGCCGGCCTCGCGGATGAGAATGTCGAGCGGGGCGATGTCCCACAGCTTCACCTCGGGTTCGCAGGCGATGTCCACTGCCCCCTCGGCCACCATGCAGTACGACCAGAAGTCGCCGTAGGCGCGGACCCGCCACACCGCGTCGGTCAGCGCGACGAAGTTGTCCCGGAGGTCGTCCCAGCCGGTGGTGAGGTCGGAGTACGACAGGCTTGCCGACGCGAGATCCGCGACTCCTGACACCGACAGTTTGCGGGTCGTCCCGGCGAACGACCCGAACGCGCCCTGCCCCTGGCCCGCCCACCAGCGCCGGGCCAGGGCCGGTGCACTCACCACGCCAATGGTCGGGACGCCGTCTTCGAGCAGGGCGATCAGTGTGCACCACACCGGGACGCCGCGGACGAAGTTCTTGGTCCCGTCGATCGGATCGATCACCCACTGGCGTCCGGTCAATGTGGTTGTCCCACCGAACTCTTCACCGAACACCGTGTCGTCCGGGCGAGCCGTGGCCAGCGATGCACGCAAGGCCTCCTCGGCGCCGCGGTCGGCGTCGGTGACCGGGGTCAGGTCGGGTTTCGTCTCGATGCGCAGGTCCAGGGCGCCGAAGCGGTCCATGGTCAGGGTGTCGGCCTGATCTGCCAACTCGAGGGCCAATGCCATGTCGTCCGAGGTGGAACTCATGGCTGAAGTCCTACCATGGCCTGGTGTGGGAAATCGGCATACTCCTCTTGCTCGTCGGCGCGCTGGTGCTGCTGCTGGCGCCACGGATCATGGCGCGCCGGGGAATTCGCGGTGAACTGGCGCACGGCACGTTGCTGGTGACCGGGGTGAGCCCGCGTCCTGACGAGACGGGGGAGCAGTTCGTCACCATCACCGGTGTCATCACCGGCCCGACGGTCAACGAGCACGTCGTGTATCAGCGCATGGCCGTCGACGTCAACGAGTGGCCGACCATGGGGGCGCTGTTACCCGTCGTCTATTCGCCGGGCAACCCGGACAAGTGGGCCTTTGCGCCTGCGGAGCCGCCCCCGGCCTGATCAGGCGTGCGCGATCCGGAGCAACTCGGCCACACTCGCCAGCTTCACCCGGGGCCGGCCCACCGACTCGCCGGAGGAACGCTCGTGCGCGTCGATCAGCTGCCAGTGTTCACCGGTGACGAGCTTCGGCTGATGTTCCAACAGCCATTCGGCCAGTTCGACGTCGTACTCTGAACCGCGCTCGTCGACGCCGGCCGTCGCAAGATCGTCGAGCAGGGTGTCGACGGTCTCCTGGGAGTCCTTCTTGTTGCTGCCGATCACCCCGGACGGTCCCCGCTTGATCCAGCCCACCACGTATTCGTTACGGCTGCCGTCGATTCGGCCGTCGGTGTGCGGGATAGTGCCGGAGCGTTCGTCGAACGGCAGCCCCGGGGTCGGCACGCCGCGGTAGCCGACCGCCCGTACCACCAGCTGGACCGGCAGCTCCTCGCGCTCGCCGGTGTCCTTGGCCACCATGCGTCCGTTCGGGTCGCGGACAAGTTCGTTGCGGCCCAGCACGATCGACTCGACCCGGTCGTCGCCGTGCAACTCGATGGGGGAGGTGCAGAAGCGGAACACGATGCGCCGCTTGGATTCTTGAGGCGGCTCGTCGACGTACTTCCGGAGCACCCTGATGTTCTGTTTGACGGTCTTGCCCGCCGCTTCGAGGTCTTCGTCGGTGATGTCGGCGAAGTCGGCCGGGTCGAGGATGACGTCGACGTCGCCCAGTCCCTCCATGTCGCCCAGCTCGCGCAGTTCCAGGGTGGTGAAGGTCGCCTGCAGCGGACCCCGGCGTCCGATCACGACCACTTCTTCCACCCCGCGGGTGTCCAGCGAGGCCAGCGCATGGTCGGCGATGTCGGTGTTGGCCAGGGCCTGTGGGTCGCTGACCAGAATGCGTGCCACGTCCAGCGCGACGTTGCCGTTGCCGACGACCACGGCCCGCCCGCCCGCCAGGTTGGGCGCCATGCCGTCGAAGTGGGGATGCGCGTTGTACCAACCGACGAAATCGACTGCGGCCACGCTGCCGGGCAGCTCTTCGCCGGGGATGTGCAGGGCCCGGTCGGATTGTGCTCCGATGGCGTAGACGACCGCGTCGTAGCGCTGAGCCAACTCGGCCGGGGTGACGTGCTCACCGACCTTGATGTTGCCGAAGAACCGGAACCGGGGATCGGCCGCGGTCTTGTCGAACTGGGCGCTGATCGACTTGATCTTCGGATGGTCGGGCGCCACCCCCGAGCGCACCAGCCCCCACGGGGTCGGCAGCATCTCGAGCATGTCGACCCGCACGTCGCGATCGGAGTCGGGTAGATCGGCGAACTTCAGCAACGATGCGGCAGCAAAGAATCCCGAAGGGCCGGAGCCGACGATCGCTACGTGATATGGGCGCATACCCTGCCTTCTTACGAGCGGAAAAACCGTCACAGACCCGGCCGATGGCGTGCGGGGCCGGGTACCAACCGACTTTAAACACAGATCGTCTGCGCTGCCGCCAGTCGGAGAGAACTGCCGCCGAAATGCCGCCGGGTACCCTGAACATTCGTGGATCCAGACCGCCAAGCCGCCGTAGCCGCACTCGACACCACCCTGACGACCGTGGAGCGGGTGCTCGACATCGATGGCCTGCGCCAGCGGATCGACATGCTCGAGCAGCAGGCCTCCGATCCGAACCTCTGGGACGACCAGTCGCGGGCCCAGAAGGTCACCAGTGAGCTCTCGCACGCGCAGAGTGAATTGCGCCGGGTGCAGGACCTGCGTCAGCGTGTCGAGGACCTGCCGGTGCTGTTCGAGCTCGCTGCCGAAGAGGGTGGTGAGGAAGAAGTCGCCGAGGCCGACGCCGAACTCGTCAAGCTTCGCGAGGAGATCGAGACCCTCGAGGTGCGCACCCTGCTCTCCGGTGAATACGACGAGCGCGAGGCCGTCGTCACCATCCGCTCCGGCGCCGGTGGCGTCGACGCCGCGGACTGGGCCGAGATGCTGATGCGGATGTACATCCGCTGGGCCGAGAAGCACGACTACCCGGTCGAGGTGTTCGACACGTCCTATGCCGAGGAAGCCGGGATCAAGAGCGCGACCTTCGCCGTGCACGCCCCGTTCGCCTACGGCACCCTCTCGGTGGAGCAGGGCACCCACCGGCTGGTGCGGATCAGCCCGTTCGACAACCAGAGCCGCCGCCAGACGTCGTTCGCCGACGTCGAGGTGCTCCCGGTGGTGGAAACCACGGACCACATCGAGATCCCCGAGGGCGACCTACGCGTCGACGTGTACCGCTCCAGCGGTCCTGGCGGGCAGTCGGTCAACACCACCGACTCCGCGGTCCGGCTCACCCACATTCCCACCGGCATCGTGGTGACCTGTCAGAACGAGAAGTCGCAGCTGCAGAACAAGGTTGCGGCGATGCGCGTGCTGCAGGCCCGCCTGCTGGAACGTAAGCGTTTGGAGGAGCGCGCCGAGATGGACGCGCTCAAGGGGGATGGTGGCAGCTCGTGGGGCAACCAGATGCGGTCCTATGTGCTGCACCCCTATCAGATGGTGAAGGATCTGCGCACCGAGTACGAGGTCGGAAACCCGGCCACGGTGCTGGATGGAGACATCGACGGATTCCTGGAAGCAGGGATCAGATGGCGCAACCGAAAAGATGACGACGACTGATTGACGATGACTAATACGGTGCTTGCCCTTCCTCTCGCCGACCGCTGGCACGATTTCTGGGTCGGAGAGATCGGCGTGTGGATCCTGACCACCGGCCTGCACATCGCCCTGTTGCTGATCGGGGGCCTGCTCGCCGCGCGGTTCATCAACTGGGCCGCCCAACGGGTGGTGCGCAGGATCGACGCCGAATATCAGGAGAGCGACCAGCTGGTGCGCTCGGAGAGCGCCAAGCATCGGCAAGCGGTCGCCTCGGTGATCTCCTGGGTGTCGGTGGCCGTCCTGTTCATCATCGTGCTCGTTGAGGTCACCGATGCGCTCGCGGTACCGATCGCCTCGCTGGTGGCCCCGGCCGCGGTGCTCGGTGCCGCCCTCGGTTTCGGCGCGCAGCGCATCGTGCAGGACCTGCTCGCCGGCTTCTTCATCATCACCGAGAAGCAGTACGGGTTCGGTGATCTGGTACGGCTGACCATCGCCGCCGCCAATGAGGCCGAGGGCACGGTCGAGGACGTCACGCTGCGGGTCACCAAGTTGCGGTCCTCCGAAGGCGAGATGTACACCGTGCCCAACGGGCAGATCGTCAAGGCGCTCAACCTGTCCAAGGACTGGGCGCGCGCCGTCGTCGACATCCCCATACCGGCCACGGTCGACCTCAACCTGGTCAACGATGTACTCAACGACGTCGCCGAGAAGGCGGCCGAAGACGGCGAGCTGTCCAAGCTTCTGCTCGACAAGCCGCAGTTGATGGGCATCGAGAGCCTCGGAGTCGACACCGTGAACCTGCGAATGGTCGCACGCACGCTGCCGGGCAAACAGTTCGACGTGGGCAGACGGCTGCGAATACGGGTGGTGCGCGCACTGCGCCGGGCCGGCGTGGCCTCGTCAGACGCATCGGTCGCAGCGGCCGGGGACGTCATCCATCCGGCCGCGGTCGCCGAGACGGTCGCGGCGCCCCCGGCATCGGCTCAGGAGTCGAAGAAGTGAAACCCGACTTCAGCAAGGTGACTGACGCCGCCGAAAAGCTCTGGCGTAGCAGGCTGGGCCGCGTTCGCACCTCGACGGTGGTGCTGATCGTGGCGTTCATCGCGCTGTCGTGGGTGCAGCAGGAGTACCGGCCCAAGCAGACCGCGCCGCAATCGCCCGACACCCAGGTGGTCCCGCCCGGGTTCGTGCCCGACCCCGACTACACCTGGGTGCCACGCACCAAGCTGCAGACCCCTCGCTCGACGACGCCGACGGAGACGCCGGAGACGACCGAGACCACCACACCGGAGACGACGACGCCGACGGAGACCACGACGCCGACCGAGCCGGTGCCCGGAGAGTCGACCAGTCCCACCACCACGCCGTTGCCCGGGGCGCCGCGGACGACGGTGTTCGATCCGGACGGCCCGGGACTGATCCCGCCCATCACGTTGCCGTTGGGGCCTGCGCCTGCACCCGCCCCGCCTACCGAGCAGCCGCTACCCGGCCAGGAACCGGCGGCCCCGACATTGCCGCGATAGCCTGACCTGCCGGATACTTCCGCCCCGCTACACTGGCGTGCCGTGATGATCACCCTCGACCGCGTGACTAAGCACTACAAGTCTTCGGCGCGCCCAGCGCTCGATGACGTCTCGTTGAAAATCGACAAGGGTGAGTTCGTCTTCCTGATCGGCCCGTCGGGTTCGGGCAAGTCGACGTTCATGCGGCTGCTGCTGGCAGCCGAGACGCCCACCTCCGGTGATATCCGGGTGTCCAAGTTTCACGTCAACAAGCTCGCCGGCCGGCACGTGCCGAGCCTGCGTCAGGTCATCGGCTGCGTGTTCCAGGACTTCCGCCTGTTGCAGCAGAAGACGGTGTTCGAGAACGTGGCGTTCGCGCTCGAGGTGATCGGCAAGCGTGGCGAGGTGATCAACCGGGTGGTCCCGGACGTGCTGGAGATGGTCGGCCTGTCCGGTAAGGCCAATCGGTTGCCGAGCGAACTGTCCGGCGGCGAGCAGCAGCGCGTCGCCATCGCGCGCGCCTTCGTCAACCGTCCACTGGTCCTGATCGCCGACGAGCCCACCGGAAACTTGGATCCGGAGACCAGCAAGGACATCATGGACCTGCTGGAACGGATCAACCGGACCGGCACCACGGTGCTGATGGCCACCCACGACCATCACATCGTCGACTCCATGCGCCAGCGGGTCGTCGAACTCGAACTCGGCCGGCTGATCCGTGATGAGCAGCGCGGCGTCTACGGAATGGATCGCTAAGTGCGCTTCGGCTTTCTTGTCAATGAAGTTCTGACCGGACTTCGTCGCAACGTCACGATGACGGTGGCGATGATCCTGACCACGGCCATCTCCATCGGCCTGTTCGGTGGCGGCCTGCTGGTGGTGCGGCTGGCCGACCAGTCCCGCGACATCTACCTGGACCGCGTCGAGAGCCAGGTGTTCCTGACCGACGACATCTCGGCCAACGACCCGAACTGCGACGAAGAAGCGTGCAAGGCGCTGTACCGCATGATCGACGACCGCGACGACGTGCGCTCGCTGAGCTTCCTCAACCGCGAGCAGGCCTACGACGACGCGATCAAGAAGTTCCCGCAGTACAAGGACGTCGCGGGCAAGGACGCGTTCCCGGCGTCGTTCATCGTCAAGCTCAACGACCCGGAGCAGCACGAGGCGTTCGACAAGGCGATGCAGGGTCAGCCCGGTGTGCTCAACGTGCTCAACCAGAAGGACCTGATCGACCGGTTGTTCGCCGTGCTCGACGGGCTCAGTAGCGTCGCGTTCGCGGTGGCGCTGGTGCAGGCGGTCGGTGCCGTGCTGCTGATCGCCAATATGGTCCAGGTGGCCGCGTATACGCGGCGGACCGAGATCGGCATCATGCGCCTGGTCGGTGCGACCCGCTGGTACACCCAGTTGCCGTTCCTCGTGGAGGCGATGATCGCGGCCCTGATCGGTGTGGTGATCGCGATCGTCGGCCTGATAGTGGTGCGAGCGGTGTTCCTGGAGAAGGCGCTCGACCAGTTTTATCAGTCGAATTTGATTGCCAGGGTCGACTACGCTGACGTGCTCTACTTCAGCGCACCATGGATGCTGTTCCTCGGCCTGGCGATGTCCGGGATTACCGCGTACGTGACGCTGCGGCTCTACATACGAAGGTAGTCGTGAACTAGTGGCGACCAAGAAGTCCAGCCCCGCCGGCAATAAGCAGATTGTGGCCAGCAATCGCAAGGCGCGGCACAACTACATGATCCTCGATACCTATGAGGCGGGCATCGCGCTCATGGGTACCGAGGTCAAGAGTCTGCGTGAAGGACAGGCCTCACTGGCCGACGCGTTCGCCACGGTCGACGACGGCGAGATCTGGCTGCGCAACGTGCACATCGCGGAGTATCACCACGGCACCTGGACCAATCACGCGCCGCGGCGCAACCGCAAACTGCTGTTGCACCGCAAGGAGATCGACAACCTGATCGGCAAGATCCGCGACGGCAACCTGACGCTGGTACCGCTGTCGATGTACTTCTCCGACGGCAAGGTCAAGGTGGAGCTGGCGCTGGCCCGCGGTAAACAGGCCCACGACAAACGCCACGATCTGGCCAAGCGTGACGCCGACCGTGAGATCACCCGCGAGTTGGGCCGCCGCGCCAAGGGCATGGCCTGAGCACCGCGGCCGACACGAAAAGGCCCCGGAATAATCACTTGGCGTTCGCCGTTGGGTCTGGCGTACTATTGACTGTCCTGCCGAGATTCGGCAGGGATGCGAGGGGCTGATCGGTTTCGACTTCGCGCATCGAATCAAGGGAAGCGTGCCGGTGCAGGCAAGAGACCACCGTAAGCGTCGTTGCAACCAATTAAGCGCCGATTCCAATCAGCGCGACTACGCACTCGCTGCCTAAGCGACTGCGTGTCTGTCAGACCGGGAGCGCCCTCGGCCCGGACCCTGGCATCAGCTAGAGGGACCCACCCACGGGTTCGGTCGCGGAATCCGTGGGGACATCAAACAGCGACTGGGATCGTCATCTCGGCTTGTTCGCGTGACTGAGAGATCCGAGTAGAGGCACAGCGAACTGCGCACGGAGAAGCCTCGAGGACATGCCGTAGGACCCGGGTTCAATTCCCGGCAGCTCCACCGAGAAGATGCAGGTCAGGGATCTAATCCCTGGCCTGTTTTCTTTTCTGTCATCACCCTTTGACCACGGCGCTTGGGCTGGCCATCCCCACGCATGGGTCCACTCGTGCTGGTTACGGGTTAGATTGAGGCATGTTTTCTCACCGCAAACGTCGCCCTCAGCAGGGCAGTGCGCGGTCAGGTGGTCGCTGGGTCGGGCTTGGCGCTGCTGCACTTCTCACCGCGGGAGCTCCGCTCGCCGCTTTCACCGCGCCGCCGATAGCGGCGGCCGCCGACTGTGCCGATGCGGAGGTCGTCTTCGCGCGTGGCACCGATGAGCCGGCCGGTATGGGCCGGGTCGGCGATGCCCTCGTCGATGCGCTGCGCAAGCAGACCGCCGGCATGAAGATCGACAGTTACGGGGTCAACTACAAGGCCAGCAAGCTGCAGCTGCACGGCGGCGACGGCGCCAAAGACGCGATTTCCCACATCAAGTCCACGCTGTCCTCCTGCCCTGACACCAAGATCGTGCTGGGCGGATACTCGCAGGGCGCGAGCGTGATCAACATCGTGGCCGGCAACCCGCTGGGCAACATCACGTGGGGCGATTCGCTCCCGCGTGAATACGCCGACAACGTCGTGGCGATCACCACCTTCGGCGACGTCGGCACTCGTACCAAGCAATCGATAGCAACCCAGAGCGCGCTGTACGGGTCCAAGGCGATCGACCTGTGCAACCCCATGGATCCGATCTGTCACGAGGGTCAGGGCAACGAGTGGAGTGGGCACACCGAGGGCTACGTCCCCGTGTACACCACCCAGGCGGCGTCATTCATCGCGTCGAAGCTGCTCGCCGGGTCTGGCCAATCGGTACCCGGGTACGGCCCGGCGCTGCCGGATTACGGTCAGCTGCCTGAGTTCGGCGTATTGCCAGGGTCCGGTCCGACGCCGGTGTATGGCCCACTGCCGGGCTCCAGCCCGGACACGTCGATGCACGGTCAGCAACCGGGGTACGGCCCGGCGCCGGGGTACAGCCCGGACGCACCTGGGTACGGAACGCAGCCACCCGGGTCGGGCACGTCGACACCCGGTCCTTCCGCACCGTCCTCCGGTACCGGGTGGGTCTAGGTAGTCCACGGGGCAGGGGCCGCAGAGATGCGGCCCTTCTTCGTTTTTCAGCGCGGAGACGCGTCCCCACCTGCGATCATGGGTAATCGTTCCCTGCGCTGAAACGGGGGAGTTGATCGAATTGTTGGCTGCACAACGCGAGTTCTCGGCATACGGCCCGTCACACCTGGTGGTGCTGGCGGTGTTCGCGGCCGGCGCGGCGGTGCTGGTGGTGATCGGCCGGCGGCAGACACAGTCGCAGGCCCGGATCCTGAGCCGTGTCCTGGCGGTTGCGCTCATCGCGGTATTTCTCGTGGCGTTGGCCTACAAGCTGGTCGACCCCACCATCGACACCTCGGTGCCGCTCCAGTTGTGCGACCTCGCCGAGCTCGCAGCGGCGTATGCCCTGTGGTCGCAACGGCATTGGGCCTTCGTCCTCACCTATTACTGGGGCCTCGTGCTGAGTTCGCAGGCTTTGATCACGCCGGACATCGGCACGGCAAAAGACGGAGCTCCGGACTTCCCCCACCACCTGTTCATCACGTTCTTCACCCTCCACGTGCTCGTTGTCTGGGCGGCCATCTATCTCACCTGGGGCCGTGGGATGCGACCGCGGTGGCGTGACTACCGCTTCGCGGTCATCGCGACGCTCACGTGGGGGGCCGTGACCTTCATTTTCAACGCGATCACCGGAGCCAATTACGGCTACCTGAACGCGAAGCCGCCCACCGCGTCACTGCTGGATGTGTTGGGTCCGTGGCCGGTGTATCTGCTGGTCGAGGTCGTGATCGTGCTGATCGTGTGGGCGTTGATGACCTGGCCGTGGGAACGGATGCGCTCCAGCTGTGAAATAGCTGTCAGTGGACCGGCGAAGTGATTATTGACACTGACACTTTGACAGGCTAGGTATATTACGCGCGACTGCGAATGTGTATCGCTTGCGACCTGTCCCATTGGGCGACAGTGGCCTGATCGAAGGGGCGGGTTGTGTGTACACCAAGGGCACGCGATGAGTAGCCACAGCGGCGCACAGAACAGGTCGGGCATCGCTCGCTTCATCCGCGTGCTGGCCGTGCCGATCCTGCTCGGCTGGGTGGCACTGACCGTCCTGACGAATGCTCTCGTGCCGCCGCTGGAGAAGGTCGGCGAGGAGCACACCGTCGGGCTGAGCGCCAAAGACGCTCCGGCGATGATCGCCATGCGCAAGATCGGCAGCGACTTCCAGGAGTTCGACTCCGACAGCAACGCCATGGTGGTGCTGGAAGGCGAGCAGCCCCTGGGCGATGACGCACACCACTACTACGACGGCATCGTCGACAAGCTCGAGGCCGACACCGCCCACGTGCAGCACGTGGCCGATTTCTGGGGCGACCCGCTGACGGCCTCGGGCGCACAGAGCAACGACGGCAAGTCGGCCTACGTCCAGGTCTACCTTCGGGGCAACCAGGGCGAAACGTTGGCCAACGATTCGGTGGCCGCGGTCCGCGACATCGTCAACCAGTCGTCGCCGCCGGCCGGGATCAAGGTGTACGTGACCGGCGGAGCGCCGCTGGTTTCCGATCAGCACCACGCGGGCGACAAGAGCGTCGCGCGGGTCACCGCCATCACGCTCGTCGTGATCGCGGTGATGTTGCTGATCGTCTACCGCTCGATCGCCACCATGATCCTGGTGCTGCTGATGGTGTTCATGGAGCTCGGTGCGGCGCGCGGCATCGTGGCCTTCCTGGCGCACACCGACATCATCGGTTTGTCCACCTTCGCGGTCAATCTCCTGACGCTGATGGTCATCGCCGCGGGAACCGACTATGCGATCTTCGCGATCGGTCGCTATCAAGAGGCGCGCGGTGCCGGTGAAGACCGGGAAACCGCGTACTACACGATGTTCCGCGGTACCTCCCACGTGGTGCTCGGGTCCGGCATGACGATCGCCGGCGCGATGCTGTGTCTGAGCTTCACCCGCCTGCCGTACTTCCAGACCATGGGAGTGCCATGCGCGGTGGGCACATTCGTCGCGGTCATCGCCGCGCTGACGATGGGCCCGGCAGTCATCGTGATCGGCAGCCGGTTCGGGCGTTTCGAGCCCAAACGCAGTATCCGGTCGCGCGGCTGGCGCCGGGTCGGCATCGCGGTGGTCCGGTGGCCCGGCCCGATTCTGGCCGCGACGCTGGGCCTGGCCCTCATCGGCCTGCTCACGCTGCCGGGTTACAAGACCAATTACGACGCCCGCAAGTATCTGCCATCAGATCTGGCCGCCAATGTCGGATATCAGGCTGCCGAACGGCATTTCAGCGCAGCACGGATGAATCCGGAACTGCTGATGATCGAGACCGACCGCGACCTGCGAAACCCCGCAGACTTCCTCGTCATCGACAAGATCGCCAAGGGGATCGTCCGGGTCCCCGGAGTCTCCCGCGTGCAGGCCATCACCCGGCCCAACGGCCGGCCCATCGAGCACACGTCGATCCCGTTCCTGCTCAGCCGGCAGGGCACGACGAACACGATGAACCGGAAGTACAACCAGGACCGGATGGCTGACATGCTCGTTCAGGCCGACGAGATGCAGAAGACCATCGACACGATGGAACGGATGTCGCAGCTGACCCTGCAGATGGCCGACATCACCCATTCGATGGTCACCAAGATGAAGACGATGACTCTCGACGTCGTCGAATTGCGGGACCATCTGGGCGATTTCGACGATTGGCTGCGTCCACTGCGCAACTACCTCTACTGGGAACCCCACTGCGCCAGCGTTCCGCTGTGCTGGTCGGTCCGGTCGATGTTCGACACCCTCGACGGGATCGACCCTCTGACCGACGACATTCAGGAACTCCTGCCTGACATGGAGCACCTCGACACGTTGATGCCGCAGTTGGCCGCGTTGATGCCAGAGCAGATCGAGTCGATGAAGTCCATGAAGACCATGATGCTGACGCAGCGGGCCACCCAGGCCGGTCAGCAGGATCAGATGGCTGCCATGCAAGAGAATTCGACGGAGATGGGGAAGGCCTTCGACGAGGCGCGCAACGACGACACGTTCTATCTTCCGCCGGAAGCCTTCGACAACAAGGACTTCAAGCGCGGCATGAAGAACTTCATCTCACCCGACGGAAAGTCGGTGCGGTTCATCATCAGTCACGAGGGCGACCCCGCGACGCCGGAGGGCGTGAACCATGTGGAGCCGATCAAGCTGGCCGCCAAGGAAGCGCTCAAGGGCACGCCGCTCGAAGGTTCCAAGATCTATCTGGCGGGTACCGCGGCCACCTACAAAGACATGAAGGACGGGTCGTTCTACGATCTGATGATCGCCGGAATCGCCGCGGTGTCACTGATTTTCATCATCATGCTGCTGATCACCCGTAGTGCGGTGGCGGCAGCGGTGATCGTCGGCACGGTGCTGCTGTCGCTCGGCGCCTCATTCGGCCTGTCCGTTCTCGTTTGGCAGCACCTCCTCGGCCTGGAATTGCACTGGATGGTGTTGGCCATGTCGGTCATCCTGCTGCTGGCGGTCGGGTCCGACTACAACCTGCTGCTGGTGTCCCGCTTCAAGGAAGAGCTCTCCGGTGGCCTGAAGACCGGCATCATCCGGGCGATGGCGGGCACCGGTTCGGTGGTGACCTCGGCGGGTCTGGTGTTCGCCTTCACCATGGCGTCATTCGCGTTCAGTGATCTCAAGGTGATGGCGCAGGTGGGCACCACGATCGCGCTCGGCCTGCTGTTCGACACGCTGATCGTGCGGTCGTTCATGACCCCCGCGATCGCGGCTCTGTTGGGCCGGTGGTTCTGGTGGCCTCAGGTCATCCAGTCGGCTGCGTCGAAGCGACGTCTGGCGTCTCTGCAGCAGGACCGAAACACACAAAGCGTCTACACAGCCCAGACTTAATAAGTAGATCTAACATAATTGGTGGAAGTCGAAATCGAACACTTCCGCCGACTCTGGACCGACGGGGCGATCCACAGTCGTGGGTTCTGCAAGCCAAGAGGTGTTGCGAAATGTTGAAGTCCATCGCGATCAGCGCCGCAGCGGCCGGAGCGCTCGGATTGGCCGCCCTCGGTATCGGCTCGGGTGTGGCTAACGCTGCTCCGTCGCCGGTGGTCGGCTCCGGAGTTGGTTGGGCCGAACATCCCGGCTGGGGTTACGGCCCGGGCCCATGGGGTCCGCCGCCCCCGCCTCCCTCCTACGGGGCTGGTTGGGGTTATGGCGGATACGGACCGCCGTCGGTATGTGCCACCGGACCTTTCCGGTTGGTGCAAGTCTGTAGCTGATCTGCAAACGAAACTGCCCACGTATGAGCTGAAACGCTCGCACGTGGGCAGTTTCGCGGAGATTACTTCTTGTTGCCGCCGGGCCGCGGAGGTGGCGGCGGCTTGGCCTTCGTGGTCGGCTCGAACTTGCCGCCCTTTTTCGGATCGAATGTTCCTGCCATGGTGATCCCTCTCGCTCGTTTCGATAGTTCCACCACTTCCCACCGTAGTGCGGAACGCTCGTTCGTGGGGAGCGTTCGTGGGCGAGCTGAGCTGTCCCACGCGGTTGACATCGAATTTCCCGGTCGAAGGCAACACGCCGCGTCGGTTGCGACACGGTCACGGGACGATACCTATCGGTGCATCACTGGTCACATCGACACCATTGATCACTAACGTCACATCAGCCAACTGTGACGTCATGTCGACGTCCCTGCATTGGGAAGGTGTGACATGTCGCGACGTCCTCGAGGTGCTTCGACGATGGCAGCGGCGGCCGCAATCGGGCTTGTCGTCGCCGTCGGGGTGGCGCCGGCGGCATCGGCCGAACCCTGCGAAGGCGCCGCTGCGGCCGCGCAACCCCTCCCGAATCAGGCCTTCCAGATTCCGAAGCCGTCCCGGCTCGCGCCGCTCAACCGCCCGATCGGGCATATGCCCGCCGGGGCCAACGACCGGGCCCCCCTGCCCAAACTCGGGCAGTTGCCACTGGCCCTGCTGAAGGCGCTGATGCCGAACTCCGGACAGGTCAGGCAGAAAGCGGCCGTCGTGCCTGCGCCCAATCCTGGTGGTGCTCAGCCGGTCCCGAATGCGGCTCAGCCTGCTCCGGTTCCGGCGGCGCCTCAGCCGGCTCCGGCGCCGGCGGCCCAACCGGCCCCGGGTGCGCCTCCTGGCACGTCGATCGTGGGTTGGGTGACCGGTCCCGACAGTCCCAACCAGACGATCAAACGCTTCGCCATCACCGGAACTGACCTCGGAATCATGTGGGACAACGGGGATCCGGTGAACCGTCAGGTGCTGATGGCCTTCGGCGACACCAACGGCTACTGCGGGATTCCCGGAAAGCAGTGGCGGTACAACGCGTTGTTCCGCAGTCAGGACGGATCGCTGTCGAAGACCGTCGCGGTGCCCGATGGTGTGGTGGCCAACAAGTACTCCGGTTCTCCGGTGTGGCGCCAGGGCATCTCCAAGCAGATCATCAACAGCATCGGCCGGGCGCCCGAGGAGACAGGTATCATCCCGACGGCGGGAATCTCGGTCGGGCGCAATCAATATCTGAACTTCATGTCGATCCGGAACTGGGACAGTCCCGGTGCGTGGTCGACCAACTTCTCGGCGATCGCGATGTCGCCGGACAACGGTGAGAACTGGGGCGTGTACCCCGGGACGATCCGGCCGCCCGGCGGAGGTAACGAGAACTTCCAGATGGGTGCGTTCCTCAAACCGGGCCCCGGTGATCCGTACATCTACACGTTCGGCACGCCGAACGGGCGCGGCGGGTCGGCCTACATCGCGCGGGTGGCTCCGGGACTCATCCCGGATCTCACCAAGTACGAGTACTGGAACGCGGACAACAACGCCTGGGTACCGGGCAATCCGGCCGCGGCGACGCCGGTGATCCCGGGTCCCGTGAGCGAGATGTCGGCCCAGTACAACACGTATCTCAAGCAGTACCTGGTGCTGTACGGCAACGGGATGAACGACGTGGTGATGCGGACCGCGCCGGCGCCGCAGGGCCCGTGGGGGCCCGAGCAGTTGATCGCGCCGTCGTCACAGATCCCTGGCGGCATCTACGCGCCGTATCTGCATCCGTGGTCGACGGGCAAGGAGCTGTACTACAACCTGTCGCTGTGGTCCGCCTACAACGTCATGCTGATGAAGACCGTGTTGCCCTGACCCGGCCATTGACCGGCCGCAGCGGCGCCAGCAGGGCGTCGAGGCCGTACTCGAACACCGCGTCGTAGTCGGTGGGGGACTGCAGGGCGGCGACGAGCGCCTGATCCGGCCAGTCGGCGGTCCACAGGGACGGATCCTCCTCCTGATGCCGGGGGCCGCGCACCGCCGAGAACTGCATCACCGCAGAGGAGATCACGTGCACCTGCACGGCCCGCAGCACCAGTGCGGCCCGTGTTCCGGTCACATCCATCTCAGCCAGTTCGGCGGCGAGCCTCTGTTGTACGGGCAGGAACAACGTCGGGGTGCGGTCCCGCTCGTGGGCGATCGCCAGTAGATGCTGGTGCCGGATCAGCAGGCTGCGCTGGTTGCGGGCAAGTGCGGCAATTCGATTCACGGGGCGGTCACCGTGCATGGGCAGGCCGGCCATCTCGGTCAGCAGACGGTCGACCAGGCTGTCGAACAGGGCGTCACGGCCCCCGACGTGCCAGTAGATGGACGTGACGGCCGCGCCGATGCGCTCGGCGAGCCCCCGCATCGAGAACGCTTCCACCCCATCTTTTTCGATGAGATCGGCCGCCGCATCGAGGATGACGTCGGCGTCGATCGGCTTCGGCTTCGGACTCATTCGCCGGCTTCCGCCTCGGCGATGCGCTCGGAGCGGGGTAGGTCGAGGTAGCGCTCAAGGTTGCGGTGCATGTTGATGATTCTGCGCTCTTCAGCGGACAGGACCAGGTCGGTGAAGCCCGGTTGGTGCAATCCGCGCTGCAGGCCGGTGAGCACGGCGATGTCCTGGCTCATCACCACGCCGGGGTGCGCCTCCTCCGCACCCATCCGGACGTCCGTCGGGTTCACCCGCGGAGCCTGGGCCGGCATGCGGGCCATCAGCGTCATCACCAGTTGCCCGCGGTCGGGGTCCGATCCGGGTAACGACGTCATCACCGTCAGATGGTCGGCGCTGGCCAGCAGGGTCAGGTTGGGGAAGATGTTGTACTGGTGCAGGCACATCACCTGATCAGTACTGGCCCAGCTGATGTCGACGCCCCGTCCGGCGGCGAATTCCCTGATCTGCGAGGCGATCACGTCGGCCACCGACTGCCCGGGGGACTGCCGGTCCGACGGGAACGGGGTGCCCTCGGCGACGCCCATCAGGGCACCTTGGGTGTACACGTAGGCGTCCCACACCTCTTCGTCACTCAGTGCGCCGGACAGCCGTGGACTCGGCACTCCGTACAACGATTCGGACTTGCCCGTGTGGCCCCAGATCGTCTGGGGTGCGTAGACGTCGTCCATGCACCGGTGCAGCTCGGGATGCAGGGTCTGGACGTGGTACGTCTCGCTGTAGCCGTCGGCGATGGTCTTCCAGTTGGCCTCGACATCGATGGTCATCGTTGCGTAGCAACGGAAGTCGCCGAGCCCGCACCAGGCGATGTCTCCGGGGACCGCTTCCAGGTAGTCGGCCAGCGGCATCGCCGCAGGGTCGAGGTTGACGAAGACCAACCGTTCCCAGGTGTCGACCTGCACCGGCGCCAGTGGGAACTCGGACATGTGCACCGACCCGAATCCTTTGCGGTTCGGGATCCGTTTGAGCGCCCCGGCCAGATCCCACGTCCAGCCGTGATACCCACATTTCAGTTCCCGCAGCGAGGAGCCGGCACCGGTACACAGGGTGTTGCCGCGGTGCCGGCAGGCGTTCTGGAAGGCGCGCAGCTCCCCGTCGTCCCCCCGGACGATCAGCACCGAGTAGGGGCCGCAACGGTATTCGAAGTAGTCGCCGGGGTCGGCCACGTGATCGACCGTGCAGGCCTGCTGCCACACCCGCGGCCACATCCGTTCCACTTCGAGGCGCGCGAACGCGGGCGACGTATAGCGTTCGGCCGGGACCCGGGTGGGGCGCGCCGGCGGTTCGCCGATCGCATCAGCCCGCCGGGGCGTGTCAGTTGAGCTGTGGATCATGGGGCACCTCCCACTGAGAAGGAGAATCTCGGGACGTCGCAATGTAACGGTGTTACATTGCGACCGTAGCGGCCTCCACGCCTCAAGGGAGCAAAAACGTGTTCGATCTCAAAATCACGGGCGGTACTGTCGTCGACGGGACCGGTGCGGACCGGTTCACCGCCGACGTTGCTATCAAGGACGGAAAGATCGTCGAGGTGCACCGGCGCGGCGCCGACGACCCGGCACTGGTCGGCGATGCCGCCGAAACCATCGACGCCACAGGCAAGATCGTCGCCCCCGGCTTCGTCGACATTCACACCCACTATGACGGCCAGGTCTCCTGGGACGCCGTGCTCGAACCGTCCAGCAATCATGGCGTCACGACCGTGGTGGCCGGCAACTGCGGTGTCGGCTTCGCGCCGGTGCGTCCCGGGCAGGAGGAATGGCTGATCTCCCTGATGGAGGGTGTCGAGGACATCCCCGGCACCGCGCTCACCGAGGGCATCACCTGGGGTTGGGAAACCTTCGGCGAATACCTCGACGTGATCGGAAAGCGCGAACTGGCCGTCGACATGGGCACCCAGA
Source organism: Mycolicibacterium arcueilense (assembly GCF_058536225.1). Classification (NCBI taxonomy): domain Bacteria; kingdom Bacillati; phylum Actinomycetota; class Actinomycetes; order Mycobacteriales; family Mycobacteriaceae; genus Mycobacterium; species Mycolicibacterium arcueilense. Next base: position 943,539 of record NZ_JBZTYL010000007.1, read on the forward strand.
TCGCTCACGGTGCCATACGGGCCTACGCGATGGGGGAGCGCGGCGCCCGCAACGAAGCGGCCACACCCGATGACATCAAGGCCATGGCCAAACTGGTACAGGAGGCCATCGAAGCCGGCGCGCTTGGGTTTTCATCGTCGCGCACCATCGCGCACACTGCCATGGACGGCGAGCCGGTGCCCGGCACCTTCGCCGCCGAGGACGAGTTGTTCGCGCTGGGCCGGGCCACCGCGGCCGGTGGCGCCGCGGTCTTCGAACTAGCTCCCCAAGGTGCCGCCGGCGAGGACATCGTCGCGCCCAAGAAGGAACTGGACTGGATGCGTCGGCTCGGCGAGGAGATCGACTGCGCGCTGAGCTTCGCCCTGATCCAGGTCGACGCCGACCCCAACCTGTGGCGCGAGCAGCTCGACCTGTCGGCGGCGGCGCACAAAGCGGGAAGCCGGCTGTTCCCGCAGGTGGCGGCGCGACCGTTCGGCATGCTGCTCGGCTTCCCCGGTCACCATGCCTTCACCCACCGCCCGACCTACCGGCGACTGCAGGCCGAATGCACGCGCGAGGAACTCGCCGAGCGGCTCGCGGACCCGAAGGTGCGCGCGGCGATCCTGGCCGAAGAAGACCTGCCGATCGATCCCAACAAGCTGTTCGACGGCATGTTCATGCTGGCGCAGAATGCGGCAAATCGCCTGTACCACATCGGTGAACCGCCGGACTATGAGCCGACCGACGAGCGCACCGTCGCGGCGATCGCCAAGCAGCGCGGCATGGACCCGCTGGCCGCGATGTACGACCTGATGCTCGAGGCCGATGCCGGTGCCATGTTGATGTACCCCATGTTCAACTACTCCGACGGCAATCACGATGCGATCCGCGGGATGCTCACGCATCCGGCCGGCGTGCTGGGTCTGTCCGACGGCGGCGCGCACTGCAGCATGATCTGTGATGCGTCCTACCCGACGTTCCTGCTGACGCACTGGGCTCGTGACCGTCATCGTGGCGAGAAGCTGCCGCTGGAGTACGTGATCCGCAAGCAGTCGCACGACACCGCGCAGCTCTACGGCATGTCCGACCGCGGCGTGATCAGTGTGGGCAAGAAGGCCGACGTCAACGTGATCGACCTGGATGGCCTGACCTTGCATGCGCCGAGAATGGCCTATGACCTGCCGGCCGGCGGAAAACGGTTGGTGCAGGGGGCAAGCGGTTACGAGGCGACGATCGTCAGCGGCACGGTAACCCGCCGGCACGGAGTGGACACCGGGGCCCGCCCGGGTCGTCTGGTGCGTGGGACCCGCTGATCAGTAGGGTCTTTCGCCATGGCGGATTTCCGTTACGACCCGCGTCAGCGTCCGGCCCAGCCTCCGGCGCCGGCCGCTGATGCGTTCACGATCCACACTGCCGCTGTCGCCGAAGCGGTTTCGCTGGCGTACGTCCGCGAGGGCATCGGCGGTGTGCCCCTCCTGCTGGTACACGGATACCCCGAAACCAAGCGGATCTGGTGGCGCAACATCGAGGCACTGGCCGCGGCCGGCTTCGAGGTCATCGTCCCGGACCTGCGCGGCGTGGGCGACAGTGCGATCCCGCCCGACGATCAGCACGACATCGTCACGTACTCCCGCGACCTGTATGCGTTGGTCCACGAACATCTGGGTCACGAGTCCTGCCTGATCGCGGCCAGCGATGTCGGTGCTGTCGTCAGCACCGACCTGATCCACCGGTATCCAGGATTCGTCACGCGCTTCTGTGTTTTCAACACCGTGCCGCCCATGGGGGTCGACTACTCGGGAATCGGTACGCAACATCCGGGGTTCGTCGGCGGCGCAGCCGATCCCACCGGGGACTACCGCTGGATGCAGGGTGCCTTCCCTGACGAACTGGCAGCGATGCTGCCCACTCCGGATGCGCGCAGACAGTGGGTGGCGGCGATGTACACCAACCGGCTGTGGGGCTCGGCCTACGCGTTCACCCAGTCCGACGTGGATTTCATGACCGAGCCGTTTGCCGACGAGGCGCGGCTACGGGCGGGGTGGGCGTCGTATCAACTCGCCTACGGCCGCGCCATGGCCGAGATCCCGCTGATGGCTGCGGTCGAGGTGCCCACCCTGGTGCTGTACGGTCCCGAGGATCACGTGGTCGGAGAGGATTTTGTACCCCGCACCGAGCGGGCGTTTCTCAATCGTATTGGGCCGCTGGTGGTTCCGGGTGCCGGTCACTTCCTGCAGTGGGAGCGCGCCGATATCTTCAACCGGCTGATCCCCGCGGTGTTCGGCGATGTCATTGTGCGCCATCGGCCGGCTGAGCCAGAATTGCCCCGCCGAGCCAGCGTCTGAGGAAGCGCCGCAGCTCTTCTCGGCTGCGGCCGGGTTCATTGGGGGCGATGAAGAACGACAGCATCGTGCGCAGGGTGAATTCCACCAGCTCGCGCAGCGCGGATTCGTCGTATCCGTACTTCTCCCAGTCGACGTCGAACCGGGTGATCATCCGCATGCCGAAGGCCTGACCTTCGCCGGAGGCGACGTTGACCGAACTCGCGGCGGCCTGCGGTCCGGACAGCATGATCCGCAGGTGCGGTATCCGGGTGACTTCCTCCAGGGTGAACATGACGCCCTCGGTCATCGCCTCGGCGGGATCGGTGATCCCTCGCACGCTTTCGGCGAGCCGGTCCAGAAAGCCTTCCACCGCGGCGATCGCGGCCGCGTGCATCAGTGCTTCAGCGGTGGGGAAGTAGCGGTACACGGTCTGGCGGATGACGCCGAGCGATGCCGCGACGTCGGCGATGCTGATCCCGGTCCCCGTCTCGGCGATCAGTTGCACGGCGGCGGCCACGATGCGTTCCGAAGCCTCTTCGTCGCTGCCGGGCGGTCGCCCGTCCCACCCGCGTCTACGCGCCACGGTCCGGATTCCTGGCCAGCAACATTCCTGCAGGATATCGCCCCCCGCCGTTGACGGGCCGCGGCCGCGTGTAGTAATCATACAAAGAGCGCGTTGTTTGTATGATTGCTTTGGATGAGCTGAGGTGGCACCGATGACGGATCTGATCGTGCGGAAGATGAGGTTCGCGTTCGCGGACCACCGCGTCCCCTTCCTGTGGAACGAGGCCAACCCGGCGTTTTCGTCGATGGCCAACGCGGTGTCGTTCCTGGCCATTGCCTTCGAGAAGATGATCGGCCACATGATCACCGAGGCCATGCCGTTCATCACCGACCCGGAGGTGGCCGAGGAGGCCCAGGCCTTCGTGCGGCAGGAGGGCCAGCACGCGATGGCCCACCGCCAGCACGCCAAGGGCCTGATCAAGACCTACCCGGGTCTCAAGGAGACCCTCGACGAGGTGGTCAAGGCGTACGACGACCTCACCGCCGAGACACCACTGAAGTACCGGTTGGCCTACACCGCCGACCTGGAGGCGACGTTCACCCCGGTCTTCAAGCTGATGCTCGACCATGACGACACGCTGTTCGCTCCGGGGGACGACCGGGTGGCGTCATTGTTCCTGTGGCACTTCGTCGAAGAGGTCGAGCACCGCAGCTCGGCGTTGATCATCTATGACGCAGTGGCCGACGATCCGTGGTACCGGATGCGGGTCGCGCCATCTATCTTCAAACACGTCTGGGCGGTGCTCAAGATCGCCACCGAAGGCTTCAACAAGCACGTTCCGCTGGAAGAGCGCCAGATCGACGCGGTGTCGATGTTCGGTATGCAGGCACGGAGAAAAGCTCTGCTGCAAAAGCTTCCGTTCACCAAGACCCCGTATGACGGACCGGTGGAGAACGCGTTCGCGCATCTGCCGGTGCGCGAGATGCTGACCGCCCTGACCGGTGTCGTGCGCAGCCAGGTCCCGGGCCACAATCCGGCCCACGAGAAACTGCCGGCACTGGCCGACGAGTGGTTCCAGCGCTACGAGGACGGCTACGAGGTCACCCAGTGGTACACCGCAGGTGATGCCACGGCGCAGAAAGCGAGCACCGCCGATGTCTGATCTGTGTACTCCGACATTCTCGGGTTTGGCGCAGCGCCTGGGCTTTTCCTGTGACACCGCAGGCGGTCTGGTCGAGTTCCGCAACCCGTTCGGGCTAGAGAACTGGACCCTGCCGGTGCTCGAGCTCACCGTGATCGTCGGGGCGGTGCTGGCCCTGGTGTACGCGATCGTGCGGCTGCGTCGGCACAACGATCCGACCAACCTGGTGCTGTGGTTCGGCGCCATCGCGTACCTGCTGATCATCGAGCCGCCGCTGTATTTCCCCGGCGCATTCGGGATCGCCGAGCACGTCGACACGATGTTCGCGCACAACGTGTTCACCGTCGACTTCCTGTGGGGCCGGCTGCCGCTCTACATCGTCGCGATCTATCCGATGATGGCGACGGTGGCCTACGAGATCGTCCGGATCCTCGGAGTCTTCCGCCGCCGCGGCGTGCTCATCGGTGCGATCTGCGTCGGGTTCGTCCACCACGCGTTCTACGAGATCTTCGACCACATCGGGCCGCAGCTCCGGTGGTGGGAGTGGACGCTGGACCATCCGATGAACCAGCCGTTCTTCGATTCGGTACCGCTGCCCAGCGTCGTGGTGTTCGCCGCGCTGTGGCCGATGTCGCTGGCGTTCTGTGTGCAGCTGTTCGTCGGCCGGCACGTCCAGGACGGCAAGACCTTCACCGGGCTGCAGATCCTGGGCCGCACCATCGTCGTCGGCGTCCTGGCTTCGATCGGAACCGCGGTGCTGCCCCTGCCGGCCACCGTGGGCACGTCGATCTCGGGGAGCACCACGGTCGGTGGGTTCATCTACGCCGCCGAACTCGTGGTGCTCGTCCTGGTGGCGATCCCGGTGCTGTTCGGTCAATGGTCGAGCCTGCGCAAGGACCGCGACCCTGCGACCGTGCGTTACTCCAATCCGCTCATCCTGCGCTATGCGGCGGTGTACCTGGCCATCATGACCGTCCTCTGGCTGACCGCGCTGCCGGCCTACTTCGGCGCCGTCGACGGCCTCACCGCCGCCGGCGACCCCACCGGGAGCCTCTGGTACACAGTGGCCTGCCTGGTGACCGCGGGTCTGTCGATCGCGGCAGCGGCCACTGCAAATCCTGCTGACCTGCAACAACAGCCCGACGAGGTGGCGCCCGGGATGGCAGTGAGCCAGGAATGAGGAGCGAACCCACAGGCGTGCCACACGTCTGACGCAGTGGGTGATGAGGCAGAATTGCGGTGATGCCGACACCGCCGCAACGCCCCGGCGAACCCGGCCGGCGAGGCCGGGGCCCTGTGCCGCCGCCCGACCCGGCCACCCGGCGGCTGCCCCGTCCCGGCCGGCCCGAGGCGCCGACGGAGCAGATCCGGGCCCGTCCTCAACCGCCCGAAGCTGCGACCGAGAAGATCCGGGCGCGCCCGCAGCCCGCCGAGGTCGCGACCGAGAAGATCACCAAGCCCCGTCCACCGGCCGCGGGCCGTCCGGGGGGACCACCGCCGACCAAGCCGCCAGCTGCACCGGAGAAGCCGCAACCGGCGAAACGCTCGTCGCAGTGGCGCAGCCCGCAGGCGATCATCCTCGCCGTCGTCATCGCGGTATCGCTTGTGGTGATCGGGCTGACCGGCGGCGAACTGTTCGCCCGCCACAAGGCAAGCTCCCTGCTCGTCGCCGTCGCCGAATGTGTGGTGGAGGACAACGCCTCGGTTTCCTTCGGGGTGAACCCGCCGTTCCTGTGGCAGCACATCACCGGGCACTACACCAACATCTCGGTGGAGACCGGGGGCAAACAGGTGCAGGCTGCCAAGGGGATGACCGCGGACGTGGCTCTGTCCGACATCAGGTTGCAGGGCACCGCGGACTCCAAGGGCACCATCGGATCGTTGAGCGCCACCTTGACCTGGACGGCGGCCGGGATCAAGGACACGGTGGCCGAGAACCTGCCGGGCGTCGGCTCTTTGGTGACCGACGTGAGCACGGACCCGGCCGCGGGCACCATCACCATGGAGGCCGTGGGGGATACCAAGGTGACGGCCAAGCCGGTGGTGAACGACGGAAACCTCGACCTGCAGATCATCGACGTCAGTGGTCCGTTCGAGAAGGAAACCGTGCAGACGGCGCTCGACGCCCTGATGACGAAGCTCAACGACGCCTACCCGCTGGGGATCCACGCCGACAGCGTCTCGGTGACCGACACCGGCGTGGTCGGCAAGTTCTCCAGCCAGAACGCGTCCATCCCCAATGACGGTTCTGACGACGCCTGCTTCGCGAAGCTCTGATGTTTCGAATCGCTGCGGCCGGAGCGCTGATACTTGCAGTCATGTCCACCGCGCCGCCGGTCCGGGCGCAGGAGCCCAGCGCGTTGCAGCCGCTCGTCGATGCCGCCGCGCAGCGACTGCAGACGGCGGATCCGGTGGCCGCCAACAAGTTCCGCACCGGTGGACCGATCGAGGACCCCAAACGCGAACAACAGGTCATCGAGGCCACGACCGCCGAGGCCGGCAGCCGTCACCTCGACCCGGCCTACGTGCGGGACGTGTTCCGGGATCAGATCGATGCGACCGTCGCCGTAGAGTACGGCCTGTTCTCGGAATGGAAACTGGATCCGGCGACCGCGCCGGTGACCGCACCCGACCTGGCCGCCTCGAGGACGACGATCGACGGGCTCAACCACACGATGGTCGACGAGATCGCCGACCAGTGGCCGGCCTTGCACTCACCAGCCTGCCGGGCAGACCTGGCGAGCGCTGTCGACAGCGTGGCCACAGCGCGAAATTTCGATCCGTTGTATCGGCGCGCGCTGGATCACGCAACCAGGTCTTATTGCCGCTGACTACCGCGCACAGCCCACTATTGACGTTTCTGTAGACCGTGGGCGGGTATCCCTGGCCGCAGGAGGTTCAGGAAATGCCTACATGGAGTTGGATCGTCATCGCCGCAGTCGTCGTGGTCATCGTGTTGCTCGCGGTGGTCGTGGGCGCGTCGATGATGCGTCAGAAGCGCAGTGAGCGGCTCAGGGAACAGTTCGGGCCGGAGTATGAGCACGCCGTCGAAAAAGCGGGCGGTCAACGCGCAGCGGAGCGGGAACTGATTGCGCGCGAACGCAAACACAACAAACTGAAGATCAACGAGTTGACACCCGAATCCCGGACCCGGTACGTCGAAGCGTGGGGGGTTACCCAGGCCGGGTTCGTCGACGATCCGGCGAAGTCAGTCGGCGACGCAGATCGCCTGGTGACCGAGGTGATGCGCGAACGCGGTTATCCGATAGACGATTTCGAGCAGCGTGCTGCTGACATCTCGGTCGACCATCCCAAGGTCGTCGAGCACTACCGCTCCGCCCACATCCTGCACCTCGCTCAAGAGCAGGGGGAGATCGGTACCGAGGCGCAACGTGAGGCTCTCGTGCACTATCGCGCGCTCTTCGAGCAGTTGGTCGGCAATGCACCGGAATCGCATGCGGGGCCCGAAACGCGGACCAGGCGCGATACCCGGGCTACCGAACACGTGGCCCCGAGCGAGCAGGGCGACCCAGCCGAGGGCGAAACCGGCACGAACCAAGCCGGTACGGATTCGACGAAGGAGGCGCGAGCATGACCACTCACGACGAACAAGCGACAACCGCCTCGCCGCGGGACGCGCAGGTGCCGGTCCCCGAGCCCGATGCAAGGCCTGCCCCGGCCGAGCCGGTGATCGACGACAACACGCTGCTGTTCGCCGACGAGCATCGGTCCGGATTGCACTTGCGTTGGAATGACGTTCAGGCGGCATTCGTCGACGACCCGAAAGAATGTGTGCAGAAAGCGGACAACCTTGTGGCGGAAGTCGTCGAGGAGCTCACCGCGAGTTTCGCCGACACCCGGTCCCGGCTCGAGGCCCAGTGGTCTCGCGGCGAGGAGGCCTCCACCGAGGATCTCCGCGTGGCGCTGACGCGTTACCGCGATTTCTTCAAACGGCTGCTGTCGGTGTGAGGTGCCGGAGGGCTGCAGACTGACGGCTACAAACTGTCCACGATCGCGTTCTTCAGCGTCTCGGAGCTGGTGCCGAAGACTGCCTGAACGCTGTTGCCGACCTCGATTACGCCCGCGGCGCCGAGGGCCTTCAGTCGGTCCTGGTCGACCTTGCTCTTGTCGGCGACCTCCATGCGGAGGCGGGTGATGCAGGCATCGACATTGACGAGGTTCTCCCGTCCGCCGAAGGCGGCGATGATCTGCTCGGCCTGAGTGTCGGCCCGCGCGGGTGCGGTGAGAGTGCCGGTACCGCCGGCGGTGACAGCAGTGGTTGGATCGCCGGCAGTCGCCGAGTCAGATACCTCTCCGAGATTCGCCTGTTCCTCGGCCTCGAACTCCGCCTCGGGTTCACGCCCCGGCGTGCGCATGTTCCACTTCGTGATCGCGACGTAGAACAGCACGAAATAGATGACCGAGAACACCGCGCCCATGGCGATGAGCAGCCAGATGTTCTTCGCCGCCGGAGCGCCGCCGTAGAGGAGCAGGTCGAGCAGCCCGGCCGAGAACGAGAAGCCCAGGTGGATGTCGAGCAGGTAGGCGATCGCCAGGGACAGCCCGGTCAGGACCGCGTGGATGACGTAGAGCGGGAACGCCACGAACATGAACGCGAACTCGAGCGGTTCGGTCACCCCGGTCAGGAATGCGGTGAGGGCGGCCGCCGACAGGATGCCGACCGCGACCTTGCGCTGCTTCTTGTTCGCGGCGAGGATCATCGCCAACGCCGCCGCGGGGAGGCCGAACATCAGGACGGGGTAGAACCCGGAGGTGAGAATGCCCGCGGTCGGGTCGCCGGCAGCGAACCGGGTGAGTTCGCCGGTGACCACGGTCCCGTCCGGAGTCTGGTAGTCGCCGTAGAGGAACCACACGTATGAGTTCGGAATATGGTGCAGACCCAGGGGAATCAGCATGCGGTTGGCGAATCCGTAGACGAACGCGCCCAATGCGCCGCTCCCGCCGATGAACCGGCCCAGGCCGGTCAGGCCGGCATCGAAGATCGGATAGAAGTAACTCATCAGGAAGGCGATGAACAAACTCGCCAGAGACACCACGATCGGGACGAACCGTCGCCCTCCGAAAAAGCCGAGATAGGACGGTAATTGGATGGTGTGGTACCGGTCGAACAACCAGGCCGTCACCAGGCCCACCACGATCCCGGCGAACACGCTGTAGTTGATCTGAGCCTGGTCACCGGCCTTGTCCACCTCGCCGGCCAGCACGATGGGGGACATGGTCTTGAAGACCGCTGACATCACCAGGTATCCGACCACCGCGGCCAGCGCCGTCGAGCCGTCGGCCCTGCGGGCGAAGCCGATCGCGACACCGACAGCGAAGAGCAGGGGCAGATTGGTGAACAGGGCATCGCCGGCCGCGCTCATCGCCTTGAAGAACGGACCGATGACGGGGGAGTCGATCCGGCCCAGCAGATCGGGTTGGCCGAGCCGTAGCAGGATGCCCGCAGCGGGCAACACGGCGATGGGCAGCATGAGGCTCTTGCCGAGCCGTTGCAGTTGCGCGAAAGCAGGTATGCGCAGGCCGGACTTCTCCTGTGTACCTTCGGGTTTCGTCGTACCGCTCATCGCACCACCGTCCTCCTGGCCACCCGGCGCGAACCGCCGTAAAGCTGTGCGGAAGCTTAGACGAGAACCCGTGAACCCGCGGCCGTCTTCCGGCCACCCTCGTATTGTTGGGACACCACAGAAGGAGCACCACAGTGAGCTTGACGCGAGTACTCGCCCCGGTAGCCGGGCGCGCGGTAGCACTCCACGATGTTCCGGATCCCGTGTTCTCGGCGGGCATGGTCGGGTACGGCGCCGCGGTGGACCCGCCGCGCGGCGTGATCGACGCGATCGCCCCGGTCAGCGGCAAGTTGTTGAAACTGATGCCGCATGCCTACGTCATCATGACGGCCGAGGGCGTCGGTGTGCTGGTGCACCTCGGTCTGGATACCGTCGCTCTGAACGGCGAGGGCTTCACCACCCACGTCAGCCAGGGAGAGGATGTTGCCGCCGGCCAGGTGGTGATCACCTACGACGTGCCCGCAGTCGAGGCGAAGGGCCTCAATCCCATTGTCCCCGTTGTGGTCATGGACGAGCGCGAGCCCGGCAACGTGACAGTGGCCGGGCCGGTCGCGGCCGGAGCCGATATCGCGTCGGGCGCAGAGCTTTTTACGGCGGTCAAGTAGATGGCCGACTAGATGGAAGTCATCATCTTGGCCGATGCCGACGAGATCGGCAGGGTGGCTGCCGACGCGTTCGGCGCGCTGCTCGACCGTAAACCGGACGCGGTCCTCGGCCTCGCGACCGGGTCGTCGCCGCTGGCGGTATACGACGAACTCGCCGCCCGGTGCGACGCGGGCCAGATCTCGTTCCGGCAGGCCAGGGGATTCACCCTCGACGAATACGTCGGCCTGCCCGTCGATCATCCTGAGCGCTACCGCAATGTCATCGACTCCGTGTTCGTCTCGCGCGTCGACTTCGCCCCCGGGGCGATACAGGGCCCTGATGGCCTGGCGGACGACATCCCGGCGGCGTGCGCGGCATACGAGGAGGCCATCCGCGCGGCCGGCGGCGTCGATCTGCAGGTCGTCGGAATCGGCACCGACGGGCACATCGCCTTCAACGAGCCCGGGTCCTCGCTGGCCTCGCGCACCCGGATCAAGACGCTGACCCGGCAGACCCGTGTCGACAACGCCCGGTTCTTCGGGGACGACCTCGATGCGGTGCCGACACACTGCCTCACCCAGGGGTTGGCCACCATCATGGCGGCCCGGCACGTCATCCTGGTGGCCCTCGGGCGCGGCAAGGCCGAGGCGGTGCACCACCTCGTCGAGGGCGCGGTGACCGCCATGTGGCCGGCCACGATCCTGCAACATCATCCGCACGTCACGGTTCTGCTCGACGATTCTGCGGCGCAGCGGCTTCAGCTCATTGACTACTACCGCGAGACTTACCGCTCGAAACCGGATTGGCAGGGCATCTGAGTGTTGCTGACTGCCGACGCGCTCATTGCGGGCTCAGAACTGTTACGGCCGGGCTGGATCGACCTGTCGGACGGGAAGGTGACGGCGGTGGGAGCGGGTCTGCCGCCCCGCAGCGCCGATCGTGCACTGGGTGCGGTGACCGTGATGCCGGGTTTCGTCGACACCCACTCCCACGGTGGCGGCGGGGGCAGCTTCTCGGCCGCCTCGACAGCCGACACGTCGGCCGCGGTGGCGCTGCACCGTCGCCACGGGACCACCACCATGATCGCCTCGCTGGTCACCGCGAGCCCTGACGATCTGCTGCACGAGGTCGGCGCACTGGCGGCCGATGTCCGCGCCGGACTGATCGACGGCATACACCTCGAAGGTCCGTGGCTGTCGACCGTGCGGTGCGGGGCTCATCAACCTGCGCTCATGCGGGACCCGGATCCGGGCGAGATCGACCGGTTGCTGGCCGCCGCGGCGGGAACGATCCGGATGGTGACCATCGCTCCGGAGCGTCCCGGTGCGCTGGCCGCTATCCGGCGGTTCATCGATGCCGGCGTGGTGGTGGCCGTCGGCCATACCGAGGCCACCTACGAACAGACCCGTGCCGCGATTGCGGCCGGTGCCACGGTGGGCACGCATCTGTTCAACGCGATGCGCCCGATCGACCGGCGAGAGCCGGGTCCGGTGATCGCGCTGCTCGAGGATCCCGCTGTCACCGTCGAACTCATCACCGACGGCGTCCATCTCGATCCGGCCATCTACCGCCACGTCACGTGCACCGTCGGGCCGGATCGCGCTTCGTTGATCACCGATGCGATGGCGGCCACCGGCATGCCCGACGGCCGCTACCAGTTGGGGCCCGTGCCGGTCGACGTGATGGACGGGGTCGCCTTTGTCGGGGGGACGGACACGGTCGCCGGCAGCACCGCGACCATGGATCGGGTGGTCCGATTCGCCATGGACCATTGCGGTTTGGACCGAGACGATGCGTTGTTGCTCGTCGCGCGTCAGGCCTCGCTGAACCCGGCTCGGGCGCTGGGACTGCCCGCGGGTGATCTGATCCCCGGAGCTGCAGCCGATCTCGTGGTGCTGGATGTGGATCTGTCGGTCACCGGGGTCTTGCGGCGGGGCGTATGGGAGCTGGAACCGGCGGGGTAGCGGTACCGCGGTCAGGCGCCGGGAAACCCGAGAACTGTTTCCTGAGGCAAAGATTCGTGTTGCGCCCACTGTGAATAGCCGTTACATATTCCGGTACCGGCGTACCGTCAGCCGGGTACGACGCGAAGCATCTGGGGGTCGTTCTTGTCCGACTGGCCATTTGTCGCACGGGATGCTGAACTGCGCGAAGCCGCGCAGGCGTTGCGTGGCGACTTCTGTGGTGTCGTGCTGGCGGGCGGGGCCGGCGTGGGCAAGTCGGCGTTGGCCCGGGTGTTGGCCGAGCAGCTGGAGGCCGAAGGGCACCCGGTGCGGTTTGTACTGGGCACCGAAACCGGGCAGGCGGTACCGCTCGGGGCGTTTCTGCACGCACTCACTTTGACGGACGCGCATGACCCCACGGTGATGCTCGCCGCGGCACATGAGGCGCTGGCCGCCGAACCCGATCTGGTCATCGTGGTCGACGATGCTCAGCATCTCGATCAGCTGTCGGCGCTACTGGTCCAGCAGCTGGCGGTGCACGGCTCGGCGAAACTGATCGTCACCATCCAGAACCGGGTGCCCACATCCGATGCGGTGACCGCGTTGTGGAAGGAACAGCTGCTGCTCCGGATGGACCTGGAGCCCTTCACCCGGGCGCAGACCGCCGAGTTGATGGCAGCGGTGCTGCACGGTGACGTCGACCCGCGCGCGGTCGGTGAACTACACCGGTTCTCCTCCGGCAGCCCGCTCTACCTGCGGGGCGTGGTCAACGCGGCTCTCGGCGATGAGGCGTTCGTACGCGATGAGGGCCGGTGGCGGCTGTGCGGGCCGCTGCGGGCCAGTGCAGACCTGCACGCCCTGATCAATTCACGATTCGACACGCTCACTCCGAACGAGCGGGATGTGGTCGATATGGTGTCCACCGCCGAGGTCCTCGACTTCGATGTGCTGGCAGCAGTCTGCGACCTCGACGCGATCGCCAGCGTGGAACGGCGCGGAGCCATCCAGGTACTCAACGATGCGGCCTGCACCCTGGTACAGCCCGGCCATCCGATCATCGGTGAGGTTGCGCGCGACCGATGCTCGAAAACCCGAAGCCGGCAGATCAACACGCAGTTGGCGTCGCTGCTGGCGACACACCTTCAATCACCGGGCAACGCAGCGGTGCCGGACGTGCGCGGCCGTATCCAACTGGCTCGATTCATGGTGGGAGGCGACGTCCCGGCAGATCCGGACGTCATCGCCGATGCCGCGGCCAGCGCGGTCACCATGTCCAATCTGTCTCTCGGAGAAGAGCTTGCGCGGTACGCGGTCGATCACGGTGCCGGGATGTCCGCGGTGATCGTGCTGGCCGATGCCATGAGTTGGCAGGGCCGGGGCGAGCAGGCCGAGCAACTGTTGGCCCGGTGGGTGCCGGATCCCGACGACGAGGCGATACTGGCCCGGTGGGGTTGTCTGCGGGCATCGAATCTGTTCTTCGGATGCGCCCAGCCGGACGCGGCGCATGCGGTGCTCTCCATGCTCCGCGAGCAACTGCACTGCCCACAGACGGTGAGCCTCGTGGCCGCGATGGAGGCGGTTTTCGCCTTCCACACCGGTGAACTGGAGAAGGCGATCGCGGTGGGTACCGCGGTACTGGACCAGAAGGTGTCACCGACGGCGACGGTATGGGCCGCACTGGCCACCTCGAGCGCGTTGGCCCTGTCCGGCAGGTCGGACGAGGCCGTCGCGGTGGCGCATGCGGGTGAGCTGGCTGCCGATCACTGTGTGTCGGGCTCGCCGCGGTACTGGTTCGTCTTCGCGCAGGTGTCGGCGGCCCTGGGCGATGTCGAGCTGGACAAGGCGCACGGCATCTGCGACACGTACGCCGTGCGGGCGGCCGGCTCACCGCAGGCCGAGGCCATCGGCACCGCACTGCATGGGCGGGTAGAGCTGGCCCGCGGCCGGCTGGCCTCAGCCTGTGATGCGTTGCAGGCGGCGGTGTGGGCCACGCCGCAGGGCCTGCCGCCGGGCTGGCTCATGGTCGTTGTCGCCTGCCTGGCCCAGGCCGAGGGAATGCGTGGCGACGGCGTTGCGGCGGCTGCAGCGTTGGCACGTGCCGAGGCCGCCGCGGCCGGGCCACGCGATGTGTTCCGGCCTGACCTGGAGCTGGGCCGGGCGTGGGCGGCGGCGGCGACGGGCGAGACGGGCCTGGCCGTCGCGCATGCGGTGCAGGCTGCGGACCTCGCCTCGGCGAGCGGGATGGAGGCGATCGAGCTCACGGCCCTGCATACCGCACTGAGATTCGGAGACTCGTCAGGCCACAGGCGGATCCAGCAGCTGGTGCAGCGGCGCGGTACTCGGGTGGCGGAAGCCGTCGGAGCGCACAGTCTCGGTCTGAACCGGCATGACCCCGCGTTGCTCGTCGCGGCGGCGGACCGGTTCGAGGCGCTCGGGGCGCTGGTGCTCGCCGCCGACGCTGCCGCCGACGCCGCCCGGATGTACGCCGAGGCAGGCTGCCGCGGCAGTGAATTGGAATCCGCGGCCAGGGCGCTGTGGCTGGCCGGCCAGACCGGCGCGCGCACCCCGGCGCTGCGCTGCGCCGGTGACCCGCTGCCGCTCACCCATCGGGAGTGGGAGATCGCCGACCTCGTCGGTGTCGGGCTGAGCAACCGGCAGATCGCCGGCCGGCTGTGTCTGTCGGTGCGCACCGTCGACGGACATCTGTACCGCATGTTCGCCAAGCTCGGTGTCGAGGACCGCGATCATCTGGCCCGGTTGGCGCGCTTCGGTCCGGCGGTGTGACGCTGCCGGTCTCAGGTGTCGTCGTCGCTCGCGGTGCGGGCGCCCACGAACGCGAGGAGTCGAGGATCGGAGGAGGTGAACCGGTCCACTTCCTCACCTCCGTCGCAGCGCAACAAGGAGATCGTGAGGCTGTCCGCAGTGCGGGTCAGTACGCACCAGTGAGCGCCGGAATCCTGCCAGCGCTGTAGATCTGCGACCCGATCGACGCTCATGCCTACTACCATGGCACGGCATGGCCGCGAAAAACCGCGTGCGGTTGGCCCGCGTGTATGAAGAGCCCGAACTCGATGAGGGGAAGCGCGTCCTGGTCGACCGGCTGTGGCCCCGGGGCATGAAGAAGACCGATCCGCGGGTGGGTCATTGGCTGCCCGCGGTGGCCCCGTCCACAGAACTGCGGCACTGGTACGACCACAAACCCGAGCGTTACGACGACTTCGTCGCCCGCTACACCGAGGAACTGCAGTCCGGTGAGGAGGCCGCGGCCTTCGACGAACTGCGCGCACTGGTTAGCCAGGGCCCGGTCACCTTGGTGACCGCCACCCGCGAGGTCGAACTCAGTCATCTGACGGTGCTGGCCAAGCTCCTCTCCTGATCCGGCGGCTGCGGACCGGGCAGCGGGAGGAAGGTAAACCTACCCTCACTCGCTACGGTAGGCTCGGCGCTCAAATGAGCGATATCGATACCGACGTGGCCGACTTGCCAGGGGCCCCCGTGCTCAAACGCGAGCTGACCGACATCACCGACGAGGTACGCGCCATCGACGCGGCGCCCATCCCGGTTCTGGCCGAGCCGTATGACATCCGGCCGGCCGACGCCGATGCTGACGCCGAGTTGATCTCGGAGTGGATGAACCGTCCGCATCTGGTCGAAGCCTGGGAGTACGACTGGGCGCCCGAGCGGTGGCGGCGCTACCTGCAGGCCCAGCTGGACGGGCAGTACTCGCGGCCGTTGATCGCGAGCTTCCGCGGAAAGCCTGCCGGCTACGTCGAGTTGTACCGGGCGGCCAAGGATTCCATCGCACCCCGCTATGCCGCCGACCCGCACGACATCGGCATGCACGCCGCGATCGCCGATCTGAGATTCGTCAACCGCGGCATGGGCCCGATCCTGCTGCCGCGCATCGTGGCCAGTGTGTTCGAGCTCGACCCGGACTGCCGGCGGATCATGTTCGACCCGGACCATCGCAACACCGGCGCCCGCCGGCTGTGCGAGTGGGCGGGGTGTGAATTCCTGGGCGAGCACGAGATGTCGAACCGCCGCATGGCCCTCTATGCACTGCCGCGCACACCCGACGACGCCTTCGGCGCCGCCGGGTAGCGGGATTCGTTCAGGCTCCGGCGAATTCGGCGTACCCGTCGTAGTCGGGCTTCATGGCCGCGGCCACCAGCTCCCACAGCACCTCATCGGTGCCGCCGCCGACCCGGGCCAGCTTCATGTCGCGCCACCACTTGCCCAGCGGGGTCTCGTCGACGAGGTAGCCGGAGCCGCCGAAGATGTGCATGCACTCCGAGGCGACCTCCTCGCCCAGGCGTGCCGCGGTCACCTTGAAGGCCGCGGCGGCGCGGAGGTCGAGCTTGCCCTGCGTGGCCACCCCGGTCAGGGCGTACCGCAGCATGTCGACCCGCGCCTGCAGGTCAGCCATCCGCATCCGAAGCGCCTGGTGCTCGAAGAGCGTGTGACCGAATTGGCGACGTTTCATCATGCGTGCCAACGTGATTCCGAGGATGCGTTGTGACCCGGAGGCCACCTGCCCGGAAATCGACATCCGTTCGTGGGCCAGGCCCCAGGAGATCGCGGCGAGCCCGGTCCCGGCGCGAGCCACCAGATGGTCGGCCGGCACCCAGGTATCGATGTGCACTGCGGCGGTGTCCAGGGGGCCGTTGCCGACCTTGCGGTAGGGGGTCTGCACCTCGACCTGTGAAGTCGGGACGGCGATGACGACGACGTTGCCGTGCCTGCTCGTCGGGTCGTGGTCGACGTTGCGGGCCACCACCATGATGTGATCGGCGACCGGTGACAGTGAGACAAACTTCTTGATGCCCTTGATCTCGAAACCGTCTCGGGCCGTGCGGACTTCGGTCTCCACGATCTGCAGATCCGAACCGCCGGACTCTTCCGAGGCGGCGATGCACAGCACGGCCTCGCCGCGGACGGCTTGTTCGCAGATGGTGCGGAGGTGATCGGACTTGCCGAACCGGCGAAGCAGGGCGATGGCCGAATCATGCAGGCTGACACCCACGCCGATGCCCGAGGAACCGTTGCGGCCCAGTGCGTAGGCCAATTCGATCAGCTTGGCCACGTCGGGCTGCTGTCCGTCACCCCACTTCTCGGTGAACACCCCATTTCGGCCGAGGTGCTCGATGAGTGCACGCGGAAAGCGTTCGGTCTCTTCAGCTTCGGCGGTCCATGCCTTGACCTGGTCGTCGAACACCCGATCCAGCAGATCGCGGTACTCGTCGAGCGAGGTGGTGGCCGGTGACGGGGTGGGCACGGTGGCGGTCATGACTTCGCTGTCTCCAATTGTCGTTTGACCTCCAGGCGGCGCAGCTTGCCCGAGGAGGTGCGGGGGAGTGAGCCCGGTGTCAGGAACACCACGTCGGCGGGCACGATGCCGCATTCGGAGGCCACCTGTTGGATGACCTGGCTGCGGGCTCCGGCCTCGTCGGCGCCGCGGAATTCCGCCGCGATCACCAGACCGGACCGGACCGCCTTCTCGCCGGCGCCGACGGCTACCACCGCACCTTCGCGAACGCCCTTGACCTGGGCGGCAACTCGTTCGATCTCGGTGGGGAAGATGTTGCGTCCGGCGACGGTGATCAGTTCCTTGGTGCGTCCACACACGACAAGTCCGCCGTCGACGAAGTAGCCCAGATCGCCGGTGGCGAACCAGTCGCCGGGGTGCAGCGGTTCCTGGCCGAGGTAACCCGACATCATCGAGGTGCCGCGGATCTCGATCTCGCCCACCTCGCGGTCGACGATGCCGGCGTTGTCTTCGCTGGGGCGCAGGCGCACCTCCATCCCGGCAATCGCCTCACCGAGGACCGCGAGTTGTTGCCGGTTGGAACCGGCATCGGTGGTGACGGTGATCTCGTCGATCACCACTCCGCGGCCGGGAACGGGAACCGTGACGGCACAGGATGATTCGGCCATGCCGTAGGACGGGGACAGGGCCCCGGGGTTGAAGCCGAAGCGGGCCAGTTCGGTGCCGAACCGGCTCGTCGCCTCACAGTCCACCGGCTCGCCGCCGTTGAGCGCGAACCGCAGGGCCGACAGGTCGAGATCGGTCAGCCGCCTGGAGTACTTGCCGATCAGCCCGTAGGCCATGTTCGGCGCGGCGGTCAGCGTGGCACGGCTCTCGGTAAGCCACCGCACCCAGCTGAACGGTGAGGCCGCGAACGCCGCGGTCGGCGCCTGCCAGACCTCGATGCCGCGGATCGCCCCGGTGAGCAGGAAGGTCAGGCCCATGTCGTGGTACAGCGGCAGCCAGGAGCAGCCGATGTCGCTGGACGACAGGCTGATCCGTTCGGCCAGTCCATTCAGATTGGCCAGTACCGCCGAAGGGGCCATCTGAGCGGTGCGTGGCGTGCCGGTGGAACCCGCCGTGCCTTGCAGGACCGCGCACGGGCCGGTTCCCAGCGGCAGCGTTGTGGAGCGTCGATCGTGTGCCACCGCGGCGTCGTCGTGGATGGCGACAGACGGCTCGGCCTTTTCCAGCAGATTCAGGTAGTCGCCGTGGCTGAATACGGTGCCCACGCCGATGTCGGCGAACCGCTTGAGAGTGGATTGCGCCCACTGGCCGGAGTCTGCGCCTCGGACGGGGCCGGGCAGTACCGAAAGGGCTGCGCCGGAAAGGAGGGCGCCGAGGACCGTCGCGATGCCTTCGACGGTGGGTTCACCGACCACGCCGACCGCCGTCGAACCGTCGTGACCGATCTGCTCGGCGACGTTCTCGGCACGGGCATACATCTGTGCCCAGGGGTGGCGGGTCCAGGTGCGCGCCTCCTGGTCGTACATCACCAGATCGGCGTCGCTCGCGGTCAACGACGCGGCGAGCGCCGTGGCCAGCACGCTCACTGGCTGCTCTGCGCGGCAGGCACTTTCGCCAGGATGGCCGCCTCGAGGTCTCCGACGGTGTCGCAGCTGAGCAGGTCTTCTTCGGACAGGACGACACCCAGCTTGTCCTCGATCGCCACCATGCCGACGGCGAAGGCCACCGAATCCAGGCCGGCGTCGTCGACGAGGCGGGATTCCCTGGTCACCCGGCGGACATCGACGTTCATGTCGTCGCGGAGGATCTCGGTGAGGGCGGCGCTGACCGCTTCGGGTGTTGTCGACTGCATGGGGTCGCACGGTACACGGCGAAGGAAAGCTAGGCTAGCCTTACCAAGCCTGCTGTGGGATTAGTAACTGAAGCGCGCCAGATCGGTGCCGCCGAAGCGCCGGCCGGCATCGACCACAGTCGCCGAGGGCACCATCTCGGCGCTGATCACGCCGTGCTCGCGGGTGAGTTCGTCGATGATGTCGAAGGCCCCGGCGATCCGTTCCGGGGTGTCCACCACGATCGTCGTCACCGGCACCTGACGCCCGAACTGAAACACCCGGTCACCGTGCGGCTTGTCGTCGCCGCTGAAACCCCACACCGCGCGCAGCACGGTGGCGCCGCCGGCGGCACCGGTCTGCATCAGCCTGCGGACGATCGCCCGGTGGATGGGCACCCCGTCGTGGTGCGCGGTCTCCGAGGTGTGCACCATCAACTTCTGCCACAGCCGTCGACCCTGGGCGTCGGTGGCAGGAAGTTCGGCCGGGCGGGTGAGCAACTGCCCGCCCCGCTTGCACAGTTGCGCCCGCTCGACGGTGAGCAGCGGATCGTTCGCCAGAAGTTCGGTGAGCTCACCGAGTACGGCGTTCACCTGCGCCCCGGTTCCGAGCCCGATGATCATCAGCGGCACGTCGGTGTTTCGGGCGAAGAACGCCGCGCGTCGACGCTGACCATGCGCGGTGCCGTCGACTCCGAGGAACACGGTGGCCCCCGCGAAGCCGCGCCGGTGCAGCAGGTCGCACACCGCACGGTAGGCCGGAGCTCCGCCGACCCGGTGATGACGGCCGACGTACACCGTCAGCTTGCAGGTATCGGTCACGGTCGGCGCGGGCGACCCGCGACGGATCAGCTGGGCCCGTTCGAGAGTGATCAGACCGCGGGGAATGAGATCGACGGTCTGCTCGGCCAGCGCGGAGATCTTGTCGGCGGCATCGACAGCGGCGATGGCGATCGGCGGATCCTCAGAGGCGGTCAACGTCTCGTCGGTGCGCAGGTGATGGTGCGGACCGAAGCTGGAGATCCCGCGCAGCATCACGCTGATCGCGATGTCGCTGCCGCCGTACAGATCCAAGAGCGCGTCGGCGACGAAGCGGTGTTCGTGACGCGACCGCTCGGCGAAATACGCGGTCAGCTTGAGGTAGTCGGTGGTGGTCACAAATGGCTCCCGAGAGACATGCCCAGCCATGCCGCGGTCAGGCCGAGCGCCACGCTGATACCGATGTTGCCCACTGCGGGCCAGACCCGACGCTCCTCGCCGAGGCGCTGGGTTTCCAGCATCCAGGTGGAGAACGTCGTGTAGGAGCCGACGAACGCGGTGCCCGCCAGCAGTGCGGCGTGCCGGTCCAGAGCCAGTCCGCCGAGGAAGCCGAGCAGAAAGGCGCCGCTGAGGTTGACCGCCAGGGTGCCGAACGGGAAGCCGCGGGTGTGGCGCGCGGACACCGCACGGTCGAGCAGGAACCGGCAGACCGCTCCGACGCCGCCCAGGAGCATCACGCCGGTCCACACCACGACGGTCGTCATCGGCGCACCGCCGCCCGACGCACCATCGCGGTTGCGATCGCCACCGCCAGCAGACCGGCGGCGATGCTGGCAGCGGTGTATCCCGCGGCCAACGCCCAGTTGCCGTGTCCGAGCATCGTGACCGTCTCGACCTGCATCGTGGAAAAAGTGGTCAGCCCGCCGCATACCCCGGTACCCAACAGCGGCCTGCGGTAACTGGACACCGGCAGCCGCTCCAGCAGTCGCGTGGTGAAGTAGCCGAGCAGGAACGCGCCGAGAATGTTCACGATGAACGTCGGCCACGGCCAATGTCCGGGTTCGGGTGCGGCGAGCACCGCCAGTCCTGCGCGGGCGAGGGTGCCCAGCGCGCCGCCGACGAAAACTGCGGCGAGTTCGCGGCCGTCGTGACGGGTCATGATGCAAAGTATGTCGGTCGCGAGCCCGACAGCTATCGTCGGCTCACTATGACGGCCCCGGATAATTCCGCACTTTCCGCGGTGCGGGTGGCTGCGCTGGGGCCGATCCGGGCGTGGGTGGCCGGCGAGCCCGTGGAACTCGGCGGTCGCAGGCAGCGATCGGTGTTGGCGCGGTTGGTATCCGCACACGGCGAAGTGGTGTCGGTCGACAGGCTCATCGACGACCTGTGGGAGGGGGAGCCGCCGCCGAAAGTGTTGTCATCGCTACAGGCCTACATCTCGCACCTCCGTCGCGTGCTCGAGCCGTGGCGCGAGCCGCGTACCGTGGCCGGCGTCATCGTCAGTGCTGCCCCGGGATACTGTCTGCGGCTGCCGGCCGAGGCCGTCGACGTGTGGTGTTTCGAGTCGAAAGTTTCTGCGGCAGAAAAGGAAGCCGACCCTGCCGAGCGGGCGCGACTGCTCGCAGATGCGCTCGAGGGCTGGTCGGGTGAGCCCTATGCGGAGGTGGCCGACGCGTTGTGGGCGGCCCCTGAAGTGGCCCGACTGACCGAATTGCGGTTGGCCACTACCGAATCGTATGCACAGACACAGTCGGTGCTGGGTCGCGATGCCACGGTCGTGCGGGTTCTGGAGCGCCACGCCCGCGATCACCCGGGCCGGGAGGTTGCGGCCGGGTTGCTCGCGACCGCGCTCTACCGCACCGGTCATCAGTCGGCGGCGCTGGACGTCTTACGCCGTACCCGAGAACACCTCATCGATGACCTCGGGCTCGAACCGGCGCGTCCGCTGCGGGACCTGGAACGCGACATCCTGCAGCAGGCCGATCACCTTGAGCCGATCCCACTGGCAGAGAGGCCTGTCGCGATTCCGCGGGTCGGACGAAAGCCGCCACCCTCGTGTGGGCGGACCGCTGAACTGGCGGCGATTGCACGGACCGCGGAAACGGTTGAGCGCGAAGGCGGTCGCGTGCTGTGGGTCTGTGGCGAGGTGGGCCTCGGCAAGACCACACTTGTCGATACCGCCGCCGAGCGGCTACGCGCGACCGGCTGGGCAGTGGCCTCGGGACGCTGCCCGGAGGTGGACGGTGCACCGCCGGGTTGGGCGTGGACGGAGGTCATCCGTGAATTCGTGGCCTCGTGCGAACCCGATCAGGTCGCGGCGTTGGGCCCGTTGTTGCACGACGGCGGGACGGCGAGCGCCGACAGCGGCGGCACGTTCTGGGTGGCCCACGCGCTTGCCGGCCTCCTCGGGCAGGTATCGGCCCGCCGACCGCTGGTCGTGGTGCTGGATGACCTGCACCGGACCGATGGCCTGACGCTGGAATTGCTGCGCTTCGTGACCGATCGACTCGGTGGTCATCGCGTACTGATCGTCGGTACCTACCGGTCCTCCGAATTGGGGCCGGAGCTGGAGGCGGCCCGCGCGGCGCTGGCCAACCACGCCGCCGTCCACCTCGAACTGGCGGGCCTCGACGAGCCGGCCACCGCGGAACTGGCTGCCGAGTACGGCCTTTCGGCGCTATCCGGCGAGACGCTGCGACTCCTGCGGGAGCGGACCGGCGGCAATCCGCTGTTCATCCGGGAACTGGCCCGGTTGATGGTTGCCGAGGGCGTGGAAGCCGGCAAGGGCGGCGTGCCGGTCGGGGTGCGTGATGTGTTGCGGCGCAGACTTGCCCGGCTGCCCGCGCCGACCGCCACGGCGCTGCGTCAGGCTGCGGTGCTCGGCCGCGACGTGGATCTCGACCTCCTGGGCGATCTCGCGCAAGGCAACTCAGAGGATCTGCTCGACGCGCTCGAACCGGCTGTGCTGGCCGGGCTTCTCGACGAGCCGGCGCCGGGACGGGCCAGGTTCGCCCACGCCTTGATCCGCGACACGATCTACGACGACATGTCCATCCTGCGCCGCACCCGGCTGCACGCTGCGGCCCTCGGACTACTGCGCCGGCCGGGAAGTTCAGCGGACTCCTCCTCACTCGCCTATCACGCCGTGGCCGCAGCGACGCCCGACACAGCAAGTGCAGCAGCTGATTTCGCGATGGCTGCTGCCCGCGAGGCCGACACCGTCGGCGCACCGGCGGAATCGGTGCGGCAGTGGCGGGCGACCGTTCGGATGCTGGATCTCGTCGGAGTCCGGCCCGCAGTCCCGCAGCCGGACATGCTGGAGCGGGCGGTTCTCGCCCGCTGTGGACTGGTCGCGGCTTTGGCCCGGGCCGGGGATGTCGTTTCGGCGCGCGACGAACAGAAGCGGACGTTGGCGCTGACAGTGGACAACGGCGCGCTGACGGTCGGCGCGCTCACCCTGTGGGATGCCCCGCTGGTGTGGCGGCTCCGGACCACCGACGCAGCCGACGAGGACATCGTGGTGCCGCTTCGTCGGGTACTTGCTCGCGATCATCCAGGACCCGTGCGGGCGCGACTGCTGTCGACGTTGTTCGCCGAGTTGGAGGGTGCGGATACGCCCGCCGCATTGCAGGCGAGTTCGGAGGCACTGGCGTTGGCACGTGCGGCGCACGCCGAGGCTCCCGACGTCTACGGCCGGTTGTTGTGCGCGGTGCTCAACGCCCGTGCCTTCGCCGCACTGGGCCCCGATCTTGCCGCCGAACGGGAAACGACGGCCGCCGAACTGCTCACAGTGGCCCAGGAGTGCGGTGCGGTCGACTACGAGGCGGTCGCACAGTGGCTGCTGTTCCTGTCCGCGGCGGGCCGCTCGGACCTGGCTGCCGCCTTGGACCGGGTCGATCTCGCTGTGGCGCGGGCAGGTACCGGCCAGTTGGGTTACCTGCTGGGGGTGCTCGACGTGTTCGAGGCGCAGTTGACGGTGCTGGCGGGCCGGCCCGACGAGGGGGAGCGCCGATACGCTGCGGCGGCCGCTCAACTGTCCGAACACGGCGCGCCCAACGGCGCGTTGATGGCGCTCGTCGGACGGTTGACGGGGGCTCTGTTCCGCAACGACCTCGCTCCGCTGGCCGACGAACTGCTCGCCGTTCACAACATGGTGTCGAAGACGGTCACCGACGCCGCGGTCCTGGCGTTGCTGGCCTCGGGAAGAACCGATGAAGCACAACAGGTCTGGGCCCAGCGCGAGCCGGTGGAGCGGTCCTACTACTGGCTGGCGATGACCACGCTGCGCGCACACGCGTCGGCGGCCATCGGCGACGAGGCGGTCGCCAAGGCGACTGCCGAAGAGCTGTTGCCCTACTCCGGGCGGATGGCTGGGCTCGACAACGGCACCCTGCTCACCGGACCCGTCGACGAGGCGCTGGCCGCCGTCGCCGAACTGACCGGCAATGCCGAGCAGGCGCGCCGGTATCGCGCCGATGCCGCTGCCCTCCGTCAGCGTCTCGGGGCGGACGCCGCCCGGGTGCTCAGCCGAACACCCGACGGTCGAATCGCCGGTGGCGCACCGACAACACGGTGATCAGCGCGAGCAGTATCGGACTAACGGTTTCGGACAGTGCGACGCGCTCCTGCTCGGTCATCACCGCCACGGTGCGTGGTCCGTCGAACGACATCCGCCCGCTCCGTTGGGCAGCCTTTTCGACGGCGGCCCAGTCGTCGACAGACACGTACTGCCGGATCACCGGGAAGATCTCCCGTTCTTCGTCGGCAATGTGTTCATGCAGCAGTCCGTGCAGCTCGGTGAGGCCGGCGGCCAGCGGTGCCGCTGATTCGCTGTCGCCGACATTCAGCCGGAACCCGGCCGCCAGCGCGCGCAACCGGTCCAACCGCGGGTCGAGTGCCGCGTGGTCCTCGGTCAGCTCGGTCAGGTCGACGCTCCCGCCGGCGGAGGCTTCGATCATCGGCCACAGGATCTGGTCCTCCGTCGTGTGGTGGTGATGAACCGAGTCGCACAGCAGGTTCACATACCGGGCGACGGCGCGAGCGCGTCGGGGCGTGCACGTCATCCCTCCGTCCGCGAAAGCCGAGGTCAAAGTTGCGACGCGGCCGACGTCGGTGACCATGGCGCGGTGCGCAAGGCTGATACCGAGGAGGTCGGGCTCGGGGTCGCCGGGACGCCGCGCGGTGACGTTGACGAGCCGTGTGGGTTGCATCGGAGTGTTCACGGCAGACACGTTGCCGGGCCACACTTGTAACCGACTTGTGTAAGGCTTGCTGTGACCGTCGAACGCTAGTTGTCGGAGGGAAATCGGGAACCATGGCTGCCAATCCCCGCGCCGGGCAACCGGCTCAACCCGAGGATCTGATCGACATCGCCGAGGTGGTGACCGCGTACTACACCAGGCGGCCCGATCCCGACGACATCGCCCAGCAGGTGGTGTTCGGCACCTCCGGGCATCGCGGCTCCAGTCTGGACACCGCGTTCAACGAAGGCCACATCCTGGCCACCACACAGGCGATCGTCGAGTACCGCGCCGCGCAGGGCACCACCGGCCCGTTGTTCCTCGGCCGCGATACCCACGCGCTGTCGGAACCGGCCTGGGCCTCGGCACTGGAGGTGCTGGCCGCCAATGACGTTGTGGCGATGATCGATTCGGCCGATCGCTATACCCCAACACCGGCCGTCAGCCACGCCATCCTGACCTTCAACCGGGGCCGCGACGCCGACCTGGCCGACGGCATCGTCGTCACCCCATCCCACAACCCGCCGCGCGACGGCGGCTTCAAGTACAACCCGCCCAACGGCGGCCCCGCCGACACCGACGCCACGAGCTGGATTGCCAAGCGCGCCAACGAGATCCTGCGTGACGGGTTCAAGGACGTGAAACGCATGCCGCTGTCGCGGGCGGTGCAGATGGCCCAGCGTCACGATTACCTCGACGCCTACGTCGCGGATCTGGCCAATGTGGTGGATCTGCACGCGATCCGGGCCGAGGGCATCCGCATCGGTGCCGACCCGCTCGGCGGTGCCAGCGTCGATTACTGGGGCGCCATCGCCGAGCGGTACAACCTCGACCTGACCGTGGTGAACCCGCTGGTGGATGCGACGTGGCGGTTCATGACCCTGGATACCGACGGCAAGATCCGGATGGATTGCAGTTCACCGAATGCCATGGCTGGGCTTGTTTCGAAAGTCATCGGCCACCCCGACACCTATCAGATCGCCACCGGCAACGACGCGGACTCCGACCGGCACGGCATCGTCACCCCGGACGGCGGGCTGATGAACCCCAACCACTATCTGGCCGTCGCCATCGACTACCTCTACACCCACCGGCCCAACTGGCCGGGGGCCACCGCGGTGGGCAAGACCGCGGTGAGCAGTTCGATCATCGACCGGGTGGTGGCCGGCCTGGACCGCAAGCTGGTCGAGGTGCCGGTCGGGTTCAAGTGGTTCGTCGACGGGCTGATCGGCGGCGGTATCGGGTTCGGCGGCGAGGAGAGCGCGGGGGCCTCGTTCCTGCGCATGGACGGGTCGACCTGGACCACCGACAAGGACGGCATCATCCTGGCGCTGCTGGCCTCGGAGATCCTGGCGGTCACCGGGTCGACGCCGTCGCAGCGGTATGCCGAACTGGCCGAACGTTACGGGTCGCCCACCTATGCACGCATCGATGCGCCGGCTGACCGGGACCAGAAGGCACGGTTGGCCAAGCTCTCACCCGAGCAGGTCAGCGCCACCGAACTGGCCGGTGAACCCATCACCGCGAAGCTGACCGCCGCGCCGGGCAACGGGGCGGCGCTGGGCGGGCTGAAGGTCACGACGGAGAACGCCTGGTTCGCCGCCCGGCCGTCGGGCACCGAGGACGTCTACAAGATCTACGCCGAGTCCTTCCTCGGTCCTGACCATCTGGCGGAGGTGCAGGAGGCCGCCAAGGATGTGGTTAATACAGTCATTGGGTGAGCGTTACGGAGGGCGACTGTCAGCCCGACACCAAGGCGAAGCTGCCCGGTGAAGTCTGGGTCCTGATCGTCGCCAACGCCGTCATCGCGCTCGGTTACGGCGTGGTGGCGCCGGTGCTGCCGGCCTACGCCCGCCACTTCGGGGTCAGCATCAGCGCCGCGACCTTCGTCATCACCGCGTTCGCCCTGATGAGGCTGTGTTTCGCCCCGGCCACCGGGGTCCTGATCCAGCGGCTGGGGGAGCGCCGGATCTACGTGTGGGGGCTGCTGATCGTCGCCGTCACCACGGGTGCCTGCGCGTTCGCGCAGACGTATTGGCAGCTGCTGCTGTTCCGGTCCCTGGGCGGTGTCGGCTCGACCATGTTCTTCGTCTCGGCGCTGGGCCTGATGATCCGGGTGAGCCCCGAGGATGCCCGCGGTCGCGTGGCCGGCATGTTCTCCTCGGCGTTTCTGGTCGGCTCGGTCGGCGGGCCGGTACTCGGCAGCCTCACCGCGGGGCTCGGCCTGAACGCGCCGTTCGTGATCTACGGTGCCGCCCTGCTGGTGGCGGCCGCGGTGGTGTTCATCAGCCTGCGGCACTCGTCGCTGGCCGCGCCCGCACCCGACGAAGGTCCGAAGGTGACCGTGCGCACGGCGCTGCGCAACCGCGCCTACCGGGCCGCGCTGTTGTCGAATTTCGCCACCGGGTGGTCGGCCTTCGGGCTCCGAATTGCCTTGGTGCCGTTGTTCATCGTCGACGTACTGCACCGCGGGCCCGGGATGGCAGGCCTGGCGCTGGCCACCTTCGCCGTCGGCAACGTGTCGGCGGTGATCCCCAGCGGTTACCTCTCCGACCGGGTGGGGCGACGCCTGCTGCTGATCGTGGGGCTCACCGCGGCCGGGATCTCGACCGTGATGGTCGGGTTCACCGACGGGCTGACGCTGTTTCTGGTGAGCGCCTACATCGCGGGCTTCTCGACCGGCATCTTCACCGCGCCACAGCAGGCCGCGGTGGCCGACATCATCGGAAACAAGGCCCGCGGCGGCACCGCGGTGGCGACATTCCAGATGATGGCCGACGTCGGATCGGTCGGCGGCTCGCTGCTGGTCGGGCTGATCGCGCAGTACCTGTCGTTCTCGTGGGCCTTCGTGATCAGCGGGGTGATTCTCCTGGTGGCTGCGCTGGGCTGGGTCTTCGCTCCGGAGACCCGCGGAAGGCCGTCTGCCGAGCACACTCCGGCCCGCGCGCTGGGGCCGGAGGCCGGTGGAGAGGTTCCCTGACCAGCGATTTTGAACCTGGGGTAGCCGTGGTGTAACTTCGTGGGGCACCACAAACGGGGCTATGGCGCAGTTGGTAGCGCACCACACTGGCAGTGTGGGGGTCAGGGGTTCGAATCCCCTTAGCTCCACGTTTGAAAACCCGCTCTGACTTCGGTCGGGGCGGGTTTTTGCGTTTTGCTGGAAGGCCGGGCTACCTGCTACGAGAGCCGTCGGTCCGTCGGAGGCTCAGGCACTAGCCGCTCCACCAGAGACACGCCAGAGCCGGATAGTCGGGCAGTTGCTTGGCTGCGCCTGCGCGGTTGGGCTACTGGGGCTGACGTGATCGATCATTTCCTCGCGAACGAGTCGGGTGGGCGAGATCCTTCGATGGCCAAACCGCTTCGGTTCAGCACGGCGCAAACGGATGCATTCGCTAAGGACCTGACTAGCGGCTACGAGGGGGCCCCGGCGCTACCGGATGTTCTCGAGTCTGCCCGGACGACCGCTCTTGCAAACGCTGCCCTGTCAGGCCAATCCGTGTACACCGAGGTGCTCGGTGGATCTCCAGCACAAGAGGGGGCGGCATCGGGTTGGACTGTCGTAGGGACCAGCGAGCCCGACAATGTTTACGCACTGGGCCGCTACTCAGTTCAAGTCGTTACCCAGGTCGAGGCTGGGCCGGGACAGGATCCGGTCGTGCATCAGCGCTACTACATTTACGATTACATCGACTACGCTCATCCACGCAGTAGCGGGGGTGGCGTCATGGATGGCATGAAGACCGAAGCGATCGACAGCCTGGCGACGTTGCGCGATATCGGATGGGCACGAGGGTTCGACGCCACTGGTACGAGCACTATTCGGACATACCCTAACTACGGCTAGGCTAAGAGTCGAGGTACTTACGTTGACGATGCGGACAATGCCATCAATCTTGACGATAGCAATGCTGTTTCTGGTGGGCTGTTCAGATGAGGTCAAATTCGAGAAGCAGTCCCTTGACGAGCCCCAAACTCGAAGCCAATTGCAGAAAATGGGGATTGGCGTTCCTGATAACTATTCGCTGGTATCGATGATTGAAATGCCACCGCCCGGTTCGGGAAGTGCGAGCTATAAAGGATTGTTCACCTCTCCGCTGCCAATATCTCCAGTCGAAGTCGACGGGCTGCGATTGAAAATGAGGCCGACGACATGCCAAGGACTCCAGGTGTCGACTCTGTCGGATGGCATGGCATGTGCAACGTTGTCGAATCTGCAGATTGGTGGAACCCAACTCGCCGCTATCGACAACCTCACTGTCATTTCGGGACAGTCGCAGCCAGGCGAAGCCCGTGTCTATCTCACTGTCACTGGCCACTAGACGGTAGGGCAGGCGATGCTTCGGCCGTGCTTCGGAGTTTCGCCGCATCCGCAGTAGCAGGTGCCGTTCGGGTAGACCTGCGGAACCGATGGAATGCCTTTGGCGCCAGTCATATTGATCTCCCGTTGGCCTTGCGATTCGCGGTAGTTGTAGCGACGAAACGCCACGACACCCGGATGTAGGCCTTGACGTGGACGAGTCTGCTGCGATTGAACGCCGTCTCGGTGGTACGAAACGCCGACAGGATGCAAAATCGCCAGACTGGACAGGGTGCTCACTCCAAGTCGGACAAGACCTTTCGCGCAGCTTCGAGTTCGGCTTCGAGTGCGGCGACCTTGGCGGCCTGCTGTGATCGGGCCTCCTCGATCACCTCGTCGATGGGCGTGGAGAGGTCCTCGTGCAGCTCCTTGGCCGCGCGCGAGACGGCAGCAGCAGCGACCGCGACGTTGCGCGCCAGGTAGGTGGTGCCCTGCTTGAGTTCGGCGTGCCATTCACCGTGGGCGGTGCCGGTGACGGTGAGCGTCAGCTCGATGGTCTTGGCTTTCTTGGCCGGCGCCTTCTTGGCCGGGGCCTTCCGAGGCTTCTCGTCAACGGAAGTTTCAGCGCCGTCGGACGCGGGCGCGGTGGTCAAGTCAGCAGGGGTGTCGGAGTCGGTGGTCAACGTTTCTGGCGCCTGAGTGTCTACAGTCATCGTCACGGCGGACTCCTTCTCAACATCGTCTGCAAGAGCGGGCTGGCGGTCGCAGACATTAGAACACGCGTTCGACCTTCGGCGTCAAGTCGACGCGCCCGCCCGGTTCAACGTGTCGGGCTCTCCGCCTCGCGGATCTGGGCGCCGATGGCGGTGGAGTCCAGATTCTGGAGCAGGTCATGGTGATCATCGAAAACCGCTTGTGCACCTGCTTTTTCGAGCTCAGAGTCGGCGACTCCGCCGCACCGTACGCCGACGAACGGTACGCCGGTGCGGGTGGCGGCTTCGCCGTCCCACACTGCGTCGCCGACAAAGACCGCCTGCTCGGCGGACACGCCGGCGCGCTTCAACGCCACCTCGACGATGTCCGGGTCGGGCTTGGCCGTGTCGACATCTTTCGATGACGTCGCTGCCGCGATGGCGTCGTCGCTGTCGAGAATCTTTCGGGTGATCGCGAGTTCGTCTTCCGGCGCGGAGCTGGCGAGCACGACCCGCACCCCTCGCTCTGCGAGATGGTGGAGCAATTCGCGGGCTCCGGGAAGCCGGACGATCAGGTCCGTGCTGTCTTTGTAGAGGCTGCCGTGCCTGTCCTTGAGGCGTTGCTGCACAGCGTCACTCGCATCCCCGGACAGGTTTGCCACCAGGCTGTCGCCATCCATGCCGATGCTGCGGTGGATCCGCCAGGACTCCACGTCGATGTTCTCCTCGCGGAACGCGCGCGCCCAGGCGTGCACGTGCAGGTAGTTCGTGTCGACGAGCGTCCCGTCAACGTCGAACAGGACCGCAAAAGGGCTCGACATCGGCATGCGCGCGGTATACCCGCCTGCCCGCAGATCAAACGGCTCAGCGGTAGTGCGCCAGTTGCTCGGTCAGTTCCTGTGCGTATGCCAGTTGCCGGGTGAGTTTGGCGCAGGCTTCCTGGGCTCGGGTATGGCATTCGGCCAGATAGGTTGTCGCCGCGGCGCGCTGCGCGGCGGTCGAGGTGGGGGAGTTGAGGGTATCGAGGGTGTCGAGCAGTTCTCGCATTTCATCGAGGGTGAAGCCCAACGGTTTCATGCGACGGATCGCCAGCAGTCGGTCGACGTCGTCGGCCGTGTAGAGGCGGAAGCCGCCGGCGGACCGTGCCGAGGGGACAACCAGGCCGACCTCGTCGTAGTGCCGGATTGTCTTGATGGACAACTCGGTTCGTGCGGCGACCTCGCCGATCTGTAGGTGATCCTGGCTGCTCAACGCTTCCCCCTGTGACGGTCAGTGCGCCGCGGTGGCATGGCCGCTGAGTCGCGCGTGCCGTTCTGCGCTGTTTTCGTTCATGCCCACGATGGTGGCGGTCTTGCCCTTGGCGGCGTATTTGGTGGTGATGGCGTCCAGAGTGGACACGGTGGACGCATCCCAGATGTGAGCCTGGCTCATGTCGATGACCACGTTGTCGGGGTCGCCGGCGTAATCGAACTGGTAGACCAGGTCATTGCTGGAGGCGAAGAACAACTCGCCGCGGACCGCATACACCCGGGTGTCCTCGTCGGGATGGTCGACATCCACCACCTCGGTGAAATGGGCGACCCGGCGGGCGAACAGCACCATAGCCGTCAGGGTGCCGACAGCGACGCCGTAGGCCAGGTTGCTGGTCGCCACCGTGACCGCGACCGTGGCCAGCATGACGGCGGTTTCGCTCTTGGGCATGCGCCGCAACGTTTTCGGGTTGATGCTGTGCCAATCGAAGGTCCCGACAGACACCATGATCATCACGGCGACCAGTGCGGCCATGGGGATTTGGGCCACGACATCGCCGAGGCCGACGACCAGACCGAGCAGGAACGCGCCGGCCAGGAACGTCGAGATCCGAGTCCGGGCGCCGCATGCCTTCACGTTGATCATGGTCTGCCCGATCATGGCGCAGCCGCCCATGCCGCCGAAGAATCCGGTGACGATGTTCGCCACGCCCTGGCCCAGCGCCTCGCGGGACTTGTCGGAGTGGGTGTCGGTGACGTCGTCGACCAGCTTGGCCGTCATCAGCGATTCCAGCAGGCCCACGACCGCCATGGCGAGTGCATAGGGCGCGATGACTCCGAGCGTGTGCAGGGTGAAGGGCACGTTGGGAATCAGCAGAGACGGCAGACTCGACGGCAACTGCCCCTCGTCACCGACGTTGGGAATCGACCAGCCGAATCCGACGGTGGCGGCGGTGAGCACCACGATGGCCACCAGCGGTGCGGGGATCGCGGTGCTCAGTTTCGGTAGCGCCACGATGACGGCGATGGCGACCGCGACCATCGGGTAGACCAGCCACGGCACCCCGAGCAGATGCGGCAACTGGGCCAGGAAGATCAGGATCGCCAACGCGTTCACGAAGCCGACCATCACGCTGCGCGGCACGAACCGCATCAGCTTCGCGACCCCCAGACCACCGAGAATCAGCTGCAGCACTCCGGCGAGGATGACCGTGGCGATCAGGTAGTCCAGGCCGTGACTGCGCACCAGCGGGGCCACCACCAGGGCGACGGCACCCGTCGCCGCCGAGATCATCGCCGGCCGGCCACCGACGATCGCAATGGTCACCGCCATCGTGAACGAGGCGAACAGTCCGATCCGCGGATCCACCCCGGCGATGATCGAGAACGAGATCGCCTCGGGGATCAGGGCCAACGCCACCACGAGGCCGGCGAGGACCTCGGTGCGCAACCGGCGCGGCGAACGGAGCGCAGTGAGCACCGACTGCTGTTCGTGCGGCGTCACCGCATCGGTCGATCGTTTCAACACAACTCCGTTTCAGTGCCCTCGGTCCAACACGGAGGGCGGATGTGGGCACAGTCGAGACACGCGTCGTTGCGTGAAAGCTATTGCCGGAACATGCAATCGATTACGGTCGCAGGGCCTGCAGGCGCGGACGTGCGGCCGCCACGTTCGGCGTCGTAGCCGAACTCTACCCTTGGGGGAGGGTTGTGTTTCAAATCGAGAAGCGTGGATGTGCTCGACGCCACAGCGAAGTGGATTGGGGCGGCGGACGGCCGGCGTGGGCTGAATTCGGGTAGCGCACTACTCACGCCAACGCCGCGGTGCCCGGAGTTGACTGGCGATCACCAACAGTCATCGCATTGCGGGGGGGCATCATGACGCGTCACGGTCGAGACAGCTTCTACATCGTCGGTGAGGGTTTGGTGACGCTGGAAACGGCTGACGAAACCCGCACCCTGGCGGCGGAGGCGGTGACACGGATATCCGATACAGCTTTGCTCGGCAAGTTCCGCTTCTCGCGCATCGGGCCGAAAGGCACGCCGGCCAGCGTCGGGTTGATCACTGAATTGGCCAAGGCGATGACCGAACCGCCGTCGGATCAGGACGGTGAGATTCCGGCCGGATACACGTATCTGGGTCAGTTCGCCGATCACGACCTGACGAGGGATGACACTGTCGCTCCGCTCGGATCGGACCTCACGGTCGACGAGCTTGTCCAGGGCCGTTCGCCCACACTCGATCTCGATTCGCTCTACGAGCGCGGTCCGGTCAAAGACCCGCAGTTCTACACCGACGGGCTGCACCTGAAGATGGGCAGCACCATCGGGCAGGGCCCGATCCTGCCTGGGTTCGACGGCTTCGACCTGCCGCGCGACCCAGCGCGGAAGACGGCGGTGATACCTGACCATCGCAACGATGAGAACCTGGTGGTGGCCCAGACCCACCTTGCCTTCATCAGGTTCCACAACCGGGTGCTCGACACCCTCGGCCCGGTTCCCGCTCCGGCAGTGTTCGAGACGGCGCGCGCGCTCGTCGTCAAGCATTACCAGTGGATGTTGCTACACGATTATCTACCGAAAATCGTCGACCCCGGCATCGTGCACGACGTCTTCACCCACGGTCGCAAGCTCTTCGAGAAATCACCGATTCCAGGCGATAGCCCCACCATGCCGATCGAGTTCTCCGTCGCGGCATTTCGCATGGGCCACAGTATGGTTCGCTCGGCCTACAACTGGAACAAGATATTCGACAACGGGCAGGGAACTCTGTCGGCGCTGTTCGCGTTCTCGGGAACCAGCGGTGGACTATCGGGCAACAGTCCCTTGCCGTCCACGTGGATCGCCGACTTCCGCCGGTTGTACGACTTCGCGGAGGCGGGACGTCCAGACTTGGTGGTACCGAAGGCCAAGTTCAACCGGGCGCTCAGGATCGACACCAGACTGACCGATCCGCTCGCGACCCTCCCGCCGGGCTCATTCGGCGGCGACCCCAATGTCCCGGTACCGCCGCTTCAAGCCAACCTGGCGTTCCGGAACCTCATGCGGGCCAACATGGTCAAGCTCGCCAGCGGCCAGCAGATGGCAGCACTGGCCAACGTCACCGCGCTCAACGCCGAGCAGATCCTCAAGGGCAACGGGGGTGCTCAGTTGAACGGTCTTTCTGCCGCGTTGGGCAACGAACTCGTCGCCAACACCCCATTGTGGTTCTACATCCTGCGGGAAGCCGAGGTGTTCGGTGGAGGGCGGCTCACCGGCGTAGGTGGCCGCATTGTGGCCGAGGTGTTCCACCGGGCGATGGAAGGAAGCAAGTATTCCATTGTGCGTGAACCACATTGGCGTCCCAACCTGGGGCCCGATCGGCTCACCTTCCGCATGACGGACTTGCTGCTGTTCGCCTTCGACGGGCGAGCCGAGTTGCTCAACCCACTCACCGACGACCCCGCGCAACAGGACACGATGATCGAACTGCGCTTGGGTACCGACAGTGCCTTCGTCAAGATCTTGCAGCATCTGTTGCGCGCGAGGGGTTTCGGTCTGAAAGTCGACGGCGACTTCGGCCCGCTCACCGATGCGGCGGTGCGGGTATTCCAAGGCAGTCAGGGCGTCAAGGTCGACGGCATCGTGGGACCGGTTACCTGGACTCGGCTGTTCATCACGGTCCGCCCGGGTAGCACCGGTGAGGCCGTCAAGGCCGTGCAGGTAAGGGTGAACCTGAGTCAAGCCACCCCCATCGATGTCGACGGCGACTTCGGCCCGATCACGGACGCGGCGGTGCGCAAGTTCCAGAAGAGCCGCGCCATCGACGTCGACGGCGTCGTCGGGCCGGCCACGTGGCGACAATGCGTATCCGGTCCCGCCTGATCGGACGTCAGTCCTCAAGCCCGTATTCGTCGAACCAGTAGGCGAGCTTGCCGCGCCGGCTCACTGCACGCAGCCGGGCCTCGGCGGCCGTCCGTGTCTTGCTCGTGGTGACGATGAGCAGTTCGTCGCCGACGGCGATGCGGGTGTCCGGCAGCGGAACGAAGGTACGGCCGTCGCGGATGATCAGCGTGATGACTGCCGGGTCGGGCAGCCGCAGTTCCAGGATGGTGACGTTGTGCAGCCGGGAATGGGGCTGCACTGTCATGGTCAACAGCTCGGCGTCGAGCACGTCCAGCGGTGCGGCTTCGACTTGGATCTCGCGGGTGACGTCGCGGGTGATCAGCCCGAGCGCGTTGGCCACGAATCGGATGCTGGGCGCCTGTATCAGGGTGAAGATCACCACGAGCACGAACACGATGTTGAGCAGTCGGTAGCTGTCGGGCACGCCCGCGACGATCGGAAACGTGGCCAGCACGATCGGCACCGCACCGCGTAAGCCCGCCCAGGACAGGAAGAGCTGTTCGCGCAACGGGATACGGAATCCGGCCAGTGACAGGATCACCGACACCGGCCGCGCGATGAGCAACAGCACCAGCCCGATGACGATCGCGGGGATGATGTCGCCGGCCAGATCGTGCGGGTTCACCAGCAACCCGAGGAGGACGAACAGTCCGATCTGGGCCAGCCAGCCGACTCCCTCGGCGAACGATCGGGTGGCCGACTTGTGTGGCAGGCCGGAGTTGGCCAGCACCACTGCGGACAGGTAGGCGGCGATGAAGCCGCTCGCATGGGCGCTGCCTGCGGCGGCGAATGCGATGAAGCCCAACCCGAACGTGGCGATCGGGTAGAGCCCCGAGGCCGGCAGTGCGATGCGGCGCAAGGCGAACGCCCCGGCGAACCCCACACCCAAGCCGAGCAGAGAGCCGGTGACGAGTTCGTAGAGCAGGTCGGTGATGGCGCCCTCGGGGTGGAACACGAACGGCACCACGCTGAACGTCAGCACCAGGATGACCGCGGGCGCATCGTTGAAGCCGGACTCTGCTTCCAGGAGTCCGGCCAGGCGTCGGGGCAACGGCAGGATCCGCAACACCGAGAACACCGCGGCCGCATCCGTGGAGGACACGATCGCCCCGAGCAGCAGCGCGAGTTGCCAGTCCACGCCCAGCAGCAGGTGCGCGCCGACGGCGGTGATGGCGGTGCTGATCAGCACGCCGAGGGTCGCCAGCACGCCCGCGGGCGCCAGTACCCCTCGGATATCGGAGAACCGGGTGGTCAAGCCGCCTTCGACGAGCACGATCGCCAACGCCGTGGTGCACACGTTGCGGGCCAGCTCGACGTTGTGGAAGTCGAGCCCGATCCCGTCGACGCCCAGCACCATGCCGACTGCCAGGAAAAACAGCAGGCTGGGGAAGCCGATGCGGGTCGCCACGCGCGTGCCGATGATGCTCGCCAACAGCACGATGCCGCCGGTCAGCAAGGTCAGGTACAGCTGGTTCAGGCTCATCGGGAATTAGTTAATCAGGCAGAAGGGTCGCAAGTGCGCCGTGCTGATAGGGGAAAATGGCCGAGTGGGCGAACGGAAGATGCGAGTCGTGGTTGCCGGCGCGGGCAATGTGGGCCGTTCCGTGGCCCGTGAATTGCTCGACAACGGCCACAAGGTGCTGCTGATCGAGCAGCTGTACCGGCGCTACGAACCGCACACGGTGCCGGGCGCGGATTGGTTGTTGGCCGATGCGTGCGAGCTCTCGGCCATGGAGGGTGCCGGGATCGAAACCGCCGACGTGCTGATCGCTGCGACCGGTGACGACAAGTCCAATCTCGTGGTGGGGTTGCTGGCCAAGTCCGAGTTCGGGGTGCCGCGGGTGGTGGCCCGGATCAATGACATCCGCAACCAGTGGCTGTTCGGTCAGGACTGGGGCATCGATGTCGCGGTGTCGACGCCGGGATCGTTGGTCGCCGGCATCGAGGGAGCCATCGACGTCGGGCATCTCGTGAGGCTGATGACGTTGCGCGGCGGCCGCGTTGAGCTGACCAAACTCACGCTGCCGGAAGACAACCCGGTGGTCGGTCAACGGGTGGACCGGTTGGACCTGCCCGTCGATACCGCGCTGGTCACCATCGTCCGCGGAAACAAGGTCCGGTTGCCCAAGCTCGACGATGTGTTCGAGGCCGGCGACGAGCTGCTCTTCACCGCCAACCGCACCTCGGAGAACTCACTGCTGGCCGCGATCCACGGCGGGGAGTTCCTGCGGGAAGTGGTTTCCGACGAGCCGTGACGCGTGGTGGTTTCGCTGCGCGGCATTGAATCAGCGAACTTTTGCACCAATTGCGGGCGCGAGTGGTATGACTCAAATGACCGGTTCCCTGTGGTCAAGCGGGGTGAGTGTGATGACAGTGCGGTGTTTCCAGCAAAAGGTCGATGGCATTGACTGGTACTGCGAGATGCGCGGCGACGGGCCACCGGTCGTGCTGGTGCCTTCCGGTGAAGGTGACTGCGCGTCGTTCGACCGGGTGGCGGCCCAACTCGCCAACGAGTTCACCGTGCTCACGTTCGACATGCCGGGATTCTCGCGGAGTCGCGTCCAGACTGCCGACGATGTGTCGGTATCGAAACTTGGTGACCAGATCGCTTGTCTCGTCAACTCTTTGGGGACTCATCCCGCTACCTTTTTCGGCTGCAGCTCCGGCGGCGTTGCGGTGCTCGACTTGGTGGTCGGCCACGGTGACCTCGTCAGGAACGTCGTGGTCCATGAAGTGGCAATGGCCGGGGCAGCCGCACTTTTGGCGGATCTTTTGACACTTGACGATGCCGCCGTCGTCGAGCGCTGTCAGTTCCTGTTCGCCAACATGATGAACGACGACGTCGCGGCATGGGAAGCGCTGGGCGATGAGTATCACGCGCGGCTGGCGCAGAACTACGTGACGTGGGTCCGGCGATACCTGGCGCCGGGATTATTGCCATCGCACTCACCGGAGGACCTCGTCGGCAAGCCGATCACGTGGACCATTGGGGGCCTCACTCCGGCCGTCACGTTTCTCGACAACGTGGTGCTCGCGGTCAAGGCGGGGTGTCCAATCAGTCCGCTGATGTGCAAACACTTCCCACAGGTCAGTGCACCGGAAATGCTTGCTGCGCACATTCGGCAGAGCGTGTTTGCCCGCCAGGGCTGAGTACATCCGTGCTGCCCGCCGGGCTAAGCGACTTTAGGCGGTGGTTTGGGTTGGAACGGTGTGTACCACCACCAGTCCGCGCGCTCACCGGTAGGTCCGGGGCACGGCGGGACATCGGGTGGGGGCGTGGTGGGTGGACGGGCCAGCGACCTGCCCAGCAACCGTTTGCCGGTGCTGTCGGTGACCACGAGTCGGTCGGCGGGGCCGGTGATCGTGATGCCGCCTCGGTGGTGTAGCCGGTGGTGAAATGGACACACCAGCACGAGGTTGTGGAGTTCGGTGGGTCCGCCGTCTTCCCAATGCACGATGTGATGGGCGTGCAATCCACGGGTGGATCCGCAGCCCGGGACGACACAGCACCGGTCGCGGTGCTCGAGGGCGCGGCGGAGGCGGCGGCTGATGGTCCGGGTGGTGCGGCCCGTGCCGATCACCTGCCCCTGGCGCTCGAACCAGGCCTCACAGGTGGCGTCGCAGAGCAGGTAGCGCCGGTCATCCCCGGTCAGCAGCGGCCCCAGATGCAGTGCAGCAACTGGTTTGTCGCCGTCTTTGTCGAGGTTGACATGCACGGCCACGGTGGTGTGCTGCCCGTGCGGGCGGCGTGCCGCCTCGACGTCCCAGCTGGCCTCCACCAGGCTCATGAACGCGTCCACCAGGCCAGGGAACGGCGGCGCCTGCTCGGCTTCACCGTCGATGTCGTGATCGTGTTTCCAGTCGGCGATCACCGCATCATGATGCGACTGCAAGGCAGTGTCGAATTTCGCCGCTTCCAACCGCGGCAACCGGATCCGCCAGGTGGTGTACTCGTCCTCGACGATCTTGGTGATCGAACGCTCGGGTTCGGCCCGGGTCTCGGGTTCGGGGCGTGGTTCCAGCTTGACCGCGGTACGCAACTGGCGGACGGTGGCGACGGCGGCCAACTCGGCGTAGTGCTCATCGGAGCCATCGGCGGCCTTCTCTGCGATGACCCCGACCTGATCCAGCGACAGCCGGCCTTCACGCATTCCTTGCGCGCAGCGGGGGAATTCTTCGAGTCGGCGCGCGACGGCCACGACGGTGTCGGCGTTGCGTGGAGTGATTCCGGTTTTCCAGGCCACCAACGCCTCGATCGAGCGGGCGCCGGTGGCGCCGCACAGCTCGTCGCGATCCATCTCGGCGACGATCTCCACGATGCGTGCGTCGATCGCGTTGCGTTGGCCGGTCAGCTCGGCGACCTCGTCGAACAACATCTCCAGCCGCTGCACTGGGCTCACCCCACCAGTGAAAGAAGCTGCGCCCGAAGACATGACACCATCAAAGCAGAGGGGTCCGACATTGATGATGGAAGAGCGTTACCGCGCAGGTCGTGACTCTGGGTCTGACTGACGCCCTGCTGGGTTGTCTTTAGCTTGATTTGTCCGGCCTGTGTGGTGCGCGTCTTGTTCACGCCGGACAGGACGGACATGACCTAATCAGGAGCCTGGCCGTTCCTCATCAATGTCTTGTCTGCCCGCCCTGGCCGGTGTGTGCCCCACCTAACGCTGGTCAGAAGGGACACCATCATCTTGACAGAATCTGTGCTCGTCGTCGCCGGTGTGGATACTCACGCCGATACCATGCACGTCGCCGCGATCTCGATGACTGGTGCGGTGATCGGTGACCGCGAGTTCCCGACCACGCGCACCGGTTATGCCGCGGCCATCCGATTCCTGACCTCGTTGGGACAGGTGGAGCGGATCGGCGTCGAGGGCACCGCCAGCTACGGGGCCGGGTTCACCCGTGTACTGACCGCTGCCGGTATCGAGGTCGTAGAAGTCACCCGGGCGCTCAAGTCCACCCGCCGGCTCAAAGGGAAGTCCGACCCGCTGGACGCCTACAGTGCTGCCCGTACCGCGTTGGCCGGCGATGGGCTGGCCACCCCCCAAAGACGATGCCACCGCGGGGCTGCGGGCTGTGCATATTGCTCGTCGTTCGGCGGTCAAACACCGCACCGCAGTCATCAATCAGCTCAAGGCCATGTTGGTCTCGGCGCCGGATGTGGTGCGTGAAAAGTACCGTGGGTTAACGACATTGAAGTTGATCGAGGCACTCGCCCGGTGCCGCCCTGACGCACAGGTCGAACCGTGGGCGCAGTCGCTGCTCGTCGCGGCCAAGTTGCTTGCCCAGCGGGTGCAGTTCCTCGAAACCCAAGCCGAGGCACTCGAAGCGCAGATCGATGCGCTCGTGACCCAAGCGAATCCCGGGCTGCGCGCGGCCTACGGCGTCGGCGCGGACACCGCAGCCCAACTTCTCATCACCGCCGGGGCCAACCCGCACCGACTGCACAGTGAGGCGGCGTTCGCTGCGCTGTGTGGAGTGGCGCCGGTGCCTGCGTCGTCGGGTAAGACCAACCGACATCGACTCTCCCGCGGCGGGGACCGCGCCGCCAACAACGCATTGCATCGCGTCGCGTTGGTGCGACTGTCCCACCATCAGCCGACCAAGGACTATGCCCAGAGCCAACTGAACAACGGCCACAGCAAGAGCCGGATGGAGGTCCTGCGCAAACTCAAGCGGGCCATAGCGCGAGAAATCTTCAAACTGCTGACCCGCCAGATCGCCGTACCCGACTACGCAGACCTGCGCCCAGCACGGCAAGCCAAAAACATCACCGTCACCGCCGCTGCCAACCACTTCGGGGTTTGGCCCACCGTCATCTCTCGTATCGAACGCGGCCTACAGCGCGACGACAGCTTCGCCGAGACCTACAGACACTGGCTCCAAATCGCTTGACATCAATAGGAGCATCAAGTTCGGGTCGTGCAACATGGCGGCCGTAGGCTGATGGCCATGGATGCCGAAGACGCCGAGGAAACCGAAGCGCCGGAACGCCGGCTGGTGATCAGAGTCAACTCGAACGCGAAGATGTCGCGGGGCAAGGCCGCGGCACACGCCGTGCACGCCGCGCTCAAGCTCTACGGCATCGAATACGAGCACCCGGTCATCGTGATCGGCGGCAAGCCCGACGAGATCCTCGCGCAGACGGTGCATGTCCGCGACGCCGGACGTACCGAGCTCGAACCCGGCACGCTGACCGCGGGGGCGAGCTGGGAGTACAAGAGCCGCGCCGAGCCCGACGCCCCCGAGTAGGCCTCTATCCTGTTGCGGCTGTGCGATCCTGACGTGGCTGGGGTAGCTCCAGTCCGAGGTGTTCTCGCAGCGTCGTCCCCTCGTATTCGGTGCGGAACACACCACGCTCCTGCAGTAGCGGCACGACGCGGTCGACGAACGGGTCGAGCCCGCCGGGCGTGACGTGGGGGACCAGGATAAAGCCGTCGCTGGCATCCGACTGCACGAGATGGTTGATGGATTCGGCAATGGTGGTCGCCGAGCCGACGAAGTTCTGTCGTCCGGTGACCTCGATGATGAGCTCGCGGGTCGTCAGGTTCTCGGCTTCGGCCTTGGCGCGCCACTCGTTGGCGACCGCGATCGGGTCGCGGTGGATACGCACACTGGCCCGGCCCTTGGCAATGGTGTTCTCACCGACCAGCGGGTCGACGGTGGGTAGCGGCCCGTCGGGGTCATGAGCGGAAAGGTCGCGGTTCCACAGCTGTTCGAGGAACTTGATCGCGGTGGCGGGGGATACCTGGGCCAGACGGACCTCGTGGGCCAACTCAGCAGCTTCGGCGTCGGTGTCGCCGAGCACGAAGGTGGCCGCGGGCAGGATCAGCAACTGGTCGTGGTGACGGCCGTATTTGGCCAGGCGACCCTTGACGTCGGCATAGAACTTCTGGCCGTCTTCCAGCGTCCCGTACCGCGAGAAGATGGCGTCGGCGGCCGCGGCGGCGAACTCGCGTCCGTGGTCGGAGTCTCCGGCCTGGAAGATCACCGGGCGTCCCTGTGGGCTTCGCGGGACGTTGAACCGACCGCTGATGTCGAAATGATCGTTGTGGTAAGCGAACTCGCCGGCGGTGGCATCGGACAGGAAGATACCGGCGTCCTTGTCGGCGACGATCTCGTCGCCCCGCCACGAGTCGAACAGGGTGTGGGCGGCGGCCAGGAAACTCTCGGCTCGCTCGTAGCGCTGGTTCTCGGGCAGGAAGCCGCCGCGACGGAAGTTCTCTCCGGTGAAGGCGTCCCACGAGGTGACGACGTTCCACGCGGCCCGGCCTTCGGAGAGGTGGTCCAGCGAAGCGAATTGCCTTGCCACCTCATAGGGTTCGTTGAAGGTCGAGTTGATCGTGCCGGCCAGGCCGAGCCGGTCGGTTACCGCGGCCAGCGCGGCCAGCACCGTGAAGGTATCGGGGCGTCCCACCACGTCGAGGTCGTAGATCTGGCCGCCCTGTTCGCGAAGCCGCAGCCCCTCGGCCAGGAACATGAAGTCGAACTTGCCGCGCTCGGCGGTCTGCGCGAACTTCACGAACGAATCGAACTCGATATGACTGCCGGATGCGGGGTCACTCCAGACCGTGGTGTTGTTGACCCCGGGGAAGTGCGCGGCCAGGTGAATCTGCTTGACGGGCTTGCTCATGCGCGTGTCCTGTCGATGTCAGACGGTCGTGTAGCGGTTGGCCGGGCGGGGT
The DNA here is from genome assembly GCF_058536225.1 of Mycolicibacterium arcueilense. NCBI lineage: Bacteria > Bacillati > Actinomycetota > Actinomycetes > Mycobacteriales > Mycobacteriaceae > Mycobacterium > Mycolicibacterium arcueilense. Next base: position 986,512 of record NZ_JBZTYL010000007.1, read on the forward strand.
AGACCCAGCAGACCGCGAAGGGTGGATGCCTCGTAAGACTGGCGGAACAGGCCGCGGCGCTGCAGCTCGGGGCCCAGCACATCGGTGATCTGCTGCAGGTCGTGCGGGAGTGCGGCCGGACGCAGCCGGAAGCCGGTGGCTCCGGCGGTATGCCAGGCATCCAGCAGATCGGCCAGCTGCGCGGGCGTACCGACGAAAATCTCGGCATCGCTGCGGTATTCGGCTCCTGCGAGCTCGTCGAGGCGTTCGTGTCGCGCACGTGCCGCGTCGAGCGTGTCGTCAAGAAAAACCACCAGGTCGGCGAACACCCGCACCGCAGCGGCATCGGCAGGTCGCGGTGCGGCGATGGCGTCAACCAGGGCGGTGACCTCATCGACGCTGTGGGGGGTGACAAAACCGACGTCGGTGCTGCCGGCGATCAGCCGGTAAGCGGGGTCGACGTGGCCAAGAGCGGCGACGATGGGCTGCCCCTGCGGCGGCCGTGGGGTGATCGAGGGGCCCTTGACGGAGAACGAGGCGCCCTGGAAATCGATGTAGTGCAGCTTGTTCCGATCGATGAATCGGCCGGTGGCCACGTCGCGGATCTCGGCGCCGTCCTCCCAGCTGTCCCACAGCCGGCGCAACACCTCCACGTAGTCGCCCGCCTCGTCGAACAACTCTGCACTCAGTACGGCACGTTCGTCGGGCAGGCGTCGTCGGCCGAAATGGGCTGCGGCATCCCGACGGGAGGCCACCTGGACCCGCACCCCGGCGCGGCCGGTACTGACGTAGTCGAGGGTGGCGATCGCCTTGGATGCGTGGAACGGCTCGGTATAGGTGGTGATGACGGTGGGCACCAGGCCGATGTGGCGGGTACGGGGTGCGACGCGGGACGCGATCAGTACGGCGTCGAGGCGCCCGCGCACCCGGTCGGTGCGGTCATCGCGGCGGAAGGGATGGTCGGACTGCAGGGTGAGCCCGTCCTCGATGGTGACGAAATCGAGCAGGCCGTGTTCGGCCTGGCTGACCAGGTCGGTCCAGTACCGCGGGGTGAGTGTTTCGGCAGGGCGGGCCAGCGGCTCGCGCCAGGAAGCCGGGTGCCAGCCGGTGCCATCGAGTGCGACGGCGAGGTGCAGTGGGGTGCCCATCGACGGTTCTCACTTTCAGTCGCGGTCTCTGGCGACAACGCGAGCTCACACCCGGGTAATCCCGGGCGGGAGCCGTCGCGAGTGTCCAACCCAGTCTGACCTGCCTGAAGAGATCGACGCAGGGTGATGCGAAAGTGCGATTGGCCGCTGTCGACGGACCTCGGGCGGCGAACGACCGGGCCGAGGATGGATCGGCCCGGCCGTTCGGGCGCAACAAGCTACTGCTCAGCAGGGGTTGACCGCTGACGTGCGGATTTGATGGAGTCGGACAGCGTCCAGAAGGAAAGCCCGAGTAGTGGAATGTCCTTCAAGAGGAACTCGCCAGTCAGTGACAACGCGGGAAACCCGCCGCCCTTGGGTTCGGTGACACCGGGAGTGGTGAACAGAAAGCTGACGGTGGCGAGGAACAGCAGTATCGCCAACAGGCTGCCGGCTATCGACAGCTTCGGGGCGATCGGCTTGATCGCGATGAGCACGGCCGCGGTCAGCTCGAATACGCCGAGCAGCGCGGAGAACGGGTAGACCGGAAGAAAGTTGTACAGCCAACCCATGAACGGGCTGTGGGCAACCAGCGGCTGAATCTGTTGAGCCTCGAAGTCCGCGAACTTGAGGGCGCCGATCCACCCGATGACCACTACGAGGCCGTAACGGCCAACGATGGCCGCGATTGCATCGATCGTCGAAATATTGACTGTGTCAAGTAGTTTCGTCCGGTTTGCAGATGTCGTCATGGTGATTCCTTGTAAGTTGGCCGTGCATGGGGGTGGTGTAGATCAATGTAACCTAGAAAATGGGTTATGCAACCCAATATGACGCTTCGGTGCGGCTGGCGTAGCTGGCTTTTGAGCCATCGATGTGGGGGAATGCACCTAAGTCGCGGCGTGTAAGACGCGGGGTGGGGAAAGTATTGGGGTAGATGACCCAATCGGGTTATGATTCGGGCAACACACGCCCCACGCGAGCGGAGGTGCTTCATTGACTGTGCAGCGATCGCGCCCGAAGCGGGTGGCACTGTTCTCCGACGCCGTGTTCGCGGTGCTCATCACCATCTTGGTTTTGGAGTTGAAACCCCCGCCCGCTGACACATTTGGAGCGCTGCTGCCGTTGTGGCCCACAGCGCTCAGCTATGCAGTGAGTTACCTTTTCATCGCGATTGTGTGGATGAACCATCACCATCTGTTGAGCTATGCGCAGTCAACGACGCCTCGGTTGGTCTGGTCCAATTTCCTGCACCTGTTCGCGGTGTCTTGGATCCCGTTCGCCACAGAGTGGATCGCGGATACTCGATTGGCGTCGGCGCCGGTCGTTCTCTACGCATTGATTTTTGTTGTCGTCAACGTGACATACGTGGGGTTGTGCTGGGAGGCGGTTGACCAACCCTCGCACGAGGCAGCCTCCACCAGACTGCGCCGCCTACTCCGCATGCGTTCGGTCGTCACGATCGGGGTGTTCGGCGCTTCCGCTGTCGTGGCGATCTGGTTTCCGTCAACGGCGATGATCCTCATCTGTGCCTGCCTGGTGCTGTATCTGCGTCCCGACCCCGTGCAGGAGGAGGAGCGGCAGGTGCTCGACCGAGTGTGAGAGCGCCCTTTCGGATCGCTGGTTATCCACCGGCGGGCATCAGAGGTCCAGTACCAGTTCACCGCTGGGCGCAGCGCAACAGATGAGGGCCGATCCGGGGGCAGGCGGGTCAAGGGGGTCGGTGACGTAATCGAAGCTGCCGGTGACCACCTCGGTCGCACAAAGATGGCATACGCCGCTCCGGCAGGAGTACTGCGTGGGGACGTCGCAGGCCTCGGCCAGTTCCAACACGGTGCGGTATCGCGGCGACCAGGGCACGGTCAGTCCTGCACGGGCGAATGTCACTGCAGCGCCGGTTCCGGGTTCGCCGGCTGGGGGGTGCGGACGACGTACCTGCGCTGTCGGCAGGGATCCTGGATTGACCGCCTGCCGGGCACCGAACAATTCCGAGTGGATGCGCGTGATTCCGGCAGCGGTCAGAGCAGAAGCCATGTCTTCCATGAACTTCGACGGTCCGCAGACGAAGGCGGTGGCGTTCGCCGGCAGTCCCAGCGCAGCGATCCGCGTGTCGTCAAGCCGCCGACCGGGCGCCGCGGTGTAGAAGTCGTGCCGTTCGGCATTCGGCAGTGCCATCAACAACGTGGTGATCTCGTCGCGGAACGCGTGCGAGGACTCGTCATGCGTGGTGTGGACCCAGATGATGCGTCGGGAGCTGGACGTCGTCGCCAGGTGATGCAGCATAGCCAGCACTGGCGTGACACCGATGCCTGCCGACATCAGGATGAGCGGGCCCGGGGAATCGTCAAGGTGGAAATCCCCACGCGGCGCCCCGATGTCTACAGAGGTGCCGACGGTGGCCGTGTGATGGAACCACTGGCTGATCAAGCCGTGAGGTTCGCGCTTCACGCTGATTCGGTACCGGTCACCCGCCGGGGCTCCCGATAGTGAATAGCTGCGTACGACCGGGGGCTGCCCGGGTGTAGCGATGCGGACAGTCACATACTGGCCCGGCAGCGGAGCGGGGAGGGGCTCATCCGCTAGCAACTCGAACGACGCTACGTTGCTGGTCTCGCGGCGGATGGCGCCGATGCGCATCGGACGAAAACCCCGCCAAGCCGGTTGGGGTTCGGCGGGGGGATCCGCCGACAGCAGCTCATGGAACGACTGCGCCCATCCAGGGCTCAATGCAGGGATTTCGGCGGCCAGACGCATGCCGTGTTTGTCGGGATCTGGAAGGTAGAGCATTGCGTCGACCGCCGCGACCGACAATCGGTGTCGGCCCTGATGGGTTTGGACGATCTGATCGCCGGCGCAGACCCGTCCTTCGGTGACCACTCGGAAGTAGAACCCCGGGCGATGATGGGCTACCAGAAGTCTCGGCATGTCCGCTATTCCCAGGCGCATACCCACCCTGAAACAGGTGACGCGGGGTTGGGTGACTTCGAATTCCGCGTCGCCGATCCGGTATCGATCTCCGATGCAAACGGTGTCATCCGGCAGTCCGGACACGGTGAAGTTTTCGCCGAATTGTCCGGGTGACAGGTCATCGCGCCCCAACTCGCGTCGCCAGTAGTCATAGGACTCGGCCTGGTAGACCATGACCGCCCGGTTCTCGCCACCGTGACCGTTGAGATCGCCCTGCCCATCGCCGTCGACATTGAGTCGGCGAACCAGAACGGATCCCTCGACGGGCTCTTTGTAAATCCCGGTATGGATCGTCTTGCCCTGCCAGGAGACATCTTTGGGCATTCCGACATTTACCGAAAGCAGCCTGGCCATGCCGCTCCTTCCCGATGCCGTGCTGTGCGCTCGGCGAGTCGCCAGAGGGCCAGGACAGACGGTCGGCAATTTTGGGTTTCTGACCCCAATATTGCACCGCGGGAGGGCGGCGTCAATTGCTGGTTGATCAGCGGGCTCGCGGCGGCGCTTCGGCGTGCCGCCTTAATCATGAATCTCATAATGTGGGAGGGCGGTAGACTGGTCGGCAAATGTACACCGCAGGCCCTTCCACAGGATTTACGGCCAAGGGCCGTGCCACCCGCGAACGCATACTGCAGTCCGCCGCGCGGGTCATCCTCGATGATGGGCTGTCCGGGCTGAGCCTCGACAAGGTTAGGCAAGTCGCCTCCGTCAGCGGTTCGCAACTCAGTCACTACTACGCCGACAAGCAGGCGTTGATCCGGGCGGTGATGGAACGGCAGATGGAGGTCGTGCTCGGTTTCCACCGCCAGCCGATGCTCGGTGGGCTGGACACCTTCGACGACTTCGAGCGCTGGCTCGACCTCAACATGCGCTACCTGCGCAAGATCGGCTACACCGGAACGCCGACCTACCACGCGCTGGCGGGTCAGCTGATGAAGTCCGACGAGCAAACGCGGCAGGCGCTGGCCGCCGGGTATGAACAATGGATCTCCCAGCTGGAGCAGTCGTTTCAGCGCATGCTGGATCGCGGGGTGCTGGTGACATCGGCGGACCCCAAGGCGCTGGCGATGGTTGTCGTCGCCGGCCATCAGGGTGCGGGCACACTCACATTCGCCTACCGCCAGGAGTGGCCGCTGAGTGACACGCTCCGGTTTGTGGTCAATTACCTCCGCCTGTTCGCCGCTGATCCCGCCGAGCGGGTTGCGCGTCCCCCGCGTCGGCAGCGGGGCCGGCGTAAGCCGACAGTTGTGGTTGACGACGCGTCGCAGCGATTCACGCGCAAGGGGCTGGCGACCAGGGCTCGAATCATCGACGGTGCCGCTGAACTGATGTTCCGTGACGGTGTCGGCGGCACCAGTCTCGATGATGTGCGCCGGGCCGTCGGCGTGAGCGGATCGCAGATCGCCCACTACTTCGCTGGCAAGCGGGATCTGACCCGGCAGGTGATCGCGGCACGGGCAGACGACGTCCTTGAGTTTCACAGGCGGCCGGAGTTCTCGCAGCTCGGCAGCATCGCAGCGATTCGTACCTGGGCCAAAGCTTGTGAACGCCAACTCGAGACGGTCTATCTCCGTGGCGGGTGCATCTACGGCTCACTGACCGGCGAGCTTCTCGAAGAAGCCGAAGTCCTTGATGACCTGGCCGCCGGCTACGAGAAGTGGATCGACCTGTTCTGCGCCGGGCTGAGTGCGATGCGCAGCAAGGGCGAACTCGTTGAGCAAGCCGACCCGCATCACCTGGCGGTGGCGCTCGTCGCTGCGCATCAGGGCGGCACCATGCTGGCTTTCGCCACAGGTCACCCGGAGCCGTTCTGTGCGGTGGTCGGAGCGGCGGTCGACTATGTCGCGTCCTTTGCGGTGACCCCTGAGAAGCGTTCAAGGCGAGCGATCTCGCGGCGCAGCGCCAAGTCCTGATCGGACCCGGCGTTTTGGCCGGATGGGGATACCTCTGGACAAAAGTGGGTGATGTGACCCAGAATATTGGGTTATTAGACCCAATGATCGAACTTGTGGTGTCTGCGTACTGCGATCGGTCGATGCGGACGGTTACTTGAAGAGCGGGGAAAATTCCATGGGACTGGCTTGGCAACAGGGTCCACTGGCCTCCGGGTCCGTCGGCCAGTTTCTGACTCCGCAACCGTTGCCGGAACGACTGCTGTTCGCTGAGCCACTACGGCGTCGAATGCGGGTGAAGTTGGGCGACAAGTGGATTGCCGACAGTCAGAACGTCGTCCTGCTGCACGAGCCGGGGCGCTATCCGGTCGCTTATTTTCCTGCTGACGACCTAAGTCCGGAGGTTCTTGATGCTGAAGGGGTTGTCACCGAGCACCCCGAGCTGGGGCCGGTGCAATGGTTCAGTGCCCGGTCAGTAGAGCGCACGGTCAAACGGGCCGCCTGGCGATTCAGTTCTCTTCCTTCGTACGCCGGTGTACTCGAGAATCGGTTCGCGTTCGCCTGGCGGGCGATGGATGCGTTCTTCGAAGAGGATGAACGCGTTGTCGGTCACGCGGCAGATGCGTACCACCGCATCGACATCCGCTCGACATCCCGGAACCTGATCGTGCGTCACGGTGACCGGGTGATCGCCGAGACGAGCCACCCCCTGGCGCTGTATGAATCGGGATTCGCGGTCCGCTGGTACGTGCCTCGTGCGGACATCGACGAATCCGCCCTGAAACCTGTTGAGGGGCAGACGTTCTGCCCGTACAAAGGTTTGGCCAGCTACTACGACATCGGCGACCGGCGCCGGGCTGCATGGTCGTATACACAGGCCTGGACAGAGGTTGCCAGAGTGCGCAACCTCATCTCTTTCGAGCCGGACAAGGTCGATGTCCACCTCGACGGACGGCAGCTGGAATTGGAACCCGGACAGAACGTCCTGCCACACGGCGTCGACCGCGGGTTGGACCCCGCAGAGATTCTCGGCCGGTCAGAAGACGAACGGTGACGATCCAAGCCAGGCTCGAAGTCGTCACCGTGCCGGTGTCCGACCCGGACCGGTCGTTGCGGTTCTATCGGGACCAGCTCGGATTCGTACTCGATGTGGACTACGCACCGACGCCTGAATTTCGCGTGATCCAACTGACGCCGCCCGGGTCGGGCACCTCAATCCAGTTCGGAGTCGGATTGACCGACGCGATGCCGGGCAGCCAGCGCGGCATCTACCTGGTGGTGTCTGATATCGAGAGTTACCGCGACGAGCTCACCGGGCGAGGCGTTGCCGTCGGCGGTATCCGGCACAAAGACATCGACGGCGGGTGGCGTGGTGGGTTTCTGCCCGGCGTAGACCCGAATCGATCGGACCACGCGAGCTTCGCGGACTTCGTTGATCCCGACGGCAATTCCTGGGTGCTACAGGAACGTGACCACCACCCAACGACTACACACGGAACGGATTGACCATTGACCATCCAGAACTCCGAATCAACACCAGCCGAGGGCTCCGACACCGGTATCTACGACGTTATCGTTCTGGGCGCCGGCCCGGTGGGGCAGAACGTCGCCGCCCGGGCCCATGCCGCCGGCCTGAGCGTTGCGGTTATCGAGCGCGAACTCGTCGGCGGTGAATGTTCTTACTGGGGTTGCGTTCCGAGCAAGGCGCTCTTGCGCCCGGTACTCGCGATCGCCGACGCCCAGCGCATAGACGGTGCGCGCGAGGCAGTTTCGGACCCCATCGACGTGAAGGGCGTGTTCGGCCGTCGGGACCGGTACGTGACCGAGTGGAATGACGGTGGCCAGGCCGAAACGGTCGCCGCCATGGGTGTCGACCTGATTCGGGGCCACGGACGTCTCGACGGCCCACGCCGTGTCACAGTGACTTCGGCCGGCCGGGAGCCCCGAGTGCTGACGGCCCGCGAGGCCGTGGCGGTGTGTACCGGCAGCACGGCGGCGCTACCCGACATACCCGGCGTGGCCGACGCGCACCCCTGGACGAACCGCAAAGCCACCGACAGCAGTGACGTTCCTCCACGGTTGGCGGTGGTCGGCGGTGGGGGAGTCGGAGTAGAGATGGCGACGGCCTGGCGGGGACTCGGTTCCGAAGTCACATTGTTGGTGCGCACCCCCCGCCTCCTGCCCAAGATGGAGACCTTCGTCGGCGACCATGTCCGTCAGGGCCTTTCGGCTTCCGGCGTCGATGTGCGCACCGAGGTGACGGTCACCGCGCTGCGGCGCACGTCGCCGGCCGAACCGGTGGAAGTGATCCTGAGTGACGGTGACCGTCTCGTTGTCGACGAGATCCTCTTCGCCACCGGGCGCACGCCAAATACGACCGATATCGGGCTGGAGACGATCGGGCTGTCGCCTGGATCATGGCTCGATGTCGACGACACCTGCACTGTCCGTGAGGTTGGAGGTGACTGGTTGTACGCACTGGGCGATGCGAACCATCGCGCGCTGCTGACCCACCAGGGTAAATATCAGGCGCGCATCGTCGGCAACGTCATCGGCGCTCGCGCACAAGGGCTTCCGCTCGACACATCACCTTGGGGTCCGCATCTCGCCACGGCAGACACCCTCGCGGTGCCGCAGGCATTCTTCACCGATCCCGAAGCCGGCTCGGTGGGACTGACCTACGCGCAGGCTGCCCAGCAGCGACGTCGCGTGAAGGCCGTCGACGTCAACATCGGTCAAACGGTTCCCGGGGCGAACTTCTACGCGGACGGCTATACCGGGCAGGCTCGGCTCGTCGTCGATCTCGACCGCGGAATCCTGGTCGGGGCCAGCTTTGTCGGCCCCGGGGTGGTCGAATTGCTGCACTCGGCCACGATCGCGGTCGCCGGCGAGGTCCCCATCGACCGCCTCTGGCATGCGGTGCCGTGCTTCCCGACGATCAGTGAGGTGTGGCTCAGGCTGCTGGAAGCGCACCGCGATTCCGACCCATCGGACTGAGGCGACGGCCCACGGTGTCGGGGCCTTCGGCATCGGGTCATGCCGCCTACGCGATGTGCTCCCCGGCCGCGGGAGCGGTGAAGGTGTCGTCGAGATAGTCACGGAGTTCGCGAACATCGGCGTCGAGCAGTGCGAGGTAGCCGTCGGGACGCACCAGCGTCAGGCCCGCGCCTCCCACTGTGGCGGTGTCGTGCCGGACTTCGATCAGCTCCGCATGAGCCCCGATGGCTGCGTGGAGTCCGCGTGGCTTCGGACCGGAGTACAGCAGCGTGAACCTGGTTGAGTCGAGTACCTCCATGCGCGGGAAGCGGTCGCCGACTGCCAGGTGCGTGTCGTTGGTGCCGCCGGCTCCGTCGCGGTACGAGACGTCGAGCTGGGTCAGTGCGCGCTCCAAGACCCGCTGGACGGCGGGCCGCGCGGTGACGTGCGGTGCCAGATGACGGCGGCCGAACGTGGCAACAGGGTTGCGCAACAGGGTCATCCGGGTTGCTCTTCGCGTGCCCTTGACCAGCCGGTGTGCCACCGGGGAGCGTTCGGCGGCGTAACTGTCCAGTAGCTCGGGCGCAGCCTGTCCGTGCACCACGGCAGCCAGTTTCCAGCCGAGGTTGAACGCGTCCTGGATACCCGTGTTCATGCCCTGCCCGCCCACCACGGAATGCACATGCGCGGCGTCGCCGGCGAGGAACACCCGACCGACAGAATGCCTGGCCACCTTGCGTTGGTTGATGCGAAACCGGCCGGCATAGGTGATCTCGGCGACGCGGGCCCCGGCAGGCGCGCACCGGTCCACTGCGGACTGCAGCTCCTCGAAAGTCACGTCGCCGACGGGGGATTGGCCGGGTCGGTACGCGATGGTGAGCCGGTGCTGGTTGCCGGGCATCGGGAAGTAGGCGACGAACCGGCCCCGGTTGAGGAACGAGTAGAAGATGTCGTACGGCAGGGTCCAGTCCATGTGGACGTCGGCGACGGCGAAGTTCTCCTCGAATGCCGCGCCGACGAACGGTACTCGGATCTGGTGTCGCACCGTGCTGTGGGCGCCGTCGCAGCCGATGACCCACGGCGCGTGGGTCTGCTCGGCCAGGCCGGTGCGGTGCTGCAGAGTGACTCGGACGTGGCCGGGGGATTGGCTGAGGGCGGTCAGTTCGACGCCGTGTTCGATCGTGACACCGTACTCGGCCAGGCGGGCCGTCAGCAGTGCTTCCACCTGTGGTTGCGGCAGCATCAGCAGATAGGGGTGCGGCGTGGCGAGATCGTGGATGTCGATGTGCAGGAATCGTTTTCCCTCACTGAAGACATTGAACTCCGTGACCGGGACACCGCCGGCCACGGCCGCTTCCGCCAGGCCCAAGTTGTCGAACAGCTCGAGCGTTCTCGGCTGGACGCCGAGCGCGCGGGTTTCGGTCGTCGGCGCGGCGGCAGCGTCGACGATGCGGACTGCGACGCCCCGCCGGGCCAGTTCGATCGCCATCGTGAGCCCGGTCGGACCGGCGCCGACGATCACTACCTCTGCGGTCATCGAGGCTGGCCGTGCGCCGGTGTGGAGTCCAGGCCGGTGTACGCGGGAACCCACGCGGTCGGGCGCGGAATCCACCGTGGAACGTTTCGCCGGAAGTCGTCGTACTGAGCACCGAACCGTCTGCGGAGGTGGGGTTCCTCGAAGACCGGAATCGCGATCACGGTCAGCGTGCAGAACAGGGCGAACCAGCCGAAGAGCCAGGGCGAGGCCGTGGCCACCGCGGTACCGAGTTGGATGCAGAACACCGCGGTCATCATCGGGTTGCGGACGTGTCGATACGGACCTTCCACCACCAGGTTGACCGGGGATCCGATGGCCAGGGCGCCCTTGCCGATGCGGTCGAACAGGATCACCGTCCACACCAGGAACCACAGGCCGAACGCGATCAATGCCGCGCCCGCGATGGCGAGCAGTAGGCCCGAAGTGGTGGTCAGATCAGGGGCTTTCACGCCCGTCGTCCAGATGATCAAGGCCGGAATGAAGATCGTCATCGTCGCTGGGGCGATCAGCACCGAGATGGTGTGCCGCCACCAGAGTCGCCGTTGTGCCATGTCGAGCTCCTTTCTTCAACTGCTGTTGAAGAAAACGCTACGCCTCGTCTTCCGCATAGGTCAACGGTTGTTGAACTAAACTTCGGGCCATGTCGGAGACCGGGCGTAGCGGCCGGTGGCGCACGGGCCAACAGAACAAGCAGCGGATCGTCGACGCGGCCCGCGAGCACTTCATGCGTGACGGGTATGAGAAGGCGACGGTGCGCAGGATCGCCGCAGAGGCGGGCGTGGACGTCGCGATGGTCTACTACCACTTCGGCAACAAGGAAGGCTTGTTCAATGCCTCGGTGCTCGATACCCCGCAGCATCCGTTGCATCAACTGGCGAATCTGCTCGACGACGGACCCGGTGAGATCGGCGCACGGCTGGTACGCGATGTCGTTCAGCGGTGGGACGCGGGAGCGTCCTTCGATCTCTTGCTGACGGTGTTCCGGTCAGCGGACATCCATCCCTTGGCGCGCAAGCTTTTACACGACACCCTTGCCGGTCCGGTGGCCCAGCAGATCGCGGATCAGTTCGGTGTCGACAATGCCGAGTTGCGCGTCGAGCTGGTGACCGTGCACCTGGTTGGTCTGGCGTTCGCGCGCTATCAGCTCAAGATCGAACCGATGGCCTCGGCGAGTATCGATGAGCTGGTCGCGTGGATGGGGCCGACGGTGCAGCGGTATCTGACCGATCCGAATCCCTAGGCGCTCAGGCGCGTAGCCGGTTCAGCCAGGGGTGGTCCGGGTAGATTCGGGCCAGCCAGCCGATGAGGCGTGCCCGCGCGTCGATTGCGAGTCGCGGTGCGACGCGACGGAAATCGTCTTCATCCTTGGGTGCCGTGCGATGCGCTTTGAAGAGCAGTGCGACCTCGGGGATCACGTACGGTATCCCGTCTCGAACCCGGATGAGTTCGTCGTAGGACAGGGTGATCGCCGGGTCGCGCCGGCACGCCCACTGGTCGCCGTCGTGGGGTTCGCGGAACACATCGAGGTGATATCGGCCGGTGGCCGGGTCGCGGCACCAAGTCTGGTGCAGGTCGGGATGATCGCCGACGTCGCTGAACGACCACAGCCGGCCGTCACCGGCCACGTCCCACTCGAATCCGGCTAGCGCATCGGCGATTTGCGAGAAGTCGCGGCGGGGGACGGCGATCTCGATGTCGGCGTGTGGCCGCGGTGGATCACCGAGGTACAGGTCGATCGCCCAGCCCGCGGCCACACACCACGGTGCGTCGACGCCGGCCAACCGCTTTGTCACCTCGGTTGGTGTCCATGGGGCCCAAAGGCGGTCGGCCTCGTCGGCACTGATCGCCCGGCCGTGCGGGGGAAGACCGTCAGACATCGGCTTCCACTATCCTCGCCGGCTGCAGCCGTCCGCGCAGCACCGCCACGAACGGCCGAGGGTCGGCGCGACCGTCGCGCCGGAACGGCATTGAGTCCCGGGACGCGTCGATCCACTCCGAACGGGACATTCCATCGAGCACGAGCCGGCGTACGGCCCGGCGGGCGAGTAGATGCAGCAGCAGGGTTCCGGTGCGTCCATTGCCTTCTCGGAACGGATGAATCTGGTTGTAGTCGGCATAGATCCGGGACAGACGGTAGGAGAGTGTGCCGTCGTCGATGTCGGCACCCTCGCCGGCGAGCCGGTCGATTTCGGCCTGTAACGCGGCCAGTGCCCGCGGAATATGTGAGCACGGCCCGAACGCGCTGTCGCCCTTGCGGAGTTCGACGATTCGGGGCTCGCCGGCCCAGGCGTACACGTCGCCGAACACCTGTCGGTGCAACGATCGCACGTCCAGATCTGAGTCTTGGCAACGAAGATGCACCTGCAGGATCCGGCCTGCGGTCGCCACGAATTCCAGCTGCGTCAGGACAGTGGCGTCATGTACGCCGAAGTTGTTGCGCAGCAACGATGTTCCGGGAATGAAATATGGACGGCGACGCGCGAACACCCGCCGGCGTGAAGGCGGACGCGGATGGGGGAGATGCCGTCCCAGGTACTCGCCGTACGTCGTTGCGCCGGTGAGCAACGCGGTCAGGGAGTCGATCTGTTCGGCTGTGGGCCGCCAGCCTTCGAGCCGTTCGGCGGCGACGGTCTGGGCCAACGCATGACGCTCGGCCTCGCCGAGCTCAGTCACCATGCGGAGAACGTCGACGTCGACGCCAGATAGTCGAGTTTGCGTCGCACGCCGGTGAGTTCGCGGCCGATGCTGCGCAGAGCGGTGCGGTCCTGGGGTGACAGATCCGAGAGTTCGACGTGTTCATCGATGCGGTCGTCGGAGTCGGCGGGGTCCCATCGTGCGGCCCGCGCCCGCCAGCGGATGCTGGACCCGATCGCGTGACATTTGGCCAGTGCCCTGGCGTCGTCGGGATCGAGGTAGCGGGTACCTGCGGCCGCGCCGATGCGATCGGCGGTGAGCAGCGCGTCCGAGCCGCAACTGAGGGCGGCCCAGCGCGCGATCCGGACCACCGGGTCGACGGCGGCATGTTTGATGTCTACCCGGACGTCGACGGACGTCAGGGTGCGCAACCGGGACGGGATGTAGGCGCGGGCAAAGGTGGCGTCCTGCAGCATCGCCGCCAGCGCCGTGGGCTGCGCCCGCACCGCGATACCCGCTTGTTCGCGCAGGTCGGTGCTGTCGCCGACAGCTGGGCCGACGGGGACGGCGTCGGCCAGCAGGCCGATCATCACGACACCCCGGTCGGCGGACGGGTCCGCGGCCCATCCGCCGATCCCTGTACCCCAGTCCTGGGCGGTGCGGTTGAACCGCACCCGCGAGGCGACCGCGCCGTTGTCGTCGGCACGGAACCCGCAACAACCCAGCAGTTCATGCACGTGCGCTGCCTGGGCCAGGGCGGAATCCGGCGTGACGTCGGAGCCGCGGACCACGAGGGTTTCCAGGTCGGATCCGGGTAGTGCGTCTCCGCGGCCGACGCTGCCCGAGGCATACCAGTCGAGCCCGGGGGCGACCAGTCGCGCCGCGGTGGACAGTGCCGCGCGGATGACCGACGACCACGCCGCGGCGACCGACGCCGCACCGACCCGCGCTTCGATCACCTTGAGCACCGCGTCGCGGGCCTGGGCACCGGCTGTCACCAGGTCGTGCTCGTTGTCCGCCGACGCAATGCGCCGGCAGGCATCGTCCAACGCAGCCACAGCCATGTCGGTGATTGTGACAGCACACCGGCTCGGTGAGGTTTCGGCAACGCAATGCTTACCGCTCGCTACATGAACGAAACACGCGGGTGACAGCTCGGTCACGCCGAGAGGCTTATCTATCGAGTGACAGTTAAGAAGCTGGCGGCACCGCCCCAGAGCCTGAGAGAAACGCCTATGACCAGCAGCGCTACCGCGGGACCTGATGTGTCCGGCCGTTTCGGCGACCATGACGACCTCGCCGAGTTCGGTTATGACCAGCAGTTGCACCGTCGGCTCGGCAAGTTCGAATCCTTCGCCGCGGGCTTCTCGTTCGTGTCCATCCTGACCACGATCTTCCAGCTGTTCGGACTCGGGTTCGGCTTCGGCGGTCCCGCCTTCTTCTGGACCTGGCCCGCGGTGTTCCTCGGACAGTTCCTCGTCGCACTGTGCTTTGCCGAGCTGGCCGCGCGCTATCCGATCTCGGGTGCCATCTATCAGTGGTCCCGCCGGATGGGTGGCGAGGTGATCGGCTGGTTCGGCGGCTGGTTCATGATCCTGGCGCAGATCGTCACCGCCTCGGCCGCGGCGATCGCGCTGCAGGTGGTGCTGCCCACGATCTGGTCCGGCTTCCAGATCATCGGCGACGACCCGGCGTTGACCTCACCGAGCGGGGCGGCCAACGCCGTGCTGCTCGGCACCGTCCTGCTGGTGCTCACCACGACGATCAATTGTCTTGGCGTCAAATGGATGTCGCGCGTCAACAGCGCGGGGGTGGTCTGCGAGATCGTCGGCGTCATTGCCGTAATCGGGGTGTTCTTCACCCATGCCCAGCGCGGTCCACAGGTCGTGTTCGACACCGGTCACGCCGGAGGACAACCCGGCTACGTCTGGGCCTGGATCATGAGCGGACTGATGGCGGCCTACGTCATGGTCGGCTTCGGCTCGGCCGGTGAGCTTGCCGAGGAGACCCGCAATCCCCGGCGCGTCGCACCCCGGACCATCAGGATGGCGCTGTCAGTGTCAGCACTCGGCGGTGGTCTGATGATCCTGGGCGCCCTCATGGCGGCCCCCAGCCTGACCGACGGACGCCTGGCGACCGAAGGCCTCCCGTACGTGCTCGACACCGTGTTGTCCTCACCGTGGGGGACGGTGCTGCTGGTCGACGTCTGCATCGCGATCACCATCTGTACCTTGGCAATTCAGACCGCCGCCTCGCGGCTGATGTTCTCGATGGCCCGTGACGGGCGGCTGCCGGCCTCGTCGATCCTGTCCCGGGTCAACAGCCACACCGGCACACCGATCTGGCCGTCGGTGCTCATCGGTCTGCTGTGCATCGGAGTGCTGCTGGTCAACGTCGGCAACTCGGCGATCTTCGCGACGCTGGCCAGTGTCTGCATCATCCTGATCTACCTGGCCTACCTGATGGTGACCGCGCCGCTGCTGTATCGCCGCATCAAAGGCTGGCCCGCCCAGCGCAATCAGGTCGACGCCGAAGGCTTGCCGCTGTTCTCGCTCGGCAAGTTCGGCATCGCGGTCAACGTCCTGGCTGTCCTCTACGGCACGGTGATGATCGTCAACCTCGGCTGGCCCCGAGCCGAGATCTTCAATCCCGCCGGGGACATGCCGATCCTGCAGTGGGCGGGACCCCTGAGCATCGCGGCCGCGATAGTCCTCGGCGCAATGTGCTTCCCGCGGGGCAAGACCCACCCCAAACCCGTCACGATCGGAGCCTGAGGATGACCACAGCGACCACCGCCGGAGCCCGCGACCATGCTCGGGCCCAGGCCGGGACAATCACCGATTCGATGCCGGTCGTGCCGGCCTCGGCGTGGCCCACACCGCCGCAGAACGTGGCGCCCGAGCAATTGACTTGGGCTGAAACGGTTCCGGGTGGCCGCTACACCAGCAAGGTGCTGGCCCGCGGCACTCGGCTGCGCCTACGCGACCTGGACGGCACCGCATGCGCTCACCTGCTGCTGTGGCGGGCCGACGCGCCATGGGAGCGGCTCAACGTCGCCGACACCGTGAAAGTGCCGTGGCAGGCGTACCTTTCGGAAGGTCATCCCCTGCTGAGCGACCAGGGACGGGTGCTGGCCACGCTGGTGTCGGACACGTCCGGCCACCACGACGCGCTGTGCGGCACCAGCACCCTGACCGGCAATACGGCCAAATACGGCGCGGGCGAAGTGGAATCGGACAGTCCCGCCGGGCGTGAACTGCTCGCGCTCGCCGCCCTCAAGAACGGGCTGACGCGCCGTGACGTCGCGCCCAGCGTGTCGTTCTTCCACGGCGTGCGGGTCGATCTCGACGGCACGTTGGTGTCCACCGGTTCGGCCGGCGCAGGCAGGGCAGTCGAACTGATCACCCATCTGCCACTGATCGTGGCGATCGCCAACACTGCCCACCCACTCGATCCGGCAGCACAGTTCACCGTCGGATCGCTGGAGGTGTTGGCCTGGTCTGCACCGGGCGACCTGGCAGAGATCGGCGCCAGCGTGGCTGACCGTGACCCCGAATACCAACGCGCCTACCTGAATTCCGAAGACGTCTGGAGTGCCCGATGATCCTCACCGCCACCCACACCATCGTCGACGAGATCGTCGCGCCCCGCGCTCCGTGGTCCAAGGTCGTGCGCGCCGGAGACGTGCTGACCATCGTCGACCTGCACGGAAACCAGGCTGTGGACACCCTGTTCTACGGGGCCGACGACCACACCGTGCGCTACAGCGCACCCGCCACGATCGCGGCGCAGGGCAACATCTTCCTGACCACCGGGTCGGTGCTGCGCGACAGCGACGGTGCACCGATGCTGACCATCATCGACGACGAGGTCGGCAACCACGACACCCTCGGCGGGGCCTGCTCGCAGGAATCCAACACCCTGCGCTACGGGCACCACACCAAACACCAGCACGCCTGCGTGGAGAACTTTGTCGGCGAAGGCGCCCGGTGGGGGCTGACCAAGGCCGACATCGTCAGCAACATCAACTTCTTCATGAACGTCCCGGTGGATCCCGATGGCTCGCTGGGCATCGTCGACGGCCTGTCCGCACCGGGTAAGACCGTATCGCTGCGCGCCGAGATCGACACCCTGGTACTGGTGTCGAACTGCCCACAGATCAACAACCCGTGCAACGGATTCGACCCGACAGCAGTGCGCATGGTGGTGACGCGCCCATGACCGCGATCGAGGTGATCCGGCCCGGCATGGCCACCACGATCCAGGATTGGCCGGGGCGCAGCGGGTACTGGCAGATCGGTGTACCGCCGTCGGGACCCATGGACGACGTGTCCTTCCGGCTGGCCAACATCGCAGTCGGCAACGCCGAGGGCGCCCCCGGTCTGGAAGCCACCATGGGCGGACCGGCTCTACGCTTCGACACCGATACCTGGGTGTGTGTGACGGGTGCACCCGCACCGGTCAGCATCGGCGACGCCCGCGTACCGCAGTGGGTGCCGGTCCTGGTCGAGGCCGGTCAAGTTCTCGACGTGGGAATGGTGGACGGTCCAGGCCTGCGGATCTACCTCGCGATGGCCGGCGGTCTACAGGCCGATGAATACCTGGGCAGCGCTTCGACATTCACCCTTGGCCGGTTCGGCGGCCACGAGGGCCGGGTGCTGGCGGTGGGGGACAAGCTGGAAACCGCGGAGACGCCGGCTGGTACGCGTAGGCGCATCTTGTCCGAGGAACAACCGGCCATCGCCGGCCACTGGTACATCGCGGTGACCGTCGGCCCGCATTCGGCGCCGGAGTTCTTCACGCGCAACGACATCGACACGCTGCTCAACCATGACTACGAGGTGCACTTCAACTCCGACCGTACCGGCGTCCGGTTGATCGGACCCAAGCCGGAATGGGCCCGCCCCGACGGCGGGGAAGCCGGGCTGCATCCGTCGAACATCCACGACAACGCCTATTCGGTGGGTTCGCTCGACTTCACCGGGGACACCCCGATCCTGCTCGGCCCGGACGGTCCGAGCCTTGGCGGTTTCGTCTGCCCGGTCACCGTCACCGCCGCCGACCGATGGAAGTTGGGCCAACTCGCCCCCGGCGCCACCATCCGGTTCGTCCCGGTGAAGGCGACGGCGGCTCCCGCGCCGGCCACCTTCGGACCCGCGCGTCGCGCGTCGATCCCTGCGGTGTTCTCCGCCGGTGGAGACGTGGACGACGGAATCATCGCCGGCACAACCTCATCGGATGGCACGACAAACGTCACCTATCGCCGGATCGGGGACGACAACGTCCTGGTCGAGTACGGCGAGATGCGGCTGGATCTGGCATTGCGGGCCCGTGCCCACGCCCTGCACCACGCGCTGGAGCAGCACCGGCCCGACGGACTCATCGACCTGACGCCCGGGATTCGTTCCCTGCAGGTCAAGGTGGACCCGGCCCGACTGCCGCAGTCGGCTTTGGTGCCTCTGCTCGCCGAGCTCGAAGCCTCGTTGCCTGCCGCGCAGGATCTCGTGGTGCCCAGTCGCACCGTCCGGTTGCCGCTCAGCTGGGACGATCCGTCGACCCGCGAGGCGATCGAACGCTATATGCACGGCGTGCGCGCCGATGCGCCGTGGTGCCCGTGGAACATCGAGTTCATCCGGCGGATGAACGGCCTGGACTCGGTCGACGATGTGCACCGAATCGTCTACGACGCCGAATATCTGGTGCTCGGTCTCGGCGATGTGTATCTGGGCGCTCCAGTCGCCACACCGCTGGATCCGCGCCACCGCCTGGTGACCACGAAATACAACCCGGCCCGGACCTGGACTCCGGAGAACGCGGTCGGCATCGGCGGGGCATACCTGTGCATCTACGGCATGGAGGGGCCCGGCGGGTACCAGTTCGTCGGCCGCACCACGCAGATCTGGAATCATCGGCACCCGCTGGTCGCTCAGGGTTTCGATCCCGAACACCCATGGCTGTTGCGCTTTTTCGACCGGATCCAGTGGTACCCGGTGTCCGCCGAGGAACTGCTGGATCTACGCGCCGACATGGCGGCCGGGCGAGGCCACGTCGAGATCACCGATGGGACGTTCTCGCTGGCAGAGCACGAGCAGTTCCTGGCCGCGAACGCCGACGACATCGCCGCAACCCGCGCGAAGATGGAAGCGGCCCGCGCCGAGGAGCGCGAGCGTTGGGCGGCGGCAGGAGAATTCGTACGGAAGGAGTCTGCGTGAGCAAGATCGCCGAGATCTACCGGAACGTCGAAGCCAGTGGACGCGACGAGGTGTTCATCCACCTACGTCCGCAGGCTGAGGTGGAGAGCGATTACCGCACGGCGCTTGCCGCCGACGGCCCACTGGCCGGGCTGGTGCTGGCGGTCAAGGACAACGTCGACGTCGCCGGGATCCCGACCACTGCGGCCTGCCCAGATTTCAGCTATATTCCCGATGCCGACGCACCGGCGGTGACCGCTCTCAAGGCCGCCGGTGCTGTCGTCATCGGGAAGACCAACCTCGACCAGTTCGCCACGGGGTTGGTCGGAACCCGCAGTCCCTATGGCGCCGTGCGGGATTCCCGTCGGCCGGACTACATCTCCGGCGGATCGAGTTCTGGTTCCGCGGTGGCCGTCGCGCTCGGGTTCGCCGACATCGCGATCGGCACCGACACCGCGGGGTCAGGTCGGGTTCCGGCCGGATTGCAGGGCATCGTCGGCATCAAAGCCACGGTCGGCCTCGTCTCCACCGAGGGTGTCGTCCCAGCGTGTGCGAGCTATGACTGTGTGACGATCTTCGCGGCTGACCTGGCCACGGCCCAGTCGGCAATGGCCGTGATGAGTGCCGGTGCGCCGCAACGGCAGTGGCCGGCCGACGTCCCCTACGCCGCACCGGTGACTCCCAGAATCGCGATACCGGACACCCTGGATGGGCTCGACGACGAATGGCAGGCCGCCTTCGACGCCGCCGTACGCCAGGCGAAGGACGCCGGATTCGAGACGGTCCCGATCCCGATGGACGACTTCTTCGCCGCGGCCGGCCTTCTCTACAACGGTGCCCTGGTCGCCGAACGGTGGGATGCGGTGGGGGAGTTCGTCAGCACGGCGGGCGCCGACGTGGAGTTGGATCCGACCGTGGCCGCGATCATCACTGCGGCCGGCGCATATTCGGCCACGGACCTGCTGCGTGACCGGCGACGTGTCGACGAGCTACGCGGCAAGGCGCTGGCGCAGCTTGAGAGGTGTCACGCACTGATGGTGCCGACCGCGCCCGAGCATCCGCGCATCGAGGAAGTCGCGGCGGACCCGGTCGTCGTGAACTCCCGGATGGGCCGATACACCAACTTCTGCAACCTCTTCGACATGTGCGCCATCTCGGTTCCCGCAGGGACGGTGGCCGATGGGGCACAGTTCGGAATCACCCTGCTGGCGCCGGGATTCCACGACGGCGTCATCGCCGATCTGGCGGCCCGGTTCCTCGACGTTCCGTCACCCGAGACCTGGCCCGAGTCGGGCGGTGCGCCACTGGCCGAGCTCGCGGTGTTCGGTGCGCATCTGCGCGGGCAGCCGTTGGAGCATCAGCTCACCGGGCGAGGTGCGCGCTGGGCCGGACCGATCACCACCGCGCCGTACTATCGCCTCTTTGCCCTCGACACGGTTCCGCCGAAGCCAGGCCTGACGCGTGTCGCCGAGGGTGGGGCACCGATCGTGGGTGAGCGGTGGCTGTTGTCGCCGGCCGCGCTGGGGGAGTTCCTCGCCGAGTTGCCGGCGCCGATGCTGCTCGGGAAGGTCGAGCTCGACGACGGCCGCTGGATCACCGGTTTCGGTTGTGACCATATCGCGCCCACACAAGGCCGTGACATCACCGAGTACCGGGGTTGGTTGGCCGCGATGGCGTGAGCAAATGAGGCCGCGCACCTGTGGATGAATGACGCCTTGGGGATAACCCGTCGATGGGGCTCCGGTTTGTCGGACCCTATCTAGACGCTCGCAGAGACAACTGTCCTGCGAGAAAGGGAACGCGTCATGGGAAATCGGGCGAATTTCGTCATCGTCGAGAACGGGCAGTGGCAGCTGCACTACTCGCATTGGGCAGGTTGCAGGATGCTTGACGCGCTGGCATTCGGGCCTGAGTATGCGTTGCGGTACGTCAAGGCGCTGAGGGCGCTCCCGCCCACCGACTGGACGTGTCCGCTGTGGGCTGACGGTGGGGCGGTTATCGACGTCGACCAAAAGAGACTCCTGTTCTTCGGCGATGAGCTCATGTGCGACATGCCGATCCGCCGTGCGATGCTCGTCGTCCTGGTCGCGATGTGGCCGCACTACGAGGTGTGCTGGGCTTACGGTGGGACGCACGAACTCGCGAGCTATGTCGGTTCCGACTGCAAGTGGGATGAAGATCTTCGCGGCCCTGACATGAAGCTGGCGCGCAACCACGGCACCGGTCCGTGTCACGTGGTGTCGGTGATCGACAACGACGGCGAGCTTCGATTGTGGCCATTGTGGTGGGGCGTGAGTTCCGCACGGCACGGAGCAGCCCTCGTGGAATTGCTTCCAGGCAAGGGTTTTGCGCGATTGCGCCTCGGTCAGATTCCGGTGGGTGGGGTGCATATTGACACCGGTCGGCGCCGTGTTGGCGTCTGGTATACCGATGATCCGCAGAATGTGTTCGACCGGTTGCCGCGGCTGTGGGCGGGCTGGCAGACGGAGTGCTGGGACGACCGCTATGAGCAACATGTTGAACACTGTGGTGGGGCACTGCGCTTGCCGGAATTGGAGCCCGCTACAGGGGTCGTCATCGGTCGAGACTGGATCCGGAAGCGCGTATTCGAGAGTTTCGAGGATTCCCCGGCCGGTGCGGTCCTGCAGATCGCGAGCCTCGTTTCACCACTGGCGCCCGGCTTCGAGGTCGGCGCTGACGCGATCGCCGATTCTTCGTTACAGCCAAACACCGCGGAGTGGTCGCGATTCGAGGAAGCGTGCGCTGACGTCGGTCTATATACTCAAAGTGCCTGATGTATATATCGGAGGTACCCATGACGAAGCGCCTGATCGACATCGATGACGAGTTGCTGGCGGCTGCTCAGCGTGAACTCGAAACCACCGGGATTGCGGACACGGTTCGATCGGCATTGCGGCTCGCGGCAACGCGATCGGCCCGCGTGCGACAGGCGGATTGGCTCGCGTCGGGCGGTCTGGCGTCGCTGGCGGACAAGCGTGACAGGGACGAGGTATGGCGCTGACGGCACGGTTTCTCATCGACACGAGCGCAGCGGCACGGATGGCGCACCCGGAGATCTCGGATCGGCTGCGTCCACTCATCGAGGCGGGATTGGGGGCCACCTGCGCGGTCCTGGAAGCCGAAGCGCTCTACAGTGCTCGGTCGGCGGCGGAGTATGCGCAGCTGCGCGCGGATCGTCGAGCCGCGTACGAGTATCTGCCGACGGACGACGAGCATTGGCAGTCGGCTTTCGATGCCCAGTTTCGCTTGGCACAAGCCGGCCGGCATGGCGCAGTGGGTATCTCCGACCTGTTGACCTCGGTGATCGCAAGTTGCCACCGGTTGACGGTGGTGCACTATGACGCGGATTTTGAGATTGCTGCATCCGTACTGGATTTCGAGCAAGTATGGGTGGCTGCGCCGGGAAAGTATTGAGCGACAAGCTGATTGGCGGTCAGCTCCCAGGCACGATCAGCGAGACCATCGTCTCTAGCTGGCGGGCCATCTGCCGGTAGCTCATCGCGCCCGACTGTGCCTGTAGCAGTGCGCCCCAGAACACTGATTCCAAGGTGGCAAGTACCTCGGGCCACGCGCCGCCGCCCAATGCCGTCGAGATCCGGCGAGTGATCTCCACGGCAATCCGCCCACGCACGTCGTCGACAACCTCGTCGTCGGTGCTCAGCAGCGCCTGCGTGCAGGCCCGCGCCAGGCGAGGCTCATCGGCCATCAGCAGTGTGAGAGCGGTGAGCTGCTCGGTGACCCGACTGGTGGTGCTGGCCGTGGGATCGATGTCGAGCGGCAGCTGAATCACCCGGTCGAGGTACAGCTCGGCGAACACCACCTCGATGGATGGGAAATGCGCGTAGAGCGCCGCGGGCGCCATCTTCGCGCGGGCCGCCAGTGCCGGCACCGAGACGTCGTTGTGCGCGTCGAGAAGTTGTGTCGCCGCTCCGAAGACGCGGCGCTGCGTGCGGGTGCGCTGACCCTGCGCGTCGTGTAGGCGGGTGACGGTAGCCACCTCTGGCCTGGACATGTGTCCAAGATATAGAGCCGTGCCGCGAATGGCAATCGTTCGGTGAAACTGCCGGTATCTACACATTTTCTAGGTTGTCATTCGTGCAGATTGAGCGCCGATCAACACGCAGGCGAGGCTTTCGAGTCGATAAACCGGACAGGTGTCCAGTACGATCTGCCCAGATCGATAGGGGAGGTCCGATGGCTTACGTGATCACGCAGAACTGCTGCAAGGACGCCAGCTGTGTACCGGTATGCCCGGTGGACTGCATCCGCCCGGCCGAGGGCGGGCTGGATTCCGCGTCGGCCGAGATGCTCTACATCGATCCGGAATCGTGCATCGACTGTGGGGCCTGCTTCGAGGAGTGCCCGGTCGGCGCAATCCACTACGAAGAGGACCTGCCCGGCGAACTACAGCGGTTCAAGGACCTCAATGCTGCTTATTTCGAGCGCCACCCGCTCGAGCCGGTGACCGTGTCGGCAGCACCATCTCGCGCGCGGGTCGAGGCGGGATCATTGCGGGTGGCGATCGTCGGATCCGGGCCGGCCGCCTGCTACGCCGCTGCCGAGCTGATCGATGTGGACGGCGTCGAGATCAACCTGTTCGAGCGGCTGCCCACGCCGTTCGGTTTGATTCGCGCGGGGGTGGCCCCGGATCACCAACACACCAAGTCGGTCGTCGACATCTTCGAGCGGGCGTTCACCAACCCACGGTTTGCGAGCCATTTCAACGTCGAGGTCGGCCGTACCGTCAACCACGACGAGCTCCTGGCCCATCACCACGCGGTGATCTACGCGGTGGGCGCGGCGACCAGCCGGCGACTGGGCATCGACGGTGAGGATCTGATGGGCCACCACGCAGCCGCCGAGTTCGTCGGTTGGTACAACGGCCATCCCGACCACGCTGCCCATCAGTTCGACCTGTCGGGCGAACGCGCAGTCATCGTCGGCAATGGCAACGTCGCACTAGATGTGGCCCGGGTGTTGTTGATGGACCGCGACACGCTGGCCGCCACCGACATCGCACAGCACACGCTGGATGCCTTGGCTGACAGTGCAATTCGGGAAGTGGTGATCCTGGCACGGCGCGGTATCGAGCACGCGGCGTTCTCGGCGGGGGAGTTCCAGGCACTAGGGCACCTCGACGGCGTCGACGTCGTCGTGGATCCCGCGGACCTTCCCGACGATGACGAGCACGACGACGTCGAAACCTCGTTCAAACTCGCCATCGCCCGTGAATATGCCCAGCGCACCCCGGCGCCGGGGAACCGGCGCGTGGTCTTCAGGTTCGGCGTCGCTCCGACGGCCGTCTTGGGCGCCGAACGCGCCGAAGGACTCGAGATCGGCAGTGACCGGTGCGGCACCGAAGTGATCGAGACGTCGCTGATCCTGCGCTCGATCGGATACCGCGGCCTGCCCGTCGCCGGACTGCCCTACGACGAGGACTCCGGAACTGTGCCCAACGATTCAGGCCGCGTGGTCAATGGTTCACCGGTGCCCGGCACATACGTGACCGGCTGGATCAAACGTGGACCTCGTGGGGTGATCGGCACCAACCGGTTGTGCGCCGAACAGACGGTGGCTCAGCTGTGGGCGGATTTCGATGCCGGCCTGCTGCGCCGTGATGTCGAGGGCCGCGAGTCGCTCGATGCGTTGTTGGCCGCGCGGGGTGCCGAACCGCTCGGATGGTCGGGGTGGCGTGCCATCGATGCTGCCGAGCGGGACCGCGGTGTGCAGGTAGCGCGACCCCGGTTGAAGTTCGTATCGGTGGAGGAGATGCTCAGCGCGGGCCTGCGCGGCTGACCTCGGCCTCGATCTGTGGGTCGGGATCACGCGGGGTACGCGTCGCCAGGATCGATCCGGCGAGGATCAACGCCAGGCCGGCGACGTTGTACACCGTGAGTGGTTCGCCCAGCACGATGACGCCGGCGGCCAGCGCGACGGCCGGGTTGACGTAGGTGAACACCAGCGCCCTCGCGCCGCCGACCTCGCGGATCAGCGCGAAGAACACCACGAATGCCAGCGCCGTGCAGATCACCGCGAGTGCGGCCAGTGCGATGAGCACTGATCGTGACGGCGTCTCGTCAGGCCAGGTCAGGATCGCTGGGGTGGTGTAGATCAGCGCCGCGATCGTCAGACACGCCGCGGTCAACGGGAGCGTCGGCACGTCTCCCAGATACCGGGCGGCGATCAGCGGAGCGATCGCGTAACACGTTGCCACCAACAGCACTTCGGCGATGGGCCCGGCGTGACCGCCCGCCAGCCCCGGCCCGGCGAGCACCGCCACACCGGCCAGGCCCACCCCGAGGCCGGTGATCCGCTTGGCGCTCAACCGTTCTCCACCGGTCAGCCGGTCCAGTACCGCGGCGACGATCGGGGCGGTGGCGATCAGCAGGCCGGTCAGCGAGCTGCTCAGGTGGCGTTCGGCGTCGGTGAGGAGGAACCACGCCGCGATGATCTCGAAGAATGCGAAGGCCAGCACGGGCCGCCAGTGCCGCAGCACCGGAGCCCAGGCGGCGCGGGACATCACCAGTGGCAGCAGGACGGCCGCGCCGACGGCTGTGCGGGCCAGGACCAGCACCGGAACCGAGACGCCCTCGACGGCGATCTTGATCAGCAGGTACGGGATGCCCCAGATGAGGCTCATGGCGCCCAGCAGCAGCCATCCCCGCACGCTCACCGGTTCAGACTACGGGCGCCCCGTGCCGGCAGGCTCGATCGACGTGGTCAGATCCAGTGCGATATCGGCGAGCATGTCTTCTTGCCCACCGACCATGCCGCGGCGGCCGGCTTCTTCGAGCAGGCTGCGCGCGTCGATGTCGTAGCGGGCGGCCGCAGCCTCCGCGTGGCGCAGGAAGCTGGAGTACACCCCGGCGTACCCCAGCGTGAGGGTCTCCCGGTCGACCCGGACCGGCCGGTCCTGCAGTGGCCGCACGATATCGTCGGCGGCGTCCTGCAGGCCGTGCAGATCGCAACGGTGATCCCAGCCCAGCTTGTCGGCCACGGCGATGAATACCTCCAGCGGTGCATTGCCTGCGCCGGCTCCCATACCGGTCAGCGAGGCGTCCACCCGAGTGGCACCGTGCTCGACGGCGATGATGGAGTTGGCCACTCCCAACGACAGATTGTGGTGGGCGTGGATACCGATTTCGGTTGTCGGCAACAGGGTCTGGCGTAGGGCATCGACCCGATCGGCGATATCGCGCATGGTCATCGCGCCGCCCGAGTCGACCACGTACACGCACGTTGCGCCGTAACTCTCCATCAACGAAGCCTGCTCGGCCAGGCCGGCCGGTGAGGCCAGGTGGCTCATCATCAGGAAGCCGACGGCGTCCATGCCGAGCTCGCGCGCTGCGGTCAGATGGTGCGCGGAGATGTCGGCCTCCGTGCAGTGGGTGGCGACACGTACGACGGTGGCCCCCGCGTGGTGGGCCTCTCGGAGATTGCGCACGGTGCCGATCCCGGGAAGCACCAGTGTCGCCACCGCGGCCCGGACGACGACGCCGGCAACGGCTTCGATCCATTCCAGGTCGGTGTGGGCGCCGAAGCCGTAGATGCAGCTCGATCCGCCGAGCCCGTCTCCGTGGGCGACCTCGATGGAGTCCACCCCCGCCGTGTCCAGCGCCCGGGCGATCGAGACGGCCTGATCGATGCTGTACCGGTGGCGCACCGCGTGCATACCGTCGCGCAGGGTGACATCGCTGACATACAGGTTGTGAATCATGCCGGCACTCCGGCGGTTTCGGCCATGGTGGCGATGTGCTCGGCAGTCGCCTTGGCCGCTGACGTCATGATGTCGAGGTTGCCCGCATAGGCGGGAAGATAGTGGGCGGCGCCGGTGACTTCGAGCATGACGGTGACGCGGGTGCCGGTGAAGTCGCCGGTTTCCGGGATCCGCAGCGGATCCCGGCTACCGAACGTCTCGAATTGCACGGCCTGCTTGAGGCGATAGCCCGGTACGTAACCGCTGACCTTCTTGACCATGGCGGCGATGTCGTTGTCGATGACGGCGTGGTCAGCCTCGCCCTCGACCAGGCAGTAGACGGTGTTGCGCATCATCACCGGCGGATCGGCCGGGTTCAGGATCATCACCGCCTTGGCGCGCTGTGCGCCACCGACGACTTGTAGTGCCGTCGAGGTGGTTTCGATGAATTCGTCGATGTTGGCCCGGGTACCGGGACCCGCCGACTTGGCGGAGATCGACGAGACGATCTCGGCGTACGACACCATCCCGGACCGTGCGACCGCTGCCACGATCGGGATGGTCGCCTGTCCGCCGCAGGTGACCATGTTCAGGTTGCGCGCCCCGAGGTGATCATCGAGATTGACCACCGGCACGCAGTACGGGCCGGTGGCGGCGGGCGTGAGATCGAGGACCCGCACCCCGGTGGGTTCGAGCCTGGCCCAGTTCACCCGATGCGCTTCGGCGGAGGTGGCGTCGAAAACCAGTTTGATCTCACCGAAATTCGGCATGGCGAGCAAGCCGTCGACACCGGCCGCGGTAGTCGGCACACCCAACCGCGCGGCGCGGGTCAGGCCGTCGGATGCCGGGTCGATCCCGACCATCGCTCCCATCGTCAGCTGGCCGTCGCTGCGCAGGATCTTGAGCATGAGATCGGTGCCGATGTTGCCCGAGCCGATGATGGCCACCGGCCAGGTGGTTCCGGTCACGACGCGCTGTCCCCGGAGTTAGCGGCGATCAGCCGAAGGGCGGTGTCGTACAGCGCCTGGGCGTGCATTTCGAACAACGCCAACAGGTCGATCGAGTCGCCGCCGATCTCCTTGGCGACGAACAGTCCGTCGGCACCGGCGATCGCGTAGGTCACCAGCAGGTGAATCTGTGCTTCATCGAGTCCCACGGTGAATTCGCCGAGCGCCTCGTGCAGTGATGCGGCGGCCTGCTCGCGTGCCTGGATGAACATCTCGCGGGCTCGAGGTTCCACCGGGCGCCGTTCCAGGGCCAGCATGAGCCCGAGGCGGATGAAGTCGGGGGAGTCGAGGAGGGCCTTGGCGATCTGCGTGGCCAGGGCGCTGATCCGGTCCCGCGGCTCGCCCCCTTCGGGCAGGCGCCATGCGTTCAGCCACGAACCGAAACTGCGCTCGATGACCGCGGCGAGCAGATCGTCCTTGTCTTTGAAATGCCAGTAGATGGAGCTGGCCGGCAGTCCGCACTTCTTGCTGACCAGCCCGATGCTGGTGCCCTCGTAACCGCGCTCGGATGCGATCTCGGTGGCGGCGTCCAGGATTCGTTCGCGTGACAGTTCACCGTCGGCGCGCTTGCGGCGAGTTTTCGGTGCTTCCGACATCTTCTGCTCCCGGATGTTGACTCTGTAGTGATCGCTACATTACCGTATCGATCACTACAGAACAACCGGAGGCGGCAGTGAACATCCAGGACACCTATGACGTCGCGGTCATCGGCTACGGCCCAACCGGTGCCACCGCGGCGAACCTGCTCGGCCGGCTCGGCCTGACTGTTGTGGTGATCGAACGGGATCCAGACGTCTACGGCAGAGCCCGCGCCATCAGCACCGATGAAGAGGTGCTGCGCATCTGGCAGTCGGTCGGAATGGCGGACCGACTGCAGCAGGACATGCTGCCCGACCGGCCCGCGGCATTCGTCGACGCCGACGGCGTTCCTTTCATCGAGACGACGATCTTCGGGCGCGGTTCGGGCCACCCGCCCCAGCAGTTCATCTACCAGCCCGAGGTCGACCATGTCCTGCGTGAGGGAGTGGATCGGTTCGGCAACGTCGACGTGCTGCTCGAACACGAATGTCTGCGCGTGCTGGCCAAATCCGACCACGTCGAGCTGATGCTGGCTGATCTTCGCACCGACACCTTCAAGAGATTCCGGGCCTCCTATGTCATCGCCGCTGACGGCGGTTCTTCTCCGACGCGAGGACAACTCGGCATCGGGTATGCGGGTGACACCTACGCCGAGCGATGGATTGTCATCGACACCAAGGTGCTCAGGGAATGGGATGCTCACGATCGGCTCCGTTTCCACTGCAATCCGGACCGTCCCACCGTCGACTGTCCGACGCCGCTGGGGCACCACCGCTGGGAGTACCCGGCGCGGGCCGGTGAGGACGAGCAGAAACTGGTCACCGGGCCCGAAATCTGGAAGGTGTTGGGGGATCAGGGCATCACATCCGACGACGTCGAGATCCTCCGGGCGGTGGTATACAGCCACCATGTCCGGGTCGCTGATCGCTGGCGGGTGGGCCGCATCTTCCTGGCCGGCGACGCCGCACACGCCATGCCGCCATGGATCGGTCAGGGCATGTCGGCCGGAGTGCGCGACGCAGCGAACTTGTGCTGGAAGCTTGCCATGGTGCTGGCCGGTCGGGCGCCGGACACCCTCCTGGATTCCTATGAGGCCGAACGTAAACCGCACGTCGTCGAGGTCACCCGCCGAGCCTGCATCGTCGGTCGTGTGATCACCGAGCGCAACCGGGTCATCGCCGCGCTGCGCAACCATGCGCTGAGGGCACTGACCAAGCTTCCCGGGGTGCTGCGCGGCGGTCAGAAGCTCTATTGGATCCCAGATGCCCGGTATGACGGCGGTCTGTTCGCCCGGACCGGCAATCGAGCCGTGGGCTGGCAGATCCCGCAGCCATGGGTCGTCGACGACACCGGCGCGACGGTCCGCCTCGATGACGTCCTCGCCGGACGATGGGCGGTGCTCCACATCGGTGTGGCACCGGCGGGCGTACATGCATGGACCGATCTGGGTGCGCCCGTGATCGCGCTCGACGGACCGCGGGGCACGACGCGACCCGGGGCGGTCCGCGACCTCGACGGAACGCTCGTTACCTGGTTGCGGCGCAAGAAGGCGGCGACGGTGGTGTTGCGCCCCGACGGATTCATCTATGCCGCAGCCCGATCTGGGCAGCCGTTACCCGCACCTCCGGCCGGCTACCGGCCGGCACCGACCAAGACTGGAGCCCGCGCATGACCACCACCGAAGTTGCTGAACACACAGTGACCGTCGCGGGTCGGGAGATCTTCTACGCCGAGGCCGGTACCGGCCCCGCCGTGGTGATGTTGCACGGTGGGGGACCGGGTGCCTCCGGGATGTCCAACTACGCGCGCAACATCGACGCTGTCGCAGCACATTTCCGGGTCATCGTGCCCGATATGCCCGGCTATGGGCGCTCGGCGAAGGGCATCGACAAGAGCGATCCGTTCGGGTTCCTCGCCGACATGATCCGCGGCCTGCTCGACGAACTGGGCATCGAGACCGCACATCTGATCGGCAACTCCTACGGCGGCGCTGCAGCGTTACGGTTGGCGCTGGACACTCCGCATCGGGTCGACAAGATGGTGCTGATGGGCCCCGGTGGAATCGGCACTACCCGCGCACTGCCGACCGCAGGGCTGGGCAGGCTGCTGTCCTATTACACCGGCGACGGTCCCAGTCGCGACAAGCTCGCGTCCTTCGTTCGTAATTACCTTGTGTATGAAGGTAGTTCGGTGCCGGAGGATCTGATCGACCTGCGGTACCGGGCCTCCATTGATCCCGAGGTGGTGGCTGATCCGCCGCTGACCAGGCCGTCGGGACCGAAAGCGTTGCGCACACTGTGGCGCATGGATCTCACCCGCGACAACCGGCTCAAGACGCTGCAGACGCCCACACTGATCCTGTGGGGCCGAGACGACAAGGTGAACCGGCCATCCGGCGGCCCGATGCTGCTCGACGCCATGCCCAACGCTGAATTGGTGATGACCTCGCACACCGGCCACTGGATGCAGTGGGAACGCGCCGAATTGTTCAACGAACTCGTCACCGAGTTTCTCGGTCCCGATTCGAAGCTCGCTCATGCCTAGCGTGTTCGGCAACGTCCACCTCGGCTACGTCGTCATCGAGACCGAGAAGTTCGCAGATTGGCGGCGTTTCGGGCGCGACGGGGTCGGGATGCACCTCGACGACGTCCTGCCGGATTTCCTTCGGTTCCGGCTCGACGACCACGAATGTCGCTTCCTGCTGCAGCGTGGCCCGTCCGAGGATGTGGCGGCGCTCGGATGGCAAGTCGATGACCACGCCACGTTCGACGACATCGTCGGCCGCGTCGTGGGCCACGGTGTGCCGGTCACCGAGGGAAGCGCAGAGGAAGCCGCTCTGCGCGGGGTGGAGCGCCTCGTGCGGTTCCCGGGACCCAACGGATTGACGCAGGAGATCTTCACCCGGGCCCGTCCCGCCGTCACGCCACTGCAGATGACGGTGCGCGGCGGGTTCGTGACGGGTGACTGCGGCATCGGGCACGTGGCGATCACCACCAAGAAGCCACAGCAGGTGCGCGGTTACTACAGCACCGTGTTCGACGCCCGGTTGTCGGACTACATCGATGAGACGATCAGCGGCGTCAAGGTCAAGATACGGTTCCTGCGGGTCAATCAGCGTCACCACTCGGTGGCCATCGCCTCGGTGAACCGCCTACCCATCAACCCGATACGCACCCGCATCCAGCACCTCAACGTCCAGGTGGCCGACCTCGACGACATGACCACGTCATACCAACGGATCAGGGAACTCGGTTTCGGCATGGCGCTGGGGGTTGGGCAGCACACCAACGACCGGGAACTGTCCTATTACGCGATGACCCCGTCCGGGTTTGAATGGGAGGTGGGGTGGAATCCGTTGGTTGTCGACGAGGCGACCTGGGAACCCACCACCCACCAGGGCATCAGCATCTGGGGGCACACACCGGAGGGACAGACCGTCATCGACAAACTCGCCCAGTTCAAGGTCGGCGCCCGCTCGCTACTGCGAGCCGAGGACAGCGTCCCGGCGCTGGCCGGTGCCGGCATCGCCGACAGTTAGGGAAGGACGATCATGAATCGAATCGATACCCATCACCACATGATTCCGCCCGACTATCGAAAGGCGTTGCAGAAGGCCGGGATCGATGATGCCGGCGGACGTGCGCTGCCGGAGTGGAGTTCGGAGGGCTCGTTGCAGACCATGGCTGAGCTCGAGGTAGCCACCGCGATCCTGTCGGTGTCGACACCGGGCACCACCTTCCTGCCGAACCAGGCGGATGCGGCAGCACTGGCCATCGATCTCAACGACTTCGGAGCCGAACTGTTCGCGTCGCAGTCGGACCGGTTCGGATTCTTCGCCACGCTGCCGATGCCGCACGTCGAGGCGGCGACAACGGAGGCCATCCGTGCCCTCGACACACTCGGTGCAGATGGAGTGGTGCTCCTGGCCAACAACGCCGGAACCTACCTAGGGCAGGACGGACAGGACGAACTGTGGGCCGCGCTCGACGTCCGGTCCGCCGTGGTCTTCATCCATCCGGCCGACCTTCCCGCTCCGACGGTGCCCGGTGTGCCGCCGTTCGCGACGGACTTTCTCCTCGACACCACGCGTGCTGCCTACCTGTTGGTACGCAACGGGATCCGGCACAAGTACTCGAACATCAAATTCATCCTGAGCCACGCCGGCGGTTTCGTGCCGTACGCCTCGCACCGTATGGCGGTGGCCATCACGGGGGAGACCGGCCGCAGCCCGGCTGACGTCCTCGACGATTTCGCGAGCTTCTACTTCGACACCGCGTTGTCGTCGAGCGCCGCCGCACTACCCACGCTGCTCGCATTCGCCAAACCCGGCCACATCACGTTCGGTTCCGACTGGCCGTTCGCGCCGTTGGCAGCCGGGCAGTTGTTCGCCGCCGGCTTGGATACGTACGGCGGGCTGGATTCCCTTGCCCGTCAGGCGATCAACCGTGACAATGCGCTGGCGCTCTTCCCGCGGCTGGGTACCGCCCCAGCGGCCCCGGCACCGTCACCGCTGGATCAGGTGCGGCATCAGGCCACCCGGGCGGTGATGCGTGGAGTCGCGCGCCTCATCAACACCAAGTAGGCCGCGTTTGGGATACCGAAGAACACCGAAACTGAAGCCAGGGACAAGATCGGCGCCGATTCTGTCCCTGGCTTCAATTTCGGTGCGGGTCCAGCGTGCAGGTCAGTCCAGCCGGACCGCCGAGCCCTCAGCTCCGGGTCAGCTCCGCGTAACGGCCGACGTGGTAGTCGGTCGATCCGAACTCGTACTGGACCGCGGTGAGACGTTTGAAGTAGTGGCCGATCGCGAGTTCCTCGGTCATGCCCATGCCGCCGTGGAGTTGCACCGCGTTCTGCCCGACGAAGCGGGCGGCCCGTCCGATGGTGGCCTTGGCTGCTGATACCGCCTTGGCCCGTTGCGCGGGTTCGGCATCGAGGTTCAGCACGGCGAGATAGACCGCCGCCGAAGCCTGTTCGACTTCCATGTGCATGTCGACCATCCGGTGCTGCAGCGCCTGGAAGCTCCCGATGGGAATACCGAACTGCTGGCGTTGCTTGCAGTACTCGACCGTGTCGGCCAGCACCTTGCGCATTCCGCCGACGGCCTCGGCGCACACCGCCGCCGCGCCCTCGTCCCGGGCCAGGTCCAGTGACGGCCAGGCCTGCCCCTCGGCTCCCAGCAATGCCGAGGCGGGCAACCGGACGTCGGAAAATGTGAGGTCCGATGCCCGGCGATCGTCCACCGTACGGTACGGGTGCGCGGTGAATCCCGTTGTCAAGGAAGAGATATCGATCAAAAAGAGCGAGATTCCGTCGGTGTCCGCACGTTCCCCCGAGGTACGTGCGGTCACCAAGAGGTGGGTGGCCAGCGGTGCGTCGACGGCCATCACCTTGGCGCCGTTGAGAACCCACTCGTCGCCGTCACGTTGTGCGGTGGTGGACACGTCGCGCCAGTTGTCCCCGGAGGCCTGCTCGGTGGCGGCCAGCGTGACGATGGCCGAACCCGACACGATCTCCTCGAGCAGGGCCGCGGCGGCCGTGTCGCCGGACCGGTGCAGCAGGCCACCGGCCACCACCACGGTATCCACGAACGGTTCGATCACCAGGGCGTGGCCCAAAGCCTCAGCGATGACCATGGTTTCGACCGGGCCGCCACCGATGCCACCGGCTTGTTCGGGCAGGGTGGCGCCCAGGATGCCGAGCTCATCGGCAAAACCCCGCCAGATCTCGGGCTGCCAGCCGGGGCCGGTCTTGGCCGCGGCCCGGCTGGATGCCAGGTCGTAACGGCTGCCCAGGAACTTGGTCAGCCCATCGCGCAGCAGTTCCTGTTCGTTGGTCAGGTTGAAGTCCATCTAGAGCCCCAGTTCTGCCTTGGCGAGGATGTTTCGCTGAATTTCGTTGCTACCGGCGTAGATCGAGCCGGCCCGGTCGTTGAAGTAACGCAGTGGGGCGACCGCCTGCCAGGGGGCTCCGCTGTGGTAGCCGTCGGCGGGCGGGTCGTATTCGGCCACCGGTCCGCCCGGGAAAGTGGCGTGCGGTTGGTAGGCGCGGGCAAGCGGGCCCGCAGCTTCCATCGACAGTTCGGTCAGCGTCTGGCTCAGCTCGGTGCTCAGGACCTTGAGCATCGACGACGCCGTACCGGGATGGCCGCCCTCGGCCACCGCCGCCAGTACCTGGTACTCCAGGATTTCCAGCACATCGGTGCGGAGCCGGGCGTCGGCCAGCCGGCGGCTGAAGGCCGGGTCGTCGATCAGTCGACCGCCGGTCGGTCCCGGCATTTCGGTGGCGACCGCTGAGATCTCATCACCCAGCACCTGCAATGCCGGCGCGTTGGCGCCGCCGCCGCGCTCGAACTC
The DNA here is from genome assembly GCF_058536225.1 of Mycolicibacterium arcueilense. Classification (NCBI taxonomy): domain Bacteria; kingdom Bacillati; phylum Actinomycetota; class Actinomycetes; order Mycobacteriales; family Mycobacteriaceae; genus Mycobacterium; species Mycolicibacterium arcueilense. The sequence goes on from NZ_JBZTYL010000007.1 coordinate 1,021,471, forward strand.
CAGCAGGTATTTGGCCACGGTCCAGCCGTCGTCGATCGTGCCGATCACATTGGACTTCGGCACCCGAACGTCGTCGAAGAAGACCTGGTTCTGTACCTCTTCGCCGGAAGTCATGACCAGCGGGCGGATTTCGATGCCGGGTGAGGTCATGTCGATCAGCACGAACGTGATGCCCTGCTGCTTCTTGGCGCCGCGGGTGGTGCGCACCAGGGCGAACATCCAGTTGGCTTCCTGGGCGTGGGTGGTCCAGATCTTGCTGCCGGTGCACACGAGGTCGTCCCCATCGGACACCGCTGCCATCGACAGGGCGGCCAGGTCCGAGCCGGCCTCGGGCTCGGAGTAGCCCTGGCAGAAGAACACCTCGCCGGTCAGGATCCCGGGCAGGAAGAATTCCTTCTGGGCCTGCGTGCCGAATTTGATGATGGCGTGGGCCACCATGCGGATACCCATGGGCGAGAGCGACGGGGCGCCGGCGAGGGTCGATTCGCGGCTGAAGATGTAGTGCTGGGTCAGACTCCAATCGCAGCCGCCGTGTTCGACCGGCCAAGCCGGGGCGGCCCAGCCCCGCTCGTGGAGGATTTTCTGCCAGGCCATGCTGGCGTCGTGATCGGCATACACGCTGGTCATCAACTGGCCCGCGCGGCGGAGCTCGGGAGTCAGATTCTTGGCGAGAAAATCGCGAACTTCGTCGCGGAATTCCTGGTCGCTGGTCGACCACTTCAGGTCCATGCCTGCCCCTTCTGCTGGTGTCGCTCCACAGAGTAAACCTAGTTAATCAAGTGACGCACACCACCCCGCTCAGCGTTCGGTCCCCGACACCGGGGCACCGCCGCCAGATGTTGCTGGCCGGCGGTGGTGCCCGGCCCAGGTCACAGGCGATAATCGAGGGCGTGGAGCGTCGCCAGAGCGGTCAGGACCCTCAATCTCCGATGGCACTGCTGCAGAACCTGCCTGCGCTGGTGGTGCTGGAGAGGTTCCCGGTGCCGGTGTTGGCGATCGCCGAAGACGGCACCATCCTGTTCGCCAACAGTGCGTTCGGCGAGATGGTGGGTCGCGACGCCGATGCGGTCAAGAACATGCCGTTTGCTGAGGTGTTCCATTCACTGCCCGCCGACGAGTCCGCGGTCTCGGTGATGCGGGCCAACGCTGGGCTGCTCGTGGAGCTCGTCCATCGCGACGGCTCTATCGTGCGGGCGCGGATGAGCAAATCGGCGCTGTTGCGCGGCGATGATCCGGTGGCCTTGGCGACGTTCGAGGACCTCACCGAGCAGTTGTGGGCCGACGAGTTCTAGGGCTAGCCCGCGGCCTTCGCCCGGCGCAGCGACTCGCGTGCCAGGAACTCGCGGAAGTAGTCCAGCGACTCCCGGCTGACGATCGCGGGCAGCAGCAGATCCCACGTGCGGGCCACGCGTTCACGGAGTTCGGTGCCCGCAGTGGCGCGCGAGAGTGCCTCGGCGCCCAGCATGGACCCCAGGATCACCTCGGCGGCGCTCGCGACATCCAGGTTCTCGCGTAGATCGCCTTCCTCGGCGGCCTGGGTCAATTGTCGAGTGAGTTCGTCGAGCCAGCTGGTGTACACCCGGGTGGCGGCGACGTGGATACCGCTGAACGTTCGCAGCAGCTGCATGCCGATCTGGGCGACTTTGTCCGAACGGGTGAAGTCGGCCACGACGAACAACCCGTGGATCGTGTTTTCCAAAGCAGGCGAAGAGGATTCGGCGATGACGCGGAATGTGGTCAGCATGGCGGTGCCGCCGTCACCGATAATTGCCTCGGCCAGGGACTCCTTGGAGTCGAAGTGGTAGTACAGCGCGCCCTTGGTCATCTCGGCCCGCGCGATGATGTCGCCGAGACCGGTCGCGGGATAGCCCTGCTCGCTGAACAGGTCGACCGCGGCGGTGATGATCTTCTGCCGGGTCAGCTCGGATCGAGCCTGGCGTGCCATTGTGGCGTTCCTATCATTTGGTGCGGGGGTGCAGTGGAGCCACCTTTTTGATGCCCACTGCGGTGCGACGCCGGATGAACTGTTGCAGGTAGCCGAGCCGCTCTGGCTCGACGAACCCGGGCATCGCCAGCCGCCAGCTGTGTTCGAGGTCGGTGAGGAACCGCGGTGGATCGTCGAGGTCACTGGTCTGGCGTACGCCCAGGTATATCGACACCAACAAGCGGGCGACCGCTTCGGGGTCGGTGTCGGCCGTGAAATCGCCTTCGCCGATGGCCCGTTTGGCGATGCCGGCGAAGCCCTGCACCCATTCGTTCAGGACCCGCGGACCCACGTCGTCGGTCCGGCCGATGGATTCGACGAGGTTCAGGCAGGCCCGGGCCACCGGGTCGCCGATGTCTTCGGCGGCAACCAGGGCCGACAGATCGATCAAGGTTTCGGCTCCGGACAGATTGCGGGCCAGGACGTCTTCGACGGCCTTCTGGCCACGCAGTGTCCGATGTTCGACGATGGAGACCGCCAGTGCGTGCTTGGACCGGAAATGGAAGTAGAGCGCGCCCTTGGTGACGTTGGCGTCGGCGAGGATGTCGTCGAGGCTGACCAGGCTGTAGGGCGTGTCCGCGAACTGTCGCGCTGCCGCCTGCAGGATCTGGAGGCGTGTCAGCTCTGCTCGCCGGTCGAGCTGCTCAGTCACCACGGGGCCTTTCCTGACTCTGATCGGCCGGCGGCAGCTCGTGATTTCATCTCACCGCCAGCAGACTCAAAGTCTTCACCGTACGTGCATAACATTCTAAAGGTATGTATCGTGCTTAGGGTGATAACTCTTGGTTCGTCGCGGGTTGCCCGCCCGGCGGTGGCGCATGCCACGGTCGCGGGCGCTGTGGCGAGCGCCACCATTTGGCGGTCGGCAGTAGCCAAGGGCTATCCTGGAAACGTTGCCATGGCCTGCACCGGCAATCCCCCTCGAATCCCGGTGCGGGCCATGGCGACCTTAATTTCTGGTGCCTACCAAGATAATTCGATCTTGATGAGGCGCCCCGTGGTTCAGGCGGAGTGTCACTAGCCGATGTGGGATGACGAAGTCGACGTCGTTTGCTGTGGCTCGGGCTTCGGGGCGTTGGCCGCGGCCGTTGCCGCGGCGGATGCCGGGCTCGACGTGCATGTCGTGCGTCCGGGAGATCCTCGACCGGTCACGCTCGGACCGGAGACACCTTGGCTGGGTGTGGGCGTCCACGATGCCGAGACCCGCGAGTACTTCGATGCCCTGGCGGCGGACCTGACGCCCCTCGTCGACGCCGAGTGCGACAGCGCGCTGACGGTCCGGGCGGTCAGTGAATGGACGCCGGTTTCCGGGCGTGCCCGGATCGCGCCGTTCTACGGTTCTCGGCTGCAGGACTGGGCGCAGCGCTGCCTGACTTCTCCCTACGGCGTGCTCTACACGCGGTTGGCGGACCGGGGTACCACCTCGATGCGCTCCGGCACCGGTGAGGAGATTCAGGTCAAGCTGTTGGGCGCACTGGAGACCGTGACGGCCGCAGACACCACCTCGGTTCTCGGTGACTGGTTGTCGGCCCAGGCACGCGACCGGCAGATCCCGGCCGCGGACAACGGCACGCTCCAGCGCCTCGTGTTCGAGGAGGGCGAGGTACTGGGTGCAGTGATCGACACCGCAGACGGTCCGTTGGCCCTGCGGGCCCGCCACGGAGTTGCCGTATCGACCGAGCCTCATGGTGCCTCGGACTCGGCGGCCGATCAGCTCATCGAGCCGGGCAAGCCTGTGCAGGTAGGTCTGGTCGGCTACAGCGCGAGCAGATTCGGCCGCTTGGAACTGCTGGAGCTCGAGCTGGACGGATCGGGATCGGGCTATTGCAACTCCGGCCGGGTGCACGACTCGAAGCGCGAGTCGGCTCGCTCACATGCGCGGCGCGGCCGAGAAATGCACCGGTACCCGCCCTTTGGCCAGTAGCGCAGCCATCTCGTGGCCGAGGATCGGCTTGGACAGCAGGAAGCCCTGCGCGCGGTAGCAACCGTGGCGCAACAGCGTCAGCGCGGCCCGTTCGGTCTCCACCCCCTCTGCCACCAGTTGTAGGCCGAAAGCCCCGGCCAGGGCGATCACCGCACGCACGATCGGTAGGTCGCCCGGGTCCGAACCCAGGCCGGCGACAAAGCTGCGGTCGATCTTGAGGGTGTCCACCGGCAGGGACTTCAACAGCGACAGTGCGCTGTAGCCGGTGCCGAAGTCATCGATGGCCACCTGCACGCCCACCTTGTGCAGTCCGGACAACGTCGAACGGGTGGTTTCGATGTCCTGCACCACGATGCTTTCGGTGATCTCCAGGCAGACCGACCCGCGGGGCAGGCGGAACTCTTTCATGACGCCGGCCACCGAATCGACGAATCCGTCGGTCACCAGCTGCACCGGCGACACGTTGATGCGCAACACGATGTTGCGGCCGACACCGTTGGACCGCCACCGCGCGAACTCGGCACAGGCATTGCGGAGCACCCAGCGGCCCAGTTCGCCTGCCAGATTTATGGATTCGGCCACGCCGATGAACGAGTCGGGGGACAGTAGGCCGCGCGTCGGGTGCTGCCAGCGGACCAGGGCCTCGGCAGCCAGCACCTCGCCGGTACGCATGTCGATCTCGGGCAGGTAGTGCAGAACGAGCGCGCCGCTTTCGATCACGCTCTGCAGGTGCAACTCGATGTCGTTGCGGAAGTCGATCTCCATCGCCATCGCATCGGAGAACACCGTGACCCGATTGCCGCCGGAGTTCTTCGCGGTGAGCACCGCGTGATCGGCCCGGTTGAGCAGATCGGAGGTGGAGTCCCGACCGGGCATTCCTTCGGCCAAACCGATGCTGACGGTACGGGTGAGCATCTCGCCGTCGATGGTTACCCGTTCGCGCAGCACCGACTGGAGTCGGTAGGCCAGCGCGGTGGCGGCCTCGGCGGTCATCGACGCCGCGGGGACGACGACGAATTCGTCACCGCCGAGGCGCGCGATGAGCTTGGGCGAGTCGTCGCCGCGCTGTAACCGCTCGGCCAGGATGCTGATGAAGGCGTCACCGGCGGTATGGCCCAGGTAGTCGTTGATCGCCTTCAACCGGTCCAGGTCGAAGAACATCACCACGACGGGGCCGGGCTGGCCCGGAGCCAGCCGGGCTTCCAGGTGGGCCATGAGCGCCCTGCGGTTGTGCAGCCCGGTGAGGTGGTCGTGATCTGCGAGGTACCGTAGGCGGTCCTCGGCCTCGATGCGGGCCTGCACCTGGGCGAACAGCGAGGCGATCGCTTTGAGTGCATTGAGCTCTGCGGGTAGCCACTCGCGGTCACCGAACTTGACGAATCCCAGGACACCGGTGGTGATGTCCCCGGACAGCAGCGGCACACATGCCATGGATGTGCTGGGGATGTGGCGTCCGGCCTCGATCGTGCGCTGATAGTCGTCGGTGGCCGGCTCGGGACGGAACACCGCCGGTTCCTTGAGGTGCTCGGCCATCGCGAACACCGGGTCGGCATCGGCGAAGTGGATGACCGCGATCGGGTCGGTCGGTGTGTCCTGCGGGCGCGGCGGCCACTCGGCCACGAGTCGGGTCGCATGTGCCTCGTGATCGTTGTGACGCAGGAAGCTCACGTCCACATCGAAAAACGAGACCAGCTCGGCCAGAACCTGTTGGCTCACCGAAACCGAGGTCGCGGCATCGACCGCCATCAGTTGCGTGGCGACCGACGTGACGAGCAGTTCGAGGCTGCCTGGCACCAGATACCTCCGCATATACCTCTGCACCGGCTCTCAGCCGTACTGTGGCGCCGAACCCGATCGGGCTCGCCTTCTGCTGCGTACGGTCGGACGCGGCGCGTAGGACAACCTGAGCACCAGCGCCTGTGATTCGTCGCGCTCGGTGCTGGTCAACCTGCGAAAAGCGTACTGCAGGTCGCGAAGGTCGTCGGCGTGGGCGGGCGAGAGCGCCTGGCGATCCCCGTCGTCATGGGCGTAGAGGAACACCGGCGACACCGGCTGGACCGCGAGCCCGCAGCGTTGGGCGCCGACCCAGACGGCCTCGACCGCCGACCCGGCCAGGGCGTAATCGGTCAGCCGCCGGCCGCGGACCGAGACGACCACCAGCGCCGAGCTCGAGGTGACCCGTTCGTAGGTGTCGTCGCCGAGGGCCACCCCGGCGTTCCAGTCCGACAACTTCGCCATGACCTCGGGCCGACGCAGGATGTCCAGCACCACCATGTCGGCCGGATCCAGCCCGAGCGTCGTGACCTCGATGCCGGTATCGGGCGCTGGATCGCCGGGCCAGCGCAGTTCCGACATCATCTCCCGGTGCAGTGTGGGGGTCAGATAGCGGATCCGGTCGGCCTTGGCGAGTATGCCTGCGGCGGTTTCGATATCGGACGGGGTGTCGAGGACCTTCAGCTCGGCACCTTCGTTGCGTGCGGCAGCCCGCAGCGTGTCGAGCACCCCGACGGAAATCGGTGCCGACGTGCCGCGGAGCCGGTTGGTCTCGCGGGCCAGCATCGGTTCGTAGAGTTCGGCCAACTCAGGTGCGTTGCCGGGGGAGAACTCCGCGACCCCGTACAGGGGGGTGCCCTCGTCGCCGCGGGACCACCGCACGTGCCCGGCCAGTCCGTGAGCCGCCGCGGCGACTCGGGCATTGAAGGCCGCGGCGCCCAGTGCGACCGCGCTGCCGCGGTACCCGACGTCCATCGCCGTGGTGTATTTCGTCGCCAGCCGGAGGTTGATCCGGTCGTCGCTCGCTTCGATGTGCCACGGTTGGACGTTGCCGCCCGAGGGGGCGCGGGTCGCTGCCTCGGTGAGGATGTCCGCCATCCCCGTCGGTGGCGGCGGCGTCTGCGCGGGGACCGACGCGGGCGGGGGTGCTGACGCGTCGCGCAACGGATCGCCGATGCGGTCGAGCGCGTCGGCGATATCGACACGCACCCGCCCCGACGGCATCGGCTCACCCAGGCCGATGCGTCGCACGGCGTTGGCGACGACGGTCGCTCCGAGTACCACTTCCGCGGCGAGTTGGGGCCAGGTGCTCAATGTCTTGCCGACCTCCACCAGCGACGCCGCCATCCGGGGCGACAGCTCCGGCGCGTCGAGGATTCGCAGAACGTGCGGCACCTTGTCCTTGCTGCTGAGCCCGGCCAGGTCGCGCGCCGCGATGTCGCCGAGCAGACCGTGCAGGATCGGCCGCGCGGGCTCCAGGTCGAACCGCTCGACGTCGAGCAGCCCACGATCCCCGGTGGTCATCAGCACGGGCAGTCTCCGGGCCCGGGCTGCCTCGCGGACAAGAACTTTCGCGTCCAGCGAGTCGCATTCCTCGACGACGACGTCGAGGCCGTGCAGATACTCGTCGATGGACTCGGACACCGCGCCGTTGCGATCGATCCGAACCCTGATGTAGGGGTCGATCTCGGCGATCCGGCGCGCGGCCACCACGGCTTTGTTCAACCCCAGGTCGAACACGGTGCCAGGGACCCGGTTGAGGTTCGCCAGCTCCAGTTCGTCGAAGTCGGTGAGTCGAATCTCGCCGCAAAGGCCCTCGACCGCGAGGTTGTAGGCGATGGCATGGCCGACGCTGAGGCCGACGACGCCGATTTTCAGGCGTGACAACCGCTGCTGCTCATCGGCACTGATGAGGTTGCGGTTACGGTCCAGGCGTAGGCGGTTGAACGCGGCCGGTCCCAGAAGGTGAACCAGGGACCGCCGCCACGGGTAGTACGCCCACCTCGTCGGCTCGTCGAGCATTTCCGGGTCGACCGCAGGCACGAGCGTGCGGAGCGCTGCCTGTTGCTGACGGCATTCGTCGATGACCGTGATTCGCGGGTCCCGGCGTAGCTGGTCGAGCGTGCTGTCCGAATTGTCGTCGCCTTCGCCTTCGCCTTCGACGAAGATCGCTCGATATTGATCGGGGTCGTTGTATTCACTCAATTCGGAAGTCTCGATGTCTGTGTAGGCGCTTTCCAGGGGACTTTCGGGGGTCATCGTCTCGCCCCGGCGGCGGTGACGGCGTCGATGCCGCCGGTTCGGGGGTGCGCGCCGATTCGCTGGGCTTCGGCGAAAAATCGTGACAGCTGCCCCGGATCGGCGTGGTTGGCGAAAGTGGTGCTGTCCCACCACATCATCTTGGTCTGGTATCGCTCGTCCGGATATGGTGTCGCCGGGATTTTCGCAGCCAGCACGCCGCCGGAGGACAGCCAGCGTTTCAGCACATACGCGGCGGCGGTGGCCATACCGAACTGAATGTCCAACAGCGTCATGGCATGCAGCGGCATGCGCGCCAGCGTATCGGTGAGTGCGCGGCTCTGCTCCGGGTCGTCACACACCCAGGCGGTCTTCATCTCGACCACTCCGAACGGCAGGCGGTCGGCAATCATCTTGCGCACCGCGTCGAGTGCGGGCTGTCCGCTCCATTCCACGATGGCGTGGCTTTCGTCGACGCTCCGATACGGACCCTTGGCCCGCAGACCACCGACCACCTGGCCGGAGCTGTTGATCCCGACACAGAACAGCGCCGTATCGTCGCCTGTCCGTAGGGCTTTCAGATCCAACGCCTGCTCCACTGCATGTTTGCGGTAGTTGGAGCAGGCGCCCCGGACATATTCGTTCCACAATTCGCGCTCGGCGTGCGGGCGGGCCACGACGATCGTGCACTCGCTGTCGGGGTCCCACCAGGTCGGACTTTCGTCCAGCGTCACTCTGCGGCGGGCGACGGTATCGAGTTTGGGAGCGGTCATCTGGAATCCATTTCGTCGGTCAGCCGTGCCTTCCGACGGGACGGCTGATTTGTCTGTGCGGCACGGTGTTGCGAATACGTGTGATGAGTATTGCGCCGCTGTGTAGTGGAATTCCAGCGAGCTGAGAAATCTTGTCCAGTCGAGGGGTGAATTCTGCGGGGGCAGCACCGATTAACTCACGGGTACATGCAATTTTGGCAAATTCAACAATCGACATTCATGCCGAATATGTGCCTTGCGGGCTCGCATGGCAAAAATCTTGAATTGACGTCGACGCCGAATGTGTGAGCTCCGGGCGGCGGCGCACGCTTTTGCTGTAACCCTTCACAGCCAGCCCTTAGTGCGATTGACCATCGGGGGTGAATGTCGATCGACTGGGCGGGCTCCGGGCCATTCGGTTCGGTCGCGCATTGGCGGGTTGTGTGTCGGCCCGGTGAGCCGAGATGAGATTCTGGTGTCGATGACACAGGAGTATCCGAAAACCACCGCTCTGCCGGCTCAGGACGTCGGCCGGCTGTTGCTGCGTTGCGCGGACAGGCCCGGTCTGGTTTCGGCGATCAGCGGCTTCCTCACCGGTGCCGGCGCCAACATCGTGTCGCTGGATCAGCACTCCACCGAGCAGACCGGCGGCACCTTCATCCAGCGCACGATCTTCCATCTGCCCGGCCTGGCGGCGGTGCGCGACGAACTCGAGCGTGACTTCCGGCAACGGGTGGCCGAGCCGTTCGAGATGGACTTCCGTCTCACGGAGGCCTCCAAACCCAAGCGCGTGGCACTGATGGCCTCCCGCGAGGACCACTGTCTGCTGGATTTGTTGTGGCGCAACCGGCGCGGTGAGCTCGACATGTCGGTGGTCATGGTCATCTCGAACCATCCCGACCTCGCCGATCAGGTCCGCGCGTTCGGGGTGCCGTTCCTCTATGTCCCGGCGACCCGGGAGAACCGCGCCGAGGCTGAGCAACGGCTGCTGGAGTTGTTGCGTGACAACGTCGATCTGGTGGTGCTCGCGCGGTACATGCAGATCCTGACGCCCGATTTCCTCGATGCCGTGGGCTGCCCGCTGATCAACATCCACCACTCCTTCCTCCCGGCATTCATCGGTGCGGCGCCCTACCGCAGGGCCAAGGAGCGCGGGGTCAAGTTGGTCGGCGCGACAGCGCATTACGTGACCGGTGACCTCGACGAAGGGCCGATCATCGAGCAGGACGTGGTGCGGGTGGACCACCGCCATTCGGTCGGTGACCTACGGCGCCTGGGTGCCGATGTCGAACGCCTGGTGTTGTCGCGGGCGGTGCTGTGGCACTGTGAGGACCGCGTAATCCGGTTCGGGAATCAGACCGTGGTCTTCTGACCACGCGTCGGGAGGAGTGAGCGTGAAAATCTTCAATGGTCTTGACGAGTTCGTGGCGGCAGCGGGCAGCGAGCTCGGCCCGACGGACTGGATGGAGATCACCCAGGAGCGGGTGAATCTGTTCGCCGACGCGACCGACGACCATCAGTGGATTCACGTCGATCCGGAGCGGGCGGCCGGTGGACCGTTCGGCGGCGCCATCGCGCACGGCCTGCTGACTCTGTCGTTGCTGCCGCACTTCACCCATCAGCTGTACCGCGTCGACAATGTGAAGTTGGCGGTCAACTACGGCTACAACAAGGTTCGGTTCATCACGCCGGTGCGGGTCGGGGCCAACGTGCGGGCACGTGCGGCGATCTCCGACGTCGCACAGCTCGACGGCGCGGTGCAGGCCACCATGACGGTGACGGTCGAGATCGAGGGCTCCGAGAAGCCCGCTGCGGTCGCCGAGTCGATCGTCCGCTTCATCGGCTGAGTTACTGCCGCTGACATTTCCTCGCCGAGCAGACGCTGCCGTACCCGCCAACTCGCTATTTCGGGTACATAAGCGTCTGCTCGTGGCGTTTCTGACAGTTGTCAGAATTCATTGACGCCCGTCAAAGGCCGCTGCTAGTGTTCTGCATCACAATGTGAAGGAGCACTGTTTTGCAGCGTTCACTGCCGCGGACCGCGATCATCGGCTCGGGTATCAGCGGGCTCACCGCCGGAAAGATGCTCAAGGACTACCGGGTCCCGTACACCACGTTCGAGACGTCGGACCGCATCGGTGGAAACTGGGCCTTCGGCAATCCGAACGGCCACAGCAGCGCGTACCGCTCGCTGCACATCGACACCAGCAAGCATCGGTTGTCGTTCAAGGATTTTCCGATCCCCGAGCACTTCCCGTCGTTCCCGCACCACTCCGACATCAAGGCCTATCTGGACGCCTATGCGAATGCCTTCGGGCTGTTGGAGAACATCGAGTTCGGCAACGGGGTGGTGCACGCGAAGCGGGTCGACGGGGGCGGTTGGGAGATCGAGGATCAGGCCGGCGCCCGCCGCGAGTTCGATCTGCTCGTCGTCGCCAACGGCCACCATTGGGACCCCCGACTGCCGGAGTTCCCCGGGACCTTTACCGGTGAGCAGATCCACTCGCACCACTACATCGATCCGAGAGAACCACTCGAGCTGACCGGCAAACGGATCCTGGTGGTGGGCATCGGGAACAGTGCCGCCGACATCGCAGTTGAAATTTCGTCGGGTTCCCTGCAGAACCAGGTGACGTTGTCCACCCGGTCGAGCGCCTGGATCGTGCCGAAATACATTGCGGGACAACCGGGTGACAAATACTTCCGCACCAATCCCTACCTGCCGTTGTCGTGGCAGCGCAAGATGGTCCAGTTGATCGGGCCGATGCTCGGCACCGATCCGACCATGTACGGGCTGCCGGCCCCGAACCACAAGCTGTTCGAAGCGCACCCGACCCAGTCGGTCGAGTTGCCGTTACGACTCGGGTCCGGCGATGTCGTTCCGAAGCCGAACGTTTCCCGTTTGGACGGTGACACCGTGCACTTCGAGGACGGGTCCAGCGACGTCTTCGACGTGATCGTGTACGCGACGGGCTACAACATCACCTTCCCCTTTTTCGACCCCGACGTCGTCGATGCGCCCGGCAACCACATCCGCCTCTACAAGCGGATGTTCAAACCGGGTATCGATGATCTGGTGTTCATGGGTTTCGCCCAGGCGATTCCGACGTTGTTCCCGTTCGTCGAGTGCCAGTCGCGACTGCTCGCGGCCTACGCGGTCGGCCGTTACGCCCTACCGCCGACGGCCGAGATGGAGCGGGTGATCGACGCCGATCAGCAACTGCACGGCGGACACTGCACGGACCGGCCCCGACACACCCAGCAGGTGGACTACTTCTACTACGAGCACGATATCCGGGTGCGCGAACTACCCGCGGGCGCCAAGCGTGCGGCAGATGGTGCCGGCGTGACCGCGGGGGTGATCGCATGACCTACACCGAGCTGACGTTCCACTCGGCCGGTGACCGGTGCAGTGCGTGGCACTTCCAGGCTGCCGGCGACGGCTTCGCCGGACCGGAGGGCCGCCCGGTCGTGGTGATGGCGCACGGCTTCGGCGGCACCAAGGACTCCGGGCTGCAGCCCTTCGCGGAACGCTTCAGTGCCGGCGGCCTGGATGTGGTGGCCTTCGATTACCGGGGCTTCGGTGCCTCTGAAGGGCAACCGCGGCAGAGTGTTTCGGTCGAACGTCAGATGGCGGATTACGGCGCGGCCATCGCGGCCGCCCAACGACTGCCGGGTGTGGACCGTCGGCGGGTCGTGCTGTGGGGGTCGTCGTTCTCGGGCAGCCACGTGCTGCGGGTGGCCGCGCAGTGCGCTGACGTGGCTGCGGTGATCGGCATGACTCCGTTGACCAGCGGGCTGGCTGCCAGCCGCGCGGCCGTGGCGCACCGCGACGTCGCGTCGGCACTGCGCTGGACCGTGGCCGGCGTGAAGAGTCGCGTGGCCGTGGCAGCGGGCCGGCAGCCGACGCTGATGCCGCTGGCGGCCAAGCCAGGGGAGGCGGGAGCGCTCGCGCTCGACGGGGCCTATGAAAGCTACCGTGCGATCGCCGGGCCGACGTGGCGCAACGAGGTCGATTCGGCCATCGGCATGGAGCTGGTGCAGATCCGCACCGGTGCTGCGGCCAAGGCGCTGAAATGCCCTGTGCTGATTCAGATCGCGGACTTCGACCGGTTCGTGCCGGCCAACTCGGTGATGAAGACGGCCGTCCAGGCCAGGGCCCAGGTCCATCATTATCCGTGCGACCACTTCGACGTGTGGCCGGGGCACGACTGGTTCGACACCGCCGCCGAGGATCAGCTGAGCTTCCTGAACCGGACACTGGGTTCGGCTTGATGCCGTCCGGCGAGCAGACATAAAACTGCCCAATTTCGTTGCCAAATGGGCAGTTTTATGTCTGCTCGCGGGCAGAAGTTACGTGCGGTACAGCGCCGCGACGTCGCCCGGCCGCACCTTGAGGGCGGCATTGCGGGGGAGTGCATCGACCACCGCCACGGCCACCGGCACGTGATGGCTGGGCAGTTCCTCGCGCACCAGGTCCTTCAGCTCGGCCTCGGTGGGTGCCGCCGCATCCCGCCGTAGCTCGACCGCGGCGAACGGAACCGCGCCCAGGCGAGCATCCGGAACTCCCACGACGCAGGCGTCGAGCACACTGGGATGTGAGATCAGAACCCGCCGAACCGTTTCGGGCAGGATCTTGAAGCCGCCGCGGTTGATGGCGCCGTCGCCGCGCCCGTGCAGCGTGACGAACCCGTCCTCGTCCATCGACGCCAGGTCGGTGGTGCGTATCCAGTCCCGCCCGATGACGGCGACGGCGGCTTCGAGCACACCGACGGTCCCGGCAGGCACTTCGGCGGCGGTGTCGGGGTCGACGATGCGGACGCGCACGCCGGGCAGCGGTCGCCCGACGCTGTCTGGTTTGTCCGCGCCGTAACGGCGATGCAGCTCAGGTGTCCAGCTGCACACCGATCCGGCGAATTCGGTTGCCCCGTAGGCCCACAACAAGGGGATCCCGTAACGCCCTTCGAACTCCGCCCGCAATTCCGGCTCCAACGGCCCGGAACCGCCCGAGAGTCCCTCCAACGACGCCAGGTCCTCGCGCGGAACGTCGGCCTGAAGCAGCATGCGCAGGATCGCGGGCTGCACACCCGCGCGGGTGATTTGGTAGGTCTTGATCGCGTCGACCCATTCGGGGACGCTGAACTTCTCCAGCAACACCATGCGCTTACCGGCGCACGGCGCGGCCAGCAACTGGCAGACTCCGATGCTGCCGAACGGCCAGTACACCAACGCCGGCGGGGTGTCCGCTCCGACCACTTCGGTACCCGCACCGATCGTCATGCTCAGGACGGTGTGCTCAAGCACGTTGGTGGCGACCGGTATTCGCTTGGGCGGACCGGTGGTGCCACTGGTCAGGATGTGCAGGCCGGACTTTTCCAGCGTCGGGTCGTGTCGGCTGCCGGGCTGCCGCATCGCCGTCACACCGACGCGGAGCGGATCGCCGGACAGCACGAGCCCGGCCGAGCCCGACGAGGCCACCGCGCCATGCAACTCCGGTGTCCAGTCATCGACATCGGCGAGAACCGCCGGCAGCGCCAATCTCTCGACGTCCCGCGCGATCGCCGTGGCGGACTGGTAGGAGTAGATCATCACCACCGGGCGTCGCGTCGCGATGAACCCGAGGATCGTCGCCGCGTGGGCAATCCGGTTACGCACGACGATGCCGACCGGTTCGCCCGGCAGCACTCGGGCCTCGTCCAATGCTGCCGAGATCTGTTCGATGAACTGCGTGATCTCATTGCCCGAGTACCACTTTCGGGCGAATTCGATGAACGGCCGGTCACCGTACGCCTTCAGCCCGGTGGCCAGCCTGTCGGCGAAGTCCGTGCTTGTCGGGCTGGACATGTCGGCCTAGAACTGGGTGGAGCCCAGATCGACGGCGACTCGGCTGGCCGTGACATACCGTGACTCGTCGCTTGCAAGCCAGATTGCCGCGTCGGCGATGTCCTCAGGTTCGGCGATGTAGTCCGGCAGGAACGGGGTCACCATCTGCATCAGGCCGGGGTTGGTGTCGTTGGCCCGGTTGAGCGCGGCCAGCATGTCGCCGGTGCCCATCGGAGTGTTGACCGCACCTGGATGCAGGCTGTTCACCCGGATCTTGTGCTTGCCCAACTCGGCGGCGAACGCCCGGGCCATACCCGCGACGGCGTGCTTGCTGGCGGTGTAGTGCACCATGAACGGCTGCATCTTGATCCCGGCAGCGGAGCTGATCAGGATGATCGACCCGCCGCGGCCGCCGTCGATGATGTGCTGGGCACCGGCCATCACGGTGTTCCAGGTGCCGGTGACGTTGATGTCCATGACGTCCCGGAAGGATTCGGGGGTGGTCTCGTTCCACGGCTCGGGCACCGTGATGCCCGCATTGGCGACGATGACATCGAGGCGGCCGAACTCGGCGACACCCTTACCGACGATGGTGCGCAGCGCGTCGTGATCGCGGGTGTCGGCGGCGGTGGCGATGATCCGCTTGCCGGTGGCCTCGACCAGGCGCACGGTTTCGGCCAGATCCTCGGGAGTCGCCGAGTCATAGGGCACGCTCGGGGGCAGCGGCGCGGCGATGTCGACCGCGATGATGTCGGCGCCCTCGTTGGCCATCCGGATCGCATGCGCGCGTCCCTGTCCGCGGGCAGCTCCGGTGATGAAGGCGACCTTTCCGGCGAGCCTCTCGGTCATGGATTCTCCTTGTGGGTGTGTGGTTTCAGAGCTGGCGTTGGGCGGCCTTGACCAGGCCGCCGCCGATGATGAGTCGCTGGATCTCGCTGGTGCCTTCATACAGGCGCAGCAGCCGGACCTCGCGGTAGATGCGCTCGACCGGGACCTCGCGCATGTAGCCGGTGCCGCCGTGGATCTGCACCGCGAGATCGGCGACGTTACCTGCCATTTCGGTGCAGAAGAGCTTGGCCGCCGAGGGCGCGATGCGGCGGTCCTCGCCGGACACCCACTTGGCGGCGGCGTCGCGCACCAAAGCGCGTCCGGCCATCACGCCCGTCTGCTGGTCGGCGATCATCGCCTGCACCAACTGGAAGCTGCCGATCGGCTGGCCACCCTGGGTGGCCGCGGCGGCGTAGGCCACTGACTCGTCGAGTGCACGTTGAGCGGACCCGACCGCGAGCGCCGCGATGTGGACCCGGCCGCGGGCGAGGGAGGTCATCGCGGCGCGGTAGCCGACGTCTTCGCTACCGCCGACGAGTGCACTGTTCGGCACCCGAACGCCGGTGAAGTTGACGTCTGCGGTCCAGGCACCCTCCTGGCCCATCTTGGCGTCCTTGGCTCCGACTTCGACGCCGGCAGCGTCGGCCGGCACGAGAAAGACAGCGATACCTGCTCCGTTTTCGTCGGCGGGGCGGGTGCGAGCGAACACGACGAACAGGTTCGCGGTGGGCGCGTTGGTGATGAACCGCTTCTGGCCGTCGATCACCCAGTCGTCGCCGTCACGAACGGCCTTGGTGCGCAAGCCCGCCGGGTTGGATCCGGCGCCGGGCTCGGTCAGGGCGAACGAGGCGACGACGTCGCCGGAGGCGATGCCCTCCAGCCACCGGGTCTTCTGCTCATCGGTGCCGAACCCCACCAGCACCTGGCCGGCGATGCCGTTGTTGGTGCCGAACATCGACCGCAATGCCAGCGACGTGTAGCCGAATTCCATTGCCAGTTCGACATCTTGGGCCAGGTTCAGGCCGAGGCCACCCCATTGCTGGGGGATCGCGTAACCGAACAACCCCATGTTCTTGGCCTGCTCGCGCAGGTCGTCGGGTACCTGGTCGGTGGCCAGGATCTCGTTCTCGCGGGGCACCACGGCGGAGCGGATGAAGCTGCGGGTCTGCGCCAGGATCTCGGCGAAGTCCTCGTCGCTGACTTCGGAAGTGGCCGCGGTCGTGGTCACAGGTGAGCTCCATTTCGTCGCGCGGAATCCGCGGGGGCGATGAATCTCCAATATCGTATATGAAATATGATCTGGGCCAGACAGAGCCCCCGCGATCGAAAGTTAGGTGATCAGGTGTCGTTGCTGACCGGTCAGACTGCAGTGGTGACAGGCGGTGCCCAGGGTCTGGGCCTGGCCATCGCGAAACGCTTCATCGGCGAGGGCGCCCGGGTGGTCCTCGGTGACGTCAACCTGGAAGCCACCGAGGCGGCCGCCCAGGAACTCGGCGGCCCCGAGGTGGCGACCGCAGTGCGTTGTGACGTGACCTCGGGTGCTGAGGTCGAGGCTCTCGTGCAGGCCGCCGTCGAGCGGTTCGGCGGGCTGGACATCATGGTCAACAACGCCGGCATCACGCGCGACGCGACGCTGCGCAAGATGACCGAGGAGCAGTTCGACCAGGTCATCGCCGTGCACCTGAAGGGCACCTGGAACGGCACCAAGTCGGCCGCGGCGATCATGCGCGAGAACAAGCGCGGCGCGATCGTGAACATGTCCTCGATCTCGGGCAAGGTCGGCCTGGTCGGCCAGACCAACTATTCGGCCGCCAAGGCAGGAATCGTCGGGATGACCAAGGCGTCGGCCAAGGAGCTCGCGCACCTCGGTGTCCGCGTCAACGCCATCCAGCCCGGGTTGATCCGGTCGGCGATGACCGAGGCCATGCCGCAACGGATCTGGGATCAGAAGCTGGCCGAGATCCCGATGGGTCGCGCCGGGGAACCCGACGAAGTGGCCAAGGTTGCGCTGTTCTTGGCCAGCGATCTGTCGTCGTACATGACGGGCACCGTGCTCGAGGTGACCGGGGGTCGGCACGTATGACCCGCGACGCGGTCATCTGCGAACCGGTCCGCACCCCGATCGGCCGCTACGGCGGCATGTATGCGTCCCTTACCGCCGTGGAACTCGGTGTCGCCGCACTCAAGGGTCTGCTGGAGCGCACCGGTGTGGCACCCGAGCAGGTGCAGGACGTGATTCTCGGCCACTGCTATCCCAACAGTGAGGCGCCGGCCATCGGACGCGTGGTGGCGCTCGACGCCGGCCTGCCGGTGACGGTTCCCGGTATGCAGGTCGACCGCCGCTGTGGCTCCGGGCTGCAGGCCGTGATCCAGGCCTGCCTACAGGTGCGCAGCGGAGACAACGACCTGGTGGTCGCGGGCGGTGCCGAGAGCATGAGCAACGTCGCGTTCTACTCCACCGATATGCGGTGGGGCGGGGCCCGCAGCGGCGTCCAGATTCACGACGGGCTCGCGCGCGGACGTACGACTGCCGGCGGGCAGTTCTACCCGGTGCCGGGCGGAATGCTGGAGACCGCCGAGAACCTGCGTCGTGAATACGGCATCACCCGCACCGAGCAGGACGAACTCGCGGTGCGCTCGCATCGCAGCGCCGTGGCGGCCCAGGAATCCGGCGTTCTGGCCGAGGAGATCACTCCCGTGACGGTCCGCTCACGTAAGGGCGACAGCGTCATCGACACCGATGAGCATCCGCGTGCCGACACCACGGTCGAGGCCCTGGCCAAGCTCAAACCCGTTCTGCTCAAGCAGGATCCGGAGTCGACTGTGACCGCGGGCAACTCCAGCGGCCAGAATGATGCCGCGTCCATGTGTATCGTGACCACCCCGGAGAAGGCCGCCGAGCTCGGTCTGCGGCCACTCGTGCGCATGGTGTCGTGGGGTTCTGCGGGCGTCGCGCCCAATGTCATGGGCATCGGCCCGGTCCCGGCCACCGAGGCGGCCCTGGCCAAGGCCGACCTGCAGTTGAGCGACATCGATCTCATTGAACTGAACGAGGCGTTCGCCGCCCAGGCGCTGGCCGTGATGAAGGAGTGGAAGTTCGGCGAGGCCGACTTCGAGCGCACCAACGTCCGGGGATCCGGTATCTCGCTGGGACACCCGGTCGGCGCGACCGGCGGGCGGATGCTCGCCACGCTGGCCCGGGAACTGGATCGGCGTCAGGCCCGCTACGGCCTGGAGACCATGTGCATCGGCGGCGGCCAAGGGCTGGCCGCTGTGTTCGAGAGGGTGGCATCGTGACCAGACTTGCCCAGACCCTGGGACTTACCGAGTTCCAGACCGAGATCGTCTCGACCGTGCGGCAATTCGTCGACAAAGAGGTCATTCCTACTGCCCAGGAGTTGGAACACTCCGACACCTATCCGCAGGCCATCGTCGACCAGATGAAGGACATGGGCCTGTTCGGGCTGATGATTCCCGAGGAGTACGGCGGGCTCGGGGAATCGCTACTCACCTACGCGTTGTGCGTCGAGGAACTTGCCCGCGGCTGGATGAGCGTGTCCGGGGTGATCAACACCCACTTCATCGTCGCGTACATGATCCGCCAGCACGGAACCGACGCCCAGAAGCAGAACTTCCTGCCGCGGATGGCCACGGGCGAGACTCGCGGGGCGTTCTCGATGTCCGAGCCCGAACTCGGCTCGGACGTGGCGGCCATCCGGACCCGGGCCAAGAAGAACGACGACGGCACGTACACGATCGACGGTCAGAAGATGTGGCTGACCAACGGCGGTAGTTCCACCCTGGTGGCCGCGCTGGTGCGCACCGACGAGGGTGCCGACAAGCCGCACCGCAACTTGACGGCCTTCCTGGTCGAAAAGCCCACCGGCTTCGGTGAAGTGGTTCCGGGACTGACCATCCCGGGCAAGCTCGACAAGCTCGGCTACAAGGGGATCGACACCACCGAGCTGGTCTTCGACGGTTATCGGGCCAGTGCCGACGACGTTCTCGGCGGCGTCACCGGGCAGGGTTTCTTCCAGATGATGGACGGGGTCGAGGTCGGTCGCGTGAATGTGTCGGCGCGTGCCTGCGGTGTGGGCATCCGTGCGTTCGAGCTGGCGGTGCGCTACGCGCAGCAGCGGGAGACCTTCGGCAAGCCGATCGCCGAGCACCAGGCGGTGGCGTTCCAATTGGCCGAGATGGCAACCAAAGTCGAGGCCGCACATCTGATGATGGTCAACGCCGCCCGGCTCAAGGACTCTGGTGAACGCAACGACGTGGCCGCCGGTATGGCCAAGTACCTCGCCAGTGAGTTCTGTTCGGAGGTCACCCAGCAGAGCTTCCGGATCCACGGCGGGTATGGATATTCCAAGGAATACGAGATCGAGCGGCTCATGCGTGACGCGCCGTTCCTGTTGATCGGTGAGGGCACCAGCGAGATCCAGAAGAACATCATCAGCAAGCGGCTGCTCTCCGACTATCGGGTCTGAACCGTGTCCATACCCGATTTCGCTGCGCGCCCACAGCTGGCCGAGGATGTGGCCCGGCTGATTCGACGGCGGATCTTCGACGGCACGTACCCGGCGGGGAACTACATCCGGCTCGAACAGCTCGCAGCCGAGCTGGGTATCAGCGTGACGCCGGTGCGCGAGGCGTTGTTCGGCCTGCGCACCGAGGGGCTGCTGAAGCAGCAGCCCCGGCGTGGGTTCCTGGTGCTGCCGGTCACCCGTCGGGACATCGACGACGTGGCCGGGGTGCAGGCCCACATCGGCGGGCAGTTGGCGGCACGCGCCGCTGGGCAGATCACCGACGGTCAACTCGGCGAGCTCGACCGGATCCAGCGGGAGCTGGAGGTTGCCTACACGGACAACGATCATGAGGCGGCGGTCCGGCTCAACCACGCGTTCCATCGTGGCGTCAACCGGGCAGCCGAGTCGCCCAAGCTGGCGCAGCTGATGTCCCAGATCACCCGGTATGCACTGGAATCGGTTTATCCGACGGTCGAGGGTTGGCCCGAGCAGTCCACTCATGACCACCGCCGGATCCTGGCCGCGCTCAAGGCGCGCGACGGGGATGCGGCCCGCGACGCCATGGCCGAGCACCTGTGTGCGGCCTCCAGGCCGTTGAGCGATCACCTCGACCGGTTGGGCGTGCTCGAGTAGAGGTGAATTTTGACCCGAAGGAAGGTGAGCGAGGATGTCAGGGGTTCTCGACGGGATACGGGTGCTCGACTACGGCCGGTTCATCGCCGCGCCGTGGTGCAGCGCGATCCTGGCCGACATGGGCGCGGATGTGCTGCGGGTGGAGAAACGTGAAGGCGGGGAAGACCGTTGGGTCCAGGCCGTCACCGAGGGCGGTGAGGGCGGCACGTTCCTGCAGTGCAACCGCAACAAGCGGTCGTTGACGCTCGACTCCACCACGGCCGAGGGCGCCGAGATCACCCGACGTCTGGTGGCGCAGGCCGACATCGTGATCGCCAACATGCCTGCGGCCGGGATGCGGGCCAGCGGACTGGATTACGAGACACTCAAAGCGGTCAAACCCGACATCATCCTGGCCAGCGCCACCGCCTACGGCGAGGGCGGCCCGTACAGCGGCAAGATCGGTTTCGACGGGGCCGGGCAGGTGATGTCGGGTGCGGTCTACCGGCAGGGCCTGCCCGATCTGCCGATCCGAACGGTGGTGCCCTACGCGGATTTCGGGACCGCGCTGACCTTGGCGATCGGCGTCATGATGGCGCTGTATCACCGTGACAAGACAGGGGAGGGACAGCACGTCGAGGGCGCCCTACTACCGACCGCACTGATGCTGTCGAACGCGTTCTTGATCGAGCGCGAACTGCTGCAGGTCGACAAGCCCAGGATGGGCAACAAGGGGGCGTCGGTCGCGCCGTGCGACCTGTATCGCACCGCTGACGATCAATGGGTCCTGCTACAGGTCGCGGGACAGCCCATGTTCAAACGCTGGTGCCGGCTCGTGGGGCGCGAGGAACTGTTCGACGATCCACGTTTCGCCAACGACGACATCCGCTGGGCCAACGGTGACATCCTCAACGACATCATGTCCGACTGGTGCGCCGACAAGACCAAGGCGCAGGTGCTGGAGCTGCTGGAGAAGGCGAAAATGCCTGCTGCCCCGTTGCATTCCACCCAGGATGTCCTCGATGACCCGCATGTGCAGGCCATGGGCTACCTGCAGCGGATGCCGTTCCCCGGGGCCTCCCGGGACGTGCCGATCATCGAAACCCCGTTCCGGATGTCGGCGACGCCCGGCACGATCCGCCGGCGCGCCCCGCTGCTGGGCGAGCACACCGACGAGGTACTGGGCGAGATCGGTTACGACGCAACGCAGATCGTGGAACTCCGGGCGAACGCGATCGTCTAGCGCAGCAGTTCGCGCGCCTCGGGGCTTCCGTTCAGTGCGCGTGTGGTGCGGCGCTCGATCTGCCACCGGCCGTCGATGCGACCCAGCGTGAAGTGGTTCGCACCGGCGCGCGCGACGATCCACTTTCCGTCGCGGTGCACCACCAGCAGTGATTCGCACACCGCCTCCGCGGTATTGCCGTCGACGGTGACCCGAGCCGGACCGAGAAAGTGACAGGCACCTCGGGAGATGAGCGTTTGATGCGCATCCGAGTTCACCATGGCGGCCACGTCGGCGCGGCTGAGCATCTGCCAGTCCTCGACGTCGTAGCTGCCGTCCTCGCTCCATAACGCCCCGACGTCGTCGGCGGCACCGGCGTCGACGAGGGGACCGTAGGAGGCGATCAGCTGCGTCACCTCGACCTGGTCGGTCAGCTCCTGCAGGCGTCGCTCCAGGTCGTGCAGCCGGGATTCGAAGGGATCAGTCATAGTTCGGTGCCGATCGTGTGCAGGGCTTCGAGCTGATCGCAGAAATGCTCTGCGCTTCGGGCCTGCAGTGTGCAGTTGGCGATCGTGGCACCGACGTCGCGCAACCGACTCAGCCGAGCGTGGGTGGTGTTCGGATCGCCTTGCGGGTCCAGCGGCACCCCCGGGGACAGCACGACATCGAAACCTTCCGGCGGCCGCCGCTGCGCGAGGAACTCGGCAATTGCATCCGGCGGCAATCCGAAAGGCATCCATCCGTTGCCCAACTCGACGGCTCGACGCAGCGAGCGCTTGGTGCGACCGCCCACCCAGACCGTGAGATCGGTGCTGGTGGCGTGCGGTTCGATGGCGAACCCGTCGACCACCGGCTGTCCCCATGCGGCGCGCAGCCTGGCGATGTCGCGGTCGGCCGCGGCCCCACGCCCTTCCCAAGGGGCGCCGAGCAACTCGAACTCCTCGGTGAGCGATCCGACCCCGACGCCGAGGACGACTCGCCCACCGCTGAGCCGGTCGAGAGTCCCGTAGCTCTTGGCCAGCGCGACCGGGTGGTGGTACGGAAGTACCACAACGGCGGTGACCAGTCGGATCCGTCGAGTCCTGGCGGCCAGGAAGGACAGGGTGGCCAGCGGGTCCCAGTACACCTTCCCGCGCACCGCCGCGGCTGAGGCCGGGATGCCGGTGTGCTCGGCACAGGTGATGTGGTGAAACCCCAGAGCCTCTGCTTTCTCGGCGATCAATGACAACTCGTCGGGGCCGGCGGTGGTTTCCCACGGGGAGAACTCACCGGGGTGCTGCATCACGACGGGCGTGGAGAGTCCGAGCTTCACCGTGCGGACCTCTCTGTTGAACCCATCAGCTGCCGCATCATCTTGTCGGTACGCAGGATGGCAGCGGCGCGGTCCGGATCATTGTGGGCATGAGCGACTTTCGCATGTTGCGACACGACGTGCACGGGGCCCCGGCCGAGCGCGGCGAGACCTTCGGCGGCGACGTCGTCAGGCTCGGACACCACCATGCCGGGGATGTCGAAGTTGAGCCCGACCCGGTCCATCGCCGGGGTGCGGGTCACCCCCAGCACGAGCTCGAGCACGTCGACGTCGTCGTCCCGTAATTCCAGCCACAGGCTTTCGGCGAAGATCCTGCCGAAGGCCTTGACGCCGCCATACACCGTGTGCCGGTTCGAGCCGAGGTATCCGGCCATCGATCCGACGAGCAGGATGCCCCCGCGGCGACGGCTGCGCATCGCCGCCCCGAAATGATGGACCAGGGCCAGCGGGGTGGTGATATTCAGGTCGATGACCCGCTGAAACGCGGCGAGGTCACCGTCGAGAAACCGTGCGCTGTGGGTGTTCGCGCCCGCATTGTGGACCAGCAGGCCCACCTCGACGTCCCCAACCGTTTCTGCCACGGCGTCAGCCGAGGACGGCTCCGCGAGATCAGCACTGAGGGTGCGGACCTCGACGCCGTGGGCGCGGCAGAGTACGGCGCACTCTTCCAGCGGCCCGGACTTGCGGGCGACCAGCAGCAGGTTCACTCCTGCCGCGGCGAGCCGGAGCGCGAAGGACCTTCCGACCCCTTCCGAGCCGCCGGTGATGACGGCCCACGGGCCATACTTCTGAGCATCGAACGCCGTCGCGCCGAGTTGGGAGCCTTCTTCGATCACCAGTCTGTTGTAGCATCAGTGCGTACTGATTTCTAGAAGCAATTCTAGTTTTACGAGGAGTTCGCCCGGATGGCGCGCATCGGAACACCCCGGAAACCCGGGCAGGCGTCGACACCCCGCCAGCAGGCGCGTAACGCCGCGATTCTTGGGGCGGCGGACCGGTTGGGGGCGCTGCACGGACTCGAGCGAGTGCAGATGTCCGACATCGCCGCCGAGGCCGGCGTTGCTCTCGGCACGCTCTATCGCTATTACCCGACCAAGCACCACCTCTATGCCGCATCGCTCAACGCGTCCATTCGATCGATGCCGGAATCCGATGGCATTCCGGACGATCCGGTGGCGGCGATATGCGACTTCCTGGGCGATGCCGCCGAGCGGTTGCTGGCGCGGCCGCCGTTGGCCAGGGCAATGCTGGTCTCCATCAACGCTATTCGGTCCTCCGCCGATACGCCTGCCGATCTGTCCATGCGGGAACGGATCCTGGCGGTGGCAGGGATTGCCGAACCGACTGCCGAGGATCATCGACTGACCAGGATGGTCGAGCAGTGCATGTACGGCATCCTGACCTGGGCCACCGCAGGGCAACTCGACACGGACAGTGCGGTCGCCGATGTGCGGTACGCGTGCCGACTGCTGCTGGCCCCGTGGAACCAGCGGCGACGACGTTAGTCCGGAGTCGCGATTTCGGTTCGTGCCCGGATTTTCGCGAAACTCACCGTGGCGATGACGGCCAGGTCATCATCTGGCATTGCGCGGATCTCGACTTGCACCACCATGGACCGTTTGCCGTCGTGAACAATTCGAGCCACCGCTCTGGCGGCGCCGTCGGTGACCGGCCGTAGGTAACGCAGGTTGAGGTCCGACGTCACGACACTGTGACCTGGTGGCAGTCGCCGCATTGCCAACTTCCCGGCTGCGGTGTCGACGAGGGTGGCCAGCAGCCCGCCCTGTAGGCCACCGTTAGTGTTGATCACGTGCGGGGCTACCGGGAGATCGACTACCGCCTCGTCGTCCGCGCCGGCGGCATCGCGGTATCCGATCAGCTGGAATAGTTCGAAGATGTCAGCGGTCATCGTCGGATACCCTCCCTCAGCATGGCGCGGAGTGCGGCATAGTCGACCTTCCCCGTGGCTCCGTGCGGCACTGCGTCTTCGTCGGCCAGCAGCAGCCACAGCGTGGGCACCTTGAACGGACTCAGTACCTCGCGCGCGGCGATGCGCAGCGCATCCGCCGCGAGGCCGTCGCCGACGAGTACTGCCCCGACCCGATTGGTCTGACCATCGGGAACATTCACGACATGGGCGGCGCGGACTCCGGGAAGAGACCGAAGCGCTCGCTGCACTTCGCTCGGATACACCGTGGCGCCACTGACTTTGAACATGTCATCGGAGCGGCCGCGGTAGAACAGGAACCCGTCGCGATCGAGGTAGCCCAGATCGCCGGTGGGGTAGTAGCCGTCCGGGGTGAAGACTTCCTCGCGACTGCGTCGGCAGATTCCACGCATGACGTGCCGCCCACGGATCTGGATCTCACCGGTGACGCCCGTGGGCTGGGTTGTGCCGGTGGCGGTGTCGACGATGCGAATGTCCATTCCCGGGAACGGTTTACCACAGCTGCCCCACGCGGAACGGGGCATGTCGGCATCGGCCGGATAACCACAGTAGGGTCCGAACGATTCCGTCATCCCGAGCAGCGACGCCCGCGCGCCGGGCTCAGCACGCAGGTGCACCGGGAGCAGGGCCTCCAGGCTTCCGGGTCGTAGCGTCGAGAGGTCGGCGCTCGTGGGATGACGTGCGAGGGATTCGGCCTGCCCGGGCCATCCGCGGAACAACGTAACCTGCTCACGCTGAAGGAGTTCCAGGGTGGATTCGGGGTCGGGAATTGGCTCGGTCACCAGGGTGGCCCCGGCCACCAGCGCCGAAAGGATGCCGGCGCCGAAGCCACCGACCCAGAAGAACGGCATCGGCAGGTAGAGGCGGGTCTCGGCGGTGATGCACCGGGCGCCGAGACCGGAACGGGTCGCAGCCAAGGCGTTTGCATGGGAGTGGACGACGCCTTTCGGTGCGCCACTGCTGCCCGAGGTGAACATGACAACCAGCGGGTCGCTGGGCCGTACGGGCGGCAACGGTGCGGTGCCGGTGAAAGCGAAGACGTCCTCCGGGGTCCAGGTCTCGCGCAGCGACGGCACCGGACCGTGCGGGTAACGGCGACCGCGGAATTGTTCGACGGCGATCAGGTACTGCACGGAGGCGGTCCGCAACTGGGCTGTGAGTTCCCGGTCGGTCAGCAGTGTGCTCAGGGGCACGAGGATTGCCCCGATTCTGGTGATCGCCAGGGCAATCCGTACCCAGTCGGCGCAGTTGGGCATGATCAGACCGACCCGGGTTCCCTTGTTGACCCCGGCCAACATCAACCCGGCCGCGAGCTCTCGGGTACCGGCGTCGAGTTCGGCGTAACTGATGCGGGTGTCCGGGTCGACCACCATGGGTTTGGTGGACGGCGCATGGTGACGCAGCAGCGCATCGACGGTGTCCGGCAGCAGCGAGTCAGGCATCGAACAGCCTCACCAATGCCGCCATGTCGACCTTGCCGCTCGACAGCGTGGGCAGCTCGGCGGGCGGGCAGACGGCGAATTTCCGCGGGATCTTGTACGCCGACAACATGTCGCGTAGCGCCTGACGTATCGCGTCGAAGTCGACCGGAGTTTCAGTGACGATCACGGCGGCGACGGTCTGGCCGCGCACCGCGTCGGGAAGACCGAGCACATGCGCGCTGAACCCCAGTGCCGCGAGGGCTTTTTCCACCTCTCCGGGTGTCACATTGGCACCCGACGTCTTGATCATCGAGCCTGCGCGACCGAGGAAGTAGAAGTATCCGTCCCGATCCACGCGCACCAGGTCCCCGGTGTGGAACCAGCCGTCGGGGTCGAAACAGTCCTCTCTGCTGCGTCCGTAGTAGCCCTGCATCACGTGAGGGCCGCGGATGCACAGTTCACCCGTCTGCAGCAGCTTGGTCTCGAACCCCGGCGCCGGCCTGCCATAGCTGCCGCGCCGGTGCTCGGGTTGATCGGTCTCGTCACCGTCGAGCAGCACGACGCTGCCAGATTCCGTCATACCGAGCATGTTGTGGCGCAGCTCGGTATCCCGCGGCCGAACATCGGGCGCCATGATCGGGTAGAGGTTGCCGCGACGGGCCGTGAAGCGCCGGCCGGAGTAGCTCGGGTGGTGCGTGAGATGCGCGATCCCGGCGACGAAACCATTGGTCACAGTGGGTCTCTCGGCCTCGATGAGGTCGAGGGTGAGCGCCGGGTCGGTGGCGTTCGAGCAGATCAGGGTGGCACCGGCGGACACGGCGGCCAGCAGGCCGAACGCGAAACCTCCGATCCAGAAGAACGGTGAATTGCAGAAGAGCCGATCAGAGCTCATCAGCCCACGGATCGTGTTGAGGTTGCGTTGATGGCCGATCAGCGATGCGTGAGTGTGCACGGCCCCTTTCGGCGGGCCGGTCGAGCCGGAGGTGTAGACGATGGCCAGCGGGTCGCAGCCGTCGACGTCGTCTTCGAACTCGGCCAGTGCCGGAACGTCGGCGTGGGGCATCTCGAACAACACGTGGCGCAGGCACGGGCCGTCGATACCGGAAAGCCGTTGCACATAGTCGTGATTGCGGTAGGAGCGTGCCGACATCAGGATCGTGGTATCGCTGTCGCGCAGTTGGGTCTTCAGCTCGGCTGCGGTGAGAAACGTGGAGTACGGCACCACGACGGCGCCGATTCGCGCCGCGGCCAGCATGGCCACCACGAAGTCGACGCCGTTCGGATAGAGCAGCCCGACATGTGTGCCCTTGCCGACCCCCAGCTGGATCAGGCCACGAGCCACCGAGGCCGAACGGCTCTCGGCGGCTGCGTAGCTGATCCGGCTGTCGTCGCAGATCAGCAGGGGATGATCGCCTCGGTCGCGCAGTCCGGCGAGCAGACCGGCCAGCGTGTCAGCCACCGGTGGCGAAGTGCTCGCGGACGGCACCCAGGTCGGCCTTGCCCGACGGCGTACGCGGGATGGTGTCCACGATCGCGATCCTGGTGGGGATCTCGTACCGCGCCAGCCGACCCTGCAGATAATCGGTGAGTTCGGTCGAGGGCGCAGGCATGCGTAACTCCACCATCGCCACCGGTGTCTCACCGAGGCGCTCATCAGGAATGCCGATCACCGCCGCGCCGCGCACCGCGGGGTGGCTCTCCAGGGCGGTGCGCACGTCGTCGGGCATCACCTTGAATCCACCGCGGATGATGGCCTGGTCGGCGCGGCCGAGTATCCAGACGAATCCGTCGGCATCGATGCGGGCGAGGTCGGTGGTCCGTATCCAGTCCGCGTCGGCGTCGAACTGCGCCGGTTTGACCTCCAACAGCCCCTTCTCATCGGACCCCAGCGGGTTGCCGTCCGCGTCGACGACGCGCAGCCGGGCACCCGGATTGGCGCGGCCGACACTGCCCCGCTTGTCTTTCCAGTGTTTCTGGTGATCGGCCAGCGTCCAGCTCGCCACCCCGCCACCGAACTCGGTCGCGGCGTACGAGGTCAGCACCGGGATGCCGAACTTCTCGGTGAACGCATCGGCATCGTCGGCCGACAGTGGGGCGGTGCCGGAGGTGACCGCGCGGATGCCGGCGAGGTCGTTGCGGGTGAGATCGGAGTGCAGCACCATGCGCAGTGCGGCCGGCACCAGTGACACCGCTCGCGGCTGGTGCTCCCGCACGGCGTCGACCCAGCGCTGGAGCTCGAACTTGGGCAG
This sequence comes from Mycolicibacterium arcueilense, assembly GCF_058536225.1. Taxonomy (NCBI): domain Bacteria; kingdom Bacillati; phylum Actinomycetota; class Actinomycetes; order Mycobacteriales; family Mycobacteriaceae; genus Mycobacterium; species Mycolicibacterium arcueilense. The sequence continues at coordinate 1,050,083 of NZ_JBZTYL010000007.1, forward strand.
CAGCACGAAGGGCCGTGCCTCGGCGATACACAACAGGACCCGGAACACGCCGCCGACGTGGACCAGAGGTGAGTTGACGATGGCCACTCCACGTCGCAGTTCGGTTGGCGCCGGAGAGTTTTCGGGTTCGCGGCCGATGACGCTGCGGGCGAGCATGTCGTACGTCAGGTCCACGCGTTTGGGCGGGCCGGTGGTGCCGCTGGTCAGCATCCACACCGCCACCCCTGCGCGCCCGGCGTCGTGCGCCGGATCCGGGGCGGTAACCACCTCCGGCGAGGTATCGAGATCGCGAATCGTGACGGTCGTCGTCACGGGGGAGGGCGAGGCCAGCGCGGCGATGTCCTCGGCCAGGCCGACGAGTACCGGCAGGTTGAGCGTCTCGATGTCGGCCCGGGTGCGCTCGTCGCCGCGGGAGGGATTGATCACCACGACGGTGCCGCCGGAGGCCAGCGCCCCGAGTAGCGCTGCCACGTGCGCAGGTTGGTTGCGCAGGAGGATGCCGACGCGCGTGCCGGCTGTCGATGCACCGATACGCCGCGCAAGCGTCGCGACCTGCCCCCAGGTGGACCACTGGCCGTCGTACTGGATGGCCGGTGCGGCCGGATCGAGATCGAGTACCGCGTCGATGCGCCGTGAAAGCGGGTGGGCCATCAGCGGATCCGGGGCTGTGTCTTGGGCAGGGGACGTTCGGCCAACTCGGCCTTGGCGATCGGATTGCCCAGTCGCGTGTAGATGAGGCCCTGGTCCATCGCGGCACGGTACGGCTTGTCCAGGGACTCCCAGATGGCCTTCACCGTGCCCTGGGTGGCGGTCGGCGGTTTCGCCGCGATCGTTGCGGCGATCTCGTGTGCGCGGTCCCACAGCTGATCTCTGGCCACCACTTCGGTGACCAGGCCGATGCGCAGAGCCGTCTCGGCGCTTACCCGTTCGTCGTTGCCCATCAACGCCATCCGCAAGGTATCGCCGAGGCCGACCCGGCGCATCAGGCCGATCGGCTCCAGCGCCGAGACCAGTCCGGCGCTGACATGGGAATCGAAGAAGGTGGCCTCCTGGGAGCAGATCACGATGTCGGCCTCGTTGACGAAGTACAGCGCCCCGGCGGTGCACATGCCCTGCACCGCGCAGACCACCGGCTTCCACATCTTCTGCCACTTGGGGCTCAGCAGTTCACCGGGATCCTCGTGGTTCCAGACGATCTCGGGCTGTCCGTAGCTTGATTTCACGTCCAGCCCGGCGCTGAACGCCCGGTCGCCGGCCGCCCGTAGCACCACCGCGTTGATGCCCTCGTCGTCCTTGATTGCATGCCAGGCGTCGCGCATGTCATTGCACATGGCCCGGTTGAACGAGTTCAGCGCGTCGGGGCGGTTCAGCGTGACCGTGGCCACCCGGGATTCGTGGTCGAAGTCGAGGAGCAGCGTCTCCATTGCCCGTTACCGCGCCTGCCAGTTGGGCTTGCGCTTCTCGACGAAGGCTCGCGGTCCTTCGAGCGCATCTTCGGTGCGGACCACCCGCTCGCGGAACGTCTCGGCCAGGATCTCTCCTTCGTGCAGCGGCAGATCCAGGGTCTTGTGAATGGCCAGTCGGGTTCCGCGAACCGCCAGTGGGGCATTGAGACACACGGTGTCGGCGATCTCGTGGGCCCGTTCCAGCAGTTTGTCGTGCTCGACGATCTCGGTGATCAACCCGAGTTCGTACGCGCGCTCGACGGTCATGCGCTCGTGCTTGCCCATCAGCGCCATCCGCAGCGCCACCGACCGGGGGAGTGCCCGCGCCAGGCGCACCATTTCGCGGGCGGCCACCAGACCGATGCTGACGTGCGGGTCGAAGAACGTCGCCTTGTCCGAGGCGATCACGATGTCACCGGTGGTGACCCAGTCCAGTCCGGCGCCGCAGCAGATTCCGTTGATCGCCACCACGACCGGCTTGGCCATGGTGCGAAACGGCGGGGTGCCCTCCTGCGGCGCCTCCCACTGTTCGTACGTGGACAGGTAGGGCCGCTCGTTGACGACCTTTCCGTCGCCGGGGATCTCCTTGACGTCGGCGCCGGTGCAGAAGGCCCGGCCGGCGGCGGTGACGATCATCAGCCAGACGTTGTCGTCGTTCTCGGTTTCGTCGTAGGCAGCCCGCAATTCGGTGATCATGTGCGGCGACAGCGCATTGAGCGCGTCGGGCCGATTCAGGGTGATGGTGGCCTTGTGGCCGTCCACCTCGTATTTGATGGTCTCGTAATCTGTCATCGATTCCTCTTATCGCCCGGTGAAGTCGGGATCGCGGTGTTCCCGGAACGCGGCCAGGCCTTCTTTGAAATCGCCTGTACGGCAGGAGAGTTCCAGGTTGGACAATTCTTGGTTCATGGACTGGGTCAGGGTGGCGTGCTGGCCGTAGGCGATGGCCTGCTTGGCCAGTCCGATCGCAACGGTCGGCCCGGCGGCCAGGCGGGCCACCAAGGAGTCGACTGCCGTATCCAACTCGTCGGCGGGCATCGCGCTGTGGATCAGTCCCCAGTCGGCGGCCTGCGAACCGGTGACCTTCTCGCCGAGCAGCAGCATCCGCCTGGCCCGGGCCACCCCCGCCAGTCGTGGCAGCAGCCAGGTCGCCCCGGAATCGGGGGTGAATCCCCGGTTCATGAACGGTTCCCAGAACGTCGCCCCGGTGTCGGCGATGGTGAAGTCGGCGGCGAGGGCCAGGTTGCAACCCAATCCGACCGCCCAGCCCCGCACGGCGCACACCACCGGTAGCTGGATGGTGGACACCAGCTCGATGATCCGGTGCGCGGTGTGCGGGATCCGCCGGACCAGGTCACCGGTACGGGGCCGCTCTCCGGTGCTGTTGGTGGCGACCCAGTCGGCTCCGGCGCAGAAGTTCTCCGCGGCGCCGGTGATGGCGACGGCGCGCAGCGAGTCGTCGTGGGCGGCTGCCGACAGGGTCGCGACCAGATCGTCGATCATCTGATGGCTCAACGAGTTACGCCGCTCCGGGCGGTCGAGCGTGATGCGCAGGATGGCGTCCGCGCGGGACGTGGTCACCGAACCGTCAGTCACCTGGAATCCAGCCTTTCCGAATCCATACAGTTGCCCATACAGTAGGCGATGCGGTTACTATCTTGTACAAGTTAGCAAGGAAAGGTCGTCGATGGAAGGACGCGTACGGCGCATCCGGCAGCCTCGGGTTGCCGAGATCGTGGCGTCCAAACTGCGCGACGACATCCTGTCCGGCCGCCTGCGTGAGGGTGACATCCTTCCCACACAGGAGAGCCTGTTCCGGGAGTTCGGGGTCAGCCCGCCCGCGTTGCGTGAGGCGATCCATCTGCTGGAGACGGACGGGTTGATCTCGGTGCGCCGCGGAAACGTCGGCGGTGCCGTGGTGCAGATGCCCTCGGCTGACCGCACCGCCCACATGATCGGCATGGTGCTGCAGACCCGCGCTGCCACACCCGCCGATGTGAGCGAGGCGCTGCTGCGTCTGGAACCGATCTGCGCAGGCATGTGCGCGGACCGGGAGGACCGTGCCACCGAGGTGGTGCCTTACCTACAGGCCGAGATCGAACTGCAGGCAGCACAGTTCGAGGACACCTCGCAGTACGTGCCGAACGCCCGCAGGTTCCACGAAGCCCTGGTGTCCCGATGCGGCAACGAGCCGATGATCCTGCTCATCGGCTCGCTGGAATTGATCTGGTCGACGCACGAGTCGTCCGTGTGGACCGGGGAAGACGGTGCCGGCATGTCCGAGAAAACCATGCGCGCGGCGCTGCGTGATCACCAGCGGCTGGTGGACGCGATCACCGACGGAAATACGGCCAGGGCCACCAAGCTCGCAGCCGACCATCTCACCGCCGCCCGGCGCACCACGCTGGCCGCCGGTAACGACAAAACCATTGAAGCGAGGTTGATTTCGCATGACAGATGACCGGGTGCTGTTCGAGGTCGATGGGGACCACCGCATCGCCACCATCACGCTGAACAATCCCAAGCAGCGCAACTCCTATGACGCGGCCATGCGCGACGAGGTGGCCCGCTACCTCGACATCGTGGCCGACGACGACGACATCACCGTGGTGCTTTTGCGTGGTGCGGAGGGCGTGTTCAGCACCGGGGCCGATATGAACAACGCGTACGGCTGGTATGGCGAAGAGGGAAAGAAGGACGCCGCGCCCAAGAAGTCCCGCCCAAGCCAGCGGCGCCGACTCACGGTGGACCGCAAGTCGTTTGGCTTCTACCACAATTTCATGGGCTTCCCCAAGGTCACGGTGGGTGAGATCAGCGGCTACGCCCTCGGCGGGGGTTTCGAGATGGCATTGATGACCGACATCTCGGTGATCGCCCGTGACACCAAGATCGGGATGCCCGCGACGCGGTTCCTCGGCCCGGCCCTGGGCAGCCTGCACATGTTCTTCCACCGCCTCGGTCCGGTGCTGGCCCGGCGGATGCTGCTCACCGGCGACATCGTCGAGGCCGGCTCCATCGAGCACCTCGGCATCTTCACGGACACCTGCGATGCCGACCAGGTGACGGCGCGGGCGCAGTACTGGGCGGCCAAGGCGGCCAAGATGCCCGCCGACGGGGTGGTGATCGCCAAGGAGGCGTTCCGCCTCGTCGAGCAGAGCCAGGCGTATCAGGGGGAGGAGGTGGCGAGCTACATCTTCCACGCCTACGGCACCAACCTGCAGTTCTCGCCCGGTGAGTTCAACTTCGTCAAGACCCGGGCCCAACATGGCACCAAAGAGGCGTTCCGGCTGCGTGACGAGCATTTCCACGTCCCGGAACCGCAGTAGCCAACCACATGCCGACCCACCTACAGTGGGTGCTACGTTTACATAATCACTGGATATCGTAAAGGCGGATTCATATGCCCACACCCGTAATCGTCGGTGCCGCCCGCACCGCCATCGGCCGCTCCTTCAAGGGGACGCTGGTCAACACGCCGCCGGAAACCTTGATCACCACGGTCCTGCCCGAGGTCGTGCGTCGTGCCGGAATCTCCCCAGAAGTCATCGACGACCTGATCTTCGCCGAATCCAATTACGGCGGCGGCGATATCGCGCGCTACGCCGCCGACGCGCTGGGCTGGGAGTCGGTGCCCGGCCAGGCCGTCAACCGGCACTGTGCGGGGTCGCTGACCGCCATCGGTAACGCGTCGGCCCAGATCGGCTCCGGCATGGAGCGGGTCCTGGTGGCCGGCGGTGTGCAGTCGCTGTCCTCGTCGCCGCTGATGAAGTGGCGGGTGCCCGGCTTCGGGCCCGAGATCGAGTTCATCGAGCCGTGGATGACCCCGACGCACGTCGAGACCCCTGATGCGCCGATGCGCGACATGTCGATCACGGTCGGCTGGAACACCGCACAGGCCGCCGGCATCACCCGCGAGGACATGGACGCCTGGGCGGCGCGGTCGCACCAGCGCGCCATCGCCGCGATCGACGCGGGCAAGTTCCTCGACGAGATCGTGCCGCTGAAGGTGAACCAGCCCGACGGGTCGGTCATCGAGTTCAGTGTCGACGAGCACCCGCGTCGCGGCACCACCGCCGAGAAGCTCGCCGAACTCAAGGTCCTGCACCCGGAGATCGAAGGATTCTCCATCACCGCGGGCAACAGCAGCGGCACCAACGACGCTGCCGCTGCTGTCGCGCTCGTCGGCGACGACTATGCGGCTGCGGAGAACCTCAATGTGCTGGCCACCGTACGGGCCTGGGGTGCGGTAGGCGTCCCCGCCAAGGACACGGGTCTCGGCGGCGTCGAGGTGATCGGCAAGGTCCTCGGCCGGGCCGGGCTCAAGCCCTCGGATGTCGCGCTGTGGGAGATCAACGAGGCGTTCGCCTCGGTGCCGATCGCCGCGGTGCGCAAGTACGGCCTCGACGAGGAGCTGGTGAACTTCTCCGGCAGCGGCTGCAGCCTCGGACATCCGATCGCCGCCTCCGGTGCCCGGATGGTCACCACGCTCGTCTACGAACTGCAGCGCCGTGGTGGCGGCATCGGCGTCGCCGCGATGTGCGCGGGTGGCGGCCAGGGCGGCGCCGTCGTCATCGAGGTCTAGCTCGTTTGACGTGAGCCCGACGGGTGGTCCCGTCGGGCTCACGTTCGTCGGTGGTCTCCGGGACTGCTTCGGCGTCGGCCTTGCCCGCTGCCTGATACTCGTGTAGCTCGGCACGAACAGCTTCGTCGAAGGCGCGGTCGAGGCTGGCGTGCGCGAGTCGCCGGGCCGCCCTGCGCATGGTGTCCACGAGGTCAGCGGCCCAGGCGAGTTCGGCATCGTTGGTGGGGAGCCACCCGGGCCCCCGCTGCCGGACCACCTCGGTATGCCCGCCGCGGGTCAGCTCGCGAGCAGCGGCGTCAAGTTTCTTGTCGACCGCGGTACTGGTTTTCAGGAGTATCTCCAGCGGCATTCCGCGGGAGATCAGTGCGGCGAAGTCATCGATGAGGCGTACATCGCTGACCGAGTAGATGTTCTCGTCGGCAGTGGGCTCGATCAAGCCATGGGTGGTCAAACGCCGCAGCATCGACGTGTCCAGGTCGCCGAGCCGTCCCTCCAGCTCTTCGAGGGACATGGTGCGTGGCTGCGGGTGCGACCACGGTGCGGTGACCAATTCTTCGAGGTCGGACAGATCCAGCACATCGACGAGGTTCTGACCGGGCTGCAACCCGGTCAGGAATTTCATGATGTGCTTGAGCGTGAAGCCCTCACTGAGCAACCGGGTGATCGCGCGCAGCTGGCGCAGGTGGCGATCGGTGTAGATCGCCACCCGGCCCCGACGCTGGGGCCGGGGCAGGAGCCCGTTGTCCTGGTAGACGCGTACGTTCCGGGTTGTCGTCCCCGCCTCCCGAGCGAGGTCGTCAATCCGGTACTCGGTCACCCCGGAATCCTATCCGGTAGCCAGGGGACTGCCGCTGACCTGCGCCAGGGCGGTCATGTCGTCGCGACCCGCGGTCTCGTCGTCGCGGCCCGCCGCGGTGATCTTGTAATCGTGCAGGTCGAGATTCTTGAGCTGATTGACGTACTGGGTGGCGAACCCCGGATACATGGTCGCGTTGAAACCGTCCTCGGTCAGATACCAGCTCTGGCAACCGGAGTTCCAGGTGGTGGAGCCCAGACGCCGTTGGATGTCGTCGTTGTACCGGTTCTGGGCCTCCGGGCGGACATCCAGCGATTTCCATTCGTGCCGCAGGAGCGTCGAGATCGCCTCGACGATGTAGTTGATCTGAGCCTCCATATACACCAGTGCCGAACTGTGTCCGGGGCCGGAGTTCGGGCCGAAGGTGAAGTACAGGTTGGGATAACCCGACACCGCGACGCTGCGGTACGCGTAGGCGCCGCGACTCCATTCGGCGGCCAGCTCACGGCCTTCGATGCCGGTGATCGGGAACGGGGTGCCGGTCTTGCAGACATCGAACCCGGTGGCGAACACGATGCAGTCGAATTGGTGCTCGATACCCTCGACGGTGCGAATCCCGTTGGGGGACAGCCGAGCGATGGGCCAGGTCACCAGCTTGCAGTTGTCGGCCTGCAAGGCGGGGTAGTATTCGCTGGTCATCAGGAGCCGCTTGCATCCGGCGGAGAAATCCGGCGTCAGCTGGCGCCGCAACCACGGATCCTTCACCTGCAGACGGAGATTGGCGCTGCTGACCGCCTCGACGAGCCGGGTGAACGGGGTGTCCCAGACCACGCCGAGGGCAACCGACTCGTGTCCCCAGTACCAGACGCTTCTCATCAGGCTCTGGGTCACCGGGAGGTTGCGGTATAGGCGCTTGAGCCAGCCACTGGTGGGAGTGTTGATCCGCGGCAGCACCCACCCGGGGGTCCGCTGGAAAACCTTGACCGACTTCGCCGTCTTCACCAGCTCGGGCACGATCTGCACTCCGCTGGCACCGGTCCCGACGACCGCGACCCGTTTGTCGGTGAAGTCGTAATCGTGATCCCACCGGGCGCTGTGGATCTTGTGGCCTTCGTACGTGTCGATCCCGGGGATGTTCGGGAAGCTGGCGTTGGCCAGCGGACCGGCTGCGACGATCACACTCCGGGCCCGCACCGGTTCCCGGCCTTCGAGGTCGACGGTCCACTCGCCGGCCTCCGCGTCGTAGGAAATACCGACGACGGTGTGCCCGAACCGGATCGTCGGGGCGAGGCCGGACGACTCGACCATGCCGTCGATGTACTCCAGGATCTCGGCGCTGCCCGAATAGGTGTGTGACCAGTCCGGGTTGGCAGCGAAACTGTACGAATACAGCCGGGATGGAATGTCGCACGCCGCACCGGGATAGGTATTGTCACGCCAGGTTCCGCCGACTCGGGAATCGCGCTCGAATATCGCGAAATCCTCGACGCCCTCGGCCTTGAGCCGGATAGCCGCGCCGATGCCGGCGAATCCGGCACCGATGATGGCAACAGAGATGGTCATGTGAGGGGCTTCCTTCAGGCGACGGGTTCGTAGGTCAGTTCCTGTGACCAGGTCGGGGTGTTCTCGACCAACGACATCGGAATCACTCCGGTGATCTTGACCAGTGAATCGGCCAGCCAGTGGTACTTGGAGGTCCGGTCGATCACCTTGCGGCTCTGCCACGAGATGAGCCGGTACATCGGCAATCGGCGGGCGAATTCGCTTCGCTCGCCCACGCTTTGGAACCTGCGCATCGCCTGGTACAGCCGGTCCTCGTTGACACCCATCTCGACGATGTTGTCGCGCATCTTGTTCAGCAGCGGGAAGTAGCTGAGCACTCCGACCAGGAACGTGGGCTTGATCCAGCCGCCCACCAGCTCTATCAGCAGCTTGCGCATGTCGGCATGCCCGAGGATGTCCATCACCTCGAAGTCGACGGCCAGGTGCCGGGACTCGTCGGAGTTGATCCGCTTGAACACCTCCTGCGCCACCGGATCTTTGACCTCATCGGTGATGAACTTGATCAGCGCCCCGTCCAGCGCGACCTCGAGCATGGGGATGACGGTGCCGAGGAACGTCAGACCCATTCCGTCGGAATGCTTGTCGAGCCAGTTGATGACCAACTGGACGTTGACGTTCGGCGGCGGGATCTCGTCGTCCTCGAGCATGCCCCACCTACGCATCAAGGCGAGTTCGGCGTTGGCGTGCTTCTGTTCCTCGGCGTGGAAATGCTCGTAGATGCTCTTGAGCGTCGGATTCGGTGCCTTCTTCGCCAGTGCGGCAAAACCGCGAGCGCCGACGTTCTCGATCCACATCAGGTCGGTCATGAACGGCTTGAGCTTGGCGTGCAGTTCGGGTTCGATCAGCTCGGCTCCCGGTGCGTCCCAGTCGATGTCGATCAGGGCCCATTGCCGGTCTTTGATCATCTGCAGCATGTTGTCGAGATCCATCGCCATGGTGCTTCCTTTCGGTAGAGCAGGTGTCGGGAAGGGTTCAGTCTTTGGGGAGTACTCGGCCGAGCAGCCCGGCGCCCCGGACATAGAGACCGGGGAAGTGCCGCTTCAGGTGCCAGATGACGGTGGCGTCGATCTGGGGCACCACGTACAGGCGGCCGCTGTCGTGCGCGTCCAGGGTGCGGGCTGCGACGTTGTCCGGAGACAGCCCGGTCCACCGGGCCAGTTGCTGGCTGAGGTTCATCGAGCCGGGGGTGATGCGGCCGTCCTGAAAGACGTTGGTCTTCACGAAAGTCGGGCACAGCACCGTAACCGCTACACCCGCGCCGGCGAGCTCGGCGGCCAGCGTCTCTGACAACGACATCACGCCCGCTTTGGAGACGTTGTACGGCGCCATCGACGGTGCGGCAGCGAATCCCGCTGCCGAGGCCACGTTGATGATCCCGCCGCGGCCGGCCTCGCGCAGGATCGGCGTGAAGACCTCGCACCCGTACACGACACCCCACAGATTGATCCCGAGCGCCCAGTCCCAATCCTCGAATCCGATGGCGCCGACGGGCTTGCCGCCGACGCCGACGCCGGCGTTGTTGATCACCAGGGTCGGTGGGCCGCCGAAAACACTGGCGGCTTGCTTGGCCAACTGCTCGACTGCGCTGCGATCGGATACGTCGCAGACCACGGCGTGGCCCTTGCCAGCGGGGAGTTCGTCGATCAGTGCCACCGTCTCGTCGGCCCGGTCGGAATCGATATCGGCGCAGATGACCTCGCCACCCCTCCGGGCGAGCTCAAGGGCGAACGACCGCCCGATGCCGCTACCGGCGCCGGTCACGACCGCCTTCGCGTCAGTACAACGCCGGGTGCCACGAAAAGCATTGAGCAGCATGTCGATTCCGAACATCAGCACACCTCCATCTGGGTATCGGGTCGGTCGTCCGCGAGTACGGCGGAGATGAACCCCGCCGCCCGCCGCAGTGCCGTCGCTGCCTCGGGCGCAAGCCGGGGCAGTGCCTGGAAAACGTGCACCATGGCGGGCCAGACTTCGAGGGTGCTCACCCCTCCGGCCCGGGTGACCTCGGTATCGAGGTAGCGCGCGTCCGCGCTGAGCATTTCGAACTCGCCGACCTGGATCAGCATGGGTGGCAGGCGATCCGCCTTCTCGAAGTCGAGGCGCAGCCGCGGCTGGTCCGGCTTCTGTGCCGCCGTGTACAGCCCGACCAACTGCCGCGCCGCCGTCGCCGACATGGCCGGGTCGCGGCGCACCTGTTCCTGCTGCAGCGCGAGTTCCATGGTGAGGTCGATCAGCGGGGAGAACAGCACGACTCCGGCGGGCTGGAAGCCGGGTTCGTCGGCGTGCTGGAGCAGCAGTTCGCAGGTCAGGTGCCCACCTGCGGAGTCCGCGCCGATCACGACGTCCGATGCCGAATATCCCTGCGCGAGTAACCACCGATAGCCCGCTTCGACGTCGTCGGCGGCGGCCGGGAATCGGTGTTCGGGAGCCAGGCGGTAGTCGACGGAAAAGAACGGCATGCCGGTGGCTTGGGACAGCTGTGCCACCAGCTTGCGGTGGGTGTGCGCCGAACAGATCACGTAGGCGCTGCCGTGGATGTAATACCCGGCGCGCGTGCCGAACTTCACCCCCGGACCGATCACCCATTCGCCGCGGACTCCGGGTCGGCGGACCGGGATGACCCTGGTGCCGTCGGGCATCGATCCCAACGTCCCCATGATGGTGGCGATGAGTCCGCGGGAAAACCACACTCCCGGTCGGTTCATCGGGATGACGCCGGTGAGGCAGCCCAACGTCCAGCGGGTGGTGGCGGCCGCGACGACGGCACGCAGAGAACGGCCGCTGGGCACAGCCGGCAGGTCGGGTGAGGCAACTGCGGTCACGCGGTTTACGTCACCACAGACTGTTACATTTGTCAATGTAACAATCGGCGATGACGTGACGGCCGGGTTCGCTGGGTGCCGGCTTGCCGGGGAGTGGTGGGTACGCGAAATCGCCCGGCCGCGAACGGAAATCCGGGTTGGTGGGTTTTCGCTGAAGCGACCGAAGCGCCAGGGGGCGGCTTCGGCTCAGGTGAAGGCTGCGCCTATTTGCGCTTGGTCTTGGTCGCGGTCGGTTGTGCGATCCGCGCGGCCGCGTGGTCGAGGATGCACTCCAGGCCGTACTCGAAGTTCTTCTCGTCGGCCGCGCCGATGCGGTGTCCCTCGTTGGTGACCTGTGCGAGCAGCGGCGTGACTTCCGGGTCGATGACCATGGTCTCTTCGTAGTCGCCCGGGGCGTTGTCGTTGGCCCGGTTCTTCTCGTAGAGACGGTGCAGCACAACCGATCCGCGCACGTGCACCGAGACGGCCGAATAGGTGTCGAAGGCGTCCTCGACCGGCAACCCGGCCTCCACCAGGCCCGAGATCGCGGTCTCCATCTCCTGCACACCGAGGCGTGCGGCACGGGCGCTCAGGGCGGAGCGAATGAGAATGAGATCACACAGAATGGGATTGCCCATGAAGGCTTTTCGCATGGTCCTGGCGTGGTTGGCCAACGACTCGCGCCAGTCCTTGGCTTCGACGTAAGGGGTGGCGACCACGAACTCGCGGAGTGCGCGGTCGGTCATCGCGTTGAGCAGGTCGTCCTTCTTGCGGAAGTACCAGTAGATGCTCGTGACGCCGACGCCGAGATGTTTGCCCAGCAGTGGCATGCTGAGGTTGTCGATCGATACCTGCTCGGCGAGTTCGAATGCGCCCTTGATGATGTCTTCGGGATTGATGGACCCGCGTTCGCGCCGTTGACGTTTCTCAGCCGTCGGTTGCTTTGCCACTGCGGGCACCTCCATCGAAATCGATTCTGCTCAAGCCGTCCCTGTGCCGCGGGTCAATCGCAGGTGAATTTACCGCCGGCCACCACCTGAACTGCGCCAATGTGCGCGTGTCGCGGGGTCTTGTCGCTGTCGAGCTTACCGGTAGCCTCTCTGTTGCTGCCGTCCACAGTGGGCGCCGAGGCGTCGCTCGGGGGCGGTGGACGGGGTTCCGGCTTTTTACTGTAACCCCTATAGTAGGCTTTTCCGGGTAATTGGGCCGCAAGCGAAGGGGCAGTTGGTGTCGGAAGTAGTTCTGCGGGAGCGTCGGGGTCGCACGCTCATCATCACGATCAATCGTCCGGAAGCGCGCAATGCGTTCAATCTCGCGGTGGTCCAGGGCCTCGCCGATGCCATGGACGAACTCGACGACACCCCGGAACTGTCAGTGGCCGTCCTGACCGGCGCCGGCGGAAACTTCTGCGCCGGCATGGACCTCAAGGCGTTCGCATCGGGGGAGCTGCCCTACGTTCCCGGCCGCGGCGCCGGCTTCACCGAGCGTCCGCCGCGCAAGCCACTGATCGCCGCGGTCGAGGGGTTCGCGCTCGCCGGTGGTACCGAGTTGGTCTTGGCGACCGACCTCGTGGTCGCCTCCAAGGTCGCCAAGTTCGGCATCCCTGAGGTCAAGCGTGGTCTCGTCGCCGGTGGCGGTGGCCTGCTGCGACTGCATCAGCGCATTCCGTACCAGAAGGCGATGGAACTCGCGCTCACCGGCGACAGCTTCACCGCAGAGGAAGCCGCCGCGTGGGGTTTCGTCAACAAGCTGACCGAGCCCGGTGAGGCGCTCGACGGTGCGCTCGAGCTCGCCGATCGGATCACCGCCAACGGCCCCCTCGCCGTGGCCGTGACCAAGGAGATCATCGCGTCATCCTCGGAGTGGTCGGCCGACGAGATGTGGAAGAAGCAGGGCGAACTGCTCGGACCGGTGTTCTCCTCCAATGACGCCAAGGAGGGGGCGATCGCCTTCGCCGAGAAGCGGGCGCCCAATTGGACGGGTTCCTGAGTCCGGCGGGCAGGAGCGAAGCGACCGGGGGGTTATTCAGGCCATGGATCTCGGGTTCGCAGGTGCGGCCACCGTTGTCGTGGGTGGTGGCCGCGGGATGGGTTTTGCCACCGCCCAGTGTCTGGCGGAGGACGGCGCGCGCATAGCGATCGTCGGGCGGTCCCGGGACGTACTCGACGCTGCCGCAACGGAGCTGGGTCGGCTGGGATCGCCGGAGGCGGTGGCGATCGTCGCCGACACGTCGGACAGCGCCCAGGTCGAGCAGGCGTTCGCCGAGGTCGGCGCGCGTTGGGGTGAGCTCAACGTCTTGATCAACACGGTCGGCCCCGGCGCCGCGGGCAACTTCGAAGAGCTGACCGACGACCAGTGGCAGGACGCATTCGACACCGGCCTGATGGGCATGGTGCGCTGCGTACGGGCAGCATTGCCGTTGCTGCGCAATGCGGAATGGGCTCGCGTCGTCAATTTCTCCGCGCATTCGGTCCAGCGGCAGAGCACTCGGCTGCCGGCTTACACGGCGGCAAAGGCGGCGCTGAACAGCGTGTCCAAGAATCTGTCGCTGTTGCTGGCCAAGGACGAGATCATGGTCAACGTGGTCTCGCCGGGCAGCATCTCCTCGGAAGCGCTGCGAGGCTGGGCCGACACGGTAGGTGTCGACGGCAACGATCCGTATGCGTTGATGGCTGCCATCGACGAGCATTTCGGACATCCGGCCCACCTGCCGCGCGCCGGTCTTCCCGGTGAAATCGGTCCCGTCGCAGCCTTTTTGGCGTCCAAACGCAACTCGTACATGACCGGCGCCAACGTCAACGTGGACGGCGGATCGGACTTTATCTAGGGGGCGATATGGCAACAGCAGCCGACGCGCGGGACTGGGCTCGCTCAGCCTTGCGCGGGATCGGTGACTCGCTCTACACCCCGTTCTGTGGAACCGATGGCGACGATATCGACTGGGACGCCTACCGGTACCTGGTGCGCTACTGCGTCGGCGATCTCGGTCATCAGATGCTCTGGTGTACCAGTGGTTTGGCCGAGTTCTGGGCGCTGACCCTCGCCGAGCGCAAGCAACTGCTCGAGGTGGCGATCGAGGAGGGGCGCCGCGCCAACCCGGACGTGGTCGTGCAGGCCTGCACTGCGGCCACGTCGGCCAAGGACTGCCTGGAGCTCACGCTGCACGCCCAACATGCGGGCGCCGACATCGTCTACATCCAGACCCCCATGATGGAGGCGCACGCGGGGGAGGGCGTCCTTCGCTTTTTCTCCTATATCGCCGAACGCACGGATATCGCTCTGGGCATGTTCAATTCCCCGTCATCGGGCTATGTCCTGGCACCGGACGAGAGCGCCCGGATTGCCGAGGCAATCCCAGCGGTGTGCGCCACCAAGGAGGGCGCCTTCCGGCCGGCGGCGAGCCGTCGGTTACACGAGCTGGCGCCGTACCTGGCGGTCTGGGAGTGCGACACCACGGTGTACCGGGCCGGCTGGCTGCGTGAGGGCATCGTCTGCCCGGCCCAGTTGGGCACTGCCGGATACCTCTACGAGACCCCGCAACGCCGCATCTTCACCGAGTACTGGGATCTGGTGTACGCCGACCGGCTCATCGAGGCGATGGACTTCGGCCGGGAGTCCGGGTTGGACCAGTTCGGCCTGGACATGGGTTCCTGGTTCACCTGTTATCCGGGTCGAGCCGACTATTTCACCCACTGGGCCGGCGCGTTCAAACACGCGGCGTCGGTGCTGGGATTGCCTGTCGGCGAGTACCCGCACTCCCGTCCGCCCCAGGCATTGTTGCCGGATGCGGCGAAGACCCAGATCGAGACCGCTTATCGCAAGCTCGGTTTGATCGATTCCTGAACCGCCTTTGTGCAGGTCGCGGCACCAACGCCGGGCTTGCGGAATGCACTACCGATAGGTATACAGTATGTATGTCTGAACGGCTGGTGTGGCATCGGGGAGGTATCGGCGGATGACGGTCGCTGACAGTGTCGGAACCGAGGCTGTTCTCTACGAGGTGACCGATGGCGGCGTCGCCGTCATCACCCTCAACCGCCCCGATCGGCTGAACTCCTGGGGCGCGGACATCTCGGCCGGCGTCTACGCGAGTTTCGATCGCGCCGAAGCTGCTCCGGCGGTCCGGGTGATCGTGCTGACCGGGAGCGGCCGCGGGTTCTGCGCGGGTGCCTACATGGGCGCCATGCAGGATCTGGGCGCCAGCATCAACGAAGACACCGATGTCAGCAAGATCGTCGGCGAACGTCACCCTCATTTCCTGACCGAACTGCGCAAGCCTGTCATCGCCGCGATCAACGGGGCGTGCGTCGGCATCGGGCTCACGCACGCGTTGATGTGCGATGTCCGGTTCGCCGCCGCCGGAGCGAAATTCGCCACCGCCTTTCCCCGTCGCGGGCTGATCGGCGAGTACGGAATCACCTGGATCCTGCCAAGACTGGCCGGCTGGGGCGCGTCGGCGGACCTGCTGCTGAGCGGACGGACCTTCTTCGCCGAGGAAGCCGTCGCGCTCGGTTTGGTGAAAGAGGTTGTGGCGCCGGAAGATCTGCTGAGCCGGGCGCTGGAGTACGCCGAAGATCTGGCTCGCAATTGTTCACCGGCCTCGATGGCTGTCATCAAACGTCAGCTCTACGGCGACGCCCACGACGACGTGCGCGATGTCAGTGCCCGCGCCGAGACCCTGATGCACGAATCCATGGTGCGGCCCGATCTCATCGAGGGCATCACCGCGTTCTTCGAGAAACGACCCCCGAACTTCCCGCCGCTGAAAGAAGGTTGATGACATGACCGACACCCCAGAGCGTCTGCCCTACCTGGCCGTCGATGTCGACAACCATTACTACGAACCGACCGATGCGTTCACCCGGCACTTGCCCAAGGAGTTCCGGAGCCGTGGAGTGCAGATGGTGCAGGACGGCAAGCGGACCCTGGCCGTGATGGGCGGAACCGTCAACCACTTCATCCCCAACCCGACCTTCGACCCGATCATCGAACCGGGCTGCCTGGATCTGCTGTTCCGGGGAGAGATCCCCGAGGGCGTCGACCCCGCCTCCCTGATGAAGGTCGACCGGCTCTCCGAGCACCCCGAGTATCAGAATCGCGATGCCCGGGTGAAGGTGCTGGACCGGCAGCGCCTCGAAACCGTGTTCATGCTGCCGACTTTCGCCTGTGGCGTGGAGGAGGGGCTCAAGCACGACATCGAGGCCACCATGGCCTCGGTGCACGCCTTCAACCTGTGGCTGGACGAGGACTGGGGATTCGACCGGCCTGACGGCCGTTTCGTGTCGGCTCCCATCATCTCGCTCGCCGATCCCGAAAAGGCGGTCGAGGAAGTCGAATTCGTGATCAGCCGGGGTGCCAAGCTGGTGTGTGTGCGCCCGGCCCCGGTACCCGGTGCGGTCAGGCCGCGCTCCCTCGGCGACCCGTTGCACGATCCGGTGTGGGCCCGGTTGGCCGAGGCCGGTGTCGCCGTCGTATTCCACCTGTCGGACTCCGGATACATGGCGGTCCCGGCGCTGTGGGGCGGCAGCGGGGTGTTCAAGGGATTCGGCAAGCGTGATCCGCTCGACATGGTGATCATGGACGACCGCGCCATCCACGACACCATGGCCTCGATGATCGTGCACCAGGTCTTCACCCGGCATCCCAAGCTCAAGGTGTGCAGCATCGAGAACGGCTCCTACTTCGTCTACCGGCTGATCAAGCGTCTGAAGAAGGCCGCCAACAATGCGCCGTACCACTTCAAGGAGGATCCGGTCGAGCAGTTGCGCAACAACGTCTGGATCGCGCCGTACTACGAGGACGACGTTAAGCTGCTCGCCGCAACCATCGGCGTCGACAAGATCCTGTTCGGCTCGGACTGGCCGCACGGCGAGGGGCTGGCCGATCCGACCACCTTCACCGCGGACATCCCGCAGTTCCCGGAATTCAGTCTGGAAGACACGCGGAAGGTCATGCGCGACAACGCCCTCGAACTCCTCGGCGACCCGACCCGGACTGCGCCCGGCGTCGCAGGCCTGGTGTCGGTCTAGCCGCCGCCATGGGCGAATGGACGATCGGCGCCGTCGTCGACGCGATTGCCGAGGCGGTACCCGACCGGGAGATGACGGTGTGCGGCACTCGCCGCACCACCTTCGCACAGGGAGCTGACCGGACCAGCCGGCTGGCCAACTTTCTGGCCTCGCGCGGATTGGGCGCGCACCGCGAACGTGGGGACCTGAACCGCTGGGAATGCGGCCAGGACGTCGTCGCACTCATCATGCACAACGACCTGTATCCCGAGATGGTGATCGGCTGCCTCAAGGCGCGCACGGTCCCGGTGAACGTCAACTACTACTACTCGCCGGGCGAGGTGGCCGACCTGCTGGCGTACCTGAAGCCACGGGCGGTGATCTACCACCGCTCGCTGGGGGCGAAGTTCGCTTCTGCACTGGGGAATGAAGCGCTGCAGGCCGAACTCCTGATCTCGGTCGACGACGGCGATGGTGCCGAGCTACCGGGGTCGGTCACGTTGGAAGACGCTCTGGCTCAGGGTGATACCCACGCCGCGCCGCCGGGCTCCCCGGATGATCTGCTCATGGTCTGTACGGGCGGTACGACCGGCCGTCCCAAAGGGGTGATGTGGCGCCAGGGCGACATCTACGTGTCGTCGATGAACGGTGCCGACCATGAACAGGTGAGCGAGATCCACGACAAGGTGGTCAATGCCGGCCCACCGTGGTTCGCGGTGTCGCCGTTGATGCATGCCGCCGGGATGTGGACCGCGTTCTCCGGCCTGCTGTCCGGCCAGACTGTGGTGCTGCACGACACCAAGCCACGCTTCGACCCGCGCACCGTGCTCGAAACCGCGCAGCGGGAGAAGATCGGGCTGATGACGATGGTGGGCGACGCCTACGCCGCGCCGATCGTCGAGGAGCTGGGCCGGCGATCCTATGACCTGTCGTCGATGTTCGCGATCGGCACTGGTGGGGCGGCAACCAACCCGAAACATCAACGCGCACTGCTGGAACACATCCCGCAGATCACCATCATCAACGGATTCGGTTCTTCGGAGACCGGCAACATGGGCTTCGGCCACACCCAGCGCGAAACCCCGACCGCCGAAACCTTCCAGCTGCGGGCCGGAGGTCTGGTCCTGGCCGACGACTACTCCCGGTTCCTGGATCCCGGCGACACCGAGGTGGGCTGGGTGGCGCGCAACGGCCGAATCCCACTCGGCTACTTCAACGACGAAGCGGCGACGGGTAAGACCTTCCCCGAGGTGGCCGGTGAACGGGTGGTGGTCTCCGGTGACCGCGCCTCACTCGATGCCGACGGCACCCTGCGGTTGCTGGGCCGGGATTCCTTGGTGGTCAACACCGGTGGGGAGAAGGTGTTCGTCGAAGAGATCGAGGAAGTGCTGCGAGCCCACTCTCTGGTCGTCGATGCGCTGGCGGTGGGCCGGCCCAGTGAGCGGTGGGGCGAGGAGATCGTGGCGCTGGTGGCTGTGCGGGACGCGGTCGACGCCGATGCTCTCCGGGAACACTGCGCCACCCGGCTGGCCCGGTTCAAACTTCCCAAGGACGTGCTGTTCGTCGAGGAGATTCGCAGACTCGGCAACGGCAAGGCCGACTATCGCTGGGCCAAGGGCCTGGCCTCGGAACAGGCGGAGATCAAGGCATGACACACACGGAGAATCGGGTGATCGACTGTCTGGCCAACGTGCATTTCGGCGAGACGGAGAACCAGCCCACCTTCATGAAGAAGGTGCGCGACGATTATTTCAAGGGCCCGCAGTCGATGTACGACCCCATCGACCTGTCGGAGCTGCTCGACGAGATGGACACCCACGGTGTGCAGAAGGCGATCCTGATGGATTCGCTGGCCAAACCGTCGGTGACGGCGCGGAAGTTCGTCGAGGCGCATCCGGACCGCTTCGCGCTGGCGATGGGCGGGGTCAACCTGTTGCGCCCCATCCCGTCGCTGCGTGAACTCGCAGCCGTCGCAGCCGACCTTCCGGTCGCCTATACCGTTGTCGGACCCAGCTTCTGGGGAGACGGGCAGTATCCGCCGAGCGATGCGGTCTACTATCCGCTCTACACCAAATGTGCCGAGATGGGACTGCCGCTGTGCGTCAACACCGGCATTCCCGGCCCGCCGATTCCGGGTGAGGTGCAGAACCCCATCCACCTGGACCGCGTGTGTGTTCGGTTCCCGGAGTTGAAGCTGTGCATGATCCACGGCGCAGATCCGTGGTGGGACATCGCGATCCGGATGCTGATCAAGTACCAGAACCTGCGGTTGATGACGTCGGCCTGGTCACCCAAGCGGTTGCCGGAGTCACTGCTGCACTTCATGCGGACCCGCGGCAAGAACAAGATCATCTTCGCCTCGGATTTCCCGGTGTTGCGCATGCAGCGCGTCGTGCCCGAGGCGCTGGCGCTCGACCTGCCTGCCGATGTGCTGGACAACTACCTCTACAACAATGCCGCGGAGTTCTTCTTCGGCGAGAAACAACAGGAGAGCTGATGGACCGCTACGAACTGCGCAGGCTGGATTACGGCCTGACCGAGGACCACGTCGACCTGCAGACCGCTTACCGCCAGTTCTTCAAGACGCACTCCGACATCGAGGCCGTGCGTGCCGCCGAGCCTTCGGGTTTCGACAAGAGTCTGTGGGAACGGTTGTGCGCCATGGGCGCCACCACGATGGCACTCCCGGAATCCGTCGGCGGTGACGGGGCGACCCTGGTGGACCTGACCTTGGTGGCAGAGGAACTCGGCCGCTCGCTGGCGCCCGTGCCGTGGATCGACCATGTTGTCGCGGCGCGGTTGCTGGCCCGGCTGGGAGCATGCGAGTCCGAAGAGATCGTGCAGGGCACCCAGATCGTCGGGCTCGATCCGCAGCAGGTGGCGCCGAGCGGCGCCCGGCTCATCCCGATCGGATCGATCGCCGATCACATCGTCGTCCGCGACGGGCAGGATGTGGTGAAGCTGGAATTCTCCACGCGGCCGGCGCGGGTCGACAACATCGGCAAGCTGCCGATGGCGTGGGTGGATCCAGCCGCCGCAGACACCCGGGTCGTGCTGGCCAGTGGTGCCGATGCCCTGGCGGAATATCAACGGGCGCTGGATGAATGGCGTCTTCTGACCGCGGCGGCGCTGGTGGGTCTGGTCGAGGAGACCATGACGATCGCCGCCGAATTCGCCAAGTCCCGGTACACCCTCGGGGTACCGATCGGGACGCTGCAAGGCATTTCGCATCCGTTGGCCAACATCGCGATCACGGTTCAGAGCGGGCGCGGCCTGGCGCGTCGGGCGGCGTGGTTCCTCGACAACGAGCCGGACGAGCGGCCGGAGCTGGCTCCTTCTGCATTCGTCTTCATGGCCGAGGAGTCCGCCAAGGCCGCCACCATGGCGGTGCATGTACAGGGCGGACTCGGGGTGTCGGCGGAGGCGGCGGCTACCGCGTACCTGGTGCGGGCGCGCGGTTGGGCGCTGGCAGGCGGTGACCCGGGTGCCACCGCGGTGCACATCGCTCAGATCGTCTCGGCTCGTGAAAGCAAGGTTTAGATATGGATTTCTCAACAGTCGAACTGTCCGCTGAGGACGAGGCATTCCGCACCGAGGTGCGCGAGTTCCTCGCGAGCATCGTGACCGAGGACGTCATCCGGCGGGACCGCGAGACCGGCGACAACTTCGACGAGGGCGTGCACCTGGCCCTTGGTGCGGCCGGCTATCTGGAGAAGGAGTGGAAGACCGAAGCAGACGGCGGCTTCTCCCGGGTGCGCCGGCGCATCTGGGAGTTGGAGAAGCGCCGAGCGGAGGTGCCATGGGTGACGTGGGGGACCACGTCGATGGTGGCCCGCTCCGTCGCGAAGTTCGCCTCACCGGAGATCCGCGACGACGTGCTGCGCGGAGTGTTCGACGGCAGCGTGCGGTTGTGCCTGGGCTACACCGAACCCGAAGGCGGCTCCGACGTCGCCACCTGCAAGACGCGCGCGGTACGCGACGGCGACCAATGGGTGATCAACGGATCGAAGATGTTCACCACGGGCGCGCACAACTGCAAGTACGTCTTCCTGATCACCAACACCGATCCGGACGCGCCGAAACACAAGAGCCTCACCATGTTCCTGGTGCCGCTGGACTCCGACGGTATCGAGATCCAGGGCATCCGCACGGTCGACGGTGACCGCACGAACATCGTCTACTACTCCGATGTGCGGGTCGACGACAAGTACCGGCTCGGTGACGTCAACGGCGGCTGGACGGTGGTGCGAGAGCCGCTCGACGCCGAGCACGGGGCGGTCGCGGCCGCCGACGACGGTCTGGCCGATGTCGCGATCATGATGCACCAGGCGGGGTTCATGGCCGAGGCGGCAGACAACGTCGCCGCTCTGGTCGGGCGATCCGGTGCCGTCGATGACGGATCGGTGGCATATCGGCTGGGGCGCAGCGTGGCTCGTCTGGAGGCGTCGCTGTCCTCACCAAGCATCTTCGGCCGGGTGGCGCTGGCGCAGACCATGCGGGACATCGCCCCGGATCTGATGGACATCGCCGGATCAGTCGCCGCACTGCCGATCGGGGCCGACGGGGGAGCCGATGACCGCAGTGAGTACGTGTACCGGTTCGCGCCCCTGGTCGGCATCTACGGCGGCACGCTCGAGGTGTTCCGCAACATGATCGCCCAGCACGTGCTCGGCCTGGGCAAGCCGAACTATTCGGCCCCCAAGGCGAAGGCTTCCTAGCGGTGGGCGAGGTCTGACTCGCCGCCCGAGTCAGCCTCGGCCAGCTGCTTGTTCAGCTGGTCACCCTCGATGTCCAGGTTGGGCAGGAAGCGCTCCAGCCGCTTGGGGAGCCACCAGGCCTTCTCGCCCAACATCGACATCACCGCAGGCACGATGGCCATCCGCACCACGAAGGCGTCGATCAGCACGCCGAACGCCAGCGCGAAACCGATCTGCTTGATCATGGGGTCGCCGTTGAACACGAACCCGGCGAACACCGCCATCATGATCACCGCGGCGGCCACCACGACCCGACTGGCCTGCGTGAAGCCGTGTGTCACTGCGTCGTCGCCGCGGTGCCCGTGCACATGGGCCTCCTTCATCGACGACACCAGGAACACCTGGTAGTCCATCGCAAGCCCGTAGAGCACACCGATGACGATGATCGGGAGCAGGCTCAGGATCGGCCCCGTCGCGCTCAAGCCGAACAGCTGCTGGAACCAACCCCATTGGAACAATGCGGTGGTGGCCCCGAACGTGGCCAGCACGCTGAGCAGGAATCCGACGGTGGCCTTGACGGGTATCGCGATCGAGCGGAACACGACCAGCAGCACCAGCAGTGACAGGCCGACGACCACGCCGATGTAGAGCGGTACGGCTTCGGCGAGGCGATCGGTGGTGTCGACACCCATCGCGGTGATACCGGTGACGCCCAGGTCGACGTTGTGCAGTTCGGTCAGCGGGCCGGCGTGCGCGCGGATGTCGCGGACCAGTTGGGCAGTTGCATCATCGGTGGGCCCGGTGCCGGGCACCACTGAGAACAGCGCGAATTCCTCATTGTCGCTGACCTTTTGCAGGCTGACCGATTCGACGCCGCTGAGTCGGCGCAGGTCGTTGTTGGTGTCCACGAGGTCGGCGATGGTGAGCTTGCCATTGCCCGCCGCGGGTTCGGCCACTACGACCAGCGGCCCGTTGTAGCCCTCGCCGTAGTGGGTGGAGACCAGGTCGTAGCTCTCGCGCTGAGGGGTGCCCTGGTTGTAGCTGGAACCGGCGGGCAGACCCATCGTCATGTTCAGGGCCGGCAGTGCGAGCAGCGCGGCGATCACCACACCACCGACGGCGATGGGCACCCGGTGCCGCAGGACCGCACCGACCCAGGCGGTCGCGAAACGGTGATTGGTGCCCTTCTCGCCGGACTGCGTGCGCCTGGTCTTGTCCGAGCAGATACGCTCGCCGACCAGGCCGAGCAGGGCGGGCAGCAGCGTGAGCGCTGCGATCACAGCCACGACCACAGTGGCCGCGGCGGCCAACGCCATCGGGGTGAGCAGCGAGATGCCGACCACGGTCAGCGCCACCAGCGCGATCACCACCGTCGTTCCCGCGAAAATGACTGCGCTACCGGCAGTTCCGAGCGCCCGGCCGGCTGCCTCACCGGCACTGAGGCCTTGATCGATGATCAGCCGTCGCTGTCGGTTGACGATGAACATCGCGTAGTCGATGCCGACGGCAAGTCCGAGCATCAATGCCAGCACGGCCGTCATCGACTGCATGTTGACCAGGTGTGAGAACAGGAAGGTTCCGCCGACACCCACGGCGACCGAGCTCAGCGCGGTGGCCAGTGGCAGGCCTGCGGCCACCAGTGAGCCGAGGGTGACAACCAGGACGAGGGCGGCGACGGCCAGGCCGATGACCTCACCGGCACCGACGATTTCGGGCATTTCGACCATGCTTGCCGAGGGCAGCACGTCGATCCCTGTGCCCGAGACCGCGTCGCGCGCAGCGGTCACCGTGTGTTCGACGGTGCCCGACGGCAGTTCCGCGGTCTGCTTGTCGAATTGGAACTGGTACAGGGCCGCGACGCCGTCAGCGGATACCAGCACGCCAGGCACGGGTTGGCCGTTGAGCATCATCGGGTGCGGGGCGTCAGGTCCGGAAACCGCCGGCACCTCGGACCGTGCGATGGCCGCCGTCGCGGTCAGTGTCGGGCTGGCCGGCCCCTTGGCCAACTCGGCCTGGGCCAGTGCGCGGGGGTCGAGCACGTGCTCGGACCGCGAAATGGAATCGACAGCGCGCAGCACCGCGGCGCTGTTGTCGCTGTCGTCGATGCGCTGGCCCGTCGGGACGGCAAAGGCGATGAGCCCTTGACCGCCCGAGGATTCGGGCATGCGCTGCGCCAGGTCGTCGATGACCTCCTGCGCAGGTGTGCCGTTGATGCGCATCTCGTTCGAGATCTTCGGTGGATTGGTCACGAGCAGTCCCGCCACCACGGCGATCAGGGCAAGCCAGCCGCCGATCACGAGCCATGGACGACCGAACGCAAAGCGTCCCAGCCGGTACAGAAAGGTGGACATATAAGTGAGAGTAGGCTCTCAATATGGGAGTCAGCTATCGTTTGTTGCGAAGCCCATCCTCGGTGCACGAACATGACCTGCGCCACGTCCCCCGGATCGGATATGCCTGCTCGTACCAGCCGCCGTCGCACCGACGCCTATGCCAATGAGAGCCGCATCGTCGCGGCTGCCCGCGAGGTCTTCGCCGCGCGCGGTGCGGCGGCGACGTTGACGCAGATCGCCGCACACGCGGGCGTGGGCAATGCGACGCTGTACCGCCACTTCCCGAACCGGCAGGCGCTGGCGGCAGCCGTGTACGAGGACGCGTTCGCCACCGAGGTCGAGCCGGTGATCCTGGCGCTCATCGACAGCGACGCCCCACGCGAGGCCTTCATCGACGTGATCGAACGGCTCGCCGAACTGATGTATCTCCAGCGTCCGCTGCTGCCCTCGCTGGACCACCTCACCGAGCTGACTGCCAGATTGTTCAACCGAAAGCGTGATCTGCTGGAGGCGTTGGTGACGCAGGGGCAGGCCTCCGGCGATCTGCGCGCCGACCTCACGGTCGACGACGTCCCGACCTTCGTCGCCATGGTGACTGCCGCCTCGGTGGCGCTCGACCAGCCGCCGCAACTACGCAGGCGGTACCTGAGTTTGATGCTCGACGCCCTCAATCCGGCAGACGCCCAGCCACTTCCGCCGTTATCCGACGGCAGCGTCTAACCGGTCGGCGCCAGGCTCGGTTGGACCGGAACCAGTACGGGTGGTGGGGCCGGCGGCGCCACCTGAAGATCCCCGCGGGGCACGAGGCCCGGTGGTATCCGCCCTGCACCGCTGGCCTCGGCCGGCGGGGCCTCGCATTTCTGCTGGCCTTCGTTCCAGACCCCGCCACTGTGTCGACAGCAACCCTTCGTATCGTCGATCTTCTCCTGAAGAGATTCATTGAGACCGTCGTTGAGGATGTCAGTGCAGGAGTCGAAATCCTCGATGTCCCAGACCCCGGGTTCGGCCTGCGAAATTCCGGTCGGCGACACGATGACGAACATCGCGGTGGCTGCGAATATCGCTGCAGGGGAGGCTATTCGCCTCACCAAAGTCCTTGTCGGGTTTGATGTGTTCATAGTTGTGCTCGGCATCGCCACACCCCCATCGGCCGGGCGTCCGCGACCGAATGCGCCTCGGGCGCCTGTGAATCACCTGTATTGAATACAAAGAGTGTGCGCTCGGGCCTTGGCGAGAACAACCTCTGTGTCCGGTGATGCTTTCCGGGGCAAGTTTCCGGCAAACGTGCTCAGGCCGTGGCCAACACCGGAGGCTTGGCCGCACCCGGATCGGGGTTGGCGATCGGCAGGCCCATGAACCGCCGGGCATTGTCACCCATGAAGTCATACGTGCGCCGAATGTCCATGCCCTCAGCGTACTTCCAGAAACCCTTGGGTTCGGCCAGGCCTTCGGGATGGGGATAGTCCGAGCCGAACAGCACCTTGTCCCATCCGACCGTTTCCACCACGTCGGACACACAGCCCTCCCAGAACGGGCTGACCCAGATGTTGCGCCGGAACACGTCGTGCGGATGTTCGGGGAAGTTCTGCGGCATCTTCTTGTAGAGGTCGGCGAAATCGTGGAACAGCGGGAAGATCCAGCTGCTGCCGTTCTCGACGCTGGCGATCCTCAGCTTGGGGAACCGGGTCAGGGTGCCGTGGCAGATCAGCGCCGTCAGCATGTCGGCGATCTCCCGGTGGCCCAGCACCATCCAGCGGAATGCGCTTTGCGCCATGAAGTTCTGGGTGTAGGGCGGCTCCCACTTGTTGACGTAATCGTCGAGCGGGGGATAGCTGGCATGAAGGACGATGGGCAGACCGGCGGCCTCGACGTCACGCCAGAACGGGTCGAACTCCGGCAGGGCGGGGGAGCGCCAGCCGTGTAGACCGTTGACCGGCCCCGGCTTGATCAACGCGACCTTGCCGTCGTGTTCGAGGATCCACTCCAGTTCCCGTTGCGCCGCATCGACTTCGGACAGATTGATGATGGGTGTGGAGAACACCCGGTCGGCGTGGTTGAAACTCCAGTGTTCGAAGATCCACTCGTTGAGAGCGTGGACGATCGCCAGCGTCAGCTGTGGGTCATCGGCACTGGAGTGCTCGACCAGGCTGCCCAGGGTGGGATAGTTCAGCGCCTCGACCACTCCCTGGCGATCCAGTTCCTTGACCCGGTCTTCCGGGTTTCGGGTGGCCTCGGGTGCGTCGATGGCACTGCCCTGCATCTCGCGCAGTGTCAGGCCCTCGGTGTTCTCACCGGCGAAAAACTTCTCGTGCGCGCCCGGCGCGGCGACGCGCTCGAACGTCGGGTTGGGGATGAAGTCGGTGACCCGGTTGTTGATCACGACCCGGGTCTGCCTGCCGAACTGGGCGTACTGCACGGCGCGGCTGTACTTCTCGGGCAGGAACTTCGTCAGTGCGTCCCCGGTCTCGTACATGTGCTGGTCGGCATCGAAAATCGGTGCATCCCTGAATTGTTCAGTCATGGTGTTTCCTCAGAGCGTCAGGACGGTGGCGCCGGCGGTGCCGGGGGCGCCGTAGAGCTGAGCGAAGCCGACGCGCGGGCTGCCGGGCACCTGCCGGTCACCGGCCTCGCCGCGTAGCTGACGCACGAGCTCGTGGATCTGGCGGAGGCCGGAGGCGCCGATGGGCTCGCCGTTGGCGATCAGTCCGCCGTCGGTGTTGACCGGCAGTGAGCCGCCGATCTCGGTGGCGCCGTCGGCCAGCAGCTTCTCCTGGTCGCCGTCGGCACAGAACCCACATTCGGCCATGTGGATGATCTCCGCACCGGCGTCGGTGTCCTGCAGCTGCACGACGTCGACGTCTTCGGGTGCCACCCCGGCCTTTTCGAACGCGGCGCGGGCGGCGTACACCGTCGGCGCCACGTCCTCCTCGACCGGTGCACAGGTGGTGTTGACCTCGTAGGCCCCGTACTTGCGGGTGCGAACCTCGACGGCCTTGAGGTACACCGGCTTGTCGGTGTACTTGTGCGCGATGTCGGCGCGGCACATCACGACTGCGGCCGCACCTTCGTCGGGGGCACAGAACATGTACTGCGTCAGCGGGTAGTTCAGCATCGTCGAGTTGAGAATGTCGTCCTCGCTGATCGGCTTGCGCCGGAAGGCGTTCGGGTTCAGCGCACCGTTGCGGAAATTCTTGTTGGCCACCTTGGCCAGCGTGCGCTGCGAGATGTTGTGCTCGTGCAGATAGCGGTTGGCCTTCATGCCGAAGAACTGGGTGGTGAGGTACTGGCCGTTCTCGGCATACCAGCTGGGCATCCCGACCAGTGACGGGTCTTCGGTGAACGCGCCGCGGGGATGCTTGTCCAGACCGACGGCGATGCCGATGTCGTAGTCTCCGAGCCGAATGCCGTCGGCGCAGGCCTTGGTGGCGCTGGCCGCGGTGGCACACGCGTTGAACACGTTCGTGAACGGGATGCCGGTCAGTCCGACCATCCCGACGATCGCATCTGGGTTGGCCACCGTCCAGCTGCCGCCGGTGGCTGCGCCGATGTCCTTCCAGTCGACCCCGGCGTCGGCGACGGCGGCGAACATGGCGTCCACTCCCATCGCCATCGCGGACTTGCCTTCGAAGCGGCCGAACGGGTGCAGGCCGACGCCGATGATGGCTACATCGTTGGTCATGTGCGTGCCCTTCTAGACGGGTTGGAAGGCGAAGGTGACAACTTCGACGGGATTGTCGGGGTCGTCTTCGTCTGTTGTAAGCGGGATCATGGTGAGTTCGACGTCCATGCCGAATTGCAGTTTGGCGGGGTCGTTTTCGGTGAGGCGGCCTTCGACGCGCAGGACGGGTCCGGTGTCGTCGGTGAGTTCGACGAGGCCGACGCCGAAGGGGACGAAATTCTTGCCGGTGGGTCCCTTGTAGGGGGCGCCGGGTGGGAAGCCCTGGGTCGTCCAGGCGATGACGGTGCCGCGCCGCGGCAGGTTCACCTGTTCGGTGTTGGCGCCGGAGCACTTGGGGCAGCGGGCCTGGGCGGGGAAGGTGGTGGCGCTGCAGTCGGTGCAACGGCTGCCGATCAGCTGGGGTTCGGCGTCAGGCCAGGTCGAGATATCCGGCGCGAGGGCCTTCTGCATGAGTCCGATTCCTCCGTGTTCGGCCAAAATGTCTAGCAACTGTAACTCTTACAGTAACGTAGACCAAGTGACCGCGAGCAAGACCGAGAACAAGCCCACGTTCTGCCGGATCTGCGAGCCGCTGTGCGGCATGATCGCCACCGTCGAAGACGGCCGACTGACTGCCCTGCGGCCCGACAAGGACCATCCGCTGTCGGCGGGATTCGCCTGTCAGAAAGGCATCGCGTTCACCGAGGTCGTCAACGACCCGGACCGGGTGACCACGCCGCTGAAGCGCACCGCGGACGGATTCGAACCGGTGAGCTGGGATGCGGCGCTCGACGACATCGCCGCCAGGCTCACCGAGATCCACCGCAGGCACGGTTCCGGAGCGCTGGCCTGGTACATGGGCAACCCCGCGGCCTTCAGCTACTCACACCTGTTCGCCGCGATGACGTTCGCCAAGGGCATCGGCGGCGACAGCCACTTCTTCAGCTCCTCGACCCAGGACACCAGCAGTCGCCTGCTGGCCAACCAGTTCCTCTACGGAGCACCGTTCCCGGTGCCGATACCGGACCTCGTGCGGACCGATCTGCTGATCATGCTCGGCGCGAATCCAGTGGTGTCCCACGGGAGTTTCCTGACCGCACCGCGGATCAAGGACCGCATGCACGACATCGTCAAGCGGGGCGGGCGGGTGGTCGTGGTCGATCCCCGGCGCAGTGAGACCGCTGCCCAGTTCGAATGGCTCGGGATCACCCCGGATGCTGATGCGTACCTGCTCCTGTCGATCCTGCAGGTGCTCTTCGACGAGGGGTTGGCCAGCGCGAGGGCCCGGACCCAGGCCGAAGGATTGGATTGGCTGCGTGAGCAATGCGCGGTGTTCACCCCTGAACGCACCCAAGGCCATACCGGTATCGAGCCCGACACGGTGCGTAGGTTGGCACGCGATCTCGCGGCCACGGAACGGGCTGCCGTGTACGGCAGGCTGGGCACGTGCGTCGGACGCAACGGCACGCTGACCACGTATCTGCTGGACGCGGTCAATCTCGTCGCGGGAAATCTCGACGTGCCTGGCGGCAGCGTGTTCAGCACCCTGGGCATCCCCGGACAGAAGTGGGGTTCGATGGCGATGGGCGTCTCGTTGCGCCGCAGCTACCGCACCAAGCGCACCCGGATCGGCGGATTGCCGTTGGTCATCGGTGCCGAACCTGCCGCGTTCATGGCCAAGGAGATCACGACGCCCGGCCGACGACAGGTCAGGGCGATGTTCATCGGTGCGGGAAACCCGGTGCTGTCGGTCCCCAACGGCGCGGAGTTGGAAGACGCGTTGGAGGCGACAGACCTTTCCGTCGGGCTGGATATCTACGTCAACGAGACCACCGCGCACTGTGATTACGTGCTGCCGGTAACGACGATGTACGAGCGCGACGACTTCGCCGTCACATTTCAGATGTTCCAGGCCACCCCGTTCCGCCAGGCCACCGACGCGGTCGTGGCGCCGCGCGGTCAGGCCCGTACCGAATGGGACATCATCGTCGACCTGATCAGCCGGATGAAGGTTCGCACACCGGTTTTCGTTGCGCTTCGGCTGGCAGCCAGGCGAGCCGCACGACGGGGCAGGCGACTCAGTCCGCGGTCGATGATCGACATGATGATCCGGATGGCCGATGGTGGTGACCGTTTCGGGCTGCGCCGCGGCGGGCTGACATTCCGCCGTCTGACCGAACAGCATCCGCACGGCGTGGTGGTGGCACCGAACATCCGGACCGGGGTGCTCGGTGAGGTTGTGGTGTATCCGAAGGGCCGGATACGGCTCGAGCACGAGGACATCGCATCGGAAATCACCGCGATGTCGCGACGTGCGGCACCCGACGGCTACCCGCTGCGCGTGATCGGGATGCGTGAACCGCGTTCGGAGAACTCCTGGTTGCACAATTCACCGTTGCTGATGCGCGGCAAGAGGATCCATCGAGTCCTCATGCATACCGAGGATGCTGCCGCGCGTCGCCTGGCCGACGGTGACGAGGTACGGGTGCGTTCACCGTACGGCCAGATCGACATCGCGTTGGCGCTCACCGACGACATCGTGCGCGGCACCGTGGCGATACCGCATGGATGGGGCCACAAGGGAAGTGGTCGCTGGCGGATCGCCAATCAGGCCGGCGGTGCCAACGTCAACCAGCTGATGTCGAGCGATCCCGCCGATGTCGAGGCGCTGGCCGGCATGTCCTGGCTGACGGGTGTGCCGGTGCAGGTGGAGCCCTGCTGACTCTACTTCCGCCGAAACCGCATTCCAGCAGGCCGCTACTCGCACTTTCTCTGCCGGAATGCGGTTTCGCGGGCTGAGAGTATTACTGTAAGTGTTACAGTTGTCCGCGTGAGTGAAGTCGTGGAGCAGTCCGTCACCAGCGTGGAGATCGGCCGGAGCGCTGCCGGCCGGGCCGAAAAACGGATGCTGATCGACGGTCAGCTGGTGGCCGCGGCGTCCGGCGCCGAATTCGACAACCTCAGCCCGGCCACGGGTCTGGTGCTGGGGACGACGGCGGCCGGCGGTGCTCAGGACATGGACGCGGCTATCGGCGCCGCCCGGCGTGCATTCGACGAATCCGACTGGAGCATCAACCGGGGCTTGCGGAAGCGCGTGCTGGTCCAATTGCAGGAGGCCATTGAGGCCGAAAAAGACCACCTGCGTGAGGAATTGATCGCCGAGGTGGGTTGCCCGGCGATGACCACGCAGAATGCCCAGCTCGACTGGCCGCTGGCCGATGCACTGCGCTACCCGGCCCGGCTGATCGACGAGTTCGAATGGGAGCGCACGCTCGACGGCGGTGGGCTGTTCGGTGAGCGTAACGCCCGCACCGTGGTCAAAGAGGCAGTCGGTGTGGTCGCCGCGATCACCCCGTCGAACTTCCCGATCGAGGTGATCCTCAACAAGCTCGGGCCCGCGCTGGCCGCAGGCAACACTGTCGTGCTCAAACCCGATCCGAACACGCCGTGGAATGCCACCCGGCTGGGCCGGCTGATCGCCGAGCGCACCGACATGCCGCCCGGTGTCCTCAACGTGGTGCCGACACCGTCCAACGAGGTGGCCGGACTGTTGGGCACCGATCCTCGTGTCGACATGGTGTCGTTCACCGGGTCGACGGCTGTCGGCAGGCATCTGATGCGGGTCGGCGCCGACACCATGAAGCGCACCTTCCTCGAACTCGGTGGCAAGTCGGCGATGATCGTGCTCGACGACGCCAAGCCCGGCCACATCATCCCCGGCGCCATCGGGGCGTGCGTGCATGCCGGGCAGGCCTGTGCGGCCAACACCCGGATGCTGGTGCACCGCAGCCTGTTCGACGAGGCGGTCGCGAACGTGACGATGGCATTCGGTGCGGTCCCGGTGGGCGACCCGGCGCTGCCGACGACGTTGGTCGGTCCGCTGATCACCGCCGCGGCCAAGCAACGCGTGCTTGACGCGATCGAGGGCGCCCGCCATGACGGCGCCGAGATCGTGGTGGGTGGAGGCGAACCCGCCGGGCTGGCAGATCACCTGCGCGACGGGCACTTCGTCGCACCCACCGTGATCGTCGGGGCCGACCCGGGCTCGGCGATCGCCCAGGACGAGGTGTTCGGACCGGTACTGGTGATGCTGCCGTTCGACGATGACGACGAGGCGGTACGGATCGCCAACGACAGTGCGTTCGGACTGGCCGGCGCGGTCATGTCGGGGTCACCCGAGCGCGGGATGGCGATCGCCCGGCGGATCCGTACCGGGGCCATCGGCGTGAACGGTGGCATGTACTACGGCGCCGACGCCCCATTCGGCGGGTACAAGAACAGTGGTGTCGGAAGACAGTGCGGCATCGAGGGGTTCGCGCAGTACACCGAGACAAAGACCATTGGCTGGCGGCTGCCCCGGCAGTAACTTCCCGCTCGCCGATGGACCGTCAGCCCTGGGCGGCGGTGACGCTCAGGGTCTCGGCGCGATCGAGGATGCTGTCGAGAATATGGTCGAAGTTCCCATCGTCGGCCATGCCGATCCGGTAGCCCCGTCCGGGGATCGAGGCGATCAGCGGCATCGACTCGGCGTCGATCACCTGTTCCCAGTACTCGCGGGGGAACTGGACCTCGTCGGTGCGGTTCTGTAGCCGTTGCAGCACAGCCGAACTGCGCACCAGCACCGATATGGCGGTGTAGGTGTCGAAGGCCTGTCTGGCGGTGAGCCCGGCTGCCACCAGGGCGGCCACCGGTTGTTCGATCTTCTCCAGTGCGGTGCGCGCCGCGGGAATGCCGCGGGTGCCTCGGATCAGGATCAGGTCGCACACAATCGGATTGGCCGTGAACATCTCGCGCATGCGGTGGGCGTGCGTGCGCAGGGATTCCCGCCAGGTGCGGCCCTCGATGGACAACACACTCATGTCGTATTCGATCAGGACGCGTTCGGTCATCGCATCGAGCAGCTCATCCTTGCGGCGGAAGTACCAGTAGATGCTCGTGACACCCACATCGAGATGGCGGGCCAGCTGCGGCATGCTGAGGTTGTCGATCGATACCTCGCCGGCGATCTCGAATGCCCCGCGGACGATTTCGTCGACACTGATCGACCCGCGTTCGCGGCGCCGGCGACCGCTGGTGCCCGCGGGCCTGACCATGGCAGCAACCCCTCTAGCGGATCGGCTCGAACGTGACAGGAATGGCAGTGGGGGAGCGGAACGGCTGACCGAAGATGTGCGGATCGTCGTCGGTGACCAGCTCGAGCTTGTGCACCCGCGACAGCAGGCTCTCCATGGCCACCCGGGTTTCCATCCGGGCCAGGTGCAGCCCCATGCAGGTGTGCTCGCCGGCGGCAAAGGTGATGTGCGGCACCCGCTTCCGGAAGATGTCGAACTCCTCGGGCCGCTCCCAGCGGTTCTCGTCGCGGTTGGCCGACCCGATGCAGACGTCGATCACCGCGCCGGCGGGCAGTGTCACACCCTCGAGTTCGGTGTCCTGGGTGGTCGACCGTTGCACTGTGGTGAGCGGGGTTTCATAGCGCAGCCCCTCCTCGATGGCCTGGCCGATCAACTCGTGGTCGGCCTGCACCGCCGCGAACTGTTCAGGGTGGGTGAGCAGCAGGTAGATCAGATTGCCCGAGGACCGGTAGGTGGTCTCCAGCCCGGCCGGCAGGAGCAACCGCAGGAACGAGTAGATCGCCTCGTCGGTCAGCTTCTCGCCGTCGATCTCCGCGGTGACCAGGTCGCCGATGATGTCGTCGGTGGGCTCGGACCGGCGCAGCTCGATCTGGTTCAGGAAATAGTCTTTCAGGGCCGCGGAGGCTTCGAACGCGCGCTTGTACTTCACGGTGTAGCTGATCAGCTCGACGGCGCGCTGCCGGAACCAGGGCAGGTCGTCCTCGGGCAGTCCGAGCAATTTGGAGATCACCCGGGTGGGGAATTCGAAGGTGAAGTCGCGCACCAGATCAGCGCTGCCGGATTCGATGAACTCGTCGACCAGCGCCTCGCAGATCGGGCGGACGATCTCTGGTTCCCAACGCTGCAGCGAGCGTGACTTGAACGCCGCCGAGACCAGGTTGCGATGCTCGCGGTGGGTCTTGCCCTCCATGGCCAGGATGGTGGGGCCGATGAACAGCCCGATGGTGTTGTCGTAGATCTTCGAGTTGAAGGACTTGCTGTCCCGGAACACGGTGTTGACGGCGTCGAACGACACCGCGGCGAATTGATGTTCCGGCAGAAGGGATTCCGGCGTCTTGGACCAGTCCATCACCGAACCGCGGAACACGCCGTGCTTGGCCCGGTGCCGCGCGAAGATCGGGTACGGATCGCGCAGCAGGGTGGCCGTGTCGACGACCGATTCCTCGCCCGCGACGTCCTGCACTTGACTATCCACAGCTCACTCCACCTGTCGGCGTCGACCGATCACTCTGATGCATATTACTGTAAATCTTACAGTAACTGAATCTGTGTGGCGTTCAGAGTGTGATCGGAGCCCCGTTGCTCATCGCGGCGATGAAGCCGGCGTCGACCTGGATGTCCTGACCATTGATCCAACGTGCCTCGGAGGAGGCGAGGAAGGCGATCAGTGGAACCACGTCGTCCACGGTGGCGTGCCGGCCCACGGTGGCCCGCACCAGGTCCAGGACGTCCTTGCCCATGGTCTGCTCGAAGTCGGACAGGATCGGTGTCTCGACCGGGCCCGGGCTGACCGTGTTGACTCGGACCCCGTACTTGCTCCAGGCCGGGCCGGCCACTCGCTTGACGAACAGGATCGCGGCCTGCTTGGAGGTGGTGTAGACGGGAAAATCCGGATCCTGCCCGGTCTGCCATTGCGCCACCGAGTCGCCGTCGGTGAGCTCGAGAAGTCCGTCGAGGATGTCGATGCGCTGCTGCCAGCCCAGTGCCGCGGTTGACGCAACAGTGACGATCGAGCCGCCGGGGCGCAACAGCGGCAGCATCCCTTCGGTCATCAGTCGCATGCCGAGATAGTTGACCTTCAGAACGTCGGCGGCCGGCGCGGTACCCGGCACGCCCGCGACATGCGCGAGCAGGTCCCAGCCGTCACCGATCTCGCCCAGTAGTCGGGTGATGTCGGCGGCGTCGCGGAGGTCGCAGGTGGCGTGTTCGGAAGCCGGGGTGTCACCTGCGCGCAGATCCACCGCGAGCACGTGGTCGCCGCGCTCGAAGAAGTGCGCCGCGGTTGCCGCTCCGATCCCGGATCCGGCTCCGACGACGACGACTCTGCGTGCGGTTTCTGACATGCCCCAACCCTTCACCGAATGAACGACAGTAAGCATGACTGTAAACAATTCGGGCTGGTTGGACAATCGTCTTCGGCCTGTCGGTGGAGTGCTACCGTTAGCCTTCCCGGAAGCATCTCCGGGAGATGTCATGCGTGCCTGGCGAGGAGACGGATTCGATGAGCGCGATCGAGGAGCGTGCGGCAGTGCAGTCGCAGCGCGACGACCTGGACGAGTTGCTGGCGGCCCAGCGCCGGTCATTCATCGCCGACGGTCCGCCCGATGTCGCGTTGCGCCGCAACCGCATCGACCGGTTGCTCGCGATGGTCCTGGACAACTCCGAGGATTTCGTCGCTGCCACTGCTGCCGACTACGGGTCGAGGTCACGGTCGGCGGCGTTTCTCTCCGAGATCCTCGGCATGCTCTCGGTCATCGAACACACCAGGGCCCACGTGCCACAGTGGATGCGCGCGACGAAGCTGCTTCGGGCGACGCGCTTCGCGGGCCTGCGCGCCGAGGTGCTGCCCAGCCCACTCGGTGTGGTCGGGGTGATCGGACCGTGGAATTTCCCGATCCAGCTGACAGTGTTGCCGGCGGCTGCGGCATTCGCCGCGGGCAATCGGGTGATGATCAAGATGTCCGAGGTCACTCCGCGCACCGCCGAACTGATGGCGACCACCGCGCCGAAGTACTTCGACACGACTGAACTGCAGGTGGTCACCGGCGGGCCGGAAGTGGCCGCGGCGTTCGCCGGCCTGCCGTTCGACCACCTGTTCTTCACCGGTTCGCCTTCGATCGGGAAACTGGTCGCCCGGGCCGCCTCGGACAACCTGGTTCCCGTCACGCTTGAGCTGGGCGGCAAGAACCCGGTGGTCGTGGCCCCCGGCGCAGATCTGGAACGGGCCGCAAGCCGAATCGCCCAGGCGCGCATGGTCAATGG
Organism: Mycolicibacterium arcueilense; assembly: GCF_058536225.1. NCBI lineage: Bacteria > Bacillati > Actinomycetota > Actinomycetes > Mycobacteriales > Mycobacteriaceae > Mycobacterium > Mycolicibacterium arcueilense. Next base: position 1,086,080 of record NZ_JBZTYL010000007.1, read on the forward strand.
TGGTCAGGTGTGCGTGTGCCCGGACTACGTCTTCGTGCCCGATGCGCAGGTGGACCGGTTCGTCGAGGTGGCACGGAAAACGTTGACCAATCTGTTCCCCAGCATCGTCGGCAATCCCGACTACTGCTCGTCGGTGAACCAGGCCAACTTCGACCGGGTTGTCGGGTTGATCGCCGACGCCCGCGCCCAGGGAGCCCGGATCGACTCCGTCGTGCCCGTCGGCGAGGTGCTGCCTGATCCGGGCTCGCGCAAGATCGCCCCGACCATCGTGCGTGACGTCGACGACCGGATGCGGATCGCGAGCGAAGAGGTGTTCGGGCCGGTACTGGTGGTGCGCGGATACTCCGCACTCGACGAGGCCGTCGACCACATCAACACCAACCCATCACCGTTGGTGGCCTACTGGTTCGGTCCGGACGATGCCGACTTCCGGCATTTCGTGAGCCGTACCCGCAGCGGCGGGGTGGCCCGCAACGACTTTGCCGCGCACATGATCCCGTCCGACGCGCCGTTCGGCGGAGTCGGACGCAGCGGGACGGGCGCCTATCACGGTAAGGCCGGCTTCGATACCTTCAGCCACTACCGCTCGGTGGTGGGCAACGATCTACCGTTCAGTGTCACGGGTCAGGCGGCCAAGCCGTTCACCACCTCGATGCGCGTCAGCACCGATCTCATGCTGCGGCGGGCCCGTAGCCGAACCGCCGCTCGGCTCAGGAAGTTTCGCTGACCGCCTGCTCGCGCGCCCAGCGGTAGTCGGCCTTGCCGGCGGGGCTGCGTTCGATGACCGGGCGGAACACCACGGCTTTGGGCAGCTTGTAGCGGGCGATCGAGGATTCGGCGTGCCGGATCAACTCGTCGGCTGCTACGGGTCCGTCCGCCAATGCCTCCTCGGCCAAACAGACGATGGCGACCACTTCCTGTCCCCAACGTTCACTGGGACGCCCGGTGACAACCACGTCGCGCACCGCCGGGTGCGAGGCGATCGCGGATTCGACCTCCTCGGCGAAGATCTTCTCGCCCCCGGAGTTGATGGTCACCGAATCGCGGCCGAGCAACTCGATCGCGCCGCTGTCCAGATGGCGGGCCCGATCGCCCGGCGTCGCATAACGCACGCCCTCGATCACCGGGAAGGTCGCCGCTGTCTTGGCGGCGTCGCCCTTGTATCCGAGCGGCACGAACCCGCGCTGCGCCAGCCAGCCCAGCCCGTCGTGTCCGGCGGGCAGGACAGCGGTGAAATCCTCGGTCACCACACAGGTATCGGGTCCGGCGTTGAAGGTGCCGGTCGACACCGCGCCAGGGGCCGACATGTGGCTCATCTGGGCACCCGTCTCCGACGAGCCGACACCGTCGACGACGATGAGATTGGCCTTGGCGTCGATGAGTTGCTGCTTGACGTAAGGGGTCAGCTGCGCACCACCGTTGGCCACGACAGACAGGGATGACACGTCCGCAGCCCCTGACTTGATCGCGTCCAGCAGGGGGCGGGCCATCGCGTCACCCACCACCGTCGCCACCAGCACCTGCTCGCGTTCGATGGTGCGCACCACGTCGTCGGCGTCGAAACGATCCACCACGCCGGGAAAGACCAGCGTCTGGCCCGTGGTGATCGCGGTCATCGCGGCCCACTGGGCTGCACCGTGGATCAGCGGCGGCAGGATCATCAGCTTGGTACCCGGATTGTCGACTGCACGCCCGACGATCTCCTCGACGGACTGTGCTCTCTCGCCGGTCACCATGTTGCGTCCGCCGAATGCGGTCATGAAAATGTCGTGCTGACGCCACAACACGCCCTTGGGCATTCCGGTTGTACCGCCGGTGTAGAGCACGTAGAGGTCGTCCGGGCAAGGCTCGACGGGTGCCTCTGTCGCAGCATCCTCGGCGACGATCGAGTCGTAATCCACTGCGCCGTCGAGCAGCTCGTTGCCGGAGCCGTCGGCAATCTGGATCAGCACCCGCAGTGCCGGCAGGTCCGGCAGGACCTCGGCCACCCGCGGTGCGAACGCCGAGTGGTACACCAGCGCGGATGCACCGGAGTCGGCCAGCAGGTACTGCAGTTCGTTCTTGACGTAGCGGTAGTTGACATTGAACGGGGCGACCCGGGCGCGGAAGGAGCCGAGCAGGGATTCGACGAACTCGGGTCCGTTGTAGGCGTAGATCCCGAGCAGATCCTGGCCCACCTCGTGACCGGCCAGTGCGCCACGTTCGGTCTGTGCGCCCAAACCGCGCGAATGCAGGAACGCCGCCAGGCGATTCGAGCGGTCCACGATCTGGCGGTAGGTGAACCGCCGCTCGCCCTGGACGATCAGCGGACGATCTCCGATGGCGGTGGCGACGGCCTCCGCGACGGCCGGAACGGTGAACTGCACGGGCTTCTCCTCTTGGGCGGTCAGCGCTGCCAGGCGTGCAGCAGGTCTTCGGTTGTGGTGACGGTAGCGAGTAGGGACAACGTGTTGTCGATGACCGCGTCGGCGTAGGCCGTCGGAATGCCGGCCACCGCATCGCGCGGCAGCACGACCCGGTACCCGGCGTTGACCGCGTCCATCACCAGGTTGATGATCGCGACGTTCACCGAGACGCCGACGGCCACGATGGTCCTCACGCCGAGGTTGCGAAGAACGGCATCCAGGTCGGTACCGCCCATCGGTCCCAGGCCGTGCCAGCGGGACAGGACGAGATCGTCTGGCTCCGGGCCGAACTCGGGCAATAGGGTGGCCCCGGGGGTGCCGGGCAGGATACCGACGCCGGTGCGGCCGATGGCGAAGATCTTGGCGTTGTGGTTGGAACCCAGCCCGTCCGGGCGTCGTTGCACCAGACAGTGCACCACCCTGGCCGAGACGTCCCGCGCCGCAGGCAGCAGCCTGGCGATGTTGGGTAGCGCTTCCCGGCGCGCCTCGTCGGCGAGGGCGGCCAACCCCGCGTCGGGACCGACCACCGCACCCTGGCATTCCTGGGTGATGATCGCGGTGTGGCCGGGTGCGACGAGTTCTTTCAGATCGAGTTTCATGCCGGTGAGCCGACCGGAGGCACCTCGTAGAACTGCGTGGCCCACTTACGCATGGCCATATAGGGTTTCGCGTCGATCTTGGCCAGCGGCGGATGCTCGACGTACTTCTGGTAGCGCCAGATGTCGCAGTCCTCCCACACTGTCTTGAGGAACTGCTTCTCGACCTGCTTGCGCACCTGCTCGGGTGGGATGTCGGACGTCTCACCGGGGAGCTTGGGCCACCAGATCGAATAGAACATGTCCGACACCTCGTCATCGACCGGGGTGCAGGCGAAGATCAACCGGTGGTTCGACGAACCCTCGAAGGCGCTCATGGCGAAGCCGAGCCCGGAGAAGTGACTGTGAATCCGCAGCGCCATCTTGTCAGGGTCGTCGCTGCGGGCGTCGGGCCAGCCGGTCAGGAACCGCCATTCCTCGTCGACGTGCTCCCAGTGCAGGCACACCGGCGTCACCGTCGCGCCGTGAACATAGCGGAAATGTGAACTGTCGGGCCCATTCTCAGCCACGATCTGTGGATGGACCGGGATGGCGTCGGCCCGGCTGGAGAACTCCGGGTAGGGCCGGTAGTACGTATTCGGATCGGTTTCGAACTGCGGGAACTTGTGGAAGATGTCGGGCAGTTCCCACTGCGGTTCCTTGCCTTCGGGCTGGTACCACATGAAGATGCAGCCGTACTGCTCCTTGACGGGATAGGAGCGCAACCGCAGGCCACGGTTGGGCTTGTCCGGTTGGTAGGGGATGTAAGTGTTGTTGCCCTTGGGACCCCACCGCCAGCCGTGGAACGGACACTCGACGCAGTCGCCGACGACCTTGCCGCCGTGGCCGATGTGGGCACCCAGATGCTTGCAGTGGGCTTCCAGCACATGCAGTTCGCCGGACTCGTCGCGGTAGGCGGCGAGGTCTTCACCGAAGTACTTCAACGCCTTCACATCGCCGACCTCGTACTCGGCCGACCAACCGATCATGAACCAGCCGGTGACCTTCCAGGTAAACGGCACTTTCATGGCCAGCTGCCTCCTGTTTTCACTGTTCTCGCAGGACGTACGGAAGACATTACAGTAGCGGTTACTGCACGGGAAGCGGGCGGTGCGGAATCGGTGCGACGTCGTGCATCGACGCTGTTGTCGACGTCAGGGTTGCGAAACGTGCTCACCGGCAGCCGTGGCGTCGAAACCGGCGCAAGCGGGCGGAGCCAACCGAGCCGCTTACCGTATAGTCCGCGGCAATCAACAGGAGGTGACCCGTTGTCCGACGACATCGAGGCGATCAAGCAGCTCAAGGCCCGCTACTGCAGGTTCCTGGACACCAAGGACATCGATGCCTGGCGAGGATTGTTCGTCGACGATGTCGTCGTGACGCTCGACATGGCCGTCTCGACCGGGGGAGCCGATCCGCAGACGGCGCCTCCGCTGAAGAGCTTCGACGAGTTCTTTCCGGTGGTATGGGGTGGTGTCGAACATGCGGCGACGGTGCACCATTGCCACACCCCGGAGATCATGCTGACCTCCGACACCACCGCGACAGGTATCTGGGCCATGGAAGACATGCTGTTCTTCCCTGACGGCAGCGAGCTGCACGGGGCTGGTCACTATCACGAGACCTACGAAAAGCGTGACGGCACATGGCAGATCACCAGTCTGCACCTGACTCGAACCTTGTTGAAGTTCAAGACCGCGTAGGCGATGAGTCGGCCGCGTGAGTAACGCTGTGGCGAAAAATCTGGCCGAGCACCGCCGTGGCGTTACAAACGCGAGTCTGAGACACCCCCGTCGGCAACAAGATTCATCGCCTCGCCGAATGTCTTGATGTAGTCGAGCGCGGCGTCCGGGCTACTGCCGTCCACGTGCACCACGGCCCAGGTGGCGCCGTGGCCGGCGAGTTCGGCGAGAACCTCGCGTGCGTGCCGCAGCGAGGCTTCGTCCTCCAGATTGGTATGTGGGCAGACGACCTGGATGTCGACGGACGCCGGGTCACGGTCGGTATCGGCGAGTCGGTCGCGCAGGCGCTGTACGGCGGTGCCGAACTGGTCGGCGTTTTCGATGGCAGTGGTGCGCATGGTCGACGCCATGCCTGCCGTGGCGATGATGGGCATCCATCCGTTGCCGTGCCCGACCACGCGCCGGATCGCGGCGGCTCCATTTCCGCCGATCCAGATCGGGGGATGGGGCCGCTGAGCCGTGCGCTGCAGCGCGACGGGTCCGACCGCGCCGAAATCCTGCCCGGAAAACGGTTTTTCGGGATCCGCCCAGATGGAATGCAGGGCCGCCAACGCTTCATCGAGCAGCCCGGCACGTCGGTCGATGTCCACGCCCACTGCCGAGAACTCGGATCGCAGGTAGCCCGCCCCGACGCCGGCGATGAGTCGGCCACCGGAGATCAGGTCCAGGCTGCCCAGTGCCTTGGCTGACAGGTACGGGTTCCGGAAGGGCAGCACGTACAGGTTGGTCATCAACCGGATCTGCGAGGTGGCTGCCGCCATGAAGCTCAGCGCGGCGATCGGGTCGAGCGTGTTGTGGCCGCCGTTGTTCCGCCACTTGACCGAGGGGGCCGGATGCTCGCTCAACGCGATCGCCGAGAAACCCGCCGCTTCAGCCTGGGTAGCTACCGTACGGATGACCTCGGGTTGCAGGAAATCGTCAGGTGCGGTGGGCAGCTCGCTGGGGTATTCCAGGGTGTACTTCATCGATCTCCCCGTTTCTGACCCATTCTCGGGACGCTACTGAAAGCGTTACCGTAACATCGATCGCTGATTGCCGATTGGGATGGAGTGGTGATGGATCGCCGGCGAAAAGTACTGGTCATGGGCGCAAGCGGAAACGTGGGCGCCTGCGTCACCCGCCAGCTTGTCGAGCGCGGTGACGACGTGCGGGTACTGCTGCGACGGAGCAGTTCGACGAAGGGTATCGACGGCGTCGAGGTGGAACGCTGCTACGGAGATATCTTCGACACCGAGGCGGTGGCTGCTGCGATGGCCGACCGCGACGTGGTCTTCTACTGCGTCGTTGACACTCGCGCCCATCTGGCCGATCCCACGCCGCTTTTCAACACCAATGTCGAGGGCCTGCGCAATGTCCTCGACGTCGCGGTGAATGCGGACCTGCAGCGTTTCGTGTTCCTCAGCACCATCGGGACGATCGCCGTCGGTGACGACGGGGCAACCGTCGACGAGGACACCCCGTTCAACTGGGGAGGCAAGGGCGGGCCCTACATCGAATCCCGCCGTCAGGCCGAAGATCTGGTGCTGTCATATGCGCGCGAGCGCGGACTGCCGGCCGTCGCGATGTGCGTGTCCAATCCGTACGGTCCGCCCGACTGGCAGCCCAGGCAGGGCGCGCTCGTCGCAATGGCAGCGTTCGGACAGCTACCGGTCTATGTCAGAGGCGCGGGTTCGGAGGTGGTCGGGATAGATGACGCAGCCGATGCCCTCATTCGGGCCGCGGACCGGGGCCGGATCGGTGAGCGCTACATCGTCTCCGAAAGGTATATGTCGCAGCGGGAGATGTTCACCGCGGCCGCGCAAGCGGTCGGTGCCCGACCGCCCAGATTCGGAATTCCCATGGCTCCCCTGTATGCCTTCGGGTGGTTGGCCGGTTTGTCGAATCGATTGTTCGGCACCGATTTCCCGATGAACCTCACGGCGGCGCGGCTGATGTGGCTGACCTCGCCGGCTGACCACGGCAAGGCCACCCGCGATCTGGGTTGGGAACCCGCTCCTACCGCTGAATCGATCGGCCGGGCAGCACAGTTCTACGTCGACCGGAAGAGCCGCAACGAAAAGGTCATCGATCTGTGAGCGCCACCGATTTCGATGCGATCGTCGTCGGCGCCGGATTCTCCGGGCTGTACGCGCTGCATCGGCTGCGAGAACAGGGCCTGCGGGTGCGGGTCCTGGAGAAGGCCGATGACGTCGGCGGCACCTGGCTGGTCAACCGGTACCCGGGTGCCCGCTGCGACATCGAGAGCATCGAATACTCCTACAGCTTCAGCGATGAGATCCAGCAGGAGTGGGTCTGGACGGAGACGATGCCCGCCCAGCCCGAGATCGAGGCATATCTGAACTTCGTCGCCGACCGGCTGGACCTTCGCCGCGACATCGCCTTCGGTACCGAGGTCGTGGCGATGACCTTCGACGAAGGTACCTCGCACTGGACGGTCACCACTGCCGACGGCCAGGCGCTGCGCACACCGTTCGTGGTCGCAGCCACCGGAATCCTTTCGGTGCCACTGGAACCCGACATCCCCGGAATGGGCCGCTTCACCGGCACCTCGCTGTACACGAGTCACTGGCCGCGCGAGGGTGTCGACCTCGCCGGCAAGCGCGTCGGGGTGATCGGCACCGGCTCCACCGGGGTACAGCTCATCCCGGTGGTGGCGGGGCAGTGCGAACATCTCACGGTGCTCCAGCGGTCCCCGGCGTTCACTCTGCCGTGGCAGGTTCGGTCCTTCGAACCGGGGGAACTCGATGCGCTCAAGGCTGACTATGCGGCCATCCGCGCTGCGCAGCGGGAACACCCGGTCGGGGCGGCGCGGCTCAGTGCGTTCTCGGTGCTGCTCGAGATGCTGGTGCGGCCGCCGGTGAAAGCCGCTTCACCCGAGGAGAAACGACGCGCGGTCGAGGAAAACGGCGTGATGGGCGCGCTCAATTGGGGCGATGTCTTCTTCGACATCGACGCCAACCGGATGGCCACCGAACTCTACGGCCAAGCCGTGGCCCGCATCGTCTCAGATCCGCAGACCGCGGCGTCGCTGACACCGAGCCACCCGTTCGCGTGCAAGCGGCCCATCATCGATCAGGGCTACTACGAGACGTACAACCGGGACAACGTCACGCTGGTCGATCTGCGCCAGGGCGCCATCCGTGAGGTGACGGAGACCGGGATCTCCACCGAACAAGGTGACTTCGACCTCGATGTGATCGTGTATGCCACGGGATTCGACGCCATGACCGGCGCGTTGAGCCGGATCGACGTGCAGGGCCGCGACGGCATGGTGCTGGGGGAGTACTGGTCCAAGGAGGGCGCGCTGTCCTATCTGGGCGTGGCGGTGGCCGGCTTCCCGAACCTGTTCACCATCCAGGGACCGGGAAGTCCCTCGGCGGCAACGAACTTCGTGGCAGCCCTGGAACAGCATGTGGAGTGGATCGCGGACTGCATCGGGTACCTGAGGTCCGCTGGGCGCCGGACCATCGAGGCGACGCCGCAGGCGCAGGTCGACTGGGTCGAGCACACCACGGCGCTGGTGGAACCCACGGTGCTGATGGACCCGAGCTGCAACTCCTGGTACAACGGCGGCAACGTGCCCGGCAAGAAGCGGATGTATCTCGGCTACACCGCGGGCATCCCCGAATACCGGCGCCGCTGTGACCAGATAGCCGCCGACGGGTACACGGGATTCACCATTGCATAGGGCGGTCCGGATCGCGTGGGAGCTCGGAGGCGTGGTGCCGCGCTCGGTGGGTGCGCTCGCCGGGCAATGGAACCCATTGTCGGTCACCGGTCTGCGTCAACTCGGTGAGGTCACCCTTGACGAGCTCGTCGTCACCGGTATGACGCTGACCGGTCCACCGCCGCAGCTTCCGCGCCCATTGGGTGAATACCAGTGGGCAGCCGACGAACTGGGCGTACTTGGTATCGACGCCGCGCACCCGCCGCCAGATGCTCTGCAGGTCAAACACATCCGGCCACGCAGATTCGGCGCGCTGACGTTCGAGGAGCTCGTCTTCGACCACGAACCCGCACTGCCCGCCTCGGTGCTGGCCGACGGGCACGGCGGCGTTGGCACGGCAAGGGCCCGGCTGTACCGGTGCGGAGACGACGCGCGGCCATGGCTGATCTGGGTGCACGGGGCGGGTCAGGGCGATCCCATGGACCTCCTCGTCGCCCGGGTGCGCCGCCTGAGCGACCTCGGCTTCAACGTCGCCTTACCCGTGCAGCCGGGACACGGGCCGCGGCGCCGGTCCTGGCCGGAGTACCCGGCTCGGGATCCGCTGGCCAACGTGGCCGGCATGATGCGAGCGGTGTCGGAGGTACGGGCTCTGATCGGTTGGCTCGAACCGCAGGCATCCTCGATCGCGGTGGCGGGCTTGTCACTGGGCAGCGCGGTGGCGGCGCTGGTGTCGCATCTCGACGCTCGGGTCGACGCGGTGGCCCTCTACACGCCGATCCTCGGCCTCAACACGATGATCGGCATGCACCTGGGACGTTGGGGATCGGCGGGCCAGCAATCGGCGCACCAGCTGCAGTCAGCGACGGTGGCCGCGATGACCTCCGTGATCGACCCGCTGCGTACCCGACCGTGTGCCGAGCGACGTCTGATCGTGGGCGCCTGGCATGACCGGATGGCGATGCGCAGTTCGGCCCTGGCGATGCACGAGCAATGGGGCGGCGAGCTCCACTGGCACGACGGCAGCCATGTCGGGCACCTGTTCTCCGGTGCGGTTCAGGATGCGACGGCGCGGTTCTTAACGACCGTAGCTTGACGTGATCCGGGTTCGCACGCAGTTGATCTCGTGGCCGAGATCGTGGTCCTCGGGTAGGACCACCCACTGGAAGGCGATCCCGAAGATGGATCCGGTGATGTCCCGCAACGCGATGTCGACGTCGATGTCGGGCCGGAGGGAACCATCGGCGATACCGGCGCGCAGACCGGCTTCGATCTTGACGGCTGCCCCGGCCAACTGGGTGCGGACGCCGTCGCGCAGCGGTGACGTGGTCTTCACCGCTTCGAATGCCGACACGAACATGGCCCTGGTCACCGCGGCATCCTCGGCATGAATTTCCTGCACGCGGTCGAAATGCGCGAGCACCTGCTGCAGCCCGGTGGCGCCCGGCTCGGGATCGGGGTTCAGCCGTGTCACGTACACATCCTGGAAGGCATCGAGGATGGCATCCTTGCTGCCGTAGCGGGCATGCACCATGGCTCGGCTATATCCCGCCCGCCGTCCGATCTCGGCGGCAGTCGTTGCTTCCCAGCCCTTTTCGACAATCAACTCAGCGGCAGCCTGCAGCAGCCGGCGCGAGGACTGTTCCACGCGCTCCGGCTGGGTGAGGCCCTGGGCGGGGGACGGCACCCTTGCATATTAGACGGTCGACAACTAACTTAGTTGTTCAGCGTCAAATTTGTGTGCGGAGGTCGATGATGACATCAGTCGCAGTGCCGGTTTCCGGACCGGTGCCCACGGGCATCGAGGAGGTGACCGCGTCCTGGTTGACCGAGGCGCTGGGCACGAAGGTGACGGCGGTGCGGGCCGAGCGGATCGCGCTGGACACCGGCTTCTCCGCGGCGTTGTATCGGATTCATCTGAACGGATCCGATGATGTCCCTGAGACTTTGATCGTCAAACTGCCCGCCGACTCCCTGGCGCGGGGCGGGATGGAGATGCTCGGCGGCTACCAACGTGAGCTGTACTTCTACCGGCATGTCGCGCCAGATGCGCCCATCGCAACACCGCACTGCCACGTCGCGCGGATGTCGGGACCCGACTTCGTGCTCGTGCTCGAAGATCTACGGGACTGGGAGAACGCCGACCACCTGGCCGGGCTGTCGCTACCGCGCGCCCAACTCTGCATTCAGCAGCTGGCCGGCCTACACACCTGGTCGGCCGGTGTCGATGAGGCTGTACTGCAGGAGTTCCCGAGCATTGACAGCACGTTGACCCGGGACCTGTTCCTGCCCGCTTTTGCTCCTGGTTGGCAGCTCTACCGGGACCATACCCGTCAGCAGGTGCCTGCGGCGGTCGCCACGTTCGCCGAACGATTCGCCGATCTCGCGCCCACCGCACTTTCCGTTCTGTCAGAACGGAACATGTTGCTGCACGGAGATATCCGCGCTGACAACATGTTCTTTCACGAGGATGCGCTCAAGGTGGTCGACTTCCAGCTGTCGGTCCGCGGTGCGGGTGCGGCCGATATCGCGTATCTGGTCAGCCAGGGTCTGCCGACCGAGGTGCGTCACGGTCGGGACGAGGAGCTGCTGCGTGAGTACGTCAGTCAAGTTGCCGGGTACACGTTCGACGAGGCGTGGCGGCATTACCGTTTCGCGACCGCGCTGCTGCTGTACATGCCGGTGGTCGCCCTGCTCACCTGGGATGTGGCGCCCGAGCGGTCCCGGCAGCTGTGCCTGACGCTCATCGACCGGGCCGTCGCGGCGATCGAAGACATCAACGCACTGGAGGTCTTTGCGTGACCGTTCGCACTGCGCGGGAAGTCGTCGAACAGTACAACTGGGTGGTCTGGAACGAGAAGGACTTCGCCCTTGCCGATGAACTGTTGGGAGAGAACGTCATCCGCCACGATGTGGGCGAGGCGAAGGTGCTCACCCACGAAGAGGCGGTGAACAGGGTGATCGATCACTGGGCGATGTTCGAGACGATCCGGTTCGACCTCAACCTGGTCGTCGCCGGTGACGACGGCGAGCATGTGGCGATCGTGTACGAATCCCCGATGACGTTCCCCGACGGTAACGCCATGACGGTCAGCAGCATGGAGATCTTCCGGGTGGTCGACGGCCGCATCACCGAGGTGTGGAACTGTGGTTACAAACAAGGAGTTTGGGCATGACCGACGAGCGCTTGCGCGAGGAGCCGAAATGACCGACCGATTCCTGGACGAACTCGGCTACTACCTGCTGGCCGGTGCCGGCGGTGAAGGCCCGGCGACGTTGATGGATGAGGCACGCCGCGGCGAGGAACTCGGCTTCGGCACCGCATTCATCTCGGAGCGGTGGAACGTCAAGGAAGCCTCGTCGCTCGTCGGCGCGGCCTGCGCGGTGACCGATCGGATGCAGATCGCGACGGCGGCGACCAATCACAACACCCGCCACCCCCTGATCACCGGATCGTGGGCCACCACGATGCACCGGTTGTCCCGGGGCCGATTCACCTTGGGCATCGGGCGCGGCGTGGCGGCCATGTACAACGCGTTCGGGGTTCCCGCGGTGACCACCGCTCAGATGGAGGACTTCGCCCAGGTCATGCGCAAGTTGTGGCACGGCGAGGTGGTGTTCAATCACGACGGCCCGATCGGCAAGTATCAGGTGCTGTTCCTCGATCCCGACTTCAACGAGGACATCCGGTTGGCAATCGTGGCCTTCGGCCCGCAGACCCTGGCGCTGGGTGGGCGGGAGTTCGACGACGTCATCCTGCACACCTACTTCACCCCCGAGACGCTGCAACGCGCGGTCAAGACCGTCAAAGAAGCCGCCGAGCAGGCCGGCCGCGACCCCGACAGTGTGCGGGTGTGGTCGTGCTTCGCCACCGTGGGTGATCACCTGCCCGAGGAACTGCGACTGAAGAAGACCGTGGCCCGGCTCGCCACCTACCTACAGGGCTATGGCGACCTGTTGGTGAGCACCAACGGCTGGGATCCGGCCGTGCTGCAACGCTTCCGGGAAGACTCCGTCGTCACCTCGATACCGGGCGGCATCGACCACAAGGCCAGTGCCGAGCAGATCGAGCACATCGCCACGCTGATCCCCGACGAGTGGTTGGAGCCGTCGGCCACCGGATCGGCGAGCCAATGCGTGGACCGCATCCGCAAGGAGTTCGACTACGGTGCCGACGCCGTGATCATGCACGGGGCCACCCCCGACGAGCTCGAGCCGATCGTCACCGAGTACCGGGCCACCAAGGAGTGACCCGGCGAGCGGTCTCCCGCAAGCGGGGGACTGCTCGCCGGTAGGGGTTATGGCGTGATCAGGGTGCGGGACACCGGTTCGGCGACTGCCTGACGGCTGAAGATGCCGTGCTGCAGGGTGACCAACAGGGCGTTCCGCGTCTCCTCCGGGGAGATGAGTTCGTCGAAGCCGAGGTGGCCTGCCGACCGGAACGATGCCTCGAGTTCCATCCGCTTGAGCACCTCGGTGTAATCCTCGCCGGCATGGGTGGCGGCGCTGAGCGCCGCCGCACCCATCGCCCCCATGGTCGCGCCGGGATAGGCGAACGTGGCCACCTGATCGTCGAAACCCAGCAGCGACATGACCATCGAGCCGAAGCCGAAAGCCTTGCGCAACGTCACGTGCAGTTTGAGGGTGGTGGCGGCGGTCTGGGCGGCGAACATCCGCGCCCCGCTGCGCAGCACGCCGCTGCGTTCGGACTGGCTGCCCGGCAGCATGCCGGGATTGTCGGCGAGGAACACGATCGGCAGGTGGAACGAGTCGGCCACGGTGATGAAATGCGCTGCCTTGTCGGCGGCATCGGCATCGATCGAACCGGCCATCACCTGTGGCTGGTTGGCCACCACCGCGACCGGATAGCCGCCCAGATGGGCCAGCGCACAGATGATCGCGCGGCCGAATTTCGGTTGTACCTCGAACCAGTCTGGCCGGTCGAAGATCTCGTCGATCACGGCGCGCATGTCGTAGATCTGGCGGTTGTCGCGGGACACGATATCGAGAATCTCCGGGGTGGGTCTCGGGTCTGCGGTGTCGTCGGCAAGCCGCGTCGGCGGGTACGACCATGCGCTGGACGGGAAATACGACAGGTAGCGCCGGATGTCGTCGATGACCGTCTCGTCGTCCTCGGCGTAGTTGTGGATCACGCCGCTGGCCAGTGCCACGCTCGGGCCGCCGAGATCCTCCTTCGAAATGTCCTCTCCGGTGGACTCTTTCACCACCGGGGGACCGGCGGTGAAGATCGCTCCTTGATGGCTCATGATGCTGAAGTCGCACACCGGGGCCACCAGGGCACCGTGGCCGGCGGACGGGCCGAGGATCGCCGATACGGTGGGCACCTTTCCCGAGCATTTCGCCTGGGCGATCAGATCGGTCGGGGTACGTCCGTAATGCTCACCGCTGGGGCGGAAACCCGCTCCCTCCAACAACATCACGAGTGGAATCTTGTTGCGCAAGGCCAACTCGGCGAGCCGATACCGTTTGGCGTTTCCGCCCGGGCCGATACTGCCGGCCAGCGTGGTGAAGTCCTCGGCGCCCACCACCACCGGTGTGCCGTCGATGCGGCCAGCGCCGGCGACGAGGCCATCGGCGGCGATGTCGCCCCCGACCAGCGTCCCGAACTCCTGAAAAGTGCCGGGATCCAGCAGCCGCGCGATCCGCGCACGGGCGTCGAGCTTGCCCTTGCCGTGGTGCTTGGCCAACCGCTCGGGACCACCCATGCCGTGGGTGTGCTCGCGTCGACGAGCCAGGTCCTCGAGCGTTTCCTTCCACTCCGGGTCGTTCGTCATGCCGGCGTCCTTGTCATGCCACTGTCCTCACTCGTCGCGCAGTGCCCTAGGGGCCTCAGCGTACCGCCGTTGACCATACTGAATTGCTTACTGTAGCGTCGATGAGGTGATCGGGTTGCACATGGTCGGACACGGTGGCAAAGGCGCGTACAGGCGATGAGTGACCCGGTTCCCCGCGACGTCAAGATCGATCGAGGCGTCCCCAGTCGGATGGCCGATGTCCCGGGCCTTGCACGCGAGATCGAGGCGAGCGGTTACGACGGGTGCTGGACGGGCGAGATCAATCACGACCCGTTCCTGCCACTCGCACTCGCAGCCGAGCACACCGAACGGATCCAGATCGGCACCAGCATCGCGGTGGCTTTCGCCCGCAATCCCATGACCATGGCTCAGCTGGGTTGGGATCTGCAGACCTATTCGGGTGGACGCTTCATCCTTGGCCTGGGCACCCAGATCCAGCCGCACATCGAGAAGCGTTTCAGCATGCCGTGGAGTCACCCGGCGCGCCGGATGCGCGAGTACATCGAAGCGCTGCAGGCGATTTGGGAATGTTGGCGCGACGGCACCAAGTTGAGGTTCGAGGGCGAGTTCTACACCCACAAGATTATGACGCCGATGTTCACCCCAGAACCGTCGGCGCTGCCGTTCCCCAAGGTGTTCCTCGCCGCCGTCGGTGAACTGATGACCGAGGTGTGCGGTGAGGTGGCCGACGGGCTGCTGGCGCACGCGTTCACCACGCGGCGCTATCTGGACGAGGTGACCGCGGCCGCGTTGCAGCGCGGCATGGACCGCCGCGGGCGCGACCGTGGTGACTTCGAGCTGTCCTGCCCGGTCTTCGTCGTCACCGGCGCCGACGAACAGGAGATGGCCGCGGCGTCGGTCGCCACCCGCAAACAGCTCGCGTTCTACGGTTCGACACCGGCGTACCGCAAAGTCCTCGAGCTGCACGGCTGGGGTGACCTGCACACCGATCTGCACCGGCTGTCGTTGGCCGGCCAGTGGGACGCGATGGGCGAGCTCATCGACGACGAGGTGCTCGACACGTTCGCCGTGGTCGCGCCGATCCCCGAACTGGCCGCGGCATTGCGGCGCCGTTGCGACGGCGTCATCGACCGCGTGCTGCCAGGCTTTCCCGCCGCTGTGTCCCCGGAAACCGTCAACGCGGTGCTGCAGGAGTTTCGCGAATGCCCGCCAGTGAGGAGCAACGTATGACCGTCCGCACGATCGACGAGGTCGCCAAGAAGTTCGCCAATCCGTCGGCGTATGCCGACGAGGCGGCCTTCCATGCGGACCTGGCCCACCTGCGGGCCAACGCCCCGGTGTCCTGGGTTGAGGTGCCCGGCTACAAGCCGTTCTGGGCCATCACCAAGTACAACGACATCATGGACATCGAGCGCGCCAACGACGTGTTCACCAACTCGCCCCGCCCTGTCCTGATGACGTCCGAGAACGACGACAACCAGGCTGCCGTCGGGGTGCGCACCCTGATCCACATGGATGACCCCGAGCACCGCGTGATGCGGGCCATCGGGGCGGACTGGTTCCGCCCGAAAGCCATGCGGGCGTTGAAGGTACGCGTCGACGAGCTGGCCAAGATCCACGTGGACAAGATGCTGGCCGCCGGTGGCGAATGCGACTTCGTCCAGGAAGTGGCGGTCAACTATCCGCTGTACGTGATCATGTCCCTGCTCGGGGTGCCCGAGGCCGACTTCCCGCTGATGCTGAAGCTGACGCAGGAGCTGTTCGGCAGCGACGATGACGAATACCAGCGCGACTCCGGGGACACCATGTCCGCCCTGCTGGAGATGTTCCAGTACTTCACCGCGCTGACCGCCTCGCGGCGGGAGAACCCCACCGACGACCTGGCATCGGCAATTGCCAACGCCCGCATCGACGGTGAGCCGCTCAACGACATCGAGACGGTGTCCTACTATGCGATCGTGGCGGCCGCCGGACACGACACCACGAGTGCCACGATCTCCGGCGGTATGCAGGCCCTGATCGAAAACCCTGACCAGTTGGCGCGATTGCAGGCCGATCCCGGCTTGATGGGTACGGCCACCGAGGAGATGATCCGTTGGGTGACGCCGGTGAAGGCGTTCATGCGCACCGCCGCGGTCGACACCACGGTGCGCGGTACCACGATCGCAGCAGGGGAGTCGGTGCTCCTGGCCTACCCGTCCGGCAACCGGGACGAAGAAGTGTTCACCGATCCGTTCCGGTTCGACGTCAGCCGCGATCCCAACAAGCATCTGGCGTTCGGCTACGGTGTGCACTTCTGTCTCGGGGCGGCGCTGGCGCGCATGGAGATCAACAGCTTCTTCAGTGAGCTTGTGCCACGGCTGGATTCGATGGAGCTGGCCGGCTCTCCCGCGCACACCGCGACCACGTTCGTCGGCGGGCTCAAGCACCTGCCGGTGCGGTACACGCTCCGGTAGTGCGCGAAAACAACGAAAGGGCTGTTATCTGGGGGATAACAGCCCTTTCGTTTATGTCGGCGGCGAAATTACTCCGAAGCCGAGTTGCCTCGGGCCGCCGCGTGCAGCGCATCGCCGCGCGTTCCCTGCTCGTGGTGACTGAGCGCCTGAATCGAAACATCGTGGCCCTCAGCGGCTTTACGTAGAGCGCCGACGGTGGCCTGCTCCCGCGAGATGTGGGTGAACGGATCGAACGAGTACCAGCGCATGGCGTTCTCATGCGTCATCTTGTTGATCTCGTCGTCGGGGACGTTGTTCTCGGTCAGCACATCCCACAGTTCCTCGGGCGCTCCCGGCCACATCGAGTCGCTGTGTGGATAATCGGCTTCCCAACTGATGTTGTCGATGCCGATCCTGTCGCGCAACGCCACGCCGACCGGATCGGAGATGAAGCAGGTCAGGAAGTGCTCACGGAACACCTCGCTGGGCAGCTTGCCGCCGAAGTTCTGATGCGTCCAGGTCGAGTGCATCTCGTAGGTGCGGTCGACCCGCTCCAGGAAATATGGAATCCAGCCCGTGCCGCCCTCGGACAACCCGATCCTGAGATCCGGGTAATCCTTGATGGGCTTGGACCACAACAGGTCCGCGGCGGCTTGCACGATGTTCATCGGCTGCAGGGTGATCATCACGTCCAGCGGCGCGTCGGGGGCGGTAATGGCCAGCTTGCCCGACGATCCGATGTGCACGTTGAGCACGGTGTCGGTATCGCACAACGCCTTCCACAGCGGGGTCCAGTAGTCGTCGTGGAAGCTCGGGTAGCCCATGGCGGCCGGGTTCTCGGTGAAGGTCAGGGCGTGCACGCCCTTCTTCGACACCCGGCGCACCTCTTGGGCGCACGCCTCGGCGTCCCAGATCACCGGAAGTGCCATCGGGATGAAGCGAGCGGGGTAGGCGCCACACCATTCGTCGATGTGCCAGTCGTTGTAGGCCTGCACCAGCGCCAGGGAGAACTCGGGATCCTCGGTGGCGAACAGCCTTCCGGCGAAGCCCGGGAAAGACGGGAAGCAGATGGAGCCGAGGATGCCGCCGGCGTTCATGTCCTTGACCCGCTCGTCGACGTTGTAGCAGCCCTTGCGGATCTCGTCGAGGCCCTGGGGTTCGAGGCCGTACTCCTCTTTGGGGCGGCCGGCGACCGCGTTGAGCGCGACGTTGGGGATGACGATGTCGCGGAACTGCCAGGTGTCGCTGCCGTCGGGGTTGTGCACCAGGCGTGGTGCCTCGTCGGCGTATTTCTTGGGCAGGTGGTTCTTGAACATGTCAGGTGGTTCGACGATGTGATCGTCCACGCTGATCAGGATCATGTCGTCTTTATTCACGAACGCGCTCCATTCACGACGGCCTTACCGTAATAGCAACAGTTTAGACCGTGCATCGCCTCCTGGGCCAGGCGATCAGCAGATTCGCCGGGTCAGCAGCAGCGCGCCCCTGGATTGGCCTCCGTGTTGCGGTGCCGCATCTTCCAATAGTCGCGCTCGGACAGCACCGGCTGGTCCGGGTGCGTCCGCTCCCGATGCGCTACGTAGCGCCGGTAGTGGTTGTCACCCATCAATGTTGACCAGTACCAGCCGATGTGGCGTGCGGCCTGGCGTGTGCTCCGGGTAAGGCGTCCCACTGCTTCTGCACCTCCTTCTCGACCTGGGTGGGGATCAGTCCCGACGGGGCGAAGATTCGCGACGGAACCTCCTCATCCACGGCCAGCGGCCTGGCGGCGCCGCGCAGCGCCTGCAGCGCCATCACCACCCCTGCGATGAACACGATCAGCACCAGTACCGCGAACACCACCGACAGGGTGCCCTGGATGAAGGTGTTGCGGATGACGGCGTCGATCTGATCGGGGGTCTTCGCTGCGCCGAACGTCGACTTTCCGGCCTCCTGGGCCGCGACATATTGCGAATGCTGCTTCCAGTAACCGACTTTCGGGTCGGCGGAGAAGATCTTCTGCCACGATGCCGTCATCGTCACCGTCAGGTCCCACAACAACGGAAGCCCCGGTATCCAGGCCCACTTCACCAAGCCGCGTTTGATCACCACAACGGTGACCACCGTCAACGCGATCGCGGCCAGCAGCTGATTCGCGATGCCGAACAGCGGGAACAAGGTGTTGATGCCGCCCAGCGGATCCGTCACACCCATCAGCAGGATGGAACCCCACGCGGCGACCACGATGATCGAGCAGGCCCACGCGCCGACGCGCCAGCTGGGATCGCGCAACTTCTTCAGCGGCCCACCGAGATTGCCGAGGCCGTCCGACAGCATGAACCGGGCCACCCGGGTGCCGGCGTCGACCGTGGTGAGGATGAACAACGCCTCGAACATGATCGCGAAGTGATACCAGAAGGCCTTGAGGCTCTCTCCGCCGAACACCTGGTGGAGCACCTCGGACATGCCGAACGCCAGGGTGGGGGCGCCGCCGGTGCGCGACACGATCGACTGCTCGCCGACGCCGTCGGCGGCCGCGGTGATCTCCTGGGCCGTCATGGGCTGACCGGACAGGCCAAGGCCGTTGACGTAATCGGCCGCGGTCTGCGCGGTGGTGCCGGTGGCCGCCGTCGGCGCATTGATCGCGAAATACAGGTGCTGGTTGAGGATCGCGGCGGTGATCAGGGCCATGATCGCGACGAACGATTCGGTGAGCATGCCGCCGTAGCCGATCAGCCGCATCTGGCTTTCCTTCTCCAGCAACTTGGGCGTGGTGCCCGAGGAGATCAGCGCGTGAAAGCCCGACAGTGCACCGCACGCGATGGTGATGAACAGGAACGGGAACAACGAGCCGGCGAACACCGGGCCGGTGCCACTGGCGGCGAACTGCGAGATCGCGGGTGCCTGCATCACCGGCCGGGCGATCAGGATGCCGAGGGCCAGCAGGGCGATGGTGCCGACCTTCATGAACGTCGACAGGTAATCGCGCGGGGCCAGCAGGAACCACACCGGCAACACCGAAGCGGCCAGGCCGTAGATGATGATGCACCACGACAGGGTGACCTTGGAGAGCGTGAACCAGTCAGCACCCCAGTCGGTTTCGGCGACCCAACCGCCGGAGATCACCGCGAGCAGCAGGAGCGCGACGCCGATGAGGGACACCTCCGACACCCGTCCGGGGCGGAAGAAACGCAGATACAGACCCATGAAGATGGCGATCGGGATCGTCATCGCGATCGAGAACACGCCCCACGGGCTCTCGGCCAGTGCGTTGACCACCACCAGGGCCAGCACCGCCAACAGGATCACCATGATCACCAGCACGCCGACGATCGCCGCCACGCCACCGACCACGCCGAGCTCGTCGCGTGCCATCTGCCCCAGCGAACGGCCGCGGCGGCGCACCGAGATGGACAGCACCAGATAGTCCTGCACGCAGCCGGCCACCACCGCGCCGATGATGATCCAGATGGTCCCCGGCAGATAGCCCATCTGCATGGCCAGCACCGGGCCGACCAGCGGCCCCGCTCCGGCGATCGCGGCGAAGTGATGACCGAACAGCACGCGCCGGTCGGTCGGCATGTAGTCGGTGCCGTTCTCGAAAAGCTCTGCCGGGGTGGCATTGTCGTCGCGCGGCCGGACGATCTTCATCTCGATCAGCCGGGCGTAGAACCGGAAGCCGATCACATAGGTGCAGATCGCGGCGATCACGAACCAGACCGCGTTGACGGTCTCACCGCGGAAGAAGGCGATGACTGCCCAAGCGACTGCGCCGAGCACCGCGACCGTCGCGAAGATCGCCTTGTGTTTGACGGTGATCGGAGAGCGGTCGATGATCGCCACCGGCGGAAGGTCTTTGTCGGTGCGGATATAGGTGATGTCGCCGTCGTGGTCCTCGATGCGATCCGCCGGTGGGGCATCCGGTGTTGCCACGGTCTCTCCTTGCTCGCCCAGTGTCGTACGCGTCGGGTGTGATCTTTTCATCGAGCCAAACCGCACGGCATCGAATCCCGGTTTCCGCACCCTAACCAGGTGAACGGCGCCGCGTCAGGTGAGGAAGGCGCGCACGGTGTCGATCGTGTCGGCTTCGTCCGGGGTTTTGTCGTCGCGATAGCGCAGGACCCTGGCGAACCGCAGCGCGACACCGCCGGGGTAGCGGCTCGACCTCTGGACGCCGTCGAAGGCGATCTCGACGACCTGCTCGGGCCGTACGGTGACCACCCAGCCGTCGTCGTCGACCTGCAGTTCCCGGAAGCGCTCGGTCTGCCACGCCAGCATCGCGTCGGTCATGCCCTTGAAAGTCTTGCCCAGCATCACGAACCCACCGGTGTCCGGATCCCGTGCGCCCAGATGGATGTTGGACAGCTTGCCGGTGCGGCGGCCCGACCCCCATTCCACCGCCAGCACCACCAGATCCAGGGTGTGCACCGGTTTGACCTTGAGCCAGCCGGCGCCGCGGCGGCCGGCCTCATACGGTGCCGTCGGCGACTTCGCCATCACGCCCTCATGGCCGGCGGCCAGGGTGCGGTCCAGGAAGTCCTGCGCGACCGCGCCATCTGAGGTGACGACGCGGTCGACGCGCCGGTCCTGCGGTACCAGCGCATCGAGTGCAGTCAGCCGCTGCTCGGTGGGCAGGTCGAGCAGGTCCTGGCCATCGATGTGCAACAGATCGAAGAAGAACACCGACAGCGGTTCGAGGTCGTTTGCGGTCTTGCGGCCGAACCGGGCGGCCGTAACCTGAAACGGCTGCGGGCGCCCGTCAACCCGCAGCGCGATGGCCTCCGCATCGGCGATCAGATCGGTGGCAGGAAGTGCCAGTGTCGCCGCGACCACCTCGGGCAGTCGGTGGGTGACGTCGTCCAGGCTGCGGGTATAGACCGAGACCTCCGAGCCGCTGCGGTGGATCTGTACGCGCGCGCCGTCCAGCTTGGCCTCGAGAACCGCTGTACCGCCGAGCCGTTCGAGCGCGTCGGCGACACCGGTCGCGGTCTGTGCGAGCATCGGCCCGACCGGGCGGCCGACCTGCAAACTGAACTCGGCCAGGGCGGCCCGGCCACCGGTGAGCGCCGCTGCGGCCACCGCGGGCAGGTCACCGGCGAGCATCGCCGCCCGCCGGACCTCGACCGCCGGGACACCGGATGCTCGGGCCACCGCGTCGGCCATCACGCCCGCCAGGGCGCCCTGCCGCAGCTCGCCGCCCAGGAGCCGCCGGAGGAACGTCTGCTCAGTGTCGGTGGCCGCCGCGAAAAGGTCGCGCACTGAATCGGCGCGCAGCGCCTGAGAGCCCTTGCCCGCGATTCCTTTGATGTCGGTGAATGCAGTGTCGACGCCGGTGACGGTCAATGAAGGGATCTCCGCCGGCGTCGGGAGCGAGCGCAACGCCGCCCAACCGACCCCGATCTGGCGTTGGGGGAGTTCCCCGGACAACCAGGACACCGTGACCGCGACCGTGCGGCCGTCCCCGTCCGTGGCGGCCACCGACAACAGGGCGGCGATGCGGTCGATCTTGGCCAGGCGCGCCGAGGATCCCGCGATGTCGGCGGATGCGGCAGCGACGTCAGCGAGCAACACGCCCTCAGCGTGCCACGGAGCTCAGACAACCTCCGGCGCTTGGCCGAGCACCCGAGTCAGGACCGCGGCCTCCGACTGCAGCTCCGATGCCCGTTCATGATGCCCGTTGGCGATGTATTCGTTTGCCGCCGAGAGTCGTTCGTCGACCTCGGCCTGAATGAGGTCGCGCACCTCCTCGTCGCTGAGCACTCGGCGCGCCACCTCCGTGGAGCCGACACCCGACACCGCGCCGGCGATCGTTCCGCCGATGCGGGTATCGGTCTGATCGGCCTGCGGTGTCTCGGCGTTGTCGATGGCGCTCAACGCCGACCGGATCGCGGCCGTGCTGATGGTGTCGCGGGCCTTGCGTGCCGACAGCAGGGACTCGCGGAGTCGGTCGCGCCAAAGTTCTGCCGGGGTCATGGCGGACGAACTTAACCGGGCTGGCGGGCAGCGTCGAGGGATTTACGCACGCTCGTCCGCGGCGAGGGTGCGCGAAATGCCGACGATATGCGGTGTGTCGGGGGACAGACACGCACGGTCGCGGTGCAGGGCGACCAAAATAGCGAACCCGAAAGGCTTACGGGAAGGGTTGATGGGATAGGTTGCTTTACGATTTCGGTCATTTTTGGAAAGGAAGCTAGATGGAGATCGAAGGCAAGAAGGCTATCGTCGTCGGCGGCGCGTCGGGCTTCGGCCGCGCGACCGCTGAGACACTGGCCAAGCGCGGCGCCAGCGTGGCTGTGCTGGACCGGCCGCAATCCAAGGGCCAGGAAGTGGCCGACGAGATCGGCGGCTCGTTCTTCCCCGTCGACGTCACCGACTTCGACGGCACCGAAAAGGTGCTGGAAGAGGCCGTGGCCGCCCTGGGTGGCCTGCACATCATCGTGACCACCGCAGGCGGCGGCATCGGCGAGCGCACCATCAAGAAGGACGGTCCGCACAGCCTGGATTCGTTCCGCTCCACCATTGACCTCAACCTGATCGGCACGTTCAACATCAGCCGGCTCGCCGCCTGGCACATGAGCAAGAACGAGCCGGTCGACGAAGAGGCCGAAGAGCGCGGCGTCATCATCAACACCGCCTCCATCGCGGCGTTCGAGGGTCAGATCGGCCAGGTCGCCTACACGGCGTCCAAGGCTGCCATCGCCGGAATGTGCCTGACCATGGCGCGCGACCTGGGCAGCCTGGGAATCCGGGTGCTGGCCATCGCGCCGAGCCTGTTCGCCACCGGCCTGACCGAGGGCATCCCCGACGAGTTCGCCGCGGTGCTCACCAAGGACGCCGCTTTCCCGAAGCGCCTGGGCAAGCCCGAGGAGTACGCCAAACTCGCCGTCGCGATCGCCGAGAACCCCATGCTCAACGGTCAGTGCCTGCGTCTGGACGCCGGCCAGCGCTTCGCCCCCAAGTAGAGTGAATTCCGGCGTGATCGAGGGCGCGCCCCGCGTCAGCGATCACGCCGGAACCCACACCGGGAGGCGTCATGGCGACCATTGCAGACCAAGTCATCTCCGCACTCACACTGAGTGGGGTAAGGCGGGTCTACGGCCTTCCCGGTGACAGTCTCAACGGATTCACCGACGCCATCCGGCGCAGCGGCGAGATCACCTGGCAGCACGTCCGCCACGAGGAGACCGCCGCATTCGCCGCGGCCGCCGACGCCGCACTGACCGGCCAGCTGGCGGTGTGCGCGGGCAGTTGCGGCCCGGGCAATCTGCACTTGATCAACGGGCTGTTCGACGCGCAGCGCAGCCGGGTCCCGGTGCTGGCCATCGCCGCCCACATTCCACGTACCGAGATCGGGTCGGAGTACTTCCAGGAAACCCACCCGCAGGATCTCTTCCGCGAGTGCAGCGTCTACTGCGAACTGGTCAGCACCCCCGAGATGGCGCCGCGCATCCTGGAGATGGCGATGCGAGCGGCCGTCGAGGACAACGGCGTCGCGGTCGTCGTCATCCCCGGCGAGATCTTCCTGCAGCGCACGGGGGAGAGCGCTTGGGCGACGTGTCCGGTGCGACCGACCCGATCGATCGTGCGTCCCGACGACGAGTCGGTGCGTCGGGCCGCCGACATCCTCAACGCCGCCGAGCGTGTCACGATCCTGGGCGGCGCGGGCGTAGCCGGTTCGCATGATGCGCTGATCGAGCTGGCCTCGACGCTGCAGGCGCCGATCGTCCATGCGTTGCGCGGCAAGGAATTCATCGAGTACGACAACCCGTTCGACGTGGGCATGACCGGGCTGCTCGGCTTCGCCTCCGGGTACAAGGCCATCAAAGAGGCCGACACGCTACTGATGCTGGGCACCGACTTTCCGTATCAGCAGTTCTACCCAGAAGGCGCCACCGTCATCCAGGTCGACATCCGTGGTCGCAACCTCGGCCGCCGGACGCCGGTCGATCTGGGCTTGCGCGGCAGCGTCGCCGACACCCTGGCCGCGCTGCAACCGCTGCTGCGGCCCAAGACCACTCGTGAGCACCTCGACCGGTCGCTACGCCACTACCGCAAGACCCGCGCCACGCTCGACTCACTGGCCGTCAACGACCGCGACAAGACCCCGATCCGGCCGGAATATGTTGCCGCACTGGCCAACCGATTGGCCTCCGACGATGCCGTGTTCACCTGTGACGTCGGGTCTCCGGTGGTGTGGGCGGCGCGATACGTGACCATGAACGGCCGCCGCAGGCTGATCGGGTCGTTCAACCACGGCACCATGGCCAACGCGCTCCCGCACGCCATCGGTGCGCAGACCGCGTTGCCGGGCCGGCAGGTGGTCGCGTTGGCCGGCGACGGTGGACTGACCATGCTCTTCGGCGAGCTGGTGACGCTGAGTCAGAACAAGCTGCCGGTGAAGCTGATCGTGTTCAACAACTCATCGCTGAACTTCGTCGAGCTGGAGATGAAGGCCGCCGGCATCGTCACGTTCGGCACCGACCTGGTCAACCCGGACTTCGCCGCGGTGGCCCAGGCCATGGGAATGTTCGGCCGTCGTGTCACCGAACCGGGTGAGTTGGAACGGGCCCTGACCGATGCCTTCTCCCACGACGGCCCCGCACTCGTCGACGTACATACCGCACGTCAGGAGCTGTCGATACCTCCGGCGATCACCGTCGAACAGGCAAAAGGCTTCTCGCTCTACGCGATCCGCACCATCCTGGCCGGGCGCGCCGACGAACTCCTGGACCTGGTCACCACCAACGTCGCCCGCCGCATCCTGGACTGACGCTCAAGCCGGCCGAGGAATGGCGGCCGCCGTGCTCTGGCCCAGCCATCTCGGGATGGCCCGGCGAACATCGGCGGATCCTGACAACGCGACACTGCCGTCGAGCACCGCCCGGGCCCAGCCGACATCGCCGCGCCAGATCTCGACCAGGGCGCGCAGGTCGGCCTGCACGGTCCCGGCCAGCTCGTAGCCAGGATCGAAATCGCAGACGTCGGCCTGCCCGTCGCTCACCGTCAGCCACCACCTGGACGCTTTGGGGTCGACGCCGTCGAGGATGAACGCGACGGTGGTGCGCGACCGCGGCCAGTCGGCGATGGGGATGGTGCGGCGCATGTCCCACATCAGCAGGTGCGGATCGAGATCCTGCTCGCCGAGCTCACCGATCCACCGCACCCCCCACGACCCGAGCGCGTCCACCACCCCGGCGAGTTCCTGCCCGCACGGGGTCAGCGAATAGCTCGTCCGCCCATCGATCTCAGAACGCTCGATCACCCCGGCGCGGGTCAGCGACTTCAGCCGCTTGGACAACAGCGCGGGAGACATCTTCGGTACCCCGCGACGCAGCTCGTTGAAGTGCGCGCTGCCCCGCAGCAGTTCCCGGACCACCAGCAAGGTCCAGCGTTCGTCGAGCAATTCCATGGCCTTGGCCACGGGACAGAACTGGCCATACGTCGACATCGGCGGTCTTCCCTCCCCGGACAGTGCACGGCTTTCTAAGTACACCGCTGTCGAGGCTCCGAAGCCAGTACAGATCCAGAACCCGGCCCGCTACAGATCTGGTACTGGATTGCCCAGGCCGTATGGGTTGACGATGAAGCCACGCCGCGAGAGGAGCCCGCCATGAATGTCACGACCTCCGACAGGGAACTTGAGGCCAAACACCGGGCGCTGTGGGCGCTCGGTGACTACGCGGCGATCGCCGCGCACATCGTGCGTCCACTGGGGCCCGTCCTGGTGGACGCCAGTGGCATCGGGCCCGGTGACCGCGTACTCGACGTGGCCGCCGGCACCGGCAACGTCGCCATCCCCGCCGCCGCGACGGGCGCGCGGGTGACGGCTAGTGACCTGTGTCCGGAGCTTGTCGACGAGGGACGCCGGTTGACTGCGGAGGCCGGGTTGACCATCGACTGGGCCGAGGCCAACGCCGAGGCGTTGCCCTATGCCGACGCTTCGTTCGACACGGTGCTTTCCTGTATCGGGGTGATGTTTGCTCCGCACCATCAGCAGGCCGCGGATGAACTGCTGCGTGTGACGCGCCCGGGCGGCCGGATCGGCCTGATCTCGTGGACTCCGGAGGGATTCATCGGCCAGTTGTTCGCCACCATGAAGCCGTACGTGCCCGCGCCGCCTGCCGGTGTGTCCCCGCCGCCCCGATGGGGCGACGAACAGTACGTGCGCGCCCTGCTGGGCGAACGGGTCGGCGAGTTGACCTGTGAACGGAGGGAATTGGACGTCACCGCTTACCCCGACGGCGCAGCATTCCGTGATCATTTCAAGGCCAACTACGGCCCCACGATCTCTGCCTACCGGGCCATCGCCGGTGACGCCGATCGGGTCGCGGCACTCGACGCCGAGATCGCTGCGCTCGGCGACCGGTTTCTCACCGATTCTTGGATGCCGTGGGAATACCTGTTGGTGAGTACCCGCAAGTTGACGCCGCGGGTTCAGATGTAACCTCTGCCGCCTTGATTTATTTGCCTAGCCACGTAACTATGTGGCTAGGCAATAATTGTCTAGCCACATATCGACGGCGGGTCGGCGAGCAGGAGGAGCCATGCGAGCAGTAGTGATCACCAAAAAGGGCGGGCCATCGGTCCTGCAACTGCAGGAGTGGCCTGATCCGCCGGCTCCTGAAAGGGGCAGCGTCCGTATCGCGGTGCGAGCCGCCGGTGTGAACTTCGCGGACGCGTTGTACCGCGTAGGACTCAATCCCGTGTCGCCCGAGATTCCCTTTGTTCCCGGATTCGACGTGGCGGGAATCGTCGAGGCGGTGGGCGAGGGCGTCGACACGGCCTTGCTGGGCCGTCGAGTCTTTGCGGGGACGCGTTACGGAGGCTATGCCGAGATAGCCGATGTCGGTGCCGATGACGTTGCCGTACTGCCAGACGAGCTGAGTTTCGAACAAGGCGGGGCGATCTTCACCAACTACGCAACGGCATGGGAGGGACTGTTCGGGTCCGGGCATCTGCGCGCTGGTCAGCGCGTCCTCGTCCACGCTGCCGCCGGCGGCGTGGGCATCGCGGCGGTACAGCTGGCGAAGGCTGCTGGTGCGGAGGTGCACGGCACCGCGTCGCCGTCGAAGCATGGCCGGTTGCGCGATCTGGGGGTCGACCGCACCATCGATTACCGTCAAGACGGGTGGTGGGAGGGCCTGACGTCCTACGACGTCATTCTCGAAGCCATCGGGGGAACATCGTTGCGAAGGTCCTACCGGCTGCTTCGTCCCGGCGGCCGTGTCATCACCTACGGAGCATCGTCGCTTCTGCGGGGCGAACAGCGTTCACTTCGTACCGCGATGCCGCAGGCCCTGGCAATGATGCGCGGGTTCAACCTCCTGAAACAACTTGATGAGTCAAAAACGGTGGTGGGCCTGAACATCATGGGGCTCTGGGAAGAACGCGGGTCGCTACGGTCATGGCTCGAACCGCTCGAACGCAAACTGGCGGACGGATCGATTCAGCCCGTCGTTCACGCCGCCGTGCCCTTTGCCGACGCGCCCGAAGCGCACCGTATTCTGGCCGCCCGCAAGAATTTCGGGAAAGTGGTGTTGATTCCATAAGTCGTGTAGCTGGCCACATATATTGCCAACAACCCTCGCGACCCCGCTCACTCCAGGAGATGACGATGCGACCGAATCCGCCAGACCTCGAGGCCATTCGACGCACCGAGACCGTGAAGGTGGCGCCGATCGCCTTCGGGATCTTCGCGTTGTCGCGCGCGTTCCACGGATGGGGGTCGGAAATGCTGTTGGAACTGGGCTTGCATCCCGGTCAGGAACTCATCCTGATGCAGCTCTACGACCGGGACGGTCAGACTCAATCAGAGCTACAGCAGGCCCTCGGCGTGGATCACTCGACGATCTCGCGGGCGATCAAGCGCATGCAGCTCAGCGAGCTGGTGGCGCGGGCGGCTTCCGACAATGACCGTCGCGCCAAAGAGGTGTGGCTGACCGACAAAGGCCTAGCGCTGCGCAAGCCTCTCGAACGGCTGTGGACGTCGCTCGAGCAGTGTGCGATTGAGGCTGTGCCTCCGAGCCGGCGCGCGGAGTTCGCAAGGTCGGTCGCCAAACTCGAGCAGACCTACACCTCCGCCCGCCGCGCTCGGGAGCGCTAGTGGCCGAGATTCACATTCGCATCAACTGCTCTGCGTTGCGGTGAGCGATCGCATGGCGCTGGTCATCGGTGAGGTCGGATTGGACCAGGAAGTCCGCCACATCGTCACGTACGAGGTAGGGAAAGTCCTCGGAGTGAATGATCCGGTCGGCGCCGACCTCGGCAAGGATGTACTGCAGCTGATTGCCGCTGTACATTCCTGACGGCGTGACCCATACGTGGTCGCGGTAGTAGTCACTCACAGTTCGTTCGAGGTAACGGGTCTTCGCGAACGTTCCGTCGAGGCGCTCGAGCCATCCGGCGGCGAATTCGCCCCAGTGACCGCTCAGTAGTTTCAGCTTCGGATGCCGGTCCAGCGCGCCGGACAGGATGAGCCTGATGATGTGTATGCCCGCTTCCATGTGCCATCCGAAGGCGTGGGTGGCGAAGGTGAAATGCACTGCGGCCGGCCAATTGCCGGCGTAAGGAATGATTGATGCCGGACCATCGGGCATCCCGGGGTGCACGTAGATGGGAAGGTCCACCTCCTCGGCTGCGGCCAGGATGGGATCAAAGCGTTCGTCATCCAGGAATCGGCCGCCGCAGGTTCCGGTGATCAAGGTTCCCACGAACCCGAGTTCGTTCACGCACCGCTTCATCTCATCTGCTGCAGCGGCGGGATCGTGCAGGGGAATAGTGGCGAACCCGCGGAATCGCGTCGGGTGCTCTGAAATTTGTTGTGCCAGGCGGTCATTGACCTTCCGGCAGAGGTCGACAGCCTCAGGGTGATCAAGGTTGTTCGGACTGAATGCGCCGTGTGACACGACTTGGACGTCGATCCCGGCCCGGTCCATGTGGGCAAGCCTGTTGCCCCCGAGTTGTTCGGCCGAATCCCGATCGGGCATGAATTCTTCCTGAATGAAGGTGGCGAATCCGTCGTCGGGCGCCACCGGCAGCGGTCCCGATAACGCCCGAACTTCCGCGCTGACCTCGGGGTGGTGGAAGTGTTCCTCGACGGTGATGACCCGCAACGATTCCATGATTGATAGACTAATAAATAAAATTGATTGTGTAAACAACGTGCTCCAGCGTTCCCTCTGGCGCGGGCCAAACTGCCGTCATGGCATCGGCTCTGCCATTCTGGGAACGTCGGAACCGAGGAGGGAACTTCGAATGTCAGCTGCAGCGTCACGCCGGAGCGGCCGCGGCGGCAAACCGGCGCAGTCGTCCGAACCGTCGCAGCGGGGCGCCAACAACACCCGAGATGTGATCTTGGAGACGGCGATCGACTGTTTCGCTCGATCTGGCTACGAAGGCACGTCCATGTCTGCCGTCGCGCGCGCCGCTGGTGTTGCGCAGCCGCTGATGCACTATTACTTCACTTCAAAGGACGATCTCTGGCGGGCGGCGGTCGGTAGGGCCTTCAACGAGATGTTGGTGCAGCAGGAGCTCAATCATGAGCTCAAGGAGCTAGACCCCGTCTCGGCGCTGCAGGTGCTGATTCGACGGCACATCTCCTTCCTGGCCCGACATCCCAACGTCGCCCCCTTGCTCGCGAGTGAATCGCAGTTCGCGACAGAGCGGGTCCACTGGCTCTCCGACACCTACATCGCCCCGTTGGAGGAGCACCTCGCGAAGTTGATCAAGCTCGGCCAGCAGGATGGTCGAATCCGGGACGACCTCCCGATTCCGTACGTCGCACGCTTCATCATCGGCAGCGCATCGGCGTTCTTCATGACGGGCGCGTTGATGGAGCGGATGTACGACATCGATACCGCGGATCCCGACGCAGTCGAGACGTACACACGGGTCACGATCGATCTGTTGTTGGGTGGACTGCTGACCACCAAGCACCGTTGATCACGCTGGTGCGGGACCTGGGTCGCTGGTGGGTGAGTGGGTGGCAACGCTATTGCTCAGCGTGCCGATGCCCCCAATCTCGATTTCGACGATGTCCCCGGGCCGGAGGAAGCGGCCGGCTGCTGCGCCGACGCCCGATGGCGTCCCGGTGCAGATCACGTCACCTGGTAGCAAGGTGACCATTCTTGAGACCGTCGACACGAGCGTGGGAATGTCGAATATTAAATCGCTTGTCCTGCCTTGCTGTTGAACTTCGCCGTTAACTCTGGTGGTCAGACCGATGTCCAGCGGCAAGGAGAACGAGTCCATCGTCACCACCGCGGGGCCGATCGGCTTGAACGTGTCCATCGCCTTTGAGAGGCCAAGGCCGGCCGAGCCTGGTTCGCCTAGGGCGGCCGCCTGTAGATCCCGGGCCGATACGTCGTTGACGCACGTCAGCCCGCCGACGTAGTCCCAAGCATCTTCGGCTGAGACGTTGTATGCGGCGCGCGCGATCACCACGCCGACCTCGCCCTCGTAATCGACATGGTCTGGTGCTGCCGGCGGAAGGATGATCTGGTCGCCGGGGCCGGCCACCGGTCCGCCGTCGACGCAGAAGAATGTCGGCTCGGCGGGAATCCCTAACCCGGTCTCGGTCGCATGTGCGCGATAGTTCAGTCCGACGACGACGAAGCGGCACGGCTTGGCCACTGGCGCAAGCACATTGACATCTTCGAATGTCACACGGGCGCGGATGGGTGCGGTCGAGGCCAGCGTAGGACCGGCCTCGAATAGTGCCGCTATATCTGCATACGGCAGATCGAGCAGCAGCAGGCCGTCCCCGTCGTTGCGTGCGAGTCCCAGGGACGTTCGGTAGAGGTGCATGACTTCTTGCCTTTCATGTGATTCGCGCAGTGCGTCACCGCGTTGCGCGCTTCGTCGGGTCTTGACGAAGCCGTCCACGTCAATCTAGTTTGATAAACCTATCAAGAAAAATGATGAAGTAAACAAATATCGGAGGTTGCAGTGCCACAGGAAGCTCCCCAGGAAACCGTGGAGACCACGGCGTCCATCAGCCCGGCACGGCTGGCGCACGTGGTCCTGCGCACCACGCAATACGACGCGATGCTCGCTTGGTACCAAGCGGTGCTCTGCGCCTGGCCGACATTCGAGGTTCCGGGTGCACTGTGTTTCATGACTTACGACGACGAACACCACCGAGTCGCGATCGCCAACGTGCCCACCCTGGCGGAACGGCCGGACATGGCTGTCGGACTTGAGCATGTCGCGTTCACCTACGGCACCCTGGGTGATCTCGTCGCGACCTACGAGCGGCTGAAATCGCTTGGGATCGAGCCTTACTGGACCATCAACCACGGCCCGACCATCTCGTTCTACTACCGGGACCCGGACGGCAATCAGATCGAACTACAAGTTGACAACTTCGCCACCATCGAAGAAACCAATGCCTTTCTCGCCGTCGAGTTTCCGAAGAATCCGATCGGCGTAGAGATCGATCCCGACGACTTCGTACGCCGATTCCACAGCGGGACCCCCGAATCCGAGCTGCGTAAGCGGCCCGACACCGGAGCGGGCGGGTTCGATGCCGTCCGTACGAAATGAGCGGTACCGGCATGCACACCGAACCCAATTCCCCTGTGAACGACGAAACACGCCGCGCGATCGAGGCCCTGTCCACCGAGTACTCGTGGCTCGTCGACCACGGATACGCCGACCGGGCAGCAGAACTGTTCACCGATGATGCCGTGCTTTCGACGGGAGCCCATGACGCCAGCGGGATCGTCGACATCCGCCGACACCTGGGCGAGCGGGCTCAGAACCGTGACATCCGGTCTCGCCATGTGGTGACCAACATCCGGCTGCTCGGTGAAGGTCCGGAGCAGGTACGCGGAACGCTTGTCATGACCATCTACCGCAGCATCGGCGAGTCTGCCCGGCCCCACATGATCATCGGCGACGTCGAGGATCTGTACCGACTCGGAACCGATGGCCGTTGGCGCCTTGCGGAACGCAAGCTGACGCCGACTTTCCTCATCGGTGACCTCTGACGCCGACCATCACCCCCACCTGAGTACCCGCCCTCTTTCGGCGACCCAAAAGGAGATAGCAGTGGCAGACTTTGAAGTTCCGGTGTTGATCGTCGGTGGCGGCGCAACCGGTCTGACGACATCGATCATGTTGTCGGAATACGGCATTGACCACATGCTCATCGAGCGCCACGATTCGACATCCGAACTGCCCAAAGCTCACTACCTGAATCCGCGCACGATGGAGATTCTGCGCCAGTTCGACGTCGCCGAGGCGGTGTATGCACAAGGTATCCCGCTGAACCACATGTCGAAGGTCGAGTGGCGCACAACTCTCACCGGTCAAGGGCCATTCGATGGCAAGCAGCTCTTCGAAATGGAGTGCTTCGGCGCCGGCGACTCCACCGCCGAGTACCGGCGCAATTCGGTATGCCCGCCCACGAACCTGCCGCAGCTGCGCCTCGAGCCGGTGCTGCGCGCCCAGGCGCAATCCCGTAACCCCGCCGGCGTGAAGTTCGGGCACGAGTTGATCACGCTGGTCCACGACGACCAGGGGGTCAACGCAACGGTACGAGATCTGGCCGATGACGAAGTCCATTCGGTCCGTGCGCAATACGTTGTCGGCGCCGACGGGGGCAAGACGCTCGGGCAACTTCTCGGAATTGCCATGGTCGGTCCGTCCAAGATTTTCGAAACCATCACCGCGCACATCTGCGCAGACCTCTCCTCATGGTGGAACGAGGGCGTCATCATCGCTCATTTCCTGCCGAGCGGCGGGCGCCTGGTTCCGATGGGTCCCACCTGGGGGCCAAGCTCGCAGGAATGGACAGCGCACTTCGCAGTACTTCCCGGTGAACCCGTGCCCGCTGACGCGGCGATCGTGGCGAAGATCGGTGAACTGATCGGCACCGACATCGACATCACGGTCAAGAAGATCAGCCATTGGTGGGCCGAGTCCACGATCGCGGAACGCTATCAGGACGGTCGCATTCTCTTGGTCGGCGACTCCGCCCATCGTCTCCCACCGACCACCGGTCTCGGTCTCAACTCCGGTATCCAAGACGTGCACAACCTCGCCTGGAAGCTCACCGCTGTGCTTCGGGGGGACGCACCACCACGCCTGCTGGAGAGTTATGGGGCAGAACGTCAACCGGTCGGCCTTCGCAACGTCGAGTGGGCCATGTTCGCGGCCCAGAATCACCTCGCCATCGACGCCGGATTCGGGCTCATCCCGTTTCCATTGCCACCCGAGGTGGACGCGTTGATCGTCAGCGGCTTTTTCGCCGACGGACTGGTGGGGGAGGCGCGGCGAGCACGTTTCCGCACCGTCGTCGAGACCCAGTGCATCGAGTTCTGCGCACAAGAACTCGAGATGGGATATGCGTACGCCGGCGGGGCGCTCGTGGCCGACGGGTCCACGCCACCCATAGGTGATCCGCTCGGCCAGGTCTATCACCCCACGACACGCCCGGGCCATCGACTGCCCCATGCCTGGCTGGAGCAGGCCGGCCAACGTTTGTCCACTCACGATCTCATCGGCGCCCGAGACGCCGGCGTGCTCATCACCGGTAGCCGAGGCAGTGCGTGGGTCGCCGCGGCCGCCGAGGTCGCCGAGAAGTTGGGCGTGCGCATCGCGACGGCCCAAATCGGCACCACGCACCGCGACGTCGACGGCCAATGGGACATCATGTGTGAAGTCGACGACGACGGTGCCGTGCTCGTCCGCCCCGACAACCACGTTGCGTGGCGGAGTCAGTCGTCCAGCGATCAGCCGGTCCTGGCGCTCGCTGCAGCTGTGGAAGCGGTGCTCGCCCGGTGACCGGTGGGCAGTACGTCGGGTCGCAAACAGAGCAGCCTCTTTGGCGGGTGGACCCGGCAGTGTCGAAGATCTGGTTCGAAGCTCGCTGGATGTTCGGAATATTCACAGCCATAGGTGTTTTCGAGTGTTTCGACGGCTGGGCATCGATGCAAGATGATGGCTCGCTGCTCGGTGAGCTGACCATAGACCCGGCGAGTGTCAACACGGGCAACCGGCTCCGGGACCACGATCTGCAAAACCGGTTCTTTCTCGACTCGGCCAAATTTCCGGTCATCAGGTTCAGCTCGCAGGACGTCACCGTCACGAGCCGAACGATCACCGGTACCGGACGGCTGTCGGTGCGCGGCCGAAGCATCGAAGTTCCCGTCCACGGAACGGCCCGCGTCGACGCCGATCACCTGACCATGTCGGGAAGCGCGACTCTTGACATTCGACAGTTCGGCTGGCTCTCAGCCCTGGGGTACATCAGGCGGTCGCTCGTCATCAACGGTGCGTTGTCACTGGGGCGCCATGAATAGCGGCGTGTCACATCCTCTGGCGCAGAGCGTGCCGGCGCGCCACGCAGAGAACTTGGACGATCGTTATCTACTCGCTGACGGCACGGTGTACCTCACCGGAATTCAGGCCCTCGTCCGCATGATCCGCGACCGCGCCCTGGTCGATGCGCGCCGCGGGCTTCGATCGGCAAGTTTCGTGGCCGGCTACGAAGGGTCACCGCTCGCCGGTTACGACATCGAGTTGGCGCGGCGGCTCACATTGTTCGGTGACGTCGAAATCGTTCACCGCCCAGCGGTCAACGAAGAACTGGCGGCGACCTCCGTCGCAGGAACGCAACTCGCCCGTCAGGCCGGATCCCTGCGACCCGACGGAGTGACGGGTTACTGGTACGGCAAATCGCCAGGGCTGGACCGTGCTTCCGATGCCATCCGGCATGCCAACCTGATCGGCACCGATCCCGCGGGTGGCGCGGTGGCCCTCATCGGTGACGACCCGGCAGGAAAGTCGTCGACCTACCCCTGCTCGTCAGAGGTGGCCGTCAGCGATCTGTACCTACCGACCCTGTATCCCGCCGATTCTCAAGACATTCTGGACTTCGGGATCCACGCGGCTCATCTGTCCCGATTCACCGGAACCTGGTCCGCACTCAAGATCACCACCGCAGTTGCCGATGGTGCGAGCACCGCGGTCGTCAACCCGGACCGGATCAACCCGACGATCGCAGGTCTCGAACCCAGCACGCACCGGCCGTCGGCCATGCTGATCGGCGCGAACCTTGCGGCACTGGAACACAGCCTTCTCACCCGACGATTTCCACGAGCGTTGGACTACGCGCAAGCCAACGGCCTCAACGTCATCACCGAGACGACCGCCGACGACCGAATCGGTGTCATCGCCGCAGGCAAGACGTACCTGGACGTGCGCGAGGCGCTGGAGCGGCTGGGACTGGGAGATTCGCAAAGCTTGGCACGCCACGGAATCAGGTTGATCAAGCTCGGCATGGTGAATCCGGTGGACCCACAGATCGTCCGCCGTTTCGCACAAGGCCTCGAAGAAATCATCGTGG
Source organism: Mycolicibacterium arcueilense (assembly GCF_058536225.1). NCBI lineage: Bacteria > Bacillati > Actinomycetota > Actinomycetes > Mycobacteriales > Mycobacteriaceae > Mycobacterium > Mycolicibacterium arcueilense. The sequence continues at coordinate 1,122,008 of NZ_JBZTYL010000007.1, forward strand.
TCGAAGAGAAGCGCTCGTTCATCGAGACCGCGGTCAGGGAAATCCTGTACGCAAGGGCGGACGCCCCGGTGATCGTCGGAAAGTCCGACCATGCCGGCCGTGCCCTCTTCTCGCCGTCCGGTGAGCTCGACGTCGACCGGGTGATCGGGGGTCTGGCGCGTCGACTCGGCGAGGGTCACCACATCGAACCGGCGCAGCGATGGATCGAACGTCCGCGCCCGCCTGCTCGAATCGAGTTACCCGTGATCGCGCGCACGCCCTACTTCTGTTCCGGTTGCCCACATAACAGCTCCACCCGCACTGCCGAGGACACCCTCGTCGGCGCCGGCATCGGATGCCACGGCCTTGTCATGGTGATGGACGAGGGGCAGGCCGGCCACGTCCTCGGTGTCACTCAAATGGGAGGTGAAGGCGCCCAATGGATCGGAATGGCACCGTTCATCGATCGAGACCACCTTGTGCAGAACATCGGTGACGGCACATTCACGCACTCGGGAAGCCTCGCCGTGCGCGCCGCTGTCGCAGCCGGCATCAACATCACCTACCGACTGCTGTACAACTCTGCCGTCGCGATGACCGGGGGCCAGGATCCGATCGGGGGAATGCCACTCAGCCGCGTGATCGATTCACTGTGGGCGGAAGGGGTTTCCGACATCGTGGTGACCACCGACGACGTCCGGCGAACCCGTAGGCAGGCTCGACTCGGTCGGGATGTCATTGTCAAGCATCGCGACGAGCTCGAGAAAGAGCAAGCCCGCCTCGCCGCTGTGAATGGGGTCACCGTGCTGATTCATGACCAGGAGTGCGCGGCGGAAAAGCGGCGAAAGCGCAAGCGCGGTCTGATGCCAACACCTGCCGAGCGGGTCGTTATCAACCAGCGCATCTGCGAAGGATGCGGCGACTGCGGGGTCCAATCGAATTGTCTGTCGGTCAGACCCGTACAGACCGAATTCGGTCGCAAGACTGAAATCCACCAGTCATCCTGCAATCTCGACTTCTCCTGCTTACACGGGGACTGCCCGTCCTTTGTCACCGTCATTCCCGACGAACACGCGAAACGGGCACCGGCCCCCGGCGTAGAAGACATCGACGCCGATTTGATTCCGTTACCACTCACCGCAACGCCGACCGAGGCGCAGATACGCATCGTTGGAATCGGTGGCACCGGAATCGTCACCATCGCACAACTTCTGGCGACGGCCGCTGCCTTGGAGGGCAAGCATGTGCGCAGCCTCGATCAGACCGGGCTGGCGCAGAAGGGCGGCGCCGTCATCTCCGATCTCAAGGTCTCGTTACAGCCAGTCTTGCGACCGGGCAAGCTCAGCGCACAGTCCTGCGACCTCTACCTGGTGTCTGATCCGTTGGCCGGAACCGACGCGGCCAACCTCAAGGTGCTGTCGCGGCAGCGCACCGTGGCGGTTGTCTCGTCGGCGCAGATCCCCACCGGTCAGATGGTCATCGACACGTCGTTGAAGCTTCCGGACTTCGCCGACATGCACGCGGCGATCATGCAGGAAACCAGCCGCTGCGTGTCGCTGAATGCCGGCGAGCTGGCGCGCGAAGCACTCGGGGATGAGCAGTTCAGCAACGTCGTGATGCTCGGAGTAGCGTTCCAGACCGGCCGGCTGCCCTTGTCGAGCGAAGCCATCGAACGCGCCATCGAAATCAATGGCGTTGACGTTCACCGCAATCATCAGGCGTTCCGCCTGGGCCGACGGCAGGTGGCGCACGGCGCCGACAGCGATCCATCGCCACAAACCTCCAGCGGGGGCGAACACAGCACTTCCGAAGTCGACCTGCAGCGCCTGATCGATCGCCGAGTCGCAGATCTCATCGAGTATCAGGCTTTCGGCTACGCCGAGTTCTACCGGAAGCAGATCGAGCGGGTACGTGAAGCCGAACGTCGTGTCAGACCAGATTCGACGGCGCTTGCCGAGGCAGCAGCACGGTACCTCTACAAGCTGATGGCGTACAAGGACGAATACGAAGTCGCCCGACTCGCATTGGATCCCGAGTTCAAATCGAGTGTCAAACAGCAGTTCGGTGCTACCAGCAAAGCCTATATTCACCTGCACCCACCGGTTATTCGTGCGTTGGGCATGCGTAACAAGCTCCGACTGGGCAACCGGTTCACGCCTGCCTTTCGGCTCCTGAAGGCGATGCGTCGACTGCGCGGAACTCCGTTGGACATCTTCGGCTACACAGGTGTTCGCCGGTTGGAACGCGAGCTCATCGGCGAGTACACCACGATCCTGCACAGGCTGACTGCGGAGCTGACCACCGGCAATCACTCCACCGCGGTCGCGATCGCGAAGCTTCCCGACGGAATTCGCGGCTATGAACAGATCAAGCTTGACAACGTCGATCGCTATCGCAGCCAGGTCGCCACCCTTCTCGAGGAATTCGACACGTTATGAACACCAGAGTTCTGCACCAGCCCAACCACAATGGACACCTTCTCAGCGAGGCGCTCCGTCGACATGCGGATGCCCCGATGCTCACGTCAGGGCTCATCACGCTGACGGGTCGTCAACTGAGCGACGAAATCAGCAGGTACATGCAAGCGGTCGACTCACTGGCCGTCCAGGCTGATTCGTTCGTTGCGGTGCTCGCCTACAACCGCCCTGAGGTCTTGATCGACATTGCGGCAATGCACATTCGCGGCTATCGGCGCGTAGCGTTGCATCCGCTTGGCTCACTCGACGACCACGCTTACATTCTCGAAGATGCCGGCGTCACCTCACTGATCATCGATCCGACGCCGGCTTATGCGCAGCGCGCACTCGCACTCATCGAGCGGGTGGAATCACTGTGTCAAATTCTGACGCTCGGCCCCGTGCCCGAAGAGCTGTCCCACGTCGCAACGGACCTCTGTGCGCAGGCGGCGACGTTCGTACCGCAACCACTGGTTGTCGTCCCTCTGCCGCCTGAACACATTGTCAGTCTGGTGTATACCGGCGGCACGACAGGACGGCCGAAGGGCGTCGTGCTCACGGCGGGCACCTATTTCACGATGACGACAATCCAACTGGCGGAATGGGAGTGGCCGAAGCGCCCCCAGTTCCTCACCTGTACGCCACTCTCGCACGCCGGCGCGACCTTCATCGTCCCCGTAATGGTCAAGGGGGGAACGGTAGCCCTACTTCCCAGATTCGATGCAGCCGCAGTGCTTGAGACGATCGAGAAGAGACGGATCACGGCGCTGATGCTCGTCCCGTCGATGATCTACTCGCTCCTGGATCACCCCGACCTCCGTACCCGCGACCTATCGTCGCTCGAGACGATCTACTATGGCGCCTCCGCAATCAGCCCGACACGGCTGGACGAGGCGATCGAGCACTTCGGTCCGAAATTCGCCCAGTTCTATGGCCAATCCGAGGCTCCGATGGCCATCACCTATCTGCCCACCGACGAACACCAGAAACAACGCCGCACCTCTTGTGGACGGCCGACACAGTTCTCACGCTGCACGCTTCTGAGCGAAGACGGTCAACCGGTGCCGCAAGGTGAGGTCGGTGAAATCTGTGTCAGCGGACCACTACTCAGTCACGGCTACTGGAATCAAGGCCAGATGACCGAGGACACTTTCCGGGACGGTTGGCTGCACACCGGAGATCTCGCTCGTGAAGACCCGGACGGCTACTGGTACATCGTGGACCGGGTCAAAGACATGATCATCACGGGCGGATTCAACGTCTATCCACGGGAAGTGGAGGACATCGTCGCGGAACACCCTGCCGTACAGCAGGTCTGCGTCGTCGGAACGCCGGATGACAAGTGGGGGGAGGCGGTTACCGCGGTGATCGTCTTGCGCGCGAAATCCGCCCGGGACGACGGGTACATCGCGGTTCTCACTTCGGAGATCCGCGCAGCAGTCCGAAGCCGCAAGGGGCCGGTTCACTCACCGAAGAGAGTGGTGGTAGTGGACGCCATTCCGCTCACCGGGCTGGGGAAACCGGACAAGAAAGCAGTACGCGGCCTCCTTGAGAGTTTCTTGGCCGCAGGGCGATCAATCGAACCAGCAAATAACCCAACGATGACAGGAGCCCACGAATGAGCGCGATCGACATCGCGACGGAAGCAGCTGTTCCCGCCCGGCACTGGATCAATGCGCAATGGACGGAATCCCGAACAACCGCACAATCCATCAACCCGTCAACCGGCGAAGCCGTCGGACACTATCAAGACGGCGGCGACGACGAAGCAGCGGCTGCCATCACCGCCGCCAGCGCCGCTTTCGAGACGGGGGAGTGGGCCCGCGATGTGAACCAGCGGGCACGTGCCCTATCTCAGATTGCTGATGGCGTGGAAGCGAGATCGTACGAACTTGCGTCGATGATGAGTCAAGAGAATGGCATGTTGTTGTGGCAGACGATGTTCCAGGTCGGCACCGCCGTCCAGTGGTTGCGCTACAACGCCGCGGCATGCCTCATCAGCTCAGATGTGGGGCGTCATGCCGAAATCGGCGCGGACGTGCACTTCCGCTCCATTCCAGAGGCTCTTGGAGTCGCGGGGATCATCACGCCCTGGAATGCGCCGATCACCCTGACCGTGAGGGCCTTGGGGCCTGCTTTGGCTGCGGGGTGCACGGCGGTCATCAAGATGCCGGCGCAGACGGCGCTGACCAACACCCTTTTCGCGGAGATCATCGCTGAGTGCTCGGCCATTCCAGCCGGAGTGGTGAATATTTTCACCGAATCGGGTAGTCGCGGTGCGGAGTTGATGGTGAGCTCGCCGAAAGTGGCAGTGATCAGCTACACGGGCAGTACACCGGTCGGCCGGAAGATCGTTGAAGCGAGTGCTGCCACCCTCAAACGGCTCAATCTCGAGCTGGGTGGCAAGACTCCGTTGATTCTGCTCGACGACGCCGATCTCGACGTCGCGATCCCAACCGTGGTGTCTGCCGCAACGATGTTCAACGGCCAGTTCTGCGTCACCGGATCACGGGTGCTCGTGCACCGCGCCATTGCCGATGAGGTCCGGGCTCGGCTCAGTGAGGCACTGGCCGCGATACAGCCCGGTCGAAGCGATGACCCCGCTAGCCAGATCGGACCGTTGATCGACAGGGCGAGCGCAGAGCGCGTCGACCGATTGGTGGAAGATGCTCTCGGGCATGCCGTGCCATTGGTCCGGGGCGGACTCATCACTGATGGGCCGCTGGCCTCCGGGGCGTTCTACCGCCCCACACTGCTCGAAGTGCAGCGGCTCGACATCCCGGTGGTTCAACAGGAACTATTCGGTCCGGTGCAGACATTCGAACTTTTCGATTCCGACGCTGAAGCCGTTCATCGGGCAAATGCAACCGAATATGGTTTGGGTGCAGCGGTATTCACGCGTAAGCCGGGCCGCGCCCATGCCATCGGCCGTGGTTTACAGACCGCCGGTGTATGGATCAATACCTGGGGACTGTTGAACGAGAAGTTCGAGCAGGGCGGGTTCAAGGCGAGCAGCAACGGAGGTTTCCTGTGCGGTCCACGTGCTCTCGAGCAGTTCCAGCAGGTCAAAGTGTATGGGGAAGTTGCTCCCGCGCCAGTGGTTTCGTCTTAGATCAGATACCCAGAAGCTCTAGGACGGTACCTGCACACCGCGATCACCCCGGAGATGGAGGGGTGCGCCGGGCCGTGCGCATACGAGCGAGCAACAATTCTGAAAGAGAATGAAGGTAAATGGATTTACGCGACAAGGTGGTAGTGCTGACCGCCGCCGGCGGGGGCATAGGGCGTTCGGTTGCACGGATCTTCGGGCGCTCGGGTTCTCATGTCGTGGTGTCCGACCGCGACAGTGCCGCAGCCAGGGCTGTTGCCGACGAGATCGTTGCCGGCGGGGGTAGGGCAACAGGGGTCGGGTGTGACGTCTCGGTCGATGAAGACGTCGCTTCGTTGGCGAATGTCGTGAACCAGATCGGGCCTGTCGACGTGCTGTTCAACAATGCGGGCGTGGCCGCTGCCGGCCCGATCGGCAAAATCCCGCTCGACGACTGGCGATGGATTTTCGAGGTCAACGTGCTCGGGCAGGTTCGCGCGATCAACGCGTTCCTCCCTGGGATGGCCGATCGCAGGTCGGGGCTGATCATCAACACGTCGTCCAGCCTCGCGTTGTTCCCTGAGGCGCCGTTACTGCTGCCGTATATCTGTTCCAAGGCAGGTATTCTCGGATTCACCGAAGCATTGTCCTTGATGTGCACCCCGCTGGGTATCCGGGTGATGGTGCTCGCTCCGCATATCACCGAAACCAACTTTCTGTTCAGCGCCCGACTGAGCGGAATCGAGCCCGAACAGGCAATGCAGATACTGCCGCTTTCCGAGGTGCAACCACCTGAGGCGGTGGCCGATGCACTCTTCCGTGCGATAGCGGCGGGCGAATTCCTGGCCACAAACGCCCCAGACGCCGACTCATTACTGTTGGACCGGGCAGCCGACCGCTTTGAGCCCAAAGTTCGGTCATGCGCCAGTTTGGCCGATCCGATCGCCGGCCTAGCCGGCTTGCTTGCTGGAGCCCGCAATCCTGGGCGGGCGGTCGGTACCAGTGACCGGCTCAGTGATTGACGACGATCAATGATTTGCCGATGAATTCCATCTGTGCATGAGGTGGGATGGGCATCCGCACAGCTCGTTTGGTCCGGGGCCCGCCGGGTTTGGGGCACGGATGGCACTATGTCTGCATGCCCGGAGACGCGCCAGAGTTACCGACGTTGAGCGAGGCTGATCAGGCCGCACTGGAGAAATGGCTGCGGGAGCAGCAAATCGGATCGACGGTGACCGACGTGGCGCCGCTGACCGGCGGAACCCAGAACATCGTCGTGGGCATGTGTGTCGACGGACGTCGAATGGTATTGCGGCGCCCCCCTTTGCACCCACGCCCGACGAGCGACAAGACCATGCTGCGGGAGATCGCCGTACTGCGGACGCTGGCCGGATCGGCCGTGCCGCATCCGGGATTCATCGCCGCCTGCACCGATCTCGACGTGATCGGCGTGGTGTTCTACCTGATGGAGGAGGTCGACGGGTTCAACCCGGGGACCGATGTGAGTGACGCCTACCGCGACGACGCTGACCTGCGCTACCGGGTCGGGCTGTCCTATGCCGGGAGCCTGGCGGAGCTGGGCAATGTCGAGTGGGAGAACAGCGAGCTCGCCGCCATCCGCCGGCCGGGATCGTTTCTGGCCCGCCAGGTTCCGCAGTTCCTCGGACTGCTCGACAGCTACCGCCACGAGCACTACTCGTCCGAGTCGTTGACGGGCGTGGGCGATCTGGCGCAGTGGCTGGAGGACAACCGCCCGCCCGACGCCGAACCCGGCATCATGCACGGCGACGCGCACCTCAACAACGTCCTGCTGCGCCGCGAGACTCCTGAACTGGCCGCGTTCATCGATTGGGAGATGTGCACGATCGGCGATCCGCTGCTCGATCTCGGGTGGATGCTCGTGTGCTGGCCGGATGATCCCAATCCGATCAACGCGGGCTCGGCACTGGCAGCGCTCGGCGGACTGGCTCACCGCAGCGAATTGATCGAGGCGTACCGGGCCGCCGGAGGCCGACAGACCGACCGGCTGGATTGGTATGTGGCGCTGGCATGTTTCAAACTCGGCATCGTCATCGAGGGAACCTGGTCGCGATACCTGGCCGGGCGAGCCAGCCGCGACGCCGGTGAGCAACTGCACGCTTCGGCGGAGAACCTGCTTGTGCTCGGAACACGGGTGGCCAAGGGGGACAACCCCTTCGAATAGTCATGGGTCGTCAGTAGGTGTCGAGCGCGAGCTTGACGGCAAGTGCGACTCCCGCCGCGCCGATCAGAAACCGCAATGGGGTGGCGGGTGCGTGGCGCACCACGATCGGACCCAGTCGGGAGCCGATCAGGCATCCGATGCCCAGCGGCACCACCGCGCCCCAGTGCACCGGAGCGAAGAACACGAAGATGAGCGCGGCGACGGCGTTGGCGACGCCGGAGATGACATTCTTACCCGCATTGGCATGCGCCAGCGTTGCACCACCCGCACGAAGCAACAGCGCGAGCAGCAGCACCCCGGCCGCCGCTCCGAAATAGCCGCCGTAGATGGTGATCAGGAAGATGGCGGCGGCTTCCGACGCCGCCCGGATCCGGTGCTGATTATGGTTGGCGATGCGGGCTTCGCGGTGTTCGCGGCGCGGCAGCAGGATTGCCACGGACGCGAAACCGATCAGGATCGGCACCACCCGTTCGAACCCCTCAGCCGGGGTGGACAGCAGTAGTGCCGCCCCCGCCACGCCGCCGAGCGCGGCGACAGGAATGATCCGCTTGAGCCAGGCCCCCTGTCCGGCCAGTTCTGGCCGTGAGCCCCAGACCGAACCGACACCGTTGAACACCACAGCCACGGTGTTGGTCACGTTCGCCGTCACCGGGGGCAACCCGACCATCAGCAGCGCGGGGTAAGTGGCCACGGAGGCCAGCCCGGCGATGCTGCCGGTGAGTCCGCCGGCAATCCCGGCGAAAAAGAGCAGTGCAACGTCGGCGATGCTCATGCGGCGTCCACTCCGCCGAGACTACGTAGCCAAAAAGTGTTTGCGTGACCGGACGGGCTGCGTCTAGCATCGCCAACGTGCCAAGGCGACTTGTAGTAGCAACCCGCAGCGGGGTCTGATCAGACCGACCCCCCGCTGTGGGTCGTTCGCTACTTCGTCGGTCACTTCCTCTGAGCAAGAGAAGACCGGCACATGTATCTCACTTCACCAGCACCGCAATCGGGTGATCCGATGTCATTCTCGGCCCACTTCACCACCCCGTTGCCGCGCGACCTCCGCGATGCGGGCGAATCGACATCCTGGGAGCAGTTCCTGGGCGAATATTCGCCGTCGGCGGGCCCACTGCGACTGGGGCACTTCAGTTGCGCCGACGAGCGCAGGACAGGCAGCCGCCTCGGCCCGCAGGCCCGCAGCTACCGGGCGACGCTGGCCATCGGCGACGAAATCGCCACCTCGACCGCGGCGGCCAGCGGGCCCGTGGCGGCGCTGACCGCGATGCTGCATGACCGCGGCGTCAGCGTCGAGACCACCTCGTTCCACCAACTGCCCGCCGCGGGGCAGACCGCCACCTTCATCGAAGGTTGCGACGGTCTGCATCGCCGATGGGCCGTGGGACTGTCCGACGACCCGGTGCAGTCGGCCCTGTCCGCGGTGATCGCCTGCGCCAACCGGCTGATGGCGGCCTGAGCGAGTTAGCCGTCGACTACGGTGACCGTTTCGTCCAGTGGCGCGCGGCCGGTCCGAACGTAGGGGACAGTTGGGTCCTCATAGCCAATGGACATGCCGCAGAACAGGATTAGTTCAGGTGGAGGGGTGAGGACGTCGGCGACGGTGCCGCGGACTTGAGACCACGCCATCTGAGGACAGCTGTGCAGTCCCTCGGCACGTAGCAGCAGCATGACGGTCTGCAGGTACATCCCGAGGTCCGCCCACTGCGCGGGGCCCAGATCACGGTCGATATAGCAGAACAGCGCGGCCGGTGCGCCGAAGCAGTCCCAGTTGGCGATCGCGGCGCGTTGGCGGGCGTCCCAGTCGTCGCGGGCAATGCCGAGGGCGCTGTAGCGCTCCTTGCCGAAGGCCGCGCGACGGTCGCCGTAGAGCGCTTTCATGTCGGTGGGGTACATCTCGTACTCCCGCTCGTCCCAGGGTTCGCCGTTGGCCACGCGTTCCGTGGCCCGTTTCTTGAGCTCGGCCAGCGGAGCGCCGGTGACCACGTAGATGTGCCAGGGCTGGATGTTCGAGGCGGACGGCGACCAGGCGGCGGCCGTCAGCACATGCTGTAGAACCTCGGTGGGGACGGGCTGATCAGTGAATCCGCGTACCGCCCGTCGGCTGGTGACCGCGTCGTAGACGTCAATCATGGCGTGCCTCCCGGATAGATTGTCGCGTTTGCGACTATCTCATTCAAGACGGTAGTGGCGCGAATTATTCCCGGGTGTGGTTGCGCGAGGTTGACTACGGCTCCGGTGGCGGGCTCAGACGGATCAGGAGTTCTTTCAGTTGCTCGACGTCGCCTGGTGGCATCGCGGCAACCAGGCGTTCGGCCAGAGGCCGCGCCGCTACATGTGCGGCGTCGAAAAGCTCCAGGCCTTTCGGGGTGACCTCGACCGCCCGCACCCGCCGGTCACCCGGAACCGGTTTGCGCACCGCTAGGCCCTTGTGTTCCAGGTCGTCGATGACTCGCATGATTGCCGACTTGTCGGACCCGGTGGCCTCTACGAGATCCCGTTGTTCCGTCGGGCCGTGATTGACGAGCTCGAGCAGGACCGCGAAATGGCGCATCTCGATGCCGAGGGGTGCAAGTGCCTCCGACATCACGGCCGACGCATGCCAGTGGGCCCGCCTCAGCAGCAATCCGAGGGCGAACGGCGAGGTATCGCCGGCGCGATCGGTCGCGCGCGGCGTCGATGCCTCCTTGACTTCATCGGCGGTCATGTCGCGACGTTAGACGCCTGGAGCGCCGAATGGCCAGTTATCGCACGGCGATACGTCTAACGCGTGCGACAACTGGCCAATGGGCCATCGAATGCCTCAGTGCAGCGGGCGCAGCACGATCGGCATGCCGTCGATCGGCACCGGCATGCCGCCGTAGTCGTAGTGCGGCTGGTAGTCCGGGCTCGCGAGCTCGAGCTTGTAGCGACGCAGCAGCCGGTGCATCACGGTCTTGATCTCCAACTGGCCGAATACCATGCCGATGCACTTGTGCGCGCCACCGCCGAACGGGGCGAACGCGTAGCGGTGGCTCTTGTGTTCGCTGCGCGGCTCGGCGAAACGCTCCGGGTCGAACTTGTCCGGGTCGGTCCACAGCTCTGGCAGCCGGTGGTTGATCGAAGGCCACGTCACCACGCTGGTGCCGGCCGGGATGAAGTAGCCCAGCAGCTCGGTGTCGCGCACGGCCTCGCGGAAGTTGAACGGCAGCGGTGTCTGCATCCGCAACGACTCGTTGATCACCAGGTCGTAGGTTTCCAGCTTGTCCAGCGCCTCGAAGTCCACTGGCCCGTCGCCGATCCGCGCCGAATCGTCGCGCATGCGCTCTTGCCACTCCGGATTGGCCGCCAGGTGGTAGGCCATCGTCGTCATGGTCGATGTGGACGTGTCGTGGGCGGCCATCATCAGGAAGATCATGTGGCTGATGATCTGGTCGTCGGTGAAGCTCTGGCCGTCCTCGTCGGCGGAATGACACAGCACGCTGAACATGTCGGTGCTCTCCGACTGTCGCTTCTCCCCGATGCGGCTGGCGAAGTAGTCCTCGAGAGTCTTGCGGGCCTGGATGCCCCGCCACCATTTCAGCGGCGGCACCGACGTGCGGACGATCGCGTTGCCGGCCCGCGTGGTGGTGGTGAACGCATTGTTGATCGTGGTGACCAGCGCGCGGTCGGTCCCCGCCGGCACGCCCATGAACACCTCCGAGGCGATGTCGAGGGTGAGTTCCTTCATCGCCGGATGTACCAGGAAGCGCGGGTCGTTGGCCACCCAATCGTCGGCCAGCACTCTCGAAGCCACCGAATCGATGTGGGAGATGTAGCCGGACAGCCGGGAGCGGGTGAACGCCTCCTGCATGATCCGGCGATGGAACATGTGCTCGTCGAAGTCGAGCAGCATCAGGCCGCCTTCGAAGAACGGGCCGATCACCGGATCCCAGGCGCGCTGAGAGAAATCCTTGTTGCGGTTGGAGAAGACCGCCTGGGTGGCGTCGGGGCCCAGCGCCATCACCGAGGACAGGGCGGGGGACTGCGCGTAGTAGAGCGGGCCGTTCTTGCGGTACTGCTCCAGGATGTAGTCGGGACCGCCACGGAAGATCTCGATCATGTGGCCGATGATCGGCAAACCGGAGTCGCCCATGATCGGCTTGAGGCCGCTGCCGGCGGGGGGTTCGGCGAAGACGAACTGGTCCCACTCCTTGGCCTTGAGGCGCTTTTCGAGCACGCCCATTCCCGGCAACGTGTTGGGCGTCGGGGTGAACCGACGCTTGGCCTGATCGAGCAGGTAATGCGGGGTGCTGATGGTTGTCATGGGCCGCTCCTGACCAACAAAGTCCGACGAAGTGTGGTCGATGTCACCACTTGAGGCCATCCTGACTGTCAGACTTGACGCATGTCAAGTTTTGAACTGGCGCGTCGTGGATGCAAAGGTCTAATGCCATGACCGCCGAATCGATACCGGGGAGCAGCAATGGCTCCACCGGGCGTCCGCAGGCCCGTCGCAGCCGTGGTGACCGGCAACGCGAGGCCATCGTGACGGCTGTGCGGGAACTGCTCGAGGAGCAGTCGTTCGCGGATTTGTCGGTGAGCACCATCAGCGAACGCGCCGGGGTGGCCCGGTCGGGCTTCTACTTCTACTTCGATTCGAAGTACGCGGTGCTGGCAGTGATCGTGTCTGACGCGATGGAACAACTCGCCGCGTTGACCCACAACTACGCGCCCCGCGACGCCGGTGAAACGCCAGCCGCCTTCGCCAAGCGGATGGTCGGAAGCGCGGCCACCGTCTTCGCGACCAACGATCCGATCATGTCGGCCTGCACCGTCGCGCAGAACACCGACGCCCAGATCCGCGAGTTGATGAACGACTACGAGGACGCGGTGATCGACCAGATCGTGGGCCTGGTCGAACAAGACGCCGGTGCCCGTCCGATCTCGGATGACCTCCCGGCCCTGGTCCGTACCCTTGTGGCGACCACGGCGATGACGCTTTCGCACGACTCCGCCTTCGTCGGGCGGGGAACCGACCCGGCCCGTGCGCTCGACGTGGTCGAGCGACTGTGGCTCAACGCACTGTGGGGCGGCCAGGACGGTTAGCGCCACAGGTAAGGTCACCGCTATGGGGAGTGATACCGCGGGTAACGCCCGGGCGGACTTTTCGGGGAAAAAGTGCTTGATCACCGGCGCAGCCAGCGGCATCGGCCGGGCTACCGCCCTTGCCCTGGCGGCCCGGGGTGCTGAGCTGTACCTGACCGACCGCGATGAGGTCGGATTGGCCCAGACCGTCGCCGACGCCAAGGCGCTCGGCGCCGAGGTGCCCGCCCACCGAGCGCTGGATATCTCCGACTACGACCAGGTGGCGGCATTCGCTGCCGACATCCATGCCGCCCATGCGTCGATGGATGTGGTCATGAATATCGCCGGGGTATCGGCCTGGGGGACCGTCGACCAACTCACCCACCAACACTGGCGCTCGATGATCGACGTCAACCTGATGGGCCCGATCCACGTGATCGAGACATTCCTGCCGCCGATGGTGCAGGCTCGCCGCGGCGGGCACCTGGTGAACGTGTCCTCGGCCGCCGGCATCGTGGCGCTGCCCTGGCACAGCGCTTACAGCGCGAGCAAGTACGGGCTGCGTGGACTGAGTGAAGTGCTGCGTTTCGACCTGGCGCGGCATCGCATCGGGGTGTCGGTCGTGGTGCCGGGTGCGGTGAAAACCGGTCTGGTGCAGACGGTTCAGATCGCCGGTGTAGATCGGGAAGATCCGAACGTACAGAAATGGGTGGACCGGTTCGCCGGCCACGCCATCTCTGCGGAGAAGGCGGCCGACAAGATCCTGGCCGGGATGGCGCGCAACCGGTTTTTGATCTACACGTCGGTCGACATCCGCGCCCTGTACGCCTTCAAGCGCGTCGCGTGGTGGCCGTACAGTGTGGCCATGCGGCAGGTCAACGTGCTCTTCAGCCGGGCACTACGGCCGAAATCCGTGCAGCGCTAGCGTTTTCCCCAGTGCCACGAGGGCGTGTTCAGCATGCCGAACCCGTCCACCTTCGTCTCACCCCACTGCTTGTAGAGCTCGACCTCGATCGCGGAGCTCCGCTGCTCATCGGCCGCCGGCGTGGTCTCCAGGAAGTCCAGTAGTGCGCGCGAATGCGTCACCACGACCACCTGGGACTGCTTGGCGGCCGTGCGGATCAGCGATGCCAGCGGTCGGACCAGATCGGGGTGCAGCGACGTCTCGGGCTCGTTGAGCACCATCAGCGATGGTGGCCGGGGGCTGGCCAGCGCCGTCGCCCACAGCAGGAAACGCAGTGTGCCATCCGATAATTCGGCTGCACGCAACGGTCGCAGCATGCCGCGCTGGCGCAGCTGCAGATCGAACAGTCCGTCGTTGACCGCCACCGAGATGGTGGCGCCGTCGAAGGCGTCGGCTACTGCACGGGCCAGATCGTCGAACGTCGTCTCGATGATCGTCTGCACCGCCGCGGCCAGATCCGAGCCGTCGTCGGAGAGCACCGGGGTACGGGTACCGACATGCGGCTGGCGGGCGGGTGCGGCGGCATCGACCCGGAACCCGTCGTAGAACCGCCAGTCGCGCAACCGGTCCGACACCGCCGACAGCTCCGGAAGCGCGTCCGGATGTGCGTACTCGGCGAGCAGGCTGCGGTAGGAGGGCAGTGAACGGGTCAATTCATCGAAACCCCGACCAGACTGGGCGGCCACCTCGGCGTACTCGCGGGTGCGGCGCACCAGCGCCGAGGCCGGACGCAGCACCGGCCCGGCGAAGACCACCTCGCGCTTGATCTCCGGATCGAGCGCGAACGCGGACGGCTCACCGCCCGACCCGGCCATCTGCGGCAGGCCGAGATCCACCAGATAGCCGAAATCATCTGCAGAGAAACCGAGTTCGAGGGACACGGGGCGGGTTCGTGTGGTGCCCTGGGCATGCTCGGACGGCTGTTCCGGGCCCGCCCACAGCACCGATTGCAGCCCGCCCTCGCGGGCCAGCGACCCGATCACTTGGCCCCGCCCGCAGTCCGCCAGTAGCCTCAGCGCCCGATAGATGGAGGACTTTCCGGTGCCGTTGGCGCCGGTGACCACGGTGAGCTCGGCCAGCGGGAGGATCACCTCCCGTAGCGAGCGGTAGCCCCGGATCGCGATGGTCTGCAGCATGGCGTCGAGGCTATTGGTCGGTTCCGACAATCGGGGCGGTGGGAAGCTCGTCCATGGACAGTTCGAGCCGAACACCCAGCAGTCGGATCGGCCGGTCCAACTCGAACTGATCGAAGACCGCCAGCGCAGTGTCGGTGATCGCGTCGGCGTCGGTGCTCGGTGAACTCAGCTTGCGGATCTTGGTGCGGGTGTAGAACGTGCTGGTACGCACCGTGACTGCCACCCGGGTGACGATGCGTCCCTGTTCCACCACCTCGTCGAGGGTCCGCCGGGCCAGGTCCCGGATCGCGTCGTCCATCTCACTGCGGTCGGTGAGGTCCTCGGCGAAGGTGATGACGTGGCTGCGTGACCGTGGAATCCACGGCTCGGAGCTCACCTCACTGTCGCCGCCGCCCTTGGCGAGCAGCAAGATCCACAGCCCCGTACTGGGCCCGAAGGCTGCGGTGAGCACGGTGGCGTCGGTGGCAGCCAGATCGGCCACCGTGGTGATGCCCAGCGTCGCAAGCTTTTTGGTGGTCTTGGGGCCGATGCCCCACAGCGCATCGGTCGGACGGTCACCCATCACCGACATCCAATTGGTCTCGGTGAGCAGGTAGACACCCGCCGGTTTGGCCAGGCCGGTAGCCACCTTCGCGCGTTGCTTGTTGTCGCTGATACCCACCGAGCAGGACAAGCCGGTCTCGGCGGCGATCACCATGCGGATGCGCTCGGCCAACTCGACCGGGTCGACCGGGGCTTTCGGGTCGATGCCGATAAAGGCCTCGTCCCAGCCCCACACCTCCAGCGGGTGGCCGAGATCGCGCAGGAGACCCATGACCTGTTCGGAGGCCGCGTCGTAGGCATCGGGGTCTGACGGCAGGAAGGTGGCGTCAGGGCATCTGCGCGCCGCGGTGCGCAGCGGCATCCCGGCGTGCACCCCGAACGCGCGTGCCTCGTACGACGCACAGGTGACCACCTTGCGGGGCTCGGTGGGATCACCGCTGCCGCCGACGATGACCGGCAGGCCTTGAAGTTCAGGGTGGCGCCGCAACTCGACCGAGGCCAGGAACTGGTCCAGGTCGACATGCAGCACCCAGGCGGTCATGGCGCTAGTGGCCACACAACTTGCGGGCGGTGTCCTGCCAGGCAGTCGTCAGGTGATCGAGGCTCCGCCCGGCGGACAGTTGGTGCTCCAGATAGTCGGGGTTCAGAAGTGCGATCAGGGCGTCGGTTTGGGCGTCGAGATCACCTGTGGTGCCGGCGGTTTCGAGCAGCATTCGGACGTGGGTGCGGTGCAGGGTGAACGGGCCGGAGAAGCGCAGCGCAGGATCACGGATGGCGTCGGACAGCAGCGCTCGATGGTTGTGGACGAATCGGAGGCGATCCGCGCCGTAGGCCA
The DNA here is from genome assembly GCF_058536225.1 of Mycolicibacterium arcueilense. Taxonomy (NCBI): domain Bacteria; kingdom Bacillati; phylum Actinomycetota; class Actinomycetes; order Mycobacteriales; family Mycobacteriaceae; genus Mycobacterium; species Mycolicibacterium arcueilense. Next base: position 1,138,258 of record NZ_JBZTYL010000007.1, read on the forward strand.
GCAGCCGTTCCAACGGTGGTGCGCCGGGGCCCAGCGGGGGTGGGCCGAACATGAAGGCGTCCTGCTCGGCGGTCTCGTCCTCGTCGAGGAGCACCATCATCAGACCGGCACGGCTGCCGAACCTGCGGAACACCGTGCCTTTCCCGACGCCGGCCTCGACCGCGATATCGTCGGTACTGACCGCGTCGGGGCCGCGGTCGGCGATGAGCCGGCGCGCGGCGTCGAGGATAAGGGCGCGGTTCCGGGCGGCGTCGACGCGCCCTGGGCCGCGTTCCTGTGGCGCCGGGTCGATGCCCATGAGCCGGGTAGGGCGGTCGGAGGCTGCCACCACTGAACTTTAACTCAGCTGGAATTAATCGGACCACAGTCCGGTTGATCGTTGCGAGAATCGGGCGAGTCGAACAAAAGGAGCGTGAACATGGCCGATACCAAGGTGCTGGTGTTGGTAGGGAGCTTGCGGGCGGCGTCGGTCAACCGGCAGATCGCCGAGCTGGCAGTGGAGCAGGCGCCCGACGGAGTGGAACTGCGCATCTTTGATCGGCTGGGGGAGCTGCCCTTCTATAACGAGGACATCGACACCGATGAGGTGGCCGAGTCGGTGGTCGCCCTGCGGGCGGCAGCCGGCGAGGCCGACGCCGCGCTCGTCGTCACCCCCGAATACAACGGCAGCATCCCCGGTGTGTTGAAGAACGCCATCGATTGGCTGTCGCGGCCGTTCGGCAACGGCGCGCTCAAGGACAAGCCGCTGGCGGTCGTCGGGGCGGCGCTCGGGCAGTACGGCGGCGTGTGGGCACATGACGAGACTCGTAAATCGTTCGGCATCGCCGGGCCGCGCGTGGTCGAAGATCTGAAGCTGTCGGTGCCGTCCAAGTCGCTCGACGGCAAGCACCCCAGGGAGAACGCCGAGGTGGCGGAGGCGCTGCGTGACATTGTGAGCAAGCTCACAACCGAGGTCGGCTGAGGGGTCGTCTTCGCGTTTTGCCGTTTGCGCCGCTTTCCGGCAAAATCTTGCCGCCGGCTGGGTCGTTCAGACCCGGCCGGCGGCTTTGCTATTAGGGGGGCTCGCGCGGTGCGGCGGCCGGACTTGTCGGTGGCTGGTGGTACATCTAGGGGTGCCGCGCGACACGGTCTGTCAAGTCGGGCGCGACACGCCGCGAACGTGGTTGCTGGCAAGCTTACGACCAGGGAATTTCAGAAATGTTATTCAGAACATGTTGTATGGCTTCGAACTGTCGGCCACTAGGTGTAGTGTCTGTGAGACCGACAGGCCACCACAGTTCGGGAGCCGGCCGGAGCGTAGCGAATCCGGCCGAGTCGGTTTCAAGACCAGCCGGAGAGCGGCTTCGACCGGCAGGAATTTTGGCGGCCCGAAGGTCGCTGAACTTAAGCGAAACGTAAGACCCGATCAGTTGCCAGTCACCTGTCTAGTTTTTTCACTTTCCGCAAGAGGAGCCGTACCGAAGATGACCGTCACCGTGTACACCAAGCCCGCATGCGTGCAGTGCAACGCCACCTACAAGGCGTTGGAGAAGCAGGGCATCGAGTTCGAGAAGGTCGACATCACCCTCGACAGCGAGGCCCGCGACTACGTCATGGCGCTCGGTTACCTGCAGGCCCCCGTTGTGGTGGCCGGTAACGACCACTGGTCGGGCTTCCGTCCCGATCGGATCAAGGCACTGAGCACGGTCGCGGCGACCGCATAACGGAAGGCATCACCACCACGGGGGAAGGACGGAGAACACGATGAGCCATCTCGTCTACTTCTCCAGCGTCTCGGAGAACACCCACCGCTTCGTCCAGAAGCTGGGATGGCCCGAAGATCGCGTCACCCGGATCCCGCTGCACGGCCGCATCGAGGTGGACGAGCCCTACGTTCTGATTCTGCCCACCTACGGCGGCGGCCGTGCCACCCCCGACATCGACAACGGTGGCTACGTCCCCAAGCAGGTCATCGCCTTTCTGAACAATGAACACAATCGGTCGTTGATCCGCGGCGTCATCGCCGCGGGCAACAACAACTTCGGTGCGGAGTTCGCGTACGCGGGCAATGTTGTCTCGCGCAAATGCGGCGTCCCGTACCTGTATCGCTTCGAACTCATGGGAACCCCGGACGACGTCGAAGCAGTCCGTGCGGGGTTGAAAGACTTTTGGAAGGACCAGACGTGCCACCAACCGTCACAGCTGCAGAGCCTGTAACCGCTCCTGGGCACACCCTGCCCGGAGAGACGGATTACCACGCGCTCAACGCGATGCTGAATCTGTACGACGCCGACGGCAAGATTCAGTTCGACAAGGATGTGCGGGCTGCGCGGGAGTACTTCCTGCAGCACGTCAACCAGAACACGGTGTTCTTCCACAGCCAGGACGAGAAGCTCGATTACCTGATCGAGAAGGAGTACTACGAGCGCGAGGTGCTCGACCAGTACAGCCGCAACTTCGTCAAGAGCCTGCTGGATCGGGCCTACGCCAAGAAGTTCCGGTTCCCGACCTTCCTCGGTGCGTTCAAGTACTACACCTCCTACACGCTCAAGACCTTCGACGGGAAGCGCTACCTGGAGCGTTTCGAAGATCGCGTCGTGATGGTGGCACTGACGCTGGCCGCCGGTGACACAGTGCTGGCCGAGAAGCTCGTCGACGAGATCATCGACGGCCGCTTCCAGCCGGCCACCCCGACGTTCCTCAACTCGGGTAAGAAGCAGCGCGGCGAGCCGGTGTCCTGCTTCCTGCTGCGCATCGAGGACAACATGGAGTCCATCGGGCGCTCGATCAACTCTGCCTTGCAGCTGTCCAAGCGCGGTGGTGGAGTTGCCCTGCTGCTGACCAACATTCGTGAGCACGGCGCCCCGATCAAGAACATCGAGAACCAGAGCTCGGGCGTCATCCCGATCATGAAGCTGTTGGAGGACTCGTTCTCCTACGCCAACCAGCTGGGAGCCCGTCAGGGCGCCGGTGCGGTGTACCTGCACGCACACCATCCCGACATCTACCGGTTCCTCGACACCAAGCGCGAGAACGCCGACGAGAAGATCCGGATCAAGACGCTCTCGCTGGGTGTCGTGATCCCGGACATCACCTTCGAGCTGGCCAAGAAGAACGAGGACATGTACCTCTTCTCGCCGTACGACGTCGAGAAGGTCTACGGCGTTCCGTTCGCCGACATCTCGGTGACCGAGAAGTACTACGAGATGGTCGACGACGCGCGGATCCGCAAGACGAAGATCAAGGCGCGCGAGTTCTTCCAGACGCTGGCCGAGCTGCAGTTCGAGTCGGGCTACCCGTACATCATGTACGAGGACACGGTGAACCGGGCCAACCCGATTGCCGGCAAGATCACCCACTCCAACCTGTGCTCGGAGATCCTGCAGGTCTCGACCGCCTCGGAGTTCAATGACGATCTGTCCTACTCCAAGGTGGGCAAGGACATCTCGTGCAACCTCGGGTCGATGAACATCGCCAAGACGATGGATTCACCGGACTTCGCGCAGTCCATCGAGGTGGCCATCCGGGCGCTGACCGCGGTGAGCGATCAGACGCACATCTGGTCGGTGCCGTCGATCGAGCAGGGCAACAACAGCTCGCACGCGATCGGCCTGGGGCAGATGAACCTGCACGGCTACCTGGCCCGCGAGCGGATCCATTACGGCTCCGAAGAGGGCATCGACTTCACCAACATCTACTTCTACACCGTGCTGTTCCACGCGCTGCGGGCGTCGAATCTCATTGCGATCGAACGCGGTACGAGCTTCGGCGGGTTCGAGGACTCGAAGTACGCGTCGGGGGAGTTCTTCGACAAATACACCGATCAGGCATGGGAGCCGGCCACCGACAAGGTCCGGCAGATCTTCGCCGATGCGGAGATCCACATCCCGACACAGGACGACTGGAAGCAGTTGAAGGAGTCGGTGCAGAAGCACGGCATCTACAACCAGAACCTGCAGGCCGTCCCGCCGACCGGGTCGATCTCGTACATCAACCACTCGACGTCGTCGATCCACCCGGTGGCGAGCAAGATTGAGATCCGTAAGGAAGGCAAGATCGGCCGGGTCTACTACCCGGCGCCGTATCTGACCAACGACAACCTGGAGTATTACCAGGACGCGTATGAGATCGGGTACCAGAAGATCATCGACACCTACGCCGCGGCCACCCAGCACGTGGACCAGGGTCTTTCGCTGACGTTGTTCTTCAAGGACACCGCCGACACCCGCGAGGTCAACAAGGCGCAGATCTACGCCTGGCGCAAGGGAATCAAGACGCTCTACTACATCCGGTTGCGTCAGATGGCGCTGGAGGGAACCGAAGTCGAGGGTTGCGTCAGCTGCATGTTGTGACGCAGCTTTGAGCGGCTCGAATGGCCAGTTATTGCACGCAAATCACGAAAAGGTGTGCAACAACTGGCCATTCGGCATCAGAGGGCTGTGCGCCGGTAGGCCGGTCTACTGAACCGGCACGTACACCTTTGTCCGAAGGCGGTCCTCGGGCACGTCGCGTGGGTCGTCGAGGTACACGTTGTAGTGGTGTGTCGTGATGTCGTCGGCGGTACGCGTCAGGGTCAACCCGTGCTCGGCCATGTACGCGCCGATGAGCTCGTGCGCCCGCGGGATCGCCTCGGCGTACGGCCCCGTGACGCTGGCCACCACGGCCCGTCGAGCGGGGACAACGAGCACGCTCAGCGGATCCCGTGCCGTGGTGTCGGCGGGAACCTCGACGAACACCGATTCATCGACATCCGATTCGCGGAACTCGTCGTCGTGCTCGATGCATCCGCCCAACATGCCCGGTGTGACGTCCTGCTCGGCGAGGGCGGGCATGAACCGCGCCCACAACTGCCCCTCAGCGGCGTAGTTCGGAACGGTGTCCCGCAGGTACACGATCGTGCGGGCGGGAACGGTCTCTTGGGTGACGGTGTCCGTCATGGTGAGCTCCTTCTCGGAAAGTAGATGGTCGATGAGCCGGAGCCGCGCGCTGGCCTCCTCGGCTGCCGCGACCAGTTCGATGCGTTGGGCCGCGAGGGCCGCGTCGAACGCCGCGGTGCCGCGAATGGCGAGCAGGGCTCCGATGGCGGACACGCCGAACCCGATGTCGCGGAGCCGCCGGATCGCGGCCGCGTCGGCCAGCTGAGCCGCGGCGTACCGGCGGTAGCCGCTGATCGCGTCCACCTGCGCGGGCACCAGGACACCGTGAGTGTCGTAGTGGCGCAGCATGCGAACGGAGATACGGCTCAGCGAGGAGAACCTGCCGATTGATATCAAAGACGGGGTGTCGGTCACGGCTACGACTGTGCCCTCTCACATGGTGTCAGAGTCAAGCCCGGCATGCCCGCGCGTTTCTGCGCCAGACGGCCCCGGCATTTCGCTGACACTCAGGTCGAGTGGCCAGTTGTTGCAGGCAAATCTCGAAAAGAGGTGTGATAACTAGCCATTCGGTATTGGAAGAACGTGGGATCGCAGGTCGGTTCGGCCTCTAGACTCCGGCGAATGGCCACACTGCGTGATCTGAGCACCTGGTTGCCCGCCCTCGACGCGCAGCTGCGGTCCGCGCCGCGCGGTGTCAACGTCGTTGAGTTCAGGGGGAGCTTTGAGCGGCACGGGGCCGGCGGCGTGCTACTCATGGATGGCAAATCCCCAGGGCGCGACGATCAGTCCCATCGCAGGCTGTTCGATGAGTTGTTGACTATTGCCAAGCGGTTCGAGGTCGAGCGCGCGGGTATTATCCTGCGGTCCAGCAGATCCGGCCTTCGTGAAGTTGACCTCGTCGAGCGGCCGGTTTGTGTCGAGGAATCTCGTTACCCTCAGTCCCGCGTAGAGCCAGGTGTGCTCGTCTTGAAGGAGGGGGCCCAGCCCGGCCTCTATCGCCGTCAGCCCGACCTGACCCTGACGGTGGGTCCTGCGCCCAGCGCCGACCCGGCCGCGCTGAGCCGGTTGGTCACCCAGCAGAACCCGCATGCCACACCGGCTGCAGCCGAGGAGTTGGCGGCGGCGGAAGCGCAACTCGGAGTTCCCTTGACCGAAGAGGTCAGGGCCATCTACCTGACCGCTGGGAGCGGTTACATCAGCGGCGGTGAAGGCCGCAGCTACAACGGCATGGAGATCATCCCGCTCGACGACACCTGGACGCGGAACATGTTCAATCCCGTGCAAGCTGGGTCGATCTGGTGGTATGCGGCAGAGATGTCACTCGGACCGGATCCTGCGGAGCGGATTCAACCGTTGGGCTGGACGCCGCTGTGGTTCCCCGTCGGCCACGACGGGGGCGGCAATATCTACGCCGCCGACCTTGCGCCAGCGGCGCAAGGGTATCGAGGCCAAGTCGTCTACCTGGACCACGAGTCTCCCGCCGGGGCGATGTACTGCAGCGACTCGTTCACCGAAATGCTGGTGCACGGCCGCGAAGGCACCCACAGCTGGCCCGTCGAGGACGGGGCCACGGCCTCCATCGATGACTGGAATGCCGACACCGAGGTGCTCGGTATCAGTAAGGGCGACGCTCCCGTCGACCTTGGTCCGCTGCTTGATCATCCACGGATTCACGCCATCTGGGCTCACTCCGGGGCACTGGCCGACCCGCGACAGCTCACACGCTTTCCCGCGCTGGACTTTCTGTCGATGAGATTGGCCGAGTGGCGCGTCCTCCTCGACGCTGGACTCGTCCCGCAGCAGTTACTCGCCGCCGAAATCGTTGATGACGACCACGACCTCGGGGCGACGGTCACGACGGCCAATGACCTGCTCAGCCTCTTCGGCAGACCACTTATCGAGGTGACGCAGATGCGTGGATGGCGGAAGCGGAACTTGATGGACAGTCTGCGCGAAATACGTTGGAATACGGAGGGATAAGCTGTTCCTGCCTTGACGCTCCCCCTGGAAGATCCGGCCTGGCATCGATCAGATCGGCACCCAGAACGGTTCCGGACCGAGTGCGGTGTTGAACTCCGCGATCTTGGCCGGGGTTGTGTATGTGATGTCCATATTGTCGCTGTTCCACGCGACGTAGAAGCGCTCCTCGAGTTCGGGCGGGGCGAAGATCGGTGCGAGCTGTTCGATCAGCCCGTTGGGTAGGTATTTGCGATACAGGGTGAAGGCCAGCGAGTATCGGGCAGCGCCCATCTCGAATTCGATGACGGCATTGGGCATCGGGTCATAGTCGGGACCCTGCGGGTAGTCGCCGGTCATGTCACAGCTGATCTGTCGCAACGGCCCGGTATATCCGCTGAGTCGGGCGAATTCACTCACGATCTCGAATGCATCGTCGTCGTAGAACTCCTGGTTGGCGAAGAACGCGAGGTGACGAAACGGTGGATCCCGTTCGTCCCCCAGCTCTTCTAGAACCATCAGCACAGAGGGGATGTCCATGTCTTCGAATACGTCGGTATGTTCAGCGCACTCGACGACCTCGTCGTCGGTTACCTCGTCAGAGTCGACAACCCCGGCGGCTTTCAGCAAGGCGAATGTTGACAGCAGTTGTTCCCGCAGCTCCGGCGTCAGCGGGTGCCGCCACTCGGGTCTATCGGCCTCGTCCGGGTCCGGTAGGTCGGGCAGCCAGGACGGCGGCTCGGCATCGCGGGCCTCCCGAAATTCCTTGTAGGACTGTCGCAAGGACCAGATGCCAACCGCTAGAAATCCCCAGCCGAGTAGCTGGGTCGGTATGGCGGCGTCCGGAATGAACTCAATCCCGACCCAGCCCATGTAAAGGGCAAGCCCCAGATATGCGGGCGGACCAATCCAGCGCAGCTGGTACAGCGTCCGATCGAACAGCCTCCACCACCGCGAGTTCATCGCGCAATCATGCCCGACTGACGGGTACGCCATTACGAGTAGCCTGAAGCTCGCTTGAACGCGTACCTAGATCGACAGATGGTGTTCATGTGAACCTGTCAGACATCATGTTCCGATGTCGACAACCGTTGAGGCGGTACTTGTCACCGCTCTGGTGCTCGGGATTGTCGCCGCCATACTCGGTCTGATCTACGCATGGGAGAAGTGGGGCAAAGGCACTCGATTGGAGCAGCGCATGGATCGCTTCTTCGATCGCCTCAGCGATATGTTCGGCCGGTAGCGTCGGCGACGACTCCAGGGGCGAAAGTCGGTCGCGAGGTGTCGGGCTTGCCCGCTACCGTCCGCGGGTGGACTTCTTCACCGCCGATCTGCACCTCGCGCATCCGAAGCTGGCGGGCTTGCGCGGGTTCGACACCGTGGCCGCGCACGATGCCGCGGTGATGGCGCCGCTGTACCGGCTCGATCCGACACAGGACACGCTGTGGGTGCTCGGTGACGTTTGTGCCGGCGGTGTGGCGTCGATGGAATCGGCTCTGGCGCAGCTGAGCACGCTGCGGGTGCCGATGCACCTCGTGACCGGCAATCACGATCCGGTGCATCCGATGTACCGGGGCGCACAGAAGCATTTCGCCGCCTACGCCGCGGTGTTCGCGAGCGTGCAGCAGGTGGCGCGGACGAAGGTGGGTGGAGAGGGCGTGATGCTCAGCCACTTCCCGTACGTCGACGTTCCGGACAGGTTGTCGCGCAAGAACTTCGATCAATATCAGTTGCCGAACCTGGGGATGTGGTTGATCCACGGACACACCCACTCCGATGAGCCACGGTCGGGAAAGCGGTCGATCTGCGTGTCGCTGGAGGCGTGGGATCGGTGGCCGGCATCGGCTGAGGAGATCGCCGTGGAGATGCAGCGCTGACGCCGAGTCTGCGTTAGCTGGGTGTCACGATCTCGCCGCGCGGCGGCAGCTGGCCGTCTTGGAGCGCCTGGTCGACTTGCGCGAGCAACTCGCTCTCGCTGAGGCCCTCGACCTCCTCGTCGTGGAGGTAGCCGGCATCAAGGGCGCTGCCGTCGGGGTATTCGAGGTAGATCAAGACCGAGCCGTCGTCGAGTTCGTCCAGGACGTAGGTCGTGCCGGCGTACTCCGGGTCGTCACTGACGACCGCATACGTGGCTCGCGCGGAATCTGGCATATCGAGAAGTCTGCCCCACTCCGACTGCTGCGCCACGCGGAAATTTCCGACGATGTCATGCCTGTGGAGTAGCGTTCCTGCTCATGCGCACAACCTCGGCCGGCGGTCTCAGGAGACCGCGGTAGCCCTGCCCCGCAGTGGATCTGCGGACTCGGTGGGGCTGCCCCAGTTCCGAGGATCCGCATGTCTCGTACCGACGCTCACGCTCCCTTCGCCGTCCGCCTGCTTCGGGGTGAAGTAGCCCATCACCCAGTGCACCTCTGCGGTGGTGATCCGGCGCTCTGCTCCCTTCCCGATCTGGAAGCCGGCTGGACCACCGGTCCCGGCCCTTGCCGATGGGAGTGGACCTTCACCGGCCACAAATGGTGCTCGTGCTGGATGTGCCACTGGCGCAGTGGTCGTCAGCCTCGCCGGTCGGGACGGGGCGCCCGTCGGAGTCGACTGCGTGGAGTTGCCCGCTCGTGGAACGGCGGAGACGAGGAGGCGGCACTCGGGATGTGACCGCCGCAGTTCACCGGTGTTCGAGGACGCTGTCGAAGAGCGCGTCCTCCAGGTTTTCTGGATCGAGCGTGGTGTGCCGGAACCGCAACGTCTGCCCGATCTCCGGGCGACGGGTCTGACCGCCCAAGGTGCAGTGCCTCCGGATGGTCTGGCCACCTTCCACCTCGGCGGACACGGTGAGCCGGTAGTAGTACGAGTCGTCGTCAGAGTTGCGCACCTTGGCGATCTCCGTGATCCCTCCTTCGGAGACATGCGCTTTCGTGAACGACGTGCGGTACCGCTTGTGGCTGCAGAAGATGGCACCGATGATGCCCGCGGGGATTATTCCGAAGACCGACGCCAGGCCCAGGCCCTGCAGCCAACCGAGTTCACGGGGGCCGGTGACATCAAAAAAGATCGGGAGGAAGGCGCAGAGCACCCCGATCCCCGCCAGAACCAGACAGGCGATCGCGCCGACGCCCCACCAGCGGTAGGCCCGGCCGGGCGGCGTCGACGGGTGCTCGTGAACGCTCACAACCTGCTCACCGCCATCCGGCCCTCCTCGCTGCTGCCTCCGAAACCACCATATCCAGCGATCGGACAGGAGAGGTTCAGCTGCTGGACACGCGACGCTCCGGCGTAGTTCAGTCGGGGAGGCCGGGGGGAGTCACTTCTCGCGGGCTTGCTCCGCATGCAGCGCCTTCAGGCGCCGCTGCTCGGCCAGCACGTTCTGGTAGCTCTCGCGTTCCGCGACGAGCCACTCCGGCTTCTCCCCGAGTAGTTGATCGATCTGCTCGGTGGTGAGTGCATCTCCGACACCGCCACGCGCGAGACCGGCGATCGAAATACCGAGCTTGGCCGCGACGAGGTTCTTCGGGTGCGGCCCGTTCTTGCGCAGGTCCTTGAGCCACTGCGGAGGGTCCTCCTGCAGCGCGGCCAGCTCGGCGCGGGTGATCGCGTTCTCCTGGAAATCGGCAGGGGTGGCCGGCAGATACACGTCCAGTTTCTTCGCCGCCGTGGCGGGTTTCATGGACTGCGCGTTCGGCCTGCTCATGCAATGAGCGTATCGGTAACCTGAGGCGGTGACCTCGCAGTCCCTGACCCTCGGGTATGTCCCCGGCGGGACGCCCGCGAAGTGGGCGCGGATCTGGGCGGAGCGCCACCCGGGGGTTCCGCTGCAGTTGTGTGCCCTCACCGCGGCAGACGCGGCCTCTGCGGTGCGGGACGGCACCGTCGACGTCGCGTTGCTCCGGCTGCCGGGCGACACGTCGGGGCTTGCCCTCATTCCCCTCTACGAAGAGACGACGGTGGCGGTGGTGCCGACCGATCACCTTCTGACCGCCGCCGATGAGATCACCGCTGCCGACCTCGACGGCGAGGCGACGTTGTTGCCACTCGACGACGTCCTCGGGTGGGAAGGAGCCCCGGGTGTTCCGGCTGATCACCGACCCGAGACCACCAAGGATGCGATAGAACTCGTCGCCGCCGGGATGGGAGCACTCATCGTTCCGCAGTCCCTGGCGCGCCTGTACCACCGCAAGGACCTCACGTACCGGCCGATCGCGGACGCGCCCAGTTGCCCTGTGGCGCTGGGTTTCCCGGAAGGTCCGCAACCGGAACTGGTTGAGGAGTTCATCGGGATCGTGCGGGGCCGCAAACCCAGCTCGTCGCGGGGGCAATCCCAGCCGGCGCCAAAACGCACCGCCCGGGAGAAGACCCTCGCCAAGCAGGCCGCCCGCGCCGCTGCGGGCAAGGTCGCCCGCAAGCCGGACTCGGCCAAGCGCGGCCGACGCTGACGGGGTGGGAATTGCGAGCCGGCGCACACGGTTCGTGCACATATGACAACTAACGGTGACGTTGCGTCGTTCGGTCCCAACGCGCCCGGATACGTCTGGAAGTCGACGGCTGAGGTCGAACCGATCGAAGTCTTTCCCGGAATCACCGTCCAGCCGCTCTGGAAGGGGGCCAACGGCGCCAAGGCGGCCGTCACCACCATCGCGCCGGGAGCGGTCTGGGCGGGCGAAGATCTGCATGACCCCGGTCCCGAAGAGGTCTACGTGGTCTCCGGAGTGTTCAACGACGGCGTCAACGACTACGCCGCGGGCACATTCCTGCACGCCCCGGCCGGGTCGTGGCATGTACCGCAATCCGCCGAGGGTTGTGTGCTGTTCCTGTTCTATCCAAAAGGTTAGAGATCGGTAGAGCGTGGCCGTGCGCCGCGGCCGTACGTGATGTCGGCGCGCTCGGGGTCCCATTGATTGCGGAAGACGACATCGGACAGGGGCCGACGCCGAACCGGCCCATGCTTGCCTCGTGGCCAGCCCACCACGATGTGTCCGGCGAGGAACCACTCGTCGGGGATGCCGATCGATTCGCGCAAGACCTTGTCGCCGTCGTAGGAGGCCCAGCTGGTGATGCATGCGCCCAATCCCTGGGCACGTGCTGCGAGGTAGAAGTTCTGCATGGCGGGGTAGATCGAGCCGCCCTGTAAGAACTCCGACGAGAACTCATTCTTGAAGGCCGCGAATAACACCGAGGTGTATTCACCGGCTCGATCGTGCAACTCGTAGGTGGCGCGGTTGTTTCGTGCCGCTCGGCTCTGATCGTCCTCGGTGGGTCGGGACATGCCGTAGATCGATTCGATTGACTGCAAAGCGATCTGGGCTGCTTCGGCCACCGCGGCGCGCTGTTCGGGCGCATCGAGGATGATAAAACGCCACAGCTGGGCGTTGGCGCCGTTGGGCGCCCAGGTGGCGGCCCGCAGACAGCGGTTGAGCGTCTCATCGTCGACAGGCTCGTCGGTGAATCGTCGAATCGATCGGGCGGTGGACAGCGCTTCCCAGACATTGTCGGTTGGATCCGGCATCCCATTGGTGTACTCGACGTAGCCGTCGATGTCGAGTATCGGCGAACGTCTCGCCTCGCCGACAAGACTGCTGTACGGTCGTATTGCATTTGGACATGTGTACAGCCGTGGATAGGAGTCGATGCTGTGAGCGATAGGTTCTCGATGGAGGGGAAGGTCGCCGTCATCACCGGCGGCGGAACCGGAATCGGAAGGGCGTCGGCGCTGGTCCTGGCCCAGCACGGTGCGGATGTGGTGCTGGCCGGCCGTCGTCCTGATCCGCTCAAGGCGACCGCCACCGAGATCGAGGCGCTCGGTCGCCGCGCGCTGGTGGTGCCGACCGATGTGACGAACGCCGAGGAGTGCAATGCGCTGGTCGACACGACGCTCGCCGAGTTCGGTCGCCTCGACGTCTTGATGAACAACGCCGGTGGCGGCGAGACGAAGTCGCTGATGAAGTGGACGGACGACGAATGGCACCAGGTTTTGGATCTGAACCTCTCCAGTGCCTGGTACCTGTCGCGGGCCGCCGCGAAGCCGATGATCGCCCAGGGCAAGGGCTCGATCGTCAACATCTCCTCAGGGGCCAGCCTGCTGGCGATGCCGCAGGCGCCGGTGTACGCCGCCGCCAAGGCCGGCTTGAACAACCTCACCGGGTCGATGGCGGCAGCCTGGACGCGAAAAGGGGTGCGGGTCAACTGTATTGCGTGCGGCGCCATCCGGACCCCCGGCCTGGAAGCCGATGCGCAGCGGCAGGGCTTCGATATCGACATGATCGGTAAGACCAACGGTTCGGGTCGTATCGCCGAACCCGACGAGATCGGTTACGGCGTCCTGTTCTTCGCCTCCGATGCCTCCAGCTACTGCTCCGGGCAGACGTTGTACATGCACGGCGGCCCCGGTCCGGCAGGTGTCTGAGATGGGTGTGAGCATCAGTCACGTCGGGCTTCGGGTCCGCGACATCGACACCGTGAAAAAGTTCTACGAGGCACTCGGATTCGCCGAGGTGCAGCGGATGACGGTCCCGGACAAGATGGCCGCAGGTCTGCTCGGGTTGGCCGAGCCGATCGGATTCGAGGCGGTCTATCTGCAGAACGGTGGATTCGTGCTGCAGTTGCTGACCTTCTCGGGACATCCCGCTCCGGATGAGCCGCAGCGGAATATGGTTGGCGCCGGCCTCACCCACCTTTCGATCGCGGTAGACGACATGGCCGACGCCCAGGCGGCGGTGCAGACCTCCGGTGGAGCTGTGGTGGCGGATCCGGGCGGCGGATTCGCCTGCATGGTCCGCGATCCCGAGGGGCAGTTGATCGAGCTGATCCACTCGAAGGTGCGGCCGGTTCCGGCCGGTTGAGCTTCGAGCGTGATGCGGCGGTGGTGTGTCGTTCCGAACGGCACACCACCGCTACTCTGGTCTTACCGCAGCTCGTGGACCATGTCCGCGTAGTCGTCCAGAAACGTCAGAGTGGTGGACGGGTCGCCGGCCTTTTTGCGGCCGCCACCTAACACAGCTCGGTTGAAGCCCAGATCGCGGTAGCCGGCCAGCGTTTCCAAAGTCGGGTTACCCCAGGCCATGATCGTGAGATCGAGGGCGGACGGATCGCGACCGGCCTCCTCGGCTGTCCGCCGGAAATCGGTCAGGGCGGCACTCACATCGCGGAATGCGGCATCGCCGGGCAGCCAGCCGTCGGCCCAGGCCAGGCATTCCCGAATCGCCTTGGGTCCGGTGGCCGCAGCCAGCAGAGGCGGACGTCGGCGGGGCTTGGGATGCGACCACACCGGGGCGAAGTCGTAGAACTCGCCGTGATACTCGGACTCGTCGTCATCCCACAGTGTCGTGAGCGCAGCCACCATATCGGCCAGTGCGCGATAGCGGTCGGCCCATTTCACTGGGCGCGACGTCTGCAGTTCGGCCCGTGCGCCGACCCCGACCCCGAGAACCACCCGCCCGTTGCTCAAATGGTCGAGGGTGGCGACTTCCTTTGCAAAGGTGAACAATTCGCGCTCGAGCGGCAACGCCACGGCGGTGCCGATGTACAGCGTTTCGGTTGCCTGCGCAGCGGATAGCAACGACAGGAACGGATCGAGAATCTGCTTTTGTGCAGCGAGCAGGGCGGGGTGGAACTGATCCGCGGCAGCCACTGGAATCTGCGGATGCTCACCGACCCACAATGATTCGAAACCGCGGGCCTCCAATTCCGGTCCCAGGGTGGCCGGCGCGAGGTCTCGCAGGGTGTTAAGCGAGACGAATCCCAAATCCATGACTCTCCTTTGGGTCAAAATCGGATGCTGTACGATCGTACTGCACCGGCCGCCTCGGCGGCGATGAACAGACCGAGGAGCGCATCCGGATGGTGGACACCAGCCAGCTCTACTACGACCCGTACGACGTCGAGATCGATGCCGACCCGTACCCCGTCTACAAGCAGCTGCGCGACGAATTTCCCCTGTACTACAACGAGAAACGCGACTTTTGGGCGTTGTCGCGGATGGCTGACGTCGAACATGCCCTGCGCGACGTCGCGAACCTCAGCTCGGCCAAAGGTGACATCCTGGAGGTGGTCAAGGCCGAGCCCGTGATGCCGATGGGTGTGTTCATCAATGAGGATCCACCGCTGCACACCGTGCATCGGCTGCTGGTGTCACGAGCCTTCACGCCCAGGAAGATGAAGGCCATCGAGGAGCAGGTGCGTGACTTCTGCGCGAAGTGTCTGGATCCGTTGATCGGTGGGGACCGCTTCGACTTCGTCGATGACCTCGGTGCCGAAATGCCCATGCGGGTGATCGGGATGCTGGTGGGTATCCCCGACGAGTTGCAGCGCGACGTGCGGAAGGTGGCCGGGCGCCGGCTGCGCAACAACCCTGGTGAGCCCCTCGCTGTGAGCAAAAACAATTACTTCAACGGCAACATGTTTCGCGAGTACGTCGAGTGGCGCCAAGACCATCCCTCGGATGACCTGGTGACCGAGCTGTTGAACGTCGAGTTCATCGATGCCGACGGCGTCGAGCGCAAGCTGAGTTCCGAGGAGCTGTTGGTGTTTCTGGGGGTGATCGCCAACGCCGGAACCGAGACCGTGGGCAGGCTTTTCGGCTGGCTCGGCAAGATCCTGGGGGAGTGCCGCGATCAGCGCCGCGAACTGGTCGCGGACCCGTCGTTGATCCCCGCTGCGATCGAAGAGGTGCTGCGCTACGAACCGCCGGTGCACGGCATCACCCGCTACGTCGCCAAAGAGGTGACGTACCACGGCACTACAGTTCCCGCTGGGTCGGCGCTCCAGCTCATCGCCGGATCGGCCAATCGTGACGAACGCAGATTCGACGATCCGGACCGGTTCGATATCCACCGCAACGCCAACAACCACGTGAGCTTCGGCCGGGGAACGCATTTCTGCCTCGGTGCGTCATTGGCCCGCGTGGAGGGCCGGGTGGCGCTCGAGGAGATCCTCAAGCGGTGGCCGGATTGGACGATCGACGAGCAGAATGCCGTCCGCGCGCCCGCCGTCACGGTGCGGGGTTGGGACAGCATGCCGGCAATCTTGGGCTGAGGGTTCAGGCTTCGCGTGCCAGGGAGCTGAGCAGCGCCTTGGTACGTCGTACCGACGTGGACCGCTCGGCCCGATCGGTACCGACGGCGACCGGTTGGGCCCAGAGGTCGGTGGCACCGGCGTCGAGCAGGGCCTGGAGTTGACGATGCACCTCGGACTCGGGGCCCACGATGGCGACATCGGCAGCGTTGGTTCCGCCCCCGGCGCGAATGATCTGCTCGTAGTTACGCATGCCGGCATAGGCGCCCGCGTTGGCGGCCACCGCGCCGCGGGCTTCGTCGACATCGTCGTGGACTGCCACCGGCAGTCCGGCCACGACTCGGGGCCGGGGCCGGCCGAACTCGGCGGTCGCCGCGTCGAGAACCGGGACGATCCGGGACTCCACGGCTTGGCGCGAGGCCATCCACAGAACCACCCCATCGGCGAACTGTGCTGCGATGCGCAGCATCCGGGGCGACAGCGCCGAGAGCAGCAGGGGGATCGGATGGTCTGGACGCGTTGCGCGGCCTGCGGTGTGCGCGCTCCAGTCGATGCCGTCGACGTCGACGTCCTCGCCGCGTAACAGTGGGCCGACGATCCGCAGATATTCGCCGGTGTTGCGGGCCGGGTGGTCGTAGGACAGGCCCAGTACGTCCCGCACGATCGGTTCGTGTGACGGGCCGAGGCCGAGGCAAAGGCCCGGCCGTCCCATGGCGTTACCGGCTGCGATCACTCGATTGGCCTGTAACAGCGGATGGCACGGATAGGTCTGCAGCACAGCGGTTCCCAGCTCGATCGATTGAGTGGACCGCCCGGCCATCGCCATTGCCACCAGCGGGTCACCGGCCACGCCGCTGGCGTACCACAGGGACGAGAACCCGTCGGCCTCGGCTTCCTCGGCTTGGGTGATCATCCGGTCAACCGACGCGGCGCCGCCGGACAGTCCGATACGCATCGCCTGAGGCTCCTATTCCATGTCCGGTTATCGCATGACGTGCGGATACTGCTGGTGTGGATGGACGTCGAACATCGTCCGGTAGGACGGTGGTTGGCGGCCTTCCTCGTCCACGATGCCGTACTTGGTCGCCAGCTCGGCCCCGATCAGCGTCTGGCCGCTGGACTCCATGAGATCCGGGTCGTTGAACAGCGACCAGATGACGTGGCCGGTGAGCTCCGGCGTCTCGGCGGTATCGAGGATGTGACCGAACTTGTCGGGTTTGGCGGCAATGATCGTGCGGACTCGTTCAGTCAGTAGGGAACCCATCCAGAGCGACACCGCCGAGATGTCGAACTCTCGGAAGTCCACCGCCATATCCGCGGCCATCTTGTCGACACCGGCCTTCGGAACGCCGTAGGCGGGCCCGAACGCGTAGTGCACCGAACCCGACGACGAGGTGAAGACGACCAGCCCATTGCGCTGCGGCAGCATCAGGGGCGCGCACAGCACCGTGGCCACATAGCTGCTGCGCAGGCCGACGTCGAGAGTGTCGAGGACGCTGAGCGGCTCCTCCCAGAACTTGGTGCGGCCCATCATCTCGTCGCGGATGACCGCGGCGTTGTTCACCAGGATGTCCACCCGGCCATGCTCTTCGGCGATCCGGTCGAACAGGGCCCTGACCTGATCGTCGTCACTGTGGTCGACACGCACCGCTACGCCACGGCCCCCAGCCGCGGTCACGAGCTCTGCGGTGTGGTGAATCGTGCCGGCCAGGGCCGAATCCCCCTGGTTCTCACTGCGTCCGGTGACGTACACCGTGCAGCCGTGGCTTCCCAACGCATGTGCGATACCCGCTCCCGCGCCGCGGCTGGCTCCGGTGACGACGGCAACCGGTCGGTTCTGGCCCATCAGCCGGCGATCTCGACCGTGGTCTTGAGTTCGGTGATAGGTCGCGCCAAGCCCTGGTCGTCGCAGATCTCCTGCAGCCTGGCCAGGGTCTCGTCGAGGCCCGGGCCACGTCGTGCACCGGGAGTGAAGTGAGCGGGCAGGTGCCGCATGCCCTGGATCACCCCGATGCTGTCGTAGTGCACGGTCCCCTCAGTCAAACACTGGTAGTCGGGCAGCCGGTCAAGGACCGCGGTCAGCATGGATTTGAACACCGTCCTGGCCACATTGGAGCCGATGCACCGGTGTACTCCTAGGCCGAAGCTGAAGTGGCGGTTGTTCTTTCGATCCATCAGCAGGGTATCCGGATCGTCGAACAGCTCCGGGTCCCGATTGGCCATCGCCCAGGACAGCCACAGCCGCTCACCTTCACGGAGCAGGGTGCCATCCAGATCGATTTCGTCGGCGACGGTGCGGGCATCACCCGGCGCGGGGGTGAAGAAGCGCAGGAACTCCTCGGTGGCCCGGTCGAGTAATCCGGACCGCTCGCTGCTCAACTGGGTCCGCTTGTCGGGGTTCTGGGACAGCCATTCCAGCGCGTGAGCGGTGAGTGCGGTGGTGGTATCGAACCCGCCGCCGATCAACAGATTCAGCATGCCGATCAGCTCGATGTCGGGCGGCGCCTCGCCATCGATACGCAGCTTGGCCAGGGCGTCGATGATGCCCGGCCGTGGATTGTCCCGAATCTCAGTGAGGTTGGTGAACAGGTCGATGCCCATCGTCATATAGAGTTCGCGCACCCGGGCGGCATCGGGGGAGTCCGGCGGCGTGTAGACCGAGGCGTGTGCCGGCTCGTTGTAGATCCTCCACTTTTCCAGTGGCACACCGAGCATGGCGAGGGTGAGTACCGCCGGCACCACGTTGGCCAGGTCGTCGACGAAATCGATCTGCCCTGTCTCGACGTGGTCGTCGATACAGGCCCGCACGATCTCGTCGACAAACGGGATCCAGCGCTTGACCGCGGCAGGGGACAGGTATGGGTTGAGCGCGGTGCGATAGAAGCGGTGCTCGGGGTCGTCCATTTCCAGCATGCCGCCGCGAAAACCCTCGGCTTCCAACATCGTCGGAATGGAGATGCCCTTGTAGCCGCGGCGTTCGTTGTTCACATCGTGGTCATTAGAGACATGTGGGCAGCGGGCCAGCTCGAACACCTGGTGGCCACCGGCGGCCACCCAGTGGCCGTCATAGGTATCGGTCCACGCGATCGGGCACCGTTGCTGCATCTCGTGGGTGATATCGAGGAAGTTCTCCCGGTAATCGGGGCCGTGTCGGTCGAAGTGATAATGCGCGGCCGGATCGGTGGGGGCGCTCATTGTTCAGTCTCCAGAGTCAGGATGCGGATGGCCTGCTCCGGGCAGGAACGCACCGCCTCGTGCACCTGCTCGTGGTACCCGGACGGAACAATATCGACGGCGACGTGGGCGTGGCCGTCGGTGTCATCGAGTTCGAAAATTTCCGGTGCGATCATCGCGCACAGGGTGTGGCCCTGGCATCGCGACGTGTCGACTTCTGCTTTCACAGTGGCTCCTGATCGAAACGTGGGTGATTCAAGGGGTTTGAGTCAGGTGACGGCGCCGCCATTGACGCCGATCACCTGTCCGGTGACGTATCCGGCGTCATCGGCGGCCAGGAAGGAACACACCGCCGCTACGTCCTCGGGGCTGCCCAACGCGCCGGCCGGGATCGCCTGGTTGAGGAATTTGTCCGGGGGCAACTTTCCGGCGGCCTGCTGCTCGCGCAGCATGGGCGTTTCGATGGCGAACGGCGGTACGGTGTTGGCCGTGATGCCCTTGGCGGCATAGTCGAGGGCCACGGTCTTGGTCAGCGCGATGACACCGCCCTTGGCCGCGGAATAGTGCGCCTGTCCTTGAGCGCCCTTCTGTCCGGCGGCCGAAGAGATGGTGATGACGCGTCCCCACTGAGCGCTGAGCATGTCGGGCAGGGCGGCTCGAATGCTCAGGAACGTCCCGGTCAGGTTGACCGCCAGATAGCGGTTCCACTGGTCGAGGGTGATCTTGTCGAGACGGCTGAATCCGGAGATGGCTGCGCTCGTCACCAGGATCTCGACCGGGCCCAGCTCACCGCGGACCGAGTCGAAGGCCTGTGTGACGGCCTCCTCGTCCGATACGTCGACACCGAGGGCTATCGCCCGGCCGCTGACCGCCTGGATCTCGGCGGCCACCTTGTCCGCTGCTTCCGCGTTGAGGTCAAGGACCGCAACATCTTTGCCGTCGGCGGCGAGTCGGACGGCGATCGACCGCCCCAGCCCCGATCCACCACCGGTGACCACTGCTACCCGGCCCATACCTCAACCTCCTGTGCCCTCGATCGCATCCGCTGTACGAATGTATAGCGGAAGGGCGCGACGGCACAAGTGGATGCTGTACGAATGTATGGCATTGCCCTACACTCGTGCTGACTTTGAGGAGAAAATGGCCATGAGCGACCTCTATTACGACCCGTGGGATGTCGACATCGATATCGATCCCTATCCGACCTACCGTCGGCTGCGGGACGAGGCCCCGGTGTATTACAACGAGCGCCACGACTTCTGGGGCATCAGCCGCTACGCGGACGTCGATGCGGCACTGAAGGACACGGCCCGGCTCAGCTCGGCGAAGGGTGACATCCTTGAGGTCGTCCTGACCGATCCGGTGATGCCGCCCGGGATTTTCATCAACGAGGATCCACCGCTGCACACGATTCATCGGGCGATCGTGGCCAGAGCCTTCACCCCGAAGAAGATGCGCGCCGTCGAAGAAAAGATCCGGGCCTTCTGCGTGGCGTGCCTTGATCCGCTCGTCGGGGGCGACCGCTTCGACTTCGTCGAGGATCTCGGTGCGGAACTCCCGATGCGGACGATCGGCATGCTGGCGGGCATCCCCGATGCCGAACAACCCGCGGTGCGTGAACACGCCAACCAGACGCTGCGCAACGAACCGGGCAAGCCGATGCGGATCGACAAGGATCACTACTTCACCGGTGAGATGTTCGGCGAATACGTCGAATGGCGGGAGAAGAATCCCTCCGACGATTTGATCACCGAGTTGCTCAATGTGGAGTTCGAGGACGAGACCGGCACCACCCGCAAGTTGGCGAAGCAGGAGCTCATCGTCTTCCTAGCCGTGGTGGCCGGGGCGGGGGTGGAGACGACCGGCCGGCTGTTCGGGTGGATGGGCAAGGTGTTGGCCGAACACCCCGACCAGCGAAAGGAACTCGCCGAAAACCACGCCCTGATTCCCACGGCGATCGAGGAATTGCTGCGTTACGAGCCGCCGGGGCCGCATGTGGCGCGCTACGTCGCGACCGACGATGTCAAGTTCCAGGACCGGGTGGTGCCCGCCGGTAGCGCGCTGTTGATGATGCTGGCGTCGGCCAACCGGGATGAGCGCCAATTCGACGAGCCCGACCGCTTCGACATCCACCGTAAGCCCGGCGGACACCTGACCTTCGGTCGCGGCCCGCATTTCTGCGTCGGATCGCCACTGGCGCGTCTGGAGGGTCGGGTCGCGCTCGAAGAAGTGCTCAAGCGCTGGCCGACGTGGGAGATCGACATGTCCGGAGCTCGCCGGTCGCGGACCTCGACTGTGCGTGGCTGGGACACCATGCCGGCCATCGTCGGCTGAGCGAAAGGAACAGCAATGACGTCACCAGGACGCCACGTCACGGTCATCACCGGCGCCGCACGCGGGCAGGGCCGCAGCCACGCGGTGGCGCTGGCCGAAATCCGGGGTGAACTCGGTACACCCGATCGGGGTGGCCACCCCGATGATTTTCAACCAACACATGGCGGCGGTCTTCGAAGCGAACCCTGATTCCAGCGCGGTGATCGGGAATTTGATGCCGGGGCTGTTCGTCGAACCGCTCGACGTCACCAATGCGGTGGTGTTCTTGTCGGGGGAGAAGGCCCGCTATATCACCGGTGTGTCGCTACCGGTCGACGCTGGGTTCGCCGTCATGTGAGGGCAGCCACGTGAAACGGCGCCGGTCCAGCCCTCGCGGACGGACCGGCGCCGGTTCTGTTGTCACGCCAGATCTTCCAGGATGAAGTCGGCGGCCCGCCAGGCCATCGCCATCATCGGTCCGTTGAGGTTGCCTGCCACCATGGTCGGCATCACCGAGCAGTCGACAACACGCAGACCGTCCACACCGCGAAGCCGCAGTCGGCTGTCCACCACGGCATCGTCATCCGGTCCCATGGCGCAGGTACCGATGGCGTGATATCCGCTGTAGCCGCCGTCGAGGGCGGCATCGACGAGTTCGTCGTCGGTTGTCGCGGCAGATCCTGGATAGGTCTCGCCACCGATCCGGTCGACGATCGGTTCTTGCCCGAAGATCTCCCGCATCTTGCGCAGCAGGTTGGCCGTGGTCTGCCGATCCTCGTCGGAGCCGAGATAATTGGGATCGATCAGCAGCGCGGCAGCCGGATCGGATCCGGTAATCTCACAACGTCCTTCGGCTGTGGGACGCAGCGCCATACCCAGACAGGACGCGCCCGCCGTCCGTTCGATCTTGACCGGTTCGCCGGTGTTGTACGGCGGGATGGTCCACGGCCCGAGCATCAACTGGGCATCGACCCGCTCGGCGTCCGGCCGGGACTTGACGAATGCGATGAGATCGAACGACGGTGCTGCGAGCGGCCCCTTGCGGGTGGCCAGATACCTGGCCCCGGTCATCGCCTGGGCGAGATTGCCCGACAGCTGCCGGTTGTAACCGAGATCGGCGTTGAGCCGAAACCGCATGGCGGCACAACGGTGTTCCCGCATACCGCGGCCCACCCGGTCACGCTCCAGATAGACCTGGACGCCCGCGGCCGTCAGGACATTCTTGGGGCCGATGCCGGACAGCTGCAGCAACTTCGGGCTGTTGAGGCTGCCCAACGAGACAATCACCTCGCGGGAGGTCCGGATCTCGGTGCTACCTCGGCGGTTTCGGGCGAGTACCCCGACCGCTCTACCGGATTCGAACAGGATGCGGTCGACGGAGGTTTTGGTGAGCACAGTGAGGTTCGGCCGGGACATGGC
Source organism: Mycolicibacterium arcueilense (assembly GCF_058536225.1). Taxonomy (NCBI): domain Bacteria; kingdom Bacillati; phylum Actinomycetota; class Actinomycetes; order Mycobacteriales; family Mycobacteriaceae; genus Mycobacterium; species Mycolicibacterium arcueilense. The sequence goes on from NZ_JBZTYL010000007.1 coordinate 1,160,976, forward strand.
CGGCTTGAGGAAGGCTCGCGACGCGCTGACCCGCCGACCGCTCTTGATGGTGGAGGTGGCGTAGCCGATCCGCTCTTCGTCGGATTCGTTGATGTCCTGGACTTCCTTCAAGCCTGCCTTCACCCCGGCGGCCAGCATTTCCTGACACAACGGGTCGGGATCACGCGGAACCGAGATGTGCAGCGGACCGCCGGCACCGCGAGTCGCTGACGGCCCGAATTCGTTGTCCTCGAAGGATTTGAAGATCGGCAGCATCTGATCCCAACCCCAGCCGGGGTTGCCGAGCCGCTCCAGCTCGTCGTAATCGGCCCGGTTGCCGCGGTTGTAGATCATCCCGTTGACCGAACTCGACCCGCCGAGCAGCTTGCCGCGCATCCAGGTCTCGACATGCGAACTCGGTCCGAACGGCACGGTCTGGTACTGCCAGGTGTACTTCTCATTCTCGAACACCAACCCCGAGCCCTTCGGGATGCTGAACACCGGACTGCTGTCACCGCCGCCGGCCTCGATCAGCAAGACCGATACCGCTGGGTCGGTAGACAGCCTGTTGGCGAGTACGCAACCGGCCGAACCGGCGCCGGTGATGATGTAGTCGTAGTTGGTCATATCTTCGTCCTCGGGGTGACCGGTACGTTCAAGCGAAGGTCGGCGCCGGTGACTTCGGTGAAAGTCATTGGCCAGGATGGCTTTCCGTGTTGGGCCACCCAGCATGACCCGGTGGTTTCCGGCGGTGCGGTCGCCGCGGTCAGCACCGCGTCGGCAATCGTTTCGGGTTCCATCACCGGCACGCCGATCCGTTCGACCAGCTTGCGCCGGTCTCCGAGCACGCCGGTTTCGGTGATTCCCGGACAGACGGTGTGCACCGCAATCCCCTCGGGCGCCAGGTTGGGGGCGATGGACCGCATGAACCCGACCACGCCGTGCTTGCCCAGGCTGTAAACGGGATCGGGATGCCACGGCGTCAGCCCGGCCAGCGAGGCCGTCGCCAGGATGGCGCGCTCCGTGGCGCCCTCGTGCGATCGCATGGTCTTGACGGCCGCGACCGCGCCGTACACCACTCCGTCCAGGTTTACGCCGACCGATCTCCGGTACTGGTCCAGATCGAGCGATCCGATGTCACCGGACCAGTGGATCGTGATGCCTGCGTTGAGGAACGCCAGATCCACGCCGCCCAGCTCCTCGGCGCAGCGCGCGAAGGCGGCCTCGACCTGGGCTGGGTCGGACACATCGCAGGCGAAACCCAATCCATCGCACGACCGGGCGACTTCGTGCGCCGCCCCTTCGTCGATGTCGACTACACAGACCCGCATCCCTTCGGCAGCGAACCGCTGTGCCGACGCGCGGCCGATGCCCGACCCGCCGCCGGTCACGAGTGCAACTCTGCCGTTGAGTTCCATGGCGAGTTACCAGCGGTTGACCGGTGCACCGTCCATGGAAAGCGGCCGGTGATAGGACGCGTCGGTCTTGTCCCAGCTGCCCTTGATGAACCCGGCCACTGCGCCGGAGTTCAGCAGTGAGGAGTCGCCGTTCATCATCCATTCGATGGTGCACCGTCGCAGCGCGATCTTCCAGACCCCGTCGCGGCGCTCCAGACGGTCGATGTAGCGGCCGCCCATCAGGGACACGATCTTGCCGCCCTTGGCGCGCATGGCGCCGATGACGTAGCTCTCGGCGTGGGCGACATCGCCGTCGACCTCGCAGGTGTGGGTGGTGATGTTGTGCAGATGGTCCTCGAACACCGCGGTGTGCGCCGCGTTGGCCCATTCACCGTATTCGGGACCGGTTTTGACCGTCGGCCCGTGCTCGTCCACCCCGTCTTCGAAGTAGACGCTGCCCATGAGTTCGGCATCGTGGCGGTCATGGCCCCGGGACTGGTTCATCACGCAATCCAGGATCGCGGTCCGGTCCTCCAGGTACTGCACCCGCCGGTGTAGCTGCTCGAAGTCATCGGTGTTCGTCATCGGGGCTGCGGTCCTTTCGGAGGGGGTATACGATCGAAGTGTTGTACGAATGTATAGCACATCCGGCGCTCGAGGAAGGCGGTATCGGCGTTGACTTCTGGCGGCCAATTGGGTGATCGTCGCGAGGCGATGCGCACGCTGTTCGAGTGCGGACCGCTGACGTCGCTGGGCCGCTGCCGAGCGTTACTGGTAAAGCGTTCTATCGCATGGAATTGGTGGGTCGACAGATGACCGGTCGATGACGTAGCGCTGAATGCGCTTGTGCTTCACAGGGTCTGGACCGTCTCCGACCAGAATGAGCATGACGTCGCCTGTATAGCACCTCGAAATTCGAGGGGTGTTGCCGCGACCCCGAGTGACCTTGGTGCTTCTAGCTACCAGTCTTTTTCGTGCGCCGCTTGGCCGGGGTGGAACGTTTGGCCGGGACGGTGCGGGGTTCGATGGTGTCCAGATAATCCTCGAAGACCTGGGTGAGTTCGGCGTGGGCAGTCTGTACGCCGATGCCCTTCTCGAGGTTGAGGAATTTGGGCAGGCTCGAGATCAGCAACTGCAGCGCCGGCAGAGACAGATTGCCGAAGGGGCGGGCGTCTTCGCCGAATTTGCCCGTCAATGCGTCCAATTGGACCTTGCGGGCACTCTCGGTCACCGAGGCGATCTCGGCCTGGATCGATTTACGGTGGTTGCCGAGCGCCATGAACTCGGTCATCAGCGCGCCCGTGGCTTCGTCCCAGTTGTACTCCCACAGCGCGCGCAGCGGATCCTCGGTGCGTTTGGCCAGGATCTTGTTCAGGTACTCCACGTTTCGCTGCGAGTAGCGTGAGATCGCGGCGATGAAGATGTCGTCCAGCACGGGGAAGTAGTACTGCACCAGGCTCGGGGTGACTCCGGCCTTGGTGGCCAACGCGCGATAGGTGACGCTGGCATAGCCGTCTTCGAGCATCATCTTCTCGACACAGTCGAGCAACACGTCCCTGGTTTTCGACGTCTCTGCGCCTACCCGTCGGCCCGATGCTGCCATGGTCTCCCTCGCTCGCTCGACTGCCGACATTCTGACACCCGGCCGAACACGAGCGTGGGGTCTGCACGCGAATTCCGGTGAGAATCCGTGTCCAAACCCCACGCTCGGGCCAAACGTCGAGACCCACGCCCTAGGTGTGCTGCGGGCTCTGCGCCTTCTTGTACAGCGACTTGAGCAGCATGTCACGGAAGGTGTGGTTGTCCAACGCCTTCAGGCCCGCACCGGCGACCGCAGGCATCCCGGCTAGCTTGTTGAAGAAGCGGCCACGGCGGTACTCGCGCCCCCACGCCGCGCGCATCCGCTGCTCATAGTTCGTGAAGTCGTCGGGCCCGCCGTTGGTGAGCGCGGCGATCGCGCACTCGCCTGCGGTCAGACCGGACTCGAGGGCCTTGGAGATACCGGCACCGGACACCGGCTTGCCGGCGCCCAGCGAGTCCCCGACGAACAGCACGCCCGGACGCCACGGCGGCCACGCGGTGAAGCCCATGGGCAATCGCCAGGCCCGCACACTCTTGTTCTTCTTGAGTTCCTCGATCGGCGGCAGTTCCCATTCGGCGGGCAGGGTCCGCAGGAAGTCGCCGAGGAACTGGGTGGCGTTGATCGACTGCCAGTTCTTGTAGCTGTTCACATAACCCAGGCCGATGTTGAACCGGCCTCCGCCCATCGGGAAGACCCAGCCGTAGCCGGGCAGCTGATCACCCTGGAACAACAGCTTGAGGTAGATCTCGAACGCGTCGGAGTCGGGACGGTTGGCGTGCATCTCCGACCGGATCGCGATGGCCGAGTACCCGTTGTACTCCGAGTCGATCTTCAGGGCCCGCTTGATGGGGGAGTAGGCGCCGTCGGCCGCGATGACCGCGTCGCCGTAGACCTTCTCACCGCTCTTGAGCACCACGCCGACCACGCGGCCCTTGGCGTCGAATTCCGGACCGGAAACCTCGGCGCCCTGGCGGACCTCGGCGCCCGTCGACTCGGCGTGCTTGAGCAGCAGCGTGTCGAGTTCGGTGCGGCTCACGGTGTGGCCGTGGTCGGGCATGCCGGGGCGGCGCGGGAAGGACAGTTCCCACTCGCTGGGGCTGAATACGGTCACCTTGTTGACCCGATGGAATTTGGCCACCTCGTCGGCCAGGCCCATCTTCTGCAGATAGCTCACCGCACGGGCGGTGAGTCCATCGCCACACGGCTTGTCGCGGGGGAACTCCGCTTTGTCGAGGACCAGCACCTTCGCGCCGGTCTGAGCGGCCTGCCACGCCGCGGCCGACCCTGATGGGCCGCCACCTGCTATGACCAGGTCGTATCGCTGCGTCATGAGCCTCGTCTCATCGGTTGACTGTGGCTGCGATAGTACCCAAGCCGGCTGTCGGTGGCGTGACGGGCGAACGCCCGGGTCAAACGGTAAAACCGCGTGTTGTAGGGCGGTCTGGGCAGGTCAGCGCTATCAGGACAGGTACAGTGATCGCGTGCGGCGAACGTCGAGATCACATTCCAGCGATGGCCCGGGCGTCAAGGTTGACGCCCGTAGCGAGCGCTGGCGTGAGCACCGTAAGAAGGTGCGGTCCGAGATCGTCGACGCCTCGTTCCGGGCGATCGACCGGTTGGGACCCGAGGTCAGCCTGCGGGAGATCGCCGAAGAGGCCGGTACTGCCAAGCCCAAGATCTACCGTCATTTCGCCGACAAGTCCGATCTGTTCCAGGCCATCGGCGAGCGACTGCGCGACATGCTGTGGTCAGCGATCTTCCCGGCGATCAACCTCGGGGCCGACCCGGCCCGCGAGGTCATCCGGCGCAGCGTCGAGCAGTACGTGCTGCTGGTCGACGAGCACCCCAACGTGTTGCGGTTCCTGATCCAGGGCCGGTTCGCCGAACAGAGCGAATCGACCATGCGCGCACTCAATGAGGGCCGCGGCATCACCCTGGCGATGGCCGACATGTTCTCCAACGAACTGCGCGAGATGGAACTGGACGGGGCCGCGATCGAACTGGCGGCATTCGCCACGTTCGGTGCGTGCGCGTCGGCCACGGACTGGTGGCTGGGCACCGATGAGGACAGCCCGCGCCGGATGCCGGCCGAGGAGTTCGTCAACCACCTGACCACCATCATGGTCGGTTCCATCAACGGCACCTGCGAACTGCTCGGCATCTGGATCGACCCGGACCTGCCGCTGCATGAAGGTGTCCAGCGTCGCCAGCACGCCAGCTGATCGCCTCGTTGACAGCTGACTCCCACGTCCGGAGACTGGGAAATATCCGGTACCGCCGTTCCCAGAAAAGGACCTGAGCTATGACGGCTGCCCAACCCTCACAGGGTCAGCAACCCATCCACACCCGCGCCCTGATCATCGGCAGCGGGTTTTCGGGCATGGGGATGGCGATCGAACTGCAACGCCGAGGCGTCGACTTCCTCGTCCTGGAGAAGGCCGACGAGTTCGGTGGGACGTGGCGCGATAACACCTACCCGGGGTGTGCCTGCGACATCCCGTCGCACATGTACTCGTTCTCCTTCGAACCGAAGGCGGACTGGAGCCACATGTGGTCGTTCCAGCCCGAGATTCAGGAGTACCTGTTGGGCGTGGCCAACAAGTACGGGCTGCGCCGCTACACCCGGTTCAACACCCATGTGGACCGCGCGCACTGGGACGAAGAGGAACTGCGCTGGCACGTGTTCAGCGACACCGGCCAGGAGTTCGTCTCCCAGTTCCTGGTGTCCGGGGCCGGCGGCCTGCACATCCCGCAGATCCCCGACATCGAGGGGCGCGAGGATTTCGCCGGAGCGGCTTTCCATTCCGCGGAGTGGGACCACAGCGTCGACCTCACCGGCAAGCGGGTTGCAGTGATCGGCACCGGCGCCAGCGCCATCCAGATCGTGCCCGAGATCGTCAAGGACGTCGCCGAGCTGCACCTCTACCAGCGCACCCCGGCGTGGGTGATGCCGCGGGTGAACAACAAGTTCCCGCAATGGATTCGGCGCGTGTTCAGCTATGTCCCCGGCACCCGTGCGGCCATGCGTGCCGCCATCTACTGGATCCACGAGGGCGTCGGCTTCGCCATGACTCAGCAGCCGCGGCTGCTCAAGATCGGCGAGGCGATGGGCCGCTACAACATCAACCGCAGCATCAAGGACCCGGAACTGCGCCGCAAACTCACCCCGAGCTACCGCGCCGGATGTAAGCGAATCCTCAACTCCGACAAGTACTACCGCGGGATCGCCAACCCCAAGGCCCAGGTGATCACCGAGGCGATCACTCGGATGACGCCGACCGGCATCGTCACCGCCGACGGCGTCGAGCATCCGGCGGATGTGGTCGTGTGGGCCACCGGCTTCCACGTCACCGACTCCTACACCTACGTCGACATCAAGGGCGCCGGCGGTGAGGATCTGGTGGATCGTTGGAACCGCGAGGGGATGTCAGCCCACCGCGGCATTGCGGTGTCCGGTATGCCGAACCTGTTCTTCCTGCTCGGGCCGAACACCGCACTGGGCCACAACTCGGTGGTGTTCATGATCGAATCGCAGATCCGCTACGTCGGCCAGGCGATCGCCGCCGTCGACCACGCCGGGGCCGCCGCGCTGTCGCCCAGTCCACGCGCCCAGACGGAGTTCAATGCCGAGCTGCAACGCGATCTGGCCGACACCGTGTTCAATACCGGAGGTTGCCGGAGCTGGTACATGGATGCTCACGGAGTCAATCGGACCCTGTGGAGCGGCATGACCTGGCAGTACTGGCTGGCAACGCGCAAGCTGGATCCGGCGGAGTTCGATTTCATCCATGCCGGGCACGACACGAAAACACTAGATACTGGGGTCCCCGCTGGGGCTTAGCCCCAGGGGTAGTGTCGTGGGTGCCGTCCGGCAAACAAAACAACCTGGTGAAATGGGGTTCTGGTGAGCGAAGGCATGAAGCTGATCGACCGTGTCTCAGCGATCAACTGGAACCGTCTCCAGGATGAGAAGGACGCCGAGGTCTGGGATCGGCTCACCGGTAATTTCTGGTTGCCGGAGAAGGTGCCGGTGTCCAACGACATCCCGTCCTGGGGCACCCTCACAGCGCACGAGAAGCAGCTCACCATGCGGGTGTTCACCGGTCTGACGCTGCTGGACACCATCCAGGGCACGGTCGGCGCCGTCAGCCTGATCCCCGATGCGCTGACCCCGCACGAGGAAGCCGTCTACACCAACATCGCCTTCATGGAGTCGGTGCACGCCCGCAGCTACAGCAACATCTTCTCCACGCTGTGCTCGACGGCCGAGATCGACGACGCGTTCCGCTGGTCGGAGGAAAACCCGAACCTGCAGCGCAAGGCCGAGATCGTCATGCAGTACTACAAGGGTGACGAACCGCTGAAGCGCAAGGTGGCTTCCACGCTGCTGGAGAGCTTCCTGTTCTACTCGGGCTTCTACCTGCCGATGTACTGGTCCAGCCGGGCCAAGCTGACCAACACCGCCGACATGATCCGGCTGATCATCCGCGACGAGGCCGTGCACGGCTACTACATAGGCTACAAGTACCAGCGCGGGCTGGCGCTGCTGGACGAGGAAAAGCGTACGGAGCTCAAGGATTACACCTACGAGCTTCTCTTCGAGCTCTACGACAACGAGGTCGAGTACACCCAGGATCTCTATGACGAGGTCGGGCTGACCGAGGACGTCAAGAAGTTCCTGCGCTACAACGCCAACAAGGCGCTGATGAACCTCGGCTACGAGGCACTGTTCCCCAAGGACGAGACCGACGTGAACCCGGCGATCCTGTCCGCGCTGTCACCGAACGCCGACGAGAACCATGACTTCTTCTCGGGCTCCGGTTCGTCGTACGTGATCGGCAAGGCCGTCAACACCGAAGACGAGGACTGGGACTTCTAACTAGTTGGCGTACGGGTTGCGGCCCTCGCCGGTGTTGAGCAGCAGTGGGTTGTTCACGTCGAGGACATAGCTGCCGGCGGGGCTGAGAACGAACCCGGCCCCGTCAAAGGAGTTGCTGCACACCGTCACCGTGCCGTCGGTCCCGCAGGTCACGTTGCGGAAGCTGATGCGCGATCCGGGCAGCAACCGGTTGGGCAACCCGTCGAACACGAACAGCGGCCGGTTGTCGTTCATGAACGTCGGTGGTCCCTGTTGTGCGCCGGTCACCGCGTTGGCCCCGTCCGGTGCTGCGGGCAGGGGACCGCTGCAGCCATATTTGCCGGATCCGCGGCCGATCGCGCACGCGATGTCGCCGGGTACCGCGAAGGCGTAGTACTCGCCGTTGTGCATCGCGAAGTCTGACGGCTTCACCGGCGTCAGCGCGTTGAGATTGAGTGGCGGCGGGGGAGGAGGCGGCGGTGGGTCTGCTGCAGCCAACCCGGGGGCACCAAGGCCGGCGCCGATTGCAGCGCTTACCAGGGCCACCAGCATTCTCATGCTCATCAGGTCACCTTAAGTCGTCGCGTCCTGGCATGCAGTTGGTCGCTGAGATAACCCACGAAACCTTCGATGACGTGGGGCTGCAACCGGATATGGTGCTGAGATGACTGCGGCAATGCCACCTGGCTGGTACGACGATCCGGATGGTTCGCCTGGCTCAGAACGTCGTTGGGACGGCCAGAGCTGGACGTCCGAGCGCCGAAGGAAGACCACCAATGTTCCGCCGTATGCGCCGCCACCCGCCCAGATGTCGTATCCGCCTCTGCCGCAGCAGCAGCCGCAGTATGCGCAACCTGTCGGGCAGCCACAGTATCCGCAACATTATCCGCCACCGCCACCGGACCAATATGGGAATGCGGCATCACCGTCCAACCTCTTCTCGATCATTGCCTTTGTGTGCGCGGGTGTTTCAGTACTTTTCTGCCCGATCTTGTTCGGACCTGCCGGCCTTATCCTCGGAGCCGTCGGCCTGACGAAGAAGGAACGCTTTGCGCCGATCGCCATCGCCGCGTCCGCCGGCTGCATGATCGCCGGAATGGTGCTCGGAGTGGCTGTATGGAGCTCCTAGTCGGACGTTAGACGCGCCGCGCGAGTCCGTGGCGTCCGCCCGCTTTTTCGGCAGGTGGCGGTGGTCCCACCTGACGCCCACTCAGCATCCCTCCAGTGAGCTGACAGCTGGCGCTGATATCAAGAGAGCTGATGCACCAGCTCATTGCGCAGATCTCGCTGATCCACGGCTGGTTCCCGGTTGTCGTTCAGCTGATCGCTGCGCTGCTGCTGGGAGCCGCCGTGGGCTGGCGCACGCCGCGATGGCGCACCCGGTTGTTGCCCGCACTGGTGCTCGCGGCGGCAGTGCTGGCGGGTCTGACGTATTGGTACATCGACTCGATCGGAGTGGCAGGCAACGCCGGACCACCTGAACTTTGGGTCTGGATCGCATTGACCGCCCTGGCATTCGGTGTCGCGGTGGTGGGTTGGATGAGTGCGCGATGGTGGCGCCGTACCGCATCGGTGGTGGCGATCGGGGCCTGCGGGCTGGCCTGCGCACTCACCCTCAATATCTGGGTCGGATACTTCCCGACGGTGGACGGCATGTGGAAGCAGCTCACCTCGAGCCCACTGCCGGGACAGACCGACCGCCTGACCGTGACGAAGATGCAACTGGCGCACTTCCGGCCACCCAGCGGTGTTCTGGTGCCGGTGACCATCGACTCGCAGACTTCGGGGTTCAGCCACCGCACCGAACTCGTCTACCTCCCACCGGCGTGGTTCGCCAGCACCCCGCCGCCGCAGCTTCCGACAATCATGATGATCGGCTCGCAACTGAACACCCCGGCCGATTGGTTGCGCGCAGGCAACGTGCTGGGCATCCTCGACGGATTCGCGGCAGCCCACGGCGGCAACGCTCCGGTGTTCGTGTTCGTCGACGCCACCGGCTCATTCGCCAACGACACCGAATGCGTCAACGGAACCCGGGGCAACGCCGCCGATCACCTGACCAAGGACGTGGTCCCGTACCTGATCTCGAACTTCGGCGTGCGTGCCGATCGTGACGGGTGGGGGATCGCAGGCTGGTCGATGGGTGGCACCTGCGCGGTGGATCTCACCCTGATGCACCCCGACATGTTCCGGTCGTTCATCGACATCGCCGGTGACCTACGTCCGAACGCGGGGGACAAGGCGCAGACCATCAGCAGGCTGTTCGGCGGAGATGCCGACGCCTGGGCGGCTTACGATCCGGTCACCATCATGCAGAAACACGGTCCGTACTCCGATGTGACGGCGTGGTTCGAGGTGCCGATCTCGCAGCGCGGGACCACTCGCGATCCCACAGCCAATCCCGAGGCCCAGGACGTCGCCGCGAGCACACTGTGCAATGCGGCCCGCGCCCAAGCGATCACGTGCTCGGTGCAGACCGCCCCGGGGCGCCATGACTGGGCGTTCGCCGCCAACGCCCTCGGCGCCTCACTGCCGTGGCTGGCCGGTCAGCTCAACACCCCGGGCGTGGAAGAGACCCAGCTGCCGGCGTCGACACTCGGGCCGCAACCCACGAACGTCCAGGCTGCCCCGCGTTGAGAATCTCCGGGTGACCAGATCTACCGGCCCCGGGCGGGCTGGGCAGCCGTCGAAGCCGACGAGGACGGCAGGGTCGACGGACGCTCGGTGATCGTCGAATTCCGCCCGCCCACACGGTAACTGGCACCGCGGTGTTCCTCGGCCAGACGGTCGCCGTTGCCGAGGAGCTTGTTGCGCAGGGTGCCCGGGGCATATTCCGTCTGGTAGGCGCCGCGCGCGGTGAGTTCGGGTACGACATGGTCGATGAATTCGGCGAACGACCCCGGTGTGATCGCATACGCCAGGTTGAAGCCGTCGACGTCGGTCTCTTCGACCCACTCCTGCAGGGTGTCGGCGACATGCACGCCCGACCCGACGATGCGCGGTCCCATGCCGCCGATCTCACCCCATTCGGCGATATCGCGGACGTTCCACTCGCCACCCTTGTCCGATGCAGACTGAAATGCCTTGACCGCGGACAGGATTGCGTTGGAATCGACGTTGCCGATCGGCTCGTCGAGGCCGTAGCGGGCCAGGTCCACGCCCATCCACCCGGACATGAACACCAGTGCGCCCTCGGGATCACCGTAGGCCAGATACTCGGCATGCCTGGCGTGGGCTTCCTCGTCGGTCTCGCCGGTGATGATGGTGGTGAGGTTGAAGATCTTGGCCGAATACGGGTCTCGGCCGGCCAACTCGAGCTCGGCCCGGATCGTGGAAACCGTCTCCCGCAGAAGCGCTTTGGTGGGAGCAGCGGTGAAGATGGCTTCGGCGTTCTCGGCGGCGAAGCGGACGCCACGCGGCGAGGAGCCGGCCTGGTAGATGACCGGGGTTCGCTGCAGCGACGGTTCGGCCAGATGGACCCCCGGAACGCTGAAATGTGTTCCGGAGTTGCCGATGTGATGCACCTTGGCCGGGTCGGTGAAGACGCCGCGTTCGGCGTCGCGCACCACCGCGCCGTCCTCCCAGGAGCCCTCCCACAGCTTGTAGAGGACTTCGAGGTACTCGTCGGCGTGGTCGTAGCGCGCATCGTGCGCCGGTTGATCGGTCTGGCCCATATTGCGCGCCGCAGCAGGAAGATATCCGGTGACGACATTCCACCCGACCCGACCGTTGGTCAGGTGATCCAGGGTCGACATCCGTCGGGCAAAGGGATACGGATGCTCGAATCCTGTTCCGGTGGTGATGCCGAAGCCCAGGTTCTCGGTCACGAGTGCCATCGCCGACACCAGCAGCATCGGGTCGCCCACCGGGATCTGCGCGGCCTGGCGGATCGCCGCTTCATCACTGGCCCCGTACACGTCGTACGTACCCAGCACGTCGGCGATGAACAGTCCGTCAAAACGCCCGCGCTCCAACAACTTCGCCAATTCGGTCCAGTAGGTGATGTCCTTGTAGCGCCAGGACTGATCCTCCGGATGGCGCCACAGCCCCGGGGACTGATGGGCGACGCAGTTCATGTCGAAGGCGTTGAAACGGATCACACGAGTCACTGTGCCGAGGATGCCCGGGCACTGGGAGTCAGTCACCGGTTGCGCTCAGCGGGATTGTTTTTGGTGGTGAATCACGAATGAATGCCCTGCCAACTGTCGGCGCGTCCAGTGGTGGGTTGGCCGGGCAGCCGCGAAACTTACCGGGTGTCAACCAAGTCGCTGCTGATCTCGGTTCTGAACTGGCTGCGTGCCGGCTACCCCGAAGGGGTCCCGGGCACCGACCGCGTGCCGTTGCTCGCGCTGCTGCGGGCCACCCCGCTCACCGAGGAGCAGGTGGCCGAGGTGGTGCGCAACCTCGCTGAGGCCGCAGCGCCTGCCGACATCGACCATCCCATCGACCGCGACGACATCGCGGAATTCATCGCCGAAGTCACCGACCACGACGCCGGCCCGGAGAACATCGCGCGGGTGGCGGCAAAACTGGCCGCCGCGGGCTGGCCGCTGGCCGGTGTCGAGCTGCAGTCCGGCGCCGACCAGGACTCAGAAGCCGGATAACGCACAACGCCGCGGAATGCGGTCACCAGGGTGACCGCATTCCACGGCGTTGACGAAGCCGCGACTCAGCCGCGCAGCGAGGCGGTGTCGATCACGAAGCGGTACCGCACGTCACTGGCGAGCACGCGCTCGTAGGCCTCGTTGATGTAATCGGGCTGGATGACCTCGATCTCCGGGGTGACGTCGTGCTCGGCACAGAAATCGAGCATTTCCTGGGTCTCCGGGATCCCGCCGATCATCGAACCGGACAGGCTGCGGCGGTAGGCGCCCAGCGGGAAGAACGGCACCACCAGCGGCTTTTCCGGCGCGCCGAGTTCGACCAGGGTCCCGTCGGTCTTGAGCAGGCCCAGGTAGGCGCCGAGGTCCAGGTTCGCCGACACGGTGTTGAGGATCAGATCGAACTGACCGGTCAGCTTGCGGAAGGTGTCCGGGTCGCTGGTCGCGTAGTACTCGTCGGCGCCCAGTCGGAGGCCGTCTTCCATCTTCTTCAGCGACTGCGACAGCACGGTGACGTGCGCGCCCATCGCGTGCGCGAGCTTGACGCCCATGTGGCCCAGGCCGCCGAGGCCGATCACGGCGATCTTCTTACCCGGCCCGGCGTTCCAGTGGCGCAGGGGCGAGAACAGGGTGACGCCCGCGCACAGCAGGGGAGCGGCCTTGTCCAGCGGGATGCTGTCGGGGATGCGTAGGACGTAGTTCTCGTCGACGACGATCGCGCCGCTGTACCCGCCGTAGGTGGGGGTGCCGTCGCGCCCGGTCGCGTTGTAGGTGCCGATCATGCCGCTGCCGGTGCAGTACTGCTCAAGACCGGCCTTGCAGTTGTCGCACTCGCGGCAGGAGTCGACGAAGCAGCCGACACCGACATGGTCGCCGACCTTGTACTTGGTGACCTCGGAGCCGACCTCGGTGACGACACCGGCGATCTCGTGCCCGGCGACCACCGGGTAGTTCGGGGTGCCCCATTCGGCCTTCACCGTGTGGATGTCGGAGTGACAGATGCCGGCGAAGTGGATGTCGAAGGCCACATCATGCGGCCCTACCTCGCGGCGGGTGATCGTGGTCTTGGCCAGCGGTTCCGTCGCCGAGTTGGCGGCGTAGGCGTAAACAGTGCTCATCAAAGCCCTCTTTGCTCGTCGTCTGTACGTATCCCGGAAAAGATTAGTCCGGTTAACTGATCACTGCCTGTGACGGCAGTCCGGAGCGTGCAACGACGCAGGCGGCGGCGGTAATCCCGCTACCGCCTGTGACATATCTCCCGGATGATTACCGGGACGGGCATCACAGCCCAGGTGCGCGGAACGACCCGTTGAAGGAGACCCGCTCGCAGCGGATGAGTCCGGCCAGGGTGTAGGGATCGCGCGCGATCACGTCCTCGACCTCTTCTTCGCTGAGGTCTCCGGTAATCAGCACCGCACCGGTCGCCGATTCCAGACGCCCCGCCAGCACGATGCGGCCCGCGGCGACTTCCTCCTCGAGCCACGCCAGGTGGGCGGGACGGGTCTGGTCGACGACGTCGGCTGGTTGGGTGTACGTGGTGGTGAGGACGTGAAACACGTCCGTGAGATTAGTTGATCGGGGCGTTGACCCAGCGCAGATCGTCGAGGATGCCGCGGGCGGCCACGATGTTCTGCCCGGTCTGCCAGACCTCGTTGTTCACCACGAACACCCGGTTGTCCTTGGCTGCCGACAAATCCCGCCACGCCGAGCCCTGCAGGATCTTGGGCGCGTTGTCCCGAGCGGCCGCGGACGTGAACGAGACGTAGACGATGTCCGCGTCGGCGATGCGGTAGTCGGCGTCCGTCGTCCCCAGCTCGACGTAAGGCTTGTCGGTGAACCGTTGCGCGGCAGGGCGATCCAACCCCACTGCGGCGAGCACGCTGCCGGGGAAGGTGTCGGCCCCGTACACCCGGACGCTGTTCTCGGTCAGCTGCACCACCGAAGCCTGGAAGTGTGGGGCGTCGTTCTTCGCACCGGTGTCGCGGGCAGCGTCGTCGAACTTCCCGATCAGGTCGGCGGCGGCGTCGGCGCGACCCGTCGCCGCGCCCACCGCGCGCAACGTGTCCCGCCAGGCAGCGCCCGGTGCACCCGTGAACACCGTCGGGGCGATCGCCGACAGGGCGCCGAAAGACGCCGGAGTGAGAGCCGCCGAGCCCAGGATCAGATCAGGGTTGGCCGCCTTGACGGCATCCAGGTCCGGCGCGTTCCGCGAACCGGCCGGCGCCACCCCGTGCACGACGCCACCCAGGTAAGACGGTTGCTCGGACGAACCCTCCGGGAGTGCGGCGGCGACGATCCGGGACTGCAGGCCCAACGCGCACAACGCGTCCAGTTGGTCGCCGGACAGTGCCACGATGCGCTGGGGGTCGCCGCGTACCTCGGTGGACTCCGGGATGTCACCGCCCTCGGCGCGTGCGTTGCGGACCTCCCGCGCCGATTGATCGGCGGCGGCGGGCTCCGCTGCGCAGGACTCGTCGGGCTTGCGCTGATTACCCAGCACGCCGGAATCTGCGATCTTGGTGACGCTGGTAGAGATCGACGTCTGCGACTGCGACGTCTGCTCCGCCGAACCGCATCCACTGGCGAGTGTCGCGGCCGCAGCGATCACCGCGACTGCGGCGCGGGGTCGGTTCATCAGCACCGGCCGACCGTAACATTCACAGCCTTGCCGCTGGTCAGGGCCTCGCCATCGAAAGTCGCGACTCCGCGGGGCGACTCAGTACGACAGTTTGTAGGACCCACGGGCGCTCAAGCCTTCGGGAGCGTTAGGATTCAGGTCGATATGCGGGATTTCCCGACGAATCTTTGGAGGATCTCTTGGTAGCCGAAGCGCCCCCAATCGGAGAACTCGAGGCACGTCGTCCTTTTCCGGAACGGATGGGCCCCAAGGGCAACCTGATCTACAAGCTCATCACGACGACCGATCACAAGCTGATCGGCATCATGTACTGCGTCGTCTGCTTCGCCTTCTTCTTCATCGGCGGTCTGATGGCTCTGTTCATGCGTACGGAGCTGGCGATGCCCGGGTTGCAGTTCCTGAGCAATGAGCAGTTCAACCAGTTGTTCACCATGCACGGCACGGTGATGCTGCTGTTCTACGCCACCCCGATCGTGTTCGGGTTCGCCAACCTGGTGCTCCCGCTGCAGATCGGTGCGCCCGACGTGGCGTTCCCGCGGCTGAACGCCCTGTCGTTCTGGCTGTTCCTGTTCGGTGCGCTGATCGCCATGGGCGGCTTCATCACTCCCGGCGGTGCCGCGGACTTCGGTTGGACGGCGTACTCGCCGCTGACCGATGCCATCCACTCGCCGGGCGCCGGTGGTGACCTCTGGATCCTGGGTCTGGCCGTCGGTGGTCTGGGCACCATCCTCGGTGGCGTCAACATGGTCACGACCGTGGTCTGCATGCGTGCACCCGGTATGACGATGTTCCGCATGCCGGTGTTCACCTGGAACATCCTGGTGACCTCGATCCTGGTCCTGATCGCCTTCCCGATCCTGACCGCCGCACTGTTCGGCCTGGCTGCGGACCGCCACCTGGGCGCTCACATCTACGACCCATCCAACGGCGGCGTCCTGTTGTGGCAGCACCTGTTCTGGTTCTTCGGCCACCCCGAGGTGTACATCATCGCGCTGCCGTTCTTCGGCATCGTGTCCGAGATCTTCCCAGTGTTCAGCCGCAAGCCGATCTTCGGTTACACCACGCTGATCTACGCCACCATCAGCATCGCGGCCCTGTCCGTGGCCGTGTGGGCACACCACATGTACGCCACCGGCGCCGTCCTGCTGCCGTTCTTCTCCTTCATGACGTTCCTGATCGCCGTCCCGACCGGCATCAAGTTCTTCAACTGGATCGGCACGATGTGGAAGGGCCAGCTGACGTTCGAGACGCCGATGCTGTTCTCGGTCGGCTTCCTGATCACCTTCCTGCTCGGTGGCCTGTCCGGCGTGCTGCTGGCCAGCCCGCCGATCGACTTCCACGTCACCGACAGCTACTTCGTCATCGCGCACTTCCACTACGTGCTCTTCGGCACCATCGTGTTCGCCACCTACGCGGGCATCTACTTCTGGTTCCCGAAGATGACCGGTCGGCTGCTCGACGAGCGCCTGGGCAAGCTGCACTTCTGGCTGACCTTCATCGGCTTCCACACCACCTTCCTGGTGCAGCACTGGGTCGGTGACGAGGGGATGCCGCGTCGCTACGCCGACTACCTGCCGTCCGACGGTTTCACCACGCTCAACGTGATCTCCACGATCGGTGCCTTCATCCTGGGCATCTCGACGCTGCCGTTCGTGTGGAACGTGTTCAAGAGCTGGCGCTACGGCGAGCCGGTGACGGTCGATGACCCCTGGGGTTACGGCAACTCGCTGGAGTGGGCGACCTCTTGCCCGCCGCCGCGGCACAACTTCACCGAGCTGCCCCGGATCCGTTCGGAGCGCCCGGCGTTCGAGCTGCACTACCCGCACATGGTCGAGCGGATGCGCGCCGAGGCCCACGTTGGCCGTGCGCATCACCCAGAGCTCGAGTCTGCGGACAGCTCCAGCTGACGGGTGGCAGCATCCGGGGGTGAGCACGTCGAAGGTGAATCGATGAACGGTGCTCCACGAGAGCGCTCGTCGGTATTGATCACCGTCACCGGAGTCGATCAGCCCGGTGTCACCTCGGCACTGTTCGAGGTGCTCGCCCGCCATCAGGTGGAACTGCGCAACGTCGAACAGGTCGTGGTCCGCGGCCGGCTCACCTTGGGTGTGCTGGTCGCGGCACCGATCGAGACGGTTGCGGGGGAGTCTCTGCGCCGTGACGTCGAGACGGCCATCCACGGCCTCGGCCTGGACGTGACGATCGAGCGCAGCGACGACATGCCGGTCATGCGCGAGCCGTCCACGCACACGATCGTGGTGCTGGGGCGTCCGATCACGGCCGAAGCGTTCAGCGTGGTGGCCCGCGCCGTGGCGGGTCTGGGCGTCAACATCGACACGATCCGTGGGGTGTCCGACTACCCGGTGACCGGGCTGGAGCTTCGGGTGTCGGTGCCGGCCGGGGCGGCCTACAGCCAACTGCAGACGGCACTGGCCCAGGTGGCCGTCGACGAAGGCGTCGACATCGCGCTGGAGGATTACAGCCTGGCCCGTCGGGCCAAGCGGCTCATCGTCTTCGACGTCGACTCCACCCTGATCCAGGGTGAGGTCATCGAGATGCTGGCCGCCCGGGCCGGGATGGAAGCCCAGGTAGCCGCCGTCACCGAAGCCGCGATGCGGGGCGAACTGGATTTCGCCGAATCACTGCACCGCCGGGTGGCGACCCTGGCGGGCCTGCCCGCGTCGGTCCTCGACGATGTCGCCGAACAGGTCGAGTTGACGCCCGGCGCCCGGACCACCATCCGGACCCTGCGGCGACTCGGTTTCCACTGCGGCGTGGTGTCGGGCGGCTTTCGTCAGGTCATCGAACCGCTCGCCCACGAACTCATGCTCGACTACGTGGCCGCCAACGAACTGGAGGTCGTCGACGGCAAGCTGACCGGGCGGGTCATCGGTCAGGTCATCGACCGGCCCGGGAAAGCCAAGGCGCTGCGCGATTTTGCCCAGCAGGTCGGCGTCCCCATGGAGCAGACCGTGGCCGTCGGCGACGGGGCCAATGACATCGACATGCTGGCGGCTGCCGGCCTCGGTGTCGCCTTCAACGCCAAACCGGCGTTGCGTGAGGTTGCCGACGCGTCGCTGAGCCACCCTTATCTGGACACCGTGCTGTTCATCCTCGGCGTCACCCGCGGCGAGATCGAGGCTGCCGACGCCCAGGACGGCGTGCTGCGGCGTGTCGAGATCCCCGAGGACTGACACCCCGTCGGCTCACCCCTGAAGTAGGGTGTGGGGCATGGCGAACTTGAAGCACACGGTTGTCGTTGGCGTGTTCGCCGTTGCGGCGGTTCTGGGTCAGTTGGCGGTTGCCGCCCCGGCCGAGGCCAAGCGATGCCCGTCGGGAACGGTGCAGACCAAGTTCGAGGGCGTGTGCGTGGCCGGTTCGTCCGGCGGCGGGATGGGCGCGGTGGCACCGCCGGTGATGGCGCCCAGCGCCGGGGGAACCAACATCACGAACCGGCCCGGTGAGCTGCCGACGGTGAACGGGATCCCGTGCACCATCGAGCACTACAGCACCTGCTACGCAATGTCGCAGCAGCCCTGATCGCTGACTAGACCACCAACGTCTGAGGTTGCGCGCTGAGCGTGCCGGTGATGCTGTGCCAGGCCCGCACCAGCAGGTGCACGGCCGCTTCGAGTTCAGGTTCCGGCAGCGCATAGGGCAGCCGGATGAACCGCTCCAACGTGCCGTCCACACCGAACCGCGGGCCTGCGGGCACATCCAGACCCAGGCGCATGGCCGCGGCCGACAACGCAGTGCTCATCGGCGCGGGCAGCTTCACCCACAGCGACATCCCGCCACGGCCGTGCCCCGGCTGCCAGTCCGGAAGCTCTCGCGAAAGCAGCGCCACCAGGAACTCCCGACGGGCGCGGATGATCTCGCGCCGTTCCGGAAGTACCTCGGCCCGCATCGCGAGTAGTTTTGCCGCCGCGAGTTGTTCGAGGATCGGGGTACCGAGGTCCACCGACGGCCGGATCGCCGCGATGGTGGCCAGAGTTCCGCGCTCGGCGCGGATCCAGCCGACCCGCAGGCCACCCCAGAACGATTTCGACATCGAACCGATGGTCAGCACCAGATCATTCCGGGGCACTGAGGCCGCCAGCGGCTCAGGCGGCGCCTCGTCGATCCACATGTCGGCGATCGATTCGTCGACGATGGTGCGGGTGCGGGTATCGGAAATGATCTGCCCCAACCGCTTTCGCTCGGCCGCGGGCATGGTGAACCCAGTCGGGTTGTGGCTGTCGGGAACCAGGTAGGCCAGGCTCGGCGCGAGCTGACGCAGTGCGGCCTGTACCGCGTCGAGTTCCCAACCGTCCTCGGTGAGCGCGACCGGAACCGCCCGTGCCCCGGCAGTCGAGATCGCCGACAGCGCACCGTGATAGGTGGGTTGCTCGACGAGGACCCGGTCGCCGGGCTGAGTGTGACTGGCCAAGATCAGCCCGATGGCGTGCTGGGCGCCGCTGGTCACCATGATCTGATTCGGGTCGGTGGGTAACCCTCTGGCGCAATACCTTTCGGCGATGGCCGCACGCAGGGGGCCGACGCCCATCAGTTCGTGACCCGGCTCGCGCAGATACGGCGCGATGTCGCGGGCGGCTTCGGCGAAGGCTTCCAACACGGCAGTGCCCGGCGCGGACAACGCCGCGGCGGCCAGGCTGACCGTCGGCGTGGTGGCCTCGGGCTGGAGGTGACCTGCGGTGGGCAGCGCGGTGACGCTGCGGGCTCCGCGGCGGGCGTGCAGATAACCGTCGTCACGCAGCTGGGCGAAGGCCGCCGTGACCGTGGTGCGCGACACCCGCAGGGACTCGGCCAGTGCCCGCTCGGAGGGAATGCGTGACCCGACCGGAACGCGGCCGTCCACGATGAGCAGCCGGATCGCGTCGGCCAGGCCGAGGTAGGCGGGTCCACTTTGGCTGGAGGTACGCCAGTTACCTAGTTCGCGGGCCAAGAGGTCCACATCGAGGGCTCTGGTAGCCATATCTGCCGACATAATGAGGCCAGTATGGTCTAACTGGCTATTGCTAGACAAGCCACATCGCCGAGACCATGGCGGCATGGCACGGAACTGGATTTCCCGATTGGCAGAGAATCTGCGCCGTCTACACGATCCCGGCAACTACGCCGGCGACCGCGATGTGGACGCCCGCCGGGTGCGTAGCGAACTCGACGCGATCCGCGTCCGATTTCCCGACCACGCATGAGGACGGCATTCACCCGCGGTGCGCTGCTCCTGATCGGCCTGTGCGGCTACGGCGTGTCGATGGCCATGATGGTGCGCGCCGGTCTCGGACTGGACCCATGGGACGTCTTCCACCAGGGAATCACCCGGCACACCGCACTGTCGCTCGGGATGGCCTCCGCCGTCGTCGGCGTTGTGGTCCTCCTGGCCTGGATCCCGCTGCGCAACCGGCCCGGAATCGGGACCGTCGCCAACGTCATCGTCATCGCCGTCACTGTCGACGCCACCCTCGCGGTACTTCCGGCGCCGTCGGCGTTACCGCTGCGCATCGCCACGATGATCGGTGCCGTCGTGCTCAACGCCATCAGCACCGTGCTCTATATCGGTGCCGGCCTCGGCCCCGGACCCAGGGACGGCCTGATGACCGGGCTGGTCGCGCGCACCGGATTGTCGGTGCGACTGGTGCGCACCGGGATTGAGGCGACCGTGCTGGCCCTGGGCTGGCTGATGGGCGGCACCGTCGGGATCGGCACCCTGGTCTATGCCTTCGGGATCGGCCCGCTCGTGCAGCTGTTCCTGCGGCTGACACCACGGTCATTGTTGTTCCACGATTTCAGCGACGGACGCGCCCGGGCAGAACGGGAACCGGTCACTACGATGAGCGAGTGGCCGCAGGGGAACTCACCGACTCGACAACCGGCGACGACGGAAACGGAACCGACCCCGACCTGTTGATCGACTTCGCGAGGGTCAGCCTCCGGCGAGGCGGCAACACTCTCGTCGGGCCCATCACGTGGACCGTCGAACTCGACGAGCGCTGGGTGGTGATCGGCCCCAACGGCGCAGGCAAGACCTCGCTGCTCCGGATCGCCGCCGCCACCGAATACCCCTCGTCGGGCACCGCGTATGTGCTCGGGGAACGCCTGGGCCGCACCGACATGTCCGAGCTGCGCGCTCGCGTCGGCCTCAGCAGCTCGGCGCTGTCCCAGCGGATCCCCGACGACGAGGTCGTGCGCGACCTGGTGGTGTCGGCCGGCTACGCCGTGCTCGGCCGCTGGCGTGAGGACTACGAGGACGTCGACTACGCCCAGGCGATCGACATGTTGGAAAGCGTCGGTGCCGAACACCTCGCCGAGCGGACCTACGGAACGCTGTCCGAAGGCGAACGCAAACGGGTCCTGATCGCCCGCTCGTTGATGACCGACCCCGAACTCCTGCTGCTCGACGAGCCCGCGGCCGGGCTCGACCTGGGTGGCCGCGAGGAGCTGGTGGCGCGGTTGACCGATCTCGCTGCCGACCCCGATGCGCCGGCCATGGTCCTGGTCACCCATCATGTCGAGGAGATTCCGGTCGGATTCAGCCACGCGCTGATCCTCTCGGAAGGCAAGGCGGTTGCCTCGGGTCTACTGACCGAGGTGTTGACTGCTGAGAACCTGTCCAAGGCGTTCGGCCAGTCGATCGCCCTTGACGTGATCGACGGGCGTTACTTCGCCCGGCGAACCAGGAGCCGGGCGGCTCATAGGAGGCGTGAATGACCACAACGACCGACCCACTGGTGCCGCGACCAGCGGCCACGGTGATGCTGGTCCGCGACGCCGCCGAATCGATCGAAGTCTTCATGATGCGCAGGCACGCGGCGATGGAGTTCGTGGCCGGCGTGATGGTGTTCCCCGGCGGCGGAGTCGACGAACGCGACCGCAACGCCGACATCGCCTGGTTCGGTCCCGAACCGGACTGGTGGGCACAACGGCTCGGGGTCGACACCGGACTGGCCGAGGCGCTGGTGTGCGCCGCGGCCCGCGAGACCTTCGAGGAGTCCGGGGTCCTGTTCGCCGGGCCCTCCGTTGGATCGGGGGCCCCGGGCATCATTTCCGATGCCTCCGTCTACGGCGACGCACGCGCCGCCCTGGCCAACCACTCCCTGTCGTTCGCCGACTTCCTTCGCGACGAGAAGCTCGTGCTGCGGGCGGACCTGCTGCGGCCGTGGGACAACTGGGTCACCCCGAAAGAGGAGCGCACCCGCCGCTACGACACCTTCTTCTTCGTCGGCGCCCTGCCCGAGGGGCAGCGGGCCGACGGCGAGAACACCGAAACGGACCGCGCCTTCTGGAGCACTCCGCAGGCCGGCCTCGACGACTTCGAGCAGGGCAACTCGTTCCTGCTGCCACCGACCTGGACCCAGCTGAATTCACTGGCCGGCCGATCGGTAGCCGACGTGCTGGCCAGTGAGCGCAAGATCGCCCCCATCGAACCGAACCTGTCCCTCGGTGAGGGCAGCTGGCAGATCGAGTTCTTCGACAGCGGTCGTTACAACGCGGCCAGGAACCACCGGGCGCCGTTGGGCCGGGGCGGGGAATCTGCACAATGAACGAGTTCGTCAGCGTGATCTCCGGGGTGACGCCGGAACAGGACGGCGTCGGCACCCTGATGCTGTCGCGGCCCCCGACCAACGCCCTGACCCGGCAGATGTACCGCGAGATCGTCGCCGCCGCCCACGAGCTGGGTGAGCGCACCGACATCTCAGTGGTGATCCTGTTCGGCGGTCACGAGATCTTCTGCGCCGGCGACGACGTACCCGAGCTGCGCACACTGAACGCGGCCGAGGCGGCTGCCGCGGACACGGCACTGCGTCAGTGCGTCGAGGCCGTGGCCGCCATCCCCAAACCCACCGTGGCCGCGATCACCGGTTATGCCCTGGGCAGCGGGATGACCCTGGCGATGGCCGCCGACTGGCGCGTCAGCGGCGACAACGTCAAGTTCGGGGCAACCGAGATCCTGGCCGGACTGGCGCCCCGCGCCGGGGGCGGGGCACGGCTGGCCGAGGCCATCGGCGCCAGCAAGGCCAAGGAGCTGGTTTTCAGCGGTCGGTTCGTCGGTGCCGAGGAGGCTCTGGAGCTCGGGTTGATCGACCAGATGGTGGCACCCGACCACGTCTACGACGAGGCACTGGCCTGGGCACGGAGATTCGTGGACCATCCCGTGGACGTGTTGGCCGCGGCCAAGGCCGCCGTCGACAAAGTGGTGGACCGGCCCTGACGCCGACCCGACCCGGGCAGTTAGGCTGCCCTGCATGACTGACATCAAGGATTCCGGCACCGACGCCGATATTGCCGGCATGCCGACTCCTAACCCGCACGCCACGGCCGAGCAGGTCGAAGCCGCGATGCACGACAGCAAGCTCGCGCAGGTGCTCTACCACGACTGGGAAGCCGAAACCTACGACGAGAAGTGGTCGATCTCCTACGACCAGCGGTGTATCGACTATGCCCGCGGCCGGTTCGACGCGATCGTGCCCGCGGCCGAGCAGCGCGAGCTGCCGTATGACCGGGCCCTCGAGCTGGGCTGCGGTACCGGGTTCTTCCTGCTCAACCTGGTCCAGTCCGGGGTGGCGCGCCGCGGTTCGGTCACCGACCTGTCCCCGGGCATGGTCAAGGTCGCGACCCGCAACGGTCAGTCACTCGGCCTGGACATCGACGGGCGCGTGGCCGACGCCGAGGGCATCCCGTACGAGGACAACACCTTCGACCTGGTGGTCGGGCACGCTGTGCTGCACCACATCCCCGACGTCGAACTCTCGCTGCGCGAGGTGGTCCGGGTGCTCAAGCCCGGCGGCCGTTTCGTGTTCGCCGGTGAGCCCACCACGGTCGGCAACAAGTACGCGCGCGAGCTGTCGACGCTGACCTGGCACGCCACCACCAACCTGACCAAGCTGCCGTGGCTGAGCGAATGGCGGCGCCCCCAGGCCGAACTGGACGAGTCCTCCCGCGCCGCGGCGCTGGAAGCCGTCGTCGACCTTCACACGTTCGACCCGGCCGATCTGGAGCGGATGGCCTCCAACGCCGGCGCGGTCGAAGTTCGCACCGCCAGCGAGGAATTCACCGCGGCGATGCTCGGCTGGCCGGTACGCACCTTCGAGGCCGCGGTGCCGGCGGGGCGTCTGGGCTGGGGCTGGGCCAAGTTCGCGTTCAACAGCTGGACCACGCTGAGCTGGGTGGACTCCAACATCTGGCGCCGCGTGGTGCCCAAGGGCTGGTTCTACAACGTGATGGTCACCGGGGTTAAGCCGTCAGGAGATTAGGTCCCGACGCTGTTTGACATCGGAGCTGTCGCTTATCTGCGGTCGGAGGCGGGGGAGCAGGCCCTGACGCAGGTCGCCGGGATGTCGTTGGCCGGAGCAGCATTGGTCAGCGACATCGCCTCTGTCCGCGCGCAATTCGGTGACCACGCGGCGGTGCTCGTGGAAACCGTGCAGCTGCGCAGGCGTGCGCAGGCCAAGTTCACCGAACCGGACCGGTGGCTGTTCACCGACGATGCCCTGCAACAGGCCACGGCTGCGCCGGTCGCTGCGCACCGGGCCCGCAGGCTCACCGGCGCCCGGGTTCACGATGCCACCTGTTCGATCGGCAGTGAGCTTGTGGCACTGCGTGATTGCGCTGCACAGCTAGTCGGTAGCGACCTCGATCCGGTGCGGTTGGCGATGGCGGCCAACAATCTCGATGACGGCGGCACCGCTGTCCCACTGTGCCGGGCCGACGCGCTGACACCGGTGACCCGCGACACGGTGGTGCTCATCGACCCGGCTCGCCGGTCCGGCGGACGGCGCCGCTTCGACCCGCGGGCCTACACCCCGGCGCTCGATGCGGTCCTGGATGTCTACGCCGGACGGGACCTGGTGGTGAAGTGCGCTCCGGGAATCGATTTCGAGGAGCTCACCAAGATGGGGTTCACCGGGGAGATAGAGGTGACCTCGGTGGGCGGCAGCGTTCGGGAGGCCTGCCTGTGGTCACCCGGGCTGACCGAGCCCGGTGTGCGGAGGCGGGCCAGCATGCTCGAGACGGGTGAGGAGCTCACCGACGCCCAACCCGACGACTGTCCCGTCGCCGAGGCGGGCCGCTGGATCGTCGACCCCGACGGTGCGGTCGTGCGCGCGGGGCTGGTGCGCCACTACGCGACCCGGCACGGACTGTGGCAGCTCGACCCCGACATCGCCTACCTGTCCGGTGACGAGTTGCCCGCCGGGGTGCGAGGTTTCGAGGTCCTCGAACAGCTGCAATTCCAGGAACGCCGGCTCCGGTCCGCGCTGGCGGCGCGGTCGGTAGGAGCACTGGAAATCCTGATCCGCGGCGTCGACGTCGACCCCGATGTGCTCCGGACCCGGATGCGGTTGCGTGGTACCGAGCGCCTGGCGGTGGTGATCGCCCGGCTCGGCTCCGGAGCGGCCAGTCGGGCAACGGCATTCATTTGTCGCCCGTCTCGATAACTGACACGTACCCTGAACGAAACACGCCGGTGGATCCACCGGTGTGAGTTGATCGCCTGCGAGGACGACTGACGATGCGAATTTCCCATGTGACAGCGCTGCTGGCGGCCGGTGCGCTGCTCGGCTGGCTCGGCATGCCCGTGGTGGCTGCGCAGTCGGCCTGTGTCGACCTCGGCGGCACCGTCGACGGCGACCAGGTCTGTCAGGTGCACACCGCCAACGCCACCTACACACTGGATTACACGTTCCCGGTCGACTATCCCGATCAACAGGCCGTCGCCGGTTACCTGATCCAGACCCGCGACGGGTTCGTCAACGTCTCGGGCATGCCCGGCTCACGTGATCAGCCCTACGTCCTCGACGCCAAGGGCACCGCGTACAGCTCCGGGACCCCACCGCACACCCAGAGCCTGGTGTTCGAGGTCTATCAGAACGTCGGTGGCGCCCACCCGCAGACCTGGTACAAGACGTTCAACTACAACGTGGCCACCCGGGCACCGATTACCTTCGACACGTTGTTCAAGCCGGGATCCAAGCCGCTGGACGTCATCTTCCCGATCGTGCAGCGCGAACTGCAGAAGCAGTCCGGCGTCGAACAGGCCATCACGCCGGCCGTCGGTCTGGATCCCGCGCACTATCAGAACTTCGCGATCACCGACGACTCGGTGATCTTCTTCTTCGGCCAGGGCGAGCTGCTGCCCGAGGCCGCCGGAGCCAGCCAGGCCAACGTCCCGCGCTCGGCTGTGGCGGCGCTGCTCGCCTGAGCGCCGGTCAGGCCGGGGCGAACCCGTACACCTGACCGTCACTGGTGGCGGTGACGATCCGGTGGTCGTGTCCGATCGAAACGCCGACCGGCCAGCCCGTGGCCTCGGGCACGGGATAACTGTTGAGGGTGTGTCCGTCGCCGGTGTCGAAGACCAACAGCGTCTGGCCGTGACCGCCCTCCCGGGCCACTGTGTATCCCACCCCGTCCGCGCGGCTCGTCGTGGTCAGCGGAACGACATCGTCACGGGTCCAGGCCACCTCGCCGTGAGCGCCGGCGTCGCGCACCGCGGTCAGCTTGGCCTCTGGTCCGCCACCGGCCACGATCAGCCCGTCCGGTGACACCGACGGCGGGGTCTGGGCCAGATAGCTCAGCGGCACCGACCATTTGGGGGAGCCGTCGGCGGAGTTGAGCGCCCACAGTTTCTGGTCGCGGCCGTTGACGTACACCGTCGAACCGTCGGCCGACAGCACCGGGCTGGCCAGCGGCCCGCGGTCCACGGCGGTGCTCGTCCATTCCTGCGTCAGCAATGTCTTCTCGCCGGGGTGGTAGCGCAGGCCCATCAGCACGGGCGCCTCGGCACCGGGCTGCCACACGCTGAGCACCACGAGGCCGGCCTCATGCGAGAACGCCGGTGCGGCCGCCACCGGGCAGCGGGACCGGGCCGGTTGGCAATCGCCGAGACCGCGCTGCGAATCGGTCGGGTCCACACCGGAGACCAGGTCCAGCGGCGTGCCCTCGACCGTGCCGCGATGCCCGTTGAACACCAGCACCTGCCCTAGATGGGTGACCACCAGCAGCTGGCCGTCATCGAGAAGCCTGGGCGTGGTCGGCATGCCGATCACCGGCTGGCGCCAGCGGATCCACTGGGTCGGAGGGAAGGACATGATGGTGCCGGGCTGGCCGACGTAGACGTTGTCGAACCCGTCGAACAGGGGACTGGACCAGCCACCGCCGAGGACCAGTCGCGTGCACCAGCGTTGGCGGGCATTGTTGTCGGCCTCCCACACCATCAACGAACAACCACCGGCGGTCTGCGCGTTGACGGCCAGACGGCCATCCGAACTGAGCGCCACCTGGGCCGCCAGCTCACCCTTGACGGACCGGCTCCACTCCAGCCGGAGCGCTTCGGGACCACGAGATCGGACGTAGCTGCTGTTGGCGGCGTCTCCGTATTGCGCCGACCAACCTTGTGCGGCGTGTGCGTCCACCCATGAATCGGTGTTCTCGCAACCGGCGAGCAGGCCCGTGAGCAGCACCGCGACCGCCAGTGCAAGGTATCGCCGGAACACGATGTCCTTTCGTCGCCGAACACGCAGGGCGCTCGTAATTGTGACCCAGGTGAGGGTAACGCGACCGCGTTGCGGCGCAGGACCCGGAAGCCGTCGGAAGTGCTCCAGTAGGCTGTCCGGCCATGACGACGATGTGGGGCGCCCCGATTCACAAACGCTGGCGGGGCTCCCGGCTACGTGATCCGCGCCAGGCCGATTTCCTGACGAGAGCGTCGCTGAAATGGGTCATCGACAACCGCGCGTACACGCCGTGGTACCTGGTGCGGTACTGGCGGCTGCTGAAGTTCAAGCTGGCCAACCCGCACATCATCACCCGCGGCATGGTTTTCCTCGGCAAGGGTGTGGAGATCCAGTGCACCCCGGAACTCGCGCAGATGGAGATCGGCCGCTGGGTCCACATCGGCGACAAGAACACGATCCGCTGCCACGAAGGTTCGCTGCGCATCGGCGACAAGGTGGTGCTCGGCCGCGACAACGTGATCAACACCTACCTCGACATCGAGCTCGGCGATTCCG
Organism: Mycolicibacterium arcueilense; assembly: GCF_058536225.1. Taxonomy (NCBI): domain Bacteria; kingdom Bacillati; phylum Actinomycetota; class Actinomycetes; order Mycobacteriales; family Mycobacteriaceae; genus Mycobacterium; species Mycolicibacterium arcueilense. The sequence goes on from NZ_JBZTYL010000007.1 coordinate 1,189,038, forward strand.
CCCTGATGGCCGACTGGTGCTACGTGTGCGACTTCGACCACAAGATGGACAGCATCGAGATGCCGATCAAGGATCAGGGCATCGTCAAGGGCCCGGTGCGGATCGGCCCGGACACCTGGATCGCGGCCAAGGTCACCGTCCTTCGCAACACCTCGGTCGGCCGCGGCTGCGTGCTGGGGGCCCACGCCGTGGTCAAGGGCGAGATCCCGGATTTCTCGATCGCCGTGGGTGCCCCGGCCAAGGTGGTCAAGAACCGCAAGCTTGACTGGGAGACGTCGGCCGCCGAGCGTGCCGAACTCGCCGCCGCACTGGCCGACATCGAGCGCAAGAAGGCCGCCAACAGCAACTGAGAAGGCTCACGCCCCGTTGCATACCCCGGAGTCGCGGATCACGTTCCCGTAGACATTGGCCGTGGCGACGTTGGCGTTGATGACGCCGGACGGCTGCTGCTTGGCGATCTTGTCGCTGATCTGGGTCAGCTGGTACCAGAGGTGATAGATCGAGTCACCGTTGTACAGCGGTGAATACTGGCTCTGGTCGGGGTAATTGGTGATGTACAGGGTGTGGGCGCGGGGATCCAGGAACGCCGCCGACTGATCGACGTTGGCCTTCACGGCGTTGCCGGCGGCCTGCACACCGGGCGCGGTCCAATAGTCGTGCTGGCCGCCCAGGAAATTCTGGAAACCCACGATCTGGGTCATCAACGTGCCGTACTGGGCATTGAACCACTGGCAGGACTCGCGCTGGGCGTCGATCTGCTCGGGAGTTACGCGGACCTGCCACAGGTTGTACGGGAACACCGTGTAGTTCGGCGCCCAGTCCGAGGGATGGGGCACGAAGGCGGGCAAGCTGGGGGTGGCGCCGCTGGGTTCGCCGGCTGCCGGGGCCGCCAGGCCGAGTGAGAGAGCTGCACCGACGAGTGCAGCGCAAGCCTTGCGTAGGTGTCTCCGGGTGCGGGTCACGGCTCGATTGTGCTTGGTGGACATCGCGACCGACAGCGGTTCGGCGATTCTCGAACGCGTGCGTCAACCGGTCCAGTCGATGTCGAATCGTTTGCTCAGGGCGACGCGGCCGGGACCGGTCACGGTGAGCGCGCGGTGACGGGGTGTGCGACGCAGCCAGTCCGCGGCCAGGAAATGATCGAGAAGCGCCCGGCCCAGCCCGCCGGCGACATGGTGACGCTGTTCGGTCCAGTCGACGCAGTAACGCACCAATGGCCTTGGACCGGTGGGAAGTTCGACGCCCATCTGGCGCAGCAGGTCACGGCCGCCGTCGGTGAGCCGGTAATCGACGTCGTGGCCGGGGCTGCTCAGCCGGTCGGTGCCGCCGGGGTGAAACCACCCGTCTCCTCCGGTGAGCACCCCCCGCTCCAACAGACTGCCCATGAGCTGCACACCGAGCCGGCCGGCGATGTGGTCGTAACAGGTGCGGGCCGAGCGTAGCCGCGCCGCGCGGGTGCCCTCCCGCGGTGAGGTGACCGGACGGGGCGGTGCCAGCCGGCCGAGTTGCTCGATCAGCGCGCCGACCTCGGGACCGGCCAGCCGGTAGTACCGGTGCCGCCCCTGGGTGTGGACGGTCAGCAGGCCGGCGTCGGTCAACTTCGCGAGATGACTGCTGGCAGTGGGACGGCTGATGCCAGCTTCCTCGGCCAGCACACCGGCCGGAAGAGCACGACCGTCGTCGAGCGCGAGCAGCACCTTGCAGCGGGCCGGGTCGGCCAGCAGTGCGGCCACCGCAGCGATGTCCACCTCGGTTGCCGCGGCCAGCTCCTGGGCCTCACGCATGGCAGGACTCCTTCCCGATGGTGACCGTGGGCGCCGGAGTGTGCCGGGTCAGCCGCAGTGCCAGCACCGCACCCGCCAACTGGCATAACGCACCGAGCAACAGCGCGGTGCGCACACCCGCGGCGCCGCCGACGACGGTCATGGCACTACCCAACACCGCGACCCCGACAGTGATACCCAGCAGCCGGGACAGATTCACCACGCCCGCCGCCAGACCTGCCCGCCGCACCGGGATCGCGGCCATGGCCAGTGTCACCGCCGGGCCGGTGTTGAGGGCCAGCCCGGCACCGGCCAGCACGAAGGACAGTTCGAGCCATCCGATCGCGGCGTGCGGCCCCACCGCGGCGTACAGCAGTGAGCCCGCCGCCATCAACACCAGTCCGGCCGCCATCGGCAGACGTGGGCCGGTGCGGCGGGCCAGTGCGTTGGCCGCGGGAATCAGCGCCAGGTAGACGATCGCCATCGGCAGGAACCACGCTGCGGTCTGCAACGCACTGAAACCCCGGAGTTGTTGGAAGGCAAAGCTGTTCACCAGCAGCAGCCCGTAGATGCCGAAGGTCATGGTGAAGGTCGCCAGCAGGGCGCCCACCAGTCGCCGGCCGGCGAACAGGTCCAGCGGGAGCATCGGGTGCGGGTTGCGCCGCTGGCTGGCCAGGAAACCGCCGACCGCGGCCAGGGCGATCGCGCCGACCGCGACGGTCTGCGGCCAGCGCCAGTCATGTCCTTCGACCAGCACCAGGGTGGCCGACCCGAGTGCCAGCACGGCCAGGAGCTGGCCCAGCAGATCGATGCGCGCGGCGTCCGGATCACGTGAATCGGGCAGATGCGTGACGCTGGCGGCCAACGCCAGCGCACAGACCGGCACGTTGACCCAGAAGATCCAGCGCCAGCCCACGGTTTCGGCCAGCGCTCCGCCCAGCAGTGGACCCAGCGCCGTGCTGCTCGCCGCGGCCATCGCCCACGCCGCAGTGGCGCGGGCCCGGCCGCGGGAGTCCGGAAACGCCGCGGCGGCGATGGCCAGGCCCTGCGGCAGCATCATGGCCGCACCGGCTCCCTGTGCCGCCCGTGCCACCAGGAGCCACGTCAGTGCCGGCGCCAGCGCGCAGGCGGCCGAGGCTGTGGCGAAGGTGACCAGTCCGATGCGGAGCATCCGGCGCCGGCTGAACCGGTCACCGAGGGAACCCGCGGTGAGCAGGAACGCCGCGAACGTCACGTTGTAGGCGTCGATGGTCCATTGCGCGCCGGTCACCTCGCCGCCCAGGTCACCGCCGATGGCGGGCAGCGCCAGGTTGACCGCGTTTGCGTCGACCAGGCCGATGAACAGCCCGAGATACGCCGCGATCAGCGTGAGGACGGCAGATCGTTGTGGTGCCATATCCGCACGCTAGGTGCGGATTGATTCGATGCCGGTCGAATCAGCGGTCGGGCAGCGCGTGCTCGACGATCGGCCGACGCGGATGCGGTTCGCGTTCGGCGCGTTTGGCGGCCAGATAGACCTGGCTGGTCTCGGCGGCCACGGTGTGCCAGTCGAAGTCGGCGCTGAGGCGCTCACGCGCGGCGATCGCCCGGTGCTGCGCGGCCTCGGGATCGTCGAGTACCGCGCGGACCGCTGCGGCCAACCCCACCACATCCCGTGGCGCGAAGGACATTCCGGTTTGACCGTCGATCACCGCTTCGCCCAGCCCGCCGACGTTGGAGGTCACCAGCGGGGTGCCGGTGGCCGCGGCCTCCAGCGCCACTATGCCGAACGGCTCGTAGTGGCTGGGCAGCACGGCGGCGTCGGCCGCCTGCAGGGCCTGCAGCAATTCCTCGTGGCCGAGCCGTCCGACGAAGCGGGTTGCCTTGAGCACCTTGTGCTTTCGGGCCTGTTCGACGAGCCACTGCTGCTGGGTGCCGTCACCGGCGATGGTCAGCGTGGTGCCCGGATGTGCGCGGCGGATGCGGGGGAGGGCGGCAATCGCGTCGTGCACGCCCTTCTCGTATTCCAGGCGGCCGAGGTAGAGCAGCTCGGGCGGACCCTGACGGGGCCGGCGTGGCGCAAACGGCCAGAGGTCGGCGTCGATCCCGTTGCGGATCACCCGGATCTCGGACAGCTCGGGACCGAACAGCTCGGAGATCTCGTCGCTCATCGACGCCGAACATGTGATCAGCGAATCGGATTCGCGCACCAGCCAGGATTCCACGGCGTGCACCTGACGGCTGATCGGCCCGGAAACCCACCCGGAATGCCGGCCGGCCTCGGTGGCGTGGATGGTGGAAACCAGTGGTACGTCGAAATATTCGGCCAGAGCGATGGCAGGATGGGCGACCAGCCAGTCGTGGGCGTGTACGAGATCGGGTACCCAGCGGTCACCCGAATAGTCTTTGACGGCAAGGCCGGTGCGCACCATCGCATGCCCCATGGCCAGGGTCCAGGCCATCATGTCCGTACCGAACTCGAACTCGTGCGGGTCCTGTGCGGCAGCGACCACCCGCACGCCCTCACTGAGCTCGTCGGTCGACGGGTGGGTGCTCGGGTCGGTGTCGGTGGGCCTGCGGCTGAGCACCACGACCTCGTGACCGGCTTCGGCCAGTGCGGTCGCCAGGTGGTGCACATGCCGGCCCAGACCGCCGACGACGACGGGCGGGTATTCCCATGACACCATCAGGATCTTCATGACTGCGTGCCTTCGTGCCGGTGCGAGCGTGCGCACAATGCTGAGGTTTGGCGGGGTGTCGAGCGGCAGACACGCACGCTCGCGCTGGTGGTCATTTTGGCAGACGCCGGGCGTCGAGGGCGCCGAACAGGCCGTCGGCCTTGTTCCAGCCGTCGGCGAGGCGCTCGGCATGGTCGCGACGACCCGAGGCCAGAGCGTCCGAGATCTCGCGGGTCGCGTGGGCGTGTAGGTGAGCGCGGTAGCGCGCGTACTCGGCCGCCGAATCCTTGCTCACCATGAACGGCCAGTCGCTGGAGACCGTCAACAGGGTCTCCCGCAGGATCTGATCGGCCACCCGGTCGCGCGCGGTGGGTGCACCGACTGCGGCGTGCTGGGTGAGCGCCTTGTAGACGGTGCTCAGGGCGCCGTCGACCACCTCGCTGTTGAGCTGCACCAGATCGGCCACCTTCTCGCCGTTCCACACCTGCCAGTTCTTGCCCGAACCCCAAGAGCTAGGCGGCAATTCGACCGGGGCGCCGACGAAACCCTGGGCCTTGGCGTCTGCGAGGGTGCCCACCCGCACCCCGGCCTCGGGCAGCGCCCGAAGTACCCGGCCCAGCCACTCCGGTCCCTCGTACCACCAGTGCCCGAACAGCTCGGTGTCGAACGCGGCCACCACGTGAGTCGGCCGGCCGAGCCGTTCGCTCTCGCTGATCAGGCGGCGACGGACCACCCCGACGAAGTCGGCGACGTGCTCGTCGATCGCCCGGTCGGCGCGCTGCGGATCGTAGGGCGCCTTCTCCTCGGACGGGACGTTGCGACCGGTCACCCGGGAGGGTTTGAGGCCCGTGGTGTGGTCGTAGGTGTGGAAATCGCGGTAGGCGGCGTGACCGGGATACCCCGACTTGGGCGACCACACCCGGTAACTGACCTGCAGGTCGCGGCCGAAGGCCACCACGTCGGACTCACCGACGGGCCGGCCCAGCGCCGTGTCGCCGTGCAGGGACGGACCGTCGACCATGAAATGGCCGACACCGGCCGCGGCGTAACCGGTTTCCATGCCGGGCGCGTACGCACACTCCGGCGCCCAGATGCCGACGGGGGTGTGCCCGAACCGCTGCTGCGCATCGGCCAGGCCTTCGCGTAGCGCGAACTCGCGCAGCCGCGGGTTGAGCAGAGGCTGGAACGGGTGCGAGAGCGGGCCGCCGAGCAGCTCGATGGTCTCGGCGTCGATCAGTTGGCGCAACAGCCCGCTGGCGCCGTGACGCCAGTGGGTGGCGAACTCCTCGATGGCCGCGCCGGCCTCGGCGTACTCGCGAATCCCGAACTGCCGCAAACCGTCTGGCTCGCGAAGCGTCGTCGCCTCCTGGGCGCGCAGCTGCCAGTTGGACAGCCAGTGGTGCATCCCGGTGAGGCAGTACGGGTCATCGAGCTGGGCGGTGACCACCGGCGTCATACCGAGGGTGATCAGGTGGCTGCGATCCTCGGCGGCGAGGCCGCGCAGTACCCGCATCAACGGAAGGTATGCCGCCGCCCAGGACTGGTAGAGCCACTCCTCGCCGACCGGCCAGCGCCCGTGATGGGCGAGCCAGGGCAGGTGGGTGTGTAGGACGAGCGTGAATAAACCGGGTACCGGTTCGGGGTCGGGATTCGAGGTCACGGCCGCACCGCGATCGCCACCAGATCGAGGCTGTCGTCAATGTCGCGCTCGTCGGCGGAGGTCAGGTCGAAGTCGTCGATGCTCACCGCCGCGACGTCGGCGAGCAGTTGCTCGGGCCACTCCGCGTCGGCCACCGCGCGCTGTACCTGCGCCTCGATGATCGAGCCACCGTGCCGGGCGTCGAGCTCGGCGAGCCCGGCACCGTGAAAGACCCCGAGCATCGACTCGACCGTGAATCCGGCGTCCTGCAGTAGCTCGGTCAGCTCGGCGCCGTTGAGTTCACGGGTGTGGAACGGGTTGAGCGGGGTGTCGCGGCCGGGGGAGAAGGTGATGCGATTGGGGGTGGACACCAGGAAAACACCGCCCGGGCGCAGCACCCGGAAGCATTCGGAGACGAACTGCGCCTGGTCCCAGAGGTGCTCGATCACCTGGAAGTTCACGACGACGTCCACCGACTCGTCGGCCAGCGGCAGCTCGGCGAGGTTGCCGTGCTGGATCTCGACCCGGGGGTAGCGGGCCCGCACGTGTGCCACCGTCGCCTCGTCGTAATCCAGTGCCACGACCCGGCGGGCCACATCGGCGATCAGATCGGCGCCGTAGCCCTCGCCGCAGCCCGCCTCGAGGACCTCGCGATCGACGCACCGCCCGGCCAATCGCTGATACACCACCTCATGTCGGCGAAACCAGTAGTTCTCCTCGGCCAGGCCGGGGATGGTCCGCTCGCCGGTCAGGGGTAGGGCGTGATCCGGATCGCCAACGAATGCGCTCATTGGAAGGCAGGCTAACCCAGGCTTACCCAGGTTGAAGGGTCGGTAGCGATTCGACCAACGGTTCCCTTACCCCAGAGGTGTGGTAGGGGAGGCCGGAATACAAACTCCGACCAGCTATGGTGTTCCTGCGAACCACTATAAGTTACCGACCGGTAACATGGTGCTAGTTGCTTAGAACGTGATATGAGCCCGGGCCACCGGTCTCATCGAGGAGGACGAACCAGAGTCATGACGAACATCGTGGTCCTGATCAAACAGGTCCCAGACACTTGGTCGGAGCGGAAGCTGTCCGACGGCGATTTCACCCTCGATCGCGAGGCTGCCGACGCCGTGCTCGACGAGATCAACGAGCGCGCCGTGGAAGAGGCGCTGTTGATCAAGGAGCGTGAGGGTGGAGACAGCACCGTCACCGTGCTGACCGCCGGTCCGGAGCGTGCCACCGAGGCGATCCGCAAGGCGCTGTCCATGGGTGCCGACAAGGCCGTGCACCTCAAGGACGACGGCCTGCACGGCTCCGACGTGATCCAGACGGGCTGGGCCCTGGCCCGCGCGCTGGGCACCATCGAGGGCACCGAGCTGGTCATCGCCGGTAACGAGGCCACCGACGGTGTCGGCGGCGCAGTCCCGGCCGTGATCGCCGAGTACCTCGGCCTGCCGCAGCTCACCCACGTGCGCAAGCTGACCGTCGAGGGCGGCAAGGTCACCGCCGAGCGTGAGACCGACGAGGGCGTCTTCAGCCTCGAGGCCTCGCTGCCGGCCGTGGTCAGCGTCAACGAGAAGATCAACGAGCCGCGCTTCCCCTCCTTCAAGGGCATCATGGCCGCGAAGAAGAAGGAAGTCACCGTGCTCACCCTCGCCGAGATCGGCGTGGAAGCCGATGAGGTCGGCGTTGCCAATGCCGGTTCCAAGGTGCTGTCTTCGACCCCGAAGCCGCCGAAGACTGCCGGTGAAAAGGTGACCGACGAAGGCGAAGGCGGCACCAAGATCGCCGAGTACCTGGTCGCTCAGAAATTGATCTAGCAGCTGATTCGATTCGAACGAAAGACATAACGAGAACTCATGGCTGAAGTACTTGTGCTCGCTGAGCACTCCGAAGGTGCATTGAAGAAGGTCAGCGCCGAGCTCATCACCGCCGCCCGCGCGCTGGGTGAGCCTGCCGCTGTCGTGGTGGGCAAGCCCGGCACCGCTGCTCCGCTGGTCGACGGTCTGAAGGCCGCCGGCGCGGCCAAGATCTACGTCGCCGAGTCTGATGACGCGGAGAGCTACCTGATCACCCCCGTCGTCGACGTGCTCGCCGGGTTGGCCGAGTCGGCTGCCCCCGCCGGCGTGATCGTCGCCGCCACCGCAGACGGCAAGGAGATTGCCGCCCGTCTGGCCGCGCGTATCGGCTCGGGCCTGCTCGTCGACGTCGTCGAGGTCCGCGAAGGTGCAGTGGGCGTCCACAGCATCTTCGGTGGCGCCTTCACCGTCGAGGCCCAGGTCACCAGTGACACCCCGGTGATCACGGTGCGCCCGGGTGCCGTCGAGGCCGCCCCGGCCGACGGTGCCGGCGAGGTCGTCAACGTCGAGGTCCCGGCCCAGGCCGAGAACGCGACCAAGATCACCAAGCGTGAGCCCGTCGTCGCCGGTGACCGCCCGGAGCTCACCGAGGCCAGCGTCGTGGTCGCCGGTGGCCGTGGTGTCGGCAGCGCCGAGAGCTTCTCGGTGGTCGAGGAGCTGGCCGACTCGCTGGGCGGTGCCGTCGGTGCCTCTCGTGCCGCGGTCGACTCGGGTTACTACCCGGGCCAGTTCCAGGTCGGCCAGACCGGTAAGACCGTGTCGCCGCAGCTGTACATCGCGCTGGGCATCTCCGGTGCGATCCAGCACCGGGCCGGCATGCAGACGTCGAAGACGATCATCGCGGTGAACAAGGACGAGGAAGCTCCGATCTTCGAGATCGCCGACCTCGGCATCGTCGGTGACCTGTTCAAGGTCAGCCCGCAGCTGACCGAGGCGGTCAAGGCGCGTAAGGGCTAGTTCCCCCAAGCTGTCAACGCAGAACCCCGGTGCACCTGGTGCGCCGGGGTTTTGTGCTGTGTGGGGCAATCGAAGCCCACAACGCCTGCCGAGTGTCACGCTGGAGTGGCGCTCGAGCCCGAGAGCCACTCTCGCGTGACAAGGCGGCGGTGGGCCAGGCGACCCGACTACGGACTTTCCAGGGTTTGGATCTCGGCATGCGGTGCCAGTGTTGGTTCTGTCAGCACGCCAGAGAAAAGGATTCGCACAATGAAAATCACAGTCATAGGCGCCAGCGGGCAGATCGGCTCGCGGGTGGTGCGGTTGCTCACCGAAGCCGGACACGACGTGGTCGCGGCCTCCCTTTCGACGGGCGCCAACGTCCTCACCGGCGAGGGCCTGGCTGAGGCTCTCAGCGGCGCCGATGCGCTGGTCGACGTGGTCAACTCGCCTTCGTTCGAGGACGGCCCCGTGCTGGACTTCTTCACCACGTCCTCGCGCAACCTGGTGGCCGCCGCGAAGGAGACCGGTGTCGGGCACTACGTGGCGCTGTCGATCGTGGGGACCGACGGACTCCCGGACAGCGGCTACATGCGGGCCAAGGTGGCCCAGGAGAAGAACATCACCGAATCCGGCCTGCCGTACTCGATCGTGCGGGCCACGCAGTTCCAGGAGTTCGCCGAGGCCATCACGGGATCGCTGGTGGTGGGTGACGAGGTGCGGGTTCCTGACGCGCGGATCCAGCTGATCTCGGTCGACGACGTCGCCGATGAGGTCGCCAAGGTGGCCCAGGGCGCTCCGCTCAACGGGATCGTCAACATCGGTGGGCCCGACAAAGTCTCGTTCGCCGACATGGCCCGTGCGGTGCTTGCCGAGCAGGGCGACGACAAGCCGGTCGTGATCGATCCGCAGGCAAAGTACTTCGGTACCGCGGTCGACGACAACAGCCTGGTGACCGGTGACGACGGGATTCTCGGTGAAACCCGTTGGGCCGCATGGAGCGAGGCTCACTGACATGCCTGTGACAGCGGAGCAGGAAAAGGCTCTCCACGATGCGATGACCGTGATCGCCAGCGTGACACCGCCGTTCATCCCGCCGAACGCCGAGGTGATGACGACGATCATCGAGTGGCCGGCGGGTTCACCCGGTGCGCCGCCACACCGGCACCCGGCCGGACCCGCCTTCGGTTACGTCCTCGAGGGCGAGATGCTCTTCGAATTGGAGGGTGAGGCACCGCGCGTGGTCAAGGCGGGGGAGGCCTTCTGGGAGCCGGGCGGTGACGTCATCCACTACTCGGATGCCAACAACCGCGACGACGTTCCACTGCGATTCCTCGTCAACATGCTGTGTGTGCCCGGCGAACCGATGCTCGTCATCGTCGAGGACGACGAGCTCGAGGCCCGCAAGGACCGGCGAGTGCGCTGATGGCCGAGTTCGGAGACGTCGTCCGGACGCGGCGGTCATCGCGGATGTTCTTGCCGGACAAGCCCGTTCCGCGAGAACTGCTCGACGAGGCACTCGCGCTGGCGATGCGGGCACCGTCGAACTCCAACACGCAGCCGTGGCACGTCTTCTTCGCCACCGGTGAGCAGCGCGTCCGATTGGTCGACGCGCTGCTCACCGCCGTCGATGCGGCCCCGCCGGCGATCGGCTCCGCGGGCCTACCGCCCCAGTTCGCCCACCGGCGCAGGGAAAGCGGCGCCCTGGTCTACGGAGCCATGGGGATCGCCCGCGACGACGCCGAGGGGCGCTGGGCAGCCCAGCGGAGAGCGCCGTTCTACCGTGCTATCGGTCGCCGCGGTGGTCTGCATGCATCGCGATTTCACGAACGTCGACGCGCTGGGCGTCGGCATGTTCCTGCAGACCCTGCTGTTGGCGTTGAACGAACGGGGAATCGGCAGTTGCGTGCAGGTGTCGATCTCGTTCTATCCGGACGTGCTGCGTGAACAACTCGGCATCCCCGACGAGCTGACGGTCCTGTGCGGGGTGTCGATCGGGTATGCCGACCCGGACTTTCCGGCCAACCACCTGGACACGCCGCGCGATCCGATCACCGAGAACGTGGTGTTCCTCGACGCCTGATCGGCAGCACAAAACGTCACCTGGCGCTCACAGACATGTCATACGGCCGATGCCGTCTGGAGACCCGACTGGGCGACCGTGCTCGGTATGAGCACTGCATCTGTACTCATCGCCGCTGATCACACCGACAGTGCGACGCCCGATGCGCCGCGCTACACCCTGCTGTTGTCCGCCGACCCCGACCTCATCGAAGCCGCCCAGCGGCTCCGGCACGACGTGTTCACCTCCGAACCCGGATTCACTCTGGCCGGGACCACCGATGGACGTGACGCCGACCGATTCGACGAGCACTGCGACCACCTGCTGGTCCGGGAGGACCGCACCGGTGAGCTGGTGGGTTGCTACCGGATGCTGCCACCACCGGGCGCCATCGCCGCAGGCGGGCTGTACACCGCCACCGAGTTCGACGTACGCGGTCTCGACGCGCTGCGGCCGTCCCTGGTCGAGATGGGCCGCGCGGTGGTGCGGACCGATCACCGCAACGGAGCCGTCGTCCTGCTGATGTGGGCAGGCATTCTGGCCTACCTCGACCGTTCCGGGTACGACTACGTGACCGGTTGCGTATCGGTTCCGGTCGCAGGCAATGCCGACGGGCCGCCCGGAACCCAGATCCGCGGGGTCCGCGACTTCGTGCGGCGCCGCCACGCGGCACCCGCCGAGCACACCGTGTACCCGTACCGGCCGGTGGTGCTCGACGGCAGAGGGCTCGACGACATCGACCCGCCGTCGCGGACGACGGTCCCGCCCCTGATGCGCGGCTATCTGCGCCTCGGTGCGCAGGTGTGCGGGGAACCCGCCCACGACCCCGACTTCGGGGTGGGGGATTTCCCGGCCCTGCTGGACAAACGCCGCGCGGACGTTCGCTACCTCAAGCGCCTGCGCTCGGTCTCGGCGGCCGCCGACATGGCCGGCGGGGTGGCCGGGGACGCGTCGTGACCACCGCGACCTTCCAGCACCCGTGGCTGCCCAGGGCGTCGTGTGACTCCAGCTGTGTGCACGTAGACGGTGCGGACGCCGGCAGGCGGCCGGTGGTGTGGGTGCGCACCACGGTGCGCGTCGTCATGGCGATCGTCCTGTTCCCGGGGGCGGTGCTGCTGGCAGTGCCGATGCCGGGCCGCTGGCACCTGCAGCGGTTCTACTGCCGGCTGATGCTGCGCTGCTTCGGGGTGCGAATCGCATTGTCGGGCGGCCCTATTCGCAATCTGCAAGGGGTGCTCGTGGTTACCGGCCACGTGTCGTGGCTGGATATCTTCACGGTCGGGGCGGTGCTGCCCGGCTCCTTCGTGGCCCGGGCGGATCTGGTGGAGTGGCCCGCGCTGGGCCGGCTGGCCCGGGTGATGAAGGTGATCCCGATCGACCGGGGCAGCCTGCGCCGACTGCCCGCGGTGGTCAACACCGTGGCCGAACGTCTGCGGGCCGGACACACCGTGGTGGCCTTCCCGGAGGGCACGACCTGGTGCGGGTTGGCGTACGGACCGTTCCGGCCGGCGATGTTCCAGGCCGCGATCGATGCGGCCCGGCCGGTGCAGCCACTGCGGCTGGACTACCGCCACCGCGACGGCCGCCCGTCGACGATTCCGGCCTTTGTGAGCGAGGACACCCTGTTGCGGTCGGTGCGGCGGGTCATCACCGCGCGTCGCACGGTGTGTCACGTCCACGTCGGGTCGCTGCAACTGCCCGGGGAGGACCGTCGGGCGCTGGCCGGACGCTGCGAGGCAGTGGTGCGGGGCCACCAGGAGCTTCCTGGGACTCCCGCGCACATTCTGGTCGCCTGAGGCGGCCGGCGGGCGGGTCGCCTGCCAGCGGCTATCCTGGAGAGGTTATGAGCTCCTCCGCGGGCAGGCCGGTCTATCTCGATCACGCCGCCACCACCCCGATGCACCCAGCCGCCATTGAAGCGATGACGGCTGCGCTGGCGAATGTGGGCAACGCCTCCTCGCTGCACGGTTCGGGGCGCCTGGCACGGCGCCGGATGGAGGAGGCCCGCGAGACGCTGGCGCGCCTGCTGGGCTGCCGGCCGTCGGAGGTGATCTTCACCGCCGGTGGCACCGAGAGCGACAACCTCGCCGTCAAGGGCATCTACTGGGCCCGCCGCGACGCCGAGCCGAAGCGGCGCCGCATCATCACGACCGCCGTCGAGCATCACGCCGTTCTCGATGCCGTGCAGTGGCTCGTCGACCATGAGGACGCCGAGGTGACCTGGCTCCCGGTCGACGCCGAGGGCGTCGTCACACCCGAGTCACTGCGCTCGGCGCTCGAGGCCGGCGACGGACCCGCCGACGTTGCCCTGGTCAGCATCATGTGGGCCAACAACGAGGTCGGCACGATCATGCCGATCGCCGAACTGGCTTCCGTCGCGGCCGAGCTCGACATCCCGATGCACAGCGACGCCATTCAGGCCGTCGGCCAGGTCCCCGTCGATTTCGGCGAGACCGGACTGGCGGCGATGAGCGTGGCCGCCCACAAGTTCGGCGGCCCGATGGGCGTCGGCGCGCTGGTCCTGCGTCGGGACACCGCCTGCGTGCCCCTGCTGCACGGCGGCGGCCAGGAGCGCGACGTACGCTCTGGCACCCCGGATGTGGCCGGTGCCGTGGCGATGGCCGCGGCGGCCGAGGTGGCCATCGGCGGGCTGGCCGACCACAGCTCGCGGGTGCAGGCGTTGCGGGACAGGCTGATCGAGGGCGTGCTGTCCATGATCGAGGACACCTACCTGAACGGGCCTCGTGGAGCCGGCCGGCTGCCCGCCAACACACACTTCACTTTCCGTGGCTGCGAAGGCGATTCGCTGCTGATGCTGCTCGACGCCAAGGGTGTCGAGTGCTCCACCGGGTCGGCGTGTACGGCCGGCGTGGCGCAGCCGTCACATGTTCTGATCGCGATGGGTGCCGATCCGGTCACTGCCCGGGGATCTCTGCGATTCTCGTTGGGGCACACCAGCACCGACGCTGATGTCGACGCGGTGCTGGACGTGCTGCCCGCGGCGGTCGAGCGGGCCCGGCAGGCGGCACTGGCCAGTGCGGGGAGGGCCTTCTCATGAGAGTCCTGGTCGCGATGAGCGGCGGCGTGGATTCCTCGGTGGCCGCTGCCCGTATGGTCGACGCCGGTCACGATGTCGTCGGAGTGCACATGGCGCTCTCGTCGGCGCCCGGCACGTTGCGCACCGGATCGCGGGGTTGCTGCTCCAAGGAAGACGCGGGCGATGCCCGCCGGGTGGCCGACATCCTCGACATCCCGTTCTATGTGTGGGATTTCGCCGACCGGTTCAAGGACGACGTGATCGACGACTTCGTCGAGTCCTACGCCCGCGGCGAGACTCCCAACCCCTGTGTGCGGTGCAATGAGCGGATCAAGTTCTCCGCGCTGGCGGCGCGGGCCCTGGCGCTCGGTTTCGACGCGGTGGCCACCGGTCACTACGCGCGGTTGGCCGACGGCAGGTTGCGGCGCGCCGTCGATGCCGACAAGGACCAGTCCTACGTGCTGGGTGTGCTGACGGCCGAGCAGTTGGCACATGCGATCTTCCCGATCGGTGACACGCCCAAGCCCCAGATCCGGGCCGAGGCCGCCGAGCGTGGTCTGGCGGTCGCGAAAAAGCCGGACAGTCATGACATCTGCTTCATTCCGTCGGGGGACACCCAGGCGTTCCTGGGCGCCCGCATCGGTATCAGGCCCGGAGCGGTGCTCGACAACGACGGCACGGTGCTCGCCGAGCACGAAGGCGTGCACGGTTTCACGATCGGGCAGCGCAAGGGCCTGGGTATTCCGGGACCGGGAGCCGATGGCCGGCCGCGGTATGTCACCGCGATCGACGCCGAGACGGGCACCGTGCGGGTCGGGCCTGCCGAGGATCTCGAGGTGCGGGAGTTGTTCGGCGACAAGCCGGTATTCACCAGCGGGACCCCGATCGACGGACCGGTGGAATGCCAGATTCAGGTGCGCGCACACGGCGGCATCACCGACGCGGTGGCCGAGCTGTGCGACGGCAGGTTGGTGCTGTCCCTGCGGGCGCCGCTGCGCGGGGTCGCTCCCGGGCAGACCGTGGTGCTGTACCGGCCCGATGCCGAGGGCGACGAGGTCATCGCCAGCGCGACCATCGCACGCGCGTGAGTGTTTTCGCATGAGTGTTTTCTCGACGGCCACCGGTATCGGGTCCTGGCCGGGGACAGAGCCGCGGACTGCCGCAGAAGTCGTCGTAGGTGAGCTGCACACCCTGTCACACCTCGTGGAGCTTCCGGCCAGGGGGATCGGTGCCGATCTGATCGGCCGGGCCGGGGCCCTGCTGGTCGACATCGGTATCGACACCGTGCCGCGCGGGTACCGCATCGCCCCGGGGCGTAGCGCTGCGCTTCGCCGGGCGGTGAGCCTGCTCGGTGAGGACATCGACGCGCTGGAGGAGGCGTGGGAGCGCGCCGGCCTGCGGGGTAGCGGTCGTGCGGTGAAGGTGCAGGCTCCGGGTCCGATCACGCTGGCGGCCCAGCTGGAGCTGCCCAACGGTCATCGCGCCATCACCGATCACGGTGCGCTGCGGGATCTTTCGGCCTCCCTCGCCGAGGGGTTGGCGGTTCACCGGGCGGAGGTGGCCCGGCGGTTGGAGACCCCGGTGGTGGTCCAGCTGGACGAGCCGTCGCTGCCCGCTGCACTGGCGGGGCGGCTGTCCGGGGTCACGAGTTTCACCCCGGTGCATCCGGTGGACGAGCCTCTGGCGATGAACCTGCTCGACGCGTGCGTGGCTGCGACCGGGTCGGAGGTCGCGCTGCACAGCTGTGCGCCCGATCTGCCGTGGAAAGCGTTGTTGCGCAGTGCTGTTCACGCCGTCTCGGTCGATGTTTCGACCTTGACACCCGCTGATCTGGACGGAATCGGGGAGTTCGTCGACTCGGGCCGGACGGTGTTGCTCGGCGTGGTGCCCTCGACGGCTCCTGAGGGCAGGCCCTCGGCCGAAGAGGTTGCCAAGGCGGCCGCGGCGTTGACGGACCGACTCGGTTTCGGCAGGGCGGTCCTTCGTGACCGGATCGGCATCACGCCGGCCTGTGGGCTGGCCGGCGCCACCGCGAAGTGGGCGCGCACCGCGGTGGAACTCACGCAGAAGGCCGCCGACGCCTTCGCCGAAGATCCGGACGCCATCTGAAAAAAGCAACTAAAAGGTTGCGCTTGATTGCGGAGGCTCCTACGCTGAGAAGCAACTGAAAGGTTGCATATGAGTACCGACCGGATCGAAAAAGAAGTTCTGCTCAAGGCGCCGCTGGACCGGGTGTGGCGGGCCATCAGCAATTCGGAGGAGTTCGGCCGCTGGTTCGGTGTGCGCTTCGACGGGCCGTTCGTCGCCGGGAAATCGGTCAACGGGGTGATGACCCCGACCGAGGTCGACGAGGAGGTCGCCGCGATGCAGGAGCCCTACGCCGGGGAGGCCGACGCCTGGCACATCGTCGCGGTGGAGGCGCCGCACCGGTTGGCCTACCGCTGGCATCCCTACGCCGTCGAACCGGGCGCCCGCGAGCCCGAGGCGCCCACGACGCTCGTGGAGTTCACCTTGACCGAATCCGAGGGCGGCGTGCTGTTGCGCATCGTCGAATCCGGGTTCGATGCGATTCCCGAGGCGCGGCGGAGGTCGGCGTTCGAGGCCAACAGTGAGGGTTGGGCCCACCAGACCGAGATGGTCCGCAAGTACCTTGCCCTCGGCGAGCCGGTGTGAGCACCTCGGTCGGTTCGGCGGAACCACTGTCCCCGTTCTTCAATGCGCTCGGCGATCCCAACCGGCTGCGCATCGTCACCCGACTGTGCGAGGGCGGGCCGTGCTCGACAGTGCAACTGACGCAGGTGATCTCGGTGACCCGTCAGGCCGCGACCAAGCACTTACTGCTACTGGAGGCGGTGGGATTGGTGACCAGCGACCGCAAGGGCCGCGAACGCATCTGGCGGATCCAGCCCGAGCCGCTGGTGCAGGCCAGCGACTACCTGACAGCGCTGTCGCAGCGCTGGGACAGTGCAATCGACCGACTGCGGGCCTACGTCGAGGAGTAGCGAACGACTCGTTCGCCCATTGTCACGCCAGCGTGGCTGTCGACGCCGAGTGTCACTCTGGCGTGACAAAGTGGTCTAGCCGCCGCGCAGTTCCCGGCGCAGGATCTTGCCGGCCGACGACTTGGGGATCGCGTCGATGAATTCGACCTGGCGCACCTTCTTGTAGGGCGCCACCAGGCCGGCCACGAAGGTCATCACCTCGTCGGCGCTCAACTCTGATGAAGGCTGTTTGACCACAAAGGCTTTCGGCACTTCCTCGCCGGATTCCTTGTCCTGTACCCCGATCACCGCGGCATCGGCGATGCCGGGGTGGCCCAGCAGGACGGCCTCCAGCTCGGCCGGCGGCACTTGGTAGCCCTTGTATTTGATGAGTTCCTTCAGCCGGTCGACGACGTAGACGCAGCCGTTGGAATCGACCTGCGCCAGATCTCCGGTGTGCAGGAAGCCTTCGGCGTCGACGGTCTCCTGCGTGGCCGCCTCGTTGTTGAGGTAGCCGGCCATCACGTTGGGGCCCTTGAACCAGAGTTCGCCGGTTTCGCTCAAACCCTCTGCCGGGATCTCGATTTCCTTGCCGGTGTCGGGGTCGACCAGCTTGCTCACGCCGTTGGGGACAGTCCACCCGCAGGAGTCCAGCGGTGCGACCGTGCCCACCGATGCCAGTCCGCCGTCGTGCGGGGTGATGTGGCTGACCGGGCTCAACTCGCTCATGCCGTATCCCTGAGAAACCGTGCAGCTCAATCGATCTGCCACCGCGCGACCCAGATCGGCGTCGAGGGAGGCCGCACCGGAGAGGACGGCCCGCAATGAGGACAGGTCATAGGAATCGACCAGCGGGTGCTTGGCCAGCGCGACGGCCACCGGCGGGGCGATGTAGACGAACGTGCACCGGCGGTCCGCGATGTTGCCCAGGAATTCACCGAGATCGAACGACGGCATGATGACCAGTTGGGCGCGCGCATGCAGGGCGGCGTTGAGCAGCACCGTCATGCCGTAGATGTGGAAGAACGGCAGCACGGCCAACAGCCGGTCATCGGCGGTCAAGCCCTGCAACGGGCGGATCTGGGCGACGTTGGCGGTCAGGTTGGCGTGGGTGAGCATGACACCCTTGGGGTTGGCCGTGGTGCCCGAGCTGTAGGGGAGCGCCGCCAGATGGGTGGCCGGATCGAAGCTCACCTCGGGCGCCGGGCCGACGGCGCCGAGTCCGGCGCCGTCGAGCACCACCACCTCGTCCTCGGTATCCAAGCCCGCGGCGGCGGCTCCTTCCAATGCCTGGGGCAGCAGCGCGCTCACCGTGACCAGCAGGCGGGCCTTCGAATCCTTGAGCTGCTTGGTGATGTCCCGCGCGGTGAACAGCGCGTTGACGGTGGTGGCGGTGGCGCCGGCGCGCAGGATGCCGTGGAACGCGATCGCGAAACCCGAACTGTTGGGGGACAGCAGTGCCACCACGTCACCGACACCAATCCCGCGGGCCGCCAACCCGCCGGCGAACGCGTCGATTCGGCTGACCAGATCGCCGTAGCTGGTTTCGGTACCGGACTTGGCGTCCACCAAGGCGATCCGGTCCGCGTCGGCCGGGGACATGTCGGCGAACAGGTAGTCGTAGACGCTGACAGTCGGCAGGTCGACGTCGGGGAAAGGGCTGGCAAAACTCATGGCTGTTTCCGATCAGTTCTCGTCGAGTTGTTTGATGAGCCGCCGTGAGGCGACCAGGCGGAACGAGGCGTCGATGAGTTCGTGGACCTCGGTCCAATCCACCTTCGCCGCAGTGAAGTCCAGACCGAGCCAGCCGAAGGGGCCCATGTAGGCCGGAAAGAAGAAGCGGCTGTCCTGTTCGAGCGCGCGGCGGTCGCTCTCGTCGACCTTGATCAACAGCGAATGTGGATAGGGCACCATCTCGCCGCGGCTCTCGGGTTTGACGTTCCCGCCGTACATGGCGAACATCTTCGGCGCGCAGAAAACCGGCCTGCCCCACGAAACCTTCTCGAATGCCCCGGGAAACCCCAGGGCAACGGTGCGAAGTTCGGCCAGGCCCAAGTCGTCGTCGCTGAACATGATCGGGTGCGGCATGCCCCAAGGTTAATGGGGGCGTCAGATGGCTCCGATAGCCTGCCAGGGTGAGCGATGAGCCGACCGGACCTGCCGACGCCGTGCTGCCTGAACAGGCCGATGCCGACGTGCGGCGACGTTGGCAGGAACTCGCGGACGAGGTGCGGGGGCACCAGTTCCGCTACTACGTCAAAGACGCACCGGTCATCTCGGATGCCGATTTCGATGTGCTGCTGCGCGAATTGCAGGCGCTCGAGGAGGAGCACCCCGACCTGCGGACACCCGATTCCCCGACCCAACTGGTCGGTGGCGCCGGGTTCGCCACCGAATTCGCCCCGGCCGAGCATCTCGAACGGATGCTGTCCCTGGACAACGTGTTCGATTCCGATGAGCTGTCGGCCTGGGCAGCCCGGATCAGCGGGGAGACGGGCGATGCCGCACATTATCTGTGCGAGCTCAAGATCGACGGCGTCGCGCTCGCACTGGTCTACCGCGACGGGCGGCTGGTTCGGGCCGCAACCCGCGGCGACGGACGCAGCGGTGAGGACGTGACACTCAACGCCCGCACCATCTCCGACATCCCCGAGCAGCTGACCGCGTCTGACGAGTTCCCGGTGCCCGCGGTACTGGAAGTACGTGGCGAGGTGTTCTTCCGGGTCGCCGACTTCGAGGAGCTCAACGCAGGATTGGTCGCCGAGGGTAAGCCGCCCTTCGCCAACCCACGGAACAGCGCGGCGGGCTCGCTGCGCCAGAAGAATCCTGCGGTCACCGCGCGTCGCCGGTTGCGGATGATCTGTCACGGGCTCGGCCACATAGAAAGCGCTGCAGGTTTCCCGTTCAAATCGTTGCATGACGCCTACCGGGCGCTGGACCAGTGGGGCCTGCCGGTGTCCGAACACACGGCCAAGGTGTCCGGCGTCGCCGCGGTCGCCGAGCGGATCGCCTACTGGGGTGAGCACCGCCATGACGTCGACCACGAGATCGACGGCCTGGTCGTCAAGGTTGACGAGGTGGCACTGCAACGTCGGCTCGGCTCGACCTCACGCGCACCCCGCTGGGCAGTGGCCTACAAGTACCCACCGGAAGAGGCCACCACGAAGCTGCTCGACATCCGGGTGAGCGTGGGACGGACCGGCCGGGTCACCCCGTTCGCCTACATGGAACCGGTCAAGGTGGCCGGCTCGACCGTCGGCCTGGCCACGCTGCACAACGCGACCGAAGTTCAGCGCAAGGGGGTGCTGATCGGCGACACCGTGGTGATCCGCAAGGCCGGCGACGTCATCCCCGAGGTGCTCGGCCCGGTGGTCGATCTCCGCGACGGATCCGAGCACGCATTCGTCATGCCGACCAACTGCCCCGAGTGCGGCACCGTCTTGGCCCCAGCCAAGGAGGGTGACGCCGACATCCGCTGCCCGAACACCCGCAGTTGCCCGGCGCAGTTGCGGGAGAGGGTGTTTCACGTCGCGGGTCGCGGCGCGTTCGATATCGAGGGGCTCGGTTACGAGGCTGCCACTGCGCTGCTGCAGGCCGGGGTGATCGCCGACGAGGGCGATCTGTTCACCCTGACCGCCGACCAGTTGCTGCGCACCGAGCTGTTCACCACCAAGGCCGGCGAACTGTCGGCCAACGGCAAGCGCCTGCTGGCCAATCTCGACAAGGCCAAGGCCCAACCGCTGTGGCGGGTCCTGGTGGCCTTGTCGATCCGCCATGTCGGGCCCACCGCGGCACGTGCCTTGGCCACGGAGTTCGCCAGCCTGGACGCCATCGTCGCGGCCTCCGAAGAACAGCTCGCCGCGGTGGAAGGCGTGGGCCCGACCATCGCCGCCGCGGTTATCGACTGGTTCACCGTCGACTGGCACCGCGCCATCGTGGACAAGTGGCGGGCCGCCGGGGTCCGGATGGCCGACGAGCGCGACGCGAGCATCGAGCGCACGCTGGAAGGTCTGTCGATCGTGGTGACCGGCTCACTGCCCGGGTTCTCCCGCGATGAGGCCAAGGAGGCCATCATCAGCCGCGGCGGCAAGGCCGCCAGCTCGGTGTCGAAGAAGACCGCGTACGTGGTGGCCGGGGATGCGCCCGGATCCAAGTACGACAAAGCCGTCGAACTCGGGGTCCCGATCCTGGACGAGGACGGGTTCCGCACGCTGCTTGCCGAGGGCCCCCCGGCCGCCGATGAGGCTACGGCCGACGAAGGCTAGTCCAATTCAACGCAGGATCGTCGCGACGATCCCGGCCAGGTAACCCAACCGCGCCACCTCCGACGGCCGGAACCCTGGACCGCCGGGGCGGCCCAGCAGGATCGCGGTGTTGTGGTCGCCCAGTGGTGCGGCGGCCAGCGTGGTGTCCATGTCACTCCAGACCTGCGGCACCCATGGCTCGGTGCCGTTGAGCGTCGAAGCCCGTTCCAACGGCAGCCACGGCGCCGACTGTGCCTGGGTCTCGGGTGCGCCGTGGCTCGCGGCGACCCGTTCCACTCCGTCACCGGTGGACCGGACCACCGTGCACCAGCCGACCCGCAGAACTCGTGGTGCTTCTTCGGCGAGCACCTGCAGCCGTTGTGCCTTCGAGCGGGCCGCCGCGACGTGATCGATCAACTCGAGTTCGCGGTGCGCCTCCAACAGTCCGGTATGGGGCCGGATGCTGTCGACATAGACGCCGGACAGGTTTTCGGCAGCGGTGATCAAGCTGTCGGGCATCGAGCCCTGCGGCAGGTCGACGACCAGATCATCGATGGCGTAGCCGGTTCCGCGCTCGACGACGTCGAGGGACAGGATGTCGGCGCCGACCGACCCGAGCGCCACGGCGAGCGAGCCGAGGCTGCCTGGTCGGTCCTCTAGCTGGACCCGGAGCAGATACGAAGGCACACGTATAACTGTTGCACAGGGGGAGTCTCGGGGCATGCCGGTGCATGGCTGGGTGTGCTGCCGCTGTGTGGCAGTTCTACTGCTTTGACTAGGCTGCTTTGTCGTGTCGAAGATCTCCCGAGACGAGGTTGCCCATCTGGCGCGTCTGGCGCGTCTGGCGTTGACCGACGACGAACTGGACAGTTTCGCCGGCCAGCTGGATGCCATCCTCGGCCATGTCAGCCAGATCCAGTCCGTCGACGTCACCGGCGTGGAGGCGACGGGCAACCCGCTGAAGGACGTGAATGTCAGCCGCCCTGACGTCGTCGTGCCGTGCCTGACGCAGGAGGAGGCGCTGGCTGCGGCGCCGCGCGCCGAAGACGGCCGCTTCGCCGTGCCGCGGATTCTCGGAGAGGGTGAATGACGAGCATGAGTGAGCTGATCCGTAGCGATGCGGCGACCCTGGGTGCCCAGATCGCGGCCAAGGAGGTCTCCTCGACCGAGGTGACCCGGGCCCACCTGGACCAGATCGCCGAGACCGACGAGCGCTTCAACGCCTTCCTGCACGTGGCTGCCGATTCGGCGCTGGCCGAGGCGGCCCGGATCGACGCGGCCGTCGCCGCGGGCGAGACGCTGCCCTCGCCGCTGGCCGGGGTTCCGTTGGCGCTCAAGGACGTCTTCACCGCCACCGACATGCCGACCACCGCGGGATCCAAGATCCTCGAAGGCTGGCGCGCACCGTACGACGCGACCGTGACCGCCAAGCTGCGCGCCGCAGGTATCCCGATCCTCGGCAAGACCAACATGGACGAATTCGCCATGGGATCGTCGACCGAGAATTCGGCCTACGGACCGACCCGTAACCCGTGGAACACCGAGCGGGTGCCCGGTGGGTCGGGCGGCGGTAGCGCTGCGGCGCTGGCCGCCTATCAGGCTCCGCTGGCGATCGGCACCGATACCGGCGGATCGATCCGTCAGCCCGCCGCGCTGACCGCGACCGTGGGTGTCAAGCCGACGTACGGCACGGTCTCGCGCTACGGCCTGATCGCCTGCGCGTCCTCGTTGGATCAGGGCGGGCCGTGTGCGCGCACGGTGCTCGACACCGCGCTGCTGCACCAGGTGATCGCCGGCCACGATCCCCGCGACTCCACCTCCGTCGACGCCCCGGTGCCCGACGTGGTCGGTGCCGCCCGGGCCGGAGCAGCAGGCGATCTCAAGGGCGTGCGCGTCGGTGTCGTCAAGCAGCTGCGGGGCGAGGGTTACCAGCCCGGCGTGCTGGAGTCGTTCAATGCCGCAGTGGCCCAGCTGACCGCGCTCGGCGCCGAGGTCACCGAGGTCGACTGCCCGCACTTCGACCACGCGATGGACGCCTACTACCTCATCCTGCCGTCGGAAGTGTCGAGCAACCTGGCACGGTTCGACGCGATGCGATTCGGGCTACGGGTGGGTGATGATGGCACGCACAGCGCCGAGGAGGTCATGGCGTTGACCCGGGCCGCCGGGTTCGGGCCCGAGGTCAAGCGCCGGATCATGATCGGTACCTACGCGTTGTCGGCGGGCTACTACGACGCTTACTACAACCAGGCGCAGAAGGTGCGGACCCTGATCGCCCGCGACCTGGAGCAGGCCTACCAGAACGTGGACGTCCTGGTGTCCCCGGCGACCCCGACCACTGCATTCCGGCTGGGGGAGAAGGTCGACGATCCGTTGGCCATGTACCTGTTCGACCTGTGCACGTTGCCGTTGAACCTGGCCGGCCACTGCGGCATGTCGGTGCCGTCGGGTCTGTCGCCCGACGACGGCCTGCCGGTCGGTCTGCAGATCATGGCGCCGGCCCTGGCCGATGACCGGCTGTACCGCGTCGGCGCGGCCTACGAGGCCGCCCGCGGCCCGTTGCCCAGCGCGTTGTAGGCAGCACGCCCTTATGCCCGGCACGGTCGTGCCGGGCGGGGCAAGATGGTGCCCATGCGCATCGGAGTTCTCACCGGCGGCGGTGATTGTCCTGGCCTGAACGCGGTGATCCGGGCGGTGGTGCGTACCTGCGACCAGCGCTACGGCTCGTCGGTGGTCGGATTTCTCGACGGCTGGCGAGGGTTGTTGGAGGATCGCCGCATCCAGTTGGCCAACGATGATCGCAATGATCGGTTGTTGGCCAAGGGCGGAACCATGTTGGGCACCGCGCGGGTCAACCCGGACAAGCTGCGGGCGGGCCTGGATCAGATCAAACAGACACTCGAAGACAACGGGATCGACGTGTTGATCCCGATCGGCGGTGAAGGCACATTGACCGCCGCGCACTGGTTGTCCGAGGAGAATGTCCCGGTGGTCGGCGTGCCCAAGACCATCGACAACGACATCGACTGCACGGATGTGACTTTCGGCCACGACACGGCCCTGCAGGTGGCGACCGAGGCCATCGACCGGTTGCACAGCACCGCGGAATCGCACCAGCGCGTCATGCTGGTCGAGGTGATGGGCCGGCATGCCGGCTGGATCGCACTCAACGCCGGGCTGGCGTCGGGCGCGCACATGACCCTGATCCCCGAGCAGCCCTTCGACGTCGAGGAAGTGTGCCGGCTGGTCAAGAAGCGGTTCCAGCACGGATCGTCACACTTCATCTGCGTGGTGGCAGAGGGGGCGAAGCCGGCCGAGGGCACCATGCAACTACGTCAGGGCGGCATGGACGAGTTCGGGCATGAGAAATTCACCGGTGTGGCACAGCAATTGGCGCTCGAGGTGGAGAAGCGGATCAAAAAGGATGTGCGCGTCACGGTCCTCGGCCACGTGCAGCGTGGCGGTACCCCGACGGCTTATGACCGCGTACTGGCCACTCGGTTCGGTGTGAACGCGGCCGACGCCGCGCATGCCGGTGAGTTCGGGATGATGGTGTCGTTGCAGGGGCAGGACATCGGCCGGGTATCGCTGGCCGATGCGACCCGCCACCTCAAACTGGTACCGCAGTCCCGTTACGACGACGCCGCCGAGTTCTTCGGCTAGGCCTGGGTCCGCGGGCGATATTCATGCGCTCTTGAGCGCCTCGCGGCGTAGCAGCTGCCACATGGACGGGGTGTCGGCTGTCGTCGAAACCGTCACGGTCGCACCGGTTTCCGGTGAATCGGCCAGCTTCAGCAGGTAGTCGGCAAGGTCGGTGCGTGAGGTGAACGCGCCCACCGGGTCGCACTGGCCGGCAATGTAGTCGGTGACGTTCGGCAGGTCGAACAGGCCCGACGGCCGCACGATCGTCCAGTTCAGTCCACTGGCGGCCACGACGTCCTCCATGCGGCGCATGTCGGCGTAGAGGGTCCTGCCGAAGATGCGGCTGATTACGGGCTGGACCAGACGCAGCGCGAATGGCGTATCGGTGCGGCCGGGATAGTCGGCGACGGCGGTGGAACTCACGACGGCCAACCTCTCGACCCCGGTCCGGCGCATCGCCGTGACGATGTTGCCCACGCCGGCCGAGTAGGTGTCGACGGGATCCATCGTGAACGTGACGCCGAGGGTGGACAGCACCGCGTCGGCGCCGTCGACGGCGGCGGTGACCGCGTCCGCGTCCCGCACGTCGGCCTCGGCCACGGTGAGTGCGGCGCCGGTAACGGGGAACGCCTCGGGGTGGCGGGTGACTGCCACGACGCTGTGCCCGGCGTCGAGGGCCCGGCGGGTGAGCAGACGTCCGGTTGCCCCGTTGGCGCCGAAGATGACGATTCGCATGTTGCCTCCCAATTAGTCACTAATAGTGACAATCACGCTATATGACAATCATCAACGGTGCTAGTGTTGGCGGCATGGCTGAGGAACCGACCGGTGTGTCCGCTCTCGACGAGCGCATCCCGTTCCTGCTGTCCCAGCTCGGCGCGTATGTGGCCGATGGCTTCAGGGCCAAGCTGGAGCCGTTGGGGCTGCATCCCAGGGCCACCGCGGTTCTGCTGGCGCTGGCCGGAGTCGACGGGCAGTCGCAACGCGAGCTCTGCGAACGCCTCGGGCTGCACCGCAATGTGATGGTCGCGCTGATCGACACGCTGGAGGCCGAGGGCCTCGTCGAACGCCGGCCGCATCCAGATGACCGGCGGGCATTCGCCGTATCTCTGACCGGGCGGGCACGGGAACTGGTCCCGGCTCTCGACTCCGCCGGCCGTGCGCTCGAGGATGAGGTGACCGCGTCGCTGTCCGACGAGGAGCGCACCGCGCTGCGCCACCTGCTGCGCCGGTTGTCGGCCGCGGCCGGCCTGATCCCCGGCGTCCACCCCGGACTGGCCTGAAACGCCGCCCCACTAGGATCGACGGCATGTCTGTCGCTACCGCTGAACTCGTTGACTACGACGACGTCATCGCCACCTATGAGCCCGTGATGGGCATGGAGGTACACGTCGAGCTGTCCACGGCCACCAAGATGTTCTGCGGCTGCGCCAACCGGTTCGGTGCCGAGCCCAACACCCTGGTCTGCCCGGTGTGCCTGGGGCTGCCCGGTTCGCTGCCGGTGCTCAACGAGGCGGCGGTCGAGTCGGCGATCCGCATCGGCCTCGCACTCAACTGCGATATCGCGCCGTGGGGCCGGTTCGCCCGGAAGAACTACTTCTACCCGGACCAGCCGAAGAACTACCAGATCTCGCAGTACGACGAGCCGATCGCGATCGACGGATACCTCGACGTGCCGCTCGACGATGGCACCACCTTCCGCGTCGAGATCGAGCGTGCGCACATGGAGGAGGACACCGGCAAGCTGACCCACCTTGGCAGCGACACCGGCCGTATCGCGGGGGCGACGACCTCGCTCGCTGATTTCAACCGTGCCGGTGTTCCGCTGATCGAGATTGTCACCAGGCCTATCGAGGGCACCGGGGCGCGGGCACCCGAGATCGCCCGTGCTTATGTGACCGCGCTGCGAGACCTGTTGCGTGGCTTGGGTGTATCGGATGTCCGGATGGACCAGGGGTCGATGCGGTGCGACTCGAACCTGTCACTCAAGCCGGTCGGAGCCAGCGAGTTCGGCACCCGCACCGAGACCAAGAACGTGAACTCGCTCAAGAGCGTCGAGGTTGCCGTCCGGTATGAGATGCGCCGCCAGGCAGCGGTTCTCAATTCCGGTGGCACGGTCACCCAGGAGACACGGCATTTCCACGAGGACGGCTACACCTCGCCGGGTCGCAGCAAGGAGACCGCGCAGGACTACCGGTACTTTCCCGAGCCCGATCTCGAGCCTGTCGCCCCCGACGCGGAGCTCGTCGAACGCCTGCGCCAGACCATCCCTGAGCTGCCGTGGTTGGCGCGCAAGCGGATTCAGGAGGACTGGGGCATCTCCGACGAGGTGATGCGTGACCTGGTCAACGCCGGTGCGGTGGAGTTGGTGGCCGCCACTGTCTCCCACGGTGCCTCCAGTGAGGCCGCCCGCGCCTGGTGGGGCAACTTCCTGGTGCAGAAGGCGAACGAGTCCGAGGTCGAACTCGAGGCACTGCCGATCACCCCGGCCCAGGTCGCCGCCGTGGTCAAACTCGTCGACGACGGCAAGCTGTCCAACAAGCTGGCCCGCCAGGTCATCGAAGGAGTCCTGGCCGGCGAGGGCGAACCCGAACAGGTGATGGCCGACCGCGGGCTCGCGCTCGTGCGTGACGACTCGGTGATCCAGGCTGCCATTGATAAAGCGCTCGAGGCTCAGCCCGATGTCGCGGACAAGATCCGCGGTGGCAAGGTCCAGGCCGCCGGGGCGATCGTCGGTGCGGTGATGAAGGCAACCAAGGGCTCGGCCGACGCAGCCCGGGTTCGCGAGCTGGTGCTGGCGGCCTGCGGTCAGAACGGGTAGCCGCGGCTACTTGACCGAGCCGGCGAACATCGTCATCGCAGCGGCGGCATATTGTTCGAGCCGTTCGCGCGGGTAGCTGGCGGGGTCGTGCACAGCCAGACGGCCGAGCATCTCCGCGAACGACAGCAAGGTGTGGCCGAGAAGCTCGGGATCCAGTGCGGAAAGCCGGGGATCCACCGCTATGCCCGCCTTCGCCATTTGCTCGAGCTCCGCGAGGATCTGGTTGCGGGCGTTGCGGACCGCTGCGTGGACATCCCGCGGCGCGGTGTCGGGTTCGGTGAGGATGAGCCGCCAGCGGGCCGGATTCTCTAACACGCAGCGCAGGAAACCGGTGACCGTCGCCGTGTAGGCATCTGCCGGTCCGGTTACCGACAGATTCTCGGGCAGGGTGGTCAGGACCTGGCTCAGGCCCCGCTGATGCTCGCGGACGAGCAACGCAGCCACCAGTTCGGTGCGGGTCCGAAACGCGGTATAGAGAACGGGTTTGCCGACGCCGCCGGCCTCGGCGACGCCCTCCATGGTCAGCTCGTGCAGGGGGCAATCGTGGAGCACCGTCAAAGCTGCGTCCAGCAGTTGCTCGCGCCGCTCTTCACGCGGTAGCCGCGGTGCATATCTGCGGCGCTGGCGGTCAGGCACCCGGGTAATGGTACGTGATAGACGAACCATTTCTAAGGGCACATTGTGTGCGTTGTATTCATATCGACCGATTGACGCTGCCGGGTCCGGTCAGGTCCGGAGAGTCGATCTAGGCCGAAATGTCTTGTGCCCTAGGTGTTGTCGGCATTGCTGCGCGGGAAGCCGCCGCCCTGCGGGAACAGCGGGAAGACGACGTCGTCGAAGTTCTCGGCATCGCCGGCGGTCCGGTTCACGGTCGCACCCCACACGTTGCCGTCGGGGGAGAGCTGCAACGCCCACGCATGACCGCGCACGTTCTCCCGGACCACCTCCGGGTCACCGGTGACCGCGCCGGTATCGGGTGCGAGGCGTACGGCGACGGTCTTCTTGACGCTGACCAGGTTCACCAACACCGTGCCCTCCAGGGCGGCGCACCCGGCGACGCCGGGCCGGTCCGGCCAGGTCCACACCGTGGAGATCTTGGAATCCTTCGTGATGCGCTGCAGTCGGTCGGCGCTCGGCGTGCGGTCGGTGACGTAGAGCGAGCCGTCCGACGAATCGACGCACATGCCGCCCGCGCCACCCAGGCCGCTGAGCGCCGTGGTGATTGGGGCCTGGTTGACGGTGGTGGGCTGCTCGATGCGCAGCACCTTGCCTGCCAGCGATGCGGGGTCGGCGGCCAATACCGGGTCGCCGGCATCGCCCGTCTGCACCAGCAGGGTGGTCTTGCTGGTGAACGTCAGCGCCCCCATGTTGCCGGTGGCGCCCTTCGGGATGCCGGTGAGGATGGGCTTCGGCACGTCGCCGTCGGCGATGCGGATCACGCGGTTGTCTGTCGGAGTGCTGACATAGGCGTACATCAGCCGGTCCTGGCCGTAGGTCGGCGACAGCACGATGTCCATCAGGCCGCCGTCACCGGACGGATCGACCGGGATCGTCACCTTGACCTTCGGCTCGGCCTTCACCGACACCTGCTTGACCGCGCCGGTGAGCCTCTCGGCGACCAGTGCGGACTGGCTGTCGGGCAGCATGATCAGACCGCTGGTGCTGTCCAGGCAGCCCTGCATGACCCCTGTCGCCTTGCATTCCTTGGGGAACGGCTTGGCCGGCAGCGGTGGCGGCGGCGGGGGTGTCGTGGTCGGCCCCGGTGCCATCTTGGGCTCGGTGGTGAAAGGTTCGGACTGGGCCGCGTCGAACCGGGCACAGCCCGACCCGACAAGCATCGCGGCACACAGAACGGCGGCCACCCCCATCAGCCGGCGCGATTTCATGCCGCCAGATTACGGATCGCTCGGCAGTGCGCGCCACGTCGGGACCGCCCGTCGTATCCGTAGCAGGTCGATACCAGGCGGAAGCGCCGGGGTAAATACCCGGATCGGACCGAACTTGCACTTACCCTGGCAGCTGTGACCAGCCACCCACAGGACCCACAAGCCTGGCAACGACCGGGTTACTCGGACGATTCCGCCAGGCCGGCCGGGGCCAGCCTGGTCGACCCCGAAGACGACCTGCCGTCGGAGAACTACGGCGGCGACTTCGAGACCACCGCCATTCCCCGCTACGACTCGAAATCGGGCGACCAGTCCGCATTCAGCCTGGTCTCCGACCCGGAGCCACTGCCGTACGTGCAAGCCGGAGGGCCCGCCCCCATGGGCCCCTTCGCGGCCGAACCTGCGGAGATCGAGCGTGACGAGTTCATCGACGACCGGGTCCGGGCAGCCGGTCGACGCGGCACCCAGGACCTCGGCCTGCTGATCCTGCGCGTCGCGCTGGGCGGGCTGATGATCATCCACGGCCTGCAGAAGGCCTTCGGCTGGTGGGGCGGCCCCGGGTTGGACGGGTTCAACTCGTCGCTGGACGAGATGGGCTTCAAGAACGCCGACATCCTGACCTACGCCGCCACCGGCGGGCAGATCGCCGCCGGCGTACTGCTGGTCCTCGGGTTGTTCACCCCGATCGCGGCGGCCGGCGCGCTGGCCTACCTGATCAACGGGGTGCTGGCCACGGCGATGGCGGCGCATGAGCAGGCCCGCCTCGCGGAAGTCATCACCGACGGCACCGAATACCGGTTGATCGTCGTCGTCGCCGCGGCCGCGATCATCCTGACCGGGCCGGGTCGCTACGGATTCGACGCCGGCCGCGGCTGGGCCCGGCGCCCCTTCGTGGGTTCGTTCGTGGCCCTGGTGCTCGGCGTGGCCGGCGGCATCGCCATCTGGGTGCTGCTCAACGGCGGCAACCCGCTGGGTTAAGACGGCGCTGAAGGTCGTTTGAACCGTTAGGCGTACGGATTCGGTACGCGGCCGCCGCTCACCTCGGTGAGCAACGGCAGTGTTGCGAACGTCACGGCGGGCAGGCGCAGGTCCGTCCCGTCGCTCAAATCTGCGATCGCCCAAGATGACCGGTCGAACCGCAACCCCTTGATCTCCGTCCACGACACCGTGCGGCTGCGCGTCAGCGACCGCGCGGTGACGGTGTCGGCATCGGCGGTCGTGCGGTACCGGATGATGGCCGCCGACAACGCAATCGGGATCACCAGTAGCACCGAGAACCAGGTCGGATTGCTCAGGACCAGCGTCAGCAGGCCGAGCGTCAGGAATCCGACTGCCAGGTGCGCCATGGGCGATATCCGGATGACGACAGGGGCGGTTGCCGATCGTGCGCTCACAGGTTCATCCTTGCACCACCCGGCGGGCGGCCCGCCGGCGTCACCGGGCAACCGGACCTCGGCGGAACCAATTTGACCTTTAACCTGTACGGCAGCTACCGTCGGGTGCTATGCAGAACCCCGGATTGCTCGTAGTAATTGGTTGGCGCGTTGATGCCGCGCTAGCCCTCTGCCGGGCATAGCAAACCGCATCGACGCGCCACCCTCGTACAGCTACCGGCTGACGGGGGTTTTTTATTTGCCCACAAGCGCGCCGGAATCAATGAAAAATTGAACTTCCTGAAGAGGAATGTGAAGCAGACCGTGAAGAGGACATCGTGAGCGCACCGACAACGCGACCGCCAGCCCGGTCGGGAACCGCGCCTGCCAACGGCGCAAGCACCGCCAAATCAGAAACGGGTCAGCCCAACCGGGTTGCACCGCAGCAGCTCACCGGCGCCCAGGCGGTCGTCCGGTCGTTGGAAGAGCTCGGCGTCGACGTCGTCTTCGGGATCCCCGGTGGCGCCGTGCTGCCGGTCTACGATCCGCTGTTCGACTCGCAGAAGCTGCGCCACGTGCTGGTCCGCCATGAGCAGGGCGCCGGCCACGCCGCCAGCGGCTATGCCCACGCGACGGGCAAGGTCGGCGTGATGATGGCCACCTCCGGCCCCGGCGCGACCAACCTGATCACCCCGCTGGCCGACGCCCAGATGGACTCCATCCCCGTGGTGGCCATCACCGGGCAGGTGGGTCGCAGCCTGATCGGCACCGACGCCTTCCAGGAAGCCGACATCACCGGCATGACCATGCCGATCACCAAGCACAACTTCCTGGTGCGCAACGGTGACGACATCGCCCAGGTGATGGCCGAGGCCTTCTACATCGCCAGCTCGGGGCGCCCGGGCGCGGTGCTCGTCGATGTTCCCAAGGACATCCTGCAGGCCCAGTGCATTTTCTCCTGGCCTCCGCAGATGGACCTGCCCGGGTACAAGCCCAACACCAAGCCGCACAGCCGTCAGGTGCGCGAGGCCGCCAAGCTGATCGCCGCCGCGCACAAGCCGGTCCTCTACGTCGGTGGTGGTGTGATCCGTGGTGAGGCCAGTGCCGAACTGCTCGAGCTGGCTGAGCTGACCGGTATCCCGGTCGTCACCACGCTCATGGCCCGCGGCGCGTTCCCGGACAGCCACCCGCAGCACCTGGGGATGCCGGGCATGCACGGCACCGTGGCCGCGGTGGGCGCGTTGCAGAAGAGCGACCTGCTGATCGCCCTCGGCACCCGGTTCGACGACCGCGTCACCGGTCAGCTGTCCTCGTTCGCCCCTGAGGCCAAGGTGATCCACGCCGACATCGACCCCGCCGAGATCGGCAAGAACCGGCACGCCGACGTGCCCATCGTGGGTGACGTGAAGGCCGTCATCACCGATCTGATCGAGGTGCTGCGCCGCGATGGAACGACCAGTGCCGCACTGAAACTGGACGCCTGGTGGGAGTACCTGTCCGGCCTCAAGACGACCTACCCGCTGAGCTACGGCCCGCAGAGCGACGGCAGCCTGAGCCCCGAGTACGTCATCGAGAAGCTGGGTCAGATCGCCGGACCCGAGGCGGTCTATGTCGCCGGGGTCGGCCAGCACCAGATGTGGGCCGCGCAGTTCGTCAAGTACGAGAACCCCAAGACGTGGCTGAACTCCGGTGGCCTCGGCACCATGGGCTTCGCCGTCCCGGCGGCCATGGGTGCCAAGTTCGCCCGCCCCGAGGCCGAGGTGTGGGCCATCGACGGTGACGGCTGCTTCCAGATGACCAACCAGGAGCTGGCCACCTGTGCCATCGAAGGCGCGCCGATCAAGGTGGCATTGATCAACAACGGCAACCTGGGCATGGTGCGGCAGTGGCAGACGCTGTTCTACGACCAGCGCTACAGCCAGACCGATCTGGCCACGCACTCGCGTCGGATCCCGGACTTCGTCAAGCTGGCCGAGGCGCTGGGCTGCGTCGGGCTGCGCTGCGAGCGGGCCGAGGACGTCGAGGACGTCATCAACCAGGCCCGGGCCATCAACGACCGCCCGGTGGTCATCGACTTCATCGTCGGTGCGGATGCGCAGGTGTGGCCGATGGTCGCGGCCGGCACCAGCAACGACGAGATCATGGCAGCTCGGGACATCCGGCCGCTGTTCGACGAAAACGACGCCGAGGGGCACGCCTGATGAGCAACACCACGCCCACCCACACGCTTTCGGTGCTGGTCGAGGACAAACCTGGCGTTCTCGCCCGGGTCGCCACGCTGTTCTCCCGTCGTGGCTACAACATCCAGTCCCTGGCTGTCGGTGCCACCGAGCAGAAGCACATGTCGCGGATGACGATCGTCGTCAGCGTCGAGGAATCGCCGCTGGAGCAGATCACCAAGCAGCTCAACAAGCTGGTCAATGTGATCAAGATCGTCGAGCAGGAGGACGACAGCTCGGTCTCCCGCGAACTCGCCCTGATCAAGGTGCGCGCCGACGCGAGCAACCGCGGTCAGGTCATCGAAGCGGTGAACCTGTTCCGCGCCAAGGTGGTTGACGTTTCGACCGAGTCCCTGACCGTCGAGGCCACCGGGACCTCGGAAAAGCTGGAGGCCCTGCTGCGGGTCCTGGAGCCCTACGGTATCCGTGAGATCGCACAGTCCGGCATGGTGTCGGTCTCGCGCGGACCCCGTGGTATCAGCGCAGTGAAGTAAGCACGTCAAGTAGCGTTAGTCGGCTGTAGAGCTAGAAAGAGAAGGAAAATTTCGCATGGCAGTTGAGATGTTTTACGACGCCGACGCGGACCTGTCGATCATCCAGGGTCGCAAGGTCGCCGTCATCGGCTACGGCAGCCAGGGGCACGCGCATTCGCTGTCGCTGCGCGACTCGGGCGTGCAGGTCAAGGTCGGCCTGAAAGAGGGCTCGAAGTCCCGCGTCAAGGTTGAAGAGCAGGGTCTCGAGGTCGACACCCCGGCCGAGGTCGCCAAGTGGGCCGACGTGATCATGGTGCTCGCGCCTGACACCGCGCAGGCCGAGATCTTCAAGAACGACATCGAGCCCAACCTGCAGGACGGCAACGCGCTGTTTTTCGGCCACGGCCTCAACATCCACTTCGGTCTGATCAAGGCTCCGGCCAACGTCACCGTCGGCATGGTCGCTCCCAAGGGGCCCGGCCACCTGGTGCGTCGCCAGTTCGTCGACGGCAAGGGTGTGCCCTGCCTGATCGCCGTCGACCAGGATCCGAAGGGCGAGGGCCAGGCCCTGGCACTGTCGTACGCCGCCGCCATCGGTGGTGCCCGCGCCGGTGTCATCAAGACCACCTTCAAGGAAGAGACCGAGACCGACCTGTTCGGTGAGCAGGCCGTGCTCTGCGGTGGCACCGAAGAGCTGGTCAAGGCCGGCTTCGAGGTCATGGTCGAGGCGGGCTACGCCCCGGAGATGGCCTACTTCGAGGTGCTGCACGAGCTCAAGCTCATCGTCGACCTGATGTACGAGGGCGGCATCGCCCGGATGAACTACTCGGTGTCCGACACCGCGGAGTTCGGCGGCTACCTGTCGGGCCCGCGGGTCATCGACGCCGACACCAAGAAGCGCATGAAGGACATCCTGACCGACATCCAGGACGGCACCTTCGTCAAGCGCCTGGTCGCCAACGTCGAGGGCGGCAACAAGGAGCTCGAGGCGCTGCGCAAGGCCAACGCCGAGCACCCGATCGAGGTCACCGGCAAGAAGCTGCGCGACCTGATGAGCTGGGTCGACCGGCCGATCACCGAAACGGCCTAACTGCTGCGTTCACTGGCCAGTTATTGCACGCGTTTCACAAAAACGCGTGCGATAACTGGCCTTTCGGCATTTCTAGGCAATTCGGTAGCCGATCGCCGCAAGCGTGCGGGCCACATTTCTCCCTTCGGCGCTGCCGGGAAGCTTCTCGGTGCTGTCGATCTGCAGCCCTTCACCGACCACGCCGTAGAGTTCGGTCGACACCGGATCGTCGGGCTCGGCCGGCTCGATGCGGCCGTCCGGGTAGATGCACTGCGCTCGCATGGCCCACATCGTCTGCGCGGCGGCGACGACGTTGTACCCGTGTAGCGGTGGGCTCACGTGATAGAGCTCCAGGTCGCCCACTGCGAACAACTTCATGACCGGATCCAGGTGTGGGACGGATCCCACCAACCGTGCGACGCCCCCAAAGTTCACGCATCAAATCTAAGCGGCCTCGGCAGTATTGCAGTGCAGCAGTTTTCCCGCCGCGAAATCACCGTCAGTGCGGGACGGCGACCTGCGGCGGGGTGGTGATCGGCGGGGTGGCCTTCGGCGTCTCGGGAACCGTCGGTGGCGCCGTCGGCGTCTCCGTGTCACCGGCCGGTGCTTCCGGCTGACCCGTTATCGTCTCGCCGATCGTCATCTGCGGAATGGTGACGTCTTCTTCGATCTTCTGGATCGGTTTTTCCGAGCCGCACGACACCACCGCGGCCAACATGATG
Organism: Mycolicibacterium arcueilense; assembly: GCF_058536225.1. Lineage (NCBI taxonomy): Bacteria > Bacillati > Actinomycetota > Actinomycetes > Mycobacteriales > Mycobacteriaceae > Mycobacterium > Mycolicibacterium arcueilense. The sequence goes on from NZ_JBZTYL010000007.1 coordinate 1,224,412, forward strand.
GCTGCGCCGCAGGCGGTCGCCACTCGCTGCACGTATCGAGTCGACACCTCGTCGCCCCCTCGAGTTGAATGCAAAGGTCTGACCAAGTCGACTGTAGAGCGCCGGCCCCGGGTGTCCGCCCTGTTGGGCGAAATCGGCCGGCCGTCGGCGGCTACGAACCCAGCCGCGCCGCCACGCTGACGACTCGCCGGGCCAGGTGATCCAGCGCGTCGTAGGTGGTGTCGTCGAACTCGCTGATGTTGTCGTGGTTGGCCAGCAGGCTCGCGCCGTACGGGTTGCCGTCGGCGAACTTGAGTGGATCGGTGTAGCCCGGCGGCACGATGATGCCGCCCCAGTGCATCAGCGTCACGTAGAGCGTCAGCAGCGTGGTCTCCTGCCCGCCGTGCGCGGTGTTGGTCGAGGTGAACCCGGCGTAGACCTTGTCGGCGAGCTTGCCCTGTGACCACAGGCCGCCGAGCGAATCGAGGAACGCGCGCAATTGCGAAGCGACAGAACCGAATCGGGTGGGGGAGCCGAAGATCACGGCGTCCGCCCAGACGATGTCGTCACCGGTGGCAGTCGGAAGATCCTTGGTGGCTCCGTAATTCGCGGTCCAGGCCGGATTGTGGGCGAAAGACTCCGGATCGGCGGTCTCGGCGACGGGCCGCAACCGCACCTCGGCGCCTGCGGCCTCGGCGGTGGCGGTGACGCGCTGGGCCATGTGCGTGCCGTGTCCGGTCGCGGAGTAGTAGATGACGGCGACCTTGGGTGCAGGAGTGGTCATGGTGCCAGCTTAGGCAGATCCCGCATACCGAACTCGCGTTTGAGCACGGTGCGGGCGGCGTAGAACCCGGCCATCCCGTGCACGCCACCACCCGGCGGAGTGGCCGACGAGCACAGGTAGGCCTTGGGGATCGGTGTGGTCCAGGGGTCGAACCGTGGAGTGGGGCCCAGCAGTGCGCTGGTCATGTTGTTGCCGCCCACACCGATATCGCCGCCGACCAGGTTGGCGTTGTGCTCGTCCATCCGGGACGCGGGCACGCTGCGGACCCCGACCACCAGATCGCGGAAGCCCGGGGCGAATCGTTCGAAGATGTCGGTGACCGCCGTGGCCATGTCCCGCGTCGAATTGTTGGGTACGTGGACATAGGTCCACAGCGGGCGGCGGCCGGCGTCATCGATGCGGGATGCGTCGGCGATGTGGGGGAGCGCGCCCAGCACCATCGGCCACTCGGCGTGACGGCCCGCGGCGATCTCGGACTCGGCCAGTGCCATCTGTGCCCGGCTGCCACCCAGGTGCAGTGTCGGCGCCTGGGCCAGACGCGGGTCACGCCAAGGGATCTCGCCGTTCAGTACGAAATCGACCTTCGCCACTCCGGGCCCGTAGCGGTAGCGGCTCAACGCCCGCGCGTAGCGAGGCGGCAGGGCCTTGCCGTAGATCGACAGCAGGGCGGTCGGTGCGGTGTCGTAGATGACCACGCCCGACGGCGGTTCAGTGACCTCGTGTCCGAGGACGAGTTCGCCGCCGTGCGCAGTGAGATCGGCGATCAGCGCGTCCGGGATGGCCTGGGATCCACCGATCGGGATCGGCCATCCGACCGCATGCCCCAGCGTCGCCAGCATCAGACCGGCCCCGCCGGAAACCAGCGACGGCATCGTCGAAATCGTGTGTGCTGCAACACCACTGAATAGCGCGCGGGCGTCTTCGCCTGCCAGGGTGCGCCACAGCGGGGTGCCTTGGGTGAGTAATCGGGGCGCGACACGGGCCGCCGCGGTCAGCGACGGTGGTAGCGACCTCTTGTCGCCGAGGATCAGGCCGACCACGTCATCGCACTCGGCAGCCAGCGGACCGAGCAGCCGTCGCCAGGAATCTCCGTGGTCCAGTTCGGAGCACGTGCGCTCGATGTCGCGGTAACCGATCGCCGCCGGGCGGTGCTGCAACGGGCTGGCGTAGGAGATCTCGGGGACCGCCAGTTGCACCCCACGGGCAGTCAGGTCGTAGGCGGCGAAGAACGGCGACGCCAACGCCAGTGGGTGCACCGCTGAACAGATGTCGTGGCTGACTCCGGGATATTCCGGGTCGGGCAGGGTGCGTGCCCCGCCGCCTGCGGTGGGTTGCGCTTCGATGACGCGTACGGCCAGTCCGGCCCGGGCACAGATGACCGCGGCGGACAGGCCGTTGGGGCCGCTGCCGACGATTGTGACGTCCACGCCCATCAGTACACCGCACGCGGTTCGGCTGTGGTAGGGCGCACACACTAGGCTGTCCGCGTGAGTCTCCCCGTTGTTTTGATTGCCGACAAGCTCGCGGAATCGACCGTCGCCGCCCTCGGCGACCAGGTAGAGGTCAGGTGGGTCGACGGTCCGGACCGCGAGAAGCTGCTCGCTGCGGTGCCGGAAGCCGACGCGCTGCTGGTGCGTTCCGCCACCACGGTGGACGCCGAGGTCATCGCCGCGGCCCCCAAACTCAAGATCGTCGCCCGCGCGGGTGTCGGCCTGGACAACGTCGACGTCGACGCCGCGACCGCCCGCGGGGTGCTCGTCGTCAACGCGCCGACCTCCAACATCCACAGTGCGGCCGAGCACGCCCTGGCCCTGCTGCTGTCCACGGCGCGGCAGATCCCCGCCGCCGACGCGACCCTGCGCGACCACACCTGGAAGCGGTCGTCGTTCTCGGGTGTCGAGATCTTCGACAAGACCGTCGGTGTCGTCGGTCTGGGCCGCATCGGTCAGCTGGTCGCCCAGCGCCTGGCCGCCTTCGGCGCCCACATCGTGGCGTACGACCCCTACGTCTCGCAGGCCCGCGCCGCCCAGCTCGGTATCGAGTTGCTGCCGCTGGAGGAGCTGCTCGGCCGTGCCGACTTCATCTCGGTGCACCTGCCGAAGACCAAGGAGACCGCCGGCCTGCTCGGCAAGGAGAACCTGGCCAAGACCAAGCCGGGCGTCATCATCGTCAACGCCGCCCGCGGTGGTCTGATCGATGAGCAGGCCCTGGCCGACGCCATCACGAGCGGCCATGTGCGTGCCGCCGGTCTGGACGTGTTCTCGACCGAACCGTGCACCGACAGCCCGCTGTTCGAGCTGCCGCAGGTCGTCGTGACCCCGCACCTGGGTGCCTCGACCGCAGAGGCGCAGGACCGGGCCGGTACCGATGTTGCCGCCAGCGTGAAGCTCGCCCTGGCCGGCGAATTCGTGCCGGACGCCGTCAACGTCGGCGGCGCCGTCGGCGAAGAGGTGGCGCCCTGGCTGGACCTGGTGCGCAAGCTCGGTCTGCTGGCCGGTGCCCTGTCCGATGCGGCCCCGGTGTCGCTCACCGTCCAGGCACGCGGCGAGCTGGCGTCCGAAGACGTCGAGATCCTGCGGCTGTCGGCGCTGCGCGGGCTGTTCTCCGCGGTGGTCGACGAGCAGGTGACGTTCGTCAACGCTCCGACGCTGGCCGCCGACCGTGGCGTGGCCTCCGAGATCAGCACCGCCACCGAGAGTCCCAACCACCGCAGCGTGGTCGACGTGCGCGTCGTGCACGCCGACGGCAGCGCGGTGAACGTCGCGGGCACCCTGTCGGGGCCGCAGCTGGTAGAGAAAATCGTCCAGATCAACGGCCGCAACTTCGACCTGCGCGCCGAGGGCTACAACCTCATCGTCCACTACAACGATCAGCCGGGCGCCCTCGGCAAGATCGGCACCCTGCTGGGTGGGGCGGACGTCAACATCCTGGCCGCGCAGCTGAGCCAGGACGTCGATGGCGACAGTGCCATCGTGATGCTGCGGCTGGACACCGACGTGCCAGAGGATGTGCGTTCGGCGCTTGCCGCTGCCGTTGACGCCACGACGCTGGAAGTGGTCGACCTGTCATGAAACTCGCTGTAATCGCCGGTGACGGCATCGGTCCGGAGGTCATCGCCGAGGCGCTGAAGGTGCTCGACGCGGTGCTGCCCGGCGTGGACCGGACTGAATACGACCTGGGCGCGCGGCGTTACCACGCGACGGGGGAGACCCTGCCCGAGGGATTCGTCGAGGAGCTCAAGGGCTATGACGCAATCCTGTTGGGCGCCATCGGCGATCCGTCGGTCCCCAGTGGTGTGCTCGAACGCGGGTTGCTGCTCAACATGCGGTTTGCGTTGGACCACCACGTGAACCTGCGGCCGTCGAAGTTGTTCGCCGGGGTTTCCAGTCCCTTGGCCGGCAACCCGGAGATCGACTTCGTGGTGGTGCGCGAGGGCACCGAAGGTCCCTACACCGGCACCGGCGGCGCGATCCGGGTGGGCACCCCGCACGAGGTTGCCACCGAGGTGTCCACCAACACCCGGTTCGGCGTGGAGCGCGTGGTGCGTTATGCGTTCGAGAAAGCCCGCGCGCGACGCAAACACCTGACTCTGGTGCACAAGAACAACGTGCTGGCGTTCGCCGGCTCGCTGTGGAAGCGCACCGTCGACGAGGTCGGTACGGAATACCCGGACGTCGAGACGGCTTACCAGCACATCGATGCCGCCACCATCCACATGGTCACCGATCCCGGCCGGTTCGACGTGATCGTCACCGACAACCTGTTCGGCGACATCATCACCGACCTGGCGGCCGCAGTTTCCGGCGGTATCGGCCTGGCCGCCTCGGGCAATATCGATGCGACGGGCACGAACCCGTCGATGTTCGAGCCGGTGCACGGCAGTGCACCCGACATCGCCGGGCAGGGGATCGCCGATCCGACGGCCGCGGTGATGAGCGTGGCACTGCTGCTGACCCACCTCGGCGAGACCGACGCGGCGGCGCGGGTCGACAAGGCCGTCAGCGAGCACCTGGCCACCCGCGGCGACGCGAAGCTCTCGACCAGCGAGGTCGGCGAGCGGATCCTGTCGCTGCTGTAGCCGGTGGTTCGGCGCTGAGTCGGCGGTGACTGCCCGCTTCGCCACCCTGACGCGGCAGTGTTGGCTGTTCGCCATCGGATCGTCGTTCTTCGCGGCCGCCACCGTGCCGGGCTTTCCGGCGCTGGCCGGTGCCGGCGTGACGAACACGCTGTGCTTCATCGGCTCGTGGTTTTTCACCACGGCCGCGGGCATCCAGCTAGTGCTCGCCGGACGCGGACTCGACTGGTGGTCGGCGGCCACACAATTCGCCGGGACCCTCCTGTTCAACCTCAGCACCGGCGTGTCGGTCTGGGCCCACGCGGTACTGGCCGAGCGCCGGTTCGTCTGGGCCCCCGATGCGACCGGCTCACTGGCCTTCCTGCTCAGCGGCGTGCTGGCAGTGCTGGCGGTCGGTGCGTGGTCGCCGAAATCCGTTGGCTGGCAGGCCGCGTGGGTAAACATGATGGGCTGTGTGGCATTCGGGGTCTCCGCGCTCGCCGCATTCGTCCGCAAGACCGGCGTGACGGTCGACGAGCGGCTCGCCAATTTCGGCACCTTCATCGGTGCGTTGTGTTTTCTGGCCGCGGCGTTGATGCTGCGTCCCCGTCGGTCGACGGCACCAACTCTGCGCTGAGGGTGCGCGTCACTCGCACTTTGGTGTCCTGGCTGCAGAGTCGATCATCGAGGCGATGAGTCTTTCGGCGCCGGTCGGTCTATATGGGCATGGGACTCATCGACATCGAACTATTCGCGACCCTGGACCTCGTCGCGCAGGCGCCCGGCGGCCCTGACGAGGACCCCGAGGGGTTCTCATTCGGCGGCTGGCAGGCGCCACTGATCGACGACGTTTCGGGCGCCCAGGTCGGCGCTGCATACGAGGGCACCGATGCCCTCCTGCTCGGGCGCCGGACGTACGACATCTTCGCCGCTTACTGGCCGCACCAGACGGACGACTTCGGCACGCTGTTCAACAGCATCCCCAAGTACGTCGCCTCCCGGGGCGAGCCTGACCTGTCGTGGGCCGGCTCCTCTCAGCTCGGCCCGGATCTGGGTGCCGCCGTGCGCGAGATCCGGGACCGGCACGAGCAGGTGAAGGTCGTCGGCAGCCTGAACCTGGTCCAGACGCTCTTGCGCGAGAAGCTCTTTGATCGCCTCGACCTGTGGGTGCACCCGATCATGCTGGGGGCGGGGAAGAAAGTATTCGACGGTGGCGCGGTGCCCACCAACGTCACACTGCTGCAACCGCCGGTCGCCAGCCCGAACGGCATCGTGCATCTGCGGTACGGACTTGCCGACGGAATCCCGGGGACAGGGGACATGAGCGCGCCGGGTCAATGAGCTCGGTCGTGCGCTGTCAGGGCTGGGCCGGTGCCACGGCGACGCTGGTGGCGTCGACATCGGCGATGTGGACGCGCTGATCGCCTTCGCGCATGAACAAGCTTGTGACGGTGGATGGTTGGTTGGGCTGCTGCTGATCGGACGGTCGGGGCACCTTCGCGATGATCGCCGCGTCCCCGTTGGGCAGGGGGTAGTCGCGGTAGGTTCCCGACGGCGCGACTTGTGTCCAATGCCCGCCGTCCAGCTCCCACACGCCGCCGTCCGGTGTGGGCTCGGACCGATTCGTCGGGCACTGCTCGGCACCCGCGGTGGCCCGCAACCTCCCGTCGGATGTCCACCACACCGCGCCGCTCTGATTGCCATAAAAGAAGGGCCTGGGGGTCGCATCGAAGGGACCCTGTGGAAACCCGGCAACTTGGTGGCCGGTGGCCGAGTCGAACACCGTGACCTGGTGCCGGTCGCAGGAGCCGGTCTTGTCGATGGCACCGGTTTCGTAGGCGAATCGGGTGCCGTCGGGGCTGAAGACCGCCGACACCCATTGCCTGGTCGGTTGGTGCACGACATCGCGGACGGTGCCGTCGGCATCGACGACGAACAGGCGATCGGCCTGGGTGAATCTGTCTGAGCCGTACTTCTTGACGATGGCCACCCGTCCATGGCCGGTTCCGATCACGTTTCCGGTGAAGTCCTGGGTTTCGGCCGGTACCGCCTGTTGCTCGGGCGTTCGTGGCGGTAATTGGACAGTGCGCAACACACTGGGCATCGGGCTCGGCCGGCTGAGGTCCAGCTGCATCAGGGTTACCTGACCGTCGGGAGCGTCCGCTGCCCGCGGGGCCTGCCAGACGATTGTGCTGCCCTGCAAGGGATACGGGGCGCCGGGTCGACTCGGCCGTTGAGAGTCGGTGCGGGACTGGGCTGGAATGGCCACCTCGTGAGTTTGACCGCTTGCCACATCTATCCACACCAGCTCGGCGTGCATATCGCCGCCGTCGTAGGGATAGCGCCCGAACTGTTCGTCGGCGTACCGCGTGAATGCGTACTTCGTATCGGTGGTGAAGCCCGGCCTGCTCAAGCTCACGAACCTGGACGCACCAACTTGTTTTTTCCAGTTGGCAATGGGATTCGAGCCTTCTGCCAGCACGAAACCCACGTCTCCCGAGTCGAACCATGGGGTGGCTCTCGGCACGGTGTAGGCGATCAGCGGGCCGTGACGCCCTGGCAGGGCGGTTGGAGACGGCGGGCTCGACGGCTGGTCGTGCACCTGACATGCGTTTGTGGCCAGCACGAGCGCCAAGAGTGCGGATACGACACGACCGGTTCTGCCCGGCCGGCTCGCCGCACCTACTCGACTGGGGATGCCCGATCTCATCAGTGCAGCGTATGTCGGCCGAGACCCCCTGCCTTACGGTTCTTTGCGCACCGGATCCCGGGCCTAATGCTCTTCGCGCGAGCGCTCATCGGCCGGAACCAACGGCACCGCCAACAACGGCAACAATGCGCACACTGCGAACGCCACGGGATATCCGGCCACACCGATCAGCGCACCGAACAACGGCGCAGAGCTGGCGGTGGCCAGATGCTGGCTGGTGTTCTGGGTACCCAGCGCGCGCCCACTCCAGAACGGGCCGGCGATCTCCGCGATTGCGGTGAACGCCAAACCGTTGTCGGACACCGTGATCACCGAGGCGATCACGATCAGGGCGACACTGATCGGGGAGCCCAGCCAGTCGGTGAGCGCCAGCAGCCCCATCGTGGCTGCCGCCGCCAACGCGATGGTGCGGATGGGTCGCAGCCGCTGTCCGATCACGTCGGACCAGCGGCCCGCGGCGATTCGGCCTGCCGCGCCGAGTAATTGGGCGAGGGTCACCAGCGTGCCCGCCGAGGCCGCAGACCAACCCCGATCGCTCATCAGCCACACCAGGGTGAAGGTCCAGACCAGGCCCTGGGGCACGACCAGTAGGACCGACACTGCGTGGATGCGCCACAACACGTTTGAGCCGCGGTACGGGTTGGCCAGGTGTTCGGCCGGTGCTTCGTGACGGGGCGGCCGTGGCGGATCCAGCACTCCCACAGCACAGATCACCGCCGACAGCACACACACGATCGCCGGAAACAGCAATGCGGTTGCCACACCGTGGGATTCGGCCAGGCGTGGGATGACCAACGCGCCCAGTCCGACACCCAGAGGCGTTGCCGTCTGGCGGATTCCCATGGCGAGCCCACGCTGGTCGGGCGGGAACCAGCCGACCACGACCCGCCCGCTCGCCGAATTGCTGCTGGCTGCGGCCATTCCGCCCAGTAGCAGGAACACACCGACGGCCACCAGGGAATGCGCGGCGGACGCTCCGAACGCCGCGGCGGCGGTCAGGGCCGAGCCCACCGTCAGCACGATCCGTTCACCGACCCGGTCGACGATGTAGCCCCAGGCGATCAGCGTGACCACCAGACCGAAGCTCGGCATCGACGACAGCAGGCCCGCCTGCGCCAGATCCAGGCCGCGCTCGGCGTGCAGGGTGGGGATGAGAAATGCCGCGCCGTTGATGAACACGTTGGCACATGTGGTCGCAGTCAACGCGATCACCAACATCGACCAACGGCGAAACGTGCTGATCGACGAAACCGGCATGTCTGCATCGTTCCACGGATGTCCCAAAATATTGAACTGATATCCCAATATATGAGAAACGTCGAGCCTGTCCTAGGCTGTGACCGTGAAGATGTGGTTTGCGGTCACCGCCCTGCTGACGTGTGGATTCCTGACAGCGCCGACGGCGGTGGCGGCGGTCGCACCGAACTGGTCGGGCCTGGATGCCCGGCACTATGAGGCACCGATTCCGGTGGCAGGCACCCTGATCGAGACGGTTCCGCTCGACCCGGCGCTGTCGGTGCCAGGGGCGGCGAGTGCCTACCGCATCTTGTATTCGACTGTCGATCAGCATGATGCGGCCGCACTTAGTACCGCTGTGGTCTTCATCCCGCACGGCCAGGCACCCGACGGCGGCTGGCCGACCATCGCGTGGGCTCACGGCACGGTGGGACTCGGTGACGATTGCGCGCCGTCGGCGCAGCCCCGCAGCGCACGGGATGCCGAATACCTGACGCACTGGCTCGACCAGGGCTACGCCATCGTCGGCTCTGACTACGCCGGCCTGGGCACCCCCGGGCTGATGAGCTATCTCAACAGCGTGGCCACCGCCCACAGCGTCGTCGACTCGGTGATCGCGATGCATCACATGGACCTGCCGTTGTCGCCGAAGTGGGCCATCGTCGGTCAGTCGCAGGGCGGCGGCGCTGCGGTCAACAGTGCGCGCTGGGCCACCGAATTCAGCCGGGGGACCGGTCTGGACTACCGCGGCGTGGTGGCGACCGGGACACCGTTCAACGTCCAGAGCATTGTCGAACAGTCCGGCCCCGATATGTTGCTGCCGCCGAATCTGGGACCCGCGGCCAACAGCTACACCGGCTACATCCTCGCCGGACTGCGCGAGGCGCGGCCCGATCTCGACATCGACAGCGTGCTCACCCCCGCCGGACTGGACGCGGTCAACAAGGCCGAGACGCTGTGCAAGCCGGACCTCGATCAGCAGCTGGCCGGCATGACACCGACGGCGTACTTCAGCGCGCCGTTGGCGACCCGGCCCGGCCTCCCGGAAGCTCTCGACGCCTACATGGGGACACCGACCAGCGGCTACGACCGGCCGATCTTCCTCGGCGTCGGGCTCCTGGACCGCGATGTTCCGCCGAACATGTCGCAGCAGCTTGCCGATCAGCTACGCGCCAACGGCCAGGACGTCACCCTCAAGGTCTATCCCGACGAGGATCACTCGGGCACCGTGCTGGCCTCCGTTCCGGACTCCACGCCTTTCCTCGCCGCGCTGTTCGACGGGCGCTGACGGAAACCGACCGGAGGCGTCAGCGCTGGTCGTAAGACACTGCGCACTACCCTGGTCAAAATGCGCTTAGGTCGAATCGCCAGTCCCGACGGCGTCGCTTTCGTCAGTGTCGAAGGCGACGGTGCAGATGCCGTCTGCAAAGAGATCGCCGAGCATCCGTTCGGCAACCCCAACTTCACCGGGCGGAGCTGGCCGCTGGCCGACGTCCGCCTGCTGGCGCCCATCCTGGCCAGCAAGGTCATCTGCATGGGCAAGAACTACGAGGCCCACGCCGAGGAGATGGGCGGTGCGGCTCCCGAGGATCCGGTGATCTTCCTCAAGCCCAACACCGCGATCATCGGCCCGAATGTGCCGATCCAGTTGCCGGCCGATGCCAACCCCGTTCACCACGAGGGCGAGCTGGCGATCGTGATCGGGCGGCCGTGCAAGGATGTCCCCGCCGCGCGCGCCGCCGAGAACATCCTCGGCTACACCATTGCCAACGACATCTCGGCACGCGACCAGCAGGCCAAGGACGGTCAGTGGATGCGCGCCAAGGGTCACGACACCTTCTGTCCGGTGGGCCCGTGGATCGTCAACGACCTCGATCCGTCCGATCTGGAGATTCGCACCGAAGTGAACGGTGTAGTGCGGCAGCGCAGCCGAACCTCGCTGATGATTCACGACATCGGCGCCATCGTTGAGTGGGTCTCGGCCGTGATGACGCTGCTACCCGGTGATCTGATCCTGACCGGAACCCCGGAGGGGGTCGGTCCGATCGAAGACGGGGACACCGTGAGCGTCACCGTCGAAGGTATCGGCACCCTTACCAATCCCGTTGTGCGTAAGCAGAAATAGAGGCAAGTGATGACATCTCCCTCTCGTCCGGTCCGGGTGAGGTTCTGTCCGTCACCGACCGGCACCCCGCACGTCGGGTTGGTGCGTACCGCGCTGTTCAACTGGGCCTACGCCCGGCACACCGGTGGAACGTTCGTCTTCCGCATCGAGGACACCGACGCCGCGCGTGACAGTGCCGAGAGCTACGCCGCGATCCTCGACGCGCTGCGCTGGCTCGGCCTGGACTGGGACGAGGGCCCGGAGGTCGGCGGCCCGTACGAGCCGTACCGGCAGTCGCAGCGCAGCGAGATCTACCGTGACGTGATCAACCGCCTGCTCGAGGCCGGCGAGGTCTACGCGGCATATTCGACGCCGGAAGAGGTCGAGGCGCGGCACGTGGCGGCCGGGCGCAATCCCAAACTCGGGTACGACAACTACGACCGGGACCTGACCGACGAGCAGCGCAAGGTATTCGTCGACGAGGGCCGCAAGCCCGTGCTGCGCCTGCGCATGCCCGACGAGGACCTCGGCTGGACCGATCTGGTGCGCGGGCCGGTGAGCTTCCCGGCGGGTTCGGTGCCCGATTTCGCGATCACCCGCGCCAACGGAGATCCGTTGTACACGTTGGTCAACCCGGTCGACGACGCGATGATGAAGATCACCCACGTGCTGCGCGGCGAGGACATCATGCCCTCGACGCCGCGTCAGATCGCGCTGTACCGGGCGCTGATGCGGATCGGCGTGGCTGAGCGGGTGCCTGAATTCGCTCATTTGCCAAGTGTTCTCGGCGAGGGCAACAAGAAGTTGTCCAAGCGGGATCCGCAGTCCAACCTGTTCCTGCACCGCGACCGCGGCTTCCTGCCGGAGGGGCTGCTGAACTACCTGGCGCTGCTGGGCTGGGGCATCGCCGACGATCACGACGTGTTCAGCCTCGAGGAGATGGTGGCCGCGTTCGACGTCGTCAACGTCAACTCCAACCCGGCGCGGTTCGACCAGAAGAAGGCCGACGCGATCAACGCCGAGCACATCCGGCTGCTGACGGTCGAGGACTTCACGGCCCGGCTGCGCGCGTACCTCGAAGCCCATGGTCACGACACAGGTTTGGACGACGCCGCATTCGCCGAAGCCGCCGCGCTGGTCCAGACCCGCATCGTCGTGCTCGGCGATGCGTGGGGCCTGCTGAAGTTCTTCGACGACGGCTCCTACGAGATCGACGAGAAGGCCGCTGCCAAGGAACTGCGCGAGGAGGCCGCACCGGTCCTGGATGCCGCTCTGAGCGCCCTGGAGGGGCTCGGGGAATGGAACACCGCCAACATCGAGGCGGCGCTCAAGGAGGCCCTTCTGGACGGTCTGGAGCTCAAGCCACGGAAGGCGTTCGGACCGATCCGCGTCGCCGTCACGGGCGCCACGATCAGCCCGCCGCTGTTCGAATCCATGGAACTGCTGGGAGCCGATCGCAGCCTGACGCGGTTGCGGTCCGCCCGGGCCCGGCTGTGAGCGCCGGGGCGACGGGGCTTGGTAAAAAGCGCCGAAAATCTTTGGTAGTCTGCTCGTCGGCCCGAAAAGCAAAACGGGGAAGCCCCCGCTGAGCCGATCGGATCGAAATTGCCTGCCACCTGCGGTGATAGGCAATTAATGGGGTATGGTGTAATTGGCAACACAGCGGTTTCTGGTACCGCCATTCTAGGTTCGAGTCCTGGTACCCCAGCCATCCGGAGCGGTTCAGCCGGATTAGGCGAGCACCACTGCCTGAGCTATGCTGACCATCCGGAAGTTCTAGCCCCCGTCGTCTAGCGGCCTAGGACGCCGCCCTCTCACGGCGGTAGCGTGGGTTCGAATCCCATCGGGGGTACAGAAGTAAAAGCGCCCAGTTCCCAGGAACTGGGCGCTTTTGCGTTGTGTGGGTTCGCCCGCCCGGTTTGCGCTGCCTCCCGCCTTGCGCTGCCTCCCGCCAGCTTTGTCACGCCAGAGTGGCTCTGGGTGTCGAAGGTCACTCTGGTGTGACGCTCGGTGAGACTTGGTGGCGTCGGCGGCGGTGGGCCGCCTGGTCTGTTACGCCAGAGTGGCGCTGACGCTCGACGGCCACTCTGGCGTGACAAACCGGGCTACTGAGATTCGCCTCACAGATTCGCCTCACAGTCGCCGGGTCAGGGCGTCGGCCGCGGCGAGGAGATCGGCTGCCCAACGGGCCCCCGGCCGGCGGCCCATGCGGTCGATCGGTCCGGACACCGACACTGCCGCGATCACGGCGCCGCGCCCGTCACGCACCGGCGCCGAGACACTGGCCACTCCTGGCTCGCGTTCGGCGGCACTCTGGGCCCAGCCGCGCTTGCGGACCTCGGCCAGCGCGCGATCGGTGAACTTCGCTGCCGGAAGCACGGCCTGCTGGGTGGCCGGGTCGGCGTAGGCCAGTAGCACTTTGGCTCCAGAGCCCGCGGTCATCGGGAGGTGGGTGCCCACCGGCACGGTGTCGCGAAGTCCGGCCGGGGGCTCCAACGCCACCACGCAGACCCGTGATTGGCCCTCGCGCCGGTACAGCTGGACGCTCTCGCCGGTGATCTCGCGTAGGCGGGGCAGTACCGCGGCCCCCGCGGCCAGCAGCGGATCGTTGACGTGGGAGGCCAATTCGGTCAGGGCCGGGCCGAGACGCCAGCGGCCGTCGCCGTCGCGGGCCAGCAGCCGGTGGGTTTCGAGTCCCGCGGCCAGCCGGTGCGCGGTCGCTCGGGGGAGGCCGGTCCGCTCGCAGAGTTCGGCCAGCCCGCAAGGTGACTCGGCCACGGTGTGCAGCACACCCACCGCTTTGTCGAGAACGCCGATGCCGCTATCATTTCTCACAGAGAGATACTAGCGTCTCGCATTGTGAGATGACAGGCGAGATGACGACAGTACCGCCCAGCCCTGGCGGACTCTTGATGCAAGCCCGCATTTGCCGTTAATCGAATCGAGAAGTAGCGATGGACCAATCGACACAGACATCCGTGAAGCCGCGCACCCTGGCCGAAAAGGTTTGGGAAGACCACGTCGTGGCGCGCGGTGAGGGAGAGGGCGCGGCCCGCGAGCCCGACCTGATCTACATCGACCTGCATCTCGTGCACGAGGTCACCAGCCCGCAGGCGTTCGACGGTCTGCGCATGGCGGGCCGGCCGGTGCGACGGCCCGACCTGACGATCGCCACCGAGGACCACAACGTGCCCACGGTCGACATCGACAAGCCGATCGCAGACCCGGTCTCGCGTACGCAGGTCGAGACATTGCGGCGCAACTGCGAGGAATTCGGCATCCGGCTGCACCCGATGGGTGACGTCGAGCAGGGCATCGTGCACATCATCGGACCGCAGCTCGGACTGACGCAGCCGGGTATGACGGTGGTGTGTGGAGACAGCCACACCTCGACCCATGGCGCATTCGGTGCCATCGCAATGGGTATCGGCACATCCGAGGTCGAGCATGTGATGGCCACGCAGACACTGCCGCTCAAGCCGTTCAAGACCATGGCGGTCAATGTCGACGGCGTGCTGCCGCCCGGGGTGAGCGCCAAGGACATCATCCTGGCCGTCATCGCCAAGATCGGTACCGGCGGCGGCCAGGGCCACGTCATCGAATACCGGGGCAGTGCCATCGAGGCGCTGTCCATGGAAGGCCGGATGACGATCTGCAACATGAGCATCGAGGCCGGGGCGCGGGCCGGGATGGTGGCTCCCGACGAGACCACCTATGAGTTCCTCAAGGGCCGTCCGAACGCTCCCAAGGGAGCGGACTGGGACGCCGCCATTGCCGCGTGGAGCCAGTTGCGCACTGACGAGGGTGCCGAATTCGACACCGAGGTCTACCTGGATGCCGCCGCGTTGAGCCCGTTCGTGACGTGGGGCACCAACCCGGGGCAGGGGGTCCCGCTGTCCGCGTCGGTCCCGGATCCTGAGTTGATGGGCGACGACGGCGAGCGTCAGTCGGCGGAGAAGGCTTTGGCCTACATGGATCTGCGGCCCGGGATGGCCATGCGTGACATCGCCGTGGACACCGTCTTCGTCGGGTCCTGCACCAATGGTCGCATCGAGGACCTCCGAGTGGTTGCCGACGTGCTGCGCGATCGTAAGGTGGCCGACGGGGTGCGGATGCTGGTCGTGCCGGGCTCGATGCGGGTGCGCGCCCAGGCCGAATCGGAAGGTCTCGACCAGATATTCACCGCCGCAGGCGCCGAATGGCGGCAGGCCGGCTGCTCGATGTGTCTGGGCATGAACCCCGATCAACTGTCCCCGGGGCAGCGCTGCGCCTCCACATCCAACCGGAATTTCGAAGGCCGACAGGGCAAGGGCGGCCGTACCCACCTGGTGTCACCGGCTGTCGCGGCTGCCACCGCCGTGCGCGGAAAACTCGCCTCGCCTGCCGATCTGCCCGCCGCGACCCGCTAAAAAGCCAGAAGGAGAAGCGTGATGGACGCTTTCAGTACCCACACCGGAATCGGCGTCCCGCTGCGGCGGTCCAATGTCGACACCGACCAGATCATCCCCGCGGTCTATTTGAAGCGGGTTACCCGAACAGGTTTCGAGGACGGATTGTTCGCCGCCTGGCGCACGGATCCGTCGTTCATTCTGAATCTCCCGCCATTCGACAAAGGCTCCGTGTTGGTCGCCGGACCCGATTTCGGCACCGGATCTTCTCGCGAACACGCCGTCTGGGCACTCATGGACTATGGCTTCCGGGTGGTTATCTCATCCCGATTCGCCGATATTTTCCGCGGCAACGCCGGCAAGGCCGGGCTATTGGCCGCCGAGGTCGCCCAAGACGATGTCGAGCTGTTATGGAAGCTCATCGAGCAGAATCCCGGCCTGGAAATCACTGTGAATCTTCAAGATCGAAATATCGTCGCCGGAACGGTTGTGTTGCCGTTCAGAATTGACGACTACACGGCCTGGCGGCTGCTCGAAGGGCTCGACGATATAGGCCTTACGCTGCGGAAACTGTCTTCGATCGAGGATTACGAGAAGCGCAGGCCGAGCTGGAAGCCGCGTACTCTGCCGGCCTGATCTAGGCCTCCAGAGGGCGCTTCAGCGCCCGAATTCGCCGCCTGCCAAACCGGTTCTGGACCCATCCCGGCGGAGTCCAAGTGGGGCAAGCGGATTGCCGGATTGTTCGCTAGCTACGCCTGAAATTGCGCGTGGCTCTTGGAAATCAGTGGTCACAGGGTTTACCGTGTCCTCTAGTCGGTCCAAAGAGGACCACTGGTTTCGGAGGTTTTGGATGAACAAAGCGGAGCTCATCGACGTACTCACAACCAAACTGGGCACCGATCGTCGGCAGGCTACCGCCGCGGTCGAGAACGTCGTGGACACCATCGTCCGCGCGGTGCACAAGGGTGACAGCGTCACGATCACCGGCTTCGGTGTTTTCGAGCAGCGCCGTCGCGCTGCCCGGGTGGCCCGTAACCCGCGCACCGGCGAGACCGTGAAGGTCAAGCCCACTTCGGTGCCGGCTTTCCGGCCGGGTGCACAGTTCAAGGCGGTTGTCGCTGGGGCGCAGCGTCTCCCGGCTGACGGCCCCGCCGTCAAGCGTGGCGTCACCGCAGGCCCTGCCAAGCGCACTGCCGCCAAGAAGACCGCCGCCAAGAAGGCCCCGGCGAAGAAGGCCGCGACCAAGGCTCCTGCCAAGAAGGCCGCGACCAAGGCGCCCGCCAAGAAGGCCGCAGTCAAGAAGGCACCGGCCAAGAAGGCGGCTGTCAAGAAGGCCCCGGCCAAGAAGGCCGCGACCAAGGCGCCCGCCAAGAAGGCGGCTGTCAAGAAGGCCCCGGCCAAGAAGGCCGCGACCAAGGCTCCTGCCAAGAAGGCCGCGACCAAGGCGCCCGCCAAGAAGGCCGCAGTCAAGAAGGCACCGGCCAAGAAGGGCCGCAAGTAATTACGGTAAAGGCACGTCGTGAGCCTTAGATGAGCTCACGACGTGCCTTTCCTGTGTGGGTCTACTGCGGCTTGGACAACGGACTGCACATATGGTCGGCGGCCAGTAGTCGACCGTCCGCGATCGACAACACCCACGCACTGCCCTTGCGATTCCCAGTCGTGGCGGGTCGTACGCGGTCCCGGTCACACCACCAGGAGATCAACCCGGGGATCACCTTGCCTTGTGAGCAGATGACCGGTGTACCTGCGCGCGCGGCGATATCGAGCAATCGATGGCGAGCGGCCTTGTGATCGTCGGCGTAGGCCTCTTCGGTCAGTGCCGGCTCATTGTGGATGTCCACCCCGAGTTCCTGCCCCAGAGGTTCCAAGGTCTGATGGCAGCGCAACCGATCGGCCGCGTAAAGCGTTGTGGCACCGAATGCCAGTAGGTGGGCGACCATTGCCTCGGCCTGCGCCCGGCCCTTCTTGTCCAGCGGTCGACATCGGTCGTCGCCTTTGAAGCGAGACCGCCGCCCGGCAGATCCATGCCGCACCACAATCACAGTCTTCGTGTCCGGTGGGTGTTTTTCGAAGCGGCGCAACACTTTTCGATCATGGGGATAGACAACCTGATCCATGGCCGCATGCACCGGCAGCCAGATGAGTTTGTCCACCTCGTCGTTGGGGGTGAAGTCGCCACCCGTCGCACGGGCCGCCCAGTACCAGACCCGTTTGGTCCCCTGCGGAATCTCGTACGAGATCGAACCGAGCCGGCGGCCGAGCTGTGCGGTGTACCCGGTCTCCTCGTGAACCTCACGTACCGCGGCGACGGGTTCGGTCTCGCCGAGCTCGACCTTGCCCTTGGGAAGGGACCAATCGTCGTATCGCGGACGATGGATCACGGCTACCTCGGTGACGGCCGCGCCTGCGGCGTCCTGGCCGCCGCGCCACAACACGGCGCCCGCCGCGGGCACCAGCTTGGTGCCCGGTTTGGCCGCCTTCGTGCTGTCGTCGGACACCTCAACTCCTGCAGGTCATTCACCGGTCCGGGCAATGGGCCCGGGCCGTGTGGGGATCAGGGGTGCCGGTGACGTTCCATCAGCGACACCTGGTGGTCGCGGACTGTCTGCCCTTCCTGGGGCAGCGCAGTCCAGTGGCCGTCGTGTCGTAACTCCCAGCACCGGGTGGCCGGATCCATCGCGGACTCGAACACCTCGTTGAGTTGTGCGGTCAGCCTGGGGTCCTTGACCTGAGCCATCACTTCGACACGGCGGTCGAGATTACGATGCATCATGTCGGCACTGCCGATCCAGAACTCGTTGATGGCGCGGAAGTGAATAATTCGCGAGTGCTCCAGGAAGCGGCCCAGGATCGAACGCACCGTGATGTTGTCGGAATAGCCGGCCACGCCGGGGCGTAGCGCGCAGATGCCCCGCACGACGATCTCGACCGGAATCCCGGCCTGCGACGCCCGGTACAGCGCATCGATCACCTGCTCGTCGACCAGGGCGTTGGCCTTCAACCGGATTCCGGTCGTCGCTCCCTCGTGATGAGCGGCGATTTCGCGGTCGATGCGTTCGATGATGCCCTTACGCACGCCACGCGGAGCCACCAGCAGATTGCGGTAGGCGTCCTTGCGTGAATAGCCGGTCAGCGAATTGAACAGATCGGTGAGATCGGCGCCGATGTCGGGATCGGCGCTCAGCAAGCCGACGTCCTCGTACAGTCGCGCGGTTTTCGGGTTGTAGTTGCCGGTGCCGATGTGGCAGTAGCGCCGGATCGTCGACCCCTCGCGCCGCACCACAAGGCAGGTCTTGCAATGGGTCTTGAGTCCGATCAACCCGTAGACCACGTGTACGCCGGCCTGCTCAAGCGCTCTGGCCCACTTGATGTTGGCCTGTTCGTCGAAGCGGGCCTTGATCTCGACGAGCGCCACCACCTGCTTGCCGGCCTCGGCCGCGTCGATCAGGGCGTTGACGATCGGTGAGTCACCGGAGGTGCGGTAGAGGGTCTGCTTGATGGCCAGCACGTTGGGGTCGGCGGCGGCCTGCTCGATGAAGCGCTGCACCGTGGTGGAGAACGAGTCATACGGGTGATGTACCAGTACATCCCCGTCGCGCAGCGTCGAGAAAATGCTCTTCGGTGTCTCGCGTTCGCCGAAAGCCGGTGGGGTGGCAGGCACGAACGGCCGGTCCTTGAGTGCGGGCCGGTCCACGTCGTAGATCTGCCACAGCGCCGAGAGATCCAGCAGCCCGGGCACCTCGATCACGTCGCCGGGGGCCACATCGAGTTCCCGCAACAGTAATTCGAGCATGCTCTCGGTCATGTCGTCGGAGACTTCCAACCGGACCGGCGACCCGAACCGTCGTCGAGCCAGTTCGCGTTCCAGTGCCTGCAGCAGATCCTCGTCGCGATCCTCTTCGACCTCGAAGTCGGCATTGCGGGTGATCCGGAACGCGTGGTGCTCGACGATCTCCAGGCCGGGGAACAGGACCGGCAGGAACGCCGCGATGAGCTCTTCCATCGGCAGGAACCGCACCACTGTCGATCCATCGGCCGGTGCGGCCAATTCCACGAAGCGACCGACGTTGTCAGGCACCTTGATCCTGGCGAAGTGTTGTCCGCCGTCGTCGGGGTGCTTGACGGTGATGGCCAGGTTCAGGCTGAGCCCGCTCACGAACGGGAACGGGTGGGCCGGGTCCACCGCCAACGGGGTGAGGACCGGGAACACCTGTTCGTGGAAGTACGTGGAGAGCTTTGCGCGTTCGTACTCGTCGAGCTGGGCCCAGTTGACGATGACGATGCCCTCTTCGGCCAGCGCCGGGCGGACCGAGCTGAGAAACACCTTGGCGTGCCGGTTGGCGATCTGCTGGGTGCGTTCGTTGATGCGACGCAACTGTTCGCGCGGGGACAGGCCGTCGGCCGAGCGCACCGAAAGTCCCATCTCGTCGCGGCGTTTGAGGCCGGCCACCCGGACCATGTAGAACTCGTCGAGATTGGACGCGAAGATTGCCAGGAACTTCGCCCGCTCGAGCAGTGGGAGCGAGGTGTCGGCCGCCAGGGCCAGGACCCGGGCGTTGAAGTCCAGCCAGCTCAGCTCGCGGTTGAGGTAGCGGTCCTCGGGCAGCGCGTCGTCCACTGCAGGTGAGGTGGCCGCCGGTGGGGCTTCGGGTGTCGCCGACTCGTCGGACTGCCCCGATAC
Organism: Mycolicibacterium arcueilense; assembly: GCF_058536225.1. Classification (NCBI taxonomy): domain Bacteria; kingdom Bacillati; phylum Actinomycetota; class Actinomycetes; order Mycobacteriales; family Mycobacteriaceae; genus Mycobacterium; species Mycolicibacterium arcueilense. The sequence continues at coordinate 1,244,351 of NZ_JBZTYL010000007.1, forward strand.
GGCTGCCGCGGTGTCCCGGTGAGAGTTGTTCGACCGGGTACCTGGCTCGGCTTCGGTGGCTTCGCTCATCTGTCCGATCATTCCCTATCGCGCGGGTCCCCGGCTACCTAACGGCATGCCTGCCGAGGGTGCGTGCTGTGGCGGTGCCCACGCCGAGTCGGCGTGCCGCCTGCAAATCATCGGGAGTGTCGATGTCGCAGCGTAAACCGGGCCAGGCGCCGGTCAGTTCGATCGCGCCGGAGTGACGATGGCGCGCAGCCGAATCGGATCCGAAGTGCGGAGCCAGGGGAGTGCCGAACGCGAACAGCGCCGAGGTTCCGGTGCCGTGCCGATCGCCGACGAAACTGCGTTGATAACCGCGAGCCAGAGACAGCGCCTCGGCCAGCTCCTGAGGCTGCAGCGCGGGTAGATCCCCTTGGAGGACAACGATATTCGGTGCCGAAGAGCGGAGCTCGGCCTCAGCGGCGGCGATGGCGTTGTTGAGTGGGTCACGATGACCGGGCGGTGTCGGGTCCATCAGTACCCCGGCGCCGAGTTTCCGCGCTTCCTCCGCCGCCGTCTCGTCGGGGGTGACCACGGTGACCGGGGCGACGGTCGACGCGGCATTGATGGTGTCGACGAGCATCGCCAGCACGACGGCCTCGCGGGTGGCCGCGGAGAAGATGGGTGCCAGCCGGGTTTTGGCGGCCGACAGCCGTTTCACCGCGATCACGAGGGTGACGTCAGCGGCCTGTGTTGCCGCGGCGTTGCCGCTCCGGGAGCCGCTCATGGGTTCATCCTGCCAGCCCGGCCGGTGACGGCGCGTGGCGCTGCCGCCGGGATAGGGTGAACGGGTGGTAGAGGCTGCGGTGATGGGTGCCGGTGCGTGGGGGACGGCGCTGGCCAAGGTGCTGGCGGATGCGGGAAATCCGGTGACGATGTGGGCCCGTCGGCCCGAGGTCGCCGAGGAGATCAACACCGAGCATCGCAACAGTCGGTATCTCGGCGATGTCGTGCTGCCGTCGACGATCCGGGCCACCTCGGATCCCGCCGAGGCGCTGGCGGGTGCCTGCACGGTGCTGCTCGGTGTGCCTGCCCAGCAGCTCCGGGCGAACCTGGAGGGGTGGAAGCACCTCATCGGCGACGATGTGACCCTGGTGAGCCTGGCCAAGGGAATTGAGCTCGGCTCGCTCATGCGGATGAGTCAGGTCATCGTGCAGGTGACCGGTGCCGATCCGTCCCGGGTCGCCGTCGTGACCGGGCCGAATCTCGCCAGCGAGATCGCCGACGAACAGCCCGCGGCCACCGTCGTGGCCTGCAGCGATTCGGGACGTGCCGTCGCGCTGCAACGCGCCCTGGCCACCGGATACTTCCGGCCGTACACCAACGCCGACGTGGTCGGTGCCGAAGTCGGCGGGGCCTGCAAGAACGTCATCGCACTGGCCTGCGGAATGGCGGTCGGCGTCGGGCTGGGGGAGAACACCGTGGCCGCGATCATCACCCGCGGCCTGGCCGAGGTCATGCGGCTGGGCATCGCGCTGGGTGCCACCCCCGCCACGCTGGCCGGGTTGGCCGGTGTCGGAGACCTCGTCGCCACCTGTACCTCCCGGCATTCGCGTAACCGCACGTTCGGCGAGCGGCTCGGCAAGGGCGGCACGATGGAATCGGCGATGATCGCGGGAGGCGGCCATGTGGCCGAGGGAGTGGCCTCGTGTGAATCGGTGCTGGCGCTGGCCTCCAGTTACGGTGTCGAGATGCCGTTGACCGACGCCGTTTATCGGGTGTGTCACAAGGGATTGTCTGTTCACGAGGCAGTCGCGGGACTACTGGGTCGCAGCACCAAACCGGAGTGACCGGCCTCCGGGTGCGAGGAGGAAAAACAGGTATGGACGGCTTGTACGGGGATTCCACCCGGAGCGTCAAAGCTGTTGGTCTGGAATCGGTTCCAGGTCAGCCGGTGGCGCCGATCCCGGTGCCTGCGTCGACGTTCCACCTTTCGCCCGACGAAACCGAGCCGCTGGACAGCTACGGCCGCAGCTCCAATCCGTCATGGCGGCAGCTGGAAGCGGCGCTGGCCGAACTGGAGGGCGCCGGAGCTGCACTGACGTTCGGGTCGGGCATGGCCGCGATCACCTCGGCGCTGCGGGTGCTGGCCAAACCGGGAACCACGCTCGTGGTCCCCGCCGACGGCTACTATCAGGTCCGTCGTTATGCAGTGGAATACCTTGCACCGCAAGGAATTACAGTGATCGAGGCAACCGTCGCCGACATCTGTGAGGCGGCCGCGCAAGCCGACGTGGTGCTTGCCGAGACGCCGGCAAACCCGGGGCTCGACGTCGTCGATCTGCACCGGTTGGCGATCACCTGCCGCAGTCGTGGCGCCACCCTCGTCGTCGACAACACCACCGCCACACCGCTGGGTCAACAACCGCTTTCGCTGGGCGCCGACCTGGTCGTGGCCAGCGCCACCAAATCACTGTCAGGGCACAGCGACCTGGTGGCCGGCTACGTGGCCGGCAGCCAGCCCGAGCTGATGGCCGCGGTGGAGCGCGACCGGCTGCTGGCCGGGCCGATCCTGGGCGCGTTCGAGGCATGGTTGGTGCTGCGCAGCCTCGGCAGTGCCGGACTGCGCTTCGAACGGCAGTGCCAGAACGCCGCAGCCCTGGCGATGATGCTGCGCAGCCATCCGGCGGTGCGCTCGGTGCGTTATCCGGGGTTGCCCGAAGATCCGGCACACGAGCTGGCGGCCACCCAGATGAGGCGCTTCGGCGGATTGGTGTCGATCGAATTGGCCGATGCCGCCGCCGTGCACGCCCTGGTAGAGCGCAGCGCGCTGCTCATCGCCTCGACCAGCTTCGGCGGGATCCATACCTCGGTCGACCGCAGGGCACGTTGGGGCGACCCCGTGCCCGCCGGTTTCGCCCGCATCTCGGCCGGGATCGAGGACACCGACGACCTGCTCGCCGATGTCGAGCAGGCGCTGCGGCGGTGAAGGCCCAGGTCGGGATGCGCCGGAAGGCAGGCCTGGCCCGGGACGGTAGCCTCTCTAGGTTGTGACAGCCCGCAACCAGACCGGATCCCGCACCCGCGTCGCCGTCGTCTACGGCGGGCGTAGCTCTGAGCACGCGATTTCCTGCGTATCGGCAGGCAGCATCCTGCGCAACCTCGACCCGGAGCGGTTCGAGGTCGTCGCCGTCGGGATCACCCCCGACGGTTCGTGGATGTTGACCGACGGAAGCCCCGAGACCCTCGCGATCACCGACGGCCGGCTTCCCGAGGTGACCGAGACGTCCGGTACCGAGCTCGCGCTGCCTGCCGCCCCGAACCGCAGTGGCCAGCTGCTGGCGCTGAGCAACGGTCCCGGTGAGCTGCTGGCCGCCGTCGACGTGGTCTTCCCGGTGCTGCACGGCCCGTACGGCGAGGACGGCACGATCCAGGGACTGTTGGAGTTGGCCGGAATTCCCTACGTGGGCTCCGGTGTGCTGTCCAGCGCAGCCGGCATGGACAAGGAGTTCACGAAGAAGCTGCTCGTCGCCGAGGGGCTGCCGATCGGCGACTTCGTGGTGCTGCGTCCCCGCCCCGACGGTTCAGTTCCGACGCTCGACCTGGAGGACCGCGAGCGCCTCGGCCTGCCGGTGTTCGTCAAGCCTTCCCGGGGCGGCTCCTCGATCGGCGTCAGCCGGGTCTCGGCGTGGGACGAGCTGCCCGCGGCGATCGAACTCGCGCGCCGTCACGACCCCAAGGTCATCGTCGAGGCCGCGATTCCGGGCCGCGAACTGGAATGCGGTGTACTCGAATTCCCCGACGGCAGCATCGAGGCCAGCACCGTGGGCGAGATCCGGGTGGCCGGCGTGCGCGGACGAGAGGACGGCTTCTACGACTTCGCCACCAAATACCTCGTCGACGCAGCCGAATTGGATGTACCGGCCAAGGTCGACGACGACATCTCCGACGAGGTCCGCCGGTTGGCGGTGCGTGCCTTCACCGCGATCGACTGCCAGGGGTTGGCCCGCGTCGACTTCTTCCTGACGGATGACGGCCCGGTGATCAACGAGATCAACACGATGCCGGGGTTCACCACCATCTCGATGTTCCCGCGGATGTGGGCGGCCAGCGGCGTCGACTACCCGACATTGCTGACCGCGATGGTCGAGACCGCGCTGGCACGCGGGACCGGCCTGCGCTGACCTCAGCGCGCCGGAGCCGGTGCCGGCTCCTGCGCGGACATGGTGCGGGCGATCTGACCTGAGATCTGCTGAATGGGTGTCGGCCCCGACCCGGCGGGCAGCGTCAGTGCGACATACACCGGGCGGTCGACCGCGTACCAGGTGCTGCGGCCCTGATCATCGGTGGCCGGCCCCGATTCGCCCACCCGGAACCACTGGATCTCGTCGACCACCTGCAGGGGCGTGCCGACGACGAAATCGGTGGGGCGCTCCAGCCCACAGCGCAGGACGACCGGCTCGGTATCGGGCTCGGCACGCCAGGCCGCGGTGCCCGGCGGGGTGGGGTCCACTGTCGGGGCACGACGAAAATCGCCGAGCTGCTGGGGTAGTGCGTTCAGGAGGTCGTGGCACTGCTGGCTGTCGGCCTGCGGTGCCGGTATCGACGGAATGGCGACGGGTTGCTGCTCGGGTGAGCGCTGCCGGGACGCCGCGATACCGAGGACGGTGATCAGCACCGAGACCGCAACGACGACCGCTGCGATCAGCAGGGTGCGGGGCGGTCCGTCGGCGGCGGGCGAGTCGGTCACACCACCAACTCTATGGCCGGCCGGTGTTGGCGATCGGGCAGGTCAGGGTCCGGGTGATTCCGGGTACCTGCTGCACCGCAGGCACCACGTCGGACTGCAGCGCGGCCAAGGTGTCGGCGCTGAGCCGCAAGACCACGTCATAGGGCCCGGTCACGTATTCCGCGGAGACCACACCCGGCAGTCCGGCGAGCTGTTTGGCGACGACTTCGGCACGGCCCACCTCGGTCTGGATCAGCACGTAAGCCTCCACCACCGGCTGTCTCCTTGATCTCGCTGCATAAACTGCTGGCCGCAGGCACCAAACGTACCGCAGGTCGGGTCCGGGCTCTCAGGACACGGCGGCCGACCGGCAGGAGGCGATATGACCGGCGAGACGATCGGCGACAATCCCGGAGACGACGACGGCGACACCCTGGCGGGCGCGGGGGAATTCGTGGTCATCGACCGCCTGGTGGCCGGCCGCACACAAGCCGAAGCCGTGACGCTGGGCCCGGGTGACGATGCGGCCGTGGTGACCGCGCCCGACGGACGCACCGTCGTCTCCACCGACATGCTGGTGCAGGACCGCCACTTTCGGCTCGACTGGTCGACGCCGCACGATATCGGGCGAAAAGCCATCGCCCAGAACGCCGCCGATATCGAGGCGATGGGCGGGCGGGCCACCGCTTTCGTGGTGGCCTTCGGTGCACCGTCCGATACCTCTGTGGTTTCCGCGGCGGGACTGTCCGACGGGCTGTGGGATGAGGCTCGGCCGCTGGGCGCCAGCATTGCCGGGGGAGACCTGGTCAGCGCCCCGCTGTGGGTGATATCTGTCACGGTGCTCGGTGATCTCGGCGGCCGGGAACCGGTGCGCCGCAGCGGTGCCCGAGTCGGCGACACCGTCGCGGTGGCGGGTGAGTTGGGCCGCTCGGCGGCGGGCTTCGCGCTGTGGGTGCGCGGCATCGAAGGGCAGGACGGATTCGCCGAGTTGCGGCAGCGCCACCTGACCCCGCACCCGCCGTACGGCCAGGGCGCCCGCGCGGCCGACGCCGGGGCCACCGCGATGACCGATGTCTCCGACGGACTCCTCGCCGACCTGGGCCACATCGCGACGGCCTCCGGCGTCGGCATCGACCTGGACAGCGGCCTTCTCGACGCCGATCGTCTCGCGGTCACCGATGCCGCCATGGCAGTGGGAGCGGACCCGTGGGAGTGGGTGCTCGGCGGTGGCGAGGACCACGCGCTGGCCGCGACATTCCCCGGTGCGTTGCCACCAGGTTGGCGCGCCGTCGGGCGGGTGCTCGAAGGCCCGGCCAGGGTGCTCGTCGACGGCGCGCCGTGGGCCGGAAACGCGGGATGGCAGTCGTTCGACTAACGGCTCACGCTAAGTTGGCTTTCCGTGACTGCACGCCCCCTGAATGAACTTGTCGAGGACGGCTGGGCCCGCGCGCTCGCGCCGGTGGAAACGCATGTCGCGCAGATGGGGGAGTTCCTCCGCGACGAGCTCACCGAAGGCAGACGTTATCTGCCTTCGGGTCAGAATGTTCTGCGCGCCTTCACCTTTCCCTTCGACCAGGTACGGGTGCTGATCGTCGGTCAGGACCCGTACCCGACACCGGGGCATGCTGTCGGTCTCAGTTTCTCGGTGGGCGCCGACGTGCGCCCACTGCCGCGCAGCCTGTCGAACATCTTCAGCGAGTATTCCGAGGATCTGGGCTACCCGCAGCCGGCCAACGGTGATCTCACCCCATGGGCGCGACAGGGCGTGATGCTGCTCAACAGAGTGCTGACGGTGTCGCCGGGCACTCCGGCCTCGCACCGGGGCAAGGGCTGGGAAGCGGTGACGGAGTGCGCGATCCGGGCGCTCGTCGCACGTGAGCAGCCGATGGTGGCGGTGCTGTGGGGCCGTGATGCCTCGACGCTCAAACCGCTCCTGGCCGAAGGCGACTGCGAGACCATCGAATCGCCGCACCCGTCGCCGCTGTCGGCATCGCGGGGATTCTTCGGGTCACGCCCGTTCAGCCGGGCCAACGAACTGCTGCAGCAGAAAGGCGCCGACCCGATCGACTGGCGGCTGCCCTGACCTGGTCAGGGCATCGGGATGGCCGGCGGCGCGGGAATCGCCGGCGGCGCCGGGATCGGCGGGGGTGAGGGGATACCCGGTGAGGGGATCTGGACGGTCATGTCGCCGTCACCGCCGCCGTTGCCGGGAGGAACGGGCATCTCAGCCGACGGCGACGCAGGTGCGGGCGATACCGGAGTTTCGATGACGGTGGTCTCGGTATGGGTCGCCGGACCTTCCGAGGTCACCGGAGCCTCCGTCGTCGTGGGAGTCTCCGAGGTGGTGTTGCCATCGGAACTGGTGCCGCCGCACGCGGACAGCACGAGACCGGCCGCGACTGCGGCCGCAAATGCACAGAGCGGTGAGTACGATGCGCGACGTGAGGTCATGACGACAGGAAATACCCTGCCGTCACCTCAGGTAAACAACGGCGTCGCGCACCGAATCAGGCGCGCGTGACTAGCCGCGCGAGACCTTGCCGGCCTTGATGCAGGAGGTGCAGGCGTTCACGCGCTGCTTGTTGCCACCCGGACGCGCCACGGCACGCACCGACTGGATGTTCGGATCCCAGCGCCGGCTGGTCCGCCGATGCGAGTGCGACACCGACTTGCCGAAGCCCGGGGCCTTTCCGCAGATATCGCACACGGCAGCCATATCAACAACTCCTCGAAATCAGTACTTGGGGGGCTGGGCCCGCTCGCCGCAAACGGCGGGGCTCGACCCGACAACCTGATCAGAATACCGGGAGGCCAGAGGATCGCCAAAACGGCTCGTGAACACGGCCCCAGGTTGTCCACAGCCGGCGGTGCTCTGATCGGGTTTGTCGCTGTCACTGGATAGGCTGGCGGTCACGGCGGTGTCTGCGCTGCACGGGGGATCGCACCGGGTTTCGGCGCTGATCTGATTTGGGATTGGGAGGTCCGATGTCGGCTCGGCGGTTGGACGCCCACGCTCTGCGGGCCTGGGCGCATACCGCCGTCGATGAGCTGATCGTGCACACCGATGAGATCAACCGGCTCAACGTGTTCCCGGTGGCTGATGCCGATACCGGCACAAACATGCTGTTCACGATGCGTTCGGCGTGGGCGCACGTCGACGGCGAGCCGGCCGATGCCGACATCACGGCAGTGGCGAGCGCGTTGGCGGCCGGAGCGTTGCAGGGGGCCCGCGGCAACTCCGGGGTCATCCTGTCCCAGATCCTGCTCGGCCTGGCCGAGGTCATCACCACCGCGGCGGCCCAGCGTGACGGTGATCTCACCGCGGTGGACGGCGCGCTGTTCGGGACGGCGCTGCGCCACGCCGCCGTCCTGGCCGTCGCCTCGATGGGTGAGCCCGTACCGGGGACCATCGTGTCGGTGCTGCAGGCGGCCGCCGAGGCCGGGGAGCGCTGCGCGGCTACTGGCGGCGACGTCGCTGATGTGGCGGCCGCTGCCGGTGAGGCCGCATCGGCCGCCCTCGATCGCACCCCGGAACAGCTCGACGTGCTGGCCAGGGCCGGGGTCGTCGATTCCGGTGGTCGGGGCCTGCTCGTGCTGCTCGACGCGATGACCACCACCCTGGCCGGCCACGCGCCTCGCCGGCCCGTCTACACCCCGGCCTCGCCCCAGGCCGCACTGGCGGCCGCGGCGGCACCCCCGCAGTTCGAGGTGATGTATCTGCTGAGTGGGTGCGGCGCGCCCGCTGTCGAGGGGCTGCGGGCAGCGTTGGAACAGATGGGTGAGTCGGTCGCCATTGCCGCCTCCGGCAGCGATCAGTACTCCGTGCACGTCCATCTCGACGATGCCGGCGCCGCGGTCGAGGCCGGGCTGGCGGTGGGGTCGCTGAACCGCATCCAGATCACCGCGCTGACCGTCGCGGCGGGCGTCAGACCCGCCGGCGGATGGACCCGTGAGCGGGCTGTGCTGGCCGTGGTCGACGGGGACGGCGGCGTCGAACTGTTCGCCGGTGAGGGGGCGCAGGTGTTGCGGCCCGAAGCGGGTGAGCCGATCAATGCGCAACAGTTGTTGCGTGCCCTGATCGATGTGGGGGCGGCCCAGGTGATGGTGTTGCCCAACGGGTATGTCGCCGCCGAGGAACTCGTGGCGGGCTGCACCGCCGCGATCGGTTGGGGCATCGACGTGGTGCCGGTGCCGGCCGGTTCGATGGTGCAGGGGTTGGCGGCGCTGGCCGTCCACGACGAGGGACGGCAAGCCGTCGACGACGGGTACACCATGGCGCGCGCCGCTGCGGGGGCGCGGCACGGTGCCGTGCGGATCGCCACCGAGGAGGCGTTGACCTGGGCAGGCACCTGCAAGCCGGGTGACGGGCTCGGCATCGCCGGCGACGAGGTCCTGATCGTCGGGTCTGATCTCACCTCCGCGGCCGCAGGGTTGATCGATCTGATGATGGTGGCCGGCGGAGAGCTGATCACGGTGCTGACCGGTGACGGTGTGGACGATGAGGTCGGAAAGGCGCTGCAGGCCCACGTCCACCGGGCACACCTCGGCGCGGAGTTGGTGACGTATCACACGGGCCACCGCGGTGACGCCCTGCTGATCGGGGTGGAGTAGTGGTCAGCCTCGGCGAACGCCTCGAGTTCGTCCTCGGCAAAAAGGGTGCCGACAAGCTCTTCGACAATTTCGGCTTGCGCACCGTCAACGACCTGCTGCGCCACTATCCACGCAAGTACAGCGAGGGCATGTCGGTCCGCGGCGAGGACGATGCGCTGGACCTCGAGGAAGGCGAACACGTCACGTTCGTCGATGAGGTGACCGAGACCAAAGACGGGTTGATGCGCGCTCAGCCCGGCAAACGCGCCCGCAAATGGCTGCGCGTCACCCTGGGAGAACACCGGCCCAAGGTGACCGCGACGTTCTTCAACGCTGGCTGGATGATCGACCAACTGCCCACCGGTACCCGGATCATGTTGTCGGGTGAGGTCGGATTCTTCAAGGGCACAATGCAATTGACGCATCCGGCCTACCTGGTTCTGGATTCGCCCACCGGAAAGACCCCTGGCAGCAAGGCGATGAAGGCGATCGCCACCAGCTCAGGTGCCACCGGCGACGAGTTGCTGGCGGCCTTCGAGCGCGACTTCTTCCCAATCTATCCGGCCAGCGCCAAGATGCAGAGCTGGGACATCTATGCCTGCGTGCGTCAGGTGCTCGCTGTGCTGGACCCCGTCGCCGATCCGCTTCCGGAATCATTTGTGCGCGAGCGGGATCTGATGAGCGAGGACGAGGCGCTACGGGCCATCCACCTGGCCGAGAACTCGGCTGACCGGGATCGGGCCATCGAGCGGCTGACCTACGACGAGGCCATCGGTCTGCAGTGGGGGTTGGTGGCCCGGCGCTACGGCGAGCTCAGCGAATCCGGGCCCGTTGCGCCGCGCAGGGCCGACGGGCTTGCCGCCGAGATGTCGACCCGCCTGCCGTTCTCGCTCACGCAGGGGCAGGCCGAGGTGCTCGACGTGATCTCGGATGAGCTGGCCTCGACGCGGCCGATGAACCGGATGCTGCAGGGCGAGGTGGGCTCGGGCAAGACCATCGTGTCGGTCCTGGCGATGCTGCAGATGGTCGATGCGGGCTACCAATGTGCCCTGCTGGCGCCGACGGAAGTGCTTGCCGCCCAACATGCCCGGTCGGTTCGCGACGTCCTGGGTCCGCTGGCCATGGCAGGCCAGCTCGGTGGCGCCGAGTACGGTACCCGAGTTGCGCTGCTGACTGGTTCGATGACGCCGCAGCAGAAGCGTGAGGCTCGCGGCGAAGTGGCTTCCGGCGCGGCCGGCATCGTCATCGGCACCCACGCGCTGCTGCAGGACGCGGTGGAGTTCCACAACCTCGGGATGGTCGTGGTCGACGAGCAACACCGGTTCGGGGTGGAGCAGCGGGATACCTTGCGTGCCAAGGCACGTGACGGGGTGACCCCCCATCTGCTGGTGATGACGGCCACGCCGATTCCGCGCACGGTGGCACTGACCGTCTACGGCGACCTCGAGACCTCGACGTTGCGTGAGCTTCCCCGCGGTCGCCAGCCTATCACCACCAACACTATCTTCGTCACGCAGAAGCCGACCTGGCTGGACCGGGCCTGGGCCCGGATCCGTGAGGAAGTCGGCGCCGGACGTCAGGCCTACGTGGTGGCCTCGCGCATCGACGAATCCGACAAGGACAACGGCGAAGGCGGGCCCCCACCGGTCACGGTCCTTGAACTGTTCGACCGACTCGGCGCAGGACCTCTGGCGGGGTTGCGTCTCGGCCTCATGCACGGCCGGCTGTCCGGGGAGGACAAAGACCTGGTCATGGCCGCGTTCCGCGCGGGGGAGATCGATGTTCTGGTGTGCACCACGGTGATTGAGGTCGGCGTCGACGTCCCCAATGCCACGGTCATGGTGGTGATGGATTCCGACCGGTTCGGGATCAGTCAGCTCCATCAGCTGCGCGGCCGGATCGGTCGTGGTCAGCATCCCAGCCTGTGCCTGCTCGCCACCCGGCTGCCGGAGACCTCGAAGGCGGGCGAACGGATCAAAGCTGTCGCCGCCACGCTCGACGGGTTCGCCCTGGCCGATCTCGATCTGCAGGAGCGTCGCGAGGGGGATGTGCTGGGGCTCAACCAATCCGGGCGCACGATCAATCTGCGCTTCCTGTCGCTGGCCGACCATCTGGGCGTGATCACCGATGCCCGGGAGTTCTGCGAGTCGGTGTATGAGAAGCGGCCTGACGATCCCGGGATGGCACTGCTGGCAGCGCAATTCGTCGACACCGACCGCGTCGAGTACCTGGACAAGGCATGACCCGCCGCCGGATGTGGTGGCTGGCCGCAGCCGTCGCACTCGCGGTGGTCGTCGCCATCCAGGTGACCTGGTCGACGCAACGCTCCGTCCGGTTCACCGCCGGGGCCCAACCGCCCAGCGTGGCGGCCGGGGTCGATGTGTTGGCCGGAGTGCCCGAAGTGCCGGTGCGGGTGCGTGGCAACGACTATCGCCGCGCGGCATTCGGCGAGTCGTGGGACGACGACAACAGCGCACCCGGTGGTCACAACGGCTGTGACACCCGCAACGACATTCTCAATCGTGACCTCGTCGACAAGACGTTCGTCGCGATCAAACGGTGTCCGACTGCCGTGGCGACCGGCACGCTGCACGACCCGTACACGAATGCGGTGGTGTCGTTCGTCCGCGGCAATCAGACGGGGGCCTCGGTGCAGATCGATCACATCGTGCCGCTGGCGTTGGCGTGGGACCTGGGCGCCCGGAACTGGCCCGACGACCTGCGGTTGCGGTTCGCCAACGACCCGGCGAACCTGCTGGCGGTGGCCGGTAAACCGAACCAGGAAAAGGGCGACCAGGAGCCTGCGCACTGGATGCCGCCGAACCTGGCGTTTCGGTGCCAGTACGCGGTGCAGTTCGTCGAGGTGCTGCGCGGGTACGCGCTGCCGGTCGACACCGCCTCGGCCGGGGTCCTGCGTGAGGCGGCCGGGACCTGCCCTACGGGCTAGCCCGTGAAGGTCGCCGGGTCGGGCCGGAACCGGGTGCCGTCGTCCAGGCTGCTGAGGCTGTCCATCTGCTCGGCGGTCAACTCGAAGCCGAACACGTCGAGATTGGAGGCGATCCGTTCCGGGTTGGTTGAGCGGGAAATCACGCTGTTGCCCAACTGGATGCTCCAGCGGATCAGCACCTGCGCCGGCGTTCTGCCGTGCGCCTCGGCGATGGCGGTGACGGCCGGGTTGTCGAGCAGGTTGCCGACGCCGAGCGGGCTGTAGGCCTGCGTCGTGACGTTGTACTGGGCGTTGGCGGCACGCCAGGCACTCTGATTCAGCAGCGGGTGCAGCTCGATCTGGTTGACCGCAGGCGCGACGAAGGTCAGGTCGACGATCGTCGACAGGTTCTCGGGGCTGAAGTTGGACACTCCGGTGGAGCGGGCCAGTCCGGCCTGCTTGAGCGCCATCAGCCCACCCCAGCTGTCGACGAACTTGCCGATGTCGTTGCCCGGCCAATGAATCAGGTACAGGTCCACGTAATCCAGGCCGAGCCGCTCCAGGCTGGCCCGCCCGGCGTCCTGGGACGACGTGAAACCGTGATCGGTGATGGCCAGCTTGGTGGTGACCGAGATCTCCTCGCGCGGAATCCCCGAGGCCGCAATGGCACGGCCGACGCCGGCCTCGTTGTCATAGGCGGCCGCGGTGTCGATCAAGCGGTGACCGGCCTCTAGTGCCGCCGATACCACGCGCTCCGCCTCGGAGTCCGAGAGTCCGCCGACACCCAAGCCGACGACCGGGATCGTGCGGTCGTCATTGAGCGTGACGGTGGGAATCGCAGCCCCGTCGGAGGAGGTCATGGCACCTATCCTGTGAAGTTGAAGGTTCGGGGGTCGGGTCCCAGGCGAGTGTCCGTCTCCAGCGAGGCGATGGCCGACATATCCGACTCGTCCAGATCGAAATCGAACACGTCGAAATTGCTGACAATCCGCTCGGGGTTCACCGACTTGGGGATGACGATATTACCCAGATGTATATGCCACCTAATCAGTACCTGTGCGGGGGTTTTACCGTGCCGTTCGGCGATGCCGGTGATCACCGGATCGGTGAGCAGTGAGCCCTGGCCCAGCGGGCTCCACGCCTCGGTGGCGATGCCCAATCTGGCGTGTACCTCGCGCAGCTCGTGTTGCGGTAGCAGCGGGTGCAATTCGATCTGATTGACCGCGGGCACGATGCCGGTGGCGTCGATCAGCACATTCAGGTGTTCGGGCGCGAAGTTGCTCACCCCGATTGACCGGATCCGGCCCTGATCACGCAGGTGCGCGAAGGCCTTGAAGGTGTCGACGTAGGCATTGTTGGCCGGGACCGGCCAGTGGATCAGATACAGGTCGAGGTAGTCGACGCCGAGCCGCTCCAGGCTCGCGTCGAACGCGGCCAGCGTCGAGTCGTATCCCTGATCGCTGTTCCACAGCTTGGTCACCAGGAACACGTCTTCACGGGGGACCCCGGAGTCAACCAGGCCGCGGCCGGTTTCGGCCTCGTTGCGGTACGCGGCGGCGGTATCGATGTGCCGATAGCCTGCCTGCAGGGCCGCGCTCACCGCGCGCACGGTCTCCTCGGCAGGGGTCTGCCAAACCCCCAACCCGACTTGCGGTACCGAATTACCGTCGTTCAGCGTGACACGAGGACTCACAGAGGGAGCAGCCATGACTGAAAGTCTGCCAGGCGGGCCGGCCCCGGGTGGACCTGGTGGCCACAGCCGGGAGGCGGTCAAACAGGCGGTGCTCGAGCGGGCGACCGAGTTCAGCCTGGCGGCGATCCCGCGGATTTCCGACCGGACCAAGCGCCTGCTGCTGGGCGGGCGTTCGGTGGTGGTCGACGGCAACACCCTGGACACCACGCTCCAATTCACTCTCGCCGCCCAGCGTGCGGCGGGGGTCGGAGGCCTGGTCGCCGATTACAGCCCGGAGTCCGGCGTCGCGGTTTCGCGAGCCGCGCTGCGGGCCACCGCGGCCATGATGAAGGCACGGATCCGCGCAGATGTGACCGAAATGTCGATTCCGGGTCCGGCCGGGCCCGTCCCGGCGCGACGCTACGTCCCGGACGGCACCGGATCCCCGGGCACGTCGGCGCTGTTGCTGTACTTCCACGGCGGCGGTTTCGTGATCGGCGACCTCGACACCCATGACAACCTGTGCCGGCTGATCTGCCGGGACGGTGGCATCCAGGTGATCTCCGTCGACTACCGCCTCGCGCCCGAGCACAAGGCGCCGGCGGCCGTCGACGACGCCTACGCGGCCTATCGCTGGGCGCTCGACCATGCCGCGGGTCTGGGGGCCACACGCATCGTCGTCGGGGGAGACAGTGCCGGCGGCAACCTGGCTGCCGTGGTGGCCCAACAGGCCCGCGACTCGGAACTGCCGCTGCCCGCGCTGCAGTTGCTGCTCTACCCCGTCACCGACTGGTCGAGCGAGACGCGATCCAAGACGCTGTTCTCCGACGGCTTCTTCCTGCAGAAACGCGACATGGACTGGTTTGCCGCGCATTACCTCGATGGCGCCGAGGTGTCCGCGAACGACCCGGCGGTGTCACCGCTGCTCAGTGAAGATCTCTCCGGCCTGCCCCCCGCGCTGGTGGTCACGGCCGGGTTCGACCCACTGCGGGACGAGGGAAACCGGTATGCGAGGGCCATGCAGGATGCCGGGGTGGTCGTGGACCTGCGCGAAGAACGGTCGATGATCCATGCGTTCGCCAACTTCTTCCCGCTGGGCGGCGGCAGTGCCACCGCGACGAGCGCAATGATCTCGGCCCTGCGCGCACATCTCAGCCACGCCGAAAGCTGACCTGTCGGCGCCGGTACGCTTGTCGACGTGGCCAAACCGAAGAAGACCGCGAAGTACGACCTCAAGGCGGCTGACCGCAAGCGCAACCTGTTCGTTCAGATCGGGCTGACAGCCGTGGTGGTGGTGTTCGCCGTCGGCCTGGTGCTCTACATCGTGACGACCGGCCACAAGCGGCCGGCCACCGGGGAGGCCAGGGCGATCCACGTGGCCGCACCCAGCGTGGTCACCAAAGAGGGGACATCTGAGCCCAAGGTGACGCTGAGCCTCTACGAAGATTTCCTGTGCCCCGCTTGCGGGATGCTCGAGCAACAGTTCGGTCCGACCATCAACAAGCTGATCGACGCGGGCGCCGTGGCCGTCGACTACCACATGGTCGCGATCCTGGACAAGGCCGGCAACGGCTACTCGTCCCGGGCCGGGGGTGCCGCCTACTGCGTCGCCGACGAGTCCAATGACGCGTTCCGCCGCTTCCACTCCGCGCTGTTCACGCCCGGGATCCAGCCGGAAGAGGGCGGCGGCGTCTACCCGGACAACGCCCGGATCATCGAGTTGGCCCGCCAGGCCGGTGCCGCCGGTGATGTCCCCGACTGCATCACCAAGGCTCGCTACGTGGAGATGGTGCAGGGCATGGCCGCAGCCACCGAAATCCATTCGACGCCGACCGTCAAGTTCAACGGTGAGGACTACAGCCCCAGCACGCCCGACGCGCTGATCGCCAAGGTCAAGGAGATCGTCGGTGACCTGCCGGCGCTGAACGGCCCCGCTCCCGCACCGGCCGCGCCCGCTCCTGCACCCGGCGCACCGGCGGCCCCCGCACCCGCGCCCGGCGCACCGGCAGCCCCCGCTCCGGCCCACCCATGAGTGACGCCGCAGCGCCCGAGCTCGACGAACTCGGCGATTCCGGGGCCGAGAAGGCCCCGGGCGTCGCTGTCGGCAAGCCCGCTGCGATCTGGATACTTATCGCCGGTGTCCTCGGGCTGGCGGCGGCACTGGCGCTGACGGTCGAGAAGATCGAGCTGTTGATCGATCCGAATTATGTGCCGTCGTGCAGCATCAACCCGGTCATCTCCTGCGGCTCGGTGATGACCACCTGGCAGGCATCGGTCTTCGGGTTCCCCAACTCGCTGATCGGGGTGGTCGCGTTCACGGTGACCCTGGCCACCGGCGTGCTGGCGCTGGCAGGCGTTCGGCTGCCCCGGTGGTACTGGGCGGGGATGGCGGCTGGGAGCCTGCTCGGTGCGGTCATGGTGCACTGGCTGATCTTCCAGAGTCTCTACCGCATCGGGGCGCTGTGCCCGTACTGCATGGTCGTGTGGTCGGTGACGATCCCGCTGCTCGTGGTCACGAGTTCCATCGCGCTTCGACCGCTGCACACCAACGCGGTCGCCCGGGCGATCTACCAGTGGCGGTGGTCGCTGGTGGCACTCTGGTTCACCTCACTTGTGCTGTTGATCTTGGTGCGTTTCTGGGAATACTGGTCAACGCTGCTGTAACACTTCCGAAATAACTTGTCGGTTAGGTCTACCCGTGATTTCCAAGCTGTTAGTCGCCAATCGTGGCGAGATCGCGATCCGTGCGTTTCGCGCTGCTTATGAGATGGGCATCGCGACGGTGGCGGTGTATCCGTATGAGGACCGCAATTCGCTGCACCGCCTGAAGGCCGACGAGTCGTATCAGATCGGCGAGATCGGCCATCCGGTACGGGCGTACCTGTCTGTTGAGGAGATCATCAGGGTCGCCAAGCATTCGGGTGCGGATGCGGTGTATCCGGGTTACGGGTTCCTGTCGGAGAATCCGGAATTGGCTTCGGCGTGTGCGGAGGCGGGCATCACGTTTGTGGGGCCCTCGGCGCAGGTTCTGGAATTGACCGGTAACAAGGCGCGGGCGATCGACGCCGCGCGGGCAGCGGGCCTGCCGGTGCTGGCGTCCTCGGCACCGTCGTCGTCGGTGGATGAATTGGTCGCTGCGGCACGGGATATGGAGTTCCCGTTGTTCGTCAAGGCGGTGTCCGGTGGCGGTGGGCGCGGTATGCGCCGGGTGACCGATCCCGAGGCGCTGCCCGAGGCGGTGGAGGCGGCTTCGCGCGAGGCCGAGTCGGCGTTCGGCGATCCCGAGGTGTACCTGGAGCAGGCCGTCATCAACCCGCGCCACATCGAGGTGCAGATCCTGGCCGACACGCAGGGCAATGTGATGCACCTGTTCGAGCGGGATTGCAGTGTGCAGCGGCGCCACCAGAAGGTGATCGAGCTGGCGCCGGCGCCGAACCTGGATCCTGCGCTGCGCGAGCGGATTTGCGCGGATGCGGTGGCTCTGGCCCGCCAGATCGGCTACAGCTGTGCGGGCACCATGGAGTTCCTGCTCGACGAGCGTGGGCATCACGTGTTCATCGAGTGCAATCCACGAATTCAGGTGGAGCACACGGTGACCGAGGAGATCACCGATGTGGACCTGGTCGGTTCGCAGCTGCGGATCGCGGCGGGGGAGACGCTGGCCGATCTGGGTTTGAGCCAGGACTCGCTGGTCATTCGCGGGGCCGCGATGCAGTGCCGGATCACCACCGAGGATCCGGCCAACGGATTCCGTCCGGACACCGGCCGGATCACCGCCTACCGGTCACCCGGGGGTGCGGGTGTCCGCCTGGATGGCGGCACCAATGTCGGGGCCGAGGTACTGGCGCACTTCGACTCGATGCTGGTCAAGCTGACCTGCCGCGGGCGTGATTTCTCCACTGCGGTGGCGAGGGCCCGCCGCGCGCTGGCGGAGTTCCGCATCCGCGGCGTGTCGACGAACATTCCGTTCCTGCAGGCCGTGATCGAGGATCCCGATTTCCGGGCCGGACGGGTCACCACGTCGTTCATCGATGACCGTCCGCAGCTTCTGACCGCGCACACGCCTGCCGACCGCGGCACGAAGATCTTGAACTACCTGGCCGATGTCACGGTGAACAAGCCCAACGGTGAGCGGCCCTCGGCGGTGTATCCGCAGGACAAGTTGCCTGCGTTGGATCTGTCGACGGTGCCGGCGGCGGGGTCCAAGCAGCGTCTGATCGAGTTGGGGCCCGAGGGGTTCGCGGCGTGGATGCGCGACAGCAAAGCTCTCGGGGTCACCGATACGACGTTCCGTGATGCGCATCAGTCGTTGTTGGCCACTCGGCTGCGGTCGACGGGGTTGCTCAAGGTCGCGCCCTATGTGGCGCGGATGATGCCGCAGTTGTTGTCCATCGAGTGTTGGGGTGGCGCGACCTACGATGTGGCGCTCCGGTTTTTGAAGGAAGATCCGTGGGAGCGGCTGGCCGCCCTGCGTGAGGCGGTGCCCAACATCTGTCTGCAGATGCTGCTGCGGGGTCGAAACACCGTGGGATACACGCCGTATCCGGAGTTGGTGACTGAGGCGTTTGTAGAAGAAGCAGCGGCGACCGGCATAGATATCTTCCGGATCTTCGACGCGCTCAACAACGTCGAGTCGATGCGTCCGGCGATCGACGCGGTCCGCGAGACCGGCACCGCCATCGCCGAAGTGGCCATGTCCTACACCGGGGACCTGTCTGACCCGGGCGAGAACCTGTACACGCTGGATTACTACCTGAAGCTGGCCGAGCAGATCGTCGACGCCGGCGCACATGTGCTGGCGATCAAGGACATGGCCGGACTGTTGCGCCCGCATTCGGCGCACCTGCTGGTGGGCGCCTTGCGGTCGCGGTTCGATCTGCCGGTGCATGTGCACACCCATGACACCCCCGGTGGGCAGTTGGCGACGTATCTGGCGGCCTGGCAGGCCGGCGCGAGCGCGGTCGATGGTGCCGCGGCGCCGTTGGCCGGCACCACCAGCCAGCCGGCGTTGTCCTCGATCGTGGCCGCAGCCGCGCACACGTCGTTCGACACCGGGTTGTCGCTGAGCGCTGTCTGCGATCTCGAGCCCTACTGGGAGGCGCTGCGCAAGGTGTACGCGCCATTTGATGTTGCGGCATCCGGTCCGCCTTCTCCCACGGGACGGGTCTACACCCATGAGATCCCCGGCGGGCAGCTGAGCAATCTGCGACAGCAGGCGATCGCACTCGGTTTGGGGGATCGGTTCGAGGAGATCGAGACCGCCTATGCCGCCGCCGATCGGGTGCTGGGCCGGTTGGTGAAGGTGACCCCGTCGAGCAAGGTGGTGGGGGACCTGGCGTTGGCGTTGGTGGGGGCCGGGGTCAGTGCGCAGGAGTTCGCTGCGGATCCCGCCAAATACGACATTCCCGACAGCGTGATCGGATTCCTGCGCGGTGAGCTCGGTGACCCGCCGGGTGGATGGCCGGAGCCGTTGCGCACCAAGGCACTTGAGGGCCGGGGGCCGGCCAAGCCGATCCAGGAACTCTCGGTCGAGGACGAGGCACTGCTGGCTGCGCCCGGACCGAAACGTCAGGCGGCGTTGAACCGGTTGCTGTTCCCGGCGCCGACCAAGGAGTTTGAGACACACCGCGAGACCTACGGTGACACCTCCGGACTGAGTGCCAATCAGTTCTTCTACGGGCTGCGCTACGGCGAGGAGCACCGGGTCGAGCTGGAGCGCGGTGTGCAGTTGCTGATCGGACTGGAGGCGATCTCCGATGCCGACGAGCGCGGCATGCGCACGGTGATGTGCATCCTCAACGGGCAACTGCGTCCGATCACGGTGCGCGACCGCAGCATCGCCAGCGAGGTTCCTGCCGCCGAGAAGGCCGACCGCAACAACCCCGACCATGTCGCGGCGCCGTTCGCCGGTGTGGTCACCGTCGGTGTGGCCGCAGGCGACACGGTCGAGGCCGGCGCCACCATCGCCACCATCGAGGCGATGAAGATGGAAGCCGCCATCACCGCGCCCAAGGCCGGCACCGTCGAACGTGTCGCGGTGGCCGCCACCGCCCAGGTCGAGGGCGGCGACCTGCTGGTCGTGGTAACCGGTTCGGCGGGCCGGAGCGAAGCAACCGGGGAATCGACCTGACCCGCATCATTGCGGGCGCGCTCGGAGGCCGTCGGATTGCGGTGCCCCGCAGCGGTACCCGGCCGACTTCAGATCGGGTCCGCGAAGCCGTGTTCAACGCCTTGACGGCGCGGCTGGATTTCGCCGGACTGTCGGTGCTGGATCTGTACGCCGGCTCGGGGGCGCTTGGGCTGGAAGCACTTTCGCGTGGTGCGACGTCGGCCACCTTTGTCGAGGCGGATGCGCGGGCGGCCGCGGTCATCGCCGAGAACGTCACCGCGCTGGGCGTGCGGAACGCGGCGGTGCGCCGGGGCAACGTCGACGTGGTGTTGGCCGGGGGTGCCACGCGGCCGGTCGATCTGGTGTTCGCCGACCCGCCGTACGACCTCGGTGACGCCGCGGTCGACGCGATGCTCACAACGCTGGTCGCTGCCGGTTGGGTCGCCGCGGGCACCCTCGTCCTGGTGGAGCGACGGTCGTCGAGCCGGCCGGTGAGCTGGCCGGAAGGCTGGGATGCGTTGAGTGCCCGCCGCTACGGTGACACCCGCGTCGAACTCGCCGAAGTGGGCTAGCAGGTCGGTCGCGGCGACGGGGCCTGTAGCGTCGTCACCCATGAGTGGCGCGGTATGTCCCGGCTCCTTCGACCCGGTGACCCTTGGCCATATCGACATCTTCGAGCGTGCGGCAGCGCAGTTCGACGAGGTTGTGGTGGCGATTCTGGTGAATCCCAACAAAAAGGGAATGTTCGACCTCGACGAGCGAATGGCGATGATCGCCGAATCGACCACGCATCTGCCCAACCTTCGGGTCGAGTCGGGTCAGGGTCTGGTGGTCGACTTCGTCAAGGACCGCGGCCTGACCGCGATCGTCAAGGGTCTGCGCACCGGCACCGACTTCGAGTACGAGCTCCAGATGGCGCAGATGAACAAGCACGTCGCCGGCGTCGATACCTTCTTCGTGGCCACCACCCCGCAGTACTCGTTCGTCTCGTCGTCACTGGCCAAGGAAGTGGCCACCCTCGGTGGTGACGTCTCGGCGTTGCTGCCCGAACCGGTCAATCGCAGGCTGCAGGAGAAGCTCAACCGCTAGCCCCGTCGAGGTCGGCAATTCGCACATCAGCCCACGTTGGGCAGCAAAAGCGGCAAACCCAGGTGAGCAAGCCCGTCGGCGACACACCGATTGTGCTCCCAAGTCACAGGCGTAACACCAGGCACACTGGTCACTGACAACGACGACCTGGAGGGTTTTGCCGTGTACCGAGTTTTTGAAGCGCTCGACGAGCTCGGCGCGATCGTCGAAGAAGCGCGCGGTGTGCCGATGACGGCCGGCTGCGTGGTGCCCCGCGGTGATGTCCTCGAGCTGATCGACGACATCAAGGACGCGATCCCCGGTGAGCTCGACGACGCACAGGACGTGCTGGATGCGCGTGATTCGCTGCTGCGCGAGGCCAAGGAACACTGCGAGTCGGTGATGGGCAAGTCGAACGCCGACGCCGACGGCATGCTCAATCACGCCAGGGGCGAGGCCGACCGGTTGCTGTCCGACGCGAAGGCACAGGCCGATCGGATGGTCGCCGAGGCCCGTCAGCACAGCGAGCGCATGGTCGGGGAGGCGCGCGAAGAGGCAGCGCGGCTCGCGGCCGCGGCGAAGCGGGAGTACGACGCGAGCACCGGCCGGGCCAAGGCCGAGGCCGATCGGCTGACCGAGAACGGCAACATCTCCTACGAGAAGGCCGTGCAAGAGGGCATCAAGGAGCAGCAGCGTCTGGTGTCGCAGACCGAGATCGTCTCGACCGCCACCGCCGAGGCCACCCGGCTCATCGACGCGGCACATGCCGAAGCCGATCGGCTGCGCGGCGAGTGCGACATCTACGTCGACAGCAAACTGGCCGAGTTCGAGGACTTCCTCAACGGCACGCTGCGCTCCGTCGGCCGCGGACGTCACCAGCTACGCACGACTGCGGGAACGCACGACTACGCCACCCGCTGACGACCGTGGGTGGCGGTCGGCGCACTGCGTCGTGGTGTGGTCAGACCCCGCCGTAGGATCGATGCATGGCGACGCATGCGAAATCGGCTGGGCGGGGAGGGCCTGAACGGCGCGGAGGTGCCCGATCGCCGCTGGTGATCGACGTCTCGCGACTCGGCCGGCGGCCGGGTTCGTTCCTGGCACACCAGGAGACGGTGCCGAGTCCCGTGCGGATCGGGGCCGAGCTGGTCGCCATCGAGAAAGGCGCACCGCTCGAACTCGACCTGCAACTGCAGTCGGTATCCGAGGGCGTGCTGGTCAGTGGGACCGTATCGGCGCCCACGGTCGGTGAGTGCGCGCGCTGCCTGACCAAGCTCACCGGCGACGTCGAGATCGACCTCACCGAGTTGTATGCGTACCCGGACAGCGCCACCGACGAGACCACCGAGGCCGACGAGATGGGCCGGGTGGGCGCCTCGGGTCAGGCCGACACCGTCGACCTGGAACAGCCGATCATCGATGCCGTCGGAATGGCGTTGCCGTTCTCCCCGTTGTGCCGTCCGGACTGCCCCGGGCTGTGCCCCGACTGCGGGGTCGCGCTGGCCACCGCAGAGCCGGGCCATCACCACGACAAGATCGATCCCCGCTGGGCCAAGCTGGCCGCCATGCTGCCCGACGACGAGCAGCCCGGGGGCAAGAAGTGACCGATTCACACGCGGCGCTGCTGGCCGCGCTGGGCGTCGATATCCCCGCCGAACTGCTCACCATCGCATTGACGCATCGCAGTTACTCGTACGAGAACGGCGGCCTTCCCACCAACGAGCGGTTGGAGTTCCTCGGAGATGCCGTACTGGGGTTGACGATCACCGAGGAGCTCTACCACCGCCACCCCGAACGCTCCGAAGGTGATCTGGCCAAGCTTCGCGCCAGCATCGTCAACACCCAGGCACTGGCCGATGTCGGCCGTGGGCTCACCGAAGGCGGGCTGGGCAGCCACCTGTTCCTGGGCAAGGGCGAAGAGAACTCCGGCGGGGCCGACAAGTCCAGCATTCTTGCCGATGGCGTCGAATCCCTGCTCGGCGCAATCTATCTGGAGCACGGCCTGACTACTGCCCGTGAGGTCATCCTGCGGTTGTTCGGTGAGCTGCTCGATACCGCGCCGACGCTCGGAGCCGGGTTGGACTGGAAGAGCAGCCTGCAGGAGTTGACCGCCTCGCGCGGGCTCGGTGCGCCCACCTATGTGGTGACCTCCACCGGGCCCGATCACGACAAGGAATTCTCGGCTGCCGTGGTGGTGGCCGATGTCGAATACGGCAGGGGCGTCGGGCGCAACAAGAAAGAGGCCGAGCTCAAGGCCGCGGCCGCGGCGTGGACCGCACTCGACAATGCGTGAGCACCGATGCCCGAGCTGCCAGAGGTAGAGGTCGTCCGCCGCGGGCTGCAGGAACATGTTGCGGGCAAAACAATTTCGGCGGTACGCGTGCATCATCCGCGTGCCGTCCGTCGGCACGAGGCCGGTCCCGCCGACCTGACCGCCCGACTCCTCGGGGCCCGTATCACCGGAACGGGACGTCGCGGTAAGTATCTCTGGTTGACGCTGGCCGACGACGACGATCAGGACGAGACCGAAGCGTTGGTGGTGCATCTGGGGATGAGCGGCCAGATGCTGCTGGGGCCGATCCGTGATGACCGGCATCTGCGGATCGCCGCGCTGCTCGACGACGGCACGGCGCTGAGTTTCGTCGACCAGCGTACGTTCGGCGGCTGGCAGCTGGCCGAATTGGTGACGGTCGACGGCACCGCCGTGCCGCAACCGGTCGCGCACGTGGCACGCGATCCGCTCGACCCGCGCTTTGACCGCGACAAGGTGGTTACCGTGTTGCGGCACAAGCATTCTGAGATCAAGAGGCAGCTGCTCGACCAGACTGTGGTGTCCGGTATCGGCAACATCTACGCCGACGAGGCACTGTGGCGGACCAAGGTCAACGGCGCCAGGACCGCTGCGCTGCTGACCCGGCGTCGGCTGGGGGAGCTACTCGATGCAGCCGCGGACGTTATGACCGATGCGTTGGGTCAGGGCGGCACCTCGTTCGATTCGCTGTACGTGAATGTCAACGGCGAATCCGGTTATTTCGAGCGGTCATTGGATGCCTACGGCCGCGAAGGGGAGCCGTGCCGACGGTGCGGCGCGGTCATGCGCCGCGACAAATTCATGAACCGGTCATCGTTCTACTGCCCGAAGTGTCAGCCCCGTCCGCGGGGCTGACCCGAGCCTCATCGGAAGCAGATCAGGGCATGCTGGGCATGCCCGGCATGTCGGACATGCAGATCTTCCACGATCCGCTTTCCTTGCGCAGGTACAACTTGCCGGGGCCCGCGCTGCTCGAGATGTCGACGGTGGCCTTGCTGCCGTTCACCGTGATCTTGGTGATCTCCGCCGACCCGCTGCTGTCGGTTGTCTTCGGAATGTCGATCGCGTCCAGGCCGCCGATCTTCTTGAACAGGTCCTGATCCGCCTGGCAGAAGTAAGGCAGGGCCTCTTTGAGGTCACCGGAACTCGACATCACCTCGTCGAGGAAAGCCCGCACCTCTTTCTCGGCATCGCTGGAACCGGAGGACTGCGACGAGCCTGCGCTGTTGCGGCCCCCGCTCGAACCCGAATCGCCGTTCAACGCGAAGATCAGGACGCCGCCGACAATGACCACCACGGCCAGTACGGCGGCGCCGATCGCCAACCACATGCGGTTGCCGCCGCCGGGCGGCTGCGGGGTGGGGTATCCGTACGGCGACTGCGGCGCCCCGTAGGGCTGCTGGGCTCCGTAGGGCGCCCCGTACGGCTGGGGTGCACCGTAAGGCGCTCCATATGGAGGCTGAGGCTGTTGCGGCGCTCCATACGGTGAGCCGTACGGCTGTTGTGGCTGCTGAGGTGCCCCGTAAGGGGAGCCGTACGGCTGCTGCTCGGGGTTTCCGGCAGTGTTCGGATATCCCTCTGGCCCGCCCGGCTGCTGGTACGGCTGCTGCCACGGCCCGGGCGCTCCCGACGGCGGGGTGGGCGGATTGCTCGGCGGATAGGTCACAGTGCTCCTCAGCGATGTCGGTGTGCCGAGTCTATCGTCGCTGCCTGTGTCGCCGCCGTGTCCAACGGGGGGCAGTTGACCGATCCGACGGCGATTACCCCTGGAATAACTGCGTATCGCGGCGTGTAGAAATACCGCATGACCGAACTTTGGGTTGACCGCACCGGTGTGCGCAGGTATGTCGGACGCAGTTCGCGCGGTGCAGAGGTACTCGTGGGCAGTGAGGACGTCGAGGGCGTGTTCACCCCGGGGGAGCTGATGAAGATCGCCCTGGCGGCGTGCAGCGGAATGTCCAGTGACCAGCCCCTGCGCCGGCGCCTGGGTGACGACTACCCGGCGACGATCCGGGTGTCGGGACCGCCCGACCGGGAGCAGGAGCGCTACCCGCTGCTGGAGGAGAAACTCGAAATCGACGTATCGGGCCTTTCGGAGGCCGAGGTGGCCCGCGTGTTGACCGTCGTCGAGCGCGCCATCGACCAGGTCTGCACGGTGGGCCGCACCCTCAAATCCGGCACCGAGGTGAAATTCGAGGTCGCCACGCGATGAATGGACCGGAACTCCCCGCCGGGCCCGACACCGAGGTGCGTCTGAGCGCCTGGGTGCATGGCCATGTGCAAGGCGTGGGGTTTCGGTGGTGGACCCGGTCGCGCGCGCTGGAACTCGGCCTGACCGGGTTTGCTTCGAATCGGCCCGACGGCCGGGTGCATGTGGTGGCGCAAGGGCCACGCGGGAAATGCCAGCGATTGCTCGAGCTGCTACAGAGCGGGGAAACCCCGGGGTCGGTGGATCACGTCGTCGCAGATTGGGCGGATGCCGACGCCCCGATGGCGGGGTTCATCGAACGGTAGCCGGGTCGGCGGTAGGGTTTGACTCCGTGCACCTCAAGAGTCTGACGCTGAAAGGCTTCAAGTCTTTCGCCTCGCCGACGACTCTGCGCTTCGAACCCGGGATCACCTGCGTCGTCGGCCCCAATGGATCGGGCAAGTCGAACGTCGTCGACGCCCTGACCTGGGTGATGGGAGAGCAGGGCGCCAAGACGCTGCGCGGCGGCAAGATGGAGGACGTCATCTTCGCCGGCACGTCCTCACGGGCACCGCTGGGCCGCGCCGAGGTGACGCTGACCATCGACAACTCCGACAACGCGCTGCCGATCGAATACTCGGAGGTGTCGATCACCCGCCGGGTGTTCCGTGACGGCGCAGGCGAATACGAGATCAACGGCAGCAGTTGCCGATTGATGGACGTGCAGGAGCTGCTGAGCGACTCCGGCATCGGCCGCGAGATGCACGTCATCGTCGGCCAGGGCAAGCTCGCCGAGATCCTGGAATCGCGTCCCGAGGACCGCCGCGCCTTCATCGAGGAGGCTGCCGGGGTTCTCAAGCACCGTAAGCGCAAGGAAAAAGCGGTCCGCAAGCTCGACTCGATGGCCGCGAACCTGGCCCGGCTGACCGACCTGACCACAGAGTTGCGCCGTCAGCTCAAGCCGTTGGGCCGCCAGGCCGAGATGGCGCGCCGGGCGGCGACGATCCAGGCCGATCTGCGCGACGCCCGGCTGCGCCTGGCCGCCGACGACCTGGTCAGAAGGCAGGTCGAATTCCACAACACGAACCAGGCCGAGACCACACTGCGTCGCGAGCATGACGAGGCGACCGTTCAGCTGGAAACCTCGACCGTCGAACTGCAGGCACACGAGGCCGCGGTGGCCGAACTGACCCGCCGCGCCGAGGCTGCCCAGCAGACCTGGTTCCGGGCCTCGGCACTGGCCGAACGGGTGAGCGCCACTGTGCGGATCGCGACCGACCGGGCGCAGCTGTTCGAAGCCGAGACGGAGGTTTCCACGGGGCAGGACCCCGAGGCCCTGGAGGCCGAGGCGAACGAGGTTGCCGAGCTCGAGATGGAGCTGCTCGGTGAGCTCGAGGAGTCGCGCATCGTCTTGGAGAGCGCCCGGGTCGAGCTCGCCGAGCGTGAGCAACTCGCCGCCGAGGCCGAACGGGCGCATCTGGCCGCGGCGCGGGCCGAAGCCGACCGCCGTGAAGGGCTGGCCCGGTTGTCCGGGCAGGTCGACACCATGCGCACCCGCGTCGAGTCGATCGACGACGGGGTCATGCGGATGTCGGTCAACATCGAGGAAGCAGCCACCAAAGCCCAACTGACACAGGCCGAGTTCGAGACCGTGCAGAGCCGGGTCAGCGAACTCGATGCCGGAGAAGTGGGTCTGGACGAGCAGCACGACCGCTCGGTGGCGGCTCTGCGGATCGCCGACGAACGGGTGGCCGAACTGCAGTCGGCCGAGCGTGCCGCCGAACGGCAGGTCGCCTCGCTACGGGCCCGCATCGAGGCGCTCTCCGTCAGCCTCGACCGGCGTGACGGTGCCGCCTGGTTGCAGAAGAACCACAGTGGCTCAGGGCTTTTCGGCTCCATCGGGGAATACCTGAAAGTCCAGCCGGGTCATGAGGTAGCAGTGGCCACGGTTCTCGGGGCGGCCGCCGACGCGCTGGCCGCCGAAGATTTCGGTGTGGCCGCCGCCGCCGTCGCCGCGCTCAAGGAGTCCGACGGCGGGCGGGCCGCTCTGTTGCTGGGGGACTGGAAGGTCAACGGCTCAGCCCCGTCGGGCACGCTTCCCGACGGCGCGATCTGGGCCAACGACGTGGTCAGCGTCCCGGACCGGCTGCGTGGGGCGATCACCGCGATGCTGGCCGGGGTGGCCGTGGTCAGCGATCTGCCCGCCGGCGTGCAACTGGTTTCGGCGCGCCCGGACCTGCGTGCGGTGACCGCCGACGGTGATCTGGTCGGTGCCGGCTGGATCAGCGGCGGGTCCGACCGCAAGCCCTCCACACTTGAGATCAGTTCCGAGATCGACAAGGCCCGACGCGAACTGGAGATCGTCGAGCGGCAGACCGGTGAGCTGGCGGCCGCATTGTCGGGTGCGTTGACCGAGCAGGCCGCCCGACAGGAGGCGGCCGAAGAGGCGATGGCCGCGCTCAACGAATCCGACTCCGCGATCTCGGCCATCTACGAGCAACTGGGCCGCTTGGGGCAGGAGGCCCGCGGCGCCGGTGACGAGTGGCAGCGGTTGATCCGCCAACGCGACGAGCTTGAGGCCGGACGCACCAAGACGGTCGAGGAACTCACCGAACTTGAGTCGCGGCTGCACAATGCCGAACAGCTTCCGATGTTCGAGGCCGAGCCTGTTGACCGGCAGGCCTCGATGGCCGCTGCCGAGGCGGCTCGTTCGGTCGAGGTGGAGGCCCGGCTGTCGGTCCGTACCGCCGAGGAACGCGCGAATGCGGTTCGCGGACGCGCTGATTCACTGCGCCGGGCCGCCGCTGCCGAGCGCGAGGCCCGGGTGCGGGCGCAGCGTGCCCGTGAGGCCCGTGAACATGCGGCGCGGGTCGCCGCCGCGGTGTCCGAGGCGGGACGTGTTGTGGCCCAACGGTTGAGTGCGGTGGTGGCGGTGGCGTCGCGGATGCGTGACGAGCTGGCCACCGAGCGTCAACTGCGTGCCACATCGCTGTCCCAGGTGCGCGAGACGGTCACCGAACTCAACGCGAAGATCACCCGACTCACCGATGCCCTGCACCGCGACGAGATGGCCAAAGCGCAAGCGTCACTTCGTATCGAGCAGCTTGAGGCACAGGTGCTCGAGCAGTTCGGGATGCCCGCGGCGGATCTGATCGCCGAATACGGCCCACAGATCGCGTTGCCGCCCAGCGACTTGGAGATGGCAGAGTACGAGCAGGCCCGTGAGCGGGGCGAGCAGGTCATGGCGCCCGCGCCGATGCCATTCGACCGGCCCACCCAGGAGCGGCGGGCCAAGAAGGCCGAACGTGAGCTCTCGGAGCTGGGCCGCGTGAATCCGCTTGCCCTGGAAGAGTTTGCCGCGCTGGAAGAACGCTACAACTTTCTCTCGACGCAGCTTGAGGACGTCAAGGCCGCGCGCAGTGATCTGCTCGATGTGATCGCCGATGTCGACACCCGGATTCTGCAGGTGTTCACCGAGGCCTATGTCGATGTGGAGCGCGAGTTCGAGCAGGTGTTCTCCACCCTGTTCCCCGGTGGTGAGGGACGGCTTCTGCTCACCAATCCCGCCGACATGCTCACCACGGGAATCGAAGTCGAGGCCAGGCCGCCGGGCAAGAAGATCAAGCGACTCTCGCTGCTGTCCGGCGGTGAGAAGTCGTTGACCGCGGTGGCCATGCTGGTGGCGATCTTCCGGGCCCGTCCGTCCCCGTTCTACGTGATGGACGAGGTCGAGGCCGCGCTCGACGACGTGAACCTGCGCCGGCTGATCAGCCTGTTCGAGCAGTTGAGGGAGAAGTCCCAGCTGATCGTGATCACTCACCAGAAGCCGACCATGGAAGTGGCTGACGCCCTCTACGGTGTGACCATGCGCGGTGACGGGATCACCACAGTGATCTCGCAGCGCATGCGGGGACAGGAACTGGCCGCCAGCTCAGGCTGATCCGGGGCTATTCCGACTCGTAGATCGACGGCGCCGACCAGCCGGGGCCGCTGAAGCAGCCATTGGCTGACGGTGTCGGACAGCCATTCTGCTGTCCGGGTCGAGGCGACGGCGGTGTCGGCGGGTCCAGCCGGAAGATGTAGGACGCCTTCGTGATTCCCGCAATGGTGACGGGCCTCTCCTTGTAGTAGGCCTTCACCTCCAGCGGCTGCGCGATCGCCTGGTCGCTGGTGGCCACCAGGTTCCACGTTCCGTCGGTGACATTCGTCGTGCCCGTGAAGACCGGCGCCTTGGTGTCGCGCTGACGGACCGTCAGGCCCACGGTCTCCACGAAGGGGTCCGCCGTACCGGAGATGGTCAGCGTCTTGCCGGAATCGCTGAGAACCATCGGATCGTCAACGAAAACGCGGTCATTGCTCTGGGTCTGGGTCGTCGGGATGGCCACAGTACCGGGCTCGTCCTTCATCATGTTGTACACGGCGGGAACGGCTCCGATGAGCGCCGTTGCGATGGCGCCGATGACGGTGATCTTGGCCACCGACACGTCGCTCCCTTTTGCCGGCCCATCGGTGGCGTCGGCTGAATGGCGCAGTTTGAACAGCCGGCCGACGGATTGTGAATGTGTGGTCATGGCAGTGCTCCGTGCTTGGACTTCATCCTTTCGAGATGACGCCTGCCGAGGGCTTGTCGGCTGACGTACGGAAATGATCACGCCATGATCACGGGCAACGCATGCGTAGTGGACTACTCGAATGTCGGGGCACTGCCGAAGAAACTGTGCCGAGCGTGCGGCTCAGGCTCGGGTTCCCCCGTGGATCCGGGCCTGACCCGCACGCTCGAACGGTGCGCACCTACGCTGCGTCGGAGTGTCCGGAACGGTGGTTGCCGCGCGGCTTCTGTTTGGTGTCGCTGGTTTTCGTGTCTGTGGAGCCGGATTTCGACTGGGCTGACTTGGTTTGGCCGACGTGACGTTGCGGCGAGCGCTGTGGGCGTGGGTTGTCTTGTGGCGCAGCGTCGGTGTCGGTCGCATCGTCGGACGGCCTCTTGGGTGAGAATGCCTGTCGTAGCGACTGCCGGATGCGTTCAGCTCCCGGATTCGCCTGCCTCTGTTGCTGTTTCTGCTGAAGTGCTGTGTCGGAACGAGTCTCGGTGTCAGTTCCGGTTTCGGTGCCGGCCTCCTCATCGGTCTTCTGCGCCTTGGGCTCGGTCGGCGCGGCGTCGGGATCGCGGGGGAGGGTTCCGGCACTACCCGCGGAGTCGGTGCCGATCGGGCGCACCCGCGTGCGGTCCGGTGCACCGATGGTCGCGGGCAGTTTGATCCCTGCTCTTGCGGTGTCCGACTTGGACAGTGCGCCAACGCTTTCTGTGTTGCTGTCAACGGCGTCGCCGGTGTCGATGCCCAGGTCGGCGAGCGCATTGCGCACGCCCTCCCTGGCTGCTGCCCTTAGATCCGAAGCCA
This sequence comes from Mycolicibacterium arcueilense, assembly GCF_058536225.1. Classification (NCBI taxonomy): domain Bacteria; kingdom Bacillati; phylum Actinomycetota; class Actinomycetes; order Mycobacteriales; family Mycobacteriaceae; genus Mycobacterium; species Mycolicibacterium arcueilense. The sequence goes on from NZ_JBZTYL010000007.1 coordinate 1,275,325, forward strand.
GCTTGCCGAGGTCGATGTGGGGGATCAGCCCGGCCCGGGTCGGCACCCCCATGTTCTCCGGCGTGCGGTCATAGCCGAGTTCGATCAGCACACGCAGGGTCGGCTCGACCAGGTCGAGCACCGGCGTCAGAATTCCTATGCCGCGCAACGGTTGCAGCAGCGGAAGGTGCTCGGTATGCACCAGGTAGTAGGTGGTGTTGCCGGAGGTGTAGGACTGATATGTACTCGGGTCGTTCAGGTTGACCACCGATGACCCGTAGTTCGGATGTAGGTAGACGTAGCCCATCAGGGCATTGAGATCGGCCAGCAGATTGAGTGGATACTTGGGGAAGTCGGCGATCAGGTCGTACTGGCGGGCCACGTCGATCGTCCGGTATTCGTCGTCCGGGGTGGTGCCGTCGAAGCTGACGCCGAGGATCGGTATGTAGAGGCCGTCGAACCTGGCGAGGATTCCGCCGTTGGGCCGGTTGGGATTGGCCACGAATACGAAAGACAACTCGTCAGGCGTGGGCACCGCCGCGCCCTGCGCCCGGAGCTCGGCCAGATTGCGCTTCTCCCGGGTGGCGATGTTGGCGCTCTGCGAGTAACCGACAATAATTTTCTCGCCCGGTGTGGATTGCACAGCGTTGTTGAGGCTCAGGACGCCGCGGGCCACCGAGGTGTCGAAGCTGACGTCGGTCAGGCTGGTCGCGGGCCAGAACTGCTCCGGTGTCGACACCCATTTCAAGTCGTCCTCATCGAGGTGGTAGCCGGACAGGTACGTGCTGTTGACCTGGTCCACGTACGTGCCGGTACCCCATTGATGCGGATCGCCCAGCGCCTTCATCCCGGTTCCGCCCATGATGAGCGCTGTGGCAGCCAGCTGAACCAGCGTGGACATGGTCGCTGTCACGACCAGCCCGACGGTGCCGATCAGAGCGACCAGCGTCAGTGCTACCCCCCGAAGCACACGAATGTGCATTCCCGTCCTCCCTCTCGACAAATTCCAAGGGAAGGACCACATGCTCACCGACGCCGAAGCCATTCCCGACCCACGTGGATCGTGAACCACATCGAGCCCGGCTGTCAGCGAATTCAAATAACTGGAATGATTAATGAAAAACAACAGGTAAGCGCATTATCGTGGTGATCTCATCCATCACGACAGCTAAGCCGCAGATGAATTCTGCGGCTCGCTCGACCATGTTCTTCCGCTCGTGTGGGTGAACGGAATATACCGCCTCGGTACGTGCGTGTACCACCATTTTCGGCAATCCCGCACTTCGATGTTCTGGCGGGTTCTCAGGTGCGGCATGCGCCGGTGCGGGGCGGCGGAACGGGGCCGATCCTTCGCGCGCGGCCGCCCTGAGACAATGGCGGCGTGACAGAAGGTGCGTTGTTGGGTCTGTGGATCGCCATTGCGGTCGTCGCTGTTCTGGTCGTCGTTGCCGTCACCGTGGGGTTGGTGCGGTACCGACGGCGGCGGATCAGCCTGTCCGAACGAGACGCCTCGAAACCGATCGACCGCTCCGGCGGCTATACGGCGTCCTCCGGTATCACGTTCAGCAAGTCGGGTACGCCGACGCTCGACCGCATCGACACCAGCGGACTCCCGGCCGTCGGCGATGACGCCACCATCCCGCGGGATGCACCCAAACGCACCATCTCCGATGTGCAGCTGCCGGAGCCGCCGGTCGAGACGGCAGCGCCTGAAGTGCCGCCTGCGCCCGCTGAGCCGGCCGACTCTGTCGGCGCCCCGGTCATCCCCGCTGAGCCGGCCGCTCCGGAAACGGCTCCCGACGACGCCGTCGCCGCCGCCGTGGAGGACATCGCCCCGGCCGAAGGGCGCATGGATCGGCTGCGCGGCCGCCTCGCCAAGTCCCAGAACGCGCTGGGCCGCAGCATGCTCGGGTTGCTCGGCGGCGGCGATCTCGACGAGGACTCGTGGGAGGCAGTCGAGGACACCCTGCTGATCGCCGACCTCGGCCCGGTGGTGACCGAATCCGTGGTCGCGGCATTGCGCGAGCGGATGGCAAGTAAGAACGTGCGCAGCGAAGCCGACGCCCGCGCGGTGCTGCGTGAGGTGCTGATGTCGGAGCTGCGGCCCGAGCTGGACCGGTCGATCAAGGCTCTGCCGCATGCCGACAAGCCGTCGGTGCTGTTGGTGGTCGGTGTGAACGGCACCGGCAAGACCACCACCGTGGGCAAACTGGCGCGGGTTCTGGTCGCCGACGGCCGTCGTGTCGTGCTGGGCGCGGCCGACACGTTCCGCGCTGCGGCCGCCGATCAGCTGCAGACCTGGGCCGCCCGCGTCGGCGCGGAGGTGGTGCGCGGGCCCGAAGGCGCCGATCCGGCATCGGTGGCGTTCGACGCCGTCGACGAGGGTGTGAAGGCCGGCGCCGACGTCGTCGTTGTCGACACCGCAGGCCGCCTGCACACCAAGACCGGCCTGATGGACGAGCTCGGCAAGGTCAAGCGGGTGGTGGAGAAGCGTGCCGCTGTGGACGAGGTGCTGTTGGTGCTCGACGCGACCATCGGACAGAACAGCCTGCCGCAGGCCAAGGTGTTCGCCGAGGTCGTCGACATCACCGGCGTGGTGCTGACCAAGCTCGACGGCACCGCCAAGGGTGGCATCGTCTTCCGTGTCCAGCAGGAACTCGGCGTCCCGGTCAAACTCGTCGGACTCGGCGAGGGGCCAGACGACCTCGCGCCGTTCGAGCCCGCGGCGTTCGTCGACGCGCTGCTGGGCTGACCCCCGAAAACCCAGGAAAACCCACGGTGTAACACCGGCGAAACGCAGCCCGGCTATCCGTTCACACGAGCGAAACGCAGTGGCGTCGTAGCCGAAACATCCACTCAGCATTGTCTTGACCAGGTCAACGGCCCGTAAATCCTTGCGGCCGTGGCGTGGTGAAGGAGGAAACTGCGAGTGGAGCAATTCCCGATACTGGGTGCGCCGGACACCGGTGACACAGCATGGATGCTGGCCGCCGCTGCGCTTGTGCTGTTGATGACGCCGGGGCTGGCCTTCTTCTATGGCGGCATGGTGCGGGCCAAGGGCGTGCTCAACATGATCATGATGAGCGTCAGCGCGATGGGTGTCGTGACAGTGCTGTGGGCGCTGTACGGCTACTCGGTCGCGTTCGGTGACAACACCGCAGGCGTCATCGGCGACCCCGGGCAATTCTTCGGCCTCAAGGGTCTGATCGGAACGAACGGTTCGGCCGATGCGCCCATCGCGCTGGTCGGCACGATCCCGGCCACCGTGTTCGTGGGTTTCCAGCTGATGTTCGCGATCATCACCGTCGCCCTGATCTCCGGTGCCGTCGCCGACCGCATCAAGTTCGGCGGCTGGCTGCTGTTCGCCGCGCTGTGGGCGACCGTCGTGTACTTCCCGGTGGCGCACTGGGTCTTCGACTTCGACGTCAAGGGCTCCGACGGTGAGACCGTGATCCACCATGGGGGATGGATCGCCAACCAGCTCAAGGCAATTGACTTCGCCGGTGGCACCGCGGTGCACATCAACGCCGGTACCGCGGGCCTGGTCCTGGCCATCATCCTCGGCAAGCGGCTCGGTTGGCCGGGTACGCCGATGCGCCCGCACAACCTTCCTTTCGTGATGCTCGGCGCCGGCTTGCTGTGGTTCGGCTGGTACGGCTTCAACGCCGGTTCTGCGGTGTCGGCCAACGGAGTTGCCGGTTCGACCTTCGTCACCACCACGGTGGCAACTGCCGCGGCCATGCTGGCCTGGCTGCTCACCGAGCGGATCCGTGACGGGCACGCGACGTCGCTGGGCGCCGCATCGGGCATCGTCGCCGGGCTGGTCGCCATCACCCCGTCGTGCTCGTCGGTGAACGTCGTGGGCGCGCTCGTGATCGGTGTTGCCGCAGGCGCACTGTGTGCCCTGGCGGTGGGCTTGAAGTTCAGGTTCGGTTTCGACGATTCTCTCGACGTCGTGGGTGTCCACCTGGTCGGCGGTATCGTCGGTACGTTGCTGGTCGGCCTGGTGGCCACCAAGGAAGCACCTGCCGGTGTGGCCGGTCTGTTCTACGGTGGCGGGTTCGATCAACTGTGGCGACAGGCGGTCGGGGCCGGTGCTGTTCTGCTCTATTCGGCGGTGGGTACCGCTATCTTGGCGTTGATTGTCAAATACACCGTGGGCCTGCGCCTGGACAAAGAAGAGGAGGCTTCCGGTATCGACGAGTCCGAGCACGCTGAGAGTGCTTACGACTTCGTCGCTGTCGGAACCGGTTCTGTTCTTGGTCGTCACGGCGGGGAGGAATAAGGGAATATGAAGCTGATCACTGCGATCGTCAAGCCGTTCACGCTGGAGGATGTCAAGACCGGCCTGGAGCAGACGGGCATCCTGGGGATGACGGTCAGCGAGGTACAGGGCTACGGCCGGCAGAAGGGCCACACCGAGGTTTACCGCGGTGCCGAGTACTCGGTCGACTTCGTACCGAAGGTCCGGGTGGAGGTTGTCGTCGACGATTCCGCGGTCGACAAGGTCGTGGACGTCATCGTGCAGGCCGCCCGTACCGGCAAGATCGGCGATGGGAAGGTCTGGGTCAGCCCGGTCGACACTGTTGTCCGCGTCCGTACCGGGGAGCGGGGCGCCGACGCCCTGTAGCCGCGGCCGGTCGTAGAGGTAGACGACCGATCTCCCGGTCAGGAAGTGCGGTGGCAGGTAGTCGACCGGGGGAGGAGTCCAAATGACAGAGCAGCAGCCAGATTCCATCCACGGGCCGGCCGGAACCTCCGGACAGGAGGGTCCGGTCGGCTCGCCGCGGCCGGCCACCGATCTCGCGGCGGCCAGCCAGCAGCTGCTGACCGGAGGATCCCGTCAACTGGATGCGGCCGCCCTGCGGGATGCGTTACTCGATCTGCACGAATTCTGGCTCACCACAAAGGCTGCCGAGATCGGGATCACGGCCACCAGTGGATTCGCCATCGTGGCCACCGGTGGTCTGGGCCGCGGCGAGATGTTGCCGTACTCCGATCTCGATCTCATGCTGCTGCATGACAACATGCCTGTCGAGCTCGTCTCGGAAGTGGCCGAGAAACTCTGGTATCCGCTGTGGGACGCCAACATCCGGATCGACCACAGTGTGCGCACGGTCCCCGAGGCCCTCAAGGTGGCGGGTGAAGACATCGCGGTAGGTCTGGCGATGCTGGACGCCCGTCACATGGCCGGCGACGCCGATCTGTCGGCGCTACTGGTCGGCGGGGCGCGCCGGCAGTGGCGGATCGGAATCGGCTCGCGGTTCGACGAACTCGTCGAGCACGCGCAGGCGCGCTGGCAGCGCAGCGGCCAGATCGCGCACCGCGCCGAACCTGACCTGAAATCGGGTCGCGGCGGCCTGCGGGACGTACAACTGCTCAACGCGCTGGCCATAGCGCAACTGGCCGATGTCTATCCGAGTCAGGCGCTGGCGTCACCGACCGGAACACTCGGCGGTGCCCACCTGTCGTTGCTGAATGTGCGCACCGAACTGCACCGCGCCTCGGGCCGTGGCCGGGAACTGCTGTTGGCCCAGCATGCCGATGAGATCGGCGCGGCGCTGCGGATCGGAGATCGGTTCGACCTCGCCCGCACCCTGTCGGATGCGGCCCGGACCGTGAGCTACTACGTCGACTCGGGTATCCGCACCGCCGCCAACGCCTTACCCCGGCGCGGTTTCGCCGCGCTTCGCCGCCCGGTGCGTCGCCCGCTCGACGAGGGCGTGATCGAGTTCGCCGGTGAGGTGATCCTGGCCCGCGACGCCCGGCCGGAACGCGATCCGGGTCTGATCCTGCGGGTCGCCGCGGCGTCGGCCGCCACTGGGCTGCCGATGGCGGTGTCCACACTGAGCAGGCTGGCTGAGACGGCGCCCGAACTGCGTACGCCGTGGCCGCGTCAGGCGCTCAAGGACCTCCTGGTGTTGCTCGCGTCGGGCCCCGCGGCGGTCGCCACCATCGAAGCCCTGGACCGCACCGGCCTGTGGGGCCGGTTGTTCCCGGAGTGGGGCGCAGTGCGGGATCTGCCCCCGCGGGATGTCGTGCACACCTGGACAGTTGACCGTCATCTGGTCGAGACTGTCTCGCGGGCAAGTGCTTTCACCACCCGGGTGTCCCGTCCCGATCTACTGCTGCTGGGGGCACTGTGCCACGACATCGGCAAGGGGCGGGGCGGCGACCACAGCGTGATCGGTGCCGAGTTGGCCACCCAGATCGGAACCCGGCTGGGTCTGTGGCCGTCTGACATCGATGTGCTGTCGAAGATCGTCCGGTACCACCTGCTGTTGCCGGAGACTGCGACGCGGCGAGACCTTCAGGACCCCAAGACCATTGACGCGGTGGCCGAGGCGCTCGGTGGGGACATGGTGCTGCTGGAGCTGCTCCATGTCCTGGCCGAAGCCGACTCACTGGCCACCGGTCCCGGGGTATGGGGCGACTGGAAGGCATCGCTGATCGGCGACCTGGTGCGACGGTGCCGGCTGGTGATGGCGGGTGAACCGTTGCCCGAACCCGATCCGATCGACTCGCGGTTCGTGGCGTTGGCCGCTGACGCCGGCGTCCACGTCGAGCTCACCCCGGGCGACAGCCCACACATCTACAACGTGACGATGATCGGCGCGGACCGGCGTGGCCTGCTGTCCAAGGCGGCCGCCGTGCTGGCGCTGAACTCCCTGCGGGTGCACTCGGCGTCGGTCAACAGCCATGAGGGTTCGGCGATCAACACCTTCGCGGTGTCTCCGCACTTCGGTTCGCCACCACCTGCTCAACTGCTGCGCCAGCAGTTCATTCTGGCGCTCGACGGCGAGCTGGATGTGATGGGCGCACTGGAACGCCGCGACCAGGAGGCGGCCCAGCATCCGACCACCCGCGCCGGCGAGATCCTGGCGTCGGTGCCGGCCAACCACGTGCCCGCCCCGCCGCGCATCCTGTGGTCGCCCGGCACGGCCGCCGAAGACCTGATCGTCCAGATCCGCACGATCGACCGGGCCGGCCTGTTGGCTCGGCTGACGGCGGTGTTCGAGCGCGACGGCTTGGACGTTGCGTGGGCCAAGGTAACCACACTGGGCTCATCCGTCGTCGACGTCTTCTGCATCACCGCACCGGCACTGGCCGGCGACGAAACGCAACGGGCCACGGTACGCGCCGAGCTGGAGCGCGACTTGCTCGCGATCCTGCCCGCGCCGCCACCGGCCAAACCGAAACCGGCCGAGCATGCGAGCTGATCCCCGCCGATAGGTGATGATTGCCGGCGTGACGAATTTCGGGGGATATCAGAACGGGTTCGGTGCGCCACCTCAATACGGGTTCGGTGCGCCGCCTCAGTACGGGTACGGCGCGCCCGCGCAGATCCCGACTCCGCCACCGGCGACCGAGCGAATCCTTCCGTTCGGGCAGGTCCTCATCAGCGCCCTGCTGATACTGCCGACGATCGCGTTCTTCTACGTGGGTTCGCGGCCATTCCGGAGAGCGTGGATGCACGAGTGGCCATTGGGCATGACGATGTGGTTACCGGGCGTCTTGCTCGCGGTGTATTTCGTGGTCGTCGTCGCGTGTTGGGCTCGGCCGGGTCGCCGGCTCCCCGCAGTGGCGATCGCCGGCGTCGTCGCTCTGTTCGACACGGTGCAGTCCGGCATAGCCCACCAACTTCTCCGTGGCGGTGAGTTGGACCTGTCGGCACGGCCTTCGTTCGTCCTGCCGGGCTGGTTCTATCAGGCAGCCCATGTGTTGATCCTTGTGGGTTACGTCGCCGCCTGGGGCGTCGCGCGCCGGCGGAACAAGATCTGGTCGGTCGGGCTGGTGGGGGCAGTGGTGGCCGCAATGGTCGTGCGATGGATTCACGAGACAGAGGCCGTCGACGTCTTCAAGGCTTCTTCCAGTTGGATCAACGCCTGGGCTGTTGAGGTGGGTGCCTTCGTGCTGTCCTGCCTGATCTGCTGGGCGCTGGACGCGATAGCTTCCGCCTCGCGGCGGCCAACCACAGCACAAATCCCGGGCCGCTAGGCTTACCACGTGTTTGAGAGCCTGTCTGACCGGTTGACCGGAGCCCTGCAGGGCCTACGCGGCAAGGGGCGGTTGACCGACGCCGATATCGACGCCACGGCGCGCGAGATCCGGTTGGCCCTTCTGGAGGCCGACGTCTCGCTGCCTGTGGTGCGTGCGTTCGTGGCGCGCATCAAGGATCGCGCCAAGGGCGCCGAGGTCTCCGCCGCGCTGAATCCCGCGCAGCAGGTGGTCAAGATCGTCAACGAGGAGCTGATCGGCATCCTCGGCGGCGAGACCCGTCAGCTGGCGTTCGCGAAGAACCCGCCGACGGTGATCATGCTCGCCGGTCTGCAAGGTGCCGGTAAGACCACGCTGGCCGGCAAGCTGGCGAAATGGCTCAAGGGTCTGGGCCACACCCCGCTGCTCGTGGCGTGTGACCTGCAGCGGCCCGGCGCGGTCAACCAGCTTCAAATCGTGGCCGAGCGCGCCGGTGTGGCGTCCTTCGCCCCGCACCCGGGCACCTCGCCCGATGGCCTGGAGATCGGTGGCCACGGCGACCCGGTCGCGGTCGCCTCTGCCGGTATGGCCGAGGCGCGGGCCAAGCACTACGACGTCGTCATCGTCGACACCGCCGGCCGCCTGGGCATCGACGACGAGCTGATGGGTCAGGCTGCGGCCATCCGCGACGCCGTCAAGCCCGACGAGACGCTGTTCGTGCTCGACGCGATGATCGGTCAGGATGCCGTCGCCACCGCCGAGGCCTTCCGCGAGGGCGTCGGCTTCACCGGTGTCGTGCTGACCAAGCTCGACGGCGACGCCCGCGGTGGTGCCGCGCTGTCGGTGCGCGAGATCACCGGCGTGCCGATCCTGTTCGCCTCCGCGGGGGAGAAGCTCGAAGACTTCGACGTCTTCCACCCCGACCGGATGGCCAGCCGCATCCTGGGCATGGGCGACGTGCTCACCCTCATCGAGCAGGCCGAGCAGGTCTTCGACCAGCAGAAGGCCGAGGAGGCCGCCGCCAAGATCGGCTCCGGCGAGCTGACGCTGGAGGACTTCCTCGAGCAGATGCTGGCGATCCGCAAGATGGGCCCGATCGGCAACCTGCTGGGCATGCTGCCCGGGGCCGGCCAGATGAAGGACGCGCTTGCCGCGGTCGATGACAAGCAGCTGGACCGGGTGCAGGCCATCATCCGTGGCATGACACCGGCCGAGCGGGCCGATCCGAAGATCATCAACGCCTCGCGCCGGTTGCGTATCGCCAAAGGCTCCGGGGTCGAGGTGTCCGAGGTCAACTCGCTCGTGGACCGGTTCTTCGACGCCCGCAAGATGATGTCGTCGATGGCCGGCCAGATGGGAATGCCGTTCGGGCGCAAGAACTCCCCGCGCAAGGCCGCCAAGGGCAAGAACAAGCAGGCCGGTAAGAAGAAGGGTCGGGGTCCGACCCCGCCGAAGAACCCGTTCGGTGCCGCGATGCCCGCGGGCTTCCCGGACCTGTCCAACATGCCCAAGGGCCTGGACGAATTGCCGCCCGGCCTGGCCGATTTCGACCTGTCGAAGCTGAAGTTCCCGGGCCAGAAGTAACCGATGGCCCTGCACATTCGTGGTCGCGGGCTTCCCGGCGGCGAAGAAGTGCAGTGGTGGATCCACCAGGGCGTGCTGTCGGCCGAGCCGATCGCGAACGCCGACACTGTCTTTGACGGTGGCTGGATCATTCCGGGCCTGGTCGACGCGCACTGCCACGTCGGCCTCGGCCCTCATGGCGCCGTCGAGCTGGACGAGGCGGTCACCCAGGCCGAAACCGAACGGGACGCGGGCGCACTGTTGTTGCGGGACGCCGGTTCCCCGGTGGACACCCGAAGCTTCGACGACCGTGACGACCTGCCGCGCATCATCCGAGCCGGCCGCCATCTGGCCCGACCCAAGCGTTATTCACCCGGGTTGCCGATCGACATCGAGGACGAGTCGCAACTACCCGCCGCCGTGGCCGAGCAGGCCCGGTGGGGTGACGGCTGGGTGAAGCTGGTCGGCGACTGGATCGACCGCGGGGTCGGGGACCTGGCTCCGCTGTGGTCCGACGACATCCTCAAAGCCGCGATCGACGCCGCCCACGCCGAGGGGGCGCGGGTCACCGCGCACGTCTTCGGTGAGGATGCGCTGCCCGGACTCATCAAGGCCGGAATCGACTGCATCGAGCACGGCACCGGGATTACCGATGACACAATCGAATTGATGCTCCAACACGGCACGGCGCTGGTGCCGACACTGATCAACATCGACAATTTCCCCGGCATCGCCGACGCGGCGGGCAAGTATCCGCAGTATGCCAAGCACATGCGTGACCTGTACGGGTCCTGTCGCTCCCGGGTCGGTGCGGCCTACGAGGCCGGGGTGCCGATCTTCGCGGGCACCGACGCCGGCGGCATGATCGCGCACGGCCGCATTGCCGACGAGATCGAGGCGCTCAAGGGCATCGGGATGAGCCCCACCGCCGCACTGGGGGCGGCCAGTTGGGATGCCCGGGCCTGGCTGGGTCGGCCGGCGTTGGAGCACGGCGCATCCGCTGATTTGGTCTGTTACGCCGAGGACCCGCGTCACGGCGGGGTCAGCCACCCGGATCTGGTGATCCTGCGCGGGCGCGTGTTCTGACCCCTCGCGGGTGATATCAGTACACGTCGCGCAGGTAGCGGTGGGTCTTGATCAGGTCGTTGACGTAGGCGTGCGCGGCTGCGGCATCCATCGAGCCGTTCTCGGCGACGATCTCGTGCAGGGCGGCATCGACATCCTTGGCCATCTGGTCGGCGTCACCGCACACGTAGAGGTGCGCACCGTCCTGCAGCCACGCGAACAACTCGGCTGAGTGCTCCCGCATATGGTGCTGCACATACACTTTCGTGTCCTGGTCGCGGGAGAAGGCCAGATCGAGCCGGGTCAGCGTGCCGGACTCGACGAATCCGGTCAACTCCTCGCCGTAGAGGAAGTCGGTGGACCGGCGACGGTCTCCGAAGAACAGCCAGGACCGACCGGGCGCGGCGGCGGCCTGCCGCTCCTGCAGGAACGCCCGGAACGGGGCGATGCCGGTGCCCGGCCCGATCATGATGATCGGCACATCGGCTGCAGGTAGCCGGAAATGATGGTTGGGGCGCAGGTGAACCCGCACCGTCCCGGTGCGCTCGGCCAGGTAGGTCGAGGCGACGCCGCCGTGGTGGCGGTCGGCGCCGGGGTAGCGCACGGTGGCCACGGTCAGGTGCACGTGATCGGGGTGCGTCAGCGGACTCGAGGCGATCGAGTAGTCGCGGAACTGTAGCGGACGCAACGTATCTACCACCTCGTCGACGGTGAGGTCGGCGCGTCTGATCAGATCGAGGACATCCTCACCGTAGGCGGCGGGACCCGCCAGCTCCTGCAGCGCTCGCGAGGGGGTCCGGATCTCCAGGTGTTCGGTCAGCAGGACGCCCAGAGTCTCCTCCGTGTCGCCGACGCGATGCTCGGGGCCGACCTGCAGTTCGGCCAGGATCATAGCCACCAGATCGGGATCGTTGACCGGGTGCACAGCCAGCGAATCGCCAGCCTGATAGGCGATCCCGGAACCGGTGAGGTCCAGCTCGTAGTGGCGGACCTCCTTGTCGGATTCTGCCGCGGTGAGCAGTCGATTGACGCTCAGAGCAGCCGCGAAGGGGTGGTTGCGCTCCTGGCTGCGAAGCGGGGGATCGGCCGCGACGGCTTCGACGACAGAGACGGCAGCCACGGGGCCGGACTGGGCGGCGATGAGTTGTTTGACCAGGTCGGTGGTCCAGGCCGCGGCAGGCTCTTCGTAGTACCCGTCGACGTCCACGCGGTCGGCGAGCCGGGTGGCGCCCAACTCTTCCAGCCGGGCATCGAGGAGTTTTCCTGCGTTGCAAAACAATTCATACGAAGTGTCGCCGAGGGCCAGGATTGCGAAGCTCATGTGCTCCAGGCGCTCGGTCGAGGCACTGATCGCCTCCCAGAACAGCGTGGCGGTGTCGGGGAACTCGCCGTCGCCGAACGTCGATGTCACCACGATGAAATGCGTTGCGGTGCTGAGCTGGCCGAGTTCGACCTGGTTGAGCTCGACAGCCTCGGCAGGAATTCCGGCGGCGGTGGCGGCCTCGGCGAACGACATGGCAGCGTCTTCGGCGTTGCCCATGTCGGTGCCATAGGCGACCACCAACGAGAATTCACGGTCGGACACATCGGCTCCCCTCATCGCGCGCGGGCACTCCACACGAATTTAGGGTCACCTTAGTTAGATGTGAGTCCCGATGGGGCCCTACCTTTTACCGCCGAAGGTCAGTGCGAGAAACCGTAATCGAACAAGTCGATCGCCTGCCCGTACAGATCGCCGGTGCCGTACATCTGCACCACGATCAGGCGGCGGTTACCCCGTTGCGCGGCACCGACATACGTCTTGCGGGCCAGGTCCGTGTAGCCGGTCTTTCCCGCGATGTCGCCGGGGTAGCGCGCCAGCAGTTCGTTCTGGTTGGTCAGGGTCTTGCCGGGGAACTGCGCAGTCGGTTGGTGCATGATCTGTGCGATCAGCGGATACCTCAACGCTGCGCGCAGGATCACCGCGAGATCGTGCGGGGTGGTGACGGTTTCCCAGCCGGGGCCGTCGAGGCCCGACGGGGAGCCGGCCCGGGTGTTGCGGGCACCGACGCTGGCCGCCTTGCGCGTCATCGCCGCCACTGTGGCGGGGCGGCCGCCGAGCATGTCGGCGAGCATGTTCGCCGCGTCGTTGCCCGACACCATCAGCAGTGCTTCGAGCAGTTGGCGGGTGGTGTACGGCTGACCTGGCTTGAGGCCCACGCACGAGCATTCGACCTTGGTGTGCGACTCGTTGGCCCGGGCGAAATTGTCGGGTCGAAGGTGGTCGAGCACCACCATCGCCAACAGCGGCTTGATGGTGCTGGCCGGGGCATAGGAGCCGTTGGGGTCCTTGGAGGCCAGCACCTGGCCGGTGTCCATGTCGGCGACCAGCCAGGCCTTGGCGGGTCCGTCGGGAATCTGGGCGCCTGCCGGCTGGACGCCCGGCTGCGCGTGCGCGGTGGGCGTGACCGCGAGCACCGCGCCGAGGGCGAGCACGGTCGCCGCGAAACGTCGTCGCACGGAGCTTGACGCTACGGATCACAGGACTCGCTCAGCGCGCGATCAGGTCTCCGTATGGTTGCGGCGCCGGAGTGTCGATCAGCCCGCTACAGCTGGCCGATACCGGCTGAGTGGTCCTGAGCGAAACCCCAGTCCAACAGGCTGCCGGCCTGGTCCCAGTAGGTCGGGCCACCTTCCTTGACCAACCCGTACATCATGGCGACCACCAACCGGCGGCCGTCGCGCTGTGCAGCGCCGACGAACGTCTTGCGAGCCACATCGGTGAAACCGGTCTTACCGCCGAGCATGCCTGGATAGCGGCCCAACATCTCGTCCTGGTTGACCAACGTGACCGGTCCCGTGGCACCGGGGAAGGACGCCGATGGCGATGACGTGATCGCCGCGAACACCGGATTCGCCAGCGCGGCGCGGAAGATCACGGCCAGGTCCCGCGGGGTGGTCGCCCCGTCGATGCCGGGACCGTTCAGACCCGATGGCGACCCGGCATGGGTGGCGTTCGCGCCGAGCGCGGCGGCCTTGGCGTTCATCTTCGCCACCGCGGCGTCGGTCCCGCCGAGCATGTGCGCCAATGTGTTGGCGGCGTCGTTGCCGGACACCAGCAGTGCCGCATCCAGCAGTTGCCGCATCGTGTAGGTGCGTCCGGCTTTGACCCCGACGCAGGTGCACTCGACCTTGGCATCGGCTTCGTCGGCGACGATGGTTGCATCCAATGGAATTTCGTCGAGGGCCACCAGCGCCAGCAGGGTCTTGATGGTGCTGGCGGGTGCGTGCGGAACGTACTGATCCCGGCCGGCCAGGATCTGGCCGGTATCCATGTCGGCGACGATCCAGGCCGGGGCGGGGCCGTCCGGGATGGGGGTCGCGCCGACCTGCTGCACGCTGCTGTCGGCGACGGCGACGGGGGAGCTTGGTATAGCTGTTGGGAGAAGTACTGCGAGACAGAGCGAGATCGCGCCGACGAGCCTGACCATGTCCACTGACCCTAGTGGCACAATCCGCGGGCATCGGTGTGTGAGGAAGATCCGACGAATTCGAGGTGAGAAAACGTGGCCGACACCGCCGCCATGCCGGAGGCCGAACGTAAGTGGATGGTCGACACGCTGCTGGCGTTGCTGCAGACCCCGAGCCCGTCGGGACGCACCGACGCCGTGATGCAGTTGATCGGCGATACTCTCAACGATCTGGGCGTGCCGTTCACGTTGACCCGGCGCGGTGCGTTGACCGCCGAACTGCCTGGTGAGTCGGCCACGATTGACCGAGCGCTGGTGGTGCACGCCGACACCATCGGCTGCATGGTCCGAAATCTGAAGGACAACGGTCGCCTCGAATTGGTCCCAGTCGGCACATTCTCCGCACGGTTCGCTGCGGGCGCGCGGGTGCGGATCTTCTCCGACGACCCCGACGAGTTCTTCACGGGCACGATCATGCCGCTCAAGGCCAGCGGGCACGCCTACGGCGACGAGATCGACACCCAGCCCACCGACTGGGATCACGTCGAGGTGCGCGTGGACCGAAATGTGTCGACGCGTGCGGATCTGGAACGGCTGGGTCTGAACGTGGGTGACTTCGTCGCGCTGATCGCCGGCCCAGAACTCACCCAGGACGGCTTCGTGGTGTCGCGGCACCTCGACGGGAAGGCCGGGGTGGCGGTCGCGCTGGCCCTGGCCAAGGCGATTTCGGAGCAGAAGATCGTGCTGCCGCACCGCGCCACCCTCATGGTGACCATCACCGAGGAAGTGGGGCACGGTGCCAGTCACGGGCTTCCGCCCGATGTCGCCGAGTTGGTTTCGGTGGACAACGCGGTCTGCGCCCCCGGACAGCACTCGATCGAACACGGCGTGACGATCCCGATGGCCGACCTGCACGGCCCGTTCGACTATCACTTGACCCGCAAGCTCTGCCGCCTGGCCGAGGGACAGGGCATCCCGTTCGCGCGGGACGTGTTCCGCTACTACCGGTCCGACGCGGCAGCCGCCATCGAGGCCGGCGCGGGCACCCGCGCGGCACTGCTGGGGTTCGGCGTCGACGGGAGCCACGGCTGGGAACGGACCCACCTGGACTCGTTGGAGGCTACCTATCTGTTGCTCAACGCTTGGCTGCAGACACCGTTGACGTTTGAGGCCTGGGATTCCAGCCCGACCGGTGCGCTGCGTGACTTCCCGTCCTCGAAGCAGCCCGCTCCCAGTGAGCAGTGGGTGCCGTTGTCCCGCGGCGACTTCACCGAGCCGGGGGAGGCCTCGCCAGGCACGTATTGGCCGCCGTCGGAGGGTCCTCAATCCTGACCTGGTGTTGAATCGAGACATGTTGAGCCTGGCCGAGATTTCGGACCGTCTGGAGATCCAGCAGTTGTTGATCGACTACTCCACGGCGATAGACCGTCGACTATTCGATGACCTCGATGCGGTGTTCACCTCCGATGCCTACATCGACTACCGGGCGATGGGGGGCATCGACGGTCGCTATCCGGAGGTCAAGGCCTGGTTGGCCGAGGTGCTGCCGAACTTCCCGGCCTACGCCCACATGCTCGGCAACTTCGATGTCCGGATCGACGGCGACAAGGCATCGTCGCGCACGATCTGCTTCAACCCGATGGTGCTGCCGGGGCTGGAGCAACAGGTGTTGTTCTGCGGACTCTGGTACGAGGACGAGTTCGTGCGGACCGCAGACGGTTGGCGGATGAGCCGCCGCGTCGAGACCAAGTGTTTCGACAAGGTCGTCTAGCCGTCGCACGCCGAGCGCCTCAGGCGCCGAGTGGCCAGTTGTGACACGCAACCGGCGGGACGTTGTGCGATAACTGGCCATTCGAGCTGGATTTGGGCTGGTCGGCATCGTTCTGGCACAATTGTGCGCTGTCTGCCCCGCGACTCGTTCAATGCGCTGCGCGGCGGTCACACACGTAAGGCAAAACCGGATCGGGCAATCCGCCCGCATCGCTGAATTGCAGCGTGACACTCAAGGAGAAGTGCTTAACCATGGCTGTCAAGATCAAGCTCACCCGGCTTGGCAAGATCCGCAACCCCCAGTACCGCATCGCCGTCGCCGACGCGCGCACCCGCCGCGAAGGCCGCTCCATCGAGGTCATCGGGCGCTACCACCCCAAGGAAGAGCCCAGCCTGATCGAGATCGATTCGGAGCGCGCGCAGTACTGGCTGGGTGTGGGCGCGCAGCCCACCGAGCCGGTGCTGGCCCTGCTGAAGATCACCGGTGACTGGCAGAAGTTCAAGGGCCTGCCGGGCGCCGAGGGAACCCTGAAGGTCAAGGAGCCCAAGCCGTCCAAGCTGGACCTGTTCAATGCGGCGCTGGCCGAGGCCGAGAGCGGCACCGGTGCCGCGGCCGTCACGCCCAAGAAGAAGAAGGCTCCCGCGAAAAAGGATCAGCAGGACGAGACCTCTGCTTCCGCCGCTGAGGCACCTGCCGAGGCCGCTGCCGACGACGCCGCAAGCGAGAGCTGAGCATCGCAGTGAGTTCTGTCGTGGTCGACGCCGTCGAGCACCTGGTCCGCGGCATCGTGGACAATCCCGACGACGTACGCGTCGACATGGTCACCAGCCGCCGTGGGCGGACCGTCGAGGTGCACGTGCACCCCGATGACCTGGGCAAGGTCATCGGTCGCGGCGGCCGCACGGCCACCGCGCTGCGCACCCTGGTCGCAGGCATCGGTGGGCGCGGAATCCGCGTCGACGTGGTGGACAC
Source organism: Mycolicibacterium arcueilense (assembly GCF_058536225.1). Lineage (NCBI taxonomy): Bacteria > Bacillati > Actinomycetota > Actinomycetes > Mycobacteriales > Mycobacteriaceae > Mycobacterium > Mycolicibacterium arcueilense. The sequence goes on from NZ_JBZTYL010000007.1 coordinate 1,292,101, forward strand.
CGACCAGTAGCGTCGGATCCATGGACCTGGTTGTCGGGCGGGTTGCCAAAGCTCACGGCATTACCGGTGAGGTCGTCGTCGAGATTCGTACCGACGACCCGGATGCCCGTTTCACCCCCGGCGCGGTCCTTCGGGGCCGCGCCAAGGGGGGTGCCGAGCGCACTTTCTCAGTCGAATCCGTGCGTGATCACGCGGGTCGGTTACTGATCCGCCTGGCCGGTGTGGCCGATCGCAACGCGGCCGACGAGTTGCGTGGCACGGTGTTCATCGTCGACACCGCCGACCTGCCCGCCATCGACGATCCCGATGAGTTCTATGACCACGAACTCGAAGGCTTGCGGGTCGTCACGGTCGAGGGTGCCGCGGTGGGTGTGATTCGCGAGGTGCTGCACACCGCGGCCGGCGAGCTGTTGTCGGTCAAGGCCGATTCGGATGGCCGCGAAGTGTTGGTGCCGTTCGTCAGTGCCATCGTCACCTCGGTGTCCCGGGACACCGGAACTGTCGTCATCGATCCTCCAGACGGTCTGCTGAACCTGGACCAGGTCTGACGGGCCGCGCAGTGCGTATTGACGTCATCACGATCTTCCCGGCCTACCTCGATCCCATCCGGCAAGCGTTGCCGGGCAAGGCGATCGACGCCGGAATACTCTCCGTTGCCGTGCATGACCTGCGGAACTGGACCCACGATGTGCACCGGTCGGTGGACGACTCACCGTACGGTGGCGGTCCGGGAATGGTCATGAAAGCGCCCGTATGGGGCGAAGCGCTCGACGAAATATGTTCTGAGGAAACACTTCTGGTCGTGCCGACTCCGGCGGGACGCCCCTTCACCCAGGTCGTGGCCGAGCGCTGGAGTGCAGAGTCGCATCTGGTGTTCGCGTGTGGACGCTACGAGGGGATCGACCAGCGGGTAGCCGACGACGCGGCCCGCCGGATGCGGGTCGAAGAGGTTTCCATCGGTGATTACGTCCTCAACGGCGGCGAGTCGGCGGCACTGGTCATGATCGAGGCGGTGGTCCGGTTGATGCCGGACGTGTTGGGTAATCCGGCATCGCACCAGCAGGATTCGCATTCCGACGGCCTGCTCGAAGGACCCAGCTATACCCGCCCGCAGAGCTGGCGGGGGTTGGATGTGCCCGATGTGCTGCGGTCGGGGGACCACGCCAAGATCGAAGCGTGGCGCCACGAGCAGTCGCTGCAGCGCACGCGCGAGCGCCGACCGGACCTGCTCGACGAGTCCTAGATCCGGCCGCCGGGGAACATCGTCTTCACGGCGTCGGTGATGGTGTCGCGTGCAGTGGCGGCGTTGGTGGGCTGCAGCGAGCCGATCACCATGATGAACCGGCGATCGGGGCCGACCACGCCGGTCGACAGGTGCATCCAGTCCGAACCGATGCAGCACATCCAACCCTGCTTGACCGCGACCGGTTCGGCGTAAAGGCCCTCAGGAATTCCGAATCGCTGCGGGTACGTGCCGTCCGGTTGCGTGCCGTCGATGGCGTCCGGGGTGGACTGTGCCAGGTTGGACAGGATGACGTTGGCCTGTTCGGCGGGCAGGCCGCCGCTGCCGTTCATCAACATGTCGTAGTAGCGCACCAGATCGGCTGCGGTGCTGATGGTGTTCCACCAGCGCCCGTCGTTCGGCCGCTGGGTCGAGCTCAAGCCGTAGCGGGCGGCCACCCGGTCGACGATGGCGCTTCCACCGCTGCGGTTCCAGAACACCTCGGCGGCGCTGTCGTCCGAGGACCGCAGCATCACGTCGAGGTTCTCACGGTCCTCGGGGCTGAGCACCGTTTGCCGTTTGGCTTCCTGCAACAGCAGATCATCGGCGATGAACAGCTTGACCACCGAGGCGATGGCGATGGTCGTCGCGTTTCCGTTGGAGACCAGTTGGCCGGTGTTGCGGTCGAGGACCAGCACGGTGATCTCGGCGCCGGCGTCGGCAGCGTCCTCGGTCGCCTGCTGTGCGCGGCCCTCGAGGCCCAGGAAGGTGGCGGCGGGTTCGCCGGGCGATGGCTCGGGCAGCGGAGCCATGCCGCCCTGGGGGACGACGACGGTCAGCTGCGGCAGTGCTCCGGGTGCAGCCGGGGGAGTGCCGTACACCCGGGCTTCGCAACCGACGGCTATCACGGCACTCGCCACGACTGCGGTGACGCTGGCTGCGCTCGCCATCGTCAGCTTCGACGGCCCCCGTCGCATGGTCCTCCTTGAACCGTCAAAAAACCCGATGGGCTCTGCAGGACCGGCGCATCGGTGGATGAAGCCTAACTGTCCGACGGGTGGCCCGCTGCTCAGTAGTGCTCGCAGTATGGTGCAGGAGTCGGGGCAAACGGGTGGACCGACCCGCCGGATTTCACGGTATGGGGACCCGTCTGGCACAATTGAGCAGTTGTCTGCGCAGGACTGGGCCGGCTTGTCCGCGTTCCGCTGCGAGATGCAACCCGATACACCCGAAAATAGCTTCGGCTGCGCGATCTGTACGTGCCTGCCCGGAGCAGCCAACAACAAGGAAGTGTCACCGATGAACACGCTGGACTTCGTCGATCAGGCGTCGCTGCGCGACGACATCCCGACCTTCAGCCCCGGCGACACCGTCAACGTGCACGTGAAGGTGATCGAGGGCTCCAAGGAGCGCATCCAGGTCTTCAAGGGTGTCGTGATCCGTCGCCAGGGCGGCGGTATCCGCGAGACCTTCACCGTCCGCAAGGAGAGCTACGGCGTCGGCGTCGAGCGCACCTTCCCGGTGCATTCGCCCAACATCGATCACCTCGATGTCGTGACCCGCGGTGACGTCCGTCGTGCCAAGCTCTACTACCTGCGCGAACTGCGTGGCAAGAAGGCGAAGATCAAGGAAAAGCGCTGAGCGCGCTGCTCCGCCTGACGATGCTCTCGTCGCGGGACCGGTCACGACCGTCGCTACTGTGGTGCCTGTGACCGGACCTACCGACTCTGCCGACGCGCGCTCGGAGGAAAGATCCGAATCCGATTCGGACGTCGACTCTGATTCAGGGCCGCCTTCGGACGCGCCCGAGGACGAATCGCCGGACGAGTCGCCCAAGGGCAAGCACTCCACGGCCCGTGAAATCGCCATTCTGGCGACCATCGCGCTCGTCCTCTATTACGTGACGCTGACGTTCATCGCACGTCCGTATCTGATTCCGTCGGAATCCATGGAACCCACGCTGCACGGCTGCGCCGGCTGCGTGGGTGACCGGATCATGGTCGACAAGGTGACCTACCGGTTCTCCAAGCCCGAACCCGGCGACGTGGTCGTGTTCAAGGGCCCGCCGTCGTGGAACATCGGCTACAAATCGATCCGCTCGGACAACACCGCGATCCGCTGGGTGCAGAACGCCCTCTCCTTCGTCGGTTTCGTGCCGCCGGATGAGAACGATCTGGTCAAGCGTGTGATCGCCGTGGGCGGCCAAACGGTGCAGTGTCGTGCCGACACGGGTCTGACGGTCGACGGCAAACGTCTGAACGAGCCGTACCTGGACCCGGCCACCATGATGGTCGACCCCAACCTCTATCCGTGTCTGGGCAATCAGTTCGGTCCGGTCACTGTTCCGCCCGATCGCCTGTGGGTGATGGGTGACAACCGGACCCATTCGGCCGACTCGCGCGCGCATTGCGACAGTCCGCGCACCGACGCCGGAGAAATGCCCGTGCAGGAACGCGTGATGTGTACCGGCGACCCTGTGGTCGGCACCGTTCCGGTGGAGAATGTGATCGGAAAGGCACGGTTCATCGCCTGGCCGCCGTCCCGATGGGGCGGTATCAATGGCGTGAACCCGCAGACCGACTCCTAGGAGCTGCCCTGTGCCTCCAGTGGTGAAGACGTCGTGGCCGCCGCGACCGGTGATCCGGAGGTCATCCGGCCTGCGCACCCTGGAATCAGCGCTGTATCGCAACGGGCTCGGGCCGGTCGCCGGGGTGGACGAGGTGGGGCGCGGGGCCTGTGCGGGACCGTTGGTGGTGGCCGCCTGTGTACTGGGCCCCAACCGGATGGACAGCCTGGCCTCCCTCGACGATTCCAAGAAGCTGGGCGAGCGCGAGCGGGAGCGGTTGTTCCCCCTGATCCGCCGGTATTCACTGGCCTATCACGTGGTGTTCATCCCCTCTGACGAGGTGGACCGACTCGGTGTTCACGTGGCGAACATCGAGGGCATGCGGCGTGCGGTGGCCGGGTTGTCTCTGCGGCCCGGATATGTGTTGTCCGACGGATTCCGGGTTCCGGGCCTGGCAGTGCCGTCCTTGCCGGTGATCGGGGGAGATGCCGCGGCCGCCTGTATCGCGGCGGCCAGCGTGCTGGCCAAGGTCAGCAGAGACCGGTTGATGGTCGAGATGGAGCAGCACCATCCCGGCTACGGGTTCGCCGAGCACAAGGGATACAGCACACCGGCGCACTCCGCGGCATTGACGGAGTTGGGGCCGTGTGTGGAGCACCGCTACTCGTATGTGAACGTGCGGCGGGCCGCAGAGACGGTAGATGTGCGGCGGGCCGCAGAGACGGTAGATGTGCGGCGGGCCGCAGAGACGGTAGATCTGCGGCGGGCCGCAGAGATGACAGACGTGCGGCGGGATGTGGCACCAATGCGGCATGCTGAAACCACGTACGCAAAGATGGTCGACAGGGCACCAGTACAACGAGAAGGACAGCACACCAGATGAGCGCCGAGGATCTCGAGAAGTATGAAACCGAGATGGAGCTCTCGCTTTACCGCGAATACAAGGACATCGTCGGGCAGTTCAGCTATGTCGTCGAGACGGAGCGCCGGTTCTACCTGGCCAACAGCGTGGAGCTGATTCCGCGTAACTCCGAGGGCGAGGTCTACTTCGAGTTGAGGCTGGCCGACGCCTGGGTGTGGGACATGTACCGCCCGGCCCGGTTCGTCAAGCAGGTACGGGTGATCACGTTCAAGGACGTGAACATCGAAGAGGTCGAGAAGCCCGAACTGCGGTTGCCGGAGTAGCAGCGGACGGACAGGGGGCCGGCAGTGGCGACGGACAGTACCGGGGACGATATTCGTCGGCGTGCCGAGGCGGTGCTGACGCGGTTACCCGAGGTCCGCACCTGGCAGGAGCCGCTGTACCGGGATCTGCATCAGAATCCCGAACTCTCGCATCAGGAAAAACGCACTGCCGGTTTGGTGGCCGAGCGCCTGCGTCGGTCGGGCCTGACCGTGCACGAAGGCGTCGGTGGAACCGGTGTGGTCGGCGTTCTGGGTAACGGCGACGGCCCCCGGGTGCTGATGCGTGCGGATATGGACGCGCTGCCGGTGACGGAGGCGACGGGGCTGCCGTACGCGAGCACTCACGACGGGGTCATGCATGCCTGTGGCCACGACGTGCACGTGACGTGCCTACTGGGCGCTGCGGAACTGTTCGCCCGCGCGCGGGATCACTGGCGCGGCACCATGATTGCGGTTTTCCAGCCTGCCGAAGAGGTGGGCGACGGCGCCCGTGGGATGGTTGAGGACGGTCTGGCTGATCTGGTCGGCCCGGTCGATGTGGCGTTGGCCCAGCATGTGTTTCCGGCGCCCGCGGGGCAGGTGCGTACCCGCAGCGGGCCGGTGTTGTCTGCGGCCGACAGCATGAGGATCACGGTCTACGGTCGTGGCGGGCACGGTTCGATGCCGCAGGCCACGGTGGATCCGGTGGTGCTGGCGTCGATGATCGTCATCCGGCTGCAGACGATCGTGTCCCGTGAGGTTGATCCAAGCCAGACGGTCGTCCTGACCGTCGGCAGCATTCAGGCCGGGACCAAGAGCAATGTCATCGGCGACCACGCGGTACTCGAACTGAACCTGCGTACCTTCGACGAATCGGTGCGCACCGCGGTGCTCGCGGCGATCCGGCGCGTGGTGATCGCTGAGTGTCAGGCGTCCGACTCGCCGCGCGACCCGGAATTCGAGTTGTACGCCAATTTTCCGCTGACCGTCAACGACGATGCGGTGACGGCTCGTGTCGAGGCTGCGTTCCGTGAGTATTTCGGAGACCGGGCACAGACCATGCCGGCCGGTTCGGCCAGTGAAGACTTCGGTGACATCCCGGCTGCGCTGGGCGCGCCGTACACCTATTGGGGCTTCGGCGGGATCGACGAGGAGGCGTTCCGCGCGGCCGTGGCCGCCGATCGCGCTCGTGTGGACATTCCGGTGAACCATTCACCGCGGTTCGGCCCGGTGCTCCAGCCGACGTTGGACACCGGCACCGAAGCGCTCGTGGTGGCCGGCCTCAGTTGGCTTTAGCGCTCAGGTGCTCGCCGAAGAACGCGAACACGCGCGACCAGGCGTCGGTGGTGGCGGCCTCGTTGTAGCCGAAGCCGGTGATCCGCAGAAACGACTGCGCGGGCAACTGGTTGGCGAAGCTGTGTCCGGCATCGGGGTAGACCTTGATGTCGGCCGGGATGTTCTTGGCGTCGACGACGCGCTGCAAACGGCCCGCCGCACCGATGCCCAACGGGTCACGGCGGCCGAAGCTGGCCACCACCGGGCATGAGGCGTCCAAGGTCTGGTCGAGCCGCTTCGGCAGCGGGGTGCCGTAGAACGGTGCTGACGCGCCAAACCCTTTGGGGCCCAGGACGAGTGCGAACTGTCCGCCCATGCAGAAACCCGCGATGCCCACCGCTCCGGTGCACTGCGGGTGTGCCCGCAGGTGGTCGCGTGCGGCCAGGATGTCGTCCAGTGCCCGGCCACGCTGGGTCAGCAGCTCCCGCATCACCCGGGTGATGCAGCGGGCCCGACCGCCGCGCGCGTAGAGATTCGGCGTGAGCGCGAGATAACCCGCGGCCGCGACGCGTTCGGAGATCGCCTCGTTGTCGGGTGTGTAGCCGATCGCGTCATGGATGATCACCACCCCGGGCCACGGACCCTCCCCGCTGGGGAGGCCGAGCAGAGCGTCGATCGGGCCGTCGGGTGTATTCAAGGTGATCGTCGTCACCCGACCTACCGTAGCGGCTGGTCGTCAGGTTCCGCAGAACGTGCGGTAGGTACCGAAGTCGTCGGGCGCGGGTGCGGCATACCGTTCGAGCCCGGGACGTTCGTCAAAGGGCGCAGCGAGCGCGTCCATCAGATGCTCGACGGGTTCCATGTCGCCGTTCATCCCGGCGTTCAACGCTTCTTCGACGAGATGATTGCGGGGGATGTAGACGGGGTTCACCCGGTCCATCGCAGCGGTGTCAGGGCCCACGGCTTGCCACCGTGCCAGCCACTCGTCGAACCCGGCGGCGATCGCGGCTTCTCCGCGTGCGGTACGGCCGAGGTCGCGAAAGAACGACGTGTAGTCAGTTCGGTTCTGCTGCAACAGCACGAGCAGGTCGTCGATCAGGGTGCGGGCCAGTTCGTCGTCGACATCGGTGGGCAGTCCGAGCTTGGCGCGCATCCCAGCCGACCACGCGGCGTCGAACTGCCGCCCGAACTCGCGCAGTGCACCGGTGGCGAGTTCGACGGCGTGGTCACCCTCCTCGGCGAGCAGAGGCAGCAGGGCTTCGGCGAAGCGGGCCAGGTTCCACGCGGCCACGGTCGGCTGATTCCCGTAGGCGTAGCGGCCGCCATGATCGATCGAGCTGAATACCGTTGCCGGATCGAAGATTTCCATGAAGGCACACGGCCCGTAGTCGATGGTCTCACCGGAGATGGTCATGTTGTCGGTGTTCATCACGCCGTGGACGAACCCGACGAGCATCCACTGGGCCAGCAGCTTGGCCTGCGCCGTGACGACACCCTCGTACAGCGCCAGGTAGGGGTTCTCGGAATCGGCCGCGCCGGGATGGTGCCGGGCGATGGCGTGGTCGGCCAGCCGCCGCAGCAGCGCGATGTCGCCCACGGTCTGGGCGTGTGCGCTCGCGTACTGGAAGCTGCCTACCCGCAGATGGCTGTCGGCGACCCTGGCCAGCACCGCCCCGGGCAGCAGCGTCTCGCGGCGGACGTCCCGCCCGGTGGCCACCACGGCGAGGGCACGGGTGGTGGGGATGCCCATGGCATGCATCGCTTCGCTGACGATGTACTCGCGCAACATGGGCCCGACGACGGCCATGCCGTCCCCGCCGCGGGCGAACGGCGTGCGCCCCGACCCCTTGAGATGCAGGTCGCGGGGACGGTCATCGGCGCCGACGAATTCGCCCAGCAGCAGCGCACGGCCGTCGCCCAGGCGCGGAACGTACCCGCCGAACTGGTGTCCGGCGTAGGCCTGGGCGACCGGGGTGGCTCCGTCGGGCACGGCAGTGCCCGACAGCAGGCCGAGGCCGTCGTGGCTGCGCAGCCACGAGGCGTCGAGGCCGAGTTCGGCCGCCAACTCCTCATTGAGCACCAGCAACCGCAGTGCGGGGGCCGGTTCGGCCTGCCACGCGACGGCCATCTCGGGAAGCGCGCGGGCGAAGCGGTTGTCCAGGGTGACGCTCGTATCGGGTGCGACGCTCACGTCTCGAGCCTACGGAGCCTCAGAGGCTGCCCAGGTCGTCGGGCACATCAACCGCGTACTGCCGAAGAACGTCGAGCGGCACCACGTCGAGGGTGCGCTCGTGGGTGGCGGCCAGCACCACTGGGGCCGCCTGGCCGTCGTTGTGCGCGCGCAGCCAGTTCACCGCGGTGACACACCAGCGGTCCCCGGGCACCAGGCCGGGAAACCGGTACTGCGGTGCCGGTGTCGACAGGTCGTTGCCGATCGACCGCTGGTGGTCCAGGAACTCAGTGGTCACGACGGCGCAGATGGTGTGCCGGCCCGCGTCGGCGTCGCCCGTCGAGCAGCATCCGTCGCGGTAGAAGCCGGTAAGTGGGTCGGTGCCGCACTCCTCGAGCGGGCCGCCCAACACATTGCGATCTGCCATCGCACAAGTATGGGTCCCGAGGTGCTCTCAGCGTGGCGGCTGTGCGGCGGCACTGCGTTGCGCGTCGAGCACCAGCAGTGCCACGTGCAGCGACGTCATCGATTCGCCGTCGTCCAGGTTGACGCCGAGTCTCCGTTCGATCGAGGCCAGTCGGGCGTAGAGCGCGGGGCGGCTCATGTGCAGACGTTTGGCCAGTGCGGATTTGTTGCCCGCGAGTTCCAGGTAACCGCGGAGCACGGCCAGGTCATCGCTGCCTTGATCGGCGTCGTGAATCAGAACGGACTTGAGTTCGGTTTCGGCGAACATCTGAACGCGCGGATCGTCGAGCAGCAGCGTGATCAGCCCCCGCAGTCGGACGTCGGAGGCTCGCACGAACGGCCGTGTCAGATCCGGCATCGACGCCGCGACTTCGGCGACGTGGGCGGCTTCGCGCAACCCGTGGACGGCGTCGGCGAACGCCCCGGCGCCACCTCCGACGGCGATGACGACCTTGTCCGCGTCGCCGCCGCGGGCGATGGCCTCACGCCAGCCCTCGGCCAGCCTGCTCAGGGTGACTTCGGCACTGGATCCGCGCCGCGGATTGAGCGCCAGCACCAGGCCGATCTCGCCGTCTCGCCGGATCGAGCAGATCGCGCTGTGCCCTTGGGCTTTCACGCTGTGAGTGACTGCATCGAGGATCCGGATGTTGCGGCGTTGGGTGCCCACCGGGTCGAGCCGGTCCGGTGGCGCACCCACCCGGACGGTGGCAGGCAGGTAGGTGCCGCCGGCGCGTAGACCGAGGGCCAGCGCCCGGGCGTCGGCCTCGCGGTCGTCGTCGATCCGTCCGCCGAGAACGTCGTCGATCAACCCGCTCTGGGCCTGATGCTCGAGGCCGGTCCGGCCCCTTTCGGCCATCCGGTGCAGAGCGAGTGCCTGTGAGGCGCGTTCCAGGACCATCTTTGTCTTGTCCGCGGCGGCCGGGGCGTGCGGGACGATCAGCCGACCCCACTCCTCGGCCCGTGGGCCGACGGCCGTGGTGACCCACGGTTCCGTCATCGCCCGGGATCGCTGTTGCCAGTCGGCGAGCACGGTGGTGGCCGGCTCGTTGCGCGGTGAGATCGCCAGCACCTGGCGGGACAGGTCCTCCAGTACCACCGATTCATCGATCATCTCGGCGGCCGCGCGGACGATGTCCGCCATCGACGGGCGTTTCATGCTCAGCTCGGTGAAGGTCTTGTGGGTGCGGTGGGCGAACTCGAGTTCCTCGTACTGGTCGGCCACGATGAGGCGGTGCACCGCCTCGGTGACTTCGACGAACTTGGTCTGTCGGTGCAGCACCACCAGCGCCAGGCCGAGAGTCTGCGCCATCTTGCCGACGCTGTCGGGAAGTGATTCGATGCGGGTGCCCAATTCGACGACCACGCCGACCACTCCCGCTCGGTGCATCCGTCGCAGGTAGTCGCGGGGTGCGTCACGCAGTGCCGCACCGGTGGTGAGCACCAGTTCGCCACCCTGCAGCAGGCCGGCCAAGTCGGGCATATCGCTCACGTGGACCCAGCGCACCGGGCGGTCCAGCTGTTGTGCGCTGAGTACCTCGGGCTCGCCGGCCTGCACCACGGGGAGGCTGACGATATCGCGCACGGTCGGGATCATTTTACAAAGTGTAATGAACCAGCCGATCAGGATTACAAGATGATCGTCCCGCTGGTGTTGACGGTGGCCCAAAGTGATTACCAGTACTTACCGCCACAGGAAGGTTCGGGAATCCATGAGCAATGTCATCCAGCACTGGCGCGACGGCAAGGTATTTGCCGGCACTTCGACCGCCACCGCCCCGGTGACCAACCCGGCGACCGGTGCGGTCACCGGCGAGGTCGCGCTGGCAAGCGTGGATGACGCGCGTGCGGTGATCGACGCCGCCGCCGCGGCGTTCCCGGCCTGGCGTGACACGTCCCTGACCAAGCGCACCTCGGTGTTGTTCGCCTTCCGCGAGCTGCTCAACCAGCGGAAGGGCGAACTCGCAGAGATCATTACCAGCGAGCACGGCAAGGTGCTCTCCGACGCGCTCGGCGAGGTCAGCCGTGGCCTGGAGGTCGTCGAGTTCGCTTGCGGCATCCCGAATCTGCTCAAGGGTGGATTCAGCGAGAACGCCTCGACCAACGTCGACGTGCACTCCGTGCTGCAGCCGCTGGGCCCGGTGGGCATCATCTCGCCGTTCAACTTCCCCGCCATGGTGCCCATGTGGTTCTTCCCGATCGCCATCGCCGCGGGTAACACCGTGGTGCTCAAGCCGTCGGAGAAGGATCCCAGTGCCTCGCTGTGGATGGCGCAGCTGTGGGCCGAGGCCGGTCTGCCCGAGGGCGTGTTCAACGTTCTGCAGGGCGACAAGACCGCCGTCGACGAGGTGCTGACCAACCCCAAGATCAAGGCGGTGTCCTTCGTCGGGTCCACTCCGATCGCCCAGTACGTGTACGCCACCGCCACCGCGGCAGGCAAGCGTGTGCAGGCCCTGGGTGGGGCCAAGAACCACGCGGTGATCCTTCCCGACGCCGATCTGGATCTCGCCGCCGATGCCATGATCAACGCCGGATTCGGTTCCGCTGGTGAGCGCTGTATGGCGATCTCGGCCGCCGTCGCCGTCGGCCCCGTTGCCGACGAGCTGGTCGCCAAGATCGCCGAGCGTGCCGCCACCATCAAAACCGGTGACGGAACCAAGGATTCGGACATGGGGCCGCTGGTCACCAAGGCCCACCGTGACAAGGTGGCCTCCTACATCGACGCGGGCGAGGCCGACGGTGCCAAGGTCGTCGTCGACGGTCGTACCGTCCTGGACGGGGCGGGTCAACGGGATTCGGGTGGCTTCTGGCTCGGCCCGACCCTGCTCGACAACGTCACCCCGGAGATGAGCGTTTACACCGATGAGATTTTCGGCCCGGTGCTGTCGGTGTTGCGCGTCGAGACCTACGACGAGGCGCTGGAGCTGATCAACAACAACCCCTACGGCAACGGCACCGCGATCTTCACCAACGACGGTGGCGCCGCGCGGCGGTTCCAGAACGAGGTCGAGGTCGGCATGGTCGGCATCAACGTGCCGATCCCGGTTCCGATGTCCTACTACAGCTTTGGTGGTTGGAAGGCGTCGCTGTTCGGCGACAGCCATGCGCACGGCGCCGAAGGCGTGCACTTCTTCACCCGTACCAAGGCCATCACCACCCGCTGGCTGGACCCCAGCCACGGTGGCATCAACCTCGGCTTCCCCGAGAACAAGTGAGAGAATTCAACTCATGACTGCGATTCAAGAGTCCGCCACGCTGCCCAACGGGTTGACCGTCGACGCGGCGAAGGCCGAGGCCGCGCGGGCCTACGAACTAGACCGCGCACACGTGTTCCACTCCTGGTCGGCGCAGGAGGAGATCTCGCCGATGTCGATCACCGCCGCCCAGGGCTCGTACGTCTGGGACGGCGACGGCAACCGACTGCTGGACTTCTCCTCCCAGCTGGTCAACACCAACATCGGTCACCAGCATCCGAAAGTTGTTGCCGCCATTGCCGAGCAGGCCGCCAAGCTCTGCACAGTGGCCCCGCAATACGCCAACTCGGCACGCTCGGAGGCCGCCCGGCTGATCGCCGAGCGCACCCCCGGTGAGCTGAACAAGGTGTTCTTCACCAACGGTGGCGCCGACGCGGTCGAGCACGCGGTCCGCATGGCCCGCCTGCACACCGGCCGCTACAAGGTGCTGTCGCGGTACCGCGCCTACCACGGTGGCACGGACACCGCGATCAACCTGACCGGTGACCCGCGCCGCTGGCCCAACGACCGCGGCAACGCCGGCACCGTGCACTTCAACGGACCGTTCCTCTACCGCTCGTCGTTCTACGCCGAGACCGAGCAACAGGAATCCCAGCGCGCCCTGGAGTACCTCGACAAGCTGATCCAGATGGAGGGCCCGACCACCATCGCCGCGATCATCCTGGAGTCGATCCCGGGCACCGCCGGCATCATGGTGCCCCCGCCCGGATACATGGCCGGGGTGCGGGAGATCTGCGACCGCTACGGCATCGTGTTCATCGCCGACGAGGTGATGGCCGGCTTCGGGCGTAGCGGAAAGTGGTTCTCGATCGATCATTTCGACGTGGTGCCCGATCTGCTCACCTTCGCCAAGGGGGTGAACTCCGGTTACGTCCCGCTCGGTGGGGTGGCGATCAGCCCGGACATCTACGAGACATTCGCGCACCGGGCTTACCCCGGTGGGTTGACCTATTCCGGGCATCCACTGGCCACCGCGGCAGCAGTCGCGACCATCAACGCGATGGCCGACGAGGGCATGGTCGAGAACGCGGCCAAGATCGGGGCCGAGGTTCTGGCTCCCGGCCTGGCCGAGCTGGCCACCAAGCACCGCAGCGTCGGCGAGGTGCGTGGCGCCGGCGTGTTCTGGGCCGTCGAACTGGTCGCCGACCAGCAGACCCGGGAGCCGTTGGCGCCCTACGGTGGCTCCAGCCCGGCGATGAACGCCGTGGTCGGTGCGTGCAAGGCCAACGGTCTGCTGCCGTTCGCCAACTACAACCGCATCCATGTGGTGCCGCCGTGCAACGTCACTGAAGACGAGGCGCGCGAGGGTCTGGCGATCCTGGACTCCGCGCTCGACGTCGCCGATCAGCACGCCAACTGATCTCCACTGAGTAGTCAACGGCCCGGCTGTGCGGTTTCCGCTCACCGGACCGTTGCTTTCAGCGCCGTCCGGTTATGAGGTCCTTGATCTCGGCCAGATGCTCGTCGACTGAGCGCAGGCGGGCTCGGGTCTCTTGACGGAAGTCCGTCAGTTCGCGCCCCACCGAGGTGAGCCGGCCCTCGACGGAGCTGAGTCGTTGGCCCTGCTCACGCTGATTGACACCCAACGCGTTGACTGCCGCAAGCACCGCGCGATAGTCAAAATGGGAGGCCTCCAGCGCTGCCACCCGCGCTTCGAGGTCTTCGAGAGCTGCCATCGCCCCATCGTATGGAGGCGGGGGCGTTACCGCCATGCCATTGCCACACCCTGTGGATAACTCCGTTGCCGCTTGATCCGCACTGCGAGTTGAGACACTGGACCGGTGCGTTCACCTGCCCAGTGCTGGCTAACCGACATGGACGGCGTCCTGGTCCGCGAGGAGCACGCGCTTCCGGGCGCCGCCGAATTCCTGCAGACCCTGGCGGACAAACAACGGCCGTTTCTGGTCCTCACCAACAACTCGATCTTCACCCCGCGTGATCTGGCAGCCCGCCTGGCGCGGTCGGGGCTGATCGTGCCCGAGACGTCGATCTGGACGTCGGCCCTGGCGACCGCCGCGTTCCTGGCCGACCAGCAGCCGGGCGGCTCGGCGTACGTGATCGGCGAGGCCGGGCTGACCACCGCGCTGCACGAGGTCGGCTACACCCTGACCGACATCGATCCCGACTATGTGGTGTTGGGGGAGACCCGTACCTATTCCTTCGAGGCGATCACCAAGGCCGTCCGGCTGATTCTCGGCGGCGCCCGATTCATCGCCACCAACCCCGATGTCTCAGGTCCGTCGGCCGAGGGCCCGCTGCCCGCGACGGGATCAGTGGCGGCGATGATCACCAAGGCCACCGGCCGCGACCCCTACTTCGTCGGGAAGCCCAATCCGATGATGTTCCGCAGCGCGCTCAACCGGATCGAGGCGCACTCGGAGAACACCGTGATGGTGGGGGACCGGATGGACACGGATGTGGTGGCCGGGATCGAGGCGGGTCTGGACACCATCCTGGTGCTCACCGGATCGACGTCGGTCGCCGACATCGAGCGCTATCCGTTCCGGCCGAGTCGCGTGCTGCCGTCGATCGCCGAGGCGATCGAGCTGATCTGAATGACCATCGAGCCCATCGACGCGTACTTCACGGCGACGGTAGCGTCGCTCACCGCACCGGGCTCAGAGGATGTCCCTGCACTGGATGTGCCGAATCCCTTGGCGCTCTTCGATGCTCAGCTGGGCAGCAGGCATCTGGACCTGGCCGCGCGGTGGCTGCGTTCGCAGGGACAGGGCTTCTACACCATCGGATCGTCCGGACATGAGGGCAATGCCGCCGTCGCCGCCGCCCTGCAACCGACCGATCCGGCGCTGCTGCACTACCGGTCGGGCGGCTTCTACCTGGCCCGCGCCGCGCAGGTCGACGGCTCCGATCCGCTGCGTGACGTGCTGCTCGGGTTGGTGGCGGCCACGGCTGAGCCGATCTCCGGCGGGCGGCACAAGGTGTTCGGCCGTCACGACCTCAACATCATTCCGCAGACGTCCACTATCGCGTCACATCTGCCGCGGTCGGTCGGGGTGGCCTTCTCGATCGCCCGCACCCGCAAGCTCGGTGTGGCCTGCCCATGGCCGGAGGACGCGGTCACGGTGTGCAGTTTCGGTGACGCCTCGGCCAATCATTCGACGACCGTCGGCGCCGTCAATGCCGCCCTGCACGCCGCCTACCAGGGTTTGCCGATGCCACTGCTGTTGGTCTGCGAGGACAACGGCATCGGGATCAGCACGCCGACGCCGCGCGGGTGGATCGCCCGTGCCTACGGGGGCCGTGAAGGGTTGCAGTACTTCGCCGCCGACGGCTGCGACCTCGTCGACGCGGTCGAAACCGCACGCGCCGCGGCCAATTGGGTCCGGCGCGTTCGCAAACCGGCATTTCTGCACCTGCGCACGGTGCGGTTGATGGGCCATGCCGGGTCCGACTACGAGCAGGCCTACCGGCGGCCGGCCGACATCGTTGCCGACTATGAGCGTGACCCGGTGCTGAACACCGCGAGAACACTTGTGGCCCACGGCATCCTGACGCCCGAGCAGGTGCTGCAACGCTATGAGGACAAACGGACCGAGGTGACGGGGCTGGCTCGTCAGGTGACCGGTTGTCCGCAATTGGACAGTGCGACGGCGGTGACGGCACCGCTGCGCGAAACGCTCGACGACGCCAGGTCGGTCTCCGGTGTTGCGCTGGGGGAGCCCGGTGGCCCACCGCTGACCCTGGCTCTGGCCATCAATCGGGCGCTACAGGAGGTGCTGGAGGCGCATCCGGAGGCGATCGTGTTCGGTGAGGACATCGCCCGCAAGGGCGGGGTCTACGGGGTGACCCGCGGCCTGCGGGCTGCGGCCGGGCCCGGGCGGGTCTTCGACACCCTGCTCGACGAACAGACCATCCTGGGACTGGCCCTGGGCGCCGGTGTTTCGGGGCTGGTGCCGATCCCGGAGATCCAGTACCTGGCCTATCTGCACAACGCCGCCGATCAGATCCGCGGTGAGGGAGCCACGCTGCAGTTCTTCTCCAACCGTCAGTACCGCAATCCGATGGTGGTGCGGATCGCGGGCTACGGGTACCAGAAGGGATTCGGCGGGCATTTCCACAACGACAACACGATCGCCGCGATCCGCGACATCCCCGGGGTGGTGATCGCCTCACCGGCCCGGCCCGACGATGCCGCGGCCATGCTGCACACCTGCGTTGCCGCCGCGAAAACTGCCGGCGCGGTGTGTATCTACCTCGAACCCATCGCGCTTTACCACACCAGGGACCTTCACGGCGACGGCGATCAGCGGTGGCTGGCGCCCTATCCGGCGCAGCCGGTTCCGATCGGCCGGGCGCGTACCTACGGTGATGGCACCGACCTGACCATCCTGACTTTCGGCAACGGGCTCTGGATGAGCCTGCGGGTCGCGGCTCGCCTGGAGCGCGCCGGGATCGCGGCCCGGGTGGTCGACCTGCGTTGGCTGTCGCCGCTGCCGGTCGAGGACATGCTGCGCGAGGCGGAGTCCACCGGCCGCGTCCTCATCGTCGACGAGACCCGCCGCACCGGGGGCGTGGGGGAAGGCATCCTGGCCGAACTCGCTGACCACGGCTTCACCGGGCGGGTGCGGCGGGTCTCCAGTGCCGACAGCTTCATCCCGCTGGGCGATGCCGCACTGGAGGTGCTGTTGTCCGAGGACACCATCGAGGCCGCCGCGGTGAACCTTTGACGGCCGGTGTGCGTATACCCGCGGGTACTGCCCCAACACTTAGGTAGGTCGTCATGGACCGGAGATCGGTCATTCCCGCAGCGTGGCGCAGCAGTTCGATCAGTCGGCGCAGCATGTTGGTCGGCGCCGCTGCCGTCGGCGGCTTTCTGGCTGTCGATCTGGGCTCGGTGCTGCTCGCCCGTGGTCCGCTCGGGTCCCAGGCACGCCTGACCCCGCAGGCATTCGTCGACGCCTTTCACAAGGTCGCCGGCGTCCATCGCGGATACCGGCTCAATCATGCGAAAGGCGTTGCCGTCAGTGGGTTCTTCGAAAGCAACGGCGCCGGCGCCGAACTGACCGAGGCAGCTGTGTTCCGGGCCGGCCGTACTCCGCTGGTCGGACGATTCTCGGTGCCCGGCGGCAATCCCACGGTGTCTGACACCGCCGCCGCCCCGCGCGGCCTGGCTCTGGCGATCGGATATCCCGACAGACAACAATGGCGGACCGCCATGCTGAACCTGCCCGTATTTCAAGATAATTCGGTGCAGGGGTTCTACGACCGGTTGCTGGCGTCCAAGCCGGTACCAGGTACCGGCAAGCCGGATCCCGCCGCCATGGCAGATTTCCTGGCTGCTCATCCCGAAACCGTCGCCGCGATGTCGGTGATCAAGCGGCAACCGCCGACGTCCGGTTTCGCCGACAGCACTTTCCGGGGACTGAACGCCTTCTACTTTGTGAACGAGGCCGGCGACCGTACCCCTGTGCGGTGGTCACTGGTCCCGCTGCAGGAGGTGAAGCCGCCAAGCCAAGAGTCGAACAGTCCGAACTGGTTGTTCGACAATGTCGTTCGAGACCTTCGATCCGGCCCGCTGCGCTGGCGGTTACTCGTGACGATCGGTGAACCGCAGGACGACGTGCGCGACGCGACCATCGCGTGGCCGGTCGGCCGGCGCACGATCGATACCGGGACCGTCGTGCTCGACTCGATCGCGGCGGAGTCCGCCGGAAACGCCCGCGATGTCAACTTCGACCCCATGGTGCTGCCGGACGGGATCGAACCGTCGGAGGACCCGCTCCTGCCGGCACGGTCATCGGTCTACGCGGCATCATTTCGCCGCCGTGCCGGTGTAGCGGGAGCCACCCCAGCGGTCGAGGCAGAGGCGGTGGCGCGATGAGTGCATCGCCCGGACGATGTGGCCGCCGCTACGCCCTCAGGACTCAACTTCTGCATTGGCTGGGCGCAATCCTGGTGTTCACCACCCTGTTGGCCGGGTTCCTGCTGGCCAATTCGCTTGCGGACTATGCAGTGCTGCTCAGCGTGCACAAAGTTCTGGGCGGACTGGTTTTCGTGGTGTTCGTGGTCCGCGTGGTGAACCGGCTCACCGATCGCGGGCCCGCCTTGCCTGCCACGGTCGGACGGGTCGAGCGTGTCGCAGTCATCGGCTCGGAGCTCGGCATGTACGTGTTGCTGCTGACGCAGCCGCTGCTGGGGTGGGCGATGTTGTCGGCGAGTGGAGTTCCGGTCGTGCTGGGCGGCGGCCTCCGGCTGCCGTCGATCGCACCCGTCGACGCCGACCTGTTCGGCCTACTGCGCAACAGTCACTCGGTCGTGGCCTACGCCCTGGTCGTGCTGATTGCCGCACATGTGTCAGCCGTGCTGTTGCATACCCTGACTCTGCGCGATGGGATGCTGCGCCGAATGACTCCCGGGAGCGATGAACCTCGTGAGCTCGCGCGGCGTATGTAAGCCCGTGGATAGTAATCGGATGGAAAGAACAGTCGGAGTCGTGCAACGTGACGGTCTTCCCAGGTACTGAACCGTGCCGAACCGTCCACGACGTCGCCGATCGCCGGCCGCACAGCTCGGGCGTGCGGCTGATGATCGGCTCCTGACCATGCTGTACACCAGCCACGGCGATGCCGTCCGGCGGTTCGTCGCAGGCCACGTCGTCGATGTGCAACACCGCGAAGACGTCGTGCAGGAGACGTTCGCCCGGGCCTGGAAGAACATCGATCAGATCGACACGGCCGAAGGCAATCCCAGGTCGTTCCTGTTCACCATCGCCCGCAACGTCATCGTCGATCAGTGGCGGCGGAGGTCACGACGAGGCGAAGTGCTGGTCGACACCGACATGGTGCTGCCCAGCGCTGACGCCGTCAACAAGTCCCTGGAGCGCATCGTGATCGGCGAGTCCTTGCAACGATTGTCCCCCGAACATCGCGAGGTGGTCAGAGCGCTGTACTTCGATGACCTGACTCTCGCCGAAGCGGCGGAAAGGCTCAATGTTGCTGTGGGTACTGTGAAGTCGCGCAGCTACTATGCCGTGCGCGCATTGCGGGCGGTGTTCGACGAGATGGGGCTGCTGTGATCGATGAACCTCATGTCCTGCTGGGCGCCTACATTCTCGGCGGTCTCGATGCAGAAGAACGCGCGCGGTTCGAGACCCACCTCAAAGAATGTGCGCAGTGCCGGGCCCAGGCCGCCGATTTCGCGCCTCTGCCGGCACTCCTGAGTAAAGCCAGTCGGGTAGATCTGGAGACCGAACCCACTGATGGCGGCGACGCCGAGCCGGCTCTGCGCGAGCTGCTCGCCGTGCGACGAGCCGCGGCCAACCGCCGGCTTGTCCGTCGCCGGGTGGCGGTGGGCGCATGCGCGGCTGTCCTGGCCGCAGCCGCGCTGGTGGTGGTCATCCCACGTGGAGACACCAGTCCGCCGGGTACGGGAACCTTCGTCGTGCATTCGGTAGCTGCTGCGGGGGCCTCGGGGGCGGTGACGCTGACGCCCAAGCCGTGGGGGACCGCCATCGTCCTCGACCTGAATCAGTTGCCGACCGAGGGCGTGTTCACGCTGCGCACGATGGACGACAGCGGGAAGATGCAGCCCGCAGCCACCTGGGCGGGAATGCCGACCGGGGCAGGCGTGGTCCAGGGTGCGACGTCGATTCCCATGCCGAAGCTGCGAAAGCTCAACATCGTCGACGCGAACAACACGGTGCTCGCCACGGTGGAACGCTAGATCAGTCGGCGGTCCAGTAGGCGCGCGCCGGCCGCGGCATCCGCTTGATAGCTTGACTCCCATGGCCGAATCCGTAACGCCGGACCCGACCCGCCCGCTGGCCGGGGTGCGGATCGTCGAGATCTCCAGTTTCGTCGCCGTGCCGCTGGCCGGCATGACCCTGGCCCAGCTGGGCGCCGAGGTGGTGCGCGTCGATCCCATCGGGGGCGCTGCCGACTATCACCGCTGGCCGCTGACCGACGGTGGCGACAGCATCTACTGGGCCGGGCTGAACAAGGGTAAGCGTTCGGTGGCGGCCGATATGCGTTCGCCGGAGGGCCAGCAGCTGGTGCAGCGGCTGATCGCCGGAGCGGGCGTGCTGATCACGAATGTGGCCGGACGGCAATGGCATTCGTATGACGTGTTGGCAGCCATGCGGCCCGACCTGATCCATGTGGAGGTGTCCGGCCGCGCCGACGGCGGCACCGGGGTGGATTACACCGTCAACGCCGGTTTGGGCTTCCCGATGGTCACCGGGCCCGCCCAGCTGTCCACCCCGGTGAACCACGTGCTGCCGGCCTGGGATGTCAGCTGCGGGCTGTACGTGGCGCTGGCGGTCAGTGCCGCGCTGCGCCACCGCGATTCCACCGGTGAGGGCGCCCGGATCAGCATTCCCTTGGAGAACGTCGCACTCGCCACGGCGGGCAATCTCGGATTCCTGACCGAGGTGATGATCAACGGCACCGGGCGTGAGCGGCTCGGCAACACGCTCTACGGCACGTACGGCCAGAACTTCACCAGCAGCGACGGCGTCGGCTTCATGCTGGTGGCACTCACCGGACGGCACTTCCGTGACCTCACCGAGGTCACGGGCACCACGAAAGCCGTTGCCGCCCTTGCTGAAGCATTCGGCGCCGACTTCACCGACGAGGGGCAGCGTTACATCCACCGCGACGCGCTGACCGGATTGTTCACCTTGTGGTTCTCCGAGCACACCGCCGACGAGATCAGCGCGGCGCTCTCGGGGACGTCGGTGCTGTGGGAGCGGTACCGCAGCTTCGCCGAGGTCGCCGTCGACGCGCGCGTGGTCGCCAACCCGCTGTTCGCTCCGCTGGAGCAACCCCGCATCGGCACCTACCTGGCGCCGGGCCTGCCGGTGTCGATCGGCGGGATGTATCCGCCCGCGGTCCCCGCTCCCGCCCTCGGCGACGACACGGGCTCCGTGCTGGCCGAGCACCTCGGGCTCGGAGCCGACGAGATTGCCGTGCTGACCGAATCAGGCACCGTCGCAACGGGTACCGCTCAATGAGCATCCTGCTGAAGCTGCTGGACGTACGCGCCGCCGACGGTGATGTGTTCACCGGGCAGGCCAGCGGTCCGGCCGGCAAGCGGGCCTACGGTGGTCTGCTGGCCGCGCAGAGCCTGGCGGCCGCCTGCCGGACGGTGGGGGATGACCGGTCACCGACCAACATGCACCTGCAGTTCCTGCGCGGCGGGGACGCCGGGGAACCCGTCGAGCATCGCGTGCACCGCGTGTACGACGGGCGTACCGCCTCGGCCCGGCGTGTCGAATCCTATGAGCACGGTCGCATGCTGACCACGGCCACGGTGTCGTTCGCGACAGCGCTCGCCGGACCCGCGCACGGGCTCGGTGCGATGCCACACGACCCCGAGGTGCTTCCGTGCACCGGCCCGCCCGGTCCGGCGCCGTCCCTGCCGCTCGACGAGTTCGACATCCGCATCGCCGACGACGGTGCGGGCGAGGAGTTCGTGCGCCGCATGTGGTGGCGGGTCACCACCGAGCTACCGGACGATCCGTTGGTGCACATGCTGATCGCGGTGTACATCACTGATCTGTACGGCATCGATCCGGCGCTGGCCGTGCACGGGCACAGCATGCGGTCGCGCAGTCACCGCAGTGGCACCACGGATTCGTCGATCTGGTTCCACCGCCCGGTGCAGGCCGGGGAGTGGAACCTGCTGGAGTCGCGCTCACCTGCCGCCGAGCGGGGACGCGGACTGATCACGTCAAGCCTGCTGCGCGCCGACGGTGCGGTCGCCGCCACCCTGGTGCAGGAGGGGCTGGTCGCCGACCGCCTGGCGGACTGAGTTTTCTACGGCTTCGGTCCCAGGCAGTTGTCCGGCCTCAGCGCCCGCGTGCGAGGTCGAAGGGTGTCATCACCATGTCGAGGATTTCAGGGGTGAGCAGCGCACCGGCGTATTCGACCCAGCACCAGCTGCGCGACGGTAGCTTGCCCGAGGCAGTGGCGGTGAGGCGGCCGAAGTAGTGGATGTAGCTGCCGGACGTGTCGAACGCGAATGTGTATGTGTCCGCGCCGATATTGGTGACCAGCCTGGCCAGCTTGCCGGCGTCGTCGAACGTCGGTGATGCGGTGATGTCGTCGTACGCGGTGGTCTTTCCGTCGACGACCTGATAGCCGGGTCCGAAGGCGACGCCGTCGCGCCCCTGCCAGAAACAGCCGCCGCCCCACTTCCCGTCCGGGTACTCGTGCATCCACGACACCCACATTCCCTGCAGGTGCCGCGCGATGGGGAGTTCCGGGTACACCCGTCCTGACGGGCCGTAGGCATAGTCCTGGTGCAGGTAGCCCGAGACGGGTACGCCCTCGATGGTCCCGGTGGCGGCCATCAATTCGTGCCGGTAGTACACCTGCTCAGTGACACCCTGCTGAACCGGAACGTGGACGGTGAACACGTCGGTGACGTTGGTACCGTGCATTTCCCAGCGTCCGCTCGCATCGTGCCAGTGGAACCCCTCGGCGTCGCGCTCGATGCGCCCGCTGGGATAGCTCAGCGTGGCCGCGGCGCCGGTGTCGGCGTAGGTCATCGGCTC
Organism: Mycolicibacterium arcueilense; assembly: GCF_058536225.1. Classification (NCBI taxonomy): domain Bacteria; kingdom Bacillati; phylum Actinomycetota; class Actinomycetes; order Mycobacteriales; family Mycobacteriaceae; genus Mycobacterium; species Mycolicibacterium arcueilense. Next base: position 1,314,730 of record NZ_JBZTYL010000007.1, read on the forward strand.
GAACCAGTCGATGGTCGAGTACTCCGCGAACAGGTGGGGCGGGTCGGGATCGAACGACGCCGGCAGCTTCTTGAAGCCGGTAATCGGTGACACCACATGCGTCATTCCGGTGAGGAAGTCATCGGCCCCGCGCAGTCCCCAATATGTCTGCCCCGCTTCGTCGTTGACCACCGCCCCGATCCACATGCCGGCCAGCCCGACGTCCGGCCCGGGGACCCAGTCCCGGCGATAGTGGTCGAGTGTGGGTGGCTGTGTCGCGACGGTGAACTCGAAACTGTCCACTGTCATGCCCCCAAACCGAAGTCGATCACGCCACGGATATTGCTGCCCTCACGGAGATGCTTTATCGCCGTGTTGATTTCGTCAAGCCGATAACGCCGGGTGATGAGCTCGTCGAGTTTGAGCGTGCCGGCCTCGTACATCGACAGCAACATCGGCATGCTGGCGCGGGCGTTCATCTCCCCGTAGAGCGAGCCCTTGAGCGTCTTGCACGAATTGACCAGGTCGGACAGGATCAGCGGTACGGACATCTGCGCCAACGGGGTCATCGCGGTCACCACACAGGTTCCACCCTTGCGGGTCAACATCAAAGCCAGCGGGATCAGGTCGGTCGACAGCACGCCGACGGTCAGGACCACTGCGTCGGCCATCACCCCCCAGGTGAGCTCCTTGACCAGTGCCAGCGCTTCGGCGGCGTCGCCCAGCACATGGGTGGCGCCGAACGACGGTGCCGCCGCGCGTTTGAAATCGACGGGGTCGACGGCGATGACATGCTTGGCGCCGGCGGCTCGGGCGCCTTGCACGGCGTTCATCCCGACACCGCCGGTGCCGATCACCACCACGGTATCGCCCGGCTTCGTCCCCGCGCACACGCTTCCCGATCCGAATCCTGTTGTGACACCGCAGGACACCAGTGAGGCGGCATCCAGCGGGAGCCAGTCGTGGACCTTGATGAACGAACGCTCTGAGGCCACCACATACTCGGAGAAGGTGCCGACCTGCATCAGCGCCATCAGATCCTGGTCGCCGAGGTGTCTCCGCGAGGTGCCGTCGGTGATCATGTTCTTGTTGAAAACCTGTGCACCGACGTCGCACAGATAGCTCGCGCCCGTGGCGCAGAACCGACAGTCCCCGCATGACGGGATGAACGAGACGGCCACATGGTCGCCGGGCTTGAGCGACGTCACCCCGGCGCCGACCTCCTCGACGACGCCGGCGCCCTCGTGGCCGCCGAGCAGCGGAAACCATTCGGGCCTGGGCATTCCGGATGCTTCGATGAGGGCGCTCAGATTGTCGTCGGGGACGCTGTCGCCGGTGGCGAAATGGTCGTCGGAATGACAGATACCGGCGACGCTCATCTTCACGAGCACCTCGCCTGCCCGCGGCGGGTCGAGCTCGATGGTTTCGATCTGCCAGTCTTGGCCGACCCCGTGTAGTACAGCGGCTTGGGATTTCATCGGATACCTCTCGCGGCTCGGAGCGGATAGATCGAGTCCATAACGGTGTCCAGATCCACATTTAAACCTCTAGAGGTATCTTCTGTAAAGGGTGCGGGCAGGCTGGGACGCGGCGCACACATCGGTTGGGTGGTAGGAAGAGACGTGGCCAAAGAGACCGTGGGCAAAGGCGCTACCGCGGGCAGTTCTGCGCCAGGCAAGCCCAAGCAGATCGCCGACGAACTGCGCGGTTTGATCATCGCCGGCAGACTCGACGAGGGTGACCTGCTGGGAACCGAGGCCGAGTTGCTGGACCGCTTCGAGGTGTCCCGGCCGTCGTTGCGCGAGGCGTTGCGCATCCTGGAGGCCGAGGGCCTGATCTCGGTGGTGCGAGGCGTACTCGGCGGTGTCGTCGTGCATCGGCCCGATCAACGGATGACGGCCCGCGCAGCCGCTCTGGTGCTGCAGTCCCGCAGTGTTTCGCTGGCCGACGTTTTCGAGGCCAGCGCCGTGATCGAGCCTGCCGCAGCCCGGATGGTGGCCATGTCACGCGGGCGTGAACGAGCGGCCCAGCAACTGCGCGGTTTCGTGCTCGAGATGAAACGGACCGTGCAGGACCCGGTGGCATGCACCACCGCCATGGTCGGATTCCACAGTGACATGGTGCAGTTGGCCGGCAATCAGACGCTCATCCTGATCTGCGAGATGATCAACGAGGTCATCGTGCGCGCGGCGGTGGCCGATGTGCTGACGCGGAGCCAGAACGAGCCCATCGCGTCGCGACGCCGCACTATACGGGAGTTCGAGCAGCTCGTGGACCTGATCGCGGCCGGCGACGGTGATGGTGCGCAAGCGCACTGTGCGGCACAGATGGCGCGCCTGCGGGGGACGCTGCTCGGCGATCACGGCAGTTCGACGGTCGAGGCGACCAGCCATCGTTGACGCCGGCGGACGCGTTGTCTCGACCGCAAACCTATAAAGGTTTTTCTAGACTCGATCAGCGTTGGTGCGTTAACTTCAATGCGTCGAATTGTCAGATGTTTCTGGAGAGATGCCCATGGCCGACGTGTCCCCGGCACGCATCGGATTGCTCATCGACTATCTGGACGGGAGCGGCGGGTACGACGAGAACATTGTTCCGGCGCTGCAACTCGTCGCCGACGAATATCTGCAGAGTGGAATCCTCGAACGGCCAGTCGAATTCGTCGTTCGCGCGGTTCAGGGCCTGCCGAACGGATCGTTTCGGGCAGTGCGTGATGCGTTCCGCGAACTCGTCGACCAGGATGCACTGGTGATCTTCGGGCCGTGGGTTTCGGAGAACGGCGTCGCATTGCGTCGGTATGTCGAGGAACTCGCGGAAGTCCCGATCATCACGATGGCCGCCTCCGAAAGCATGTTGGGGGAGTGGGTTTTCGGCCTTCCGGCCGGATCGATGGAGGAAGAGCCGATCATCATGGCCACCGTGGCGGCCCTCGACGGGTGCCGCACCGTGGGGTTGGCGTTCGAGGACAGCCTCATCGGTCGCGAATACCTGCGAACCACGCGGGAGGCCTGTCGCGATACCGGATTGACGATCACCGCCGAGGTGGCCATTCCACAGGTCGAGAGCGAAAAGCGGGCTGCCATGTCCACGCTGGCCGCCGACAAGCCCGATGCCATCATGCATGTCGGGTTCGGCCTGGGCCTGATCGGCATGAACGCGGCGCTGGAGGGCATCGGCTGGATGCCGAGGCGCTACACCACGACCGCATTCGAATTCGCTGCCACGGCGCAGTGGTGGAGTGAGCAACTCGCGGGCTGGATCGGGCTTGACCAGTACGACGAACGCAATGTGACCGGACAGGCGTTTCTTGATCGATTCGAGCGGGCCCACGGACGCCGTCCGGCGTACTTCTTCCCGCTGTACTGCTATGACATCGGCCGACTGATGATGACCGCGGTCGCCGGCGCGCGACCGTTGACCGGTGCGGCGGTCAAAGAGGCGTTGGAACGTATCAAGCTGCTGCCGGCCGCGAGCGGTGCGCCCGGAACACGCCTGAGGTTCGGGAAGTTCATCCGGCACGGCTGGGTTGGTAGCGAGTTTCTGGTGGCCCGGCGGGTACTTCCGGACGGGAGTGCCTCGGTACTGCACGCCACGATCGAGGGCCACGTCCGTGCGTCGTCGCCACAGATCCCAGATACTTCCGGGCCGCGTTGACCACATAGGTGAGTGCGACGCCCACGATCAAGGCGGCCACCACACCGAGCACCCGGTGGTCACCGAACAACGGATAGACCTGGTAGTGCGTCAGGTACGTGTACAGCGAGGCCTCGGCGAGCAGACCGCAGCCGGTCGCGACCACCGCGGGACAGCGCACCGCGGGCAACCAGATCAGCAGCGTCAAACCCGCCAGAACCAGGGTTTCTCGGCCGCTGTTGCCGAAGTAGCCGTGTAGTCCGACCGCCAATACGACGGTGACGATCACCCGCTGCCAGGCGGCGGTGGCCTTGGCCGCCGCCCATCCGGCCGCGAAGAACCAGAACGCCAGCACGGTGAACCAGGCTTCGCGGCCCAGGCCAAAACCGGGCAGGTCGTAACGCAATACCAGCCCCAATGCCAGGAACGCCGCGGCGAAGGCGAAGGGACGGCGCCGCTCCAGCCGGTCGGCGCCCGGCAGCGCACACACCGCGGTCAGCGCCACCAGAATCCAGACCAGCACTTCGACGAACCACAACCGCCCGGCGGTCATGCTGTCATGGGGACCCAGAAACTTGTTGGCCAGCAGCAGGTTCGACGCGTGGTAGTCGTCGGTGAGGACGAGTGCCACGGCCACCCACACGATGGAGGGCACAGCGATCCAGGCGACCGTGTTGCGTAGATGCCGCAGTCGTGTCCGTCGGGGCACCGGCGTCAGGCAGAACCGGCCGAAGTTGTATCCGGCCACCCCGAGCAGCACATGCGCTCCGCCCCACAGCGCGAACAACTCGGCATGCGAGCCGACGATGAGGACGATCGCCGCGGCACGCAGGGCGACACTGGTCTCGACGGTTGCCCATCGGCGCCGGCGGGGCGTGCAGCGGCGCTCCAGGTCCCGCAGCGCCATCCGGTGCCAATCCTTCGGCAGCCGGCCCAGGGTGCGTTCCAGCCGTACCGACATCGCCACATAGGACAGCGAGTTACCGCCGAGGTCGATGAAGCTGGCGTCGCGGTCGATCGACTCTGCCGGAAGGTGCAGAACCTCGGCGAACAGGCCCTGCAGATCCGCGCTGTCGGTCACGCGTGGTGCGGCGGCCAACGTGCGCACCGCGGGGTAATCGGGTTTGCCCGAGATCAACCGGGGCAGTTCGGGGACGAGCGCCGAGCGCACCGCAGCGGTCGGGACGCCGGCCAGGGTGGCGGTCAACTGCTGCACATCGCCGGCGGTCGTTGCGCCGGTGTCGACGGCTGCCACCGCGAGCGTTTCGCCGTCTTCGGTGCACAACGCCGTCACCCCCTGGTCGGCGAGGGCGGTCTGGAGACGGTCGAGATCGATGCGCAGTCCGAACAGCTTCACGAATCGGCCATTGCGGCCGATGATCTCGTACAAGCCCTCGGGAGTGCGTCGCGCGATGTCGCCGGTGCGCAACTCCGTTACGGTGGCGCCCGATGCCAGATCCTCGGGCCGGTGCGCGTACCCGAGCATCACATTGGCGCCGCGGTAGATCAGCTCACCCGTGCCGTCCGGCCAGGCCTCGTCGGTGCGGATGGACAGGCTGCCGCCGGGGATCGGTCGACCGATGGCTGCGGGATGGGTCAAGGCCAACTCCGGTGGCAGGTAGGCCATCCGGGCGGTCGCCTCGGTGGCGCCGTACATGACGAACAGCTGCCAGCCTCGGTGTTGTCCGAGCGTCACGAAGCGGCGCACCTGATCGGGTGCCATCCGTCCACCGGCCTGCGTGACGTACCGCAGGTGGGGCAGGTCCATGGTGTCGAACCCGATGCGGTCGAGCAGTTCGAAGGTATGCGGCACGCCCGCGAAGGTGGTGGCCCGGTGGCGGGTGAACAGGTCCCAGAACTCGTCGTCGACCACCGAGCGATCGGTGAGGACCAGCCCCGCGCCGCGTAGCAGATGGCTGTTGACCACCGACAGCCCGTAACAGTACGACATGGGCAAGGTGGTTGCGGCCCGGTCGGTTTCGCCGATCGTCAGGTACTCGGCAATGGCGGCGGCGTTACTGATCAGGTTGGTGTAGGACAACCGCACCAGCTTCGGTGACCCGGTACTGCCCGAGGTCGACATCAGCAGCGCCAGATCGTCGTGCAGTTGGTGGTTGCCGTAGGCGCGCTGGTGGTGGACACCCGTGGCGTCGACGACGGTATCGGGGGAGTACGTCTGGCGGATCGCGTGGTGATCGCCGCCCGCCGGAACCGGCAGGGACACGTGGCCGCCGGCGAGCGCGCCGAGGTAGTACACGAGAGTGCGCAGGTCGTTACGGCTCTCCAGCAGCACGAGGCGACGGCCGGGTCCCAGCTGTGCCGCGGCCTCCGAGGCCATGCCGGCCAGCTCCCGGTACGTGACCTGTTCGTTCTCGGTCACCACCGCGATCCGCTCGCCGTGCGCCCGCAGCGCCTCGAGGACGTCGATCAAGGCAGCGCCGTTCCGCTGCCCCGTACGTCGATGCGGACCTTGGTGTCACGGGCGGGCGGTTGGAGGCTGTGCTGGCGCACGACGATCGGGTCGGCCTCGCCGGCCGGATCGATGGTGAGCAGCACGTCGTGACCGAGAAATTCGGTGGCGACCACGGTCCCCACGCCGGCGGCCGCCGCGACATCGCCCTCGCTGTCCGAAATCGCGGTGGCGACAAGCTGCTCGGGCCGCAGCACCAGCGTGCACGACCCAGCGGCTGCGCCGGCTTGGACCGGTATCGGACCCAGCGCGCAGTCGGCCACCCCCGATGTGACGGTCCCCGGCAAGGTGATGCAGTCCCCGAGGAATTCGGCGGTGAACCGATCAGCGGGGTGCCGGTACACCTCCTGCGGTGTGCCGACCTGGGTGAATCTGCCCTCGCGCATCACCGCGACCTGGTCGGAGATCGACAGCGCTTCTTCCTGGTCGTGCGTCACGATGAGGGTGGTGACCCCGGTGTCGGACAGCGCCCGGGCCACGGACTTTCGGGTGGCCGCGCGCAATCCGGTGTCGAGCGCACTGAACGGCTCGTCGAGCAGCATCACCACAGGCCGGCGGGCCAGCGCCCGGGCCAGGGCCACCCGCTGCTGCTGACCGCCGGAGAGCTGGTGCGGACGGCGCGGTGCGAACGAGGAATCCAGGGACACGGTGTCCAACAGGTCGATGACCCTGGCTCGGGCCGCAGCCCCACGCTCACGCAATCCGTAGGCGACGTTCTGCGCCACCGTCAGGTGCGGAAACAGCGCGCCGTCCTGTGCCACGTAGCCGACGTCGCGACGGTGTGGAGCGACAAGTGTTGTAGAGCTTGCCATTTGGCGCCCGCCGATGATCACTGTGCCGGCATCGGGGGATTCGAAACCGGCAATCACCCGCAGCAACGTCGTCTTGCCGCAGCCGGAGGACCCGAGGACAGCGGTGATGGTTCCCGGTGTCAGGGTCAGGTCGATACCGCGCAGCACCTCGGCGCCGTTGAAGGACTTGTGGAGTCCGGATACCTGCAGGACGTCGTCGGTCACAGGGCGGCCACCTTCGTCGATTGGCGTAACAACATCAAGGTCACCGGGATGGACAGGGCGATCAACATCAGCGCGTAGGGCGCGGCTGCGGCGTAGTCGAGCTCGCTGCTCAGCGACCAGAACCGCATCGCCAGGGTGCGGGTACCGGTGGGTGCCAGCAACAGTGTCGCGGTCAATTCCGTTGCTACCGCGACGAATACCAGCGCGGCGCCGGCAGCCGCGGCTGGGGCGGTCAACCGCAGGGTGATGCGGATGAAGGTCCGCGCCGGCGAGGCTCCCAACGAGCGCGAGGCTTCTTCCACCGACGGCGGGACCTGCGCGAGACCCGAGCGCAGGCTGACCAGAGCGCGCGGCAAGAACAGCAGAACATAGGCGCAGATCACCAGGGCGGCAGTCTGATAGAGCGGGGGAGCGTAGCGGATGGCGACGGTGACCAGCGCCAGCGCGGTCACGATGCCGGGCATCGAGCTGGTGATGAAATTGGCTCCCTCGATCGAGCGGGCGAGTAGTCCGCGGTACCGGACGGCGACCCAGGCGAACGGGAAAGCCAGCACCGTGGTCAGGGCCGCGGCCGCAGCGGCCAGCGTCGCGGTCTGGACCAGCGAGGTACCGATCTCGGCGGCGTCCCACACCTGCGCGCCACCGATCCACGTCCATCGCGTCAGCGTCCACAGCGGCACGCCCAACGCCAGTGCGGCCAGTGCCAGCAGCCCCACGATGGCCGGGAGCGTCGTGCGGCCCAATCGCATCGGTGCGGCGGTGCGCTGGGCTCCCGAACCCACCCGGGCGAACCGGGCGTTACCGCGGGCGGCGGCCTCGGTGACCAGCAGCAGGAGGCACAGGAGCACCAGGACGGCGGCCAGCGTGGCGCCGGCGGCGCCGTCGAACGTGGCCTGGAACTGTTCGAAGATCGCGGTGGTGAAGGTCGAGAAGCGGATCATCGCGAACGCGCCGTATTCGGCCAGCAGGTGCACACCGATCAGCAGGGCACCGCCGAGGATCGCCAGGCGCAACTGCGGCAGCACGACCCGGAAGAACACGCCGGACGATCCGGATCCAAGCGCCCGGGCCGATTCCTCCAACGCCGGATCGATACGGCGCAGGGTGGCCGCGGCGGGCACGTAGACGAACGGAAAGTACGACAGCGTCGCGATCAGCACCCCGGCCCAGAATCCGTGCAGCGACGGCACCACGCTCACCCAGGCGTAGCTGTTGACGAACGCGGGTACCGCCAGCGGTGCGACGAACACCGGCCGCCACCACGTCCGCCCCGGGAGGTCGGTACGCTCAACCAGCCACGCCGCACCGACACCGAGCACCACGCACACAGGCACCGTGATCAGCACCAGTCCCACCGTGTTGACCAGGAGTTCCCCGACGCGCGGCCGGACCACCAGTTCGATCACCCGACTCGGGCCGGTGGTGATCACCGACCAGCCGACGTAGGCCAACGGTATGAAGGTGGCGGCCAGCAGCAGCGTCACAGCCGTGCTCAGCGCCGGTCCCGGCCTGGCACGTGAGGTGGGCTGTTGGGTGACCGGCGGTGTCGGAGGCGGCTCTGTCGCAACCAATTACAACAAGCCAGCCTTTGTCATCAGGTCGGTGACCTTGGCGGCATCGAGATTGGACGGGTTGACCGCGGGCGCCTGCAGCGAGTCCAGCGGCGGCAGTGCGGGATTGGCAGCGACCCCACTGGCGACCGGATACTCGAACGAGGTGCCTTTCTGCAGCACCTCCTGGCCGGCCTTGCCGGTGATGAACCGGAGGAACTGCTGGGCCTGGCCCTGCTTCTTGCTGGATTTCAGGACGCCGCCGCCGGACAGGCTGACGAACGCACCGGGATCTTCGTTCTTGAAGTAGTGCAGCGCGGTGTTGCCGCTGATTTCCTTGGTCTTGGACTGATCGCGGAACCAGTAGTAGTGATAGATGATGCCGCCGTCGACCTGGCCGTCGTTGACGGCCCGCAGCGTGGCGATGTTGTCCTGGAGCACAACGGCATTCGTCTTCAACCCGGCCAGCCACTGCGCGGTGGCCGGCTGACCCTTCAGTTCGAGGATGGCCGCGACGATCGCCTGGAAGTCCGCTTTGGCCGGTGGTGCACCCCAACGGCCCTTCCACTGTGGCTGCTGCAGATCCATGATCGAGTGCGGCAGCTGATCCGCGGGCAGCTTGGCCTTGTTGTAGACGAAGACGGTCGAGCGCGCCGCCACGCCGGTCCACTTGTTCGACGATGGCCGGAACTGGGCCGGGACCTGGTCGAGAGTCTGCTGCTCGACGTCGGCGAACAGCCCGGCTTTCTCGACAGCGGCCATCGCGGGGGAGTTCTCGGTGAGGAAGACGTCGGCCGGTGAGGCGTTGCCCTCGGCCACCAGTTGGTTGCCGAGCTCGGTGTCACCGCCCTGGCGATAGGTGACCTTGATGCCGGTCTCCTTGGTGAAGGCGTCGATCCACTCCTTGGTCAGGGATTCGTGCTGCGCGTTGTAGATGAGCAGCTCATCGGACCCCGAACTGGAGCACGCGACCATGCCGGCGGCGACCGCGACGGCGGACAGGACAACAGCAACCCGGCGGCTCCAACGTGTGAGCATCAAGTGAATCCTTTCGGCGTTAGCTGAGCATCACCTAAGGACACTACCGGGGTGGGCGGCTGCAAGACCCTGGACAGCCGGAATCGTGGCGTAGTGGAAGGACGCGGTCGCTCAGTGGTTCCTCACCCGCGGCGATGACGAGATTCGCGACCTCGGCGGCGGAGCGAGCGCGCCGAGATCAGTGCAGAACCCGTGGCCCACCGTTGCAATCTGGGACGCCGCCGTAGGGAATACCGCCCTGGACCGTTCCGTCAACCATCACGCTGCACGACACTCCGTCCATCCAGTAGCCCGGGCCGAAAGGACTCGGACTGTGACCCCAACGTTGCGCGTAGAACGCGCCGTTTGAGAACGGTTCGCCGAGGCAGTATCTGCCGCCGCCAGAGAGTTTCTCGCGGTAGTCGCCGCCCGGGCACCACCCTGCGTTGCCGTCAGGGATGTGCGGGTCAGGGTCGGCCCACGCAGGCGGCGAGAGAGTCAGTGCCGTCGTCACGGTCGCGACGCCGATGATCAACTTCGTGACGTTCATGGTGATACCTACGTTCACTGAACGACTCACCGCGGTAGGTTGCCGAGTTGTAGCCGTACCAGTAGAGAGTAGCTCCCGAGGTTTGCTGACGGGTGCCTCGGCGAGAAATTACGTCATTCGCATGACAGGCGCGGTGGCAACGAAAACCGCCGTGACACATGGTGTTTGAAAAACGAAGAAGTTGAGCGACGATCCCGGTGCCCTTTCGGCTGACGTATCCGATGCCTACCACGAGCTCATCTCGACAACATTGCCGGTGGATCAGATCTGACCTGGCGTCGTTCTGCATCTCTCAGTCCTGTGGATGAAAGCCACGCTGGGGATAACTCGGCCGAATTGAGCCGATGCTGTCGGACCGTGTCCGGACGGTGTGGGCATGAGTTCTCTGACACGGGCCGAGATCGGCGCACTGGGTGAACAGCTGGCCGTCGAATATCTGACGGCGCAGGGCATGCGCACCCTGACCCGCAACTGGCGATGCCGCTACGGCGAGCTGGATGTGATCGCCGTGGACGTCGCCACCAACACGGCGGTCTTCGTCGAGGTGAAGACCCGCACCGGCGACGGCTTCGGCGGGCTGGCCGAGGCGGTCACGGCACAGAAGGTGCGCCGGATCCGCCGACTGGCGGCGCTGTGGCTGGCCGAGCAGGAGGTTCGCTTCGCCGCACTGCGCATCGACGTGATCGGCGTGCGCCTCGGCCGCCGCCGAGAACCTGAGCTGACGCACCTCAAGGGGGTGGGCTGAAATGGGTTTGGGCAGAGCATATTCGGTGGCCGTGCGTGCGGTCGACGGCGTCATCGTGGAGATCGAGGCAGACATCACCTCGGGGCTGCCGGGCGTGCATCTGGTGGGCTTGCCCGACACCGCCCTGCAGGAGTCGCGGGATCGGGTGCGCGCGGCGATCACCAACTGCGGCAACGAATGGCCGATGTCGCGTCTGACGTTGGCGTTGTCCCCGGCGACGTTGCGCAAGGTCGGTTCGGTCTATGACGTGGCGCTGGCGGCTGCGGTGCTCTCGGCGCACACCAAGACGGCGTGGGCCCGGCTGGAGAAGTCGGTGCTTCTCGGTGAACTCGCCCTTGACGGCCGCATCCGTCCGGTCCATGGCGTCCTGCCGGCGGTGTTGGCGGCCAAGCAGGAGGGCTGGCCCTTGGTGGTGGTGCCCGTCGACAACCTGGCGGAGGCGAGTCTGGTCGACGGGATCGAGGTGTGCGGTGTGCGCACGTTGCGCCAGCTGCAGGCCTGGCTGAACGGCAAAGCGGATCTGGTGGCGCGGGTGGCTGCGCCGGGGTGCGCTCCCGGGCCCACATCCGATCTTGCCGATGTGGTCGGTCAGACCCAGGCGCGCTACGCCCTGGAGGTTGCGGCCGCGGGTGCGCATCATCTGATGCTCACCGGCCCACCCGGTATCGGCAAAACGATGTTGGCGCAGCGTCTTCCGGGCTTGTTGCCGCCGTTGTCTCCGGGGGAATCGCTGGAAGTGACCGCGATCCACTCCGTGGCCGGGTTGCTGGCAGGCGACACACCGCTGATCACCCGACCGCCGTTCGTGGCTCCCCACCACACCTCGACCGTGGCGGCTCTCGTCGGAGGCGGAAGCGGATTCGCTCGCCCCGGCGCGGTCAGCCGGGCACACCGCGGTGTGTTGTTTCTCGACGAGTTCCCCGAGATGGGCTCAAGTGCCCTCGAAGCCCTGCGAACCCCACTGGAAGACGGTGAGATCCGGCTCGCCCGCCGGGACGGGGTGGCGTGTTATCCGGCCCGCTTCCAACTGGTTCTGGCGGCCAACCCGTGCCCGTGCGCACCGCCCAAATCGCAGGACTGTGTCTGTTCGGCCCAGGCCAGGCTGCGGTATCGCGGCAAGCTGTCCGGGCCCTTGGTAGACCGCGTTGACTTGCAGGTGGAGCTGCATCCCGTCAGCGTCGGGGCGTTCACTCCGCAGGCCGGCGAGTCGAGTGACGTGGTACGAGCCCGTGTTGCGGCCGCCCGCCTTGCCGCCCAGGAACGGTGGAAACCGTACGGGATCGGCACCAATGCCGAGGTCGGCGGTTCGCTGCTGCGGCGCGAATTCCGATTGCCCAGAGCCGCCATGGAGCCGTTGCGGTCCGCACTCGACCTCGGGGTGATCAGCATGCGCGGAGCCGACAGGAGTTTGAGGGTCGCCTGGACGTTGGCCGATCTCGCCGGCCGGACCATGCCGGCCCGTGAGGACGTGGCCACGGCGTTGGGCTTCCGTCGGGCCGGGGGCGTGTCATGACCGACGAAGTCCGGCGTGCCTGGGCCTATCTGTCACGGGTCGCCGAGCCGCCGTGCGCGGAACTGGCGGCCTTCGTCGCGCAGGTGGGCCCGGTCGAGGCGGCTGATCGGGTCAAATCCGGTGACGTCGCGCCGGAGTTGTTGAGCCGGGTCGAGGCCCGTCGGGAATTCGATTGTGCAGTCAGAGACCTCGAGGCCCTCGACCGCATGGGTGGGCGGTTGATCACCCCCGGTGATGACGAGTGGCCGCTGCTGCGATTCCAAGCATTGGGCGTGAAAAAGGATCCCAAGCGTTCCAATGCGTATCCGCCGTTGGTGTTGTGGGCGTGCGGGCCGGTGCGGCTCGATGAGGTGACTGAGCGCGCCGCGGCGATCGTCGGTACCCGCGCGGCCACGGCGTACGGCGAGCACGTGACCGCTGACTTGGCTGCCGGGTTGGTTGAGCGCGAGGTGACGGTGGTGTCCGGCGGTGCCTATGGCATCGACGGAGCAGCGCACCGCGCCGCCCTGGCCTGTGAGGGCATGACCGTCGCGATCGTGGCCGGCGGTATCGACAATCCGTACCCGGCCGGGCACAGCGCACTGTTCCACCGGATCCGTCAGGAATGCCTGTTGGTCAGCGAGTATCCGCCGGGGGTTGCGCCGGGCAGGCTGCGATTCCTCACCCGGAACCGATTGGTGGCGGCCCTCTCGGGTGCGACGGTGGTCGTCGAGGCCGGGTTGCGCAGCGGTGCGGCCAATACTGCCGGGTGGGCCAAGTTGCTGGGCCGGTCGGTGTGCGCGGTGCCAGGGCCGGTGACCTCGGCGGCATCGGCGGGCTGCCATGCGCTGCTCCGAGGCGGTGCCACCCTGGTCGGCCGCGCCGAGGAGATCGTCGAACTCGTCGGCCGCATAGGCGAACTCGCGTCGGAGGAACCGCATCCGGTGGCGCCGCTCGACAAGCTCTCGCCGGTTGAGAAACAGGTCTACGACGCGCTGCCGTCGCGCGGCGCCCACACCGTGGACGAGATCGCGATGCTCGCCGCCCTTCCACCGCATCAGATATTGGGGCCGTTGACGACGCTGGAGCTCGCGGGGATGGTCGTCAGCGAGGACGGGTGCTGGCGGTTGCGCCGGCGCCGGTAGACCCCATGCACGTGGACTGTCTCCGTATAGTCGATGAGGTCGGCTAAGAAAGAGATCGGCCGAGCGAGTTTTGGAGGCGGTATGGCAGGACGTCCCGTGCACACGTTTGAAGTGGTGCGCCGCGAGCAACTGACCGACCACATGGTCAGGCTGGTACTGGGCGGCAATGGCGCCAACGGCTTCGACACGTTCTCGCCCAACGAGTTCAGCGATGCCTACGTCAAGATCGCCATCGTTCCCGAAAGTGTCGATGTAGCGGAGCTGCCGAAACCCTTGACGCTGGACAGCTTTCAGGAATTGCCCGCCGAACAGCGACCGACGGTGCGCACCTACACCGTGCGCAACATCGACACCGAGCGTGGTGAGATCACCATCGACTTCGTCGTGCACGGTGAGCAGGGCGTAGCCGCACCGTGGGCCGCGGCGGTCCAACCCGGTCAGCCCGCGTACCTGATGGGGCCCAGCGGAGCCTATGCCCCGGACCCAGCCGCTGATTGGCATCTGCTGGCCGGTGACGAAGCCGCGCTTCCCGCCATCAGCACAGCACTGGAAGCCTTGCCCGACAACGCAATCGGCAAGGTCTTCATCGAGGTCGCCGGCCCAGGAGACGAAATCGATCTCACCGCTCCCGGCGGCGTCGAGGTCACCTGGATCCATCGGGGTGGGCGCGCCGACCTGGTCGGCGACGACCACGCGGGGGACAACGCACCGCTGGTTGCCGCGGTCAAAGAGGCGGCCTGGCTGCCGGGGCAGGTTCAGGTGTTCATCCATGGCGAGGCCCAGGCCGTCATGCACAACCTGCGCCCCTACATCCGCAAGGAGCGCGGCGTCCCGGCGAAGTGGGCCGCCTCGATCTCGGGGTACTGGCGTCGCGGACGCACCGAGGAGACGTTCCGGCAGTGGAAGGCCGAGCTGGCAAAAGCGGAGGCCGACACCGCGGGCTGACGCCAGATGGCAAGGTAGCCGTCATGGCATTCGGCGATTACCAACTCGAGATCTACCTGCAGGGGCTGTCCGGCGTACTGCCGACCATGCCGATGGACTACGCGGGCCTTGAGGCCAAGGCCCAGGCGGCCATGCCGGCCTCGATCTGGTCCTACGTGGCCGGTGGTGCCGGTGACGAGCGCACCCAGCAGGTCAACCGCACCGCCTTCGATCGCTGGGGGCTGATGCCGCGCATGTTGAACGCCCACCGAGAACGTGACCTGTCGGTGGACCTGTTCGGGCTGAAACTGCCGTCCCCGTTGTTCATGGCACCGATCGGGGTGCTGGGCATCTGCGGGCAGGACGGGCACGGTGACCTGGCCGGCGCGCGTGCCGCCGCGCGGACCGGGGTGCCGATGGTGGTGTCCACCCTCACCGAGGACCCGATCGAAGACGTCGCCGCCGAATTCGGCGACACCCCAGGCTTTTTCCAGCTGTACACACCGACCGACAAGGACCTGGCCGCCAGTCTGGTGCAGCGCGCCGAGAAGGCCGGGTACAAGGGCATCGTCGTCACGCTTGACACCTGGGTGCCGGGCTGGCGCCCGCGCGACCTGTCCACCTCGAACTTCCCGCAGTTACGCGGCAAGTGCCTGGCCAACTACACCAGTGACCCGGTGTTCCGCGCCGGCCTGCAGCAGCCGCCCGAGGAGAACCCCCAAGCGACGGTGCTTCGCTGGGTGAGCCTGTTCGGCAATCCGCTGACCTGGGACGACCTGCCGTGGCTGCGGTCGCTGACCACGCTGCCGCTGATCCTGAAGGGCATCTGTCACCCCGACGACGTCCGGCGGGCCAAGGACGGCGGCGTCGACGGTATCTACTGCTCGAATCATGGTGGGCGCCAAGCCAATGGTGGCCTGCCGGCGATCGACTGCCTGCCCGGTGTGGTCGAGGCCGCTGACGGGCTGCCGGTGCTGTTCGACTCGGGAATCCGCAACGGCGCCGACATCGTCAAGGCCCTCGCGCTGGGTGCCACCGCGGTCGGTGTGGGCCGTCCGTACGCCTACGGGCTGGCCCTGGGCGGGGCCGACGGCATCGTGCACGTGCTGCGGACGCTGCTCGCCGAGGCCGACCTGATCATGGGCGTCGACGGTTATCCGACGCTGGCCGATCTCACGCCGGACGCCCTGCGCCGGGTGGACTGACCCGCTCGCAGCAACCAACTGAACGCCGCGACACGCGCAGGCGGTTGGCTGCGACGGTTGGAACGGTCTGACACGGTGGTGGGGTGAGCACCGGGACCGACGCGATACTGGACGAGTTCGACCAGTATCTCGAGCTGGAACGTGGCCGGTCTGCGCACACCCGACGCGCGTACCGGGGTGACCTGACTGCGCTGTTCGATTTCACCGGCGGCGGAGTGGAGACTCTCACCCTGCCGAGGTTGCGGTCCTGGTTGGCCGCCCAGGCTGCAGCCGGAACGGCGCGGACCACGTTGGCGCGCCGAACCTCCTCGGTCAAGACCTTCTCGACCTGGGCGACACGGCGGGGACTATTGCCGAACGACCCCGCCGCGCGGTTGCAGGTGCCCAAGGCCCACCGCACCCTGCCTGCGGTGCTGCGCCGCGACCAGGCAGTGGACGCCATGGAAGCGATGAATTCAGCTGTGCAGGAAGGTGACCCGCTGGCACTGCGGGACAGGTTGATCGTCGAGCTGCTGTACGCCACCGGTATTCGGGTCAGCGAACTGTGCGGTCTGGACATCGATGACATCGACACCCCGCGCCGGGTGCTGCGGGTGTTGGGTAAGGGCAACAAGCAGCGCACGGTCCCGTTCGGTGAACCGGCCCTGGTCGCGTTGACCGCCTGGCTCACCGACGGGCGGCCTGCGCTGGCCACTGCCGATTCCGGCCCCGCGCTCCTGCTCGGGGCCCGCGGCAAGCGCCTCGACCCCCGTCAGGCCCGAACCGTGGTGCACCAGACCGTCTCTGCCGTCGATGGCGCCCCCGACATCGGCCCCCACGGACTACGCCACAGCGCGGCCACCCACCTGCTGGAAGGCGGTGCCGACCTGCGCGTCGTACAGGAGTTGCTGGGTCACAGCTCGCTGGCCACCACCCAGCTCTACACCCACGTGACAGTGGAACGGTTGCGCGCGGTGCACGACCAGGCGCACCCACGAGCCTGAAGAGGAGATCGTGCCGGAGTTGACTGTCGATCCGACCCGAACCACCGTCGATCTGCCCTGCGGGCCGGTGTCCTATCTCAGCTGGGCCACCGACCACGCGGCGCCGACGGTCGTGTTGCTGCACGGCGGAGGCGTGGACAGCGCGTCGTTGTCCTGGGGCGGTATCGGCCCGCGGTTGGCGCAGGCGGGCTACCGCGTGATTGCGCCGGACCATCCCGGCTATGGCTGCAGTCCGCCGGCGCGGTTGCCCGTGACACAGGACCGGTTGGTCGGCTATGTGGGGGAGTTCGTCGACGGACTCGACCTGCAGCGCTATGCGATCGGCGGGCTGTCACTCGGTGGGGGCATGACCATCGGCCATGTCCTGGACCGGCCGCAACGGGTGACGGGTGCGATGCTGCTGGGCAGTTACGGCCTGATGCCACGCCTCTCGGACGGGCCGATGCCGGGGGTGCGGCAACTGGTCACCTGGGTGACGTTGCGTACCGGTCTGCTCGGCGCGGTGACCCGGTGGGTGGGCACCAACCGCCGAGCGATGGCGCGCAGCATGCAGGCCTTGATCACCGACCCCGTGCAGGTCACCGACGCGTTGATGGACGAGGTCATGGCCGCCGCGGGCCAACCGGAGGGATTCTCGGCGTTCGAGCAGTGGCAGCGCGATCAGGTCCGGTGGAACCGGCTGCGCACGGACTACAGCGGACGGTTGTCGTCGTTTCGCCGGCCGGCGCTGATCGTCCACGGTGACCGTGATCCGGGCGTGCCGGTTGCGCGGGCCCGGGCGGCCGCGCAGCTGATCCCTGACGCGGAGCTCAAAATCATTGCAGGAGCCGGACATTGGGTGCAGCGCGACCGTCCGGACGCGGTGCTCGAGGCGATGACCGGGTTTCTCGGCGGCCTCGTCGGCCGTTAGCGCAGCAGCTTGATGACTTCGGCCAGGTGCGGAAGTGCCGACTCGCGGTCCGTCCAGGCGTCGAACGCCGTCCAGTAGCTGATCCCGAACCGGCGCTGCCGCTCGGCCAGAGACTCGGCCATCTGCTCGTAGCTGCCGAACAACGCAAACGGCGATTCCAGCAGCAACTCCGCCGAGGTGCCCAATGGCCCGGCCACCTCGGCTGCCGCGGCCGCGGGGTCGTCGGTGTGGACCACGAACTGCAGCAACCCGTTGAGCTCGATGGCTTCGAACCGGTCGCCGGCGGCAGCGCGCACAACCGCGATCCGGTCCAGCAGGCCCTTCGCGTCGAAGTGGGTCAGCCGGACCTCCGTGGCGTCGTGGTTGTGACTGAAACCCGCCAGCCCGGCGATATCGGCGGCCCGGCCGGCGAGTTGCAACACGCGCGTGCCGTTGCCGCCGATGAGCAGCGGCACGTCGACACCCGCCGGGGCGACCAGTGCGCCGGCGTCCGCCCGTACGCAGTAATGCGCGCCGTCCACGTCAACCGGTTCACCGGCCAGGAGCGGGCGGATCACATTGACCGATTCGATCAGTCGGTCCACCCTGGTGGCGCCGGCGTCGAATTTCAGTCCGGCCGCGTCATATTCGGCCTTCATGTGGCCGGCGCCCAGCCCCAGCTCGAATCGTCCACCCGACAGGGCTGCCACACTTACGGTTTCCCGCGCGGTATCGACCGGATGACGCAGATCGTTGTTGAGTACCAGTGTTCCGGTGCGCAGGTTCGACGTGACTGCGCAGGCAGTGGCGGCTCCGGCGAACGGCGACACGGTCGGTGCCAGATGGTCGGGGATGGTCATGACGTCGAACCCGGATTGTTCGACGGTGCGCGCGAACTCGGCGAAATCGGCACCGCGGGGGAGTGCGGTGTGCAGACCGAAGCGCATCGGCCGGGTGCGGTGGAAATGCGACGCGACGGTCATATTCCGACCCTAGGCCGAACTCACTGACGTGTGCGCGTGCGCGAAATTTCTAGTCGGTGATCGTCGTGCTGTCCGCGGCTTCGCGCTTGAAGTACAGGTACGAAGTAACCAAACCGAACACGGACAGGACGCCCCCGAACAACAGGAGCCCACCGAAAGTGGCCAGAGTGGAGCCTTCATCCCGGTTTCGAGATCGCTGCTGGTCGTAGTCATAGAGAAATGACGAGCTTCGAACGATGTTGCGGCACTGATCCCCAGGGCGCATTACCCAGTCGCCGCAGGTGACATCGGTGCGGAAGGCCAGCTCCAGCCCGGGAATCGCCAGTGCCAGGCCCACAGCGAATAGCGCCACGGTGAATATCGACATAAGGATCCATCGCGCCCTACTCATGTGTGCCCTTCGCGTCGGTGACCAGGAATGAGGCTAGCGGCCACGTCAGGGCATCATCCGCACCAAATTGCAGACACCGACGCCGCGGGATCGTTGGCCACAACCAGGGATTCAGCCCGCTTACCCACCCACCGGCTTGAGCCGGATCGGGGTCTCGGCGAGCAGCCCGAGAGGGTTGACGTAGTCGGCGTTCGAGGCCGGGCCCCACATCGCTCCCCAGTGCAGGCAAGCCGCCACCGGACAACCGGGGTGGCCCGCCAGCAGCGTGCCGAGCAGTTGTCCGGCCCCAACGCTCTGCCCGGGCCGCACCGCGGCCTGCACCGGCTCGTAGCTGGTGCGCAGTCCACCCGGATGCGCGAGCGAGACCACGGGCCGCCCGGCCAGCACACCGGCGAACACCACAGTTCCCGGAGCTGCGGCATAGATCGGCTGCTCCGGTGGGGCAGCGAGGTCGACGCCGCGGTGGCCGCGGTTCCAATTGGGGGAGGGGGCATCGAAACCCCTGGTCACGGCCGGTCGCGGGGACACCGGCCACTGCAGTCGGGAGCCCTCGGCGTGGGCCGCTGTCGGCCAGATCCACGTCATACTCAGCAGCAGCGCTGTGGCGGCAAACCTCACCACTCCAGTTCAGCGTCAAACCGGGCGGTCCGGAAGCCCCGAAGTCGGGGGCTGTGGATGGACGGGCATGGGTTTGCCGCGTGGTAAAAGCACCCCTGCCCAGCGTGTAAACTTCTACCCGCAGCTCGCTTGCGGGCTGACTTCGCGTGTCTGCGCATATCGATCGCCTCGATGGGGTCGTACACGGATGCCGACGGTCCTGACCTGGGATTTCCCGGATCGGGTTCGGCGTCCGGCAGGCACCAGGGCCTGGCATCACCCGACGCCGGGCGTCAACCGACACATAAAGGAATGAGCTCATGGCTGTTGTGACCATGAAGCAGCTGCTGGACAGCGGCGCTCACTTCGGGCATCAGACCCGACGCTGGAACCCCAAGATGAAGCGGTTCATCTTCACCGACCGCAATGGCATCTACATCATCGATCTGCAGCAGACGCTGACCTACATCGACAAGGCCTACGAGTTCGTCAAGGAGACGGTGGCCCACGGCGGCTCCATCCTGTTCGTCGGCACCAAGAAGCAGGCGCAGGAGTCCATCGCCGAAGAGGCCACCCGCGTCGGCATGCCCTACGTGAACCAGCGCTGGCTGGGCGGCATGCTCACCAACTTCTCCACGGTGCACAAGCGCCTGCAGCGCCTCAAGGAACTCGAGGCCATGGAGCAGACCGGTGGCTTCGAGGGTCGCACCAAGAAGGAAATCCTCATGCTCACGCGTGAGAAGAACAAGCTTGAGCGCAGCCTCGGCGGTATCCGGGACATGCAGAAGGTGCCCTCGGCGATCTGGGTCGTCGACACCAACAAGGAGCACCTGGCGGTCAACGAGGCCATCAAGCTCGGCATCCCGGTCATCGCGATCCTGGACACCAACTGCGACCCCGATCAGGTCAACTACCCGATCCCGGGCAACGACGACGCCATCCGTTCGGCCGCCCTGCTGACCAAGGTCGTCGCCTCCGCGGTTGCCGAGGGCCTGCAGGCCCGCGCCGGCCAGGGTGCCGGTGAGAAGCAGGACACCGAGGGTGCCGCTGAGCCGCTCGCCGAGTGGGAGCAGGAGCTGCTCGCCGGTGCGACCGCTGGTACCGCCGAAGGCGAAGCCGCTGCTGCACCCGAAACATCCACTGACGCTTCGTAATTCCAGGAGAAGTCTTAAATGGCTAACTACACCGCCGCCGACGTCAAGCGCCTTCGGGAGCTGACCGGCTCCGGCATGATGGACTGCAAGAACGCGCTGGCCGAATCGGACGGCGATTTCGACAAGGCCGTCGAGTTGCTCCGTATCAAGGGCGCCAAGGACGTCGGCAAGCGCGCTGAGCGCGCCACCGCCGAGGGTCTGGTCGCGGCCAAGGACGGTGCGCTGATCGAGCTGAACTCCGAGACCGACTTCGTCGCCAAGAACGCCGAATTCCAGGAGCTCGCCAACCAGGTCGTGGCGGCCGCCGCCGCCGCGAAGGCCGCCGACGTGGACGCCCTCAAGGCCGCCAAGGTTGGCGACACCACGGTCGAACAGGCCATCGCCGACCTGTCCGCCAAGATCGGCGAGAAGCTCGAACTGCGTCGGGTCGCCTACTTCGACGGCACGGTCGAGACCTACCTGCACAAGCGTGCCGCGGACCTGCCGCCGGCCGTCGGTGTCCTGGTCGAGTACACCGCCGGCGACGCGGAGAAGGGCAAGGAGGCCGCCCACGCGGTCGCCCTGCAGATCGCCGCACTCAAGGCCAAGTACCTCACCCGTGAGGACGTCCCCGCCGACATCGTCGCCAACGAGCGGCGCATCGCCGAGGAGACCGCGAAGGAAGAGGGCAAGCCCGAGCAGGCGCTGCCCAAGATCATCGAAGGTCGCGTCACGGGCTACTACAAGGACGTCGTGCTGCTGGACCAGCCGTCGGTGTCCGACAACAAGAAGACCGTCAAGGCGCTGCTCGACGAGGCCGGTGTCACCGTGACCCGCTTCGTGCGGTTCGAGGTCGGTCAGGCCTAACACCCAGAAGACTCGGGCGGCACATCACACCCGATTGACGGCTCGGCCGTCGCCGCCCGCCGCAAAACCCCGCGCTCATTCCGGCGATCCCGGAAAGCGCGGGGTTTTGTTCATTCGTAACCCGGTCGGTGCCGGGTAGTTGCTCACGGCGGGGCAACGGGCTTTGCCGATGTGGGAGTGTGGCAGGTACGAATGGGTTGGGGAGTGGTGTTGGAGGTGACATGCGCGTAGGTGTGGTATTTCCGCAGACGGAACTCGGCGGAGATCCGGGAGCGGTGCGCGCATACGGCCAGCGTGTCGAAGAGCTGGGCTTCACCCACATCCTGGCCTACGACCATGTGGTCGGCGCCGATCCGGCTGTTCACCGGGACTGGTCGGGGCCCTATGACCTCTACACCACCTTTCACGAGCCGATGGTGATGTTCGGCTATCTGGCCGCGGTCACCTCGTTGGAATTGGTCACCGGGGTGATCATCCTGCCGCAGCGCCAGGCCGTTCTGGTGGCCAAGCAGGCCGCCGAGGTCGACCTGCTCAGCGGTGGGCGGATGCGCCTGGGCGTCGGGCTGGGCTGGAATGCGGTCGAGTACGAGGCGCTGGGCGAGGATTTCGGAAACCGTGGCAAGCGGTCCGAGGAGCAGGTCGAGCTGATGCGTCGGCTGTGGACCGAATCGTCGGTGACCTTCGAAGGTCGCCACCACCGGGTGACCGGTGCGGGCCTGGCGCCGCTGCCGGTGCAGCGTCCGATCCCGGTGTGGTTCGGCGCTGCGTCCGCGCGGGCGCTGGAGCGGGCCGGGCGGCTCGGCGACGGCTGGTTTCCGATGGTCGCGCCCGGACTGGAACTCGATGACGCTCGGGCCAGGGTCGAGCGTGCGGCCGTCTCCGCCGGGCGAGATCCCGCCGGGATCGGCATGGAGGGTCGGGTGACCTGGACCGGTGATCCGGACAAGGTGGTCGCCGACATCGCCGCGTGGGCCGACGCCGGGGCCACGCACGTCACGGTGAACACCATGGGAGCCGGTCTGCGGACCGTCGACGAGCATCTTGCTGTGCTGCAGAGCGTGGCCCGCACGCAGTGAGGGCGGTTGGGCGGCGAGAGGCCGCCGCCCGATCGGTACCAGTTGGTACCGTCTGGTCATGAGTCGAATCTTCGCCTTCGGCGACGACGCCCTCGGTGAACACGACGCCGTCGGCCTGGTGGAAGAACTGCAAGCCGGCCGGGTATCGGCGGCCGACCTGATCGAAGCCGCGGTGGCGCGCGTCGAGGCGGTCAATCCCACCCTCAACGGGCTGGCGTTCGAAGCCTTCGACCGGGCCCATGCCCGCGGTGCCGCGCCCAGTCAATACGGCGGGTACTTCGACGGTGTCCCGACCTTCGTCAAGGACAACTCCGCGGTCGAGGGCATGCCGACGATGAGCGGCACGGATGCCTGGGAACCTCGGCCCGAACCGGCCAACGGCGACTTCGCCCGCGCGTATCTCGCCACCGGTCTAGTGCCGCTGGGCAAGACCCGGCTCTCGGAGTTCGGTTTCAGCGCGTCGTGCGAGCATCCTCGGCTGGGCCCGGTGCGCAACCCGTGGAACCCCGTCTACACGGCCGGTGCGTCGTCGTCGGGTTCGGGTGCCTTCGTCGCGGCGGGCGTCGTACCCATCGCGCACGCCAATGACGGGGGCGGCTCGATCCGCATCCCCGCCGCCTGCAATGGTCTGGTCGGCCTCAAGCCGACCCGGGGCCGACTGCCGCAGGACAAGAACATGCGGATGATGCCGTTGCGGATCGTGGCCGACGGGGTGCTCACCCGGTCGGTGCGTGACACCGCAGCGCTGTACCGGGAGATGGAACGCGTCTACCGCAACCCCAAACTGCCGCCGATCGGCGATGTCAGCCGCCCGGGCAAACAGCGCCTGCGCATCGCGGTGTGCACGCAGTCCGTCGTGCACGATGCCGGCCCGGAGATGACCGAGCTGACCCACAAGACCGCTGCGCTGCTCGAGGAGCTCGGCCACCAGATCACCGTGATCGGCAATCCGGTCCAGCCCCGGTTCAAGGATGATTTCCTGCTGTACTGGTCGTTCCTGGCGTATGCGTTGGTACGCGGTGGGAAGCGTTCCTTCGGCCCGAGCTTCGACCGCGGCAAGCTGGACAATCTCACGTTGGGCCTGGAACGACACGCGTCGCGCAACCTGTATCGGGTCCCGGCGGCGATCGCCCACCTGGCCCGGTCGCGGCGGATCACCGAGCGGCTGTCCAACAGCTATGACGCGGTGCTCATGCCCACCCTGGCCGAGCCCACCCTGGAGATCGGCCGGCTCGATCCGACGGCGGACTACGAGCAGATCATCGACCGGCTGCTGGGTTGGGTGGCGTTCACACCGCTGCAGAACGCCACCGGGGATCCGGCCATCTCGTTGCCGCTGGCCCAGACGAAAACCGGCCTTCCGGTGGGAATGATGCTGTCGGCGACCCGTGGCCGCGAAGCGCTGCTGCTGGAGTTGGCCTACGAGCTGGAGGAGGCGAGGCCCTGGCCACGTATTCAGGATCCGGTTCCCGCAGCTCCGCGGAAGCGGGCGCGAAAAGCGGTGAAATAGACCGTTTTTACCCAACCTGAGCCAGATTCCAGGCGCGCTCCCGCCTGCGCGCCGGGGTTTTGCTCAGGTGCTGCGCTCATGGGTGGCGATGTGCTCTTATGATGACCGTCAGGTGTCAGAGTATGCGGGGGTGTGAATGACGTCGGGGCCAGACGAGCAGTGGAACCAGGTCAGCGAGGGATCAATTCGTTGGCAGGACCCGGCTACCGCCACGCCGCGGCCTCCTACCGTGGCCGAAGCGCGCCAACGGGACAGGATGCAGAAGGAGCGCGAGGCCGCCGAGGAGTGGGCCAGGCAGCAGGAGGCGACACGCGAACAGCGTGCTGCCACCGGCAAGAAGATCCTGATGGGCTCGGTGGCAGTGGTCGGTGTGGTCGGAGTCATCGCGCTGGGCTACCACCTGCTGCACAAAGAGGAAATCGCGGCGTCGTGCGTCAAGGACGGCACCAACGAGGTGGTGCCCGATTCGTATTGCTCCAGCGGCCACAGCGGCTCCGGGGGCACCTTCATCTACCTCGGCTCGCCGTACCGGTACTACTACGGCGGCAACAACAGCGGCGTCGGCACCATCGCCCGGGGCGGGACCATCGAACAGCCCAAGGGCACTACGGCCAAGACCAAGTCGGGGACGTCGATCTCACGCGGCGGTTTCGGCTCGTCGTCGAGCTACGGCAAGAGTTCGGGGAGCTGAATGCACCGCCAACGCAGTTCCCCGCGACCAGGCTGGGAACAGATCGTCGCCGACCAAGGCATGTGTTATGGCACTCCGGCGCGCGACGCGACCGGTGCCGACCGCCCGTACTGGGACGAGTCGGTGCACTACGTCTTCGACATGGACGAGGTGCTGTCGATCGAAGCCTCCGTCGAGGTGCTGCACTCGATGTGTCTGGAGGCCGTCGAGCACGTCGTGCTGACCGGGCGCTACCGCGACTTCGGGCTTCCCGAATGGAGCTGGGAGCACATCGAGAAGTCGTGGCGGCGCAGCGACCCGCATCTGTACGGCAGGTTCGACCTTCGCTACGACGGTCGTCGGCCGCCGGTTCTGCTGGAATACAACGCCGATACGCCCACCACACTGCTGGAGGCGGCGATCCTGCAGTGGCACTGGAAGACCGACGTCTACCCGGCCGACGATCAGTGGAACTCGTTGCACGAGAAGCTGGTTGCCCGCTGGGCTGAGGTCCGTGACCGCCTCCCGGGCGCCGAGACCTACTTCACCTGGTCGGGTGCCGAGCACACCGGTGAGGATCACGTCACTGTGGCCTACCTCCAGGAGTGCGCAGCAGAAGCCGGCCTGCACACCGTGGGCCTGGCCATCGAGGACATCGGGTTCGACCGCGACCTCGACCGGTTCGTCGACCTGGAGGAAGCTCCCATGTCGTCGATCTTCAAGCTCTACCCGTGGGAGTGGATGCTCGACGACGATTTCGGCCGCCGGGCCGTCGAATCGCTGCCGGCCACCATGTGGGTGGAGCCGCTGTGGAAGACGCTGCTGAGCAACAAGGCGATCCTGGCCGTCCTGTGGGAGATGTATCCCGGGCATCCGAATCTGTTGCCCGCCTACGTCGATGACCCGCACGAGCTCACTGACTACGTGCGCAAACCGAAGCTGGGCCGTGAGGGCGCCAACATCACCATCGTCGGCGCAGGCTTCGAGACCGAGACCGGCGGTGTCTACGGCGAAGAGGGCTACGTGTACCAGTTGCTCGATCCGCTACCGCAATTCGACGACATGCGCCCCGCGTTGGGGGCGTGGATCGTCGGCGACGAATCCGCCGGACTCGGGATCCGCGAGACCTCGGGTCTCGTCACCGACAACGGCGCTGCCTTTGTGCCACACCGCATCCCGCAGTGACCCGGAAGGAATACCTATGACAACCACCCTGGTTGCGCTCGACTCCGATTACTGGTCGGTTCTCGGCCACGGCGTCTCGGCGATCGTGTTGTACACGATTGTCGGTGTGGCACTGATGGTCCTGGGTTTCTACGTGATCGACTGGACCACACCCGGGCCATTGCGGACCTTGGTCCGAGCTGGCCGTCCGAATGCTGCCGCTGTGACGGCCTCCGGCGTGGTGTCGATGGCATTCATCATCGTTCTGGCCATCTACTCGTCGTCGGGCGACCTCGTCCAGGGCCTCATCATGACGCTGGTGTTCGGGCTCTTGGGCATTGCGGCCCAGGCGTTTTCCGTCCGGCTCATCGGTGCGATCAAAGGCATCGACATCGGCATGGTGCTGGCCTCCGAGCGGTTCACGCCCCAGGTGCTGGTCGTGACGGCTTCCTACCTGGCGTTCGGGCTGATCGTCGCGGCGGCGATCCTGTAGCTCGCGCTACAGGGTCCGGCACACTTCGGCGGCCGCACGGGTCAGCGCGGCCGGGCCGTCACGCAACGCCTGCTCCAACGGGGTGCCCGGCGCGGTGATCTCCACCAGTTTCTCGACGCCGTTGACCAGCAGGACGTCGGCGTCGGGGGAGACCCGACCGGCGAAGATCACCACCTGGGTGCCGGTGTGCGCGGCCACCCGGGCGACTCCGAACGGAGTCTTGCCCAACATGGTCTGGGCGTCCACGCTGCCCTCCCCGGTGAACACCCAGTCCGCTCCGATCAGTGCCTGCGCCAGCCCCACGGTCTCGGCGATCACCTCGACACCCGGGTCGCATTCGGCGGCAAGGAATTCCATCAGCCCGAAGCCCAGGCCCCCGGCAGCGCCGGCGCCCGGGCGATCAGGCCGGGCGTGTCCGAGCGCGGTCTGGGTCACTTCGACCAGGCGGGCCAGGGCCGCTTCGAGGGTCGCGACGTCCGAGGGGGTGGCTCCCTTCTGCGGTCCGAAAACCGCACTGGCACCGCCGGTGCCGAGCAGCGGTGCCGTGACGTCGGACGCGATCCGGACGTGCACTTCGGCGAGCCGGGGATCCAGGCCGCCGACGTCAATGTGGTGCAGCCGGGTCAGTGCTGCGCCGCCGGGTGGCAGGGCGGCTCCGTCGCTGTCGGTGAAGGCGGCGCCGAGCGCGGTGAGCATGCCGGCCCCGCCGTCATTGGTCGCCGAGCCGCCGATGCCGATCAGCAGCTCGGTCGCGCCGTGCTCCATGGCTGAGGTGATGAGCTGTCCGACTCCGAAGGTACTGGCGCGCAGGATATCCCGATCCTCCGGTGCCACCAGCTCGAGGCCGGAGGCGGCGGCCATTTCGATCACGGCCAGGTGACGCTCGGCAACGTAGCCGTAGGTGGCCGCGACCGGGCGGCCGAGCGGGTCCTGCACCGTCTCGATGATGCGGTCACCGCCGAGCGCGTCGACGACGGCGTCGACGGTGCCTTCACCGCCATCGGCCATCGGCACTCCGATGCATTCGGCATGGGGCAGTGCCGACCGGACGCCCTCGCGCAGCGCTGCGACCGCTTGCGACGCGGTCATCGACTCCTTGAACGAGTCCGGGGCCAGCACGATCTTCATCGGCTGGCGACATTACCGACTGTGACGCCACACGGCGCGCCAGACGGCATGCCGGTTCAGGGAACGGCGTGGGCCAACAGTCGCTTGAGTTCGCGTCGCTGCTCGGCGTCGAGGCGATCGAGCACCTCCTCCTCGGCGGCGTACACGGCGGCTTCGGCGCGTTCGAGCAATTGGGCACCCTCGGCGGTCAGCTCGGCGGGCAGTGCGCGTCCGGAGTCGACGGTGGCCGGCCTGCGAACCGCCCCTCGGTCTTGGAGTCCGCGCAGCACGTTGTTCATCGCCTGTGGTGACACGTTCGTGTGGCGCGCGAGCTCGGCGTTGGACTGGCCCGGGGCCATGGACAGGATGCGCAGGCAGACGAACTCGGGCAGTTTGAGGCCCAGTGGTTGCAGTTGCGCGGAGACCCGTGGCTGCAGCACCGCGACCACGCGATACATCAAGTAGCCGAGTGGCTGCTCCTCCAGGGCGGCTCCCTTATCGGAGTTCATATCAAGCATATTGACACATATCAACTAGGTTGATATACCGGACGTATGACCACGCCAAGCGAAATGTCAGATGCAATGTTCGAATCCGCTTACCGCGGTGAGGCTCCGGAGTTCGCTGGGGTACGCCCGCCGTGGAGCATCGGCGAACCGCAGCCCGAGATCGCGGCCCTGATCGCCGAGGGCAAGTTCCACGGTGAGGTGCTCGACGCCGGCTGCGGTGAGGCGGCCACCGCGCTCGACCTGGCCGAGCGCGGATTCACCACGGTCGGGCTGGATCAGTCGGCCACCGCCATCGAGTTGGCCAGGGCCGAGGCCGCCAAGCGCGGGCTCGCCAACGCGAGCTTCGAAGTGGCCGATATCAGTGCCTTCACCGGCTACGACGGCCGTTTCGGCACGATCGTCGACAGCACGCTGTTCCACTCCATGCCCGTGGAACTGCGGGACGGCTACCAGCAGTCGATCGTGCGGGCCGCCGCTC
Organism: Mycolicibacterium arcueilense; assembly: GCF_058536225.1. NCBI lineage: Bacteria > Bacillati > Actinomycetota > Actinomycetes > Mycobacteriales > Mycobacteriaceae > Mycobacterium > Mycolicibacterium arcueilense. Next base: position 1,343,306 of record NZ_JBZTYL010000007.1, read on the forward strand.
CCGGCGCCTCCTACTTCGTGCTGGTGTTCGACAAGGGGACGATGGGCGATTCCGGACCGGCCAATCCGGTCAGCGAGGACGAATTGCGTGAGGTCGTCGGCAAGTACTGGGTGATCGACGACGTGCGACCGGCTCGCATCCACGCGCACGTGCCGGCGGAATTCGCCAACTTCGCCGATTTCGCCCGAATGGACCTCCGTGACGAGGGCAAGGACCGTAAGTCGATGGCCGCCTGGCTGCTTCAGGCGCACCTGGGGTAGGCGCCGGTTGACCTGCGCCCGCCGGCGACACTCGGTCCGCGAAGGCTCCCCCCACTAGGTGCGCCGCCCGCCATAGGGCAGGATGGAGAGGCCGTCCAGGGGTAACCCGGGTGGCTCTCTACATGCGAGGAGTGCCGAGGAGACCGATGGCGGATCCGAATGTCGCCGGCGAGGGCGCAGCACCCATTCGTCCCTTCTACAAAAGGGTTCTGCTGAAACTCGGCGGAGAGATGTTCGGCGGCGGCCAGGTCGGCCTCGACCCCGACGTCGTGCACCAGGTGGCCCGCCAGATCGCCGCAGTGGTGCGCAGCGGAGTCCAGGTCGCGGTCGTGATCGGTGGCGGCAACTTCTTCCGCGGCGCCCAATTGCAGCAGCGCGGGATGGAACGCACCCGCAGCGACTACATGGGCATGCTCGGCACGGTGATGAACAGCCTTGCGCTGCAGGACTTCCTGGAGAAAGAGGGCATCGACACCCGCGTGCAGACCGCCATCACGATGGGGCAGGTCGCCGAGCCGTACATCCCGTTGCGGGCCGTGCGACACCTGGAAAAGGGTCGCGTCGTCATCTTCGGAGCCGGCATGGGCCTTCCGTACTTCTCCACCGACACGACGGCCGCGCAGCGGGCTCTCGAGATCGGGGCCGACGTGGTGCTGATGGCCAAGGCTGTCGACGGCGTCTACACCGCCGACCCACGCGAAGACCTGAACGCCGAGTTGCTCACCGAAGTCAGCCATCGTGATGTCATCGACCGTGGCCTGCGGGTCGCCGATGCCACTGCCTTCAGTTTGTGCATGGACAACCGCATGCCGATGCTGGTGTTCAACCTGCTCACCGAAGGCAATATCGCCCGTGCCGTGGCGGGTGAGAAGATCGGAACACTGGTCACCACCACCACCTGACCTGCCGCGCACGCGAGGAGCAAGATCGATGGAGAACCCGAAGTGATCGACGAAACTCTCTTCGACGCCGAAGAGAAGATGGAAAAGGCCGTGAGTGTGGCCCGTGACGACCTGGCCACGATCCGGACCGGCCGGGCCAATCCGGGCATGTTTTCCCGGATCAACATCGAGTACTACGGGTCGATGACACCGATCACGCAGATGGCGAGCATCAACGTCCCCGAGGCGCGGCTCGTCGTCATCAAGCCCTACGAGGCCGCTCAGCTCCGGCCGATCGAGGACGCGATCCGCAACTCCGATCTCGGGGTCAATCCGACCAACGACGGCAACATCATCCGGATCTCCATCCCGCAGCTCACCGAGGAGCGCCGCCGCGAGCTGGTCAAGCAGGCAAAGTCCAAGGGCGAGGACGCCAAGGTGTCGGTGCGCAACATTCGTCGTAAGGCGATGGAAGAGCTCAGCCGGATCAAGAAGGACGGCGAGGCCGGCGAGGACGAGGTCGGACGCGCGGAAAAGGACCTCGACAAATCCACCCACACCTACACCAGTCAGATCGACGAGTTGGTCAAGCACAAGGAAGGCGAGTTGCTGGAGGTCTAGGCGACCTTCAGCACCCCAGTCCCGTGGCACAGACCGAGCCACCGCAGAAGACCTCGCGCGCCGGCCGTGACCTGCCGGCCGCCATCACCGTCGGCGTGGTCCTCGGCGCCCTCGCGATAGGCACCCTGCTCTTTGCGCCCATCTGGTGGCTGCCGCTGTTGGCAGTCGCCATCGCCATCGCCACCCATGAGGTGATCCGGCGGATGCGCGAGCACGGCTACGCATTGCCCGCCGTCCCGCTGCTCTTGGGTGGCCAGGCGATGATCTGGCTGACCTGGCCGTTCGGGGCCGCCGGTCTGCTTGGCGCCTACGGCGGCACGATCGTCGTCTGCATGGTCTGGCGTCTGGTCGGTCAGGGTCTCGACCAGCAGCCGGTCAATTACCTGCGCGATATCGCCGCGACGGTTCTGCTCGCCACCTGGGTGCCGTTGTTCGCCGCCTTCACCGCCCTGCTCATCTTTGCCGACCACGGCGGAGCCCGGGTTTTCACCATCATCGTGACGGTCGTCTTCGCCGACATCGGTGGCTACGTCGCGGGCGTCCTGTTCGGTAAGCATCTCCTGGCACCGGCGATCAGCCCGAAGAAGTCCTGGGAAGGTCTGGGCGGATCGCTGCTGTTCGGTGTCACCGCAGCGGTGCTGTCCGTGGCGTTCCTGTTGGACAAGCCAGCCTGGGTGGGCGTACCGCTCGGCCTGTTGCTGGTGATCACCGGTGTGCTCGGGGACCTCGTCGAATCGCAGGTCAAACGCGATCTCGGCATCAAGGACATGGGCACGCTACTGCCGGGCCACGGCGGCATCATGGACCGCATCGACGCGATGTTGCCGTCCGCCGTCGTCGGCTGGATCGTGCTCACGCTCCTCGCGTAGACCGCGTTCGCTGCGCGTGGCAGACGCGTTCAGCCAGCACGCGATCGCACCGAGGACCAGCCCGGCGGCGATGCCGATGTTCACCCGCTCGCCGAGCATCAGCCAGGACAACACCCCGGCGACCGCGGGGATCACGCAGAACAGCATCGCGACCGCCGAGGCTCCGTGCAGGTTGATGGCCCGCACATACAGCGACACCCCGAGCACGGCGTTGAGCAGCACCACACCGGCCACCGCCAGCGCGGCCCTGGTGGCGTCATGCACCTCGACCGGCGCGCTGAGCGTGAGCGCCAAGGCGGGTAGGAACGCGACGGCGTTCTGCACAGAGGTCGAGGCCCGGAAGTCGACGTCAGAGCAGAACCGCTGTTGATAGACCCCACCCGCCGCCAGCCCGAGCAGTGCCACCAGCAGCAATCCGACCACCGGGTCGATACCACCTGAGGTGGCCAGTCGCGTCGCGCAGGCCGCCACCACTGCGGCGATACCGAGCACCAACGCGACGATCCGGCGTGGTGTCAACCGGTCACGTAGGAACACCGCCGCGAGCAGCGCCGTCGCCACCGGGTTCATCGCGATGACCACCGCGCAGAGCACTGCGGGCGCGCCCTGCTGAATCGCAACGTAGAGCGCGCAGAACTGCACGGCCTGCATGAGCAGACCCGCCACCGCGACGTGGAGCAGCTTCCGGCCGGTGGGGAAGCCCACCCGGGCCAGTCCGGCCCAGGTGCCGAGGATCAGCCCCGCCGCCCCGAAACGAACAGCCAGTACCGCCATCGGGGAGACGGCGTGCACCGCCAGGTTCCCGATCGGATAACCCAGGGCGTAGAAGAACGTCACGGTTGTCGCCGTGCGCATCGGCATCGGAGTGGGCGGCATGCCCCCATCGTGAGCGAGCCTGGTACGCGCGGTCCAACGATTATCGGCAATCACGATCGATCATCGACGCTAATCAATCTGGTGGAATAACTTGGTGTATGTCGAGAAATACCAGGTCTTTGATCGTAAGTACTGATCGGAGTACCTTGATCGCATGGGTCAGGTGCTGGACATCGCGCCGCTGCGCAGCCTGGTGGCGGTGGCGGACTGTGGCGGGTTTCACCGCGCCGCCGCGGTGTTGCACATGACGCAGTCGGCCGTCAGCCAGCACGTGCGGCGGATCGAGGCCGTCGTGGGTGGCCCCGTCGTCGAACGGTCCGGTCGGGGTGTCGCCTTCACCGAACTGGGCCACCGGGTACTCGGGCACGCCCGGGGCATCCTCGCCGCCCACGACGCGGCGCTGACCGATCTCGGTGCGGCCGAGGAGCAGGTGCTGCTGATCGGTGCCACCGAGCACGGCGCCGATGTCATGTTGCCCGCCCTCACGGCGGCGCTGGGCGAGCGGTTGCCCAACTGGCGGCTGCGGTTTCGTCTCGACCGCAATGTCACGCTCGCCGACGCCGTCGAACACGGTCTGGTCGATCTTGCGGTGATGCTCGACGGGTCCGGCATGGATCCCGCGCACGCGTCCGGAACGCTTGCACTGAAGTGGGTTTCGGGCCGCAGCTTCAGCACTGCGGTGAACCCGCCGTTGCCGGTGGTGATGTTCTCCGAACCGTGCACATTGCGCGAACCCACCTTTGCCACCCTCGACCGAAGCGGGACCGACTACCGCATCGCCGCCGAATCCGCCAACCTGTCCGGCCTGTTCGCAGCGGTGCGCTCTGGTCTCGGGGTGGCCCTGCTGCCGATGATCGGCCGCCTGCCCGACGGGCTGTGTCTGGCCGAAGGGCTGCCCCCGGCCAGCCGCGCATCGGTCTTCGTCCGCGGCCGTCCCGGGGTGGACAACGATGTCCTGAACACCGTTGAGCGCACTGTTCACGATGTTCTCACCGAACAAGCCTGATACTGGAAAAGACATGAAGCAGGAACTGGTCTTCGAAGCCCCGCGACGCGGTATGCCGCCGCGCCACCTTGCCGACCTCGACGAGGACGGCCGCGCCGCTGCCGTCACCGAGCTGGGTCTGCCGAAATTCCGGGCCAAACAGCTGGCCAACCAGTACTACGGCCGCCTGATCGCCGACCCGAAGCAGATGACCGATCTACCTACCGCGGTGCGAGATCAGGTGGCCGAGGCGCTGTTCCCGACGCTGATCGACCCGGTGAAGCAGGTCCAGTGCGACGCGGGGGAGACCCGCAAGACGCTGTGGCGTGCGGGTGACGGCACGACCTTCGAGTCGGTGCTGATGCGCTACCCGCAGCGCAACACGGTGTGCATCTCCTCGCAGGCCGGCTGCGGTATGGCTTGCCCGTTCTGTGCCACCGGCCAGGGCGGCCTGATGCGCAATCTGTCCACCGCCGAGATTCTCGAACAGGTTCGGGCGGCGTCGTCGGCGATGCGGTCCGAGCATGACGGGCGGCTGTCCAACATCGTCTTCATGGGTATGGGTGAGCCGCTGGCCAACTACAACCGGGTGCTGGCGGCCGTCAAGCGCATCATCGCCCCGCCGCCGAACGGTTTCGGGATCAGCGCCCGCTCGGTGACGGTGTCGACGGTCGGGCTGGCCCCAGCCATTCGCAAATTGGCCGATGAGCGCCTCGGCGTCACCCTGGCTGTTTCCCTGCACACCCCCGACGACGAACTACGCGACACGCTGGTGCCGGTCAACAACCGGTGGAGCGTCGACGAGGTTCTCGATGCCTCCCGGTACTACGCTGACGTCACCGGCCGGCGGGTGTCCATCGAGTACGCGCTGATCCGTGATGTCAACGATCAGCCCTGGCGCGCAGATCTTCTCGGCAAGAAGCTGCGCAGCAAGCTGGGGCAGCTGGTGCACGTCAACCTCATTCCGCTCAACCCGACGCCGGGCAGTGAATGGGACGCCAGTCCCAAACCAGTGGAGCGGGAGTTCGTCAAACGCGTTCAGGCCAAGGGAGTCTCGTGCACCGTGCGCGACACCCGAGGGCGTGAGATCGCCGCGGCCTGTGGCCAGTTGGCCGCCGAGGGCTGAGTCGCGGCGTCGACTTTGAACTGAGGTCGCAAAAGATCGAGTAGACGTCTGCGTAGATTCAATGTCAACGTGACCGGCAGTGCTAGCCCGGCGCGTTGGTGAACCAGAGATTCTCCTCGCGCAGGCTGCGACTACGCCAACCGTCGGGGGTACGCACCAACTCGTGGTGGTAGTACCCGCCGCATGCGCTCATCTCGGCCATCCCGGGCAACTGCATGGGGTTGTAGAACATCGCCCGCACCGTCGCGGTGTCGCCGTCGCCGTCGCCGTCGAGAATCTCGATGTTGGTGATGTAGTGCATGCTCCACGGGATCACCCCGAAATTGGCGGCGAACCAGTCGACCACCTCATCGCGGCTGCCCACGATGGCGCTCGCCGACGAGTAGTCGATGTGGGCGTCCTCGGTGAACACCGACCGGTACAGCTCCCAGTCCTTGGAATCGACCGCCCGCGCGTAGCGGTACAGCAGGGCCGAGATGTCGGAATGCTCGCTCACTATTCGGGCATCCCGATGGTCTTGGATTCGAAGTACTCCTTGAAACCTTCCTCGCCGTTGCGCCGGCCCAGACCGCTCTGCTTAGAACCGCCGAACGGGCTGTTGATACCGAAGTGGCTGCGGCTGTTGATGGTGACGTTGCCGGTTCGGATGCGGCGCGCGACGGCGAAGGCCCGGTCGACGTCGCCGGACGAAACCTCCCCGGACAGGCCGTAAATGGAGTTGTTGGCGATGGCGACCGCTTCGTCGTCGGAGTCATACGGGGTGACCGTCAGCACGGGTCCGAAGATCTCCTCCTGGGCGACCTGCGAATCGGGGTCGACGTCGGCGAGCAGCGTCGGCTGAGTGTAGTAACCCGTGGGCAGGTTCTCCGGCACACCGCCGCCGGTGACCAGCCGGGCGCCCGAATCGATGCCCGATTTGATGAGCCCGAGCACCTTTTCGCGCTGGGTCGCGCTGATCTGCGGACCCTGCATGATGCCCGGGGTCCACGGGTCGCCGACCGGGAAATTCTCCATCGCGCCCTTGAGGAGCTCGACGCCTTCGTCGTAACGGCTGCGGGGGAGCAGGATTCGGCTGGGCAGGATGCAGGACTGCCCGCTCATGACGCAGGCCATCATCGCCGCGATGGGCAGTGCCGAGTTGAAGTCGGCATCGTCGAGCACGATATGCGCGGACTTGCCGCCCAGCTCGAGCATCGTCTTCTTGACCGTCGACGCCCCGGCGGCCAAGATGGCGCGTCCGGTTGCGGTCGAACCGGTGAAGGTGATCATGTCGACCCGCGGATCCGCCGACAGTGCGGCGCCGACCTCGTTGGCGTTCGAGACGACGACGTTGAACACGCCGGCCGGGATGTCGGTGTGCTCGGCCACGATGCGGCCCAACTCGGTGCCTGACCAGGGGGTGAGCTGCGCGGGCTTGAGCACCACCGTGTTGCCGGCCATCAACGCCGGAACGGTCTCGGCGACGTTGAGGTAGAACGGCACATTCCACGGCGTGATGGCGCCGACCACACCGACCGGTTCATAGGCGATCTTGCGTCGCGCCGGCCCGAGCTGGGTTTGGTGGACGCCGTTGTCGACCACGTACTCGAAATTCCTGCCGTGCTCGGCCCAGTGCTTGACCTCGCCGATCGGATCTTCGATCTGGGAGCCGGTGACGGTCACCGGACAGCCCACCTCGGTCACCAGAATCCGGCGCAGCCGCTCCTTCTCGGCGTCCAGCGCGTCGTGCAGCTGCATCAGGCAGTGGTAGCGGAACTCGACGTCGCGGCTCCAGTCGGTTTCGTCGAAGGCGCGTCGCGCGGCACCGACGGCACGCTCGATGTCGGCCACCGTGCCGTCGGTGGCCTGGCCCGCCACCTGCTCGCTGGCGGGGTGCACGACGTCGAACTTTGCGCCGCTGCTGGTGTATTGGAGTTCCCCGTCGATGAGCATCCGCTCATCCCCGGCGAGCACGCCGGTGTCGCTCTGCACCTGAGTCATGCCGATAGCTTTACAAAAATTGCGTGTCGTGTCACCCCTCAAAACGAGGATTGACCGATCGGAGAGTCTCTGCAATCGTAGAGACTTGAATGTCGCGCCAGAGTGGCAGTCGGTGCCGAGCGTCACGCCGGCGTGACGGAAAGGGGTGCAGAAACGAGTAGCGCCGAGGCTGGAGTTCTCAGTTCGAGTCGGGCTGTTTGAGGCCCACGGCATGACGCAGTTGCGCGAGGAACTGGTCGCCGTCATCGCTGCGCACGATGTAGTGCGAGACCGCGACCCGGATCGCGGTGGCCGCCTTGACCGGGGCATTGGCGCCCGACAGCAGCTTGAGCAACCGTGCGCGCATGAGGGGGATGACGTTGGCCAGTTGGGCGATCACGACTTCCGGCTCGATGTCGACCAGCCGGACCCCCGAATATGACTGCTGATACTGCACGATGAAACGCAGTGCAGCGTCAAGCTTCTCGTTGCCGCGCAGGCCTACGGTCGCGCGGCTGATGCCATGGTCGAACATCTCGCGCTCGTAGGTACCGAACGCGTCGAGGAGCTCCTGTTTGTCGGCGAACCAGCGGTACAACGTGGGCCGGGAAACGCCCGCCTGCAGCGCCACCTCGGACAGACTCAGTTTGGTCTGACCGCTGCGGGCCAGCACCTCGGCGGTCGCGACCAGGATTCGGTGGCGCGTCGAGGTGTCTTCGACTGATGCGTCCCGCTGTGCGGGTAGAGGTTCATTCACGTCCAGGCCTTGGTTGTTCGTGGTTCACCAAATGGTAGGACCATCACAGCAACTTCTTGAGTATTGCCACAGTCTCGAGGTCAGCCAAGGCTGCCACGCCCCGTCTGGCTCCTTCGATTGCAATACCTTCGTCCTGCATACCGCCGAGTCCGGCGGTGATGACCGGTGCGGCATAGGCGTAGATCGCACCGAGGCGGTAGCGCTCCCACAGGTCGTCATGACCCAGTGTCGGGCCGCCCGCCGCGGCGAGTGCGCTTCGGTACTCGTCGAGCAGGTCGCGTTCGGCAGCTTGCCGGTCGGCCGTGGTCATGCAGGTGACCAGGGTGTAGGCCAGCTCGCGGCCCGGGTGGCCGCGGCGTACGGCCTGCCAGTCGAGCAGGCCCGCCGCGCCGTTGCGGAAGAACAGGTTGCCCGGGTGCGCGTCACCGTGCATGACGGTGTGCGGTGGCCGGTCCAGTAGTTGGGCCGCTGCGCGGTAGTTCTCGTCGATGAACCGGCCGTCGGCCACCGGGATGTCGGTGTTCTCGGCCAGTCGTTTCGTCGACAGCTTGAGCAGGGAACCGGTCATCAGCGAGGTGTGGTCGCCGGACGCGGAATACAGCCAGCCCAGCGGCCCGGTGCCGCTTCGGGCCGGCAGCCGTCCCCAGAACGCGGCGTGGACCCGGGCCAGAAGCTCGACGGTCTGTTCGGCGCGGTCCTTGTCCAGTGGATGGAGGGTGTCGGTGAACTCGCACGGGTTCAGCGTCAGGTCTTCCAATACCAGCACGTACCGACCGGTCAGGGCATCGAAGGCGGCGCCGTAGGAGCGGGGAACCCCCGGCAGGCCGTCGGCCAGTTGTTGGTAGAAGCGCACCTCGGTGTGCCCCAGCCGGCCGAGCTCGCCCATCATCCGGGTGGCCGCGGTCTCGGCGGGCATCTTGACGAACACCGATTCGGGCGCCCCGGGTCCTGTCAGTGCGAGGCGGGCGCGCGACGACGTCCCGGCGTCGCCGCCGATGACCGATACCGATTCGATCCTGTGCCCGGTGATCTGTGACAGGTAGGCCGGATCGAGGTCGCCGATGTGCCGGGGCATCGCACGCATTCGGCTGATGGCCGCGTCGGTTGCGATACGTTGCACGCCATGGCCGATGTGTGCGGCCAAGCCGGCGACAGGGACGAGGCGGCGGGCCGGTGTAAGCATTGGCCAAGTTTACAAATCTCAGTCAGATTGTAAAGCACTTTCGGAAGGAGCGTTGATGGCGGGTCCGATGGAGGGTTTTCGGGTCATCGAGTTGGGCGTGTGGGTAGCCGCGCCCGCAGCCGGAGCGATCCTCGCCGACTGGGGCGCCGACGTCATCAAGATCGAACCGCCCTCGGGTGATCCGGCGCGAACCTTCGGTCGGATGCTCGGCCTCGATCCGGACCTCGGCGTGGCGGCCAACCCACCCTTCGAGATGGACAACCGATCCAAGCGCAGCATCGTCCTCGACCTCGCCACCACTGAGGGGTGTGATACCGCGAAGGAATTGCTGTCTACCGCAGACGTTTTCCTGACAAATGTGCGCCCGGCTGCATTGCGTCGGCTCGAACTCGACTTCGAGACCGTCGCCGCACGCAATCCACGTCTGGTGTACGGGTTGGTCACCGGCTATGGCCTGACCGGGCCGGAGGCGGACCGGGCGGCCTACGACGTCGCCGCGTTCTGGGCTCGCGCCGGTCTGGCCGATCTGCTCACCCGCCCGGGCGACACTCCGCCGTTCCAGCGCGGCGGCATGGGGGACCACTCCGCGGGCATGACACTGGCGGCCGCGGTGTGCGCCGCGCTGCTCGCCCGAAACCGCACGGGAACAGGACAATTGGTCAGCACCTCGCTGTACCGGCAGGGTGCCTACACCGTCAGCTTCGATCTCAACACCGTCCTGATGAGCGGTGAGCAGATCGCGATCGGCCAACGCGAGGCAATGGCCAACCCGAGCATGAACAACTACACCGCCGGCGACGGCAAGCGGTTCTGGATCGTCGGACTGCAGGGGGACCGGCACTGGCCCGCGCTGTGCCGGGTGGTGGCCCGTGATGACTGGTTGACCGACACCCGGTTCGCCACGGCGCGCGATCGGTACCTCAACGCCCGCGAATTGATCGCGGAGTTGGACGTGATCTTCGCGGCTCATCCGATGGACCACTGGACCCCGCTCTTCGATGGCGAGCCCGACTTTTTCTGGTCGCCGATCAACAGCCTGGACGACGTCATCGCCGACGAGCAGTTCCACGCCGCCGGCGGCATTGTCGAAGTGCCCGATGGCATTTCGACTGTGCCGATGGTGGCAAGTCCGGCCGACTTCTCGGCCACGCCGTGGCAGCCGCGCATGGTTGCCCCGACTCTCGGTGCGCACACCGACGAGATCCTGGATGAGCTACGGGACGGTCAGGATCGGTGAGCGTTGATGCCCGCGAGCAGTTCATCGAGCTGCTCGTGGGTGACCTTGCCCGCCGAAAACCCGACCATCCGCCCGATCGGCACTGATTCCAGCATCCGCAGCAGGTCGCTGCCGAGTGCGGAATCGGCGGCTCCGAACGGCGATGCACTACCCAGCACCGTCAGGATGGTCTGCGCTGCCGAGGGGTCGGCGAGCAGTTCGCCCAGCGTCGATTCCCGGGTGAACGGCCGCGTCGGCTCGTCGCCGGCGACGGTCACCGTCGCGCTCAGCCGGATGTCCCGGCTCGATGCCCCCACCGACACCTCGTACCTGCCGGGTTCCACGACCCAGCGTGCGGCATCGGTGCTCCAGTACGCGAGATCGGTTCGGTCGATGGTGATTTCGACGGTCTGTCGGCGTCCTGGTTCGAGGGTGACCGAAGCGAATCCGGCCAGCCAACGCACCGGCCTGCCGACGCGGGAGCCGGGTAGCCCGGCGTAAGCCTGCACCACGTCCCGGCCCGGTCGGTCTCCGGTGTTGGTGACCGTCACGCGCACGGTCACACCGTCACCGGTGGCCTCCAGCTCGAGATCCGAGTACGTGAACCGGGTGTAGGACAAGCCGTGGCCGAACGGGAATGCCACCGGTAGTGCCCGGGTGTCATACCAGCGGTAGCCGACGAACATCCGCTCCCCGTAGACGGTGTGGCCCGATTCGGACGGAAAGTTGAGATAGGCCGGGGAATCCTGCAGTCGCAGCGGCACCGTCTCGGCCAACCGACCCGAGGGGTTCGCGACGCCGAACAGCACATCGGCGAGCGCGCCGCCGCCGGCCTGCCCGAGCAGCGCCCCGTCCATGACCGCGGGGGCCAGATCGGCGACGGTGTCGAGGCGCACCACGCCACCGTGGGCCAGCACCACCACCGTGCGCGGTTGGACCTCGACGACGGCACGCAACAGGTCGAGTTGTTCCGCCGGCAGATCGATGTGCTCGCGGTCGTAACCCTCGGATTCCTCTTCGGCGGTGAGGCCGAGGAATACGATTGCGGTTTCCGCAGATTCAGCGGCCGCGGCCGCAGCCGCAACGTCGGTTTCGGGGGAGTAGCTGACCGGATGGCCGCCCGCGAGCCTGCGGATCTCGTCCAACGGAATGTCGACGCGGGTCGGGTTCACATGGGAACTGCCGCCGCCCTGATATCTGGGCTCCTGAGCGAACCCGCCGATCACTGCAAGGGTTGACGGCGCCAGCGGCAGCAGATCGTCGTCGTTCTTCAACAACACGATGGCGCGGGTGGCCGCCTCACGGGCCAGCTCGTGGTGGGCGTCGATATCGAATGATGCTGCAGTGGTGGGTGTCTGGGTGACGCGGCGTGACAGGTCGGCCACCCGTGCGGCGGCCTGTGCGACGGCGGCCGCGTCCAACTCGCCGGCACCGACCGCGCGCACCACCTCGGCATCGGAGCTGCCACCGGTCGTCGGCATCTCCAGATCCAGGCCGGCGGCCACCGCCGCGACCCGGTCGGCCACCGCGCCCCAGTCGCTGACCACTACGCCGTCGAAACCCCATTCGTCGCGCAGTACGGTGGTCAGCAGCCAGGTGTTCTCCGAGGCATAGACGCCGTTGATCCGGTTGTAGGAACACATCACGGTCCAAGGCTGGGCCTGGCGCACCACGATCTCGAACGTCCTCAGGTAGATCTCACGCAATGTGCGGACATCGACGTCGGAGCTGGCCCGCATGCGATCGTGCTCGGCGTTGTTGGCCGCGAAGTGTTTGAGCGATGCGCCGACACCACGGCTCTGCACGCCCCGCACCCAGGCCGCCCCGAGCGTGCCGGACAGGAGCGGGTCTTCGGAGTAGTACTCGAAGTTGCGCCCGCACCGTGGGTCGCGCTTGATGTTGACTCCGGGGCCGAGCAACACGTGTACGCCCAGCGTACGGCTTTCGTCGCCGAGAGCCTGACCGATCCGTTCCACCAACTCGGGATCCCAGGTCTGGCTGAGCCCGACCGCGGGCGGGAAACAGGTCGCCGGCTCACTGCCGGAGATGCCCAGATGATCTGCTGCACTGCCGGATTGACGACGGACGCCGTGCGGTCCGTCGGTGAGCATGATGGCCGGCACTGTGCCGATCGGTTTGGTGGTCCAGAAGCTCGCGCCGCTGCCCAGCGCAGCCTGGTCGGTCAGGTCGAGCCCGGCGATGGCATCAGTGGAGTCGGTCACCGCCGCCAGCGTAGCGCTGGGCGCGGCTTGCCCAGGTCAATGCGGGTTTCGGACGCCTGCGGCATGGCGGAGCTGTGCGAGGAAGTCGTCGGCGTCATCGCTGCGGACCAGGTAGTGGCAGACCGCCACCCGCACCGCGGTGGCCGCGGCGATGTCGGCGTCGGGCCCGGTGGTCAGCCGCTGGAGGCGCTCCCGCATCAGCGGGATGACCTGCGTGAGGCGTTTGATGACATGTTCGGGCTCGATATCGACCATGCGCAGGCCCGGATAGGACTGCTGGTACTCGACCACTGTGCGCAGGGCGGCATCCAGGTGCTCCCCCTCGGGCAGATCGGCGGAGGCCTCTGCCACCGCCTGTTCGTAGTACCTGCGCTCCCATACGACGAACGCGTCGAGCAGCTCCTGCTTGGAGGCGAACCAGCGGTAGAGCGTAGGTCGGGACACCCCGGCCTGCACCGCCACCTCGGACAGGCTGAGCTTGGTCATCCCGTTGGCCCCGAGCACCTCGGCGGTGGCGGCCAGGATCCGCCCGCGGGTACTGCTCTCGTCGTCGACAGACGCTATTTCCGCCATGCCCACAGCTTTACAAACTATCGACGAACTGTCACGCTAATTCGTGGCGCGACACCGTGGTCGAACGCCTGTGCAGGGAGGGAATACCGTGACAGTTGCCAGCTCACCGCAGGCACGCGAATACAGCCCATTCGACATCACGTCGCACGACTTCTGGAGCCGGCCGTTCGCGGAGCGCGACGAGACTTTCGCTCGGTTGCGGGCCGGTGAGGGCCTGAGCTGGCATGAGCCGCTGTCGACACTCTTCGACGTCGAAGAGCCGGGTTTCTGGGCGATCACCCGCCGCGCCGACATTCAGTTCGTGAGCCAACACCCAGAGTTGTTCACCTCGACCAAGGGTGTGGCGCTGGATCCGATGCCGGCCGACGTGCAGAAGTTCGCCACGTTCTTCCTCATGATGGATCCGCCCGAGCACACCACCTATCGCCGCCTGATCAGTTCGGCGTTCACCCCGCGGAACGTGCGCAAGATCGAGGAGCAGATTCACCGCAACGCGGTTGCCGTCGTCGACGACCTGATCGGTGCCGGCGACGTCGATTTCGTCGAGGCCTGCTCTGCGCAGCTTCCGATGCGGACGATCTCCGACATGCTCGGGGTGCCCACCGCCGATCAGCCTGCACTGGCCAAGGCGGCCGAAAAGCTCTTCAGCATGAGCGACGACGAGTACTCGTCACTCGAGGAGCGGGCGATGGCCACCATCAACGAGATCATGCTGATCTCGAACACCGGGGTCGAGCTGGCCAAATTCCGGCGGACCAACCCCGGTGACGACCTGATGACCAGCATTGTCAACGCCGAGGTCGACGGCCACCGGCTCACCGACGAGGAAATCGGGGCCTTTCTGATCCTGCTGGCCTCGGCCGGCAACGACACCACCAAGCAGACCACCACCCACGCGATGATGGCACTGGCTGCCAACCCTGACCAGAAGGATTGGCTACTGGAGGATTTCGACAACCGGATCGGTCTGGCCACCGAGGAATTCGTGCGGTGGGCCACCCCGGTGATCCAGTTCGCGCGGCATGCCACCGAGGACGTCGAGCTGGCCGGTCAGCAGATCAGGGCCGGCGACAAGGTGGGCCTGTTCTACTGTTCGGGCAACCGGGACGAATCGGTGTTCACCGAGCCCGGCCGTTTCGACCTCAGTCGTTCGCCCAACCCGCAGGTCGGTTTCGGCGGTGGCGGCCCGCACTTCTGCCTGGGTAACCAGCTGGCCAAGACCGAGCTGCGACATCTGTTCCGTGAGTTGCTGACTCGGCTCAAGACCATCGAGTTCGGTGAGCCCGAACTGCTGTACAGCAGCTTCGTGCACGGCATCAAGCGCGTGCCCGCGCACATCGCGTAGGTTGCGACCGTGCGCGTCGAAGTCGATCTGGGCAAGTGCACCGGACACGGCATCTGCGAATCGATCGCCGAGGACGTGTTCGAGGTCTCCGATGAGGGCATGGTGCACATCCACGGCGACGATCACCCCGAGAGTGACCGGGAACGGTTGCAGCAGGCCGTGACTCAGTGCCCGGCCGGGGCGTTGCGGATGCAGGGCTGAATCACGTCGAGCGGCCAGTTATGCCACGCGATTTCCCGGAATTCGTGTCATAACCGGCCATTGGGCGACTGAAGCGTCAGCCCAGCGACACAAGGACCCGGCTCGGCCCGCGCACCGTGTAGTTGGTGCCGTAGTCCAGCGGACCGGCCAGCTGCCAGTCGCCCACGGTGTCGATCAGTTCTTCGAGGAAGATCTGGGCCTCAAGGCGGGCCAGGTTCATCCCGAGACAACTGTGCAGACCGAACGCGAAGCCCAGATGCGACAACTTGCGCCGGGTGACGTCGAAGTCGTCCGGGCGCTCCCAGCGTCGCGGATCGCGGTTGGCCGCGCCCAGGAGCAGAGTGATCCGTTCACCATCGGCCATGGCAACATCACCGACGGTCACGCCCTCACCGACCACATCGCGGAAGATGGAGTGCGACACCGTTTCCAGGCGGTGCACCTCTTCCACCGCGTCCAGCGCCAGCGTGCGATCAGCCTGCAGGACTCGGCGCTGATCCGGATGGGTGGCCAGCGTCGCGACGATCTGGGCGAGCAGCTTGGCGGTGGTCTCGTTGCCGGCGAACACCAACTGGGTGTTGCTGGCGACGATCTCCTGCTCGGTCATGTGCTCACACGCGTACTCGTGGGCGACCATCGTCCCGATCAGATCCCAGCTGTCGTCGGCGGGGCAGCCCCGGCGGGGCAACTGCTCGCGAATGTAGGAATTCAGTTGGGCGGTGGCGTGTTTCCCGGCCGCGATCAACTCGGCGCCGTGTCCGTCCGGCATGCTGTAGCCCTCGGCGGACGCACCCATCGCGTCGCTCCACGCCGTGAACTGGCCGACCATCTCCGGCTCCACGCCGAGCATGTGCGCGATCACCTCCGTCGGGATGCCACGGGTCAACTCCGAGACCACCTCGACGGTTTCCCCGTCACGCAATCTGGCGGCGACCGGCTCCAGTCGGGCCCGGACGATCTCGGTGATCACCGGGCGTAGCTGTGCCAAGGTTCTGGGGCGGAAATCGCCAGACCAGATCGACCGGATCTGATCATGATGCGGACCGTCGTAGAACTCCATCGTCGGCCCGCCGAACACCGCGGCGTGCTCCACCTGACCGCGTTCGGAGCTGAACCGCGAAGGTGCACTGAGGATCTGCTTGACCAGGTCGAATTCGCCGACCATCCAACGGTTGATCCGCTCGTTGAAAACGACTCCGCCCAGATCCCGGATCTCGCGGTACCGCTCCCACGGCCCGGCGACGAACGCCGGGTCGGTGGTGTCGAACGACAGCAGCGGAAAATGGGTGGCGACCATAGCTGCCATGTTGACAATTTTGTGCAATTCTGTAAAGCGTGAGTTTCAAAGACCTCGGCCGCGAACTGTCCAACTGGGGCCGATGGGGGCCCGACGACCAGATCGGCACCCTCAACCTCGTCGAGCCGCGCCACGTGCAGGCCGCAGCCGGTGAAGTCCGTTCGGGCAAGGTGTTTCAGCTGAGCATCCCGGTGGGCAAGGACGGTCCGCAGAGCGGTATCGGCGGCCGGCTCAACCCGGTTCACCTGATGTCCATGCAGCCCGATGACTGGGAACCGCACGGGCTGCAGGTCGCCGACGACTGGATCATCATGCCCCTGCAATCGGGCACCCAGTGGGACGCCCTGTCGCATGTCGCCTACGACGACAAGCTGTACAACGGCTACTCGACAGACCAGGTCCGCACCCGCGCCGGAGCCCGTCAGCTGGCCGTCGACGCCTTCACCGACAAGATCGCCGGGCGCGGGGTGCTGCTCGACATCGCCCGGTTGCACGGAGTGGACTGGCTCGAAGGTGGCACCGCCATCACGCCGACCGACCTCGAGGCGGCCGAACAGGCGCAGGGCGTGACCGTCGGAGAGGCCGACTTCCTGCTGGTGCGGACCGGTTGGCGGGGCAGGCTGCTGGCCCAGGGCCGCGACGACTGGATGTCCACCGAGCCGGGCCTTGGCATCGACTGTGCGCGCTGGTTGCGTGACCGCGGTGTCGCGGCGGTGGGCAGTGACAACTGGGCCATCGAGGTGATCCCCAGCGAGACGGGGGAGACGCTGCCACTGCACTGCATCCTGATCCGCGATATGGGCATGCCGCTGGCCGAGATCCTCGATCTCGACGAGCTGGCCGCCGACTGTGCTGCTGACGGCCTGTGGACCTTCCTGTTCGTGGCGCCGCCGCTGCGCATCAGCAATGCCGTCGGGTCGCCGGTCACACCCATCGCGATCAAATGAGCCCGGCCTTTCAGTATCGGTTGCGCACACCGACCCCGTTGGTCACGGTCGAGGACTTTCGGGACGCGGCGCGCCGGGTGCTGCCGGAAATGGTGTGGGCCTACCTCGACGGCGGGGCCGAAGACGAGCGCACGTTGCGTGCCAATCGCAGCGCCTTTGCGAATTGGACACTGCGCCAACGGGTCCTGTCCGGTCACTCCGGGGCTGACGTGGGTGTGACGATCGACGGACAGCGACTCGACCTGCCGGTGGTGCTGGCCCCCACGGGGCTCACCGGCCTCGCGCACTGGTCGGGTGAGCTGGCCGCTGCGCAGGCCGCCGAACGTGCCGGGACCCGGCTGACGCTGTCCACGGCGTCGTCGTACTCCATCGAGGAAGTCGCGGCGGGCACCTCGGCCGACCACTGGTTCCAGCTGTATCCCTGGGGCGATGGCCCGTTCTCGGATTCGATGCTCAGCCGAGCCCGCGACGCCGGGTATCGCACCCTGGTGGTCACCGTCGATGTTCCGGTGCAGGGCAACCGCACCGGGGAGCGACGCACCGGCATGGGACACCCGCCGATCCTCACTCCGCGACGGATCGCTGACGCCGCGATCCGGCCGCACTGGTGGTACGGGCTGCTGCGACACCAGCGGATGACGATGCGCAGCCTCACCCATACCGCCGGAGCGAAAGGGGCAGTGGAATCCGTCAGCATCCAAAATCGCCGGATGCGGCCGGATCTCAGTTGGCGTGACGTCGCCGTGCTCCGTGAGCGCTGGGACGGGCCTTTCCTCGTCAAGGGCGTGCTGGAGCCCGATGATGCGGTGCGCGCGATCGACGACGTGGGTGCCACCGGCGTGGTGGTGTCCAATCATGGTGGGCGCCAACTCAATGGCGCGATCGCGTCGGTCGACGCGCTGCCCGATATCGCGGACGCGGTCGGCGACCGCGCCACCGTGCTGCTGGACAGCGGTGTGCGAACCGGTACTGACGTCGTGACGGCGTTGGCTCTCGGCGCCGACGCGGTGCTGATCGGCCGGCCATACATTTACGGGCTGGCCGTGGCCGGCGGCGCGGGGGTGGGCGCGGTGCTCGACATCCTGGCTGCCGAGATCCGGTCCACGCTGACGCTGATGGGCGTCGCGAGCGTCGCCGACCTCGACCGCTCAGTTCTCCGCCGAGCAGACACTTAGGTACCCAAAAATGGCTATTGACGATTACCTACACGTCTCCTCGCGTTAGGAACGCTTGGGCGGGCGGGGCCGCACCAGCACGGACTGCTGGATCGCGCCGACCGCGCCGCTTTGGTCGAACAGCGTCCCGACCGTGGCGCCGATGCCGTCGGGCCCGTAGTTGGTGTCGGCACGGATGCCGATCCACTCGCCGTCGGGCACCCGGTGGACGTGCACGACCAGATCGGTGTTGAGGAACGTCCACTTTCGGATGTCGATCTTGGAGCCGATTCCGTTGGCGTCGTCGGCGACCGCGAACAGCCGCTGCAGCGGCGTCATCGGCTCGCCCTTGACCACGTCGACCGTCGGTTTGAGCCAGGACTCACCGGGCCCGGGGGCCTGCGGCACCGTCAGCCAGCGCCAGTCCACGCTGTGCACGTAGTTGGGCTCCCAGTTCTTGGTCATGTCGCGGCTGCGGGCCTGCTCCAGCGGTGGTAGCGGCTCGACCCCGGTGTGCGCGATCGCGGTGGTGTCCAGCTGCAACATCCGCCAACCGCTGGCCCGCGCCACCACCCGGGGATCACCATCGGGCCCGGGCGCCAGCATTTCGGCGCTGACCAGTTCGATCTGCTTGCCCGGTCGTTCCAGCTGCGCACGTACCCACAGGTCACCTTCCGACGGCACCCCGCCCATCAGATCGATCGCCACCCGGCTCAAACGAGTGTCGGCGCGGTGTTCGCAGCCTTCTAGCGCCCGCACCAGCAATGCCGATACCGGCGCACCGTGCTGGATCGCCGCCGACCACGTGCCGCGCGCCATGTCGGTCGCGCGAAATTTCTCGCCGATCGGATCGTTCTCGTCGATCAGCTCGTAGTAAGAGTCAGACATGTCTACCTGTCGTCAGTGGTGGTGATGTGCGTCGTGATCGCCGGGAGCGGGCGTTTCGACCATCAGCGCGTCGATCCGCGACAGTTTGGTGCCGATCAGTCGCTCCGGATAGGCGTCGGTGGTGGTGACCAGAAACAGGGTGCGTCCCTCGACACCGCCGAGGGCGCAGGCGATGGCGGTACGTCCGTCGGTTTCGAATCGGTGCGTGACGGCCGATCCGTCGGGCGCGATGCGCTGGAACTCGTGAGCCAACGTCAATGCCGCCCACACCCCGCCCTCTGCGTCGATGGCGAGACCGTCAGGAGGGCCGTCGAGACCCTCGGCGAACACTCGCCGGTCGGTGAGACTGCCGTCGGTGCGGACGGTGAACGCGCTCAGCCGTCGCGCGGTGGACTCCGCGACGATCAGGGTGCTGCCGTCCGGGGTGATCACCATGCCGTTCGGAAAGTCGAGATGTTCGGCGACGACAGCCGTGGTGCCGTCGGGGTCGATGCGCACGATCACCCCGTCGGTCCGGGCCTGCGATCCGACATAGGCCCGGCCGTGCTCGTCGACCACCATGTCACCGAGGGCGGCGGGGACCAGGTCGGTCAGATCGGCCAGAAGTTCGACGGCGTCGCCGTCGTAGCGCAGCACCTGGCGGCTTTCCGTGGACACGATCAGCAGGGTGCCGTCAGGCCGAAAACCCAACCCGGACGGGGAATGTCCGGGGACCGGCAGCGTGGTCATGGAGCCTGCCAGCGTGACCGTGTGCACGGCCTCGCCCAGCATGTCGGAAAACCACAGCAGACCCTCGAACCAGCGCGGGCCTTCACCAAAACAGAAACCCTGTGCCAGTTCGGTTGTCCCGGTTTGGTCGGTTCCCGCCGTCATGTTCCCGCACCTTTACAAAACACGCCTCAAGTGTCACGCTCGCAGGGTGTCACTGTCAACCACCGGAGCGCCCTAGATGAAGAAGTTCTATGGCCACACGCTGCTGTATCTGCACGAGACCATCGACCTGGGGTCGGGTCGGACCGATCGGTTCACAGAAATCTTCGGCGAGGTCTATCAGCCGATGATGGAGGACCTCGGAGCCCGGCTGTTCTCGATCTGGGAAACCACGCCGTACAACGGGCACTGGCCGCAGGTGACGATCATCTGGGAGATCGACGCATTTGCCGACTACGCCCGGATCGGCAAGGCGCAGGCGGTCGGCGGCAGCCATGAGAAGCCCGCACTGCAGTGGGCGGCCTACCTGTCCGAGATTGGGGCCCGTGGTGAGGGCCGAATCATGTACGCCGGCAAGTACAACAGGACCCTCGCGCAGCTGCGCGAGGCGAATTTCGGTGCTGGCCTGGTGATCCAGGAGATCATGGAGACCAAGCCGGGGCGCCAGGACGACTACATCCGGGAACTAGAGCGGCTGTATGTGCCGTGGTCGGAGAGTACGGGCAAGCGCTGGCTGGGCTCGTTCATCACGACTTTCCGGTTCAACGAGGTCATCCATTACTGGGCGCTCGACGATGACTGGGATTGTTTCGAGAACCACTACCCGTCCTGGAAGGGGAACCCGCCCGCGGAGATCGTCACCTGGATGAGCGTGGCCCCCGCGCTGCGCGACGGCTGGGAGGATTCGATCCTTTCGGCGCTGCCGCCGTCACCGCTGAAGTGAAGGCGGCCATGAACTCGACGAAACAGCCTCTGCTGCAGGACTTCACCTACGACCCGTTCGATCCGGAGGTGATGGCCAACCCGCTGCCGTACTACCGGATCCTGCGCGACGAGTACCCGGCGTATTACATCGACAAGTGGGACACCTATGCGTTGTCCCGGTTCGACGACATCTGGAACCTGCTCGGGGTCAACGACGGAACCTTCGTCGCCTCCGAGGGCACCCTGCCGGCCGCAAACGTGCTGGCGCACCGCAACACCGGCCCGGTGTCGGATCCGGCGTTGCATCCCATGCCGTTCCACGCCAACTTCGATTCTCCGCTCTACGAGAACGTGCGGCGCTGCACCTCGGCGCAGTTCCGGCCGCGGTCGGCGGCCAAGCTGGCAGAGCGGATCCGAACATTGGCCAACGAGCGCCTGGACGAGCTGCTGCCGCGCGGTACCTTCGACCTCACGCAGGACTATGGGGGCATCGTGGCGGCCGCGATGGTCTGCGAATTCGTCGGACTACCAGCCGATCTCGCGCCGGAGGTGTTGGCGACGGTCAACGCAGGCAGCCTCGCGCAGCCTGGGGAAGGGGTCGAGGTCGGCAACGCACGGCCTGGCTACCTGTCCTACCTCACCCCGATCATCGAACGCCGGCGTGCCGAAGGGCACGACGGCAGCGTGCCGATCGCCGATGCCCTGATCGAGTTCCGGTTGCCCGACGGCTCGGCTTTCGGTGACATGGAAGCTGCCGTGCAGATGCTCGGCGTGTTCATCGGCGGCACCGAGACCGTTCCCAAGATCACCGCGACCGGGCTGTGGCAACTGCTGCGCCACCCCGACCAACTGGCCGAGGTCCGATCCGATCTCGAGGGCAATGTGCCGATCGCCAGGGAAGAGATCATCCGTCACAGTGCACCCGCACAGTGGTTCGCCCGAACGGTCCGGCGGCCCTACACCATTCACGGCACCACGATCAACCCCGGCCAGCGTGTCATCACCCTGTTGGCCTCGGCAGCCCGGGATGAACGCGAATACGAGAACCCGGATGACTTCGTGTGGAACAGGCGCATCGAACGGCTGTTGTCGTTCGGCCACGGGCAGCACTTCTGCCTCGGCGTCCACGTGGCTCGGTTGGAGATCACCATCATGATCCAGGAATTCCTCAAACGTGTGCCCGACTACCACATCGACGAGTCCGCGGCATCGCGGCCGCCGTCGAGTTTCCAGTGGGGCTGGAACAACATTCCTGTGGAGGTATGACGTGTGGTCCTATCGGCTCGTCGCCCCGTACACGTTTGAAAGACAAGAGGTTTCAGAGCCCTCGGCGGAATCACTGGCCGACGGTCAGGTGTTGCTCGACTTCCTGGCCGCCGGGATCTGCGGCAGCGACCTGCCGGGGTTCCGCGGCACCCAGGGCAAGTTGCCGGGCGACACCGGGTGCTGCGCAGCGGAGATGACCGGCTTCCCGATCCACGAGATCGTCGGTGAGGTACTGGCCAGCCGTCATCCCGACCACCGGCCGGGGGAGCGGGTGGTCGGCTGGGCCTCGGGATTCGACGGTCTGATGGGACGCGTCGTCGCCGACGGAGCCGGACTGGTGGCCTACGACCCGGCGCTGAGCCCGGAGCATGCCGTCGGACTGCAACCGCTGGCATGTGTCCTCTACGCCGTCGAGCAGCTACCAGACCTGAAGGGCCGCCACGTCGCCGTCATCGGGCAGGGTTCTATCGGCCTGCTGTTCTCCTATGTGGCGAAAGCTTTCGGCGCGGCGCAGGTCACCGGCGTGGACCCGGTGGACCGCTTCTCGGTGAGCAGCCAGTTCGGTGTCGATTCCCCGATCCGGGCCACCAGCGACCGCTGGGTTCGGCACCTCGGGCCCACCGGTAAGCCCGATGTCGTGATCGAGGCGGTCGGACATCAGGTCGCCACGCTCAACCATGCCTTGGAAGCTGCCGGGTTCGGGGGCACGGTGTTCTACTTCGGGGTGCCCGACGACGACAGCTATCCGATCAGCATGCGCACGATGTTGCGGAACAACTTGACCCTGAAATCCGGTGTGACACTGGACCGTCAGCGCGTGCTGCGCCGGGCCGACGAGTTCGCCAGGGAGCATCCCGACCTGTTGCCCAGTTACGTGACCCACACTTTCGGCTCGGACGATGTGCAGGCGGCATTCGAACTGGCCTGTCGTCCGGTGCCCGAGCGCGTCAAGATTGCGATCAGCCGATGAACCCCAGCAGACTGCAGAACGCACTGGCGTCCAACGCCCAGGTCTGGGGCGGCTGGGTGGTCGGACCGACGATCCTCGGTCCCGAGGAGTTCGCCGCGGCCGGCTACCACTACGTCGGATTCGACGTTCAGCACGGCTATCTCGACGATGCGGACGTGGCGTTGCTGTTGCGGCGGCTCGAACACGTCCCGATCGCCACCGCCGTTCGCCTGCCCTCGGCCGATCCCGCACCGATCGGCCGAGTGCTCGACGCCGGCGCTGACGCGG
Organism: Mycolicibacterium arcueilense; assembly: GCF_058536225.1. NCBI lineage: Bacteria > Bacillati > Actinomycetota > Actinomycetes > Mycobacteriales > Mycobacteriaceae > Mycobacterium > Mycolicibacterium arcueilense. The sequence goes on from NZ_JBZTYL010000007.1 coordinate 1,366,804, forward strand.
TGATCATCGCGATGGTGGAATCGGCCGAGCAGGCCGCCGCGGCGGTGGCGGCCACGCGATATGCGCCGGCCGGGATACGCAGCTTCGGGCCGCTGCGGGCGGGTCTGGGACACGACACCGCTGCGTTGGAATCCCGGGTGAGTGTGTTCGCGATGATCGAGACCGCACGGGGGCTGGCCGCTGCCGACGAGATCTGCGCGGTGCCCGGCCTCGCCGGGATCTACGTCGGCCCGGCTGATCTGGCCATCTCGATGGGTTACCAACTGTCCGATGCCTGGACGCACCCCGAGGTGCGGGCGGCGATGGTCACGATCCGGACTGCCGCCCATGCGGCCGGGCTGGTCTCCGGGATCCATGCCGGGGCAGGAAAACTGGGAAAGGCAATGGCCGACTTGGGGTTCCAGATGGTCACGCTGGCCTCGGAATCGCAGGCGTTGCGCCGCGGCGCCGCCGAGCATCTCAACGAAGCCATAGGGCAGGCCGTGCCGGCCACCGAACGAGGAGGCTACAACTGAACGCAGGACCAGAGCCCAGCAGAGCCCGGGTGGCCTTGGTGACCGGGGCTGCCCGCGGACAAGGTGCCGCGATCGTGCGTCGGCTGGTGGCCGACGGCTACCGGGTGACCGCGGGGGATCACCTGATCCACGAACTCACCTCCACCACAACCGAGTTCGGCGAAAACGCGTTGGCGGTCGAACTGGACGTGACATCGCCAGAGCACTGGCGGGCCGCCGTGGCAGCCACTGTGGCCCGATTCGGGGCGCTCAACGCACTGGTGAACAACGCCGGTGTGCTGCACAGTGCCTCGATCGCCGAGGAAACTCCGAGCGGTTTCGAGAGCCTGTGGCGGGTGAATTGCCTGGGGCCCTTCCTGGGACTGCAGGCCGCGCTCGAGCCGCTGCGGCGGGCGGACAACGCCGCGGTGGTGAACACCTGCAGCACTGGCGCGATACGCCCGTTTCCACACCACGCGGCGTACGGTTCGTCGAAGTGGGCACTACGCGGGCTCACTCAGGTGGCAGCTGCCGAACTCGGCCGCGACGGGATCCGGGTCAACGCGATCTTTCCCGGACCCGTCGAGACGCCGATGCTCGACGAGTCCGCCAAGGCCCGGCTCACAGAGCGGGCGACGTTGGGGCGGCTGGGCAAGCCGAGCGAGATGGCCGACGCTGTGGCGTTCCTATTGTCGGACCAGGCGGCGTTCATCACCGGCTCGGAGCTCGTCATCGACGGCGGCCAATGTCTGAAGATCGGATGACGCCGGTGCCCAGCTCGAAACTCTCGGTGGGGATCATCGGGGCCGGCCCGGGTGGGCTGGCGCTCGGAATCTTCCTGAAAAAGGCCGGTTTCCACGATTTCACGATCTTCGACCGCGAAGACGGGGTCGGCGGGACATGGCGGATCAACACGTACCCGGGTCTGGCGTGCGACGTGAAGTCGCACCTGTACTCGTATTCGTTCGATCTCAATGCCGACTGGAGCCGGCTGTGGGCGGGGCAACCGGAGATCCTCGAGTACTTCGAGCGCTGCACCGAGCGCTACCGGTTGGGCCCGCATCTGCAGCTGAACACCGAGGTCACCTCGGCGCGGTGGAACGCCGACACCAACAGTTGGTTGTTGACCACAGCCTCGGGCGGGCAGCACCGATTCGACATCGTGGTGTCGGCGATCGGCCTGTTCACCCAGCCGTTGCAGCCGGATCTGGTGGCCGAGGAGCCGTTTACCGGCACCGTTATGCACACCGCGCAGTGGGATCACGGGGTGAAGCTGGACGGTGCCCGGGTGGCCGTGCTCGGTACCGGATCGACTGCCTCCCAAGTGGTTCCGGAGCTGGCGAAGGTGGCCGAGAAGGTGTACTCGGTGCAGCGTTCGGCGACCTGGGTGCTGCCCAAGCCCGACCGCCCGTACACCGACCGTGAACGCTGGCTGTTCGCCCATGTGCCGTTCGCGAAGAAGATCTACCGGACCCGGCTCTGGCTGCGCAGTGAATCCAACATCGCGGTCATCGAGAACGGCAGCGACAAGACCCAGGAGTTCAAGGCGGTTGCGCTCAATCTCCTCGAATCGACTGTGGCCGACGACGAGTTGCGGGCCCGGCTGACCCCGGACCACCCACTGGGGTGCAAGAGACTGGTGTTCTCCCCGGATTTCATCGCCACCCTGACCCGGCCCAACGTCGAGGTGGTCTCCAGCCCGGCTCGTGCGCTGCGGTCCCGGTCGCTGGTCACCGAGGACGGTCGGGAACTCGACGTCGATGTGGTGGTGTGCGCCACCGGTTATGCGGCGGCCGATTACCTGGGCGAGATCGAGGTGACCGGTGAGGGCGGGGTGTCGCTGCACGACACCTGGAGCGACGGGGCGTTCGCCTACCTGGGAATGGCCGTGCCGGGCTTCCCGAACTTCTTCATGCTGTACGGGCCGAACACCAATGTCGGCTCCAACAGCGTCATCTTCATCCTCGAGGCGCAGGCCCGCTACGTAGTGCGGGCACTCAAACACCTTCGGCGCAAACGTAAGTCCTATGTCGGGGTGCGTCCCGGCGCGATGGCCGCGTTTCTCGCCGACATCGACCGGTGGATGCAGGGCACCGTGTGGCTGACCCGGTGCAGCAGTTACTTCCGGGCTCCGAGCGGCCGGGTGGTCACCCAGTGGCCACGCAGCGCCAGAGCTTTCTGGTCGATGACCCGTCGGTTCCGGTCCGCGGACTACACTTTCGAACCGCCCATCAACTACCCGGCCCGGGTCACCGCGGCCGCCGATCGGACGGACGGCTGAGCCATGGCCTGGCTGGAGCGCCTCGACCCCGCGTTACACGGGTTTGCCGAGGCCCGGACCGACCTGAGCACCGATCAGCTGGGCGTGGTGCGTACCTCGCTGGATCAGCGTCGGCGGGACGCTGCGCAGGTCCTGGACACCCCCGGCGTGGAGATCGTCGGGGCCCGCGTCGCACTCGGGCGGCGCACCATCCCGGTACGGATCTACCGCGGTGGACCGTCGCCGTCGCCGGCGGTCGTCTACTGCCATTCGGGTGCCTTCGTCCTCGGCAACCTCGACACCGACCAGATCCAATGCGTGGAGCTGGCCCGGCGAGCCCGGTGCACGGTGATCGCGATGGACTACCGGCTCGCGCCCGAGTACCCGTATCCGGCCGCTTTCGACGACGCGATGGTGGTGCTCAACTGGGCCGCCACCCTGGCCGGGGAACTCGACATCGATGCCGGCCGCATCGCGGTTGCCGGCACCAGCGCCGGCGGCGCGCTGGCCGCGCTGCTGGCGCAGCACTCCGCAGCCGGTGCCGCTCCACCGATCGTGTTCCAGGCACTGCATCAGCCGGTGCTCGACGACCGGCCCACCCGGTCCAAGCAGGAATTCACCGACACCCCGGGGTTCGACGGTCCGGCGACGGTGGCGATGTGGCGGCACTATGCGGGCGGGAGGGACGTTCCGGAGACGGCGGTGCCCGCCCGGGCCGCGACCCTGGCCGGTGTGGCGCCCGCGCTGATCACCTGCTCGGAACTCGATCCGCTGCGCGACGAGGCACTCGACTATGCGCGCAGGCTGCTGGCCGAGGGCGTTGCCACCGAACTGCATCTGTTTCCCGGGACATGCCACGGGTTCGATTCGTTGCTTCCCGAGTGGGAGGTCAGCCACCAACTTTTCGCACTACAAGGTGCGGCTTTGCGCCGCGCCCTGCACGGATGACGCGGTAGCTGGCCAGCTCGGCGGTGGTTGCGATCGACGTTGTGGGCAATAATGCAGGTCTGTTCTATCCGGATTTCGCACGGACAAATCTGTGCGGCCGGTGCGACGATGGCTACGGCACGCCCGAGGGGTCAACCCGGGTACGTCGGGAGCGAGTAAGCGATTGAGAGGTAACTATGTCGGCCGACGACGACCGGCTCATGTACTCCGGCGACGCCAAACACGCCAGGGAACCTCTGGGATACGGCGGACTTGACGCCCTGCTGGGTGGACCGGTCGCGGCGCTGCCGAGCGGACGGTCCCGCCACGGCGACGCCAGGGTATCGACTCCTCCGATCGTTCTGACCTCGAATTTCGCCGCTCCCCGCGAATCGGAGATCACCACCAAGCTCCCGCCGGTCCCGGGCCGCCCGATCAGCGGGTCGTCCTCGGCCGGGAGCTGGATCCTGGAGCAGCCGGTTCCGCCGGCCGCTCCGGGAGAGCCCCGCGCCATCGACAATCTCTCCCGCGTCGGCGTGCGCTCCTCGGTCAAGATGCAGCCACGGCGCGGCTGGCGGCGGGCGGTCTATGTCACCACCCGCCTCAACCTGGGGTTGTCCCGTGACGAACTGTACGAACTGGACCTCTACGCCAGGGTGCGCCGCACCGCCCGTGAGTCCCACCAGATCGGTGTCTTCGGCCTGAAGGGCGGCGTGGGCAAGACCGCTGTCACCGTGGCGCTCGGATCGGTGCTGAGCGCGGTTCGGGGTGACCGGATCCTCGCCGTCGACGCCGACCCGGCGGGCGGCAATCTGGCCGATCGGGCAGGACGGCAGTCCGCGGCGACGGTGAGCGATCTCCTGGCCGCCAAGGACCTGTCGCGTTACAACGATGTCCGGGCCTACACCAGCATGAACGAGTCGAAGCTGGAGGTGCTGTCCAGCGATGAGTACAGCGGCGCCGGCCGGGCCTTCAACGACGCCGACTGGAATGCGGCCACCGCCGCTGTCTCCAAGCACTACAACCTGGTGCTGGCCGACTGCGCGGCCGACATGTTCGCGCCGGCGGGCCGTGGCGTGCTGGCGACGGTTTCGAGCGCGGTCATCGTGGCCAGCGCCTCGATCGACGGTGCCCGCCAGGCCGCGGTCACCATGGACTGGCTGCGCCACAACGGCTACCAGGACCTGCTCAACCGCTCCTGCGTGGTGGTCAACCACGTCGGGCCCCGCAAACCCAACGTGAACACCGGCGACCTGGTGCACCAGTTTCAGAAGCACGTGGCCCCGGGCCGGGTGTTCGTGCTGCCGTGGGACAAGCACATCGCCGCGGGCACCGAGATCCATTTCGATCTGTTGCGACCGGCGTTCCGGCGCCGCACCCTGCAGCTGGCGGCCGCGCTGTCCGACGATTTCGAGGGCGGCGCAGGCGTCTGATCCGCGGTCCTAGCTTGACCCGCCGCTCAGCTCCCGTGCCACAGCGGCGTGATAGGCGTCGATATTGGCCGGGTTGACCACGCGGAACAGCGCATCCGGCAACGGGGCATCTTTGTAGGCCTCGATGGTCATCGTGCGGCTGAACAGCGTGATGTCGTTGCCCGGGCGGGTGAACTGGTACTGCACGGTGATGCGGCCTTCTTTACCGCCGTTGCCGTCGGCATCGTGGCCGAGCCGGCCAACCGAGTTGAACACCCACATCCGCGGTCGCATGGCGATCGCCAGGTGCCAGGTGTAGATCTGCGTGCCGTCGGGTCCGGCCTCGGTCCAGGTGTCGCCGACCTCCAGCGGTAGCCGCTCGGGTAATCCGCCGATGTGCGCGCTGCCCGGATAGGTCTTCACCCAGTTCGCCGGATTGGTGACGAAGTCATAGATCTCCTCCGCCGATTGTGTGAACGCGGTTTCGGAACTGGTCGTCACGATGCCCAATGTTGTTCGCCTTCCTCGGTATTCCCGGTGTGGTCAGAGTTCGCAGCCGCAGGTTGCCGATGCCCCCGAGGAGGGGAGCTCGGCGAGGATGTCCACCCGCGTGGTGTCGAAGCTGAGGAATCCCTGGATGGGCAGGGACTCGGGAGGGGTGTCGGGGTAACTCCACGCCACGTCGGCGATGACGGTGCCGCCGACGACCGCCGACCAATAGGTGGCGGTGCCCTTGTAGTTGCAGTACGACGTGGTCGAACTGGGTTGCAGGAGATCGGTGCGGACCAGGGTGGGGTCCACATACAGCCGCGGTTCCAGCGCAGTCTCGAAGACGATCACCGTGTCGTCGGTGTCGACCAGAACGGTGTCACCGGCCGTCACCCGCAGGCCGCGGCGGGTCGGCCGGCAGTCGACCCGGTGGTAGGGGTTCGGCGGGTAGTGCACCAGCTTGCGTCCCTCTTCGAACCATGCGTCGACGGCATCCCAGGGCACCGTCACATATCCCGGTGCCTCGGCCACGGGCGCGTGCGGAAGGTCGCCGACCTCGTCGCTCGGAAACGCATAGCTGAGCGGCTGGCCGGCGCGGTGCACCATCAGGGCATGTTCGGTGTCGAGTACGGCGACATCACCGCGCAAGGCTTGAATACGGCGCGGGTGCGGTTCGACGTAGACCGTGCCATCAGCGAGCGGAGGTGTGAACCAACCGGCCGGTTGTGTACTCAACGGACCCCGCCCTGCGACGAGACTCATTGCGGGACCTCCATTTTGGCAGACCTGCTGGTTGTGGGCGCGGCTATCGAACGCAGCGGTGTCCGTTCGTGGGACTGATCGCTGCGTCCAGATAGAAGCTTTACAGATTCTCTTGAGAATGTCACGCTGTTGGGTGAGGCGGGCCACACCGCAACACCCCCGTCGAGAGTGCCGGCCGATCAGCCCTTTGGACCCGGATTGGATGCCCTATGTCCCCACAGTCAGGAATGTCCGCACAGTTGTCCGAAGCGCGCGGCGGCAATGTGCTCGGCACGGTTGCTCGCACCAGCCCGCTCTCCGGGCCGCGGGCGCGGCCCGACAAGGCCCTGCAGTACGAACTCAACGTGGTGGCTGCCGATGTCACCGCCGTGGTGTCGGCCATCGGCGGATGGTTGTTCGACCGGGCGATGGCGGGCTGGCGCGTCGGCGTCGCCGCCGATGCCTGTGCAGACGAGCGTGCGCTCCGGATCCTCGGGCTGAAAGCCGTTGATCTGACCGGCCTGTGGCTGCCGACCGAGGCGGATGCGGTGGCGATGACTGCGATCGCGACCGACCGGTTCGAATCCGGCGACCACGTACGCACCGTGCGCCGATCCGGTGCCGGTGTGGTGTTTTTCGGGGCACACGGCCCGGACGGTCTCGGTGAGGCCGTTGACCGCGTGCAGTACCGGCCGAGCGCGGCAGCGCTGGCGTTCAAGGCCCACGCCTTGGCGGTCGCCGGGGCGGATCCGGGTTCGGCCGGGCAGGTGGAGACACTGTTCCGGTATGGACGGTCGGCGGGCCTGCTCGAGGCCGATCTGGTGCCGGTGTGTTGATGCCCCAACAGGCGTCCGTCGCCGGCCTGCTCGAGGTGTTCGATGTGACGCCTGTCGGGCCGGATCGGTTCGTCGGCGTCACCGGACCGGCCGGCACCGACGGCAGGCAGGTGGCCAAGGGTGCGCAAGCGTTGGGCCAGGCCATCGTCGCGGTGGCAAAGCGGTGCCCCGACAAGACAATTCGTTCGGCGCATGCGGTCTTTACCAGGCCGATCGAGATCGACTCCACCGTTGAGCTGGCGGTGAACGTGGTGCACGAGGGCCGTTCGACGGCGACGGCTGTGGTGGCCGTCGCCCAGGATTCACGGTTGTGCGCGACCGTTACGGTCCTCGCCGATGTGCCCACGGGCGACGTCGTCAGTCACCATGCGTTGCGGCCCGACGTCGAGACGCCCGAGGATGCCCACCCGGCCGGGCGGGCGATGGCGGGTCATGAGTTGCGCCTGGTCGATGTGGTCGACGTGAACAATCCCGAGGAGGTGGGGCCGCCCGAACTCTATGCCTGGCTGCGCTATGACCCGATCCCCGAACGGGACGATCTCGCCAAGGCGCTGCTGGCGTATTTCACCGGGCAGCTCGGAATCTCCACCACCATGCGGCCGCATCGGGGGATCGGCACGGCGCAGGCGCACTCGACGCTGTCGACAGCCCTGATGTCGACAGCGGTCAGCTTCCACGAGTCGGTGGAGTGGGACGGTTGGTTGCTCTACAGCCACGAGAGCACCGCGGCCGGACAGGGGATGTCATATGTCCGCGGTCAGGTGCATACCGAGGATGGCGAGTTGCTGGCTTCGTTCGCCCAGGAGGGGCTGATTCGCCCGGTGGATACCTCGATCGATGTGCCGGCCCGGTTGTAGGGCCGGCGGGCACGGTGCGCGGCTAGCGGATCCAGCCGCGGCGACGCAGCCAGATGTTGCGGATCACGGCCAGGAAGATGATCGCGGCAAACGAGATGAGGAACCAGTTCTCGACCCAGCCGATGTGGTTGCCGCGCATCATGACCAGCAGGAAGATCGCGGACAGGATGCCGCCGAGGTGGATCACCTTGATGTTCAGATCCGACCAGCCCCACGCTGCGGACGGCACTTCCTCGACGTCGACGCCGTTGTTGCGCTCCACTTCGGTGCTGGCCACGGTTGCTCCTCCGGATCGAACTGGCTTCAGGCTTGGCTTCCGCACATTCTGACATACGACACTGCGTCGTACGCCGGCCCTGGGGGTTCAACCGAGACGCCGGTACCTCCGCAGGGCCTCCTGTCGCTCCTCGGCGTGGTCGACGAGCGGTTCCGGATAGGACCGCGGTCGGCCGGCGCCGAGTTTGTGCACATCGGCGACATCGGCCAACTCCGGTATCCAGCGTCGGATGTAGTCGCCGTCGGGGTCGAACTTCGCGCCCTGCAGGTTCGGATTGAAAACGCGGAAGTACGGTGCGGCGTCGGTGCCGCAACCGGCCGCCCACTGCCACCCGTGCTGGTTGTTGGCCAGATCGCCGTCGATCAACTGGTCCAGAAACCAGCGCGCACCCCATTGCCATGGCAGGTGCAGGTCCTTGACGAGAAACGAGGCCACGATCATGCGCACCCGGTTGTGCATGAACCCTGTCGAGGCGAGCTGGCGCATCCCGGCATCGACGATCGGGAAGCCGGTCCGGCCGTCCTTCCACGCCTCGAATGCCTGCCGGGCCGCCTCGTCGTCGTCCACTTCGATCGCGTCGAAATCGCGGTTCCAGTTTCGCCACGCGCTGTCGGGCCAGTGGTACAGCACCGCGGCATAGAAATCGCGGAAGGCCAGCTCCCTCAGGTAGGACTCGTCGTTGGAGTCGAGGTCAACGGCCATGGAGCGTGGGTGGATGGCGCCGAACTTGAGGTGTGCCGACATCCGGCTGGTGGCATCGAGGTCGGGGCGGTCGCGCCGGGCCGCATAATCGGCCAATTCCTCCGCCACCCAATCCCGCCACTGCGACCGCGCCGCGTCTTCTCCTGCTTCGAACGTCAGTTGGACTGTGACAGAAGGAATGTCGACGCGGGCGCCGACGTCGTCAGAGATGTCGGCCGGGTCCATCCAGCGCGCGGAATCGGGCCCGGAATCCGCAGGCATGCGCCAGCCGTGCCGGCGCCAGGCGCGGAAAAACGGCGTGAAGACCTGATACGGCGCTCCATCCGATTTGGTGATCCTCCCGGGCGACACCAGATAGCCCGATCCTGTCGTACACAGGGCGATCTCGCCGAGGGCGGCCCGGATCGCGTCGTCGCGGCGCCGGCCGAACGGCGAGTGGTCCTGCGAGACGTGCACCGAGGTGGCGCCGATGGCCCGGGCCAGCACCGGAATCCGCTGTTCTGGTCGGCCACGAGTCACCAGAAGTTTTCCGTCGAGGTTGTCAGACAGGTTGCGCAACGCCCGGTACAGATACTGCAGGCGACGTGCACCCGCGGATGCCTCCAGTCGCGGATCGAGCACGTAGCAGGCGAGTACCTCGCCGCCTTCTCGTGCGGCTTCCAACAGGGCGGGATGGTCGTGGCACCGCAGGTCTCGCCGGAACCAGAGCAGCGTGGGCATGTGTCCATGCTGCCGATGAACACACCGGAATACACGGAAGGTCGCAGATGCAGTTCTGGAGCGGTACGGCATTCATGGACACCACCGACGCGCTGGCGGTGGCGCCGTTGCTCGACGAGGCCGGCTATCACGGCATGGTCTGCTCGGATCACATGATCTATCCGCGCGAGCTGTCGTCGCCGTACCCGGACTCGTCGACGGGCAAGCCGCCGTGGGCACCGGAGACAGCGTGGCCGGACTCCTGGGTACTGATCGGGGCAATGGCGGCGCTGACCCGCCGGTTGCAGTTCTCCAACGCCGTGTACGTGGCGCCCGCGCGTCCGCTGCTCGAGGTCGCCAAGCAGGTGGCGACGGCCGCGGTGATCTCCGGTGGGCGGGTGGCCCTCGGGGTCGGGGTCGGCTGGATGCGTGAGGAATTCGAGCTCATGGGCCAGGATTTCGATACTCGCGGTAAGCGGCTGGACGAGATGATCCCGGCGCTGCGCGAGATCTGGCGCGGCGGCTGGGTGTCGTACGAAGGGCGGTACTACTCGATTCCCGAGCTGATGATCGAACCTCATCCGCCCGCCCCCGTGCCGATCCTGTGCGGCGGTGAATCAGAGGCGGCGCTGCGGCGTGCGGCCCGATCCTGCGACGGCTGGATCGGCTACGCGTACACCCTGGAGCAGGCCACCCGCTACACCGCCAGGTTGGCCGAACTGCGCCGTGACTACGGGCGGCAGGACGAGCCGTTCGACATCATCCTGGCACTGCTGGATCCGCCCTCGCCGGACCTGTACAAGCGGGCCGAGGATCACGGGATCACCGCGGTGATGTGTGCGCCCTGGCTCTCAATGCCCAACGGCGCCAGCGGCGTCGACCGATTCCGCGGTCCCATCGAGCAGTTCGCCGAGACGATCATCGCGAAGGTGCAGTAGAGCAGCTCGCCCAGATCGCCCTATGCTTTTGAAAAAGCAAACAGTGCAGAGGAGCGACGGTGAAGCGGACGGTGCGGGTCGGCCAGGCCGGCGCGGCCGGTGTGCTCATCGCTCTCGGCATCGGACTGGGCGCCTATAACTCCTGGTGGGTCGCGCTGCTGCTGTCGATTCCACTGATCGTCGGGGGAGTCGCGCTGACGCCCCGGCCATCACGCGTCTCCGAACTCGATCCGTTCGTCGAGCAGACCCTCGGCGAAATGGTGCCGGTACGGGTTGACGCACTGACCCGCAGTATCCTCGCCGAGGATGATCTGCAGCCGACGCTGGTGACCGCGACGATCAGCCCGCCGCACGACACCGCCTATCAGGCGCGGTGGATCGCCTCGATGTCGCGCGGTGACTTCCGGTCACTGACCGACAGCCCCGATACCGTGTTGCCACCCAAGCGGCTGCCGCCCCGCGAGCCGGCCCGCCCACCCGAGTTCCACGATCAGCCCGGCAAGTGGGCGGTGATCTATCCGGCGGTCACCATCCTGGTGGCGCTCACGGTGATCTTCGGCGTCGGCGATGCCTGGCACATCTCGCTCACCAACGCATCGGCCCCCGCGGCGCCGCGTGCCGACGCCGGGCCCAAGTCCAAGAGCATGAATCTGAATGTCCGACGGGACGGCATGATCCGCGCGATCACCGCGCAATTCGGCCCGGCCGCGGCCAACAATCTGCTCGATGTCCGCCTCACCGGCAGCGGGTCGGATTACGGGACAGTGCTCGACCCGACCAACGGCGACACGACGACCGTGTACATCAACAACGGCGGAGACGCGTTCACCACTCCATCGCCGCGAGTTCAGCGCAAAGACAGCACATTTCTCGCCACCGACATCGCGTCGACCGATCTGAACGCGATCGTCGACAAGATGGTGCGCCAACTTGATTCACAGGGCCGGCTCAGCAAACTGGACACCCTGGAGATCAAGCGGTCGGGCCCCGGCGCTCCGGTGATTCTGACCGGTACTTTCGGCAGCAAGACCATCGACGCGCTGCCCGATGGCACCGTGGGCGAGATCTTCGACCCGGCAGATTTCGCGGTCTCGTTCCAGAAGGCGCGAGACGGCTTGGCGCTCGCCGGGATCGCCCCCTCAGACCGGGTGCTGACCAACTTCGAGATCCGGGGCACACACCGGGCCACACCGACAGCGCGCCCGAGCGAAGTCCAGACCAACGGCGGTGTGATGCTCGATTTCCAGACCGGTGACCGAGCCGGCCAGATCATCGTCGTACCGGGAGAGTTGCCCGAGATCACCGACGAGTCGTACAACTCGGGACGGCAGACCTTCTCCTTCGATGACATCTCGCAGCAGGCTTTCGAATCCGTTCGCGCACAGGCGATGCAACGCGGCGCCCTGGAGCCCTACGAACGCGAGGCCGTCGACATCTGGCTGACGGACCGGGAGATCGACGAGCACCGGTTGGCGGTCCGGATCGAGCTCGCGGGTGTCGAAGAGGCGACGGGGACGTACTCGCTCACCGGAGAATTCCTCGCGCCGGGCGCGATCTGACTCGTCAGCTGGGCCGCCACTGCGTTCAGCTCGGCCTTGCGGCCACTGAGTTCAGCTCGGCCTTGCGGCCTCGATGGACCGCCGGGTGACGCCTTCCAGCTGCACCAGTTGGACTTTGGGTGGATGCAGGACGCCGCGGTCGACGAGTTTGGTGACGATGTCGCGGACCCGCCCGTAATACGCCGCCTGCTCGGCTGGTGCCGTACTCGATTCCGCGTGGTTGTAAAGCTTGAGCGCAGTGTCCAATTCGGTCTGGTCGGCCGGTTCGAGATAGGTGGTGCCGACCTTCTTGCCGTGTGATTCGCAGGCGATCCAGGCTCGGCGCAGCGTGACCACTGCCTGTTGGTAGGCGTCGGCCAGGCTCCTGTTGCCCGGATAGTCCTCGGTGCGCAGGGCCGCTGCCTCATCGAGCGCGACGTGGAAAGTTTGGGTGGTATCGACCGTCACATCGGTGATGGCTGGATAGCGCAGCATCATCGTCGGGTCCAGTTCGTAACTGCCATAGGCGCTCAGGATCTCGTTGTGGCGCCGGGATGCTTCCTCCCACAACCGTTTTGCCGCCTCGTCGGTACCGGCGTCGGCGATCCGCGATGTGGGGTTGGGCGTCGACGGCGCGGCAGGCGTCTCGACGTCGTCGGGTTCGGCATCGGGCAGCGTCGCCCGCAGGCGGCGCAGGATCTCGGCTGCCGCGGGATCGGATCCGACGACAGCCACCCGCCACTCGTCGGTGCCGTTGGTGGCGTCACTGCCGGTGGCGAAGGTGAGTGTCAGGTAGTTCTGGCCACGAACCGTCAGGCGCCGGGTGTTGGTCGTCGCCGCGGTCTCACCGGCCGGACCTGCTCGGCTCACTGCCGTCAGCGACGACAACGGGTAACTGACGATCGCGTGGGTCTCATCGCCGAGATAGACGGTGTCGGCATCGACCGTGATCAGCACCGCGCCCGGCTTCTCCAGGCGCCCGTACGTGGCCGTGCCCAACGCCACGGTGACGAGCAGTGCCGCGACCACTGCAGTGAGAAGGCTTGGTGCCCCGAGGTAGTTGAGGCCCACCAGTGCGGCCAGGCCGGCCACTCCCGCGGTGCCCGCCGCGGCCAGGGTCGCCCCGTGGCGGCTGGTCAGGTACTCGGTCCGAGCAGTGACGGGGATCGTCCGGGCGTCCTCGGCGGAGTTCATCCGCCTGAGCATACGGTCGCGCCGAGGTGGTCCGTCAGCGCGCGCCGCGGTGGAATTGCGTCAACATGCTGCTTGTGATGACATCGAAATGATGTCAATATGACAGCATGGACTTGCAGCCGTATGTCGACACCGTCCGGCACGAACTCGGCGTGGCCGCCGCGGCGGGAGGAGTCGAGGCCGAGGCGTTGGCCCAGCGACTGACCGTGCCACTGGATTCGGCGCTGCGGCTGGCACTGCTGGAGGCGCTGTCCGAGGCGGCCGAGCAGATCACCCGTGAACTCGCTCCCGGATCCGTCCACGTCCGGCTCAACGGGCGTGACCCCGAGTTCGCGGTCGAGTCCGCGGAGGCCGACGCTCCCGCGCAGCCCGTCGTGGACGTCCCCGACGACGGCGACGGCGGTACCTGGCGCGTGTCACTACGACTCCCGGACAGCCTTCGTGCCGGAGTGGAGGCCGCCGCTCGACGCGACGGTGTGTCCGTGAATGCCTGGCTCGTACGTTCCGCCGCAGCGGCCCTCGGTCGGACCGGGCGTCCGAGTCGCGGCACCGACAAGACCTTCAGCGGCTGGGTCCGCTGACCGATCGACAGGAGAAACCGATGCCCAAGTTCCACACCGCCGAACCCATCACGGCCGTCGTCGAAGTCGTTGCCGGCTCGGTGCACCTGGCAGCCACCGACCGCGACGACACCGTCGTCGACATCAAGCCGCGGGATCCCGAACGCACCTCCGACGTGCGTGCGGCCGAGCAGGCCCGGATCGATTTTCACGACGGCACCCTCGTGGTGACCGCAGGCCGGAAGGTCCTGTCGATGGGGCGCGGGGGAGCGGTCCGCGTCGACATCGCCCTGCCGACCGGCTCCCGGCTGAACCTGTCCTCGGCGTCGGCCGACATCGACGCCGACGGTGGGTACTCGGACTGCCGCCTCGCCACGGCCAGCGGAGCGATGCGGGTGGCCACTCTCGTGGGAAACCTCAAGGCAGACAGCGCCTCCGGTGACATCACCGTCGGCGATCTGACGGGCAACGCGCGGATCGCCACGGCGTCCGGCGACGCGCAGATCGACCGAGTGGATGGCGATCTGAAGTTCCAGGCGGCCAGCGGCAGCCTGACCGTCGGAACGCTGCGCGGTCACGCCAGGCATCAAACCGCCTCGGGTTCTGTCACCATCGCCGTAGCCGTCAACGGTGCACTGAGTGCGCAAACCGGCAGCGGCGAGGTCGAAGTCGGCATTCCGGAGGGCACTGCCGCGCGGCTCGAACTCAAGACCCACTCCGGCACTGTCGACAACGGGTTGCAGTCTTCGGACGGCCCGGCCGACGGCGACGAGACCTTCAGGCTCCAGGCCCGCACCGGATCGGGAGACATCTCGATCCGCCGTGCCGTCGGTCCGGTGTCCGCGGGCCACTCCGCTTAGCCGACCGGTTGTCCGCGGCGCGCTAGGCCGGATCGAACCGAAACACCGTCAAACGTCCTGCCAGTGCCTCGAACTCGTCGGGTGTGCCGTCGACCACCAGGCCGCTGCGCTTGGCGAACCCGACACCGACCGGAACCTTGACCGCGAACGCTCGCAGCGCCGGACGCGACTGGTCCGGCGTGAGTTCGACAATCCTGACCGTCCGGGACCGTCGGCCCCGGGTCAGCGTTCCGGTACGGGCGGCGCGGGCATTGGCCGCCCAGTCCGAGCCGGGGTAGCCGGCAACGGTGTAGAGCCCGCCGTCGTGGTCGAACGGCGTCATCGGAGTGCTGCGGGGTTTACCCGTCCTGCGGCCCGGAACGGTGAGTACCATCGCAGGGCCGGTCGGGATGCCGAGGCTCTGCACCGCCATCATCACCCTGTTCATCGGCTTGAGCCACCGCGGTGGGTGGGGCTCGGTCACGTGTTCCGACATGTCTTGTCCTCCTCAGTTATTGGCGAAAATCTCGCGGTGGTCGGCTACCCAATCGGCGAACGGCGTGGCCGGCCGCCCGAGAATCTTGTCCACCTCGTGGGTGACCAGTGCGGGCCTTTCGACCGTGTCGGCCAACAGGCCCATGTAGGCATCGGCGAACGCGGGCGGAAAACCCAGATCGACGAACCGCTGCCGCACCACCTCGGTGGGCACCTCGTGATAGTGCAGCGGCCGGTCCAGCACGCGCCCGATCGTGGCCACCAGTTCGGTGTTGGTCAGCGCCTGTGGGCCGGTCAGCGGAATGCGCTGTCCCACAAGGTCATCGGTGAGCAGCGCGACCGCAGAGACGGCCGAGATGTCAGCATCGACGATCACTGCGGTAGACGCGCCGGCATACGGTCCGCTCACCACATCGCCGGCCCGGATCTGCGCCGACCACATGCCGGCGAAGTTGGATGCGAACACGGTGGGGCGCAGGCTGACCCACTCCAGGCCGGAGGCCACGGCCAGCTCCTCGACCTCGCGGTTGCGGTCCCCGCGCACACGTGACGGTTGGCGGGAGTCGTCGTCATCGGCATTGATCGCCGACAACGCGACGAGGCGCTGCACCCCGGCGGCGCGGGCCAGTTCGACCGTCGCGGCCAGCTCCTGCCCCAGCGCCCGGGAATTGAGGAATACCGCCGATGCGCCGGCCATGCCCTCGGCGGCCGACGGGACCAGTTCGACGCCGGGAGGGAATGCCGCGGTCTGCGGATCACGGGTGACCGCGCGCACCTGGGCACCGGCACGGACGAGTTCGGTGACAAGCGGGCGGCCGACATTGCCGGTTGCGCCCGTGACGAGAATTGTGTTCATGCAATCAAGGACGGGGCGGCCGTCCGAAAAGTTACAGCGGCACCAATTCAAGGCCGCGAGTAACTTTTCGGGCCGCGGATTCGTCGTAGACACATGAACGGATCTGCCGGTCTCGAGGCGGCGTGGCGCGACCACCATCCCTATCTGGTCAACCTCGCCTACCGCATGCTGGGCGACATCGGCGACGCCGAGGACATCGCCCAGGAGGCGTTTCTGCGGCTGGCCGGCGCCGACCAGGAACATCTCGATGACGTTCGCGCCTGGTTGACCGTGGTGGCAGGCCGGCTGTCCCTGGACCTCCTGCGGTCGGCCCGGGCTCGGTTCGAGCGCCCCGACGGCTCGGCGGCACTGGACACCACCGCGGCTGTCGGCTCCGACCCGGCAGACCGCGTCACGCTCGACGACCAGGTCGGCTCGGCACTGCTGGCGGTGCTGACCCGGCTCAGTCCCGGCGAGCGCGTTGCATTCGTACTGCACGACATCTTCCGGATCCCGTTCGACGACATCGCCGACACCGTGGGACGCCCGGTCGGAACGTGCCGCCAGCTGGCGCGCCGCGCCCGGACGAAGGTGACCGGCGCCGCGCCGACGCTGGATGAGGTCAGCACCGACGAGCACCGACAGGTCACCGATGCGTTCATCACCGCGTGTGCCAACGGCGACGTGGCGGCGTTGGCCTCGGTGCTCGACCCGAGTGTCTGGGGGGTCGGCACCGTGCTCACCGACCCGGCCCTGCGTCAGGTCAACCACGGCCGCCGGGACGTCGCGACAAACCTGCTCCGCTACCTCGGACCAGGCGCGACGGTGGTGTGCGCGGCCGAGCCGGTGCTGCTGGCCTACGACCGGCGCCGGCTGTTCGCCGTCGTGGTGCTGACCATCCGCGACGGGGTGGTACTCAAGATCGAGGCCACCGCCGACCCGTCGGCCCGTACGCATTAGGGGACGCCGGTCACAGCGCGGCACAATGGTCTGGTGAGCGATTCCCCGGCGCGGCAGCGCGTGCTGATCCTCGGAAGCACCGGATCCATCGGCACGCAGGCACTCGACGTCATCGCAGCCAATCCGGACCGGTTCGAGGTCGTCGGCCTGGCTGCCGGTGGGGGTAACCCCGACCTGCTCGCCGCCCAGCGCGCCGCGACCGGCGTGACCAACATCGCGGTGGCCGACGCGGCCGCCGCGGAGAAGGTCGGCGACGTGACCTATGCCGGGCCCGACGCGGCAACCCGCCTCGTCGAGAACACCGAAGCCGATGTGGTGCTCAACGCGCTGGTCGGGGCGTTGGGGCTGGCGCCGACACTGGCCGCCCTGGCCACCGGTGCGCGGCTGGCCCTGGCCAACAAGGAGTCACTCGTCGCGGGTGGCCCCCTGGTGCTCAAGGCGGCCGGACCCGGTCAGATCGTCCCGGTGGACTCCGAACACTCCGCGATGGCCCAGTGCCTGCGGGGCGGCACCGCCGACGAGGTCGCCAAGATCGTGCTCACCGCGTCGGGCGGTCCGTTCCTCGGATGGTCGGCCGCCGACCTGGAATCGGTCACCCCGGAGCAGGCCGGCAAGCATCCGACCTGGTCCATGGGCCCGATGAACACGCTGAACTCGGCCACCCTGGTCAACAAGGGCCTGGAGTTGATCGAAACCCACCTCCTGTTCGGCATCGACTACGAGCGCATCGAGGTCGTGGTGCATCCGCAGTCGATCGTGCACTCGATGGCCACCTTCACCGACGGCTCGACACTGGCCCAGGCCAGCCCACCGGACATGAAACTGCCGATCGCACTGGCGCTGGGCTGGCCGGCACGGGTACCGGGTGCGGCCCTTTCTTGTGACTTCACCACCGCCTCCACCTGGGAATTTCTGCCGCTGGACAACGAAGTGTTCCCCGCGGTGAACCTGGCGCGGGCGGCCGGAACCGGCGGGGGATGCCTGACCGCGGTGTACAACGCCGCCAATGAAGAGGCGGCCGAGGCGTTCCTCGCGGGCCGCATCCCGTTCCCGGCGATTGTGCAAACCGTCGGTGACGTGTTGCACGCTGCCGACCAGTGGGCCGCCGAACCCGCTACCGTGGAAGAAGTACTCGACGCGCAGCGGTGGGCCAAGGAACTGGCACGGCGCACGGTCGAGCAGAAATCCGTCAGAAAAGGGCTCGTCACCAAATGATGTTCGTTATCGGCATCGCGCTGTTCGCGCTGGCCATCCTGGTATCGGTGGCCCTGCACGAATGCGGGCACATGTGGGTGGCGCGCGCCACCGGGATGAAGGTGCGACGCTACTTCGTGGGCTTCGGCCCGACGCTGTGGTCGACGCGGCGGCCCAACCGGCTGGGGGAGACCGAGTACGGCCTCAAGGCGATCCCGCTGGGTGGGTTCTGCGATATCGCCGGCATGACGTCGGTCGACGAGATCGCACCCGAAGACCGGCCGTATGCGATGTACAAGCAGAAGGTGTGGAAGCGCGTCGCGGTGTTGTTCGCCGGGCCCGCGATGAACTTCATCATCGGGTTCGTGCTCCTCTACGCCATCGCGATCATGTGGGGTCTGCCCAACATCAACCAGCCCACCACCGCCATCGTGGGTGAAACGGGTTGTGTCGCACCGCAACTGACCCTGGAGAAGATGGGTGAGTGCCAAGGTGCCGGGCCGGCGGCGAAGGCCGGGATCCTGGCCGGTGACGAGATCGTCAAGGTCGGCGACACGCAGGTGTCCGATTTCTCCGCGATGGCCGCAGCGGTCCGCAAACTCAACGGTCCGGTGTCCATCGAACTCAAGCGTGACGGTCAGACCATCACCACCGTCGTCGACGTGACCCAGACGCAACGGTTCACCAGCGCGGACGCCAAGGAAGCGGCCACCGTCGGCGCGATCGGCGTCAGCGCCGTCCCCGTCAAGCCGCCGACGCAGTACAACCCGATCACCGCGGTGCCCGCGACGATCTCGTTCACCGGCGACATGAGTGTCCAGTTGGCCCACTCGCTGGCCAAGATCCCGACCAAGATCGGGGCCCTGGTAGACGCGATCGGCGGCGGTGAGCGCGACAAGGAGACCCCGATCAGCGTCGTCGGCGCGAGCATCATCGGTGGCGAGACGGTCGAGGCCGGGCTGTGGGTGGCGTTCTGGTTCTTCCTGGCGCAGTTGAACTTTGTGCTCGGCGCGGTCAACCTGGTGCCGCTGCTGCCGTTCGACGGTGGCCACATCGCGGTGGCGACGTACGAGAAGATCCGCAACATGTTCCGGGCGGCCCGCGGCAAAGTGGCCGCAGCCCCGGTCAACTACCTCAAGCTCATGCCCGCCACGTACGTGGTGTTGCTGGTAGTGGTCAGCTACATGCTGCTGACCGTGACCGCAGACCTGGTCAACCCACTCAGCATCTTCCAGTAGGAGAACCGACAACATGACGTCCATCGGTTTGGGAATGCCCGCGCCCCCGGCGCCGACCCTGGCGCCGCGCCGCAAGACCCGTCAGCTGGACGTGGGCGGTGTCGGCATCGGCAGCGAGCACCCGATCGCGGTGCAGTCCATGTGCACCACCAAGACGCACGACATCAACTCGACGTTGCAGCAGATCGCGGAACTCACCGCCTCGGGCTGCGACATCGTGCGGGTGGCCTGCCCCCGGCAGGAGGACGCCGACGCGCTCGCCGAGATCGCCCGGCACAGCCAGATCCCGGTGATCGCCGACATCCACTTCCAGCCCAAGTACATCTTCGCCGCGATCGACGCCGGCTGTGCCGCCGTGCGCGTCAACCCCGGCAACATCAAGGAGTTCGACGGCCGGGTCAAAGAGGTGGCCAAGGCCGCCGGGGATGCGCGCATCCCGATCCGGATCGGCGTCAACGCCGGCTCGCTGGATCCGCGGCTGCTGCAGAAGTACGGCAAGGCCACGCCTGAGGCGCTGGTCGAATCCGCGCTGTGGGAGGCGTCGCTGTTCGAGGAGCACGGCTACGGCGACATCAAGATCAGCGTCAAGCACAACGACCCCGTGATCATGGTCGAGGCGTACCGCCAACTGGCCGCCCAGTGCGACTACCCGCTGCACCTCGGTGTCACCGAGGCGGGTCCGGCGTTCCAGGGCACCATCAAGTCCGCGGTGGCGTTCGGCGCGTTGCTGTCGGAGGGCATCGGCGACACCATCCGGGTGTCCCTGTCGGCGCCGCCGGCCGAAGAGGTCAAGGTCGGCAATCAGATCCTGGAGTCGCTGAATCTGCGACCGCGTGGCCTGGAGATCGTGTCCTGCCCGTCCTGCGGGCGCGCCCAGGTCGACGTGTACACGCTGGCCAACGCGGTGAGCGCGGGGCTGGACGGACTCGACGTCCCGCTGCGGGTCGCGGTGATGGGCTGTGTGGTCAACGGTCCGGGCGAGGCCCGAGAGGCAGATCTGGGCGTTGCCTCCGGTAACGGCAAGGGCCAGATCTTCGTCAAGGGTGAGGTCATCAAAACCGTGCCCGAGGCGCAGATCGTGGAGACCCTGATCGAAGAGGCGATGCGCCTGGCGGAATCCGCGGGTTCAGATGATGCCAGCGGTTCGCCTGTGGTGACCGTAAGCTGATAGCGACCCTGTGAGCGGGGTCACCCAGCCTTGGCTTGAGCAGAGGGAATCGCCAATGTCGGCTCCGCCGCTGTTTCGACTCGTCGACGAGCGACGAGTGTCCGTGGTGCGTGACGCCACCTCCTGCCTGCAGGTGTTCGACGAGGACCCGGTGGGGTCGTGCATGGTGGCCGCGCGTGTCGCCGAGTTCGGCGTCGAGCACGGCGCGATCGGCGGGGAGCTGTGGACGCGGCGCGGCGTCACCGAATCGCTGTGTTACGCCGGGCCCAATCTGATCCCGCTGCGCGGGGACACCGAGGATCTCAAGGCTTTCTCGGACAAGGCGATGAGCACCGCGCGGCGCTGCTCCTCGGTGGTGGGCCGCGCCGAGCTGGTGATGCCGATGTGGCGTCGGCTGGAATCGGTGTGGGGTTCGGCCCGCGACGTCCGCGAGCAGCAGCCGCTGATGGCGTTGAACTCGATGCCGATCTGCGCGATCGACCCGGCGGTCCGCCCGGTGCGGATGGAGGAACTCGACACCTACCTGGTGGCGGCCATCGACATGTTCATCGGCGAGGTCGGTGTCGACCCGCGGTTGGGCGACGGTGGACGTGGTTACCGTCGCCGCATCGCCAGCCTGATCGCCGCGGGACGGGCGTGGGCCCGGTTCGAGCGCGGCGAGGTGGTGTTCAAGGCGGAGGTCGGGTCGCAGTCGCCCACGGTCGGCCAGATCCAGGGTGTGTGGGTGCATCCGGAGTGGCGGGGCCATGGGCTCGGCACGTCCGGGACGGCTGCGCTGGCGGCCGCCGTGGTGGCCTCGGGCCGTATCGCGAGCCTGTACGTCAACAGCTACAACACCGTGGCCCGGGCGACGTACGCCCGCATCGGCTTCGGACAGGTCGGCACGTTCGCCACCATCCTGCTCGACTGAGCGCGTCGGGCCCGGGCGTCATCGCTGTCCGGCGGCGGCTCGTGCCAGCAGCTCGTCGACCGACCATTGATCGTCGGCGTGAGCGCCGTATTTGGCCGCGAGTACCACGCCGTCCGGTGCGATCAGGAAATCCGCGGGTAGCCCTAGTCGTCCACCGGCCTGCCGGCCGGCCGGGGCGCGGAATCGCCCGCGCAGGGTCAGGGCACTGCCCCGGATGATCGCCGGCCAGCTGCGGGGATCGAGCAGGGCGCGGGGGCTGGACTCCACGTCGAACTGCCGGTAGATGTCCTTGTCCGGGTCGGCGACCGTCGCGAACGGCAGATCCGCTGTGTGCTCGGCCAATTCGGCGGCAGGGGAGTGGAAGAAGACCACTTCGCGGATGCCCGCGGCGTTGATCTCGGCATGCCGGGCGACGAAGGACTGCAGATGCAGATTGCAGATCGGACAGCCGGCGAAGCGCCTGAACTGTAGGTGGACCAGATCGCTCGGATCGGGCACCGGTATGTGTTCGCCTGTGACACTGCGGAATTGGTATCGGCCGATGGTTGTGGGCGCCTTGGGTGAGGCGGATGTGGTCACGGCTCCTCCTGGTTAGAGTGCGCTGTACGCCTATGATTGGACGCTATAGGAGTACGGTGTACGCTGTCAATCGTCATGCCTCGCCCACGCTCACTCACCCAACGTCAGGTTGCCGCCGCCGCGCTCGAGGTCGTCGACACCGACGGGCTGGCGGGTCTGTCGATGCGTGCTGTCGCTCGTCGGTTGGGCATGGGCACCATGTCGCTGTATCGCTACGTGGCCGATCGGGACGAGCTCGAAGCGATGGTGGTGGACCTCGTGCTCGACGGAGTCGACCTCGCGTTGCCGCGGGGATCGACACGCCACCAGCTCGCTGAGCTCGCCGAGCGGGTACGTACGGCGACTGCGCGGCATCCGGCGGTGGCACCGCTGATGCTCACGCATCGGCACCGCTCGCCGGCGTCACTGTGCTGGGGTGAGTCGGTGCTCGGCGTGCTCACAGCCGCCGGATATGACGGCAAGCGACGGGTCTACGCGTTCCGGGCACTGCTCGCCTACATCTTCGGAGCGCTTGAGATCGAGACACTGGGAAGCCTGGCCGGGCCCGGAACTCAGGTCCTGGCGGGTTTGCCGGCCGGCGACTACCCGCTGTTGTCGGAGACCGCGGCTGCCGCCGCAGGGATCGGGCCCGATGAGGAGTTCCGGCGCGGCCTCGAAATCCTGTTGAGTGCGCTGGACGTGTGAAGCGGGCAACTCGTCGGTCTCACCACAGTCTCGGTTCGGTATCGGTGCGCCTCCGACGATTCCGGCGTCGACGTTTCTAACATCAGCCTCAATGGCAACTCAAACATCATCAGTCACACGGACCGCAGGCCTGTTGACGGTCATCGCGGTCCTCGGGGCCACGGCGCTCAGTGCCTGCACCCCGCGGCCCGACGGGCCCGAGCCCGCCGCCGAACAGTTCTTC
Source organism: Mycolicibacterium arcueilense (assembly GCF_058536225.1). Classification (NCBI taxonomy): domain Bacteria; kingdom Bacillati; phylum Actinomycetota; class Actinomycetes; order Mycobacteriales; family Mycobacteriaceae; genus Mycobacterium; species Mycolicibacterium arcueilense. The sequence goes on from NZ_JBZTYL010000007.1 coordinate 1,389,853, forward strand.
GCGGCGCTGGCCACTGGTGACACCGCCGCCGCGGCGGCGCTGGCCGACCGGCCCGACGATGCCAAAACCGCCCTCGGTGAGGCGTGGAACGGTTTGCAGGCCACCGGACTCGACGCGCAGATCCTCGGTTCGAAGTACGCCGGGGACACCGGCAGCGTCACCTACCGCTACACCTGGCACCTGCCGAAGAACCGCAGCTGGACCTACGACGGCCAACTCAACATGATCCGCGACGAGGGTCGGTGGGAGGTGCGCTGGAGCGCCACCGGACTGCACCCCAGGCTGGGTGAGCACCAGACCTTTGCCCTGCGGGCCGACGCGCCGCGACGGGCATCGGTCAACGAGCGTGGCGGTACCGACGTGCTGGTGCCCGGCTACATCTATGCCTACGCACTCGACGCGCGAGCGGCCGGTGCCGCGCTGATGCCGACGTCCCGTGCGGTCGCCGACGCCCTGCGGGGATTCGACCCCGCCCTGGGCGACCCGCAGCGACTTGCCGAACAGGCCAGCGCGTCCGCGCAGCCGATGAGCCTGATCACGCTGAGGCAAGCCGACAACGACCGGATCGCGCCCGCCATCGGCCGGCTGCCCGGCGTCGTCATCACCCCGCAACCCGAAATGCTGCCCACCGACGAGACTTTCGCCCCGGCGATCGTCAACGAGGTCAAGAGATCGGTGGCCGACCAGCTCGACGGTCAGCCGGGCTGGCGGGTCGTCACGGTCAATCAGAACGGCGTCGATGTCGACGTGCTCAACGAGGTGCCCGGTGATCCGGCACCGTCGATCACCATCAGCCTGGACCGCTCCGTGCAGGACGCCGCACAGAACGCGGTCAACACCACGGGCAAGCAGGCGATGATCGTCGCGATCAAACCGTCCACCGGCGAGATCCTGGCCGTCGCGCAGAACGGGGCCGCCGACGCCATCGGACCGCTCGCCACGATGGGCCAGTTCCCGCCCGGATCGACCTTCAAGATGGTCACCGCGGGCGCGGCCATCGAGCGCGACATGGCCACGCCCAACACCCTTTTGGGTTGCCCCGGCACGCTCGACATCGGGCACCGGACCGTCACCAACTACGACGCATTCGATCTCGGCACCGTTCCGATGTCACGCGCATTCGCCAATTCGTGCAACACCACCTTCGGTGAACTCGCCAGCCGCATGCCGCCGCGCGGTCTCACCCAGGCTGCTGCGCGCTACGGCATCGGTACCGACTACCAGGTGGACGGCCTCAACACGTTGACCGGTTCGGTGCCGCCGACGGTGGACCTGGCCGAGCGCACCGAGGACGGCTTCGGTCAGGGCAAGGTGCTGGTCAGCCCGTTCGGCATGGCGCTGGCGGCCGCGACCGTCGCGGCGGGCAGGACGCCGGTGCCGCAACTCATCGAGGGCCGCCAGACCATGGTCGACCGCGCGGGGGCGCCGATCAGCCCGAAGATGGTGGACGGACTACGGCCGATGATGCGGTTGGTGGTGACCAACGGCACGGCCAAGGATCTCAACGGGCTCGGCGATGTGCGCGGCAAGACCGGAGAGGCCGAGTTCATGGGGGGCTCGCACTCCTGGTTCGCCGGCTACCGCGGGGACATGGCGTTCGCTGCGCTGATCGTCGGTGGCGGCAGCTCGGAGTACGCGGTGCGGATGTGCAAGACCATGTTCGACAGCCTGCCCCCGGACTACCTGGCCTGAACGGCGGTACCGTTGAACCTGCCATGACAGGGATCAATGAACAATCTGTGGACCTACGGGTCTCCGATGCGGACCGCAATGGCACGCTGCGGCGGCTGCACAATGCCGTGGCACTCGGACTGATCGACATCGCCGAGTTCGAGGAGCGCTCGGCGATGGTCTCGCACGCCCGTCTGCATTCGGACCTCGATGCGCTGGTGGGGGATCTGCCGGGACCTGGAGCCATCGTCACCACCGCCACCGACCGCGTCGAGTTGCGGGGTGTGCTCGGCTCACTGAAACGTCAGGGTGAATGGACCGTTCCGACCCGGCTGGCACTGGTGCGCCGGATGGGCTCGGTGGAGCTGGATCTGACCCGGGCCCGGTTCGCCGGGCCGATGGTGGTCATCGAGCTGGACATGAAATTCGGGTCGGTGGAGATCCGGTTGCCGGACGGCGCGAGCGCCTCCATCGACGACGTCGAGGTGATCGTGGGCAGCGCCGACGATCACCGTCGCGACGCGCCGGCCGACGGCTCCCCACACATCATCCTGACCGGCAAGGTGGTGTGCGGTTCGGTGGATATCCGTGGGCCGCGGCGCAACTGGAAGCTAACGCTGCGCCGGTCCTGATCTCAGCGGGGTTCGAGCACCGCGAACGTAAGGGTCGCGCGAGCCGCGAGTCGGTCGCGGGTGACGTCGGTGACGTCGACCGAGGTCACGATGAGGCGTTTACCGGCCCGTACGACCTTCGCCTCCGCGCGAGCCGTTCCCATGATCGGCGCGAGGAAGTGGATGTTGAGGTCGGCGGTCGTCACGTCGTAGCCGACCCCGCTGGCATTGCCGGCCAGCATCCCTGCCGCGATGTCGATCAGGGTAGCCACCAGCCCGCCCTGCAGGGCGCCGCGGACGTTGGCGAGGTCGGGCCGGTTGTCCATTTCGAGTACCAGCCGGTCGGCGCTCGACTCGACCTCGCGGTAGTCCAGCAGTTGCAGCACATGAACGGTTTCGGTCATCGCCGTGCCTCAGTCATCCCCGTACGGTAACACCATTACCGGTTCATGAGAGGAGCGCTCTCGCAGCGGTTACCGCAGCGCTTCGGTGGGGACGCCGAACCGCTCCTGATAGCCGGCGACCTGGGCGCGAACCTCCCCGGCGTCAAGACCGGTGTTGCTCCACGTGTAGCGCGCGCCGCCGTTGTCCCCGGGGTGTGCAGCCAGGAAGTCCCGCATGCGCTGTTCGGCCACCGGGGTGAGCTCGCGGTCCAGTGCCTCGTAGATGCCGCGGATCGTGGTGAACGGATCGCGGATGAAGTCGGCAAACTGGACGTCGACGATCTGGCCCGCGGCCAGTATCCCGGAGTCGCGGGCCTTCATCGAGTTCTCCAGCCCGACGACGATCTCCTCGCGCGATTGCGTGGCGCATTCGGTGATGTCGCTGTGATCGGAGGCCAGTCGACGCAGGTGCGTGGTGAGCGCGGCGATCGAGGAGATCACGTTGAGCGGATCGCGGTGGGTCTGCACGATCAGCGCGTCCGGGTACTCGGCGACCAACGCGTCCAGTTGCCACAGATGGGCAGGCGATTTCAAAAGCCACTGGGGTGCGGTACCTGGCCCGGGCACTCCGGACTGCAAGTGTTGCAGGAACATCCGGTGGTAGCGGTAGGCGTTGCGGTGGTCGGCATCGTGGAGCAGCCAGCGGTAGTACGTGGGTAGCCGGTACTGGGTCGAGAAGATCATGCTGCAGAACTGTCCGGCCGAAATCCGCACGCACTCCTGCCCGACCAGTGCTCCCATCGGGTGATGCGCCAACAGACCGGGCACCAGCTGCTCGGACATCTCGATGTTCGCCTGGATCTGGGCGATGCGCGGATCTGTGGTGTAGGTATCGGGTCGGGGCAAGGGCCATGGCGCGTCGACCTCCCAGGTGAGGGGCGGTCGTAGCGCGGGATCCTGGGCCAGCAGGTCGAACAGGATGGTGGTGCCGGTGCGAGGCTGACCGACGATGAAGATGGGCCGCTCGACTGGGGTAGCCGCAACAGCCGGATTGTCCTTGCGCCACTGCATGATTCGAAGGCGGTGAACGAGCGGGTTGACGATGTCCATGACGGCGATCTCGATACCCAGGTCGTTGAGCCGGGCTTCGCCTGCCAGCCCGTCGGCCAGGCGTGTGAGATCCTCGCGCCAGCCGTCGGGTTCCCCGAAGTCGTCGCTGTCTGCGATCGTGCAGGCTTGGGCGATCAGCGTGTCGGGATCGAAACGGTGCTGGGTCATCGCACCGTCACCTTCACCTCGGGTGCAGCCGGATTGTCCAGCCAGCGCAGCACCACGAACCCCCGGCGACGGCCGCCGGTGTCCAGCCAGTGGCCGTGGTCGGAGTCCTTGTTGCCGATGGCAATTCGCACCTTGCCGTCGGCGTCGGCCGCGACGCCTTTGTCCGTCACCGAACTGTGTCGGCGCCGGGGCTCGATGCACTCGTGCCAGATGTTCTCCAGCGTCACGTTCCAGTAGCGGGTGTCCGGCGGGATGAATTCGAGCTGCAGCGTCTCGTCGTCGGCAAGGTCGAACGTGCCGATCATGTAGAGGTTGTCGGGTCTGGTGTCCGCGGACCCCAGCGCGGCGGCCTCGGCGGTGACGAGCTCGTTGGGCCGGGTCAGCAGTTCCGGCTTGATGGTGCGGTGCAGAGTCGTCAGCTTCATCAGCGTCCAGGCCATCGCGGTGAACTGATCGGCCACCTCGGCGTCGGTCAGCGCTTGTGGGGGACCGGCGTCGAGGGTCGCGATCTGCAGGGTTGCCGGGGTCTCGGTGGCCGCGTCGCCGACGTATTCACGCACCACGATCGAGGCGGCGTCGGCGGGGATCTGCAGCCATTGCGCGCCGTCGAGTCCGGCCGGCCGCTCGGCCGACACGACGATCGTGAAGGTGTCGCCGTCGAGCTTCAGATCGGTGTCGCTGAGGTAGGCGGCCATCCGTCGCGGCGTCATGCCGGTGCCGGCAAGCACCTGAAAACCCAGATAGGCGGTGGTGCCGCGGGTTCCGGTGATCCGGTAGGTGCGGTCGCCGCGGATCATCGCGAGTAGGTAGCGGCCGTCGGGATTGGGGCCGCCGACCATCCGGGTGGGCGAGCACATGTCGAAGAACCACGGCACTTCGGGGTCGGCCTCCACCGACAGTTCCGAGCACAGTGCCGCCACCCGGGACACCACCCGTAGCCCGTCGAGCAGTTCGCGCTCGTCGCGGGCATCGCCTTTCACGATCTCGGTGATGTCGCCGAGCATTTTCTGGACGAACTGCCAGGCTTCGAGGGTTTTCGGGGCGCGTTCTTCGCTCATGCGAGACAGGGTCTCAAATGAGACGTAGTCTCATATGTGAAATGACCGAACCGATTCCCCTCAACATTCGCAAGCGGCAGGCCACCCGCGACCGGATCGCCGCATGCGCCGCCGCGCTGGTGGCTGCCGGCGGGCTGGCAGCCACCACGGTGGAACAGATCGCCGCCGAGGCAGAGGTCGGACGGGCCACCTTCTTCCGGTACTTCTCCTCAAAGGAGGACGCCGTCGCCGACGGGATGACCAGGCACTGGCTGGACGTGATCACCGCGCAACTGGCCGCCCAGCCCAGCGGATTGTCGGCGCACGAAGCGGTGGTGGCCGCGTTCGGAGACCTCGGCGACGGCTTCGACACGATCAGCGATCAGGTGCGTGAGCTGGCCGTACTGACCCGGTCGTCGCCGGCGCTGAGCGCCTGGACGCTGCAGATCTACGTCGGTTACGAGACGGCGATCGCCGAGTTGGTGGCCCCCAGATTCGCCGACCTGACCCCGGACGACGCCCGGCCGCGCCTGATCGGCGCGCTCGCGATGGCGGCGGTGCGCATCGCACTGGACGACTGGCTCGAGCACGGCGGGTCGCTGCCGCAGCGGGTGCGCACGGCGCTGGGGGCGTTGTCGGTGGGCTGACGATTAAGCTGTCCACATGCCAGTTCGTACCGCCCTGCGCCCCGGCGTGCAGTCACCGACCCTGCCGGTTCCGAAGTCGATCCCGCGGCCGGAATACGCGTGGAAGTCCACCGTGCAGGAGGGCAGCGAACCCTGGGTGCAAACCCCAGAGGTGATCGAGAAGATGCGCGTCGCGGGACAGATCGCGGCAGCGGCACTGGCCGAGGCCGGCAAGGCGGTGGCTCCCGGCGTCACCACCGACGAGTTGGACCGCATCGCCCACGAATACATGATCGACCACGGCGCCTATCCATCGACATTGGGCTACAAGGCATTTCCCAAATCCTGCTGCACCTCGCTGAATGAGGTGATCTGTCACGGAATTCCGGATTCGACCGTGGTCGAGGACGGTGACATCGTCAACATCGACGTCACCGCCTACATCGACGGCGTACACGGCGACACCAACGCCACCTTCCTGGCCGGCGACGTCTCCGAGGAGCACCGGCTGCTCGTCGAGCGCACTCACGAGGCGACCATGCGGGCCATCAAGGCGGTCAAGCCGGGGCGGGCTCTGTCGATCGTCGGCCGGGTGATCGAAGCCTACGCAAACCGGTTCGGCTACAACGTGGTTCGCGATTTCACCGGGCATGGCATCGGCACCACGTTCCACAACGGGTTGGTGGTTCTGCACTACGATCAGCCGGCTGTCGAGACCGTGCTGGAACCGGGCATGACGTTCACCATCGAACCGATGATCAACCTCGGGTCGCTCGACTACGAGATCTGGGACGACGACTGGACCGTGGTGACCAAGGACGGCAAGTGGACCGCTCAGTTCGAGCACACCCTGGTGGTCACCGAGGACGGCGCCGAGATCCTCACGCTGCCGTGACGCGGCAACCGTGAGCGGGGCGCTGCTGGTCGCCGGCACCACCTCCGATGCCGGCAAGTCCATGGTCGTGGCGGGGCTGTGCCGGTTGCTGGCGCGTAAGGGTCTGTCCGTGGCGCCGTTCAAGGCGCAGAACATGTCCAACAACTCGGCGGTCACCGTCGACGGCGGCGAGATCGGCCGCGCCCAGGCCATGCAGGCCCGGGCCGCCGGGCTGGCGCCCAGCACCAGGTTCAACCCCATCCTGCTCAAGCCCGGTGGGGATCGCACGTCGCAGTTGGTGATCCGCGGCCAAGTGGCCGGAACGGTGGCCGCCGGCGATTACTTCACCCGCCGGGAGCGGCTCGCCACCGTCGTCGCCGACGAATTGGCCTCGCTGAGATCCGAATTCGACGTGGTGATCTGTGAAGGGGCCGGCTCACCGGCCGAGATCAACCTGCGTGCCACTGACCTGGCCAACATGGGGCTGGCCCGCGCGGCGGACCTGCCGGTCATCGTCGTGGGTGACATCGACCGCGGCGGTCTGCTGGCCCACCTGCACGGCACCGTGGCGGTCCTGGCCCCCGAGGACCAGGCCCTGATCGCGGGATTCGTCGTCAACAAGTTCCGTGGCGACCCAGCCCTCCTCGAACCCGGACTGCGGCAGCTGCTCGAGCTGACCGGACGGCCCACCTACGGCGTGATCCCGTTCGACGACGGAATCTGGCTCGACACCGAGGATTCGGTGTCGGTCCGGCCCGGCGGCATGGTGGGCACACCGCAATCGCCCCGCGGGGCGCAGACACTCACGGTCGCCGCGATCAGGCTGCCGCGCATCTCCAACTCCACCGACATCGAGGCACTGGCCTGCGAGCCCGGCGTTGCGGTGCGCTGGGTCGCCGACGCCGCAGACCTCGCCGGCGTCGACCTCGTGGTGATCCCCGGAAGCAAAGCCACCGTCAGCGACCTGGCCTGGCTACGACGACGCGGCCTGGCCGAGGCCATTCTCGAACACGCAGACCAGGGCCGGCCCGTGCTCGGGGTGTGCGGCGGGTTCCAGATGCTGTGCCGCCGCATCGACGACGGCGTCGAGTCCGCGACCTCGGAAACAGTCGAGGGGCTGGGGCTGATCGATGCCGACATCGAATTCGCTCTCCAGAAAACCCTGCGACACTGGGAAGAACCGTTGTGGGGCTACGAGATCCATCATGGGCAGGTGACTCGCAGCGCGGCCGATGATTGGCTGGGGATCGGGCTGCGTCGCGGCGCGGTGTACGGCACCCACTGGCACGGTCTGCTCGACAATGACCGCCTGCGTCGGGCCTGGCTCACCGAGGTCGCCGCGGCCGCGGATCGCGAAGGGTTCGTGGTTGCCGACGACATCGACGTCCGGGGTCGGCGTGATGCCCAGTTGGATCTCATGGCCGACTTGCTGGCCGCACATCTCGACGTCGATGCCGTGATGGACCTGGTGTGGCACGGGCCTCCGCCGCGGCCCACCATGAGCACTGCGCTCGTCGACGTACCTCGGTAACCTGGGCAGATGAATCGGCGCCATCGGTGGGTGGCAGCTTTGGTGGGACTGGTCGCCATGACGACGGTGTCCGGTTGCTCGACCGTGGTCGCCGGATCTCCCACGTGGCCCGGAGCCACCCTCGAGAAGGTGTTGCTGACCCCCGCCGACTTCCCTCCGGGCGTGCAGTTCGATCGCGTGATCGACGACGGTGTGGGTCCGGGCGGATCCGGTGGGCCGCCACCGATGCTGTCCACACCGGCGGGATGCAGCGACGGGATGACCCGGGTGATCGCCGAATCCGCCGAGCGGGGCCCGGGCAGTGCCGCGCAGATCATCGCCGCCTACGACGGCGCGCGCATGGTGCTGACGGTGATGAGCTCGCCCTTGCCGCTCGATCGGCTGGCGGACACCGCGCAACGGTGCGCGCAGTTCTCCACGTATTTCGATCCGGCGGACAAGGGCATCCCGATGACCACCACCAAGCTCGCCGCGCCGCGTGCGTCGGCCCTGGCCTATCAACAGACCATGCGTCTGGGCGGTGGTGAACAGAGCATCTTCTTCGCCTTCGAAAACGTCGGCAACTGGGCGGTTTTCGGCATCGCATTCCCGGCCCAGAATCCATCGATCGTCGCCAAAGGTGCATTGCCGCAGACATTTCTGGATATTTTCGGTATCCAGGCCCACCGCCTCGACGCACGCTGACGCAGGCGTCAGGACAATATTGATTCCGGCCCGCACGTCGCTACTGGACGGTAGTTTGTCCGAATGCTTACCACCGTCGCGACGATCGACGGATTCACCACGCCCGTCGACGTCTCGGGACCCGAGAAGGGTTCCACCGTGGTGGTGCTGAGCGCGGGCCATCACGGTCCGGCCGCTTATGAGCCGATCTGCCGACGGTTGCACACCGCGTCACTGCGCACGGTGATCATCGGTCCCGATCCGCGATTGACCGCCAAGTCGGTGGTCGGCATTCTCGACTCGCTCAACATCAAATGGGCATTGCTGGTGGGTGACCGACTCGGGGGAGAACTCGCCTGGGAGCTGGCCGCCACCCGGCTGGACAAGTTCATCGGCCTGGTGGTCGTGGACCGCGGCCACCCACGTGTCGCCGACGCCACCGGCGTGATCCGCGACGACGAATGCCCCCCGGTGGAGATGAACACCACCGTGCTGGTCAGCACCCCGGCTGCTCGCGCAGTGGCCAAGGCCAGCCAACGCTATGTCTACGGTGACTTCCGCATGGTGGAGATGCCGGGCCGGCGCAATGCCGGTGATTCGACCGCGCAACTGGCGGCCGAGATCGTGCTGCGCACCAGTAGTTGGTGACCTGCGCTTCAGGTCCAGGTTCAGGTCCAGGTCCAGGTCACAGGCTCAGCCCGCCCGGCGGTTTGTCACGCTGGAGTGGCTCTGGCCGCCGAGTGTCACGCTGGAGTGACAGCAGATGTGGGCCGGTGACCGGACCGTTCGCGTTTGTCACGCTGGAGTGGCTCCGGCCGTCGAGTGTCACGCTGGAGTGACAACGCGGGGCGGGCTGAGCCTGCCCTCCGCGCGGGCGCTCAGTCAGCCGCCTCCGAAGGCATCCAGGCCTGCGGCAACCCCGGCTGCTGCGGGAACAGGAAATCCACAAACGCCGCCGCCGTGGGCTGCGGCTCATGATTGGCCAGGCCCGGGCGTTCGTTGGCTTCGATGAAGACGTACTCACGGCCCGTCACATCGGGCACCAGCAGGTCGATTCCCGTCACCGGTATGCCGAGCGCGTCGGCCGCTGCCACTGCGACCCGGCACAGTTCCGGGTTCACCTCCGCGGTGACGTCGTGGATCGTCCCGCCCTGGTGCAGGTTCGCCGTCCGTCGCACCCGCAGCCGCTCGCCCTCGGGCAGCACATCGTCGAATGACCATCCGGCCTCGGCGACCGTGCCCTTGGTGACGTCGTCGATCGGGATGCGCGATTCCCCACCGGTGGCGGCGGCGCGGCGCCGCGACTGCGTCTCGATCAGCTCACCGATGGTGTGCTTGCCGGTGCCGACGATCTCGGCCGGCCTGCGAATCGCGGCGGCCACCACCTTGCTGTCGATCACGACCAACCGAAGATCGTCGCCAGCGGCGCGCTGCTCGATCAGCACCTCGGGGTACTGCTCGCGGGCTCGGTGCAGCGCGGCGTCGAGTTCGTCGCCGCCGTCCACCCCGACGGTGATGCCCTTGCCCTGCTCGCCGCGGGTGGGCTTGACCACCACATCGCCGACCTCTGCCAGAAACTCGTGATCCTCGGCGTCGAAACTGGCCAGCCGGCCCTTGGGCACCGTGATGCCGGCGTCGGAGACGATGCGCCGGGTCTGGCGCTTGTCGTCGCAGCGGGCCATGGCCACCGCAGAAGTGAACTCCGAGAGCGACTCCCGGGTGACGACGCTGCGGCCGCCGTGCGACAGCCGCATCTCTCCGGCGCCTGCATCGAGAACCTCGACCCGGATGCCTCGGCGCATCGCCTCGTCGGCGATGATGCGGGCATACGGATTCAGATCGTCCACGGTCTCCGGAGGATGGGTGAACAACGGCTCGTTGATCGCGTTCTTACGCTTGACGGCCAGCACCGGAACGCGATGGAAGCCCAGCTTCTCGTACAGCGCGATCGCGGCGGAATTGTCATGGGCCACCGAGAGATCCAGGTAAGCCCGGCCCCGCTCGCGGAAGATCCCGGCCAGGGTCCTGGTGAGCGCATCGCCGACGCCGGGGAGTCCGGCGGCCGGATCCACCGCCAGACTCCACAGGCTCGACCCGTCCTCAGGGTCGGCGAACAGTCGCTTGTGGTCGACGCCGGTGACGGTGCCCACCACACTGCCGTCGTCGTCGCGCACCGCGACCAGATAGACCACGGCGGGGGTGAGGGTGTGGTTGTGCCAGATGACGTCGACGGGTGCGGGCACCATCCCGCACCGCACGTACACCCGGTTCATCGCGTCGGCGTCGTTCGGCGTCTGCAAGGTACGCACGGTGAACCCGACGGGGTCGGCCGCGGTGAGCTCATCGGTGAACCGCAACCGGTAGGTGTGGCTCGGGTCGATGAACAGTTCCGCGGGGGAGCGGGCGATCAGCACGTGCGATTCGCGGGCGTAGATGCAGATGTCGCGGCGGCCCGGGCCCTCCTGCTGCAGCACCTCGGCCAGTGTCTCGGGGTCGGCGAATGTCTGCCCGAAAATCAGCCGGCCCCAGCCTAATTCGAGCACCACATCGTCGGCCATGGCGTCGACGAGGTGCTGGGGGGAGGCATCGTGCAGGCCGAGCGTGATCGCCTCGGTGTGGTCGGGCTCCAGTGCCGGGGCCGACGCATCGTGGTCGGTGGCGGTCATGCCGCGGCTCCCGTCACACCGTGGCGCTGCAGCCACAACTCGAGCAGCGCGATCTGCCATAACTCGTTGCCACGCAGAGGAGTCAGCCTGCCGTTCGGGTCGGCCAGCAGCCGGTCGACGGCCTCGGGACGGAACAGCCCGCGCTCCTTGGCCTCCGGCGCATACAGCGCATCGCGGACCATGTCCAGGTACGGCCCCTCGAGGTGGGTCAGCGCCGGGACCGGGAAATACCCCTTGGGGCGATCGATCACGGCTGCCGGAATCACCCGGCGCGCAGCCTGTTTGAGCACACCCTTGCCGCCGTACGCGGTCTTCAGGCCCGGCGGGCAGGTGGCGGCCAACTCGACGAGCTCGTGATCGAGGAACGGCACGCGGCCCTCCAGACCCCACGCCATGGTCATGTTGTCGACCCGCTTGACCGGATCGTCGACCAGCATCACGGTCGTATCGAGCCGCAACGCCCGGTCCACCCCGGTCTCGGCGCCCGCCGCAGCGAAGTGATCGGTCACGAACACCCCGCTCGGGTCCCCGTCGGCGCGGTAGCTGTCGCTGATCAGCGCACTCACTCCGGCGCTGTCCCGGTCGAAGAACGCGCCCCGGTAGCTGGCCACCGAACCGTCAAGGCTGGCCGCGCCCGGTTCGGCCATCGGCGGGTACCAGTGGTAACCGGCGAAGACCTCGTCGGCGCCCTGCCCGGACTGCACCACCTTCACGTGTTTGGCCACTTCTTGGCTGAGCAGGTAGAAGGCCACGCAGTCGTGGCTGACCATCGGTTCGCTCATCGCGCCGATCGCCCCGCCGAGGGCGGGCAGCATGCGGTCGGTGTCGATCCGGATCTGGTGATGATCGGTTTCGAAATGCTCGGCGATGATGTCGGAGTACTTGAACTCGTCACCGGCCACGCCGCCCACGGACTCGAAACCGATCGAGAAGGTGGACAGACCGTGTTGGCCGGCTTCGGCGAGCAGGCCGACGATCAGCGAAGAATCGACCCCGCCGGACAGCAGGCACCCGACGGGCACATCGGCCACCAGACGCCGCTCGACAGCGCGCCGCAGTGACTCCAGTACCGCGTCCTCCCAGTCCTTTTCAGACCAGTCGGCCCGGTCGGCGTGCCGGCTGAAATCGGGTGACCAGTAGACGGTGGTGTGCCGGCTGCCGTCTGGTTCGATCGCGACCACCGACGCGGGCGGCACCTTCTTGATGCCCTGCAGGATGGTCAGCGGAGGGGGCACCACCGAATGGAACGTGAGGTAGTGGTGTAGTGCGATCGGGTCGATCCGGGTGTCGACGCCGCCGCCGGCCAGCAGTGCCGGCAGGGACGAGGCGAACCGGATCCGATGGTTGTCCTCGGTGATGTACAGCGGCTTGATGCCCAGCCGGTCGCGGCCGAGCAGCACCCGGCCGGTGTCCCGCTCGACGATCGCGAACGCGAACATCCCCATCAGGTGCTCGACGAACCGGTCACCCCAGTGGTGATAGGCCTTGAGCAACACCTCGGTGTCGCTGTGCGAGAAGAAGCGGTAACCGTGCCCGGACAGTTCCCGGCGCAGCTCCTGGTAGTTGTAGATGCAGCCGTTCCAGCAAACGGTCAATCCCAGTTCGGGATCAACCATGGGCTGGGCGCCCGCTTCGGTCAGGTCAATGATTTTCAGGCGGCGGTGACCCAGTGCGACCCGGCCTTGCGACCACACACCGGCCGCGTCCGGACCCCTGGGTGCCATCGCGTCTGCCATGGCCGACACCGCTGAAATATCCGGTGTCCGGCCATCGAGACGCACCTCCCCGGCGGCTCCACACATCAGTTCGACCCTACACAGGATCTGGCGTCGGTGCGTCACCCGCGGTGTGTCGGGGGTGTGACCAGGACATGTCGGACAGTGGCCCTATTCTCCTCGCATGAGGCCTGGATTCGGCTTCGGGATAGCCCGTGACGAGCTGATTCGCGATTTCGGAGCGCAGTCGACCGTGCGCGGCGAACGTTATGCCGCCGAGGGCCGGGTCCGCGACATCGAGTTCGATGCCGACGAGCGTCTGCTGCGCGGACGGTGCGTGGGTTCGCATGGTCAGCTGTATGTCCTTGAGGTCGGACTGTCGCCGGGAAGTCGGGCTGTCGTCGAGTGGGCACTGTGTTCATGCCCCGTGGGGTCGTTCTGCAAACATGCCGTCGCCCTGGTGCTGGCGGCGTCCCCGGCCGATGCGGCCCATGAGCCGGTGGAGCGTTGGCGCTACGTGCTCGACAAGGTGCTCGACGAGGTGGCCGCCCCGGCAGGGGGCGGCAAACCGATCGCGCTGGAATTCTCCATCGGTGCACCCACCCGCTACCGCCCGGGAACCCTGCTGATGCTGCGTCCGCTGACGCTGGGCAAACGGGGCACCTGGATCACCCGCGCATTGACCTGGGGTCGCCTCGCGGACTATCCCGATTCGGGCGAGTTCGATCGCGAGCAGTACCGGGCGGTGCGGGCGCTGGTGTCGGAGATGGTGCGGTACTCCTCGCCGCACAGCGGCGAGGGAATGATGCTCAACGGAATGCCCGCCACCTTGTGGCCACGGCTCGACGACGTGCTCGCCGCCGGCGTGACCATCCTGGCAGACGCCGCAACGGGCATCCGTGCGGTCGAGTTGGCCAAGAACGTCCACCTCCGGTTGGACTTCGCCGCCGAGGGCGGCGGCGGTGCGGTGATGTCAGTGTCCCTGATCGTCGACGGACAGGAACGCGAGCCCGACGGCGTCGGGCTGATCGGGATGCCCGCTCCGCACGGGATGTTCCAGGTTGTCGACTCGGTGCTACGCATGGGTGCCTTCGATCCGGTGCCCGCACGCACCATGGCCGAAATGCTGGGCCACCACGAGCAGGTGCACATCCCGGCCGACATGGCGCGCGAACTCGCGGTCGACATCCTGCCCCGGCTGGCCAGCAGCGTGGACATGGAGGTCGCCGACGGTCTCTTCGTCCCACCGACCATCACCGGCCCGAAGCCCGCGCTGACCGTCAAGGTCGTCGACGGCGGCGCACGGGTCTTCTGGAGCACCCGGTACGAGGTCAACGATCAGCATCACGACTTCGACCCGTTGTCTTCGGCCGGGCTGATCGGATATCGCGACCCGGCCGCGGAGGAGGAGCTCTGGCAGCGGGTACTACCGGCGTTGCAGGTGGTCGCAGCGGCCGCGCAGGACTGGAAACGTCAAGCCTCACAGCATGTCAACCGCCGGATCTCCACGACGCTCGACGCCGAGGCCGTCCACGAGTTACGGGCCATCGTCAATGCCGTGAGTGCTGTGGACGCGGTCGCGGTCGCGTCCCGGCGCACTCTGCTGGGCGGCGTCACTCTCACCGCGGTGGAGGCCGCGGTGCTGTGTGACCACACCCTGCCGCAACTGGACTGCTACGCGGAGCTGATCGTCGATGCCGATGGCCGGTACCGAGCTGCCGGTGCCGACCCGGTGCTGTCGTTCTCCGGGGACACCTCCGTTCCGGGTGACTGGTTCAACCTGAACGTCACGGTGTGCGTGGACGGCGAGACGGTGGCCCTGCCCGAGGTCATTCGCGAATTGGCTACTGGCGCAACGCACATGTTGCTGCCGTCGGGTATCTACTTCCGGCTCGACACGCCGGAGCTGGTCCGGTTGAGGGCACTGCTCGACGAGGCGCGTGCGCTCGGTGAGATCGACGGGGACCGGGTCAATGCCGCATCGCTCAACGTCACATTGTGGGACGAACTGCTGGAGCTCGGCGTTGTCGACGAGCAGCTCGCCCGGTGGCGGGCGAATCTGGCGCGTTTGGCCGCCGCGCGTCCGCCGGCGCCCATCGAACCGCCCGCGGGCCTCGACGCCGACCTGCGCGACTACCAGCGGGACGGGCTGGACTGGCTTTCGTTCCTGTGGGACAACGGGATCGGCGGAGTGCTTGCCGACGACATGGGCCTGGGCAAGACCGTGCAGACCCTGGCGCTCATCGCGCGGGCGGTGAGCGGAGGTGCCGGGAAGTTCCTGGTGGTGGCGCCGACGAGCGTGGCCCGCAACTGGGTGGCCGAGTGCCGCAAGTTCACCCCCGACCTGAATGCGGTGGTGCTGACCTCCACCACCGCCCGGGCGGCGGTGGGGTTGGCCGAACAGGTGGCCGCGGCCGATATCGTCGTCACCTCTTACACGCTGCTGCGCATGGATATCGCCGCTTATTCGCAAATCCCATGGGCTGGAATGGTTCTCGACGAGGCCCAGTTCGTCAAGAATCATCATAGCAAGACCCATCAGGCCGCTCGCCTGCTCGAGGTGCCGTTCAAACTGGCGATCACCGGCACACCGATGGAGAACAACCTGATGGAGTTGTGGTCGCTGCTGTCGATCACCGTGCCCGGTCTGTTCCCGTCCCCGAAGGTGTTCGAGACGTACTTCCGTAAGCCGATCGAATCGGGCCAGGCCGACGACCTGCTTCCGGTGCTGCGCCGGCGGATCAAACCGGTGCTGTTGCGCCGCACCAAAGGCCAGGTGCTCACCGAGCTGCCCCCGAAGAGCGAGCAGGTGCTGACCATCGGCCTGAGCGCCAAGCACCGCAAGATCTATGACACGCGGCTGGCGCGGGAACGCCAGAAAGTGTTGGGACTGCTGGGGGACTGGGAGAAGAACCGGTTCCAGATCTTCCGGTCGCTGACCCTGCTGCGCCAGCTCAGCCTGCACCCGGGGTTGATCGACGACGCCGCACGCTCGGTAGGTTCGGCCAAGATCGACTTCCTGGTCGAACAGCTCGATCAGCTGGTGGCAGAGGGACACAGTGCGCTGGTGTTCAGCCAGTTCACCGGGTTCCTCGGCATCGTCAGGTCGCATCTGGATTCCGCGGGGATCGCCTACAGCTACCTCGACGGTTCCGTCGACTCCGACGGCAGGGCCAGGGCCATCGAGGAATTCGGTGCCGGTACCAAGCAAGTGTTCCTGATCAGCCTGAAGGCGGGGGGATTCGGGCTCAACCTCACCGCCGCCGACTACTGCTTTCTGTGCGACCCGTGGTGGAGCCCGGCCGCCGAGGCGCAGGCTGTCGACCGGGCCCACCGCATCGGGCAGGCCCGGCCGGTCAGCGTCTACCGTCTGGTCGCGGAGAACACCATCGAGGAGAAAGTGGTTGCGCTGCAGGACCGCAAGCGGGCCCTGTTCGCCGCGGTGGTCGACGACGGCGATCTGTTCGGCTCGGCCATCACCGCCTCCGATATCCGCGAACTCCTCGGCTGATCAACCGGAGACGGGCGCGCTGGCGGTGTCCACCTGCTTGATCGGACCGGTGAACCAGTGCTTCACCGAAGCGTGCCAGTAGATGAAGAGCAGGATCAGCACGCTGCCCACTAGCAGCGGGGTGTAGTTCACAAACTTCCACTGGAAGCTCGGATCCCACGGCATGCCACCGAGCGAGGTGGGGAACATCGCGATGATCGCGGTGACGATGATCTCGACGATCGCCACCGGCGCCATCCACTTGTACCTGTTGCCGACATTCCACTTGCCCTGCTCGAAGGAGTCGCCGGCCTTCCACCGGTAGTAGATCGGTACCGCGAAGCACAGGTACAGGCCCACCACACCGATCGAGACGACCGCGTAGAACGCGACCGGGGACGGCACGTCGACGCCGTTGACCGGAATCTTCACCGGCACGATGGCGGGCAGCGTGATGATCGCGGCGATCACCGCAGTGATGATGACGGCGTTCGCGGGGACGCGGGTGGCGCTGATCTTCGACCACAATTGGTGTCCGGGTACCGCGCGGTCCCGGCTGAAGGCGAACAGCATGCGCGAGGCGCTGGTCTGGCAGGCGGTGGTGCAGAACAGTTGGCCCGCGGTGGCGATCAGCAGCACGACGCCGGCCCACTTGGATCCCAGTGCCTGGGTGAAGATCGTTGCGACCGCGCCACCATTGGCCGAAACCTCGTCGGAGTTCTGCACGGCGAACAGGAACGACAGCAACAGGATCCAGCCACCGATCGCCGAGTAGAAGATCGACTGCCAGATGCCCTTCGCGGCGGCATTGGCCGCGCTCTTGGTCTCTTCGGACAGGTGCGCCGACGCGTCATATCCGGTGATCGTGTACTGCGTGAGGATCGCCGAGATCGGTAGCACGAACAGCAGGAAGCCCCAACCGGACGTCGAGCCGGAGAAGATCCCCGAATTGTTGATGGTCTTCGCGAAAACATCAGAGACACTGGCATGTTGGTCCGGGAGCAGCCACAGGATCGCGATCACCGCGGAGGCGCCGGCGACGTGCCACCACACCGAGACATTGTTGATGACGGCCAGCAGGTGTGACGAGAAGATGTTGATCACGGCCGAGACGGCCAGGATGAGCAGGAACATGATGAACACCCGGGTCAGGCTGTAGCCGGCCAGCCAGGATTCGCTGAACGTGCCCAGGGTGAGATCCAGGAATGTCGCGCTGCCGTAGGACACCGATGCCAGGATCGCGATCAGGCCGATCAGGTTGAGCCAGCCGGTGTAGAAGCCGGCCTTGGGCCCACCGAGTTTGGACGCCCACCAATAGATTCCACCTGAGGTGGGGTAGGCGGAGACCAGTTCGGCCAGGCAGAAGCCGATGATCAGGATGAAGACCGAGACGATCGGCCACCCCCAGGCGATGGCGGCCGGGCCGCCGTTGTTCCAGCCCAATCCGAACGACGTGAAGCAACCGGCGAGGATCGAGATGATCGAGAACGAGATGGCGAAGTTGGAGAATCCTGACCAGGACCGCTGCAGTTCCTGGACGTAACCGAGTTTGGCGAGATGTTGTTCGTCGTCCGTGAGTTGTTCGGTGAGTTCTTCGTGCCCCTCGGGCATGGCGGCTCCTCGTGTGCCGGGCGGTGGGCGGTCTGCCAAACGGACCATAGAACTTTATTGGTCTGTTGTCCTACCTTTTGACGTGACAATCGTGCTAATTCGGTGCACGATCGTCACGTCATCGGCGAGACAATGGTCGGCTGGACGTCAGGTTGGTCGGCAAGCCCCACACGGGCAGGAGGGTGCGCAATGAGCCAGAACCCCGGCATGCTGGCACGAGCCGATCTGGAGCAAATGGTGGCGGCGGGTGAGATCGACACCGTGATCGTCGCCTTCTGCGATATGCAGGGCCGGCTGACGGGCAAGCGGGTTTCGGGCCGGTTGTTCGTCGAGGAGGTCGCCGCCCACGGCGCAGAGTGTTGCAACTACCTGCTCGCGGTCGACGTCGACATGAACACCGTCGGCGGCTACTCGATGTCGAGCTGGGAAACCGGCTACGGCGACATGGTGATGACAGCCGACTTCAGCACCTTGCGGTTGATCCCGTGGCTGCCCGGCACCGCGCTGGTGATGGCGGACCTGTCGTGGCTCGACGGTCGCCCCGTCGAACAGGCGCCCCGCAGCATCCTCAACCGGCAGATCGATCGCCTGGCCGAGCGCGAACTCGTGCCGTACGTCGGGACCGAGCTCGAATTCATGGTGTTCGACAACACTTTCCGGGAGGCGTGGGCGGCGGGCTACCGGGGCCTGACACCGGCCAGCGACTACAACGTCGACTACGCCATGATGGCGTCCACCCGGATGGAACCGCTGCTGCGCGACATCCGCCTCGGCATGGAGGGCGCCGGGTTGTACTGCGAGGGCGTCAAGGGGGAGTGCAACCTGGGTCAGCAGGAGATCGCGTTCCGCTACGACCACGCCCGCAACACCTGCGACAACCACACCATCTACAAGAACGGTGCCAAGGAGATCGCCGACCAGCACGGCAAGAGCCTGACGTTCATGGCGAAATTCGATGAACGCGAAGGCAACAGCTGTCACATCCACGTCTCGCTACGCGGCGAGGACGGGTCTCCCGTGTTCGCCGACGAGTCCGATCCGCAGGGAATGTCGTCGATGTTCCGCAGCTTCATCGCCGGTCAACTGGCCACGCTGCGCGAGATGACGCTGTTCTACGCTCCGAACATCAATTCCTACAAGAGATTTGCCGACGGCAGTTTCGCGCCCACGGCCATTGCCTGGGGTATGGACAATCGCACCTGCGCGTTGCGGGTGGTCGGCCACGGGCCGGGTATGCGGGTGGAATGCCGGGCACCCGGGGGAGACGTCAACCAGTACCTGGCCGTGTCGGCACTGATCGCGGGCGGTCTGTACGGCATCGATCACGAGCTGGAACTTTCCGACCCGCTGCCGGGCAATGCCTATTCCAGTGGGGCGCAACGGTTGCCCACCACGCTGGCCGAGGCGGCTGAGCTGTTCGAGAAGTCCGAGGTGGCGCGCACGGCATTCGGGGACGACGTCGTCGAGCACTACCTCAACAACGCGCGCGTCGAATTGGCGGCGTTCAATTCCACGGTGACCGACTGGGAAAGGGTCCGCGGCTTTGAACGGCTCTGATTTCAGCGCGAGCAGACGGTCAGGCCCGGTCATCGGCATGACGACCTATCTGCAGCAGGCGCAGACGGGGGTGTGGGACGTTCGTGCCAGTTTCCTGCCGCAGATCTACTTCGAGGGTGTCACCCGTGCCGGTGGCATCGCACTGCTGTTACCGCCGCAGCCGGTGGACCGCGACATCGCCGATTCGGTACTCGACCGCGTCGACGGGCTGGTGATCACCGGCGGTCCGGACGTCGATCCGGCGCGCTATGGACAGCAGTCCCACCCGGCCACCAACGAGGCGCCCACCGAGCGCGATGCCTGGGAGTTCGCGCTGCTGGAAGCTGCTCTGCGACGCGGTGTTCCGGTGCTCGGCATATGCCGGGGCGCGCAGGTTCTCAACACCGCTCTCGGCGGCACCCTGCACCAGCACCTGCCCGAGGTGATCGGTCACACCCATCATCAGAAGGGCAACGCGATATTCGGCACATCGGCGGTGCTCACCGTTCCGGGTACCAAGCTGGCAGAGCTGATCGGTGGCGCATCCGATGCGCAGTGCTATCACCACCAGGCCATCGACCGGCTCGGTGAGGGCCTGGTGGTCAGCGCCCGCGACAGTGACGGCGTGATCGAGGCCGTCGAACGTGATCCAACGCTGCCCGGCGATGTGTTCGTGCTGGGCGTGCAGTGGCACCCGGAGGAGAGCCTCGATGATCTACGGTTGTTCACCGCCGTGGTAGAGGCAGCCAGAATCTATGCGACAGAGAGGGTTTCATGACATCCAGTCAGGTCGTCAACCCGGCTACCGAGGAGGTGCTGACCATGGTCGGTCATCTCGATGTCGCCGCGGTCGATGACGCGGTGGCCCGTGCCGCGGTGGCGCAACGGGCCTGGGCCCGCCTGGCGCCGGCCGAGCGTGCCGCCGCACTGCGCGCCTTCGCCGGTGTCGTCGACGCCCACATCGATGAGCTGGCCGCCCTCGAGGTGGCCAATTCCGGGCACCCGATCGGCCAGGCCGAATGGGAGGCCGGGCACGTCCGCGACGTTCTGCAGTTCTACTCGGCCACTCCGGAGCGGTTGAGCGGCAAGCAGATCCCGGTGGCCGGCGGCCTGGACGTCACGTTCAACGAGCCTCTGGGCGTGGTCGGCGTGATCACGCCGTGGAACTTCCCGATGACCATCGCCGCATGGGGCTTCGCCCCGGCGCTGGCCGCAGGCAACGCCGTCGTGCTCAAGCCCGCCGAATGGACCCCGCTGACCACGATCCGGCTCGGTGAGCTCGCCATCGAGTCGGGCTTGCCGGAGGGGCTCTTTCAGGTGCTGCCGGGCAAGGGCTCGGTGGTCGGAGAACGGTTCGTCACCCATCCAGGCGTCCGCAAGGTCGTGTTCACCGGATCCACCGAGGTGGGGATGCGAGTGATGGCCGGCGCGGCGGCCCAGGTCAAACGGGTGACCCTGGAGCTGGGCGGCAAGAGCGCCAACATCGTGTTCGACGACTGCGATCTGGAGAAGGCCGCGGCCACCGCACCGTACGGGGTGTTCGACAACGCGGGACAGGACTGCTGTGCGCGGAGCCGGATCCTGGTGCAGCGCAAGGTCTACGACCGGTTCATGGAGCTGCTGGAGCCGGCGGTCAAGGGCGTGGCCGTCGGGGACCCCACGGTGCGCGACACCGAGATGGGGCCGTTGGTGTCCCGTCCGCACTGGGAGTCGGTGTCCTCCTACGTGCCTGACGGCGCCCCGGTCGCATTCCGGGGTTCGGCCCCCGAGGGACCCGGGTTCTGGTTTCCGCCGACGGTGTTGACGCCGCAGCGCACGGACCGCACCGTGACCGACGAGATCTTCGGTCCGGTGGTGACCGTGCTCCCGTTCGAAGACGAAGCGGACGCCATCGCACTGGCCAACGACACGCCCTACGGTTTGTCGGGCTCGATCTGGACCGACAACCTCTCGCGCGCGATGCGGGTGTCGCGGGCCGTGGAATCGGGAAATCTCAGCGTCAATTCACACTCCTCGGTGCGCTACAACACGCCGTTCGGTGGTTTCAAGCAGTCCGGGCTCGGACGCGAGTTGGGGCCTGACGCACCGCTGTCCTTCACCGAGACCAAGAATGTCTTTTTCGCAGTAGAGGAGCTGTAGATGGATCTGACCCAACGTCTGGCCGGCAAGGTCGCCGTCATCACCGGTGGTGCCAGCGGCATCGGCCTGGCCACCGGCCGGCGATTGCGCGCCGAGGGCGCCACGATCGTGGTGGGCGATATCGACCCCGCCACCGGAGAGGCCGCCGCCGAGGAACTCGACGGATTGTTCGTCGGGGTCGACGTGTCCGATCAGGATGCCGTCGACAACCTCTTCGACACCGCGGCGGCGACATTCGGCGCGGTCGACATCGCGTTCAACAACGCCGGGATCTCGCCTCCGGACGATGACCTGATCGAGACCACCGAACTGCCGGCCTGGCAGCGGGTGCAGGACATCAACCTGAAATCGGTCTACCTGTCGTGCCGGGCGGCGCTGCGCCACATGGTGCCCGCGGGCAAGGGCTCGATCATCAACACCGCATCGTTCGTGGCGGTGATGGGCTCGGCCACCTCCCAGATCTCCTACACCGCATCCAAGGGCGGCGTGCTGGCGATGTCTCGCGAACTCGGCGTGCAGTATGCGCGGCAAGGAATCCGGGTCAACGCCCTGTGCCCCGGGCCGGTCAACACCCCGCTACTGCAGGAGTTGTTCGCCAAGGATCCCGAGCGTGCCGCCCGCCGGCTGGTACACATCCCGCTGGGCCGTTTCGCCGAACCCGAGGAGCTGGCCGCCGCGGTGGCGTTCCTGGCCAGTGACGACGCGTCGTTCATCACCGGTTCGACATTCCTCGTCGACGGCGGCATCAGCTCCGCGTACGTGACGCCCCTGTGACACCCTGGTAGCTCGCCATGACAGCCGAACCGGACCCCCAGCCCGCCGCAGACGCCGCCCTGCTGCGTCCGGTCCGGCTGGGCAATGCCTTCGAGGACACCGTGGGCCGGCTGCTGGAGACGATCCGACTGGGCGTGTTGGGTCCGGGGGAGTCGCTGCCGCCAGAGCGTGAGCTTGCCGCCCGGCTCGGGGTCAGTCGCGACACCGTCCGGGAGGCGATCAAATCGCTCGCCGATGCCGGTTATCTGGTGTCCAAGCGGGGGCGGTACGGCGGCACCTTCCTGGCCACTGAGTTGCCCCGGCACACCGCCGACGGTCCGAGTCCGACGCGCGCGGAGATCGACGACGCGTTGCGGCTGCGGGAGATCCTGGAGGTCGGGGCGGCGCGGATGGCGGCCGGACGGACGTTGAGCGCGGCCGAGCGGGAGGGCCTGTGGTCGCGGCTGGAAGACGTCCGCGCGGCCGAGCCCGACGACTACCGCCGGCTGGATTCGCGGCTGCACCTGGCCATCGCGGAAGCCGCGGGTTCGCCCTCACTGGTACCGCTGGTCGCCGAGAACCGCATGCGGCTCAATGCGCTGCTGGATCAGATCCCGCTGCTGCTGCGCAACATCGCCCATTCCGACGAACAGCACGAAGCGATCGTGATGGCGATCCTGGCCGGTGACAGCGAGCGGGCCGCCGCGGCCATGCTGGCACATGTCGGGGGATCGTCGGCCTTGCTCCACGGCTTCCTGGACTAGATTCGTACCGTGGACCGGCACGGTAACGAGGTCCAGGTCGAACGCGCGTCGTCGGCCTTGGCCGACGTCGACACCCCAGGGTGGGCGCAGCGCTTCGACCTGCTGTCCGACCCCCACCGGCTGGAGATCCTGCTCGGTCTGCACCGCGCGCCGGGGATCTGTGTCAGTGATCTGGCCACGGCGCTCGGCCGCTCGGAAAACGCCGTCTCCCAGGCGTTGCGGGTGCTTCGGGAGCAGGGCTGGGTCACCTCAACCCGAGCCGGCCGCACCGTGAACTACCGGCTCGAGGACGAGACGGTGCACGACCTGCTGCACTGGATCGGGGCGCGGCACGGCTGAAACCGTGTTCATCTGTTCATCTGTTCATCTGGACAGATATCTGGCGCCGTCTTAGGCTCGATAAATGACCACTGGCGCGGTTCCCGAGGTGACGACGACGAAGCCGCAGCCATTCGACCGCGCTGATTGGACGTCGATCGCGGTGGTCGCCGCGGTGGTCTTGCTTCTGCATGTATTCGGTTGGGGCGTACTGATTTACGGCGTCGCGCCGCAACACATCACGCTGGGGTCGGCCGGGGTGTTCGGGGTCGGAATCGGTGTCACCGCCTACCTGTTGGGTGTGCGGCACGCCTTCGACGCCGACCACATCGCCGTCATCGACAACACCACCCGCAAACTCGTCGGTGAGGGCACGCGATCACTCTCGGCGGGATTCTGGTTCTCGCTGGGGCATTCCAGCGTGGTGTTCGGGCTGGCCCTGCTGCTGGCGTTCGGTGTTCATGCGCTGGCCGGGCCGGTGCAGAACGAGGATTCGCCGATGTTGCAGACCCTCGGGCTGATCGGGTCGGTGGTGGCCGGGACGTTCCTCATCCTGATCGGCCTGACGAATCTGTTCGCCGTCGTCGGCATCGCCAAGATCTTCCGTGCCATGCGCGGCGGACAGTTCGACGAGGCCGAACTCGAACGTCAACTTCAACAGCGGGGCTTCCTGGCCCGTCTGCTCGGCCGGTTCATGCGACGGGTGAGCAAGCCGTGGCACCTGTACCCGGTCGGCTTTCTGATGGGCCTGGGCTTCGACACCGCGACCCAGGTGGCGCTGCTGGTGCTGGCGGCGGGTGCGGCAGCGTTCACCCTGCCCTGGTACGCCATCCTCGTGCTGCCGGTGCTCTTCGCGGCAGGGATGAGCCTGTTCGACAGCGTGGACGGAATCTTCATGTCGCGGGCCTACGGCTGGGCGTTCCTGCAGCCGGTCCGCAAGGTCTATTACAACCTGACGGTCACCGTGTTGTCGGTGATCGTGGCGCTGGTGATCGGCGTCATCGTTCTGGCCGGTCTGCTGGTCGAGCGCCTTGGCATCACCACGGGTCCGCTGGCATTCATCGGTTCGGCCGACCTGGAGTTCGTCGGATTCGCGATCGTCGGGCTCTTTGTATTGAGCTGGGTTGTGGCCCTGGGGATCTGGCGGTTCGGCCGGATCGAGGAGCGCTGGGTTGCGCGGGCCTAGCCGGTCAGGCCCAGCAGCGCATTCTCGATCACCTCGGGCAGTGCCGGGTGAATCCAGTACTGCCCCCGGGCAACCTCCTCGGCGGTCTGCCCGAAGCTCATCGCCTGGATCAACGGCTGGATGATCGCGGATGCCTGGTAGCCCATGATGTGGGCGCCCAGGATCTTGCCGGTGGCGCGATCGCCGATCAGCTTGGCGATGCCGGTGGTGTCCTCCATCGCCCAGCCGTACGCGGTGTCACCGTAGGCCTGAATCTTGGTGACGAAGTCGTAGCCCTGGTCGCGGGCCTGCTCCTCGGTCAACCCGACTGTAGCGATCTGCGGTTCGGTGAACACCGCAGACGGGACGAACCGGTGATCGCTGCGCACCATCGCCTCGGTGTCATCCCAATCGCGCAGCAGGTTCTCCTTGACCACGCGGGACTCGTGGTTGGCCACGTGCTTGAGCTGGTACTCCGAGGAGACGTCCCCGAGCGCGAATACGCCACGCGCCGTGGTGCGTTGGTATTCGTCGACGATGACCAGACCGTCCTCGTCGACCTCCACCCCGGCCAGCTCGGCGTCGAGCAGATCCCCGTTGGGGATCCGGCCGGTGGCCACCAGCAGCATGTCGGCGGGCAGCGTCTTGCCATCGTCGAGGTCCAGGACGATCCGATCACCCTCGTGGTGGGAGCCGATCACGTTCTCGTGGGTCCGCAGATCCCACTTCTCGGCGGCCAGCGCGCTGAACTCTTGGCAGATCGTCTCGTCGCAATGGCTGAGAACACAATCACCACGCACCACGATGGTGACCCGTACGCCCAACGCCGAGAACACATGGGCGAACTCGGCGGAGACGAACCCGCCGCCGACGATCACCAGGTGTTCGGGCAGTTCGGGGATCCGCATGATGTCGTCGCTGGTGTAGTAGGTGACGCCGCAGTCCACGATGGCCGGCGGGACGTAGGCGCGGGAACCGGCCGCGATCACCACCTGATCGCTGCTGAATTCGTCACCGGACTCGGTGCGCAGTGTGTAGCGGCCATCGGCGGTCTTGGGCCCGAATCGGGTGTGGCTGGCATACACCGTGATGTGGGGGTCGTTGCGGCGGTAGTCCTCGCCGCCTGCGGCGATCGGGTCGATACGGCCGAACACCCGCGCGACGATGTCGGGCCAGCGCACCTTGTCGATGTGGGAATCGATGCCGTACTTGGCGCTGTCCTTGATCGTGTCCGCGACGTCAGCGGCGTAGACGAACATCTTGGTGGGGATGCAGCCCACGTTCAGGCAGGTGCCGCCGAACGTGCCCTGCTCACAGATCGCAACCTTCTTGCCGGCGTAACGCTCGTCGAGAATGCTGTTGCCCGAACCGGTGCCGATGATGGTCAGGTCGTAGTGCTCCATGCGCAGTCCCTATCCGGAAGGTGTTGTGCTCGGCCGGGTTTGCAGATTGAGGTAATAGTCCAGCCACCGGTCCAACTCACGGTAGGCCGCCTCCCGGGCATCGGCCACCGACAGGAAGACGTCGTGTTTGGCGTCGGCGATCGGCGCGACCGTGGTGTGGTTACCCACGCAACCGGACCACCGTGCGATCTGACTGACATCGAGTACCGCGTCACCGCGTTGCATCCCGGCGGGATCGGCGGTTTCGGTGACGCTGCGGTCGGACCGCAGGATCAGATTGGGTACGCCGACGTCCAGCCCGCGGTGCAGCCGGGCCTGGCCGCGGCGGATGGCGTTGATCCAACCGAGCGTTACCGGGAAGCCGCCCAACGGTTTCCATTCCAGGTTGTAGTCGAACTCGCCGCCGAAGTCGCGATGCAGGGTGGTGCCGTAGCCACCTTCGGTGGGCTTACGGATCACCGACAGTTTGCGCAGCCGGGCCAGGGCGATCAGGGCGGCCGATGTGGGTGCGGTGCGCAGGATCGCCGGGCCGTGCAGGTCGAAGAACGGGCTGTTGAGGATCAGTCCGCCGACGTGCAGAGGGGCCAGCCGGCGGCTGCGACGCAGACGATCGGCGAACAACGTGAGGATGAGCCCGCCTGCCGAATGCCCGTACAGGCATACCGTGGCGTCGCCGGTGTCGGCCGCGATCACCTCCAGCGCGCGCTGAAGCTCGTCGTCGTACCGCGCCAGATCGGTGGTGAAGTGCGCGGTCTGCCCCTCGTGCCGGGAGCGTCCGCATTTGGGGAGATCCAGCGCATAGAACGCGAAGCCGCGCTCGGCGAATCGATCCGCCAGTTCGGTGTGGAAGAAGTAGTCGGTGTAGCCGTGCAGTGCCAGCACCGCGTGGCCCTTCCCGTCCGCCGTGGCGGCCGGGCCCCGGCGTACCAGCGTGGCGACCAGGTGACCTTCGCCATCGGGATCAGGTCCTGCATCGATGGTCTGTTGCCAGAACCCAGGCAATACATCCGGCTCCCAGGAGGGCTCCCGTGACGTCACGGTTCCACCCTAGCCGCGCGCCGGAAACGGGTGTCGTAATGACGGCGGAGAGTCCGTTTGCCGGCCCGGGGACCTGCAGACTTGCCTGCGGTGTTGCCGGGCCACGCGCCGGATCCAGGGGTGCCCGGCGGCTGTCGTGGGGTTGAGGAGGCCAGACGGGTGACGGATCGCACTACCATGCCTGGCCAACTGGGATTCGTCGCGCGATAACCTGGGCATAACAAAAGCCGTCCATGTCGACGGGCCGCGCAACAACAAAGGACGAGCGATCAGGGTGTCTGAGGCAAACGTGGGTACGACCGTGAAGACAGACGTCGTGCTGGTTGGCGCCGGCATCATGAGCGCAACCCTCGGCGCTCTGATCCGTCTGCTGGAGCCGGACTGGTCCATCACCATGATCGAGCGGCTCGACGGCGCTGCCGCCGAGAGTAGCGATCCGTGGAACAACGCAGGTACCGGGCACTCGGCGCTGTGTGAGCTGAACTACACGCCCGAGCTGTCCGATGGCTCCATCGACACCACCAAGGCCATCAACGTCAACGAGCAGTTCCAGGTGTCGCGGCAGTTCTGGGCCTACGCGGCCGAGAACGGCGTGCTGCCCGACGTGCGCGGCTTCCTCAACCCGATCCCGCACGTCAGTTTCGTGCACGGCGCCGGCAACGTCGACTACCTCAAGCGCCGGCATCAGGCCCTCGTCGGCAACCCGCTGTTCGCCTCGATGGAATTCATCGACGACAAGGACGAATTCGCGCGCCGGCTGCCGTTCATGGCCGCCAAGCGTGATTTCTCCGATCCGGTCGGGCTGAACTG
This sequence comes from Mycolicibacterium arcueilense, assembly GCF_058536225.1. Lineage (NCBI taxonomy): Bacteria > Bacillati > Actinomycetota > Actinomycetes > Mycobacteriales > Mycobacteriaceae > Mycobacterium > Mycolicibacterium arcueilense. Next base: position 1,417,935 of record NZ_JBZTYL010000007.1, read on the forward strand.
GTCGCAGCACGGCACCGACGTCGACTTCGGTGCGCTCTCGCGCCAGCTCATCGGCTTCACCGCCCAGCGTGGGATGGACACCCTGTTCGGCCATGAGGTCCGCAACCTGCGCAAGGAATCGGACGGGACCTGGACACTCAAGGTGACCAATCGGCGCACCGGTCTCAAGCGCAAGTTCAATGCCAGGTTCGTGTTCGTCGGCGCCGGTGGTGGCGCGCTGCCGCTGCTGCAGAAGGCCGGCATTCCCGAGGCCAAGGGCTTCGGAGGTTTCCCGGTCGGCGGCGCATTCCTGCGGACCAACAACCAGGCGCTGACCGCAGGCCACCAGGCCAAGGTGTACGGACTGCCGCCGCTGGGCGCCCCGCCCATGTCGGTGCCGCACCTGGACACCCGCGTGATCAACGGCAAGTCGTGGCTGCTGTTCGGTCCGTTCGCCGGCTGGACGCCGAAGTTCCTCAAGCAGGGCAAGTTCACCGACCTGCCGTTGTCGGTCAAGCCCAACAACATCATGTCGATGCTCGGCGTCGGGCTCACCGAGATGGGTCTGGTCAACTACCTGGTTGGCCAGCTGCTGCTGAGTGAGGCCGCACGGGTCGACACCTTGCGCGAATTCGCGCCCAGCGCAGTCGATTCCGATTGGGAGCTCGACATCGCCGGACAGCGCGTGCAGGTGATCCGACGCAAGGGTGCGGGTGGTGTGCTGGAGTTCGGCACCACCGTGCTGACCGCCGCCGACGGCAGCATCGCCGGTCTGCTCGGCGCCTCGCCGGGTGCATCCACCGCTGTGCCGGCCATGCTCGACGTGCTGGAGCGCTGCTTCACCGATCGGTACCAGAGCTGGTTGCCGAAGCTCAAGGAGATGGTGCCCTCCCTCGGTACCAAGCTGTCCACGGAACCCGGCCTGTTCGAGGAAGTCTGGGCGTGGGGCACCAAGGCGCTGCAGCTGGACGTCCCTGTGACAGCGTGACCGGGGCGGGCGGATGACGGTCGCACTACGCCGCAGTTGGGCCAAAGATCTCGACGTACCAACGCTTTACGAGCTGCTCAAGCTCCGCGTCGAGGTGTTCGTGGTGGAGCAGGCCACGCCCTACCCTGAGCTCGACGGGCGGGATCTGCTCGCCGAGACCCGCCACTTCTGGCTGGAAAGCCCGGACGGAGAAGTCATTTCGACGTTGCGGTTGATGGAGGAGCATCCCGGCGGCGAGAAGGCGTTCCGGATCGGCCGGGTGTGCACCAAACGCAGTGCCCGGGGCAGCGGCCACACGACCCGGCTCATGCAGGCCGCACTGGCCGAGGTCGGCGACTACCCGTGCCACATCAATGCCCAGACCTACCTGATCGACATGTACGGCCGGCACGGATTCGTCCGTGACGGCGACGAATTCCTTGATGACGGAATCCCGCACGTGCCGATGGTGCGTGCCGGGTTCCGGTCCGACGAGCGCTTGCGCGAGGAGCCGACATGACCGAGAGCGAGTCCTCCTGATGACGGCCGAGACCCACACCTACCCGTTCAGCGCACTGGTGGGGCAGGACCGGCTGCGCCTGGCCCTGCTGCTGTGCGCGGTTCACCCTGAGATCGGCGGCGTGCTGATCCGCGGTGAGAAGGGAACTGCGAAATCCACCGCGGTCCGCGGCCTGGCCGCGGTGCTGTCCGCGGTCGACGACGACGCCCGCCTGGTGGAATTGCCGATCGGCGCGACCGAGGACCGGGTGGTCGGATCGCTGGATCTGCAGAAGGTGCTCCGCGACGGCGAGCACGCCTTCTCACCGGGCCTGCTGGCCCGCGCCCACGGTGGCGTCCTCTACGTCGACGAGGTCAACCTGCTGCACGACCACCTGGTCGACGTACTTCTCGATGCCGCCGCCATGGGACGGGTTCACGTTGAACGCGAAGGTATTTCGCACTCACACGAGTCCCGGTTCGTCCTGATCGGCACCATGAACCCCGAGGAGGGGGAGCTGCGCCCGCAGCTGCTGGACCGGTTCGGTCTGACCGTCGACGTCGCCGCCTCACGCGATGTCGACGTCCGCGTCGAGGTGATCCGCTCCCGCATGGCGTTCGAAGCCGACCCGAGGGCCTTCGTCGAGCGCCACGCGGGCGCCGATGCGGAGCTTGCCGACCGGATCGCGGCCGCCCGCAAGGCGATCGGCGCGGTCGAACTGCCCGACACCGAATTGCGGCGCATCGCCGCGCTGTGCGCGGCATTCGACGTCGACGGGATGCGTGCCGATTTGGTGGTGGCGCGCACCGCCGTCGCCCACGCTGCCTGGCGCGGTGCCAGCACCGTCGCCGAGGAGGACATCCGGGTGGCCGCCGAACTGGCGTTGCCGCACCGGCGTCGGCGTGATCCGTTCGACGATCCGGGCCTGGACCCCGAACGCCTCGAAGAGGCCATGCAGCAGGCGGGGGAGTCCGCCGAGCAGTCGGGACCCGACGCGGAGCCTGACCCTGATTTCGATCCGGACTTCGATCCACCTGGTGGCGGCGTCGACTCCGGTGCGGACGGGCAGCCGGCACAGGGGAATTCGAAGCCGTCCACGAACCGTCCCAGTGCCCCGCCGTCGGCGGTGTTCCGGACCAAGGCACTGGTGGTGCCCGGAGTCGGTGAGGGCGCGCCCGGCCGCCGTTCGAGGGCCCGCAACCGCACCGGCACCCCCATCGCGGCCACCGCGGAACCCGGCAGCGGGCACGGGCTGCACATGTTCGCCACCCTGCTCGCCACCGCAGGCCGCCAACGGGGCGCGGGACTGCCGCGACCCCGCCCCGAGGACATCCGGCGCGCGGTACGTGAAGGCCGCGAAGGCAATCTGGTGATCTTCGTCGTCGACGCCTCCGGGTCCATGGCCGCCCGCGACCGGATGTCGGCGGTCACCGGCGCAACCCTGTCGCTGCTGCGCGACGCCTACCAACGTCGGGACAAGGTCGCGGTGATCACGTTCCGTCAACAGGACGCTCGGGTGCTGCTGCCGCCCACCACCTCGGTGCACATCGCCAGTCGGCGGCTGGCCCGGTTCGACACCGGGGGCAAGACACCGCTGGCCCAGGGGCTGTTGGCCGCCCGCGATCTGGTGATCCGGGAGAAGGCCCGCGATCGCGCCCGGCGCAGCCTGGTGGTGGTGCTCACCGACGGCCGCGCCACCGAGGGTCCTGATCCGCTGGGCCGTACCCGGCAGGCCGCGGCCGCGTTGGTGGCCGAGGGTGCCGCAGCCGTGGTGGTCGACTGTGAAACATCGTTTGTGCGACTCGGGTTGGCCGGGCAATTGGCTCAGCAGCTGGGGTCGCCGGCAGTCCGGCTCGAGCAGTTGCGCGCGGCCGAACTGACCCGGCTCGTCCAGCGCCAGACCGCCGCCTAGGAAGGACCGCCCACATGCCACAGGGACAGCCGCTGACGGTGCCCGACGACGGCCTCACCACCAAGGCCCGACGCAACGCGCCGCTGCTCGCCGTGCACACCGGGCCCGGGAAGGGCAAGTCCACCGCGGCCTTCGGCATGGCACTGCGGGCCTGGAACCAGGGCTTTTCGGTCGCAGTGTTCCAGTTCGTCAAGAGCGCGAAGTGGAAGGTCGGCGAGGAGGCCGTGTTCGGTCAGCTCGGTCAGCTGCACGACGAGCACGGGGCCGGCGGGCCGGTCGAATGGCACAAGATGGGTTCGGGCTGGTCCTGGACCCGCAAGCACGGCAGTGACGTCGACCATGCCGCGGCGGCCGCCGACGGCTGGGCCGAGATCAAACGTCGGCTGGCGGAAGAACGCCATCAGTTCTACGTGCTCGACGAGTTCACCTATCCGCTCAAATGGGGCTGGGTGGACGTAGAAGAAGTAGTCGAGGTGCTCAGCACGCGGCCGGGTAGCCAGCATGTGGTGATCACCGGCCGCGATGCCCCGCAGGCGTTGATCGATGCCGCGGATCTGGTGACGGAGATGACCAAGATCAAGCACCCGATGGATGCCGGCCGTAAAGGCCAGAAGGGCATCGAATGGTAGGCGTGGTCACCCTCGTTCGCCGGAAGACATGAACACCACCCCGGCGGTGGTGATCGCTGCTCCGGCCTCGGGCAGCGGGAAGACCACGGTGGCAACGGGTTTGGTCGGTGCGCTGCGCCGGGCCGGTCACACCGTGGCGCCGTTCAAGGTGGGCCCGGACTTCATCGACCCCGGCTACCATGCCCTGGCCGCCGGCCGCCCTGGCCGCAACCTCGACCCGGTGCTCGTCGGTGAGGAGCTGATCGGACCGCTGTACCGGCACGGCTGCGCCGGCGCCGACATCGCGGTGGTCGAAGGCGTGATGGGCCTGTTCGACGGTCGCATCGAGGGGCAGATGACCGGTATCCCGCGGGGTTCGGCGGCCCAGGTGGCCGGCGTGCTGGGGGCCCCGGTGGTACTGGTGGTCGATGCCCGTGGGCAGAGTCACAGCGTCGCGGCCCTGATCCACGGCTTCGTCACCTTCGACCCGGCGGTGCGGATCGCCGGGGTGATCCTCAACCGGGTGGGCTCGGACCGGCACGAGGCGGTGCTGCGCCAGGCCTGTGAACACGCCGGGGTGCAGGTCCTCGGGGCGATTCCTCGGAGTGACGAGTTATCGGTCCCATCAAGACATCTCGGTCTCGTCACCGCGGTCGAGCACGGCCGGCAGGCCCGTGACGCGGTGGCCGCAATGACCGCCCTGGTGGCCCGGCACGTGGATCTCGGGGCCCTGGCATCCGCAGCCACCGCGCACGTCACCGCCGCGCCGTGGAGCCCGGTCGCCGAGTCGGTGACCAACGTCACGGTGGCCCTGGCGGCCGGCAAGGCCTTCAGCTTCAGCTATGCCGAGCACGCCGAGCTGCTGCGCGGGGCCGGGGCGCACGTCGCCGAGTTCGACCCCCTGTCCGAACCACTGCCCGCCGGTGCGGACGCGCTGGTGCTGCCCGGCGGGTTTCCCGAGCAGTTCACCGCCGAACTGTCGGCCAACGATCTTGTCCGCCAGCAGATCCGCCGCCTCGCTGCCAGTGGAGGCCCGGTGCATGCCGAGTGCGCGGGTCTGACGTACCTGGTCGACGATCTCGACGGGGTGCAGATGTGCGGTGTGCTTGCCGGTTCGGCGCGGTTCACCGACCGTCTCACGCTGGGCTACCGCGACGCCGTAGCGGTCGTTGACTCCAGCATGCACGCCGCAGGAGATCGGGTCACCGGTCACGAATTCCACCGGACTGCAGTCGAATTCGTCGAACAATCATCGCCCGCCTGGGCGTTCGCCGGGCCCGGGCAGGCGGCCCGGCGCGACGGTGCCGTGCAGCGCGGTGTGCATGCCGGATACCTCCACACCCACCCCGCGGCGCACCCGGAGGCCATCACCCGCTTCGTCACCACAGCAGCAACCACTAAGCTCGGCGGGTGACCGAGAATGCCTACCTCGTCGGCCTGCGCCTGTCGGGCAAGAAGGTCGTCGTTGTCGGCGGCGGAACCGTCGCGCAACGTCGGCTGCCCTTGCTGATCGCCCACGGCGCCGACGTACATGTGATTGCCCGGGCGGCCAGCCCCGCGGTGGAGGCGCTGTCGCACGACGACCCGGGGATCACCCTGCAACTGCGCGACTTCCGCGCCGGGGATCTCGACGGTGCCTGGTATGTGCTTGCGGCCACCGACGACTCCGAGGTCAACGCCGCCATCGCCGCCGAAGCCGACGAGCGGCGCATCTTCTGTGTCCGCGCCGACGTGGCGCGCGAGGGATCGGCGGTGACCCCCGCCACGTTCGACTCCGACGGCCTGTCGGTGGGCGTCCTCGCCGGCGGGGAGCACCGCCGCTCGGCGGCCATCCGCACCGCCATCCACGAAGCGCTGCAGCGCGGCCTGCTCACCGCAGACGCCGGTGACGAGCCGGGGGAGGCGCCCCGCGGGGTGGCCCTCGTCGGCGGCGGCCCCGGCGATCCCGAGTTGATCACCGTGCGCGGACGCCGCCTGCTGGCCCGCGCCGATGTGGTGGTCGCCGACCGGCTGGCGCCCCAGGAGTTGCTCGCCGAACTCGGACCTCACGTCGAGGTGATCGACGCGGCCAAGATCCCGTACGGGCGGGCGATGGCGCAGGAGGCGATCAACCAGGTACTCGTGGACCGGGCCCGCGACGGGAAGTTCGTCGTCCGGCTCAAAGGCGGCGACCCGTTCGTCTTCGCCCGCGGATATGAAGAGGTCCTGGCGTGCACCGAGGCCGGCATCCCGGTGACCGTCGTTCCCGGTGTGACGAGTGCCATATCGGTACCCGCGCTGGCCGGGGTTCCGGTCACCCACCGCGGTATGACCCACGAGTTCGTGGTGGTCAGCGGCCATGTTGCGCCTGGCCACCCCGAATCGTTAGTCAATTGGAATGCCCTGGCGGCGATGACCGGCACCATCGTGCTGCTGATGGCCGTCGAACGCATCGAGCTGTTCACCAAGGCGCTCCTGGACGGGGGCCGACCTGCGGATACGCCGGTTCTGGTGGTGCAACACGGCACCACCCTCGCGCAGCGCACCCTGCTGGCGACTCTCGGCGACGCGCCCGAGCGGATCCGTGCGGACGGCATTCGACCTCCGGCGATCATCGTGATCGGACCCGTGGCGGCCTTCGCCGGTTAAAGGATTCTTAAGATTCCGGTAAGGTGACGCGTTATGACGGCACTCAACGACGCCGAGCGCCAGGGCCTCGCCGCCCGCCTCCCGTCCTGGTTCCCGTCCTGGGGCTTCCTTTCCGCGGTAATCGCAATCGGTGGCATGCAGCTGCTCGCCACGATGGACAGCACGGTCGCGATCGTCGCGTTGCCGCGGATCCAGGACGAACTCGGCCTGTCCGACGCCGGGCGCAGCTGGGTCATCACCGCCTACGTCCTGACCTTCGGCGGCCTGATGCTCCTGGGCGGACGGCTCGGCGACACGATCGGCCGCAAACGCACCTTCATCGTGGGCGTCGGGTTGTTCATCATCGCCTCGATCCTGTGCGGCATCGCCTGGAATGAGGCCACCCTGGTCGTCGCCCGGCTGCTTCAGGGCGTCGGCGCCGCCATCGCGGCACCAACAGGGCTCGCGCTCGTCGCGACGACGTTCCCCAAAGGCCCGGCCCGCAACGCTGCCACCGCGGTGTTCGGAGCCATGACCGCAATCGGTTCGGTGATGGGCCTGGTGGTCGGCGGAGCTCTCACCGAGGTGTCCTGGCGGTGGGCCTTCCTGGTCAACGTGCCCATCGGTCTGGTGATGCTGTACCTGGCCCGTACCTCGCTGCAGGAAACGCATCGCGAGCGGATGAAGTTGGATGCCGCCGGCGCGCTGCTGGCCACGCTGGCCTGTACGGCCGCGGTATTCGCCTTCACCCAGGGCCCCGAGAGCGGCTGGTTGTCCCCGATCACGCTCGGCTCCGGCGCCGCGGCAGCGGTCTTCGGCATTGCCTTTCTCATCGCCGAGCGCAGCGCCGAGAACCCGGTGGTGCCGTTCGACCTGTTCCACGAGCGCAACCGGGTCGCCACGTTCGCGGCGATCTTCCTGGCCGGCGGTGTGCTGTTCACCCTGACCGTGCTGATCGGTCTCTACGTGCAGGACATCCTGGGCTACAGCGCCCTGCACGCCGGCGTCGGCTTCATTCCGTTCGTGATCGGCATGGGCATCGGCCTCGGGGCGTCGTCCCAGATCGTGCGGTTCTTCCAGCCGCGCATCGTGGTGATCGCGGGCGGGATCCTGGTGCTCGGGGCCATGCTCTACGGCTCGACGCTGCACGCCGGCATTCCGTACTTCCCGAACCTGGTGCTGCCGATCACCATCGGCGGTATCGGCATCGGCATGATCGTGGTGCCGCTGACGCTCTCGGCGATCGCGGGTGTCGACATTGACCGTATCGGTCCGGCCTCGGCCATCGCGCTGATGCTGCAGAACCTGGGCGGCCCGCTCGTGCTGGCCATCATCCAGGCGGTCATCACCTCACGCACCCTTTACCTGGGCGGCATCACCGGTCCGGTCAAGGACATGAACGAACCGCAACTGGCGGCGCTCGACGCGGGCTACACCTACGGATTGCTGTGGGTGGCTGCGGTCGCGGTCCTGGTCGGTGTCGCGGCATTGTTCATCGGCTACACCTCCAAGCAGGTGGCCCACGCCCAGGACGTCAAGGAAGCCATCGACGCCGGAGAGATCGAAGTCGACTGACCTCGTCCCGGTCGCGGAGTTAGGCTGACGCCGATGAACCGCCGGGAGATCTCGGACGCCGTCGGCCCGCTGGGCTGGCGCCTGGTGCTGGGAGCCGTCTACACCGAGGTCCTGGCCCCTTCGATGGCTGATGCCGCCTCAGCGGCCGGCCACGCCGTGCACGCGGCCGGCGCGGATGCGTCACAACACCTCTCCGTCGACATCCGTGGTGACCGGGCGGTGCTGAGGCTGCGCACGCGCGACGCCCATGCGGTGACCGAGCGGGATCTGGAACTGGCCCGCGAGGTGTCCCAGGCACTGGCCGGGCACGGTTTCGAAACGACCACCGGTCGCGTCGCGGTCCAGGCCATCGAGATCGCGATCGACGCCCTCGACATCGGTGCGGTCCGCCCGTTCTGGAAGGCCGTCACGGGTTATATCGATGAAACCCCAGCCGAACCGGGCGTATCAGATCTCAACGCCGGACTCGTGGATCCCTTCGACCGTGGCCCGGCCATCTGGTTTCAGCAGATGGATGCGCCTCGGCCCCAACGCAACCGGATCCACCTCGACATCGACGTGCCCCACGACGCCGCGCAGGCCCGCGTCGACGCGGCTCTGGCCGCAGGCGGCATATTGCTCAGTGACCGGGTTGCCCCGCGCTTTTGGGTACTGGCCGACACCGAGGGCAACGAGGCCTGCATCTGTACCTGGCAGGGCCGTGACTGACGACACGCCTTAAGGTTGTCGCCTGTGATCACCCGCATGTCCGAGCTGTTCCTGAGAACCCTGCGCGACGACCCCGCTGATGCCGAGGTGCCCAGCCACAAGCTGCTCATCCGCGCCGGCTATGTCCGGCCGGTCGGCCCCGGCATCTACAGCTGGCTGCCGCTGGGCCTGCGGGTGCTGCGCCGGATCGAGAGCATCGTGCGGGAAGAGATGAACGCGATCGGTGGCCAGGAGATCCTGCTGCCGGCGCTACTGCCGCGCGGCGCCTACGAGACCACCAACCGGTGGACCGAGTACGGCGACACCCTGTTCCGGCTGCAGGACCGGCGTGGCAACGACTATCTGCTCGGGCCGACGCACGAAGAGATCTTCACGCTGACGGTCAAGGGGGAGTACTCCTCCTACAAGGACTTCCCGGTGATCCTGTACCAGGTCCAGACCAAGTACCGCGACGAGGCGCGTCCGCGCGCCGGCATTCTGCGTGGCCGTGAGTTCGTCATGAAGGACTCGTACTCGTTCGACGTCGACGACGATGGCCTGAAGAACGCGTACCACGCGCACCGCGAGGCGTACCAGAAGATCTTCGGCCGCCTGGGTGTGCGCTACGTGATCGTGTCGGCGGTCTCCGGCGCGATGGGTGGCAGTGCCTCCGAGGAGTTCCTGGCCGAGAGCGAGGTCGGTGAGGACACCTTCGTGCGCTGCCTGGAATCCGGCTACGCCGCCAACGTCGAGGCGGTGATCACCCGGGCGCCGGCGCCGCTGCCGATCGAGGGGCAGCCCGCCGCGCAGGTTCACGACACTCCGGACACCCCGACCATCGCGACACTGGTGGACTGGGCCAATTCGGCTGCTCTGGAACAGTTCTCGGGTCGCCAGGTCGCCGCCGCCGACACCCTGAAGAATGTCCTGCTCAAGACCCGCGAGCCCGGCGGCGAGTGGGAGCTGCTGGCGGTCGGCGTGCCGGGGGACCGCGAGGTCGATGAGAAACGTCTCGGCGCCGCGCTGGAACCTGCCGAGTTCGCCTTGCTCGACGACGCCGACTTCGCCAAGAACCCGTTCCTGGTCAAGGGCTACGTCGGGCCGAAGGCCTTGCTGGACAACGGGGTTCGTTATCTCGTCGATCCGCGCGTGGTGGACGGCACAGCGTGGATCACCGGTGCCGACGCGCCCAACAGGCACGTCGTCGGCCTGGTCGCAGGCCGTGACTTCACTCCCGACGGCACCATCGAGGCCGCCGAGGTCCGCGAAGGCGACCCGTCACCGGATGGCGCCGGCGTGCTCGCCGCGGCGCGTGGCATCGAGATCGGCCACATCTTCCAGCTGGGCCGCAAGTACGCGGACGCCTTCACCGCCGACGTGCTCGGTGAGGACGGCAAGCCGGTGCGGCTCACCATGGGTTCCTACGGCATCGGGGTGTCCCGCATGGTCGCCGTGATCGCCGAGCAGCAGCACGACGAGCTCGGCCTGCGCTGGCCGAGCGCCGTCGCACCCTTTGACGTACACGTCGTGGTGGCCAACAAGGACGACGCCGCACGGACCGGGGCGACCGAACTCGTCGCCGCCCTGGACCGCCTGGGTCACGAGGTGCTGTTCGACGACCGCAAGGCCTCACCCGGCGTGAAATTCAAGGACGCCGAGTTGCTGGGTATGCCGTGGATCGTCGTTGTCGGCCGCGGCTTCTCCGACGGTGTGGTGGAGCTGCGCAACCGGTTCACGGGCGAGAACCGCGAGATTGCCGTCGACGATGCGGCGGCCGAGATCTCGGCGGCCCTCACCGCCGGCTGAGCTTCGTCGACTTCTACGCCTGGGCCGCTCCGCCTAGCGGAGCGCGACCCCGGCGTGGAAAGCGGCGGGTGACCGAGGCCGTTATTCGCCGCCGCCGGGGAAGGCGACCGTCACCGGCCAGGCGTTGACGATGGCGCGCCACTTGGCCGCCGTGACGGCGGTCTGGGTCAGGGCAGCCACCGCGAACGTGCGGTCGTCGTCACTGTCGGCCTGCTCGAGCACCGCACGCCAGGCCACCGAGGAGTCCTCCTCCATCCGGATCGCGAGGTTGGCGGCGTCGGTCGGATCGGTGACCGGCGCGGGCAACTGATATCCGGCCGCGGGTAGCGGTGGGGTGACCGAGCGGGCGTCGAGCATGGCCATGGCCTCCTCGCGACGTGCCCGGTGTTCGGCCATCGCCGTGGCGACCAGGGCGTTGTCCTCGGCCGTCGAATGGGCCGAGACCAGCCCGTAGCCGTAGATGGCCCCATGCTCGACGGCCACCGCGTCGAACAGTGCGGCATCGGCGGCGGTCGTCGGCCGGGTGGGCGAGGTGGTCGATCGTGGTCCCGGTGAGGTCACTGTGCACCTCCCAGCGCGACGGTGTGGCCGGCCGTGCACGAGGCGGCGATGGATCCGAGCAGTCCGGCGCGATAGCCGGACAACCTGCGGGCCAGGCCGGCGGCCCGGTCGGCGGACTCCTTGAGCGCATCGACAACGTCGTCGACGCTCGGTGCCGACGGGTCTGCCCCGCCGCCCGGAGCAGCCTTGGCCGTGCTCTTGGTGGTGGTGGTGGTGTTCGCCGGCGTGGAACCCGTCATCCGGGTCAACTCGTCGGCCAGGGCTTTGGCGTGCGCGCTGCGATCGGTCGCCACCGCATTCAGCGCCCGGGCCACCGGCGCCTGCGGAGACTGGGCGGCGGCCGCGTCGGCGGCCAGCGCACTGTCGGCGCGGGCCCGGTCCCACTGCGCGGTCAGGTCGTCCACTTCGGGTTGAGGGGGCGTCGTACTGCATGCGGCGGTGGCGCCCAGCAGGGCAAGAGCCGCGGCCGAGAACAGTACGCGCCGCCGGCTGATGTCTGCATGGGCGCTCGGCACGGTGAACATCCTGCCATTGCTCAGACGCCCGCCTGACGCGGCGCTGACTGGCCGGCCGGGCCCGGCGCGACGACATTCGCCACGCACCGGATTGCGATTGGCGGTTGCTGCCGGGGGCCTGGCGTATCGTGGATAGGCAATTCCGGGGCTGATCCAGGTGGCTGGCCCTGGGATTTGTGTCGGAGACAATTCAAGATGAGGAGCTCGCCGTGGCACCGGATCCAAAGTTGCGGTCTGCGGATTTGCCGTCGCAGACGCAGGTGATCGAGCTGCTGGACGGCGAGTTCGCGCGCGCAGGCTATGAAATCGACGATGTCGTGATCGACGCGTCGACCCGGCCGCCCCGCATCACCGTGATCGCTGACGGCGACGAAGGTCTCGATCTTGATTCGCTGGCGGCGCTGTCGCGGACGGCTTCTGAGTTGCTCGACCAGCTTGCGCAGGGCGACACGCCGTATGTGCTCGACGTCACCTCGCCGGGTGTGGATCGGCCCCTCACCAAGGCCAAGCACTTCCGCCGCGCCCGCGGGCGCAAGGCCGAGCTCACGCTGGCCGACGGTTCGGTGTTCACCGGCAGGCTCGGGGAAACCGACGGCACGGTCCTGAAGGTCGTGGTGCCGGAAGGCCGCGAACTGGCCATCCGTGAGATCGCTCTTACTGATATCGCCAAAGCTGTTGTCCAAGTGGAGTTTTCACCTCCAAACCGACGTGAACTGGAACTGTCGGGAGAAACCGGGAAGGGGGCCGGCGAATGAACATCGACATGGCGGCGCTGCATGCCATCGAGGCCGACAAGGGCATCACGGTCGACGTGGTCGTGGAGACCATCAAATCGGCGTTGCTCACCGCGTATCGCCATACCGAGGGGCATGAGCCCGACGCGCACATCGACATCGACCGGAAGACCGGTGTCGTCAAGGTGATCGCCCGTCAGACCGATGCCGACGGCAATGTCCTGCACGAATGGGATGACACGCCTGAAGGATTCGGGCGGATCGCGGCGACGACGGCCCGCCAGGTGATCCTGCAGCGGCTGCGCGACGCGGAGAACGAGAAGACCTACGGGGAGTTCGCGGCCCACGAGGGCGACATCGTGGCCGGAGTCATCCAGCGCGATGCCCGGGCCAACGCCCGCGGGCTGGTCGTGGTCCGGATCGGCAGCGAGACCAAGGGCTCGGAAGGTGTGATCCCCAGCGCCGAGCAGGTGCCGGGGGAGCGCTACGAGCACGGTGACCGGCTGCGCTGCTACGTCGTCGGCGTCACCCGAGGTGCCCGCGAGCCCTTGATCACGCTGTCCCGCACCCATCCGAACCTGGTCCGCAAGCTGTTCTCCTTGGAGGTACCCGAGATCGCCGACGGGTCGGTGGAGATCGTGGCGGTTGCCCGGGAGGCCGGGCACCGGTCCAAGATCGCGGTGGCCTCGCGGGTCCCCGGACTGAACGCCAAGGGCGCGTGTATCGGCCCGATGGGGCAGCGGGTGCGCAATGTGATGAGTGAACTGTCCGGCGAGAAGATCGACATCATCGACTACGACGAGGACGCCGCCCGCTTCGTCGCCAACGCCCTGTCGCCGGCGAAAGTCGTGTCGGTGTCGGTGATCGACGAGGCTGCGCGGGCGGCACGGGTGATCGTGCCCGACTTCCAGCTTTCTCTGGCGATCGGTAAAGAAGGACAAAATGCCAGGCTGGCGGCTCGGCTGACCGGCTGGCGGATCGATATCCGCAGCGATGCGGCGCCGCAACCGGAGCAGGACGTCCGTCCCGGGGCGGTACACGATTGACAGTAGTGACCGGCGTTTCGGACCACGGGCCCCGGGGCGGTAGACTCAGCCGTGATCCAGCGCGAGACTCCGGCTCTGACGCAACGAAGCACCTCCGACACCTCTGTCGGACCAGTGCGGACCTGCATCGGGTGTCGGAAGCGAGAGTTGGCCGCCGAGTTGCTCCGAGTGGTTGCGGTGACCGACGGGAACGGGACCAGTTCCGTAACCGTTGACCCCGCGGCGAGTCTGCCTGGGCGTGGTGCGTGGCTGCACCCCGACCAGCAGTGCGCACAGATGGCAGTGAAGCGACGAGCCTTCGTCCGAGCGTTGCGACTCACCGGTTCACCGGATACATCCGCGGTGATCGAGTACGTCGAGAAGTTCGACCTCGACGGGCCCGCCACCCCGGCAACAGAACAGGTAGCGAAGAACATGAGCACACCGTGAAGTCCCGATGACCATGCGTCATAGCTAAACCCGAGGCGCGGCGCCTACCACCGCTGTTGCCTCCAGACGAGGAGATGTAGTGGCAGCAGGTAAGGCCCGTGTACACGAGTTGGCGAAGGAACTCGGTGTCACCAGCAAGGAACTCTTAGCCAAGCTCAAGGAGCAGGGCGAGTTCGTCAAGTCGGCGTCCTCCACTGTGGAGCCGCCCGTCGCGCGTCGGTTGCGCGAGTCGTTCGGCACCAAGGCCGGCGGCAAGAAGCCCGAAGACAAGCCCCGCCCGCAGGGCAACGCTGCAGCGCCCGCGGCCCCCAAGCCCGGCGCTCCGGCTCCCAGCCCCGCGACGGCGGCCAAGCCGTCCCCGGCCAAGCCCGCGGCCCCCGCGGCCCCGGCGGTCGAACCCCAGGCTCCGGCAGCCGAGGCGGCCCCGGTCGCTCCGGCCCGTCCCGCCGCACCCAAGCCGGCTGCCCCGCAGCCTCCGGCCGCGCCCAGTGCGCCGGCCGCTGCTGCGCCCAGCGCCCCGGCAGCGCCCACTCCGGGCGCCACGCCCGGTCCGCGGCCCACTCCCGGTGCCACCCCCGGCCCGCGTCCGGGTCCGGCATCGGGCGCCCCGAAGCCGGCCCCGCGTGCCCCGCGGGTCGGCAACAACCCCTTCTCCTCGCAGCAGCCGGTCGAGCGGCCCATCCCGCGGCCGCAGCCGCGGCCCGGTGCCCCGCGTCCCGGCGGTGGCCCGCGTCCGTCGCCCGGCAACATGCCGCCGCGTCCGGCCGGCGCCGGTGCTCCCGGACGTGGTGGCCCACGCCCCGGCCCGCGTCCCGGTGGCGGCCCCCGTCCCGGCGGTGCCGGTCAGGGTGCTCGTCCCGGCGGCGGCGGTGGCGGTAACTACCGCGGCGGCGGTGCCGGCGGTGGCGGTGGCGCACCCGCAGGTGGTGGCGGCGGTTTCCGCGGTCGCCCCGGTGGTGGCGGCGGCGGTCGTCCCGGTCAGCGCGGTGGCGCAGCCGGTGCGTTCGGTCGTCCCGGCGGTGCCCCGAAGCGCGGCCGTAAGTCGAAGCGGGCGAAACGCGCCGAATACGAGAACATGCAGGCGCCCGTCGTCGGTGGTGTGCGGTTGCCCAAGGGCAACGGCGAGACCATCCGGCTGGCCCGCGGCGCATCGCTGAGCGACTTCGCCGAGAAGATCGACGCCAACCCGGCCGCACTGGTCCAGGCGCTGTTCAACCTCGGTGAGATGGTCACCGCGACCCAGTCGGTCGGTGACGACACCCTGGAGCTGCTCGGCAGCGAGATGAACTTCAAGGTGCAGGTCGTCTCGCCCGAAGACGAGGACCGCGAACTGCTGCAGTCCTTCGACCTCACCTACGGCGAGGACGAGGGTGACGAGGACGACCTCGAGTTCCGCCCGCCTGTGGTCACGGTCATGGGTCACGTCGACCACGGCAAGACCCGACTGCTGGACACCATCCGCAACGCCACCGTCCGCGAGGGCGAGGCCGGCGGCATCACCCAGCACATCGGCGCCTACCAGGTCGAGGTCGATCTGGACGGCAACGTCCGGCCGATCACCTTCATCGACACCCCGGGTCACGAGGCGTTCACCGCCATGCGTGCCCGTGGTGCCAAGGCCACCGACATCGCGATCCTCGTGGTCGCGGCCGACGACGGCGTCATGCCGCAGACGGTGGAGGCCATCAACCACGCGCAGGCCGCTGACGTGCCGATCGTGGTGGCGGTCAACAAGATCGACAAGGAAGGTGCCGACCCGGCCAAGATCCGGGCGCAGCTCACCGAGTACAACCTGGTGGCCGAGGACTACGGCGGCGACACCATGTTCGTCGACATCTCGGCCAAGCAGGGCACCAACATCCAGGCGCTGCTGGAAGCGGTCGTGCTGACCGCCGACGCGGCCCTGGACCTGCGGGCCAACCCCGACATGGAGGCCCAGGGTGTGGCGATCGAGGCACACCTGGACCGCGGTCGCGGTCCGGTGGCCACGGTGCTCATCCAGCGCGGCACCCTGCGGGTCGGCGACTCGGTGGTGGCCGGCGACGCCTATGGTCGCGTCCGCCGCATGGTCGACGAGCACGGCGACGACGTCGAAGAGGCGCTGCCCTCACGTCCGGTCCAGGTCATCGGCTTCACGTCGGTGCCCGGTGCCGGTGACAACTTCCTGGTTGTCGACGAGGACCGCATCGCCCGCCAGATCGCCGACCGGCGCAGTGCGCGCAAGCGCAACGCGCTGGCCGCACGCAGCCGCAAGCGGATCAGCCTGGAAGACCTGGATTCGGCACTGAAGGAAACCAGCCAGCTGAACCTGATCCTCAAGGGCGACAACGCCGGTACGGTCGAAGCCCTCGAGGAAGCCTTGATGGGCATCGAGATCGACGACGAAGTGGAGCTGCGGGTCATCGACCGCGGTGTCGGTGGCGTCACCGAGACCAACGTCAACCTGGCTTCCGCCTCGGACGCGATCATCATCGGGTTCAACGTCCGTGCCGAGGGCAAGGCGACCGAGCTGGCCAACCGCGAGGGTGTGGAGATCCGGTACTACTCGGTGATCTACCAGGCCATCGACGAGATCGAGAAGGCCCTCAAGGGCATGCTCAAGCCGGTGTACGAGGAGAAGGAGCTCGGCCGCGCCGAGATCCGGGCGATCTTCCGGTCGTCCAAGGTCGGCAACATCGCCGGCTGCCTGGTCACCTCGGGCATCATGCGTCGCAACGCCAAGGCCCGGCTGCTGCGTGACAACACGGTGGTCGCGCAGAACCTCACGGTGTCCTCGCTCAAGCGCGAGAAGGACGATGCCACCGAGGTCCGCGAGGGTTACGAGTGCGGTCTGACGCTGACCTACAACGACATCAAGGAAGGCGACGTCGTCGAGACGTACGAGCTCGTTGAAAAGGCTCGCGCGTGAAGGTGTCCGAATAATGGCTGATCCCGCACGGGCCAAGCGGCTCGCCAAACGGATCTCCACCATCGTCGCCTCAGCGATCGAGTACGAGATCAAGGATCCCCGCCTGGCGGGGGTCACCATCACCGACGCGAAGATGACGGGCGATCTGCACGACGCCACGCTCTACTACACGGTGCTGGGATCCTCGCTCGACGACGAGCCGGACTATGCCGGCGCGGCGGCGGCGCTGGAGAAGGCCAAGGGCGTATTGCGGACCAAGGTGGGCGCCGGGACCGGGGTGCGATTCACCCCGACCCTGGCGTTCGTCCGCGACACCGTGCCCGATGCGGCGCACCGGATGGAGGAGCTGCTGGCTCGGGCGCGGGCTGCGGACGAGGATCTGGCGAGAGTTCGGCAGGGTGCCAAGCACGCCGGTGATGAGGACCCGTACCGTGTGAGCGGGGCGGAAGACATGGACGGGCTTGCCGACGGGGCAGACACAGAGGATGCCGGTGACCGCGATCGAACGGATGACTGAAAGTGCTCATTCGGGGGCTCCCAACGGGTGCCCTTCCGGTCAGCGTGTCGACGCGCGTGCGGCAGCCGACCTTCTCTCCGACGCGACGAGTATCAGCGTGGTGTGCCATGTCTATCCCGATGCCGACACCATCGGCGCCGGGCTGGCCCTCGCGCAGGTGCTCGACGACGCCGGCAAGCAGGTCGAGGTAGCCTTCGCGGCTCCCGACCAGCTGCCCGAATCCCTGCAGACACTGCCGGGCGGGCATCTGATGGTCTCGCCGAACACCATCCGGGATGACGCTGATCTGGTTGTCACAGTGGACATCCCGAGCGTCAACCGGCTCGGTGCGCTGGCGGGACTGGCCGTTGCCGGCCGTGAGGTCCTGGTCATCGACCACCATGCGTCCAACCAGCTGTTCGGCACCGCCAACTACGTCGACCCGACGGCGGATTCCACCACGATGCTGGTGGCCGAACTTCTCGACGCCTGGGACAAGCCCATCGACAAACGGGTGGCGCACTGTCTGTACGCCGGGCTGACCACCGACACCGGCTCGTTCCGCTGGGCGACCGCGCGGGCACACCGGTTGGCGGCCCGGTTGGTCGAACTCGGGGTCGACAACGCCTCGATCAGCCGCGCCCTGCTCGACACCCATCCGTTCGCATGGTTGCCGATGCTGTCGCGGGTGCTGGCTTCGGCGCGGCTGCTCCCGGGTGCCGTAGGCGGCCGTGGACTCGTGTATGCCGTGGTGCCGCATGACGAATGGTCCAGCGCCCGGCCCGAGGAAGTGGAGAGCATCGTCGACATCGTGCGCACCACCCAGCAGGCAGAAGTCGCCGCGGTGTTCAAAGAGATTGAGCCGCAACACTGGTCGGTGTCGATGCGGGCCAAGTCGCTGAACCTGGCCACGGTCGCCAGCTCATTCGGGGGCGGCGGCCACCCGCACGCGGCCGGGTACTCGGCCGCCGGGCCCGCCGATGACGTCGTGCAGGCGCTTGCGCAAGCTCTTGCCTGACCCCGTACGGCACGCCGTTCCCGGGCCGTCACATGGTTGAACCCGAAGGCGACATTCCCGTCACGCCGGCCACCACCCGCCGGATCGCCGGCCTGGCATTTCCGGCACTCGGTGTGCTCGCCGCCGAGCCGATCTACCTACTCTTCGACATCGCCATCGTCGGGCGGCTGGGCGCGCTCAGCCTGGCCGGCCTGGCGATCGGTGGCCTGATCCTCGGCCTGGTCAACTCCCAGGGCACGTTCCTGTCCTACGGCACCACGGCGCGCTCGGCCCGCATGTTCGGGGCGGGTGACCGGCAGTCCGCCGTAGGCGAAGGCGTCCAGGCCACCTGGTTGGCATTGGGTCTGGGGCTCCTGATCATCGCGGTGGTACAAGCGGCGGCGGTGCCGCTGCTGTCGGCGATCGCGGGACGCTCTGACATCGCCGACGCCGCACTGCCGTGGCTACGGATCGCCATCCTGGCCGCCCCGGCGATCCTGGTGTCGCTGGCAGGCAACGGCTGGATGCGCGGGGTACAGGACACGGTCCGGCCGCTGCGCTACGTGGTGTTCGGGTTCGCCGTGTCAGCGGTGCTCTGCCCGCCGCTGGTCTACGGCTGGCTGGGTCTGCCACGGCTGGAGCTGGCTGGGTCTGCGGTGGCCAACCTGGTGGGGCAGTGGGTCGCGGCGCTGTTGTTCCTGCGGGCCCTGCTGAGTGAGAAGGTGGCGCTACGGGTTCAGCCCGCGGTGCTGCGTGCCCAGTTGACCATGGGCCGCGATCTGCTGGTGCGGTCGATGGCGTTCCAGGCCTGCTTCCTGTCGGCCGGAGCCGTCGCTGCCCGGTTCGGTGCGGCGGCCGTGGCGGCCCATCAGGTTGTCCTGCAGGTGTGGAGTTTCCTTGCACTGGTGCTTGATTCGCTCGCCATCGCCGCGCAGTCACTCGTCGGCGCGGCATTGGGAGCGGGTCAACTGGCGCATGCCAAGAGCGTGGCGTGGCGGGTGACGCTGTTCTCCACGATGGCCGGCGTGGTGCTGGCCCTGGTGTTCGCCGTCGGCTCCTCGGTACTGCCGCCGGTGTTCACCGACGATCAATCGGTGCTGGAGGCGATCAGGGTGCCGTGGTGGTTCCTGGTGGCCCAATTGCCCGTGGCGGGAATCGTCTTCGCCCTCGACGGTGTGCTGTTGGGTGCGGGCGACGCCAAATTCATGCGCAACGCCACGCTGGCCAGCGCGCTGGTCGGCTTCCTGCCGCTGATCTGGTTGTCGCTCATCTACGGCTGGGGCCTGTTCGGCATCTGGTCGGGGTTGAGCACGTTCATGGTGCTGAGGTTGATCTTCGTCGGTTGGCGGGCGTTCTCAGGTCGTTGGCTGGTGCCCGGGGCCGGTTAGGCCCAAACGAACCCAGGTCGGCAAGAGGCCGCGCGATGATGGCGAAGTTGGTTGGCGTCCAGGGCGATCACCGTGACAGGTCGGTCGAAGATTGTCTGACCACACGGGCAGTCGGCCCCGTGGCGGTGCGTTCGGACAGCCACGTCCGGACGTTGTTGCGGACGGCGCGCCCGACGAGCCGAGGCGATGGTGCCAGGTAGAGACTGTCGAGCAGGCTGGTGCGCCGGAGAAACCATTCGGCCAGCACCGGGTCTGTCTCCGCTGCGGCGAGGAACTGATCGAACAGGCCGTACAGCGGCCTGTACCACCACGGACGGTGACCCTGGGCGCCATGCTCGGCATGATCGGCGACTGCGTTCATGAGCCACACCGGATAGGTGGATCGTGCCGTCGCATGTGCCAGCCGGGCAGCAACATCCGTCGATCCGCTGCCGAGGACTGCACGTAGATTGCCGGCTTGAATAGTCGTCATCGTCACGCCTTGGCCGAAAGTGGGATTGAGGCTCGCGACGGCATCGCCGAATGGCAGTATTCCACTGGGCAGTCTGGACAGCTTGTCGTATCGGTGCCATTTGCAGGTGGGATAGCGGTGAAACATCATGGCGCCGCGCGGTTCTCCTGCTTGCACAGCCGAACTGATGTGCGGCGGTAGCAGGGTCTCGGCCAATCGGCAGATCCCGGCGTAGTCACGTGGAGGTTCGGTCTTCGCCACTCCGAATGTCGTGACGGTCCAGGTGCTGTCCTCGTGGAACAACATGCCCATGCCGAGCTGCCGGTCCCGAGTTGCACTGACCAGCACCATTTTCTCCGCGATCAGGCCGGGTGGAATCCGGACCCGGTGCGAGGCGTATGTGACCCCGACGTGGACCTCATCTACCCTCGGTCGGTCAAAGCCCCACTGCTGCAGCCACACTGGTAGGCGACTACCGCGGCCTGAGGCGTCGATGACGAGGTCAGCAGGCACCCGCTCGCTGTCGTGGAGGACCACTCCGGTGACCCGATTGGTGTCAGGATCGAACTGCGGGTACGCCACCGCTCGCTGTTCCAGCCCGACCGACGGAATCGCGTTGACGCGCCTGCGGATCTGCCATTCGAGTTGTCCGCGGCTTGGCACGTACGCGGTGAAGCTGTTTTGCAGCCCTTTCCCGGTGCCGAGGATATGTCCGGCCGCAGCGAAATGAATTGACTCCGGCTGATTGTGGACGACAGGAACGCCGGCGCCGGCCATGTCATCCAGCAGTCCTGGAAAGAGGCGTTCGAGTTCCTGCGCTCCCCGCGCCATCAGGAGGTGAACATGCTGACCTTGGGGTATCGCCGGGCGGTTGACAGGTTCGTCGGGCAGTTCATCGCGTTCGTACAGAGTGACACGGTCGAAGTGGTCGGCCAGCACACGAGCTGCACAAAGGCCGGCGATGCTGCCGCCGATGACCACGGCGTGGTTCGAAGGACGGTCGAGCGTTCTGATCAGCACTGGTACCCCCGCAGACTGGCCAACATGTCACCGCACCCTTCCTGTCGAATCTCGGCTATAGGTCAAGGACGAGCCGTCCGGAAATGGATTCGGCCCGGGAGACACAAACGAGCATCTGTCCGGACTCGCGTTGCTGGTCGGTGAGGAGCGCGTCGCGATGCTCGACGTCGCCGGCAATGACCCGCTGGACGCAGGTTCCGCAGAACCCTTGCCGGCACGAGTAGCCCACGTTGGGCACGGCCGCCCGCAGGGCCTGAAGCGCGGTCTGGTCTGGGCCGACCTGCACAATCCTGGCGCTACGCGCCAGCTCGATTTCAAACGGAATCCCGTCGACCACCGACAGCGGTGAGAAACGCTCGACGTGCAACTCCATGCCTGAATCGAGCGGTACGACCCGGCGGACAGTCTCCACCATCGATGGCGGACCACACAGGTAGACCGCTTTCTGGTCGTCCACCCCGTCGAGGAGTTCGCTCGCGGTCAGCCGCCCATGCTCGTCACCGGTGTGCACCTGCGCCCGGTCTCCCCAGGCTGCGAGTTCATCCAGGAACGGCAGGTTGTCTCGTCGCCGTCCCGTGCAACACAACGACCACGGCACGTCGAGGCGCTCGGCGAGACGGACCATCGGCAGGATGGGTGTGATACCAATTCCGCCCGCGATGAAACGGATTTTCGCGGCCTTGGAGCCAGAACCTGGCACAGCCATCGTGAATGCGTTACGCGGATCACTGATCTCGACGGTCTGACCCACGTCCAGGCCATGGACTTCCACCGACCCACCGCTGCCTCCGGGGATCCGGCGCACGGCGATCCGATACTCCTGCGTGCGGTGTGGGTCCCCGCATAGTGAGTACTGCCGGGTGCGCCCCGACGGCAGATGAAGGTCGATGTGTGCGCCCGGGTGCCATCGGCACAGAGTCGAGCCGTCGTGGGATGTCAGGGTGAGCTCGACGACGGTGTCGTCGCGCGCGACGCTGCGTCGGTCCGCTACGAGCACGCTCTTACGGTTTGCGGCGTGTCTGAGTTCAGGCAGCTCTCCATCTCCTCCCAGACGCATCACCGTCGATACGAAGTGGGAAACGGCTGTCGCGGCCAACCGAACGATGACGTCTGGACGATCCGACCGGTAAAGCCCAGGTGGCGGTTCACCGATGTACATGGGCAGCGCGCACCGCAGGTGAGGTGGCCAGGTACGCAACCGCTTGTGCCGTGACGCCCTCGTCGACGGGGTGGTAGTCGGGCTTGAGGAGGCGCAGCCCGCTGCGGATCATGAAACCCGCGGTCGGGACAGCTCCGCGCTTACCCGAGGCACGCAGCTGCCACAAGATCCGGGCGTACCCCAGGTTCGGCAATACCGGATCCTTGTGCACCAGGAACTTCGTTCCACGCAGCAGCAGCGTGAAGAACACGACACTGACCAGGACACCCGACACGGCCTGGGCGATGAAATCCATGCCGAAGTATCTTGCGACGTTGTACGAGACGTGACGGTGCTCTACCTCCTCGGCGCCGTGCCACCGATAGAGGTCACACAACATCGGGTCGACGCCCATGTCGTCCCAGGAATTGTTCAGTGCCCAGTGCCCCAACACACCGGTGAAATGCTCTGCGGCGCAGAGCGCATGCGTGCCCGAGGCGAGTGCTTTGCGCCGCTTGTCTGAACTGGCTGTGGATACCCGCCGGTCGTACTGGTCCGCTATCCATTGCAACTGGCGATGAAAAGGCTCGGGATCAATTCCGTGTCGCCGCACAAATTCGACCAGGACCTCGTCGTGAGTGTTGGCGTGTACGGCTTCTTGGCCGATGAAGCCGATGATCTCCTCCCTCAGGTGCTCGTCTCGCACGTGCTCCAAGGCATCGGAGAGCAGTCTGCTGAACCACCGCTCGGCAACCGGCAGAAACAAGTTGAGTGCCGTCACGATGTGCGAGGCGTACGGATCCTCTGGGATCCAATGCAATGGCGCCGCATCCAACTGGACGTGAACTCGCCTCGGGCGCAACGCCACCTCCTCGGGGGCGAAGCGGTCCGCACCCGATGCGGTCTGATGTTGAGCTGGCACGCGAGTTCGACGTGCAGGTGAACCACTGCATTGTCGCGCTGAGGCCATGGACGTCTCCAGTCGTCTAGAGGTCGGTACCCAACGTCCGCCCTCAACTGATATTCGGAGCGATGGTCCTCGCGGATGAGGGTGCGAGCGACCAAGTCGAAATGATCCGCGAGGGTGTCGGCTCCGAATTACCTGCGCGGAACTGATGAACCGGCGCGCTCATCCGCACGTGTCAGATAGGTGGATTCGAATATGCCCAGCTTGACGCCGCACTTCGAGGACATACAGGCCCACTACGACCTGTCGGACGACTTCTTCCGGCTGTTCCTCGACCCGACACAGACCTACAGCTGCGCCTACTTCGAGCGTGACGACATGACCTTGGAGGAAGCACAGCTGGCCAAGATCGACCTGGCACTCGGCAAGCTGGGGCTCGAGCCGGGAATGACGTTGCTTGACATCGGCTGCGGTTGGGGAGCCACCATGAGGCGGGCGATCGAACGCTACGACGTCGACGTCGTCGGGTTGACCTTGTCCAAGAACCAGGCTGCACACGTGCAGACGATGTTCGATGCGATGGACAGCCCTCGACGCAGAAGCGTGCGATTAGCCGGCTGGGAGGAGTTCGACGAGCCGGTCGATCGGATCGTCTCGATCGGAGCATTCGAACACTTCGGTCATCAGCGTTATCCGGCCTTCTTCCGGATGGCTCATCAGGCGCTGCCGTCCGACGGCGTGATGTTGCTTCACACGATCTGCGGACTGCATCCCAACGATGCCCGCCGGTTGGGGGTGCCGATCACCTTCGAGCTGGCTCGGTTCATCAAGTTCATCCTGACCGAAATCTTTCCGGGCGGTCAGCTGCCCTCTGCGCCGATGGTGGATGAGCACGCGATCGAGAGTGGCTTCGCGTTGACCCGCGAACAATCACTGCAACCGCACTATGCGACAACGCTGGATTGCTGGGCGACCGCGTTGGAGGCCAACAGACAACGTGCGGTCGAGATCCAGTCGGAGGAGGTCTACCGGCGCTACATGAAATATCTGACGGGCTGCGCGGACCTGTTCCGGAAGGGCCAGGTGGACGTCGTCCAGTTCACTCTGGAGAAGTGCCAGTTCTTCATGGACGAGAGCGCGGGACGGTGAAAAATCGATCAGCGCTCCGGATTGTCCTGGCAAGTGGTCCATTTCGGCCGGTCATCTGCCACCTCGGCCGAGACTCTCACGCGTGATGGCAGATTCACCGCGGTCGGACAGCGACCTCGACGACCTGCTGCGCCGGGTGGCCCGAGGCGATGTCGTGGCATTCGCGATGTTCTACGACCACACCCGTGCGCGGGTTTTCGGATTGGTCAGCCGGGTCCTTCGCGATCGCGGCTATAGCGAGGAAACCACACAGGAGGTTTACCTTCAGGTATGGCGGAGCGCAGCGTCTTTCGATCCTTCGGCGGGCTCTGCGGCGGCATGGTTGATTACGCTGGCGCATCGGCGTGCGGTGGATCGCGTCCGCGCCGAGCAGGCCGCCCGTCGTCGCGATTCCAAATATGCAGCGATGTCTGGTGAGCCGCCTGTTGACATCGTGGTAGACGCGGCCGCGCTGTCAGAGGAACATCGCCAAGTGGTCGAGTGTCTGGACGCGCTGTCCGACGCACAGCGCCGGTGCATCGAATTGGCGTACTACCGCGGTTTGACCTATCCCCAGGTGTCAGAGCGGATTGCGGTCAACCTCGCCACCGTGAAGTCACGGATCCGCTCTGGCCTGTTGAGCCTCCGCCGGTGTTTGGGGGCGACATGACAGAGGCGGACGGGTCCGAACTGCTGGAGTTGGCGGCGCTCTACGCATTGGACGCGGTCTCGGACCGCGAGCGCGCCGAGATCGAACGCGGAGTCGACGGCGCGCCCGCGGACGTGGCTTCGGCCTTCGGCGAAGAGGTACAGGGCATTTGGGAGACCATGGCCATTCTCTCGAACGTGACCGCCGTCGAACCCCCGGCACGCCTGCGCCAGCGGATACTGGCTGCCGCGAACTCGTCGTCGCGTCGGAAGCGTTGGCGCCCAGCGGTGTTGGCGGCTGCTGCGGCTGTGGTGATCGCGATCGCTTCGTTCGGCGCGGGCATTGCGCTGCGGCCGACGCCGCCGGCTCCGTCGGTGGCCGAGCAGGTGTTCGGCGCCGCGGACGTACGGTCTGTCAGCGGGGTCATTCCGGCCGGCGGTACGGCTACGGTCGTCTACTCGCGGGAACGTGACGCCGCGGTGCTGGTCATGAACGGCGTTGCTCCACCCGCCGCCGACACCGTCTACCAGATGTGGCTGCTGGACGGCGGGAAGCCGAGGTCGGCCGGCACACTCAGTGCTGCGGCCGTGGGTCCGTCCGCGACCGACACGGTCCTCGATCTCGGCACCGCCAATACCCTGGCGTTCACGGTAGAGCCGGGGTCCGGCTCGGAGCAGCCTACCGGGCAGATATTCGTCCAACTGCCGCTTGAGTGACCCTGGGGGACCGCCGCGCAGGCTGATCTTCGTCGGCCGGCGCGGGCAAGTGTGCCAGCAGGTCCGAGAGACAAGCGATTCATTTTGCCGGGTGGTCGAGATGGACTCGGGACAGCGGCAACTCAGCTCGGGCGGCTCGCTACACCGGGACTAGAGAGGACGATGTGTAGCGCTGACCACCCAGGCGGCCTGCTTGCCGCTGCCGTTCTCGGCCACTGAGACGTCGTCAAATCCGGCGTCGCGACACACGGCAGCGAACGCCTCGGCCTGCTGCTGCGTCCAGCCGTGGCTGGCCAATCCGGTGGCGTCGACCGGTGATTGACGCTCGATCGCGATCAACCGTCCGCTCGGTACCAGCACGCGGTGGGCCTCGGCGACCGCCTTGTCGACGTCCTGCCAGTGGTGCACGGTGGCCAGCGCCCACACCACCGTCGCAGAACCGCCCGGCACGGGCAGTGCTTCTGCGGTGCCCTCGCGCCAGGTGATGGGTGCGCGTTTCGGCGTGACCATCCGGGCGATGCGCAACATGGTGGACGAGGGATCGACGCCGGTCACCTGCGCTCCGCGGCGGGCGGCCACCCGGGCGGCGGTGCCCGGTCCGCAACCGACGTCCACGACATGGTCTGCCGACGAGAGTTGCGCGATGTCGGCGGCCAACCGGGCCTTCGCCCGGCCCACCAGGAGGAAGGCCAGCCCGCACAACACCCCGGTGACGCCCGAAAAGCCGGGGTGGTCGGCATGGTGATTGATCGCACGCGCGGCGTTCATAGGTAGACCTTGCCGGTTCAAGGTGGGTTGAAGTCAAATGGCGGCATGGACCTGATCCCGATCGGCGACGC
This sequence comes from Mycolicibacterium arcueilense, assembly GCF_058536225.1. Taxonomy (NCBI): domain Bacteria; kingdom Bacillati; phylum Actinomycetota; class Actinomycetes; order Mycobacteriales; family Mycobacteriaceae; genus Mycobacterium; species Mycolicibacterium arcueilense. Next base: position 1,444,497 of record NZ_JBZTYL010000007.1, read on the forward strand.
CGCGGCGAGGCTGCAGATGAGCCCGTCGGCGTTGCGGTACTACGACGAACGTGGGCTGGTGTCCCCGCGGCAGCGGCAGGCCGGAAAGCGGATGTACGGGCCCGAGGAGCTGCGCCGGCTCGCATTGCTCAAGATTGTGAACCGGTTGGGTCTTCCGCTCGACACCGCGGCCGCGGTGCTGGACGCGCCGAGTGAGCAGTGGCGCGAGACGGTGCGCGAGCAGATCGCCGCGCTGGATCGGGTGATAGCGCAAGCGCAAGGGGCGCAACAGTTTCTGACTCATGCGTTGCGTTGCCCCAAAGATCACCCGGCACGTGAATGCGACACGATGATCGGCGCGCTGGACCGGCTCGTCGATGGGATGAGCGTCGAGGAACTTGCCAACGACCAGGCCGGGTGGCTCGTGGACTGACCCTCTCAGCGCACTTGCGCGCGTCCCCGCTCGATCACGGAGCTACGGCTGGCTGCGATGTCGTCACCCGACGCCGTAGCCATCCAGGCGCGGGCCGAGGCCGCTTCGATCCACAGCCCCTGATCGGTCTGGGACTCATCGATGCGGTGGTACGACGCGAGCAGCGCCCGGACCGCAGCCTGATTGTTGGCGACGATCGAGGCGGCCACCCGGCGGGCCGTGGGCAGCAATTCGTCGTGGGGGACGACCTCGGTGACCAGGCCGGCGCGCAGCGCCTCGGTGGCCGAGAGGTAGTCGCCGGTCAGACTCATCCGCCGGGCCAGGCCCACCCCGACCTTCTGCGGCAGGCGCACGCTCAGGCCCCAGGTCGGCAACAGCCCGACCCGGGCGTGGGTGTCGGCGAACTTGGCCTGCTCGGAGGCGATCAGGATGTCGCAGTACAGCGCCAGCTCCAGGCCACCGGTGACCGCGGCGCCGTTGATGGCCCCGATCACCGGCTTGGTCATGGCCGGCCACTTGGGGGAGATGTCGGGCAGCTCGGTGGTGTTGCCGAGTTCCTTGAGGTCCAGGCCCGCGCAGAACACCGGATCGGCGCCGGTGAGGATCACGACGTCCACGTCATCGTCGGCCTGCGCGTCGCGCAGCGCAGCGTAGAACTCGGTGCGCAACTGCGCCGAGAGCGCGTTGCGTGACTGGGGCCGGTTCAGCGTCAGGGTGCGAACCCGGTCGGTGGTGTCGATCAGCAGGACGTCATCACTCATCCGATCAACCTATCGTGGGGGCATGTGCCGCAATATCACCGAGTTGCGTGGGCTGGAGCCCGCCGCCACTGACGAAGAAATCGAGGCCGCGGCGCGCCAGTACGTGCGCAAGGTCAGCGGGATCACCCGTCCGGCCGGCGCCAACGTCGAGGCGTTCGAGGCCGCCGTCGCCGAGGTCACCGCCACGACCACCCGGCTGCTCGACGGGCTGGCTCCGCGCCGGCAGCCACCCAAGACTGTCCCGCCACTGCGTCGTCCAGACGTTCGGGCCCGGCTGGCAACGTGACCCAACCAGCGCTCAAGGAGTGGAGCGCGGCCGTACATGCGCTGCTCGACGGTCGACAGACCGTGCTGCTGCGCAAGGGCGGCATCCACGAAAAACGGTTCTCGGTAGCCGCACCGGAATTCGTGCTTTTCCCGACGATCGCGCACAGCCACGCCGAACGGGTGCGCCTCGAACACCATGACCTGCTCGCTGAGGCGTCCGCCGACAGCACCGAGGACGCCGTGACGGTTCGCGCCGGAGCGAAAGTCGTTGCCGCAGTCGAGGTCAACCGTCCCGAGTCGATCGACGACCTGGCCGACCTGCACATCTGGACCGCCGGATCGGTGCGGGCCGACCGCCTCGATTTCCGCCCCAAACACCGCCTGACCGTCCTGGTCGTCCAGGTGGCTCCGTTGCGCACGCCGATTCAGTTGGCGCGCACGCCCGAGTTCGCCGGGTGTAAGAGCTGGGTTGACCTTGCGGTGCAGGCGGACTGGGGCCTGCCGGTGCACGACGACGCGATGTTGCGCGGCGTCGCCGAGCGGGTTCGAACCTCAGTCGGCTGAGGGCTACCCGCTTGTGCGGCGAGTTGCAGTCCCGAGGTGACCGTAATTCGCCGCGTTGTTCTTCGGTCGGGGGCCTATGTTCACGCCGGCGGCACCGGGCCGGCCGGCAACACCACCCGCGAAACCCCGCCCTGACCGTGATGCACGGTATGGGCGGCCCGTACCAGCTGAGAACCGGAGATCGGCGGCTCGGCGGTGCCCAGGTTACGGGCGAAGCGTGGATGTGAGCCGCCGGCGATCAGCAGCCGGATCCGTGACCCCGCAGCGAAGCGATGTGCGACGGCGTCGAGCTCGAGCCGAACCGGCCCGGTGTGATCGTTCAACCGGAGGAACCCGTCGGACACGTTGCGGGACCGGCCTTTTGCGTCCACCTCGCTGATCCGGACGAAGATGTCGTGATGTGGGTTGTCGCAGCTGTGGGCCAGTTCGACGACCGGGTTTCCGGCTACATACAGATCGGCCGGAAGCGGATCGCCGGTGAACGTCAGCACGTCGTTGCGCCGGGCCAGTCGAGTGTCGTCGCGGTATCCGCCGGCCGCGGCCAGCAGTCGGCCGCCGACGGTCGGCGTCGGGTCCGCGGGGTCATAGGTGAATGATGACGCCGGGGCGGTGTCCGGCGGCGCGCTATCGGTCAGGCGACCCGTCGGCTGCAGGAACAACTCGTGCTCCGGCATGACCGGCGGCCAGTCGGCCAGCTCCACCCAGCCGCGCCCGTTGACATGGATCCGGACAGTGCTGCGGCTGGTCTCGCCGTGACCGGCCAGGTGGGCGCCCAGCCAGTCCAGCGATTCGCCGACCACGGTGGTGAGTCCCTTGGTCATCAGCTGGGTGTGAGTCCACGGACCGACCGTCAACGCCACCGGGACACCGCGCCGGTGCAGCTGCTTGTACTGCTCCAAGGTCTGGTCGAGGAACAGGTCCTGCCATCCACTGAGCAGCAGGATGGGCACCTCGGCCTGCTGCAATGCGTCGTCGAACCGCAGCAGGTCCCAGAACGGATCGTCGCGTTCGGGATGTTCCAGCCAGGATTCGTACCACGGTGCGCCGGTGCCGAGCAGCTGACGGCCGGCTGCGCCCATGGGCAGACCGGCGGTCGCCTTGGCGAGCTCGGCGGGCCCGCGCAGCTGCCGCGACAGGGCCTGCAGCACGCCGGGTTCCTCCTGGCGGGCGACCATCGCGCTCCACCCGAGGAAGTCGTTGAGGGAGAACGAACCGGTGCCCCAGGAGGATGCACTGAAGTCGTGCGGGCCGACGGTGATGACGGCGGCCTTCATCTCCGGCGGCGGATCGGCCAGCAGCGCCCACTGGGTGAAGCCGAGGTAGGACAGGCCCACGGTGGCGAACGAGCCGGTGAACCACGGCTGGTCGCGCAGCCAGGCCACGGTGTCGGCGCCGTCGGCCATTTCGTGGACCATCGGCGTGAACTGCCCGCCCGAGCCGAACGTGCCGCGCACACTCTGCAGCACCACGTGATAGCCGCGCGCCGCGTACACCTGAGCGAACAGCGGCGAGAACGGGAAGCGACGGCCGTACGGCCCGCGCACCAGCAGAGTGCCCGCGGGACGGTCGGTGACGGGTGCGTAGTGATCGGCGATCAGCTCGACGCCGTCGCGCATCGGCACCCGCAGCCCGTGCTGCACCGTGAAGTCGGTCGTCTGCGGCGGCAGACCCAGAACCTTGCTGACCGTTTTACCGGCGTACCGGCGGAACTTGCTCACGCAACCAGGTTACGGATGCACCGCCGCGGTGCTCGGACTCGGTGGTGCTCAGAACTTGTAGTACGGCGCGAGTTCGTGGGCCCGCTGCAGGTTGATCTGCAGGCAGTCCGGCCGATCCGGGGAGTGGACCGGCGAGTAGAACAGCGACTGCTGGATGAGGCCGTAGCTGGTCTTGAAGGCGATCATGCAGGTGACCCACCACCGGTCGTTCCAGTCGGTCGGCTTCATGATCCAGTACTGGGCCGCCCGGTGACCGTCGACGTCCAACTCGACCGCGTCGGCCGGGATGGTCTGCTCGTAGGTGCGCCACACGAACGCTTCGACGGCCATCTGGTAATTGCCGGCGTCGTAGTGGCAGCGCAGGCTGTCCTCGGGCTCCGGCGGGGTATAGGCCAGGCCGATCCGCTGGACCGCGTCGAACGGAATGTCGTTGCAGGGATCGAACGGTGAGGGGTCCGTGGTCTCGACGACCGGCCACTTGATCGTGGTGGACACGTTGGTCATCGGGAGGTCGGTGACGTCGAGTTGGAGCGGGCCCGAGGCTGCGCCTTCGGTCTGGCTCGGCTGCCACACCACGAGCACCGCCGCGACCAACGCCGCAACCAGCCCTGTCGAAGCCGAAAGTAGGCGCAACTTGGCGGCCATCACACCCCCTCGTAGTTTGGTGGCAAAACGATCCCCGGCTTGCGGGGAGTGTAGCGGTCCGTCGCGACGGACTCGACCATAAACGAGAACCTGTTCTAGTTGTCAACGGCCCGCCGTCGCGCCGCCCGGTTAGGCTGGTCCGTTGTGGTGGTGCAACTGTGATGATTGATCACGAATCGAGGGACCGGCAGCCGGTTCTGTGGGCGATCAGCGATCTGCATACCGGTCACAACGGGAACAAGCCGGTGACCGAGTCGCTGTATCCGGCCTCGCCGGACGATTGGCTGATCGTCGCGGGTGATGTCGGGGAGCGCACGGATGAGATCCGCTGGGCTCTGGACCTGCTGCGCAAGCGGTTCGCGAAAGTCATCTGGGTTCCGGGCAACCACGAACTGTGGACCACGAACAAGGACCCGATGCAGATCTTCGGCCGGTCCCGCTATGACTATCTGGTCGACATGTGCGACCAGATGGGTGTCATCACGCCCGAGCACCCGTTCCCGGTGTGGACCGAACAGGGTGGCCCGGCCACGATCGTGCCGATGTTCCTGCTCTACGACTACACCTTCCTGCCCGAGGGAGCCTCGACCAAGGCCGAGGGGCTGGCCATCGCCCGGGACCGGAACGTCGTCGGCACCGATGAGTTCCTGTTGTCCAGTGAGCCCTACGCGACCCGCGATGCCTGGTGCCGTGAGCGGGTGGCGGCCACCCGCAAGCGACTCGAAGACCTGGACTGGATGACCCCGACGGTTCAGGTCAACCACTTTCCGATGGTCCGCGAACCCTGCGATGCGATGTTCTATCCGGAGTTCTCGTTGTGGTGCGGTACGACGGCCACCAGGGACTGGCACACCCGGTACAACGCGATCTGCTCGGTATACGGTCACCTGCACATTCCCCGCACCACGTGGTACGACGATGTGCGCTTCGAAGAGGTTTCGGTCGGTTATCCGCGGGAGTGGCGCCGCCGCAAACCCTTCCGTTGGCTGCGCCAGATCCTGCCGGACCCCAATTACACGCCCGGGTATCTCAACGAGTTCGGCGGACATTTCCAGATCACGGCCGAGATGCGCGCCCACGCACAGCAGATGCAGGAACGCATCAAGGCGAGGCGCGCATGAGCGGAACGTTGTTGGGGCAGGTGCTGCCCGACATGCCCGACAAGCTCGCGGCGGCCGAGTTGTACGACGACCCGCCGGGTCTGACGGCGCTGCCGGAGGAAGCGGAACTGGTGGCCCGCGCGGTGGCCAAGCGGCGCAACGAGTTCACCACGGTGCGCTACTGCGCCCGCCAGGCGTTGGGCGAGCTGGGTGTGGGGCCGGTCCCGATCCTCAAGGGGGACAAGGGCGAGCCGTGCTGGCCCGACGGCATCGTCGGCAGCCTGACGCACTGTCAGGGCTTCCGCGGCGCGGTGGTCGGCCGGGTTGGCGGTGTCCGCTCCGTCGGCATCGACGCCGAACCGCACGACGTGCTGCCCGACGGGGTGCTGGGCGCCATCTCGCTGCCGTTGGAGCGCTCCGAGCTCGGCGGGCTGCCGGACGGTCTGCACTGGGACCGAATCCTGTTCTGCGCCAAGGAGGCCACCTACAAGGCCTGGTACCCGCTGACCCATCGTTGGCTCGGGTTCGAGGATGCCCACATCACGTTCGGGGTGGACGGGTCGGGCACGGCCGGAACGTTTCGTTCCCAGATCCTCATCGACCCGGCCGCCGAACACGGGCCGCCGCTGACCGCCCTGGCCGGCCGCTGGTCGGTGCGCGACGGCGTCACGTTGACGGCGATCGTGCTGTGAGCCGACCGGTTCCGGACCCCGGCCTGGTGATCGTCGACAAGCCGGCCGGTATGACCAGCCATGACGTAGTGGGGCGGTGTCGGCGACTGTTCGGCACCCGCAAGGTCGGTCATGCCGGCACGCTCGACCCGATGGCGACCGGGGTGCTGGTGGTCGGGATCGAACGCGCCACCAAGATCCTCGGTCTGCTCACCGCCACCGACAAGTCGTATTCGGCAACGATCCGGCTGGGGCAGACCACCACGACCGAAGATGCCGAAGGTGAAGTGCTGCAGTCGGTCTCAGCGGTAGGCGTGACCGGTGCGCAGATCGAGGCAGCGGTCGGGGCGTTGCGCGGAGACATCGAACAGGTGCCCTCGGCGGTCAGCGCCATCAAGGTCGGCGGTCAGCGGGCCTACAAGCTGGCCCGCGAAGGGCAGACCGTCGAGCTGGCCGCCCGGCCCGTACGCATCGGCCGGTTCGAAGTCCTCGCCGTCCGGCGGGTGGACGACTTCGTCGACGTTGATGTCGAGGTGGACTGTTCCTCGGGGACCTATATCCGCGCCCTGGCTCGCGACGTGGGTGTGGCGCTGGGCGTAGGTGGGCACCTGACGGCGCTGCGGCGTACCAAGGTCGGTCGGTACGGCCTCGACGAGGCCCGCACCTTGGACGAGCTCGCCGAGGAGGCGCGGCTGAGCTACTCGCTCGACGAGGCCTGCCTGGTGGGGTTTCAGCGCCGCGACCTGACCGACGCGGAAACCGAGGACACCCGGCACGGCCGGGCGCTCACCCCGGCTGGCATCGACGGGGTCTACGCCGCCACCGCGCCCGACGGGCGGGTCATCGCACTGCTGCAGGAAGGCTCGTCACGCACCAAGAACGTGGTGGTGCTGCGGCCCGCAACCCTGTAATCGGCGCTCAAAGCTGGCCGTGGCGAGGCGGATTCGTGCCGGAAAGCGTGTAGTTGCCGATGTGGCGGATCTTCCAGCGCGTGGCATCGTGCAGCGTGTGGGTGCGGGCGTCACGCCAGTACCGCGACAGGTTGCCCGACGCCGAGGCGCTGCGGGTGCCGCCGAATTCGAACAGTGCGCTGCCGGCCTCCACCGCGGCCCGGGCGGCGGCCACCTTGGCGATCGCGACCGCGATCGAGGCCTCCGCGGCGCTGTCCTCGGTGAGATCGGCGCGGGCCGCGTCGACCTGCCGGGCCGCCTCGGCGAGCAACGCCTGAGCGCCCCGCACCGTCACCGTCAGCTCACCGGCGACCTGTACGAGGGTCGGATCCTCGACGGCGCTGGACACCGACGCCTCGAAATGCGGACGGGCGTTGGCCGCCTGACGCACCCCTTCCTCCAGCGCGGCTGTCGCGATGCCCACGTCCAGGGCCGCGTGCAACAGCTGAGCCCGCGCCCCGTAGACCGTGGGCCGCGTGAAGATCGGGCTGAACTCGACGACGTGCTCCGCCGGCACCTCGACGGCATCGAGCGTGACGGTGCCCGAGGCCGTGGTCCGCTGGCCCATGCCATCCCAGTCGTCGACAACCTCGAGCCCACGGGCATCGTGGGGGACGAACGCGATGGCCTTGGGCGTGGCGGCCGTCGGCACCAGCCCCGAGCCATCGGAGCGCGACGCCCGCACGATCAGCCAGTCGGCGAACAACGCTCCCGTCGAGTAGTACTTGCGGCCGTCGAGCAGATAGCCCGAGCCCGAGGCGGTGAGCGTCGTGGTGTCCACGTCGACGGGATGAGGACCCCGTTCGGACTGGGCGTTGGCGAACAGCGCCCCGTCCAGTACCAGCCCGTAGAAATAGGCCTGCTGCGCCGGCGTGCCCTGCAGCCGCAGGGCCTCCAGGAACGTGAAATGCGAGTGCGGGATCTGTGCGATCGACGGATCACCGTGCGCCAGTAGACGGAACACCTCGGCGAGCACCGACACAGGCACGTCGAGCCCGCCGTACTCGGTCGGCACGGTCAGCGCCAGCAGGCCTGACTCCTTGAGCGCCTGAACCTGCTCGTGCGGCAGGATCCGGTGCGCGTCACGGGCGCCGGCGGCTTCGGCGAACGACCTCGACAACCGCGCCGCCGCGCCCAGCGCCGTCTCCACCGACGTGATGCGGGTGGCGCCGGCCAGATCGGTCATCGCGGTGCACCGACGAAGGGGATCGACGCGGGCGCACCGGTTTGTGCGCCTCCGCCGAACAGCCCGCGCTCCCGCAGGATCGGCACCACACCCTCGCCGAACCAGAACAACTCCTCCAGGTGGGGATAGCCCGAGAAGATGAACTCGTCGATGCCGATCTCGGCGTACTCGGCGATCCGGTCGGCCACCTCGGTGTGCGACCCGACCAGCGCGGTGCCTGCCCCGCCCCGCACCAAACCGACGCCCGACCACAGATTGGGCGCGATCTCCAGGCTGCGGGCGTCACTCCAGGTGCCGTTGGCGCGGTTGGCCTCGTGCAGGGCACGCATGCGCTTCTGACCCTCGGACTGGCTGCGGGACAACCCGGCCTGTGCGGCGGCTACCGTCTCCTCGTCGAGCGCGGCGACCAGCCGATCGGCCTGGGCCCACGCCTCCTCGGACGTGTCCCGCGAGATGGTGTGCAGGCGGATACCGAATCGCAGCTTGCGTCCCTGCTCCTCGCCGAGCGCCCGGATCCACTCGATCTTCTCCCGCACCGCGGCCGGCGGCTCGCCCCAGGTCAGGTAGACGTCGGAGTGCCGGGCCGCCACCGGGCCGGCGGCCTGCGAGCTGCCGCCGAAGTACAGCGGCGGAACCGGGGTCGGGGGCAGGGCCAGCGAGGCCTCCTCGACGTCGATGTACTCACCCTTGTGGGTCACGGTCTCGCCGGCCCACAACCGGCGCACCACGTCGAGGAACTCGTCGCAACGTGCATACCGGGCGTCCTTGTCCAGGTGGTCGCCGAAGGCCCGCTGCTCGTGTGCCTCGCCGCCGACGACGACGTTGAGCAGGATCCGGCCGGGTGCATGTCGGGCGAACGTCGCGGCCATCTGCGCCGACAGCGTCGGGCTCACCAGGCCTGGGCGGAAGGCCACCAGGAACGCGAGCGACGTAGTCTCGCGGGCCAGCAGCGCCGCGGTGATGAAGGCGTCCTCGCACCAGGCACCCGTCGGGATCAGCGCGCCGGTGAAACCGAACCGCTCGGCCGAGCGGACGATCGAGGCCAGGTAGTCGATCGAGGCCTCGCGGTCGCCGCCGGCAGAACCGGCGGGCGTGCCGTGGCCGCCGCCGACGATGAGCCGGCTGTCGCCGTAGGTGGGTAGGAACCAGTGCAGAGAGACAGTCACGAACAGGACATCTTGGTGCCGAAAAGGCTATTGCACACGGGTAAAAATCGCGGTGATCGTGTCTCCGCAGGGGCGATCAGCTCGCGACGACCCAGATCGCCTCGGCCGCCGGATTGCCCAGCTCGACCTGGACGCTGGTGTCGTCTCCCGCGGTGGCGGCGCTGCCGGCCTTACCCGGACTTTGTACGGCCACCGAGATCACGCCGGCGAAATCGCGCCGCGCCACCACCCGGACCCGCGAATCGAGGCTGATCCCGACGCTGTCGAAATACCGCAACATCTCCGGATCGGCATCGGAGATCCGGGCCACCGTGCCGGCGTCGCCGTCCTGGCAGGCCGAGAGCTGGCGGGCCGGCGGCGTGGGCACCTGGCCGTCGGCGGCCGGGATCGGATCTCCGTGCGGATCGCGGGTGGGGTGGCCCAGCTTGGCGTCGATCCGGTCCAGCATCCGGTCGGACACCGCGTGCTCGAGGATCTCGGCCTCGTCGTGCACCTCGTCCCAGCCGTAGCCCAGCTCCTGGACCAGGAACGTCTCCATCAGCCGGTGCCGGCGGACCATCGCCAGCGCCGCGCGCCGGCCGGCATCGGTCAGCGTCACCGCGCCGTACTTCTCGTGGTGGACCAAGCCCTGGTCGGCGAGTTTGCGAATGGATTCGGACGCCGTGGATGCCGACACGCCGATCCGCTCGGCCAGCAGTTTTGTGCTGACCTTTTCGCGAGACCATTCCTGGGCCGTCCAGATGACTTTCAGATAGTCCTGGGCAACCGTGGAGAGGTCTTGGTGGTTACCGTCTGGACTCACAGTAGGAAAGTTTAGGCAATCATCACCTGATCGGGGGATCTAGAGCAGACCCCGGCGCGTTCGGGTCGTAGGCTGATCGCGTGCAGCGCTGGCGTGGGCAGGACGAGATCCCCACGGACTGGGGCAGGTGTGTAGTCACCATCGGGGTGTTCGACGGGGTTCACCGCGGACACGCAGAGTTGATCAGCCATGCGGTGAAAGCCGGCCGATCACGCGGAGTACCGGTGGTTCTCATGACCTTCGATCCCCATCCGATGGAGGTGGTGTTTCCGGGCAGTCATCCGGCACAGCTGACCACGCTGACCCGGCGTGCCGAGCTGGTCGAGGAACTCGGTGTGGACGTATTCCTGGTCATGCCGTTCACCTCGGATTTCATGAAGCTCACCCCCGAGCGCTACATCCACGAGTTGTTGGTCGAAGACCTGCACGTGCTCGAAGTGGTGGTGGGGGAGAACTTCACCTTCGGCAAGAAGGCCGCCGGGAATGTCGCGATGCTGCGCAAGGCAGGGGAGCGGTTCGGCTTCGCGGTCGAGAGCATGTCGCTGGTCACCGAATCGCTCGATGCCGAGCATCGCGACGAGCGGGTCACCTTCTCCTCGACATACATCCGGTCCTGCGTCGATGCCGGTGACGTCGTGGCCGCCGCCGAAGCCCTGGGCCGTCCGCACCGCGTCGAAGGCGTGGTGGTGCGCGGCGACGGGCGCGGTCGGGTACTGGGGTTCCCGACCGCCAACGTGGCACCACCGATGTTCTCGGCGATTCCGGCGGACGGGGTGTACGCCGCCTGGTTCACCGTGCTGGGGCACGGGCCGGTGATGGGCACCGTGATCCCCGGCGAGCGGTATCAGGCCGCGGTGTCGGTGGGCACCAACCCGACCTTCTCCGGACGAACCCGCACGGTCGAGGCGTTCGTGCTCGATACCGAGGCCGACCTGTACGGCCAGCACGTCGCGGTCGATTTCGTGTCCCGGATCCGGGGCATGGAAAAGTTCGACCGGGTGGAAGAACTGGTCGCAGAGATGAAGCGGGACGCCGACAAGGCACGCACGATTCTGAGTTCACACTGACTCGGGATTTATTTCGCGGCTCGCCGCGGTGCTACACTTTCGGCCGATCCGGCGCACGCTGCAGTCCGCGGTGGCTGTGCCGAGAATATGTTCGCGGGACTGAAATGATGGAGTTACTTTCGTGGCGCTTACTGCCGAGCAGAAAAAAGAAATCCTGACCAGCTACGGTCTGCATGAGACCGACACCGGTTCGCCGGAGGCCCAGGTCGCCCTGCTGACCAAGCGGATCTCGGATCTGACCGAGCACCTCAAGCAGCACAAGCACGACCACCACTCGCGTCGCGGTCTGCTGCTGCTCGTCGGCCGTCGTCGCCGGCTGCTGAAGTACGTCGCCCAGGTTGACGTGGCGCGCTACCGCTCGCTGATCGAGCGCCTCGGGCTGCGTCGCTGACGCGGCGTCAGTGCCAACACTTACCGCGGCTGCCCCTCTGGGGGCAGCCGCGCTACTTTTCATCGGCGGTTTGACCGCATGCTCGTCCGCTGCGGCCGCGGACATGAAGGCAGGGGAGTGCCTGAAGATGAGCGGCACGTACGAGCGCCCGGATTCCAGCCGCGCCGAGTGCGGCAGCGACGCGTCGAACTACAAGGTCATCTCCACCGTCACGGACAGCGACCAGTGCCCAGTCGACGTCGACACCTATTACTCGGTGCGCAGCGCCTTCAGTGACGAGACCCAGACGCTCTGTCTGGACATCGACTGGATCGCCGGCGGCTGTATGAGCATCGATCCGGAGAACGACAAAGACCCGTATCGGGTGGACTGCGCGGATTCGTCTGCGCCGCACCGGCAACGGGCCACCGAGGTTCTGCGCGGGGTGTCGAACGTCGATCAGTGCGCCAGCGGGGTGGGCTACGCTTACTCGGAACGCCAGTTCACCGTATGCGTGGAGGACGTGTCCTAGCTGGCACGGATGGCTGTTGGGCCGTTGCTCCCGTGTAACATGAGGGCGTTCAGTGGCTGGAATCTGCGCTGAACACAGGTGCGGCACCCGCGAACCGCGGGCGCTGTTCCTGCGAGTCATATCGGGCCCGCCGGACGGGCGGTCTTCGGTAGTGGCTGCCGGAACCCCGACACAGGGATCATCTCTGCGGGGTCCATCCGGCCGCTTCGATCGACGGCCGTAGCCGTATCCAGGGCCCGTGGCGTATCGCCACCGTGACGCCGCGAAAACAGTTGAATGAATTCGAAAGAGGCCAACGGACTCTATGTCTGTAGTTGAACTTGAAGACGGTGTGTTCGAATCCACCGCAACCCTCGACAACGGGAGCTTCGGCACCCGCACCATCCGTTTCGAGACCGGGCGGCTTGCGCAGCAGGCCGCCGGCTCCGTCGTCGCCTACCTCGACGACGAGACCATGCTCCTGAGCGCCACCACGGCCAGCAAGACGCCGAAGGACCACTTCGACTTCTTCCCGCTGACCATCGACGTCGAGGAGCGGATGTACGCCGCGGGCCGGATCCCCGGCTCGTTCTTCCGGCGTGAGGGCCGTCCGTCGACCGATGCGATCCTGACCTGTCGCCTGATCGACCGGCCGCTGCGCCCGTCGTTCGTCAGCGGTCTGCGTAACGAGATCCAGGTCGTGGTGACGGTGCTGAGCCTGGATCCGAAGGATCTGTACGACGTGCTGGCCATCAACGCCGCGTCGGCGTCGACGCAGATTTCCGGCCTGCCGTTCTCCGGCCCGGTCGGCGGCGTGCGCGTCGCCCTGATCGAGGGCCAGTGGGTCGCCTTCCCGACCGTCGAGCAGCTGGAGAAGGCTGTCTTCGACATGGTCGTCGCGGGCCGCAAGGTGGGCGACGACGTCGCGATCATGATGGTCGAGGCCGAAGCCACCGAGAACGTGATCGAGTTGGTCGCCGGCGGCGCCCAGGCTCCCACCGAGGCCGTCGTGGCCGAGGGCCTTGAGGCGGCCAAACCGTTCATCGCGACGCTGTGCGATGCCCAGGCTGCGCTGGCGGAGAAGGCTGCCAAGGAGATCGCCGAGTACCCGCTGTTCCCGGATTACGAGGCAGACGTCTACGACGCCGTGGCCGCGGTGGCCACCGACGCGCTGTCGGAGGCACTGACCATCGCGGGCAAGCACGAGCGCGACGACCGCACCAACGAGATCAAGGTCGAGGTGCTCGAGCGTCTCGGCGACACCTATGCCGGCCGCGAGAAGGAGATCGGCGCGGCGTACCGCTCGCTGACCAAAAAGCTTGTGCGCCAGCGCATCCTGACCGACCACTTCCGCATCGACGGCCGTGGCGTCACCGACATCCGGGCGCTCTCGGCCGAGGTCGCCATCATCCCGCGGGCGCACGGCAGCGCGTTGTTCGAGCGCGGCGAGACCCAGATCATGGGTGTCACCACGCTGGACATGGTCAAGATGGCCCAGCAGATCGACTCGCTGGGGCCCGAGACCTCCAAGCGCTACATGCACCATTACAACTTCCCGCCGTTCTCGACCGGTGAGACCGGCCGCGTCGGCTCGCCCAAGCGTCGCGAGATCGGCCACGGTGCGCTGGCCGAGCGTGCGCTGGTTCCGGTGCTGCCGAGCGTCGAGGAGTTCCCGTACGCGATCCGTCAGGTGTCGGAGGCATTGGGCTCCAACGGTTCCACCTCGATGGGTTCGGTGTGTGCCTCGACCCTGTCGCTGCTGAACGCCGGTGTGCCGCTCAAGGCGCCGGTGGCCGGCATCGCCATGGGCCTGGTCTCCGACGAGGTCAACGGCGAGACCCGTTACGTGACGCTGACCGACATCCTCGGCGCCGAGGATGCCTTCGGCGACATGGACTTCAAGTGCGCAGGCACCAAGGACTTCGTCACCGCGCTGCAGCTCGACACCAAGCTCGACGGCATCCCCTCGAAGGTGCTGGCGGGCGCACTGAGCCAGGCCAAGGACGCGCGCCTGACCATCCTGGACGTGATGGCCGAGGCCATCGACGCCCCCGATGAGATGAGCCCCTACGCACCGCGGATCACCACGATCAAGGTTCCGGTCGACAAGATCGGTGAGGTCATCGGGCCCAAGGGCAAGATGATCAACTCGATCACCGAGGAGACCGGCGCGTCGATCTCGATCGAGGATGACGGCACGGTGTTCGTCGGTGCCTCCAACGGCGAAGCCGCGCAGGCCGCGATCGACAAGATCAACGCCATCGCCAACCCGCAGCTGCCCAAGATCGGTGAGCGGTTCCTCGGAACCGTGGTCAAGACCACTGACTTCGGTGCGTTCGTGTCGCTGCTTCCGGGTCGTGACGGCCTGGTCCACATCTCCAAGCTGGGCCGCGGCAAGCGGATCAACAAGGTCGAAGATGTGGTGAAGGTCGGCGACAAGCTCCGCGTGGAGATTGCCGACATCGACAACCGCGGCAAGATCTCGCTGGTGCTGGTTGACGAAGAGACTGCGGAGAAGGCGGATCCGGCTGCCGACGGCGCTCCGGCCACGGCCGACGCCGCTGCTGCCGAGTCCTGATCACCTCAGCTCGACACAAGGCGTTTGCACTGAATACCACTGATGTCCGCCGGACAGATCTGCCCGGCGGACTCCGGGTGGTCACTGAGTACATCCCGTCGGTGCGTTCGGCATCCGTCGGGGTCTGGGTAGGTGTCGGTTCCCGCGACGAAGGTCGAAGCGTCGCGGGCGCCGCCCACTTCCTGGAACACCTGCTGTTCAAGGCCACCCCGACGCGCAGCGCAGTCGACATTGCACAGGCTGTCGATGCGGTCGGTGGTGAGCTGAACGCGTTCACGACGCGCGAGCACACGTGCTACTACGCACATGTGCTCGACTCCGACCTGGAACTCGCCGTCGACCTGGTGGCGGACGTCGTGTTGCGGGGGCGTTGTGCCACTGAGGATGTCGAGGTGGAGCGCGACGTCGTCCTCGAAGAGATCGCCATGCGCGACGACGATCCCGAGGACAGCCTCGGTGACGTCTTCCTGACGGCGATGTTCGGCGATCACCCGGTCGGACGGCCGGTGATCGGCAGCGTCGAGTCCATCGAGACGATGACCCGCGCGCAACTGCACTCCTTCCACGTGCGCCGTTACACGCCCGAACGGATGATCGTGGCGGTTGCGGGCAACATCGACCACGACGTGGTCGTGTCGCTGGTGCGGCAGCATTTCGGTCCGCGCCTGGAACCCGGACGCAACGCGGTGGCTCCGCGCAAAGGGGCGGGACGTGTCGTCGGCAAGCCGTCGCTGCTCGTGGTCGACCGCGACGGGGAGCAGACCCATGTGTCGCTGGGCGTTCGTACGCCCGGCCGGCACTGGGAACACCGGTGGGCGCTGTCGGTGCTCAACACCGCCCTCGGTGGCGGCCTGAGTTCCCGTCTGTTCCAGCAGATCCGGGAATCCCGCGGCCTGGCCTACTCGGTGTATTCGACGGTCGACACCTTCGCCGACAGCGGTGCGCTCTCGGTGTACGCCGGCTGTCAGCCCGAGCGGTTCGACGAAGTGGTCCGGGTGACCACCGAGGTGCTGGAAGGCGTTGCCAGAGACGGGATCACTGCCGACGAGTGCCGGATCGCCAAGGGCTCGTTGCGTGGTGGGCTGGTGCTGGGCCTCGAGGACTCCGGATCGCGCATGCACCGGATCGGGCGCAGCGAGCTCAATTACGGTGAACACCGGACCATCGATCACACACTGGCCCAGATCGAGGCTGTCACCCTCGAAGAGGTCAATGCGGTGGCGCATCAGTTGCTGTCTCGCGACTACGGTGCGGCCGTACTCGGCCCGCACCGGTCGAAAAAGACTCTGCCGCAACAGCTTCAAACAATCGTCGGCTGACCCGCTAGGGTGGGTCCGATGACGGGACTCTCGCGGCGCAATGTTCTGATCGGTTCGCTCGTGGCGGCGGCTGCCGTCGGCGTCGGTGTGGGTAACGCCGCACCGGCGTTCGCGACCCCGGTGGACGACCAGATCGCCGAACTGGAACGTCGTGACAACGCCCTGATCGGCTTGTCCGCGACCAATCTGGATTCCGGCCGCACACTCACGCACCGGGCCGACGAGATGTTCGCGATGTGTTCGACGTTCAAGGGGTATGCCGCGGCGCGGGTACTGCAGATGGTCGGGCGTAAACAGATCTCACTGGACAACCGGGTGTTCGTCGACCCGGAGGCCCTCGTGCCGAACTCTCCGGTCACCGAGACCCATGCCGGTTCCGAGCTGACACTGGCGGAGCTGTGTCAGGCGGCACTGCAGCGCAGTGACAACACTGCGGGCAACCTGCTGCTGAAAACGATTGACGGGCCTGCCGGTATCACCGCGTTCGCCCGCAGCATCGGAGATGAGCGCACCCGGCTGGACCGCTGGGAGGTCGAGCTGAACTCGGCGATTCCCGGGGATCCGAGAGATACGTCCACTCCGGCGGCGCTGGCAATCGGATACCGCGAGATCCTGGCCGGTGATGCGTTGAGCCCGCCGCAGCGGCGCCAGTTGGAGGACTGGATGCGGGCCAACCAGACCTCGAGCGTGCGTGCCGGACTGCCGGAGGGCTGGACCACCGCCGACAAGACCGGCAGCGGGGACTACGGCAGCACCAACGACGTCGGGATCGCCTATGGGCCGAACGGGCAGCGGTTGCTGTTGGCGGTGATGACGCGGTCGCAGGCCGACGACCCGAAGGCCGACAACCTGCGTCCGCTCATCGGTGAGCTGACCGCGCTGATTCTGCCGTCGTTACTCTGAGTGCTCGGCGGATTCGATTGCGGTCGAGCCATTTTCGGTATCCTGGATCGCGATCTGACGGGCGCCGGCGGGGTTCTGCGACAACGGCACGCGCACGGTCAGGATGCCGCGCTCGTAGCCGGCGGTGATGTTTTCCTCGTCAGCCTCGGCGGGCAGGGTCACGGTGCGTAGGAACGAGCCGTAGGAGAACTCCGACCGCGCGGTGGTGTCGGCGCGCTCCGAACGCTCGGCCTTCACGGTCAGCTGGCCGTCGGCGACGGTGATCTGAACGTCGTTGGCCGGATCGATACCGGGGATCTCGGCCCGCAGTTCGTAGTGGTCCTCGGTGACCTCGTCCTCGATGCGCATGAGGTTGCGCTCGAAGATCGGACGCAGGCGGGGGAACGGGGTGATGCCGGCGAAGAACTCCGAGAGCTCGGGCAGCAGCGGGCGGGGCTGGTGCGCGACGGGCAGGTTGACCATGGGTGACTCCTCAGTCCTGGAACGTCGATCGGAGGAAAAGACCTTGTAACGCTTGCCCTTTCGATCCAAGCACCGACGTGGAGCCACTGGCCGAATGTGTGGTGAACAGCGCGCGTACGCGTGGCTGCTAGGTCACCCGCATCGAGTCGTCGCGCTGTAGGACGAAGAAATACGGCTTGCGGGAGTTCCGCAGGTCCATCGCCCCGATCACAGCGTCGTCGGACAGCCGCCGGAACACGTCGTTGATGGGCAGCTGGTCGTAGACCATCGTCGCGGTGTCCACGCCGCGGTAACGGGTGGTGCGCAACCTGGCCTTGGGCGCGCGGGTCTGCAGCAGGGGCCGCAACGCCGCGATCGGCCCTGTCATCGATCGGTTCCGGAGCAGGGGGATCTTGGTCGACACCCCGAGGCCGCCGAATGCCAGCAGTGGGTTGAGGGCCCACAGCGAGATGCCGTCGCCGGCGGGGAACAGCAGGGGATGCACGGTCTCGGCATCGACGAACTGCTTGCCCCACCATCCGCTGGCCGCCAGTAGGCCATCCATCGGATGTCCGGTCGGCAGTTCGGCGCCGTGCCAGGTCCCGAGCATGAACTCCGGCTCCACAGCCTCGGCCGCGTCGAAGATTGCGAGCGCCTCAGCGGTGGTCGTCGGCACGGTGGGTAGCAACTGCTGCAGCAACATGGGCACAACGATACTTGACACGTGTCAAGTTTGGCCATGCCCGAGTGCAGATCGCCCGGCCGAAGGGACTCGGCCGGGCGATTGTGAGGGGTTTGCCTATGCCAGGACTGCGGCCGGATCGGTGAACGGCATGTCGAGATCGGCGGCGACCTGCTCGGACAGCAGCGCACCCTCGTGCGTCGACAGTCCCTTGGCCAGCGCCGCATCGGCCTCGCAGGCGGCCTTCCAGCCCCGGTCGGCCAACTTGAGCACATACGGCATGGTGGCGTTGGTCAGTGCGAAGGTCGACGTGCGCGGCACGGAGCCGGGCATGTTGGCCACGCAGTAGAACACCGTGTCGTGCACGGCGAACGTCGGGTCGTCATGAGTGGTGGGCCGGGAGTCCTCGAAGCAGCCGCCCTGGTCGATGGCGATGTCGACCAGCACCGCGCCCGGCTTCATGTGGGCCACGGTCGAATTGGTGACCAACTTGGGGGCCTTGGCGCCCGGGATCAACACCGCGCCGATCACCAGGTCCGCCTTCTTGACGGCCTCTTCGAGCTCCAAGCTCGACGAGTAACGGGTCTCGATGCCTGCGTTGGTCTCGTTGTCGATCTTGCGCAGTGTGTTGATGTTCAGGTCGAACACGGTGACGTGAGCGCCCATGCCCTTGGCGATGCGGGCCGCGTTGTAGCCGGCCACGCCACCGCCGATGACGACGACCTCGGCCGGTGCGACACCGGGGACGCCACCCATCAGCACGCCGCGGCCACCCTGCGTGCGCATCAGGTGATATGAGCCGACCTGCGCGGACAGTCGGCCCGCGACCTCGCTCATCGGGGCCAACAGGGGGAGGGCACCGTCAGCCGTCTGCACTGTCTCGTACGCGATCGAAGTGGTGCCCGAGGCGAGCAGCGCGTCGGTGCACTCCTTGGACGCCGCCAGATGCAGATAGGTGAACAGCGTCTGGCCCTTACGCATCCGCGAGTACTCCGCCGCGATGGGCTCCTTGACCTTGAGGAGCAGCTCGGCCTCGGCCCAGACCTGATCGGCAGTGGTGACGATCTCGGCACCTGCGGCCTTGAAGTCGTTGTCGGTGATGGCCGAGCCCTCGCCCGCGCCGGCCTGGATGATCACATCGTGGCCGCGTCGGGTCAGCTCCGCGACGCCCGCCGGGGTGATGGCCACGCGGTACTCGTTGTTCTTGATCTCGGTCGGGATACCGACGAGCATGATCGCTCCTTCAAAGTTGGGGTGCTGAAAATAATTGTGAAGAAGCTTCGATAAGTGAGCAATATCTCCGATGAAGATTCGTTAGAATCGTCGGACAATGGAAGATTCATCAAACTTGCCCGGGCGCGCGGCCCGTTCGCCGAAGGATGTTCGGCCTGATCTCGACGAGGTGGACCGGCGCATCCTGTTGGC
This sequence comes from Mycolicibacterium arcueilense, assembly GCF_058536225.1. Taxonomy (NCBI): domain Bacteria; kingdom Bacillati; phylum Actinomycetota; class Actinomycetes; order Mycobacteriales; family Mycobacteriaceae; genus Mycobacterium; species Mycolicibacterium arcueilense. Next base: position 1,464,035 of record NZ_JBZTYL010000007.1, read on the forward strand.
GTTGCACGCCGATGCCCGCATGTCCAACAGTGCACTGGCAGAGGCGGTCGGTATCGCCGCGTCGACCTGCCACGGCCGGGTGCGCAGGCTCCAGGAGATCGGGGTGATCCGTGGCTTCTACACCGACATCGATCCGGCGGCCGTGGGACTCAGCCTGCAGGCGATGATCTCGGTGAGCCTGCAATCGAACGCGCGGGGCAAGATCCGCAACTTCATTGCCCATATCCGCACCCGGCCGCAGGTGATGGACGTGTACTTCCTGGCCGGGGGAGACGATTTCATCCTGCACGTGGCCGCACGTGACACCGATGACCTGCGGGCATTCGTGGTGGAGAACCTCAACGCCGACGCCGACGTTGCCGGCACGCAGACCTCGTTGATCTTCGAGCATCTGCGCGGGGCGTCACCGCTCTGAAGTCACTGGGCGCGCAGCACCAGACCGTTGCCGTCGGTGCCGGAGAGCTTCAGTTCGTCGGCGTCGATGGAAGTCTGGACTGTGCCCTTCAGGACCCGCAACACGGCCTGCTCGACCTCATTGACCTCCGGTGGGCAGGCCATCCTGGTGGTGGCCAGCGGGCCGAACTCGATGACCGCCGGCGAACCGGAAACGGTTGCGCGGCCGGTGATTCGGTTGCAGCCCGTCGAACCGCTGACGGCGCCGTCGTCTCCGATGGTCAGCGTGGGCTTGGACTGCTCGAGTGCGACCGAGGTGCTGACCGCCTGCGCGGACACCAGGCTGGTGACCTGCCAGGTGGTGCCGGTGAGCGGTCGATCGGGGTCGGCCACTTTCTTGTCCCGCAGCGTGACGGTCGCAGCGTCGGTGTGCAATGTGAGGGTGTCGCCCGACAACGACCAGGTTGGCTTGGCGCCGAACAACTTTGAAACCCAGGCATCCGAATCGCCGACCGGTGGCGGGCAGGCCATCATGGTCATCGCCAGCTGGGTCGTGATTCGGCCATCGGCAAGATCGGCGGAGCCGGAACCGTGGTTGCAGCCCGCGAAGGTGCTGATCTGCTTCCCGTCGAAACCGACCGTGAGCGGTCCGCCGCCCGGGATCTGCTCACCCTCCACCTGCTGCGAGATGAAGGTGCGGCCGTTGAGGTCTGCGGCGTCGGCGGCCGCGTTCTCCGAACATCCCATGAACGCAAGAACGGCAACAGCGAACGGCACCACCTGGATAGGACGCATCGTTCCACCGTAGACGGCGAAGTCGGAGCCGCCCTGCGGTTGCGGCACCCCAATCGCCGGAAATCCTGATCTACTGTCACGCCCACGACGGCGCAGCCCGGCTACTGTGACGTCGTGGACGACACGGCAGCGCCCGGGCAGCCTGCGAGGGGTGGACCCGTGCGCCGGTTGCCCCGCGGAGTCCGGATCGCCGACGTCACCGTATGTGTGGTGCTGTTCCTGGCGCAGGCCGGTTTGGGTTTGCTCGCGTTGTTGAGCTTCATGGCATTGCCGATGAGCATCGACAACTGCGCCTACGAGGCATGCGGCGATGAGAAGTGGATCAATTACGCCATGTGGACGGCGATCGCGTCGTTGGCGCCGGCCGGACTGTTCTTTTGTGTTGGCGTCATCCAGCTGGGACGCCAACGAATAGCGTTTTGGTGGGTGCTGATCGGCATTCTCGCGCAAGGTGGCGTCCTGGCGGCTGCTTGGCGCATGGCAGCGCTTGCCGGACCGATCAACTAGCGATCACACAACTACACGCGCAGGCGGATCACGTCTCGAACGAAAGTTCGATGCCGTGAGGCAGTAGGCTCCCAACCATGCGAGTTGGTGTTCTCGGGGCTAAGGGCAAAGTCGGCGCGACCATGGTGCACGCGGTCGAAACTGCGGCGGATCTGACTTTTTCGACCGGGGTCGACGTCGGTGACCCGCTGAGCTTGCTCACCGACACCAAGACCGACGTGGTGATCGACTTCACCCATCCCGATGTGGTGATGGACAACCTGAAATTCCTCATCGACAACGGTATTCACGCGGTCGTCGGAACCACCGGATTCACCTGGGAGCGTATCGAACAGGTGGAGGCCTGGCTCAAGGAGAAGCCCGAGTCCGCGGTGCTCATCGCGCCGAACTTCGCCATCGGGGCCGTCCTGTCGATGCACTTCGCCCAGCAGGCGGCTCGTTATTTCGAATCGGTCGAGATCATCGAACTGCACCACCCGCACAAGGCTGACGCTCCGTCCGGCACGGCCGCCCGTACCGCGAAGCTCATCGCCGAGGCGCGAAAAGGTATGCCGCCCAACCCGGACGCCACCAGCACCGGTCTGGAAGGGGCCCGCGGCGCCGATGTGGACGGGGTGCCGGTGCACTCGGTGCGGCTGGCCGGCTTAGTGGCCCACCAGGAGGTGCTGTTCGGAACGCAGGGGGAGACGCTGACGATCCGGCACGACAGCCTGGACCGGTCCTCGTTCGTGCCGGGCGTGCTGCTGGCCGTGCGGAAGGTCGGCGAGCGGCCCGGCCTGACCATCGGCATTGAACCGCTGCTCGATCTGTCGTGAGCGACGGCGCGCGGTCGCTGCGCATCCAACTGGTGATCGGCTTCATGTGCCTGGCGCTGATCGTCTACTTCCTGATGCTGGGACGCACCGCGCTGATCTTCATCACTTCGGGTGAGCCGGCCGCGATCGGGCTGGGCGTGGCACTGCTGGTGTTCCCGCTGATCGGTATCTGGGTGCTCGTGACCACGCTGCGGGCCGGTCTGGCGCATCAACGATTGGCCCGGCTCGCCCGGGAACAGGGCATGGAACTCGACGTCAGCGAGCTGCCGACCCGGCCGTCGGGTCGTATCGAACGCGACGCGGCCGACGACCTGTTCGGAACGGTGAAGGCCGAGCTGGAGGCCGACCCGGACAATTGGGTTCGCTGGTACCGGCTGGCCCGCGCCTATGACTTCGCCGGTGACCGGGGCCGCGCGCGCGAGACCATGCGCACGGCGGTGCGGATGCAGGAACACCAGTCGTCATGACCAAGACGCTGCTGGTGGTGCATCACACGCCGTCTCCGGCAACGCGGGAGCTTCTCGAGGCGGTACTCGCCGGCACGCACGATCCGGACATCTCCGGGGTCGAGGTGCTGGCCAAGCCGGCGTTAGCTGCGACCGTCAGTGACATGCTGGCCGCTGACGGCTATTTGTTCGGCACCACAGCCAATTTCGGCTACATGAGCGGTGCATTGAAGCACTTCTTCGATACGGTGTATTACCCGAGCCTCGACCACGTGGCCGGGCGCCCGTACGGGCTGTGGGTACACGGCAACAATGACACGGTCGGTGCGGCGGGCGCGGTCGACAAGATTGTGACCGGGCTGGCGTTGGTCAAAGCGGCTGACGTGCTTGAAGTTACGGGAGTGGTGGACGGAGCCGTCCGTGAGCGCGCCTACGAGTTGGGCGGCACGTTGGCTGCCACGCTGATGGACTGACGAGAGGACAGCTATGCCGGGGATCGCCGAACTTGCACTCGGAGCCGCGCCCATCGCCGGTGGTGCGATGCTCGGGGTGATCGCAGGCAACCTCAAACCGCCGGACATCCGCGGCATGATCACCAAGGACCTCGATCTGTTGGACCGGTTGCCCGCCGAAGACGTCGAACGGAAAGCGCGGCTCAAGGCCAGTATCGACGAACGAATCGACGGTTTGATCGATGCGAGTGACCGCAGTCGCGAAATCCGTGAGGCCGCGATGTCCTACCGCGGGAACTGGCGGGACATCGTCGTTTTCATCTGCGCGCTGCTGTTCACGTTCATCTGGTGGAACGTCAGTCACAGCCGGTCCAACTGGCTGGTGATGTTCATCGCGATGATCATCGTGTCTGTCGCGGCGGGCATTTACGCCGGCCGCGGCATCGTCCGCGCGATCAACAACTTCATGCACCGCAACGACGACACACCGCGGGCCTGAGCGAACCTCAGTAGTGATACGTGTCGGACGGGGCCGGCACGTGGTCCGGATCGTCGCTGTACTCGGGTTCGTGGATGCCGTACGCCCTGGCCAGATCCAGGATCTTGTTGGCCCGGGCGATCCGGGGCAGGTCTGACCCGTTGCGGATCTCACCGCCGTCGCGCTGATATTCGGCGAAAAACTCCTTCGCCCAACTGATCTCGTCCTGAGAAGGGGCCAGGCCCTCGTTGACCGTCGGGCACTGATCGGGCGTCAGACAGATCTTGCCGGTCATTCCGAACTCGGCCGAGACCGCCGTGGCCTCCGACAGTCGCAGCGCGCTGGAGCCCACGGTGGGTCCGTCGATGGCGCCGGGCAGTCCGGCGGCCTTGGCGGCGATGGTGAAGCGTGAGCGCGCGTACGCCAGCGTTGCCGGGTTGTCGCCGAAACCGGTGTCGCGCCGGAAATCGCCGATACCGAAGGCGAGCCGGAAGGCGCCCTTGGCCGCGGCGATCTCGGTGATCCGCTCCAGGCCCCGGGCGGTCTCCACCAGCGCGACGATGGGCACGTCCGGCAGGCGTCGGGCAGTCTCGGTGACATGGTCGACAGACTCGACCATGGCCAGCATGACGCCGCCCACCGCGCTGCCGGCCAACATCTCCAGGTCATCCGCCCACCACGGGGTGCCGAAGCCGTTGATCCGGACCCAGTCACTGTTGCCCTCGGCCAGCCAGCGGGTCACCTTCTCGCGAGCGGCGACCTTGTCCTTGGGAGCCACCGCATCCTCGATGTCGAGGACGACGATGTCGGCGCGGGAGCGGGCCGCCGGGGCGAACCGCTCGTACTGTGCGCCGTTGACCAGCAGCCAGCTCCGGGCTAATACCGGGTCGATCCGAAATCCGGGCTCGGTGGGGTGGGACTCGTCGGAGAAGGGCTGGTCATACACGCCGTCAATCGTCGCCTACCGACTACGCCGGGGTTAACGCGGCCCCGAACACCCGCTCGGTGTTCTCCCAGTGCCGCTGTGCAGCTGCCTCGTCGTACACCGCCGCGTGATCCGGCACCGCGAAGCCGTGGGCCGCGGGGTAGAACTCGATGGTGTGGTCGACGGCTGCGCCGGACAGCGCATCCTCCAACCGCTTGCCGTCGTCCTCGGTGAACGAGGCGTCGTTCTCGGCCGCGGCCACATAAACCGTGGCCTGGATCTTGTCGGCCAGCAGGTGGGGGCTGTCCGGATCGTCTTCGACCGCCAGCCGGCCGCCGTGGAAGGACAGCGCAGCCGCGACCCGCTCCGGCACCCGGGTGGCGACGATCAACGAGGCACGGCCGCCCATGCAGTAGCCGGTGGTACCGAACTTCTCGCCGGTGACGTCGGGCCGGGCGGCCAGATAGTCGAAGAACGCCTCGGCGTCCGCGGCGAAGATCTCCGGGGTGAGCGTGCTCATCAGCCCGAAGAGCTGCTTGCGCTGCTCCTGGTCGCTGAACACGGTGTTGAGGTCGAAGGGGCCCCAGCCCGGGTTGCGGTAGTAGACGTCGGGTACCAGAACGACATAACCGAATCCCGCCAGCTTGGCCGCCATCTCTTCCATCGCGGGACGTAGGCCGCCGGCGTCGGGAAACAGCACGACCCCCGGCCAGGGGCCCTCGCCGTCCGGGGTCGCGACGGTGACGCGGCAGGTGCCGTCGGCTGTGGTGATGGTGTCCTTGGTGGTCGGCATGGCTTCCGTTCTACTCCTCGTGGCGCCACGTAAGCTGGCCGTGTGCCGATCCAGACGCCCTACGAGGACCTGCTGCGGAAGGTGACCGAGCAGGGCGTGCCGAAATCCGATCGCACCGGCACCGGTACCCGCAGCCTGTTCGGGCACCAGATGCGCTACGACCTGGCCGCCGGCTTTCCGTTGCTCACCACCAAGAAGGTGCACACCAAATCGGTGATCTACGAATTGCTGTGGTTTCTGCGCGGCGATTCGAACGTGCGGTGGCTGCAGGACCACGGCGTGACGATCTGGGACGAATGGGCCAGTGAGACAGGCGATCTGGGTCCCGTGTACGGCGTGCAGTGGCGGTCGTGGCCGACACCGTCGGGCGAGCACATCGACCAGATCTCGAACGCGCTGGATCTGCTCAAGCGTGACCCCGACTCGCGGCGCAACATCGTCTCGGCATGGAACGTCGGCGAGATCCCCCAGATGGCGCTGCCGCCGTGCCACGCCTTCTTCCAGTTCTATGTCGCCGACGGCAAATTGTCCTGCCAGTTGTACCAGCGCAGCGCCGACCTCTTCCTCGGCGTGCCGTTCAACATTGCCAGCTACGCCCTGCTGACCCACATGATGGCCGCGCAGGCCGGGCTCGGCGTCGGTGAGTTCGTCTGGACCGCCGGCGACTGCCACATCTACGACAACCACGTCGACCAGGTGGCCCTGCAGCTCAGTAGGGACCCCAGGCCGTACCCAGAACTCGTTCTGGCGCAACGTGACTCGATTTTCGACTACACCTTTGAGGATATTGCGATTCTGAACTACGACCCGCATCCGGCAATCAAGGCGCCCGTCGCTGTATGACCGACGATCTTCGACAGCTGGCGATGATCTGGGCGCAGTCCACCTCGGGTGTCATCGGCCGTGACAACGGCATTCCGTGGCATCTGCGGGAGGACCAGGCCCGGTTCAAGCAGCTCACGCTCGGGCAGACGGTGGTGATGGGCCGGCTCACCTGGGAGTCGCTGCCGGCCAAGGTCCGCCCGCTGCCGGGCCGGCGCAACGTCGTGATCACCCGCGATCCCGGATACGTGGCCGACGGTGCCGAGGTACTGACCGGCCTCGACGACGTCTTCCGCGGCTGGGTGATCGGCGGATCGCAGATCTACGCCCAGGCCCTTCCGTTCGCGGTCCGCTGCGAGGTGACCGAGATCGACATCGACCTGCCACCAGCAGCGGGCGACGCGATGGCGCCAGGGCTCGACGACACGTGGACGAAGACCACCGGGGAGTGGCTGACCAGCAGCTCAGGTTTGCGTTACCGGTTCTGCAGTTACGTGCGCACGCGGTAACCGGCCAGTCTGCGGACCTCACTGTCGGGGTCGCCGGCGGCCAGCTGGTCGATCCGTCGCTCCAGGTTCTTCACCACCTCGCTGTCGAGGTTTCCCGGACCCATAGGTCCGATCAGATCGCTGAGAACGATGACGGCGTGGCGGCGGATCACCGGCTCGGAATGGTCGAGTCCGACCCGGGCGCCCGGTAGGTCGGCCCCGTCCAAAGTGCAATACCCGGTTCCCGGTTTCAGAGCCTCTGCGACCGCCCCCGCGACCGCCGGATCGGCAAGCCCGGCGGCCAGCAGCGTGTAATCCAGCGGCAGGTGGGAGCGCCCCTGATCACGAAACGAACGGTACGGCCCAGCGACCGCGGCCGACCGGCTACCGGCCGGAAGACCGTTGCGCGCCAACACCTCCAGCCCGGCACCCAGGCGGCCGAGAGCCACGGCCACCCAGTCGTGCGCATTGCCGCGCAGCGGCAGGGCCGCCCACAGCGCGTCCATCACCTCCGGCGTGGCGATGTTGAGGTCGGCCAGGAATTTGGCCCCCGTCCAGGCGGTCTCGGGATGGCCGAGCGCCGCAACTGCGACCGGTACGGCGGCAGCACCCGTGTCGAGCAGGAGTTCGGTTGCACGTTCCCGGCCGAGTTCGCAGCCGGGTCCGCGGACGAGACCGGCCGCCGCGGCGAGCGCCGCCACCCGCTGCTCGACGGGCAGGGCCAGCAGTTCACGTTCCGCCTCGGCAGAAGCCACGTACTCGGGGAAGTGACGCCGCAGCTCCTCGGCGGTCAACGAGCGGACCAGGAGATCGGCGTCTTCGTCGTCGAGGTAGACGACCACATCGTCGGGCAGGGTGCCGTCGGCGACGAGGGCGGTTCGCACCCCGGCCGCGATGGTCAGCATCGCCTCGGCGAACCGATCCCACGCCTGCTCCCACTGTGCGCGGGGAAGGCCTGTGACCGCTGCGCTGAGCCGATCACTCCACTGCGAATCGGTTTCACCCCACTCGTAGTCCTGATGCTCCCAATCCGGCGGGCTGAACCGGCAATCCGGCTCCTCGACCGACTCCTCGGTGGCCAGCGCCAGATTGGGAAGGTAGATCACCCCGGTGGTCTCGGCATAGAACTCGCCGAATGCCACGGCATACGGCGTCTCCGAGGCGGCTGTCGCGACCAGCGCGCGGACCGCATCCACGGCAGCCAGAGTCAACTCGGTCTCGAACGCATCCCAGTCCAACGCCACGCGGACCAGTATCGCTCCAATCCGCTCCGCTACTTGCGGGTGCTCTCGCTCCAATCCGCTCCGCTACTTGTCGGTGCCGTAGGGGACGATGGCAACGTGGCCACCCTCACCAGCGCACAGGCCCGCCGCATCGCCGTCGCGGCCCAGGGATTTCACGAATCCAAACCCCGCGGACCGGTCACCCGTGCGCATCTGCGCAGGTTGATCTCCCGTATTCAGGTGCTGCAGCTGGATTCGGTGTCGGTGGCGGTACGGGCCCATTACGCGCCGGTGTTCAGCCGGCTGGGGCCATACGACCGCGATGCGCTGGACCGGGCCGCCTGGTCACACAGCACACGTTCACCACGGCTTCTGACCGAGTACTGGGCGCACGAGGCCGCGTTGATGGCGGTGGAGGACTGGCCGCTGCTGCGGTGGCGGATGCGGGAGTACACGCACGGCCGATGGGGCACCGAAATCGTCCGGAAGAATCCCAAACTGGCCGACGACATCGTGGCGGCGGTCGCCGAGCTCGGGCCGTCGACCGCGGGCCAGATCGAGGCCCATCTCGAGTCCGAACCGCGCGGCCGCAAAGGTCCGTGGTGGGACCGCAGCGAGACCAAGTGGGTCGCCGAGGCGCTGTGGTCCTCGGGTGTCCTGACAACGGCGACGCGCGTTGGGTTCGCCCGCCACTACGACCTCACCGAGCGGGTGCTGCCGGCGGACGTGCTGGCTCGGCAAGTCGACGACGACGAGGCGGTGCGGGAACTGACCCTGCGCGCCGCGACCGCGCTGGGGGTCGGCACCGAGGCCGATATCCGCGACTACTTCCGGATGGGCGCGCGGCAGGTCAAGCCGGCGATCGCCAAGCTGGTGGCCGACGGAGAGCTCGAGGCCGTCGACGTCGACGGCACCCCGGCCTACCTGCGTGCAGGCCAGACGGTGCCGCGGCGCGACCGCGGGACGGCACTGCTGTGCCCGTTCGACCCGTTGATCTTCTTCCGGCCCCGGGTGGAGCGGTGGTTCGATTTTCACTACCGCATCGAAATCTACGTCCCCGCACCCAAACGCCAATTCGGTTACTACGTATGGCCGTTTCTGCTCGACGGTGAGCTGGTGGCACGAGTCGACCTCAAACGTACCGATGCGGCGCTGCAGGTGCTGGGTGCTTTCACCGAAGACGGTCGCGACCGTTCACGGGTCGCGGACGCGTTGGCGGCGGAGTTGTGCTCGATGGCGTCATGGCTCGGCGTCGACGACGTGACCGTCGGGCCGCGCGGTGATCTCGCCGACGCGCTGCGGACGGCATTGCGGTGAGTGCGACGTCGACATTGTCGGCTACGCAACGTAACTGGGTCACCGACGGACCAGCCGGCACCAAGGCGACCGGCGGCCAGAGCGGCGCCCCGGTCCGCTACTCATCTGTAGTGCAGGGCGATCATCGCTGATTGAAAGCGAGTGCGGGGGTGCCGGCGTCGCCGCGAAAGCTGTCGCTGCGTCGCTGCCACGCGCCTGTCAACCACCAGTCGTAGCGTTGAACCTCAAGGTGGCAGTCTGGCTCTTCATGCTGCTGGGCCCACCGCACAGCGGTGCGTTTGCGCCAGAACCCAGCGATCGGCATCACGCCGCCGTCAGGGCGGTGCATGAAGACATACCATCCAAAACTCAACGGGACCCCCCGGCCACCATCAGACAAGATTACCTAGACAAGCATACTAATCTCGCTGCCGCCCGACTGGACAGCCGGCATGGTTGACCGGGCGGACCCGGCCGACTTGGACGTTCGTCCAGGAGTCGAGGGATCCGCCCGGGTGTCATCCCAGTTGTACCGTTTGGTGGAGGCCTATTTCAGTCGTGCGCCCCCGTGCTCACCACCAGTCGTCCGGTGGTCTCGCGGGCGGCCATCCGCGCCAACGCCTGCGGCAGTTGATCCCACTCCACGTTGTCGCCCACCACGGTCTGCAGCCGGCCGGTACGCATCAGTTCGAGAATCTGCACGTGGGCATCGAGACCCTCGGAGCGGGCCGGCCAGTTGAACCCGAGCGTGCGGCGCACGGCCAGGGGATCGGTCACGTAGACCAGACAGACCCCGCACACATCGAAGTTGCCGTAGGCGATCGGACGCGGCGAGATGTAGTCACCGTCTTCGAGGGCGATGTCCTCGGCGAACCCCGCCATCAGGTGACGTCCGTTGAATCCCATGCAGCGGAACGTATTCGTCGTCACGCTTCCGCCCACCGCGTCGAACGCGACGTCGACGCCGCGGCCGTAGGTGAGGTCCATGACCTGCTCGACCCAGTCGTCGTCGCGGTAGTTGACGGCATGGTCTGCGCCCAGCTTCCGGCAGAGCTCCAGCTTCTCCTCGCTGCCGGCGGTGGCGATCACCTTGGCGCCCAGCGCCTTTCCGAGGACCAGCGCGCCCGACCCCGTACCGCCGGCGGCCGCGTGCACCAGCAGCGTCTCACCGGGTTGCAACCGGCCACGTTCGCGTAAGGCGAACCAGCCCAGATGGAACGGGTAGTGCAGGGCGGCACCGTCGACGTCGCTGACCCACTCCGGCAGATCGAGCACTGTCGCCGCGTCGACGATGGCGTACGACGCATACCCGCCGAAGGCCATCACCGGGATCCCGACCACGCGGCGGCCGACCAGGTGTTCGGCACCCAGGCCCGCACTCTCGACCACTCCGACCGCTTCCATGCCCGGCACGAACGGCGGCTGCAGCGGCAGCGTGGTGTACCGCCCCTTGATGATGTCGATGTCGTTGAAGTTCAGGCAGAACGCGCGGACCGCGACGCGGACTTCGTTGGGGCCGGGTGCACGCACCTCGACGGTTTGGCGTTCCAGTACCTCGGTGGGCTCGCCGAGCGCGGTGGCCACCCAGGCCTCCGCTGTGATGGGCTGTGGTGCGGGCTGGTTCATTTGTCCTCCGTAGGGGTGAGAAAGCGCTCGCGGTAGGCGCGGAATCGCTCGGCCAGGGCGGCCGGATCGAGCTGTAGATCGGCAGGGTCGTAGATCACGCCCCCATAGCGTCCGCGGGGGTGCTCGGTGAGGAAGTCGCTCATGGCCGCGCGGACGTCGTCGCCGAAAGGCTGGTCGGCGAGTCGGTAGATGTCGGCGAGCGTGGCCCGCTCATCGGCCATGAAGTCGTCGAACCGGACGTCGATGGACTGCCCGGCGGGCAGCACGTCGCGATCGCGGATGCAGCCGGCGAGCAGATCGTCGATGCGGCTTAGCCAGTGTCCGGTCAGTTTCGCCACGTCGGGCTGCGTCACGGCCATCCGCGTCGCATAGCAGATCATGGTCATCATCGACAGGGTTACCTCGACCGGATCGCGATGGGTGACAACGAAAGTCGCATCGGGAAAGGTGGCAGCCAGCATCGGGAATTGTTCGAGGTGCTGGGGCGACTTGAGCACCCAGCGCGTTCCGCCGCGCAGCCATTGCATCGCCTGCAGGCTGCGCTTGACGTACGCATAGGACGGCGCCTGGTCATGTGCCTTGTAGTGCGCGGCGAAACTCGGTACGTAATAGGTGGTTTCGAACAGCATGCCCGAGATGTCGTTTGCCAGTAGCTGGATCTCCTCATGGGCGTGCTCGACGGTCATGTCGTGCATCCGCTTGAACTCCGGCATCGAGGTGTTCACCATTTCCAGGCCCGCGGTGCAGCGATCCTGACGGGGTCCCGGCGAGTCCTCACCGGGGCCGGGCAGCGGTTCGAGGCTCTCCCAGTACGGCAGGTAGCGAAGGGCGGGGTCGGCGGCGAGCAGGTTGTGCAGGTGGGTGGTGCCGGTGCGGGGGAGGCCGCAGATGATGATCGGCCGTGCGATCTCGATGTCCTCGATCTCGGGATGGTCGGCGATGAGTGCCTCCAGCCGCAGCCGGTTCACCAAATTGCCCACCAGCTGCTCGAATGCGATCGCCAGGCCGGTGTCGGAAAGACCCGCCTCGTCACACAGGGCGGTACAGAGCACGTCGAGACGTTCCCGGAATGCCGGGTCGCCGAAGTCGTCCAGGCCGGACCGCTCGGTCGCGGCTGCCAGCAACGCGTCGGGTTGCAGGTCCAGAATCGTGCCGTAGGCGGCCAGTCCGTCACGGATCGGTTGTGCTGCAGCGGGATACACCGGATGGGCGAGATCGTCGAACCGGATCGGCGCCGGCCGCCGTACGTCGGTGGTCACAGAGCCGAGACCTCGGCCACGTCGACGACCCGGCACTGCGGGTGTGCGGGGGTCTCGTCGGGCAGGAACCAGCGCAGCCAGATCAGGCCCTTGGGTCGGCCGGCCGTCGAGACCCAGTTGGGGTGGCCCGGATCCTTGTCGCTGATCACGATCCGCCACGACCCGTCCGGTTCGTAGGTGACGTGGGCGCCGTTGATCGTGACGCGCTCATGGGTGTAGTCGAAGGTGTGCAGGAACGGATTCCACAGGCAGAGATTCCAGAACACGCACTCCGGCGAGGTGCCCTCGATGATCAGGGCCTGATCCGGTTCCAGATCGTAGGCGCCCATGGCGTACGCCGCGTCGGCGGCTGACCACCCGTAGGCGTTCTGGGGGACCGGGAACGGTGGGTGGAGCTGGTTGGCGGGCTCAACCCTGGTGGGCAGGAAGGAAACCTGCTCGTGCAGCCAGGCCTTGGCGTACCGGAAGCGGCGGGCCAGATCGGCGGCGCTGTCCGTGCGCCGGGCGGGCGGGTCGAGCGCCTCGATTCGCCACGTCGGGCGGCGGTCGGTGGTGGGATCATTCAGATAATCACGGGTCAAGGCGAATTCGGTGTCGGCATCGAGTTTGAGCCAGGCGCCCGGGTGGGAATCGGGGCTCATGATGAACTCGAAGTTGCCGTCTTCGTCGAACTCCAGATCGCGGTTGTTGATCGTGCCGACGATGCGGTCGCTGTAGCGGCCTTCACCCGGCCCGCCGTAGACCGTCATGGACAGGTACACCGCATCGCCACGGTTGCCGGTGACTCGATAGGTGCGGGCCGGGTTCAGTGGTGCGAGCTGATAGAACGCATCCGAATTGTCGCCGCCCCACTTGAGGTACGGGCTGATGACGTCGACGAGGATGGGCTTGTCCCGGTCGCCCCACACATAGGCATCGACGCTGACGCGCAGCAGGCTGAAGGTCAGGCGGTACCCGTCGAGCAGATCGGGTTCGCTCAGCGCGGGTTCGGCGGTCAGCAGTTTCTGCTCGATGCCGCGCAGCTCGTCGAGCAGCGCGTTGAACGCCTCTGACAGTTCGGCCTTGTCGGTCATGGTCGGTCCTTCCTTCGTGGGTGGATACGTCCTGCTCCTTCGGTCAGCAAGGAGCACAATCGATCTGCGGTGTCATCGACATCGATGTCCGGTTCCATGTGTGCGGCGTAGAACGCGGTGCCGATCAACGCTTGGTAGACCATGTCGACGTCGACATCGGGACGGACCCGGCCCTGCTCCACGCCCGAGGCGACCAGGGAGCGGAAGGCGCCCTTGGTCTGCTCGTCGAGCAGTTGCTGGGTCTTGATATGCAGTTCCGGGTCGCGGCGACGTTCGGTCAGGATGCCGAGTGCGGCGGCCTCCACCACGGGATCGCGCCAGAAGGTGAGCACCGCCGAGGTGAAGCCGCGCAGGTCGGCGTCGAAATCACCTGAGAGCGAGAGCAGTTCACCACCAGGTGGCTGGCTGAAAGCGGCATCGAAGACGAGGTGGGCCTTCGACGGCCACCGCCGGTAGATGGTGGGCCGGCTGACGCCGGCCTCGCGGGCGATGGCCTCGATGGACAGCTGGTCGTAGCCGTCACGTGCGAGCAGGTCGCGGGTGGCGCGCATGATGTCGCGCTGAGTTTGTGGATCACGTGGCCGTCCCGGGCCTGTGAGCGAGGACACACGATTAAGTTACGATGCGTCACGTAATTAGGTCAATAGGCAAATTCGGTGCCCGATGCGCGCCGATATCGACACCTGGGTCGTGCTTGTGGTCGAACAACAGCCCTGCGGTCGAAACCGACGTGGAGATCGGGCAAGGGGGCGGGCAGGGGAGCGGTCAGGTCCCGCGGTCGATCAGGTCGAACACCATCACGGCATGTGAAAACCGTTGTGGGGTAACGCCCACCGGGCCATACGGATGGTCGAGCATGAAGACGAGGAAGAGCAGCAGAGCCAGCAGCACCGTGACGGTGCTGACCAGGATCATGTGGGCGCGACTGCTCTCGAGGCGCATGAAGCTGGCCAGCGTGATCAGTACCAGGCTGCCGAAGATCAGGGCGCACCACAACAGCACAGGTATCCGTGGACTGGAGTTGAGGATGCGCGCACTGCGGTCGGAGGTCAGGACAGCCAGTTGGCTGAGGAACTGACTGTTGATCGGGCTGGCGGTCGAGTCCGACTTGGCAGTGCCGACGATGCGATACATCTCAGTGAGTGCGTGCCGGCCGTTGTTGCTGATGGAGCCGAACTCTTCCTTGCCCCATTCCGGGCCCTGCACCGCGGCGGTGTACGCGCGCAACTGTTCGCGCACCTGGGTCTGTTCCGGCTGCGGCATGGCCACCGTCTGGCGGTACATGGTCACCAAGGTCGAGGCTTCGTTGGACACGTTCGTCTGTGCGGAGAGATATTGCTGCCATCCGACCACAACGGTGAACCCCAGCAATGCACCGTAGACGAGGCCGACGACGGTGAGGAACGGTGACAACACCGAGTTGTGCTCTGGGCGCGTGTCGCGAGCAATGACGCGGCTGGCCAGCAACACGCTGCCGACCGCCAGTGCCACGGCGCCGACGACAACCACCGCGAGCAGGAGCCAGGTTCCGAACAACCCGAAGTCGCCCATAGATGAGAAGGATGCCAGCAAACTTCCCGTCGCGAAGGCGGATCGATCGGTTTGGGCGCCGGCTCCGGATCAGATCATCTGCAGTGCGGCGAGGCAGACATCGGTGGACCCGAAGGCGTTGTCCGGCTTGACGCGTTTGTGGGCGACGCCGCCGCACCGCCTCTCGGAGAAGATGATGCGACCGTCGGGGCTGAACCCGATTTCCAGCTCCGTGACCACGCCGGTGGCGCTGAGCAGAGGGTTTTCCCACACCATCGTGCGGTACTCCGCATTGGGGCCGCTGTCGAAGATCAGGTCCCAGTCTTTCTCGTTGGCGCGTTCGCGGACCAGATCCAGCATCTCGTAGTGCACGGTGGTTCCTCTCATGATCACTTTTCCTCGCTCGGTCTCGGGGAGATACATTGCGCGGCAGGGGCGCCGGCGGTGTTGTTGCGTCGAGCGTCCTGCACGTCGTCCCCGGTGTCTGTCGGCTGATCGGACCACGGCCCGGGCCGCGCTGCATCCGCCGATCGGGGGACAAGGACGGACGAATTGGTCGCTGCCCCTCGATCAGCGACCAATTCGTCGGTCTGGACCGCGCCTCAGCGCCCGGGCAGGACCTGGGTGACGGTGGCTTGCAGGTCAGCGCCCTCGGGACCGGAGATGCCGGTCTCCCGGTCGAAGGTCGCGGTTCCGTCTGCGTCGATGGTGAAGTTGCCGACCTGATCCTGATCGCCCCCGGTCACCTTGAAGATCACGGTCGTCTTGTCCGGCAACGGCTTTGCGCTGATGTACTGCGGGTTGATGGTGTATCGGTAGTTGCATCCCGCCGAGCCGTAGCACTTCTGCTGGGTGACGACCACCCCGATGAGGAAATCGGCTGCGGTCGGCGGTGACGCGACGGGGGACGGTGTGGAGGACGACGACACCCCGGCGTTCCACTTCGGTGTGTCGCTGGGATTCGCCGAGACCCGGTCCGGTGAAACGCAGCCCGCCAACGTAAGCGTTATGCCAAGCAGGCACAGGGCCAGAGGATTTCGGAACGTGCTGCCGGCAGCGGCGGTGGCTGTGCCCGTGATTCTGCGTAGCATCGAGAGACCTTCCAATTCAGGTGGGTGGGCCGGGTGGCGGGACAGGGTCCAAGCTGTGAATCCGCCGCCCGGTGTCCGGGGAACAGGACAGTAAAGAGGAAGGGTCTGACAAGTTCGGTCAGGCGACCGCCGGGCCCGAGGTGAGAACTCCGGCGTTAGATGACTTCGAGGAATTCCTCGGGCACGGTGACGAGCGCTTCGGTATTGCCCTGCGAATCCATGAACTCCACCTCATAGGCGGGTGGCAGGTCGGATGGCCCGAATTTGGTGTAGTCCACCACGACCGTCCCGACCGCCCCGGCCGGCAGGTTGTGTTCGGGCATCGGTTGTCTCAGTCGGACCAGGCCGTGTTCTTCCGGTCGCGGCGGCCCGGGTTGCGGGGAACTCTGCGCCCGCTCGTACTCGGCGGCGCTGGACACGGCGAGTGCGACGGCGCCGCCGACGGCCGCGATGAACGCGATGACCACCAGTGCGCCGTAGCCCGGTCGCGAAACATCACCCAGCAGAACCACGCCGACTATGCCGGGCACCACGGTTTCGCCGACCACCAATGCCGCAGCCACCCCGTTCACGGATCCGACCTGCAGGGCAACGGTGAACAGGTAGAAGCCACCGAGACCGGCGAGCACCACGGCCCACGACGCCGGGTCGGCGATCAGCACACGGAGGTTCAGGGGATCGAGACCGTCCACGAGCCGAATTGCCACCGCCATCGCCCCGTAGAGCACGCCGGCGATCAGGCCCGCGGGCACCGCGGCGTTGCGCCCGAGCAGCCGGGCCAGCGCGGCACCGAGACCGAGGATGATCGCCGACACGACCAGGACACCCCAATGCATGACCGCCCCGGGGTTCCGGCCACCCAGCCGCCCGGCGGTGGCTCCCAGGATGCACAGCGCCACAAGAACTATCGCGATCGCGGTCCAGTCGCGCCGGTGGAGTCGGACGCCGAGCACAAAGATGCTCAGCACTGCGGTGACCACGAGGTTGGCGCTGATGATCGTCTGCGACAGGAACAGTGGAATCAAACGGGCCGAGACCAGGCTGCCCACAAAGCCGAGAAGGTCCAGCGCCATGCCCGCGATGAAGATCGGGGCGAGCATCGCGCCGATCGTCGAACGCAGGGTGGGGCCGCGCTCTGCGGTCTCGGTCGCGTCGACGGAATGCCCTGCGGCATACGACTGCAGTACCGAGGCTGTCCCGTAGCCGACGCACGCCAGTAGTGCGGCGGCTACGCCGATCAGCACTGCGAACCCTCGTGGTGTGCGATCGAGACGACGCGGAACATCAGCCGAGTCTAGGAGCGCGAGCCTGCCGGTTCGGGTGAATCCGGGGCCTGCGGGTCAGCGCGGGAGCTGATTCACCACCGCCGTCGTGACGTCGGAGACCACCGCGGCGTCGTCTCCGTCGACCGCGACGACGGGGACGAGTCGGCTCGGGTGGCCGGCGTCGACGCCGTCGAAGTCGTCACCGACGACGGCGTCAGCGAAGGTCGTTCCCTCGTGGACCTTTCGGTAACCGTCGTGATCGCCGAACTTCGTCGGCTCGGCCTCGGCGGCCACCGATTCCCGCGACCGGTAGTCGAAGGTCACCAAGACCTCGGTCGCGTCGACGGTGAAGAAGCACGACGTGAGGGACTGGTCCTTCCAGTCGAACGACACCTTTCGCGACTCCTGCAACGTCGGCACCACCGCGCACGGGGCCGCGTCGGTGAGGGCCGTCACCGTCGTGTGCGGGGAACTGCCCTGCGTCGGGTGCTCCGGCCATGTCGAGATCACCGCGCGGGCCAACGGATTGGCGGTCGCGCACGCATCCCGATCGCGCTCCATCGACACCCGCAGCCGCACCGCGATGTCGTTCTCGAAGGCCACGTCGTAGCTGCATGCGCTTTCGACGAGCTGAGCGCGCACCTCGGGGGTGAGAGTTGAGGCGGCATCGATACGGCGCGCCTTGACACCGTCGATCTCCTCGAGAGAGCCGAGCGACGAGGTCAGGAAGTCGAACGGCACGAAGGCAACTGACCAAAAGACGTCGATCCCGCGGGAGGAACCGTCATCCACGACGGCTTCACACGAGGTCGAGTTCGCTGACGTGCCGAATGCCTTGACGGTGCCGAGCGCCTCGAGATGGCTGGGCTCGATCAAGGCGCACGGATCGATCCCGCGCGCCCACGCGATGGTCTCTGCACGTGACAGCGGCTGCGGTGCCGGCCCGGAAGTCGACGATGGCGCAGCCGGCGTCGTCGAGGTCGTCGTCGAACAACCCGCGACGAGCATCACCACTGCCGAGAACAACCCGACCCGCACCGACTGCGACATTGCGTCCCCCCACGCTGGATGAAGCCAGAAGCTTGCCTTTCATCTTGGCGGAGAAAATCGCGCGATAGTAGCGGCATTTCCGGCAATACGATCTGACGATGCAGATCCGGGGGTGGGGTTCGGCGGCCGTCGTTGCGGTGGCACTGTTGCTGGGCGGATGCACACCGGAGCGACCCGCACCCGAGACGCCGACGACGTCCTCGGCCGGTGCCACGAACACCGCAGGACCACAGGCACTGCCGCCGTGCGCCTCCGTGTCGATCTCCTTCGAACCGGCGTTGGATCACCAAAACATCCGCTGCACACTGACTCTCGACGGCGATTCGAGCATCACCGTGTCCAGCGACCCGGCGTGGTCGTTCAGCGTCCGACGCGGTGACACAACCGTCCAGGAGTTCCGCGAACCCACCGACAAGATCGGCCAGACCGGGGTGGCCGCAGTGCTGCAGGACATCGACCAGAGCGGCACCCCGGTCCTGCTGGTCGTCACCGGAAGAGGCGGAACGGGTGGCGAGCCCATGGCGGTGTGGCGGCCGACCGGACAGCCGACGCACTTCGTCCGTGCCGGCGAACTGTTCGGATTTCGGCAGTTCTATCGAACGCCCGAAGGGTTCTTCGGGAATTACGCGCATTCCGGCGCGGCCGCGGGAGCCGTCACCCTCTACCGGTGGGACGCCGACGTCCTGGCTGAAGCCGTCGCACTCGACGTCCAGGTCCCGGACTGGCCGAAGCGCCCGGGCGACACCCGTGAGTGGATCCGCAACGGCAACGTCGATTGCGCCCTCTCCAACGACGACTATCTACCGGGCGCACTGGCCACGCGGACCGCGGCGATGAAAGCCGCCGGTATCGATCCGGCGACCGCGGCTCAGCACTTCTGCGCCCAACCGTGGGTCGCCACCATCTACCGATGAGGCACATTGGTGCGGTCCGCCTGCACCTCGACAGTAGGGTGGGCGGGTGGCCGAGATCGCGCCGCTGCGCGTGCAGCTGATCGCCAAGACGGAATTCCAGGCACCGCCTGACGTGCCGTGGAGCACCGATGCCGCGGGCGGGCCTGCGCTCACCGAGTTCGCCGGCCGGGCCTGTTACCAGAGTTGGTCGAAGCCCAATCCACGAACGGCGACCAACGCGAGCTACATCCGCCACATCATCGACGTCGGCCACTTCTCGGTGCTCGAACACGCATCGGTGTCCTTCTACATCAGCGGCATATCCCGGTCGGCCACCCACGAGCTGATCCGGCACCGGCATTTCTCCTACTCACAGCTCTCGCAGCGCTATGTCCCCGAGAACGACGCCGAGGTGGTGGTTCCGCCTGGCTTCGAGGACGACCCGGAGTTGGTGCAGATCTTCACCGCGGCGGCCGACGCCAGCCGCGCGACCTACACCGAGCTGCTGGATCGGCTGGAGGCCAAGTTCGCCGACCAACCCAACGCGGTCCTGCGTCGCAAGCAGGCCAGACAGGCCGCCCGGGCGGTGCTGCCCAATGCCACCGAGACCCGCATCGTGGTCACCGGCAACTACCGCGCCTGGCGCCATTTCATCGCGATGCGGGCCAGTGAACATGCCGATGTGGAGATCCGCAGGCTGGCGATCGCCTGTCTGCGTGAGCTCGTGGAGGCGGCTCCGGCGGTGTTCTCCGATTTCGAGATTTCGACGCTGGCGGATGGTAGTGAGGTGGCTACCTCGCCTTTGGCGACGGAGGCTTGACGGAGTCGCCGGTTGGTACGGCGACGGAGGTCCGATCGACCCAGGGTAATCTTGGCGCGTGAGTACGAGCGGAATCGATGTAACGGCGCAGTTGGGCACGGTGTTGACCGCAATGGTGACGCCGTTCAAGCCCGACGGCTCGCTCGATCTCGAGGCTGCCTCCCGCCTGGCCAATCACCTGATCGACGCCGGCTGCGACGGCCTGGTGCTCTCGGGCACCACCGGTGAGTCGCCGACCACCACCGATGACGAGAAGCTCGCGCTCCTGCGCACGGTGCTGGAGGCCGTGGGGGACCGGGCCCGCATCGTCGCCGGGGCGGGCAGCTATGACACCGCGCACAGCGTGCACCTGGCCAAGGCCTGCGCCGCCGAGGGGGCACACGGCCTGCTCGTGGTGACGCCGTACTACTCGCGGCCCCCGCAGGCCGGCCTGCTTGCGCACTTCACGGCCGTGGCCGATGCCACCGACCTGCCGAACCTGCTCTACGACATTCCTCCGCGTTCGTCGATCCCGATCGCATGGGAGACCATCCGCGCCCTGGCGTCTCACCCGAACATCGTGGGTGTCAAGGATGCCAAGGGCGATCTGCACGGCGGAGGCGAGATGCTCGCCGAGACCGGGCTGGCGTACTACTCCGGCGACGACACGTTGAACCTGCCGTGGTTGGCCATGGGCGCCGTCGGCTTCGTCAGCGTCTGGGGACATCTGGCCGCAGGTCAGTTGCGGGACATGTTGACCGCGTTCAATTCTGGCGATATCGCCACGGCCCGCAAGATCAACGTGTCGCTGGCCCCCCTGGCCCGCGCCCAGGCTCACCTCGGCGGAGTCACCATGTCGAAGGAAGGCCTGCGGTTGCAGGGATTCGATGCCGGTCTGCCGCGGCTGCCGCAGATTCCCGCCACCCCGGCTGAGATCGAGGCGCTGGCCACCGACATGCGCGCGGCAGCGGTGTTGCGATAGTGAGCACCGAACTCGCGCCCCCCAAGCCCCTGGCCCCCGGCGGTCTGCGAGTTACCGCGCTGGGCGGAATCAGCGAGATCGGCCGCAACATGACGGTCTTCGAGCACCTGGGCAGGCTGCTCATCGTGGACTGCGGGGTGCTGTTCCCCGGCCACGACGAGCCCGGCGTGGACCTGATCCTGCCGGACCTGCGTCACGTCGAGGACCGGCTGGAGGATGTCGAAGCCCTCGTCGTCACCCATGCGCACGAGGACCACATCGGAGCGATTCCCTACCTGCTCAAGCTGCGTCCGGATATCCCGGTGGTCGGCTCGAAGTTCACCATCGCGCTGATCCGCGAGAAGTGCCGTGAACACCGGATCAAGCCGGTCTTCGTCGAGGTCGGCGAGCGGCAGAGCAGCCAGCACGGCGTCTTCGAATGCGAATACTTCGCGGTCAACCACTCGATCCCGGGGTGTCTGGCCGTGGCGATCCACACCGGCGCCGGCACGGTGCTGCACACCGGCGACATCAAGCTCGACCAGCAGCCGCTCGACGGCCGCCCGACCGACCTGCCGGGTATGTCGCGGCTCGGCGATGCCGGTGTCGATCTGTTCCTGTGTGACTCGACCAACTCCGAGCACCCGGGTGTCAGCCCGTCGGAGAGCGAGGTCGGCCCGACGCTGCACCGGCTGATCCGCGGCGCCGAGGGCCGGGTGATCGTGGCGTGCTTCGCGTCGAACGTCGATCGCGTGCAACAGATCGTCGACGCCGCCGTCGCACTGGGCCGGCGGGTCTCGTTCGTCGGGCGCTCGATGGTGCGCAACATGGGCATCGCCCGCGAGCTCGGCTATCTGCGGGTGGCCGATTCCGACATCCTCGACATCGGAGCGGCCGAGATGATGCCGGCCGACAAGGTCGTGCTGATCACCACCGGCACGCAGGGCGAGCCGATGGCCGCGCTGTCGCGGATGTCGCGTGGCGAGCATCGCAGTATCACGCTGACGGCGGGCGATCTGATCATCCTGTCCTCGTCGCTGATCCCGGGCAACGAGGAAGCGGTCTACGGAGTCATCGACGCGCTGGCCAAGATCGGCGCCCGCGTTGTCACCAATGCCCAAGCGCGCGTTCACGTTTCCGGCCACGCCTATGCGGGTGAGCTGCTGTTCCTCTACAACGGGGTGCGGCCCCGCAATGTGATGCCGGTGCACGGCACCTGGCGGCACATGCGCGCCAATGCGGCGCTGGCCGCAAGCACCGGGGTGCCGCAGGAGAACATCGTGCTGGCCGAGAACGGTGTGAGCGTGGACCTCGTCGCCGGCAAGGCGTCGATCTCCGGTGCGGTGACCGTCGGCAAGATGTTCGTCGACGGGTTGATCACCGGGGATGTCGGTGACGCCACACTCGGTGAACGCCTCATCCTGTCCTCGGGTTTCGTGGCGGTGACAGTCGTGATCCACCGCGAGACCGGAAAGCCGGCCGCGCCCGCGCATCTGCATTCCCGCGGGTTCTCGGAGGATCCGAAGGCGCTGGAGGCGGTCGCCCGCAACGTCGAGCGGGAGCTGGAAAGCCTTGCCGCCGATCACATCACCGACCCCACCCGCATCGCGCAGGCCGTCCGGCGCACCGTGGGCAAGTGGGTGGGCGAGACCTACCGACGCCAGCCGATGATCGTTCCGACCGTCATCGAGATCTAGCCGAAAAGGTGCACCGGGCGACCCGCCGGGCCGGTTAGATTGGGTCGGTGAGCCATCCCGCACCACAGGTGCCATTGGAACGACGCCGCCCGCTTCCACCGTTCAGTACATCGGACGATGTCAAGCGCGTTGTGGAGTATCCGCACACGATTCGTGTGATGGTGGGAATGATGGTCATCGCGGCTGTCATCTTCTTCAGCGTGACGGCCTATGCCTTCGCCACCCAAGGGCACCAGAACATGGTTGTCGTTGCGGGATTTGTGGTGGTGTTCTGCGCGTTCTACCTTGGTGCCACCAAATTCGGGATTCCGTTGCTGATGCGTCGCTTCTACGACCGGGCCACGCGCGGAGGCGTGCTGTGCGACGTGTACCCGGCGGGTTTGCCCGATTCCAATTCGGCGATCCTGATCGACGCAAGGTTGTCCGATGCTCAGGCGACGTACGTCCATGATGTGATGACCACCTGGCTGGGGCGATTGGCTTCAGACCCGACGGTGCAGGCTCAGGCCGGCGATCTGTTCGCCGATGGCCCAATTCGCGTCGCCGAGGAACTCGCCGGCCCTGCCGCCCGGGGCGGGTTTCTGGTGGCCAGTGACAAGAATCCGGGCAACGGGTGGCGATTCATCCTCCCGGAGGAAAACCCGCGCGACCCGCAGCGTCCGTATTCGAAAGGCCTTGTGGTGAAGGTCAATACGCTCAGCGCGGAGTCAGCCGGCCAGTAGCAGGACCCCGCCGGCCAACAGTGCGACCACCTTGATGAGCTCGAACCCGACGTAGTAGTAATGCGCCTGCGAACGTGACTCCGCCTCGTCGCCCGGGGCGACGGCAAGGACAGCGTTGGAACGCTGAATGAGCTTGGGCCGCACCGCGATCAACTGCACCGCCAGTGCCGCGACGGCAATCGCGAAAGCAACAATCACGCCGGGTGACGGGCGGTGTACGGCGACGATCACGATGATGACGACGGCGAATGCGGTTTCCACCGCGTTGAGTGCGCGGAAGACCCTGCGCCCGATGCCGAGTCCGATCTGCAGCGTCACACCCGGGGCCTGGAACTTCAGCGGCGCCTCGATGAACGAGATCGCCAGCACCATGCCCAGCCAGCAGAAGGCGACGGCTATCGCGACAGCCAGACCGGCATTCATCACATTCCTCCCAACGGGCCGACTGCTCGGCCGATCTTGCGCCCGACAGGCGCCTGCCAGCTTGCCAAAGCCCGCCACATCAGCCTGAGGTGGATCAGCGAGGTGATCATGGCTAGAGTTTATACAATCAATTGTTGTAGAAACTAGGGGCAGGCGTGCGACCGGCCTGGAAAGGGATCTGTCCGATGGCTGAAGACCTGGCGGGGCGTGACGATGTGGAGCTGCTGCTGTGGCGGTTCTACAGCAAGGCGCTTTCCGATCCCGTGCTTGCCGAGCCGTTCACCGAGCTGCGCGTCAAAGGGCTGAGGTATCACATCCCGGTCATGGGGGACTTCTGGGAGACCGTGCTGTTCCGTGCCGGGCTCTACCGGGGCAGCGCCCTGACCGTGCACCGTGAACTGCACGCCCGTCATCCGTTGGCGGCACAGCATTTCGTGCGTTGGCTGACGCTGTGGACCGATACTGTCGACGAGCTCTTCGAGGGTCCACATGCCGAGCGGGCCAAGCTCCAGGCCGGGCGCATCGCCAAGGCCATGCACCGGAGACTGGCCGGGACCGACGCCGCCGAACTCGACGCTCTGGTTGCCTGCTAACGCTTTTCGGCGTAGGCGGTCCATTCCACCTGAGAAGCGGTCAGCTTCCGCCCGGCCGGCGAAATGTAGTGCTCGGTGAGGTAGTCGGGCCCGGCCTGCTCGGCCAGCTGCCAGCCGTAGGGCTCGATGAAGGCCGGCACCCGGTCCGGTTCGAGCCCGAACTGCCACAGTTGACTGCGGATCCGGAACCGGCGATACAGCGATTCGGCACCATAGCGATTCGTGCCGTCGATGAAATCGCTACGGACGTAGGTGAATGCGATTCGGCTCGCCGGTGCTGCCGAACGGAGGAACTCGAATGTCGACGCGACACCGTCGGCGGTCAGATACTGCGTCACGCCTTCCCAGATGAAGAAGGTGCGGTGGTCGCTGCGGTGGCCATGCCGGGCGAGTTCGGCGGCCAGATCGTCGTTTTCGAAATCCACCGGAACCAGGTGCACCGACGGGGGAACGGCACCCAGCGCGCTGTGCACCACCGAGCGTTTGCGCTCGATGTTGACCGGCAGATCCACTTCGAACACCGGCACCGCACTGTGTCGCGCGAGTCGGTAGGCCTTGGTGTCGAGGCCGGCGCCGAGAATCACGACCGCGTCGATATCGGGCAACGCCTCGGTGAGCTTGTCGCCGAGGTAACGCTTGCGGCAGGTCAGGTTCGCCCACAGTCCCGGGCCCGACCGTTCGGTGGCCTGGATCAGAAGTCTGCGGGCAACCGACCAGCGCGCGGTCCGGGTGAAGGCACGCACGCCGGCCGGCAGGAATGACAGCGCCATGTCGTCGTCGACCAACCGTCGCTGCACCGGCTCGTACTGTTCGACGGCGGCCAGCACCATCGGGCCGACGGCTGTTGCGGCGACGGGATTGCTCATCGCTTGTTGACGATGCCCGCATCCACCGGAAGTGTCACCCCGGTGATGTAGCGCGCCTGATCGGACACCAGCCACGCCACCGCATTCGCGACGTCTTCCGACTGGATCACCTGCACCGGGAGCGCATTGCTGAAATCGGTCGGTGCGTTCAACTCCTCGGCGATGTGTTTCAGCCACCCGCGGGTGAACTCGTTGTTGATCATCGGGGTGTCGACCCCGGTGGGGTGGATCGTGTTGACCCGAATGCTGTGCGGGGCCAGGAAGTTGGCGTACGCCCGCATCAGTCCGACCACGCCGTGCTTGGCTGCGGTGTAGCCGAGCGAACCGCGGTCGCCGCCGCCCACACCGATCAGTCCCGCCGCCGAGCTGATCAGCACGATCGACCCGCCGTCACCCTGGGCGACCATGATCGGAATCGCCGCCTCGACAGTGTGGTGCGCGCCAGTCAGGTTCACGTCGACGACGTCGCGCCAGCCGTCGGGGCCCGACTGCATCGGGGCTATCCCGGCGTTGGCGACGACGATGTCGAGCCGGCCGAACCGGTCAATCCCGGTCTGCAGCGCTGCCCGCAGCGCGTGCTCGTCACGGACATCGGCCTGTATGGCCACGATCCGGCCACCTGCGTCCTCCACGAGCTTGACCGTCGCGGCCAGATCGTCGGGCGTGGCGAGGGGATAGGGCACCGATTCGATCTGATCGCACAGATCGATCGCGATGATGTCGGCCCCGTCGGCGGCCAGTCGCAGGGCCTCCGCCCGGCCCTGGCCGCGCGCGGCGCCGGTGATGAACGCGACCTTCCCGGCCAGGGGAGCGGCAGCAGACATCAGTGCCATCTCTTCTTCGCGCAAGCGCTCATCAGTGCCATTTCTTCTTCGCGCAAGCGCTCATCAGCCGCGCAGCTGTCCCTTGGCGGGGTCACCCGCCACTACGGGCTGCAACATTTTGATATCGGGAGCGCCGTCGAGCAGCTCGCCGATCGAGCCGAACAGGGTGCCGATGGCCGGAGCGGTGCTGTGGGTCTTGAGTGCGTCGGCGTCGGCCCACTGCTCGACGAAGACGAACGTGCCGTCGGACTCATGCAGTGAATACAGCTGGCAGCCCGGCTCGTCGTGCACGGCCGCGACGGCGTTGGTGCAGGCCTCGCGCACGGCGTCGACGGACTCGGGCTTGGCCTTCATGGTGGCGACGACAACAACTGGCATAGGTGCAGAACTCCTCATGAGAACCGAAACTGGACGACTGTCCACCCTAGGCGATAACCCGACGAAAATGGTTCGTATGGCTAAGTGTCATTTGAGACCGTCTTGTGACCCGTGTGGCACATGGTGATTGTGGGGCATGTGCGACTAGGCTTGCGGACATGGCTAACAAGACCGCCGGCCGATCCGGAGCGCGTTCGAGCAGGTCGAATGCCAGCTCGCGGGGCGGTTCGCGGCGTCCGGCGCCGGCCCGCAAGGGGCGCCCGGCTGCGCCGCGGCGTAAGCCCGCACGCCGGCCCCAGGCCTCACCTGTCTCTGCCGCGGGCCAGAAGCTCGGCCAGGGTGCCCGCGCCGGCTGGCTGATGCTGGCCAAGGGAGCCGGATCGACCGCCCGCTCGGTGGGCCGGGCCCGCGATATCGAACCCGGACACCGCCGCGACGGTCTCGCGCTCGCGCTGCTGGGTATCGCGGTCGTGGTGGCCGCCAGTTCCTGGTTCCATGCGGCCGGTCCGGTGGGTCAGTGGATCGACACTGCCGTACGCACCCTGATCGGTGGACCGGTGGTGCTGGTGCCCGTCATTCTCGGCGCCATCGCCGTCGTCCTGATGCGCACCGAGCCGGACCCCGAGTCCCGGCCCCGGCTGATCCTGGGATCGGCCATGATCGCGCTGCCGTTGCTAGGCCTGTGGCACCTCTGGTCGGGATCGCCGCAGGACCCCGTCGCGCGCCAGCATGCCGCCGGATTCGTCGGCTTCGCCATCGGTGGGCCCCTGTCGGACGGCCTGACCGAGTGGATCGCCGCACCGCTGTTGTTCATGGGTGTGCTGTTCGGTCTGTTGTTGGTCACCGGGACGACGATCCGCGAGGTGCCCTCGACCCTGCGGACCATGTTCAGCACCCGGGCGTTCCACGACGACTACGACGATGACGAGTACGACGACGACTACGTCGATGAGTACGAGGACGACGACTCCGACGATCTGTCCGACGGCTACTACGACGACGACGCGTCGCGCGGCGACGCCCAGACCTGGCCGACAGCCGCCATCGAAGCCCCCAAGGCGCCGGCCGGCACGCCGATGGACAACTACCCGCTGCCCGAGGACACCGACGCGCCGACCGTTCCCGAGCCCGCGGTCAAGCCGCGCCCCCGCAAGAGGGCCGAAGTCAAATCCGAGCCGAAGGCCAAATCCTCTGATGACACCCTCGTCATGGACCGGGTGGTCGAGGGTCCGTACACCCTGCCTGCGCTGGATCTGCTGATCGCCGGCGACCCGCCGAAGCTGCGCACCGCGGCCAACGATCAGATGACCGACGCCATCACCTCGGTGCTGGAACAGTTCAAGGTCGACGCCGCCGTGACCGGTTGCACCCGCGGGCCGACCGTCACCCGCTACGAGGTCGAACTCGGACCCGGTGTGAAGGTCGAGAAGATCACCGCGTTGCACCGCAACATCGCCTACGCCGTCGCCACCGAGAGCGTGCGCATGCTGGCCCCGATCCCCGGCAAGTCCGCCGTCGGCATCGAGGTGCCCAACTCCGACCGCGAGATGGTGCGACTGTCCGACGTGCTCACCGCGCCGTCGACGCGTCGCGACCACCACCCGCTGGTGATCGGCCTGGGCAAGGACATCGAGGGCGACTTCGTCTCGGCCAACCTGGCCAAGATGCCGCACCTGTTGGTGGCTGGGTCGACCGGCTCCGGTAAGTCCAGCTTCGTCAACTCCATGCTGGTCTCACTGTTGGCGCGGGCCACCCCGGAAGAGGTCAGGATGATCCTGATCGACCCGAAGATGGTGGAACTCACGCCGTACGAAGGCATTCCGCACCTCATCACGCCGATCATCACCGAACCCAAGAAGGCCGCCGCGGCACTGGCCTGGCTGGTCGAGGAGATGGAACAGCGCTACCAGGACATGAAGGCGTCCCGGGTCCGCCACATCGACGTGTTCAACGAGAAGGTGCGTTCGGGCGAGATCAGCACGCCGCTGGGTAGCGAGCGGGTCTACAAGCCCTACCCCTACATCCTGGCCATCGTCGACGAGCTCGCCGACCTGATGATGACCGCACCGCGTGACGTCGAGGACGCCATCGTCCGCATCACACAGAAAGCCCGTGCCGCCGGTATCCACCTGGTGCTCGCCACCCAGCGGCCGTCGGTGGACGTCGTCACCGGTCTGATCAAGACCAACGTGCCGTCCCGGCTTGCGTTCGCGACCTCGTCACTCACCGACAGCCGCGTCATCCTGGACCAGCCAGGCGCCGAGAAGCTGATCGGCATGGGCGACGGCCTGTTCCTGCCGATGGGCGCCAACAAGCCGCTGCGCATGCAGGGCGCGTTCATCACCGACGAGGAGATCCACGCCGTCGTCGAGGCCACCAAGACCCAGGCCGAGCCGGAGTTCGTCGAGGGTGTCACCGCGGTCAAGGCCGGCGAGCGCAAGGACGTCGACCCGGACATCGGCGACGACATGGATGTCTTCCTGCAGGCCGTCGAGCTCGTGGTGTCCTCGCAGTTCGGCTCCACCTCGATGCTGCAGCGCAAGCTGCGCGTCGGTTTCGCCAAGGCGGGCCGGCTCATGGACCTGATGGAGACCCGACAGATAGTCGGGCCGTCCGAGGGCTCCAAGGCCCGCGAGGTGCTCGTCAAGCCCGACGAGCTGGCCGGCACGCTGATGCTGATCCGCGGCGGGTCCGACGCGAACGGTGCCGACGCGGACGACGATCCCGACGAGTTCTAGCGCGCTTTCGTAGCCGCCGCGACGACGATTGTCACGCCGGAGTGGCGCTCGAGCCCGGCGGCCACTCCAGCGTGACAAGGCGGGGAGCGGCGTCGAGCAGCGCACTCTTCAGAGCGTCAACAACATCCGGGTATTGCCCAACGTGTTGGGCTTGACGTAGGACAGGTCGAGGAACTCCGCCACACCGGTGTCGTACGAGCGGCACATCTCCTCGTACACCTCGGCGGTCACCGGGGTGCCGTCGATCTCCTCGAAACCGTGCTTGCCGAAGAAGTCGACTTCGAAGGTCAGCACGAAGATACGGCTCAGGCGCAACTCGCGGGCGACGTCGAGCAACTGCTCGACGAGAACATGCCCCACGCCGGTGCCGCGGACTTTCGGATGCACCGCCACGGTGCGCACCTCACCGAGATCGGCCCACAACACGTGGAGCGCGCCGCATCCCACCAGCTCATCGTCGAGTTCGACGACCCAGAATTCCTGGACCGCCTCGTACAGCGTGACCAGGTTCTTCTCCAGCAGGATCTTGCCCGCATAGACGTCGACGAGGCCCTTGATCGCCGGGACATCGGACGTGCGGGCGCGGCGCACCACAGGGTGTTTGCGCGGCTCGACACTGCCTGGGTTCACAGGCGCAAGAGTATCGGTTACGGCAACCGATATTCTGTTGCGGTGCCGGGCCAACCTTCTACCGATCCGGTGGTCCCGCGTGCGCGCGTGGCCAACCTCGCCAACGTGCTCACCGGTGTGCGAATGGTGCTGGTTCCGGTCTTCCTCGTATTTCTGTTCGTCGGCGACGGTCATGAATCCGGCTGGCGGATCGCCGCTTTCGCGGTGTTCGCGGTCGCGGTGATCACCGACCACCTCGATGGTGCGTTGGCCCGCAGCTACGGCATGATCACCGAGTTCGGCACCCTGGCCGATCCGATCGCCGACAAGGCACTGATCGGCGCGGCGCTGATCGGCCTTTCGATGCTGCACGATCTGCCCTGGTGGATCACCGCGGTGGTACTGACCCGTGAGATCGGAATCACGGTGCTGCGATTCGCAGTGCTGCGTCACGGAGTGATCCCGGCCAGCCGTGGCGGCAAGCTCAAGACACTGGTGCAGGCCGTCGCGATCGGGTTGTTCGTCCTTCCGCTGCATTCGTGGCCCGACATCTGGCTCGATGTGGCCTGGGCGATCATGTGGGCCGCCGTGGTGCTGACCGTGCTCACCGGCGCCGATTACGTCCTCTCCGCGATCAGGGATTCACGTGGACGATCCGCTGCTCACTGATGACGCCAGGGCGCTGGTCGCCGACCTGACGGTGCGCTCACAGAGCGTGGCCACCGCCGAGTCGCTGACCGGCGGCCTGCTCGCCGCGACGCTCGCGGGCGTGACAGGGGCCAGTGCGGTGCTACAGGGCGGACTGATCACCTACAACGAGGACACCAAGATCTGGCTGGCCGGCGTGGCCCCGCAGGTGCTCGACGCGGTCGGCCCGGTCGCTGCACCCACCGCGCGGGCATTGGCGGTCGGCGCCCGGCAGCGGTGCGCGGCCACCTGGGGTGTCGGCCTGACCGGCGTGGCCGGGCCGGAACCGCACGGCGGACACCCGGTGGGCACGGTGTTCATCGGCCTGGCCGGCCCGGTCGACACGGACGTCGTCGAGCTGGCCCTATCCGGCTCACGCTGGGACATCCGCCGCGCCGCCGTCGACGAGGCGATCACCCGGCTGCGTTTCCTGGTCGAGAATCAGTAACCCAGATCTGCAACCGGACGGCGGGAACCATGCGGTGGTCCGCGGCGTTGGTCAGTCAGCGGACCTGCGACCGCCAGGCGAAGGAGGGCACGATGACGGCATTGCTGCGTGAGGTGATTGGCGACGTGCTGCGTAACGCCCGCACCGAACAGGGTCGGACGTTGCGTCAAGTGTCCGACTCGGCCCGGGTCAGCCTCGGGTATCTCTCCGAAGTCGAGCGGGGCCGCAAGGAGGCCTCCAGCGAACTGCTCAGCGCCATCTGCGACGCGCTGGACGTTCCGCTCTCGCGGGTGCTCACCGATGCCGGTGAGAGCATGGCCGAGCGTGAACACGCCTCGGCAGCCGTCCGTCCCGATGTGGCTGCCAACGTCGCCCACATCGATGCGTCGACCAAGGTGGTCATCCCGCAGGTCGTGTCGATGGCCGTCGCGTGACCGGAGCCTGACGCCACCGCCGATGCCGGATTGACCGCGCTGTTCGCGGGCGGGTACGAATTTCGCAAAACACCCACGCGAACAGTCGACGGGACTGTGGCTGCCTGTCCAGAACCGATAAGTTGGCATCAGAGGAATTGCGGCAACCTGAAGAGCAGTAGGACCCGAGCACCGGCTTGCTGGGCAAGCCTGACAGACAAGCCCGACAGATAAGGCGGAACGAACCCATGGCCAATCCGTTCGTCAAGGCATGGAAGTACCTGATGGCGCTGTTCAGCTCCAAGGTCGACGAATATGCCGACCCGAAGGTGCAGATCCAGCAGGCCATCGAGGACGCGCAGCGGCAACACCAGGCCCTGACCCAGCAGGCCGCCCAGGTCATCGGCAACCAGCGCCAGCTTGAGATGCGACTCAGCCGGCAGCTCGCCGACATCGAGAAGCTGCAGGTCAATGTGCGCCAGGCGCTGACGCTGGCCGATCAGGCCACCGCGGCCGGTGACGCGGCCAAGGCCACCGAGTACAACAACGCCGCCGAGGCGTTCGCCGCTCAGCTCGTCACCGCCGAGCAGAGCGTCGAGGACCTCAAGGGTCTGCACGATCAGGCCCTGCAGGCCGCCGCGCAGGCCAAGAAGGCTGTCGAGCAGAACGCGATGATGCTGCAGCAGAAGATCGCCGAGCGCACCAAGCTGCTGTCCCAGCTCGAGCAGGCGAAGATGCAGGAGCAGGTCAGTGCCTCGCTCCGTTCGATGAGTGAGGTCGCCGCACCCGGCAACACCCCGAGCCTCGACGAGGTTCGCGACAAGATCGAGCGCCGCTACGCCAACGCCATCGGCCAGGCCGAGCTGGCGCAGAACTCGGTGCAGGGCCGCATGATGGAGGTACAGCAGGCCAGCGTCCAGATGGCCGGCCATTCCCGGCTCGAGCAGATCCGGGCGTCGATGCGCGGCGATGCGCTGCCCAGCGGCGGAGCCACCCCGTCCACCCCGGCCACCCCGGCAGCCAACCAGACTCCTGCCACCCCCGAGAATCCGCTCGGCCAGTAGAGATTCGAGTGTTCTAGATCATGGCTACCAAGACCGGTCGACCCGAGGCCTGGAAATCGTTGGTGCAACGGGGGATTGACACCGCGGCAGACCTGTCCGGAGCCCTGACCGAGAAGCTCAGCGCCGCCGCCGATCCGCGCGCAAAGCTGTTGCGCAAGCGGCGGTGGGCGTTGCGCTTCGGGGTGTTCTTCACCCTGGCCACCGGATTCTGGGTGCTCGTGACGGCGCTGCTGGCGTCGTGGAGCACACCGGTCTGGGGCCTGATCATCGCCGGCGCGATCGCGGCCGGTGCGGCGTTCCCCGCGACGTTGTTCTGGCTGCGTTACCGCTGGCTGCGCGCGGAACCGCTGCCGGCGGAGCGGCCGGTCTCGGGACGTCGGTTACCACCGTGGGGCTCGGCCGCCCGTCAGCCCATGTCGGCGCTGATGGCCTCTGAGCGGGGCATGTTCTCACTGCTCGGCGTACTGGAGCGCGGGCGGATGCTGCCCGCCGACGAACTGCGGGAACTGACCACGGTGGCCAATCAGACCGCGCGGACCATGGCGGCCACCGCCACGGAGGTGGTCTCGATGGAGCGCGCGATCAGCAGCGCTCCACAGTCTCGCCAGCACCTGGTGCCCACCATCAACGCCTTCACCGCCCAGCTCGGTCAGGGCGTGCGGCAGTACAACGAAATGGTCACTGCTGCAGCGCAACTCGTATCCACGGTGAACGGTGGCCAAAGTGCGGCGTCGCCGTTGTCTCAACAGCGCTACCGCAACGAATTGACCGGCGCCACCGATCGTCTGGTCGGATGGGCGCAGGCGTTCGACGAACTCGGTCAGCTGCGCCGCGCCTGATTCGCCGTCAGAGCGACGGGCGCAGCGACGGCACGACCACACCGACGAGGCCGCGCACCGTTGCCTTGACCATGTCGAACATGTCGAAGTAGTCCCGCCACAGCGTGATCCGGCCTTCGTGCACCTCGAACACCCCGCACACCCAGAACTGCAGGCGTAGGGGCCCGAACGTGAGCGCATCGGTGCGCTCGGTGAGTACAGCGGCGCCGTCGGCGGCGATCCGGTGGATCTTCACCTCGAAGCCCATCCAGGCCGGCATCGACCGGAACAGCTTCACCGCGCGGTTGCGCCCGTAGATGGTCGGGAAACCGACGTTCTGGTAGACGAGGTTCTGCGCCAGCGTCGTCTCGGCGGTGTCGAAGTCCTGCTCCTGCAGCGCGTTGAGGAACGTCTCGACCGTGGCGGTCGGAGTCTGCGTTGCGGTGGTGGATTGGTCAGGCATGCCCGAAGCCTAGTGGGAGATGGCTGTGGCAAGGTAGGCCGGTGCGCGTAGCGGTGGTCGCCGGGCCCGATCCCGGACATGCCTTCCCGGCCCTTGCGTTGTGCCTGAAGTTCCTTGCCGCGGGGGATTCCCCGACGCTGCTGACCGGGGTGGAATGGCTCGAAACCGCACGGGCTGCCGGCATCGATGCCATCGAGCTCGCCGGCCTCGATCCCGCCGATGGTGACGACGACGCCGACGCCGGCGCCAAGATCCACCAACGTGCCGGACGCATGGCGGAACTCAACGTCCCCGGACTGCGCGAACTGCGCCCGGACCTGGTGGTTTCCGATGTGATCACCGCCTGCGGCGGGCTGGCTGCCGAGCTGCTCGGATTGCCGTGGGTGGAGCTCAACCCGCATCCGCTGTACCTGCCGTCGAAGGGGTTGCCGCCGCTCGGCAGCGGGCTGGCCCCGGGCGTCGGTATCCGGGGACGACTCCGCGACACCGTCATGCGGGCCCTGACCGCGCGGTCTGTGCGGGCGGGTCTGGCCGAGCGGGCCGGGGTGCGCGCCGCGATCGGCCTGCCCGCGGCCGACCCCGGCCCGTTGCGGCGCTTGATCGCCACCCTGCCCGCACTGGAGGTGCCGCGCCCGGATTGGCCGGCCGAGGCCGTGGTGGTGGGTCCGCTGCACTTCGAACCGACCGAGGCGGTGCTGACCGTGCCGCCGGGCTCGGGCCCGGTGGTGATGGTGGCGCCGTCTACCGCGACCACCGGGACGCAGGGGATGGCCGAACTGGTGTTGGAGTCGCTACGCCCGGGCCAGACACTGCCCGAGGGGGCCCGCGTGGTGGTGTCGCGGCTCGGCGGGGCCGACGTGGAGGTGCCGCCGTGGGCGGCAGTGGGGCTCGGCCGTCAGGACGAGCTGCTGTCGCACGCCGATCTGGTGATCTGCGGTGGCGGGCACGGTCTGGTGTCCAAGGCGCTGCTGGCAGGTGTGCCGATGGTGGTGGTGCCGGGTGGCGGTGATCAGTGGGAGATCGCCAATCGCGTTGTGCGCCAAGGTAGTGCGCAGCTGGTGCGGCCACTTTCCGGGGAGGCGCTCACCGCGGCGGTCGACACCGTCCTCGGGGCATCGTCCTACCGGGCGGCCGCTGAGCGCGCCGGCGCCTCGATCGCCGAGGTGGCGGATCCGGTACGGGTGTGCCATGACGCACTGGCGGGCACTGGGTAGGTTGGGCCCGTGCGGTTGACCGAATTCAATGAGCTCGTGGACGGCCAGTTCGGCGCGATGCGGGGTCGTTCGCTGCTCGTCGACCATGTGCTGGCGGCCCTCGACGGCCGTACCGCCGCGCAGGCCATCGAGGACGGGGTGGAGCCGCGCAGCGTGTGGCGGGCGTTGTGTGCGGACTTCGACGTCCCGCGCGAGCAGTGGTGAACAGCCACCGGTGAGCTGACGGGTCTTTTCCCCGCCACCGATTCGGCGTATACCGGAGTCATGGGTCTTGGTGACCACCCGATGCGGACACCTCTTTACGGTGTTCTGCTGGTGATCGCAGCAGTACTGCTGTGCTGGTTGGTCGCGTCGACGCTGGCCGGGTGGCCGGCGGCCCTCGGATACTTCCTGGCCATCGCCGTCGGCGCGGTCGGGTTCGTCATGACGCTGCGGGATCTCGACAACTTTCCGAACTGGCGTCGCTGAACCCCCATCGCTAATGCCGCAGCAACAGCTGTGCAGTTTCTCTGTGCAATCTGCCGAAGTTGTAGTAGGCCGCGCAGGCGCCCTCCGGGGACACCATGCAGGTGCCGATCGGGGTTTCCGGTGTGCAGGCCGTTCCGAAGACCTTGCATTCCCATGGCTTGATGACGCCCTTGAGCACCTCACCGCACTGGCAGGCCTTGGGGTCGGCAACCCGTACCCCGGGCATCTCGAAGATCAGCTCGGCATCGTAGGCGGCATAGTCGGGGTGAATCTTGAGCGCGCTCTGCGAGATGAAGCCGAGCCCGCGCCATTCGAAGTGCGGCCGTAGTTCGAACGTCTCCGCCATCAGTTTCAGCGCCGCGGTGTTGCCTTCCGGCCGCACCACCCGGGTGTACTGGTTCTCCACCTCGCAGCGGCCGTCACGGATCTGGCGCAGCAGCATGTGCACCGAAGCCAGGATGTCGAGCGGTTCGAAGCCCGCCACCACGATCGGCTTGTGGTAGACGGCAGGCACGAAGCGGTAGGGGCGCAGACCGACCACAGTCGAGACGTGGCCGGGCCCCAGGAACCCCGATAGTCGCAGGTCGGGTGACTCCAGGATGGCTTTGATCGGCGGGACGATGGTGACGTGATTGCAGAACACGCTGAAGTTGCCGACGCCGAGTGCGCGGGCGCGCACCAGGGTGACGGCGGTGGACGGCGCCGTGGTCTCGAATCCGACCGCGAAGAACACCACATGGCGGTCGGGATTGTCGCGGGCGATCTTCAGTGCATCGAGCGGTGAGTAGACGAAGCGGACGTCGGCGCCGCGGGCCTTGGCCTCGATGAGGTTGCCGTTGGACCCGGGCACCCGCATCATGTCGCCGAAGGTGGTGAAGATGACGCCGGGCTGTTCGGCCAACCACATCGCGTCGTCGACCCGGCCCATGGGGATCACGCACACCGGGCATCCGGGCCCGTGGACCAGTTCGATCGACTCCGGCAGCAGATGCTCGATCCCGTGCCGGTAGATGGTGTGGGTGTGGCCGCCGCAGACTTCCATGAACTTGAACTCGTCACCGGCGGCGAGCTCGGTGATCGCTTTCACCAGGACGCGGGCGGCCGCCGGGTCCCGGAATTCGTCGACGAACTTCATGCGACACCTCTTTGCGTCAGGCGATTTCGGAAGAATTGAACGCGTCGATCTCGGTCGTGTAGTCGGCGCCCATTTTCTGTACCTGGTCGAGCGTCAGCTTCGCCTCGTGCTCGTCGATTTTGGCCATCGCGAACCCGACGTGCACCAGTACCCAGTCGCCGACCTGCAGGTTGTCGTCGGCGAGCAGGCGCACGCTGATGACCCGGCGTACCCCGTTGACATCGACCTTGGCGAGGTGGGCCTCGGCGTCGACGATGTCGACGACCTGGCCGGGAATGCCCAGACACATGGGACTGCTCCTTTCACCTAGCAGATCCGGGGGAGCGGATCGCCCACGAGCATGTCGACGATCCGGCTGCCGCCGAAGGCGGTACGTAGCGCGACGATTCCGGGCGGCTCGGCGACGATCTCGCCGACCACCGTGGCCCGGGCGCCCTGCGCATGTGCGTGCAACGCGGTCACCGCAGCGTCGGCCTCGTCGGCCGGGACGATCGCGAGGAATTTCCCTTCGTTCGCGACGTAGAGGGGGTCGATGCCCAGCAGGTCGCAGGCACCCGCGACCTGTGGCTCGATGGGAATGCGGTCCTCGTCGAGGATCACCGCGAACGGTGAGTCCTTGGCCAGCTCGTTGCACACCGTGCCGACGCCTCCGCGGGTGGCGTCGCGCATCCACCGCGTGGACGGGGCGGCGGCCAGCAGGATCTCGACGAGTTCGTGCAAAGGTGCGGTGTCAGAGGCGATGTCGGCGTCGATGGCCAGGTCACCGCGCGCCAGCATGACCGCCATTCCGTGGTCACCGATCGTGCCGGACAGCAGTACCCGGTCCCCGGCACGCACACTCTCGCGCGAGAGATGTCTGCCCGCCGGCACGACTCCGACTCCGGCTGTGCAGATGTACATACCGTCGGCGGCACCCTTACCGACGACTTTCGTGTCGCCCGTGACGATCTGGACCCCGGCCCGTGCGGCGGCCTCGCTCATGTCGGCGACGATCTCGCGCAGCTCGGCGATCGGGAATCCCTCTTCGATGACGAAGCCCGCCGACAGCCATTGGGGGTGGGCGCCCGAGACCGCCAGGTCGTTGATGGTTCCGTGCACCGCGACATGCCCGATCGACCCGCCCGGGAAGCGGTGTGGGGCAACCACATACGAATCGGTAGAGAACGCCAGCGTGTCACCCGACGGGGTCCGCAGGACCGCGGCGTCCCCGAGCTGTTCGAGTTCGGGGTTGCGGAACGCCTCGACGAAGACCGCGTCGACCAGTGCGGCCGAGGACTTTCCGCCGGCGCCGTGGGCCAGGGTCACGACCTCGTCGATCAGTCGTGGGCGCCGCTGCCGGAATTTCTCGATCCGCTCCAGCACGCGGTCCTCGCGTTGGGCTGCGGTCGAGGTGGCGACGGTGCTCATGATGCGTACGCCTGCGACATCTGGTCCTGCACCACTGCCCACAGCCGGTAACCGAGC
Organism: Mycolicibacterium arcueilense; assembly: GCF_058536225.1. Lineage (NCBI taxonomy): Bacteria > Bacillati > Actinomycetota > Actinomycetes > Mycobacteriales > Mycobacteriaceae > Mycobacterium > Mycolicibacterium arcueilense. The sequence goes on from NZ_JBZTYL010000007.1 coordinate 1,502,039, forward strand.
ATCGCGTGGCTCTCCTGGATGCGATGAATGCTCTGGCTGTGCACCGTGAAACAGAAATCCAGATCCCCGGACTCCCCGGCTACGATCTCCATTCGTCCGCCGTCGTGCCCGGAGAATCCGATGGTGAGCACGCCGCGCATCTTGGCCTCGGCGATGGCCGTCATGAGGTCTTCGGAGTTACCCGACGTGGACAGTGCGATGGCGATGTCGCGATCGCGGGCGTGCGCGATGATCTGGCGTTTGAAGATCAGGTCGAAACCCACGTCGTTGCCCAGCGCCGTGACCACCGCCTCGTCGGCAGCAAGCGACCAGGCCGCCACCGGCCTTCCCCTCGCGGGCCGGCTGAACAGGGAGGCCAGGGTGGCTGCATCGGTGGAGCTGCCACCGTTGCCCAGGGTGTACAGGCGCCCACCGCGCAGGAAGCGATCGGCCATCGCGGTCCCCGCCGCGGTCAGGCCCGAGTCGTACTCCTGTAGTGATTCCTGTTGCAGCCGGGCGCTTTCGGTGGCCTTTCCGCGTGCCGATGCGGCCAGGTCGTCGAGCAGCGCCCGCACATCGGTCTCTTCGGACTCGATGAACGGGTAGAGGAATCCGGTGCTCTCAGTGTCGGTCATGATGTCACCTGACTTCCGTCATCTGCGCGATCGCGGTACCCGCGTGCACCAGGATCAGGTCGTTGACCCTCATCTGACCGACCATCGCGGTTTCCACCCATTCCTCTCCGGCGGCACTGCGGACCAGCGCCCGCCCACCTGGTTCGGCAGGTGCGATCACGACTTCGGCCGCCCGACCTTCGTCGCCGCACGTGACGCAGGCCGGCCCGGTGTCTGCGGGCGCGGGCGTCAACAGGCCGGGATGTTCGAAGCACACGTGGGTGAGCTCCCAGAGCAGGTGGTAGATCAGGACGAACCGGCCGGTGGCCGGGACCATCGGGTCGTCGGAGTCGATCCACAGGATGTGGTGGGCGGCACCGGCCGGAGGGCGCGGGCCGCAGCCGATCCACAATGTCGTGACACCCCACGCCGCGGCCCGCCGCATGGTGTCGACGGCCGCCGGCTGGTCGGCCGACGCCACCGCCAGAAGCAGATCTCCGGGCTGGCTGGCGACCCTGGCCTGGGCCACCGGATCGGGCTCGACCAGCGCCACCGAGGGCAGGGCGCGTTTGCCGACGATGACCGGGTGGACGAACTCGACGGCCACGTGATGGGCGTGCGGTTCCCATTGGGGCGCAATCACCCAGAGCGTGGCACCGTCGTGGAATTTCCGGGCTACATCCAACGCGGCTGTGGCCAGATCGGCGGCCAGATCGGTGTCCACGAAGGATGTGCCCGGCGGCCCGGCGCCGGTGGGTGGGGTGACGGTCGGTGTCGTCGTACTCATGGTCGACCTCCTGTATTCACCAGGTCGAGGGTGGCGCGGGTGGCGTAGGCCAGCGCCGAGGTCTCATCGGCGGTCAGTGTGTCGCATACCCAGTCCCAGTGAGCGGACACGGTGTCACCCGGAGTGGGCGGGTTCGTCAGAGATTTCCCGTCCCGGCTCCACCGGGTCCGCTCGGCGACGGGCTCACCGAGCGTGAGGCGACTGCCGTCCAGCACCAACGGGCAGGACTCGACGACGACATGCTCGTCCTCGACCGTGGTGACTGTGCCCCAACGGATCCGGCAGTTCTGGAGAACCCTCAACGCGGTGTCCGGATCCCGGTCCAGGAATCGGACCCACGGGTATACAACGAACACGTGGAAGCTGTGGTGGGCCAGTACCGTGCCGGCGGATGTCCCCGCAGCGGACACCGTGTCGAGCCCTCCGGTCACTTGCCCCTGGAATGCCGCCCGTAGCTGGTCCAGCAGGATGCTCGGATCTACCCGGCCCAGGAGCGGTCCGCCGACCCAATAGCCTCGAACCACCTCCGCGTCCAGCGGGCCGGCGCCGACTGCCTCGGCGATGGCCTGCAGGTAGGGCCATGCACCGTCGAATTCCCGTGCGTGTGAGGCGAACTCGGACGTATCTTCGCCGGGCGTGACTGCCGGGCCCGCGGGACCGCAGTATCCGAGTTCGTTCGGCGGGAACGCATACCGGGCGAACAGTCGGTATCCGGCGGGCAGTGGCTGTGTCGGCAGTGCGGTCATGGCGTCACCCCGCATTCCCGACCAGGAGCTGGCCCAGGGCGATACCGCCGTCGTTCGGCGGTACCCGGCGGTGGGTGATGACCCGCAGACCGTGTTGACGCAATCCGGTCAAGGTCAGGCGCAGCAACAGCAGGTTCTGGAAAACCCCGCCGGACAACGCCACCGGCTGCTCCGAGCAACCATTCGCATCCACCAGGTCGAGTGCCAGTTCTACGATGAGCCCGGCGACGGCGTGGTGGAACCGGGCACCGATCACCGCGGGTGTCACGCCCGCGCGCAGATCGTTGATGATCGCCGCGAGCACGGGCCCCGGGTCGATGGTGGCCGGTGACGCACCGGAATTCACCTCGAACGCATACCGGCGTGTGCCCACCGCGGTGCCCCGTGAGATCCCTTCCAGCTCGATGGCGGCCTGGGCGTCGTAGACGGCCGTCTGTCGCACCCCGATCAACGCCGACACCGCATCGAACAACCGGCCCATGCTCGAGGTCGCGACGCCGCCGGACCCGGTCGCCAATTGATGCGCCAGGGTCCGGTATTCGTCGTCGGGACACGCGCGGACCGGCGGCAGATCGGCGTCCCACGGCAGCCCGGCAGCCCACAGGTGCGAGAGCGCCATCCGGTAGGGGCGCAGCACGCTGATGTCACCGCCGACCATCGGTACCTGCGCGAGATGGGCAACCCGCCGAAAGCCTTTGTAGTCGGCGACCAGTACCTCACCGCCCCACACCGTGCCGTCGGGACCGTATCCGGTCCCGTCGAATGCGAACCCGAGCACCTGCTGCGTGCCGTCCAGGCCGTGTTCGGCCATCACCGAGGCGATATGGGCGTGGTGATGCTGGACCGTCCTCACCGGGTGGGACCCGGCATTGCGATGCGCCCAGTTGCTGGACCGGTATCCCGGATGCGCGTCGCAGACCAAGGTTTCAGGTTCGACGCCGGTCAGAGCCTCCAGGTGGTCGACTGCGCGCTCGAACGCCGACAACGTGGCCAGGCTGTCCATATCGCCGATGTAGGCGCTCAGCCAGGCGTACCGGTGGTCGGCCACCGCGATGGTGTTCTTGAGGTCGGCGCCGACCGCCAGGGTCGGCGGCACCGCTACCGGCAGGGCGACCGGCAGGGGCGCGTACCCCCGGGATCTGCGGATGGCCAGCTCGTCGCCGTCGGCGACCCGGACCACCGAATCGTCGCAGGGCACCAGGATCTCGCGGTCGTGCATGAGCCATCCGTCAGCGATGTGTGACAGCCGCCGAAGCGCCTCGTCATCGGAGAAACAGATCGGTTCGCCACTGAGATTGGCCGAGGTCATCACCAGAACCCTCGGGCTGGGCGGATCACCGGGGAATCCGAACAGCAGGGTGTGCAGCGGCGTGTAGGCGAGCAGGACGCCCAGGTCGGGGTTGCGCGGCGCCACCGCTTCGGCGACCGGTGCACCGGCCGCGCGGGGCAGGAGAACGATGGGCCGCTGCGGTCCGCACAGCACCCGGGCCGCGGTGTCGTCGACCTCGGCGATCTCGCGCGCGGTGGCCAGGTCCGGAACCATCACCGCGAACGGCTTGTCGCCGCGACGTTTACGCCGGCGAAGCTCGGTGACCGCTGCGGTGTTGCCGGCGTCGCACGCGAGGTGGTAGCCGCCGATGCCTTTGACCGCCAGGATCGCCCCGTCGGCCAGCAGGCGCCTGGCGCGCCGCAGCGCGGCCTCTCCGACGAGCGGACCGTAGTCGTCCTGCCATCGCAGAGTCGGGCCGCAGCCGGGGCAGCACACGGGCTGCGCGTGGAAGCGCCGGTCGGCCGGGTCGCCGTATTCACGCGCGCATTCGCCGCACATCGCGAAAGTCGCCATCGTGGTGGCCGCACGGTCGTAGGGCAGTGCGGCGATGATGGTGAACCTGGGCCCGCAGTTGGTGCAGTTGATGAAGGCGTGACGGTACCGGCGGTTCGATGGATCGCGTTGTTCAGCAGTGCATTCCGGACACATCGCCACGTCGGGGGAGGCCAGGGTGCGGCCGCCGCCGGCCCTGGTCGTGTCGGCGATCGTGAATCCGGTGCCGCCGGTGGGCGGGATCGAGCGGGTGTCGACGGATTCGATCACCGCCAACGGGGGCGGGTCGTCGCGCAGCCGGCGGAGGAAGGCATCCAGATCGTCGGGCGCTCCCTCAATTTCGATGACGGCTCCGGAACTGTCGTTGCGGACGCAGCCGGCCAGTCCTAGCACGGCCGCCGTGGTGTAGACGAACGGCCGGAAGCCCACGCCCTGAACGACTCCGTGTACTGCGACGAGCAGCCGTCGCCGCGCCGTCACGGTGGCACCTCGGTGTTGCGACCGCGCCCCAGCAGCTCCAGGCCCTGCATCGCGGCCTCGGCGCCGGCGTGGTCCGTCTTCTCGACCGCGAAGCCCATGTGGATGATCACCCAGTCACCGGGGGCAAAGGTCTCGTCGGACAGCATGCCGACATTGACCTTTCGGTGCTCGCCCGCGACATCGACGAGGGCGAGCTGGCCTCCGTATCCGGGCAGCATCCGGACCACCCGGCCGGGGATTCCAAGGCACATGACTCAACCCTTCCCAACCGTGTTCGACAGGCGCGCCACGGCGGCGTGTACCGCCCTCACGGCATCCGGGACCGCCGCGGCAACCGGTTCCGAAAGCCCGATACGGTCGGCCACCGTCTCCACTTCGCAGCCGATGACGACGGTGAACGGTGGGCTACCACCCAGCGCCCGCAGGCTGGCGAACACCGCCGCCGGATCCATCGCGTGCGCATCGAGACCCGTAGCGCTCGAACTGCTTTCATGATCAGCCTCGAACACGTGCAACGCACCGGGGTGGCCCCGGCCGGGCAGCGCGTCGACAAGGACGAGGGAATCCCATCCGTCGAGCAGGTCATAGGCCAGGTGCACGCCTCGGATCCCGTAGTCGCACAGCCGAATACCCGGACCTGCGAGGCTCGGCGGCACATGCCGCATCACCTCGGGACCGAATCCGTCGTCGCCGAGAAAGATGTTGCCGATGCCGGCTACCAGAACTGAAGACGTGATCGCACCTCCTACATGCGACGCATCTTGAGGTATCGCCGAGCATCGGGGATAGACCGGACCCCGACCACGACGCCCGCCAACGCGACTGCCGCGACGGCGATGACAGCGATCCAACCCACAACTTCCATCTCGAACTCCTCTCACTGCGCCAATGGCTCTACTTCGTCGGCGGCGAAGTACAGATAGCGGCCGTACCACGCGTGCAGATCCGCGGCCGGGTCGTCGTCGAGCACGACGCCGATGTGCCGCTCGCCCTCGACGTCCTCGTGGACCGAGGCCACCTGTGCGATGCGGCCGGCGAAGAAGATGTCCTGCGCGTCGGCACGGCGGGACGGGTGTAACCGCACGCGGCTGCCGCGGCAGACGCGCACCCCGTTGATCAGGACCGCGTCGAGGGTGGGATCCACGGCGTTGTCGGCCAGGGGATCCCACCAATCGACGCCGTCGGGAATCTCCGGAATCAGTGCTGGATCGGAGGCACGCGGATCACGCAGGACACCGTGCAGGTCGAGCATCGCCTCCGGGGACATCGAGTCACAGCGGTCGATGATCGCGGCTGCCCGGGGATCGGTGGCCCGGGCGCCGGCTTTCTCCTCGTCAGTCATCGTCATGACCCGCAACGTGAGGATCTCGTCGATCTCGCACGAGTCGAAGAGATCGCCCTGGCTCTGTTCGGCGATCTCCGGGTGGTCGTAGAGGATGATCGGCGACACGAGCATCAGGTCGTGCGCGCCCGGTTTCCCGGCGAGCACCGGGAAGCACCGATGGTGACGACACCGCGACACCGCCGCGACGGCAGGTGCGTCCGGTTCCAGTAAGGAGACGAATTCGCCGTCGGTGACTTCGGCGATCAGATGCGTGCCGATCAGCGACACCGCGATGGCGTCGTGCTTGTCGGCGACGGGCGGCGCCGTGTTGTGGACGGTCAGGTTCACCCGCAGCAGATCACCGTCGGGTTCGGCGCCGATGGTCAACTCGCCCCGCAGCTCACGCCGGGAGCGCACCAACCGGCCGCCCCGGACGTCTTCGGTTTCGGTGCCCCCAGCCACGACGAAGGGATGTGTCTTCGGGACGTCCAGGTCGGCCATCGCAAACGGACCGAAATCGACCGCGCGCTCTACCGCTTCGTCCCAACTCAGCCACGACTGAGACTCCACGGTCAGCTCGTCGACGGGCTCGTAGGCTCCGTCGTCGCGGCTGCGCTCGACACCCCGGTGCTGCAACTGCAGAAAGCGAACGACCATCGAGAGTGCCGCGCGGTCCCCGGGACGGACCAGGAGTTGGGTGGACAGCACGCTGTCCTCGCCGAGACCCGCGTGTTCGGCATCGGTCGGACCGAGCACACCGAACTGCCAGCGGGACTGGTTCTTCCGCGAGTCGGCGCGGTACGGGTAGAGCAGGTAACCCTCGTAGAGGACCGCGTCGGCGACTGCGAGGGCCTGATCCAGATTGCCGCTCATTGGATGTCCTGTCTGGTCAGCAGGTTGTCGATCGCAGCCTCGAACGACAGCATGCCCCAACGAGACTTGTAGTTGGCCAGCTCGTCGAGGGTGTCGTGCCGCAGCCGCAGCCAGCCCGTGTTCGGAAAATGCTGTGCCATCAGCTGATGCCACACGGAAGCCGGCATATCGAAATGGTCTTCACGGTCCCAAGGCACCTGCTGCACGGCGAAGCCGCGGGCTCCGCGGGTGAAAACCGTTCCGCTGAACAGGAACTGCAGTGGCACCATGCCGTCGTCGAGTGCGTGCAGGTACTTCGATCCCACCACCTCCAAGTCGTAGGTGCACTCCAACGGCATATCGACCTGGGTGGCTCCGGTGAATCCGGGAATCATGGCGCCGCTGTGCTGCCATAGGAAACTGCGTTGCGTGTTGCCCCAACGCTCCCGCGGGCCGAACAGGTCCAGCATGCCCGCCGCTTCGGCATCGTTGTAGCTGCGCCGCAGCGGTTCGATACGTACCTGGCAGCGCAGGGCGATGGCGTGCACCGGATCCTCACCCACGGCGGCCACGCCCACCCGCGCAGACAGGATCGGCGTCACCGCATACGGTTCCGGCGTGATGTCCAGCACGGAGAACGTCACCGAGGTGCTCGGCACCGAGGGCTCGGTCATCGGGCCACCACCTTGCTGCGGTCGGCGAGCGTGTCGAAGAACTCGTCGACGTAGCGGCGCACGTCCTGGCCGCCGTCGAAGCCGCGCCACAGCATCCGCAGCCGGCCGACGAACTCGTAGCAGGCGTCGATCGGCACCAGATGGCAGGACAACGCTTGACTCTCGTTGGCCGGGACCCGCAGCAGCAGCGCTTCGGTGTCCTCGGCCAGCAGGTCGATCCGAGGATCGGCGCGGCGCACGGAATTCCAGGTGTCCAGGTCGAGTTCGGATTCGGTGGCCCCGGCCGGACCCGGGTAGAACGCCACCACCCGTCCCAGCGCCGAGTTCCGGAAGAAGAACGCCAGTCCGACGGGAATCTGCAGTGACTCCCATTCACGCCTGCCGACGCCGAAGTCGTCGAATGCCAGGTAACGATCGGGGATGGCCCGATAGCGCAATGCGGCGCTGGTGTCGGTGAACAGCAGATAACAGCCACTGCATACGCACATCAGTTGGCGGCCTTCGACATTGACCACGTGCCGATGCTCGTCGCCGATCGGTTCGCTGCACATCTCGCACTGCTCAGCGACCTGCGCCGGCGCAGGTCGGCCGGCCCGGATACGGGCCAGTACGTCCAGTGGGCCGGTCACGATGCGATCTCCGTGGCCAGCGCCATCGACAGCACTTCGTCGCGCAGCAGAACCGGGATCGGCTCCAGATGCAGGCCGGTGGCGTCGTGGACCGCCGTCCCCGCATGGACGACGTCGAAACCGGTACCGCACTGCGGACAGCGCAATTCGGAGCCACTCAGGGCGGCCCCGGCAAATCTGCTGCCGCAGTGGGGGCAGCCGTCCCGGTACGCGAAGAACTCATCGCCGATCCGGCAGGCCAGCACCGCGACGTCGGCCACCGAGAACCCGCCGACCTCGCCGGGAACGAGTTCGGCGAGTGCGGGGACGGGCTGCCACGTGGCGTGGCGGTGCCCGTCGCCGTGCAGCCGGGCCAACAACGATTCGGCGGGTATCACCTGCGCCGCCGAATCCTCGGTGACGACGTCGATCGTCGAGATCTCGGGCGCGGCCGCCATGATCGCGTCCTCGATGGTCAATTCGAGGGTGATCACCGAGGACGGGCAGCTCTTACAGCTTCCGGCGAACCGCAGCCGGACCACCGGCGGTGCGACTTCCAGGAGATGGACATCGCCCCCGTGTGATCCGAGGTACGGGCGTACACCGTCGAGCGCATCGGCGATGCGCCGCTCGACCGGATGGGGATGCAGACCGTGCACCAGCAGCAGACTGGCCACCAGATCGTCAGCGGCGACGGCATCCGCCACTGCGGGATCGGTGGATGCGGCGATCTGCAGCATCCGGGCCAGGGCGGCGCCGTAGAGATCGGTCACCTCCCGGACGAGTTGTTCGGCGCGATCCAGGGCCACCGAACCGCCTGCGGCGCAGCCCTGCAGCAGGTTCTCGATGCGATCGCCCGCCGTGCGCCATCGTGCGTCTTGCTCGGGGAGGTCCGGGACTGCATCAGCGGCGGGCGTCATATGTCATTCCCCGGTGGCGGATTGAGTGGGGGAGTGCATCAGCTCCAACGACTTTCCGTTGCCCAGGTACATGTGCACCCCGCAGGGCAGACACGGATCGAAACTGCGCACCGTCCGCATGACGTCGATGCCCTTGAAATGCTCCCGATCGTTCTCCTCGAAAATCGGCTGGCCCTGCACCGCGTCCTCGTACGGGCCGGGGGTGCCGTAGCTGTCACGCGGATTGGCGTTCCATGGTGTCGGCGGATACGGGTGGTAGTTCGCGATCTTGCCGTCGCGGATGACCATGTGATGGCTCAGCACCCCGCGCACCGCTTCGGTGAAACCGCACCCGATGGCCTCGTCGGGAACCTCGAAGGGCTCCCAGGTCTTGGTGCGGCCGGCCCGGATCTCGACGAGTGCCTTCTCACAGAAGTGCAGCGCGCAGGCGGCAGCGTACGCCTGGAAGTAGGTGCGGGCCCGATTGCGCTCGATGGTGTTGCTGCCCTTGGCCGGGATCTTCCACTCCAACTCGACCGGGCCCTTGAGCGCGGTCTTGGGGAGGTTGATCTGGACACTGCTGCCGGTGGCCTTGACGTAGCCGATGTCGACCATCCCCGCGAGCGCGGTGGACCACAGCCGCGCGAGCGGGCCACCGCCGGTGTCGAGGGCGAGGTGGTCCTTGCCGTCGTACCAGCGTGGCGACATCACCCAGCTGTAGCTCTCGTCGAAGTCCCGCTTCTGCGGCTTGGGGTTGGTGTGCTGGTTCCACGGGTGACGCCGGTCGATCGGGTTGCCGAGAGGATCGGTCTTGACGAACATCTCCTGGTCGGTCCAGTCTTCGTAGTAACTGTGGCCCAACAGAATTCGTATCCCGAGGTTGATATCGACCAACGAATGCGTCAGCAGTTTGCCGTCCACCACCACGCCGGGGGTGACGAACATGGCGTCGCCCCAGCGCTCCATGTCTTTGTAGGCGAAGTTGCAGACCTCGGGATCCTGGAAGGATCCCCAGCATCCCAGCAGGGTGCGGCGGAGGCCGACCTTGTCGTAGCCGGGCAGGGCTTCGTAGAAGAAGTCGAAGAGATCGTCGTGCATCGGCACGACCTTCTTCATGAATTCGACGTAGCGCATCAGCCGTGTCATGTAGTCGGTCATCAGCTGGATGGTCGCGGTCGTCCCGATGCCGCCCGGATACAGCGTCGACGGGTGCACATGGCGACCCTCCATCAGGCAGAACATCTCCCGGGTCCACCGACTGACCTGCAGCGCCTCTCGGTAGAACTCACCGGTGAACGGGTTGAGCGCGCGCATGATGTCGGCGATCGTGCGGTGGCCGTGCGCGTCGGCGTGTGGTGCCGCGGTGTTCTCCGCCTTGGCCAGCACGCTCGGGTTGGTCTCGGACACCATCTTCTCGCAGTAGTCCACACCGACCAGGTTCTCCTGGAAGATGTTGTGGTCGAACATGTATTCCGCGGCCTCGCCGAGGTTGACCAGCCATTCGCCCAGATGCGGGGGTTTGACCCCGTAGGCCATGTTCTGGCAGTAGCACGAGCAGGTCGCGTGATTGTCCCCGCAGATACCGCAGATGCGGCTGGTGATGAAGTGAGCGTCGCGAGGGTCCTTGCCCTTCATGAAGATCGAATAGCCGCGGAAGATCGACGAAGTGCTGTGGCACTCGACCACCTCGCGGTTCTCGAAGTCGATCTTGGTGTAGATTCCGAGGCTGCCGACGATGCGCGTGATGGGATCCCAGGCCATCTCCACCAGTTGACCGGGCTCGCGCTTCACTTGGGACGGCTCGGGAATTATTGTTCCGGTCATCGAACTTCACTTTCGTGTAAACGTCTGTAAGGCAACGGGCTCCGACGTACGCGATGGCGTCGCGGTCGGGTGCTGACGAACCGGTGGTCCGCCCGGTCTACCAGGTGCGGGTGGCCCCGGTGTCGAGCTTCGTACCGCGATGCCGCCACTTGGGCTCTTTGTCGACGGTGTGGCCCGTGACGTGCCGCAGGCTGCGGATGACCGAGCCGTAGAGGCCTGACGCCGCGGTTGACACCTTGCCGCCCGGCGGCTCGTCCATGAACGGCATGAACTTGTCCGGGAATCCCGGCATCGTGCACCCGATGCAGATGCCGCCGACATTCGGGCAACCGCCGATGCCGTTGATCCAGCCGCGCTTTGGGACGTTGCACTTGACCACAGGTCCCCAGCAGCCCAGTTTCACAATGCATTTCGGCGATCCGTACTCGGTCGCGAAGTCGCCCTGCTCGTAATAGCCCGCCCGGTCGCATCCTTCGTGGACGGTCTTGCCGAACAGCCACGTGGGGCGCAGCTCCTCGTCCAGCGGGATCATCGGAGCCTGGTCGGTGGCCATGTACAGCAGATACGTCAAGGTCTCGGCCATGTTGTCTGGATGCGCAGGGCAACCGGGAACACAGACGATCGGAATGCCGGCCTTGCTCTTCCAGTCCCAGCCGAGATAGTCGGGCACACCCATCGCGCCGGTCGGGTTACCGGCCATCGCATGGATGCCGCCGTAGGTGGCGCAGGTGCCGACGGCGACAACGGCGGTGGCCTTGGGCGTGAGCCGGTCCAGCCATTCGCTGGTGGTCATCGGCTGGTTGGTCGCGGGATTGTTGCCGAAACCGCACCAATAACCCTCTTCCTTGACCTGCTCGTTGGGGATCGATCCCTCGACGACCAGGACGAAGGGCTCCAGTTCGCCTCGTTCGGCCTTGAAGAACCACGACAGGAAATCGTCGGCGCCCCCGCTCGGTCCGCACTCGAAGTCGATCAGGGGCCAATGGACGGCGATCTTGGGAAGACCGGGAAGCGCCCCGAGGGCGATCTCCTCGATGCTCGGCTGGGTGGCGGCAGTCAACGCCACCGAATCGCCATCACAACTCAGACCGGCGTTGATCCACAGCACGTGGATCAGTGCCTCTTCTGCTTTGACTGCTGCCTCGGTTGGCATAGGTCACAGCTTTCCGGGGCCAGGGCTGACGGCCCCAATGGCTCGAGCTTAGCCGCGCGCAGCCTGCTTGAGACCTCAAACTCCGGGATAGTTTCCTGGGTGGTTGTCTTGTCAACAGGCTAGTGCGCCGGCGTGGTGTTTACGTGTGCGTCAACCCAGGCGTACCAAGCGTCGAGCCCGTCGCCGCGGGTCGCCGACGTCGGCAGGATCGTGACGTCGGGATTGACGGATCGTGCATGGCGGCAACAGGTTTCGACGTCGAAGTCGACGTAGGGGAGCAAGTCGATCTTGTTGAGGATCACCAGGCCCGCCGCGGCGAACATGTGCGGATACTTCAATGGTTTGTCGGTGCCTTCGGTGACCGATACGACTACGACCTTGCTGTGTTCGCCGAGATCGAACAATGCCGGGCAGACCAGGTTGCCGACGTTCTCGATGAACAGCAGAGTCCCGGGCTCGGGATCGAGGGTCTCCAGGGCGCGCCCGGCCATGGCCGCATCGAGGTGGCATCCGGCGCCCGTGTTGACCTGAACCGCACGTGCCCCCGCGGCCCGGATCCGGTCGGCGTCGAGCAACGTCTCCTGGTCGCCTTCGATCACCGCGACCGGGCGGTCGGCGTCGAGCTCACGGATGGTCCGTTCGAGCAGTGTCGTCTTGCCCGCTCCCGGTGAACTGGTGATGTTGAGCGCCAGGATGCCGCGTTCGGCCAGCCACTGCCGGTTCTGCTCGGCGATGAGGTCGTTCTTGGCCAGCACCTTCTGTTCCAGCGAGACAGTCTCGGTGTGCTGGTTGTCGCCGTGAGAATGCTGGTGGGGGTGGTCGTGGGGATGGTCGTGATCATGGGGGTGGTCATGACCGGCGAGGGTGATGACGGCCCCGTCCTGACCGCAGCCGCAGGTTGCGCACATGTCAGCTCACTTCCATCGAGAGAATCCGCAGTTCCCGGCCGGCGGTGACCTTGACATCGGCGCTTCCGCACGGGCACAACAGGATCAGATCGGGCAGGTCGAACTGCGTGCCGCAGCTGCGGCACTGTGCCGCACCCGGCTGGATGTCGAGGTCGAGGCGGGCGCCATCGGCCACCGTGCCCTGGGTGACCAGGTCGAAGCAGAAGAGCATGGAGTCTGGGACGACCGCGCACAGGGCGCCGACCTCGAGCTTCACGCTGTGCACACGCCGGCCTGCGGCGTGCTCGCACACCGCGTCGACAACGCTCTGGGTGATCGCCATCTCGTGCATCGCTACCCCGTCTCCGGGCTGGATGCTCCCACGATAGGCCCGTTTCGCCGCGCACACGGCGTGTCTCCTTGAGTCGAACAGATGTTCGCTTTACTGTGGCGGTGTTCGAGCGGAGATCCGGACTTGTCGGTGCCCTGGCCTAGCGTCACGGCCAACCGATCGGAACACCGGTCAACACGACTACTTGGAGAGGCATCATCATGGCGCAGCAAGCCCCTGATCGCGAAAAAGCGCTCGAACTGGCGATGGCCCAGATCGACAAGAACTTCGGTAAAGGCTCGGTGATGCGCCTCGGCGAGGAGGTGCGCCAGCCCATCTCGGTGATCCCCACCGGTTCGATCTCCCTGGACGTGGCCCTCGGCATCGGCGGCCTGCCGCGCGGCCGCGTGGTCGAGATCTACGGCCCGGAATCCTCGGGTAAGACCACCGTTGCGCTGCACGCGGTGGCCAATGCCCAGGCCGCCGGCGGCATCGCGGCGTTCATCGACGCCGAGCACGCCCTGGATCCCGAGTACGCCAAGAAGCTCGGTGTCGACACCGATTCACTGCTGGTGAGCCAGCCCGACACCGGTGAGCAGGCGCTGGAGATCGCCGACATGCTGGTGCGCTCGGGCGCTCTGGACATCCTCGTGATCGACTCGGTGGCCGCTCTGGTGCCCCGCGCCGAGATCGAGGGTGAGATGGGGGACAGCCATGTCGGTCTGCAGGCCCGTCTGATGAGCCAGGCGCTACGCAAGATGACCGGTGCGCTGAACAACTCGGGCACCACCGCGATCTTCATCAACCAGCTCCGCGAGAAGATCGGCGTGATGTTCGGCTCGCCCGAAACCACCACGGGCGGTAAGGCTCTGAAGTTCTACGCCTCGGTCCGTCTCGACGTCCGGCGCATCGAGACGCTCAAGGACGGCACCGACGCGGTCGGCAACCGGACCCGCGTCAAGGTCGTCAAGAACAAGGTCTCGCCGCCGTTCAAGCAGGCCGAGTTCGACATCCTGTACGGCCACGGCATCAGCCGCGAGGGCTCACTCATCGACATGGGTGTCGAGCACGGCTTCATCCGCAAGTCCGGTTCCTGGTTCACCTACGAGGGTGAGCAGCTGGGGCAGGGCAAGGAGAATGCCCGCAAGTTCATGTTGGAGAACGTCGATGTCGCCAACGAGATCGAGAAGAAGATCAAGGAGAAGCTCGGTATCGGTGCTGTCGTGACCGCCGAGGCAAAGGCTGATGACGTCCTTCCCGCCCCGGTTGACTTCTGAGCCGTCGGGTACGCCCGACGGAGAGCAGACGCAGGATCCTCGCAAACGTGAGGAGCAGGCAAAGAACGTCTGCCTGCGCCTGCTCACCGTGCGGGCCCGCACCCGCTCCGAGTTGATCGAACAGCTCACCAAACGGGGTTACGAGGAAGACCTCAGCGCCAAGGTGCTGAACAGGTTGACCGAGGTCGGGCTGATCGATGACGAGGACTTCGCCGAACAGTGGGTGCGGTCCCGGCACGCCAACTCAGGAAAAGGTAAGCGCGCCTTGGCCGTCGAGCTCCGCAAGAAGGGCGTGGACAAAGAAGTCATCGAGGCCGCGCTGGCCGACCTGGATCCGGCTGCCGAGCGGCAACGGGCCGAGCAGCTGGTTCGGGACAAGTTGCGTCGCGAGCGGCTCGATGACGACGACGGCGACGTGAAGGTGACGCGTCGGCTCGTCGGCATGCTGGCCCGTCGCGGTTACAACCAGTCGATGGCCTTCGACGTCGTCAGCGTCGAACTGGCCGGCGAACGGGAGCGGCGCCGGGTATAGCGGCCGCATTGTGTCGCTCTACCCGAACTCAATCCCGTTGGGTGTGCAGCACCTGCGCGCCCGGTGCGCCCTCCTGTTCGACGGCCTCGGGTTCCAGCGGCGCGGGTCCACGGCTGGAACGGCGCATTCGTCGTTCCAGCCAGGTGGCGAATGAGGACAGCGCGAAGTTCACCGTGATCATCAAGATGGCGATCACGATCAGCGCTGGGAGATAGTTGCCGTAGGCCGACCCGATGACCGTGCCCTGGCGCACCATCTCCACAAAGGTGATCTGGTAGCCGATCGCAGTGTCCTTGAGCACCACCACCAGCTGGGACACCAGCACCGGCAGCATCGCGGTGACCGCCTGTGGCAGCAGGATCAATCGCATGGTCTGTCCCCACGACAGGCCGAGTGAGGCCGCCGCCTCACGCTGCCCGCGCGGCAGCGTATTGATACCGGCACGCACGATCTCGGCGATCACGGCACCGTTGTAAAGGGTCAGCCCCGTGATCACGCCGGCCAGCGCCAGATGCTTGGACGGGAACGTGTCGTATACGGCATAGAGGAAGTACGCGAAGATCATCATGATCAGCACCGGGACGGCGCGGAAGAACTCCACGATCACACCGCAGATCCACCGGATCGGTGCAATCGGTGCCAATCGGCCCACCCCGAGCAGCACGCCGAGGATCAACGCGAACACGATGCTGACCGCAGCGGCGGTCAGCGTGCCCTGCACGCCGGGCAGGACGTATGTTCGCCACAGGTCCGGCGTCAGGAACGGCTCCCACTTCGCACCGGTGAGCTGATCCTTGGTCCACATCCGCCAGATCACGAAACCCAGCAGCACCGCGGCGACGACCGCGGTCAGCACGGTGAAAACCCAGTTACGGGCCCGCGCCCGCGGGCCGGGCGCGTCGAAGAGGACAGAAGCGCTCATTACCGTGCCACCGCCAGTCTCTTGCCCAGCCATCCGAACATCAACCCGAGTGGCAGGGTCAGTATCACGAAGCCGGTCGCGAAGATCACGCCGACCGTCATCAGTGCAGCGGTGTTCTCGATCATCTCCTTCATCAACAAGGCGGCCTCGGCCACGCCGATCGCGGAGGCGATGGTGGTGTTCTTCGCCAGAGCGATCAGTACCGAACCCAGCGGGATGATCACCGACCGAAAAGCCTGTGGCAGCAGGATTATTCGCAGGTTCTGACCGAAACTCAGGCCCAGTGAGCGGGCCGCCTCGGCCTGGCCCAGCGGAACCGTGTTGACTCCCGATCGCACCGCCTCACACACGAAAGATGCGGTGTAGACGGTCAACCCGAGCACGGCCAGACGAAAGTTGCTGTCCGCGAGCGAGGTCGGCGAATGCGGGTCGACCAAAGTGATGCCCAGCGTCTGGCCCACACCGAACGAGCAGAACAGGATGATCAGCGTCAGCGGCGTGTTGCGGACGATGTTCACGTACGCGGTGCCGAGCCAGTTCATCACCGGTGTCGGTGCGAGCCGCATCGCGGCCAGCACGGTGCCGAGGATCAGCGCACCGATCGCGGAGAACACCGTCAGCTGGATCGTGGTCCAGAACGCCGCGTATATCGCGTCGCGGTGGTCGGTGAAGATCTGCAGTGATGCCGAGATCTTGTCGAGGTACTCGTTGAGGAGCTCCACGGTCGGTGCGTTGCCCCCGGGTCAGCGGTCGACGGCAGGCGGCGCCGGGGTCTGAATACCGGCCGGGCCGAGGTTACGCTCGAACGCTTCCTTCCAGGCGCCGCTGGACTCCATCTTTTCGAGTGCGTCGTTGATCTTCTTGCGCAGCTCGGTGTCGCCCTTCTTCAGACCGATGCCGTAACGCTCCTCTGAGAACGTGTCACCGACGATCTTGAAGCTGCCCGGGCTCTGCGCGGCGAAGCCGGCCAGGATCACCTCGTCGGTGGTCACCGCGTCGATGACCCCGTTCTTGAGCGCGTCGACGCAGGCCGAATAGGTGTCGAACTGTTGCAGCTGCACCTTCGGGTATTTGTCCTTGATGTTCTGAGCCGGGGTGGAACCCGACACCGAGCACAGCTTCTTGTTGTTCTCCAGCGACGCTGCCCCGGTGATGTCGTTGTTGTCGGCGCGCACCAGCAGGCTCTGCCCGGTCAGCAGATAGGGCCCGGCGAAGTCGACCTTCTCCTTGCGCGCATCGGTGATCGAGTAGGTCCCGACGATGTATTCGACCTGACCGTTCTGGATCAGCGTCTCGCGCTGCGGCGAGGGCGCTTCCTTCCACTCGATCTTGTCCTCGGGGTAGCCGAGTTCGTTGGCCACGTACTTGGCCACGTCGACGTCGAACCCGGACATGGTGCCGTCAGGTTTCTTCTGGCCGAGGCCGGGCTGGTCGTACTTGGTGCCGATGACGATCTTGCTGGAGTCGCCACCACCGCCACACGCGGTCGCGGCGAAGGGGAGCGCGAGCGCGAGCGCGAGGGTACCGACCAACTTGAACGGCGCGGAGGGCATGTGCGGGTTCCTTTCGGCGGAGCGTCAGTGATGAAGGATCTTGCCGAGAAAATCTTTGGCGCGATCGGATTTCGGATTGTCGAAGAACTCGGTGGGTGGTCCGTCCTCGACGATGGCTCCGTCGGCCATGAACACGACGCGATCAGACGCCCGGCGGGCGAAGCCCATCTCGTGGGTGACCACCACCATCGTCATGCCCTCACGGGCCAACGAGGTCATCACGGCCAGGACCTCGTTGATCATCTCGGGGTCCAGGGCGCTGGTCGGCTCGTCGAAGAGCATCACCTTGGGGTTCATCGCCAACGATCGTGCGATGGCCACGCGTTGCTGCTGACCGCCGGACAGCTGGGCCGGGTATTTGTCGGCCTGGTTGGCCACTCCGACCCGGTCCAACAGGGCCATGGCGTCCTCCCGGGCCTGCGCCTTGGGCTTGCGCCGCACCTTCACCGGGGCGAGCATGACGTTCTCCAGGATCGTCTTGTGCGCGAACAGGTTGAAGGATTGGAACACCATGCCGACATCCGACCGCAGCTGAGCCAATCTGCGGCCCTCGGCGGGTAACTCCTGGCCATCGACCGCGATGCTGCCGGAGTCGATGGTCTCCAGCCGATTGATGGTGCGGCACAACGTGGACTTGCCCGAACCCGACGGTCCGAGGACAACGACGACCTGGCCGCGCCCCACATCGAGGTTGATGTCGTTGAGTACGTGCAGGGGTCCGAAGTGCTTGTTGACTCCCTGAAGTGAGATCATCGGCACATCTGGTGGCGCCGCGTCGTCGACCTGCGGCTGCTCGCCGGGGCTACCCATGGCAGGTGACCTTACCCAGGGAAGGCCCGGCCTGCCCGGATCTCGTCAATCCGCCGCGTTGACGTTTCGGGTGGCTCCGTACCATTGAGGCCGTGACGACGATGGTGAACCGGGACGCGGCCGACGAGCGCTCGCGCGAGGAGCCAACCGCACAGAACCCGGCCGACGAGCGCTCTGAGCGCACCTATCAGGTCCGCACCTACGGCTGCCAGATGAACGTGCACGACTCCGAGCGGCTGTCCGGCCTGCTGGAGGACGCCGGATACCGAAGGGCCCCCGACGGCGCCGACGCCGACATCGTCGTGTTCAACACGTGCGCGGTGCGCGAGAACGCCGACAACAAGCTCTACGGCAATCTCAGTCATCTGGCCCCGCGCAAGCAGGCCGATCCGAACATGCAGATCGCCGTCGGCGGGTGCCTGGCCCAGAAGGACCGCGATTCGGTCCTGCGCCGCGCTCCCTGGGTCGACGTGGTCTTCGGCACCCACAACATCGGGTCGCTGCCCACGCTGCTGGAGCGGGCCCGCCACAACCGCGCCGCCCAGGTCGAGATCGTCGAAGCGCTGCAGGAGTTTCCGTCCACCCTGCCCGCGACGCGGGAGTCGGCCTACGCGGCCTGGGTGTCTATCTCGGTGGGCTGCAACAACACCTGCACGTTCTGCATCGTGCCGTCGCTGCGCGGCAAAGAGGTCGACCGCCGCCCCGGGGACATCCTGGCCGAGGTGCAGACCCTGGCTTCCCAGGGCGTGCTCGAGGTCACCCTGCTGGGCCAGAACGTCAATGCCTACGGTGTGTCGTTTGCTGCGGACGAGCGCTTGCGCGAGGACCCGACGAACTGGTCCGATGTTCCCCGCGACCGCAGTGCGTTCGCCAAGCTGCTGCGCGCCTGCGGCGAGGTGGAAGGGCTGGAGCGGGTGCGGTTCACCTCACCGCACCCGGCCGAGTTCACCGACGACGTGATCGAGGCGATGGCGCAGACCCCCAACGTCTGCCCGACGCTGCACATGCCGCTGCAGTCCGGTTCGGACCGGATCCTCAAGGCGATGCGCCGTTCGTACCGGGCCGACCGCTACCTGGGCATCATCGACAAGGTGCGGGCTGCGATCCCTGACGCGGCCATCACCACTGACCTGATCGTCGGCTTCCCCGGTGAGACCGAGGAAGACTTCCAGGCCACCCTCGATGTCGTCGAGCGGTCGCGTTTCGCGACTGCCTTCACCTTCCAGTACTCCATCCGGCCCGGTACCCCGGCCGCCGACATGCCCGACCAGTTGCCGAAAGCCGTTGTCACCGAACGCTATCAACGGCTGATCGAGCTGCAGGAGCGAATTTCCCTGGAGGAGAACCAGGCTCAGATCGGCCGGGCGGTGGAACTGCTTGTCGCCACGGGCGAGGGCCGAAAGGACGCCAGCACCGCCCGCATGTCGGGCCGAGCCCGCGACGGCAGGCTGGTGCATTTCAGCCCCGGCGCCGACGTGGAGCGGATCCGGCCGGGCGACATCGTCACCACCACCGTGACCGGCGCTGCGCCGCACCATCTGATCGCCGACGCCCCGCTGGCGACCCACCGCCGTACCCCCGCCGGCGACGCCCATGAGGCGGGGCGGCGCCCGCGTACCGGCGTCGGGCTGGGGCTGCCGCGGATCGGCGCGCCGGAAACCCCGCCGTCATCAGGAGGATGTGGCTGTTGAGCAACGAAAGCGACTTCGACCGGTTCAAGGACGACTTGGCGGCCGTCGAGCGCAAGGTGACCCGCGAATTCGACACGGGTCCGCGTGCGATGGTCGTGGCCATCCTCGTGTTCGTGGTGCTGCTGTCGTTCGTGCTGCCGCACACCGGCACCACCAAGGGGTTCGACGTCCTGGTTGGTGACGCCACTGCCCTGAATGACGGCATCTCCCTGCCGTCGCGCGTCTTCATCTGGTTGGCGCTGGTGTTCTCGGTCGGGTTCTCCACCCTGGCGCTGATCACCCGCCGCTGGGCGCTGGCCTGGACAGCCCTGGCCGGTTCGGCGGTGGCCAGCGCGCTCGGGATGCTTGCGGTGTGGTCGCGTCAGACCGCTGCGGGCCATCCCGGCCCCGGAATCGGGCTGATCATCGGGTGGCTGGCCGTGATCATCCTGACCTTCCACTGGGCCCGCGTGGTGTGGTCGCGCACCGCGCTGCAACTGGCGGCCGAAGAGGACCGGCGCCGCGAAGCCGCGAAGCATCAGCAGCACGGCGTGCTCGGCATCCCCATGCCCGGCGACGGCAAGACCGACGTGACCAAGACCGACGTCACGAAGCCCGACACCGCCGGTGAGAAGCCGGACCAGCCCGACCAGACCTAGCTGCGCCCAGCCCCAGGTCTGGGGGCTATTTACGCCCTCGGAGCGTGGTGCTACCTGCGCTCTCCGAGTGTGGCGGCCGCGGCGTCGGCCCACTGACGCCACTGTTCGGCGCTCGCCCTGGCCTCGGCAGCATCCTTGGCCCGACCGGCGGCCTCCGCCTTCTCGGCCTGCTTCTCGAACTGCTCGGCGCGGGAACGGAACTGGTCGGCCCGGGCCTGCGCCTCGGGGTCGACACCACCGGCCGGGGCGTCGCGGACCTTCTTCTCGACGGCACGCAGGCGGCGTTCCAGATCGGCGGCGCGCTCGCGGGGAACCTTGCCGATCGCGTCCCACTTGTCGCCGATCGTGCGCAGTGCGGCGCGGGCTGCATCCAGATCCGTCGTGTCGATCTTCTCGGCCTCGGCCAGCAGCGCTTCCTTGGCGGTGGCATTTGCCTTGAACTCGGCGTCACGTTCGGCGTGGGCGGCGTTACGGGCCCCGAAGAACGTGTCCTGGGCGGCCTTGAACCGGTGCCACAATGCGTCGTCGACGTCCTTGGCGGCGCGTCCGGCGGCCTTCCACTGGGTCAGCAGGTCACGGAACGCGGCACCGGTGGCGCCCCAGTCGGTCGAGCCGGACAGCTGCTCGGCCTGATCGCACAGCGCCTCCTTGAGCTGGCGGGCACCTACGCGCCCGCGGTCCAGTTCGGCGAAGTGCGAGCCGCGACGACGGTTGAACGTCTCGCGGGCCGACGAGTAGCGCTTCCACAGGGCGTCGTCGAGCTTGCGGTCCAGCCCGGTGATGGTGCGCCACTCATCGAGGATTTCGCGCAGGCGGTCACCGGCGGACTTCCACTGGGTGGAGTTGGCCGCCAGGTCCTCGGCCTCGGCGGCGAGTGCCTCCTTGCGTGCGGTCTGGGCGGCGCGGTGCTCGTCGCGCTGGGCCCGCTCGGTCTTGGCGGCTTCGTCGGCGTGTTCCAGGATGGCCGACAGGCGGGCGCTCAACGCGTCGACATCGCCGAGAACTGCTGCGGTGGGCAGACTTTCAGCCAGCGCTGCGGCTGCCGATTTGATCTTGCGCGCATCGCCCGTGCCCGAGGACAACCGGCGTTCGAGCAGGGCGACCTCGGTGTGCAGATCATCGAAGCGCCGGCCGAAGTGCGCGTACGCCGACTCGGTGTCGCCGGCCTGCCACGAGCCGATGACACGCTCGCCGGATCCGCTGATCAACCACACCGTGCCGTCGGCATCCACGCGGCCGAACTGGTGTGGGTCGCCGGCCGGCGCCACGGCAACCACCGGTGCGACCCGGCTGGGGCGGGGAACGGGGCGGGGTGGTCCGGGCCGGGGAGTGGGCCTCGGTGTGGGCCCGGAGGTCGGCTCGGGGGTGGCTCCGCCTGGCTCACTGGTTGTCATATCCGCTCCTCGTACTCCGCACGGTTGCCCGCGCATCTGCCGCGCGACGCGGCGCCTGATGCTGTCGCTTTGTCCGCTATTGAAGCAGGTCGTGCTGTGCCGTGCCCACGGCTTTAGGCGCAATGCCCTGACAAACTCGCGCGGACGGGGTCCCAGGCGGGCCGATCTGGGCGTCCTACCGGGCCTCGGCGCGCAGCCCAGAAGGGGCCGCGCACTAGTTTGGTGAGGTGCTGAGCGCCATCGCGATCGTCCCCGCCACACCGGTCCTGGTGCCCGAACTGGTGGGAGCGGCTGCGAGCGAGGTGGCCGACCTCCGGGAGGCCGTCATAGCCGCAGCGGGTTCGCTACCGCCGCGCTGGCTGGCCATCGGGGTCGGCCCCGGTGAGGCGGTGTACGGGCCGGACTGTGCCGGGACCTTCGCCGGCTACGGCGCCGACGTCCCGGTGGCTCTCGGTCACGGGACGACGGCCGATCCGGTGGCACTGCCGCTGTGTGCCCTGGTAGCGGGGTGGATCCGCGGACAGGCGGCACCCGGCGCCGACATCGAGGTGCACGCCTTTGCCGCATCAGAGCAGGTCGGCGAGGCGCTGGCCCGGGGGCGCGCGCTGCGCGCCCGCCTCGACGAATCTCCGGATCCCGTCGGTGTCCTCGTGGTCGCCGATGGCCTGAACACGCTCACGCCGGCGGCCCCCGGTGGGCACGACCCGGACTCGGCGTCGGTCCAACAGCAAGTCGACGATGCCCTGGCCACCGGAGACCTCTCGGCGCTGGCCGAGCTGCCCGAAACCGTGCTCGGCAGGGTGGCCTACCAGGTACTGGCCGGACTGACCGAGCCCGAGCCGGGATCGGCACGTGAGCTCTACCGCGGAGCCCCGTACGGCGTCGGTTACTTCGTCGGCGAATGGCTGCCGTGACCCGGCCCATCGCGGTCATCGGACCGACCGGGACGGGGAAGTCGGCGTTGGCACTCGCGCTGGCCGAGAATGTGGGCGGCGAGATCGTGAACGCCGATGCGATGCAGCTCTACCGCGGCATGGACATCGGCACTGCCAAGTTGCCGGTCGCCGAGCGGCGCGGCATCGCACACCACCAGCTCGATGTCCTTGACGTCACCGAGACCGCGACGGTGGCCCGCTATCAGCAGGAGGCCGCGGCCGACGTGGAGGCCATCGCGGCCCGCGGTGCGGTGCCGGTGATCGTGGGCGGTTCGATGCTCTACATCCAGTCGCTGCTCGACGAGTGGACGTTCCCGGCCACCGATCCGGCGGTGCGGGCGCGGTGGGAGGCCCGCCTGGCCGAAGTGGGGGTGGCCGCCCTGCACGTCGAGCTGACCCGGGTGGACCCTGCCGCGGGTGCGTCGATCCTGCCGACCGATGGCCGGCGGATCGTGCGGGCCCTGGAGGTCGTGGAGCTCACCGGGCAGCCGTTCGCTGCCTCGGCGCCGAGCATCGGCACACCCCGCTGGGACACCGCGATCATCGGATTGGACTGGGACACAGCCGTTCTCGATCAGCGCCTGGAACAACGCACCGACCTGATGTTCG
Organism: Mycolicibacterium arcueilense; assembly: GCF_058536225.1. Lineage (NCBI taxonomy): Bacteria > Bacillati > Actinomycetota > Actinomycetes > Mycobacteriales > Mycobacteriaceae > Mycobacterium > Mycolicibacterium arcueilense. The sequence continues at coordinate 1,525,380 of NZ_JBZTYL010000007.1, forward strand.
ACGAAGGTCTGGTGGACGAGGTACACACGCTGATCGGTCGAGGGCTGCGCGACGGGGTCACCGCGGCGCGGGCACTCGGCTATGCGCAGGTGCTGGCCGACCTGGACGCCGGGGGAGACGGCTCGGCCGCGCGGGAGCCGACGTTCATCGGCACCCGCCGCTATGTGCGCCGGCAGCGCTCGTGGTTCCGGCGTGACCATCGGGTGGTGTGGCTGGACGGGGCAGCCGACGGACTGGTGCACGACGCGTTGCGGGCGTGGCGGCACGTATCCTGAACAGGTGATCTTCGGCTCGATCCCTTTCGCGAAGGGACATGGCACCCAGAACGATTTCGTCGTGCTGCCCGACCTCGACGCCGCGTTGTCGCTGACGCCGGCTGCCGTGGCCGCACTGTGCGACCGGCGTCGTGGTCTCGGCGCCGACGGCGTGCTCCGGGTGACGACCGCGGGCGCCGCGCAGGCCGCCGGGGTGTTCGAGCGGCTGCCCGACGGGGTGGCGGCAGCCGACTGGTACATGGACTACCGCAACGCCGATGGCTCGATCGCGCAGATGTGCGGCAACGGCGTGCGGGTGTTCGCGCACTACCTGCGCGCGTCCGGACTGGAATCCGCCGACGAGTTCGTGGTCGGGTCGCTGGCCGGTCCGCGTCCGGTGGTGTTGCACAGCGTCGACGCGACGGCCGCCGACGTCACCGTCGAGATGGGTAAGGCCAACCAGTTCGGTACCGGCACCGCCGTCGTCGGCGGCCGTAGTGTCAGCGGGCTGGCCGTCGATATGGGCAATCCGCACCTGGCCTGCGTCGGGTTGACCGAGGATGAGTTGGCGGCACTCGATGTGGGTGCCCCGGTGTCGTTCGACACGCAGCTGTTCCCCGAAGGCGTCAACGTCGAGGTCCTGACCGCTCCGGTGGACGGCGCGGTCTCGATGCGCGTGCACGAGCGGGGCGTCGGCGAGACCCGCTCCTGCGGTACCGGCACCGTCGCGGCCGCGCTGGCGGCCCTGGCCGGTCAGGGTGCCGATACCGGGACGTTGCGGGTGCGCATCCCCGGTGGGGAGGTCACCGTGACGATCACCGAGTCCACCAGCTTCCTGCGCGGCCCCTCTGTACTGGTGGCGCGCGGTGAACTGAGCAACGAGTGGTGGGAGAACTCGGTGGCACACTGTGCTCTCTAAATTGGGGTGCGCGCGGCCGGACCCACGTGACAACCTGTAAGTACATATGACTCATCCAGAACATCCCGTAACACCCAGCACCGGCGAGCTGGCCCTCGAAGACCGCGCTTCACTGCGCCGCGTCGCCGGGCTCTCCACCGAACTCACTGATGTCACCGAGGTCGAGTACCGCCAGCTCAGGCTGGAGCGCGTGGTCCTGGTCGGAGTGTGGACCGAAGGCAGCGCAGCCGACGCCGATGCCAGCCTGGCCGAACTGGCGGCACTCGCCGAGACCGCCGGATCGGAAGTACTCGAGGGCCTGATCCAGCGTCGCGACAAGCCGGACCCGTCCACCTACATCGGCTCGGGCAAAGCCGTCGAACTGCGGGAGGTGGTCCTGGCCACCGGGGCCGACACCGTGATCTGCGACGGCGAACTCTCACCTGCGCAGCTCAACTCGCTGGAGAAGGTCGTCAAGGTCAAGGTGATCGACCGCACCGCGCTGATCCTGGACATCTTCGCCCAGCACGCGACCAGCCGGGAGGGCAAGGCGCAGGTGTCGCTGGCCCAGATGGAGTACATGCTGCCCCGGCTGCGCGGCTGGGGTGAATCGATGTCGCGCCAGGCCGGCGGTCGCGCCGGCGGTGCCGGTGGTGGCGTGGGAACCCGCGGGCCCGGTGAGACCAAGATCGAGACCGACCGCCGCCGCATCCGGGAGCGGATGGCCAAGCTGCGCCGCGAGATTCGCGACATGAAGAAGATCCGCGACACCCAGCGCAGCCGGCGGCTGACCTCGGATGCAGCCTCGGTGGCCATCGTCGGCTACACCAACGCCGGCAAGTCCAGCCTGCTCAACGCACTGACCGGGGCCGGTGTGCTGGTGGAGAACGCCCTGTTCGCCACGCTCGAACCCACCACGCGGCGTGGCGAATTCGACGACGGCCGGCCGTTCGTGCTGACCGACACCGTCGGCTTCGTCCGGCACCTTCCCACCCAGTTGGTCGAGGCGTTCCGGTCCACGCTGGAAGAGGTCGTCGACGCCGACCTGCTGGTGCACGTCGTGGACGGGTCCGACGACCATCCGCTGGCGCAGATCAATGCGGTCCGGCAGGTGATCAACGAGGTGGTCGTCGAATACGACATCACCCCGCCGCCGGAGCTGTTGGTGGTCAACAAGATCGACGCGGCCACCGACCTCGGACTGGCCGCGCTACGCCGCGCCTTGCCCGATGCAGTCTTCGTCTCGGCGCACACCGGCGAGGGGCTGGACCGATTGCGGGCCCGGATGGCGGAGATGATCCCGCCGACCGACGCCACGGTGGACGTGACGATTCCCTACGACCGCGGGGACCTGGTCGCACGGGTGCACGCCGACGGTCGGGTGGACGCCACCGAGCACACTGCCGACGGCACCCGCATCAAGGCGCGGGTGCCCATGGCACTGGCCGCGAGCCTGAGTGAGTTCGCCACCTTCTGAGCACGCGTCAGGCGGCAGATTTCTTCTTGCCCTTGGTGCCCGCGTCCTTGGTGCTGGTGTCTCTTGCCTCGGCACGGTCCGTGGCCTTGTCCTTCGCGCTGTCCTGACCCAGGGCCTTGCGCACGCTGCTTCGGAGCGACTTGGCCATGTCACGCGCCGGGTGTCCCTTGGTTGCGAGCGCTTTCGGCGATGAGGGGCGCTGCTTCGGGGCTGTCTCGGGCTCGGTGTCCTTGCTCAGCTGCCGGAGCGGTTTGTCATCGGAGGTAGCGGAGACTTTCGTGGTGTCGACAACGGTCTTGTCGGCCGCGTCCGGGACTCGGACGGTCACGCCGGACTGCGTCGGATCGGTCCATCCGGGCAGTGGGTCGAGCCCCGGGTTGAGCGCGGCCCGGATGCCCTCCGGAATGTCGTTGACCAGGTCGGTGGCCAACTTGACCGGGTTGAACCTGGGCAGCAACTGGAACGGTGTCGGACTGCTGTAGTCGGTTCTGGTGTAACCGGTTTCGATCAGGGTCTGCGCCATCGGGGAGACCAGGTCGACGAGTGGGATCACCACGGCGGACGTACCGGTCGCCGTACCCAGGTCGAGCAGCGGCTGCATGATCGGTAGCGTCTTCGCCGGCAGGGTGACGTAGTAGGTATCACTGCCGTCGACCTTCTGGCAGTGGGTTTCGGCGCTGCAGTTCGCCTTCGCATTCTCGATCGCGGCCTGCACCTGTTCGGGTGTGTAGCCGTACGGCGCTGCGGTGTCCGGATCGTCGCCTCGGGGGTCCAGGTAAGAGCCGTGCACGTACTCGAATCCGGCCAGCGCATTCGCCAGGGCGAGCGGATTGAGCACCCATGACGGAGCGTCGGCGACGCCGTCGTACTGAAGCGCGATGTCGTAGGTCTCGATGCCGGTGTCCGTCGGAGTGGGTTGGCCGAACGTCGCGTCGAGGATCGGCACGGTGCCCAGGATCGCCAGCCGCTCGAAGAGGCCGCCGTCAGGGCGGTTGGGGTTACCGATCAGGACAAAACTCAGATTCTGCTTCTGCTCGTCGGTCAGGTCCGCCAGGTTGCCCTTGACAATGCTGGCCACCGTGGCGCCCTGCGAATAGCCGAAGACGGTCACGGGATGCGCCGCACTGGGGTTGTTGGCACCGACGAGTTCACTGGTCAGCCGGGTGACCCCGCTGGCCACCGACACGTTCCATTTGGCGCCCTCCAGTCCGCCCCAGCCGGGGAGCGGGATGGGCCAGAACTGGGCGATGTAGGGGATGGCCACCGGCGCCGCGCAGTCCTCGGCGCCGCAACTACCGCTGGGCTGGACGTAGTAGGCCACGGCGTTGGCCAGGTAGTTGTTGGAGTCCTGCGGGTTCGGGGTTCCGGTGCCCGGGACGATCAGCGGTGTCACCGCGACCACCAGACCGACTGCTGCGGTGCCGACGGGTGTCAGGCCGATGACCACCGAGCCGGATACCGCTACGGCGCCGACCAGCAGTGACCTGGCAGCAGAACGGGGTGAGAATCGCATCGGCCCGGATCTCCTTCTGCTGACGAAGCCGTCAGCGCTGAAGGGATCTTTGCACCGGCATGCAACTGTCACCGGGAAAACGGCCGAAGTGGTGGCGGCCCAACGGTTTCAGCGTTGCCGGATCACCGGCGGCTCATGTGCCCGCACCGGGGGGAGCGTTCCATCGAACTTCTCGACCTGCACCAGCACATGTGCGCCGGTGCAGCCATGCGCCAGCGACGAGGTCCCGACGTCGTCGGTGAGCACGTTGGGATTGCCGTGCACGCACATCGAATCGGGATCTGACGGTTCGGCGGGGTCGTACCACGCTCCGGTCGGTAATTGCACCACCGACGGGCGCAACCGGTCGTCGATCATCACCCCGGCCAGGCACGCCCCACGGTCGTTGAACACCCGCACTACGTCACCGTCTGCGAGCCCTCGGGCCGCCGCGTCGTCCGGGTGGATGCGGATCGGTTCGCGCCCTTGAACTTTCGATGCCTGACTCGTGGCACCGCCGTCGAGTTGGCTGTGCAGGCGGGTCGCGGGCTGATTGGCCAGCAGATGCAACGGATAGCGGCCGGCCCGCTCACCGCCGAGCCACTCGGTCGGCTCGTACCACCGGGGGTGGCCGGCACAGTCGGGGTAGCCGAATCCGTCGATGGTCTGCGAGAAGATCTCGATCCGACCGCTCGGGGTGGCCAACCGGTGCCCGACCGGATCGGCCCGGAAATCAGCCAGCAGCGTGAGCCCCGGTTCGGTGGGCAACCGCAGGTGACCCTCAGCCCAGAACTGGTCGAACTCGGGTACCTCGAAATCCAGTCCGGCAGACCACTTTTCATACATGTGGACCAACCACTGCCGTGCCGTGCGGCCCTCGGTGAACTGCTCACCGAACCCGAGCCGCTCGGCCAGCGCCGAGAACGTGGTGTAGTCGTCGCGGGAGTCGCCGTACGGCGGGGTCAGCGCAGGCATGGCGACCAGCAGGGGGTCATTGCGCGAACCCGAGTAGTCCTCGCGCTCATAGGCGGTGGTCGAGGGCACGACGATGTCGGCATGCTTGGCCATCGCCGTCCAGTACGGGTCGTGCACCACGATGGTGTCCACCCGGGACAGGGCGCGGCACAATCTCGGAATGTTCTGGTGGTGGTGGAACGGATTGCCGCCGGCCCAGTACACGCACCTGATGTCGGGGTAGGTCAGGCGCAGTCCGTTGTAATCGAACGGCTGGCCGGGGTGCAGCAGCATGTCGGTCACGGCCGCGACAGGGATGAACGTCTGCACCGGGTTGAGCCCCTGTGGCAGCGCGGGCAGGCCGCAGCGCAGCGGCGGCAACCCCGGCTCGTTCATCGACCCGTAGCCGTGCCCGAAACCCCCTCCGGGCACACCGATCTGGCCCAGCATGGCGGCCAGGGTCAGGCCCATCCACGGCGCCTGCTCGCCGTGCCGGATCCGCTGCAGCGACCAGCTGACGGTGACCAGGGTGCGGGAGGCGGCCATCTGCCTCGCCAGGTCCGCGAGCTCGCCGGCGGGCAGGCCGCTGAGCGCCGACGCCCATTGCGGGCTCTTGGCGATACCGTCGTCGTGGCCCAACAGGTAGCGCTCGAACCGCTGGTATCCGCTGCAGTGCGTGTCGAGGAAGTCGAGGTCGGCCAGGCCCTCAGTGGCCAGCACGTAGGCCAGGGCGAGCATCACTGCCACATCGGTGCCAGGGACGGGGGCCAGCCATCGGCAGTCGCCGTCGACGTCGTCACGAAGCGGGCTCAGCGACACGATCTTTCCGCCGCGCTCACGCATCCGGCGCAGCGCGTCGCGGGCCGGATGTGCCGTGGTGCCACCGTGATTGATGCCGGTGTTCTTCAGTGCGAGTCCGCCGAAGCACACCAGCAGATCGGTGTGCTCGCTGATGATCTCCCAGTCGGTGGAGCGCTTGAACAGGTCGTCGTGAGTACCGACCACCCGGGGCATGATCACCCCGGTCGCGCCCAGGCTATAGGAATGGCGGGAAGACGTATAGCCGCCGAGCATTTTCAGAAAGCGGTGCACCTGGCTCTGGGCGTGGTGGAAGCGTCCGGCGCTGGCCCAGCCGTAGGAGCCGCCGTAGATCGCCTCGTTGCCGTAGGTGTGGACGACCCGGCGCAGCTCCTCGGCCAGCAACTCGAAGAGCTCATCCCAGGAGACCGCGACGTACTCGTCGGCGCCCCGTTCGGTACTGGGGCCGGGGCCGTCGCGCAGCCAGCCGCGTCGCACTGCGGGCCCGGCGATACGGGAGCGGTGCCGGATCGAGCCTGCGAGGTTGCCGAGCAACGGTGAGGGGTCAGCGTCACCGTCCATCGGGGTGACGGCCGCGATGTCGCCGTCCGCGACGTTCGCGGTGAAGGCGCCCCAGTGCGCGAGGCTCATGGGGGACCGGGGCATGAGCAGAGTTTACGGGCGGTACCCACCCTCCCCAGGGCTGACCAACCACCCGGTTGGTATAGGTTGGCCCCAAATCAGTAACCAGTACCGGAGGTCACACCATGGGCAGTGTTGTGAAGTACGACCGCACGTTGTTCGAGCCCGAGCACGACTTGTTCCGCGAGTCGTACCGGGCGTTTCTGGACAAGCATGTCGCGCCCTTCCACGACCAGTGGGAGAAGGACAAGATCGTCGACCGCGGGGTCTGGCTGGAGGCGGGTAAGCAGGGCTTTCTCGGGATGGCGGTGCCCGAGGAGTACGGCGGCGGCGGTAACGACGACTTCCGGTACAACACGATCGTCTGTGAGGAGACCGTCGCCGGTCGCTTCAGCGGCATCGGCTTCAGCCTGCACAACGACGTCGTCGCGCCGTATCTGCTCCGGCTGGCCAATGAGGAGCAGAAGCAGCGGTGGCTGCCCAAGTTCTGCACGGGCGAATTGATCACGGCGATCGCAATGACCGAACCGGGCACCGGTAGCGACCTGCAGGGCATCAAGACCCGCGCGGTGCGCGACGGTGACCACTACGTCCTCAACGGGTCCAAGACCTTCATCACCAACGGCATCAACTCCGATCTGGTGATCGTCGTTGCCCAAACCGACCCTGAGAAGGGTGCTCTCGGCTTCTCCCTGCTGGTGGTGGAGCGCGGTATGGAGGGCTTCGAGCGGGGCCGGCACCTGGACAAGATCGGTCTGGAGGCCCAGGACACCGCCGAGCTGTCGTTCACCGACGTCAAGGTTCCCGTCGAGAACCTGCTCGGCGAGGAGGGGCAGGGTTTCGTCTATCTGATGCAGAACCTGCCGCAGGAACGCATCTCGATCGCCATCATGGCCGCCGCGGCGATGGAGGCGGTGCTGGAGCAGACCGTGCAGTACACCAAGGAGCGCAAGGCGTTCGGCAAGCCCATCGGCAGCTTCCAGAACAGCCGGTTCCTGCTGGCCGAACTGGCCACCGAGGCCACCGTGGTCCGGATGATGGTCGACGAGTTCATTCGGTTGCACCTCGACGAGAAGCTCACCGTGGAGCAGGCGGCGATGGCCAAGTGGTACTCGACCGAGAAGCAGGTGGAGCTCATCGACCGCTGCCTGCAGCTGCACGGCGGCTACGGCTACATGCGTGAGTACCCGGTTGCGCGGGCCTACCTGGATGCCCGAGTGCAGACCATCTACGGCGGCACCACCGAGATCATGAAGGAGATCATCGGTCGCGGGCTGGGTGTCTAGCGGGCCGATCGGCCCCCGATTTATCCGGTACTCGTCCAAAAAAGCCCAAATCTGGGTCTTCGGACCCAGATATTGGGCCTTTTTTGGTCATGATCGGCCACGTTAGTTGGTTATCGTCACGTGCTGACGCAAAGTTGTCCGGGCGGGACATTTCTAAGGAAACTTTGCCGAACGAGCGGGGAGGGCGCATGACTAGGCCGGGAGCGAGGCTGAACGCGGCCGTGTGGCGGTTGGCGGTCGGCCTGCTCGCACTCGTAGTCGCTGCTTTGGTGGTGCCGGCGGTGGCTTCGGCCACCCCGGAGTCGGATGCCGACGCCGCGGTCACGGCCGCCTGGGAGGCCAACGGTGGGGACGGCGGCCCGCTCGGGCCGCGGCAGGGCGGCGTGTACGCGGTGGGTTCTGGCTTCGCGCAGAACTTCTCCGGCGGCAAGATGTTCTTCACCCCGGCAACCGGCGCGCACTTCATGCAGGGCGCAATCCTGGACAAGTACGAGTCGCTGGGCGGCCCGGCCGACGGCGACATGGGATTTCCCACCATCGACGAGGGCGCCGGACGTGCCGCGGACAGCCGCAACTCGACCTTGAGTGCGCCTGACAACCCGGTCATCTTCTGGACTCCGTCCACCGGTGCCCGGGTGGTGCGGGGCGCCATCAACGCCGCATGGGACAAGCTCGGCGGCTCCGCGGGAGTACTGGGCGTCCCCGCCGACGACGAGACGTTCGACGGCGACGTGATCTCCCAGAAGTTCACCGGCGGCGAGATCTCCTGGAACCGCAAGACCAAGGCGTTCACCACGGTGCCGCCGGAACTGGCCGATCAGCTGGCCGGTCTGGACGTACCGTCGGACCCCGCCTCGGCGATCGCCGCTGCGCGTCGCGAGGCGGGCGGGGTGATGGGACCGCTGGGAGCCAAGGACGGCGACCAGTATCCAATCGGCGACGGTGGATTCGGCCAGAAGTACGCCGGCGGCAAGATCTTCTACAGCCCGGCCACCGGGGCCAATGCCATCACCGGCCAGCTGCTCGAAAAGTATGAAAGCGTCGGTGGCCCGGAAGGCGATCTGGGCTTCCCGACCGCAAGCGAGGCCGAGGGCGGGTTGGGTCCCAATAGCCGGATCAGCACTTTCGCGGCGGCTGACAACCCCGTCATCTTCTGGACCCCCGACTACGGCGCGGTGATCGTGCGGGGCGCGATGAACGCGGCCTGGGAGAAGCTCGGTGGGGCCAAGGGCGCGCTGGGCGCCCCGATGGCCGACCAGACCGAAGACGGCGGTGTCATCAGCCAGCGGTTCAGCGGGGGAGCGATCTCGTGGGACCGCGACGCCGACAAGTTCACCACCGAGCCGTCGAAACTCGCCTCCGAGCTGAGCGGACTGCAGGTTCCCGGACTCGGGCAGACCCCGGCGGCCGGACCGCAGCCCTCCGACACCGACAGCAAGAAGCCGTTCTCCTGGCATTGGAGCTGGTGGTGGCTGATCGCGGTGATCCCGGTCGTGCTGCTCGCCGGGTTGATCGTCGGTGCCGCACTGTGGCACCGTCGCCGCGCCGGTGGCGATGACGACTTCGACCACGATCCGTTCGACGACGACTACGACGGCGGACCGGGAGATTCGTCCTACGACGAGGGTCGATATGACGACGCGCGCTACGGCTCGCGTGGGTACGACCACGATGAGTACCGCGATGGCGGTGGCTCCGACGCGGCCAACGGCTACGGCCCGAGCGCTGCGTACGGCGACGCCGCGACGGCGCGGTTCGCCGGCCCGGGCGAGGAATCTTCAGGCGCGGCGTCTCCGTACGACGGCCCCACCGATATCGCCATTCCGGTCAGCCAGTGGGCCGCTCCGCACGGATCGGCCAGTGGTTACGGGGTGCCGGGCGAGGAGGAGGAACCGCCGGAGGATTCCTCGCAGTTGGTCGGGGAGCAGGGCTTCGACGACTATGACGACGATGACGACTTCGAAGACGACTATGAAGATGACGACTTCGAGGACGACGACTTCGGCGACGAGGATCTCGATACGCCGATCGACGCCGAATTCGAGGAGGTCGCCGAGGGCGACGATGTCGACGACATCGAAGCGGAACTCGTGGACGAGGACCTGGTGGATACCGGGTCAATGCCCGGTCCGGTGGGCGGAGTGCGTGAGGCACAGGGTTTCGCAGGGCTGAGCGGCCTGGCGGTCCCGAGCGATCAGGACAACGTCGACACCGCGCCGACCCGCGTCATCACCGAGGCCGAGGCATACAGCAGCGAGGCGCACAGCGGGCGCCACGCCGCCATCGAACTCGACGAGATACCGACTGCCACCGCTATCCATCTGCCGTTGGACGATCCCCACCGTGCGCCGGAGGGCTATCCGATCAAGGCGGACACGAAGTCCGGACGGTACTGGGCGCCCGACAGTAGCGAGTACGACGACGCAGTGGCCGAGATCTGGTTCGCCAGTGAGGAATTCGCCCGCACGAACGGGTTCGTGCGCACGGACTGAGGGCTGTGGGGCTCGGCAGCCGTCAGGTGAGGCCGGGCCCTCGTCCGGTCAGATCTTGCGGATCACGGTGACGACCTTGCCGAGCACCGCTGCGTCGTTGCCCGGGATCGGGTCGTATGCCGGGTTGTGCGGCATCAGCCAGACCTGACCGCGGGTCCGCTTGAACGTCTTGACGGTGGCCTCGCCGTCGATCATGGCTGCCACGATGTCGCCGTTGTCGGCCACGCTCTGCTGGCGTACCACCACCCAGTCGCCGTCACAGATGGCCGCATCGACCATCGAGTCGCCGACAACCTTGAGCAGGAACAGTGAGCCCTCGCCGACCAATTCGCGGGGCAGCGGGAAGACGTCCTCGACGGCCTGCTCGGCCAGGATGGGGCCGCCCGCGGCGATACGGCCGAGCACCGGCACGAACGTCGGCTCGGGGAGCGCGTCGGAGCCGGCCACGTCGGTGGACACCAGTGCGGCGGCCGTCGGATCGTCGGCGGCGCGCACGTCGACAGCGCGCGGGCGGTTGGGATCGCGGCGCAGGTAGCCCTTGCGTTCCAGGGTGCGCAACTGGTGGGCGACCGACGAGGTCGAGGTCAATCCGACCGCATCGCCGATCTCGCGGATGCTGGGCGGGTAGCCGCGAGTGGTCACCGACGCGCGGATCACGTCGAGAATGGTGCGTTGCCGGTCGGTGAGGCCGCCCTCGGCCCGGCGTGGACCCGCGCCGTCCGATCCGGCCGGGCTTTCCGTGTTGCCGTCCCTGCTGCGGTCGTCGCTCATGGGGCCGAATGTAGTCCCTGATCGAACATTAATCAAACATGTGTTCGACGCGTGTTGTGGGCGTGTCTGCTGGTGGGGCGCATGGGGCGGCGGTTCGTGCTCGTGCGCGGGGTTCGTGGCCGGAACTTGTCGGTGCCCTGTTCTATCGTTTGGCAACAGTTCGATCACATGTTCTATCAATCGAACACCTGAGCGAGTATGTTCGAACACAAGAGCGAAAGAGTCCACCGAAAGGCAGTCAGATGGCGATCATCGATATCCCCGCCGATAGCCGTTCCCGCGCTGTTCGGGCCGTGCCCCAGTCCTCACCGCAGCGGGCCCGCTGCGCCGCAGGCGCCAGGGGCAGCGCCACCTTCGGTACCGGTGTGGCCCGGCCGGTACGCCGGGTGCAGCGGGCGCAGCGCCCGGGCCGTGCCCGCCCCGCCGCCGGTGCGGTCCACTACCGCGGAACCGGTGTGCTGATGTCGCGGGCGTCGCACCGCAGCCGGCCCATCACGCCGCTGACCACGGTGTTACTGGCCCTGGTCGCCGCCGGTATCACGGTGTGGCTCGGCCTGGTGGCCCAACTCGGTGGGGTGATGGGGGCCGAGAGCCCGCAGCCGGCGGAACTCGCGGTGGTCCAGGTGAAGTCCGGGGAGTCGCTGCAGCAGGTGGCACGCCGGGTTGCCCCGGATGCTCCGGTGGCCCGGGTCGTCGAGCAGATTCGTGACCTCAACCAACTCGACTCTGCCGCGGTCGACGCCGGGCAGACACTGCTCGCACCGGTTGGCTGAGCAGCGCAATGTCCGCTGAAACGTCCTGGCAGGCAGCATCACTGGCCGGTGTCGGCGTGAGCACCTACATGCCACTGGACCCGGCGGTGAGTCTGCCGAGGGCATCGCGGGTACGCTCAAGGGCGCTCGAACTAGTTGTCCGGCGGCATGACGAAGGAGCGGTAATGCATTGTCCGTTCTGTCGTCATCCTGATTCGCGTGTCGTCGATTCCCGCGAGACCGACGAGGGGCAGGCCATCCGGCGCCGGCGGTCGTGCCCGGAGTGCGGACGTCGGTTCACCACTGTGGAGACCGCGGTGCTGGCCGTGGTGAAGCGCAGCGGGGTGACCGAGCCGTTCAGTCGGGAGAAGGTCATCCGCGGAGTGCGCCGGTCCTGTCAGGGCAGGCAGGTCGACGACGATGCGCTCAATGTCTTGGCGCAGAAGGTCGAGGACGCGGTCCGCGGCCTCGGCACGCCGGAGATCCCCAGCAATGAGGTCGGCCTGGCGATCCTCGGACCGCTCCGCGAACTGGACGAGGTCGCCTACCTGAGGTTCGCCTCGGTGTACCGGTCATTCTCCTCCGCCGAGGACTTCGAGCGCGAAATCGAAGCCCTGCGGGCGCATCGCGCCGAGGCGTAGCTCAGTCGAGTTGGGTTGTGCCGTCGTTGACGACGCGGCCGGCCAGACGTACCCAGCCCTCCGGACTCCAGCGGGTCTCGATCACCGAACCCTTTCCCTGGAGGATCGTGAGATCCCGGCTGAGATAGTCGGTCATCCGTACTGCCGCCGACCCCGTGGCCTCGTCTTCGGGAATCCCGAGATGCGAGGCGAAGGATCGGGATCGCAACGTGCCGTGCGCTTCGTCGCTCCAGGCCCACAGGTAGGCGTCATCGAAATCGTCAGGGTCGGCGGCGAGCACCTCGTCGACCGTGGCCAGGTCATAGATGGCGAATTCCGGGGCCCATTCCGAGCGGGCATTGACGATGGCGCGATCGTCGTCGTACTCGACGGGAAGGATCCCGGCGGGCACCCGCAATGTGTTGACCGGCAACCCCTTTTCGCGCAGCCACCACGATGCGCCGACCGTGGGATGTCCTGCGAACGGCAGTTCGGCGACCGGTGTGAAGATGTGGGCACTGGCGGACTTACCGCCCGGCTGCGGAAGATCGATGAATACCGTTTCGCTGTAACCCAATTCGGTGGCGATCCGCTGACGGTCGGCGGGGGCGACGTTGCTGTTGTCGACCACGCCGAGCGGATTGCCGTGCTTGCCCTCGGAGTCGGTGAACACACGCAAAACAGTGACGTCGATGGCCATAGACCGATGCTACGTCGCGGCCCGCGCCGTCCGGGAGGGCCGCTCGGGGAACCTCGTGGGGGAGCAGGTCAGGTGGCGCTGCGCTCGTCGGCGTCCATTGCGTCGAGCACCGCGATCTGAGTGTCGAACGGCCCGCTCATCGTCGCCTCGGTCCGGCCGCTGCGCAGCAGGCTGCGGAGCCGGTCCTGGTCGTACACCGACGGTTCGGTCGTGTCGATGAAGCGTTCGACCACCTCGACGAAGCGGTCGGGATCGTCGTGGAACGGAAAATGCCCGGATCCGGAGAAAATCTCCAACTGGGAACCGGGCATTGCGGCGTGCGCCATGTGCGCGTGGCTGACGGGGATGACCGAATCGCTTTCACCCCAGACCAACTGGACCGGCACCGATTCGGTCAAATAACAGCGGTCCAGCATGGTCACCACCTGGCCGCGCCAGTCCACGACGGCGCGCAGGGTCCGGGCGAACGCCGACGATGCCGTCGGCTCCGGCAGATCCGCGAGGATACGCAGCATGTCCGGGATGTCGCGGCCGAGACCGGTTGAGCCCAATACGGTGCCCGCGGCCCGACCGGCCAGTTGCAACGCCGGCAGCACCAGGGGCAGTCGCAGCAGGGCCAGCGCCTCACTGCCCATCGGGAGCGAGGCCACCCGCAGAGCCACGTTGACATCCTTGGTGACGCCACCGGAGCCCACGAGGATCAGCCGATCCACCAACTGCGGGAACTGGTAGGCGAACTGCATCGCCACGCCACCGCCGAGTGAATGTCCGACCACGGTCACCCGATCGATGTCGAGCACGCTGAGTAGGTCGCGCATGCCGTTGGCGTACGCCGCGACCGAATAGTCCGCACGCGGCTTGTCGGAGCTGCCGTGGCCGAGCAGATCCGGAGCGATCACGGTGAACCGTTGTGCCAGCGCCGATTGCACGGTGTGCCAGGTGGTCGAGTTGTCACCGATGCCGTGGATCAGCAGGATCGCCGGACCGGATCCGGCCACCCGGAAGGCCCGTCGGTATCCGTGGATCGTGCGGTATTCGAGCGTCGGGGTGAGCTCGCGGACGGTCCGCAGATGGGGCTTGCGTTCGGTCATGCTGGTCAACCTCGCCCTCGCCCGGTGTCGGGCTGCTATGAGTGGTTGTCGCCGTTCGGGAAGCCGTCGCCGAAGCCGTCCCGCCCGTCTTTGTACCTGTCGTCCTTGTGCTTGTCACCGGTCTGCTGGGCGAGGAACCGTTCGAACTCGGCTCCCAGCTCATCACCGCTGGGCAGTTCCTCATCCCGCGCCAGCAGAGACCGATTCTCCTGTGCGGCAACGAACGCATCGTACTGGCGCTCCAACCCGGTCACCACCTGAGCCACCTCTTCGCTGGCCTCTACCTGCTCGTTGATCTTGCTGTAGACCTCGGCTCCGGCCTCGGAAAGTTTCTCCAACGGCAGTTGTAGCGAACCGGTCCGGGCGACCTCGGCCAGTAGCGCCTCGGCAGCCGGCGGATAGGCCGTCTGGGCCAGGTAGTGCGGGACGTGCACGGTGTACCCCACCACCTCGTGCCCATGCTGGGCCATGCGGAACTCCAGCAGGTTGGAGACGCTCGCCGGAACCTGGACTTCGCCGACCCACGGGGTGTGGTCGGCGATCAGCTCCTTGTCGTTCGCGTGCGCGGTGAGCATGACGGGGCGCGTGTGGGGCACCGCCATCGGGATGGTGCCGAGGCCGATCACCTGGCGGACCCCGAGCTGTTCGGCGAGCAGCCGCACCGCGGTGATGAACCGCTCCCACCGCAGGTCCGGCTCCAGGCCGGCCAGCAGCAGGAACGGCGTGCCCACGCCGTCGTGCAGCGCGTACAGGTTCAGCTCGGGTTCGTCGTAGCTGGTGAAATGGTCGGTCTTGAATGTCATCAGCGGCCGGCGCGACCGGTAGTCGAGCAGCTCGTCGATGGCGAAGGAGGCCACCAGCTCGGTGTCGAGCGTGTCCTTGAGATGCTCGGCGGCCAGGCGGATCGCGTGGCCGGCATCGGAGAAACCCTCCAGCGCGTGGATCAGCACCGGGCCGCGTCCATCCGAAGACGACAGCTGCGGGGCCGGGAACTCAAGCTCGTACATGCCGCTCTGGTCGGGCTGGTAGTGCTGATCGGGGGTGTCGCTGGTGTCGGTCATCTCGCTTCGTCTCCTCGCTGCGGTAGGACGCTGTGACGGCCTACCGCCGTATCGTCCAGTGTCCCGCATACCCGTCCTGCGGGTTCGTTCCGCCCCGCTTGTGCGTTCGAACGCGCCGGGCTGGGGGTCGCATTCCGGCAGTTCTCCGCGCGATCAGGCAAAATCGTGATGATGCGCGCGACCCGGATGGCGAAATTCACAGTCGCGGCTGCCCTGACGGCGGCCGGGGCGGCGGCGTGCACCGTTCCGGGCCCCACCACCGGTGGGGCGGCAGCCAGCCTCACGACCGCCCCGCCGAGCAGCACACCGGCTGCGGCCAGCGCGTTGTCGCAGGCCGGGGTCGAGTCGGTGACGCCGGATCGTCGGGTGGGGGCGCTCTTCCTGGGCGATACCACGACGCACACCTGTAGCGGGTCGGTGCTGGCCACCCCGACAGCTGACCTCATCCTGACGGCCGCGCACTGCCTGCTCGACGGTGTCGACACCACGTTCGTCCCCGGTTTCGGCGCGGGCGCCGGTGACACCTGGCACGTGAGCAGCGTGTATCTGGACTCGCGCTGGCTCGCCAACCAGGATCCTCAGGCCGACTATGCGATCGTGCGGGTGACCGGGGATTCCACCGCCAGCCTGCTGGCCGAATCCGGTGGCGGGCTGACCCTGGGGTCGGCGCCGGCGGCGGGCAGCCCGGTGACGGTGACCGGTTACCCGATGGGTGAAGGCGGCAGCCCGATGGCGTGCCGCGGCGCGACCGAGTCGTCACTGCAGGGATTCCCGGCCCTGGCCTGTGCGGGCGTGACCGATGGTTTCAGCGGTGCCCCGTGGGTTTCGGGGTCGACGGTGACCGGGTTGGTCGGCGGACTCGACGGCGGCGGCTGCGACGACGACGTGTCCTACTCACCGCGCTTCGACGACCGGATCGCGCGCCTGCTCGTCCGCGCCGAGGCCGACGGCCCCGGCGACGCGGCGCCGGCGGCCCTCGAATCGGACTGTCAGTAGCGGAACTGGTTGAGCGCGCGCAGCTTGTTCATCACGTCCAGCGCCGCGACCTTGTAGGCCTCGGAGAACGTCGGATAGTTGAACACCGCGTCGACGAGGTATTCGACGGTGCCGCCGCAACCCATCACGGCCTGCCCGATGTGGACCATCTCGGTGGCATTGGTACCGAAGATGTGCACCCCCAGTAGCCGCAGATCCTCGGTGGACACGAGCAGTTTCAGCATCCCGTAGGAATCCCCGGCGATCTGCCCGCGCGCCAGTTCGCGGTACCGGGATACGCCGACCTCATACGGAATCGAATCCTTGGTCAGATCGACCTCGGTCGCCCCGACGAACGACACCTCAGGGATCGAGTAGATGCCGATCGGCTGCAGGCTCATCATGGCCTTGGTGGGTTCGCCGAAGGCGTGGTACGCGGCTAACCGGCCCTGCTCCATGGATGTCGCGGCCAGCGCCGGGAATCCGATGACGTCGCCGACCGCGTAGATGTGGTCCACCTTGGTGGTGAAGTTGTCGTCGACGTAGATGCGGCCGCGGGCGTCGGCCTCCAGACCGGCGTTGGCCAGGTCGAGGTGATCCGTCTGGCCCTGGCGTCCGGCCGAATACATCACGGTCTCGGCGGGGATCTGCTTGCCGCTGGCGAGGGTGGTCACCGTGCCCGAGGTGCCGATGTCGACGGCGGTCACCTCTTCGCCGAACCGGAACGTCACCGCGAGGTCGCGGAGGTGGAAGCGCAACGACTCGATGATCTCGGGATCGCAGAACTCCAGCATGTCGTCGCGCTTCTCCACCACGGTGACCTTGGTGCCCAGCGCGGCGAACATCGAGGCGTACTCGATGCCGATGACCCCGGCGCCGACCACCACCATCGAGGTGGGCAGGGTCGCGAGATTGAGGATGCCGTCGGAATCGAGCACGCGTGCCTCGTCGAACGTGACGCCGGCCGGTCGGGCCGGTTTGGTTCCGGTGGCGATCACGATGAAACGGCCACGGACAGTGACCAATTCAGCTCGGTTGGGATCCTCGACGAGGATCGTGTGCTCGTCGGAGAATCGGCCGTGCCCGGTGTACAGCTCGATGCGGTTACGCATCAGCTGAGACCGCACGACGTCGATCTCCTTGCCGATGACGTGCTGGGTGCGGGACAGCAGATCGGCGGGGGTGATCTTGTCCTTGACGCGGTAGCTCGCGCCGTAGAGTTCGCGCTGGCTCATACCGGTCAGGTAGACGACGGCCTCACGCAACGTCTTGGACGGAATGGTGCCGGTGTTGACGCACACTCCGCCGAGCATCATGCCCCGCTCGATCACCGCAACGGTCTTGCCCAGTTTCGCTGCGGCGATGGCGGCGCGCTGGCCCCCAGGACCCGAACCGATGACAACGAGGTCATATTCCTGCATCGAACCCATGGGTCAACTGTCTACGCGGGGTTGCGGAACCGGCACATGTGGCTGACGCCGAATACCGAGTGAACAAACGGGTTATCCCCAGCGCAGAGTCCATCCCCAACCACTGCCGCCGCCCGGTTCGGGCCGCGATCGGTGACGGGGCGGGTTGGCACGGTCGGGCCATGACTACACCATCGCCCTCCTCGCCCGAGTTCGACTTCCACCTCAACCGCCCCGGCGCGCTGATCGCCGCACTGCCCGCGGTGCTCGGCTTCGTCCCGCACCGCAGCCTCGTGCTCGTCACCGTCGACCGGGGCGAGTTGGGCTGCGTCATGCGCGCCGATCTGGCCGACGACATGTCGGGCCGCGTCGCGCACCTCGTCGACCTCGCGGCGAACGCCGGCGCGGACGCCGTGATCGCTGTGGTCGTGGACGATCACAGCCGGGACTGCCGGGTGTGCGATGACCGCTACCGCGACCTCGCGGCGGTGCTGGACGAGGCGCTGGCCGCGGACGGCATCGAGCTCTACGCCGCGCACGTGGTGGACAAGGTGGCCGCCGGGGGGTTCTGGCACTGCGCCGACGGTTGTGGCGCAGAGGGATACGTGGACGACCCGGGCGCGTCACCACTGGCGGCAGCTGCGGTGCTCGACGGCCGGCGGCTCTACGGCAGCCGTGACGAGCTACTTCGGGTGATCCGGCCGGACCTCGTGGCCGCGGCCTCGATGAAACGGCCATTGGAGCTCGCGGCGCAGCGGCCGGGGTGCCCGGACATCCGGCCCGACGACGAGGTGCGCGGGGACGTCGAGGCCGCAATGCGGGCAGCGGCGCAGGTGGCCGAGGGAGATGCGCCCGGCAGTACCGAGTTGGCGCGGTTGGCCGTCGGGTTGGCCGATCCGAGGGTCCGCGACACGCTCTATGCGCTGGCGGTCGGGGAGTGCGCGGAGCAGGCCGAAGCGTTGTGGGCGCTGTTGGCCCGTAATCTGCCCGATCCGTGGCGCGCCGAAGCGCTTGTTCTGCTGGCCTTCTCGGCGTATGCGCGGGGCGACGGGCCGCTGGCCGGGGTATCGCTCGATGCCGCGTTGGACGCACGGCCCACGCACCGGATGGCGGGCATGCTCGACACCGCGCTACAAGCGGGCATGCGGCCGGAGCGCATCCGGGAGCTGGCGGTCACCGGCTATCGGTTGGCCGAACAGCTCGGCGTGCAACTGCCGCCACGGCGGACGTGGCGCCGCAGGGCCGGTTGAGTGGCTAGACCTTCTCGACGCGGACCGCGTGCGCCATGTGATGGGGCAACTCGACCTGCTCGTGCCCCGGGATCACGATCATCACGCCGCCGTGGTCATTGGCCTCGACGGTGACCCTCGCATTGGGTACCACGCCGGCATCCTTGAGTCGACCGATGAGTTCGGTGTCGCCCTGAACGTGTTCGGTGAGTTGGCGGACCACCACGGCCACCGGCAGCCCGACCGGGAGTTCGGTGAGCCGGACCAGGCTGACATCGTCGTAGCCCGCTGCGCCGACGCCGAGGTCCGACAGGCCCGGGATGGGATTGCCGAACGGCGAGGTGGTGGGGTTGTCGAGCACCTGCACCAAGCGCCGCTCCACGTCCTCGCTCATCACGTGCTCCCAGCGGCAGGCTTCGGCGTGGACGTCCTCCCACGGCAACCCGATCACGTCGACGAGCAACCGTTCGGCCAACCGGTGCTTACGCATCACGGCAACCGCCAGCGCACGTCCCTTGTCGGTCAGCTCCAGGTGGCGGTCACCGGCGACGTGCAGCAGGCCGTCGCGTTCCATGCGCGACACCGTCTGGCTGACCGTCGGACCGCTTTGGTCGAGCCGCTCGGCAATGCGGGCGCGCAGCGGCACCACGCCCTCTTCCTCGAGGTCGTAGATCGTCCGCAGGTACATCTCGGTGGTGTCGACCAGATCGTTCATGCGCGCCTTCCCAGCCCAAACGTCACGGCTCAGTCTACCGTTTCCGGCTCTTGAACTGCGGCGCAACATCGGGGCGTCGGGCACCTCACAGCCTGGGGCAAAACCCCAGGACATGGGCCCGGAACCGCCCGGCGAGGCCCGAAACAGCTCCAGATGTGCGACGTGCCCCGCCGGAAACCGACGGGGCACATCTGGCGGAGGGACTAGCTGGCGTAGGAGCGGAGCCGGTCCGCACGCTCGCCGTTGCGGAGCTTGGACATGACCTCACGCTCGATCTGGCGGACCCGCTCGCGGGACAGACCGAACAGCTTGCCGATCTGATCGAGGGTGCGGGGCTGACCGTCGTCGAGGCCGAACCGCAGCCGGATCACCTGCTGCTCACGCTCGTCGAGCGTGGCCAGCACGTGGCGGATGTCGGTGTGCAGCAGTTCGGAGATGACGGCGTTCTCGGCGGACATCGCATTCTCGTCCTCGATGAAGTCGCCCAGTGGGGCCTCCTCGTCGGTGCCGACCGGCATGTCCAGGCTCACCGGGTCCCGGCTGTGCTCCAGCAGGTCGTTGATCTTCTCGACCGGGATGCCGGACTCCTCGGCCAGTTCCTCGTCGGTGGCCTCGCGGCCCAGGTTCTGGTGCATCTCCCGCTTGATCCGCGCCAGCTTGTTGACCTGCTCGACGAGGTGGACCGGGAGCCGGATGGTGCGGCTCTGGTCCGCCATCCCGCGGGTGATCGCCTGGCGAATCCACCAGGTGGCGTACGTGGAGAACTTGAAGCCCTTGGAGTAGTCGAACTTCTCCATCGCGCGGATCAGGCCCAGGTTGCCTTCCTGGATCAGATCCAGCAGCGGCATGCCGCGACCGGTGTAGCGCTTGGCCAGCGACACCACCAGGCGGAGGTTGGCCTCCAGCAGGTGCCGCCGTGCTGCCTCACCGTCGCGGACGACGGTGGCCAGATCACGCTTCCGGTTCTCGCCCAGGCGCTTCTTGGTGTTCAGCACGTGCTGGGCGTACAAGCCCGCCTCGATGCGCTTTGCGAGTTCTACCTCATCGGCGGCGTTGAGCAACGCCGTTTTGCCAATGCCGTTCAGATACACGCGCACGAGGTCGGCGGCAGGGCTCTGGGCATCCAGATCACTGTCGACGCGGCTTGTGGTGGCATTTGCCATGACGGCCTCCTGATCAGCTCGAACTGTCATGATCTACAACGTCGTAGACCCCATGAGAGTTCCCGCCGACCGCCGGATTCATGCCCGTTGAGCTGCGGTTTTTCCGAACCGACCTGAGAATGTCCTGAGAATGGCTAAAGAAGCCGCTCAGCTGGGCTCATCGCGGTCGGTCCGCGCTGCGTCCGGTTGCGGTGGCATAAACGGGTCCTTCTGTAACGCCGGCCGCTCTGCGGTGGGGAACAGTGGGATCCGCTCGCCGCGGCCGGCATAACGCCGTGGTTCCTCGGCGCTTCGCGGGGGACGGTCATTGGCGATCAGCACGGCCATCCAGGGCAGCGGTATCGACGCCACGATGATCGCGAGCGAGATGAGTCCGTTCTGCCAGATGTTGTAGGCGACCGCGGCGAGGATGAGCGCCGGGATGCGGAAGGCCATCAACGTCAGATACTTGCGGACGCGTTGGCGGTGCTGCACTTCGTAGGCAGGTGCGGCTTTGGTGATGAGAACCGGGCGGGCTTCCTTGCCGAAATCGTCGCCGAAATCGTCGTCGAAACTCAGCTCGTGGCTTTGTTTCATGCCTCTACTGTTCCACACCCTGACCGGGTCGTGGCATGCGGATTTCCCTATGCCCCGCAGCCAGGCACAATAAAACTATGCAGACCCAGACCATCGAGCGCCCGGACACCGACGAACGCGTCGACGACGGGACCGACGACGACAGCCCCAAGTTCTTCCATTACGTCAAGAAAAACAAGATCGCCGAAAGTGCGGTCATGGGCACGCATGTGGTCGCGCTGTGCGGCGAGGTGTTCCCGGTGACCAAGTCGGCCAAGCCGGGCTCTCCGGTGTGCCCGGATTGCAAGAAGATCTACGAATCGCTCAAGAAGTAGGCGGCGGCGGTTCGACCGGCTCGGGCGCGGGTGTTTCTGCCGGCGCCTGGGCCTCGTCATTGTGGGAGCCGTTGAGGGCTTTGTCCTCCAGCCATTCCCGCAGCCGCCTGGCATGCGTGTCCGACGCCGGCCACTCCTCTTGGATCGCCGCATTCAGTTCGGCGCCGAGCATGATGGCAAAACCCAGGAAGAACGCGAACAGCAGGAACGCGATCGGCGTGGCGAGTGCGCCGTAGGTGTAGCCGGTGCTCGTGATCCAGGTCAGGTAGATCCGCAGCCCGAACGTGGCGACGAGGAACACCACCGTCGCCAGCACCGCTCCCAGCACCAGGCGGTGCGTCGGGATCGGAGCCGGCAGTGAGACCCGGTACAGCACAGTCACCCCCACGAACACCGCGAGGAACAGCGCCGGGTAGTAGCCGTAGCGCAGTGCGTTGTCCAGACTGTCCGGAATGTGCTCGGACACCGCCCGCGGCCCGAGCGCCAGCAGCGGCGCTATCCCGATGGCAGAGACGAGCATGACGACGTACAGGCCCAACGCATAGAAGCGTTGCCGCACCGGATGCCGCAGCGGCGTCTGATCATGGGCCTCCACGATGGAGTCCACGAACGCCGACACCGCCGACGACCCGGCCCACAAAGAGATCACGAAACCCACCGACACCACCTCGCCGCGGGCGCCCCTGACGATGTCGCGGATCGTCGGTTCGATGATCTCGTTGACGACGTTGGGGGAGAAGAAGCTGTTCGCCGCGTTGATCAGCTGATCCTGAATCGTCGGCAGGGTGTCCGGCCCAAACAACGGTGCGATGTAGGCCAGGCTGCCGAGCATCCCCAGTAGCAGGGGAGGAAGTGACAACGCGCACCAGAACGCCGCCTGTGCCGATTCCGAGAAGATGGAATCGTCCCAGCTCTTCGACAACGTGCGTCGAGTGAGATGCCAGATGTGGTGGCGTGATGGTGGTACTGGAAGCGGCTGGCCAGTCATGACCAGTCAAGCATTACTGACGAAACGTGCTCCTGCCCAGGCGGGTGGTGCCGGCTGTTGGCGGTCAGGCGTCTGCCGCGCTGGTCTCCAGCACTGCTGCCAGCTCGACCAACTTTGCTTCGTGCTCGTTCGCGTGGTGCTGGCAGAAGAGCAACTCGGCCCCCGAGGGCAGCTTCGCGCGCACGCGTGCGGCCGCACCGCAACGATCGCAGCGGTCGGCTCTGGTTAGCTCCGGGCTTGTCAGAGTTGCGTTCATGGCTCCTCCGTCTTCTGCTCTGCGCATCTCGGCAAAGGCGCCTTGATTGCGTATGTCTACTCTGTCAGACGTTTTGGATTCCGGCCTTGTTCCCCAAGGGTTCACCGGTGTGTCGTGTCTCACTTGGCCGCCGTGTTGCTGGCCCGGCAAGCTGACGGTATGCATCCATCCCCGCGTGTCCTGGTTCACTTGTGCAGCGTCGAGGATTGGCTGACGGCTCAGCGTAGCGGTGAGCACCGTCCGGACTCGCTCGGGGCGCAGGGCTTCGTCCACCTCTCGGCGCCTGAGCAGGTGCATCTGCCGGCGAATCGGCTGTACTCCGGACGGCGCGACCTGGTGCTGCTGCACATCGATCCGGCGAAGTTGACCGATCCGGTGCGCTGGGAACCCGGAGTTCCGACGGACCCCGACGCGATGTTGTTTCCGCATCTGTACGGTCCGTTGCCGGTGGACGCTGTGATGACCACCACGACCTATGCGCCCGATGGCGAGGGTCGGTTCACGCCGCTCACCGACGACACGCCGTCGGCGTAGAGCGCAGCTGAGCAGCCTGCTCGGCGCGTGACATGCTCGTCGGGTGTCTGTCGCGGCCCAGAACCGGCAGGGCGCGGCCACGCGGCTGCGCCTGGTGAAGGCTGCCGAACGGCTGTTCGCCGCCCAGGGGGTGGACGCGGTGTCGGTGCGGGCGGTCAATGCGGCCGCGGGACTCGGCGCGGCCTCGGTGCACTATCACTTCGGCTCCAAGGACGACCTGCTGCGCGCGGTGCTCACCGACATCGGTGCGCCGGTGCGCGACGAGATCGCGGCCAACGTGGCGGCACTCGCGGCCGATCCGAACGCGCCGAGCGCTGATGCCCTTGTCCGCGCGGTCACCGAGCCGTATCTGAAACTGTTGCTCCGCCACCGGGTCCGGGGGATGCGGTGGATCAAGATCATTGCTCAGATCTCGCAGGACAACAATCCGGTGATGCTCGACACCGAGCAGCACCTGCCCGAGGAGTTGTTCACCCAGGTGCAGCGGGCGTTTCCGGACTCTGATCCGGCGCGCCTGGAGTTGCGCTGGGCCATCTCGATCATGAACTTCATCCAGGCGCTGAGCCGGGCCGACGGATGGCGCCGCAACGGGAACCGGCTGGACGAGACCGAACTGCGGGACTTCTACGAAGACCTGGTGCGGTTCGTCGTCGGCGGCGTCGATCGGCTGCTCGGGGCCTGACCCATCGCGGCGGTGCCGGAGGGGTTTCGCAGGCCAAATTTATGGATCACTTGATCCAATCAGTCGATCCAGATAACGTGCCGGGCATGTGGAATTCGAGTTCGATAAAGTTCGGCGCGTTCCTGGCGCCCTATCACCCCCTCAACGCCGACCCGGCCCTGCAGCTGCGCCGCGACATCGACTTGATGGAGCATCTCGACCATCTCGGTTTCGATGAGGCCTGGATGGGTGAGCACCACTCGACCGGATCTGAAATCGTTCCTGCGCCCGACGTTTTCATCGCGGCAGCGGCCGAGCGCACCGAGCGCATCCGGTTCGGCACCGGCGTGATGTCGCTGCCGTACCACCACCCGCTGGTCACCGCGGACCGCATCACCCAGCTCGATCTGCAGACCCGCGGCCGGCTGATCGTCGGCACCGGGCCGGGCAAGATCCCGCTGGACGCACACATGATGGGGATCAACCCGATCGACCAGCGCCGCATGCAGGGCGAGGCGCTGGAGGCGGTGCTGCGTCTGCTGCGCGGCGAGGTCGTCAACATGGCGACCGACTGGTTCACCCTGCGCGACGCGCGGGCCCAGCTGCCGACCTACGACCCGGCCGGCATCGAGGTGGCGACCGCCTCGACCATCTCGCCGAACGGCTCGGTGCTCGCCGGTACGCACGGATTGTCCCTGCTGTCACTGGCCGCCAGCTCACCCAGCGGGTTCGACGTACTCGACCGCAACTGGGGTGTGTACGAGAAGGTTTCGGCCGAGAACGGGTATCAGGCGGACCGCTCCACCTGGCGCCTGGTCAATCCGATGTTCATCGCCGAGACCCGGGCCGAAGCCGAGCGGGCCGTCAGCCGCCGGATCCATGCCATCGCCGAGTACGTCAACCGGCAGCAGGGCATCAGCCCCGACTGGGCGCAGACGCCCGAGGGCATCATCAACCAGTGGCGCACCGACAATCTGGGCGAGTTCGGTCAGGTCATCATCGGTACCCCGGAGGACGCGATCGCTCAGATCGAACGCCTCATCGACAAGACCGGCGGGTTCGGCACCCTTCTGATCATGCATGTGGACATGGCGAGTTGGGAGGACACCAAGCGCAGTTACGAGCTGTTCGCGTCGGAGGTCGTCCCGCACTTCAAGAACCGCAACGCGGGCCGGCAGGCCAGCATGCAGTTCGCCGAGGACAACAGCGAATACCTGCTGGGCGGCCTGATCGGCGCAATCACCCAGGCGCACACCGACTATTACGGCCAGCCTGCCGAGCAGCTCGCCGGGCAGGGGGCGTGATGCGCGCCGCGGAGTACTTCGACGGTCAGTTCACCGTCACCGATGTCACCGAACCGCCCGCCACCGGGCCCGGGCAACTGCGCGTCAAAGTGGCCGCCTGCGGCATCTGCGGCAGTGACCTGAGCATGTCCAAGGATCCGTGCCGGTTCGTCGAGGTGGCCGCCGGTGCGGGGTATCCATTCGCGGTGTTCGACGCCACCCGTCCGGTGGTTCTCGGCCACGAGTGGTCCGGCACCGTCGTCGAAACCGGCCCGGGTGTCGAGGATTTCACCCAGGGGGACCGGGTCACCGGGCTCGGCATCACCACAGAGCAGGGCAACGGAATGCCGACGATCATCGGCTACTCGAACCGATACCACGGGGCCTTCGGCGAGTTCATCGTCGTTGACGCCTTCTGGGTTCGGCACGTGCCCGACGGTCTGTCGCTGGAGCACGCCGCTCTGGCCGAGCCGCTCCACGTCGGCGAGATGCATATGCAGCAGTCGGGTCTGACGCCCGCGGACACCGCTCTGGTGATCGGATGCGGATCGATCGGCCTGGGAACGATCCTGGCCGCCAAGGCCGCCGGGGCGCACACCGTCATCGCGTCGGAGCCGTCACCCAAGCGCCGCGAGCTCGCCGCGAAGATGGGTGCCGACATCGTCGTCGACCCCGACGAGCAGGATCCGATCGCCGTGTACAACGAGCTGCTAGGCAGTGGGAAGACCGCCCGGGCCGATCCGCAGGGTCTCCTGATCGCCTACGAGTGCAGCGGACGCGTCGGCACCCTGAACACACTGACCCACACCCTGCCGTGGGGTTCGCGTATCCAGGTGGTGGCCTCGCCGTTCGCCGAGGAGACCATCATCCCGGTGGTCGCCCAGATGCGGCAGATCGCCATCAATTTCGGTCACGGCCCCTACGACCAGGCCTACGAGAAGGTGCTGGCACGGCTGGCCGCAGGCGAGATCGATGCCGAGGCGATCATCACCGGGCGGGTCGGCCTCGACGGCCTGGGTGATGCGTTCGAGGCGCTGCGTGACCCCGAGGCGCACGTCAAGATCCTGGTCCTGCCGGGGCAGTGAGGGTGCGTCGGCGCTCTGCACGCAGGGCGCCGACGCCTGCTCTCGGGGGTCAGTTGGTGTGGACCGGGGTCACCGGGATCCGGCCCGCGCTGGCACCACCGTCCACGGTCAGATCCGCGCCGGTGATGTACGACGACGCATCTGAGGCCAGGAAGGCGACGACATCGGCGACCTCCTCGGGCGTGCCCACGCGGGTCAGCGGCGCACCGGGATGGCCACCCAGTCCGCGTTCGACCTCGAGATGGGCGATCATCGGGGTGTCGATCATGCCGGGATAGACGGTGTTGACCCGAATGCCCAACGGGCCCAGCTCGATCGCCGCGACCTTCGACATCCCGCGCAGGCCCCACTTGGAAGCACCGTAGGCGGTGTACCCGGCCAGCCCCTGCACACCCGCCTGCGACGAGATGTTGACGATCGATCCGCCGCCGGCGGCCTGCATCGGCTCGGTGACGGCCTGCATGCCGAGGAACGCGCCGATGAGATTGACCCGTAGCATCTGCTCGAACCCGGCGGTGTCCTGCTCGGCCAGTGGCACCACCTTGCAGATGGCGGCGTTGTTGACCAGCACGTCGACGCGGCCGAATTCGCGCACAGCGGTGTCGACCACTGTGCGCCAGTCATTTTCGTTGCCGACGTCGTGGTGGACGAAGCGGGCGGCGGCGCCGATGGACGCGGCGACCCGCTCACCCTCCTCGACGAGGAGATCGGTCAGCACCACCTTGGCGCCCAGCGCGGCGAACAGCCGCGCCTCGGCCTCGCCCTGCCCGCGGGCGGCGCCGGTGATGATCGCGACCTTGCCGGTCAGGTCCACGCCGGGCATCAGTCGTTGTCCTGGTCGATGCCGGTCAGCATGAGTTCGGAGACGCGGCGGGGGAATTCGGTGAACTTCGCCATCGGGACGATGTTGCGCGGCAGGATGACGTGGCGACGGTTGTTCTCGATGGCATCGGCGATCGCCGCCGAAACCACTGCCGGGTCCAACTGGTCGCGCGGAATCATCCGCCACCGGATCGACCGCTCGATGGTGCGCCGCGCCGGACCGAATGCGCGGATGTGGTCGATCATGTCGGTCTTGACCTCGCCGACCTGGACCAGCGTGGTGCCGACCGGCTTGCCCCGGAGCTCGCCGCGGATGCCCGCGGTGAAATGGCTCAGCCCGGCCTTCGACGTGCCGTACAGGGTCAGTCCAGGCCCCTGCGAAATCGCCCCCATCGACGAGACGTTGACGATGTGGCCCCGCCCGCGCTGGACCATGCGGGGTATCGCCTGGCGGCAGATGTCCATCGGCGCAGCCAGATTGACCTGAAGCAGGTTGCGGATCTGCTCGGGGCTGACCTGATGGAACCGGCCGACGTGGTCGATACCGGCGTTGTTGATCACGATGTCCACCGCTCCGTCGGCCTCGACCCGGTCCAGCAGACCCTCCACGGCCGCCGGGTCACCCAGGTCGGTGGGGTAGGCCTTGCCGCCGATCTCCTTGACGAGCAGGTTGAGCGCTTCGGCGTCACGTGCCACGACGGCGACGTCGACACCGCGCGCGGCCAGCACCTCGGCGATGCTCTTGCCCAGGCCGCGGCTCGCGCCGGTGACCAGAGCGCGGGAGTTCCTCAGCTTCATGGGTTGCCTTTCAGTGGTTTTCAGGTGTGGTCTTGGTTGTTCAGGTCGGACTTCAGGGCGTCGCGGACGACGGCGCACACGTCTTCGGTGGCCTCCGCCGCAGCGGGCAGATGGTCGGCGAGGTTGAAGAAGCCGTGGAAGCCCCGCTCGTAACGCCGGACGCTCACTGTCGCGCCGCCGGCGGCGAGCAGGCGGGCGTACTCCTCGCCTTCCTCGCACAGCGGATCCAGGGCCCCGGTGAGCACGTGCGCATCCGGAAGTCCGGTCAGGTCACCGAGAATCGGCGATGCCGACACCTCGGCCTGCGCGCCGCTCGCGCCGAGGTATTGGGCGGTGAACCACTGCATGTGTTCGGCGGTCAGCACCCCGCTCTTGGTGTGCGGGCTGGACAGCGACGACTTGCGACGCTGATCCACCACCGGGTAGATCAGCAACTGCAACGCGATCGCGGGTCCGCCCCGGTCGCGGGCTGTCATGGCGATCACGGCAGCCAGGTTGCCGCCCGCGCTGTCGCCTGCGATCACGATCCGGGCCGGGTCAGCGCCGAGCTCGACGGCGTGGGCAGCCGTCCATTCTGTTGCCGCCCAGGCATCTTCGACCGCGGCGGGGTAGGGGTGCTCGGGTGCCAGCCGGTAGTCGACCGAGACCACGATCGCGCCGATGCCGTTGGCGAGCCTGCGGCAGCACGAGTCGTGTGAGTCGAGATCACACAGCACGAATCCGCCGCCGTGGAAATAGACCAGTACGGGCAAGGCAGTGCCAGGCTCGGGGTCCGCCGGATGGTAGATCCGGACCGGGATCTCACCTGCGGGACCGGGAACGGTGCGGTCCTCGACCTTGCCCACCGGAACGGGCTGGGCCGGCCGGCGGCTGGCCTTGAGCCGGGCCCGTACCTCGGCCGCCGCCTCGATCGGGTCACTGCTGCCTTCGAGGATCGGGGCGAACGCGTCGCCCATCCGGCCGGCGACCTCGCGCTTCATGGTGTCTTCGGTGGTGCGTGAGCCGCTCACCGGGCACCTCCGGTGAGCTCGCCGCGCAGCACCTTGCCGGTGGCGTTGCGGGGCAGCTTGCCGAGGAACTCGACGTCGCGGGGAATCTTGTACCGGGCCAGGTTCGCCCGCACATAGGCCTTGATCTCATCGGCGCCCAGCGTCGCCCCGTCGACGAGCACCACGTAGGCGTTGAGCCGCTGGCCGAAGTCGTCGTCGCTGACCCCGATCACCGCCACTTCGTCGACCTCGGGATGGCTGGTGATCAGGTTCTCGACCTCCAGTGGGTAGACGTTCTCGCCACCGCAGATCACCATGTCGTCGTCACGGCCGTCGATGTAGAGGCGGCCGGTGTCGTCGAAGTGGCCGACGTCCCCGCTGCTCTGCAATCCGTCGATCGATTCCTTGGTGCGGCCGTCGGTGTAGCCGGCGAAGCTCACGTCACTGCCGGCGAATACCCGTCCGATCACACCGGGTTCGGTGATCTCGTTGCCCGCCGAGTCGTACAGGCGGACGGCACACCCGACCGGGGCCCGGCCGGCGGTGCGTGGATCGTGCTTCAGATCTTCGGGCATCGCCACGGTCATGACCGCGAGTTCGGTTGAGCCGTAGAGGTTGTAGAGCACCGGACCGAACTCGGCCAGGGTGCGCGTGACCAGGTCGGGCGGCATGGCCGAGCCCGAGACGAAGATGATCTTCAGCGACGAGGTGTCGTAGCTGTCGCGAACATCCTTGGGCAGAGCCAGGATTCGCTGCAGCATCGTGGGCACGACGACCAGTACGTCACAGTGGTGGTTCTGGACCGCGCGCAGCGTCTCCTCCGGGTTGAACTTCCGCCGCAGCACCAGGCGGTTGCCCAGGGCCAGCGAGAGCACGGCCTGCCCGAGCCCGGTGCCGTGGAACATCGGCGCGGCCAGCATGCAGGTCTGACCGCGGCGGCGCGGCACCCGGTCCAGCAACTGTGCGGAGAACAGGGGAGAGGTCTTGCCGCGCGGGGCGCCCTTGGGTGTGCCGGTGGTGCCACTGGTCAGCAGCGTCATGCCGCCGGGTTTGGCGGGCGCGGCGACCGGTGCCGGCGAGGTGGCGGCGATCAGACCTTCCAATGAACCCTCGACGTCGGCGGCCGAGCGTTCGTCGGTCCAGGCCAGGAATCGGCGTACGCCCGGATCGATGGCGCTGACGAGGTCGGTGAACTCCTCGTCGTAGATCAGCACGGTGACCTTCTCGCGGGTTGCCACATCGGCGAGCTGCGGCTTGGCGAACCCGGTGTTCATCAGCAGGAGCTGCGCCCCGACCTTACCGGCCGCGGCCAGGACGGTGACCAGGCCGCGGTGGTCCCGGCACAGCGCCGCGATCACCGAGCCCGCACCGATGCCGCGTGAGTTCCAGGCCCGGGCAAGGGCATTGACCCGGTCGTTGAGTTGGGCGAACGTCACGTCACCCCATTCGTCGGTGATCGCGATGGCGTTGGGATCGCGGGTCGCGGCACTTTCGATGACGGCGGCGAAGCCGCCGAACTGGCGGACCAACTTTGCCTGCCGGATCCCGTCGGCCGCTCCACCGGACAGGCCGGACTCACGCAGCACGGCGAGGCTACGGGCGATCACGCGGAACCGGTTGATCCTGGCGGCGAGGCTGGATGGGCGCAGAGTAGCTCGCTTCATGGCGCAAACCGTAGGTCGCATCGGGCCCGGTGCGGGCCCTGAAGTCTCGCTGGCCGAGACAGCTTGTCTCCTGGGACACACGATTGGTGAAGAGTGATGGCAGCCACAGGAGAGCCGTATCGGCGGCGGACAAGCGAGGTTGAGAATGCGGCGTTTGAAGGGCGAGGACAACAGCTTTCTGGCATGGGAGAGCTCGGTCCAACCGCAACACACGATGAAGGCCGTCGTTCTGGATCCCGACCAGGTTTCTGAACCGCTCACGTTCGACCGGATCAAGAGCGCCGTGCAGGGCTGGGTCGATCAGGTCGAACCGATGCAGTGGCAGTTGCTGTCCCCACGGGTGGGCTTCGGCCGGCCGTGGTGGGTGTCGCGTCCGGAGATCGATATCGAACACCACGTCCAGCGGACCACGGCTCCCGCGCCCGGTGGTGACGAGGAGCTCGCCGCGACCATCGGCGAGATCTTCGAGGTGGCCCTGGACCGCGACCGGCCGGCCTGGCAGCTCTGGTACGTCGAAGGCCTCAAGGACGGCCGCATCGCCCTGGTACTCAAGATCCACCATGCCGTCGCCGACGGCACCGCCTCGCTACGTCTGCTCGAAACGCTGTACAGCGCCGACCCGGCGACCCCGCTACCGCAGCCGGGGCGGACCGCACTGCGCAACGAGCAGCGGCCCGCACCATGGGTCTGGTGGCCGCTGGTGCTGCGTCACCAGATCGCCGCGCTGGCCCGTTTCCCCAGCATCATCGCCCGCACCGTGGCCGTCACCGGGGTGATCCGCCGCCGGCAGAAGGCCGGAAAGCCGGGCTACGCAGAGGCTTTCGCCGCACCGGCGATGCCGTTCAACGAACCGTTCTCGGCCAGCCGTCGATTCGCCTACCGACGGTGCGACGTCACCGAGATCAAGCGGGTGTCCAAGGCATTCGGCGTCACCATCAACGATGTGTTCCTGACCATCTGCGGTGGCGCCCTGCGCGACTACCTGGCCGAGACCGGACAGGCCAGTGACGAGAGCATGACCGCCGTGGTGCCCGTGTCGATGCGGCCGGCCGAAACCGAGGCCGAATGGGGCAACAAGGTGGCGCGTTGGAACGTCGACCTCGCCACCCACATCGCCGACCCGGTGGAGCGCCTGGCGGCGGTCGCATCGGCCACCCGGGCAGCGCGCGAGGTGCAGGCCGAGCGGGACGCCTGGCTGCAGCATGACTGGATGGAGTATTGGCCGCTGTTCTGGCTGTACTCGCGTGTGCTGCCGATCCTCGGGGCCAAGATGAAGCGCCGTCCGATGTTCAGCCTGATCGCATCCAACATGCGCGGTCCGCAGGAAACGTTGTACTGGGGCGGTGCGCCGATCGAGCAGCTGATCTCGTCGGGGCCGATCGTGTTCCCGATGGGCCTGAACTTCACCGGCTGGAGCTACCGCGACGAGATGGCGATCTGCGTGCTCACCTGTGGCGATCAGGTGTCGGATCCGTACGGGATCGCCGACCGGGTGCCGCAGGTTCTGGCCGAGTTGGCGGCGCGCGCCGGTTCAGTCGACGGCGGGCATCGAGCGCCGGATCGTCAGGCGGTATCCGGCTAGGACGTCGAACCACAGCCGGGTCACCGGGTCCGTCACATCGAGTGCGTGGCGGTTGCCGCTGCTCAACAGTTCGTCGGCGGCATTGCGCGCGCGGGTGACGGCCTGGCGCAGCGCCGAGGCCGCGCTGTCGGCATCGGCACTCAGTGCTGTGGACAGTTGCAGCCGAGCGGCGTCGATGTCGGATTCCGCCGTCGCCACCAGTACCGCCGAGGCCGTCAGTTCGGTG
Organism: Mycolicibacterium arcueilense; assembly: GCF_058536225.1. Taxonomy (NCBI): domain Bacteria; kingdom Bacillati; phylum Actinomycetota; class Actinomycetes; order Mycobacteriales; family Mycobacteriaceae; genus Mycobacterium; species Mycolicibacterium arcueilense. The sequence goes on from NZ_JBZTYL010000007.1 coordinate 1,557,937, forward strand.
GTGTCCTCGCTGCCGTACGAGGTGCCCAGCCGCCGGCGGACCTGACCGACGTGCGCCTGCCACACCCCGGAGGCGGCGCCGACGACGGCTGCCGCCTGCCCGGCTGCGGCAAGAAGGGGGTAGGGAGGTCGATCATCGTCGAATTCGCCTCTGTCCCAGGCCGTGTCGTCAGACAGGGCGAACAGAGAGTTGCTGTCGAGGACCACGTCCGACACTGTGACATCGCCGATTCCGGCCGCGTCCAGACCACGCGGGCCGCCGTCGCCGTCCACCTGGACCGCGCTGCGGGGGACAAGGGCGTACCGGACCGTCTCGCCGTCGAGGGCGCCCAGCAGCAGCCAGTCCGCGACGTGGGCGCCGGTCACCGATTCCCAGCGACCGGTGAGCCGAAACTGGCCGTCGCCGGCGGCCAACCGTCCCACCGGATCCGCATCAGCGGTCACCAATGCACGGGCGTCGGCGCCCCACACCCGTTCGGCGGCAGGGTCGCCCAGCCCGGCCACCGCGTAGGCGGCGGCGTTGACGGCCGCCGCGAGCCATCCCGTCGACCCGTCGCGCTCGGCGAGGTCGGCCACCGCGGTGAGGAACTCGGCCGGCGGCACTGCCCGCCCGCCGTATCGCACCGGCTGCAACAACCGGCCGGATCCCGAATCACGCACGACGGCAATCGATTCAGCGGCCGAGCGGCTGGGCTCGACGTCGGGCGCACCGGGCGGCTCGGCCATATGACCTCCTGGGAAGGGCGACGAATGGTATTCACGATGGTGACACACCGGACGGGCAGGACAGGGCGGCAACGATGACGCAGAATGTGCGCGGCGCAGTACGCCAGGCACTGCCGGCGATCGCCGCGGCCGCGGCCGATGTCGACCGTACCGGTGCCGTCGATCCCTCGGTGATCACCGGCCTGCACGATGCCGGCTTCTTTGCGATGCTGCGGCCCAAGGCGTTCGGCGGGACCGAGGCCGACCCGGCGGAGTACCTGGCGGTCACCCGTGAGCTGTCAGCGGCGTGTACCTCCACGGGATGGCTGGCCGGTGGGTTGGGCGTCAACACCTGGCATCTCTCGTTGTTCGATCACCGGGCCCAGCGCGACGTGTGGGGCCCGGATCCACGGACCCTGCTCTGTGAGTCGTATGCGCCTACCGGTCGGCTCGAACGCGTCGGGGACGAATTCCGGTTGTCGGGCCGGTGGAGCCGGTGCACCGGAATCCTGCACGCGTCGTGGCTGATGGCCGCCGCGGTGCTGGTCGGTGAGGACGGTGCGGCCCAGGACTTCCTGGTGGCGCTGGTGCCGCGTCAGGACTACGTCGTGGAATCGACGTGGAACAGCGTGGGATTGCGCGGTATCGGTGCCCACGACGTCGTCGTCTCGGGTGCGGTCGTGCCGCGGTACCGCACGTTCGGCTGGGTCAGCAGCGACCAGCTCAGCTCGCTGGCTCCGCTGTACCGGTTGCCGCAGCCCACCATGTACACCCACACGGGTACGGTTCCACTGCTGGGCGCGGCCGAGAACGTGTTGTCCGCACTGCGGCCCGGGCGGGGTTCGCCGGTTGATCCGGTGGCCATGGCGTGCAGCGATCTCGACCTGTCGAACCGGCAGATCGAACGCAACCTCGGCGATCTCATGGACTGCGCGCGCGGCGATCTGGCGCCCGGCAACGACCTGGTGCTGCGATCGCGGCGGGACCAGGTACTGGCCTCCCGGCGCGCTGTCGCGGCGATCCGAACGTTCATGGCGCACTCGCATGGTGATGCTATCGGGGACTCGCTAGTGGAACGGGTGTGGCGCGATGTCCAGACCGCGCAGACCCACGTTGCCAGCAACGTGGAGCAGGTGCTCTCGCTCGTCGGCCGACACTCGTTCGGCATGGAGGTCGACGAGATCGTCTGGTAGCCGGCCGGTCAGACCCAGGCGTCGGAGGTGAGTGTCCGCAGCACGCGCGACAGCATGTTGTCGGTGGCCTGCGCCTGGGAGCTGGCCATCGAGGTGGAATCGCGCGCACCTGTTTGCTGGGAGCCGAGTTGCTGGGAGATGTGCCGGGCCGCCCTGATCACGAACGGGGCCGTGCGCTGCAGGCGATGCAACGGAACCGCGCCCGTCAACGACAGTCCTGCCACTTCGCCGTCGGCCGAGCGCAGTGGCGCCGCCACGCTGGTCAGACCGATCGCCAGCTCCTCGTTGTCGTAGGCGAGCCCGTGGCGCGACCGGATCCGCGCGAGTTCGCGGTGCAGCGTCTCCAGATCGCTGATGGTGGACCGGGTGGACCGGGCCAGGCGCGGCCCCAGGACGGCATCGACCTCCTCGGCGGGAAGCTCGGCCAGCATGGTCTTGCCCAAGGCGCTGGCGTGCGCGGGCGTGTGGCCCGCGACGCGGGTGGGCACCACCGCGCTGTTGCGTCCGGCCACCTTGTCGAGGTAGATGACATCACCGCCGAAGAGCACGCCGAGGTGGACCACGAGACCGGTGTCGGCATGGAGTCGGGACAGGGTCGGTGACGCCACGCTGCGTAGCTGTGAGTGGTCGATCATCCGGGTCACCGGCAGCGGGGAGGCCGCCAGCGAATAGCCGTCCGGGCGATGTTGCAGGAGGCCGGCGCTGTGCAGCTGTTTGAGGATGCGATGTACCGAGGACCGGGGCAGCCCCGTGCGCGTGGCGATCTGATCCAGCCGTAGATGTTTGCCGGGTTCATCGAAGGAGTTGAGGATCAGGGCGACGCGATCCACCATCGAAACGGCCGCCTCACCGGATTCGGCGCGTGGCCGAGCCGTCGCGTTTCTGGTGGATGCCGGCACTGCGCCCCCTAGGACGTCGATCACTGAGTCCCCCACAATCTCACTCAGCGAGATCCCGGCGCAAGCGTAAAGGTGCGGTACCTCACCATGGTGGGCAACATGCGATACGCGCGACAAGGAGTTTTCGATGCGTGGTGTTGAAATGACCAGGGACGTTCTGGACGGCATCCACGAGAATGCCGATCTGATACTGGCACTCGGGCCCGTCAACGAGAAGCTCGGCCGGCTCGACGGTCGGGCCGTCGAGGCGCTGCGTGAGTCGGGCGTGATGCACATGCTGCAGCCCGAGGAGTTCGGCGGCATCGAAACGCACCCAGGTGACTTCGCCGAGGCGGTGCTCGAGATCGCCCGGCTGGACGGGGCGGCGGGCTGGGTTGCCGGTTCGGTCGGCGTGCCGCCGTGGGCGTTGGCCTCGGCCGGCCGGCGGCTGCGCGACGAGGTGTGGGAGGCCGACTCCGATGTCTGGATCGCCTCGGCTCATACACCGGCCGGCGTGCTCCTGCCCGTCGACGGGGGCTACCGGCTCTCGGGGGAGTGGCGATCGGTCGCGGCCATCGACCATTGCGAGTGGGTTGTCGTCGGCGCCCGGGTCGTCGGCACCGGCGACGCCGAGGGCCTGGGGTATTCGCTTGTGCCGCGGGAAGATCTGCGGATCGACGACGAATCCTGGAATGCCATCGGACTGATCGGCACCGGAAGTAAGAACATCACGATCGACGACGTGTTCATCCCCGGACATCGGCTGCTGAACCACAACCGCATCGTCGACGGCACCGCGCCGGGACATGCCGGCCTGCGCAACCCGATCTACCACATCCCGCTCAGCACCATCGCGCCGCTGGGAATCACGGCCGCGGTGATCGGCATGGCCGAGGGCGCACTGAGTCACCATGTCGAGGTGACCGGTGCCGACGGACCGGTCGAAGAACATGCGGCCGCCGAGATCCGGGCGTCGCGGCTGGTGCTGCTCGACACGCTCACCGCGTCCTTCAACCGGGTGCTGGACGGCTCGATCGACACCGGGATGCGAGCCCGCGCACGCCGCGATCAGATCGCCGCGGCTCGCCGGGCAGTGCGGGCGCTCGATGAGATCGTCTGTCACTCGAACGTCGACGCCCTGCGCCGCGGCAACCCGGTGCAGCGGTTGTGGCGGGATGCCCACGTAGGCCTGGCAACCGTGGTCACCGAGTCAAAGATGGTGTCGCTCTGACCTGGCGGCACGGCGAAAAATGGTGGGCGGCACCAAGATCGGTGCCGCCCACCATTTTCGTCGCTCGGGATCAGGCGTGGGTGCCGCCGTCGATGCGGATCTCGGTGCCGCTGATGAACGCGCCGTCGTCGGACACCAGCATGGCGATCACCCCGGCGACCGCGGACGGATCGCCCATGCCGGCACCACCAGAGGCCAGAGTGGTCGGCATGATCGGCGACAGTTTCGCGAACAGCGACCAGTCGCTGTCAGCCGGAACGAGTCCCGGTGTGGCATCGGTGATTCCGGACTTGATGCTGCCCGGTGCCACACTGACTGCCCGCAGGCCCTGCTTGCCGTACTCCAGCGCGAGCGCATGGGTCATCGCCTGGATGCCGCCCTTGCTGGCCGCGTAGGCCGCCATATAGGGGTGGGCGAATGCTGCCGAGGTGGAACTGAAGTTCACGATGACGCTCTGCGGGTTCTCCAGCAGCGCAGGCAGCGCCTCGCGGATCACCAGGAACGTCCCGGTGAGGTTGACACCGATGATCTGATTCCAGGCCGCCAGCGTCATCTCGTGGGTGTGCACCGCGCGCAGCATCCCGGCGGCGTTGACGACCGAGTCGAGTCCGCCCAGCGCCTCGACCGCGGTGCGCACGCCGTCGACCACCGACGCCTCGTCACCGATGTCCATCGTCAGCACCGTGAACTGGTCAGCGGTGCCGGCCTGCTGTGCGCTCTGCCGGGTGGCGTCCAGGCCGTCGGCGGAGATGTCCGCGCCCACCACCGCGGCACCCTCGTCGAGCAGCCGCAGCGCGGTGGCCTGCCCGATTCCCGATCCCGCGCCGGTCACCAGGATCCGGCGTCCCTCAAGTCGTTTCATGATCGTCACTGTTCCATCACGTATTTCACGGTCGGTCCGGCCGTCCAGCCGCCGTCGACGGCGATCTCTGCACCGGTGACGTAGCTGGAGGCGCTGGACAACAGATAGCAGACGGCACCGGAGATCTCATCGGCCTCGCCCACGCGGCCCATCGGCGTGTTGGGGTAGTTGCCCTCGCCCGGGGTGATGCCAACCTGGGCGGTCATCGGCGTATATGTCATGCCGGGATGCACCGAGTTCACCCGGATCCGGTCGGTGCCGAGTTCCACCGCGGCGATCTTGCTCAGGCCGCGCGCGCCCCATTTCGAGGCGCCGTAGCCGGCCGTCAGCGCCAGGCCCATCAGGCCTGCGGCCGAGGAGATGTTGACGATGGAGCCGCCACCGGCGGCGCGCATCGGGGCGATGACGGCCTGCAGGCCGTTGAACACTCCGACCAGGTTCACCTCGAGCACGGTGCGGAAATGGTCGAGCGGTTCATGCTCGATGAACTGGCCGGTCGAGATGCCGGCATTGTTGACCAGGCCGTTCAGTTTGCCGAACTCAGACAGGGCGAGCTCCACCGCGGACTGCCACTGCCCGGCATCGGTCACGTCGAGGTGGATGTAGCGCGCGTTGCCGCCCAGATCTGCGGCCAGCGCGGCGCCGTCGTCGTCGAGTACGTCGGAAATCACCACCTTGCCCCCGCGCGTGACGATCTGTCGGGCGAAGGACGCTCCGAGGCCGCGCGCACCACCGGTGACGATCGCTACGACATCTGACAAGCTATCCGAATCTGCTTGCATCCCAACAACTTCCTTTCAGGTTGAAACCGAGCTGGATCCAGCGTTGATGCAGCCACACCGCGGCCGCAGGGTGAACGCCACGATAACCGCGGTGGTGGTCGTCCGGGCGTGAGTCTCACCCAGCGGGAGTCGTACCGGTGAGTGAGACACCTGCTGTCCAGCGCACCCGGTCGTTCGTAACGTGACGCAGGCGAACAGTGAAGCGAAAGGCAACGATTGTGACAGTGCAGTCAGCTCCGTCGGATACCGCTGTAACACCTGCTGCAGTGGATGTCGTCGTGGTCGGAGCCGGTTTCGCCGGGCTGTACGCGCTGCATCGCTTTCGGCAGCAAGGCCTTTCGGTCCGCGTGTTCGAGGCCGCCGACGGCGTGGGCGGAGTCTGGTACTGGAACCGCTATCCGGGCGCCCGGTGCGACGTCGAAAGCGTCGACTACTCCTACTCGTTCGACAAGGATCTCGAACAGGAGTGGAACTGGACCGAGAAGTACGCCACCCAACCGGAGATCCTGGCCTACCTCAACCATGTGGCCGACCGGTTCGACCTGCGGCGCGACATCTCGTTCGGGACCAGGGTGACCGACATGGTGCTCGACGAGAAGGCGTTGCGCTGGCAGGTCCGCACCGACCGCGGCGACGTGGTTTCCGCGCGCTTCTGCATCCTGGCGGTCGGACCGCTGTCCAACGCGAACATTCCCGCGATCGAGGGTCTCGAATCGTTCGCGGGCGAGGTCTATCACACCGCACACTGGCCGCACGAAGGCGTTGATTTCACCGGCAAGCGGGTCGGTGTGATCGGTACCGGATCCTCCGGTATCCAGGCGATTCCGTACCTCGCCCGGCAAGCCGAGCAGCTCATCGTCTTTCAGCGCACCCCGAACTACAGCGTGCCGGCCGGCAACATTCCGCTCGACGATGAGACGCGGGCCGCGCAGAAGGCCGGATACGCCGAACGTCGCAGGCTCTCGATGCTCAGCGGCGGCGGTTCACCGCACCAGCCCCATCCCAAGTCCGCCCTGGACGTCTCTGCCGAGGAACTGCAGCAGACTTACGAGCGGCGCTGGGAGCTGGGCGGAGTGTTGTTCTCCAAGGCCTTCCCGGACCAGTTGGTCACCATCGAGGCCAACGACACCGCACGACTGTTCTGGGAGCAGAAGGTCCGCGCCGTGATCGACGACCCGGCGGTGGCCGACGTGTTGATTCCGAAGGATCATCCGATCGGTGCGAAGCGAATCTGCACCGACGACAACTACTTCCAGACCTTCAACCGGGACAATGTCTCGTTGGTGAATCTGCGGGCGACGCCGATCGAGCGGATCGACCCGTCGGGTATCGATACCACCGATGCGCATTACCACGTGGATGCGTTGGTGCTGGCCACCGGATTCGACGCGATGACCGGATCGGTCCAGAAACTGAATGTGGTCGGCCGGGGCGGGCGCACCCTCAACGAGGCGTGGGCCGAGGGGCCCGCGACCTACCTGGGCCTGGGTGTGCCGGGCTTCCCGAACGTCTTCAACATCGCTGGTCCGGGCGCGCCCTCGGTGCTGGCCAACATGGTGCTGCATTCGGAGCTGCACCTGAACTGGGTGGCCGATGCGATCGCCTACCTCGACGCCCACGGAGCTCCGGCGATCGAGGCCCGTGAAGACGCCGCCGCCGAGTGGGTGGCCGAATGCACCCGACGTGCCGCAGGAACCCTCATGCCGCAGGCGAATTCGTGGTACCTCGGGGCGAACATTCCCGGCAAACCGCGGGTGTTCATGCCATTCGTCGGCGGTTTCGGCGTGTACGGCGAGATCATCGCCGATGTCGCTGCCGCCGGGTACAAGGGCTTTGACATCCACCAGGATCTGACCGGATAGGGGCCGCTGCGGAGGCTCAGGAGTCCAGCACGGCGCGGATATCCGCGCACACCTGCTGTGCGGCCTGGCCGGCCAACGTCAGTGACGGCATGGTCATGAACCCGTGGATGGCGCCGGCATAGTTGCGGTACACAACCGGAACCCCGTGGGCGGCAAGCACTGCCGCGTAGTCTTCGCCTTCGGAGTGCAACGGGTCGAAGCCCGCGGTGACGATCACCGCAGGCGGCAGTCCCCGCAGGTCCGCGTGCAGTGGCGCGGCCTGTGGATGGGCTCGGTCCCCGGTGTCGGGAACGTACTGATCCCAGTACCACGCCATGGCGGCCCGGGTGTTGTAGAAACCGGTGGCGAATCTCCGGTACGACTCGGTGTCGAAGTCCGCTGCGATGACCGGATACAGCAGTGCCTGACAAGCGATCTCCGGCCCGCCGCGCTCACGGGCAAGAATTGTGGTCACGGCGGCGAGATTGCCGCCGGCACTGTCGCCCGCGACGACGAGCTTCGCCGCGTCACCGCCGAGTTCGGTGCCTCGGCGCGCGACCCAGCACAGCGCGGCGTACACGTCCTCGGCCGCTGCCGGCCACCGCGCCTCGGGCGCCAAGCGGTAGTCGACAGACACCACCACCGCACCGATGCCATTGGCCAGTGATCGGCACAGATCGTCGTGGGTGTCGAGGTCGCAGAACACGAACCCGCCGCCGTGCGCGAACACCACCATCGGTGCCGGGACGCCGGATGGCACTGCCGGCCAATAGATCCGGACGGGAATGTCGCCGGCGGGTCCCGGAAACGTCCGCTCCTCGATCGCCCCGATCGGGCGGGGCTGCGGCGGCGGTCGGTACCGGGATCGCACGGCGGCCCTGGCCTCGGTTCCGCCCATCGTCTCGACAGCCGGGAAACCGGCATTCAGCGCGGGCAGTAGCGCTGCGATCTCCGGATCGACCTTCATATCCGCCTCCTGCGCTTCACAACATCACATCGGCCCTGTCTCCGACTGCGGTGTACCGCGCAGTGAGACATGGGGAATCCGGTTCCCGCTGTACCGCTGAGCGGGACTGCCGCGCCCGGACGCGCGGTGAGTGCGCACGATCACATGGCCCGGCGCAGTGAGGCGGTCGACACCCGGAAATCGGTTGCCTCTCGTCGAAACCCTCAGTCGGGGAGTCGTATTCGTCCGGGCAGATCCGAGCTGTCACCACGACGTGCTCGACCACCTGATAGATGGAGGGGAAATGGTCCGACCAAGCAGGTTCGACAACGGCGCCGCACCCGCTGTGCGTCGTCGTTCGAGAACGACGTGGAGAGGCCTGGGCATCATGCTGATAGCCTTCGGCTTTTTTGTGATGTCCGTGCTGCCCGCATGGGCTGCCGAGAACATGCGGGTCACCTTCGTGCGTCACGGTCAGTCCGCAGGCAACACGTCGGGCAACATCGACACCTCGACGCCGGGGCCTTCGCTCACCCCGCTGGGCCGTGAGCAGGCTCAGGCGGTGGCCGACAAGCTGGGGGACAACAACTACGACGCGATCTACGCGTCGCAGATGATCCGCACCCAGCAGACCGCGGAACCGATGTCGGCATATCTGGGCCTGCCGATCCAGGTGCTGCCCGGCCTGCAGGAGATCGAGGCCGGCGACTACGAGGGCACACCCGAGAGCGGTGCGCTGGACGGTTACCTCAAGGCGCCGATCGCGTGGGCGTTCGCCGGTCAGCTCGGCGCCCGAATCCCGGGTTCGATCGACGGCAACGAGTTCGACGCGCGCGTCGACGGCGCGTTGAAGACCATGTACGACAAGGGTGACCGCAACGTCGTCGTGTTCTCGCACGGCGGCACCATCATGTTCTGGACCATGATGAACGCCAAGAACCTCACCTTGGCGGAGAAGGGCATGCTGCTGAGCCAGCATGCGCTGGGCAACACCGACTACGTCGTCATCGAGGGAAACCCCGAGGACGGCTGGACCGTCGTGGACTGGAACGGCCAGCGGTTCAGTCCCGAGGCGACACTGGGGCATGAGGTCGGGCTGCAGATGCGGACGCTGACCCGCCAGCTCGATGCCGCCATGAAACAGGTGACGGACGCCTTCGCCACCGGCGACGTGATCAAGGTGGCGACGGCGATCAACCGCAGTATGGCCGATGCCTCGTTCTCGGTGGCCAAGTTCAACCGGGCGATCAATGCCGAGGTCATCAAGCGGGTCGACAAGGCCATCGGCAAGGTGAGCGTCCCGGATCCGGAGCCGGTATCCGAGCTCACCGACAAGGTGTCCGATCCGGTCAAGGGTGCTGTCCCGACCAGCGGTTCGGCCACGGACATGCTGAAGTCGCTCAACGCTGAGGTGTCCGACCCGAAGGAAGCGCAGGCATCGGCCGGGTCCGATCACAGCAGTGTGGCCGAGAAGGTGACGGCCTCGCTGCGAGGTAAGGGTGCAACGGATCTGTCGCGCGGCAACCTCGTCAGGCCCGGGAAGGCCTTCGCGGATACCAGGCGGGCCGGCGAGCAGGCTCGCGCCGGCGTTTCCGATATCGCCGGTCAGCTGAGGTCGACGGTGAAGTCCTCGGTCACCGGCATCAAGGACGTTGCGAAGAAGGTGTCCGAGAGTGCCGGCGCGGCAAGCACTTCGCGTGGCGGCGCCGCGTCCGGAAAGGCTTCCGCCGATTCGGACGGCAAGTAAGAAAGATTCGGACGGCAAGTAAGAAACCGGCCCCCTCCGTCGAACGGAGGGGGCCGGTCTCGTTGTCTGTCGGCTTCCCGACCCGGAACCTAGTCCAGGTAGTCGCGCAGCACCTGCGAGCGGCTGGGGTGGCGCAGCTTGCTCATGGTCTTGGACTCGATCTGGCGGATGCGCTCACGCGTGACGCCGTAGACCTGGCCGATCTCGTCGAGCGTGCGAGGCTGACCGTCGGTGAGGCCGAACCGCAGCCGGACCACGCCCGCCTCGCGCTCGGACAGCGTCTCCAGCACCGACTGGAGCTGATCCTGCAGCAACGTGAACGACACGGCGTCGACGGCCACGACGGCCTCGGAGTCCTCGATGAAGTCACCGAGCTGGCTGTCACCCTCGTCGCCGATGGTCTGGTCCAGCGAGATGGGTTCACGCGCGTACTGCTGGATCTCCAGCACCTTCTCCGGCGTGATGTCCATTTCCTTGGCCAGCTCTTCGGGCGTGGGCTCGCGACCCAGGTCCTGCAGCAGCTCGCGCTGGATACGGCCGAGCTTGTTGATCACCTCGACCATGTGCACCGGGATACGGATGGTGCGGGCCTGGTCGGCCATGGCGCGGGTGATGGCCTGACGGATCCACCAGGTGGCGTACGTCGAGAACTTGTAACCCTTGGTGTAGTCGAACTTCTCGACCGCGCGGATCAGACCGAGGTTGCCTTCCTGGATCAGGTCCAGGAACGCCATGCCGCGGCCCGTGTAGCGCTTGGCCAGCGACACCACCAGACGCAGGTTGGCTTCCAGCAGATGGTTTTTCGCGCGATCGCCGTCGCGGCAGATCCACTGGTAGTCGCGTCGCACCTGAGTGGTGAGCTTCTCGCCCTTCTCGACGAACTCAGCCATCTTCTGGGTGGCGAACAGCCCGGCCTCGATGCGCTTGGCGAGTTCGACCTCTTCCTCGGCGTTGAGCAGCGCGACCTTGCCGATCTGCTTGAGGTAGGCGCGGACGGAGTCGGCCGAGGCCGTCAGCTCGGCGTCTTTGCGTGCCTGCCGCAGTGCCTCGGACTCTTCCTCGTCCCAGACGAAGTCGCCGGAGGCCTTGTCCTTCTCGGACGGCTCGGGATGCTCCTCGTCGGACTTGGCCGCCTTGCCCGCGGCCGGTGCGGCTGCCTTGGCGTCCTTGCCTTCCTCGGCCTCGTCCTCGTCGTCCTCGTCGTCGCCCGACTCCTCGACGTCGTCGTCACTGCCGAGATCGTCGTCGAGCTCGAGGTCGGTGTCCTCGACGTCGAGATCCTCGCCTGGACCTGCCTCCAGGTCGTCGGTGGTCTCCAGATCGTCGTTGACGTCCTCGGGCTTGCTCGCCGTGGCCTTGGCGGCCTTCTTGGCGGGCGCCTTCTTGGCGGGAGCGCGCTTGGTGGCGGTGCCGCCCTCGGCCTTGGCTGCAGTGCTCTTGGCTGCCCGCTTGGCCGGGGCCTTCTTGGCGGGAGTCTTGGTAGCGGTGCGCTTCACCGGCTCGTCGGTCGCCGGGCTTGCTTTTGTCGCTGCCACGTACACCCTTTCGGTCTCGCGAAATTCTCGGTGGGTATGGGCATAGTCCACCGAAAGCGTCTGCTATCGAATGTTGGCGTTCTTATCGGCTGGGATATTCACCGCTATTCGGTAGGCGGCCGCCGAGGACCATTGTAACGACAGTGTGGGAGTTCACCGTGCCGAGCGGCAAATTTCGACACGTGACCGACCCAACCCGGCAAAGTTACCGATTGGTAGCTTGCGGGTCGGTGGCCCCCGGTACCTGACTGGCCATGGCCGCCCCCACGATGCCTGCGGTGTTGAGCAGCGCCGCAGGCACGATCGGGGTGCGGATCTTCAGCAGGGGGAGCCACTTGTCCGACTTGCGGCTGATGCCGCCGCCGGCGATGAACAGGTCCGGCCAGATCGCGTTCTCGATCGTCACCAGAACCTTGTTCACCTCTTCGCTCCAGCGCGCGTAACTCCAATCCTTGCGCTCCTTGACCGACGAGGCGGCGCGGTGCTCGGCTTCCTTGCCGTCGACCTGCAGGTGGCCAAACTCGGTGTTGGGCAACAACACCCCGTTGTGGATCACCGCCGAGCCGATGCCGGTGCCGAAGGTCAACAGCACCACGACACCGGAGTTGTCCTTGCCCGCCCCGTAGTGTTCCTCGGCCAGGCCCGCGGCGTCGGCGTCGTTGAGTACGCGCACCGGCAGTCCGCCGAGAGCGGTGCTGATCACCTCGGAGGCGTTGACGCCGATCCAACCCTTGTCGACATTGGCCGCGGTGCGCACGATGCCTTCGGTGACCACCCCTGGGTAGGTGACGCCCACCTTGCCGGTCCAGCCGAACTCGGCCACCACCGCAGCCACTGTCTTCGCCACCGATTCCGGGGTGGACGGCTGCGGCGTGTCGAGCTTGAACCGCTCGCCGACGAGTTGTCCGGTGTCGAGGTCGACGATGCCGCCCTTGATCCCGCTGCCGCCGACGTCGACGCCGAATCCGCGGCGTTGAGGCGCTTCGGAGGAAACCGGATCTGGCGCGGGCGCGTCGGGTGCGGTCATGGGTGCTCCTTTGAGGGACAGGCGGTGAGGATGCTGTCGGACAGGGGTAGGGACAAACCAAGCGCGCCCCCACCTTAGTTGCTCGCCAACGCCCGCGCGTGCGGTCCGGCATCCCCCCGGAAGCGACTTTTCCGTCGGAAGGTGTTGCGATAGAGCCGTGACCGACAACAGTTTCGATGCTCCCGCCCTGAGGGCGGTGGCCGAGCAACTTGCCACCGAAGCCGCAGAGTTCGTCGCGCGCCGGCGCGCCGAGGTGTTCGGTGCCGCCGCGGACTCCGACGGGGCGCCGGCCCCGGGAGCCGTGAGAGCCAAGAGCACCCCGACCGACCCCGTCACGATCGTCGACACCGAAACCGAACGGTGGCTGCGTGAGCGGTTGGCGGTGTTGCGGCCGTCAGAGGCGATCCTGGGGGAGGAGGAGGGCGGCCAGCAGGAAGGGCGTGACGGCCTGAGTTGGGTGCTCGACCCGATCGACGGCACCGTGAACTTCGTCTACGGCATCCCGGCTTACGCGGTGTCGGTGGCCGCGCAGTACGACGGCCGGTCGGTGGCCGGGGCCGTGGCGAATGTGCCCGCCGGCGAGGTGTACTCGGCCGCACTCGGGCACGGCGCCGAGGTGGTGCGGGCAGGGGTGCGGACCCCGTTGCGGTGCAGTGCCGTCGACGAGTTGTCGATGGCGCTGGTGGGTACCGGGTTCTCCTACGATCCCGACCGGCGCGCGAGGCAGGGCGGTGTGCTGGCACACATCCTGCCCGCGGTGCGCGACGTGCGTCGCATCGGTTCGTGCGCGCTCGACCTGTGCATGGTTGCCGCCGGCCGGTTGGACGCCTATTACGAAGAGGACGTCCAGGTCTGGGACTGGGCGGCGGCGGCGCTGATCGCGGCCGAAGCGGGGGCGACGGTGTGGTTGCCGACCGCACCCGGCGCCGAGTATGCGGCGGCGTCGGCGCCGGGCATCGCCGACGGTCTGCGCGACGCGCTAGCAGGCGGCGGTATGGATCTTTGACAGGAGTGCGGAATCCGACGGAGCGGTGGCGTCGGGTCGCAGGCTGGCCAGCACGGCCCGGATGTCGTCGTTGCTGGCGAGTTCACTGAACTCCGTGCCGAGTGCCAGATCGACTGTGGCGTCCGGCCTTTCGTCCTGGAAGAGCTCGGTGCACGGGGCCACCAGCCAGACCGCTGCGGCAGCGGCGCGGCCGGACGGGCCGAACCGGATCTGGCCCTGGCATTCCAGCCGGGTGTTGGCGTAGATCGGGTCGTTGGCCGCCTCGGGTTGGGCGAATCCCAGATCGCGCAGTGCGCCGGCCACCTCGCCGGCCTGCCCGCCCTGGCCGCTGGCGTTGAGTACGCGGATCCTGGTCTCGGCCAGCGGGGCCGGAGTGACGTCGGTCATCGCCGAAAAGGCCACCTGTTCGCCCAGCTTCGGGGCCGCCGGATCAGCGGCCGGCGGCGGGTTGTTGCAGACCGCGGCAACGTGCACATCGGTCGGTTGGTTGAGCGCGATGATCCACACGATCATCGTCACGACCGCAAGTGCAACGAACAGCACGATGCCGGGAACGAAACTGCGCCGACGGAACGGTCGACCGTGTCGGTCGAAGGCGGTGCCGTCGGTGATTTGCGCGACCACACATGCACTCTAAGGGCAACGGTGTTCGCTGACGCACCAGAGCTCAGACGGTACTGTGATGTAAATCACAGTGAAACGTGTGGCAATACGGGCACGAATCATTTGGGGAATGCGTTCGACGCTGGTACAAAGCTCTGCTGCAAGGTAAGGGAGGGGACACAGACGATGGCTACCGACTACGACGCTCCGCGGCGTTCCGAAGCAGACGAGGTTTCTGAGGATTCGCTCGAGGAGCTCAAGGCGCGGCGCAACGAGGCGCAGTCCGCCGTGGTGGATGTCGATGAATCAGAATCGGCCGAGTCGTTCGAGCTGCCGGGCGCAGACCTGTCCGGCGAGGAACTGTCGGTACGGGTGGTCCCGAAGCAGGCCGACGAGTTCACCTGCTCCAGCTGCTTCCTGGTGCATCACCGGAGCCGGCTGGCAAGCGAGAAGAACGGCGTGATGATCTGCACGGACTGCGCCGCCTGACCGGCGGCTCAGCCGCTGGCGCTGAATTCGCGGCTCAGCCGCGGAGCGCCGCCAGGACCCGATCCGGGTGCCTCGAACTGATCAACCAGTACGGGGTGGGGTCATCCGGATCGTCGAGCACCACCAGGACCATCGGGCCTACCCAGGCCCGGTGCACCACGTAGGCGGCGGGATCGAGCTGACGGCCCAGCGCCGCCGACTTCGCCGACCGCGGGACCTCCGCGGCGCGCGAGATGACGCTCGTCGGCAGGTGCGCGTCACCGATCCACAACTCGGTGTCGCCCCCGCTGTCGCGCACGACCTTCAACTCGGTCTTGCTGAACCACATCAGCACAGCCGCCGCCACGCCGAACAGGAGCACGTACGGCAACCACGCCGGGATCGCCGGCGCGGCCAGCCCGATCTCGAATGCGATCACTCCTGCCAGCACCGCAGCGGGCAGCGACCACCACCAGGGCACCCACAAACGTTCGCGGTAGTGAACGCTTTGGGCGGTTGCGCGCGTGTCTGACACGCGGCTCAGAGTAATCTGTGACGTCGTGTCCACCTCTCTGGCGGTCGTCCGATTGGACCGCGAACTACCGATGCCCAGCCGGGCGCACGATGGTGACGCGGGCGTAGACCTCTACAGCGCGCGCGATGTCGAGCTGGCCCCCGGGCAACGGGAGCTCGTGCCCACCGGCGTGGCCGTGGCCATTCCGCACGGAATGGTGGGCCTGATCCACCCGCGTTCGGGTTTGGCTGCACGCGTGGGTCTTTCGATCGTCAACAGCCCGGGCACCGTAGATGCCGGCTACCGCGGCGAGATCAAGGTCTCGCTGATCAACCTCGATCCGCACACGCCGATCGTGATCAACCGCGGTGACCGGATTGCCCAGCTGTTGGTTCAGCGGGTAGAACTGCCCGAGTTGGTCGAGGTGACCTCGTTCGACGAGGCGGGCCTGGCTGACACCTCCCGTGGCGATGGCGGCCACGGTTCCTCCGGCGGACATGCGAGTTTGTGATGGCATTCGGAAAACGCAAGAACAACGATTCGGCAGACGGCACAGCTGATGAGCAGGTTGTCGAACAACCGGCTGCGGCAGAAGCGGCTGACGAGGACCAGAGCGACGACTGGGCCGATGATCAGGGCCCGTTCGAAGTCGAGGACTTCGACGACCCCGCCGTCGCGGTGCAGGGGCGGCTCGATCTCGGCTCGGTCTTGATCCCCATGCCCGACGGCGGTCAGGTGCAGGTTGAGCTCAACGAGGCCGGGGCGCCCAGCGCGGTATGGGTGGTGACGCCCAACGGGCGGTTCACCATCGCCGCCTACGCCGCGCCCAAGAGCGCAGGCCTCTGGCGTGAGGTGGCCGGTGAGCTCGCCGAGTCGCTGCGCAAGGACGCCAGCTCCGTGGCCATCCAGGACGGCCCGTGGGGCCGCGAGGTGGTCGGCGCGGGTAATGGCGGTGTGGTGCGGTTCATCGGTGTCGACGGCTACCGCTGGATGGTGCGCTGTGTGGTCAACGGCGCCCCGGAAACCATCGACGCACTGGCCGACGAGGCCCGGGCATCATTGGCTGACACCGTGATTCGTCGCGGGGACACCCCCCTGCCGGTACGCACACCGCTGCAGGTGGAGCTGCCCGAGCCGATGGCCGCCCAACTTCAGGCCGCGGCGCAGCAGGCCGCGATGCAGCAGGCCGCCCAGCAGCTCGCAGCTGCGTCACAGTCCCCGCCGCAGGACCAGCCGCCGGCCGAGCCGGTGGCCCGGCGCAGCGTGCAGGGCTCGGCGATGCAGCAGCTGCGCACCATCACCGGCGGCTGAGGCCCCGCCTCAGCTCGCGACAGTGTCGCTGGCGGCCTCCTGCAGCGCCGCCACACATGCGGCCCCCAGCACGCCGGTGTCGAGCCCCATCTGTTCGAGCGTGACCGAGCGCAACGCCGCCTGCGGTGCGGCAGTCACCCATTCGTAGCCGACCTCGGCCGGGTGCACCGGATCGTCGGTGGCGACCGCGACGCCCATCGGTATCCGAAGTTGTTCGAGTTCGGCACTGCCGGGTGCGCGGTAACCGGCCGCTTCCTCCATCGCGTCGGGCAGGGTGGGCCACTGACCCACCCAGGACCGGGCCAGCTCGTCGGCGAGCCACGGCGGGCTGGACGCCCGCATCTGGGCCACCGTGGCCGCCAGCCCGTCCCGGCGCAGCAGATCCGCCGACTGCCGGGCCAACAGCGCCGCGGGGGCGTGCTGGGAGGTCCCCGTCCACGGCGGCAGGGCGGCCAGCACCGCCACGGCCCGGCCGGGATGGTCCAACGCCCACCGCACCGCCACGACGGCGCCGATGGACACTCCGCCGACCGCGATGGGGCCGGACCGGGCGGCGTCGTCCAGCGCCTGCAGGTAGCCCTCGACGAGCCGGTCCGGAGTCGGTGGCGGGGTCACCACCAGCGCGCCGGCATCATGCAGCGCATCGGAAAATGCCCGGTAGACGTAGTTGTCGTCGGACCCGGTGCCGGGCAGGAGAACGGTGGGAACACCGCGCAGAATGACGCTCATCACACGATCGTGCCTGCCCGGTCAAATCGTCGGCGTGCCGACCCACACCCCACGTGGCATTCGGTGCACAAGAGGTCTACGGTGGCGTTGGTTGGGCGGATTCACAGTGGATCCGCAGAAGGTCAGGAGAGGCCATGGCTACGGCCGAAGGGTATCTGCGCCGGCTTACGCGACGCCTGACGGAAGACCCCGAACAGCTTGATGTCGAAGAGCTCAGCGATGAGGCCGCCAACACCGGCGCGCTGAAAGCGATCGACGCTCAGCGCGGCCAGGAAGTGACGATGGTCGGCACCCTGCGCAGCGTGGAATGTAACGGCAAGGGGTGTTCCGGCGGCATCAAGGCCGAATTGTTCGACGGTACCGACACGGTGTTGTTGGTGTGGCTGGGACAGCGCCGTATTCCGGGCATCGAATCGGGGTGCACTCTGAGGGTGCACGGCCGCGTCGGCAAGCTGGAGAACGGCGCGAAGGCGATTTACAACCCCCGCTACGAAATTCAGAAGTGAGCCAACCCGAAGAGGACACAGGCAACGCACCTGAACCCCCCGAGAGTGACCCGGCGCTGACTCCTGCCCATGGCGGCGGACGTGCGGTGCTGGACCAGATGGGCGGCGTCAGCGGCCTGATCTATTCGTCGCTGCCGGTGGTGGTGTTCGTCCCGGTGTCCACGGCGTTCGGCCTGATGCCGGCGATCGCAGCCGCGCTCGGCGTGGCGACACTGATCCTCATCTGGCGGTTGATCCGCCGCGAATCCGTTCAGCCCGCGGTGTCGGGATTCTTCGCCGTGGGCGTCAGTGCCCTGATCGCCTACGTGGTGGGGGAGTCGAAAGGCTATTTCCTGCTTGGCATTTGGAGCTCTCTGGTGTACGCGGTGCTGTTCGGGGTGTCGGTGATCGTCCGGCGCCCGGTGGTCGGCTACATCTGGGGTTGGGTGAACACCCACGACCGGGCCTGGCGCGAGGTCGGTAAGGCGGTGCTGGCATTCGACATCGCCACCCTCACCTGGGTTGCGGTGTTCGGGTCGCGGTTTCTGGTGCAGCAGTATCTGTACGACTCCGACCAGACCGGCTGGTTGGGTTTCGCACGTATCGCGATGGGCTGGCCGCTGACCGCCGTGGCCGCGCTGGTGACGTATCTGGCCATCAGGGCCGCCCAGCGCGCTGTGCACGCGCAGGATACGACGCAGAGCGCCGACTGAGGCGGCCTAGCGCGGCGCCGGACGCAGCAGCAGTTCGCGCAGCTCGTCCTCGGACTCGGTGACCGCGACGAACAGCAGCTCGTCCCCACCCTCGAGGGGGTCGTCGGATTCGGGCACGATCACCCTGGCTCCGCGCAGGATCGTCACCAGGGCCGTGTCGCGCGGCAGCTCGAGCCGTTTGACGGGCTTGCCGCCCCACGGGGTGTCATCGGGCAGGGTGATCTCGACCAGGTTGGCCTGCCCCTTGCGGAACTCCATCAGGCGCACGAGGTCGCCGACGGCGACAGCCTCCTCGACGAGCGAGGCGAGCATGCGCGGTGTCGACACCGCCACGTCCACACCCCAGTTCTCGTCGAACAGCCACTCGTTCCGGGGGTCGTTGACGCGGGCCACCACCCGCGGCACCGCGAACTCGGTCTTGGCCAGCAGGCTGACCACGACATTGACCTTGTCGTCACCGGTCGCCGCGATCACCACGTCGAATTCCTCGAGCTTGACCGACTCCATCACGGTGAGCTCACAGGCATCGCCGAGCCGCCAGTGTGCGGCCGGGATGGCATCGACGTCGATGTGGGTGGGATTGCGCTCCAGCAGCGTCACATCGTGGTTGTTCTCGAGCAACTCGCGGGCGATGGAGCGACCCACGGCCCCGGCCCCGGCGATGGCAACCTTCATCAGTGCGACTCCAAGTCCTCGCTCGGCGGCAGCGCCGCGATGGCCAGCGCCTCGGCGATGTGCCCGGATACCGCGGCCGCGTACACCTGGTCGCCGGCCTGGATCACGGTCTTGGGTTCGGGAAGGTAGCCGTTGCCGAACCGGATCATGAAGGCCACGCGGCCACCCGTGGCCGCCTCCAGATCGGTGACCAGGTGCCCGGCCCAATCCTGGTGCAGCGGAAGTTCGGCCACGCCCACGTTGCCCGAGGGATCGCGCCACTTGGTGGTCTCGGTCTCCCTGGTGAGCACGTTGAGCAGACGATCGGTGGTCCACGGCACGGTCGCCACCGTCGGGATCCCCAGCCGTTCGTAGACGGCAGCACGCTTGGCGTCGTAGATACGGGCCACCACGCGCTCGACGCCGAACGTCTCACGGGCCACCCGCGCCGAGATGATGTTGGAGTTGTCGCCCGAGGACACCGCGGCGAACGCCCCGGCCTCCTCGATGCCGGCGCGCAGCAGCACGTCACGGTCGAAGCCCATCCCGAGCACACGCTCACCGGCGAACTCCGGCGAGAGCCGGTGGAACGCGGTGGTGTCGCGGTCGATGACCGCGACCTCGTGGCCGATGCGGGCCAGGCTGTCTGCGAGGGACGCGCCCACCCGGCCGCACCCCATGACGACTACACGCACCCGACGGTCCTTTCCGGTGACAGAGGAGCGCTGTTGCGCTTAACCGTTGCACTCGAACGCTACAGCTTTGTGACGACTTTTCGTGTTCGGGCTTAGTCTTGGCTCTCGTGTCCAAGCTTTCGACGGCAACGCGCCGGTTGGTACTGGGGCGGCCGTTCCGCAGCGACAAGCTCTCTCACACGCTTCTGCCCAAACGGATCGCCCTGCCGGTGTTCGCCTCCGATGCGTTGTCGTCGGTGGCCTATGCGCCAGAGGAAATCTTCCTGGTGCTCTCGGTGGCGGGGCTGACGGCCTACTCGCTGACGCCCTGGATCGGTCTGGCGGTCGCGGCCGTGATGCTGATCGTGATCGCCAGTTACCGGCAGAACGTGCACGCCTATCCGTCCGGTGGCGGTGACTACGAAGTCGTCACCACGAACCTCGGGCCGACCGCCGGCCTCACGGTGGCCAGCGCGCTGATGGTGGATTATGTGCTGACCGTTGCGGTGTCGATGTCCTCGGCGATGTCGAACATCGGTTCGGCGGTGCCGTTCGTCGCTCAACACAAGGTGATGTTCGCGGTGGCGGCGATCCTGCTGCTGGCGTCGATGAACCTGCGCGGGCTGCGGGAATCGGGTACCGCCTTCGCGATTCCCACCTACGCGTTCATGATCGGCATGTACATCATGCTGGGCTGGGGTCTGTTCCAGATCTACGTTCTGGACCATCCGCTGCGCGCGGAGTCCGCCGGTTTCGAGATCCGCCCCGAACATGGCGAAGTCCTCGGTTTCGCGCTGGTGTTCCTGGTGGCCCGGGCGTTCTCGTCCGGTTCGGCGGCCCTGACCGGTGTCGAGGCGATCAGCAACGGCGTGCCGGCGTTCCGGAAACCCAAGTCGCGTAATGCGGCAACCACCCTGCTGCTGCTCGGGGTCATCTCGGTGACGCTGTTCATGGGAATCATTCTGCTGTCGAAGGCGACCGGCGTGCAGATCGCCGAGCGTCCGCACGAACAGCTGATCGGTGCGCCGCCGGACTATCACCAGAAGACCCTGATCGCGCAACTCGCCGATGCGGTGTTCCACGACTTCCCGGTGGGCCTGTACCTGATCGCAGGAGTCACCGCGCTGATCCTCGTCTTGGCGGCCAACACGGCATTCAACGGCTTTCCGGTGCTCGGGTCGATCCTGGCCCAGGACCGCTTCTTGCCGCGGCAGCTGCACACGCGCGGTGACCGGCTGGCGTTCTCGAACGGCATCCTGTTCCTCGCCCTTGCCGCGATCGCCTTCGTGGTGGCTTTCCGGGCCGAGGTGACCGCGCTGATCCAGCTCTACATCGTCGGTGTGTTCGTGTCGTTCACCCTCAGCCAGATCGGCATGGTCCGGCACTGGACCCGGTTGTTGCGCACCGAGACCGACCCGGCGGTGCGGCGGCACATGATGCGGTCGCGCATCATCAACGCGGTCGGGCTCACCGCCACCGGTGCGGTGCTGGTGGTCGTCGTGGTCACCAAGTTCGTCGCCGGTGCCTGGATCGCGATCCTGGCGATGAGCGCCCTGTTCGTGATCATGAAACTCATCCACAAGCATTACGACACCGTCGCCCGCGAACTCGAAAGGGAAGACGAGGCCGAGGGTGACATCGTCCTGCCGAGCCGCAACCACGCGGTGGTCCTGGTGTCAAAGCTGCACCTGCCGACCAAGCGGGCGCTGGCGTATGCGCGGGCCACGCGGCCGGACGTGCTGGAGGCGATCACGGTCAGCGTCGACGACGCCGAGACCCGTGCCCTGGTGCACCAGTGGGAAGACAGTGACATCAGCGTGCCGTTGAAGGTGATCGCCTCGCCCTACCGCGAAATCACCCGGCCGGTGCTGGATTACGTCAAACGGGTTACCAAGGAATCGCCGCGCACGGTGGTGACGGTGTTCATCCCCGAATATGTGGTGGGGCACTGGTGGGAGCAGGTGCTGCACAACCAGAGCGCGTTGCGGCTCAAGGGCCGGCTGCTGTTCATGCCGAACGTGATGGTGACTTCGGTTCCGTGGCAACTGAATTCGTCGGAGCGGCTCAAGGCGCTGCAGCCTCGCGCCACTCCGGGCGACGCGCGCAGGGGTTTTCTGGAATGACGGAACTGACTCTGACCACGGGCCCGGCGGCCAACGGTGGCAGCTGTGTGGCCCGCCACGACGGCCGCGTGGTGTTCGTCCGCTATGCCCTGCCCGGCGAGACCGTACGGGTCAAGGTGCTCGACGAGCGCGGATCGTATTGGCACGCAGAGGTTGTCGAGGTGATAGATCCGTCACCGGACCGGGTCGCGTCGCTGTGCCGGATCGCCGGCGTCGACGGTGCCGGGTGCTGCGATCTGGCATTCGCCGAGCCCGGTGCGGCGCGTCGGCTCAAGGGCGCGGTGGTGGCCAACCAGTTGGCCCGGCTGGGCGGATACACGTGGCGCGACGAGCAGAGCGCGGTCGCCGAGCCGGTCGGTGCCGGCGAGGTGCTCGGCTGGCGCACCCGGGTACGGCTGGACACGACCGGCGACGGCCGGGCCGGATTCCACCGCTACCACAGCGCCGAGTTGGTCACCGATCTCGACTGCGCACAACTGCCCGCCGAGCTGACCGATGGACTGGCAGAGATGCGTTGGACGCCCGGCGCGCACGTGCACGCGGTGCTGGATTCCGACGGCCGCAGGCACGTCGTGCAGTCGGGCCCCAAGACCGGCCGCAAAGACGGTCGCGTGGCCGGTTCGAAGAGTCAGACGCGCGTGATCGAAGGCGAGTACGAGGCGGTGCAGCGCATCGGCGCGCGGCAGTGGATGCTGCCGGTGACGGCGTT
The DNA here is from genome assembly GCF_058536225.1 of Mycolicibacterium arcueilense. Classification (NCBI taxonomy): domain Bacteria; kingdom Bacillati; phylum Actinomycetota; class Actinomycetes; order Mycobacteriales; family Mycobacteriaceae; genus Mycobacterium; species Mycolicibacterium arcueilense. The sequence goes on from NZ_JBZTYL010000007.1 coordinate 1,580,672, forward strand.
CTGGCAGGCCCACCGTGATGCGGCCGCCCTCTACAGCGGGCTGGTGGCCGATCGGTCCGGGCTGCAGCCTGGGATGACGGCGTGGGATCTGTACGGCGGTGCCGGGGTGTTCGCCGCCGCGTTGGCCGAGCAGGTCGGGCCCGACGGACGGGTGCTGACCGTCGACACCTCCCGAGGGGCGTCGCGTGCCGCGCGCAGCGCGTTGGCCGACCTGCCCTGGGTCTCGGTGGTCACCGATTCGGTGCGGCGTGCGCTGTCTGCGCAGTCGGGACGTCCCGATGTCGTGGTGCTCGATCCGCCCCGCACCGGTGCCGGGCGTGAGGTGATCGACGCGCTGGCCGCCACCGAGGCGCCGAGGGTGATCCACATCGGTTGTGAGGCTGCGTCATTCGCCCGCGACGTGGGGCTGTATCTGCGGCACGGCTACGCCGTGGAGGAATTGCGGGTGTTCGATTCCTTCCCGCTCACCCATCACGTCGAGTGCGTCGCGGTGCTGACCCGCTGAACGGGCCCGGCTCACTCCTGGGCGTCGGGGCCCATCGTGGGGGTGGGGAAGTGGGCGTAGGTGGCGCGGTTGCCGCCCTGGGCCTTCGACTGGTTCATGGCGGTGACGGCCAGGGCCACCAGGGCGTCGACGATCTGCGGAGTGGGCAGTTCGGTCAGCGGACGCAGCTGGCTGCACGCGCTGCCGATGCTGGCGGTCAACCGCATGGGCGTGGTGGTCAGCGCCATGCGGATCCGGTTGACCAGGGGTGACGGATCGTTGGTCTTGAACACGTCGGCGATCAGGAACTCGCTGTCGGATACGTGGGCCAGCGGAACCTTGTGGCGCACGGTCTCGCGGATCGCCTGGGCGACGGCGACGCGGGCGTGCAACGTGCTATGGCTGCCGTCCATGTCGCTGAGCAGCGCCATGTCATCGATGCCGACGGCCACAACCACCAGGTACTGGTCGTCGTGGCGGCTGTGGGAGCCGAGCATCGTGGCGGTGTGCATGTCGAAGGCCTCGCGGTTGAGCAGACCAGTCAGCGGGTCGATCTCGCTCGGATGCTGGACGCGGTCGGGTTCGATCAGCTCGACTGCCATCCGGCACAGCGCTGAGGTGCTCAGGATCACCAGGAGCGCGACCAGCGTGCCGACGGCCCCCAGCCAGACGTCGGTGAGGCCCACCCGGACCCCGAGGAAGGCCACCACGGCGCCGGAGGCCACCCAGGTCAGGTGCAATACCCGGCGGCTGTGCAGGAATGCGGTGTAGGCGGTGATCAGGCTCAACGAACTGGAACCCATGAGGCCGACCACCGGATCCACCAGCAGGATGCAGGTCGCCGCGATGCAGGCCGTCCCGAGGGTCACGACGGTCCACGACTGGGTGCGGCTTGGCCACTGCCGCCGCCACCACCACTGCGCCAAGGTCAGGCCGCCGATGCCGACCGCCACTGCGACGTATTGGAGGCCGCCCCGCGGCCCCATCGGACTGACCAGCAACAGCAGTGGGACCAGACTCAGTCCGACGATGGTGACCCCGACTAGGCGCTGCATACCGGCGCGCTTGCCCTGCGCAGCGAGCAGGGCGGTACGCGCGTAATAGTGATCGAATGGACTCAACCAGCACCCCGGAGTAATCGACTTCGCCTACACCTTACGTAATCATGATGGTCGGCGTTTCGCCGCCGGTTTGAGGCGCTGCCACGGACTTCATCGACATTTGCTCGCATGCCGCACCTGTTAGCGTGAACCGCAGGTGTGCCGGGAAGTCTGGTCGGCGATCGATGCATGCTGACCACAGGAGCCCGATGAGCAATCGCCGTGAACACACCAGCCGACGTCTGCTTGCTCGCGGGTCGTGGCCGGAGTGGCAGCGGGTCTCCGATCTGCTGCGCACCGAGACTGTCGGCGGGGCGTTGCTGCTGGCCGCCGCGGGCGCGGCGCTGGTCTGGGCCAACTCGCCGTGGTCGAGCGGGTATCACCGGCTCTCGGAGTTCGTCATCGGCCCGCAGTCGCTGCATCTGAACCTGAGCCTGTCGGCCTGGGCCGCCGACGGTCTGCTGGCGGTCTTCTTCTTCGTCGTGGGCGTCGAACTCAAGCGCGAGTTCGTCGCGGGGGACCTGCGGGACCCGGCCCGGGCCGCGCTGCCCATCGCGGCAGCCGTCGGCGGCATGGTGGTACCTGCGGCGATCTTCGTCGGGATCAATCTGTTCTCGGGCCATCCCGAGAACGTCGGCGGGTGGGCAGTACCCATCGCCACCGACATCGCTTTTGCGCTGGCGGTGCTGGCCGTGGTGTCCACGCACCTGCCCGCGGCGCTGCGTATCTTCCTGCTGACGCTGGCAGTGGTCGACGATCTGCTGGCCATCGCGGTGATCGCCTTCTTCTTCACCGATGACGTGGCGCTCGGGCCGTTGGCCGCCGCGCTGATCCCCATCGCGCTGTACGCGTTTGCTGTGCAGCGGGGTGTGCGCCAGTGGTGGATCCTGATGCCGCCGGCCATCGTGGCCTGGGCGCTCGTGCATGCCAGTGGTGTGCACGCCACCGTGGCCGGGGTGGTGCTCGGGTTCACCGTTCCGGTACTGGGCCGCCACGCGTCGGCCAAACACTTCGAACACCTCGTACGCCCGCTGTCGGCAGGGTTTGCCGTGCCGGTGTTCGCGTTCTTCGCGGCGGGCGTGACGGTCGGTGGTTGGTCGGGCTTCGCCGGCGCCCTGTCACACCCCGTGACCATCGGGGTGATCGCCGGCCTGGTGCTCGGCAAACCCATCGGCGTGCTGGCCACCACGTATCTACTGGCCCGCTTCACCCACGCGAGCCTGGACGAGGATCTCGCCTGGCGGGACGTGCTCGGAGTGGCGATGTTGGCCGGGATCGGATTCACGGTCTCGCTGCTCATCGGTGAACTGGCCTTCGGGCACTCCACGGTGGCTGACGACGACGTGAAGATCGCCGTCGTCACCGGATCGGTGGTGGCGGGCCTGCTGGCCTCGGTGGTTCTGGTGTCGCGCAATGCCGCATATCGCCGTATTCACCAGTTGGAGACCGTCGACGCCGACCACGACGGTGTGCCCGATATCTATCAGCCTCGACAGGACTGACTTCGGGATGCGTGCGTACACTGGCTGGATGCTTGAACAGGTCCGCGGCCCCGCTGATCTGCAGCACCTGTCACAGTCCGAGTTGACTGATTTGGCACAGGAAATCCGTCAGTTCCTGATCCACAAGGTCGCTGCAACCGGCGGACATCTCGGCCCCAATCTGGGGGTCGTCGAACTCACCTTGGCGCTGCACCGCGTGTTCGATTCGCCGCACGATCCGATCGTCTTCGACACCGGCCATCAGGCGTACGTGCACAAGATGCTGACCGGTCGCGCACAGGATTTCGACAGCCTGCGGTGCAAGGACGGCCTGTCCGGATACCCGTCGCGCAGCGAGAGCGAGCACGACTGGGTGGAGTCCAGCCACGCCAGCACCGCACTGTCCTATGCCGACGGTCTGGCCAAGGCCTTCGAGCTGACCGGACACCGCAATCGCCACGTGGTGGCGGTGGTCGGTGACGGCGCCCTGACCGGTGGCATGTGCTGGGAGGCACTGAACAACATCGCCACGGGCGGCCGGCCGGTGGTCATCGTCGTCAACGACAACGGCCGCAGCTACGCGCCCACCATCGGCGGCTTCGCCGACCATCTCGCCGGGCTGCGGTTGCAGCCGGGCTATGAGCGCATCCTGGAGGAGGGCCGCAAGGCGGTCCGTGGGCTGCCCGTCGTCGGTGAGTTCTGCTACCAGTGCATGCACAGCATCAAGGCCGGCATCAAAGATGCGATCGCCCCGCAGGTGATGTTCACCGATCTGGGCATCAAGTACGTCGGCCCGATCGACGGTCACGACGAGCATGCCGTGGAGAACGCGCTGCGCCATGCCCGCGGCTTCAAGGCCCCGGTGATCGTGCACGTGGTGACCCGCAAGGGGATGGGCTACGCGCATGCCGAGAACGACGAGGCCGATCAGATGCACGCCTGCGGCGTCATCGACCCGGAGACGGGGCTGCCGACGAAGGCTTCCGCTCCCGGTTGGACGTCGGTGTTCTCCGACGAGCTGGTCAAGGTCGGCGCCAAACGGCGTGATGTCGTGGCGATCACCGCGGCCATGCCGGGGCCCACGGGTCTGAGTGCGTTCCGGGACCGGTTCCCGGACAGGTTCTTTGACGTGGGCATCGCCGAGCAGCACGCCATGACCTCGGCGGCCGGCCTGGCGATGGGTGGCCTGCATCCGGTCGTGGCCCTCTACTCCACGTTCCTCAACCGCGCGTTCGACCAGCTGATGATGGATGTCGCACTGCACAAGCTGCCGGTCACCATGGTGCTGGACCGGGCCGGTGTCACCGGGCCCGACGGGGCCAGCCACAACGGGGTCTGGGACCTGTCGGTCCTCGGCATCATCCCGGGCATCCGGGTCGCGGCCCCCCGCGACGGTGCCTCCCTGCGGGAGGAACTCGGGGAGGCGCTCGCGGTCAACGACGGCCCGACGGCGCTGCGGTTCCCCAAGGGCGATGTGGGCGAAGACATTCCGGCGCTTGAGCGGCGCGGCGGCATCGACGTCCTTGCCGTCCCGGCCGAGGGGCTGACCGAGGACGTGCTGTTGGTCGCGGTGGGATCGTTCGCGTCGATGGCGTTGGCAGTCGCCGAGCGGCTGCGCAACCAGGGCATCGGTGTCACTGTGGTGGATCCGCGCTGGGTGCTACCGGTTCCGGACGCCATCGGAGAGTTGGCCCGCCGGCACAAGCTGGTGGTCACGGTCGAGGACAACGGCGTGCACGGCGGCATCGGTTCTTCTGTGTCGGCGGCACTGCGCCACGCCGAGATCGACGTGCCATGCCGGGATCTCGGTGTCCCGCAGGTGTTCCAGGAGCATGCTTCGCGCGGCGAGGTGCTCGCCGCGGTCGGTCTGACCGATCAGCACATCGCCCGCCAGATCACGGGGTGGATCGCCGCGATCGGCGCGCGGGTGGGCGAGCAGGAAGTCAGCCACCAGGTCGACTAGGAATCGTCCGGCTTGTCGCGCATGTGGTCGGCGCCGCGGCGTTGCAGCCGCAGCACGAAGATGGCGATGGCCAGGACGAGCACCAGGCCGCCGAGCACGCCGACCTGAACGATGGCGCGGGCGAACTCCGGACCCTTGTCGAGCAGCTTGGCCGCGTCCACCGACACCACGACGATTTCTTTGATGCAGGCCAGGATGCCGACGATCAGGAACGGCTCGGCGACCAGCTCACGAGATCGCAGTGAGGTCCGCACCGCATAGAGCAGTTCCACGAAGATGAAGACCAGCAGCAGGCCGTCCAGCAGCTCCAGCATGATGGGGGTGGTCGGGCTGCCGCCCAGTCGCAGCAAGGTGTTGACCTGCGCGACGATCAGCACGACTGACCCGACGAGCAGGAGTGCCGCGATCGACCAGTAGACCGCATCCTCGGCGATCCTCAGGGCACGGTCTGCGAAACGCTCTCGTTCCTGTTCGTCTTCGGCTTCCTGCTGCTGCGCCATCGCATCGACGATATTCCAGTCCCCGCGCAGACAGCATAGGTTTCAGACATGGACGCCGAACTGCAGAACTGGAAGGACGCCGGGCAGTCTTTCGACTACCTCGGCTTCGACATCTTCTACCGGGTCGAGGGTAGCGGGCCGAATCTTCTACTCATCCACGGTTATCCGTTCAACTCCTGGGACTGGTCACTGATCTGGCCGACGTTGACCGAGCGGTTCACCGTCATCGCGCCGGACATGATCGGCATGGGGTTCTCCGACAAGCCCGTGGCCTACGGCTACACGGTGCCCGACCATGCCGACATGCACGAGGCGCTGCTGGATCACCTCGGCGTCGGCAGCGCCCACATCCTGGCCCACGACCTGGGTGATTCGGTGGGTCAGGAACTGCTGGCCCGCCACCAGTTCGGTGACCGGTCCTACGGCGCACTGAACATCGAATCGATCACCTGGCTCAACGGCGGACTGTTCAACGAGGCCTACACGCCACGGCTCCTGCAGAAGGCGATGTCGCGAACCCCGTTGGGCGACATCATGAGTCCGCTGCAGGGCAGCCGGTTCTCACGTCGTTTGGTGGAGCCCACCATCAGGGAGATGTTCGGCGTGAACACCAAACCGTCGCAGGATCTGATGGAGAAGTTCCACCAGATCCTGGAGTTCAACGACGGGAAGCGGGTCGTCCACAAGGTCGGACGGTTCGTCAACGACCGCTATACCCACCGCAACCGGTGGGTGCGGGCCATGCGGGAGACCGACGTGTCGATGCGGCTGATCGACGGGCCGTCGGACCCGAACTCCGGGCGGCACATGGCGAAGCGCTACCTCGAGGTCATCCCCGATCCCGACGTCGTGATGCTTGCCGACGACATCGCGCACTGGCCGCAGATCGAGGATCCGCAGGGGGTGCTGACGCATTTCCTGGCCCACATCGGCCGGGTGGGCGGATGAATCGGCGGAGGCTCAGTCGGAGCTGAGGGCGGCGGCCAGCACCGGCACCGTCAGTTCCCGTTGCCACGGCCGGACGTTGGCCTCGACGAGGAATTCCTCCACTGCGGTGGCCACGTCGCCGACAGGACGCCAGTCCCAGCACAACCGGCGCACCACTTCGGGGGTGATGAGGTTCTCGGCGGGCACTGAGACCCGCTGCGACAGTTCGGCCAGACCGGCCCGGGCGGCTTCAAGGCGCGCCGCGGCCTCCGGTTTGCGTCTGGCCCACCGCGCTGCGGGCGGCGGGCCGCTCTGAGCGTCGTTGGCCTCGGGCGGATCGGTGTTGTCCCTGGCCCGGGCCAGGGCGTCCAGCCAGACCTTCGCGCTCTTGCGCTGTTTGGCGCCGCCGAAGACCGGCAGGGCGATCAGTTCCTCGACCGTCTTGGGGTCGGTAGTGGCGGCGTTGATGATCGCCGCGTCGGGCAGGATCCGTCCGGGTGCGATGTCGCGTCCGCGGGCGATGGTGTCGCGGGTGGTCCACAGCTCGCGTACGGCCGACAGTGCCTGCGGGTTGCGCACCTTGTGGATACCGGAGGTGCGCCGCCAGCGGTCACGCCGGGTGGGCTGGGCGACGTAGGTGCGCAGATACTCGAATTCCTGTGTCGCCCAGTCGGTTTTGCCCTGCTCCTCGAGGACCGCGGCGATCGCGTTGCGCAGTTCCAGCAGTACCTCGACGTCCAGCGCGGCGTAGTTGAGCCAATCGGCAGGCAGCGGGCGTTTGGACCAGTCGGCCGCGCCGTGGCCCTTCATCAACTGCAGGCCGAGCAACCTTTGGACCATCGCCGCGAGGTTGACCCGCTCGAAACCGGCCAGCCGACCGGCCAGTTCGGTGTCATAGAGCTTGCCCGGGCGCAGGCCGATCTCGGACAGGCATGGCAGGTCCTGGTCGGCGGCGTGCAGCACCCATTCGTCCTGGGACAGGGCATCGGCCACCGGCGCCATCGCGTCGATGGGGGAGCCGCCGTGGTTGACCGGGTCGATCAGCGCGGTGCCCGAACCCGCGCGGCGGATCTGCACCAGATACGCACGGTTGGAGTAGCGGAAGCCCGACGCGCGTTCCGCGTCGATCGCGAACGGGCCGCTGCCCTTGGCCAGAGATGTTGCCGCTGAGGAGATTTCACCGGCGGTGACACAGACCTCGGGCACCCCTTCGGCGGGGGAGAGCAGCGGGGTCGATTCGGACTCTTCGGGCTCGGCAGCGCCTGAGTCTGTTGAGACTGGAAGGTTTTCGTCGGTCATGTCAAGCGCGCGTGCGGGAACTCAGGTCGGTGACGCCGGCCGGCGGCAACCCGGCGGCGTGCTCGAGAACTTCACAGAATGCCTCCACGTGCGGTCCCAACTCCAGATCGGTGGCGGTCCAGGAGGCCCGCAGCTCGAGCTGATGGGCCCGCGGCGGGCCGGAGATGTCGCCGTAGCGGACCGAGGTGGTGGCGGTGACGGTGCCGCCGAGCGCGGTGACGTGCTCCGCGCGGGTGTCCAGGGCGTCCACCAACCAGCTCCACGCCACCTCGGGCAGGAGCGGGTCGACGGCCTCACTGGAGTCAAGGTCGGCCTGGATGTAGGCGACCAGCCGCATGGTGCCGTCCCAGGCCTCGGCGCCTTCGGGGTCGTGCAGCAGGATCAACCGTCCGAAGGCGTCGCCCTCGGAACGCTCCGGGACGACCGTCGCCTCAGGATGTCGGACCTCGGCGCCCAGCGCATAGCTGTACGGCGCCAGCCGCTGGGGCGGTCGTATCGGACCCAGCTCGATTTCCGGCCGTACGGTGGTGGCGCTCATCGCCGCCACCGCCGTCCGGAACTGGGCCGGTTCGGCAGAGGTCACGGCTTTTGACGCTAGCTGATAAGGCAAGGACGGTACGCAGGCGCGCCGGAGTGAGGCAGTCACGAACCGGCAACGGCCCGCGTCAGACGGGTCGTGGCACCATAGGAGCCGATGAGTACCCGCCGGGAGCTGCCCGAATCCCCCTACCTTGCCGCCGCCAGTGGCCGCACTCCGCACCGTGTGCCGGTGTGGTTCATGCGCCAGGCCGGCCGGTCGTTGCCGGAATATCGTGCGCTGCGCGCCCAGCACCGCATGTTGGACGCCTGCTTCGACCCGGAACTGGTCTGCGAGATCACCCTGCAACCGGTGCGCAGGCACGGGGTGGACGCCGCGATCCTGTTCTCCGACATCGTGGTGCCGCTGAAAGCCGCCGGGATCGGCCTGGACATCGTGCCCGACGTGGGTCCGGTGATCGAACAGCCGATCCGGACGCGGGCGGATGTCGAGGCCATGAAACCGCTTGATGCGGCACAGGTCTCGCCGGTCACCGAGGCGGTCTCGATGCTGGTGCGCGAACTGGGCGACGTGCCGCTGATCGGCTTCGCGGGCGCCCCGTTCACGCTGGCCTCCTACCTGGTCGAGGGCGGTCCGAGCCGACACCACGAGCGCACCAAGGCGATGATGCTGGGCGAGCCGGCCACCTGGCACGCCCTGATGGCCTCGCTGACCGATTTGACCATCGCCTTCCTGCAGGCCCAGGTCGACGCCGGGGTTGATGCGTTGCAGGTGTTCGACTCCTGGGCCGGGACGCTGTCGCTGGCCGATTACCGCGCCTACGTGCTGCCGCACACCACGCGGGTGTTCGCCGCCATGGCCGGGGCCGGCGTGCCGATGACGCATTTCGGGGTCGGCACCGCAGAACTGCTGGGCGCCATGTCGGAGGCGCTGGGGTCCGCGCCGGCCACCATGGTCGGGGTGGACTGGCGTACCGCTCTGGTCGACGCCGCGGCCCGGGTCGAGCCCGGCCGCGCACTGCAGGGCAACCTGGATCCGGTGGTGCTGCTGGCGGGTTGGCCGGTGGCCGAGGAGGCGGTGCGCCGTGTGGTCGCCGACGGGCGGGCAGCAGTGGCCGCCGGGGCGGCCGGGCACGTCTTCAACCTGGGCCACGGTGTGCTGCCGGCGACCGATCCCGGCATCATCACCGAGGCGGTGACCCTGGTGCACTCCCTGTGAGTGCGTCCTATTGCATTGTCGGCGGCGGTATTTCAGGACTCGTCGCCGCCTATCGGTTGAGGCTGGCAGCCGGACCCCGGGCGCAGATCACGCTGCTCGATCCGGCGGACCGGCTGGGCGGCGTGCTGCGCACCGAACGGGTCGGCGGGCAGCCGTTCGATGTCGGCGCCGAGGCGTTCATCGTGCGCAGGCCCGAGATGCTCGACCTGCTCGACGAGCTGGGACTGGCCGGCCGACGGCTCAGCCCCACCGGCACCCGCCCGCTGATCTACAGCGGTGCGCGGATGCATCAGTTGCCGCAAGGCACCGTGCAGGGCATTCCGGCGCAGGCGTCGTCGCTGCTCGGTCTCGTCGACGACCAGACCGTGGCCCGCATCCTCGACGAGCGCGCGCGGCCACTGAAGTGGACTCCGGGCGCCGATCCGTCGGTCGCCGAGCTGGTCGGTGACCGGTTCGGCCCGCAGGTGGTGACGCGGTCCGTCGACCCCCTGCTCACCGGCGTGTACGCCGGATCGTCGACGACGATCGGAGTGCGTTCGGCGGTGCCGTCGGTGGCCGCCGCGCTGGACCGCGGGGCCCGCAGCCTCACCGACGCGGTGCGCGAGGCGCTGCCGCCGCCGTCGAACGCACCGGTGTTCGGCGCCGTCGACGGCGGCTACACCGTGCTGCTCGAGGAGCTGCGCCGCCGGGCCGACGCGCGGTGGGCCCAGGTCACCGCGGTGCGGGTGGACCGGCACGGACGCGGCTGGTCGGTGCTCGACGACGAGGGGGCCAGCTGGTACGCGGACGGGGTGCTGCTGGCGGTGCCGGCGCCGCACCTGCCGTCGCTGATCGAGCACATCGCACCGCAGACGGCGGCCGCGGCCCGGCGCATCCGGGTGGCATCGGCAGCGGTGGTGGCCCTGGCGCTGCCGGGCGGGACACCGTTGCCGCAGCAATCGGGCGTGCTCGTGACCGCGGGGGAGCGCCTCAACGCCAAGGCGATCACCATGTCCTCCCGCAAGTGGGGCCGGCGCGGGAATGTCGAGATGGTGCGGTTGTCCTTCGGCCGGTACGGCGACGATATGGCCGCCAACACCGGCGATGACGACCTGCTGGCCTGGTCGGCACGCGATCTGAGCACGCTGTTCGGTGTCACGGTGGATCCGGTGGACAGCCATGTCCACCGCTGGATCGACGCGATGCCGCAGTACGGTCCGGGCCACGGCGAGTTGGTCGCCGAACTGCGCGCCGGGCTGCCGCCGACCCTGGCGGTGGCGGGCGCTTATCTCGACGGGATCGGGGTGCCCGCATGTGTGGGCACCGCCACCCGGGCGGCCGGGGAACTGGTGCGCGGCGGCGTGGCACGATAGGCGCATGGCCAAGCTCGACTACGACGAACTGAACTCCACCCTCCGCTACCTGATGTTCTCGGTGTTCGCGGTGAGCCCCGGGGAATTGGGTGAAGAACGCACCCAGGTGACCGACGAGGCGGCGGCGTTCTTCAAGACCCAGGAAGAGCGCGGAGTCGTCGTGCGCGGCCTGTATGACGTGGCCGGCCTGCGGGCCGACGCCGACTTCATGGTCTGGACCCACGCCGAGACCATCGAGGCGCTGCAGGCGACCTATTCGGACTTCCGCCGCACCACCGCACTGGGCCGCATCAGCGACCCGGTGTGGAGCAGCGTGGCGCTGCACCGGCCGGCCGAGTTCAACAAGAGCCACGTCCCGGCATTCATCGCCGGTGAGGATCCGGGCGACTACATCTGCGTGTACCCGTTCGTGCGGTCCTACGAGTGGTACCTGCTTCCCGAAGAGGAGCGTCGCCGCATGCTGTCCGAGCACGGCATGGCCGCCCGCGGCTACAAGGACGTGCGGGCCAACACGGTGCCGGCGTTTGCCCTCGGCGACTACGAGTGGATCCTCGCCTTCGAGGCTCCCGAACTCGATCGCATCGTCGACCTGATGCGCGATCTGCGGGCCACCGACGCCCGCCGCCACACCCGCGAGGAGACGCCGTTCTTCACCGGCCCGCGGGTCAGCGTCGAGGATCTGGTCGCCAAGCTGCCGTAGCATTCGGCGATTTCTGTCTTTGTCACGCTGGAGTGGCTGTCGAGCCCGACGGCCACTCCAGCGTGACAATGAGGGTTGGGTTCGTGGCCCGTTGTCACGCCAGAGTGACCCTGCCCGTCGAGCGCCACTCCAGCGTGACAGTGGGTGTGACGGTGGGGGTGACGACCGCAGGTGGACTGACCTGGGCTTTCAGTCAGCGGGTCTACCCTCGCGGACATGACTGCTCCGCAAGAATCCGATCGCTTCGAAGAGATGTACCGCGACGAGCGGACGGCGCATGGACTGCCCGCCGCGACACCGTGGGACATCGGCGGGCCGCAGCCGGTCGTGCAGCAGCTCGTCGCGCTGGGCGCCGTCAAGGGTGAGGTGCTCGATCCCGGCACCGGACCTGGTCACCATGCCATCCACTACGCGTCAAAAGGCTTGTCGGCCACGGGCATCGACGCCTCACCGGCCGCGATCGAACGGGCGAGACAGAACGCGCAGAAGGCCGGCGTGACGGTGGACTTCCGGGTGGCCGACGCGACCAAGCTGGAGGGGCTGGAAGGCAAGTTCGACACCGTCGTCGACACCGCCTTCTATCACGTCTTCACCGACGAGCCCGAGTTGCAGAACTCGTACGCGCGGGCCCTGCACCGGGCCACGAAACCCGGTGCGCGGCTCTACATGTACGAATTCGGTGACCACACCGTCAACGGCTTCAAGATGCCGCGTTCGATGACGGCCGACGATTTCCGTGGGGTGCTTCCCGACGCCGGCTGGGAGATCACCTATCTCGGCACGACCACCTACCAGGGCAATGTCAGCGTCGAGGTCTTCGAGATGATGGCGGCCCGCAACCCTGACATGGCCGACCAGATGACCCCGCTGCTGGAGCGGCTGCGGGTCATCGAACCCTGGCTGGTCGACGGACGGGTGCACATGCCGTTCTGGGAGGTGCACGCCACCCGGGTCGATTGAGGCCCAACCTCACTCCGTCTTGGGCACCAGCTTCAGCGAGATGGAGTTGATGCAGTACCGCTGATCGGTCGGGGTGGGGTAGCCCTCGCCCTCGAAAACGTGGCCCAGGTGGCTGTGGCAATTGGCGCAGAGCACCTCGACCCGCCGCATGCCCAACGACGTGTCCGACCGCAGGATCACCGCGGCGGAATCGGCCGGATCGAAGAACGACGGCCAGCCGCAATGCGATTCGAACTTCTCGGAGCTGCGGAACAACTCGGCGCCGCAGGCCCGGCACTCGTAGACACCCTCGGTCTTGGTGTCGGTGTACTCACCGACGAACGGGCGCTCGGTGCCCGCCCGGCGCAGCACGGCGAACTCCTCCGTGGTCAGCTTCTCGCGCCACTCGTCATCGGTCAGTTGCAGCTTGGGACCGTCGGTCGTCATGTTTCCACGCTACGTGCTCCGCGTCAGTGTGCGCTATGCCCACACCAGTTCTCGGCTGGCCTGGCTCGGTGCCATTCCGAACATCTCGTGACAGACCCGATTGGCGTGTGCGCTGTCGGTGAACCCGGCGGCATGGGCGGCGTCGGTGAGCGATGCCCCGTCGCGCAGGGCTTCCACGGCGCAGCGTAGGCGCGCCCAGCGAACGTACGTCGGAAACGACTGTCCCACCTGCTCGTTGAACAGCCGACCGAGCCGGCTCGGTGACAGTGCGACCTGTTGTGCGACGTCGGTGAGCCGGACCGGGTCCGGAAGCAGGCGCGGGACCAACTCGACCGCGGCGAGCACGCTGGCGTGCCAGCTCTCTGCCGTCGGCCGGGCGTAGCCGGTGGGCGGAGCGGCCATCAGGTCGTCGAGCAGCTGTTCCGGTGGCAACGGACTTGTCCAACAGGGAAGTTCGCGACCGGTCGACACCCATTCGGCCACATCGTCATTGTCGGGGCTGGTACGGCTGAAAGCGCTCGGGTCGAGGAAGACCAGTACCCCCGATGTGGGCGTGAGGATCCGGATCGAATGGTCCCGCCCCGGCGGGATGACCGCGGCGGAGGTCACCTCTCGGCGTCCGTGCGCATCGGCCAGCTCGAACGGACCTGCCCAGGACCGCACCACCTGGGCGGCCGCGTGGCGATGTCGGCGGGCGTCGGACAGCTTGCCGGTGTAGCACAGGGCACCCGCAACGACCGCCAGTGCACCTGACCAGGCGGCGCGGTCTTCGCTCATCACCTCAATCTCTCATACGACCGATCGGTACAAGCGATGGCGGCGACAACCGGTCAGGGTGGAGTATCAGCACATCGAGGACGGGAGCTCTCATGCCGGCAATGTCACGGATCGAGCGCGCATTCTGCAAGACGGCGCTGTGGCGCGGAGGAACCGGGCAGGCCGTGCTCGGCAGCATCCCGGTCGATCGGCTGGGTCATGATGTGCTCGAAATCGGTTCGGGCAGTGGTGATATCGCCGCCCGGCTACGCCAATCGAACCCAGAGCTGGCAATCACCGCCACCGACTTCGACCCGGCCATGGTGCGCACCGCGGCCCGCCGGCTGGGGGCATTCGACAATGTGACCGTGCGCGGGGCCGATGCCACAGACCTGCCGTTCGGCGACGACTCGTTCGATTCGGTGCTCAGCTGCCTGATGCTGCACCACATCGTGGACTGGGAGAAAGCGGTCGCCGAGATCGCCCGGGTGCTGCGGCCCGGCGGGGTGTTCACCGGCTATGACCTGACCCGCACCCCGATGGCGACCGCGATCCACCGGCTCGACCGGTCACCGTTCCGGCTGGTGAATCCCGATGAACTGGACGAGGTGTGTGCGCGCCACGGCCTGGCGATGCAGACCCGTACCCGGTTGGCGGGTCAGGTCATGCAGTTCACCTCAGACTGATTCGGCTTCCTTGGGGCGGCTCAGCCACGGCGGGTCGATACCCTCGTCGAGCCTGCCGTCCTGCTTGGCGTCCAGGTAGCGGAAGTACAGCACGCAGAACACCACGATCAGCATCAGTGACCAGCCGTAGGTGATCTTCATGTACTCCAGGAAGCGGCCGGTGGTGGGCCAACGCCACAACAGCCAGCGGTCCATGGTCATGAATCCGTAGACGGCGAGCCACGCCGGCCAGTTGCGGATCACCGAGTTCGGCAGCACCACCGTCATCAGGAACGGGAACAGCATCATCGAGTAGTAGCCCTGGGCCAGTCCGAGCACCAGCCACGAGCTGACCAGCAGGACACCCGAGGAGGTCAGCATCCAGAACAGCTGATCGCGCTCACGGTAGTAGCGGTACAGCAGCCAGAGGCTGACCACTGCCAGCACCACGGCGGCCAGGCGCAGCGCGATGATCAACCACATCGGCAGCCCGTAGTAGATGCCGTTGCCCAGGATCGAGGAGTTGAAGTAGTCGCGGGTCTCCAGGATGTAGGGCGCGGTATTGCGTATGAAGCCCATCGGGTCGGCCGACAGCGGCCAGGCCACCGCGTTGAACACCAGTGGCACACCGACGGCCGTGATCAGCGCGCGCCACTGCCGGTTCAGCAGCGGCAGCAGCAGGAGCACCACCAGCAGCGGCTTCACCACCAGCGTCAGACCGATGGCCGCGCCGGCGATCAGGACATTGCGGGTGCCGCCCTTGAGCAGGAACCAGAAGAACAGCACCTCACCGAGCAGCACGCAGCCGTTGATGTTGGTGAAAACCAGTGTGTTGGTGACCGATTCGGTGCAGAACATGGCCAACAGCAGGGCCGGTAGCGCCACCGAGGTCAGGGAGAACTTGAACAGCCGTACCAGAAAGCAGGCCGCGATGATCACGGCCACCGCGTTGAACGCGACAAACCAGAAGCGCGATGCGAACTCGGGCAGGAACCCGAACGGAGACAGCAGCAGAGTGCCGCCCGGAGGGTACAGGTAGTGCGGATCGACGAAGTTGAAATGCTCGTTGTAGATGGCCCAGTGCCGGCGGAAATTCGAGACCGCGCGATACACGGGCCCGAAGTCGTCGGTGATGTAACCGTTGGTCGCCAGCACGTAGCTGCGATGGATGATCGACAGGATCGCGATCGGCCACAACACCGAGCGCAGCACCGAAGCGGTGCTCGGCGCGGAGGTGCGGGGACGGAAGGAGTTCAGAAGACCGACTCGGACTGAATTGGTCGGGGGTTCTGCTTCGGCCACCAGCGAACCGTACACCGACGCCGATCGTGCCCCGCGTCAGGCAGGACAGTACGTGTCGGTCTCGGGCAGTTTGCCGCTGTCGAGGTAACCGGTGAGCGGCGGGAGCGCGCACGGCGTGTAGATGCTGGCGCCGTGGCCGATGCCCTGCCACATCACCCGCCGGTTGTTGGCGCCGGCGTTGATGATGGTCGCGGCGACGGCGGCGACACCCTCGCTGCCGACGATCGGGTCGTTGCGCACGCCGAGCAGCAGCACCGGAATCTTGAGGTCCTGCGGGTCTTTCGGTGCCGTGCCGCTGGGCCAGTTGAGGCATTTGACGAGATTCAGCGCGCCGACGGCGCCGAACTGCGGGTAGAGCTTGCCCCAGGCGACCACCAGTTCGCGGACCCGGTCCGGGGTGGGCCGGTTGAGGGCGTCGCTGCAGGAGTTGACGAACTGGCCGTCGGATTGGCGCAGGTTGTCCGCCTGGGTGATGAGGCCCGAGATCGGGCCGGCGTCACCGGCGCGAGCCGCGGCCAGGGCGTTCGCCAGGTTGTTGGTGGCGGCCACGCGGTCGCCCTGGGGGAAGCCCATGCCGGTGGTGATCGCGTCGGCCAGGGTGGCCACCGAGGCTCCGCCGGGGCCGCGACCGGCCCGGGCGTCGGCCAGCAGGGCGTCGACGGCGCCCTTCGGATCCGGCGCCAGCGGGCAGTTGGTGGCCACGCACTGCGCGGCGAAGGCGTCCAGTGCGGCCTGCTGTCCCTTGACGCGTTGCTCGGCCGCGGCCTCGGCGCCGACGGCCAGCGGCAGCGGGGAGTCCAGGATCAGCCGGGACACCTTGTTGGGGTGTGAGCCGGCGTAGGCCAGTGCCACCTGGGCGCCGTTGCCGACGCCCATCAGCGCCAGGGCGGGCACATCCCAGGTGCTGCGCAGCCGTTCCAGATCTTCGGCGGCGTGGGCGTTGTCGTAGGCCGAGTCGCCCGGGGCGATGGTGTCGGTGCAACTGGTCGTGGCGGTCATGGTGACCGCGCCCAGGTTGGCCACCGGATCATCGCCGGCCTGAAACTGCGTCTGGTCCAGCATTTCCTGACGGTCGTAGACGTCGCGGCAGTCCAGTGCGCCGGACATCCCGATGCCGCGCCGGTCCACTGCGACGACGGGATGAGATTTGAGAACGTCGGTTCCCGAGTGCGCCAGCCACGTCGGCAGCTGCACCGAGGAGGGAATGTCGGATCCGGTGGTCATCACCAGTGGGCCGGCATCGGCCGGGGTCTGCGTGGACCGGGCCCGCACCACGCCGATGCTGAGCGTGCCGGTGGCCCCGTTGATCGAGTCGAGATCGGCGTCGTAGGTCGCGCAGTCCAGCGTGATGTCGGGCAGCGGCTGGATGCCGGCACCGTTGAACACGCGCGGCGTGCAGTCCCGCCAGGACAGGTCGTTCTTGGGCGCTTCGATGCCGGGCGGGCCGGCTGGGGCCGCCGAGGTGGTTTCCGGCTGCCCCTGCGGGTGGGCGCCGGAGTTGGTGGCATAGCGCGGATCTGCGGCCAGCAGGGGTGAGCATGCGGTGAGCAGTAGTGACAGGACAGGTGCGGCGACCGCCGACCTCCGCAGGGCTTTCACCAGCTGATGACGCATGCTGACCACAGTAGCGACACGGTTTGTACTAGCCGCGGACGTAGCGGGTGTACAGGTAGCCCTCGTCGTCGGTGAGCAGGTGAGCAGGCCGCATCCGGGTGTGCGCATGGCCCGGACCCGTGGCGATGCGTCGAGCCACCCCGCCGACGAGGACCGGTGCCACGGTCAGGCACAACTCGTCGAGTAGCTCGTTTTCGATCAGCAGGCTCAGCAGCGACGGGCCGCCCTCGGTCAGCACCCGGAAGAGCTTGCGTTCGGCGAGGATTCGCAGCGCAACGGCCGGTTCGACGCGCGTCGGGTCCGCGCCGGAGGCGCCGAGCACCTCGGCGACCCCGCCCAGCCGCCGACGCGCGTCGGCCACGGTCTGGGTGGCGGTGAGGATCAACGGTGGGACCTCGGTGCGCGTGAAGAATTTGGCTTCGTGGTCGAGGGCGGCCGACGCGGTGACGACGGCGATCGGCGGCACCTCGGCCTGTCCGCGCCGCTGGCGTTCCTGCCGTTGGGCGGCTGACAGCTGTACACCGGAGTAGTTCTCGATCCGCACCGTCGCCGCGCCCATCAGGATGACGTCGGCGCTCTGGCGCATGAGATTGAACACAGCCCGGTCGCCCGGACCGCCCAGCCCGCCGGACTTGCCGTCCTCGGTGGCGCCGCCGTCCAGACTGCTGATCATGTTGCCCCGGACCCAACATCGCTGCAGGTCATCGGGGTAGGCGTAGTAGTGAGCCAGCTGACCGTCGACGATCTTGTCGACGTTTCCCAGCACGGTCAGGTCTGTCCCGGCGGTGTCATCGGACATGAACTGAATTGGAGCACGTCGTTACGCTGCCTGAATGCACGGGTCCAGCGGCGTCGCTCATCTCGCCGATCGTCATCCCACCGTCACTCCGGAGCGGTTGGTCGCACAGTTGATTCCGCCGCCGACGTTCGCCGACGTCAGCTACGACAGCTACCGGCCGGACCCGGCCGAACCGTCCCAGGCCGCCGCGGTCGAATCCTGCCGCAAATTCTGCGAACAGGCTGCGATTCGCCGGGCGGGCAAGAAGAAGCTGTTCGGCAAGCGCGAGGTCCTGCCCGGGGTCGGGCTGTACCTGGACGGCGGGTTCGGCGTCGGCAAGACCCACCTGCTGGCCTCGACGTATTACACGCTGTCCCAGGGGGACGCCCCGACCGCGTTCGCCACGTTCGGCGAGCTGACTCAGCTGGCCGGCGTGTTCGGCTACAACGAGTGCATCGACCTGCTCTCCGAGTATTCGGTGGTGTGCATCGACGAGTTCGAGCTCGACGACCCGGGCAATACGACACTGATCTCGCGGTTGCTCTCGGCGTTGGTGGAGCGCGGCGTCTCGATCGCGGCCACCTCCAACACGCTGCCCGAGCAGTTGGGCGAGGGCCGGTTTGCCGCCCAGGACTTCCTGCGCGAGATCAACACGCTGGCCCAGATATTCACGACCGTCCGGATCGAGGGGCCCGACTACCGGCATCGCGATCTGCCACCGGCGCCCGAGCCGTTGTCCGATGACGAGGTGGCGCAGCGGGCCGAGGGCGTCGTCGGCGCGACCCTCGACGACTTCGACGTGCTGTGTGCGCACCTGGCGACCATGCATCCGTCGCGCTATCACGCTCTGATCGAGGATGTGACCGAGGTGTTCATCACCGGGGTGCACCCGATCGAGGACCAGAGCGTCGCACTGCGACTGGTCGCGCTGACCGACCGGCTCTACGACGCGGGTGTCCCGGTGCTGGCGTCGGGGACCAAGCTGGACACCATTTTCAGCCCCGAGATGGTCGCCGGAGGCTTCCGGAAGAAGTACCTGCGGGCCACCTCGCGCCTGCTGGCGTTGACGGCTGCCGCGCAGAGAACGGCCTAGACGGGCCGGACCATCACGTAGTCGTTCTCGACACCCGTCCCGAGCCGGAACGTCTTGGTGCCGCTGACGGTGAAACCGTTCTTGGCGTAGAAGCGCTGGGCGCGTTGGTTTTCCTGGTTGACCCCGAGCCACACGCAGGCGACGCCGGAATCGGTCGCGGTCCGCAGCGTCTCGGTCATCAGGGCCTGCGCGGCACCGCGGCCGTGGCGATCGGGCAGCACATAGATCTTGGACAGCTCGAGTGCGGGTCGATGCGTCACTGCCCGCTGCACGTCGGCGTCGTCGGGCACGCCGTGAATCAGCATGGCGTAGCCCGTGATCGAGCCGTCACGCGCCACCAGAACGATCCGATCCGGATCGGTGAGGTACTGGCCGAAGCGGGCCTCGGAGAGGTTCTCGGCGATGAAGGCGGCAACGTTGTCCGGCGTCACCGACGGGGGACAGGCCAGCGGAAAGGTGGCGGCTGCCACCGCGGCGAGTTCGGGAAGGTCCGCCGCCGTGGCACGGGCGATCATCAAGGCAGGGGCGCGCCCGGCTGCCACAGGTTCCACTGCGCCAGGTGCTTGCCCGTCTTGGTGTCGGTCAACACCACATTGGTGACCAGTGCGCGGTAGACGTCCCAGTAGACGTCGCCGTTGACGGTGGCTCCCGGAGGCGCATTGCGCAGCGCTGCCTCGAGCCGGTTGGGCGCATCGGTGTGTTTGGGGGCGTAAGCGTCGGCGTAAGGGGTGACGCCGTTGAACGTGAACGCCAGCGCCATCGCGTAAGGGTTGGGTGCAGCGATGGTGGTCACGGTGATCGGGGCCCGCCACGGGCCGCCCTGGGCGCGCCAGCGCGGCGAGCCGTTCCAGCCCCAACCGGGCGGTACGTCGCTGGCGAGCACGTCGTGCACCGTGACGTCGGCGACGACGCCGTTGTCGGTCTCGACCCGCAGCGTCTGGCCGATGTTGCCGATCGGGGCGCTTTCGGCCGAGGCCGTCGGCGGGGCCACCAGGGCGGCGACGGCGGCGACCACAGCCGTGAACATGAGCGCAAACCAGCGAGGCATGCCAGGCATGATCGCACAAATTGAAACGTGTTACAGCCGGATGGGTCAGGACACCCAGGGGCCGACGCCGCCAACCTTGTCGATCCGGATGCGGGTGAGCCAACCGGGCGGTGCGTCCTTGGGCGGAAACGGAACATCGGGGGCGGCCAGGGTCTGCGCCAGCTCCTTGAGGAGTTCCGGTGCCCCGCCCTCGACGATGCGGGCCGTACCGGTGATCGCCAGGTAGGGGCGCATCGCTTCGCCCACCCGTCCGGGATCGACGATCGTCAGGGCCACGCGGGGGTCGCGTCGGACATTGCGCACCTTCTTGTGCTCGGCCAGGTGCGCGGTCACCAGCTCGTCGCCGTCCGGTGTGGACTGCAGCGCCACCCAGACCAGGGTGACCTGTGGGCTCCCGTCCGGGTTCAGGGTGACCAGCGTGGCATCGGCACCTGCGCCGATGAATTCGCGTGCGGCGTCGTTGAGTAACACGTCAGGTTCTACGGTTGCGCGGACGCTTTCATTCCCGGGTTCACTGTTCGGCGCTGTCCTGGCCTTCCGCGGTGAACGGCGCCAGGGCCGCGGCGAGTTCGGTCTCGAACCGTTCGGGGTCCGCGCCGAGTCGGTGCAGGGGCCCGTCCTCGCCTTCGGCCTCGGCGAGGGCGAGCAGGATGTGTTCGGTCCCTATGTAGTTGTGGCCGAGCCGAAGTGCCTGACGGAATGTCAGTTCCAGCGCCTTCTTGGCCGCGGCGCTGAACGGGATCAGTGCCGGTACCGTCCCGGCGGGCGGCGGCAGGGTGATGCTCGAGCGAGCTGTCTCAGCGGTGATTCCTTGGCTGACAAGGAGTTTGGCGGCCAGGCCGTCGGGCTCGGCGAACAGTGCCAGCAGCAGGTGATCAGGGGTGATCTCGGTGTTGCCGGCTTCGTGCGCGGTGTTCTGGGAGACCACGATGACGTTGCGGGCCCGCGGGGTGAACCGGCCGAATCCGGCGTTGGGGTCAAGGGCGGCCGGGTCGAAATCGGGGACCTTCGGCACAAAGCGTTTCTGGACGGCCTGCTTGGTGACGCCCATGGCCTTGCCGATGTCGGTCCACGATGCGCCCGAGCGCCGGGCCTGGTCGACGAAATGCCCGATGAGGTGGTCGGCGATCTCGCCGAGGGCATCGGCGGCGATCACGGCATCGATCAACTGCTCGAGCGGTTCGGTATGAGCCTTCTTGATCGCGCCGATGAGGTCGTCGAGGCGGACGGGGTTGGAGATGGTGACGGGTTTGCTCATGCGTCAACTGTAGGTTGACGAAAATTGATCGTCAACCATGAGTTGACGATGATGGGCGTCGACGGTGCGGTGCTGGCGGCGCCCGCTCGCCCGGATCGGGCAAGATGGCGCCGGTGAATCTCGAAGATCGCGTCCTGACGCTGCTGCGCCCCGTGCTGCGGCCGGTGATGCGCGTGTTGTCGTTGCGCACGATCGTCATCGTGGGTGCGCTGTCGGTGGTGGTCACCGTCATCACGCTCGGGACCTGGGTGTGGATCGGCGTGACCAACGACCAGTACAGCCAGCTGGATCGGCGCCTGGATTCATTGAGCAGCCTCGGCGATGTCAGCACGCTGCTCACCGCCACCAAGCAGGGATCGGCGGACAAGGCCATGCCCGACGACGGAGGTCTCGTCCGCACCGCCCACATCGGAGGCGTCAGCGTCTCGGTGCCCAGCGACATCGTCCTTCCGCGGCTGGAAAACGGTTACACGAACACCACGATCGACGGCGTCGAGTACCGCGTACGCACCTTCACGGCGGGCCCCGCGACCATCGCGCTCGGTGCACCACTGGCCGAGACGCAGCGCCGGATCGATGAACTGCACCTGCGGGTCCTGCTGATCTGCGGTGGCGTCATCGGCAGCACCATCGTGGTGGGCTGGATGATCTCGCTGGTGATGATCACGCCGTTCCGGCTGCTGGCTCAGCAGGCCCGTGCCATCAACGCCCAGTCCAAGCCCGACGAGGTACAGGTCCGCGGTGTGCGTGAGGCCGTGCAGATCGCCGAGGCGGTCGAGGGCATGCTGGCCCGCATCGGCAACGAACAGGAGCGCACCAAGGCCGCGCTCGAATCGGCCCGCGATTTCGCCGCGGTGGCCTCGCACGAACTTCGGACCCCGCTCACCGCGATGCGTACCAACCTGGAAGTGCTGTCGACGCTGGACATGACCGACGAGCAGCGCAAGGAGGTGATCGGGGACGTCATGCGCACGCAGAGCCGCATCGAGGGCACCCTGACCGCCCTGGAGCGGCTGGCGCAGGGGGAGCTGACCACGGTCGAGGACTTCGTGCCGATGGATGTCACCGAATTGCTCGACCGCGCGGCGCACGACGCGCTGCGGACGTATCCGGGACTGCGCGCCACGCTGATGCCCTCGCCGACGGTATTGATGCTGGGCATGCCGGCGGGCCTGCGTCTGGTGATCGACAACGCCATCGCCAACGCCGTCAAGCATGGTGGCGCCACCGAAATCCGGCTGAGCGCAGTCAGTTCGGCCGACGACGTGCAGATCGTGGTCGACGACAACGGTTCCGGGGTGCCCGAGGTCGAGCGGGCCGAAGTGTTCGAGCGGTTCGCCCGCGGATCGACAGCGTCGCGGTCGGGATCCGGTCTGGGTCTGGCACTCGTCGCCCAGCAAGCCGAATTGCACGGTGGCACAGCTGCTTTGACGGAAAGCCCGCTGGGCGGCGCGCGGTTGCTGCTGCAGCTGCCGTTGACCCGGCGGGTGGAGGACGCGCCCTTCTGAGTCAGGGGTGCGCGGTGGCGACGTAATCGGCACCGCCGACATACACGGTGTCGCCCGAGGTGACCGGTTCGAGCGCGGCGTCGACGATCGCCGAGGCGAACTCCTCGATGGTGGGCAAGGTGCCGTGAATCTGTCTGGCCGAAACGGCATCGGGGTCTCGGCGGGCCAGCAGCCGCACGATGATCGTGCCCTCGATCATGTCGCCGGACACCACCACGAACGACACACCGGCGTCGTCGAAACGGGACTGCATCGCACGCAGCGCGTCCTCGCCGGCACGCTTGCTCGCGGCGATGGGCAGGTAATCGTCGGGAACCGGCTGTTGTCCGTGGAAGTGGGCCTGGTGGCTGGTGACGAACACGATGCGGCCGCCGGGGGCGAGCAGCGGCAGCGCCGCCTCGGCCAGGCGTACCTGGGCGTCGCGGTTGATCCGCATCGCGTAGCCCGCGTCGGCGCCACGCTCCAGGCCGCCGGAAGCGTTGAGTATCAACATGTCCAGGCGGCCGAATGTATCCCTGATGTGGTCGATCAGGTTGGCGGTCGCATCGGGATCGCACACATCCGCCCCCGCGACGGACCCCTGGCCGCCTCTCGCCTCGATGGCGTCGACGATCGCTTTGGCCCGCTTGATCTTCTCGCGGTAGTTGACGATCACGTGCACGCCGGCGGCTCCGAGTTGGTGCGCGACCTCGGCGCCGATCCCACGTGATGCGCCGGTGACGAGCGCGACTTTCATGACTGCCTCCGTGCTTCTGATTTAGAACCAATATGATGGTTCTAAATGAGAAGCGCAAGTGGACCCGAGTTCGTTCGCCGTGGTGAAGACCCGGCGAATGCGCCGATGCTGGCCGTCATGGAGCTGCTGGGCCAGCGCTGGGTATTGCGGGTGATCTGGGAGCTCGAACCGGGGTCGTTGGGATTCCTCGAACTGCGCCGACATATGGGCAATTGCTCGTCGAGCATGTTGTCGGAGCGGCTGCAACAACTCGTGGCGGCCGGGCTGGTCGTCAAGAATGAAACCGGGGCCTGGGAACTGACGGTCACCGGTGCCGGGTTGGGGGCGGCGCTGTCGGGATTGTGGGACTGGGCGGAGTCCTGGAAGGCGGGGGAGGCTCAGCAGTCCTGAGCCGGGGACCTTTCCAGCAGTTCGTCGAGGAAGCCTGCCGCCTCCTGCCCGGCCCGTTCCACGTCGCCGGCCGCGATCGCGTCGACCAGATCGTCGTGCGGGAACATCCCGCCGGGACCCGCGCTTGTCGTCGCGACGCTGGCGGTGATCGCCTCAAGGAGCCCGCGGTAGATCTCGACGAGTACCGGATTGTGCGACGCCCGCACCACGGCCAGGTGGAACTCGGTGTCGGAGTGGGTGAATTGAGCGTGGTCCGTGGTGTCCGTGTGTGCCAGGTGGGCGCGTAGTTCGACAAGGTCCGCTTCGGTGCGCGCGACGGCGGCCAGACGGGCCCCTTCAACTTCAAGGCAGCGCCGGACCTGCAGCACGTCGCGCAGCTCGGATCCGCACAGCCGGCGCAGGGCCGCGGATACCTCGCTGGTGGCGCGCACATAGGTGCCGTCACCCTGCCGGACTTCGAAGATGCCGTTGTGTGCCAGGGCTCGGACCGCCTCGCGCACGGTGTTGCGTCCCACGCCGAGGGCCTCGACCAGTTCGGGCTCGGTGGGGATGCGGCTGTCGACCGGCCATTCGCCCGAGGTGACCAGGGTGCGCAGTTGCTCGATCACCTGGTCGACGAGGCCTGTGCGTCGCGTTGTGGCGAGCGGCACGTGAAAGTCCTTTCATCCAATCATGGGATGTATGGCATCATAACCGGGTGAGTAGGTCTCTGCGCAAGGAAACGCTGAACGGTTACGAGCACGATCTGGAGCTCGAACTCGACGGTGCCGTAGAGGTACGCCCTGCACAGATGGCGGCGGGCGGTGCCCTGCTGATCGTGGCGGTGGTCCTGACCGCGCTGAACCTGCGTCCGGCGATCACCAGCATCGGGCCGGTTCTCGGCGAGATGCGGGAGTCGCTCGGCGCCTCGGCCGTGTGGGCCGGCGTGCTGACCACTCTGCCCGGCCTGTGCTTCGCCGCGGCGGGTCTGACCGCGCCGTGGCTGGCCCGCCGGATCGGTTTGGGCCGGGCGATCTCGGTCGCCCTGGTGATTCTGAGCGTCGGCCTGGTGGCCCGGGTGCTCGACGGACCGTACGTGGTGATCGGCGGAACGCTGGTCGCCACCGGAGGCATCGCGCTGGTCAACGTGCTCATCCCGGTCGTGATCAAGGGTTCGTTTCCGGCCCAGATCGGACTGATGACCGGTGTCTACACCGCGGCCCTGCAGGGCGGCGGGGCGCTGGGTTCAGCGGTCACCCCACCGCTGGAGCCTCTGCTCGGCGGATGGCGGGGCGCGTTGGGTGCCTGGGCGCTGGTGGCCATTCTCGCGCTGCTGTTCTGGTTGGTGGGCGCGCGGGGAATCAGCACCGCCCGCACCGAGGCGGCCTCGTCGGGGGCGGCCGGTCGCTCGCTGCTGCGCAGTCCGTTGGCCTGGACGATCACGTTGTTCTTCGGCTGCCAGTCGTTCCTGGCCTACATCGTCATGGGCTGGCTGCCCGAGGTGTTCATCGACAGCGGGGTCAGCAAGACCGACGCCGGCCTGTTGCTCGGGTTGGTGTCCATCCTGGCCGTCCCGATCAGCCTGATCGTTCCGCCGCTGGCGGCCAAGCAGAAGCACCAGAGTGGCTGGATCGTGGGGCTCGGCGTGGTCGGCATGATCGGCATGATCGGGCTGCTCGTCGATCCCGGCGCGGCGCCGCTGCTGTGGAGCTTCTTCGTGGGCATCGGAATGAGCGTGTTCTCGTTGGCGCTCACCGTGATTGCGCTGCGCGCGCGCAACGCGGAGGACACCGCACGACTCTCCGGCATGGCGCAGGGTTTCGGCTATCTTCTGGCCGGTGTGGGTCCGTTCTCGTTCGGGCTGCTTCACGACATGACCGCCGGCTGGACGGCGCCGTTTGCCATGGTGATGGTCATCTACCTGGTGCAGATGGTGGCGGGCGCGCTGGCCGGCCGGAACCGATACGTGTGAGTCACAAGCCTGGCTTGTGACGCCACAAGATCGTGGTGCCTACCGCTGATCGGTTGCGGCCACCAGCATTGGCGAGGTGACCACCTACACGGCGACTTACACCGCGGCAAGGCCGTTTCATACCGCCCTGCTGGCCGAATTGGACACTGCGAGTTCGGCCTTCCGGCACATCACGCCGAACTGGTTCGCCTCGGTGATGGGCACCGGAATCGTCGCGACGGCGGCGGCCACGCTGCCGCTGCACCTGCCGGGTCTGCACGAGTTCGCCACTGCGGTATGGATTCTCGCCGCCGCCGTGCTGGTGATCCTGACCGCGGCCTTCGCCACGCACTGGATCCGGCATCGGGAACAGGCGAAGGCCTATGCGGGACACCAGGTGGTGGGGCAGTTCTACGGCGCCCCGGCGATGGCGCTGCTCACCGTCGGAGCGGGTGCGCTGCTTTTCGGGCCGGGCATCATCGGCCCGTCCGCGGCGCTGGCCCTCGACGTAGTGCTGTGGATCGCCGGCACGGCGCTGGGATTGGTTGTCAGCCTGTGGCTTCCGTTCGCGATGATCACCCGTGAGGATCACACCGACGTCGAGGCCGTGCCGGCCTGGATGATGCCAGTGGTGTCACCCATGGTCTCGGCCTCCACTGGCGCCCTGCTGCTGTCGCACCTCGGTCCGGGACAAGCGGGGATGACCTTGCTGGTCGCCTGTTATGCCATGTTCGGCCTGAGCCTGCTGGCCGGTCTGATCACCACCACCATGGTGTATTCGCGGCTCATGCACGGCGGGTTCAGTCAGGTGCAGGCGATTCCGACGGTGTGGATCGTGCTCGGCGTCGTCGGTCAGTCGATCACCGCGGCCAATCTGCTGGCCGCCCATGCCGGCTCGGTGCTCACCGACAGTGCCACGGTCTCCGCTCTGCACGCCTTCGGGATTGTCTACGGCCTGGTGATGGGCGGCTTCGGAGCGTTTGTGTTCTGCCTCGCGACGGCACTCACCGTGCATGGTGCGCGCCGTGGGCTGTCATTCAGCCTGACCTGGTGGAGCTTCACCTTCCCGGTGGGGACCTGCGTGACGGGAGCGTCTGCACTGGGCGTCGCCACCGGTGCCGTTGCCATTTCCTGGCTGGCTGTCGCCTTGTACGTGCTGCTGCTGGCCGCATGGGCCACCGTCGCGACCAATACCCTTCGCGGGGTGCGGACCGGTCGGCTACTGCGCGGCTGAAGTCACCGGCACGGATCGAGCACCAGGTTCCGGTGGCCCGGGTTCAACGCGCCGAGGCGATGTGGCTGAGCAGTTCGCGCACCGCCCCGGCCGGCGGGGTGCGGCCACCCGACCAGATGGCCCGCAGTTCGCGGTGCAGGTCCAGTCCGTCGACGGGTACCTCACGCAGCCGGCCCAGGGTGAGGTCGTCTTCGACGGCCAGTCGGCTCATCACGGCGGGCCCGGCGCCGGCCAGCACCGCGGCACGCATCGCGGTTGCCGAGGACAGTTCGATCGCCGGGTCGGCCTGCCGGCTCGACTGACCCAGCGCGGACCGCAGCGCAGAACTGAGGGCATCCCTGGTGCCCGAACCGGTTTCCCTTGACACCAAAGGTGTTTCGCTGAGCTCGACGGGGCTGACCGGAGCCGATCTGCGGGCCCACTTGTGATCCGGGGGCACCACGGCGACCAGCTCGTCATGGGCGATCACCCGGCTGTGCAGTCCGGCCGGGACACCCGGGGATTCGATGAAGCCGAGGTCGGCCGACCCGTCCTGGACGCCGGCGATCACCTGATCGCTGTTGGCCGCGGTGAGGATGACCTCGGGTGCGTTCACTCCGCGACGTGCCGCGTCGGCCTGCAGCGACACCAGCCAGCGCGGCATGAGTTGTTCGGCGATGGTGAGACTGGCCGCGACGGTGACGCGATCGCGGCTCTCGGTACGCATCGACGCCAGGCCGGCGTCCACCCGCCCCGCGACGTCGAGCAACTGGTCGGCCCACTCGGCGACGACCGCACCGGCCGCGGTCAGCTGCGACCCGCGGGGGCTGCGCTGTACCAGCCGCACCCCGGTCTGCGATTCGATCGAGGCCAGCCGCGCCGACACCGCCTGCTGGGTGAGACCCAGCTCGCGACCGGCGGCTCCGATGCTGCCGGTACGTGCGATCGCCAGCAGCACTTCGAACGCTGCCAGCTCGGGCATCCGGGGGCTGAGCGGCATGCCCAGGATCGTAGGGCGTGGTCACAAATCACGGTTGTGAACGCACCGGTTGGGGCGTCGCGCCGGACGTGGTGTAGCCTGGCCGACGTGACTATCGGCGTGTGTGCCAGCTATTGGCGCTTTATCGAGGCTCCGGGCGGAGCCGATAAAGCGCAGCACTAAGCACGCATCCACCCGGAGCCCAGGCAGTGACCATCGGTCGCTGCCTTTCGTCGTTACAGGGCGCCGGAACTCTTGCAGGTGCCCACCACCAGGAAGGCACCTCGAAAATGAACTTGGCGCAGATCGCCAAAGCCCCAGCCACATCGGACCGACGGGTTCGCAGTTTCAGCGCGATCCCCAGCCCGCACGATGTGCTGACCGAATTCCCGCTGGGGGAGCGCCGCGCGGAGCGGGTGGCCCGCGACCGCGATGAGATCGCCGACATCCTGGCAGGTCGGGACGACCGGCTGCTGGTCGTCGTCGGCCCGTGTTCGGTGCACGATCCCGCAGCCGCGCTGGAGTACGCCAGCCGCCTGGTGAAGGTGGCCGACGAGCTCAAAGATCAGCTCAAGATCGTGATGCGGGTGTACTTCGAGAAGCCGCGCACCACGATCGGCTGGAAGGGCCTGATCAACGACCCCGGTATGGACGGCACTTTCGACGTGACCCGCGGCTTGCGCGTCGCTCGTCAACTCCTGCTCGACATCATCGACATCGGCCTGCCCGTCGGGTGCGAGTTCCTGGAACCGACCAGCCCGCAGTACATTGCCGACGCCGTGGCGTGGGGAGCCATCGGCGCCAGGACCACCGAGTCGCAGGTACACCGCCAGCTGGCGTCGGGTCTGTCGATGCCGGTCGGGTTCAAGAACGGCACCGACGGAAACATTCAGGTCGCGGTCGACGGCGTGAAAGCCGCTGCCGCTCAACATGTCTTCTTCGGGATGGACGATATGGGCCGCGGTGCGCTGGTGAACACCGCAGGCAACGAGGACTGCCACGTCATCCTGCGTGGTGGCACAGCGGGACCGAACTACGACGCCGACGCCGTAGTCGCGACCGCGGCCAAGTTGACCGGCGCCGGGCTGCCCGGCCGTGTGGTGATCGATTGCAGCCACGCCAATTCCGGCAAGGATCACGTCCGCCAGGCAGTGGTGGCCACCGAGGTCGCTCAGATGGTGCGGGACGGTCTGCCGGTCAGCGGCGTCATGCTGGAGAGCTTCCTGGTCGCCGGGGCGCAGTCGCCCGAGGCCCGGCCGCTCACCTACGGCCAGTCCGTCACCGACAAGTGCATGGATTGGGACGCAACCGATCTGGTGCTGCGCGAGCTTGCCAAGCGCGCGGGCTAGTTCCCGCTCGGTTTGCGGTACCGGCCGCCGGGGTCACGGTCGAACTTGGGCGCGTTGGCCGCGTCGAGTTCGATGAGGACGTCGTCGCCCGTGTCGTGAGGTGCGCTGAAGACCACGACGCGCGAGCCGGCCAGCGGAACCCGAGAGTGATGGGCGACCATGTTCGCCCTCACCACCCGGCGTCCGGTCGGGCCCTCGAATGCGACGGTGACGGTGAACTCGGGGTCGTCGCCGGTCCAGCGCGTCAGGAATTCCACGTTGCGGAGCTCGCCGGGCGACCGCGCACCGTGCCGGCGCAGGGCCGCTAGCCGGTCTTGCCGGCGACGGGTATGGCGGATGCCCCGCCACGCCCCCGCGGTGGCCAGCGCCGCGCCGCCCGAGCACGCCACGCTGACCAGTGCCAGGGTCCCGCCGGTCCAGCCGCCGATCCACACCGCTGCCCCGAGCAGGCCGACCGCGACGCCGGCGAGGGCGGGTATCAGGGCCACCCGGTTGCCGGTGCTGCGCTGGCCGAAGGTGTCGCGGGCCTCGTCGGCGACGATGGTCGCCAGGATGGCGGGAAGAAACGAGCCGACGATTGCGGCGATGCCCAACCAGGTCGACGGGTCGCGGGTCTGCATGCTGTGGATCCAGAACGCTGCGCCGACGGCGACCGGTACCCACAGGATGAAGGTGAGTGCCGCGAAGAATCGCAGCGTTTCTGACGGTCGGGAGACGGACACGGTGATGTGGCCGTGCTTTTCGACGGTGGAGAAGTGCGGCAGCGTGCTCTCCCAGGCGGACGACTGTGTGGTGCCACTGCTCACCTGGTGCTCCCTTCCGGCGGAATCACCAGTATTGCCATGAGTTCCCGGGTGTCGCTGCCCGTGGACGGCAGATCCCGCGGGTTCTCACGAATTGCTCACCGACTCAACATGGATCGGTTAGGCGTCATCCTCTGTCGCGAGCGGGGCGTCCGCCCCGGACTGCCAGCTACCGGGCATCATCGGGATCGTCGTTCCGTCGCTGAAGGCGTCGTCGGTCAACGTGGTCAGCCCGGCCGGTCCGGCAACAGTCGATTTCACTGCGGTTCCGGTGAATCCGAGGTTTCCGGCCCCACTCTCGGAGGCGCTCGTGGTGACGGGTTGCCCGGACGGCGGTGCGGCGACACCGTCGGCCGTCATGAACTCATAGCGGTAACCGCGGTCCTTGGCGGTTCCGCTGCGTCGCTTGCGGGCCTGCGACCGGCGCTTGTTGATCGCCGCGGCCGTGGCGGCAGCCGCAGCGGACGCGCCTACCGAGTCCGAAGCCCTGGCGGTGGCGCTGTACCGCGACGTCGCGCCGAAACCGAATCCGGCACCCCCGCCCGGCACCGCATACAGGGCGGGCTCGGCTCCGGCGGGCATCGGAGTGGGAGTCGACGGTGCAGGGGCGGCGGGAGCGGAGGTAGGTGCAGGCGCAGGTGCGGCGCCCGCCGCCACCGATGCCGGCGCGGCAGAGCCGGGCATCGCGGCCACCGCGGGCGGCTCGGCGCGGGC
Source organism: Mycolicibacterium arcueilense (assembly GCF_058536225.1). Classification (NCBI taxonomy): domain Bacteria; kingdom Bacillati; phylum Actinomycetota; class Actinomycetes; order Mycobacteriales; family Mycobacteriaceae; genus Mycobacterium; species Mycolicibacterium arcueilense. The sequence goes on from NZ_JBZTYL010000007.1 coordinate 1,611,756, forward strand.
GATCTCCTCGGCCGGCGCGTCGATCGGAATGTCGTAGGCCTGGGCCAGTCCGACGATCCCGAGTAGTCCGAGCATGGCCGGGGACGCCGCCGCGACCGCCGCGGCGTACAGCGGAGTGCCCAGCACGGCGAAGACTGCGGTGTACGCGCCGAGGAAGAACACGTTGATGTAGGTGCTGAACAACAACGACGGATCGGCGATGATCTCGGCGAGGACCTGCGGGATCCGCCAGGGCTCGAGAATGAATTCCCTGAGCTGGTCGTACATCCCGTAGAAATGCTCAGACTGTTCGGCCAGCCAGTTCCCGATCGGATCGTTGGCCTTGATCCACTCGATGAACTCCTCGTACGAACTGAGCACATCGCTCAGGCTGAGGGAAGAGCCCGACTCGCCGGCCCGGGCCACAGCGGCAGACTGCATCATCGTCGCCGACCCGGAGCCCGCTTCCCCGACACCCGGCGCCAGCAGTACCGGTGCCGCCGTCGACGGCGGTGTGGTCGCCACCGCAACCTCGGTGGACGCCTGGTAGACCGTCATCGTGGTCGCGGCCTGGATCCACATCCGTACGTAGTCCGCCTCATTGACCGCGATGGGGACGGTGTTGATCCCGAAGAAGTTGGTGGCCACCAGCACACCGAGGGTCGTGCGGTTGGCCGCCAGTTCGGCCAGCGTCGGCATCGCTGCCAGAGCGGCGGTGTACGAGGCCGCTGCCGTCTCGATCTGGGCGGCCACCCGTGCGCTACTCGCGCTCGTGGCGCCCAGCCAGGCCAGGTAGGGCAGGTGCGCCGCCGCGTACCGCTCGGCGCTGGGCCCCTCCCACGCCCCGGCCTGCACCGTACCCATCACTGTCGTCAATTCGGTTGCAGCCGAGGAGTATTCGGTACTCAACGAGGCCCATGCCCCTGCCGCCGCCAGCAGTGGCCCGGCGCCCGGACCGCTGCTGAGCAGAGCTGAATGCACTTCGGGAGGCAGCGCCATCCACACCGGGGTGGTCATGACAGACCGTCCAGGACGGGCGACGTGGCGTCGTTTGCCGACGGGTGGACGGGGGTGCAGATAGTCATCGCGTTGTCCGGGATGCAGCGCGTGCCGGCAGCCCGGTTCTCCTCTCGATCGCTTTGCTCCCCCAGTGGCTAAGTATGGTTAGCATAAGCTAACTTGTGCCGATTTGGGGTATGAAGTTCCTATGTGGATGGCGCAATCGTCAGTTCGTCTGAGCGTGGGTCAGCGGCGGTAGGCCGGCAGGTTGGCGGTGAGTTCGTCGAACAGTGCCTGGTTCAGCGCGAAGGCCACCTTGACCTCGTCGACGACGCGGTCGATGTCGCCCTGATCGAGGTCGAGACCATCGAGTCGGGCCCGGTAAGCGTCCTTGTACGGCTTTGGGCGCATCGGGAATTCGTAGAACGACAGTCCGGCGCCGTCCAGGTCGAAGGACCGGTCGAGGACTCGGCCGATGGCCTGGCCGCCGGACAGGTCGCCGAGGTAACGGGTGTAGTGGTGGGCCAGAAGTGCTCCACCCCAATCAGATTCGGCGATCCTGGTGCAGTAGGCCTGGGCGGCGGGGGAGTGGACCTCGCGCGCTGAGTCCGGTGCCCAATGGTCGAGGTCGGCGTCGATCGTGGCCAACCGTTCCAGCATCGGGTCATGGAACGCGCCGACGACCGGGTCGGTCCGTCGGGCTCGGACCGTGTCCTCCAGGGTGCGATAGACCGCGCGCAGTCGCAGCAGGTAATCAACGTAGCCCTGGCCGTTGACCCGCCCGCTGAGCAACTCCGACATGAACGACGATTGCTCGGCGGCCTCGTGTTCGCTTCGCGAGTCCTCGCGCATGGCGACGGACAGCGATCGGACGGTCTCGGGGGCAACGGCGCTCGGCATACTCTGGCTCCAGGTGTTTTAACGACAGGTTGTCAACATCATGCCGACAATCTGTCAGGAAACCTAGCACCGGGTCGCGCGCCGTGGGGACCTACGTTTTTGCGGACAGTGCGCGCAGGACAAACTGCTCGATGGCGGCCACCGGAAGGTGGCGTGGCGCCAGGCACGCGTGGATCAGCGACATCGTGGCGGCCTCGTCGTCGACGGTGAACTGCCCGTCGGCCACGCCCTGCGCGAGGATCTCGCGCAGCACGTCCTCGACCGCCACCACGTGATCGCGGATGGCCAGCATGGTCTCGTCCGACAGGGCGCCATAGAGCTGCATGCCCATGCCCATGTGGAATTCCTGCCCGGCTTCGAGCTGGTGCCGGATGTAAACCCTCAGTCGCCCAACGGGATCGTCCACCTCGGACAGGGCGTTGCGCAGCCCGTCGAGGTAGCGGCTCGTCTCATGGGACGCGAATGCGATCACCACCGACTCTTTGTCCGGGAAGTGGTGATAGATCGCGGTCCGCCCGATGCCGGCCTCGGCCGCGAGCTTGGCCATGGTGATCGCGTCGAAGCTGTGCTCGGTCATCAGGGCGGCGAATGCCTCGAAGATGCGCTGCTGGATCTGCTCGCGGTGTTCTTCGACCGATGAGGCGCTGATCCTGGGCACGCTCGAGTCTAACGCCCGCCCTGCCTGCGAATTCTGTTAGTCCAGCCTTAGCCGGCAGGTGGAGAACCCGCCGTCCACTACAGTCTCGATACCCAACTGAATGAAGGGCGGTACGTCGTGCTGCGAGCCTTGCGGGACTTACCCATCCGTGGGCGCGTGGCACAAGCCGCGCGCGCCCTGCATCCGGTCGGATTGGCCGTCGCGCTGCTGTTCTTCGCCTGGTCGATGAGCCCGTCTCTGTTGCCGCGGGCGTGGTATCTGCAGGGCGTCGCGACGGGTATCAGTGTCGGGATCGGATACGGGCTGGGGTGCGCGACGGCGTGGGTAGTGCGGCGTTGCGGGATCAGCCCGCAATGGTCCGCGCGCAGCCGCCGGATCGGGTGGTGGACACTGGCCGGTGCCGCCGCCGTGGTTGTCCCGACGTTCCTGGTGCTCGGGTCATGGTGGCAGCAGATTCTGCGCGACCTGATCGGCATGCCTCGTGCCGAGCGGTCGTTCTACTTCCTGGTGCTGCTCCTCGCCCTGGTGATCGCACTGGCGCTCGTGGCGATCGGGCGCGGATTACGTTGGGCCACCCATCGTTTGACTGATGTCGGTGGCCGGTTCGTGCCCGGTCCGGTGGCCCGGTTGGCTGCCGTGGTGATCGTGGTGACGCTGGTGGTGATGGGGCTCGACGGCGCCCTGCACCGCGGCCTGCTGAGCATGGCCGAACGTTCTGCGAAGGCGGCCGACAAGAGCACCGTCGAGGGCGTAACGCAACCGAGCGTGCCGGAGCGTTCCGGTTCGCCGGCGTCGGCGCAGGCGTGGGACACCCTCGGGCGTGAAGGCCGAAGTTTCGTGGCCGGTGGCCCCAGCGCCGAACAGATCTCGGCCGTCACCGGCGCGCCCGCACGTACGCCGATCCGGGTGTACGCCGGCCGCACCTCCGCCGACAGCGTCGACGGCATTGCCGGGCAGGTCGTCGCCGAGCTGCACCGCACTCACGCCTTCGAGCGCAAGGTGCTGGCCGTGGTGACCACCACCGGGCGTGGCTGGGTGAACCCGAATGTGGCGGCCGCCCTCGAATACGTCAATGGCGGGGATACCGCGATCGCGTCGATGCAGTATTCGTTCCTGCCCAGCGCGCTGTCCTTCATCGCCGACCGGGAGACCCCACCCTTGGCAGGGCAGGCATTGTTCGAAGCGGTGCACCGGGTCTGGGCGGCGCTGCCGGAGATCAAGCGGCCGAAACTGGTGGTGTTCGGGGAGAGCCTGGGTTCCTTCGGTGGCCAGTCGGCGTTCGCCTCCGGCGCCGATATCGTCAGCCGCACCGATGGCGCGTTGTTGGTGGGAACGCCCAACTTCGCGCAGCCGTGGGGGAGACTCACCGCCAACCGGGATCCCGGCTCGCTGCAACGACTACCGGTGATCGACGGAGGACGCCATATCCGCTTCGCCTCCCGGACCTCCGACGTGAATCTCGCTGGGCCCTGGGAGTTTCCACGTGTGGTGTTCTGGCAGCACGCCAGCGATCCGATCACGTGGTGGTCGTTCGACCTGCTGCTGCACCGGCCGGACTGGTTGCGGGAACCGCTGGGGCCCGACGTGGACCCGGGGATGCGCTGGCTACCGTTGGTCACCTTCTGGCAGGTCACGCTAGACATGATTTTCTCCGCCGACGTGCCCTACGGGTATGGGCATGCGTTCGGACCGGATGCCGCTGACCTGTGGGTCGACATCCTCGCGCCGCGAGGGTGGGATCCCGCGCTGACCCCGCGGATTCAGGACGCGATCGGCCGCTTCGCGTAATCTGCGCACTTGTGGGAGGACTGTTCGGGTGGGTCGTGGGTGTGGTGTTCTTGTTCTTTCCGGTCTTGCTCGCGATCGGTGCCGCGGCGTGGCGCAACGAAGTGCTCGCCAAGCGGATTCGGGTGAACCAGGCTCAGCTCGGGATCCTCATCGGGCAGGTGATGGATGAAGCGGCTCGCGGTCGCGAGCTGGGGACGGAGAAGTCGTTCGTTGCGTGGCGTGTCGTCTGGGCCGAAGAGGGTGTCATGCGAGTGGAGAACACGGGGCGTGACAAGGCTCGCTCGGTCACGGCCAAGGCGTCGAACACCTCGGGGTCGGCCGAGAAAACCGTGAGTTCGGTGGATCCGGGTGACTCTGTCAGCCTGGGCGTAGTGCTGGCCGCGGCGGGCGACACCGAGGTCGAGCTCACCTGGCGCACAGAACTGGGCCGCTGGACAACCGAGCGGTACGCGGTGGCGCGCTGACCGACTCGGCCTTCTGAGCGGATGACGGGATTCGAACCCGCGACCCTCACCTTGGCAAGGTGATGCGCTACCAACTGCGCTACATCCGCGCGCCACGAGCGAGATCGTCGCCCGTCGCGAAGCCGAACAGTAGCCCACGGACGCACACAGACACAAATTCCTCGGTTTTGACTTGCATTGCGGGGCAACGTAAACAGTCCGCACCCCGCGAAACGGCTCCGTGATCCGGATGCCGACGACAGGCGTCGGAGTGCAGTTCGTAGGATTCCTGGATGGCGCTCAACGTCGATGAGACGTTCTCCGTGTTCCGGATCGTTCGCCCGCTGGGGCCGGACGGGGCGGGGGAGGTCTACGTCGCTCAGCATCCCCGGCGTCGTGGCATTGAGGCGCTGCGGGTGCTGCCCGAGGACTGGTCCGACGAGCCCGGATACCGGGAGCGGTTTAACCGTCAGGCGGATGTGGCCGCCGCGTTGTGGCATCCCAGCATCGCCAGGGTCCGTGGCCGCGGGGAACACAACGGTCAGTTCTGGATATCGAGGGACTTCGTCGACGGCGCGAATCTCGCTGGTCTCCTCGATCAGCGGTACCCCGACGGGATGCCGCGCGAACAGGTTTTCCGCATCATCATCGCGGTCGCCGGTGCGCTCGACTACGCACACAAGCACGGTTCCCTGCATCGCGACGTCGGGCCGGCCAACATCGTCGTCACCGACGCCGACGGTGATGCGGGGCCGCACGCCGTTCTGGTCGACCTCGGTGTCGCACGCAACGCCGAGGCTGCAGACAACCCCGGCTATGCCGCGCCCGAACAACTGATGGGGGAGAACGTCGATGGCCGCGCAGATCAGTACGCGCTGGCCTGCACCGCCTACCACCTGTTGACCGGAACGCAGCTGTTCGAGCATCCCAATCCCGCTGTCGTCGTCAGCCGCCACGTCAACTCCAAACCGACGGCGTTGGCCGACGTGCGGCCCGAGCTGGCCGACCTCGATCCGGTGCTGGCCAAAGCTCTGGCCAAGAACCCGGCTGACCGATTCGTCAGCTGCGGCACTTTTGCCCACGCCCTGGCCGATGAAACCCCGTTGCCCGCGGTGACTTTGGCGCCGGCGTCAGCTGCCCCGATGTCCCCGCCCGGGTTTCGGTTGCCCCAGACGCCAGGTTGGGCGCCCATAGTGGCGACCGCCGCCGTCTGCGTCGTCGCCGGTGTCGGCATGTGGCAGCTGTGGCCATCCGCTGACGCTGCAGCCAGCGAGCAGCCCAGCCCACCACCGAGCACAGCCGTTGCCGGCGCCACGAACGCGGCGGCCACCCCAGCGCCCAGCAGCCCGGTCTTCGACGGCCTCTACCGCCTCGACTACGACAACCCCCACGCCACTCTCAACGGCAACCCCTGGCCCGCGGCGGGCAACCAGATCGCAAGCTACTGGTGGGCATTCCGATCGGCCTGTACGCCCTCGGGATGTGTCACGACGTCGACACGCATGGACAGCACCAACCATGCCGTTCCCTACCTCGATGGCGGCGGCATGACGGCGGTATTCCGCTTCATCAACAACTCTTGGCAGGGGGATCCGGGGCAGGGCTCACTGCCCTGCGAGGGCCCGAACGTCGGGCTGACACAGGCAACGGATACGGCCTTGGCTTTGACATCGCAGCCCGACGGCGGGCTGGCCGGCGCTCAAACCACCACCATCCAGTCCAACGAGTGTGGGCTGCAAGGTGCGGTGATCACCGTGCCGGTTCTCGCGACCCGGCTCGACGAAGTTCCACCGGGCAGTCCGATCGCCGACCCTGCCGCGGTTGTGGATCCGTTGCCGCCCCCACCTCAATTGCCCCCGCCGCTGCCGCCGGGCCCTGCGCTGCCTCCTCCTCCGCCGCCCGCCCCTCCGGTGGCGCCACCGCCGGCGATCGGCGCCATCATCCCGAACCCCATCCCGGCCGCCGCTCAGCCCCTCCCGCCGGCGTAGGTACCGGCCCCGGGCGGCGACAGGAGTTCAGCAGCTTCGCCGAAAAGCGCCGTCCTGCCGCTACTTATGTGCTGGCCGCTGGCGGCGGATGTCAGGTTTCTCAGTTCCGGGGATTCGCTGCGTGACACCGACCAAGATGCCAACCATGCCATTGAGAAATGATTGGACCATCGGCGACTTGTTCACCGCGTCGGACCATAACGCTGTCGCAGACGCCGTCAATCAGAACACCACGGACCTTGCCACGGCGGTCACCGCATTGTCAGGGAAAGCGGATAGAACCACGACGATCACGGCGGGCACGGGCCTGATCGGTGGTGGTGACCTGTCGGCGAACCGCACACTGTCGGTGTCGTACGGTGCGACGGCGGGAACGGCATGCCAGGGCAACGACTCCCGCATCACCGGGGCTGTTCAATCCGGCGCAGCGGGCAGCGTCATCATCGGAACGCTTCCCACCACTGGGGTTACCGGCGTCCTCTACGTGGTGCCCTGATGCCCGACCTCACGGTGTGGAACGGCTTCTCGTTCGTCAATGGCGCCCCAAAGATCTGGAATGGATCGGCGTTCGCCAACCCGTCATCGATCTGGATCTGGGACGGGTCCACATATCAGCAGGTGTGGTCAGATGCAGGCGAGTACGGATCGACATCGTTCTGATCAGCTTCGCCGACGATTTGGAACACCTCGCGAAGCCTTTTCGTCTTGTCTGTCATGCGGCTTGAGTACCCATGCGGGGATCCAGTGGGTCACCGTCTTTTCGCTCGCGCCGTAGCGGACGGGGTAGGTGACGAGGCCCCACCACTGGCCCTGTTCGCACAGCGCCCAGCAGGTGAGCTTGCCTTCGACGACCTTGCTCATCTGGATGCCCAATGGGTGGTAGCGGCCTGTGAGGTGTGGCTCGCGGGGGAACAAAGCGACCAGATCGACCAGGACGGGCGCGGGTGGCCGTACGACGCGGAACGCGTCACGGACAGGTTGCCCGCCGTAGCCGATGGCCTGCATGTCGCCCACATATCGATCATATGTTCGAACGCCCGGATGATCTAACGGGATGCCTCACTGGGTCGCTCCGTCCGGCGGCGGTATCTGTCGCCTACGCGAGCGTGTCAGGACACAGCTCGAATTGCGCCGCGTCGATCAGGGCGTTCACCTCCGCCGGGCCCAGCTTGCGCTCGGGGGTCGCCTGATCGTTGTACACCTTGAACAGTCCCACGACCGTCTCGCGGGATGTCCCATCGTGCATCAAATCGCAAACGAAATGCCCGGTTTTCAGCGCATACGGTTCGTAGTCCGGCCCGATTTGGTAGCCGTAGTCGACTCTGAGGCGCTCCAGATAGCTGGCTTCGCTGGCATGTGCGGTCCCGATTGGCGTGGCGACGGTGAGCAGGGTTGCTGCGATCGCTGCGTATCTGACGGGAATCACCTGTGAAGTATTGCTGAAGCCATCCCGTGTGTTCGCGAATTACCGAGGGCTGCAAGGAAAGTCGAACCTTGCACCAGGGCCCAGAAACAAGAAAGGCCCGGTAAAAACCGGACCTCACCTCGTAAAACTATGGTGCGCGATACTGGGATTGAACCAGTGACCTCTTCCGTGTCAGGGAAGCGCTCTCCCGCTGAGCTAATCGCGCGGGTTGAAAACCTTCTTGGAGGTGGAGACGGGAATCGAACCCGTGTGCACGGCTTTGCAGGCCGTTGCCTCACCACTCGGCCACTCCACCACTGGGGTTGATGCCACAAATCGCACCTTCGAGCGGATGACGGGATTCGAACCCGCGACCCTCACCTTGGCAAGGTGATGCGCTACCAACTGCGCTACATCCGCGCGCCACGAGCGAGATCGTCGCCCGTCGCGATGCAGAACATTAGTCCACCGACGTGCGCAGACACAAATCCCCATTACGGGAGGGCAAAGCGCGGTCAAAAACGGTGTTTCAGAACAGGTGATAGGCCTGCCGGGAGAGCGTGAACCCGTGGCGGCTCTTCACGTCGAGACATGTGATGCCCGTCGCAGTGCTCTCGCAGCGCAGCACCCCTGCGGTGATCGAGTCTCGGTCGGCCAGTTGGAGGTCCGCGCGCGGCGCGGTGTCGCCGGCGCATGCGAATTGCGCGGGGCGCCCGGGGCTCAGCGTCATCCCGTGGCCGTAGTCGAACGCGCAACTGGCCGGTCGTAGGGGCGGGGCCCAGTTACGTTCGATGATGTCGCAACGCGCGGTCGCGGTATCGAGGTAGCACCGCACGTTGCCCGACGGTGAGTCGAAGCTCGTCGGGCCTGTGACCTGCCGGTTCACCAGGTCGGCGACGCTCTGGATGTTGGGCGTTACGGCCGGTGCCTGATCTGTCATGGCGCCCGGGGCGCTGTGGCAACCCGAAAATAGTGCACTAGCAGCAAAAACTGCGCCGCTGACCGCCGGCCAGCGGACCCGCAGGTGAACCATGACGGGTGACCATACGCCCGCATCGGCGTGCATATTTGGCAAATCAAACAAGTCGATCGGCTGGATGCCGATTCGGGTCTGACCGGAAACGCGTGCTAGTGTTCGACGTCGTTCCCACGGTCTCGTAGCTCAGTGGGAGAGCGTCCGCCTCACACGCGGAAGGTCGCTGGTTCGAACCCAGCCGGGACCACCAGCACCTCAGGCGGCTTCGGAGAAATCCGGGGCCGTTTTTTCGTGGCCGGACACACACGTGGCGGTGACGGAGTGTTGTCCGTCCGATTCGGTAGGGTCCTCCGACGTGACTCAGAGCGTGACCGTCGGAACCATCAAATCTGTAACTGCCCGTCTGGCCGAGGAACTCGCCGTGGGCGAGGGACAGGTCGTCGCCACCGTGGCGCTGCTGGACGAGGGCGCGACGGTCCCGTTCATTGCCCGGTACCGCAAGGAGGTCACCGGCAGTCTCGACGACGGACAGCTGCGCACGCTCGAAGAACGCCTGGGCTACCTGCGTGAGCTCGACCAGCGTCGGGAAGCCGTGCTGGCCTCGATCGAGGAGCAGGGCAAGCTCACCGACGAGCTCAGGGCGGCCCTGATGGCCGCCGACACGAAGGCCCGGGTCGAGGACATCTACCTGCCCTACAAGCCAAAGCGGCGCACCAAGGCCCAGATCGCCAAGGAGGCCGGGCTGGAGCCGCTGGCGGAGCGGCTGTTGGCCGATCCGACGCTGGTGCCCGACGAGGTGGCCGGCGAGTTCCTCAACGACGACGTCGCCGACGCGGCCGCCGCACTGGAAGGTGCCCGTCACATCATCATCGAGCGGGCTTCCGAGGATGCCGAGTTGGTCGGCGCGACCCGCGAAAAGTTCTGGGCCGACGGTTCGCTGCGCACCGGCCCGTGGTCCGAAGAAGCGGCGAAAAGCCCAGCCGCGCAGAAATTCCGGGACTACTTCGAGTTCTCCGAGCCGCTGGAGAACATGCCGTCACACCGGGTGCTCGCAGTGCTGCGCGGCGAGAAGGAACAGGCGCTGTCACTCAACTTCGACGGCGGTGAGGACGACCTCTACCAGGCGATGATCGCCCAGTCGCTCGGCATCGACATGGCTGCCAAGGCCCCGGCCACTCCGTGGCTGACCACCACTGTGCGGTTGGCCTGGCGCGCCAAGCTGATGATCTCGGCCGCTGTGGACGCCCGCATCCGGCTCCGGCAGCGCGCGGAGGAGGAGGCGGTGGCCGTGTTCGCCCGCAACCTCAAGGACCTGCTGTTGGCCGCGCCGGCCGGCACCCGCGCCACTCTCGGTCTGGACCCGGGTTTCCGCACCGGGGTCAAGGTCGCCGTCGTCGACGCCACCGGCAAGGTGGTCGACACGTGCGCGATCTTCCCGCACCAGCCGCAGAAGCAGTGGGACCAGGCCAAGGCCACACTGGCGGCCCTGATCGCCCGGCACAACGTCGAGTTGATCGCCGTCGGCAACGGCACCGCCTCGCGCGAGACCGACGCGTTGGCCGGTGAGCTGATCGCCGACATCCGGTCGGCCGGGGCGAACGCGCCGGCGAAGGCCATGGTCAGCGAGGCCGGTGCCTCGGTGTACTCGGCGTCCGAATACGCGGCGCGGGAGATGCCGAACCTCGATGTGACGCTGCGCGGCGCAGTCTCGATCGCCCGTCGTCTACAGGATCCGCTGGCCGAACTGGTCAAGATCGACCCGAAGTCGATCGGGGTGGGGCAGTACCAGCACGACGTGACGCCAGGCTCGCTGGCGCGCAGTCTCAATGCCGTCGTCGAAGACGCGGTGAACGCGGTGGGGGTGGATCTCAACACCGCCTCGGTGCCGCTGTTGGCCCGGGTGTCGGGGGTGACCGAATCCCTGGCCGAGGCCATCGTGGCCCACCGTGAGAGCGCCGGTGCCTTCCGCAGCCGCAAAGCGCTGCTGGACGTTCCGCGGCTGGGCCCCAAGGCCTTCGAACAGTGCGCGGGCTTCCTGCGGATCCGCGACGGGGAGGACCCGCTGGACGCCTCCGGGGTGCACCCCGAGTCCTATCCGGTGGTTCGGCGCATCCTCGACCGCTCCAACGTGACGCTCGCCGAGCTCATCGGTGACGAGCGCACCCTGCGGGGTCTCAAGCCGACCGACTTCGCCGACGAGCGGTTCGGTGTGCCCACCGTGACCGACATCCTGGCCGAACTGGAGAAGCCCGGGCGTGATCCCCGGCCGGCGTTCTCCACCGCCACCTTTGCCGCCGGCGTCGAGAAGGTCGCCGACCTCAAGCCCGGCATGGTGCTCGAGGGCGTGGTGACCAACGTGGCCGCCTTCGGCGCCTTCGTCGACGTGGGCGTGCACCAGGACGGACTGGTGCACGTCTCGGCGATGGCCGACCGGTTCATCTCCGACCCGCATGAGGTGGTGAAGTCGGGTCAGGTGGTCAAGGTCAAGGTCGTCGAGGTCGACGTGGAACGGCAGCGGATCGGACTGACCCTGCGGCTCAACGACACTCCGCAGCAGGGAAAGCGCCCCGACCGCAACGATCGTGGCGGTCAGGGCGGCCAGAACCGTCGTGACAGTGGTGGCAACCAAGGCCGTGGCAATCAGGGGCGCGGCGGTGACCGGCGAAACCAGAACCGCGGCAACAACTCCGGTCGCCGGGACTCGAATCAGCCCATGGGCTCGATGGCCGAGGCGCTGCGCAACGCCGGCTTCGGCAAGTAGCGGTTAGGGCGTCTGCTCCGGGGCCTGATCAGCCCCGGAGTGGTGGCGGCGCCAGGAGCGGTAGCCGCGGTGGGCGGCGAACGCCCCGACGACGGCGGTGACGCACCACACCCCGATCGCCGTATAGGCCAGCGGGGCCGACAGATCACCGATCGACGCGCCCAGCGCGGTGTAGACGAATGCGCGCGGCACCGAGCCGATGAACGCCCCGACTGCCATCTGCCACAACGGCACCCCGAAGGCTCCGAACGCATAGGACGCCAGGGCGTCGGACAGTCCGGGAACGAACCGCTGTCCGACCACCGCCCACAGACCGCCCCGTTCGATCTGGTGGTCCAGTCGATCGGCCCGTTGCGCCCCGAGCAGAGCCCGGGCGCTGTCGCGGCCGGCGCGTCGCCCGATCAGGCTGGCCACCACCGCGGTGCCCACCGTTGCGCCCAAGGTGACGAAGGTGCCCAACACCGGACCGAACAACACCCCGCTGCCCGCGGCCAGGATCGGGCCCGGGACGAACAGTGCACCGAGGCAGGCCGACACCACGACATACGCCAGTGGCGCGGCGGGCCCCGTCGAGGCGACCAGGGCCCGGATGTCGCCGACGTCGATGACGCGCGCGACGGCCACCAGATAGAAAAGCCCGAACAGAAAGGCCGCGAAGGCGACGAGCCGCAGGATGTGCGGTCGCCGGTTGATGGCGGGGGGATCGTCGTCGTCAGTCATGGCGTCCACGATTGTTCCGTACCGCGTGGCATCGCGGCGCGTAGCGTGAGGTCAATCGGGGTGCGACGACGGGACGAAAGGAACCAGGAGATGGACATCGCGTTGGTGGCCACCACGAGAGGCCCGTTCGATGAGGCGGTCGCGCGCACGCGAGACGCGCTTGCCGACCAGGGGTTCGGTGTATTGACCGAGATCGACATCAGGGCCACGCTCAACGCCAAACTGGGCGGTGGTGCCGGTGACGAGGTGGGGGACTACCTGATCCTGGGTGCCTGCAATCCCCAGTTCGCCCAGAAGGCGCTCGCCGCGTTTCCGCCGATCGGCGTGCTGTTGCCGTGCAACGTGGTGTTGCGCACCGGCCGCGGTGGTGAGGACGTGGTCGTCGTCGAGGCGATGAACCCCAAGCTGATGGCCGAGGTGACCGACGAGCCGGCACTGGCCGATATCGCCGCCGAGGTCGGCCGCCGCCTGCAGGCAGCACTCGACAGTCTTTAGATCACTCCGATGCCGCGTCGATCACGCCGTCGAGAATCTCGCGTGAGGTCGACAGGTCCCTGATTGCCTGCTCGAGCCGGTTGCGTTCGGTGGTCAGCTCGGTGAGGAGCCGGGGCGTGGCCTGAGGGGCCGGCCCGCCGTCGGTGTCGCGCATACACGGCAGGAGCGACGAGATGGTGCGGCTGTGCAGTCCGGCGGCGTAGAGCTCCTGGATGCGGATCACGCGGTCGACAGCCTTCTCCGGATACTCGCGTTGCCCACCAGATGTGCGGTCCGACGCCAACAGTCCCTGCTCTTCGTAGTAGCGCAGCGACCGTTGGCTGACCCCGGTGCGACGCGCGAGTTCGCCTATGCGCATATGCCAGTTATACCCACCCGACTTGACCCTGACATTGGTGTGAGCTCGTAAGGTTCGCCATGACCACGTCGCAACCGCCTTTCGCCTACAGTCCGATCACCGAACGCCCGCCGATCCGTTGGCCCGGTGGCGCCCGAGTGGCGGTGTACATCGGACTCAATGTCGAGCATTTCCTCGTCGATCGGCCCTCGACGAGTATCTGGCCGGGGACGGCGGAGCTGACCCCGGATGCGCTCAACTACGGTTGGCGGGATTACGGCGCGCGGGTGGGGATTTGGCGCACCATCGAGGCCCTCGACCGGCACGGTATCCGTCCCAGCGTGCTGCTGAACACGGCCGTCATCGAACACCATCCGCAGATCGTCGCCGCCGGTGTGGAACGGGACTGGGCATGGCTGGCGCACGGGCAGACCAACTCGATTCTGCACACCGGGTTGGCTGTCGACGAGGAGCGTCGGATTCTCACCACCATTGCCGAAGACATCGCCGATGCGACGGGCCGGCGCCCGCAGGGCTGGATGGGGCCGGGCCTGACCGAAACCGCGCACACTCCGGAACTGTTGGCCGAACTCGGTTTTCACTATGTCCTCGATTGGACCAACGATGACCAGCCCTATCCGTTGGCGGTCCCGGGCATGCTCAGTGTGCCGTATTCGGTCGAGCTCAACGATCTGCTGATCTTCGGGAAAGGTTTCACCGGAGCTGAGTTCGTGCAGATGGTGGTCGATCAGTATGAGCAGCTGCACGCGGATTCGGCCATCAGCGGGCGGGTGATGGCGTTGGCGCTGCACCCTTTCGTGATCGGGCAACCGTTCCGGCACAAGTACTTCGATCAGGTTCTGCAATTTCTGGCTGCTCAACCCGACGTATGGTTGACGACCAGCGACGAGATCGCCGCGCATGTGCGGATTGATTGCGAACGCCAATAGCCGCAGCACGATTGGGCTCACAATGCTGGACCGTCGCAGTGCGAGATGTCAGACTGCGGTAGGGCGGTGGGGCCGGTGACCGGGGGTCCGGGCCGTCGGGAAGGTCGGGAAGGTCGGGAGGACCACGATGACAGCAATCACCGGCATCGCCCACCGTGACAACGGCGCCGTGCCACCATCGGTACCCCTTGCCGAGATCGACCTCGGATCGCTCGACTTCTGGGGGCGTGACGACGACGCTCGCGACGGCGCCTTCGCCACATTGCGTCACGACGCGCCGATCTCATTCTTCGAGGTGGCCGAATACGCCGGATTTCCCGGCGGCGCCGGGCATTGGGCGTTCACCCGTTACGACGATGTGCACTTCGCCAGCCGGCATCCCGAGCTGTTCAGCTCCAGCCCGACCAGCACGACACTCAACGACGTTCCCGCCGAGATCGCCGAGTTCTTCGGGTCGATGATCACACTGGACGATCCCCGCCACACCCGGCTGCGGTGCATCGTCAACCGGGCCTTCACCCCGAAGGTGATCGCGCGGATCGAGCAGAGCGTGCGGGACAGGGCCCAGCGGCTGGTGTCCGCCATGGTGGACGCACACCCGGATGGCACCGCGGACTTCGTCGAGGAGGTGGCTTCGCCGCTGCCGCTGCAGATCATCTGCGACATGATGGGCGTCCCGGAGGAAGATCAGGCCAAGCTCTTTCACTGGACCTCGGTGCTCATGGGAGCTGGGGACGACGAGGTGTCCACCGACGATTTCACTGGGTATCTGCAGGTCGCCACCGAGTTGGCCGGCTATGGCGTGGCACTGGCCGAACAGCGCCGCGCGCATCCCGGAGACGATCTGACGACGAGTCTCGTCGAGGCAGAAGTAGACGGAGAACGGTTGTCGTCCAACGAGATCGCGTCCTTCTTCATTCTGCTGACGGCGGCGGGCAACGATACGACCCGCAACGCCATCAGCCACGGCATGGTGGCGCTGAGCCGTTATCCCGACGAACGCGCCAGGTGGTGGAACGACTTCGACACGATCTCTCCGACTGCAGTCGAAGAGATCGTTCGGTGGGCGTCACCGATCATCTTCATGCGGCGCACCCTCACCGAGGACGTGGAGCGCGGCGGCGTTCAGATGAAGGCGGGAGACAAGGTCTCGATGTGGTACAACTCGGCCAACCGTGACGAGCAGGCCTTCGCCGAGCCATGGCGGTTCGACGTGTTGCGAAATCCCAATCCGCACATCGGGTTCGGTGGTGGCGGCGTGCACTTCTGTCTGGGAGCCAATCTTGCCCGGCGGGAGATCCGGGTGGCCTTCGATGAACTGCGTCGCCAGGTTCCCGACATCGTGGCGATCGGCGAGCCGGCTATCCTGCGTTCAGCGTTCGTGCACGGCGTCAAACACCTGCCGGTTGCGTGGACCGCGGTTGCCTAGGGTGAGACTCCGCCCCGAGCTTCTTGAGGGCGGCGGTCGCGTCCAGTGAACGCACCGGGCGGCCCACCCGGGCATGTTCGGCGGTGACTCGCTGGATCAGTTCGTTGACGGGCGCCCGCAGACCGTGCAGGCGGGCCTGAAGCACGATTTCACCGTTGAACCAGTCGGTTTCGACCTGGGTGTGGCCTCGGGCCACGCTCTGCCACGTGGAGCTCAGGTAATCGTCGTTGACCCTGCCCTGCAGTAGATCCCCGCGGCGCAGTGCATCCTGCTCGGCGGTGACGAAGGGGATGCCGGCCGCGGTGAGCACGTGTTCGGCCTCCGTGCGGGCACGAGCGACCAGTTCATCGGCGTCGGGTCCCGGACGGTATGCCGCGATCACACCATTGCCCAGGTTGGCGATCAGCTTGCGGTGCTTCCACGCCATGACATCGTCGCGAACCGAGGAATGGAACCCGGACTCGCGGAGCGTGGCGGCGACCTGTTCGGCCGGCTCGTCATGGCCGGTGGGGTAGCGGCCGAGATCGAGGATTCCCGCCACCGGGTGGCTCTGCTGAATGACCACGCCAGGGTCGAGGTGAGCTGCCGGGAGCATCACGGTGACGCCGTAAACATTGGCGAACCTCCGCAGCGCGGCGGGCTCGTTGGCCACTCCGTTCTGCGCGACGAACACCGCGGTATCCGGCGGGGCGTAGGCGCTGAGATCATCCAGGGCGGAGGCGGTCTGGTGGCTCTTGACCGCGAGTATCACCGCCGGGTTGGCCGACCAGTCCACGTCGCGGGCGCTCGGTGCGGCCGGGAGGGCCACGGCATCGGTACCGGCCTGTGTCACCAGGGTGAGGCCTCGGGCGCGGATCGCGGAGAGGTGCTCTCCGCGGGCGACAGCTGTCACGTCGAATCCGGCCAGCCGCAACCGTGCGGCGATCACGCCGCCGATCGCG
Source organism: Mycolicibacterium arcueilense (assembly GCF_058536225.1). Classification (NCBI taxonomy): domain Bacteria; kingdom Bacillati; phylum Actinomycetota; class Actinomycetes; order Mycobacteriales; family Mycobacteriaceae; genus Mycobacterium; species Mycolicibacterium arcueilense. Next base: position 1,628,525 of record NZ_JBZTYL010000007.1, read on the forward strand.
CCGACCCCGTACACCACGAGCGGTCGGGCCGTGGTCACGACGCGACACCCAGCGGCTCGGTGGACTGTCCGGGCAAAGCCTGTTCGGCGATCGTCCGCAGCGTGCGCAGGATCAGTGCGATGTTGGGATCGCGCTGCCGGCCGGCGCGCACCACGGCACTGATGGTGCGTCCGCCGAGAGTGAGGTCGTCCACGAGCAGTCCTTCCAGCCTGGAGGGAACCGACAACCGGGGCACAATGGCCGACGCTACCTCGGTGGCCGCCAGCTCGCAGATGTTCTGGGCGCCGATCAGCCGGTGCTTGACCTGTGGGGTGAAACCGGCGCGCTGGCACGCATGCGTCGCGGCGATCTCCAGACCGGAGCCTTGAGGGCCGGTCACCCAGAACCCGTCGGCCAGGGCGGACAGGCCCTGGGTGCGGATTCTCAGGTGGGACTGCGTGGGCGCCAGCAGCACGTGTGGTTCGAACAGCAACGGCACGGTGGTCAGTCCGCCGGCGGAGTCGGGGCCTAGGACGTCGTAGTGGCAGGTGATCGCGACGTCGACCTCACCCTGACGCAGCAGGCGCAACGCGCCCGAACTCGTGTCCTGCTGAACCTGCACACGTAGATCCGGCTCGGCGGTGCTGAGCCGTTGCATCAGGGGAACGGCCAGCGTCGGAATCCCCATGTTGAACGTGGCGATGGCGACCTGCCCTGCCACCCGGTCCCTGGTTTCGGCGACCGCGCTCATGGCGTCGTCGACGGCGGCCAGGACGCGACGCACATGCTCGGCGAGGACCTGGCCGCTGCGGGTCAGTCCGAGGGTTCGTCCGTCCCGACGGAACAGGACTGCGCCTGCTTCTTCCTCCAGGACACGAAGTTGTTGGGATACTGCAGAACTCGTGATGTTGCGATGTTCGGCCACGGCGGTCACCGAGCCGAGGTCTGCGAGATCGGACAGCAGCATCATCCGACGTAAGTCCAGCATCAGGCACCTCCTGCGAGGTGATGATCGCAGAACAGATCGGCGCGGCCGCTGACATGTGCGGCCGGTTGGGCCCGTCTCGCCGCCCTGATCAGGGGTTTTGGCACATTCCGGGCGCAGGAATCACGCCGGTTGTAATTCTCGCACCTGCGGGCGGTGCCTGAGATGTTAAGTCGCACTGAAAGGTTCCGGTAGCCACAGACGCTTGTTCACCACCACCTGCGCGTCGATTCTGACCTGAGCGAGACGGTCAACGACGCCTCGCCAGCCCACCATCACGCCACCACAAGGGAGTCCACAGATGACTGATGTCACCGAAAAGCCGCTCACCGATACGGGTCTGGACATCGTGCCGGTTGCCGGCTACATCGGCGCCGAAGTCCGCGGTGTCGATCTGCGCGACGAGTTGGAGGCCGGTGTCGTGGACGAGATCCGCGATGCGCTGCACACCTACAAGGTGATCTTCTTCCGGGACCAGGAGATCGGCCACGCGGAACAGGTCGCCTTCGCGCGGAAGTTCGGCAAGGTGACTCCGGCCCATCCGCACGAGGAGGAAGCGCCGGACGGGTTCCCCGAGATCCTGCCGATCGACAGCCGCCGTTACGAACGCCATCTGGGCCGAAAGCGCACCTCCTACGACAACAGCTGGCACACCGACGTCACCGCACTGGTGAACCCGCCCGCGGCGTCGATCCTGCGGGCACACATCCTGCCGCCCTACGGCGGTGACACCGCCTGGACCAATCTCGTTGCGGCATACGAGAACCTGCCCAAGGATCTGCGTGACTTCGCCGACACGCTCGACATCAGGCACCAGTTCAACACCCGGGCAGTGGCCGGCAGCCAGCGGGATCGCAAGGTACGCGAGGCGAACTTGGTGACGTATCACCCCGCGGTCCGGGTGCATCCGGTAACGGGGGAGCGCGCACTGTTCGTCAGCCCCGGATTCACCCGCGGGGCCCGGGAGATCCGCGGTTACTCGCCGACTCAGAGCGAGGCGATCCTGAAGCTGCTGTGGGACGAGGCGACCCGCACCGAGTACACCGTCCGGTTCCGCTGGGCGCCGGGCAGCATCGCGTTCTGGGACAACCGGGCCACCGCGCACCTGGCGATCGACGATGCCGGTCACCTCGACTACGACCGGGTGCTGTACCGCGTCACCCTCGAAGGCGATGTCCCCACCGGTGTCGACGGACGTTCGTCCGAGTCGGTGTCCGGCGTGCCGTTCTACGGATCCTGATGACGGTCATCGCACGCTACGGCGATGTCGACGCTGCGCTCGAGGTGCACAACGCCACCCTCGCCCTGCAACTCGCGCACCGGTCCGTGCGCAAGTTCAGCGGACAACCTGTGAGCGACGCGCAACTCTCGGCGCTGGTCGCCGCGGCCCAGTCCGCGGCGACCTCGTCGAACCTGCAGCCCTGGAGCGTGATCGCCGTGCGGGATCCGCAGCGCAAGGCCCGGTTGGCGGTCCTGGCCAACAACCAGCAGTTCATCAACGAGGCCCCGTTGTTCCTGGTCTGGGTGGCAGACCTGGGGCGGGCCCGCCGGTTGGCGCAGCGGACCGGGGCCGCGCTGGACGGCGCAGATTACCTGGAATCCACGATCATCGGTTTCGTCGACACTGCGCTGGCTGCGCAGAACGCCGTGGTGGCCGCCGAATCCCAGGGTCTGGGAACAGTTTTCGTCGGGGCCGTCCGCAACCATCCCGAGGAGGTCGCGGCGGAGCTCGGGCTACCGCCGCACGCAGTCGCAACCTTCGGGCTCGCGGTTGGTACACCCGATCCGACGGAGAACGCCGGCATCAAACCACGGTTACCCCAGGCCGCGGTGCTGCATCACGAGCAGTACGACGCCGCGTCCGCCGATTCGCACCTGCCTGGCTACGACGAACGCCTGGCGGTCTACAACACCCGATACGGGTTGTCGGGCAGTTGGAGTGAGCGGGTGTTGAGCCGGTTGGCCGGGCCGCACTCGCTGTCCGGGCGGCACCGGCTCCGCGAGCAACTCGAACGGCTCGGCCTGCCGTCGCGCTGACCGGTGTGTCCACACGTCGAAAACCCCCGTAGGTTGATGTCCGTGGATACCCCGATCGCTGTCGTCACCGGGGCGAGTCGCGGCGCGGGCCGCGGGATCGCCGCAGCCCTACTCGCCTCGGGATGGCGGGTGTATGTCACCGGACGCACGGTGACCGATCCGGGGGAGGGCGGTATTGCCGTCCGCCTCGACCATTCCGACGACGCCGCGGTGGGTGCGCTGTTCGAGCGGATCGGCGAGCAGGAGGGCCGGCTGGACCTTCTGGTCAACAACGCCGCCGCGGTCCACGACGATCTGGTCAACCCGAAACCGTTCTGGGAGAAACCGATCGAACTGGCCGACGTGCTGGATGTGGGATTACGCACGGCGTATGTGGCGTCCTGGTATGCCGCGCCACTGCTGCTGGCCGCCGACCACGGACTGATCGCGTTCACCTCGTCACCAGGCTCGGTCTGCTACATGCACGGGCCCGCTTACGGCGCCCAGAAGGCCGGTGTGGACAAGCTCGCCGCGGATATGGCGGTGGACTTCGCCGATACCGGAGTGTCGACGGTTTCGATCTGGATGGGCATCCTGCTCACCGAGAAATTCAAGGCCGCCTTCGCCGGGCACCCCGGCGCGCTGGCCAAGACCGCCGAGCACGCCGAAACCCCGGAGTTCACCGGCTATCTCATCGACGCGCTGTACCGGGATCCGGACCTGACGCAGCTGTCCGGGCACACGGTGATCGGTGCCGAGCTCGCGACCCGCTACGGCATCACCGACGAAGGTGGCCGGGTGCCCCCGTCGCACCGGGACATGCTCGGTGCGCCGAGAGAGCCCAGCTCGGCCGTCGTCAGGTAGTCACCGGCGCCGAAACCCGGTGTGGCTGCGGATCAGTGGCAGCGTTGCGAGCGTGGCGAACCCGGGCGCGGCGTCACACACCTCCGGTACCGCGTTGAGGACCTGCATCGCCGTGGCGACGTTCGCCGCCCGCACGTGCTCGGCCATCGTGGCCTCGCGGGTGAAGCTGGCCAGGCTGAAGAAATGGGTCTGCATGGACGGGTCACCCTCGATGGTCAGCGTCCAGCCGTGCTTGGGCCGCGGCCAGTGATCGGGGTACTCGTTGCCGACGGTCCAGAGGGTCTCGATCTCGATGAGTGGCTCGCCGTCGCGAACCCCGACCCAGTTCCACCGCTGCCCCGCCGTGGTACCGGCTTCCAGCACGTGGTCGAAGATCTGGTGGTCGTGGCGTGCGGGGACAGCCTCAACCGACGAGGTGACCTCGTCGATGTCGGCGCCTAGTGCGTCGGCCAGAAGCCACACCTGCTCGGTGAAGAGTTCGTTGTTGAACGCCAGGAATTCGGTTGCGTCGACACCGATCTCGTCGACAGGACGGCCGAAGGACATGTTGTCGAAGGTGATGTGGGTGCTGTCGTAATCCGACCAATCGGCGCGTTCCTGCAGCGTGATCTTGTCGATGCGCCGGCTCATACCCGACAGCACCAACGGCAGGGCACCGGACAGGTTGCCGGGGTTGAGGCCACTGCCGTGCACTGTCGTCCCGCCCGCCGTGCAGGCCTCGAGCAGCTGGTCGCGGCTGGCCTCGGGCAGGCGCTGCGGATGGAACAGGAACGCCGTCGTCACCACGTTCTTGCCGCCGGCCAGCAGCGCGCACACGTCGTCGAGGTTCGTGGTCCGCGGGGTGTACACGACGCAGTCGGCCTCCAGGTCCAAGATGGCCTGGACATCGCTCGTGGCGCGGAGCCCGATCGGGGCCCGGCCCAGCAGGTCGCCGACGTCGACACCGTTCTTGGCATCCGAATACACCCGAACGCCGACCAGGTCGAGATCGGGACGGTCGTCCAGCGTCGCCGCCAGCGTCTCGACCCCAACCGCGCCCGTGCCCCACTGAATCACCCGGTATCCCATAGGGCTATTGAAGCTCAGATACCGCTGAGATACCGGCGTGTCACGATCTGCTGGAGCAGCCGGGTCACCGGCCCGCCCAACCGGCTCCACCAGGTGGCCGGGCGGGAGAACGCAGCCACCTCGGCATGCACGGAGTCGGTCTCCGGGTCGTAGCGGACCGAGAACAACTCTTCGCCCGATTCGGGGTGGCCGGCCAGCGTGCCGTAGGCGAACCCCCGGCGGTCGGCTTCGTCGAGTACGTAGACCACCCGGCACGGTGCCGGGATCGGGCCGAGTCCGACGATCAACTCGGTGCCCTCGGCGGCGGAGTCGGAGGTGGCCTGCACCCGCAGGCCCGCGCCCCGTTGCATGCCCCACTGCAGCACGTCGGCGCCCGCCTGCTCGAAGCGGTCACGGCCGGTGCCGATCGCCGCGGAGGCCCGGGTGTGCCGGTAGCCCGGGGGCAGTTCGCCGGCCGTGGCACCGACCTCCGGATAGGTCAATGACAGCTCTGCCAGGTCGTGCAGTTTCACACCACCACCATGGCACTAATACGGTGGCTTCGTGGCCCCAGAAATCGACACCGCCGGCGCGCACCCCGGCGGTGGGTTCAATCCGCCCGACCCCACCGATCGTGGGGGCCCCGATTACGGTCGCTTCATCGAGGCGGTGCGCACGCTGCAGGACCATGCCCGCAGCGCTGACGCCCCCGACGAGGTCATCACCGAGGCGGCCGACCTGATCGAGAAGGTGTCGGCCCTGCTGGCTCCGTACGAGGCCGACGAGTGGAATTCGCCGTCGGGCCGGCGGATGGACCTTCCCAACCGCGGCAACGTCAACAACGTGCCGGTGCATCTGGAACGGACTGCAGACAACCAGATCACCGGAACCGCCCACTTCCGTCGCTTCCACCTCGGCCGCAACGGCGCGGTACACGGTGGTTCGCTGGCGCTGCTGTTCGATTCGCTGCTCGGCTACACCGCCGCCAAACTGACCGGCAGCATGTACCAGCGCACCGCATATCTGCACGTCGACTACCGCAAGATCGCCCCGATCGAGAAGGATCTGCAGGTGCAGGCCGGCATCGACCGCATCGACGGCCGCAAGATCTTCGTCGCGGGACGACTGCTCGACGGCGACGACGTGCTCGCCGAGGCCGAGGCGTTGTTCGTCAGGCTCAAGCCGGGGCAGCCATGAGCGTTGGCACCAGCCTCGCCGAGCTGAAGCGGCGCTGGGCGCGCTGGCGGGACCAGCTGCGCGCCCGCCCGGCCGCGGAATTCACCTACCGGATCGTCGTCGGCGTCGTCGGCACGCTCGTGCTGGCGGTCGGCATCGTGGCGATCCCGTACCCGGGACCCGGCTGGGCCATCGTGTTTCTCGGCCTGGCGATCCTGGCCAGCGAATTCGACTTCGCGAAGCGGGCGCTGCGCTACGTCCGGGCCCGCTACGACGCCGTCATGGCCTGGTTCGACCGCCAGCACATCGCGGTCAAAGGGGTCAGCGCGGCGTTCACGGGACTGGTCGTGGTCGGCACGCTGTGGCTGTTCGGCGTCGTCGGTTTCGCGGCGGGCCTCGTCGGGTTGGAGCAGGAGTGGCTCAAGAGCCCTATCGGCCTGGGGTCCTGATCAGCAACCCCGATGGCCCACCCCGATAGCATGACAGCGTTCGCACTAGCCCACGCATGGTAGGAGACTCCCCGATGAGCGCCGCCCTCAGCCCAGCCCCCGCCGCACCGATCCGGGTCGCGGCCGGGACGACCGCCGGCGCGGCGGTGCGCGAGGCGGATCTGCCCAGCCGCGGGACCCCCGACGCGATCGTGGTGGTGCGGGACAGCGAGGGGCGACTTCGCGACTTGTCCTGGACCCCGGACACCGACGTCGAGGTGACTCCGGTGGCCGCCAATACCGACGACGGCCGCAGCGTCATCCGGCATTCGTGCGCCCACGTGCTGGCCCAGGCCGTGCAGGACCTGTTCCCGCAGGCCAAGTTGGGTATCGGCCCGCCCATCACCGATGGCTTCTACTACGACTTCGATGTCGCCGAGCCGTTCACCCCGGAAGACCTGCAAAAGCTGGAGAAGCGGATGCAGAAGATCGTCAAGGACGGTCAGCTGTTCTCCCGGCGCGTCTACGAATCCAAGGATCAGGCCCGCGAGGAGCTCGCCGGCGAGCCCTACAAGCTCGAGCTGGTGGACGACAAGTCCGGTGTCGACGACCCTGAGGTGATGGAAGTCGGCGGCGACGAACTGACCGCCTACGACAACCTCAACGCCCGCACCAAGGAACGGGTGTGGGGCGATCTGTGCCGCGGTCCGCACATCCCCACCACCAAGTACATCCCGGCGTTCAAGCTCACCCGCAGCAGCGCCGCGTACTGGCGCGGTGACCAGAACAACGCGAGCCTGCAGCGCGTCTACGGCACGGCCTGGGAGTCGCAGGAGGCACTCGACCGCCACCTTGAGCTCATCGAGGAGGCGCAGCGCCGCGACCACCGCAAGCTCGGCGTCGAGCTGGACCTGTTCAGCTTCCCCGACGAACTCGGCTCCGGCCTGCCGGTGTTTCACCCCAAGGGCGGTGTGATCCGTAAGGAGTTGGAGGACTACTCGCGGCGCAAGCACTCCGAGGCCGGCTACGAGTTCGTCAACACCCCGCACATCACCAAGGAACACCTCTACATCACGTCCGGTCACCTGGAGTGGTACGCCGACGGCATGTACCCGCCGATGCACATCGACGCGGAGTACAACGACGACGGCACCGTGCGCAAACCCGGCCAGGACTACTACCTCAAGCCGATGAACTGCCCCATGCATCACCTGATCTACCGGGCGCGGGGCCGCTCGTATCGCGAACTTCCGTTGCGGCTCTTCGAATTCGGCTCGGTATACCGCTACGAGAAGTCCGGCGTGGTGCACGGGCTGACCCGGGTGCGCGGCATGACCCAGGACGACGCGCACATCTACACCACGCGTGAGCAGATGCGCGACGAGCTGACCTCGCTGCTGCAGTTCGTGCTCGACCTGCTCTCCGACTACGGCCTGGACGACTACTACCTGGAGCTGTCCACCAAGGATCCCGACAAGTACGTGGGCTCCGACGAGATGTGGGACGAGGCCACCGAGACCCTGCGCTCGGTCGCCGAGGCCTCCGGCCTGGACCTGGTGCCGGATCCGGGTGGCGCGGCGTTCTACGGCCCCAAGATCTCCGTTCAGGTCAAGGACGCGCTGGGGCGCAACTGGCAGATGTCGACGATCCAGCTGGACTTCAACATGCCCGACCGCTTCGAGCTGGAGTACACCGCTGCCGACGGAACGCGTCAGCGTCCGGTGTTGATCCACCGCGCCCTGTTCGGCTCCATCGAGCGCTTCTTCGGGGTGCTCACCGAGCACTACGCGGGTGCGTTCCCGGCCTGGCTGGCGCCGGTGCAGGTGGTCGGCATCCCGGTGGCCGACGCCCACGTGGACTACCTGTACGACGTTGCCGCCCAGCTGAAGTCGCGCGGTGTGCGGGTCGAGGTCGACGGCAGCGACGACCGGATGGCGAAGAAGATCGTCAACCACACCAACCAGAAGGTGCCGTTCATGTTGCTCGCGGGCGACAAAGATCTGGAGGCCGGCGCCGTGAGCTTCCGGTTCGGTGACCGCACCCAGATCAACGGCGTGCCGCGCGACGAAGCCGTGGAGGCCATCGTGAAGTGGATCGCCGACCGCAACAATGCGGTGCCGACGGCGGACCTGGTACCGGTGGGCTTGTGATGAGCGCTCGCGCGAAGAACGGACGGGTACGCGAATGACGGGGGACGAGCGGTCGATCGTCGATCACGGCGTGGGTGAACCCGACCACCTGCAGCGGCTGTGGACACCGCACCGGATGAGCTACATCGTCGACGCGGTCAAGAGCGACCAGAAGGTGGGCTCGGCCGGCTCGTCGCAGCCGTTCACCGACATCCCCGCGATGTCCGACGAGGACGGGCTGATGGTGGCCCGCGGTGAATTGGTGTACGCCGTGCTCAACCTCTACCCGTACAACCCGGGCCATCTCATGGTGGTGCCGTACCGGCGGGTGTCGGAGCTGGAGGACCTCACCGTCGACGAGAGCGCTGAGCTGATGGCGTTCACGCAGAAGGCGATTCGCGTCATGAAGGCCGTATCGCGTCCGCACGGATTCAACGTCGGCCTGAACCTGGGCACCTCGGCCGGGGGTTCGTTGGCCGAGCACCTGCACATGCACGTGGTGCCGCGCTGGGGCGGAGACGCCAACTTCATCACGATCATCGGTGGCGCCAAGGTCATTCCGCAGCTACTGAGCGAGACCCGGGAGCTGCTGGCAGGAGAATGGGCCCGCCAGCCGTGAGCAATCTCTTCCTGATGAGCCGGGCGGCCTACGTCAAGCTGTCGCGGCCGGTGGCCAAGGCGGCGCTGCGGGCAGGCCTGACCCCCGACATCGTCACCATCCTCGGCACCGCCGGCACGGTGACCGCCGCGCTGACCCTCTTCCCGATCGGTCAGTTGTGGTGGGGCGCATTCGCGGTGTTCGTCTTCGTGCTCGCCGACATGCTCGACGGTGCGATGGCCCGGGAACGCGGCGGTGGCACCCGGTTCGGTGCCGTGCTCGACGCGACGTGTGACCGGATAGCCGACGGCGCGGTGTTCGCCGGTCTGCTGTGGTGGGCGGCGTTCGGCCTGCACAGCGCGACGCTGGTCGTCGCGCTTCTCATCTGCCTGGTCACCTCGCAGGTGATCTCCTACATCAAGGCGCGCGCCGAGGCCAGTGGTCTGCGTGGCGACGGCGGCATCATCGAGCGTCCCGAGCGACTGGTGATCGTGCTGGTCGGCGCCGGGCTGTCCGGCGTGCCGTTCCTGCATGTGCCGTGGCTGCTGCAGGTCGCGGCGTGGCTGCTGGCCGTGGCCAGCATCATCACCGTGGCGCAGCGACTGCACGCGGTGCGCACGTCGGAGGGCGCCATGGACCCGCTGCAACCCCCGGGAGTCTCGTGAACATTCCGCTGTCCGGGCAGGTGACCGACCTGGGTTATGCGGCAGGTTGGCAGCTGGTCCGCGCGATGCCGGAAATCGTGGCGCGCAACGTGTTCGACGCGGGTGCCCTCTACGCCTCGCGTGGCGGCGGGCCGAAGCAGCTGCGCAAGAACCTGGCGCGGGTCATCGGGGTGGCCCCCGCCGAGGTGCCGGACGAGCTGATGCGTGCCTCGCTGGCCTCGTATGCCCGGTACTGGCGGGAAGCGTTCCGGTTGCCGTCGATGGACCTGATCGCCGTGGCCAAGCGGGTCGATGAGGTGTTCATCGGGGCGGACAAGCTGAAGGCCGCCCACGACGCCGGCCTTGGCGGTGTACTGGCGCTGCCGCACAGCGGCAACTGGGACATGGCCGGCGTGTGGTTGGCCCAGCAGTACGGCACCTTCGCCACCGTCGCCGAACGGCTCAAGCCCGAATCGCTGTACCGGCGGTTCATCGACTACCGGGAGAGCCTCGGATTCGAGGTGTTCCCGTTGTCGGGCGGGGAGCGACCACCGTTCGAGGTGCTCTCGGAACGGTTGCGCAACAACATGTTCGTCTGCCTGATGGCCGACCGGGACCTCACCCGCCACGGGGTGGAGGTCGACTTCTTCGGTGAACCCACCCGGATGCCTGCCGGGCCGGCCAAGCTGGCGATCGAGACGGGCGCCCCGCTGTTTCCTGCGCACGTCCACTACGACGGGGACGACTGCGTGGTCGAGATTTTCGACGCACTCGACACCTCGTCCGGGGAGGTGTCCGTGGTGATCCAGGCGTTGGCCAACCGGTTCGAGGCCAACATCGCCGCCCACCCCGAAGACTGGCACATGCTGCAGCCGCAGTGGCTGGCCGATCTGTCCGATGAACGTCGTGCCCGGTTAGGTACCTGACCATGCGTATCGGGATGGTCTGTCCGTATTCGTTCGACGTGCCGGGCGGTGTGCAATCCCATGTGCTGCAACTGGCCGAGGTGATGCGCGCCGGCGGACACTACGTCAGCGTCCTGGCGCCGTCGTCGCCGCACGTGAAGCTGCCCGATTATGTGGTGTCGGGCGGCAAGGCCGTCCCGATCCCGTACAACGGCTCGGTGGCTCGCTTGCGGTTCGGACCCGCCACCCACCGCAAGGTCAAGAAGTGGATCGCCGAAGGCGACTTCGACGTACTGCACCTGCACGAGCCCAACGCGCCGAGCCTATCGATGCTGGCGCTACAGGCCGCCGAGGGGCCGATCGTGGCGACCTTTCACACCTCGACGACAAAATCGTTGACGCTCAGTGTGTTTCAGGGGATTCTGCGCCCGTTCCACGAGAAGATCGTCGGCCGTATCGCGGTGTCCGACCTGGCCCGGCGCTGGCAGATGGAGGCGCTCGGCTCCGACGCGGTCGAGATCCCCAACGGTGTCGATGTGCCGTCGTTCGCGAATGCGCCGCGGCTCGAAGGCTATCCGCGGCCCGGCCGCAGCGTGCTGTTCCTCGGGCGCTTCGACGAATCCCGAAAGGGCATGCCGGTGCTGCTGGGTGCTCTGCCGAAACTGGTGCGGCGGTTCCCCGACGTCGAGATCCTGGTCGTCGGCCGTGGCGATGAGGAGGCACTGCGGGAACAGGCCGGCGAGCTCGCCGGGCACCTGCATTTCCTGGGCCAGGTCGACGATGACGCCAAGGCCGCGGCCATGCGCAGCGCCGACGTCTACTGCGCACCCAACCTCGGTGGCGAGAGTTTCGGCATCGTGCTGGTCGAGGCGATGGCGGCCCGAACGGCCGTGGTGGCCAGTGAACTGGACGCCTTCGCGCGCGTTCTGGATCACGGACAGGCCGGCCGCCTGGTGCCGGTCGGCGACGCCGACGCCCTGGCCGATGCGCTGATCGAGGTCCTCGGCGACGACGCGCTGCGCGACCGCTACATCGACGCGGCCACCGAGCGGGTGGCGCGCTACGACTGGTCGGTGGTGGCCGGACAGATCATGCGGGTGTACGAGACCGTGGCGAGCCCCGGGGTGAAAGTGCAGGTGGGCGACTAACCATGTCGACCTGGATTGTGATCGCGGCCCTGGCGCTGCTGGTAGTCCTGCTGCTCGTCGGGGGATGGGCGTATCAGACCGCCAACCGCCTCGACCGGCTCCACGTGCGCTACGACCTGTCGTGGCAGGCGCTGGATGGCGCGCTGGCCCGGCGCGCCGTCGTGGCCCGCGCCGTCGCGGTCGATGCCTACGCCGGGGCCCCCGAGGGCAGACGGCTCGCGAAGCTGGCGGACGCCGCCGAACGCGCCCCGCGCCCGGCGCGTGAGGCCGCCGAGAACGAGCTCTCGGCCGCACTGACCGCGGTCGACCCTGCCGAGCTGCCGGTGGCGCTCGTCGCCGAAGTGGCCGACGCCGAAGCTCGGGTGCTCCTGGCCCGGCGGTTCCACAACGACGCCGTCCGCGACACCCTGGCGTTGCGGGAGCGCCCGATGGTGCGGGCGCTCCGGCTCGGCGGAACCGCCCCATTGCCAACCTATTTCGAGATCGTCGAACGCCCGGACTCCCAGGCCGAGGTGAACCCGGTGAGTCGTCGGACCTCCGCGCGGGTGGTGCTGCTCGACGAGACCGGCGCGGTCCTGCTGCTGCGCGGCAGCGACCCCGCGATCGACACCCCGGACAAACCCGCGCCGCGGTGGTGGTTCACCGTCGGCGGTGCCGTCCGCCCCGACGAGGATCTGGCCGACGCGGCGGTCCGTGAGCTCGCCGAGGAGACCGGACTGCAGGCGACGCCGGCCGAGCTTGTCGGGCCGGTGTGGCGGCGCGACGCCGTCATCGACTTCAACGCCTCGGTGATCCGCAGCGAGGAGTTCTTCTTCATCCACCGGACCACCCGGTTCGAGCCTTCGGCGACGGGGCGCACGACGCTGGAGCGGCACTACATTCACGGGCACCGCTGGTGCGATGAGACAATGATCGCCGAGTTGGTTGCCGGCGGGGAGGCCGTGTATCCGCTTCAACTGGGTGAGCTGCTGGCTCAGGCCAATGAACTGGCCGAACAGCCGACAGCGCCGCTGGCGAATACGCGTGGAACCGCGCATCGGGAGCTGCAAGCCATCCGGTGATTGCGGATTTAATGGATTTGGCGGCTTTAATAGACTGAATCAGTGGGAATGTGGAGGTGATTGCGATGGATATCGCAGCGCAGAACGGTTCGAGCAACCAGACCGGTACCGCGAGGGTGAAGCGCGGGATGGCTGAGATGCTCAAGGGCGGCGTCATCATGGACGTCGTCACCCCTGAACAGGCCAAGATCGCCGAGGGCGCGGGAGCCGTCGCCGTCATGGCGTTGGAGCGGGTGCCGGCCGACATCCGCGCCCAGGGCGGGGTGTCGCGGATGAGCGACCCCGACATGATCGAGGGGATCATCGAAGCGGTCACCATCCCGGTGATGGCCAAGGCGCGCATCGGGCACTTCGTCGAAGCGCAGATCCTGCAGAGCCTGGGTGTGGATTACATCGACGAGTCCGAGGTGCTGACCCCGGCCGATTACGCCAACCACATCGACAAGTGGCGCTTCACCGTGCCGTTCGTGTGCGGGGCGACCAACCTGGGCGAGGCGCTGCGTCGCATCACCGAGGGTGCGGCGATGATCCGCTCCAAAGGTGAAGCCGGCACCGGGGATGTCTCCAATGCCACCACCCACATGCGCAAGATCGGCGGCGAGATCCGTCGGTTGACCTCGATGAGCGAGGACGAGCTGTACGTGGCGGCCAAGGAGCTGCAGGCTCCGTACGAGCTGGTGGCCGAGGTGGCGCGGGCCGGCAAGCTGCCGGTCACGATGTTCACTGCCGGTGGGATCGCCACTCCGGCCGATGCGGCGATGATGATGCAGCTCGGGGCCGAGGGTGTGTTCGTGGGTTCGGGCATCTTCAAGTCGGGCAACCCCGCGCAGCGTGCCGCGGCGATCGTGAAGGCCACCACGTTCTACGACGATCCGGATGTGTTGGCCAAGGTGTCGCGCGGACTGGGCGAGGCCATGGTCGGTATCAACGTCGAGGAGATCGCCCAGCCGCACCGGCTCGCTGAGCGCGGCTGGTAAACGGCGATGAGCGCTTGCGCGAAGAGCAGACGGCCGTAGCGGATGGCGATTGAAGAGATCCTCGATCTGGAACAGCTCGAGGTCAACATCTATCGCGGCGGGGTGTTCAGCCCGGAGTCGGGCTTCCTGCAGCGCACCTTCGGCGGTCACGTGGCCGGCCAGTCGCTCGTGTCCGCGGTCCGCACGGTGGATCCGACGTTCCAGGTGCATTCCCTGCACGGCTACTTCCTGCGACCGGGCGATGCCCGGGCACCGTCGGTGTACATCGTCGAGCGCATCCGCGACGGCGGATCGTTCTGCACCCGGCGGGTCAGCGCGATCCAGCACGGCGAGACGATCTTCACGATGTCGGCGTCCTTCCAGACCGACCAGACCGGCATCGAACATCAGGATGCGATGCCCGAGGCGCCCGGACCCGACGACCTGCCCGGGTTCCGGTCCGGGGGAGCGTTCGACGACGCCGGATTCGCGCAGTTCGCCGAATGGGACGTCCGGATCGTGCCCCGGGACAAGGTGGCCCGGCTGCCCGGCAAGGCGTCGCAACAGCAGGTGTGGTTCCGCCACCGCGACCCGCTGCCCGACGATCACGTGCTGCACATCTGCGCGCTGGCCTATATGAGCGATCTGACCCTGCTGGGTTCGGCCCAGGTCAACCACCTCGATGTGCGCAAGCATCTGAACGTGGCCTCACTCGACCACGCCATGTGGTTCATGCGGCCGTTCCGCGCGGACGAATGGCTGCTCTACGACCAGTCGTCACCCTCGGCGTGCGGCGGGCGTTCGCTGACCCAGGGCAAGATCTTCAACCGCTACGGCGAGATGGTGGCCGCGGTGATGCAGGAGGGCCTGACCCGCTACCAGCGCAACTTCGCGCCCCCCGAGGGCTCGTGAGCCCCCGGGTCGGGGTGCTCGCGCTGCAGGGGGACACCCGCGAGCATCTCGCTGCGCTGCGTGAGGCGGGTGCCCAAGCAGGCACCGTGCGGCGACTTTCCGAACTCGACGCGGTCGACGCCCTGGTGATCCCCGGTGGGGAGTCCACCGCCATGAGTCATCTGTTGCGCGAGTTCGAGCTGCTCGAGCCACTGCGGGCGCGGATCGCCGCCGGATTGCCCTGTTACGGCTCCTGCGCCGGGATGATCCTGCTGGCCAGTGAGATCAACGACGCCGGCACGCCCGGGCGGGAGGCCGTTCCGCTCGCCGGCATCGATATGACGGTGCGGCGCAACGCTTTCGGCCGTCAGGTCGATTCGTTCGAGGGCGACATCGACTTCGAAGGCCTCGACACCCCGGTCCACGCGGTGTTCATCCGGGCACCGTGGGTCGAGCGGGTCGGGCCCGACGTCACGGTATTGGCCCGCGCCGCGGACCACATCGTCGCGGTGCGCCAGGGCTCGATGCTGGCGACGTCGTTCCACCCCGAGATGACCGGGGACCGTCGCATCCACAAGCTGTTCGTCGATTCGCTCTGATCCAGCAAACCCACGGCGGCCGCATAGCTCAGTCATAGCCGGCACCGACTTAATGGACGTGTGACGACGACGCTTGACGAGGCCTGCGCCGAGCCCGCCCAGGAAACCCCGCCGGCTGCTCCGCGATTCGATCGTGAGCGCCTGGGCTTGGCGGCGCTGCTGATCGCCACGGCCGCGGCATATCTGTGGAACATCACCGTCAACGGGATGGGCAATGAGTTCTACGCCGCCGCGGTTCAGGCCGGTTCGACCAACTGGGAGGCGTTGCTGTTCGGGTCGCTGGATCCGAGCAACTTCATCACCGTGGACAAGCCGCCGGTGTCGCAGTGGGTGATGGCGCTGTCGGGTCAGCTGTTCGGGTTCAGTAGCGCCAGCATGCTGATTCCGGAAGCGTTGATGGCCGTCGGCTCGGTCGCGCTGCTCTACGGGGCGGTGCGGCGGATCAGTGGACCCTGTGCCGCGCTGCTGGCCGGCGCCGCACTGGCGCTCATGCCGGTGACGGCCTTGATGTTCCGGTTCAACAATCCCGACGCTGTGATGGTCCTGTTGATGACGGCTGCCGCCTACTGTGCGGTCCGGGCCCTGGAGCAGAACGGCGCCCGCTGGATGGCGCTCGCCGGTGTCGCGCTCGGGTTCGCGTTCCTCGCCAAGATGCTCGAAGGGCTGATGGTGATGCCTGCCATCGGACTGGTCTATCTGGTGGCAGCACCCGTCACGGTCCGCCGCCGGCTGTTGCACCTGCTGGGCTCGCTGGCCGCGTTCCTGGCGTCGTCGGGCTGGTTCGTGCTGCTCACCCTCGTGTGGCCGGCCTCGTCGAGGCCCTACCTCGCAGGGTCCACCGACAACAACTTCATGAATCTGGTGTTGGGCTACAACGGATTCGGCCGGGTCCTCGGTCACAACCACTACGGCACGCACGTCGACGTCGATCCGGTTGCCTCCGCCGGGCAACAGCACGGTTTCGGCGGATTCGGCAACCAGACCCAGGGCCTGCCGCGCTTGTTCACCGGCGAATTCGGATTCGAGATCGGCTGGCTGGTGCCCGCGGCCCTGCTCGCGATGGTGCTGGTGCTGGTGTCGCGCGGGCGGGCGCCACGCACCGACATCGTGCGGGCCGGGGCCATCCTGTTCGGCACCTGGCTGCTGATCGACGGTCTGGTGCTGAGCT
This sequence comes from Mycolicibacterium arcueilense, assembly GCF_058536225.1. Lineage (NCBI taxonomy): Bacteria > Bacillati > Actinomycetota > Actinomycetes > Mycobacteriales > Mycobacteriaceae > Mycobacterium > Mycolicibacterium arcueilense. The sequence continues at coordinate 1,645,119 of NZ_JBZTYL010000007.1, forward strand.
TCATGAAGACCAACGTGCACCCCTACTACTGCCTGTCTCTGGCTCCGGCCGTGGCGGCGATGTTCGCGATCGGCATCCACGAGATGTGGCGCCGGCGCGACGGTCGGCTGGGTCAGATCGGTTTGGCCACCATCCTTCTGGGCACCGGGGTGTGGAGCTTCTGGATCCTGGCCCGCAATGCGTCGTGGCTGCCACCGCTGCGTTGGTCGATCCTGGCGGTGACGGTGGCGGCCACCGTGGCCCTGCTCTGGGCGCTGCGGACGGGTACCCGTGCAACGGCGGTGGCAGCCCTGGCGGTGGCGATCATCGGAGGGTTGGCCGGATCTACCGCCTACACGGTGGCCACCCTGGGGCAGCCCCACACCGGAGGAGGTCCGAGTGTCGGGCCGGCCGATCCCGACGACGGCCACGGGCACAGCTGGCATTCCGACAATCCCGAGGTCAACGCGATGCTGCGGGCCACCACCACCAAATGGTCGGCGGCCATCAACCGGTCCGGGGCCGCATCCGGACTCGAATTGTCCACGGGCACAGCGGTCATGGCGATCGGTGGCTTCACCGGAAGCGATCCGGTGCCGACGCTGGCGCAGTTCCAGACCTATGTCGCCGACCGGCAGATCACCTACTACATCCTCCCGGAACCCAAGAACAAGGACCACGGCGGCGGGTTCTTCGGCAACAATTCCCACACCGACATCTCCGACTGGGTGAAGGCGAACTTCACGTCGACCAAGGTGGGGTCGGACACGGTGTACGACCTGCGCGCTCCGCTCAAGAAGTAGCCACCGCGCACAGCGATTCCGAAACCTCCCACAGCTTCTCGGCGCGATCGGGATCGGTCGCATAGGGCTCGGCATCGGAGCGCACGGCGCAGTCCGCCAGGTACAGCCCGCCACGGCCGTCGAGGTCGGTGCTGACGGATGCCCACACCTGGGTGGCCGCACCCTGCTCGGGCGTGGACACCTCGATGGCGTGCGAGCGAGCCCGGCCGCTGACCGCGATCACATCGTCACGAGACATGTGCCGGGCCAGGTTGGTGGCCACCATTCCCGGATGCACGGCGAACGCGCGGATGCCCCGATCGCGAAGCCGGTCGTCGAGTGCGACGGCATGCAGGATGTTGGCGGTCTTGGCTGCGCCGTAGGCGGCGAACTTGTCGTATTCGCGGCGGCGCCAGTTGGGATCGTCCAGATCGACGTCGCCGAGACGATGGCCCTCGGAGGAGAGATTGACGATACGGGTGCCTGCGGCGAACTGAGGCTGCAGTAGGTTTGTCAGCGCGAAGTGACCCAGATGGTTTGTCCCGAACTGTGTTTCGAACCCATCGAGGGTGCGGCCGAACGGGGTGAACATCACCCCGGCGTTGTTCATCAGCACGTCGATTACCGGGGCGAGTTCAGCGATCCGGGATGCGGCCTCGCGCACACTGGCCAGTGAGGCGAGATCGACGACCACGGTCGACACCTGCGCCCCCGGCTGATCCGCCCGAATCGAGTCGCGGGTCTGCTCCAGCGCGTCGGCATTGCGCGCCGCCAGCACCACATGAGCCCCGGCCGACGCCAGGGCGCGGGCCGACTCGCGGCCCAGCCCCGACGTGGCTCCGGTGATCACGCAGGTCTTGCCACGCATACTCATCGGTTGCCGCCCTCGACGATGACACCCGCCGCCTGCTCCATCGGTTTGATGACGGAGGTGAAGTCGGATTCGGCGCCTTCGGTTCGCAGCGTCTGCTCCCAGATCCGTTGCACGGTCTCGGCCATCTGGACCGGCAGGCCCAGAGACGTGGCCTCAGCCAGGTACAGCCCCACGTCCTTGGCCATCAATCCGGTGGCGAACCCGTAGTCGAAGGTGCGGGGGAGTACCGCACGCGGGAACTTGTCGCGGCTGGCGTGTGTCCCGCCCGATCCGGCGTTCAGCACGTCGATCATCACGTCGGCACTCAGCCCGGCCTTGACGCCCATCACCATCACCTCGGCGGTCGCGGCCAGGGTGGTGGCGGCCATCAGGTTGTTGATCAGCTTCATGGTCTGCGCGGCGCCGGGCTGTTCGGAGACGAAGATCGCCCGACCGAGCACGTCGAAAACCGGGGACAGCGCATCGAATTCGACCCGCGCGCCGGACACCATCACCGCCAGGGTGCCGGCCTGCGCACCGTGCATCCCGCCGCTGACCGGGCTGTCCAGGGCGGCGATCCCCTGTGCGGCGAGTACTGCGTGATTGCGTTGTGCTGCCCCGCCGCCCACCGTGGACAGGTCGACGAAGTGCCGGACCCGGGCCCCGGCCGCGACATCGGCCACCACGGATTCGGAGACCTGCGGGGTCGGCAGGCTGGCGAGTACCGACTCGGTGCGGTCGGCCACGTCGCGCACCGAGTCAGCCCGCGAAGCGCCCAGTGTGGTAGCCCTGGCCAGGACATCGTCGCGCACGTCGAAGGCCACCACCGGAAATCCCGCCGCCAGCAGCCGTTCCATCATGGGCCACCCCATGTTGCCCAGACCGATGAACCCGATCGGCTCACTCATCGGCTGCCGGGCTCTCGTCGAGTTCGGCGAACACGGCGCGGGCCGCCCGGTTGCTGTCGACCGCGGCCGGGATGCCCGCGTAGATGCCGACCTGCAGGAAGATCTCGCAGATCTCCTCGCGGGTGACACCGTTGGTGAGCGCACCCCGGATGTGGGTGCTCAACTCGTTGGGCCGGTTCAGCACCGCGATCATCGCGAGGTTCAGCATGCTGCGGGTCTTCAGTTCCAGGCCTTCGCGGCCCCACACTGCGCCCCAACAGTATTCGGTGACCAGGTCCTGCAGCGGTTTGGAGAAGGCGTCGACGTTCCCGGCCGCCTTGCGGACGTACTCCTCGCCGAGGACGGCGGTGCGGATCGCCAGTCCCTTGTCATACGTGTCTTGATCCATGGCGTGCCTTTCAGTAGCTCGGGCAGATCACAGGGCCACCACGACGGTCTTGGTGGCTGTCACGGCATCGAGTGCCTCATAACCTTTTTCGCGGCCGTATCCGGACTTCTTGAAGCCGCCGAACGGGAGCTCGACGCCGCCGCCGGCGCCGTAGGTGTTGACGTACACCTGCCCGGCGACCACATCGGCGGCAAGTCGGTGGGCCCGGGACACGTCCCGCGTCCACAACGCAGCCAGCAACCCGTACTCGGTTCCGTTGGCCAGCGCGACCGCCTCCTGTTCGTCGTGAAAGCTGTTGACGGTCAGTACCGGGCCGAAGATCTCCTGCTGGGCGATCGGCGAGGCGGGATCGACGCCGTCGATCACGGTGGGGGCAAAGTAGGCGCCGTCGCCGAGTTCCTGGTCCTGCGGGGGTGCGCCGCCGCACAAGATCTCACCGGTGGCGTTGTCCGACACCAGATCGGTCACCCGCTGCTGCTGCTTTCGGGAGATCAGCGGACCCAGATCGCGATCGGCGATCCCGGGTCCGATGCTGACCTGCCGGAACCGGTCGAGCACCAGCTCAAGGAGCTCGTCGTGCACGGTCGTCTCGACGAGCAATCGCGATCCCGCCGAACACGTCTGGCCGGCGTTCTGCAGGATCGCCCTCGTGATGAAGTCGGCCGCGCGGGGCAGGTCTGCATCGGCGAAGACGATCTGTGGGGATTTCCCGCCGAGTTCCAGCACCACCGGAACCACCCGGTCTGCGGCGGCGCGGGCGATCTCGGAGCCGACGCGGGTTGACCCGACGAATCCGATGGCATCCACCCCGGGGTGTGCGGCCAGTGCGGCGCCGGCCTCGGCGCCGATCCCGGTGACCACGTTGACGATCCCGGCAGGCAGTCCCACCTCGACGGCGAGGCGGGCGAACTCGACTGCGGTGCGGGGTGTTTCATCGGCGGGTTTGAGCACCACGGTGTTACCCGCGGCGATCGCCGGTGCCACCGCACGGGCCAGCAGCTGCATCGGGTAGTTCCAGGCGATGATGTGGCCCGTGACCCCCAACGGCTCGCGCCGGGTGTAGACGTGCAGATCCTCGGTCAGTGGGATGGTCTGGCCGTAGTAGCTGTCGATCGCATGGGCGTAGAAACGGAAATACCGTGCGGCCACGGCGATGTCCGTGCGGGCCTGGCTCAGCGGTTTGCCGGTGTCCTCACATTCCAGCAGCGCCAGCCGCTCCCGGTGGCCGTCGATGACGTCGGCGATCGCACCGAGTGCGTCGGAGCGCTGTGCGGGCGCGGTCTTGCGCCACGCGCCGAACACCCGGTGCGCCGCGGTGACCGCCCGGTCGATCTCGTCGGCGCCGCCGCGTGCCACCGTCCCGATCGATCGGCCCGTCGCGGGATCGATGTTGTCGTACTGCTGCGCCGAGGGCACCGATGCGCCGTCGATGAATGATTGGGTCATCGCGGTCGTACCCCGTCGAGGAACAGCCGTACCAAGATCCGCATGCGTTTCTCCAGGTCGTCAGGATCCCAGGTCACGCCCCAGAGGGCGCCGGTGGCGGGTCCGCCGACGACCATGCTCAGGAACGCACCTCCCACCACGGCAGGGTCGTCGATCTCGATGATTCCGGCCTCGGCGTGGCGGGCGAGGACCTCGGCGATGAAGGTCAGCGCCGGCACGGTGCCCTGGTCATATACGAGCCGGAACAGGCGCGGGAAGCGATTGCCTTCCGCGTTGAGGATGCGCTGCAACGCGACGCCGGCCGGGCTGGTGATGCCCGCCAGCCGGATCCGGCCGATGGCGAGCAGGGTTTCCTCCAGGTCATCGGTCTCCGCGGCGCGTAGCGTCTCGATCGGGACCAGCCACCGGTCCACCGCACGTTGCACCGAGGCCTCGAACAGAGCGGCCTTGTCGGGGTAGAGGCCGTAGATGGTGCGCTTGGCCATGCCGGCGGCGGTCGCGATGCCGTCGATGGTGGCGCGCTCGAATCCATTCTCCAGAAACACTTCCAGCGCGCAGTCGAGCAACTCGACGTGGCGCTGCGCGGCCTGCTCCCGGGTGGGGCGGCCCACTTGACGAATTCGGTCCACGGCGTCACAGTAGCAGTAATGAAACGCACTAGGTGCTATTAATCGGGAGTTCTCCCAATTCCGTCAGGAGTCGCCATGACCGCAGTCGACCAACTCCTCGCCCTGCAGACCGCGCCGGATCGCTACGACATCGCACCCGCCGACGTGCGGCAGCTGCAGATCGACGCCGTCAACGAGCGGTTTGCCGTGCATGCCGATCAGATCCCGTTGCTGCGCAACCGCTCTCAGTCTGCGGACATCACCAAGGTGGTCGAGATCCAGGATCTGGTGCCGCTGCTGTTCGCCCACGGCGCCTACAAGAGCTACGCCCAGAACTGGCTGACCGACGGTCGATGGGACCGAATGGCCAAATGGGTGGGCACCGTCTCCACGTGTGATCCGGCGGGAGTCGACGTCGGCGGGGTCGCCGGTCTCGACGACTTCGTGACCCGGATGGAGTCCGTCGGCTGCTATCTGACCTGCTCCAGTGGCACCACCGGAAAGCCGGCCATGATCGCCTGCTCGGAGTCCGACCTCGACGTCGCCTCACGGGCCAATGTCACCGGATTGACCTGGGCCACCGGCATACCGGCCGACGGCACCCGCAAGCTGTTCGGCCTGGGGCCGCGCACCAACGTCGAGCGCAACGAACGCACCCGGATCGCGCTCGTCGAGGCGTTCTCTACCGAGGCCGACACCTATCAGCTGCCCGTCGACCCCATCTCGGTCGGCTCCATCATGGGCATGATCGACCTACGCCGCCGCATTGCCGACGGCACGGCCGGCCCCTCGGAGATCGCCGCGTTCGAAACCACCAGTGCCGGCCGGCAGAGCGCGATGGATACCGCCACCGCCGGTGCGGTCGATGAGCTGATCACCAGTCGGGAACGGCAACTCTTGCTGACCGGAATGTTCGCCTCTCTGTACCAGGTGGCTCAGGGGGTCCGGGCAAAAGGATTCTCCGGCAACGACTTCCGTGATGACACCGCGCTGCTGGTGGCCGGCGGGCTCAAAGGCGCCGCGCTGCCACCGGACTACCGGGAGTTCATCTTCGACACCTTCAACATCGCCGACGAGCGGGTGTACCACTTCTACACGATGCAGGAACTGAACACCCCATTCCCGAAATGCCGGGCCGGGCGCTACCACGTGCCGCCATGGGTGCTGCTGCTGCCACTCGACGAGCCGGGCGAGAACCTCGTCGACATCGCATCCGGACCGGTGCAGGCGCGCGGCGCATTCTTCGACCTGTCACTGGACGGCCGCTGGGGCGGGGTCATTTCCGGGGACCGCATCGACGCCGACTTCGGAGCCTGCGAGTGCGGGCATCAAGGTCCGACCGTCGGGCCGGACATCACCCGCTACGCCGATCTGGGTGGCGACAAGATCACCTGCTCGGGCACCATCGACGCCTACGTGCGGGGTGAGGCATGAGCCCGCTGAACGCCCCGTTCGTGATTCGCGGTGAGCTCGTCGAGGGTGACGCGGTCCGGCACACCTCCCGCGACCTGGGCATCGACTTCATCACGCCGGCAATCGATCTGGATGCCCTGATCACGCCCCGCACGCAACTGCCGCCACTGCTGGACGTGCCGCTGGCCGAGATCGTCGACTTCCTCGTCGAGACCGGCGAGCGCCTGGCGCTCGACGACAACCCGTACCTGCAGCGCTGCCTGGATCTGGTGGCCGAGACCAATCCGCTGCCGCGCCGGGTGGTGGAGAACCTGTACCGCACTGCTCCGGAGTTGCTGCGCCGCGACAGCCTGTGGGCACAGGTCGAATCGAACTTCGCCGACCCGGCGGTGCTCGACGGCTGGGTGAGCCGGACGGATGCGGCCGGCAACACCGGCGCGATCCGGGCCTTCCCGCCCCGCATGGTGCACATGCTGGCCGGCAATGCCCCGGCGGGCTGTATCGCCTCGATCGCCCAGGGCGCTCTGGTCAAGGCGGTCAACCTGTTCAAGATGCCGTCCTCGGACCCGTTCACCACCGCTGCGGTATTACGGACCATGGCCGAGATCGACGCCGATCATCCTGTGGTGCAGTCGATGTCGGCGGTGTACTGGGCCGGCGGTGACGAGGCGATCGAGCGCACCATCTACCGCCCGCAGTACTTCGACAAGATCGTGGCGTGGGGCGGTGGACCGGCCATCAACAACGTCATCCGCTACCTGGGGCCGGGAATTCAGCTGGTGTCGTTCGATCCCAAGAGCTCCATCTCGATGATCGGCCGTGAGGTGTTCGCCTCCGATGAGGTGCTGGCCGGGGTGGCCGAGCGGGTCGCCGCCGACACCTGCGTGTTCAACCAGGAGGCGTGTCTGGCGAGTCGATTCGTCTTCCTGGAGACCACCGATCCGGCCGAGGCCAGGCGGTTCTGCGCCGCGCTCTGGCCGCGACTGGGCGCCGACCGGTTGTTCGGGTCGGCCGTGGCGCCGTTGCCGCCCACCGACATCCGCGACGAGATCGAGGTGATGGGCGCGATGGGTGACGAACTCGAGGTGTTCGGCCGCTTCGACGGGCGCGGAATGGTGCTGCTTTCGGATACGCCGGTGGACTTCCATCCGTCGAACAAGGTCTCCAACGTGGTCATGGTGGCCTCGCTCGATGACGCGATCCGCCACGTCAACGTCGCGACCCAGACCATCGGTGTCTACCCCTATGAGCGCAAGGCCCAGCTGCGCGATGCGCTTGCCGGCGCGGGTGGTCAGCGGGTGTGCCGGGTGGGCACCGCCAATGGTCACGTGGTCGGTGGGCCACACGACGCGATGTACCCGTTGGCCCGGTTCGTGCACTGGATGGGTGACGACGACATTCTCACCGCTGACGCCAACGCGGCGCTGCCAATTGGTGCCGGGTAGCGCCACCTCAGCGGCGTACGCTGCCTCCATGTCTGCCTCGTCGCCAGTGTCAGTCCGGCGGCGGCCAGGTGTGGTCGAGTCGGTGATCAGTTGGGCAGTCTGGGCGGCGAACGGTCTGGCTGCCGTGTTGCTGACGTTCGCCGCGATCTTCCCGTTGGGGTTCAGTGGGGCGTTTCCCGATCAAGCCGATGAGGCCGGCAACCTGTTCGTCTGGGTTGTGCTCACCTGGGCGACCGTTGTGCTCGCGCCGATCGGCATGGCGGTCGGGCATTGGCGGCATTGGCACATCTGGTTCTGGCCGGTGCTGTGCACTGCCGCGGCGGCGAGAACGTTCGCGTTGCTGCAGGGACTGTAGGCGTCGTATCGAGTGCGGTGGGACCGGCCACGTAGACTGGAGGGCCGGAGTTTTAACCGGAAAAGGGGCGTACCTGCATGAGCGGCCATTCCAAGTGGGCCACCACCAAGCACAAGAAGGCCGTCATCGATGCCAAGCGCGGCAAGATGTTCGCCAAGCTGATCAAAAACATCGAGGTCGCGGCACGTGTCGGCGGGGGAGACCCGTCCGGTAACCCCACCCTCTACGACGCCATCCAGAAGGCGAAGAAGAGCTCGGTGCCCAACGACAACATCGAACGCGCCCGCAAGCGCGGCGGTGGTGAAGAGGCGGGTGGCGCCGACTGGCAGAACATCACCTACGAGGGTTACGGCCCCAACGGTGTGGCGGTGCTCATCGAGTGCCTCACCGACAACCGCAACCGCGCGGCCGGCGAGGTGCGGGTCGCGATGACCCGCAACGGCGGCAACATGGCGGACCCGGGCTCGGTGGCCTACCTCTTCTCCCGCAAGGGCGTGGTAACGCTGGAGAAGAACGGTCTGACCGAGGACGACGTGCTGATGGCCGTCCTGGAGGCCGGTGCCGAAGAGGTCAACGACCTCGGCGACGCCTTCGAGATCATCTCCGAGCCCACCGACCTGGTTGCGGTGCGCACCGCGCTGCAGGACGCCGGCATCGACTACGACTCGGCCGAGGCCAGCTTCCAGCCCTCGGTGAGTGTGCCCGTCGACCTCGAGGGCGCCCGTAAGGTGCTCAAGCTCGTCGATGCGCTGGAGGACAGCGACGACGTGCAGGACGTGTACACCAACATCGACATCCCCGACGATGTCGCTGCGCAGCTCGACGAGGAGTAGCCACTGCCCGAGCCGCCCCCGTTCAGCCCGACCGTCGGGTTGCTCACTGTCAGCCGAGTCTGGGAATCCGCGTTCACCGACGCGCTGAAACCCCTCGGACCTCCACCCGCAAGTACGGGCTGCTGGGGCATGTTCGGGGTAATCCGGGCATCTCGTTCAGTGAACTCGCGCGACGTTCGCGCATCACCGTGCAGAGTGCACACGCCGCGGTGGCATCGTTCGTCGGGGCGGGCCTGGTCGACGACGCGACGGCGCAAGCCGGTGCCGCGTCGACACTGCAGGTCACGGCAAAAGGCGCGGCACTGTTGGACCGGGCCGCCGAGGTAGTGACCACACTCGATGCGCAGTTCGCCGCCGAACACCCCGAACTCACCGAAGCGCTCCGCGCGTATATGACTCGGATCATGTCGGGTTCCCTCTAGCCTTCAGTTAGCCTGAAGGTTATGAGCTTCCGGCACTACCTTCGCCGGCCCCCGGCCGTCAGCGCCGCCGAGGCGGTCCGCCTCGTCGAGGAGGGCGCACTGGTCATCGATGTCCGCCGCGCGTTCGAGTGGAATCGGGTCCACATCCCGGCTGCGGTGCACATGCCGCTCGAGGAACTGCCCGAGCGTTGCCTGGACCTCCCTGACGACCGCCTGCTCATCACCTTCTGTACCGGCGGAATCCGGTCGGCAGGTGCGGCGAACCTGTTGGTGGAGAACGGTTTCGAGGCCGTCAACATGAGCGGTGGCCTGATCCACTGGCGTGCGGCGGGTGGACCGCTGACCGGGTGACGGTCAGTGCAGCGCCGCGTCGATGGGCGTCGACCCGGAAATCGCCTCGAAGGTCCGGCCTGCGGTCTCCGGCTCGTGCAGCACGGCGAGGAGCACCTGCGCGACGTCCTCACGGGGGATGCTGCCGCGTCCGGTGGATTCGGCGACCGTGACATTCCCGGTCCCGGCATCGTCGGTGAGTCCGCCCGGCCGCACGATCGTGGTGCGTAGGCCCGCGCGGGCCCGCACGTCGGCATCGGCTTCGGACTTGGCCCGCATATAGGCGCGGAACACTTCGTCATAGTTCTCGTCGAGCGAGCGATCGTCGGCCGCAAGCGCCGACACCATCACGTAGCGGCTCACGCCCGCGGCCTCGGCGGCATCGGCCAGCAGAATCGCGGCATCCCGGTCGACCGTCTGTTTGCGGCCCGCGCCGCTGCCCGGCCCCGCGCCCGCCGCGAACACCACGGCATCGGCGCCGCGCACGGCGTCGGCCACGTCGTCGACCGATGCACTCTCCAGGTCCAACACGACCGGGGTCGCCCCGGCCGCCTCCAGGTCCGCCGACTGGGCCGGGTTGCGGATGAGCCCGACTACCTCGTCCCCTCGTGCGGCCAGCAGCCGTTCGAGGATCAGGGCGATCTTTCCGTGTCCGCCCGCAATGACCACGCGCATTTCCGTACCTCCCACCGACACGGTAGCCGCGGCGCGCTCATCGGGTCAGGAAGCGGCCGATCTCCTCGGCGGTCCGTTCGGGTTGATCGAGCATGATCAGCACCCGGGCGTCCTCGATCTGGCGTAGCTGCCCATCGGGCAGCAGGTCGGCCAGTCGTCGCCCGTGCGCGGGTGGCATCACGGTGTTGTCGCTCCACAACACCAGAGCCGGGCCGGTGAAATCGGCGAGTGCGTTGGTGGCCCGGATCAACTCCGCCTTGTCGAATCGGCTGCGGCAGTAGCTGATCAGGTCGCGGCGGATCCGCCGGTCGGCCAGTGCGGCGTCGGTCCAGCCCTCGAAAATATGTTGGGGGATCGGCTTTTTCGACATCTCGCCCCACAGCATCGGTTGCCGGCGCAGCCACTCGATGCGCATCTGGCGCAGCGCGAAGGAGACGGTGCCGGTGGTGCGGCTGGCGAGCCACAGAACCTTGGCGTAGGGCGCCGGTGGGAAGTTGTCGAACGCCTCCGACGGGCAGATCACCAGCCGTGCCACCCGTTTGTCGCGTCCGGTGTCGGTGAGGAACAGCGGTCCGCCCCAGTCGCTGACGATCAGCGTGACGTCCGCCAGATCCAGGGCATCGAGGAAATCGGCGACGATGCCGAGCATCCCGTCCATCCTGAGATCCGCGTCCTCGCGCATCGGGATGCGGTGTCCACCCATCGGGAGTACCGGGAGCAGATATCGGAACCCCTCGGGTAGCAACGGCAGCGTCGTCGTCCACTGCGTGTCGTTCATCAAGAGTCCGTGCAGCAGCACCACCGGCGGGCCGGACGGATCCCCCTCTTCGCGATATTCGATGGTCCCCGCGGGCAGTTCCACTGATTTCATGGCGACCTTCCTGGCATTAGAACGTTGATTCTAGAATTTATGCTCTAGTGTGTCTGCAGGAGGTTCAGATGGCAAGGTCCACGCGGGAGACGATCCTGACCGCCACGGCCGAGCTGATGCGGCACAAGGGTTATGCGGCGGTCGGCATGAAGGACATCGTCGCGGCCTCCGGCGCCCCGATCGGGTCGCTCTATCACCATTTCCGGGGCGGCAAGCTGCAGATCGCCCGCGAGGCCCTGGTCGATGCGGGGACCGCCTACGGGCTGCTCATTCCGACCATCGTCGACGAGTACGACGACCTGGGCCGTGCGGTCGAGGGGGTGTTCAGCCAAGCCGCGGAGGACATGGCAGCCAGCGGTTACGCGAACATGTGCCCGGTCGGCACGGTGGCGGCCGAAACCTCCGACACGGTCGAGGAGTTGCGGGTCGTCGCGGCCGGGATTTTCACCGCATGGCTCGACGGTGGCGCCGCCTACTTCGTCCAGCGCGGCGTGGATCCGACGATGGCGCGTGACGTCACGATGGCAATCGTCGCCGCACTCGAAGGCGCGTTCATCCTGGCGCGCACGCTGCGTGACGTCGAACCACTGCTGGCTGCCGGCCGCGCACTCGCCCCGCAGTATCGGGGGCTCGCGCTGGGGGCGCGAGTGTTGACCGATACGGCGAATTGACCGCACGGCGCCCCTCGTTCACACGGTTACGGTGATCTCGAACGTTTGTGGGTGCGCAGGAGGACGGGGTCATGCAGTTGGTCAACGGGGCGGTGACCGACCCGCACGGGGTCGGTTGGACGGTGCGACGCAAGTGGATGTACGTCCCGGATACGTCGGGGGACTCCGACGGTGTGGTCGGGGCGATCTTCGCCATTGTCTGGCTGCTGGTTCTCCTGGCCTGGCCGTTCTGGTTCGCGGCGAAGTTCCTCGGGGTGTCGTGGACGATCGTGATCGAGCGGGCCGGCCGGGAAGTCGGCACCGAACGCGTCAGGGGTTGGCGGGCATCGGGGCGACGAATCGACCAGATCCGCCAGAGCATCCTCGGGGCCGACGTCTCGCACTACCGGTGACTGGCGTGTCCCTGCCACGCCCCGCCGACCCGGCCCGCTAGGCTATCGAACAGGTGTTCTGACGAAGGGGTTCGTGTGCGGGTGATGGGAGTGGATCCCGGGTTGACGCGCTGCGGCCTGTCCGTGGTCGAGAGCGGCAAGGGCCGGCAGGTCACCGCCCTCGATGTGGATGTGGTCCGCACCCCGGCCGACGCACCGCTGCAGAAGCGGCTGCTGGAGATCAGCAACGTCGCCGAGTACTGGATGGACACCCACCGCCCCGACGTGATCGCGATCGAGCGCGTCTTCGCCCAACAGAACGTGTCCACCGTGATGGGCACCGCCCAGGCCGGCGGAGTGATCGCCCTGGCCGCGGCCCGGCGCGACATCGAGGTGCACTTTCACACCCCCTCAGAGGTCAAGGCGGCGGTCACCGGAAACGGTCGTGCCGACAAGGCTCAGGTCACCGAGATGATCACCAGAATTCTTGCGCTGCAAGCCAAGCCGTCCCCAGCGGACGCCGCCGACGCGCTGGCCCTTGCCATCTGCCACTGCTGGCGCGCCCCGATGATCGAGCGCATGGCCGCCGCCGAGGCCATGGCGGCCGAACAACGCCGCAAGTACCAGGCCAGGTTGAAGGCCACCGCGAAGGCGGCCCGGGCATGATCGCCTCGGTGCGCGGCGAGGTCATCGACATCGCCCTCGACCATGCCGTGATCGAAGCCGCCGGTGTCGGCTACAAGGTGATGGCCACGCCCTCGACGCTGGCCAACCTGCGCCGTGGCACCGAATCACGGCTGATCACCGCGATGATCGTGCGCGAGGATTCGATGACGCTGTACGGGTTCGCCGATGGCGATGCCCGCGACCTGTTCCTGACGCTGCTCGGCGTCTCCGGCGTCGGCCCCAAGATCGCGTTGGCGACACTGGCTGTCTATGACCCCCAGGCCCTGCGGCAGGCGCTGGCCGACGGCGATGTGACGGCGCTGACCCGGGTTCCCGGTATCGGCAAGCGCGGCGCCGAACGCATGGTGCTGGAGCTGCGGGACAAGATCGGTCCGGTCACTCCGGGGGCCATCGGTGGGGCGATCGGCCACGCGGTGCGGGCTCCGGTGGTGGAAGCCCTTGTCGGACTTGGCTTTGCCGCCAAACAGGCCGAGGAGGCCACCGACAAGGTGCTGGCCAACGATCCCGAGGCCACCACGGCGTCCGCGCTGCGGGCCGCGCTGTCCATGTTGGGTAAGAAGTAATGGGCCGTTTCGACGACACCGAGGAACCTGATGAGCGGGAGGTCTCGCCGGCGCTGACGGTTGGTGAGGGCGACGTCGACGCCAGCCTGCGCCCGCGCTCCCTCGGAGAGTTCATCGGTCAGCCGCGGGTACGGGAGCAGCTACAGCTGGTCCTCGAGGGCGCCAAGAATCGCGGTGGCACACCGGATCACATCCTGCTGTCCGGTCCGCCCGGGCTGGGCAAGACCTCGCTGGCGATGATCATCGCGGCTGAGCTGGGCTCCTCGCTGCGGCTCACCTCGGGCCCCGCGCTGGAGCGCGCCGGTGACCTGGCGGCGATGCTGTCCAACCTCGTCGAGCACGACGTGCTGTTCATCGACGAGATCCACCGCATCGCCCGGCCGGCCGAGGAAATGCTGTACCTGGCGATGGAGGACTTCCGCGTCGACGTGGTGGTGGGTAAAGGCCCTGGTGCCACGTCGATCCCGCTCGAGGTCGCACCCTTCACGTTGGTGGGGGCCACCACCCGGTCCGGGGCGCTGACCGGCCCCCTGCGGGACCGCTTCGGGTTCACCGCGCACATGGACTTCTACGAGCCGGTCGAACTCGAGCGGGTACTGGCCCGGTCGGCCGGCATCCTCGGCATCGAGTTGGGTCGCGAGGCCGGCACCGAGATCGCCCGGCGCTCCCGCGGTACACCGCGTATCGCCAACAGGCTGCTGCGCCGGGTCCGGGACTACGCCGAGGTTCGCGCCGACGGAGTGATCACCCGCGACATCGCGAAGGCTGCGCTGGAGGTCTACGACGTCGACGAGCTCGGGCTGGATCGCCTGGACCGGGCCGTGCTGTCGGCGCTCACCCGTAGTTTCGGCGGTGGCCCGGTCGGGGTGTCGACGCTGGCGGTGGCCGTAGGCGAGGAGGCCACCACCGTCGAGGAAGTCTGCGAACCCTTCCTGGTGCGCGCCGGGATGGTGGCCCGCACCCCGCGGGGCCGGGTGGCCACGCCGCTGGCGTGGACTCATCTGGGTATGCAACCGCCGGTTACCGGACTGGGGCAGCCCGGCCTGTTTGAATAGACCGCATGGTCATCGCCGGTCTGGTGTTCGCCGCGCTCGCCGCGGTCCTGCATATCTACATCTTTGTGATGGAGTCGCTGACCTGGACTTCACCGCGTACCCGCGCCACCTTCGGCATCAGCGAGGAGGAGGCGCAGGCCACCAAGGAGCTCGCCTTCAACCAGGGCTTCTACAACCTGTTCCTCGCGATCGTCACGGTGATCGGGATCGTCGCGGTTGGCTTGGGGCACAACGCGGTTGGTGCCGCGCTGGTGTTCGCCGGCGTCGGGTCGATGCTGGCGGCGGCCGTCGTGCTGCTCACCAGCTCGCCGGACAAGGCGCGCGCCGCGGTAACCCAAGGTGCCTTCCCGCTGATCGCTGTCGTGTTGCTGGTGATCGGCCTGGTCTAGGCCGGCACCAGAGGCACCCCGCCGGAGCATGAGCATTTGACCCTCACGCGGCGTGAGGCACCAGTCTGTTCAACATGACGCAGGAGTTGCCGGTGGGCGAGCTCACCGTGGGCCAGGTGGCCGAGCGATTTGGCATCACGGTCAGGACACTTCATCACTACGACGAGATCGGGTTGTTGACCCCGACCCGGCGTGGCGCCTCGGGATACCGGGTGTACACATCGTCAGACCTGACGCGATTGTCCCAGATCATCGTCTACCGCCGGCTCGAGTTCACTCTTGATGAGATCGCGATGCTGCTGGACGAGGGTGATGAGGTCAGTCACCTGGTCCGTCAGCGCGAACGCGTCATGACCCGCCTCGACGAGATGAAGGACCTCGTCGAGGCCATCGACCAGGCATTGGAGAAGGCAATGACGAACACCCCCATGACCGATGACGATATGCGCGAACTCTTCGGCGAGGACTTCGACGACTATCAGGCGGAGGTCGAACAGAAGTGGGGCGAGACGGCGGAGTGGAAGGAGTCGCAGCGTCGAACGAAGGCTTACGGCAAGGACGAGTGGATCCAGATCAAAGCCGAAGGAGAAGCCGTCGAGCAGGCCCTGTCCGACGCGTTCCGCAACGGACTACCCGCCGACTCCGACGCGGCAATGGATGCAGCCGAGCGGCATCGGCTCCACGTGAACCGCTGGTTCTATGACTGCCCGAGCGAGTTCCACCGCAAGTTGGGAGACCTGTACGTGAGCGACCCAGCATACGTCGCAAAGTACGACGAATCCTTCGCGCTTCCGGGCTTGGCGGCATTCTGTCGCGACGCGATTCATGCGAATGCGGACCGAGCTGATCGCTGACGCGACACAGCTTCCGCGGCCGCCCTAGATACTGATTGGCCGCGGTCCTGGATAAGGACCGCGGCCGCTCAGGGGATTCTTCCCTTGTGGGGAAGTCTATTTACAGCAATCCGAGCAGCTTCAGATCGCTGATGTACTTCACGATGACCTCGCGGGTGACATGCGGGATGTCCTTGTCCGGGCCGATCTTCGCGTCCTGCACGGCGGCACGGAACACATCGGTCGGTGCCATCGCGCCGTGCACCGGCATGCCGGGCTGCTGGTAGTTGTGCAGCAGCGGCAGCAGCGAGGCCTGACGTTGCTTGTCGGGCAACGCCCGCAACGTGGTCTCGAAGCGGGACAACCACTCTTGGTAGTCCTCGACACGCTGGATCGGGTAGCCGGCCTCGACGAGCCAGTCGACGAACTCGTCCATGCCGAGGCCGTCATCGTGCGGGTTCATCACGTGGTAGGTCTCGAAGCCGTCCTGGACATGGGCGCCCAGGGTGGAGATGGCCTCGGCGATGAACTCGACGGGCAGGCCGTCGTAGTGCGAGCGCTGGCGGTTGCCGTCCGCGTCGAGCTGGTTGAAGGACTTCGGCGCGACACCGGTCGCGACGAGGCTGAACATCATGCGGGTGAACATGTCCGGAAGGTTCAACTGTCCGGCATAGGTGGTGTCGGCCAGGATCATGTCGCAGCGGAACACCGTCACCGGCAGGCCGGCCAGATCGTGGGCTTCCCGCAGCAGGACCTCACCGGCCCACTTGCTGTTGCCGTACCCGTTGGCGTAGCCGTCGTCGACGCTTCGGGTCGCGCTGATCTCGCGGATATCGGCATCCTCCACGAACTGCCCTGGCGCGATGCCGCCGCCCACGCCGATCGTCGACACGTACGCGAACGGCTTGATCCGCGTGGTGAGCGCGATCCGGATGAGCTCGGCAGTGCCAAGTGCGTTGGGGCCGAACAGTTCGCTGTAGGGCAGCACGTGGTTGACCAGCGCGGCCGGGTCGACGATGAAGTCGACGGTGTCGGCCAGGCGCTGCCAGGTCGCCGGGTCGAGACCCAGGTCGGCCTCGCCCTTGTCGCCGGCGATCACTTCGAGATGGTCGGCGGCCAGATCCTGATAGTGGGCAAGCAGTTTCGGGTCCCCGCTGTCGAACGTCTTGTCGAGGCGCGCGCGGGCTTCCTCGTCAGACTTGGCGCGCACCAGGCAGATGACCTTGCCGTCGACCAGATCCATGTGCTCCAGCCACTCCAGGGCGAGGTAACGACCCAGGAAACCGGTTGCGCCGGTGAGTAGTACGGTGCGGATCTCGCTGACCGGACCGGGCAGGCCCGGTGCGGCGGCCAACGTCGCGGCGTCGATGAACTTGTCCAGTGTCAGATCGGACGCGTGGACCTCGGTCGCGTTGCGACCGTGCACCGAGGTGAAGGTCGGCCGCAAATTGGTACCGGAGCGCTGAGCCTCGATGTACTCGGCGATGGTCCGAAGGTCCGATGCCGGGCTGACGATGGCCGACACGGGCACCTCGACGTCGAAGATCTCCTGGAGCAGGTTTCCGAAGGTCAACGCGGACAGCGAATCCCCGCCCAGATCGGTGAAGTGGGCTTCGGGTGCGAGATCGGTTGTCGCGGCACCCAACAGGGCCCCGGCGGCCCGGCTCACGGTGTCGAGCACGGGAGCCTGAGCGCCGTTGCGCCGCAGCTCGCTCAGCTCATTGGCCTGTCCTTCGGCCAGTTCGGTGTACAGCTCCTCCAAACGCTCGCCGTAGTGACTCTTCAGGTTGGGACGGGCCAGCTTGCGGATACCGGTCAGCAGACCGTTCTCCAGGCTGAACGGTGTGGTCTCTACAAGAAAATCCCGAGGAACCTCGTAACTTTGCAACCCGGCGGTGCGGGCCGCTTCCTGAAGCGAATCGCCGATCGCCTGCTTCGAGGCGGTGGGATCGGTGGGCACCACGACGGCCAGCAGATACGAGCGGGCGCTGTTGCCGTAGATGAAGATCTGGCGCACCAGCGGGCTGTCCCCGAAGACCGCCTCCAGCTTGGACACGGTGACGAACTCGCCCTGCGAAAGCTTCAGGACGTTGTTGCGCCGGTCGAGGTACTCGACGTGATCGGGGCCGAGTTCGGCCACGATGTCGCCGGTGCGGTAATAGCCGTCCTCGTCGAACATCTCGGCAGTGATCTCCGGACGCTTGTAGTAGCCGGGGAACATCTGCTCGGACTTCACCAGGAGCTCACCGCGCGGATGGGGCTGGTCGGTGCGGAAGTAGCCCAGATCTGGGACGTCGACCAGCTTGTAGTCGATCACCGGCGGACGCTGGATGTACCCGTCGACGAAGACCGAGCCGGCCTCGGTCGAGCCGTAGCCCTCCAACAGGTGCATGTCGAGCAGGCGCTCGACCCACGTCTTCATCTCGGCCGAGATCGGCGCGGAGCCGGTCATCGCGGAGACGAACCGCCCGCCCAGAAGGTCCTCACGGACCTCGGCGAGCACCCGGTCTTCGACGGCGGACTCGTCGCCCGCGGAGCGGTCGCGACGGCTCTGGTACTCCTGGAACAGCATGTCCCAGATCCGCGGCACGAAGCTGAGCTGCGTGGGCCGCACCAGGGCGAGATCGTCCAGGAAGGTCGACAGGTCGCTGCGCGCGGCGAAATAGGCGGTGCCGCCCGAGCTCAGCGTGCCGATCAGGATGCCGCGGCCCATGACGTGGCTCATCGGCATGAAGTTGAGGGTGATCGCGGGCAGGGCGGCCTGGTTTTCGTCCCAAGTGGCCTTGGTGGCGATCTGCCACATGTTGGCGACCTTGCTCTCCGGGTACATGGCGCCCTTGGGGGTGCCGGTGCTGCCGGAGGTGTAGATCAGCATGGCCAGCGGGTCGGCGTGGCCAGAGACGTACAGCGGCGCGTCGGCCAGCGACCGGCCACGGTCCAGGACGTCGGCCAGCGGCTCGACGACAACATCGGTGCCGGTGAGCGCGGACTTGGCGGCCTCGAAGGATTCGCGCTGCTCGTCGACCTGGGGCCGGTAGTCGAAGACCACCAGGCGCCGGGGCGCGGGTCCGGAGCGCACCAATTCGACTGCGTCGTCGAGGAAATCGATGCTCGCCGCGATCACGGCCGGTTCGGTCTCGGCGACGATGGGGCGCAGGGTGGTGACCGGGGCGCTGGTCTGCAGTGGCACGGACACGGCGCCGAGCTCGATCAGCGCGGTATCGATGGTGGTGTAGTCCACGCTCGTGAAGCCGAGGATGGCGACGCGGTCGCCGGGCTTCACGGGGTGGTTGTGCCAGGCGTTGGTCACCGCTTGGACGCGGTCGCCCAACTGGCGGTAGGTGATGGTTTCAAAACGGGGGAGCAGCTGGGCCGACGTGCGGCCAGCGGCGTCGGTGACGAACTCGACGGCGCGCTGCCCGAGGGCGGGGCGGTCGGCGTATCCGGCGAAGATGCCTTTGACGACGGCGGGTAACCGCAGCTCAGGCTGGGCGACGGCGGCGTTGACGGCGTCGCTGGGGCGGGCGTCGGCAAACTGGGCGTCGGTGTCATACAGGCGTGCGATGCGGCGTTGCAGCCGGTCCTCGCGTGTTTCGGTGGTCATATCAGTCCCCTGAGCAAATCAAAATAACTATGGTCGGCACGTTTGCCGCGCCTACTAATTACTACGTTAGTAAAACTAATTATATTTCGAGATGCCAGTCCGACGGCTGCGAGATGCGTCACGCCGACGTGCGCCCGCCCCACCGCGATGTGGGACGGGCGCACGGGGGACTAGAGCAGGCCGAGCTGCTGCAGGTTGGTGATGTACTTGACGATCACCGCCGGGCTGACGTGAGGGATGTCCTTGTCCGGCCCGATCTTGGCGTCCTGCACGGCGGCCCGGAAGTGGTCCGTCGGGGCCAGGGCGCCCAACATCGGCCGCTCGGGCTTCTGGTAGTTGTGTAGCAGCGGCAGCAGGGAGGCCTGACGCTGCTTGTCCGGCAGGGCGCGCAGGGTGCTCTCGAAGCGCTGGATCCACTGCCCGTAGTCAGCGATCCGCTCGATCGCGTAGCCCGCCTCGATCAGCCAGTCGGTGAACTCGTCCATGCCGAGGCCGTCGTCGTAGGGGTTCATCACGTGGTAGGTCTCGAAGCTCTCCACGGACTGCCCGCCCAGGGTTGAGATCGACTCGGCGATGAACTCCACCGGCAGACCGTCGTAGTGCGAGCGCTGGCGGTTGCCGTCGGTGTCCAGTTCGTAAAAAGACTTCGGTGCGATACCGCTGGCGACGAGGCTGAACATCATCCGGGTGAACAT
This sequence comes from Mycolicibacterium arcueilense, assembly GCF_058536225.1. Classification (NCBI taxonomy): domain Bacteria; kingdom Bacillati; phylum Actinomycetota; class Actinomycetes; order Mycobacteriales; family Mycobacteriaceae; genus Mycobacterium; species Mycolicibacterium arcueilense. The sequence goes on from NZ_JBZTYL010000007.1 coordinate 1,665,295, forward strand.
GTCCGGCAGGTTCAGCTGACCCGAGTACGTCGTATCGGCCAGGATCATGTCGCAACGGAACACCGCCACCGGCAGCCCGCAGAGATCGTTGGCCTCGCGCAACAGGACCTCGCCGGCCCACTTGCTGTTGCCGTACCCGTTGGCGTAGCCGTCGTTGATCGCGCGGACCGCGCTCATCTGGCGGACATCGACGTTCTCGACGAACTTCCCGGGCTCGATCTGATCGCCCACGCCGATGGTCGACACGTACGTGTACGGCTTGATCTTCGTGGTGAGCGCGATCTTGATCAGCTCGGCAGTCCCCAGCGCATTGGGTCCGAACAGCTCGCTGTAGGGCAGCACGTGGTTGACCAGTGCAGCTGGATCGACGATCAGGTCGACGTCGTCGGCGAGTCGCTGCCAGGTCTGCTGGTCAAGGCCGAGGTTCTCCTCGCCCTTGTCACCGGCGATCACCTCGAGGTGGTCGGCGGCCAATTCCTGGTAGTGCGCAAGGAGTTTCGCGTCGCCGCTATCGAAGGTGGCGTCGAGCCGGGCCCAGGCCTCCTCGTCGGACTTGGCTCGCACCAGCGCGATGACCTTGCCGTCGACCAGGTCCATGCGCTCCAGCCACTCCAGGGCCAGGTAGCGCCCGAGGAAGCCGGTGGCGCCGGTCAGCAGCACGGTGCGGACCTCGGCCGGAGCCTTGGGCAGACCCGGGGCGGCGGCCAGGGTTGCGGCGTCGAGGAACTTGTCCAGCGTGAGATCGGAGGCACTCACTTCGGCGGCGTGCCTGCCGTGCACCGACGCATAGGTCGGGCGCTGGGACCCGTTGCGCTGCGTTTCGATGTAGGCGGCGATCCCGGTCAGATCGGTGGCCGGGCTGACGATCACGCCGACCGGCACGTCCACATCGAAGATCTCCCGCAGCAGATTGCCGAAGGTCAACGCGGACAACGAGTCTCCGCCCAGATCGGTGAAGTGGGCGTCCGGCGCCAGGTCTGACGCCGAAGCGCCGAGCAGGGCGCCTGCGGCCCGGCTCACGGTCTCCAGCACGGGGGCGTCGGCACTCAAGGAGCGCAGTGCCCGAAGTTCACCGGCCTGCGTCTCGGCAAGTTCGGTGTAGAGCTGCTCGAGGCGCTCGCCGTAGTGTGCCTTCAACTTCGGCCAGGCCAGCTTGCGGATGCCGGTCAGCAGACCGTTCTCCAGGCTGAAAGGCGTTGTCTCGAGGATGAAGTCGCGCGGAACCTCGTAACTCTGCAGATCGGCTTCGCGGGCAACCTCTTGCAGGGATTCGCTGATTGCTTCCTTGGACACGCTTGCGTCGGTGGGCACCACCACGGCCAGCAGGTAGGGCTGCGCGCTGTTGCCGTAGACGTAGATCTGTTGCACCAGTGGGCTGTTGCCGAACACCGCCTCCAGCTTGGCGAGTGTGACGAACTCACCCTGGGCGAGCTTGAGCACGTTATTGCGGCGGTCGACGTAGCGCAGCTGGTCCGGACCGATCTCGGCGACCACGTCGCCGGTCCGGTAGAAACCGTCCTCGTCGAACACGGACGCGGTGACCTCGGGGCGCTTGTAGTAGCCGGGGAACAGGTTCTCGGTCTTGAGCAGCAACTCGCCGCGGGGGTACGGCTGATCGGTGCCGAAGTAGCCCAGATCGGGGACGTCGACGAGCTTGTAGTCGATCACCGGCGGGCGCTGGGCGACCCCGTCGAACAGCGCCATGCCGGCCTCGGTCGAGCCGTAACCCTCGAGCAGGTGGATGCCGAGCATGTCCTCGGTCCAGGTCTTGAGCTCGGCGGAGATGGGTGCCGAGCCGGTCATGGCGGCGACGAAGCGTCCGCCGAGGACGTTGTCCCGCACCTCGGCCAGCACCTCGGCCTCGACGGCCTCACGGTCCGCGCCACCCTCGGCCAGACGGTGGTCCACCCGACTCTGGAACTCGCTGTGGATCATCTCCCACACGCGCGGAACGAAATTCAGTTCGGTGGGCCGCACCAGGGCGAGGTCCTCCAGAAGCGTCGACAGGTCGCTGCGGGCCGCGAAGTAGCAGGTGCCGCCGGCGGCGAGCGAGGCGTACAGGATGCCGCGGCCCATCACATGGCTCATCGGCATGAAGCTGAGGTTGATCGCCGAGCTGACCGGTCCGAGCCACGCCTTGCTGTTGCGCCGCCAGAATTTGCCGACCGAGCTCTGCAGGTACATCGCGCCCTTGGGGGCGCCGGTGCTGCCCGAGGTGTAGATCAGCAGCGCGAGCGGGTCGGTGCCGTCAGCCTTGGGCGTCTCGGGAGAGGGAAGGTCGGCGCCGCGGGCCAGCAGGTCGGCCAGGGTCTCGACGGCGACGCCGGCGCCGGCCAGCCGCTCGGCGGCCGATGTCACGGCGTCGCGGTGGTCGTCGATCTCGGCGTGGTGGTCGAAGACGACCACCCGAGCCGGAGCGTGGGCGGTGAGCGCCAGTTCGACGGCATCGGCGACGTGGTCGACACTCGCGGCGATCACAGTCGGTTCGGTCTCGGTCACGATGGGCGCCAGCGACTCGGGTGAGGAGCTGGTCTGCAGGGGCACCGACACCGCGCCGATCTGGCCGAGAGCCGTGTCGATCACGGTGTAGTCAGCGCTGGTGAAACCCAGGACGGCGACCCGGTCGCCCGCCTTGACGCCGGAATCGTGCAAGGCCGCACCGAAGGCGCGCACCCGGTCCCACAGTTGTCCGTAGGTGATGGTGTCGAACCGGGGGAGCAGGCGGGCGGTGGTCCGACCGGTGGCCGGGTCGGCGACGAATTCCTGCGCGCGTTCCCCGAGCGCGGGCCGATCGGCGTAACCCTGCAGGAGGGTCTGGACGATCTCGGGCAGAAGGAGGCCGGGGACGTCTACGGCGGCGGTGACGGTGTCGCTCGGTATCGCGGCGGCGAACTGTGGATCGGTAGCGGTCAGATCGGCGATGCGGATCGCCAGTTGCTCCTCGCGAGTATCAAACGACATCAAAAACCCTCTTTACAGATAGCGGAAATAGTCACCGGCGCGACGTTGCACCACCCGACTACTACGTTAGTGAAGCTAAACTTATTTCCGGAAAACCAGCTTCTCAGCTGTCAATGTGCTGTGAGTCTGGTCGTTCCTGCGAATATCCCGAGGGCGGGCTGCTAACCGAATCAGCGGATTACCGGAACCGCGGTCTGGGGAGGCGTCCGGCCGGCGAGCGCCTCCACCGCCGTCGCGGGATCCGGGACCGCGATCAGCAGGTCGCGGGTCGCAGCCAGGGCCGCCGCCGATGGCGCCACTCCGCCGACAGCGTCGGCCAGGTCGAGTAGATGCACGGTGGCTTCCAACAGTGCGACCTCGGCAACCACCCCGAGTGTGGTGCTGCCGACAACCGGATAGCGGATCACCGTCTCGCCTGCCCGGGTCATTTCGGGCATCCGGCGCAGCCGGTCCGCGGCGTCGAGGAATCGTGCCGATGCTGCCGCAGGACGCACTGTCGAGGCCTCATGCACGGCCTGTGCGGCGATGCGGTCGGCCGTGGTGTTGGCGACGCCGTCGGGCTGGTTGAAGATGCGCAGCAACTCGGCAGCGTCGGTCACTGCGGGCGGGCCGTCCGCCCGCGCCCCGGCGAGTGCGCTGAACGTCGATGCCTCCGGGCAGACATGGGCAACCAGCGACTGCACATCCCAGGCCTCACACCGGGTGGTGGTTCGCCACTGTGTCGCGGTGAGCTCGGCACACCGCTGGCCCCAACGTTCCCAGGCGTCGGCCAACGTGTCGCGCAATAACCTTCCGACGAGACGCATGCCTTCACCCTAGGAGCGTTATTCCCGCTTGAGTTCGGGGTACCCACCCGGGTGTCAAAGGAGGCATCATGACCGAATTCGATACCCGCGGTGGTCGGCTACGCATGCGGCGCAGCCGCGGTGCCGCCAGCGGACTTCTGCTGGTTCTACTGGGAATCTGGGGTGGTCTGATCCCGTTCGTCGGACCGTACTTCGACTTTGCCTACACCCCGGATCAAGCCTGGGTGTGGACGTCGGCGCGCGGCTGGTTGGAGGTGCTTCCGGGTGCTGTCACAGCGCTGGGCGGTCTGCTCCTTCTGGTTTCGGGTAACCGGGCCACGGCTCATTTCGGCGGATGGCTGGCCGTACTGGGTGGAGCGTGGTTCGTGATCGGCCGGGCGCTCGCCGGGCCGCTGGGTATCGGCGACGCCGGGATGCCGATTGCGGTGACCGACGCCAAGCGGGTGTCGCTGGAGTTGGCCTACTTCTCCGGGCTGGGCGCACTGATCGTGTTGCTGGGGGCCATGGCGGTCGGCCGATTGTCGGTCCGCAGCGTGCGCGATGTCGAATATGCCCAACGCCCTGTCGCCACGGCGGCGTCGGCCGAACCCGTCGCAGTCGCAGACGCGTCGCCGACCGAAGCCCCCGCGCCCAGACATCGGACCTGGGGTGGATTCTTCGGTGGACGTCACACCCACGCGCACTAGTGCGTCAGAGGTCCCGCAGGATCAGCTCGAGCACGTCGAGTCCCTCGACGAGCAGTTCGTCGCTGATCGTCAGCGGCGGCAGGAAGCGCAACACGTTGCCGTAGGTACCGCAGGACAGCACGATCACCCCGGCCGCATGGGCACCGGCGCACAGCGCCTTGGTGAGATCCGGGTCGGGTGTGGTCGTGCCTGCCTTGACCAGTTCGACGGCGATCATCGCGCCACGGCCGCGCACGTCGCCGATCCGGTCGTCCTCGGCCTGCAACCGGCCCAGCCGGTTCTTCATCAGCAGTTCGATGTGCTGGGCGCGGGCCACCAGACCGTCGGCCTCGATGGTCTCGATGGTGGCCAGCGCCGCCGCACACGCGATCGGATTACCGCCGTAGGTGCCACCCAGTCCGGACACGTGCGGCGCGTCCATGATCTCGGCGCGGCCGGTCACTCCGGAAAGGGGCAGACCGTCGGCGATGCCCTTGGCGGTGCAGATGAGATCGGGATCGATGCCCTCGTGCTCGCACGCGAACATCGCGCCGGTCCGGGCGAACCCGGTCTGCACCTCGTCGGCGATGAACACCACGTTGTTGTCGCGGCACCACCCCAGCAGCGCTGGGAGGAACCCGTCGGCCGGGACGATGAACCCGCCCTCGCCCTGGATGGGTTCGATGATGACCGCGGCCAGGTTGTCCGCCCCGATCTGCTTCTCCATCACGTCGATGGCCCGCTTGGCCGCGAGCGCGCCGTCGGTGGCCAGCTCCTTGCCGAACTCGGCATCGCGGAAGGGATAGGACAGCGGCGCACGGTAGATCTCGGGGGCGAACGGGCCGAAGCCGTGCTTGTAGGGCATGGACTTGGCGGTCAGCGCCATCGTGAGGTTGGTGCGTCCGTGATAAGCGTGGTCGAAGGCGACGACGGCAGACTTGTGGGTGTAGGACCGGGCGATCTTGACCGCGTTCTCCACGGCCTCCGAACCGGAGTTGAACAAGGCCGAACGCTTCTCGCCGCGGACCGGCGTCAGCCGGTTGAGGTGCTCGCAGACCGCGACGTATTGCTCATACGGCGTCACCATGAAGCACGTGTGGGTGAACTCGGCGGCCTGTGCGGCCACCGCCTCGACCACGCGCGGCGACGAGTTGCCGATGGTGGTGACAGCAATGCCCGAGCCCAGATCGATGAGCCGGTTGCCGTCGACGTCCTCGACGATGCCGCCCCCGGCTCGGGCCGCATAGACGGGCATGGTGTTGCCCACGCCGCGCGCCACCGCCGCCGTTTTTCGGCCGATCAACGCCTCAGATTTGGGTCCGGGAATGGTGGTGGCCAGATGGCGACTCTGCTCGGGATGACTCAACACTGCCTCCTGAAAACGGAACGGCGGCGAAGGAAAGAACGCGTATCGAGCCTAGTCGTCTGGGCCGTCAGTCGGCGGCGAATGGGGTGGCCCGGGTCGGCGGCGGTATCGTGGCCTCGGTCGCCCTGACATCTGACCCGACACGAAAGACATAGTTGACATGGATCTCGTCATTTTCCTGCCCCTGCTGATCGTCATGGGCGCGTTTATGTTCTTCGCGTCGCGTCGTCAGCGCAAGGCCATGCAGGCGACCATCGACCTGCACAACTCGCTGCAGATCGGCGATCGCGTGCACACCACCTCGGGCCTGCAGGCCACGATCACCGGCATCACCGATGACAATGTCGACCTGGAGATCGCCCCCGGCGTCGTCACCACCTGGATGAAGCTCGCCGTGCGCGACCGCATCGAGGAGGACACCGACGACGAGGCCGGCACCGACGTCCCGGCGGCGGCGACCGAACTGACCGAGAGCACCGGTGTCACCGACACCGACGGCCTCAAGAAAGACTGACCGCAGAGCACCCAGGACAAGCACGTACCCTTTGCGGTGCTGACGAACTGATCTCGAGGAGACCCTAGAAACGTGGCATCGTCTTCGGCGCCGGTGCATCCTGCGCGCTACCTGACACTTTTCCTGGTCCTTCTGATCGGCGTATATCTGCTGGTGTTCCTCACCGGCGACAAGCAGGCCAAGCCGAAACTCGGCATTGACCTGCAGGGCGGTACCCGGGTGACGCTGACAGCGCGCACCCCGGACGGCTCGACGCCGACCAGAGAGGCACTCAACCAGGCCCAACAAATCATCAGTGCCCGCGTCGACGGTCTCGGCGTCTCGGGCTCAGAGGTCGTCATCGACGGCGACAACCTGGTGATCACCGTTCCCGGCAACGACGGCACCGAGGCCCGCAACCTGGGTCAGACCGCCCGGCTGTACATCCGGCCCGTCGCTCGCGCCATACCGGTGCAGCAGATCAAGCAACTCGCGCAGGGTGGGGCACCGGGTGCTCCGGGTGCCCCCGCAGCGCCGGGCGCTCCCGCGGCTCCGGGTGCTCCCGCTGCCCCGGGTGCCGTGCCCGGCCTTCCTGGTGCGATCCCCGGGCAGATCCCGGGGGCACCGGCCGAGCAGCCCGCGGCGCCGCCCGTGAGTGAGCCCGAGCCGGCCCCGCAACCGCGCCCGTACCCGTTGGACCCGGCGCCGGAGCCCACTCCGGCACCGGCTCCGGAACCCGCCCCGGCTCCGGCTCCCGGAGTGCCGCCGGTGCCGCCGGCGCCGCAACCCGCGCCGCCAGGCGCTCCGGCGAAAGCCGACGAGGCACAGACTCGGGCCGCGTTGATCACGCTTGCGAAGACGATCCGTCAGAGCACCAACCCGATGATGCAGATCCAGGCGATCATGGAACGCGCCCAGAACTGCGACAAGGACGACATTCTGGCCGGCAACGACGATCCCAAGTTGCCGCTCGTGACGTGCTCCACCGACGGCCAGACCGTCTACCTGCTGAGTCCCTCGATCATGAGTGGTGAAGAGATCGCGGACGCCACCTCAGGTCTGAACCAGCAGCAGGCCCAGTACGTCGTCGACGTGACCTTCAAGAGCGGCGGAGCCAAGACCTGGGCCGACTTCACCGCGGCGAACGTGGGTACGCAGACGGCGTTCACCCTCGACTCGCAGGTGGTCAGCGCACCCGAGATCCGGGAAGCCATCCCCGGCGGCAACACGCAGATCACCGGTCAGTTCAACGCGGACACGGCGAAGGAACTCGCCAACGTGCTGAAGTACGGGTCGCTGCCGCTGTCGTTCGAGTCGTCGGAAGCGGAGACCGTTTCGGCAACCTTGGGCCTGTCCTCGATGCGGGCCGGTCTGATCGCGGGCGCGGTCGGTCTGGCGGCGGTGCTGCTGTACTCGCTGCTGTACTACCGGGTGCTCGGCCTGTTGGTGGCTCTGTCGCTGGTCGCTGCCGGCGCAATGGTTTTCGCCATCCTCGTGCTGCTCGGCAGATACATCGGTTACACGCTCGACCTGGCCGGTATCGCCGGTCTGATCATCGGTATAGGCACCACCGCGGACTCCTTCGTGGTGTTCTTCGAACGAATAAAGGACGAGATCCGCGAGGGCCGGTCGTTCCGGTCGGCGGTGCCCCGAGGCTGGGCGCGTGCCCGCAAGACGATCGTGTCCGGCAACGCCGTGACCTTCCTGGCCGCCGCGGTGCTGTACTTCCTGGCGATCGGACAGGTCAAGGGCTTCGCATTCACACTGGGATTGACCACGATCCTGGACATCGTGGTGGTGTTCCTGGTGACCTGGCCGCTGGTGTACCTGGCGTCCAAGTCCCCGACGATGGCAAAACCTGCCCTCAACGGTCTCGGCGCGGTGCAGCAGATCGCGCGGGAACGCCGGGAGGCTTCGCATGCGACCGCGGGACGGGGATAGGCACATGGCAGCAAAGAACGACACCACCGCTGAGGACGTGAAGGACACCTCGGTGGAGACGCCGAGCATCGAGGCCACGTCTGCGGCCCTGCCCAAGCACAGCTTTTTCGTCCGGCTCTACACCGGCACCGGTGCCTTCGAGGTCATCGGCCGCCGCAGGCTCTGGTACGCGGTTTCCGGCGTCATCGTCGCGATCTGTATCGCCAGCATGGTGCTGCGTGGGTTCACGTTCGGCATCGACTTCGAGGGCGGCACCAAGGTGTCGATGCCCTCGGCCGGTTCCGAAGGCATCGTGACGGTGCAACAGGTCGAGGATGTCTTCAACAAGACCCTGAACCGGACTCCGGAGTCGGTCGTGCTGGTCGGTAGCGGAGCTTCGGCGACGGTCCAGATCCGTTCGGAGACCCTGTCCAACGACGAGACCGAAAAGCTGCGCAACGCGCTGTTCGACGCGTTCCACCCGAAGGGCACCGACGGCCAGCCCAGCAAGCAGGTGATCAGCGACTCGGCGGTGTCCGAGACCTGGGGCGGCCAGATCACCCAGAAGGCGCTGATCGCGCTCGTGGTGTTCATCGTGCTGGCCTCGATCTACATCGCCTGGCGCTATGAGCGCTATATGGCGATGGCCGCGATGGCCACCCTGGTGTTCGACCTGGTCGTGACGGCCGGCGTCTATTCGCTGGTCGGCTTCGAGGTCACCCCGGCCACGGTGATCGGTCTGCTCACGATTCTGGGCTTCTCGCTGTACGACACGGTGATCGTGTTCGACAAGGTGGAGGAGAACACCCACGGCTTCGAACACACCACTCGCCGGACCTTCGCCGAGCAGGCCAACCTGGCGGTCAACCAGACCTTCATGCGTTCGATCAACACCAGCTTGATCTCGGTGTTGCCGATCGTGGCGCTGATGGTGGTCGCGGTGTGGCTCCTGGGCGTCGGAACCCTGATGGACCTGGCACTGGTCCAGCTGGTCGGTGTCATCGTCGGTACCTACTCGTCGATCTACTTCGCCACGCCGCTGCTGGTGTCGTTGCGCGAACGCACCGAACTGGTGCGTAAGCACACCAAGCGGGTGCTCAACCGCCGGGAGAAGGGCAACAAGGCGGCGACGGCTACCAATGACACCGCCGCGGCCTCCGACGCCACCGAGGCCGACGACACCGGTGCTGGGACGGTGTCGGCGTCGATCGTCAGCGAGCCCGCACCGGCCAAGCCGGCGCCGGGCGCGCGTCCGGGCACCCGGACCGGACGTCCGTCGGGCAAGCGGAACACCCGGCGGTAACGCCAGATGGTTCAGTGGCGGGCCGTGGCCCGAACACGGACAGTAGCGACAGTGGCCACGCTGTCCGTGGTCGCCGGGATGGGCCTGGCGGCATGTTCGGGCAGTTCGGCCGACGAGATCGACTACGCCGTCGACGGAACACTGACCACCTACAACACCAACACGGTGGCCGGTGCCGCGTCCGCCGGACCGCAGGCATTCGCCCGGGCACTGACCGGGTTCGCCTATCACGGTCCGGAAGGACAGGTGGTCGCCGACAACGACTTCGGCTCGGTGTCGGTGGTGGGTCGCGCCCCGTTGGTGCTCGACTACGTGATCAGCGACAAGGCGGTCTACTCCGACGGCAAGCCGATCACCTGTGACGACCTGGTGTTGACCTGGGGTGCGCAGTCCGGCCGGTTCCCGGTGTTCGACGCCGCCAGCCAGGCGGGTTACCGCGACATCTCCTCAGTGGACTGCGCGCCCGGCCAGAAGCGGGCCCGGGTGTCCTTCGCCCAGGACCGCGGATTCCTCGACTACGGCCAACTGTTCGCGGCCACCTCGCTGATGCCCGCACACGTCCTCGCCGACGAACTCGACCTGGGCGACGGCGGCGTGGCCACCGCGCTGCAGAACGGTGACCAGCCGGTCATCGACCGGATCGCCAAGGCGTGGAACACCAGCTGGGATCTCAAGCCGGATCTCGACCTCAAACGGTTCCCCTCGTCGGGTCCCTACCGGATCGACTCGGTGTCCAAAGACGGCGTGGTGGTCCTGGTCGCCAACGACAAGTGGTGGGGCACTCCGCCCGTCACCAACCGGATCGCGGTATGGCCGCGCGGGGCCGACATCCAGGAGCGGGTCAACCAGGGATCCTTCGACGTCGTCGACATCGAGTCCGGATCCTCGGGCCTGCTCAACCTTCCCGACGACTACGTCAGCACCGAAAGCCCGTCGGCCGGTATCGAGCAGCTGATCTTCGCGCCGGGTGGTCCGCTGGCCGGCCCGCCGGCGCGCCGGGCCGTCGCGCTGTGCACCCCGCGTGACGTGATCGCCCGCAACGCCGCGACGCCGATCATCAACTCGCGACTCAGCCCGGTCAGCGACGATGCGTTCAGTGCGGCCGAGAATGTCGGCGAGGCTGCGCAATTCGCCGTAGCCAACCCGGGTGCGGCTCGCGCGGCACTGAACAACAAGCCGCTGACCATTCGCATCGGGTATCAGACGCCCAACGCCAGACTGGCCGCGACCGTCGGCGCGATCGCGAAATCGTGCGCCGCGGCGGGCATCACCGTGCAGGACGCCGGATCGGCGACAGCGGGGCCGGTGGCGTTGCGCAACAACGAGATCGACGGTCTGCTGGCCAGCACGGGCGGTGCCGCGGGCAGCGGTTCCTCGGGCTCTTCGGCGATCGACGCCTACGCATTCCACTCCGGCAACGGCAACAACCTGCCGGCCTATTTCAACGAGCGGATCGACGGCATCATCGATGCGCAGGCCGTCACGAGCGATCCGAAGGAACTGGCCCGGCTGGCGGGGGAGGGCGCGCCGATCCTGTGGAACGACATGCCGACCCTGCCGCTGTACCGCCAGCAGCGCACGGTGCTGACATCGAACAAGATGTATGCCGTGAGCAGCAATCCGACGCGGTGGGGAGCGGGTTGGAACATGGACCGCTGGAAGTTGTCCACGTGAGCACGGATGTTTCCGGGCTGGTCAGGAAGCTGATCCGGGAGGTTCCCGACTTTCCCGAGCCCGGCGTGCAGTTCAAGGACCTGACCCCGTTGCTGGCTGACGCCGAGGGCCTTGGCGCGGTGACCGACGCCCTGGCCGCCACCGCGGCCGACGCCGATCTGGTCGCAGGCCTGGACGCGCGCGGTTTCCTGCTGGGCGCCGCGGTGGCGACCCGGCTCGGTACCGGTGTCCTGGCGGTACGCAAGGGCGGGAAACTGCCGCCTCCGGTGCACAGCGTGACGTATCAGCTGGAGTACGGCAGTGCGACGCTGGAGATCCCGGCCGACGGGATTGATATCGCCGGGCGCAACGTTGTGATCATCGACGATGTCCTGGCCACCGGCGGGACGCTGGCCGCGGCGATGCGACTGCTCGAGGCCGGCGGTGCGAACGTCCTGAGCGCCGCTGTGGTGCTGGAATTGGCGGCCCTGGGCGGCCGGGACGTGGTGGCACCGCTACGGGTCACCAGCCTGCACACGGTGTGAGGGATATCCTCGGATTCTGGGCGAAGATCGGGAGGTGACGATGGCCGGCGATACGGGTACGGACGCGACGGTGGGCCAGGCGGTGCAGTCGCCCCCGGCGTTGCCGGGCGCCACGGGACCCGACGCCACGAAGACCAGCGCCTCACGGCGGGTGCGCGCGCGGTTGGCCCGCCGGATGACGGCGCAGCGCAGCGCGGTCAACCCGGTTCTGGAGCCCCTCGTCGCGGTGCACCGCGAGATCTACCCCAAGGCCGATCTGCAGTTGCTGCAGCGGGCCTACGACGTGGCCGATCAGCGCCACGCCGACCAGCTGCGCAAGTCGGGTGATCCCTACATCACCCATCCGCTGGCGGTGGCCAACATCCTGGCCGAGCTCGGTATGGACACCACCACGCTGGTGGCCGCCCTGTTGCACGACACGGTGGAGGACACCGGCTACACCCTGGAGGCCCTGACCGCCGAGTTCGGGGCCGAGGTGGGGCACCTGGTCGACGGCGTCACCAAGCTGGACAAGGTGGTGCTGGGCTCGGCCGCCGAGGGCGAGACGATCCGCAAGATGATCATCGCGATGGCCCGCGATCCGCGGGTGCTGGTGATCAAGGTGGCCGACCGGCTGCACAACATGCGCACCATGCGGTTCCTGCCGCCGGAGAAGCAGGCCCGCAAGGCCCGCGAGACGCTGGAAGTGATTGCGCCGCTGGCACATCGGCTCGGCATGGCGACGGTCAAGTGGGAGCTTGAGGATCTGTCCTTCGCCATCCTGCACCCGAAGAAGTACGAGGAGATCGTGCGGCTGGTCGCCGATCGGGCGCCGTCACGCGACACCTACCTGGCGAAGGTGCGCGCCGAGATCGGCGTGGCACTGAGCGCGATGAAGATCAACGCTGTCGTCGAGGGCAGGCCCAAGCACTACTGGTCGATCTACCAGAAGATGATCGTCAAGGGCCGCGACTTCGACGACATCCACGACCTGGTCGGCGTACGGATCCTGTGCGACGAGATCCGGGACTGCTATGCGGCCGTCGGCGTCGTGCACTCGCTGTGGCAGCCGATGGCGGGCCGGTTCAAGGACTACATCGCCCAGCCTCGCTACGGCGTCTACCAGTCCCTGCACACCACGGTCGTGGGGCCCGAGGGCAAGCCGCTGGAGGTGCAGATCCGCACCCGTGACATGCACCGCACCGCCGAGTACGGCATCGCGGCGCACTGGCGCTACAAAGAGGCCAAGGGCCGCAACGGTGTTCCGCACAGCCATGCAGCCACCGAGATCGACGACATGGCCTGGATGCGCCAGCTGCTCGACTGGCAGCGGGAGGCGGCCGACCCCGGTGAGTTCCTCGAGTCGTTGCGTTACGACCTTGCGGTCAAAGAGATCTTCGTCTTCACCCCCAAGGGTGACGTGATCAACCTGCCGACCGGATCGACCCCGGTCGACTTCGCCTACGCGGTGCACACCGAGGTGGGGCACCGCTGTATCGGGGCCCGGGTCAACGGCCGGCTGGTCGCGCTGGAACGCAAGCTGGAGAACGGCGAGGTCGTCGAGGTGTTCACCTCGAAGGCACCCAACGCCGGGCCGTCACGCGACTGGCAGACCTTCGTGGTGTCGCCACGGGCCAAGGCCAAGATCCGCCAGTGGTTCGCCAAGGAACGCCGCGAAGAAGCCTTGGAGTCCGGCAAGGACGCCATCGCGCGGGAGGTCCGCCGGGGCGGACTTCCGTTGCAGCGCTTGATCAATGCCGACTCCATGGGTGCACTGGCCCGGGAGCTGCGGTACACGGACGTGTCCGCGCTCTACACCGCGGTCGGTGAGGGCCACGTCTCGGCGCGCCACGTCGTGCAGCGTCTGCTCGCCCAGTTCGGCGGTGACGACGCGGCCGAGGACGAACTCGCCGAGCGGTCCACCCCGTTGACCATGCCGGTGCGCCAGCGCAGCACCGACGACACCGGTGTCGCGGTGCCGGGAGCGCCGGGAACCCTGACCAAGCTCGCCAAGTGCTGTACCCCGGTCCCCGGCGACACCATCATGGGCTTCGTGACCCGCGGTGGCGGCGTCAGCGTGCACCGCACCGATTGCACGAATGCGGCGTCCCTGCAACAACAGTCGGAACGCATCATCGAGGTGAACTGGGCGCCGTCCCCGTCGTCGGTGTTCCTGGTGGCGATCCAGGTCGAGGCGCTCGACCGGCACCGCCTGCTGTCCGACGTGACGCGGGTGCTGGCCGACGAGAAGGTCAACATCCTCTCGGCGTCGGTGACCACGTCCAACGACCGGGTGGCGATCAGCCGATTCACCTTCGAGATGGGCGATCCCAAGCACCTCGGCCACCTGCTGAGCGTGGTGCGCAACGTGGAAGGCGTGTACGACGTCTACCGCGTCACCAGTGCGGCCTAGCGCCGCCTGGTCAGTCCATACTCGCCGATTTGATCGTCAACGGGGTGGCGGGCCGGCCGTCGTGGCTGCCGTCGGCAACCCCGTCCGCGGCGATCGCGTCGAGCGTGGCCAGTCCGGTCTTGTCGACGGTGCCGAACACCGTGTACGTCGGTGGCAGCAGAGAATCCTCGTAGACGAGGAAGAACTGGCTGCCGTTGGTGCCGGGTCCGGAGTTGGCCATGGCGACGGTGCCGCGCGGGTAGACGACGGGTCGCTGCACGGCAGGGTCGGAGAGCCGGTACTGGTTGGTCGGGTACTCGTTGGGGAACCGGTACCCGGGCCCACCGGTGCCGGCGGCGGACGGGTCGCCGCACTGCAGTGTCGCGAGGTCGCCGGTGGTCAGCCGGTGGCACTGGGTGCCGTCGAAGAATCCCTGCCCGGCCAGGCTGGCGAAGTTGTTCACCGTGCACGGTGCCCGGTCGTTGGCCAGCTTGAGCCCGATGCTGCCGCGGTCGGTGACGATGCCTGCGGGCACCGTGGCGGGTTGGGTCGGCACAGCGCCGGTGCGTGGCGGAGTGGCCCGCTTGGCGGCGGGTTCGGTGGTGGCCGGGTACTGGCAGTTGGCACCGAGATTCTGCGACGGCGTGAAGGCAGGCAGCTCCTGGCCGGCACCCGGGGAGGCCGTGTAGCGGTCCTGGCGTGGCATGTTCTCTGCTGCCTTGACGACGATGACGGCGAACACCACCGTCAACACCACGGCCACGAGGGCCAGCGCCGTCATCACGTACCCGATGACCAGGCCGGTGATCGCGATACCGCGACCGTGCTCGCCGCTGCGTTTGAGCTGCGACAGTGAGATGTGCCCGAAGATGATGCCCAGCGGTGCGAAGAGCACCGAGGACACCAGTGCGGCGACCGCCATCCCGTTGGTGCGGGCAGGCGGGGGATAGCCGGGCTGGTAACCGCCGTAAGGGGGCGGAGCGGTCAACGGGTACCTAGTCCAGAGCCACGGACTTCAGCTGGACATCGAGTGCCGGCTTTCCGTCCGGTCCGCCCCCCGCGACGCCGGCTGCGGCGATCTTGTCGAGGGTGGCCAGGCCGGTGTCATCGATCTTGCCGAAGACCGTGTAGTTCGGGGGCAGCTGCGAGTCCTGGTAGACCAGGAAGAACTGGCTGCCATTGGTGTTCGGACCGGCGTTGGCCATGGCCAAGGTGCCGCGGGGGTACACCACCGGCTGCTGCAGCGCCGGGTTGTCCGGCTGGTACTGGTTGGTCGGGTACTCGTCGGCGAACTTGTAGCCGGGGCCGCCGGTGCCCTGGCCGGTCGGATCACCGCACTGCAGCACCGAAAGGCCGCCCGAGGTCAGCCGGTGGCAGGGGGTGTCGTTGAAGTAGTTCTGCCCGGCCAGGCTCGCGAAGCTGTTGACCGTGCAGGGTGCCTTGCCGTTGTCGAGCTGCAGCCCGATGTTGCCCTGGGTGGTGACCATGCTGACGCTGACCGTGGCCGGGTCGGTGGGAACCTTGCCGGTGTGCGGCGGGGTGGCCGGCTTGCTGGCCGCAGCTGCGGCCGGGTACTGGCAGTTGGCGCCGAGGTCGGCGGGGGCGGCGAAGGCAGGTAGCTGGCCGTTGGCGGCGGGTTGGGCCGGTGCGCCCGACGTCGCGGTGGTGGTATCCGCCGAGGCGGTGGTACTGCCCGAGTCCTTGCTGGTGAAGACGAAGGTGGCCACGACCGCGCCGATGATCACGAGGGCCGCGACCGCGCTTCCTGAGATGGCCAGGATGCGTCGTTTGCGTTCCTGGGCGGCCCGACGCTCCAGCTGGCGCTCCAGCTTGCGCTTGGCCGTCGCACGCCGTTGTTCGTTGGTCGGCACCGCGGCAGTCCTCCTTGTAGGCGGTTGAGGTTGGCACCGAGTGTGCCAGGCGAACCTGCATACCGGTTCTGCGACCCGCGGGGACCGCAGGTCGCGGCACATCGGGCAAGTGGTCGCGTGGGAAACTGGGGCCGTGTTCATTACCGGATTTCCGGCCGGGATGCTGGCATGCAACTGCTACGTCCTGGCCGAGCGGCCAGGGTCCGACGCGATCGTCGTCGACCCGGGTCAGCGGGCGATGGACCGGCTGCGCCGGATTCTCGACGACAACCGCCTGACTCCGGCGGCGGTTCTGCTGACCCACGGTCACATCGATCACATCTGGTCGGCTCAGAAGGTCGCCGATACCTATGGCTGTCCCGCCTACATCCACCCCGAAGACCGCTTCATGCTGACCGATCCGATCAAGGGTTTCGGCCCGGCGATGTTGGGAGGGCTGGCCCGGCTCGCGTTCGGGGTGCTGTTGTCCGAGCCCAAACAGCTCGTCGAGCTGGACCGCGACGGCGAGACGCTCGATTTCGGCGGTGTCTCCGTGACGGTGGATCACACCCCGGGCCACACCAGGGGATCGGTGGCGTTCCGGGTGGACGGAACCGTCTTCACGGGGGATACGCTGTTCC
The DNA here is from genome assembly GCF_058536225.1 of Mycolicibacterium arcueilense. Taxonomy (NCBI): domain Bacteria; kingdom Bacillati; phylum Actinomycetota; class Actinomycetes; order Mycobacteriales; family Mycobacteriaceae; genus Mycobacterium; species Mycolicibacterium arcueilense. The sequence goes on from NZ_JBZTYL010000007.1 coordinate 1,681,869, forward strand.
GGTCCTCGGTGGGCCGTACCGACCTGCCCGGCGGCAGCGGACGTGACCTGCTCGACTCGATCGTGACAAAGCTGTTGGCACTTGACGACGACACCGTGGTATTACCAGGGCACGGCCCGCGCACAACCATTGGGCATGAACGCCGTACCAACCCGTTTCTCGAAGGTTTGACTCTGTGACTTCTGCATTCCAGGCGCCCAAGGGCGTGCCCGACTACCTACCGCCCGAGTCGGCACAGTTCGTGGCGGTCCGGGACGGTCTGCTGGCTTCGGCACGCCGGGCCGGCTACGGCGACATCGAGCTGCCGATCTTCGAGGACACCGCGCTGTTCGCCCGTGGGGTCGGTGAGTCCACCGATGTGGTGTCCAAGGAGATGTACACGTTCGCCGACCGCGGCGACCGCTCGGTGACCCTGCGCCCCGAGGGCACCGCCGGGGTGATCCGCGCCGTGATCCAGCACCGCCTGGACCGGGGCGCCCTGCCGGTCAAGCTCTGCTACGCGGGTCCGTTCTTCCGCTACGAACGTCCGCAGGCCGGCCGCTACCGGCAGCTGCAGCAGGTCGGCGTGGAGGCCATCGGGGTGGACGACCCGGCACTGGACGCCGAGGTGATCGCGATCGCCGACGCCGGGTTCCGGTCGCTGGGTCTGGACGGTTTCCGTCTTGAGCTCACCTCGCTGGGCGATGACACCTGCCGGCCCGCGTACCGGGAACTGCTGCAGGAGTTCCTGTTCAAGCTCGACCTCGACGAGGAGACCCGGCGGCGCGCGGAGATCAACCCACTGCGCGTGCTCGACGACAAGCGGCCCCAGGTGCGGGAGATGACCGCGGACGCGCCGCTGATGCTCGACCACCTCTCCGACAGCGCCAAGGCCCACTTCGAGGTGGTGCAGGCGCACCTCGACGCGCTCGGCGTGCCGTACGTGATCAACCCGCGGATGGTGCGCGGGCTGGACTACTACACCAAGACCACCTTCGAGTTCGTGCACGACGGTCTCGGCGCACAGTCCGGCATCGGTGGCGGTGGCCGCTATGACGGGCTGATGAGTCAGCTCGGCGGTCAGGACGTCTCGGGGATCGGCTTCGGCCTCGGCGTCGACCGCACCCTGCTCGCCCTGCAGGCCGAGGGCAAGACGGTGGCCGGCGTCGGTGGCGTCGAGGTGTTCGGTGTGCCGCTGGGCGATGCCGCCAAGCTCGAGCTGGCCAAGCTCGCCGCGCGGCTGCGTGCCGACGGGGTGCGCGTCGACCTGGCTTACGGAGACCGCGGGCTCAAGGGCGCGATGAAGGCGGCCGACCGCTCCGGTGCGAAGTACGCGTTGGTGGCCGGCGACCGCGACATCGAGGCCGGCACCGTCGGTCTCAAGGACCTCTCGACCGGCGAGCAGGTCGATGTACCCGCCGATTCCGTTGTCGCCGAGGTTCTTTCCCGCCTCGCCGGCTAGTCTTGCGAGCCCGACGGCCCGCTATCCGATCGATAGCGGGCCGCCGGGACGTGAACGTACGTGGGTCGAGCCTTACCGTGCGGCCGGCAGCACGTGGTCGGCGACCTTGTCGGTGCTCACGCAGAGCGAGCACACGTAGGCATCGTGTGTCTCACACTTGAGCATGTCCGGACGCTCGTAATCGTGATGGCAGACATGGCATTTGAGGTGCGCACCGGAGGGGTTGCCGAACTCGTCGAACATCGGCAGGTCGATGCCGTCGTCGGTGCGGCGCAGGTAGTATTTCCCCTTCGTGGCGACGGCGATGATCGGCGGCAGCACCAGCGCGAGGCCGATGGCGACCAATGGCGAGTAGGGCCGGATGGCCTCGCCGAGTCCGCCGAAGAACGCGATCACCGACAGCCCGGCAGCGATCAGCATCGAGCCGAAACCGACGGGGTTGAACGCATACAGCATCCCGCGCCGGAACTCGGGTTCTTTCGGGGACAGTTTGAGCAGGTACTTGTTGAACACGATGTCGCTGGCGACCACGACCACCCACGCCATGCCGCAGTTGGCATAGAAGCCCAGGATCGTGTTGAGGAAGTCGAACATGTTGGCTTCCATCAGGATCAGTGCGATCAACAGGTTCAGCCCGAGGAACACGAGCCGCCCAGGGTAGTGCTTGGTGACGCGGGTGAAGGCGTTCGTCCACGCCAGCGAACCGGAGTACGCATTGGTGACGTTGATCTTGACCTGACTGATCACCACGAGCACCACGGCCAGAGTCATCGCAAGCCAACCGGGCAGGAAGTTCTCGTAGATCTCCAGGAACTGGTGCACTGGCTGGTTGGCGATTCCGGCACTGTCGGCGACGTTGGCGATCAGATAGACCGCGAGGAAGAGCCCGACGACCTGCTTGACGGCGCCGAAGAACACCCAACCCGGCCCGGCCAGGATCATCCAGGTCCACCAGCTGCGCTTGTTCTCCGGAGTCAGCGGCGGCATGAACCGCAGATAGTCGTTCTGTTCGGCGATCTGGGCGATGAGTGACAAGCACACGCCGGCGGCCAACAGCGTCGAGCCGAGATCGAAGCCCTTGACGCCGTTCTCGCCCTGATAGGCGAAGAACTGACCGACCGACTCCGGGTGGCTCACCACGAGATAGACGAACGGTGCCACCATCAGGACCAGCCACAGCGGAGTCGTCCAGACCTGGAGTGTGGAAAGCGCTTTCATGCCGTAGATGACCAGCGGGAAGATAACCAGTGTGGACACTGCATAGCCCAGCGACAGCGGGATGTGAAGGCCCAGCTTGAGGCCCTGCGCCATGATCGAACCTTCGAGTGCGAAGAAGATGAAGGTGAACGTCGCGAAGATGACATTGGTGACGACGGAGCCGTAGTAGCCGAATCCGCTACCGCGCGTGACGAGGTCGAGGTCGATGTTGTAGCGCGCGGAATAGTAGGCGACCGGGAATCCGGTGAGGACGACGACGACCGCGAAGATCAGGATGCCCCACAGCGCGTTGGTGGTGCCGTACGAGATGCCGATGTTGGCGCCGATCGCGAAGTCGGCCAGGTAGGCGATGCCGCCGAGTGCGGAGATCCCCACCACCCGCGTCGACCATTTCCGGTAGCTGCGCGGCGCGAACCGCAGCGTGTAGTCCTCCAGGGTTTCCCTGGTGGCATTCATGGTGTCGAGGCCGGGCTCGACAGTTTCGTCCGCCGGCTTACTGCCGAGGTCTTGTGTCATGCGGGAAAAATTAAGAGCGGCTTGTTACCTCCCGATGACAGCCATGTTCCCAGCGTGAACAGATTTCGGACGTTGTCGGCGCAATGATGATGCACCACCGGTCCTGTCACAGGTGTAACAAGGCGGTACCGTGCTCGGATATGACGTATGTGACGAATATGCGAAAAGCGACAACCACGGTCGGTGCGGCGCTCGTACTGGCGGCTGCGGGTATGGCGGTCTCCAACGCAACGTCGTATGCGGACCCGTCCGGCCAGGGCCATCAGGTGAAGTACACGCTCACCTCCGGCGCGCCGTACGAATTCGACCTCTACTACCTGACGACGCAGCCTGCGAGCAAAGACGCCTACAACGCCGATGCGTACAAGTACCTGCAGAAGGCGACGGTGAACGTCGGTCCCGACACGCCCTGGGTGTTCGAGACCACGCTCGCCGATCCGCAGTGGGCTGTCTTCACGGTCGCGAGCACGACGCACGGGGGCCAGGCTCAGCCCAACGCGCACTGCGAGATCTCCGTCGACGGCCAGATCGCCGTCCAGAACGATCATCCGTACAGCCCGCGCTGCCAGCTCGGTCAGTGGTAATTTGACCCGCTCGCGGGTGTGGTGATCTGACCCGCCCCATCCGATTCAGCCGGCGACGCGGTACCGGCTGGAGATCGCGATGCGGTTGAAGGCATTCATCACGGTGGCCAGCCAGATGACCGCCGAGATCTGGTCAGCGGTGAGTGCGGAGGCAGCGGTGGCGTATTGCTCATCGCTGACGTGCGTACCCGATATCCGGGTGACCGCTTCGGCCAGAGCGAGAGCGGCGCGGTCGGTCTCGGAGAAGTAGCCGGTTTCTTCCCATGCGGGTAGCACGGCGATCCGATCCGGGCTCTCGCCCTTGGCGAGGGCGTCTCGGGTGTGCATACGCAGACAGAACGCGCACCCGTTGATCTGGGATGTGCGGATCTTGACCAGCTCGATGAGGAGCGGGTCGAGGCCGGCGTCTGCCGCGCATTGCTCCACCTCTCCCGACAGAGCGAACATCGCCTTGTAGGCGGCCGGATGCTGGGTGCCGACGTTGACGCGCGGTGAGCTCACCATTGATTCCTTCGATTCGTCGGTGCGGGACTGCTACTGGTGGTCATCGACCTTGAGGCGGTCTCCGGTGTTGGAGACGAAGACAACCAGTAGTTTGGCCGGATCCGTGTCGCTGGCGTTCTCGGTGACGGGGTGGTGGGCACCCGGTTGCTCGACCCAGTTCTCGCCGGCGCGGTAGGTGGTCACCGGGTTGTCGTCGACCGCACTGCGCACGGATCCCTCGAGGACGTAGGCGTACACGAAGGCCTCGCCGTGGCGGTGTGGCACGGCGCGGGCCCCGGGCGGGAAGCTGACGACCGTCGAGGTGAACGTCTTTCCCGGCACGTTCGGAAGGGCCTGCTCGATCAACGGGGTCAGGGTCTCCGAAGAGGCTTCCGATGTGGCAGCAGGTGTCGGTGTCGTGGTGGGGGCCGCCTGGCTCGCAGACGTGCACGCCGTGGCGCCGGTCAGGGCGGCGACGGCCAGAATCCCTCCCGCGATACGCATTCCCGTCATGTTCTGCTCCTTGTCAGTCTTCGGTCACCTGGATGATCGTCTTGCCGGGGATGCGCTTGCCTGGCGCGAACGCGTCCGCTGCCTCGGCCAACGGCCGCACGGCACCGACGACCGGGGTGAGTCGTCCGTCCCGCACTCGCGCGATGAGGTCGGCCAACCGGACCCGATCGGGTTCGACGACGAAGAAGACCGCCCGTCCGTCCTCGGGGCGGACTTCTGGTGGTTCGGCGATGGTGACGAGGGTGCCTCCGGCCCGCACCAGAGCGGCTGAGCGGGCGAGAATGTCTCCGCCGATCACATCGAACACCACATCGACTTCGCCTGCCTCCTCCAGCTTTTCAGCGGCAAGGTCGACGAAGGTGTGGGCACCGAGCGCCAGCGCCCGGTCCCGGTCCGCCGCGCGGCCGGTACCGATGACGTGTGCGCCTACCTCACGAGCGAGCTGCACCGCGATGGACCCGACTCCACCCGCGGCGCCGTGGATCAGCACCGTCTGCCCGGTGGCGAGCCGGCCGTGGTCGAACAGGCCCTGCCACGCGGTCAATCCGGATATCGGCAGTGCGGCAGCCACCACGTGGTCGACATCTGCCGGCAGCGGCGCCAGGTTACGGGCTTCTACCGCAACGTATTCCGCGAGCGTGCCGTTGCGGGTCCAGTCGGCGAGCCCGAACACCCGCTGACCGACGGTCAAACCCGTTGTACCGAACCCCAACTCGGCCACGACACCCGAAAGCTCGTGTCCGGGCACGCTGGGGGTTCGGTCGCGGCCGGCCCGATCGGTCCAGGTGGCCGGCCAGTCGAGCTCTCCAGGTGTGAAGCCCGCGGCGTGCACCCGCACGATGACGTCGTTCTCGGCCGTGTGCGGGTGCGGTATGTCCGCCAGGGTCATTTCGGCGATACCGCCGTCACGGTCGGAAACGGTGATGGCTTGCATCACGAGTCCTTTCGGATCGTTGTCCACTCTCACCAGGGAGACGAGATAGCACCGCCAGATGTGACAGTCAGAGGTGAGCGAGTTTGTCCGGGTTGATGACCCGGCGGTAGGCGGTGATCAAACCGTCCGTGATCTGCACCGTGTCGACGGAGTACACGCCGTCCTGCTGATAGAACACCAGCGCGGGCTCGCCGCCGACCTCGATGAAATCGATGCGGTCGGGGCGCCACTGCCGCCCTACTCGCTCCATCACCATGGCGATACGCTCACCGCCGCGAATGGGCTTGCGGGCCGCCGAGACCTTGCCGCCGCCGTCGGTGACATAGACCGCACCCGGATGCAGAAGCCGGACCAGACTCGCCATATCACCGGCTTCGTAGGCGGCGCGGAAGGTTGTCAGCACCCTTCGGCGTTCGGCGTTCGACGCCTGCGGCGCGGACTGTTTCGCCTTGTCCACCCGCCGCCGCGCCCGCGAAGCCGACTGGCGGGCGGCAGCCGCGGACAACTCCAGCATTTCGGCGATCCGGTCGAACTCGATACCGAAAACGTCGTGCAGGACGAAGGCCACGCGCTCCGGCGGGCTCAGCTCGTCCATGATCAGCAGCATCGCCGAGCTGACCGACTCGTCGACGAGGACCGGCTCCGACGCGTCGGGCCCGGTCAGCAGCGGCTCGGGAAGCCACGGCCCGACGTAGGCTTCGCGGCGGGCCCGGGCACTCTTGAGGATGTCGTATGACAGCCGCGCGGAAACCGTGACCAGCCATGCCCGTAGATCCTTCACCTCGGCCAGATCTGCGCCCGTTGCCCGTAGCCACACCTCCTGGGCCACGTCCTCGGCATCGGCGACACTGCCCAGCAACCGGTACGCCACACCGAAGACCGCGGGTCGATGCGTCTCCCACTCGGCAGTGAGCGTGTCCTGCTGATCAGACATACCCGCTACCTTCGCAGATGCGACGTCGCCCGGGATCCCAGGGATTGAGATCGGGCTTGACTCATCATTCGAACTATTGTTCGATATTGGAATGCGCATCGGGCGGTTCCGCTTCCGATTCTGATGCGCGATGGACTGGGCAAGCGCCCACGGCGCGCGCCGATGCCGTACCCGAAACCGCGGCATCGGCGCACCCAGTCCTCATCGGGATCGACACTCATGGAATTACCTTGACATTTATATCGAACAATTGTTCGATGTCGGTATGCGGTGGGACGACCAGGCGCTGGACGCTGACGACGGTGCGCTGCCGGGTCTGCAGCGGCTGGGTTTCGTCCGCAGCGTGCGTACACCGCAGTTCGAGGGCATCACGTTTCATGAGGTGCTGTGCAAGTCGGCGCTGAACAAGGTGCCCGCGGCATCGATGCTGCCTTTCCGGTACACCGTCAACGGCTACCGCGGCTGCAGCCACGCCTGCCGGTACTGCTTCGCCCGTCCCACCCATGAGTATCTCGAGTTCGACAGCGGCTCAGACTTCGACACCCAGGTGGTGGTGAAGACCAACGTCGCCGAGGTGCTGGCCCGTGAGTTGCGGCGCCGGTCCTGGGCCCGCGAGACGGTTGCACTCGGTACCAATACCGACCCGTATCAGCGCGCCGAAGGCCGGTACGCCCTGATGCCGGGAATCATTGCAGCGCTGTCTGATTCAGGAACGCCGTTCTCCATACTGACCAAGGGCACGCTGCTTCGCCGCGACCTGCCGCAGGTCGCCGAGGCGTCGCGTCGCGTCGAGGTGAGCGTCGCGGTGTCGCTGGCCGTAGGTGATGCGGAACTGCACCGCACGGTCGAACCCGGAACGCCTACGCCCGAAGCGAGGCTGGGCCTGATCACGGCGATACGCGACGCGGGGCTGCGGTGCCATGTGATGGTCGCACCGGTGCTGCCGTATCTCACAGATTCGGCTGACCAACTCGACGCTTTGCTCAGTCGCATCGCCGCGGCAGGGGCCAGCGGCGTGACCGTGTTCGGTCTGCATCTGAGGGGGACGACACGCGGCTGGTTCATGTCCTGGTTGCAGCGCGAACATCCGGAACTGCTCGCCGATTACCAACGGTTGTACCGGCGCGGCGCCTATCTGCCACCGGACTATCGCGACATGCTTCGTGCCCGGGTGAAACCCCTGGTGGCCCGGCACGGATTGACGGGGCCGGCACCCGCCGCCCGCGTCGGTGCCGTGCGCGAACCCGCAGTGCCGATGCAACCGGCACTCTTCTAGCGGGCGAGGCCGCGCACGAAGTCGGCGACCGCCGTCCCGATCTCGTCGGGGCTGTCCTCCTGAACGAAATGCGTACCGGCAACAGTTACTTCGGTCTGATTCGGCCAGGTCCGGGCGAACTCGCGGACCCGGCCCCGCATGATGGCGCCGGGTTGGGAGCGGAAGCCCTGAAACACCTCCCGTACCGGGTCGGGCCAGTCTGCCCACGTCACCGGCATCACGTTGCGCCACAAGTACGACGACGTGGGGTTGCCGTGCTGGAACACGATGGCTGACGCGGCGGTGCCGTCACCCTCGTCGATGTAAGCCATACGACTGCCGTTGATCTGGTTGACCTTGTGCCTAGTGCTCCAGCGCCTTGGCACAGTTGGCGAGGATGGCGCGGAAGTTCCACGGCAGCAGTCGTGAGCTGACGGCCTCCATCGCTTTACCGCCGGCGCGGGCGGGGTGGGTGTAGCTGGTCGTCCAGTCGATATGCGTCCCGCCGTCGCGGGGTGTGAAAGTCAGTGTGCCGCCGTCGTGGTCGAACGGTGGGAATGACCCGATGATCAGATACGAGTAACTGTTCGGGCGGTCGTAGGCGGTGATCTCTTCCCGGAACCACATGCCGGCTCCGGTCACCGCGCGTACGGCCCCCACGGCGGGTCCCGACGATCCCGCTGTCCAGCCCGATCGGAGTACCAGCGGTGCGGTGGCCAGTGCCGCGGGGTCGGCCATCCAGTCGAAGACCTGCTCTGGCGGCGCTGCGATCACTCGTTCCAAGTGAATGGTCGGCATCGGGCCCCCCTGCGTTGTCTGGTCCCCACCGTACGCGGCACACCTGTCGGTACGTCCGCGCCTCAGCGCCGAAGGGCACTCAGCTCTTGTTGCGTTTGACCTGGTTGAACGGCACGCCGCGGTCGGCCGCGAGTTCGCGCGGGAAGCCGAGGATCCGCTCGCCGATGACGTTGCGCGCCATCTCCGAACTGCCGCCGCCCAGCGACCCGGTCTGCCGGGACAGGTAGCGCACTCCGATCTCCATCAGCCCGGCCAACTCCGGTGCATCGTCAGAACCCTCGTCGACGACGCCGGCCGTACCGGCGATGGCCAGCGCGGTGTCCACCTCGAGTTCGGTGGTCTCGGCATGGAACAGCCGGATCAACGTGCCCGCATTCGGTGGCAGCGAGCCGTTTCCGATCGCCTTGCCGACGTGATCGATGAGCTGCTTCTTGACGATGCGCCGCACGAGCGCGCGCCCCGCCAGGTCCTGCACCCGGGCGTCGTCGCCCTGTCCGGTGGCCTCGGCCAGCCCGACGTGGTCCGGCGGCATCTCGTTCGCGTTCTCGGCCCCGGTCCCACTGGCGAACTCGGAACCGCCACCGACCGCGCGACGTTCGTGGTGCAGCTGACGCGAGGCGACGGTCCAGCCGTCGTTGACGTCGCCGACCACGGCGTCTGCCGGCAGCTCGAGATTGTCGAAGAACTCCTCACAGAATTCTTCGTTGCCGTTCACTTCGGTGATGCGCCGCATCGTGATACCCGGCGCGTTGAGCGGCACCAGGAACATGGTCAGGCCCTCGTGTTTGGGCACGGTCCAGTCGGTGCGGGCCAGCATCAACCCGTAGTCGGCGGCAAATGCGCTGGTGCTCCAGGTCTTGGCGCCGTTGATGATCCAGGTATCACCCTTGAGCTCGGCTCGGGTGATCACGCCGGCGAGATCCGACCCGCCACTGGGTTCGGACAGCAGCTGACACAGGACCTCATCGCCACGGATTGCGGCCGAGATGCGCTCACGTTTCTGGTCTTCGCTGCCCATGTCGAGAATGGTTGCGCCGCAGATGGTGAACGACGGGGTGTTGAGGATCAACGGCATCTCGTAGTTCCGGCATTCGTCGTTGAATGCGTTCTGGTATGCGTAATCGAGCCCAAGGCCGCCGTACTCGCGCGGGAAGCAGATGCCGGCGAAGCCGCCTTCGTAGAGGCGCTTCTGCAGTTCCTTTGCCCGCTCCCACGATTCGGTTTCGGCCCGCACTGCGAACGGGGGGTTGCCGGGATCGATGGGCGGCATGTTCTCGGCCAGCCAGGTCCGGGCGCGCAACGCGAACTGCTCGACGGACTCTGTTGTTGCTGTGGTGCTCACGGTGTCGGTCATGCCCCGATCTCCTCGGCTGCGTGGGTCTTGCGGCTCAACGCGTACACGGCACGGTGGTGGTCTTCGGGTGAACCGTAGAGCGCCCGGTAGAGCGCAACCCGCCGCAGGTACAGGTGCAGATCATGCTCCCAGGTCACCCCGATGCCGCCGTGCAACTGCACGCAGTCCTGCAGCATCACGGGAGCGCGTTCGGCCACATAGGCTTTCGCGACGCTGACGAGCTTCGATGCTTCGGGGGAGCGTTCGGCCACGGCCGCCACGGCTCCGGTGGTGGTGGCGCGCGCTGCTTCGAACCACATCTTCATGTCGGCGGCGCGATGTTTGAGAGCCTGATACGACGCCAGTGGACGGCCGAAGCTGTGCCGGTCGGTGAGCCACTGGTTGGTCATCGTCAGTACCGCGTCGAGGATTCCGACGATCTCGGCGCACTGCAGCACCAGGGCGACCTGGCGCTGGCGTTCGATGATGGCCGGGGTCTCCTCGGCAGTCCCCACCACGGCGGACGCGTCGATCTCGACGCCATCGAATTGCACTCGGGCATAACGCTTGACCAGGTCCACCGACTTCTGGGGGCTGACAGTCACGCCGGCCGCGTCGGTCGGCACCAGGAACTGCCTGATCTGCCCGTCGCAGGCGGCAACCACCAGAACCGTGTCGGCCTGGTCGCCGGCTTCGACTCGGTCCTTGACACCGTCGATGCGGTAGCCCGACTCGGTACGGGTGACCGTGGTGCCGACGCCGGTGGCGGATTGAAGGGCTCCGAACGGCCGCTTGGGTTCGTAGGCCGCCCACGATGCCACGGTCTCGCCGGCAACCAGTGATTCGATGAGTTCCTCGTGTCCGTCCGGTGATTCGACGAGGCCGGCCAGCACGATACTGATCGGATGCAGCGGACCGGGAGCCACGGTGTGGCCGGCCTGCTCGGCAAGCAACGCCAGGTCGGCCACACCGTCTCCCGACGGACTCCCGCCGCCCAGTTCCTCGGGCACCAGCAGGCTGGCCCAACCCAATTCGGCTGCGCGCCCCCACCATCCGGTGTCGAAGGCGATGCCCTCGGCATGGAGTTCACGCACGCGGCTCAGCGGCACCTCCTTCTCCAGGAAGGCCTGTGCGGTGGAGGTGAACAGCATCTGTTCGGGATTTGCCACATCTGTCATGTAGTCGGCCCAGCTTCGTAGGTGTGGAGGGACTGGATCAGTTCAGTACGAGTGCGGGAACATCGGGTCGGTATACCTTCTTGTTCTCGACCTTGAACAGGTCGACCAGGTTGCCGCCCATGACCTTTCGGACGCCCTCGTCGTCGAGGCCGTGTGCAACCAGATCATCGACCAGGTTGATCGGATCGGCCAGGCCCTCGGGGTGCGGCCAGTCGGATCCGAAGATGATGCGGTCGATGCCGCACAGGTCGGCCATCTTCTTGAAGTCGTCCTCCCAGAACGGGGCGACGTACACGCAGCGCTTGAACGCCTCGATCGGATCCTCGGGGAACTCCTGCGGCATCTTCGAGTAGACGTCTTTGAATTGGTAGAACAGGTACGGCACCCACGAGGCGCCGTTCTCCACCGACAGGATTCGCAGGTCCGGATTGCGGGTCAGTGCGCCGTGGCAGACCAGCGCGGCCATGGTGTCCTCGATCGGACGCTTGCCCATCGCCACCATCCGGAACGACGTCGGCTTGAACGGGAGGAACTCGTCGGCCGGCTCCCAGTCGTTGAGGTACTGCGCGTACCCGCTGTCCGAAGCGTGCATGCACACCGGGATGCCCGCTTTCACGCAGGCGTCCCAAAACGGGTCGAACTCCGGAAGGCCCATCGAGCGGCTACCGCGGTAACCGGGTACCGGCGCCGGGCGGACCAGCACGGTCTTGGCGCCGCGTTCCAGGCACCACTCGAGTTCTTCGAGGGCGCGGTCGACGACGCCGAGGTTGATGACCGGCGTCGAGAAGATGCGGTCGGAGTAGTTGAACTGCCAGGTCTCGTACATCCACTCGTTCAGCGCGTGAATGATGTCGAGGATCAGGTCGGGGTCGTCCTTGAGGCGCTCCTCGACCAGGCTGGCAAGGGTCGGGAACATGATCGTGTAGTCCAGGCCCAGGCTGTCCAGGACCTCAAGGCGCGCTTCGGGGTTGCGGAAGGCGGGGATGGCCTTCATCGGCTTGCCCATCACCTCGCGATAGCTCTTGCCGCCGCTGCCGTGCCGGAAGTACTCCTCCTGGGCGCCCGGCCGCGCGACCACCTCGAACGTGGGGTTGGGGATGTAATCGCTGATCTGGTTGCGCACCACGATCTTCGTGCGGCCGTGCACATCGATGTAGTCGATGACGCCCTTGCGATTGTCGGGCAGGAACTGGGTGAGCGCCTCTTTGGGCTCGTAGAAGTGATTGTCGGCGTCGAACACCGGGTAGGGAAGCTCGCGTGAGGGCATGTTCGCCTCCTGGAAGAGTGTGATTTCCGAAACTGGTAATGACGTTACCACGGGATCATCGACGCCGACGAGCCCATTCGGGCGATCGCTCAATGGATGGGAAAGTTGCTGGTCAGCCAGGGTGCTGAGGGGTCAGCAGGCCGCGTACACAGAACTCGTAGATGTGCTCACCGTCGATCGGCGCGCCGTTGAGTTCGACTCCCAGTGAACGCAGCCGCATCGCGCCCAGGACCGACTGCATGATCAGGGCGGCGGTGCTCTGAACGTCGATGTCGGACCGGAATGCCCCCGAATCCATTCCGCGCCGCAGGATGTCGCCGATGAGCTCGTGCAGTGGGGCCAGTACCCGCGCATATTCACGCGGCAGCGACTCGGCGAGATGGTCGTTGTAGAAGGTCAGGCCGCGGTTGATGCTGTCCTGGGTGCTCGACGACGCCGGGACGGTGATGCGCTCGATCAGCGACCGGAGTGCGTCGGGGCCGGCCAGCCCGTCGGTGTCGCCGCGCCAGCGCAGCGTGGACTCCGCCATGATCTTGTCGATGAGGGCCAGCAGCAGCTCATCCTTAGTGGAAAAATGCTGGTAGAAGGATCGCAACGAGGTCTTGGAGCGTTCCACCACCTCCAGCACCGTGAAGTCGGTGCGTCCGGTTTCGCCCAGGATCGCCAACGCCGATTTCATGAACCGGCGGGCCCGGTCCGCCTGTGCCTCGGCGCGCGCGCCTTCGGGCGGTCGTCCGGCCAGCCTAGCCATTGCGCCATCACCTCCGTCATGCTGCACTTGCGAGAATGACGTTACCGTTTCTGTAGAAGCAATAGGCAGGTTGCGATTGAGCGAGTGGTCTCTGTTCCTACCCCAGGTACGGCTGGCTGTCGACGACGTCGTCGAACGTGCCCAGGTGGCCGAGGCCAGCGGCTTCGACGGCATTGCCTTCATCGACCATCTGGAAGCTCCCGGTGCCACTCACCAAAACATCTGGGAGGCAATGACTGTCGCGACCTGGGTGGCGGCGCGCACCGAACGGCTGCGGATCGGCCATCTGGTGTTGTGCGATGCATTCCGTCATCCGTCGGTGTTGGCCAAGCAGGCCGTGACACTGTCAGAGGCCAGTGGCGGGCGCTTCGAACTCGGTCTCGGATCCGGGTCCTGGCCCCAGGAGTTCGAGCGGTTCGACATCGAAAGCGGTGACGCGGCAGCACGGGTTCGCAGGCTGGGCGAGAATCTGGACCTGCTGCACCAGTATTGGGGCGATGGTGAGCGTGGGCAGGCCCCGCGTCCGTCCCATCCAATTCCGTTGGTGCTGGGCGGAACCGGCAAGCGCATGATGGAACTGGTACGGACCCACGCCGACTGGTGGAACATTCCGTCGCATCAGCTCGATCGGCTGCCCGCGTTGCTACCGACAGTGGGCTCGGCACGAGCCTCCCTGCAACAGATGGTCGGCTTCGTCGGCCGCGGCGCCGATCGCACGGCAGTGACCGAACGCAGCACCCGGCTGTTCGGGCACCTCGGCGACGGCCTGGTGTGCGGCGACGCCGCCGAACTCGCCGCCCACTTCGCCGATCTGTCCGCGCAGGGCGTCGAACGCTTCTACGTGTGGTTCGCCGATTTCGCCGCACCCCACACCATTTCGGAATTCGCCGAGACAGTCATCAACGCGTGAAAGAGAGGAAGTCATGACCGCAGAATCCGAGGCACCCCAAGAGGTCGAACCGACGCAGTGGACGCTGCAGATGCTGCTGGACCTGTTCGATGCCGAACCCGCGGGGGAGAACCGTTTCACCGTCCAGACCGGCATCGCCGGTGTCGACGAGCGTCAGGTGGTCGAAGGCACCCAGATCGTGGGCGCCGCGATCGTCGCGGCGGCGAAACGCTTTCCGGACAAGTCGGTTCGGTCGGCACATGCGGTGTTTGCCCGGGCCGTGATGGTGGGCCCACCGGTCGAGCTCGACGTCGATGTGATCAGCGAAGGCCGGTCGACAGCCACCGCGGTGATCGCGGCGTCACAGAACGGCAAGCGCTGCATCACCATCACGGTGTTCACCGATGTGCCCTCCGGTGATGTCATCCGCCATCATCTGCCGCGGCCCGAGGTCGCCGGCCCGGCGGACTCGAACCTTTCTCACATGCCGATGATCGGACGCGAACTGCGTCTGGTCGACGTCGTCGACGTCAACAGCCCCGACGAGGTCGGCCCGCCCGAGCTGTACGCCTGGCTGCACTACGACCCCGTCCCGGCCCGCGATGACCTGGCCAAGGCGCTGATCGCATATTTCACGGGGCACCTGGGCATTTCGACCACGATGCGGGCGCACGAGGGTATCGGTACCGCGCAGGCCCACCTCACGGTCTCGACCGCGCCGATGACGGTCACGGTGAGTTTCCACGAGCCGGTCCGGTGGGACGGGTGGCTGCTCTACAGCCACGAGAGCACCCAGGTCGGCGCGGGAATGTCGTATGTGCGCGGCGCGGTGCACACCGAGCAAGGCGAACTCATCGCCTCGTTCAGCCAGGACGCGCTGATCCGTCCGCTGCGTACCACCGATACCAGCATCTCCGAGCACTCGCGGCTGTAGGACCGGCACCGCCGCTCAGATCTTCAGATACCCCTTGTCTGCCGGGATCTGGGCGGCGGTGACCAACGACGACGCATCGCTGGCCAGCCACAGCACGATGTCCGAGATGTCGTCGGGCGCGATGAGTGAATCCGTGGGCAACGCGCCGGGGGAGAAGCTGTGGATGTAGTTCGGATGGTCCTGCAGCACCTTGTACATCGATACGTCGTTACCCATCGGGGTGTCGGTGCCGTAGGGGTGGATCGAATTCGCCCGGATCCCGAACTCGCCCAGCTCGATGGCCAGTGAATTGGTGAGCCCGACGACACCGAACTTGCTGGCGCAGTAGTGCGCACAGCCGGGTACCGCCTTGATGCCGGCCGCAGAACTGATCGTGATGATCGAACCGCCGTTGCCCGCCTCGATCATCGCCGGCACCACCGCCTGGACCGTGTTGAACACCCCGGTGAGGTTGACGTCGATGGCGTCCTGCCACTGCTGCGCCGGAATCTCCCACAGCCGGCCCCAATTGAGCACACCGGCATTGGCCACGACGACGTCGAGCCTGCCGAACTGTTCGACCGCATCGGCCACCAGTCGCTTCTGGCCCTCGGCATCACGCACGTCGACCTCACGGGCCAGGACCTTGCGCCCCTCGCCCTCGACGAGGGCCACGGTCTCTGCGAGATCCTCCGGGGTGGCTGCGGCGTAACCGTTCTGGGCGGCGACGGGTGCGCAGGCGTCGAGTGCGACGATGTCGGCTCCGGCTCGAGCCAGTCGCACGCAGTGCGAGCGACCCTGGCCGCGCGCGGCGCCCGTGACGTAGGCGACCCGCCCGGCGAGTGAGGCGTTGGCCGTCGGCTCCTCGCGCAAGCGCTCGTCGGAAGTCATGCGGGTTGCTCCTCGGGTAGTGCGGTGACGCGGACATTGGTGAACTGGTAGTCGGACAGGGGGGACTGGCGGGCAAACTGCCGGGAGCCGGTGATCGTCTGCGGCCGGTAATACGGAGTCTCGTACTGGGAGTTGACGAAATAGCTGTTCAGGCCCGATGTCGCGGTGTAGTACAGGTGCGCAACCCGGCCGTCGCGACGCATCCGCTCGTTCCACAGGTTGAACGCGTCCTGGCTGACGGTGGCGACCTGTGCACCGCGGTGCCGGGTCTCGTCGATGATCCGCACGGCGTGTGCGGCGACAGTCTCGACATAGTCAAGCCAGGCGAATCCGACGAAGCCGAGCGGGCCGACGATCTCCCAGCGGTTGGGCAGCCGTGGGTGGGCCGTGCCGGCGTAGGTGTGCAGACCGTGCGCGCGGTAGTACTGGGCGAGGTCGAAACCGTTGGGACCCAGGATGGTGTCCGGTCGGTAGGTTTCCGGGTCGATCCACAGTTCGTAGCCGGTGGCCAGCACCAGCAGGTCGGCCGGATGATCGACGCCGTCGGTGGTGCGGATCCCGGTCGCGGTGATCCGGTCGATCGGCGTGGTGATCAGGTTGGTGCTGGGGTTGTTCAGTGCCGGCAGGAATGCACTGGAGATCACCGGCCGTTTGGCCAGGATGCCGTAGTGTGGCACCAGTTTTCGGCGGGTGGCCGCGTCGTCGACGACCGCACGCAGCAGCAACCTGTACAGCAGCCGGGACCAGCCATCGTAGAGCGGCATCAGGCGGCGTAGCCAGTTGTCCGGCAGTCGGGAGAAGACGTGGACGATGGGTGCCACCATGAAGATGTCCATCGCCAGCCGACCGACTGTGTTCACCGCCGGAACGACGCCGGGCAAGCGCATCAGTCGGCGCATCCACGGAGAGAAGTCGAAGTCGACTTTTGGTAGCACCCAGGCCGGGGTGCGTTGGTAGACATCGAGATTGGCGGCTGCCGCGGACAGGGCGGCGGTGATCTGGACTCCTGAGGAACCGGTGCCGATCACGGCGATGCGCTTGCCCCTGGTGTCGTAGCTGTCGTCCCAGGCGTTGGGACGCAGGATCGTTCCGGTGAAGTCGTCCACACCCTCGATGTCGACGGTGTGCTTGGCATTGACATAGCCGCCGACCGAACTGACCACGAAACGCGCCGTCACGGGTGCCTCGTCGCGGATCTGCAGTCGCCACAGACCGAGTTCGTCGTCCCACTGCTGGCGGATCACCTCACAGTTGGGCCGTAGGTGCTGGTAGAGCCCGAGGTCCGCTGCCGTGTCCTGCAGGTAACGATGGATTTCCGGGCCGGGTGCGAAGAACCTGCTCCAGTTCGGATTCGGGGCGAACGACAGCTGGTACCACAGGGTGGGGATGTCGACTGCGAGTCCGGGGTAGTGGTTGTCGCGCCAGGTTCCGCCGAAGTCGTCGCCCCGCTCGATGATGACGAAGTTGTGGATACCCTTCTGTTGCAACAGGTGCGCGGTGGCGATGCCGCCGGGCCCGGCGCCGATGACGGCGACTTCGTAGTCGGGTTGGGTCATTGTTGCCTTCCGGTGAGGCCGACGACGATGTGGTCGGACACGAATCGTTTGACCGCTCGCGGACTGTCGAGGTTCACCCCGATGGGCGGGAGCAGTTCGAAGCTGAGTAGCAGGCGCACGATCCATTCGCCGGCCCGTGCCGGGGCGACGCCGGGTCCGACCTCTCCGCGTTCCTGGGCCGCGCGGACGAACGGTTTCCACAGGTCGATCGAACGTTGCATCAGATCGTCGCCGGTGTTGCGCAGCAACAGCACCACGACGCTTTCGTTGATGCCGCGTTGCGGGACCGACTCGGAGTTCTGCCGGTGGGCGCAGATGACAACGGCCGCGGCGGCGACCTGGTCGGCCAAGCCTTCGTGGCGGCCGGCCTCGGCGGCGATGGTCTCTATGAAGGCGCCGGCCAGGTGGTCGAGCGCGATCTTGATCGCATTGTCTCGGCTGCCGAAGGCGTTGTGGACGGTGCCGCGGGAGACGCCCGCGTGTTCGGCGACTGCGGTGAGACTGAATTGCCTTGGGCCCAAAAGCCTGAGCGTCGCAGCGGTCGCGGCGAGCAGTGCGGGTGACACCGCCCGGTCCGTATCGCGCATTTGAACAGATTAACGAGATCTGTTCAATGTGGTCAGCGTTTGGCCAGATCAGTCGCGGCGGCATCCAGCACGTCGTTGAACACCCTGGTCAGCATCGGTCGACCGATCCAACGGGTCAGCGTTTCGCCGATGAGTGGGAACTTCACCCGGAACGTCGTGGTCCACACGACGTGGGTGCCGGCGTCCACCGCGGTGAAGCTCACCCGTCCGTGCCGGTGCTCCGAGGGTGGGAAGCTGCGTTCGACCGAGTAGTCGAAGTAGTGCGGCGCGTCGTACGCGGTGATGCGTTCCCGGAACCAGCCGATCGTCCAGAGCAGGATGCGTACCGCTCCTTGTCCATATGGGGCCTGCCGGCCGGGTTCGGCCAGCCGCTGTCGAAGTACCAACGGAGAACGCGTGAAATTGGCTGCGTTGCTCATGAACTCGAACACCTCATCCTGCGGTGCTCCGATGAAACGTTCGACGGTGACGGTCTGCATCAGTTCTCCTGCTGTCTGGTCAGGCTGCGGGTGGTGGCGGTGTCGCGGAGCTTGTCGGGATTGCGCATCGCGTAGAGCGCAGTGATGAGTCCGTCGGTCAGCTCGATGAGCAGGATCGAGTCCAGCGCTCCGTCCCGGAGGAACGACACGGCGGGCATCGAGTTGTAACTTCCGAACGAGATGTCGAACTCGGCCATCGCGCCCTGGGCAAGCCCGGCCATGAAGTGCGCGACGCGTTGTGGCCCGACCACCGGACGACGGGCAGCCGATACCTGTCCGCCGCCGTCGGACAGCGCCACGATGTCGGGGGCCATCACCGCGACGAGGCCATCGATGTCACCGGTGTGCGCGGCCCGCAGGAACCGGGTGACCGTGGTCCGTGCCAGCTGGTTGTCCGGCGTGAAGCGGCGTCTGCGGGCCTGTACGTGTTCGCGTGCGCGGTGGGCGATTTGGCGCACGGCAGTGTCGGACTTTCCCACCACGGGCGCGATCTCGGGATAGGTGTAGCCGAACACCTCGTGCAAGACGAACACCACGCGTTCGTCGGGGCTGAGCGTCTCCAGGACAAGCAGCATTGCCATGGATACGGACTCGGCGAGGACGGCGTCCTCGCCCACGTCGGGCTCGGTCTGGATCGGCTCGGGTAGCCAATTGCCGACGTAGTCCTCGCGTCGGCGCTTGCTGGTGCGCAGCGCATTGAGGGCCTGCCGTGTCACGACCTGTACGAGATATGCGTGCGGATGTGTCACGTCGCCTGCCGTGATCCAGCGCAGGTAGCTTTCCTGCACCACATCTTCGGCGTCTGCGGCGCTACCCAGAATCTCGTAGGCCAGTGTGAAGAGCAGCGGGCGGTACCCCGCGAATACCTCGGTGGCGTTCAGATGATCCCCCTGTGCCGTTGGTCGTCACACTCTCAGACACCGCTGGGGCTCCGAACCGTGACAGCCTTTGGCTGTGAACCACATCACATCCCGGCGACGTCGTGTGCGTGGTGGACGATGTCGTGCAGGTGATAGATCGCGATCGTCGCGATGGTGAACTCGCTGCCATTGCTGCGCAACCCGCGGCGCGACCAGGCGTCGGCCGGCACGCGGTCATAGGTGTCGGCGACCACCCCGGCCGCTTCGAACAGCTCGGTCGCGACGTTCCCCGGATCCTGCGACCCATAATCGTCGGCGATCGCGGTGGCGTCCTGATCCCAGTTCGGGAACTGAGGATCCTGCTCGGTCAACATCAACTGCACTCGGTGCTCGAAGACCCGGTGCACGTCGCGGATGTGGCAGCCGTATTCCAGGATCGACCAGCGGTCCGGACGGATCCGCACAGCGACCCCGGTGCCGTGCAGTCGGGGCACCCACAGTGCGGCATCGTCGCGGATCATGGCGGCGACCTCGCTGGGTTGGACCGATGCCGGGTCGAACCCGCACTCCGTGCAGACGCGAGACAGCACCCAGGTCCAGTCCTTGGTGTCGGGCTCCAGGGCTTCCATGCCACCAGTGTTGTCGCCGGTCAGCCGGCTGACAACGCCGATCTGAGGACGTCGAGCGGCAGCCCGCCCAGATCGAGTGCGCGGCTGTGGAATTCCCGCAGAGATGATCCCCGGCGCAAGGCCTCGTCGCGGAGTTCGTGCCAGATCCGTTGCCCGATGGCGTACGACGGAGCCTGGCCCGGCCAGCCGAGGTAGCGGTCGAGCTCGAAGCGCAGGTTCTCCTCGGCCATGGCCGAATGCGAGGTCAGGAAGTTCCAGGCCCGCTCGGCATCCCACACCTCACCGTCGGGAGCGGTGAGGCCGCAGTGCACGCCGATGTCGAGCACCACCCGAGCCGCTCGGAACCGTTGTGCATCAAGCATTCCCATACGGTCGCCGGCATCGTCGAGCCAGCCCAGCTCGGCCATCAACCGCTCGGCGTACAACGCCCAGCCCTCACCGTGGCCCGACACCCAGCAGCCAAGCCGGCGCCACCGGTTGAGCCGATCGGCCAGCGCCACCGCGCGGCCGATCTGCAGATGATGGCCGGGAACACCTTCATGGAACACCGTGGTGGTTTCCTGCCAGGTGTGGAACCGCTCGACGCCCGGTGGAACCGACCACCACATGCGTCCTGGCCGCGACCAGTCCTCCGACGGCCCGGTGTAGTAGATGCCGCCGGTCTGGGTCGGGGCGATCCGGCACTCGAGTGTGCGAAGCGGCCCGTCGATGTCGAAGTGGGTGCCGGCCAGCGACTGGACCGCGCGGTCGGACAGATCCTGCATCCAGGCCTGCAGCGCATCGGTGCCGGCGATGACGTAGCGCGGTTCGTCGTCCAACCGGCGCAGCGTCTCGGCCACGGTGGCCCCGGGGTAGAGCTGCTGGGCGATCGATTCCTGTTCGGCCACAACGGCATCGAGCAGGCCCAAGCCCCATTCGTAGGCCTCGTCGAGGTCGACGGCAGTACCCAGGAACTGCCGTGACATCAGCCGGTAGGTGTCGCGCCCGCAGGCATCGGACTGGCGCGCATGCGGCGCGATGTCCTCCCGCAGCACGTCGCCCAGCCGCCGGTAGGCGTCGGCCGCGGCTTCGGTGAGCTGCCGTAGCTGCCCCTGTAATCGCCGGTTCTCCGGTACCGCGCCGGTGGCCATCTCGGCGAACAACTGGGCGATCTGCCGGGCCTGGGTGACCCCTCGGGTGACCTGGCGAAGGGCCGGGCCGTGACTGCTGCGGGTCGCGGCACGAAGGGCGTCCGCGTAGCCGGCAGCACGATCGGGCACCTTCGCCAACCTCGCAGCGATCAGCGCCCAGTCGTCCTCGGTGTCGGTGGCCATCAGGTCGAACACGTCGCGCATGGTTTGCAGCGGCGAGGCGATGACGTTGAGTTCACCGAGGTCCAGGCCGGCGTCGTGCACGTCGACGGCCGCGCCGAGGCGCTCGCGCAGCGCGGCCACGGTGACCACGTCGACATCATCGGCGGGCTCCAGCCCGTCGAGTTCCCGCAGCGTTGCGCGGGCAGCTTCGGCGCGGGCTGCCACTCCCTGCGGGGAGTAGTCGGTCATCTCATCGTCGTGACCGGTGATGCCCAGTTCCGTTGCGGCGCACGGATCAAGCTGCGCATAGGTATCGAGGTAGCGCTCGGCTACCGCGTCGACGGCTGTGGCGGCCCTAGCCAAGGTTGTTCGCGGCGAAGGTGTCGCACTTGTTCGGATCGCCGGTCTGGTAGCCGATGGTGAACCACTTCTGTCGCTGCTCGGAAGAACCGTGGGTCCACGCTTCGGGGTTGACCCGGCCGGTAGCCTGCTTCTGGATGCGGTCGTCGCCGACGGAGGAGGCCGCGGACAGGGCGTCGGTGATGTCCTTGTCGCTCAGTGGCTGCAGGAACGGCACATCGGTGCCCTCCTGCCGGGTGATCGACGCGTAATGCGCCCAGACGCCGGCGTAGCAGTCGGCCTGCAGTTCGGTGCGCACGCCCGCACCGGTGGCGCCCTCGGGGTCCCGCTGGGCCCGACCGAGAACGCCCAGCAGGTCCTGCACGTGGTGGCCGAACTCGTGGGCGACGACGTACTCCTGTGCGAGGGGCCCTCCGCTGGAACCGAACTGATCGACGAGCACCTGGAAGAAGTCGGTGTCGAAGTACGCCGTCTTGTCGACGGGGCAGTAGAACGGGCCGACGTCACTGGTGGCCGGACCGCACCCGGTCTGGACCTGCCCCTTGAACAGTCGGACGTGCGGACGGGTGTATCCCTTCAGCAGCTGGGACCACACGCCGTCGACGGAGTTGCCGGTGGCGACCACCCGGCATTCGACCTTGCTGTTGGCGTCGGCGCCGGTCTTGCACTGGCTGAGGTCGAACCCCTCACCCCCGGCGCTGCTGGTGTCTATCGGCTGCTGCTGTTGTGGCATCACGGTGCCCGGGTCGACACCCAGGAACATCGCGAGCACAACGATCAACAGACCACCGAGACCTCCACCGATCGCGATGCCACGGCCGGGGCCGCGGCCACCGCCGGAACTGGAGGTGGTGCTCGTGTCGATCTGCATACCCTCGTTGAAGGTCATCCCGTCACTCCATCGCATTCGCCGGTAGGTGCGTGCTCAACAGCCCGTTAAGCTTTTCACACTACGATTCAGACGTGTCCGTCGTTGCGGAACATTCGACCATTGCCCACACCTCGCTGGGGCGGCTACGCGGTACCCGTGAAGGCGGGGTCAGCGTGTGGCGAGGTGTCGAGTACGCCCAGCAGCCCATCGGCGCACTGCGTTTCCTGGCACCTCGGCCGGTGGTGCCCTGGACCGGAGTGCGTGACGCCGTGGAGCACGGCCCGTTGCCGCCACAAGGCCGTTCGTTCGTCGGGGGCGGTCGCGACGACCCCAAGGTGCGTGACGAGGCTTGCCTGACCGTCACCGTCTGGTCCCCGGACACGGGCGGCTCGTTGCCGGTGATGGTGTGGATCCCCGGCGGCGCCTTTGTCTACGGTGCGGGCCAGTTGCAGCTGTACAACGGCTCGCGGCTGGCCGAGAACGGCAACGTGGTGGTCGTCAACGTGACCTATCGGCTCGGCGTGTTCGGCGGATTCGAACTCGGTGACCTCGGTGAGGGATTCGACGACAATCTGTGCCTGAGGGACCAGATCGCCGCACTGCAATGGGTGCGCGACAACATCGCCGCATTCGGCGGCGATCCCCGGCAGGTGACGGTGTTCGGTGAATCGGCCGGTGCCACATCGGTGTTGGCGCTGCTGGCCAGCCCGGTGGCCGACGGGTTGTTCGACCGGGCGATCGCGCAGAGTCCGGCGTTACCGCTGATCGCCGACCGGGAAGACCGGGCCCGTCAGTCGCGCCGCTTCATGCAACTGCTCGGAGTGGGGGCCGAGCAGCTCAAAGTGCTGCCACAGCGGCAACTGCGCCGGGCCGCGGGGCAACTGCAGCTCGAGAGTGCCCAGCAGACACCGACGTTGGCCTACGGGCTGACCCACGGTGTCGATCTACTGCCGTTGCATCCGACCGAGGCGGCGCGCGCGGGTGCGGTGTCCGCGGTGCCGTTGATCATCGGCACCAACAGCCACGAGGCGTCGATGTTCGCCTGGGGTAAGCCGCCGATGCTGCCGACCACGCTGGCAGGGGTCGAGGACTATCTGCGGCGCCACGGCCCGGACGACCGCGATCGGGTGCTGGCCGCGTATCCCGGTTTTCCGCGCCGCCGGGCGCTGATCGCATTTGGCTCCGACGTCATGTTCGGTGCACCGACCTGGGCGTTCGCCGATGCCTACAGTGCACACGCGCCGACTCACGTATACCGGTTCGACCACACCACGTGGACGCTCAAGGTGCTGGGACTTGGCGCCACCCACGGCAGCGAGATCGTGCACATCCAGCACAGCTACGGGTCATATCTGGGTCGCAAGCTGCACCCGCTGGGTCGCCGGGTGCAGCCGTCGGTCGGTCGGCGGATGCAACGTACCTGGCTGGACTTCGCCCGGGCCGAGGTCGCCGACTGGCCGGAGTACGACACCGACCGCCGGTTGACCCGGGTGATCCGGTCCACGCGTGACGAGACCGTGGCCGATCCCGACGCGGTGCGACGCCAGGTGTGGGACGGGCTCGGTTAGCGGCCTACTTGCCGTAGCGCTCGTCGGTATACCGGCGGAGGTTGTGCAGGAAGCGCTGGAACAGCCACGCCATCACCGGCTGGCCCATGGTCATCCCGAGCCGGCCGGCCAGGCCGCTGGGCTTCATGGCCATCACCCAGGTCAGGTGGCAGCCGTCGGCCGTCTCCACCACGCGGTAGTCCTCGGCGAAGGCCGAGATCGCGTTTGAGGTGCTGGTGTTGAACCGGAAAGCCATGTGGGAGAAGGGTTCCCAGGCCAGGAATTCCTCATCTCCGGTGATGTGCCCGCGCATCGTGACGGTGCGGGTGGTGCCGACGCCGCGGGGTTCTGGGCTGGTCCATTCCACATTGGTGATCACGGTGGCCCAGTGCGGCCATGAGGACGCGTCGCTGAGCACCTCGAACAGTTGCTCGGGAGTGATGGCGAGGTCGACGGTGCTGACGAAGCGGAACGGCGCACGGTCGATGAAGTCCAACTCGACGCGTTCGCACTGGTAGGTCCGGGCCATGGGTAGACACCCTAGGGGAGAGTGTCTACTGGCGGGTCAGCCCGGCCCGTCGCCGGCCGCCGCCAGCAGCGGGACCACCACGTCACTGATCGGGGTGGGCAGGCCGTGCGCGGCCGCCTTGCGGACGATGACGCCGTTGCGGACATCCCACTCCAGCGGTCGGCCGGCCTGGTGGTCGGTCAGCATCGAGGTGGTCAGGTCCTCGGGCGCGGCGGCCAACATGGAGACGATCTCGTCGACGACCTCGTCACCCAGGCCGGCGCCGTCGGCCCGGGCCACGGCCAGGCATTCGGTCAGATAGCGCCGCGCCAGCGCGGCCACGTCGTCCCGGCGGAACATGCCCGCCCGCCGGTCGGCCAGCACCATGAACCCCACCACGGCATTGACCAGCAGCTTGCGCCAGGCAGCGCTGCGGAAATCGGGATCGTGTTCGACGGTGATCGCGGTGTCGCGCACTGCCTCGGCGACGACCTCGGCCGCCGGAGTGTCGGGCAGCACCAACCGGGCCTCGCTGCGCAACCGCACCCAACCGCCGGATTGTGTCTCCGAGGAGATCCACACCGCCGCGGGCACCACGTGGGACTTGTCGGTGTGCCGGCTGATCCCGCTCACGCGCTCGACCTGTTCCACGCCGTTCTGCAGCGCGCACACCACGGTCTTCTCGTCGCACAGCCGGTCCAGCCACGCTGCAGCCTGGGCGTTCTGGGTGTCCTTGACGGCAAGAAAGACCACGTCCAGTGGGCCCTCCACACTGTCGGGATCGGTGTGCACCGGCCCAGGTACCCGGATGGGGTCCCCATCGTCGGGCCGGACTTCGATGCCGTCGCGCGGGGTCCGGCCGCACAGCAGGACCGCCCGGCCCGCGGCATGCAGCAGGGCGGCGACGGTGGACCCGATGGCCCCCGGTCCGATAACTGCGATGGGGGAGGTCATGTCGCCAAGTTACCGTCGCAGGCCACTCTCTAGACTGGTCAGTCGTCACCACCAGTCTTTCTCGACTCAACACTCAGGAGTTTTCGTGCTGCGCAGTCATGCCGCCGGTTCGTTGCGGGCCACCGATGCCGGTCAGACCGTGACACTGGCGGGTTGGGTGGCGCGCCGCCGTGACCACGGCGGCGTCATCTTCATCGATCTGCGCGACGCATCCGGCGTGTCGCAGGTGGTGTTCCGCGAAGGCGACGTGCTCGCCGCCGCCCACCGGTTGCGCGCCGAGTTCTGCATCGCCGTCACCGGCGTCGTCGAGGTACGTCCGGAGGGCAACGAGAACCCCGAGATCGCCACCGGGCAGATCGAGGTCAACGCGACGTCGCTGACAGTGCTGGGGGAGAGCGCCCCGCTGCCGTTCCAGCTCGACGAGACCGCGGGCGAGGAAGCCCGGCTCAAGTACCGCTACCTGGATCTGCGCCGCGAGGGCCCGGGTAACGCAATCCGGTTGCGCTCCAAGGTGAACGCCGCCGCTCGCAACGTGCTGGCCGAGCATGACTTCGTCGAGATCGAGACCCCGACCCTGACCCGCTCCACTCCGGAGGGCGCGCGCGACTTCCTGGTGCCCGCGCGGTTGCAACCCGGCTCGTTCTACGCGCTGCCGCAGAGCCCGCAGCTGTTCAAGCAGCTGCTCATGGTCGCGGGCATGGAGCGCTACTACCAGATCGCGCGCTGCTACCGTGACGAGGACTTCCGCGCGGACCGCCAGCCGGAGTTCACCCAGCTGGACATGGAGCTCAGCTTCGTCGACGCCGACGATGTGATGGGAATCGCCGAGCAGGTCCTGCGGGCGGTCTGGTCGACCATCGGCTACGAACTGCCGCTGCCATTGCCGCGGATCAGCTACGACGAGGCGATGCGTCGGTTCGGCTCCGACAAGCCGGACCTGCGGTTCGGCGTCGAACTCATCGAGTGCACCGAGTACTTCAAGGACACCCCGTTCCGGGTGTTCCAGGCCCCGTATGTGGGCGCGGTCGTGATGGAGGGCGGAGCGTCACAGCCGCGTCGCACCCTCGACGGCTGGCAGGAGTTCGCCAAGCAGCGCGGCCACAAGGGCCTGGCCTATGTACTCGTGGGCGAGGACGGCACGCTGGGCGGTCCCGTGGCCAAGAACCTCACCGACGCCGAGCGCGACGGTCTGGCCGCCCACGTCGGTGCCAAGCCCGGTGACTGCGTGTTCTTCGCGGCGGGCCCGGCCCGCACGGCGCGCGCGCTGCTGGGCGCCACCCGCATCGAGATCGCCAAGCGCCTGGACCTGATCGACCCGGCAGCCTGGGCGTTCACCTGGGTGGTGGACTTCCCGATGTTCGAGCCTGCCGACGTGGCGACCGCCTCGGGCGACGTGGCCGTTGGCTCGGGTGCCTGGACGGCCGTGCACCACGCATTCACCGCGCCGAAGGTCGAATCGGAGGACACCTTCGACACCGATCCCGGCAGCGCGCTGTCCGATGCCTACGACATCGTCTGCAACGGCAACGAGATCGGTGGCGGCTCGATCCGTATCCACCGACGCGACATCCAGGAGCGGGTGTTCGCGATGATGGGCATCGACCATGCCGAGGCTCAGGACAAGTTCGGATTCCTGTTGGACGCCTTCGCCTTTGGCGCACCGCCGCACGGTGGTCTGGCGTTCGGCTGGGACCGTATCACCGCGCTGCTGGCCGGGGTCGACTCGATCCGTGAGGTGATCGCGTTCCCCAAGTCCGGCGGCGGCGTCGACCCGCTGACCGACGCCCCGGCGCCGATCACCCCGCAGCAGCGCAAGGAATCGGGAATAGACGCCAAGCCCGAGGAGCTCAAGAAGGCATGAGCGATATCGATCCTGATTTCGACAAGACCGAACTGGTCGCCGACGTGGCGGCCCTCGACAACTTCAACCGCAACGTCGTCGAGGAATTCCGGGCCAATGGTGGCAAGGTAGGCGGTCCCTTCGAGGGTGGCACGCTGCTGCTGTTGCACACCACCGGAGCCAAATCCGGTCAGCCCCGGCTGTCGCCGCTGGCCTATCTGGACGTCGACGGCTCGATGCTGATCGTCGGTTCCTACGCGGGTGGGCCCAAGGACCCGGCATGGGTGCACAACCTGCGGGCGAACCCGCAGGCCCGGATCGAAGTCGGCTCCGAGGCCTACGACGTCGTCTCGCGGGAGTTGCCCGCCGACGAGCGCGACGCCGCCTACCCCAAGATCGTCGAGCGCGCCCCCGTGTTCGCCGAGTACCAGTCGAAAACTGCCCGGGCCATCCCGCTTTTCGAGCTGGTCCGCGCCTAGTCACATCTCGCCGAAACCGCATTCCAGCAGGCGGATACTCGCACTTTCTCTGCCGGAATGCGGTTTAGGCGGAGATCAGCCCAGCCGCTCGATGATGGTGGCGTTCGCCATACCGCCGCCCTCACACATCGTTTGCAGGCCGTACCGGCCGCCGCGCTGTTCGAGCGCGTTGACCAGGGTGGTCATGATGCGGGCTCCGCTTGCACCGAGCGGGTGTCCGATCGCGATGGCCCCGCCGTTGACGTTTGTCTTGGAGAGCAGATCGGAGCCTGTGGCCCCACCCAGTTCCGCAGCCCAGGCCAGCACCACCGGAGCGAACGCCTCGTTGACCTCGAACAGATCGATGTCCGCGAGCGTCAAACCCGCACGCGCCAAGACCTTTTCGGTGGCGGGGATGACACCGGTCAACATGTACAGCGGGTCCGATCCCACCACGGTCGTGGTGTGGATACGAGCCAGCGGCTTGAGTCCGAGCTTCCGGGCCGTGGCACCGCTGGTGATCATCACCGCGGCGCTGCCGTCCGACAGTGGTGACGAGTTACCCGGGGTGATCTCCCAGTTGATCTGGGGGAAGCGCGCGGCGTAGGCCTCGTTGTAGAACGCGGGCTTCAGACCGGACAAGGTCTCCACGGTCGTTCCCGGCCGGATGATCTCGTCGGTGCTCAGCCCGGCGACCGGGGCGAGTTCGGCCTCGAACAGTCCGTCCTTGGTAGCTCGGGCGGCCTTTTCGTGGCTGCCTGCCGAGAACTCGTCGAGCTGAGCGCGGGAGAATCCCCATTTGGCAGCGATGAGCTCGGCACTGATCCCTTGCGGTACCAGGCCTTCGGAGTAGCGCTTCGCAAAGTCCAGGCCGAACGCATCGCTGCCCGGCAGTACCGAACTGCCCATCGGTACCCGCGACATGGACTCCACGCCTGCGGCGATCACGATGTCGTAGGCGCCGGCGAGCACCCCCTGGGCGGCGAAGCTGATCGCCTGCTGGCTGCTGCCGCACTGGCGGTCGACCGTGGTCCCCGGAACGGTTTCGGGGAAGCCTGCGCCCAGTAGTGCGTTGCGCGCGATGTTCACCGCCTGGTCGCCCACCTGCGTGACTGCGCCGGCGATCACGTCGTCGACCAGTGCCGGGTCGACGCCGGTGCGGGTGATCAGCTCACGCAGGCTGTGCGCCAGCAGGTCCGCAGGCAGCACGCCGTGCAGTGCGCCGTTGGCTTTGCCTTTGCCGATCGGGGTCCGGACCGCTCCGACGATGACTGCGTCCCGGTCTGCATATCCGGTCATCTTGGCCTCCTGATGCTCCACGCTGAGTATTGTGATGAGTACCCAGATATAGCACCTGGGTATAGTTAGAACAACTCAGAGATGGGGTTTGATTCCGTGGGAATGCTGCAGGGCAAGCTGGCCGACCGTGACGCCTGGTCGGCGGTGGGGCACTGCCCGATCGAGCGGACGATGGCGTTCGCGGGCACCAAGTCGGCGATGTTGATCATGCGCGAGGCCTTCTACGGCACCACCAGGTTCGACGATTTTGCCCGCCGAGTCGGGATCACCAAGGCCGCGACATCGGCGCGGTTGTCCGACCTCGTGGCCGCCGGACTACTGGCGAAGCGGCCGTATCGGGAGCCGGGTCAGCGGGAACGCGACGAGTATGTGCTCACCGACTCCGGAACCGACTTCATGCCGGTGGTGTGGGCGATGTTCGAGTGGGGCCGCAAGCATCTCGGTGACACGGGCCTGCGCCTCGCACACGACGGATGCGGAGCACTGGCCGGCGTCGAGATCCGCTGCGACGTAGGGCACCCGGTGCCGGCCGACGAACTCGTCGTGCGCTTCGAACGTCCCACGTCGTGACCGTAGGCGCACGTGCGGTCGAGATCCTGGCCGAACACGGTCAGTGGCGTATCGAGCCGGGGCTCACCGCGGCCGAACTGAATACGCTCGAATCGCGATTCTCCCTGTGGCTCAACGATGATCACCGCGACTTCCTGTCCGCCGGGCTGCCGGTGGGGGACGGCTGGCCCGACTGGCGCAACGCCGACGACGTGACCCTTCGGGCGCACATCGGCCGGCCGGTGCGTGAGTTGCTGCATGCCGTACGCGAGGGTGGGCTGTGGCACCCCGCCTGGGGCGACAACCCGGGTGGCGACGCCGCGCTGAAGCTGGCCAGTGCCAAATTCGCCCAGGAACCCAGGGTGGTGCCGGTCTACGGGGTGGCGTTTCTGAAGCAGGGGCCGGGTGCCAACCCGGTATGGGCGGTCCAGGACGGCGGCCAGGGAGTCACCGTCACTGCCGTGGCCGCGGACCTGATCGGACTCGCGCAGTTGCTGACCGGTCGGCCTACGGCGGCGCCCTCAGCTGCCGGCGATCCTCCGTTCCTGCCCACGCCGGCACCCGTGCCGGAGGTGCCGGAGCTGGAGGCGCCGCCGTTCGCGCCAGATCCGGTGACCGCGCCACCGCCGGCGGTAGCCCCACCACGGGATCCCGGCGCTGCTCTTGCTGCGGCCGGGGTCGTGCTGGGCGAACTGAAACGCCACGACGACCTGCTGGCCCACCGGGCACCGATGTGGACGGTCCCGGTGCCGGCGGGTGTTCCTGCCACGGAGGCGTGGCTTGCCGTTCGCACGCGGTTTCCGGTGACGGGATTGTGGCCCGTGCTGCTCACCGACATGGCCTGGCATCGGATCGGGATGGACGGTGTGGCCGACGAAACACCGGTATTGGCAGCTGAACTCGACGGCGCTCGATGGCTGGAACGCGAGTTCGAAATCCGCACCGCCGAGTACGACATCCCGCGTTATCCGTCCGGTTTCGATGCCGGCGACCCGGGGGACTGGCGGCAGCAGTTCGCCGACTTCGACTCTCGCGGGAAGTACACCCGACTGGCGTTGATTCCCACCCCCGCGGATTGGCTGGTTCCCGGACTGCTGCAGTGGTCGGGCGCGATCAATTCGGACGTCCTCGGTGCCGAACACGCGGCGATCCTGCGCCGCTGGTCCGCCCACTACGGGACCGAGTTGTTGGCCCTCGATGCCGAGTTCCTGGTGTTGGTGGCCAATCAGCCACCGCGCAGCCGGCAAGAGGCGCTCACCGTCGCCCTGGAGGCTTATCTGTATTGCGACGACACAGTCAACACCGAGGCCGGTTCGCTCGATGCGCTGGCGCGCATGCTGGCGCATCCGCTGTGGGTCTTCTGGTGGGATTGAGAGCGCTACTCTCGGCCCGTGCTGCACTTACGCGTCATCGCGCCCACCGATCTGCGTCAGCCGATCCTGAACGTCCTCGACCGGGAAGCCGGCGTCACGAATGTGGTGGTGCACGCCGGGGATGCGAGGGATCCGGCCGGTGACGAGATCACGGCCATTCTGGTCCGGGAAGCAGCCAACGATGTCGTGGAGCGGCTGAAATCCCTTGATGTGCCGCACTTGGGGGCCATCACGCTCGAGCCTCTCGACACCGTCCTGTCCGCGTCGGCCTTTCATGCCGAGGATGCCACCGAGGGCGACGGCGCCGATGCGGTGATCTGGGACGAGCTGGTGTCGCGTACCCGCGAGGAGTCCAGCCTCAATGCGACGTACCTTATGTTCCTGTGCATCGCGTGCCTGCTCGCCGCGATCGGCGTCATCACCGACTCCGCGGTCACCGTGGTCGGTGCCATGGTTGTCGGGCCCGAGTTCGGGCCTCTGGCGGCACTCGCAGTCGCGCTGGTGCAGCGGCGGATGTCGCTGGCCCGTCGCGCGGGCGCGGCGCTGTTGATCGGCTTCCCCTTCGCGATGACCGTTACCGCCCTTGCCACCTTGGGCTTTGAAGCCCTGGGATGGGTGTCGTTGACCAGCTTTCGGGACCTGCAGCAGGTGGACTTCATCTTCCAGGTGGGCCCGTTCTCGTTGGTGGTGGCCCTGCTCGCCGGCGCGGCCGGGATGTTGTCGCTCGTGTCGGCGAAATCCGCGGCGCTGGTGGGTGTCTTCATATCGGTGACGACGGTTCCTGCCGCCGGTTTCGCGGTGGTCGCCGCGACGGTCGGGGAATGGGACATCGCGGCCCGGTCGGTACTGCAGTTGGGCGTGAACCTGGTGGGCATCACCATGGCGGGCGTCGTGATGCTGGCGATCTACCGCAGATTCGCGACCCGCTGACGGGACCGCGTCGTCACAGGTGGCTGATGCCCGTGGCCAGGAAGTACACGCCGACCGCGCCGGCGATCACGGCCACCACCAGCCGATGGTGAATTCCCATCCACTCATAGATCCGCTCGACGCCGGACCTCGTGGCGGCCGGAGCCACCCAGAAACTGATGATCGGGATGATCGCCGCGAGGAAACCGACCAGATTGAACACGACCATCGCGGCCATCTGCTCGGTCACCGCGGCGCCCGAGGTCAGGGCGGCAGCCATCGCGGCCAGGTAGTACGGGGTGGGGAAACCGTTGATCAGGCCCAGCAGTCCGGCGGCCCACGGCGCCTCGCCCCGCAGCGCGGCCTGCATCCCGTCCGGCAGTTTCGACAGACCCGGCACCGAGTCCGCCGAGGCTGCGGCGGGGGCTGTCCCGCGCGTGCGCACCCTCGTGACCAGGCGTTCGAGCACGCCCGTGAGGGACAGGACGCCGATAGCCAGCGCCACGACACCGATGCCGATCTCCAGGCCCGGGGGCATGCTGCTCCCACCGTCGCCGGCGACGTTCTTGAACACGAACACCACCGCGGCGCCCACCGCGACGTTGGCGGTGAAGGCGAACACGAAGAACGGGAGCAGCAACCGCACCGGCCGTGACCGGGACAGCATGAAGGCCACGACCCCGAT
The DNA here is from genome assembly GCF_058536225.1 of Mycolicibacterium arcueilense. Classification (NCBI taxonomy): domain Bacteria; kingdom Bacillati; phylum Actinomycetota; class Actinomycetes; order Mycobacteriales; family Mycobacteriaceae; genus Mycobacterium; species Mycolicibacterium arcueilense. The sequence goes on from NZ_JBZTYL010000007.1 coordinate 1,714,523, forward strand.
TCTGAGCGGATCGACTGCCGCCACGACGGCCATCACCAGCACGGTGCTCCACATCGCCGGCGGCCACATCCCTTCGCTCGGTTACCTCACCGCTGAATTCAACCAGCGCCGGGCAAATCCGGCCGCATCTGGGCGCCTCGGTGCGCCAAGCAAGCCCGGATCATCGGAGGGTGCGTACCGTTCTTCACTGATGGTTCTTCGCGCGAACGGCTCACCGGAGTCCGCTCAGGCCACCGGTGTTGCCCTGGACACCGGTGCGAGTGGCGCCGCCGACGGGATGGACGTCGACGGTGTGCTGGCCGCCTACCGACGTTCCCGGGCCCAGCGTGCGTTGTTCGAGGTGCGCGACGACGGCGTCGGTGCCGGCTACGACGAGTTGATCGACGCCTCGGGCAATGTCCGCCCGGCCTGGCGCGAGTTGGCCGCAGGCGTCGGCGAGCGTGGCCGTGACGGCCTGGACCGGCTGCGTGCCACGGTGCGCGGCCTTGTCGACAACGACGGCATCACCTACATCCAGATGGATCACCTGGGGGAGGTGGTCACCGATGACGACGGCACCGCGGTGCCGGGCCCCTGGCATCTCGACGCCCTGCCCCTGGTGCTCTCGGCGCCGGACTGGGACTGCCTGGAATCAGGTCTGGTGCAGCGGTCCCGGCTACTCGATGCGGTATTGACCGATCTGTACGGCGCCCGCCGCTCGATCACCAGTGGGGTGCTGCCGGCGCCGTTGTTGTTCGCCCATCCCGGATATGTGCGGGCCGCGCGCGGCATCGTGGTGCCCGGACGCCATCAGCTGTTCCTCCACGGCTGCGACGTCAGCCGCGGCGACGACGGCGCCTTCATGGTGAATGCGGACTGGACACAGGCGCCCTCAGGCGCCGGCTACGCCCTGGCGGATCGCCGCGTCGTCGCGCACGCTGCCCCCGACCTCTACGAGCGGGTAGGTCCGCGCCCCACCTCGCCGTGGGCGCAGGCGTTGCGCCTGGCGCTGCTCGACGCGGCCCCCGAAGCTGCGGAAGAGCCCGTGGTCGTGGTGCTCAGTCCCGGGATCCATTCCGAGACCGCCTTCGACCAGGCCTACCTGGCTGGGGTGCTCGGCTTCCCGCTGGTGGAGAGTGCCGATCTGGTGGTCCGCGACGGCACGGTGTGGATGCGGTCGCTGGGCACGCTCAAACGTGTCGACGTGGTGTTGCGCCGAGTCGACGCCGAATATGTGGATCCGCTGGATCTTCGTCCCGATTCCCGGCTCGGCGTGGTGGGGCTGGTCGAGGCGTTGCGTCGCGGTTCGGTGACGGTGGTCAATACCCTGGGCAGCGGAATTCTCGAAAGTCCCGGCCTGGCACGGTTTCTGCCGCAGCTGGCCGAGCTGTTGCTCGACGAGAAGCCACAGTTGGCGACGGCTCCGATGTACTGGGGCGGTATCGACATCGAGCGCTCCCATCTGCTCACCAAGCTGTCGTCGTTGCTGATCCGGCCGGTGAGCGGCGGTGCCACGATTGTCGGGCCGACGCTTGCGGCCGCGGAGCGCGCCGAGCTGGCCACCCACATCGAAGCCGACCCGACTCGGTGGGTGGGGCAGGATCTGCCCCAGTTCTCCACCGCGCCAACCAATTACCGGTCCAAGGGGTTGTCGGCAGGAAATGTCGGAATGCGGTTGTTCACCGTGGCCCAGCGTGGCGGATATGCGCCGATGATCGGTGGGCTGGGCTACGTGGTCGCTCCCGGGAACGCCGCCTACCGGATGAACACCCTTGCTGCCAAGGATGTTTGGGTGAACGCGCCGCAGCGCGTCACGGCCGAGCGCATCCCGCCGGTCTCGGTCGAGCTGGTCTCCGCGATTGCCGTGCCCAGTCCGACCGGGGCGGTCAGCTCGCCCCGTGTGCTCGCCGACCTGTTCTGGATGGGCCGGTATGCCGAACGAGCGGAGGGCATGGCCCGGCTGCTCACCGTCACCCGGGAGCGCTACCACGAGTACCGCTATCGACTGGATCTCGATGAAAGCCAGTGTGTTCCGGTGCTGCTCGCTGCGGTCGGGTCGATCACGGGAACCGACACCGGTGACGCCGCCGATGCCCACGAGATGATCGCGATCGCCCCGACCACGGTGTGGTCGGCCACCGCGGACCGGCATCGGTCGGGATCGCTCGCCCAGTCGGTGGAACGGCTCGGGTTGGCCGCCCGGGCGGTACGCGACCAGATGTCCAACGACACCTGGATGGTGCTGGCCGGTGTCGAACGCGCGGTGCTGCGGCCGTCGGCCGTTCCGCCCCAGTCGCCCAATGTCGCAGAGGGATACCTCGCCACCGCGCACAGCCAGACCCTGGCCGGGATGTTGGCGTTGTCCGGGGTGGCCGCGGAATCGATGGTGCAGGACGTCGGCTGGACGGTGATGGATCTCGGCAAGCGCATCGAGCGCGGGCTGGCGCTGACCGCGCTGCTGCGCGCCACCTTGACGGCGGTGCGCAGTGCGGCAGCCGAACGCGCCGTGGCCGAGTCGGCCCTGGTGGTCTGTGAATCGTCGGTGATCTATCGGCGGCGGAATCCCGGGCTGATCAGCGTCGCCGCGATCGCTGAACTGCTGTTGTTCGACGCCGAGAATCCCAGGTCGTTGATCTACCAGTTGGAACGCATCCGATCCGACCTCAGGCCACTGCCCGGAGCGTCGGGGTCGTCGCGCCCGGAACGACTGATCGACGAACTTGCCACCCGACTGCGCCGCCTGGACCCGGCAGACCTCGAGGAGGTCAGCGAGGACGGCACCCGAGCGGAACTGGCCGGTCTACTCGACGGAGTGCACGCCGGCCTGCGCGATCTCTCGGCTGTCATCACCGCGGCGCACCTGTCGGTTCCCGGTGGGATGCAACCGCTGTGGGGGCCCGACGAGCGGCGGGTGATGCCATGACCGGACCTGCCGGCGCGGCGGGAACCCGCTGTTACGAGATCATCCACCGCACCGTGTATCGCTATTCCGACGATGTCACCAGTTCCTACGGACGCGGTTTCCTCACGCCACGTGATCTGCCTTGGCAGCGCTGCCTGTCCCACCACCTGACGATCGAGCCGGCGGCGGCGGACAGTTCCACCAGCCGCGACGCCTACGGCAATGTCAGCTCGTTTTTTCACGTGACCGAACGCCACCGCACCTTGAGTATCACCGGTGAATCCGTGGTGGAGGTGGACCCGTTTGCGCCCGAACATTATTCAGGTGCGTCTGCCGGGGCGCCGTGGGAGCTGGCCCGCCCGGTCGGCGGTGATGGGGCGCTGGCCGCGGAGTTCACCCTGGACCTCTCACCGCCGGAGATCACCGACGCGGTGCGGGAGTACGCCGCGCCCAGTTTCGTGCCCGGACGACCGTTGATCGAGGTGCTTCGTGAACTGACGTCACGGATCTACTCCGACTTCACCTACCGGTCGGGTTCGACGACGGTGTCCACCCAGGTGGCCGAGGTGCTGGAGGCTCGTGAGGGCGTCTGCCAGGACTTCGCCCGTCTGGCCATCGCCTGCCTGCGGGCCAACGGCCTGGCCGCCAGCTATGTCTCGGGTTACCTGGCCACCGATCCGCCGCCCGGCAAGGAACGCATGATCGGAGTGGACGCCACCCACGCCTGGGCGTCGGTGTGGACGCCGCAGAACGTCTGGCTGGGAATGGATCCCACCAACGACCAGATGGTCGACGAGCGTTACATCGTGACCGGATTCGGCCGCGACTACGCCGACATCCCCCCGCTCCGCGGCATCATCTACACGGATTCCCTCAGCAGCGTGATCGAGGTGTCGGTAGACGTGGCGCCGTTCCCGCCGGATCGAGAGCGGTTGCTGCATGCGTGATTTCAACTGTCCGAACTGCGGCCAGCGTCTGGCGTTCGAGAACTCGCTGTGCCTGTCATGCCGCAGTGCACTCGGTTTCTCGCTCGGTGACATGGCGCTGCTGGTGATCACCGATACCGAACAGGGCGGTCACGCCGGCGCCGTCGACGAGAAGCAGTACCGGCTGTGCGCGAATCTGCATCTGGCCGAATGTAATTGGCTGGTACGGATCGGCGAGGATCCGTTGTGTGCGTCGTGCAGGCTGACCAGGACCCGTCCCGCAGATGCCGATACCGCAGCCATGGCGTCATTCGCCGAGGCCGAGCAGGCCAAGCGTCGGCTGATCGCCGAACTGCACGAACTGAAGCTGCCGATCGTCGGCCGCGACGAGGATCCTGAATTCGGATTGGCCTTCGACCTGCTCTCCAGTGAATTCGAGAAGGTGTTCACCGGCCACCACAACGGCGTCATCACCCTGGACCTGGCCGAGGGCGACGATGTGCACCGCGAGCAGTTGCGGATCGCCATGGACGAGCCGTACCGGACGCTGCTCGGCCATTTCCGCCACGAGATCGGGCACTACTACTTCTACCGCCTGGTGGCGCCGTCGCCCGACTACGCTGCGCGATTCGCCGAACTGTTCGGAGACCCGGACACCGACTATCAGGCCGCCTTGGACCGGCACTACGAGGACGGGCCGCCGTCAGGCTGGGAGGACGACTTCGTGTCGTCCTACGCGACGATGCACCCTGCCGAGGACTGGGCCGAAACCTTCGCCCACTATCTGCACATCCGCGACACCCTTGACACCGCAGCGGCTTTCGGTTTCGCTCCGGCCGGCGGTATCTTCGGCCGGCGTCTGTTGGGCCCGGCCGCGTTCGACACCATCATCGAGATGTGGCTGCCGCTGGCGTGGTCACTGAACATGGTGAACCGGTCGATGGGCCATGACGATCTGTACCCGTTCGTGCTGGCACCCGCCGTCCTGGAGAAGATGCGGTTCGTTCACACCGTCATCGACGAGGTCACGGCCGGTTGAGTTCGGCTGCGATCGCGCCGAACATCAGCGACGTCTCCAGCGGCAGGGTATTGAACGCGGGTTCGGCCTGCGGCCAGGTCGACCATTGCACGATCACGAGGTTCTGCCGTTGATCGACCATGATCACCTGTCCGAATATGCCGAGTGCCCAGAGATTTTCGTCCATGCCGGGAGTTCGGGGCGGCCGCACGTCACCCGCATCGGCCGCGATGCTGTTGTTCCACCACTGGTACCCGTACGTGCCCTCAGGATGACTCGGCGTCACCGACCCGCGCGCCGTCGTCCAGGTCCGTGCGTCGCGCACCCAACCGTCGGGCAGCGTCCGCGTGCCGTCGCGCAGTTCACCGTCACGCATCACGAACAGACCCAAGCGTCCCCAGTCGGTCAACGTGGCGTTGAACCCGTGCCCGCCCATGTCATGACGCCCGAGCTCGTAGGAATGCCAGACCCCGTCATCGGCCATGCCGAATGGTTTCCAGATCTTGTCCTGCAGATACGTGGCGAGATTGGTGCCGGTGGCCTTCTCCAGCAGGTCACCGAGCAACCAGGCGCCGCCCGTGGTGTACGACCAGACCTCGCCCGGTGTGACGCCGGGTTTCCGTTCGAGCCCGTGGACCAGTGAGTACACGCACCGGTAGGTGTCGTCGGCCGCCTCGCACGCCGTGAGTTTGGCGAAATCCGAATTCGGGTGGTTGTAGTCCTCGTTCCACGCGACCCCCGAAGTGTGCGTGATGAGCTGGCGCACGGTGACGCCGTCGAATGCGGTGCCGACGAAATCGGGCTCGTACTTGGTCACGGGTTCGTCGAGGGACGCGATCTTGCCTTCTTTCACCGCGATACCCACGAGCGTGGACACCACGGACTTGCCGACCGACCGCGAGGTCCACAGCGTGGAAGGGGCGTTTCCGGCGCCGTAGTGCTCATAGGCGATCTTGCCGTCCTTGAGCACCAGCATCCCGGTGACACTCTGCCGGTTCAGGTAGTCGTCGAGATCGTGGGTGACGCCGCCGATCGTGTAGGACGCGTCGGTCAGTCGGCGATCGGCCATGGGCAGCGGGAACGGGTCGCCGTGGCGGAACAGGTCACCGGGGTAGGCCCGGTAGTCGTTGCGGAACCCGACCACCCGTTCCGATTGATTCCAGGTCAGCATGCCCGCGACGTTCGGCAGATCATGATCGCTCGGCTTGGGGCACACCGTCATTCCCGCGACCCCGCAGTCGGGTTCGGTTCGCGGACTGCACGCGCTCGCCGAAGCCATCAACATCAGCGCCGATGCCGCAGCGAGCGTGCGAGTTAACAGCACGATCACGATGGTATGTCGCAACCCCGCTGTCGCCGCGGACGTTTCTAGGATCGCCGCGTGACTGATCGCTACGGTTCCGACATCCTGTCCCGAAACCCGCACACCCCGAAGCTGACTCGATCGACCGAGCAGCCCGCGGAGAAGGGACTGGTCGTCGAGGACGCCCAGAGTGGTTACGTCGGTGCTGTCGTGCGGATCGAGGGCGGTCGGGTGGAGCTCGAGGACCGCAGGGGCAAGGTGCGGACGTTTCCGATGGGCCCGGGCTTCCTGATCGACGGCAAGCCGGTGAGCCTTGTGGTGCCCAAGCGGACCACCGCACCCGCTCGTACGGCGTCGGGCTCGGTGGCGTTGCCGAACGCCAAGGCCCGCGTCGCGCTGGCCAGCCGCATCTACGTGGAAGGCCGGCACGATGCCGAGCTCGTCGAGCAGGTGTGGGGAGCCGATCTGCGCATCGAGGGCGTCGTCGTCGAGTATCTGGGCGGCGTCGATGACCTGACCGACATCGTGGCGGAGTTCGCGCCCGGGCCGGGCCGGCGGCTGGGCGTGCTGGTCGATCACCTGGTCGCCGGGTCCAAGGAGGCGCGCATCGCCGAGGCGGTGCGGAGAGGTCCCGGCGGTGAGCACACCCTGGTGGTCGGGCATCCGTTCGTCGACATCTGGCAGTCCGTCAAACCGGCCCGGCTCGGGATGAAGGCCTGGCCGACGATCCCGCGCAGTGTGGAGTGGAAGCACGGCATCTGCGAGGCGCTGGGCTGGCCACACCGGGACCAGGCCGACATCGCCCGGGCCTGGCAGCGGATCCGCGGGCAGGTGCGCGACTGGAACGACCTGGAGCCCGCACTGATCGGCCGGGTCGAGGAACTCATCGATTTCGTGACCGCGCCGGCGTAGCCCGTCGCGTCGGCGTGGTAAGCAGAAGGCGTGTCCGACAGTTTGTTCGACGTGCCCGGTGAGCCCGCACCCGCGGGCCCGGGTGTGCCGGCCCCTGCCTCGGCTCCGCTTGCGGTGCGGATGCGCCCGGCCGGCCTCGACGAGGTCGTCGGCCAATCGCACCTGTTGCAGGCCGGATCGCCATTGCGCCGGCTGGTGGAGGGGTCGGGCGCGGCGTCGGTCATCCTCTACGGCCCGCCGGGCACCGGCAAGACCACCCTGGCCTCGCTGATCTCGCAGGCCACCGGCCGCCGGTTCGAGGCACTCTCGGCGCTCAGCGCCGGGGTCAAAGAGGTCCGCGCCGTGATCGACGTTGCCCGGCGCGCGGCCGTCCACGGCGAACAGACCGTGCTGTTCATCGACGAGGTGCACCGCTTCTCCAAGACCCAGCAGGACGCGCTGCTGGCGGCCGTGGAGAACCGGGTCGTGCTGTTGGTGGCGGCCACCACGGAGAACCCGTCGTTCTCGGTGGTGGCGCCACTGTTGTCGCGGTCACTGATCCTGCAGTTGCAACCGCTGACCCCGCAGGATGTCGAGATCGTGCTGCGCCGCGCGATCACCGACCCGCGGGGTCTGAATGGTGCGGTCGAGGTCACCGATGAGGCAGTCGACCTCATGGTGCAGCTCTCCGCCGGTGATGCGCGGCGCGCGCTGACCGCGCTGGAAGTGGCCGCCGAGCCGGGGGAGCGGGTGACCGTCGAGACCATCGAGCAGTCGTTGGACAAGGCTGCGGTGCGGTACGACCGCGACGGGGATCAGCACTACGACGTCGTCAGTGCCTTCATCAAATCGGTGCGCGGATCCGACGTCGACGCGGCGTTGCACTACCTGGCCCGGATGCTGGTGGCGGGGGAGGATCCACGCTTCGTGGCACGCCGGCTGATGATCCTCGCCAGCGAGGACATCGGGATGGCCGACCCGACCGCCTTGCAGACCGCCGTCGCCGCGGCCCAGACCGTGCAACTGATCGGCATGCCCGAGGCGCAGCTGACGCTGGCGCATGCCACGGTGCACCTGGCCACCGCGCCCAAGTCCAACGCGGTGACCACGGCGCTGGGTGCGGCGATGAACGACATCAGGGCCGGAAAGGCCGGGCTGGTGCCTCCGCACTTGCGGGACGGCCACTACTCGGGGGCACAGAAGCTCGGCAACGCCGTGGGCTACAAATACGCCCACGATCATCCCGACGGTGTTGTGCCGCAACAGTATCCACCCGACGAGCTGGTGGGGACGGACTATTACCAGCCGACCGGGCGTGGTTTCGAACGCGAGCTGGTCACCCGGGTGGACAGGCTGCGGGCCATCATCCGCCGCAGACGCTGACACCGCTGGGGCAACCGAAAACCACGGTCCCGGTTGAACATTCAACCGGGACCGTGGTGCGGGCTGGACGGTCAGCGCAGCAGGCCGGACCGTCGCGTTCCCAGGATGCCGGTCCTTCTGCGTCCCACGAACGCGGATACCAGTGCCACGCCGATGGTGGCCACGATGACCTGGACGAGCAATTCGAGCCAGTCGATGCCGTTGGTCATCGTCGGGATGCCGAGTGCACGGGCGATGGCGCTGCCGATGAACGCCGACACGATGCCGACCAGGATCGTCAGCAGAATGCCGATGGGTTGTCTGCCGGGGACGATCAGCCGGCCGATCAGGCCGACGACAATGCCGATCAAGATCGCGCTGATGATGCCGGTGATGGTCATTTCTCCTCCAGAGCTGTGTTGGGCTGGAGGGGAGATACCCCGGGCGATCACCGCCCAAACGGTGCCGTCAATTCTGGACGCGTTCTCGGTCAGGCCATCTCGGGTACCCGAAGGTGAGCCAGCACGAGTTCGAACTCGCCGACATCGATCTGATCGGCGCTGAGGTCGCGCAGCCGGGCCGTGCGCAACGCCCTGGCCTGATCGCGGTTGTGGTCCATCGCGTCGGCACTGTCGAAGGTGGCCGAGGACACTGCCCGGCCCGAGCCGCGGTCAAGCATGAGACTGGCGCTGCAGAAGCCCTCGAGGTCTTCCATCGCAGGCAACACCGAGCTCCGGTAGAAGTCCACCGCCCGGTCGAACAGTTCGGGGCGGGTTCGCAGCCATGTCGCCCGCACACAGGCGCCCGGCCCGGAGTACTGCTCGCGGTGAACCACCGCAATCTCCCATTCGTCGACCGTGGCGGTGCCGGCGAACGTCTCCACCACCCGATGGCGCATCGGCGCTACCGCGGCGGCGCTGGCATGCATGGCCTCTTCGGACCGCCACGCCGTCGTGAGGACACACTGGCCTGATTCCCGGTCCACCATCAGGGACAGGCCGACGCAGCCGTCGACATCGTCGAGGGCCGGCATCACCTCGTCGCGGATATGGGTGATGCCGGCGTCGATCGCCTTGGTGCGCGCCGCGATCGTGGTTGAACGTGCGAACACGATCCACCCCTTCCTGCCAGGGCGGCGCCCCGGTGGCGCCACCGGTTCCACTACCACCATCCTCCGCTGCGTCGCAGGTGGCAATGGGCCGGCGAGTGCCTCGTAGGCTGGGCAGATGGACACCGACGTGATCGACGTGGACACCTCGCGGCGTCGCATCGTCGACCTCACCGACGCGGTACGGCAGTTCTGCGGTGCGCACCGTGACGGCCTGTGCAATGTGTTCGTGCCGCACGCGACCGCGGGGGTGGCCGTCATCGAGACAGGTGCCGGCTCGGATGACGACCTGCTCGATACCCTGGAACGGTTGTTGCCGCGCGATGACCGCTACCGGCACAGTCACGGCTCGTTCGGCCATGGCGCAGATCATGTGCTGCCTGCGCTGGTGTCACCGTCGGTGACGCTGCCGGTCCAGGCAGGCCGCCCGCTGCTGGGAACCTGGCAGAGCGTGGTGCTGGTCGATCTGAACCGCGACAACCCGCAACGCCAGGTGCGGCTGAGCTTCCTGGGGGCGTGACGTTCGTCGCCTTTTCGGGGTGAACGCGCAGAACGGTAATGTAAAGCGGTCTAACTGGTAGTTGCCTGCGCAACCCCAGCCACCCACGAACACGAGGACACGAGCAACGTGCAGACACACGAGATCAGGAAGCGCTTCCTCGATCATTTCGTGAAGGCAGGCCACACGGAGGTGCCCAGTGCCTCGGTGATCCTCGACGACCCCAACCTGCTGTTCGTCAACGCCGGCATGGTGCAGTTCGTGCCCTACTTCCTCGGTGCCCGCACCCCGCCGTGGGACCGCGCCACCAGCGTGCAGAAGTGCATCCGGACCCCGGACATCGACGAGGTGGGCATCACCACCCGGCACAACACGTTCTTCCAGATGGCCGGCAACTTCTCGTTCGGCGACTACTTCAAGAAGGGCGCCATCGAGCTGGCCTGGACCCTGCTGACCAACCCGGTCAGCGAGGGCGGCTACGGGTTCGACCCGGAAAAGCTGTGGGCAACGGTCTATCTGGACGACGACGAGGCGATCCAACTGTGGCAGGAAGTCGCCGGGCTGCCGCTCGAGCGCATCCAGCGCCGCGGCATGGCCGACAACTACTGGTCGATGGGCATCCCGGGGCCGTGCGGACCGTGTTCGGAGATCTACTACGACCGCGGGCCCGAATACGGCATCGAGGGCGGGCCGGAGGCCAACGAGGACCGCTACATCGAGATCTGGAATCTCGTGTTCATGCAGAACGAGCGCGGCGAGGGCACCTCGAAGGACGACTTCGAGATCCTCGGGCCGCTGCCGCGCAAGAACATCGACACCGGTATGGGCGTCGAGCGCATCGCCTGCCTGTTGCAGGGCGTGGACAACGTCTACGAGACGGACCTGGTGCGTCCGGTGATCGATCTGGTCGCCGGGATCGCCCCGCGCGGTTACGGCGCGGGCAGTCACGAGGACGACGTCCGGTACCGCATCATCGGTGATCACAGCCGCACCGCGGCAATCATCATCGGCGACGGTGTCAGCCCCGGCAACGAGGGTCGTGGCTACGTGCTGCGAAGGTTGCTACGCCGCATCATCCGTGCCGCCAAGCTGCTCGGCGTCGAGGAGCCGATCATGAGCCGGCTCATGACGACCGTGCGCGACGAGATGGGCCCGTCCTACCCGGAACTGGTCACCGACTTCGAGCGGATCAACCGCATCGCGGTGGCAGAGGAGACGGCGTTCAACCGCACCCTGGCCGCGGGCTCGCGACTGTTCGACGACGCCGCCGCGGCGACCAAGAAGTCGGGAGCGTCGGTGCTCTCCGGCACCGACGCATTCACCTTGCACGACACCTACGGCTTCCCGATCGACCTCACCCTCGAGATGGCCGCCGAGGCAGGCCTGTCCGTCGACGAGCAGGGCTTCCGGTCGTTGATGGCCGAGCAGCGTCAGCGCGCCAAGGCCGACGCCGCCGCGCGCAAACAGGCCCACACCGATCTCTCCGCCTACCGCGAGCTGGTCGACACCGGGCCCACCGAGTTCACCGGATTCGACGAATTGTCCACCGAGGCACGAATTCTCGGCATCTTCGTGGACGGCAAGCGGGTGCCGGTGGTGACGCACGAGGACGTCGACGCCGAGCGCGTCGAACTCATCCTGGACCGCACCCCGTTCTATGCCGAGGCCGGCGGCCAGATCGCCGACGAGGGTGCGATCACCGGCACGGGCGCCTCGGGCGCTGCGAAGGCCGCCGTCACGGACGTGCAGAAGATCGCCAAAACCCTGTGGGCGCACCGGATCAACGTGGAGTCCGGAGAGTTCGTCGAGGGTGACACCGTCACCGCCGCAGTTGATCCGAAGTGGCGTCGCGGTGCCACGCAGGGACACTCCGGCACTCACATGGTGCACGCGGCGCTGCGACAGGTGTTGGGCCCCACCGCCGTTCAGGCCGGTTCGCTGAACCGGCCCGGCTACCTGCGGTTCGACTTCAACTGGCAGGGTGCGCTCACCGACGATCAGCGGTCGCAGATCGAGGAAGTCACGAACGAGGCCGTCGAGGCCGACTTCCAGGTGAATACCTTCGTCACCGCGCTCGACAAGGCCAAGGCGATGGGCGCGATGGCGATGTTCGGCGAGAACTACCCGGACCAGGTCCGGGTGGTCGAGATCGGCGGTCCGTTCTCGCTGGAACTCTGCGGTGGTACGCACGTACACAACTCGGCCCAGATCGGACCGGTGACCATCCTCGGTGAATCGTCGGTCGGCTCGGGTGTACGCCGGGTCGAGGCGTACGTCGGGCTGGAGTCCTTCCGCCACCTGGCCAAGGAACGCGCCCTGATGGCCGGACTGGCCTCGTCGCTCAAGGTGCCCTCCGACGAGGTGCCGGCCCGCGTCGCGAACCTGGTGGAACGTCTCAAGGCCGCCGAGAAGGAACTCGACAAGGCCCGGTTGGCCAACGCCAGGGCCGCGGCGGCCAATGCCGCCGCGGGCGCCGAGACCATCGGCAAGGTCCGGGTGGTGGCACAACGCATGGCCGGCGGCATGTCGGCCGGTGACCTGCGCAGCCTGGTCGGTGACATCAAGGGCAAGCTCGGCTCGGACCCGGGCGTGGTTGCGCTGATCGCCGAGGGCGAGGACGACGCGGTGCCGTTCGTGGTGGCGGTCAACCCGGCTGCTCAGGATCTCGGCCTGCGCGCCAACGAACTCGTGAAGCAGTTCGGCGCTGCGGTCAACGGCCGCGGGGGCGGCAAGGCGGACATGGCACAAGGTTCCGGTAAGGGGGCGGCGGGTATCGACGCGGCATTGGCCGCGCTGCGCGCCGAGATCGGCCGGGGCTAGCGTCGTGTCCGACACGGTCGACGACCGGCTACCGGACCGCCCAGGGGACGATGACCCCGGACGTGGCCGGCGCATCGGCGTCGACGTCGGCACCGTGCGGATCGGTGTGGCCAGTTGCGATCCCGACGGGATACTGGCGACCCCGGTCGAGACCGTTCAGCGGGACAAGCGGGACCGGTCGGGCAAGCATCTGCGCAGACTGGTGGCGCTGATCGGCGAGTACGAGGCCGTCGAGGTCGTCGTCGGGCTGCCGCGCACGCTCGCCGACCGGGCCGGCAGTTCAGCCGTCGACGCCATCGAACTCGCGGATCTGCTGGCTCGCCGGATCGCTCCGATACCGGTGCGGTTGGCTGACGAGCGGCTCACTACTGTGTCGGCGCAACGGTCGTTGCGCGAAGCGGGGGTTCGGGCAAAGGGACAGAAAGCGATGATCGACCAGGCCGCTGCGGTTGGCATTCTGCAGACCTGGCTGGATCAGCGGCGTGCGGCTCTGGCTGCGCGCGGAGAGGGCATGGATGGCTGAGAAGTGGGGTGCCGACAAGGCCAAGCCCGAGGTGGTCGGACCACCGCGCCGCGGGCTGAGCAAGGCCGAGCGGGCCCGCAAAGCCCGCAAGGACCGGAAGCGACGCACCACCAGAGGCTTCTCACTCGCCGTGCTCATCATGGTGGTGATCGGTGCGGTGTTCCTGGGGTCCAAGCTGTGGCACGGCATGTCCGGCAGCTCCGGCGACTATGCGGGCGACGGTGTCGCCGATGTCGTCATCCAGGTCCACGACGGCGATTCCACGACAGCCATCGCCAAGACCCTGCAGGACAAGAAAGTGGTCGCCACGGTCAAGGCGTTCGTCGAGGCAGCCCACAAGAATGAGGCGATCTCCGCCATTCAACCCGGCTTCTACAAGCTGCGCACCGAGATCCCGGCGGCCAATGCCGTTGAACGCCTGGCCGATCCGGAGAGCCGGGTGGGCAAACTGACCATCCCGGAGGGGCGCCAGCTCGACGACACCGCCGATGTCAAGACCAAGGCCGTCACTGAAGGCATTTTTACTCTGATCTCCCAGGCCTCCTGCGTCGAACTCGACGGCGAGAAGCGGTGTGTGCCGGTCGATGAGATTCGGGCAGCTGCGCAATCGGCACCGGCGGCCGCCTTGGCGGTACCCGAATGGGCGGTGGCTCCGGTCGCGGCGATGCCCAACGATCACCGGCGGCTGGAGGGGCTGATCGCACCCGGCACCTGGAATGTCGACCCCGCGGGGACGCCGCAGGACATTCTCTCCACCCTGATCGGCGGCAGCGCGACGGTCTACACCCAGAGCGGACTGCTCGACACCGCTGCGGCGATGCAGATGTCGCCGTATCAGATCCTCACCGTCGGATCCCTGGTGCAACGCGAAGCCAAGCCGCAGGACTTCGACAAGGTTGCCCGGGTGATCTACAACCGGCTGGCCGAACACCGCAAGCTGGAGTTCGACTCGACCGTGAACTACCCGCTGGACCGCCAGGAAGTGGCGACCACCGATGACGACCGGGCCAAGACCACACCGTGGAATACCTATATGAGTCAAGGGCTTCCGCAGACCCCGATCTGTTCGCCGGGCACTGACGCCCTGGCCGCGGCCGAGCATCCGGCGGCAGGGGACTGGTTGTACTTCGTGACCATCGACCTGCAGGGCACGACGCTCTTCACCCGTGACTACGACGAGCACCTGGCCAACATCGAACAGGCGCAGCACAACGGTGTCCTCGACAGTGCCAGGTAGCGCCCGGAAAGCTGCAGTACTCGGCTCGCCGATCACCCATTCGCGCTCGCCGCAGCTGCACCTGGCCGCCTACCGGGCGCTGGGGTTGTCGTCGTGGTCCTACGAGCGCGTCGAGTGCACCGCCGAACAACTGCCGGGCCTCGTCGGCGCGCTCGGCCCGGAATGGGTCGGGCTGTCGGTCACCATGCCCGGCAAGTTCGCCGCCCTGGAATTCGCCGATCAACGCACCGACCGCGCCCAGCTGGTGGGATCGGCCAACACCCTGGTCCGGACGCCGACCGGTGGCTGGCGCGCCGACAACACCGATGTCGACGGGGTCACCGGAGCGCTCGGCACGGCCGGCGATTCGGCGTTGGTCATCGGCTCCGGTGGCACTGCCCCGGCCGCAGTGGTCGCCCTGGCCGAACTCGGCGTGCAGCAGATCACCATCGTGGCGCGCGACGAGACCAAGGCCTCGAGGCTGGTGGATCTGGCCGGTCGCTGTGGGGCGCACAGCAGTTGGTGCGACATTGGCAGTGCGGCTCTGACCGATGCAGTGGCCGGCGCGGACTCGGCAGTCAGCACCATCCCGGCCGACGCGGCCGCGGTCTACGCGGACACGCTGGCTCGGGTGCCGCGCCTACTCGATGCGATCTACGATCCGTGGCCGACGCCACTGGCCAAGGCCGTCGCCGCCGCGGGTGGCGAGGCGATCAACGGGCTGCAGATGCTGCTGAACCAGGCCTTCGCCCAGGTGGAACAGTTCACCGGGATGCCCGCTCCCAAAGAGGTGATGAGAGACGCATTGTCGGCGCCTTAGCCTCGGTGGATGGGGGTGGGGGTAACCGTCATCGCGGGTTCCTGGCTGCTGGCGCTCAGTGGCTACGACATTGCCGAACGCCGGCTGCCGAACTGGCTGACGCTGCCGGGCGCGGTGCTGATCCTGATTGTGGCGGCAGCGGCCGGGCGCGGTGGTGCCGCGCTGACCGGGGCGTTGGCGTTGTCTGTGCTGTACCTGGTCGCGCATTTGGTGACGCCCCGGTCGCTGGGCGGGGGAGACGTCAAACTCGCGATCGGACTGGGCGCGCTGACCGGTGCGTTCGGTATCGATGTGTGGCTGCTCGCCGCGCTGGCTGCACCTCTGCTCACCTCGGTCCTGGCCCTCGGTGCGGCCGTACGCGGTAAACGGACCGTGCCGCACGGACCGTCGATGTGCACGGCGAGTGCCGTCGCGGTCGCCCTGGTGCTGGCGTAGCCGGCGGCCGAATTGGTGCGAATGACCGGCGAAATCCGTAGTTACGCTCATCACCGGTAATCAGTCGTCCCGGGGGGTCGCATGTCACAACCACACTGGCAGCAGGCCGCGCCGCAGTATCCGCCGCCGCCCGCGGTTCCGGTGTTCCGAGTGGAGACGACTCGGCACACCGGTCTGCTGGTCTTGTGGTTCAACCAGACCCGTGTGGTGACCGGAACCGCCGAACGGTGCGAGGCCGCGTTGACCAGCGCCCAGCGGCACAATCTCGTCCTGGGTTGGTGGAGCTTCCTGTCGATCCTCTTCATGAACTGGCTGTCGTTGCTGAGCAACGCAGGTGCGCGGTCCACGCTGCGCAAGGAAGTCGAACAGGCGCAGGCCTACGCGCAGTGGTGGCACCAGTACGGCCAGCACCAAAACGGATCACAGCAGCCGCAACAGCGGTAGGTCGCGTCACGAGTGACCACGGATTTCAGCAGGCAAACCCCGACGTGGGAGAATGACAGCCGTGTTGCGATGGACCACAGCTGGTGAATCCCACGGCCGCGCCCTGGTGGCCATGCTCGAAGGGATGGTTGCCGGCGTGCCCATCACCTCCGAGGAGATCGGGGCGCAGCTCAAGCGCCGTCGCCTCGGCTATGGCCGGGGCGCCCGGATGAAGTTCGAACAGGATCAGGTCACCATGCTGGCCGGGGTGCGTCACGGCACCACCCTGGGCGGGCCGATCGCCATCGAGATCGGCAACACCGAATGGCCCAAATGGGAGACCGTGATGTCTCCGGACCCGGTCGATCCCGCTGAACTCGACGTGGCGCGCAATGCCCCGCTGACCCGTCCGCGACCGGGCCATGCCGACTACGCAGGCATGCTCAAGTACGGCTTCGAGGATGCCCGCCCCGTGCTGGAGCGCGCCAGCGCCCGCGAGACCGCGGCGCGCGTGGCGGCAGGCACCGTCGCTCGCGCGTTCCTGCGGGCCGCGCTCGGCGTGGAAGTCGTCTCGCACGTCATCTCGATCGGCGCGTCACAGCCCTACGACGGACCGCCGCCGCAGTTCTCCGACCTGGACGCGATCGACGACAGCCCGGTCAGAGCCTTCGACAAGGACGCCGAGGCCGCGATGATCGCCGAGATCGAGGACGCCAAGAAGGACGGCGACACCCTCGGCGGCGTCGTCGAGGTCGTCGTTTCGGGTCTGCCGATCGGGTTGGGCTCGTTCACCAGTGGTGACAACCGACTCGACAGTCAACTGGCCGCCGCAGTCATGGGCATCCAGGCGATCAAGGGCGTCGAGATCGGCGACGGCTTCGAGACTGCGCGCCGGCGAGGCAGCGTCGCCCACGACGAGATGTACCCCGGCCCCGACGGGGTCTTGCGCTCGACCAACCGGGCCGGAGGCCTGGAAGGCGGCATGACCAACGGCCAGGCGCTGCGGGTACGCGCAGCGATGAAGCCGATCTCGACCGTCCCGCGGGCACTGGCCACCGTCGACATGGCCACCGGTGAAGAGGCCGTCGCCATTCACCAGCGTTCCGACGTGTGCGCGGTGCCGGCCGCCGGTGTGGTGGTGGAGACGATGGTCGCGCTTGTGGTGGCCCGCGCCGTGCTGGAGAAGTTCGGTGGGGACTCGTTGACCGAGACCCGCGCCAACATCGACGCCTACCTGCGGGCCGTCGCCGAGCGCGAGCCGGCGGCGCAGGCCCTGGGCTGATGGCCCCGAAGGCGGTACTGATCGGCCTGCCAGGTTCGGGCAAGTCGACCATCGGCCGCCGGCTGGCCAAGGCGCTGAACCTCACGATGCTCGACACCGACGCCGCAATCGAGGAGACCACCGGCCGCACCATCGCCGACATCTTCGCCACCGACGGCGAGGCAGAGTTCCGCCGGATCGAGGAAGAGGTCATCCGCTCGGCGCTGGCCACCCACGATGGTGTGCTGTCCCTGGGCGGCGGCGCGGTGACCACCTCGGGAGTGCGAGCGGCCCTGGCCGGGCACACCGTCGTGTACCTGGAGATCAGCGCCGCGGAGGGGGTACGTCGAACCGGTGGTTCCACCGTCCGCCCGCTGCTGGCCGGCCCCGACCGGGCCGAGAAGTACCGCGCCCTGATGTCCGAGCGGGTGCCGCTCTACCGTCGGGTCGCGACCATGCGGATCAACACCAACCGGCGCAACCCAGGGGCGGTGGTGCGCACCATCGTCACGCGCCTGGAAAACCCGCCGGTCCAGAAACAGCCCGAGAAGCAGTCCCAGCCCTCGGCACGGACCGCGAAGCGGCGCAGGCGTCGTCCGCCGTGGCGGCGTGGTGCGGCATCCGCACAGTCCTCGTCCGGTTCCGAGGCCACCGGCGGCAAGCCTCCGGCCACTTCTTCCAATACTGAATCTGCAGCCATACCCACCCCCGCGGCCCTGGCCGCTCGCAACGCGGAGCGACATGATGACTGACCCGGTAATCGTCGAGGTACTGGTGGACCGGCCCTACCCGGTCATCATCGGAACCGGTCTGCTCGGCGAGTTGGGAAACACGCTCGAGGGCCGTCACAAGGTGGCGATCCTGCATCAGCCGGTGTTGACCCAGACCGCCGAAGCTGTCCGGCAACACTTGGCAGACAAGGGAATTGATGCGCACCGCATCGAGATTCCGGATGCCGAGGCGGGCAAGGAGCTGCCGGTCGTAGGCTACATCTGGGAAGTGCTGGGGCGCATCGGTATTGGTCGTAAGGACGCCGTCGTCAGCCTCGGCGGGGGAGCGGCCACTGACGTCGCGGGCTTTGCTGCGGCCACCTGGCTGCGCGGTGTCGACATCGTGCACGTGCCCACCACGCTGCTCGGCATGGTCGACGCGGCGGTGGGCGGCAAGACCGGGATCAACACCGACGCCGGCAAGAACCTCGTCGGCGCGTTCCACCAGCCGGCGGCGGTCCTGGTGGACCTCGCGACGCTGGAAACCTTGCCGCGCAACGAGATCATCGCCGGAATGGCAGAGATCGTGAAGGCCGGTTTCATCGCCGACCCGGTGATCCTCGATCTGATCGAGGCCGATCCGGAAGCAGCGCTGGATCCAGCCGGCACCGTCCTGCCCGAACTGATCCGTCGGGCCATCACGGTCAAGGCCGAGGTGGTTGCTGCGGACGAACGCGAATCGCAGTTGCGCGAGATCCTCAACTACGGCCACACCCTTGCACACGCCATCGAGCGTCGTGAGCGGTACAAGTGGCGTCACGGTGCCGCCGTGTCGGTGGGTTTGGTGTTCGCGGCCGAATTGGGCCGGTTGGCCGGCCGTCTCGACGACAAGACCGCCGAGCGGCACCGCTCGGTGCTGACCGCACTCGGGTTGCCCGTCAGCTACGACGGCGACGCCCTGCCCCAGCTGATGGACTACATGGCGGGCGACAAGAAGAACCGCTCGGGAGTGCTGCGGTTCGTCGTGCTCGACGGGCTGGCCAAGCCGGGCCGGCTGGAAGGCCCGGATCCGTCACTGTTGGCGGCCGCATACGCAGAAGTGGCGCGGGCCTGATCGCCCGCGCCACTCGCGACTGAATTCTCGTTCTGCCCTTGCGGGCAGCGGACCGGCTACTGCTTGGGCTGCTCGGGGTACTCGATGGCCTGGGTGGTGTCGTCGGTGCTCTCGGCGGCGCCGTTGGCGCTCACGGCGGCGAACACATCGGTGTCGGCGCGGTCGTCTGCGGCCAGGCCGTGGTGACGCTGGCGGGGCTGCGGCGGCGCCTTGCGGTCAACCAGCCAGCGGCCCACCGTCACACCTGCCACGCCGAGCAGGAACGTCAGCAGGGCGGTGAACGCTGCGAACGTGGTCACCTCGTTGAGCAGCGCGTCGGTGTAGAGGCTCTTGTAGAAGAGCCCGATGAACCACGCCACGGCGCCGCTGACGACGCCGGCGAACAGGCCGGCGATCAGCCAGGTCATCGCCATGTCGGCGCGACGGTCCGGATCCGGATTGGCGCGGGCATCACTCTGGCCGTCGAGAAGGCCCCAGATCAGCACTCCGATTCCGAACACCGTGACCAGCGCGAGGCTCCACCAGGTGGCATTACCCGGCGAGGCGTTGATCAGTGCTCCTTGCAGTAAGCGCACGATGACCATCGCTGTTGCGAACACCACTCCGCGCAGTAACCACTTGCTCATGGGGGCACACTGTAGCGAGTAGCGTCACAGACCGTGACTATTTCCCAGCGCAGGGACCGGCTGCGGCGTCGACTGGCCGATTCGGGTCTGGACGCGATGTTGGTAACTGACCTGGTCAACGTGCGTTATCTGTCCGGATTCACCGGTTCGAACGCGGCCCTGCTGATACTCGCCGAGGATGTCGTGCCGGTGCTGGCCACCGATGGCCGCTACCGCACGCAGGCCGCGCAGCAGTCACCGGACGCCGAGGTGGTCATCGAGCGGGCGTGTGGGTCGCACCTGGCCGGGCGCGCCGCCCGCGCCGGCGCCCTGCGGCTGGGTTTCGAGAGCCATGTGGTGACGGTGGATGCTTACGCGGCCCTGAAGAAGGCGGCCGGCGACACGGTCGAGTGGATCCGCGCGGCGGGCACCGTGGAGGCGCTGCGTGAGGTCAAGGACGCCGGCGAGATTGCGATGCTGCGGTTGGCCTGCGAGGCCGCCGACGCGGCGCTGATGGACCTACTGGAGCGTGGTGGCCTGCGTCCCGGCCGCACCGAGCGCGAGGTGCGCAATGAGCTGGAGGCCCTGATGCTCGATCACGGCGCCGATGGCCCGTCGTTCGAGACGATCGTGGCGGCGGGCGTGAATTCCGCCATCCCGCACCACCGTCCCACGGATGCGGTGCTGGCTGCGGGCGACTTCGTGAAGATCGATTTCGGTGCGCTCGTCGCCGGCTACCACTCCGATATGACGCGCACGTTCGTCCTGGGCCCAGCCGCGGACTGGCAGCGCGACATCTATGAGCTGGTGGCCACCGCGCAGCGGGCCGGCCGCGAGGCACTTGCTCCTGGGGTTTCGCTGAGCTCGGTGGATGCGGCATCACGCCAGGTCATCGCCGATGCCGGCTACGGCGACAACTTCGGGCACGGACTCGGGCACGGCGTCGGACTGCAGATCCACGAAGCGCCCGGAATCAATGCCGCTGCCGCCGGTACACTGCTTGCTGGCTCTGCGGTCACCGTTGAGCCTGGTGTCTACTTGCCCGATCGCGGCGGTGTCCGGATCGAGGACACCCTGGTCGTCGGAGAGTCGGCACCCGACCTGCTTACCCGGTTCCCCAAGGAACTGGCCATTTTGTGACAAAAGCTTAGGAGCTACACCCTCATGGCATCGACTGCCGACTTCAAGAACGGGCTCGTCCTGCAGATCGACGGACAGCTGTGGCAGATCGTCGAATTCCAGCACGTCAAGCCGGGCAAGGGCCCGGCCTTCGTGCGGACGAAGCTGAAGAACGTGGTGTCCGGCAAGGTCGTCGACAAGACGTACAACGCCGGCGTCAAGGTGGAGACGGCCACCGTGGACCGGCGCGACGCCACCTACCTGTACCGCGACGGCAGCGACTTCGTCTTCATGGATTCCGAAGACTTCAACCAGCATCCGCTGTCCGAGGCGCTCGTCGGCCGGTTGGCCGACTTCCTGCTGGAGAGCCTGCCCGTGCAGATCGCGTTCCACGATGGTGTTCCGCTGTACCTGGAGCTTCCGGTGTCGGTCGAGCTCGAGGTGTCCCACACCGAGCCGGGCCTGCAGGGTGACCGCTCGAGCGCAGGCACCAAGCCCGCCACCATGGAGACCGGTGCCGAGATCCAGGTTCCGCTGTTCATCAACACCGGCGACAAGCTGAAGGTCGATACCCGCGACGGCAGCTACCTCGGCCGCGTGAATGGCTGAGCATGCCTGATCGCCGTGGCGACCGGGGCCGTCACCAGGCCCGCAAGCGCGCCGTCGACCTGTTGTTCGAGGCCGAGGCCCGCGGTCTGACGCCGGAGGCGGTGGCCGACGGCCGTGCCGCGCTGGCCGAGGACCAGCCCGACGTCACCCCGCTCAACCCCTACACGGTGTCGGTGGCGCGCGGCGTCACCGAGCACTCCGCGCACATCGACGATCTCATCTCGGCGCACCTGCAGGGATGGACGTTGGAGCGACTGCCCGCCGTGGACCGGGCCATCCTGCGGGTGGCCGTCTGGGAGCTGCTGCACGCCGAGGACGTTCCCGAGCCGGTGGCCGTCGACGAAGCCGTCGAGCTCGCCAAAGAGCTGTCCACCGATGAGTCACCTGGCTTCGTCAACGGTGTTCTGGGCCAGGTGATGCTGGTGACCCCGCAGATCCGGGCTGCCGCCGCGGCCGTGCAGGGCGCGGCTCAGGATCGCCCCGACCAGTAGTACCTGTCCCGAACAACGGGATACCGGTGTCGTTCGGTGCCACGATGTTGTTACGTGTGTGGTCACACGTAACAACATCGGAGGCCGCTGATGGGACACGAGCCGAGAAGTATCGCGGATATCGGCGAGGACGGCCTGCATCTCCACGCCTGCCCGCTGTGTGAGGCGATGTGCGGCTTGGAGATTCAGGTCGCCGACGGCAAGGTGGCGAGCGTTCGGCCCAACAAGGCCGACCAGTGGAGCGCGGGGCACATCTGCCCGAAAGGCGCGTCGCTGGCCGCGCTGCACGACGACCCTGACCGGATCCGCCGGCCCATGATCAAGGTCGACGGCGAATGGCACGAGGTCGACTGGGACACCGCGTTCCGCCGCTGCACCGAACTGCTCGCGCCCGTGATCGAGAAGTACGGCATCGGCGCGGTCGCGGCCTACACCGGCAACCCACTGGCGCACTCGTTCTCGCTGTCGCGCTACTCGGCGGTCCTGCTGGGCCTGTCCGGGATGCCGATCACCTACTCGCCCGGGACCATCGACCAGTGGCCGAAGAATCTGTCGTCGCATCTGATGTACGGCAGCTGGTGGGCATTCCCGACCCCGGACATCCAGCGCACCGATCTGCTGGTGGTCATGGGCGCCAACCCCGCGGCGTCACAGGGATCGTTGCTGGCCGCGCCTGACGTGATGGGCATCATCGGCGGTATTCGCAAGCGCGGCAAGGTGATCGTCATCGACCCGGTGCGCACCGCCACTGCCGCCAAGGCCGATGAGTGGCTGCCGATCACGCCCGGCACCGATGCGGCACTGCTGCTCGGAATCGTCCACACCGTGTTCGACGAGGGCCTGGTCAACCTCGGCGACCTGGAGCGTCACCTCGACGGGGTATCGACGCTGCAACAGGTGGTGGCCGCATGGTCACCCGAAAGAGTCTCTGCCGCAACGGGTATCGCTGCAGAGCGGATTCGCGGTCTGGCCCGGGAACTGGCCGGCACACCGCGCGCGGTGGTCTACGGCCGGATCGGTACCTGCAACCAGGAGTTCGGCAGCCTGGCCAGCTGGCTGGTGGATGTGGTCAACATCGTCACCGGCCACTTCGACACCCCGGGCGGCTCGATGTTCGCCACTCCGACCGCGTGGACCGTCACCAGCCAGCCGATCCCGGGCCTGGAGGACGGGGCGCCGAACTTCGGCCGGTACCGCACCCGCGTACGCGGGGCCAAAGAGGTGATGGGGCAGGTGCCGGTGTCGTGCATGCTCGAAGAGATCGTCACTCCCGGCGAAGGGCAACTCAAGGCGCTGATCACGGTGGCCGGCAACCCGGTGCTGTCCACTCCGGGCGGCGACAAGCTCGACGAGGCGCTGCCGCAGCTCGATGCGATGATCTCGGTGGATCTGTGGCTCAACGAGACAACCAAGCACGCCGATGTCATCCTGCCCGGTTCCTCGGCACTGGAGCAGCCCCATTCCGCCGATCTGCTGCTGGGCGCGGCGATCAACAGCTTCGCGCGCTACTCGCCGCCGGTGTTCCATCGCGAAGACCCAGACGCTCCCGAGGAATGGGAGATCCTCATCCGGTTGACCGGGTTGTGCACCGGCACTGCGGCCGAGGACGTCGACGTCGCCGCGCTCGACGACGGTTGGTTCGACTACCTGTGCTTCACCCAGGGGCTCGACGGCGCCGAGGTCCGCAAGCACTACGAGCACGGCGGGCCGGAACGCATGCTCGATCTGACGCTGCGGACCGCCGCGTTCGGCGACCGGTACGGCGAGAACCCGGACGGCCTGACATTGGAGAAGCTCAAGGCTCATCCGGACGGCATCAACTTCGGCCCGATGGTGCCACGGGTGCCCGAGGTGCTCGGCACCTCCGACAAGAAGATCCGGATCGCGCCGCAGTACCTGCTCGACGACCTGCCCCGGCTGGCCGAGCGACTGGATCGCGGCTCCGATGATCTGGTGCTGGTCAGCCGGCGGCATCTGCGGTCCAACAATTCCTGGCTGCACAACGTCGGCTCGCTGATGAAGGGCCGAGACCGGTGCACCCTGCTGATGCACAGCCGCGACGCGGCCGAGCGCGGTATCGCCGACGGCGATGACGCAGAAGTGGCGTCGACCGCAGGCAAGATCGTCGTGCCCGTCGAGGTGACCGACGCGATCAAACCCGGTGTGGTGTCGATGCCGCACGGTTGGGGACACGGCCAGCCCGGCACCCGGCTCGGTGTCGCCAACGCCGCACCCGGGGTGAACACCAACATCCTGTCGCTTCCGGACTTCATCGACGAGCCGTCCGGAAACGGCGCACTCAACGGAATCCCGGTGACAGTCAGCCGGACGCTGGTTCACGGCTAGGGCTCCGGAGGAACCAATAGTTCCTCGGGGTGGAAGTGGTGATTGAGGTTGCCTTGCCCCGTGTCCATCAGGGGCGGGGGATGCCAGTGAATGCGACCGGTATCTGGATCGACGCTGGTGGTCCAGCCGAGCCCGACCAGACGGTTGTCAGGGCCGCAGGTCAGGGCGAGGGCAGGGGCGTCGGTGCGTCCGCCGTGTTGCCAGTCGGCTTTGGCGTGGTGCGCCTCGCAGTAGTCCGCCGGGGCGGTGCAACCCGGGCGGGTGCATCCGCGGTCTCGGTTGTAGAGCAGAAGGCGTTGGGCTTTGGTGGCCAACCGTTTCGTGCGGGCCATGTACAGGGGCTCTGCGGTGTGGTGTTCGTAGACGGTGAGGTAGTGAAAGCTGTGCGATGCCAATCGGATGAGTTCTGTCATCGGCATCCAGATGCCCGCCCCGGTGACGGCGATTCCGGCGCCGGCCTCCAATTCAGCCAGGGTCGTGGAGACCACCACGGTGACCGGGAGTCCGCCGTGCTGGCCGAGCCGTTTGGACATCAGTAGTTCGCGCAGCGCCACTTTGAGTGCGTCGTGGTTGCGTTGAGCCTGGGTCCGGGTGTCGCGGCAGGCTGCTTCCTGCTGTGCCTGTTGCTGTGCTGGCGAGGCCTCGGTAGCCGTCGTCTCGGGCCCGGCCTCAACGTCAGCGGCTTCGCCGTCAGGGGCGTCGGGAATGTCGAGCGGGTTGGGTGACGGGTTGTGGAGTGGCTCAGGGTCATTGGGGTTGTTGATGCCGGGTGCGCCCCAAACGCCGGTGACCGTGGTCAGGTAGGCAGCGGTCTCGGGGTCCAGCCAACCCTGGACGTGAACCAACCCGTCGGCGTCCTGTTTGCCGATGCGCAGCCCACGCAGGTGGGCTGCGACGTCGGGACTATCGCCGTCCTGGTTGAGCAGATACAGCAGTTTGTCGGCAGCGGCCTTCAGGGTTTCGGGAGTGTCACGGGTCGCCGTGGCCACCAGGTCCGACTCGATCTGGGCGAGTTCGGCTGGGCCGACGTACTTTTCCGCTTCCACCACCGTATGGCTGATGATCGTGACGTGTTCGGTGTTGATCGACCCTGACCGCAGCGCCTCCGCGCATGCGGGCAGCATCGGCTCCAGCACCTCGCCGGTGAGGCCATATCGCGGCCCGAGGTCGGCGGCCGCGGCCACTCTGCGTGACGCTTCCTTGCGACTGATCCGCATCCGGGTGGCAAGGACGTCAGTCCATGACTTTCCACCGATCTCCCGTGGACCGGTCAGGGCCATCAGCGCCGACTGGATGCGGTGATCGACCGTCGCCTGCGCGCGAGCCTGCCGCTCGCGCTCGGACTGGATAGCCAGTAACTCCGCAGTGTCGAACCCAGTGAAATCAACATCGACAAGCGTCGTGGTCGCGGCCAGGTGGTCGGCCAGCGCGGTCTGTACCGCGCCCCGGTTCTGCGCGAACCCGACCTTCATGATTCGAACACTAGTTCGAGTGACCGACAAGAAACCGCTGTTTGGGGCGGACGGGGCCAAAGTGACCAAAGTTTTTTCAGACAGGCCCAGCGGACCCAAACGACGTTTCAATCATCGCGATTTGTAAATTCTCCTCGCGGTCGAGGTGGCGCAATGCGAGCCGCGACGGCGGTTTCGCCAGGTACCGGACGTCGGCTGGCGGCGCAATCAGTTAACCTGCGCAAACGGCAGATTCGCCGCACTGCGACACCCCTGAATCGCCGCTTACCGTGAGTGCGTGTCGTCGCAGCCCGAAGTCCATCCCGTATCGCTGCCGAGTCGCCGTGCGCGCGCCGATCAGGCCCGCCAGGTGGCCGACGTTCTGCGCCACCAGATCTACGAAGGCACCTACGACCGGGCGCTGCCGTCCGAGGCGGAACTGGCTGCCGAGTTCTTCGTTTCCCGCAACACCATTCGTGAAGCCCTGGCCGTCCTCAAGAACGAGGGCCTGATCGACCGGGGCACCAAGGTCGGCACGCATGTGGCGGCCAGAAAATACGATCACGGCCTCGACGCGTTGGTAGGACTGAAGGAAACGTTCAAGGACTACGGCGACGTTCGCAACGAAGTGAGGGCCGTTCAGCGGCTGTCGGCCCCGCCTGCAGTGGCCCGCAAGCTGGCGCTCGAACCCGGTGCCCAGGTCGTCTTCATCGAGCGCCTGCGCTATCTCGCCGACCTTCCGGTGTCGCTGGATCTGACCTACCTGGCTCCCGAGATCGGTGAGCAGGTGATCGACCATCCGCTGGAGAGCAACGATATCTTCGCGCTCATCGAACGAGTCAGCGGGCGCCGTCTGGGCGGGGCAAGCCTTGCCCTGGAAGCGGTTTCGGCTGACGCACACACGGCCGCGATGTTGCAGGTGCCCGCCGGATCGGCCCTGTTGATGTCGGAACGGCTGACCAGTCTGGATGACGGCACACCCGTCGACCTGGAGTACATCAGGATGCGTGGTGACCGAATCACCATGCGAGGCAACCTTGTTAGGAGAGACGCATGACACTGGTCAATCAGCGCGCCGATGTCCCGGTGACCATCGACGAATCCCTGTGTATCGAGGGCTGCACATTGTGCGTCGACGTGTGTCCGCTGGATTCGCTGGCCATCAATCCCGAGAACGGCAAGGCCTTCATGCACGTCGACGAGTGCTGGTACTGCGGGCCCTGCGCGGCTCGCTGTCCCACCGGCGCCGTCACCGTCAACATGCCCTATCTCATCCGCTAGAGGACCCGATGTGAAAACAGCCCTGATCGCCCTCACTGCCGGCCTCACGCTCGTGACCGCCGGTTGCTCCCTGGACTCGGCGACGAAGTCGGCCGATACCGTCGACGTCGTCGTCGGCTACCAGTCCAAGACCATCAACACGGTGACCGCCGGAACGTTGTTGCGCGCCCAGGGATACCTGGAGCGTCGGTTGGCCGACATCACCACCCGCACCGGCACCAAGTACAACGTGACGTGGCAGGACTACGACACCGGAGCACCGATCACCGCGCAGATGGTCGCCGAGAAGATCGACATCGGGTCCATGGGTGACTACCCGATGCTCATCAACGGGTCCAAGACGCAGGCCAACGAACGCGCCAAGACCGAGATCGTCTCGGTCACCGGGTACAACCCGAAAGGTGCGCTGAACATGGTTGTGGTGGCGCCGGATTCACCGGCGAAGTCGTTGACCGATCTGGCCGGCAAGAAGGTCTCGGCCAGCGTCGGATCGGCGGGCCACGGCATGTTGGTGCAGGCCCTCGGCAAGGCCGGCGTCGACGCCAAGACCGGTGTGGAGGTGCTCAACCAGCAGCCTCAGGTCGGCGCCTCCTCGCTGGAATCAGGTCAGGTTCAGGCACTCTCACAGTTCGTCGCCTGGCCCGGGCTGTTGGTCCAGCAGGGCAAGGCCAAACTGCTCTACGACGGAGCCGAGCTGAACTACCCGACCTTGCACGGAGTGGTGGTGCGCCGGGCGTATGCGGCCGACCACCCGGAGGTGCTCGACGCGTTCCTGCAGGCACAACTGGATGCCACCGACTTCCTCAACAGCAAGCCTTTGGAGGCGGCCCGCCTCGTCGCCGAGGGCAGTGGGCTGCCGCAGGAGGTCGTCTACCTGTACAACGGGCCGGGCGGAACCTCGTTCGACACCACGCTCAAGCCGTCGCTGGTCGACGCACTCAAAGGCGATGTGCCCTACCTGAAGTCGATCGACAACTTCGCCGACCTCGACGTCACCGGTTTCGTGCAGGATGCACCGTTGCGGGCGGCGTTCGCGACGCGTGGTCAGGACTACGACAAGGCGCTGGGGTCGAACGTCAACCCCTCGGCGTTGAGCGGCACCGATCCGGTGTGCCACACCGCTGTCGACAATCCCGCCACCGCGGGCGAACTGTGGCTCGACGGGTCTGATGCCACTACGGCGGCCGCGACGCCGGTCTGCCTGCTCAAGGCGATCCGACAGGCAGAGGGCGAGGGCAAGAAGGTCCGCGCCGCCTACATCTCCGACGCCGAACTGGGTACGCGGTGGTTCGCCGACAAGGCGGTGTGGGTGCGCCTGCCGGAGTCGGGCGCCGAAGGCTACCTGCCCTTCGGTACCCAGGCAGGCGCCGAACGTTATGCCGCAGCGCATCCCGGCGCGGCGATCGTCGATTACCGGCAAGCGCTGGCAGGTGCGGTGTGACCACCACCGATGCCGCGCCGGCCGCAGTCAGCGACCCGCCGGTCGCGCCGGAAGCCCGTAGCACCCGCCGCCCGCCGTCAGTCTGGCGGCATCGTCTGATCCGCCTGACGTCGGTGGTGGGGGCCATCGTGCTGTGGCAGCTGTTGACAGCCAACGACGTGCGGTTCGGGCTGCGGTTCGACACGCTGCCCACGGTCACCGAAATCACTGCGGCCCTGGTGAACCGGCTCGGCACCCCGGAGTACTGGCTGGACCTCGGCCAGTCGCTGATCCGGATCCTCACCGGATTCGGAATCGCCGCGGTGATCGGGGTGATCACAGGAATCCTGCTGGGGCGCACCGCCCTGTTCGCCGACATCTTCGGTCCGCTCACGGAACTGGCCCGGCCGATCCCGGCGATTGCCATTGTGCCGGTGGCCATCCTGTTGTTTCCCAGCGATGAGGCGGGGATCGTGTTCATCACGTTCCTGGCGGCCTACTTCCCGATCATGGTCAGCGTCCGGCATGCGGTGCGTGCGCTTCCGACCATCTGGGAGGACTCGGTCCGCACGCTGGGTGGTGGTCGGCTCGACGTGCTCCGCCAGGTGGTGCTGCCCGGCATCCTGCCGGGACTGTTCGGCGGGCTCTCGGTCGGTATGGGCGTGGCCTGGATCTGTGTCATCTCGGCCGAGATGATCTCGGGCCGCCTCGGTGTGGGTTACCGCACCTGGCAGGCGTACACGGTGCTGAACTACCCCGACGTGTTCGTCGGCATCATCACGATCGGTGTGCTCGGCTTCCTGACCGCCGCGGCGGTCGAGCTGATCGGCCGTCGGGCCACCCGTTGGCTGCCACGCGGTGAGGAGAGCGTGCGATGACCACAACGCTTGCCGGCACGGGACTGCGCCTGCAGCTCGACGGAATCACGTTGTCCTACACCGGCGCCCCGGTGATCGAGGAGCTGAGCCTCACGGTGGAGCCTGGCGAGATCCTGGTGCTGACCGGCCCCTCGGGATGCGGTAAGTCCACGGTCCTGCGTGCGCTCACCGGGCTGCTGCGGCCCGATGCAGGCCGGGTGCTGGCCGACGGCGAACCGGTCACCACCACCTCGAGGGACCGCGGAATGGTGTTCCAGGACAGCGCCCTGCTGCCGTGGCGCACCGTGCGGTCCAACATCGAACTCGCCCTGCAGTTGCGGGGGGAGCCGAAAACCAATCGTCGGGAGCGGGCTGATCGCTGGATCGCCGAAGTCGGCCTGTCCGGTTTCGCCGATTTCCTGCCGAAGAACCTCTCCGGCGGAATGCGGCAGCGGGTCCAGCTCGCCAGAGGCCTGGCCGGCGCACCCCGCGCGGTGATGATGGACGAGCCGTTCGCCGCGCTGGACACGCAGACCCGGGCAGCCATGCAGCGGTTGCTGATCGACACCTGGAAGGCGCATCCGACGACGATCGTGTTCGTCACTCACGACGTCGACGAGGCACTCATCCTCGGTGACCGGGTCGCTGTGCTCGGTCGTGCCGGCCAGCCGTTGCGCGCCCTCATCGAGGTGGGCCAGCCCCGGACCGACCATCCCGAACGATCGGCGCTGCGCGCCGAGATCATTGCCGCTTTGGAGCAACCTTGACCGAACTGACCGAGATTCCCGATGTCGATGACGCGATCCGGATCGACTGCGACGTACTGGTGATCGGCGGGGGCACCGCCGGCACCATGGCCGCACTCACCGCGGCCGAGAACGGTGCCCAGGTGCTGCTGTTGGAGAAGGCGCACGTGCGGCACTCCGGTGCGTTGGCCATGGGGATGGACGGCGTCAACAACGCCGTCATCCCCGGCAAGGCCGAGCCGGAGGACTACGTCGCCGAGATCACCCGGGCCAACGACGGAATCGTCAACCAGCGCACCGTTTATCAGACCGCCACCCGTGGCTTCGCCATGGTGCAGCGGCTCGAGCGGTACGGCGTCAAGTTCGAGAAGGACGAGCACGGCGAGTATGCCGTGCGGCGCGTGCACCGATCCGGCTCCTACGTCTTGCCGATGCCCGAG
Organism: Mycolicibacterium arcueilense; assembly: GCF_058536225.1. Taxonomy (NCBI): domain Bacteria; kingdom Bacillati; phylum Actinomycetota; class Actinomycetes; order Mycobacteriales; family Mycobacteriaceae; genus Mycobacterium; species Mycolicibacterium arcueilense. The sequence goes on from NZ_JBZTYL010000007.1 coordinate 1,745,198, forward strand.
GGCAAGGACGTCAAGAAGGCCCTGTACCGAGTGCTGCGGCAACGGTCGATGCGCGAGAAGATCCGCATCGAGAACCGGTTCATGCCGGTGCGGGTGCTCACCGACGGGGGCAGGGCGGTCGGCGCGGTCGCATTCAACACCCGCACCGGTGAATTCGTCACTGTCGCGGCCAAGGCGGTGATTCTGTCCACCGGAGCGTGCGGCCGACTCGGACTGCCGGCCTCGGGATATCTGTACGGCACCTACGAGAATCCCACCAATGCCGGTGACGGATACGCGATGGCCTACCACGCCGGCGCCGAGCTTTCGGGAATCGAATGCTTCCAGGTCAATCCGTTGATCAAGGACTACAACGGCCCGGCCTGTGCCTATGTGGCCAACCCGTTCGGCGGCTACCAGGTCAATGCGCTGGGGGAGCGGTTCGTCGACTCCGACTACTGGTCAGGCCAGATGATGTCCGAGGTGAAAGAGGAGATCGAATCGGCCCGTGGACCGATCTACCTCAAGGTCAGCCATCTGCCCGACGAGACGCTGACCACGCTGGAGAACATCCTGCACACCACCGAGCGGCCGACCCGCGGAACGTTCCACGCCAACCGCGGGCACGACTATCGCACCCACGACATCGAGATGCACATCTCCGAGATAGGTTTGTGCTCAGGCCATTCCGCATCGGGCGTATGGGTGGACGAGCATGCCCGCACCACTGTCCCGGGCCTGTACGCTGCCGGCGACCTGGCGTGCGTGCCGCACAACTACATGATCGGCGCTTTCGTCTACGGCGACCTGGCCGGTGAGCACGCGGCCTCCACATTGTCGGAAGTGGCTGTGCCGGGTCAGCTTCCGGCCGATCAGGTGGCCGAGGCTCATGAGCTCATCTACCGTCCGCTGCGTCACCCGGACGGTCCGCCGCAGCCGCAGGTCGAGTTCAAGCTGCGCCGGTTCGTCAACGACTATGTGGCGCCGCCGAAGACCGCGACCAAGCTGTCGATCGCGGTGCAGACCTTCGAGCGGATGGAGGCCGAGGTCGAGGGGATCGGAGCCCGCACGCCGCATGAGTTGATGCGTGCCGCCGAGGTGTCCTTCATCCGCGACTGCGCGGAGATGGCGGCGCGTTCGTCGTTGACCCGGACCGAATCGCGTTGGGGTCTTTACCATGAGCGGGCAGACCTGCCCGAGCGGGACGACCAGCAGTGGCGTTACCACCTGAACCTGTACAAGGGCGACGACGGCTCCATGCAGTTCGTGAAGCGGCCGGTGGCACCGTATTTCGTCGCGGTCCCCGAGTTGGACCACCTGACCTCGCAGGACCCGGTGACGGCGGTCGAACAGCCACACCTGCACGGCGGCCGGGCTCCGGCTGTCGAGCGGTCCCGCGTCCGGACCACCGATTCCGGGCAGCCGCCGTCGCCACGCATCGCCGCGGTGCTGGCCTTGGAGGAGCCCACGCTGGAGGATCTGAGCGGCTACCTGACCGACGCGGACGCCGGCGTGCGCCGTACCGCGGTCGCCACCCTCGTCGAGTATCTGCCCGACGGGTACCAGCCTGCGTTGGTGGCCGCGCTGGCAGACGACGACGCCGGGGTGCGGCGCGAGACCGCCGACGCGGTCCGTGAACTCGTCGAGGTCCTGCCGGACCCGGGCGCCTTCGTCGACCGACTCGAGTCCGCAGACCCGGTGGTCCGTGCCGTGACGGTGTACCTGCTGAGTTCCCGGCGCGCCGGTAGCGCCGAGGCGTACCGGGCTGCGTCGACCGACATCGATCACCGGGTTCGGATCGAAGCCGTGCGCGCTCTGGTGTCGGTCGACGACCACACCGGCGTCGCGGCAGCCACGACCGACGAGAACCGGGAGGTGCGGATCGCCGCGGTGGGCGGCCTGGCGACCCTGCGGGCCGGTGCCGATGCGGTGCGCGTGGCACTCGACGACCCGGATCCGCTCGTCCGGGCGGCGGCCCTGGCCTCCCTCGGCGCGGTCGGCTGCACCGGCGACGACGTGGTCAGCGTCGAGAAGGCCTTCACCGAGTCGGCCTGGCAGATTCGTCAGGGCGCGGCCCGGGCGTTGGCCGGGGCCGTGCCGGAGGTGGCGGTACCCACCCTGTCGCGGGCGCTGGACGATCAGCATCTCGATGTCCGCAAGGCCGCGGTGCTGAGCCTGAGCCGGTGGGCGGATTCGGAGACGGCGCGTCAGGCGCTGACCGTGGCGTTGGACGACAGTGACGCCGATGTGCGGGCGTACGCGCGTCAGGCGCTCGCTGGCTGAGCGGTCATAGTCCGATGTAGACCGACTTGGTGTTGAAGTAGGCCTCTAGTCCCTTCTTGCCGCGCTCACCGCCCCAACCGGACTGCTTGTGGCCACAGATCGGCATGGAGGGGTCCGCCGCCAACGCGGAGTTCACCCAGATCTGGCCACCCCGAAGGGAATTCGCGACGCGATGGGCGCGGCTGAGGTTCTCGGTCCAGATCGCGCCGGCCAGGCCGTACTCGGTGTCGTTGGCGGCGGAGATCGCCTCTTCTTCTTCGTCGAAGGGGATCACCGAGCCGACCGGGCCGAAGATCTCCTCAGTGATCAGCCGCATGTCGGGGGTGGTGTTGGTGACGATGGTCGCCTCGTAGAAGTAGCCCTTGCGATCCATCGGCTTGCCGCCTGTGATCACCTCGGCGCCGCCTGCCACACCGTCGCTGACGATGCCCTCCACGCGCTTGCGCTGCTTCTCGCTGATCAGCGGGCCGAGAACCGACGTGGGGTCCTCGTAGCCGCCCATCGGCAGCATCTGCGCAAAGCCCGCCAGCCCTTCTACGACCTGGTCGTAGATCTTGCGTTGGACATAGATACGGGATGTGCAGGAACAGTTCTGGCCGGAACCGGCGAGCAACCCCATGCCGGCACCCATGATCGCCTTGTCGAGATTGGCGTCGTCGAACATGATCAGCGGCGATTTCCCACCGAGTTCCAGCGTCAGGCGCTTGAGGTTGCCTGCGGCGGCCTTGACGATCAGACGCCCAACCTCCGTCGACCCGGTGAACGCGATCTTGTCTACGTCCGGGTGCGCGGTGAGCGCCGCGCCGGTGGTCTCGCCGTACCCAGTGATGACATTGAGCACACCGTCGGGCAATCCTGCCTCGCGGAAGATCTCTTCGAGCTTCAGCGCGGACAGCGGGGTCTCCTCAGCCGGCTTGAGCACTGCGCTGCATCCGGCCGCCAGGGCCGGGGCAACCTTGAGCATGGCGACGAAAAACGGTCCGTTCCAAGGGATGATGAGGCCGACGACGCCGACCGGCTCGAGCTGGGTAAAGGTGTGATACTCCTCGAAGTGGCCGAGCAGGCCGTCGGAGATGAGATTGGCCGACTCGCCGTGGATCTTGCCAACCCAACCTGCGTAGTAGATCAGCATCTCGTTGGCGACCTTGATGATCTGCTGCGCAGCCATCGCGTTCATACCGTTGTCCCGCGCCTCGATCTCCGCGAGCTCCTCGGTGCGCGCCTTGATGATCTCGGCGGCGCGGAAAAGTACCTCGGCCCGGTGGGCCGCGGGCAGCTTGCGCCACACCCCTGATTCGAACGTCTCTCGTGCCCGGGCCACCGCGGCGTCGACTGCGATCTGATCCGAATCGGGGACCTCCGCGATCTGCTCCTCGTTGGAGGGGTTGAACACCGGGATGGAGCTGCTCACTTGGTCCGTCCTTTCGCCGAGTCGCTCTGCGGGGCAGGCCTGGCACGTCGATTACGAAAACTGTCGGTCTGCGCGCGAGGCCGCGGACAAACCACCGTGAGCTTATGCGCGTAAGTGGGACGGGTAAAGAGGTTTCTCCGTGCCTGCGGTGAAAAGTTCCCGAACTGCCCGCATGCGAGGAAGTTCGTTCCTCGCTTGCCGGAACGGCAAGATCCGTGCCATCGGGCGCCGCCGTGCAGATACTGGGCATGGTGGATACAAGCCAGCGCCGCAGGCACGACAATCCGCCGCCACGGACCGCGAACAGCGAATCCGAGGTATTGCGGGGGTTTCTCGACTATCTGCGCGCGTCGATCGCTGCGAAGGTCGACGGCGCGCCGGAACCGATGGCGCGTACGTCGCCGGTGCCGTCGGGGACCACGCTGCTCGGCCTCCTGAATCATCTGACCTACGTCGAACGGTGGATTTTTCTCGGGGACGACGTCACTGACTGGCAGGCGACGTTCGCTGTCGAACGGTCGGACCGCGCCGCCGACATCGTCGCCCGCTACCGGAACGCCGTCGAGCGGGCCAATGAGGTGCTCGACGACTGCACCGATCTCGCGGCACCGCTTCCGAGATCCCGGCCCGGGCGCCCCTCGGCCAGCGTCCGCTGGGCCCTGACTCACATGATCGAAGAGACCGGCCGCCATGCCGGTCACGCGGATATCCTTCGCGAACTGATCGACGGCACCACCGGCCGGTGATCGATTCAGACGTATCCGAACTGATTGGGCTGTTCACGTACCCGCACGACATCGCCCTCCAGGTTCAGGCCGATCCATGTCTCATGTCGGGTGCTCACCTCGTGGCGGGCGACTATGCCGCGCTCAGGAAGACGTACCTCGACAGACACCGACTCCTCGGCGTCAGGTAGATCAACTTCAACGCCGGCGGCATAGCCCGTCTGCATTCGGGTCGTGGGGCGACCGTCGTAGGCTCGCTCGCCGCCGACAGTGACCTCGACGAGATCGCCGCCCCACCCCTCCTGCAGTTCGATGTGCAGCTTCACGAGTTCCGACGCTTATGTGCTTGCCGGTCACCGTTGTTGCCGTTGGTTCGACGGTTCTTCCCGGGTCCCTTCGAGGCCGCGGCAGCGAGCGCCTTGGCTTTGTCGTCAACTGCTTCGACCACGGAAGGCAGAACGCCGCGTTGTCCCAGGATGTCGCCCAATGACTTCTGCATCGCCGCAGCGGGCTGGACTGCGCCACTCGTCGCCAGCGCCTGGTTGATCGCCTCGACGTTGTTGCGGAACGTTATGTGACCAAAGGTTTCTGCAGCTTCAAGTGTCGGCACCCTGTCGCCGATCAGCTCCACCACGTCATCGACGCGCGCCGGTCGTTGCTCGACTATGCCGCCTGCTTCGGCAACGCGGGTCGTCGTGATCGGCGCTTCTGGGATCACCAGCAATTTGTAATCCTTTGCAAGCGGCGCCGCCAACGCCGCCGCGGCGTGGATGGCTGCCCTGGTCTGGGGCAACCGTTCGACAGTGTCACGCAGCACTTCGTTGGCCGACGTCAGGACCGCGGTACCGGTGAACGACAGCGTGCGGCCAACATCCTCGGAGAAGAACTCCTGCGCTACGTCTTCCTCGTCCCAGCTTCGAGGCGGGGCGATTCGCAGCTGGAGCGGGGCGCTGGTGACCACCCGCCCGTCGACGTCGACCGCAACCTGAATCTGATAGACCCCGGGATCCGATACGTCCCAACCGTTCAGCCCGGCGAAAACCGGTAGCGCTTGGTACATCGATTCGCCCGGTTGTAGGACGGTCATGTCGAGCTTGCGGCACTGCCGTGAGTATGGCATCCATTGGCGCGCCGGCTTGCCCTTCTGCTTGAGGATTACGAGCACGTCCTGTGGGTCGATGACCGTCGAGGGCAAAAGCTTTGGCTGCGTGTCGGTATTCGTGAGTTTGACTTCCAGTATGACGGGCTCGAGGAACTCGAACACGGGCCTGTCTCGGTTGACGCGGACCTCGACGCGATAGGTCGACTGCGCATTGAGCTCGGCCTGCTCAAGCCCGTGGTGGTCGAACCAGTCGGCATTGCCCATCTGTACGAAGCGAGCCGGGGCGTGGCGCATGAACAGCAACTCAGGGTCGCTGAACCGGAATGGGAAGTCCGCAAAGAACGCTCCCTGGCCGCCCTGGACGTTGTAGGGGTAATTCATGAACGAACGCGCCTCGGGCTCATTGGAAAGCGGGATCCAGGGCGTGCCGAGTGCCTTCTGCCACGAATGGGCCAGATTGAAAGCGTGACCCATCTCGTGCACCGCAGTCCAGAACCGCATACGCGCCACCCAGGCGTCGGGAGCAGGGTCGCCTCTGGGCGGGTCTTTTATGAACGCTTCGGTGAAGATTGCCGTACCTTGGCGGTGGTTGGGGCCGATGTCGTCGAACATGATCCCGCCGAGCGAAGTTCCCTGGTCATGCAGTGCCGCCCAGAAGGTCCACATCGACCATTGCGGGGCATTCTTGAATCGCGACCAGTAGGTCTGCATGGCATCGTGCATCTCCGCGTCGCTCCACGTTCCGTTGGCGCCGGCGCCACCGACCGGAACAACACTGTCGCCGCTCGACTTGGTCACACTGAAGCCCGCGCGGGCGAACACATCCTCGATCGACAAATTCTCCGACGGCAACGACACCGGCCGATTCGGATGCGCATGGGTATCAATGGCATAGACCGGGTTTGCATCAGGCGTGTGATCGAACTCGAACTCGACCGGATGAAACGCTGTCGATGTCCACCGATAGGCCCGAGTAAAGGATCGCTGTCCGCCGCCGGTGAACGTGACCTTCGCCGACCGCTGATTGACAAAGGGACTCTTCACAGCCCGGATGTCGACATTGGTGTATCCGAAGGATGCAACATCTCCGTCCTTGAACCAAATCGGACCAGCCCAATGGTTGACGCCGATCTTCGCCAGTGACGCTACCCAGTGATAGCGCTCTGTCACGGCGAACGATGTCCCGCTCGCTGTCATCTGCGGGTACTGCCGGTCGATGTCGAGACGTAATTCCTCGCGCCGCAAGAGAATCGGAGGCAATGTTGCTTCTTGTCCGTTTCCCGTCGGCTGTCCGTCGACGCCTGCATCTGCAGGAGGAAGATTGAGGACATCCACGAGCCGCCATGTGTAGAGTCCGCTTGCCGCTGGGATGAGCCACGGGGGAATAGGGATTACCGGAGCCTCGAGTTCGTCAGGACTCTCGGTGGGAACACCGCCGGCAATGTCGATATCGTCTCGACTCAGGCTCTCGGGAATTTCGATGTAAGTCATCTCTACGGCCCTCTCGACTCGCGCCGGATCCCTCGTGGATCGACAGATCCTCACGGTTGCACCGCAGGCCCAGAGGTGGCGCGCGTACTGCACTACTTCAATTTCTCAGCATGACCGGTGCGACGCTCAAACGAATTGGCTCGAAGTTTGTCGTTACCCGTGCTAACGACCGGGCCTCCGCCTAATCTCGATGCGTGCGACTCGCCTGGCCGCTGACAGGGCGGTTGGAGGAGAGCCGGCTGATCGACGCCGCGCTGGCCTCTACCGAACTGTCCGGGATCGTCATCTATGGAAGCGCAGGGGTTGGCAAGAGCCGTATCGCCCGAGAAGCGCTCGCGGTAGCAGGTACCGGCGGTTACGAAACACGCTGGACCGTGGGAACATCGGCGGCTCAGGGACTGCCGCTGGGAACGTTCGCACGATGGGTGGGTACCTCGGACGCCGACAGTGTGGCGCTCGTCGGCCGCGTGATCGGCGGCCTGACCGGAACCTCCGACGGCCGGCCGGTACTCGTGTGCGTCGACGATGCACACCTGCTCGACGGGTTGTCGGGCTTCGTCTTGCAGCAGATCGTCCAGCGGGGCGCCGCCAAGCTCCTGTTGACCGTGCGCACGGGTGCCCCGGTACCTGCCGAGGTGCTGACGGCATGTGACCGCGGCAGGTTCGAGCGGTTGGACCTGCAGCCGTTGTCCCGCGACGAATCGACACGGCTGCTGACCGCCGCGCTCGACGGCCCGCCGGACGAGGACGCAGCGCGACGGCTGTGGCGGCTGACCCGGGGCAACGTGCTGTACCTGCGCAACATCGTCGAGCAGGAGGTCGCGCAGGGTCGCCTCGCGTGTCGGCAGGGCTACTGGCGGTGGACCGGCGATCCGGTGATTCCGCCCAGCCTGGTCGAACTGATCGAGACGCGGATCGGTGCACTGCCACCGGCGGTGAGTGAGGTGGTCGACGTATTGGCGGTGGCCGAGCCGATCCAGCTGCATCGGCTGGCCGCGATCACCGATGCCGATGCGGTGGCGACGGCCGAGGCCCGTGGACTGATCACGATCGATCCCACCGACCGTGAGGTCCGCGTGGCACACCCGTTGTACGCCGAGGTGCGGCGCAACCGGGTGCCGGGCTCTCGGCTGCGCCGCCTGCGGGGGCTGGTTGCCACCGCGCTCGGCGACCGGGACGACCGCGAGTCCATGCGGGTGGTGGTGCGGCGAGCCGCGCTGATGCTCGATTCGGATCTCGCGCCCGACCCCGAGTTGCTGACTCGGGCCGCGCAGGGCGCGGTGTGGTTGTCCGATCTGGCGCTGGCCGACCGGCTGGCTGAGGGAGCGATCGCCGCAGGCGGTGGCGCGGAGGCGAAATTCATTCGGGCCCATGCCTTGTCATGGCTCAGTCGGGGCGAGGAGTCGGACGCGGTGCTCGACGCCATCCAGACCGATGAGCTCACCGATGACGGACGGGCCCGGCTGGCGTTCCTGCGTGCGTCGAACCTGCTGTGGTCACTGGCCGATCCGGAGGGTGCCAAGCGGCACATCGACGATGCGGCGGCGGGCATTCCGGCCGACGCCCGGGCCGGCATCGACGCGTTCTACTCGGTGTACTGGGCCGCGACCGGATATCCAGAGCGGGCCGCGACAGCGTCCAGCGGACTGGATCTCGATGCGCTGCCCGCCATCGTGGGTGCGGTCACGGCGTGGTCCGTGACCCTGTCGTGTGGCGACGCGGGGCGTGCCGACGCGGCGGTTGCCGCCGCTCGGGTCGGTTACCGCATCACGGACGGTTCTTTCGACGCGGCCCACACCCGGTTCGTCATCGCCGACGCACATATCGGTGCGTTGCTTCTGGCCGGGCGGATCCGCGAGGCACGCGAGGAAGCCGGGCAGCTGAGCCGGCTGGCCGCCGAGCTGCCCGGCGTGGCGCAGCTCTTCGGCATGGCGCTGGCGGGTCGCTCCGCCGCATGGGCCGGACAACTCGGCGATGCGGCTGAACTGCTGAATCCTGCGGTCGAGTTGATGCGGGCTGCGGGGGAGCGCAACGGATTCGGTTACCGCTTTCACCTGCCGAAGGCCACTGCACTGGCGATAACCGGTCTGGCGGATGACGGCGCGGTCATGGAACTCGACGAGTGTCGCCATCCCAGTTGGCATTACCTCGCCTACGAGCATGCCCTGGTGCGGGCCTGGGTCGCTGCGAGTCAGGGGGCGGTGTCTGAGGCGGTGGAGATCGTGCTCGATGCGGCAGACACCGCAGGGAACAACGGGCAATTGGCGGCCGAGGTGTTGTGCCTGCAGACGGCGGCCCAGTTCGGCGACCATTCCCGTACCCGACGGCTCGACGAGCTGACCGGTCTGGTCGAGGGGCCGCGGGTCGGCGCCGCTGCCGCGTTGTGCCGGGCCCTCGCCCATGACGACGGCGACGGGTTGGCAAAGGCATCAGCAGAATTCGAGGAGTTCGGCGACCTGGTCGCGGCGGCCGATGCGGCCGGTCGCGCGGCGGTGGCGTATCGGCGCAAGGAGATGCGGGGGTCGGCTCTGGCAGCGGCGACGCGGGCTACGGCACTGGCCGAAGCCTGCGGTGGCGCGGCCACGCCGGCATTGCTCGCGGCCGCCGAACGTCTGCCCTTGACCGCCCGGGAACGTGAGATCGCGATGTTGATCGGAGCCGGGCTGTCCAGTCGCGCGATTGCCGACCGGCTACGCCTCTCGATCCGCACCGTCGAGGGACACATCTACCGGGCAATGGCGAAAACCGGGGCATCCACCAGGGCCGAGCTGATCGCGCTCCTACCGCGGCGGCATCGCGGCTGATTCGGGTATCGCGGTACTCGCTCTGGTTCGGTGGAACCGTCGCATCCTGAATCGATGGCCGACGAGGGGGACTTGCACGAACAGGCGTTGCGGCAACTGCCGTTGCCGTACTCGCTGGCATTGCGGCTCCGCGACGCCGGAGTGGCACGTGAACTGGTGTGCGAGTACCTCAGTGTCGAGGACTCCGCGCTCGACGGCATCTACCGGATCGGCGAAGCCAAATTGGCCGCGGCATTGCGTTCGACCGCGAATTCCTGAGCTGGTCACGGTGTCGCGACCGCAGGACTACAGATCCAGCGCCTGATACGTCCGTCGAACGAAACGGGGTTGTGCCACCTGAAGTTTCGCCGTCGAGGTGTTGCCGCTGACGGCTGCGGCGTCCACCGACAGATTCGGATGGTTCTGGATCAGATAGATCAGGATCAGGTCCGCCGGCGGGTCGGCCTGCCACCACGTGCCGTAGGCGCCGGGCCAACTGAAGGTGCCCAGCCCGCCAGGGCCGAACAACTGGCGTGACTTTGTCGGGTCGGTGACCACCGACAAGTTCAGGCCGAAGCCCCGACCCACCCAGAACGGTGCGCCCAGGAACTGGTGCTGCTTCTGTTCGGGGGTGAGCCGATCGGTGCGCATCACCCGGACCGACTCCTCGGACAGCACCCGCACCCCGTCGACCGTGCCGCCGGCCAGCAGCATCCTGGCGAACTTCAGATAGTCGTCTGCGGTGGAGAACAAGCCTGCCCCGCCTGTGCAGAACGGGGGATCGGCGATCGGCGCCGGGCCCATCACATCGTGGGTCAGGGTGTTCTCGGCGGTCAGCTGGTACATCGTCGCCGCCCGACGGCGGCCGGCGACGTCGACCGAGAATCCGGTGTCGACCATGCCCAGCGGCGCAAAGATCCGTTCGGACAGGACCTGGGCCAACGGCTTCCCCTCGATCCGGGACAACGCGATCCCCAGCACATCGGTGGCGTGACTGTAGGTGAGGCGTTCGCCGGGCTGATGGGCCAACGGAAGTTTGGCCACCTCGGCCAGCCAGCGGTCCTGGTCCTGGCGCAGCGACAGCTTGCCGTAGGCCGTCGCCAGCGGCCCCAGCACCGAGAACACGTAAGCCAGACCGCTGCGGTGGGTCATCAGGTCATCGAAGGTGATGGGCCGCCGCGCGGGCTCGGTGCGGTCCAGCGGTCCGCGCGTCTCGCGCAACACCCGCATGTCCGCCAGTTCCGGCAGCCATTTTGTCACCGGCTCGTTCAGCGCGAACTTGCCTTCCTCGGCCAGCGCCATCGCCGCAGCCACCGTGACAGGTTTTGTCATGGAGGCGATCCGGAAGATGGTGTCCCGTTGCATCGGGAGACGGGCGTCGACGTCGCGGTGCCCCAGGGCATTCACCTGGAGCACCTTGCCCGCCTGCCACACCAGCGTGACCGCGCCGGCCAGCAGCCCAGCGTCGATCGCCTCACGGATGGACGTCTGATTGCCGTCGAGATTCATCCGCGCCAGCCTATCCAGAGGCGCAGTCCCGATCTCGGCTACCTCCAGGCGTCACCCGCGGCGCCAGCGCCTGCGGGCCCGGACCACACTCGACCAGTCCTGGTACCCGAGCCGGTGGGCGATCTCGTAATGCGGAATCATGCGGTCCCGCAGGAGATTGTCGGCGACGCTCCGGCGCACCTCGTCCAGGACGGCCCGGTAGGTGGTGCCCTCGCGCTCGAGGTGCCTGCGCAATGTCCGCGATGCGTAGTGCAGGTGCAGCGCCACGTCTTCCAGGGTGAGGTCGAGAGACGACTGGTCGAGCAGATGTGCGCGCACCTGGGCGGCGACCCCGGTGTGATGCAACCGCTCGGCGCGGATGCGGTCACAGTGGGCGACCATCAGCTCGGCCGTGTGGGCGTTCGCCATCGGCGGTGCCAGGTCCAGATAGCCCACGTCGTAGACGATTTCGTTGCGGGCGTAGCCGAATGACACCGGCACCCGGAAGTAGTCCCGGTACACCTCGACACAGCTGCTGACGGAAGGAGCCAGGAAGGCGAACCTGATCTCGTGCAGCGGGACCGCGTCGACGTCGGGGAACGTATCGCGCTGAATCTGCATGACCGCGGTCAGATCACGTTCGACGACGAACCTGCGGATCGCCTCGGGCATGTCACCGGCATCGAAGGCCAGGACGTAGTGGTCGTCGTCGATGCGGGCCGTCATGGTCGAGAAGGCGAAGGTCAGCATTGCGTAGTACAGGCCACGATGGACCGTGTCCCGCACGCTGGCCGACGCAGCCAGGAGATAACCCAGATAGCCGTAGGCGGTCAGGTGGTAGCTGCTGCCCAGTTCCACCCCCGAACCGGGACTGTCCGCGCACCGGGCGGCCAGATTGCGGATCACCGCGAGCTCCTGGCTGGCCTCGACGACGGTGTCGATGTCGGTCAGGGAGGAGGCATCGAGATGAGAACCCGCCAGCACCGCCTCGGCAGGGATGCCGCGCCGGGCCGCCCACTCACACATGATCGCGACCGAAACCGCCGTGCGCGGGTGGTCCCAGGGGTCGGTCATGGCCGCTATGACCCGGTTGGTCGATTGGAGCACCGGGGAGCTGGGCAGTGCCCCCTGATCAGCGGATTCGGCGAGGACCGGCGTCATGACGCCCAGTTTTGCCGACCTGCGGAGCGCGGTCAACGAGGGCATGAGCCTCCGAAGTGGCCGGAAATGTCGAGTTGTGGCCGGGACGGTCCTGTCGGACGGCGCGCCACGGCTCTACGGTTCGGGGGAGTGATTCAGATCTCAGTTCGCCCAGAACTGTGTCGGATGACACGCGAGGAGACGCTCTGGTGAAAGTCAAGGCCGCTGTCGTCGAGGAAATCGGCGCACCATGGACGATCTGCGAGGTTGACCTGGGGGACCCGGTTGCCGGGGAGGTGCAGGTGAAACTGGCCGCGTCGGGCCTGTGCCACTCGGATGCACACGTCGTCGCCGGCAGCAGTCCGGTGCCGTTCATGCCCGTACTCGGTGGTCACGAGGGTGCCGGTGTGATCACCAAGGTCGGCCCCGGCGTCACCGGGCTGGAAGAAGGCGATCACGTCGTCCTCGCCTTCATTCCGGCGTGCGGCACGTGCCCGTCGTGCGCCACGGGTCTGCAGAACCTCTGCGACGAGGGCGCCGGGCTGCTGACCGGCCAGGCTGTCTCCGACAAGACGTACCGCGTGACCCGCGACGGCCAACCGGTCATCCAGATGTGCCTGCTCGGCACCTTCGCGCCGTACGTCACGGTCAGCCAGGCCTCGGTCGTCAAGATCGAGAAGGACATACCGCTGGAGGTGGCCGCCCTGCTGGGCTGCGGAGTCTCCACCGGCTGGGGCTCGGCGACCGAAATCGGTGACACCCACCCGGGCGACACAGTCGTGGTGATGGGCATCGGCGGAGTCGGGATCAACGCGGTGCAAGGGGCGAAGTTCGCGGGTGCACGGTTCGTCGTCGCGATCGACCCGGTCGACTTCAAGCGGAAGAAGGCGCTCGAGTTCGGCGCCACCCACACGTTCGCCTCCGTCGAGGACGCCGCCGCCGAACTGCCCGACCTCACGTGGGGAAAGATGGCTGAGGTCACGATCATCACGGTCGGCGAGATCAAGGGCGAACACATCCAGCAGGCGCTGAGCCTGACCGGCAAGGGCGGACAGGTAATCGTCACGGGCATGGGCGATTTCACCCAGTCGACCGTCGACCTCAATCTGTTCGAGCTGACCCTGCTGCAGAAACGGGTCCAGGGGGCGGTGTTCGGCGGCGTCGGCCCCCGCACCCAGATCCCGAGACTCCTCGACCTCTACCGCTCCGGCAATCTCAAGCTCGACGAACTCGTCACCACCCGCTACCGCCTGGCAGACATCAATCAGGGCTACCGGGACATGTTCGACGGCAAGAATCTTCGCGGCCTCGTCGTCTACTCCGACGCCGACCACTGAACCGAACAAGGGGGCATCAATGCAGATTCAAGACAGCAACTACATCGACGGCAAGTGGGCGGTTTCGAGCGGCAGCACCCGCATACCCGTCATCAACCCGGCGAACGACGAGGTGATCGCCGAGGTGGTGGCCGGCACTGCCGCAGACGTCGACGCCGCCGTGGCAGCCGCACGTGCCGCTTTCCCGGCATGGTCGGCGACGCCGGTCGGGGAGCGCGCGGATTACCTCACCGCGATCGCCGGCAAGCTGGCCGAGCGGTCCGAAGACCTGGCCCGCACGGTCTCCTCCGAGATGGGTTGTCCCATCACGATTTCCCGGGCGATCCAGCTGGGGCTGCCACTCAACAGTTTCGCCGAGGCCGCCAACATCGTGCGCGAGTACGAGTTCGAGAACGAATACCGCGGATCGACGATCGTGCGCGAACCGTTCGGCGTGCTGGGCGCCATCACGCCCTGGAACTACCCCCTGCATCAGATCGCCCTGAAGGTCGCCTACGGATTGGCCGCGGGAAACACCGTCGTCGTCAAACCCAGTGAGGTGACGCCGCTGTGCGCGCTCGCGCTGACCGAGATCATCGACGAGATCGGTCTGCCCCCAGGCGTGTTCAACCTGGTGTTCGGCACCGGGGCGGATGTGGGCGAGGCGATCGCCGGTCATGACGACGTCGATATCGTCAGCTTCACCGGATCAACCCGGGCCGGCCGGCGCGTGCAGGAAGTCGCCGCCCGCACCGTCAAGCGCGTCTCGCTGGAGCTCGGTGGCAAGAGCCCCAACATCATTCTCGACGACGCCGACCTGGAATCGGTGGTGCCCGCGTCGGTCAAGACGATGATGCTCAACTCCGGGCAGACCTGCTCGGCGCTGACCCGCATGATCGTCCCGCGTGACAGGCTGGCCGAGGTCGAGGCACTCGCGAAGGCGACTGCTGACGCACTGCCGGTCGGCGACCCGAGCGACGAAGGGACTGCACTGGGCCCGCTGTCGTCCCGGGCGCAGCAGGAGCGGGTGATCGGCCATATCCGGACGGCGATGAACGAAGGGGCACGTCTGGTCACCGGCGGCGACACCGCAACCGACGGCCCAGGTGCCTTCGTACGGCCGACCGTGTTTTCCGACGTCACCGAGGACATGGCGATTCATTCCGAAGAGGTCTTCGGCCCGGTTCTCGCGATCGAGGCATACGACTCGGAGGACGACGCGGTACGGATCGCCAACGCAACGGATTACGGCCTGGCCGGGGCGGTCTGGTCCGCCTCGCCGGAGCGTGCCGAGGGCATCGCGCGCCGGATCCGGGCCGGCCAGGTGCAGATCAATGCCGGCGCCTTCAACGCCAACGCGCCCTTCGGCGGATACAAGCAGTCGGGCAACGGGCGTGAGGCCGGCCGGTACGGGCTCGAGGAATTCCTCGAGATCAAGTCGATCCAGCGGTGATCTGATGCCGCTGGAACCCGTGACCCAGGCACTGCTGGCGCAACTTGCGGAGACCCGCGACCCACCGATGCACGAGGGCACGCCGGCGATCGCGCGGATGGCCGGGCCGATCTTCGCCGGCATGAGCGGACGCGGTCCCGACGTGGCCGCGGTGCACAACCTGAAGCTCGAGGGTGAGGACGGCGGGAAATTCCGGGTCCGTGTTCTCGTTCCCGAGGGCGAATCCCGTTCGGTCATCGTGTATTTCCACGGCGGTGGATGGGTGATCGGCGATATCGACCTGCAGTACGACCACGTCGGCCGGCACCTGGCGAACCTGACCAACTCCACCGTGATCCTGGTGAACTACCGCAAGGCGCCCGAGCATCCGTTCCCCGCCGCGCTGGAAGACAGTTGGATCGGATTGTGCTGGGCCGCAGCGCATGCAGCGGAGTACGCACCCGTCGGTGCGCCGTTGATCGTGGCCGGCGACAGCGCCGGAGGCAACATCGCCGCGGTGATGACGCGGTGGGCCCGCGACCGGCACGGGCCCAGGATCGACTACCAGGCATTGGTCTACCCGGTTACCGACTGCGACTTCGACCGGCCCTCGTACGTCGCGCCCGAAAATCAGCTGATGCTCGGCCGGGACACCATGATCTGGTTCTGGGAGCACTACCTTCCAGACCAGGCCCGGCGCACCAACCCGGATGCGTCGCCGTTGCGGGCGCCCAGCCTCGCCGGTCTCCCGCCCGCTCTCGTCTATGTCGCCGAGTACGACCCGCTGCACGACGAGGGTGTCGCCTACGCGGCCGCGCTGGCCGACGCCGGAGTGCGTGTGACGTTGGAGGAGGCGGCCGGCGAAATGCACGGGTATTTCCAGATGGCGAACATCCTGCCCGGTTATCAGACCGGAATGTCGTTGGTCGCCAAAAGCATCGGGTCGTTCCTCGACGCGTACCGGTCCGACCGAAAGGCGGTGTGAGTGGTGGCCGATCACGACGTGATCATCATCGGTGCCGGATTCGCCGGGCTTTACCAGCTCTACAAGTTACGTGAGCTCGGATTCGACGCACGCGTCCTTGAGGCCGGGCCGGAGGTGGGTGGCACCTGGTACTGGAACCGGTACCCGGGGGCCCGTTGCGACATCGAATCGATCGAATACTCATACTCGTTCGACTCGCAGTTGCAGCAGTCGTGGAATTGGACCGAGCGTTACGCCGCTCAGCCGGAACTGCTCGCCTACGCCAAGCATGTCGCCGACCGCTTCGACCTCCGCCGCGACATCACCTTCGATACCAGGGTTGTCGCAATGGATTTCGACGACACCAGAAACGAATGGACCGTCACGACCGAAGCGGGTCCCAGCGCCTCTGCGAACTTCGTGATCGCGGCGACCGGATGCCTCTCCAAACCGTTGGTGCCGTCGTTCGACGGGCTGGACGATTTCGCCGGTGAGGTCCTGTGGACCTGGGACTGGCCTGCCGAAGGGGCAGACCTGGAAGGCAAGCGGGTCGCCGTCGTCGGCACCGGTTCCTCTGGCGTGCAGACGATCACCGCGATCGCACCGGTGGTGGGCGCGCTGACCGTGTTTCAGCGCACGCCCCCGTATGCGGTCCCGGCGCAGAATCGCCTGATCGCCGACGAGCTCGCCGACGTCAAGCCGCGGTACCCGCAGTTTCGCGACGTCAGTCGCTTGACGCAGGGCGGCGCGCAATGCGGCGACGGTGCGGCGCTGCCCCCGTTCTTCGGCGACCTCGACAGGGCCACCACCCGTGCCGAGCTCGACCGGCGCTGGGCCGACGGCGGTCTGTGTTTCCAGCAGTCGTTCTACGACCTGCTGTTGGATCCGGCAGCCAACGAGACGGCCGCCGAATACGTGCGCGAGCGAATTCGTCAGAAGGTCACCAACCCTCGGCTCGCCGAGAAGCTGACGCCGCGAAGCTATCCGATCGCGGCCAAGCGGATGTGCGTCGACACCGGCTACTACGAGGTCTACAACCAGGACAACGTGGAGCTCGTCGACCTCAACGAGGAGCCGCTGCGCCGGATCACGGCACGCGGCATCCTCGCCGGTGACACCGAGCACGAGTTCGACGTGATCGTGCTGGCCACGGGATTCGATGCCATGACCGGCGCGTTGAACGCCATCGACATCCGGGCCGTCGACGAGACCGGCGCCAGCCGCACGCTGCGGGAGAAATGGGCCGCGGGCCCGCGGACCTATCTCGGGTTGATGTCGGCGGGATTCCCGAACCTGTTCACCGTCACCGGTCCGCAGAGTCCCTCGGTGCTGTCCAACATGCTCACCTCGATCGAGTACCACGTCGAGTGGATCAGTGCGGCCCTGGTGCACCTGCGCGAGCACGGGCTGAACCGGATGGAAGCCGACCTCGAGGCCGAGGACAACTGGGTGAACATCACCAACGACACCGCCGACCTCACGCTGCTGCCGCAAGCCGCGTCCTGGTACATGGGCGCCAATGTGCCCGGTAAGCGACAAGTGTTCCTGCCGTTCGTCGCCGGTGTCGGCGTCTACAAGCAGATCGGTGACGGCGTGGCCGTGGCGGGTTATCACGGATTCGAGATGGTCTGACCCAACTGCTGGGTGATACTTCTCGGGCGAAGTCCGTGGCGTGAGAAGAGGCAGATGACCCAGCAGGACCAGATCGACGGCGAACCGAGCTCCGTCGCGACTCCGGAGGCCCACCCCATGAAGCGGGTGGCGTTCGCCAGCTTCGTCGGCACGGCGATCGAGTTCTACGACTTCTACATCTACGGCACCGCCGCGGCGCTCATCTTTCCCCACGTGTTCTTCCCGAACATGGGCCCCACGATGGCGACCATCTCGTCACTCGGCACGTTCGCGGTCGCGTTCCTGTCCCGGCCGATCGGCGCCGCGGTGTTCGGGCATTTCGGAGATCGGTTGGGCCGCAAGAAGACTCTGATCGCGACGCTGTTGATCATGGGCTTGTCGACGGTATGCGTGGGTTTGGTGCCCAGCGCGGCAAGCATCGGCATCGCGGCGCCGATCATCCTGCTCGTCCTGCGACTGCTGCAGGGCTTCGCCGTCGGCGGGGAATGGGCCGGGTCGGCGCTGCTGAGCGCCGAGTACGCGCCCGTCGGGAAGCGCGGCATGTACGGGATGTTCACCCAGCTCGGCGCCGGAGCCGGCCTGGCAGTGAGCAATCTCGTGGTCTTCATCGTGAGCCTGACCATCGGCGAGAAGAGCGCGGTCTTCCTCGACTGGGGCTGGCGGTTGCCATTCCTGTTCAGCGCGGTGCTGCTGATCGTGGCGCTGTACGTGCGGCTGAGCATCGACGAGACGCCCGTCTTCGCCCGGGAGCAGGTGACCGGAGGCGTACCCAAGGCGCCGCTGAGCGAACTGTTCCGCACCCAGACCCGGCAGGTGGCGCTCGCCGCGGGCTGCATGGTCGGCATCTTCACCATGAGCTTCCTCGGTGGCACCTACCTGATGAGCTACGCCAGCACCCGCATCGGGCACCCGCGCAGCCTGATCCTCGGCGTCGGCGTGCTCGCCGGTGTCGCGCTGATGGCCTTCTCGGCGATCTCGGCGGTGCTGTGCGACCGGTACGGCCGGCGCCGCGTCATTCTCGCCGGTTTCGCTCTGGCCCTGCCGTGGGCGTTCGTGGTGATGCCGCTGATCGACTCCGGTTCGCCGGTGGCCTTCGCGGTCGCGATCGCCGGCATCTTCTGCATCTTCGGCCTGTCCTACGGGCCGATCGGATCCTTCCTGCCTGAGATCTTCGCCACCCGATACCGCTACACCGGCGCCGGCCTGTCGTTCAATCTGGCCGGCATCGTGGGCGGAGCGATACCGCCGTTGGTCGCCGGTGCTCTGGTGGCCACGCTCGGTAGCTGGGCTGTTGGGGCGATGATGGCGGCATTCGTCGTCGTCAGCATCGTCTCGACCCTGTTGCTGCCCGAGACGAAGGGAACCGAACTGGACGCCGTGATGAGTGACACTGCGAGGTGACCGTGGCCGGTCGGAGGTTTGCGGCCTGCTAAGCTGCCTGGCAGTTCGACGTCCTTTAACGATCCGTCCCGAGAGGCGGAGAAGGAGGTCAGAGTCACCTCATGGGCTCTTCAGGTACCGACCGGGAATTGTTGTCTGCGGCGGACGTCGGCCGCACCGTTTCCCGGATCGCTCATCAGATCATCGAGAAGACCGCCCTTGACGATCCCGCGGAACGCGAACGGGTCGTTCTCCTCGGCATCCCCACGCGCGGTGTGACCCTCGCCAGGCGGTTGGCCGCCAAGATCAACGAGTTCGCCGATGTGGCGTTGCCCGTCGGCGCGCTTGACATCACGCTCTACCGCGACGACCTCAACATCAAGCCGCCGCGACCACTGGCGGCCACCTCGATCCCGCCCGGCGGCATCGACGACGCGGTCGTGATCCTCGTCGACGACGTGCTGTACTCCGGGCGCTCTGTGCGCTCAGCGCTGGATGCCCTGCGTGATATCGGTCGCCCCCGGGTGGTGCAACTGGCGGTGCTAGTCGACCGCGGTCACCGGGAACTGCCGGTCCGCGCCGATTACGTCGGCAAGAACGTGCCGACCTCGCGCACCGAGAGCGTCCATGTGCTGCTGTCCGAGGATGATGACCGTGATGGGGTGGTGATTTCGAAGTGACGACACGTCATCTTCTGTCGGCAGCGGATCTGAGCCGGGATGACGCGACGGCGATCCTCGACGACGCCGACCGGTTCCGCGAGGCACTGCTGGGCCGCGAAATCAAGAAGCTGCCCACGCTGCGCGGACGCACCGTCATCACCATGTTCTACGAGAACTCCACCCGGACCCGGGTGTCGTTCGAGGTCGCGGGTAAGTGGATGAGCGCCGATGTGATCAACGTCAGCTCGTCGGGATCCTCGGTGGCCAAGGGGGAGTCGCTTCGCGATACCGCATTGACCTTGCGTGCCGCCGGCGCCGACGCCCTGATCATCCGCCATCCTCACTCGGGCGCCGCACAACAGCTCGCCGAATGGACGGCCGAGGAGACCGGCGGTCCCAGCGTGATCAATGCCGGTGACGGAACCCATGAGCATCCGACCCAGGCCCTGCTCGACGCGCTGACCATCCGCCAACGGCTCGGCTCTATCGAGGGCAAGCGCGTGGTGATCGTCGGGGACGTCCTGCACAGCCGCGTGGCCCGGTCGAATGTGTCGCTGCTGAGCACCCTGGGCGCCGAGGTGGTGCTGGTTTCGCCGCCGACGCTGTTGCCGGTCGGGGTGTCCGGGTGGCCGGTCACGGTGTCGCACGACCTGGATGCCGAGTTGCCCGCCGCCGACGCGGTGTTGATGCTGCGCGTGCAGGCCGAGCGGATGAACGGCGCGTTCTTCCCTTCGGCCCGTGAGTACTCGGTGCGCTACGGATTGTCCGAGAAGCGTCAGGCCATGCTGCCCGGTAACGCCGTGGTGCTGCACCCGGGACCGATGGTGCGTGGCATGGAGATCGCGTTCCCGGTTGCCGATTCCTCGCAATCAGCTGTTCTGCAACAGGTTTCAAATGGTGTCCACGTGCGGATGGCGGTGCTGTTCCATCTGCTGGTGGGCGCGGATCGGGAGGCGATCAGCGTATGACGCAGCAGGTACTCATTCGCGGGGCACGCCTCTACGGCGAAGGCGACCAACTCGACGTACTGATCGCCGACGGCCAGATAGCCGAGATCGGTTCTGCACTCAAAGCTCCCAAGGGCACCGAGGTGATCGAGGCCGCCGGCCAGGTGCTCCTTCCGGGCTTCGTCGACCTGCACACCCATCTGCGCGAGCCGGGCCGCGAATACGCCGAGGACATCGAAACCGGTTCGGCTGCAGCGGCCCTCGGTGGCTACACCGCGGTGTTCGCGATGGCCAATACCGATCCGGTCGCCGATTCCGCGGTGGTCACCGACCACGTGTGGAACCGCGGCCAGCAGGTTGGTCTGGTCGACGTGCACCCGGTAGGTGCGGTCACCGTCGGCCTGAAGGGCAAGCAGCTCACCGAGATGGGCCTGATGGCCGACAGCGTCGGTCAGGTACGGATGTTCTCCGACGACGGTCTCTGCGTCGACGATCCGCTCGTCATGCGGCGGGCACTCGAATACGCCACCGGCCTCGGGGTGCTCATCGCCCAGCACGCCGAAGAGCCGCGGCTGACCGTCGGCGCCGTCGCCCACGAGGGACCCAACGCGGCCAAACTCGGGCTGGCGGGCTGGCCGCGCTCGGCCGAGGAATCGATCGTGGCCCGCGACGCGATCCTGGCCCGCGATGCCGGTGCCCGGGTACACATCTGCCACGCCTCCACCGCCGGCACTGTGGAACTGCTGAAGTGGGCCAAGGCGCAAGGCATTTCGATCACCGCCGAGGTCACGCCGCACCACCTGCTGCTCGACGACGGCAGGCTGGCCGGCTACGACGGGCGCAACCGGGTCAACCCGCCGCTGCGCGAATCGAGTGACGCCGTTGCGCTGCGGCAGGCGTTGGCAGACGGGGTCATCGACTGCGTGGCCACCGATCACGCTCCGCATGCCGAGCACGAGAAGTGCTGCGAATTCTCGGTCGCCCGTCCGGGCATGCTCGGCCTGCAGACCGCGCTGTCGGTGGTGGCCGAGACCATGGTGCGTCCCGGCCTGCTTACCTGGCGCGGGGTGGCCAAGGTGATGAGCGAGGCGCCGGCAGCCATCGTCGGCCTGCCGGATCAGGGCCGGCCGCTGGAGGTGGGCGAGCCCGCCAACCTCACCGTGATCGATCCCGACGCGACCTGGACGGTCGAAGGCGACGAGCTGGCCAGCCGGTCGGACAACACACCCTTCGAATCGATGACGCTGCCCGCCACCGTGACCGCCACACTGTTGCGGGGCAAGATCACTGCGCTGCACGGGAAGTGTCCCCATTGAACACTCCCACGCTGATCGCATCGCTGATCCTGGCCGCGCTGCTGGCCGTGTTGATCGCTTTCCTGATCCGTCAGATGATGCGTGGCTGGCTGCATCGCGCACAGCGCCAGGCCGAAATGATCGGCACCCTGCCGCCGCTGCCCGACACGGTCAGCGCATCGATCATCCCGCCCATGAAGGGCATGTACGTGGGCAGCACGGTGGTGCCGCACTGGAACGACAAGGTGGCCGCCGGCAGCCTGGGCTTTCGGGCCAAGGCCGTGCTGACCCGCTACCCCGAGGGAATCATGTTGCAGCGCAGCGGGGCCGGCCCGGTCTGGATTCCCGCCGAGTCTGTCACCGCGATCAGAACCGAGCGTGGGATCGCAGGCAAGGCACTGACTTACGACGGAATCCTGGCCATCAGGTGGAGGCTGCCCTCGGGCACCGAGATCGATACCGGGTTCCGCGCTGACAATCGCGCAGAGTACGACCGCTGGCTGGAGGAAGAGGCATGAGCAACAAGCAGAATGAAAAAGCGGTCCTGGTACTCGAAGACGGGCGCGTCTTCACGGGTACGACATTCGGAGCGGTCGGGCAGACCCTCGGTGAGGCGGTGTTCTCCACCGGCATGTCGGGCTACCAGGAAACGCTGACCGACCCGAGCTATCACGGTCAGATCGTGGTGGCCACGGCACCGCAGATCGGCAACACGGGCTGGAACAACGAAGACGGTGAAAGCCGCGACGACAAGATCTGGGTGGCCGGTTACGCGGTGCGTGACCCCTCGCCGCGGGCGTCGAACTGGCGCGCCAGCGGCACCCTCGACGACGAGCTGGTCCGTCAGGGCATCGTGGGCATCGCCGGGATCGACACCCGGGCAGTTGTGCGCCACCTGCGCACCCGCGGGTCGATGAAGGCCGGGGTGTTCGGCGGAGCCGCGTTAGCGGCGACATCGGGCTCAGGGGACGCGTCCTTGGACGAGTTGGTCGCCCGCGTACTGGACCAGCCCTCGATGCTGGGTGCGGATCTGGCGGGGCAGGTCAGCACGCAGAGTTCCTACATTGTGGAACCAGAAGGCGGCCACCGGTTTACGGTCGCGGCAGTCGACCTGGGTATCAAGACCAACACCCCGCGCAACTTCGCGCGACGCGGGATCCGCAGCCACGTGCTGCCGTCATCGGTGAGCTTCGATCAGATCGCCGATCTCAAGCCGGACGGGGTGTTCCTGTCCAACGGGCCCGGCGACCCGGCCACCGCCGATCACATCGTCGCGGTGACCCGCGAGGTTCTGAGTGCGGGAATCCCGTTGTTCGGCATCTGCTTCGGCAACCAGATCCTGGGCCGCGCCCTGGGCCGGTCCACCTACAAGATGGTGTTCGGCCACCGCGGCATCAACATCCCGGTCATCGACCATATCACCGGGCGGGTGGCGATCACCGCCCAGAACCACGGGTTCGCATTAGAAGGAGAGAAGGGCGAGGTTTTTGATACCCCCTTCGGATCAGCCGAGGTCAGCCACACCTGCGCCAACGACGGTGTGGTCGAGGGCATCCGGCTGGCCAACGGCCGGGCGTTCTCGGTGCAGTACCACCCGGAGGCCGCGGCCGGCCCGCACGACGCCGAGTACCTGTTCGACCAGTTCGTAGACCTGATGGCAGGAGAGAAGTAAATGCCACGTCGCTCTGACCTCAACCACGTGCTGGTGATCGGGTCCGGCCCGATCGTCATCGGCCAGGCCTGTGAATTCGACTATTCAGGTACCCAGGCCTGCCGGGTGCTGCGCTCCGAGGGGATCCAGGTCAGCCTGGTCAACTCGAACCCGGCGACGATCATGACCGACCCCGAGTACGCCGACAACACCTACGTCGAGCCGATCACCTGGGAGTTCGTCGAGAAAGTCATCGTCCAGCAGGCCGAGCGCGGCAACAAGATCGACGCCGTCCTGGCCACCCTCGGCGGGCAGACCGCGCTGAACACCGCGGTGGCCCTGCACGACAACGGCGTCCTCGAAAAGTACGGCGTCGAGATGATCGGCGCCGATTTCGAGGCCATCCAGCGCGGTGAGGACCGGCAGAAGTTCAAGGACATCGTCGCCAAGGTGGGCGGTGAGTCCGCGCGCAGCCGTGTCTGTTTCACGATGGACGAGGTCCGCGAGACCGTCGCCGATCTGGGGCTGCCCGTCGTGGTCCGGCCCAGCTTCACCATGGGCGGCCTCGGATCCGGCATGGCGTACTCGGCCGAGGACGTCGAGCGGATGGCCGGTGACGGGTTGTCCGCCTCACCGACGGCGAACGTGCTGATCGAGGAATCCATCTACGGCTGGAAGGAATTCGAGCTCGAGCTGATGCGTGACCACCGCGACAACGTCGTGGTGGTGTGCTCGATCGAGAACTTCGATCCGATGGGCGTGCACACCGGGGACTCGGTGACCGTCGCCCCGGCGATGACGCTGACCGACCGCGAGTACCAGAAGATGCGCGACGTGGGCATCGACATCCTGCGCGAGGTCGGTGTCGACACCGGTGGCTGCAACATCCAGTTCGCGATCAACCCGACAGACGGACGGCTCATCGTCATCGAGATGAACCCGCGCGTCTCGCGGTCCTCGGCGCTGGCCTCGAAGGCCACCGGGTTCCCGATCGCCAAGATCGCGGCCAAACTGGCCATCGGCTACACGCTCGACGAGATCGTCAACGACATCACCAAAGAGACGCCGGCCTGCTTCGAGCCGACCCTGGACTACGTCGTCGTCAAGGCCCCGCGGTTCGCGTTCGAGAAGTTCCCCGGCGCCGACGCCACGTTGACCACCACGATGAAGTCGGTCGGCGAGGCAATGTCGTTGGGCCGCAATTTCATCGAGGCCCTCGGCAAGGTGATGCGGTCGCTGGAGACCAGCCGGGCCGGGTTCTGGACCGGGCCGGACCCCGACCTGACGGTCGAGCAGCTGCTGACCGGCCTGCGCACCGCCGTGGACGGCAGGCTCTACGACATCGAGCACGCACTGCGCCTGGGCGCCAGCGTCGAGCAGGTGGCTGAGGCCTCCGGCGTCGACCCCTGGTTCATCGAGCAGATCGCCGGACTGGTCGCGCTGCGCGTCGAACTGCTCGAAGCGCCGGTGCTCGACGCCGAACTACTGCGGCGGGCCAAGCACAGCGGGCTGTCGGACCGCCAGATCGCCGCTCTGCGGCCGGAACTGGCCGGCGAGTCCGGGGTGCGCGCGCTGCGCCGCAGGCTCGGCATCCATCCGGTGTACAAGACTGTCGACACCTGCGCGGCCGAATTCGACGCCAAGACGCCGTACCACTACAGCAGCTACGAGCTCGACCCCGCGGCCGAGACCGAGGTGGCTCCGCAGACCGAGAAGCCCAAGGTGCTGATCCTGGGTTCCGGCCCGAACCGCATCGGCCAGGGCATCGAGTTCGACTACAGCTGTGTGCATGCCGCGACCACGCTGAGTGCGGTCGGCTTCGAAACCGTGATGGTCAACTGCAACCCCGAGACGGTGTCCACCGACTACGACACCGCCGACCGGTTGTATTTCGAGCCGCTCACCTTCGAGGACGTGCTGGAGGTCTATTACGCCGAGGACGCCTCGGGCAAGGGCGAGGACGGGACCGGCCCCGGCGTCGTTGGCGTCATCGTGCAGCTCGGCGGCCAGACGCCGCTCGGTCTGGCCAAGCGCCTCGAGGCGGCCGGGGTCCCCATCGTGGGTACCGGGCCCGACGCCATCGACTTGGCCGAGGACCGTGGGCTTTTCGGCGAAGTTCTGGTCAACGCCGGTCTGCCGGCCCCGAAGTTCGGCACCGCCACCAGCTTCGAGCAGGCCCGGCGGATCGCCTCCGACATCGGCTACCCGGTGCTGGTGCGTCCCTCCTACGTGCTGGGCGGGCGTGGGATGGAGATCGTCTACGACGAGGCGACCCTGGAGGGCTACATCGCCCGCGCCACCCAGCTGTCCCCGGAACACCCGGTGCTGGTCGACCGGTTCCTCGAAGACGCGATCGAGATCGACGTCGACGCGCTGTGCGACGGCAACGAGGTATACATCGGCGGCATCATGGAGCACATCGAGGAGGCCGGTATCCACTCCGGCGACTCGGCGTGCGCGCTGCCCCCGGTGACCTTGGGCCGCAGTGACATCGAAGCGGTGCGCCGCGCGACGGAGGCCATCGCCCACGGCATCGGCGTGGTGGGACTGCTCAACGTGCAGTACGCGCTCAAGGACGACGTGCTCTATGTCCTTGAGGCCAACCCCCGCGCCAGCCGTACCGTGCCGTTCGTTTCCAAGGCCACCGCGGTGCCGCTGGCGAAGGCCTGTGCCCGGGTGATGCTGGGTGCCACCATCGCCGAGTTGCGCGCGGAGGGTCTGCTGAACAAGACCGGAGACGGGGCCGCCATTGCCCGCAACGCGCCGGTGGCGGTCAAGGAAGCCGTGCTGCCGTTCCACCGGTTCCGCCGGGCCGACGGTGCCCAGGTCGACTCGCTGCTGGGACCGGAGATGAAGTCGACGGGCGAGGTGATGGGCATCGACCACGACTTCGGCACGGCCTTCGCCAAGAGCCAGACCGCGGCCTACGGGTCGTTGCCGACCTCGGGCACCGTCTTCGTATCGGTGGCCAACCGCGACAAGCGTTCACTGGTGTTCCCGGTCAAGCGACTGGCTGATCTCGGATTCCGGGTACTGGCCACCGAGGGCACCGCAGAGATGCTGCGCCGCAACGGTATTCCGTGTGATGAGGTGCGTAAGCACTCGGAACAGCCCAGTGGAGCCCGCGATCTTCCCTCCTCGGTCGACGCCATCAAGGCCGGTGAGGTCGACATGGTGATCAACACGCCGTACGGAAATTCCGGGCCGCGCGTCGACGGTTACGAGATCCGCTCGGCCGCAGTGTCGATGAACATCCCGTGCGTGACGACGGTGCAGGGTGCCTCCGCCGCGGTGCAGGGCATCGAGGCGGCCATCCGTGGCGACATCGGCGTGATGTCACTGCAGGAACTGCACAGCGAGCTGGAATCGCACTGACCATGGACGCATTCGGGCAACGGCTGGCCGCCGCGGTGTCGGAGCGGGGGCCGCTGTGCCCCGGCATCGACCCTCATCCCGAACTGCTGCGGGCGTGGGGCCTGTCCACCGACGCCGACGGTCTGGCTGCGTTCAGCGACATCTGCGTGACGGCGTTCGCCGGCTTCGCGATGGTCAAGCCGCAGGTGGCGTTCTTCGAGGCCTACGGCTCAGCGGGGTTCGCGGTGCTCGAACGCACCATGGGTGCGCTGCGCGAGTCCGGGGTGCTGGTGCTGGCCGATGCGAAGCGCGGGGACATCGGCTCGACCATGGCCGCCTATGCGGCGGCCTGGGCCGGCGATTCGCCGCTGGCGGCCGACGCGGTGACCGCGTCGCCGTATCTGGGGTTCGGTTCGTTGCAGCCGCTGCTGGACACGGCCGCGGCCAATGGTCGTGGGGTGTTCGTGCTGGCCGCCACCTCCAACCCGGAGGGGGCGAGTGTGCAGCGCGCGATGGCCGGGTCGCGCACCGTGGCCCAGTCCATCGTCGATTCCGTCGCCGAGGTGAATCGGATCGCCGCTGAATCCACCGGATCGGTCGGTGTGGTGGTCGGGGCGACCGTGACGGACCTGCCCGATCTGAGTGCTCTGGGCGGGCCGGTGTTGGCGCCCGGTGTGGGCGCCCAGGGCGGGCGTGCCGACGCGCTGGGTGGGCTCGGCGGGGCCCGACTGGTCCTGCCCGCGGTGTCCCGCGAGGTGCTCCGGGCCGGTCCCGTGGTGGCCGATGTGCGCGCGGCCGCCGAGCACCTGCGTGATGCGGTCGCCTATCTCGCCTGACGGCGGCCGCGGACCCTCACCGTCCGAACGATGACGAACACGGCACCGATGGCGGCCGCCGCCAACAGGGCCAGGCCGGTGAAGTCGCCGCGGTCGCGTTCGCGGTAGATCACCGCCTGGTAGTCGGTATCCGTGGTGGCAGGGGCGAAGCCGTAATCGCCCTCGATCGAGGAGGGGGAGTCGATCGTGTCGGTCCACCGGGTCAGGTAGTCGCCCGCTTCGAGGTACGTATCGAGCTCGCGGATCCCGCTCGATATGCGTCCGGCGAACTGCAGCTCGGGCTCTCGTCCGGAGACCGGCAACGTGGTCGGGTTCATGCGATGGTCGGCCAGCAGATACAGGTCGACGGCCAGCGGGAGTTTGGCCGCACGGGACAGCCGCATCGGGTAGACCACGGTGTCGGAGGCGAACGACAACCGCAACGGCTGCAGATTCCCCGTCAGGGTCTGGCCGGCCGCATCGGGAAACAGCTGAATGGCCACGATCTCCCAACCACCGGCGATGTAGGGCGTGAGGTCGTCGGCCAGGCTCGGCGGCTGCGGAAAACCCTTCTCCGACAACCAAGCGGCCAATGCGTGCGGATCGTCAGAGGCCAGCCGGGTGACGTTGAACGGCCCGAGTCGCTGCTGGCTGCGCACCGTGACCCCGTCGGGAGCGGCGGCGCCGACAAGGCCGTCTCCGCGCTGGGAGAACACTCCCGACAACCAACCGAACGATGGCCACCAGGAGTCGCGGTACTCGATACGCGGTGCCGACAGCGCGGCCAATGCACTGAACACGGCCGGTTCGCCGAGCGAGACTTCGGCCTCTGACGGCACCGGCATGATCCAGGCAGCCTTCGACGAGCCGCCGCGCACGTTGAACGACATCAGGATGTCCTCGGTGACACCGTCCCACGCGACGAGTGCGCGCTCGTCAGCGACGCTGGCGCCCGCACGGTCGGGGATGTATGCGCCGCACCCACATGCCCCGGCCGGGGCTGCGACGTTCGCTGTCAATCCGATCAACAGCAGGATGAGTACCGCGCTCGTCGATCGGATCACGGTCATATCGTATGGGGCTGCAAGGCATCGAAGAGACGGAAAAAGCGGGCCGCCCCGGTGGCGGCCCGCCTTTTCGTCAGCACTGCTCGGTTTGCCCGACTGGGCGGCCGTATCCTCCCGACGAGAATTGCTCGGATACAACCAGTTTGGTCAGTGCGTTGCCAGATGCGATGCGGCGCACCGGGTCACAGCGGGATCCAGATGCCGAAGAACCAGAAGCCCCATCCGTTGAAGTCCGGGTTGAACAGCGGTGTCACCCACCTGCCGTTGTAGTTGAACGGCTGGTGGTCGAACCGGCCCTGGTCCATCCCACGCCAGGACAGATCTGGGGGCGGTGGGCCCCAGTTCCCGCCGCGGTCATCAGGTCCGCCGTGGTCGCCCTGCCAGCCTGGTCCGCCGGGCCCGCCGTGGTCGCCTGGTCCGCCCGGTCGATCGGGGCCACCGGGGCCACCCGGGCCGCCAGGATGACCGGGCCCACCGGGCCCACCAGGGCCACCCGGGCCGCCCGGTCCTCCCGGGCCCTGGCAGTTGCCGAAGTTGCACGGCGGCCCGGGTTGGGCCGCCGCGAGCCCGGCCCCGGCGCTCAGGGTGGCGGTTCCGAGGACCACCGCCAGGGCAGAAGCGCAGGTCAGACGCTTGATGTTCATGTCCAGCTTCCCTTCACGGGCGTCGGATACCCGATCATCGGAGGCTATTTAGCCAAGCTGTGTAATCGCTATGCGGCAACTAGGCGGGGGTTAGGCGTCGTCCATACGCCGTCGTTTGACGTGCGCGTCACCCGTTCCGACACGCCCGACACGCCGTGACCAGCGAAAACTTTTTTTACCCACCGGTAATCCCGGGTTTTGGGGGCACCGCCGAGGGGGCGGGGCATCTTCGGACTTAGCTGGCGGGTCCACGAAAACCATTGACTTGCAGGATTATCCGGCCGCCGGGGCCGCCTCGATCGATGCTGAGCCGCGATCTCGGCGAAAAACCGGCGGCCGGCGGAGCGCACTACACGCTGGGCTTTTAGCGCCGTAACCAGGGGGTGGGGTTAGCGTTCGTCAGCCTGCGTGGGTACGGTCGTCGTCGCTGGCTGGTTTGCACTCCAGCCGTACAAAACAAGTGATGGCCGAAGAGAAATCGCCAGGAGACGGAGGAAACCGTGGCCCTTCCCCAGTTGACCGACGAACAGCGCGCGGCAGCGTTGGAGAAGGCTGCTGCCGCACGTCGAGCGCGAGCCGAGCTCAAGGATCGACTCAAGCGTGGCGGCACCAACCTCAAGCAGGTGCTCACCGACGCCGAGACCGATGAGGTCTTGGGCAAGATGAAGGTCTCCGCGCTGCTGGAGGCCCTGCCCAAGGTCGGCAAGGTCAAGGCGCAGGAAATCATGACCGAGCTGGAGATCGCCCCGACCCGCCGTCTGCGCGGCCTCGGTGATCGTCAGCGCAAGGCCCTCCTGGAGAAGTTCGACCAGTAGAGACGCCCGCATTGAGCGCTGGTAGAGGGGCCGGGCAACACACATCGACGGCTCCGGTCGTCGTGTTGTCCGGTCCCTCCGCCGTCGGGAAGTCCACCGTGGTCCGCTGTCTGCGGGACCGGCTTCCCGACTTGTATTTCTCCGTCTCGGTCACGACCAGGGCACCGCGGCCGGGCGAAGTCGACGGAGTCGACTACACATTCGTGTCCAAAGAGCAGTTTCAGCAGCTGATCGATGCCGGTGAGCTGCTGGAATGGGCTGAAATCCACGGCGGTTTGCAGCGCTCGGGGACGCCGGCACAGCCGGTGCGGGAAGCCACCCGGGCCGGACGCCCGGTGCTGATCGAGGTCGATCTGGCCGGGGCGCGCGCCGTCAAGAAGGCCATGCCCGAGGCGGTATCGGTGTTCCTGGCACCGCCGAGCTGGGACGAACTGGTCAACCGTTTGTCCGGCCGCGGCACCGAGACGCCCGAGGTGATGGCCAGGCGATTGGAGACGGCGCGGGCCGAAATGGCCGCGAAATCCGACTTTGACCAGGTTGTCGTGAACCGCCAGTTGGATACCGCATGCGCTGAATTGGTATCCTTGCTGGTGGACAGCCGATGACTCATCGTGCCGGGACCGACGCGATCGGATCCGCGAGCCACCAGCACGCTGTTCAGTAACCGCATTCACGCAACCGCCAGGAGACTTTTTCGTGAGCACCCCGCACGCCGATGCGCAGCTGGCCGCTGCGGACGACATCGATTCGTCCGCCGCCAGCGCCTACGACACGCCGCTGGGCATCACCAACCCGCCCATCGACGAGTTGCTGGACCGCGCGTCGAGCAAGTACGCGTTGGTGATCTACGCCGCCAAGCGGGCGCGTCAGATCAACGATTACTACAACCAGCTCGGCGACGGCATTCTTGAGTATGTCGGCCCTCTGGTCGAGCCCGGTCTGCAGGAGAAGCCGCTGTCGATCGCGATGCGGGAGATCCACGAGGACCTGCTCGAGCACACCGAGGGCGGCGAGTAGCCAGGCCAGGGCCGGAGACGTGAGCGCGGGTAAGCGAATCGTCGTCGGTGTGGCCGGCGGCATTGCCGCCTACAAGGCGTGCACCCTGGTCCGTCAACTCACCGAGGCGGGCCACTCGGTACGCGTGCTGCCCACCGAGTCGGCTCTGCGCTTCGTCGGAGCCGCCACGTTTGAAGCCCTGTCGGGCAATCCCGTGCACACCGGTGTGTTCACCGACGTGCACGAGGTTCCGCACGTCCGCATCGGCCAGGAGGCCGATCTTGTCGTCGTCGCACCCGCCACCGCCGACCTGCTGGCGCGTGCCGTGGCCGGCCGCGCCGACGACCTCTTGACCGCCACGCTGCTCACGGCGCGATGTCCGGTGCTGTTCGCGCCCGCGATGCATACCGAGATGTGGTTTCACCCGGCCACCGTCGACAACGTGGCCACCTTGCGCCGTCGGGGCGCGGTGGTGCTCGAACCGGCGTCCGGCCGGCTCACAGGGGCCGACAGCGGTGCGGGACGGCTCCCCGAGGCCGAAGAGATCGCCACCTTTGCCCAGCTGTTGCTGGAGCGGGGCGACGCCCTGCCCTATGACCTGGCCGGCGTCAAGGCGCTGGTGACGGCCGGCGGGACCCGTGAACCCATCGATCCGGTGCGGTTCATCGGTAACCGCAGCTCGGGCAAGCAGGGATACGCCGTGGCCCGGGTCCTGGCCCAGCGCGGCGCCGACGTGACGCTTGTCGCGGGTAACACCGCCGGTCTGGTCGACCCGGCCGGCGTCGACGTCGTGCACATCGGTTCTGCCGCCCAGTTGCGAGACGCGGTGTCCAAGTACGCCCCCGAGGCCAATGTTCTGGTGATGGCCGCAGCCGTCGCCGACTTCCGGCCCGCGCAGGTGGCCACCAGCAAGATCAAGAAGGGCAGCGCCTCCGAGCCCAATTCCATCGACCTCGTCCGCAACGATGACGTGCTCGCCGGAGCAGTGCGAGCCCGGACCGAGGGACAGTTGCCGAACATGCGGGCCATCGTCGGCTTCGCCGCCGAGACCGGCGATGCCAATGGCGACGTGCTGTTCCACGCCAGAGCCAAACTCCAGCGCAAGGGATGCGATCTGCTGGTGGTGAACGCAGTGGGGGAGAACCGTGCGTTCGAGGTGGACAACAACGACGGTTGGTTGCTGAGCGCGGACGGCGCCGAGGCTGCACTCGAGCACGGTTCGAAGACGCTGATGGCCACCCGTATCGTGGACGCGATCGGGGCGTTCCTGGGCAAGCACGACGGGTGACGCGACGTACGCATCAATGTGCGGATAAGGGTTGCGCATCGGCGTCCCACGCGCTTGGGTGCAACAGGGCATAGATATTATTCGCCTAACTAAGTAGTTTTGAGACTGAAACTTTTTCAGATCGGCAAGGAAGGAAGCGGACCGTGAGCGAAGGTCGCCTGTTTACCAGTGAGTCGGTAACCGAAGGGCACCCCGACAAGATCTGTGATGCGATCAGCGACTCGGTGCTCGACGCGCTGCTGGAGCAGGACCCCAAGTCGCGGGTCGCGGTGGAAACGCTGGTGACCACCGGCCAGGTGCACGTCGCCGGCGAGGTCACCACCTCTGCCTACGCCGACATCCCGAAGATCGTGCGTGACCGCATCCTGGAGATCGGCTACGACTCGTCCACCAAGGGCTTCGACGGCGCATCGTGCGGTGTGAACATCGCCATCGGCGCGCAGTCGCCTGACATCGCCCAGGGTGTGGACACCGCCCACGAGGCACGCGTCGAAGGAGCCGGCGATCCGCTGGACGCCCAGGGCGCCGGTGACCAGGGCCTGATGTTCGGATACGCCATCGGCGACACCCCCGAGCTGATGCCGCTGCCCATCGCACTGGCCCACCGGCTGTCGCGGCGGTTGACCGAGGTCCGCAAGAACGGCGTGCTCGACTACCTGCGCCCGGACGGCAAGACCCAGGTCACCATCGCCTACGACGGCAAGACCCCGGTGCGCCTGGACACCGTGGTGCTGTCCACGCAGCATGCCGACGGCATCGACCTGGACGGCCAGCTCACCCCGGACATCCGGGAGAAGGTCGTCAACACCGTGCTGGCCGACCTCAACCACGAGACGCTGGACACCTCCGATTTCCGCCTGCTGGTCAACCCGACCGGCAAGTTCGTGCTGGGCGGGCCGATGGGTGACGCCGGTCTGACCGGCCGCAAGATCATCGTCGACACCTACGGCGGCTGGGCCCGCCACGGCGGCGGCGCCTTCTCTGGCAAGGATCCGTCAAAGGTGGACCGTTCCGCCGCGTACGCGATGCGCTGGGTGGCCAAGAACGTCGTCGCTGCCGGTCTGGCGGAGCGCGTCGAGGTCCAGGTGGCCTACGCGATCGGCAAGGCTGCCCCGGTCGGTCTGTTCGTCGAGACGTTCGGCACCGAGACCGTCGACCCGGCCCGCATCGAGAAGGCCATCAGCAGCGTGTTCGATCTGCGCCCCGGCGCGATCATCCGCGACCTGGACCTGCTGCGGCCGATCTACGCCCAGACGGCGGCCTACGGCCACTTCGGGCGCACCGACATCGAACTGCCCTGGGAGCAGCTCAACAAGGTTGAGGACCTGAAGGCCTCGGTCTAGCAATTCCTGCCAACAGCCCCCGATCGCTGATCGGGGGCTGTTGTGTTTCCCGGGCAGCGTCGCCGGCGGGGTTGATCAGGTGCGGTAGTTCTCGACGACGCGGCCGGCGAGTGCACGTGCGCGCTCCAGGCCGGCATCGGTGCCGAACAGCTCGCGACGGGTATTGCCCGCACACAGGTAGGCATCGACCCGGAAGGCGTCCTCGGCAGGATCGGCTGAACCTGCCGCGGAGAACTCGTTTTCCAGCAGGTTCAGCCACTCCTGCTTGAGATTTCGCACCGCTTCGGCCACGGGGCCGGTGCGATGCCCGAACTCGACCGATGTCGCCGATACGAAGCAGCCGCCGGGGAACACCTCGGCGCGCAGGTATGCCAACCACGAGTCGAGAAGGGCATCGAGTCGCGCGGCTCCGGGTGGACAGCTCAGCGCCGGACGGATGACGACGTCGATGTAGACCTGGCGCGCTTCAGCCACTGCGGCCAGCTGGATCGCCTCCCGGTTGTCGAAGACCGTGAGGATTCCGCTTTTGCTCACCCCGGTCGAGGTGGACAGGCCACCTACGGTGATCCCGTCCAGGCCGTGGGTGGTGGCGATGTCTGCAGCGGTACGCGCGACCAGCCGACGGGTGGCATCGCCACGCGCCCTCCGCCCGTCCGCTGCGGGCAAAACGGTCATCAGTTCACAGTAGCCACACTCTGGACGTCGGGCGCCCGAGTCGCGTACGGTCAGCATTGACCAATATGCGACCGATCGGTCGCATAGATCGGAGGACCGATGACCGCCAGCTTCAAGGCGCTACTGGAGCGCCAGATCGGCATCGAGGCAACGCCTTCCGTGGTCTGGGAGATCATCCGTGACGTCCGACGCATGTCACAGTGGAGCCCGCAGGTGATATCGGTGAAGCTGCGCGAATCCGACGATGACATCCGGCTCGGTTCCACGTTCACCAACCTCAACCACCAGGGTGAACTTGAGTGGGTCACGCACGGCGAGGTGGTGCGGTACGAGGCAGAGAAAGAGATCGCCTTCCGGATCGCCGAGAACTACGCGATCTGGTCGTTCTCGATCAGTGCTGACGGTGCCGCTGCCACGGTGCTCACGCAACGGCGCGAGACCCCCGACGGAATATCGCAACTTTCGCTCGACCTGACCGAGTCGCACCTCGGTGGACAGCAGGCCTTCACCGAACTGCTGGAAGCCGGAATGGAGCAGACCCTCGCCGCCATCAAGGCATGCGCCGAGGCCGGAATGGCTACGAGGTGAACGCGTAGTCGTCGAGGTCGAAAGTCCGGCTGCGCCAGTAGGCTTCGACTGTGGTGGCGGGCCTCAGCGGCACGTCACCGTTGCGGTCGAAGTAGTAGCTGTTGGCCAGGTTGCAACTGTCCTGCCAGAAGATTTGGCGGTGACGCTTGCGCATCATCTCGGCGAAATACCGATCGTTGGCCTCCTTGCGAACCTCGACGCGGCTGGCCTGGTTCTTGTCCGCCTGCGCGATACACCGCACCAGATGCCGGGTTTGGGCCTCGATCAATGCGAAGTACGACGACCCGACGTAGCCGTACGGGCCCATCACCGAGAAGAAGTTGGCGAAGCCGGGGACGCTGACTCCTTCGTAGGCCTGCATCCGGTGCTGCATCCAGAACTCGCTGAGTGACTGTCCGCCCGACCCCACGATCTCGAAGGGCAGCGCATCCACGTCCATCACCTTGAAGCCGGTGGCGAGGATGAGCACGTCGACGTCGTGGCTCTCCCCGTCAGTCGTCGCGACACCGGATCCGGTGATCTTGTCGATCGGCTCGGTGACCAACCGGACATTGTCCCGGTTGAAGGTGGCCAGATAGCTGTTGTGGAAGCCTGGTCGTTTACATCCCACCGCATACCGCGGTGTGAGTTTGTCGCGTACCTCGGGATCACGCACCTGTTGGCGCAGATAGGCCCGCCCGGCCGCGCCGGCCCGCTTGGCGAAGGGGTTGATGGTGAAGTACTGCGCGGCCAGCGGGAAGGTGAATTCCACGTACGCCTGACTGATCAGCCGGTGCAGCGTCCGGCCGCCGGGCAGCCGCATCAGCCCGCGCGCGACCGGTGGGATCGGCACGTCGAACTTGGGGAAGCACCAGATTGGCGTCCGTTGAAAGACGGTGAGCTGCTTGACCGTCGGGGCGATCTCGGGAATCACCTGGACCGCAGAGGCGCCGGTGCCGATGATCGCCACTCGTTTGCCGGTGAGATCCTGGTTGTGGTCCCAGCGGGCGGTGTGCACGGTGGTCCCGGCGAAGGAGTCCACGCCGTCGATCTCCGGCAGCTTCGGGATGGTCAGCACGCCGCTGGCGTTGACCAGGAATCGCGCCGTGAGTATCTCGCCCGACTCTAGTTCAGCCCGCCACAGGTTCTCGTCGTCGTCGAAGACTGCACGTGCGACGGTGGCGTTGAACCGAATCCGGGGCCGCAGGCCGTATTTGTCGACGCAGGTGTCGGCGTAGGCGCGCAACTCGTTCCCGGGGGCGTAGGTGCGGGACCAATCCCGCGACTGTTCGAACGAAAACTGGTAGGAGAACGACGGGATATCCACGGCCACACCGGGATAGGTGTTCCAGAACCAGGTCCCGCCGGCGCCGTCCCCGGCCTCCAGGATCTGGTAGTCGTGCAGGCCGGCCTTGTCCAGCGCGATGGCCGAGCCGATGCCGGAGAATCCGGCGCCGATGATGAGCGTGTGAAAGTCGGGCATCAAGCCACCTCTCGGCTGCGTCCGATCATGTGGACGCCGTATTTGGGTCGCAATGTCAACGTAGCCTCCATCTCCACCGAGTGGCCAGGATCGAGATCGAAAACGAACCTCTGGCTCATGATCGCGGCGATCAACACCATCTCCATCAGGGCGAAACTCTGGCCGATGCAGATCCGGCGCCCGCCGCCGAACGGCAGGTAGGCCGAGCGCGGCCGGCTCTTGGCGGCGTCACCGAGAAATCGATTGGGGTCAAAGGTGTCCGGATCGGGCCACCATCGTTTGTCGTGGTGGATCTGATGAATCGGGATGATGACCGTCGTGCCCGGACGAATATGGTGGCCGTCGATTTCATCGGGCTCGACCGCCTCGCGCGCGATGATCCATACCGCGGAGTGACAACGCTG
This sequence comes from Mycolicibacterium arcueilense, assembly GCF_058536225.1. Lineage (NCBI taxonomy): Bacteria > Bacillati > Actinomycetota > Actinomycetes > Mycobacteriales > Mycobacteriaceae > Mycobacterium > Mycolicibacterium arcueilense. Next base: position 1,782,330 of record NZ_JBZTYL010000007.1, read on the forward strand.
CGACTCCTGTAGACACGCGGTGGTCCACGGCATCCGGGTCAGATCGCCTGCCGTCGGACGGCCCGCTCCCAGCACGGAATCCACCTCGGCTAGCATCCGGTCCCGGGCGTCGGGGTGGCGTGCCATCAGGTACCAGAACCACGACATCGCGTTGGCCGTTGTCTCGTGCCCCGCGAGCATGAACGTCAGCGCTTCGTCGCGGACCCGCTGCCGCGGCCAGGTTCCATTGTCCGCGCGGAACAACACGTTGAGCAGGTCGGCCGATTCGGTGGGGTGGGACAGACGTTCGTCGAGCACGGCGTTCACCGCGGTATCCAGGGCCAGGGCGATGCGCTGGCCTTCGCGCAGCGGAGGCGGCAGCGGGATCCCGGAATACGTGCTCGCCGCCATGGCGTCGTACACCGGGCGAGGGAGCAGGCCCAGCAGGCCCAGCCGGGCCAGCTTCTCGGTGCGCCTGAGCCCGCGTGTGGTGAGGTCTCGCATGCTGTGCACGATCGGTCCGAAATCCTGACTGAACAGGGCGTTGGAGACGACCCGCAGAGTGGTTTCCACCATGGCGGCATGCATGTCGAACCGGACACCGTCACCGCCCTCGGCGAGCTCGTCGGTGGCTCGCGCGATCGGGGCGATCATCAGGTCGACGATGTCGTTGAGATGACGACGCGCGAATGTCGGGTTCAGGGCCGCCCGGTGGTAGGCCCAGGAGTCGCCCTCGTCGGTCAGCAGGTTTATCCCCGCCGCGGCACGGATCGGCTCGTACTCGTTCGATTTGACGTAGCGAAGGCGTGCTTGATGCAGCACGTGGTCGATGTAGTCAGGATGTGCGATCGATACGAAACGTCTTCCTGCGCAGCGGTATCGGGTGATGTCCCGGCCCTGTGTCCGGGTCAGAAAGCCGCTGTCGGTGCTGAATCCGACCGTGATCGCCTCGCGGGTCATGGTCCACGTGCTCAGTCGTGCCGCCGGTGCCGCCATGAATCCAGCGTATGAATGACATGGGGAGCGGGGAATGGGACTATCGGACACAGAGTTGGGATTTTGGGACAGCGGGTGGGGAGCCAATGGTCAGGTCAGGATCGATCTCGCGGTCGACGTGGTCGGCCGATGTCTGCCATCCGATCCACGCCACCCGCGTGCTGTGCGAGGTGGCGGTCGAGCGCGGGGTCCCGGCGGCGCACGTCCTGGCCGGCACCGGCATCACGCCGGCAGACCTCGATGATCCCGACTGTGTGATCAGCGCACATGACGAGATCCTGGCGGTCCGTCACCTGCAGGCTAGGCTGCCCGACGCGCCCGGACTGGGGGTCGATGTCGGTGGCAGGTCGGCGCTGACACACATGGGCCTGTTCGGGTTCGCGGTCATGTCGTGTGCCACGTTGCGCGAATTGTTCAGCATCGGGATGCGTTACTTCGCCCTGACCACGCTGCAGATCGATCTTCAATTGTTCGAGGGCGTCGACGAGTGCGTAATGGAACTCAACGTGGGGCACCTACCCGGCGACGTCCAACGCTTCTTCATCGAACGTGATGTCGCCGGAATTGTTGCCACGACAGCAAGTTTCGCCGCGCCGGTGGTGGCCCAGTACGCCGACCGCATATTCGCCGAGGTGTCTATCGACGAGCACGTACTGCAGCCGTTGCTTGCCCTGATGCCGTTCCCGGACGTGGCGTTCGGCCGGGCCCATTCCCGATTGCACTTCCCTCGCGCCATGCTGGACGAGCCCCTGCCGCAAGCCGATCCGTACACCCTCGATCTGTGTATCGCCCAGTGTGACGTGCTGATGCAGCGCTACGAGCAGCGCCGTGGGATCACTGCAGTGGTGCGCAGCAAGCTGTTTCGCGACCCCGGCCGGATTCCGGCACTGCCAGAGATCGCCGCGGAACTCGGTGTCCATCCGCGAACCCTGCGACGTCGCCTGGCCGACGAGGGAACCACGTTCCGGGCACTGGTCAACGAGGCCCGGTCAGCGCTCGCAGTCGATCTGCTGTGCAGCGTCGGGCTGACGGTCGAGGAGGTTTCGCGCCGACTCGGCTACAGCGAGACCTCGACGTTCTGCCATGCGTTCAAACGCTGGCACGGCATGCCGCCCAGTGCGTTTCACGCGGTGGCACACGTGTGAATCTGACTCGGAGTGGACAGGCTCCACTGATCGGAGCTCATATCCGCGTACCGTCTACGGCGTGCAACTTGTCGACCGCTGGTAGAGCCCATTCCGATCATCTGATCTCGACCCAGGACGGCTCCGGTCCAAGGGCGGCGTTGAACTCCGCGATCTGCGCCGGAGTCGTATATGTGACGTCCAGATTCTCGCTCTCCCACGAGGTATAGAAGCGTTCCGGGCGTTCGGGTGGGGCAAAGACGGGTGCCAACTGTTCGATCAGCCCGTCGGGCAAATACTTGGCGTACACGGTGAAGGACAGCGAGTGTCGGGCGGTGCCCATCTCGAACTCGATGACAGCATTGGGTGTCGGGTCCAAGTTGGGGCGCTGATGGTCGTCCATCGTTTCGAATCTGATCTGACGCAACGGCCCGGTATATCCGCTGATGCGGGCGAACTCCCGCACGATTGCGAATGCGTCGTCGTCGTAGAACTCCACCTGGTTGGTAAAGAATGCCAGGTGGCGAAGTGGTGGGTCCCGTCCGTCGCCCAGCATCTCCAGAACCTTCATCACGGAGTAGACGCCCATCTCTTCGAACACGTCAGTGTGTTCAGCGCACTCGACGACCTCGTCATCGGATACTTCGCCGGGGTCGAGAATCCCGGCGGCTTCCAGCAGGGCGAACGTGGACAGCAGTTGTTCCTGAAGTTCAGGTGCAAGTGGGTGCCGCCACCGGGGCGGCTCCGGTCGGTTCGGGTCGGGTGGCGAGTAGGGCGGTTCGTCATCGCGGGCCTCGAGAAACTCCTTGTAGGCCTGCCGTAGGCACCCAAGACCAAACGCAAGAATCCCCCACGCCATCAGTTGGTTCGGCATGGGGGTATTTGGGATCGACCGCAGCCCCAGCCATCCCATGCCGAGGCCGCACCCCAAATAGAGCAGTGGTCCAATCCAGCGTGTCCGGTACAGCACCCGATCGAAGAGGCCCGTCCGCCGTGAGTTCACCCGACCACGCTCACGTTGCCGCGGAATGGTTGATGTCAGTGATGAGCAGGGGATTGGTCTCGGCCATCTTCTCGAGTACCTGGAGCGTGCCCGCCACGCCGTTGTCCAGCGCTTGTGCGGCGGTGACCGTGTCGTCGGTAACTCCGACGAGCTGTACGAATCGCAGGCGGCCCACGCGGGTATCGACCTGGGGGAGTTGAGTGTCTTCGACGAACATGATTGCGGTCAGGTCGGTTTGGGGCTCACCCAGCGTGATCGGGCCACCGACCTTGATGCGGTGACCGACGTCCAGCGCATCCGTCCCGCTGAAAACCAGGTCACCCAGCCGTTGGAGGAGAAGCAGCGACCAGGTGGGGACTTGTGCCGTCAGCGGTTGGGTGAGATCGATGTCGGCGGCGACCCGGAAGGTCCACTCAAAGTCTGCCCAGGTGTCGTCCTCGTCGGGCGATGGGTCGGACGAGAATACGTTGGAGAAGCCATAGGTGACCAGATGCCAGTGAGGTTGTGAGGCAGTGGTATTCGGGTAGGCGGTGATTCCCCAAATGCCTTGGCCGGGCAGACGTGCATCGGTGCGGCCGCAATGAGGTGCGACATCGCCCAGCCCTGGGTACAGCCGCGCGAAGGCGGTATCGATTGCGTCCCATCCGGGCGCCGAATCTTCAGACATGGGGTCCGGCGTCACCTTGCGGCGGTCGAAACGTTGTCCGAGCGGTTTGGACGGCAGTATGCCGAAGACCAATCCGACGTACGGCAGCAACGTGAGCAGGCTCATCCATCCGGACAGGTTGGCGTCGTGGAGTCTGCGGACCAACAACGCCCAATTTGGAATCGCGCCCCCGAGTAGGACGATGCCGGCGAGTACCAGCGCCAGGCCCCCGAGTGTGCCGTTATCTCCCGCGGCCGCGACGAAAAATCCGCAGAGGAGGAGGGCCAAGGCGTATGCGAGAGCGCCCCACCAGTATTCGCTGCGTGAAGCGCGGCCGGAGAAACGGGCGTAGCTGCGGAGGTAGCGCGACACTGCCTGGCCGAATGTGGCTCCGTACAGCGGCAGCGTGAGGTCTCGTGGGTCGGTGGCTCCGAGCGGTTCGGACGGATGTTGCGCTTCGGTGGAGGATTCCTCGCTGCGGGTCATTGGTTCCTCTGGTCGATATTTGGTTGTGCGCGGAACTGTCTGGTTCCGCCGTCCCGTCCACTGACGGCTGAGATCACAGCGGACGCTAGCACCGTTGCGCCAAGCAATGTATGCAATGTTCTGCTTTGTCCGCGAACAACCCGACACGGCGTCGCAGTCGTTCGATTGAACGCTCGCGGCCGCGTTCCGTTTCACTCTTCGACGTCTTCATCGACACCGTTGCCCGTGGCCCGGTCAGCTGCAAGCTCATCCTCACCCTGGCCGACCCCACCGACCGCACCCGCAACTTCGACCCACGCGTGCTGCCCGGCGGACTGGCAGTCTCCGACGGTCCGCTGTCGGCCGCCCAGTCGCCGGTCGTGTTGGTCGGGGCGCTGCACCTTCCGGCGATCGCCCCGCACAACATCACCCTCTACGCGGCCTTCACCGCACACATCGGCGCGGTCTCGTTCCACACCCTTGCGCTACGCGACGGGATCCTCCGTCGAATGTCGTTGTGACCCAGCAGAAACGGTCAGTCGTGAAGGGCTGCCCGTAGCGCGACCATTGCCCGGTCGAACGATTCGGTGGCTGCCGGGACCACGCCGACGTAGCCGAGGTAGCCGTGCACCAAAGTCTCGGCGTGGTCCAACTGCACGGGAACGCCTGCAGCAGACAACATCTCGGCGTAACGGATGCCGTCGTCACGCAACGGGTCGTGCCCGGCCACCGCGACATAGGCCGGTGCGAGTCCGGACAGGTCCGCCGCGCGGGCCGGCACCAGCGTCGCCGGCGGGTCCGACAGATCCACGTGCCCGGCGTACCAGCGGGAGAACCCGGTGACGGCATCGAGTCCCAGGATCGGTGCCTCGGCGTTCTCGGTGAACGACGGCAGGCTGGTGTCCCAGGTGGTGGCCGGGTACCAGAGCAGCTGGAAGCGCAGCCCCGGAACGCCGGCGTCACGCGTCAGCTGCGCCACGACGGCGCTGAGGTTGCCACCCGCCGAGTCGCCGGCCACGGCCATCCGGTCGGCGTCGACGCCCAGTTCTGCGGCGTTGGCGGCCACCCACTGCGTCGCCGCCCACACGTCGTCCACTGCGGCGGGGTAGGGGTGCTCGGGAGCCAGCCGGTACTCCACCGACACCACGACGGCGTCGGCGGCGACGGCGTGCTGGCGGGCGGTGCCGTCGTAACTGTCCAGGTCGCCCAGTGCCCAGCCGCCGCCGTGGATGAACACCACGACCGGCAGCGTCGCGCCGTCGGCGGTCGGCGGCCGGTACACCCGAACCGGGATCGGGCCGGCCGGACCGGGGATCTCACGGTCCTCGGTCTTCACATCGGGATGGACCGGCAACCGCGGAATCTCACTGAACTGGCGGCGGGCCTCCTCGACACCGATGTCGGTCGACAGTTGGAACGGCACTGCCTCCAGTACCTTCTGCAGGATGGCATCGACAGCTGGTTTCTCGTCAGCAACGGACATTCCGCAACCGTACGCACACCGCGTCACGGTGTGGCTGTGGGTGGTGGCTGCGGTCGTCGCGGCCGGTTACGGGGTGTTCCTGATCGTCACGGCGACGCGGTTGCCGACGGGAGCCGACCTGACGGGTCAATTCACCCTCCAACCTGCGGTGAAGGCGCTGGCAGCGGTCCTGCTGGCCGCGGCGGCGTGCGCCCATCCGATCGTTCGGGAAAGGCGCTGGCTCGTGGGTGCGCTGGTGTTCTCCGCACTCGGCGACTTCCTGTTGGCGATCCCGTGGTGGGAACCGTCCTTCGTGCTGGGGCTGGGCGCCTTCCTGGTCGCGCACCTGTGCTTCCTCGGCGCACTGGTGCCGCTGGCGCGGCGTTCCACCCCGCGGCTGATCGCCGTGGCAGTCACCGTCCTCGCCTGCGTGGCGCTGCTGACCTGGTTCTGGCCCCGGCTCGTCGAACAGGGGATGGCGGTCCCGGTGGTCGCCTACATCGCGGTGCTGGGGGCGATGGTGTGCACGGCGCTGCTGGCCCGGCTGCCTACGCCCTGGACCGCGCTCGGAGCGGTGTGTTTCGCGGTGTCCGACGCGATGATCGGCATCAGCCAGTTCGTGCGTGGCGACCAACTGCTCGCCGTCCCGATCTGGTTCGGCTACGCAGCGTCACTGGTGCTGATCACGGCGGGTCTGTTCTTCGGGCGCTCGGCACAACCTCCTGCTAAACCTGCACAGTGACGATCACCCGCCGCGCCGCCGACCACGAGCCCATCGCGCGGGTGCTTCCACTGCTCACAGTGCCGCACCTGGACCGCGAGTTCGACTATCTGGTGTCGGAGGAACAGTCCGACGACGCCCAGCCCGGTGTGCGGGTCCGGGTGCGGTTCAACGGCAGGCTGGTCGACGCTTACCTCCTGGAACGACGCTCCGACACCGACCACACCGGAAAGCTCGGCTGGCTCGATCGGGTGGTCTCGCCGGAGCCGGTGCTCACCCCCGAGGTCCGGCGGCTCGTAGACGCCGTCGCCGCCCGCTACGCCGGCACCCGTGCGGACGTACTGCGCCTGGCGGTGCCGCCGCGCCACGCCAGGGTCGAGAAGCAGGCCACGGAGGAACCGGAACCCGTCACGGCCGGCCCCGTGGACACCAGCGCCTGGGCCCGCTACAGCCGCGGTGAACAGTTCCTGATCGCGGTCGGTGAGGGTCGGGCGGCCCGCGCGGCATGGCAGGCACTGCCCGGCGAGAACTGGGCGCTGAGGCTGGCTGAGGCGGCCGCGGTGGCGGTGAACGCCGGGCTGGGTGTGGTGGCCGTCGTACCCGACCAGCGCGATGTGGATGCGCTGTATGTCGCAGCGACCCAACAGGTATCGGCATCACGGGTGGTGGCGTTGTCGGCCGGGTTGGGCCCCTCGGCCCGGTACCGCCGCTGGCTTGCGGCGTTGCGGGGACACGCTCAGGTGGTGATCGGCACCCGCAGTGCGGTGTTCGCCCCCGTTGCCAACCTCGGCTTGCTCCTGGTGTGGGACGACGGCGACGACAACCTCGCCGAGCCGCGCGCGCCCTATCCGCACGCTCGCGAGGTCGCCATGCTGCGCGCCCACCAGCTGCGCTGTGCCGCGATCATCGGTGGCTACGCGCGCACCGCCGAGGCGCAGGCCCTGGTGCGGACCAGATGGGCCCACGATGTGGTGGCGGCTCGGCCGGTGGTGCGGGCCGCCGCACCGCGAGTCGTCGCCTTGGAAGACAGCGGATACGCCCAGGAACGCGATCCGGCCGCCCACAGCGCGCGGCTACCGTCCATGGCGCTGCAGGCGGCCCGCTCGGCCTTGCAGGCGCAGCATCCGGTGCTCATCCAGGTTCCGCGGCGCGGGTACGTGCCTGCGCTGGCCTGTGCACGGTGCCGCGCGGTGACGCGCTGTCGGCACTGCACCGGCCCGCTGGCCCTGCCGGACCGGGGGAGTGCGGCTGCCGAATGTCGGTGGTGCGGTCGGGCCGAGCCCGCATTGCGTTGTGTGCGTTGCGGTTCGGACGCGGTGCGGGCGGTCGTGGTCGGGGCCCGGCGCACAGCCGAAGAGCTGGGCCGGGCGTTTCCCGGTACGTCGGTGATCACCTCTGGCGGCGACGCCGTGGTCGATGCGGTGAAGGCCGGCCCGGCCTTGGTGGTCAGCACTCCCGGCGCCGAACCCGTGGCCGACGGCGGTTACGGCGCGGCCCTGTTGCTCGACGCGTGGGCACTGCTGGGCCGGCAGGATCTGCGGGCCGCCGAGGACACGATGCGCCGGTGGATGGCCGCGGCGGCCCTGGTGCGGCCGCGCACCGAAGGCGGTGTGGTGGCCGTGGTCGCCGAGTCCGCGATCGCCACCGTGCAGGCGCTGATCCGTTGGGATCCGGTCGGGCATGCCGATGCCGAGCTCGACGGCCGCGGTGAGGTGGGACTGCCGCCGGCGGTGCACATGGCGGCCATCGACGGGACGACGTCGGCGGTCGAGGCGCTGCTGGACACTGCCCACCTGCCCGACACCGCGGAAGTCCTCGGGCCGGTCGAACTGCCGCCCGGCGCCCGGCGCCCACCCGGCCTGGATTCCGACGCCGAGGTGAGCCGGATGCTGGTCCGGGTGCCGCGTGACGGTGGTCTGGAGTTGGCGGCCGCGCTGCGCCGGGCCACCGCGGTGCTCAGCGCGCGCAAGGATCAGCAACCATGTCGTATCCAAATCGACCCGCTCCACATCGGATAGGGCGGATACTTCACCCGTTATCGGTGGGTGCCGAACCAGGAGGCTGCGATGCGCCGGGTGTGGTCGTGGTTGTTCGCGTTGGGGCTCATCGCCTTTGGTCTGCTGTGGCCGCTCGTGTTCACGGGTGGATCGGCATCGGGCCCCGGCCCGGCCGACCCGGTGGTGATCACCGATTACCGTGCGGATTTCACCGTCGACGCCGACGGTCGGATGACTGCGGTAGAGACCATCACCGGGGATTTTCCCGGCGGGCGGCACGGCATCTTCCGGTACTGGGATGTGGCCAACCAGAACAACTCCCGGCTGCGGCAGATACCCGAGATCACCTCGATCACGATGGACGGCTCATCGGTTCCGTATGAACTGTTGTGGGAAACCGGTAAACGGTTCCGGGTCGCCAAGATCGGTGACCCCGGCTCGACGCTGAACTGGGGCAGCCACGTTTTCGAGATCCGGTACACGATCGACGGTGTCCTCGACCCGGGAAGCAACGGCGCTCACCGTCAGTTCGCCTCGAACAGCGGCAACCCCGACGCGCAGTCGGCGTTCTACTGGAATGTCGTCGCGCCGGCCTGGAACAACGCGATCGAGCGGGCCGACATCTCGGTCACCCTGCCGGCGGAGGTGACCGGTGCCGGTTGCAGCGTCGGATTGGGCGTCGGCAGTGCATGCACGGACCTGCGCACCGACGGCAAAACCGTGCGGTTGGCGGCGACCAATCTCGAGCCCCACACACCGGTGACGCTGCGCGCCGGCGTCGACATCGCCGCTCCGGCGCAGGTGAGCCTGCCGTGGCCGTACACCTGGGACCGGATCCTCGGTCGGTCGGTGACGACATTGGCGTGGGTCGCTCTGGTGGCCGTCGGGATGGGCCTGCTCGCCTACTTCTGGACGCGCACCACTGTCGAACCGCCGCCGGGATTCCCGGTGCAGTACGCGCCGCCCGAAGGGCTCGGCCCGGTGCAGACCGAGTACATCCGCACCGAGACCATCCCCAAGAACGGGCTCAGCGCGACGCTGTTCCACCTCGCCGAGCGTGGGCTCGTCGAGCTGCGGCAAATCAGTGACAAGCATTGGAAGATCAAGGGCCTGGCCAAGCCGGCCGAGTGGTCCGGAGTGGATCCGGTCGGCATCGACGTGGGCGCAGCACTCAAGGTGATGTCGGTGGGTGCCGAGTTCTCCGCCAAGAACACCGCGGCTTCGGGGAAGAAGCTCAGCAAGGCCAAGGCCGACATGGCCGTTGCCGTGCGGAAGTGGGCGCTCGACGGCGGATTCATGGTCAGGCGTCGTAAGGAGCTGTGGATCCGCGTCGCCAATGTGGTGGCGTTCTTCGCGGCCCTGGCCAGTTCCTTCCTCTTGTTCGGCATCACATTGTGGGGGTTGCCCTTCGCGGTGTTCTTCCTGTGCTCGCTGCGCGGCTGGTCCGGCGGCGTGGGTACCCGGCGGACTCCTGCCGGTCGGGAACTGTGGTCGCGCGCAGAGGGCTTTCATCGCCTGCTGTCCACTGATTCGGCGGAGTCCAGGTTCGATTTCGCCGCGCGCAAGGACCTGTACCTGGCCTACATCCCGTTCGCGGTGGCCGGCGGGGCCGCCGCGATGTGGGCGAAGAAGTATCAGGACACCATGGGGGCTCCTGCACCCCAACCCAATTGGTATGACTCGTCGTCATCGTCATCGGACTGCAGCCACGGTTTTGCCGGCGGGCCCGGCGGCGCGGATTTCGACAGTTTCGAGTCGGCACTGTCATCATCGATCGGGGCGTACACCGCCTCGCAGTCATCGTCGTCTTCTTCGTCGAGCGGCGGATCATCGTCGTCTGGTGGAGGCGGCGGCGGTGGTGGTGGAGGGGGAGGAGGCGGCTCGTGGTGAGACTGCTGTTGGTCGTGGTGCTGGCGCTCGCGGTGGCGGTGTTGGTGGGCTTCGTCGTGGGCTACAACAAGCTGCGCGCGGCGGACGTGCGCGTCGCCGAGGCGCTCGGCGGTATCGATGTTGAGCTGACCCGCCGGGCCGCTCTGATTCCGGCGCTGGTTCAGGCCGTCGCGACGTTCGCGTCGCACGAGACGGTGGTTCTCGGCCGGGTCAGTGGTGCGCAGGCCGCGCTGGCCTCGGCGACCGGCGGCGCCTCGGTGGTTCAGCGCAGCGCTGCCGAGCGTGATCTGGACAAGGCGCTGACCGGCGTGCTGGCACTGGGATCGTCCTACCCGCAACTCAATTCGTCGGCCAACTTCCTGAACCTGCAGGAGAACCTAGCCGACACGGAGAACAAGCTGGCGTTCGCCCGGCAGTACTACAACGACGCGGTCGCTACCCTCAACCGGCTCGTCGGAACGATTCCGTGGGTGTACCTGGCGCCGCTGGCCGGCGTCTCCGAGCGGGAGTACTACCGGCCGCCGCATTAGGGAAGCAGCACTCCGAATCCCTAAACTGGTCGGGTGCGTCTTGTCTTTGCCGGAACCCCAGAGCCCGCCCTCCCGTCGTTGCAGCGGCTGATCGACTCGCCCCGCCACGATGTGGTTGCGGTGCTGACCCGGCCCGACGCTGCCGCCGGGCGCCGCGGGAAACCCGCCCCGTCACCCGTCGCGAACCTGGCACTTGAGCACGACATACCGGTCCTGCGACCGGCGAAGCCCAACTCCGACGAGTTCGTCGCCGAGCTGTCCGAGCTGGCGCCGGACTGCTGTGCGGTGGTCGCCTACGGTGCGCTGCTGAGCGAGCGCCTGCTGGCGGTGCCGCAGCACGGCTGGATCAATCTGCACTTCTCGTTGCTGCCGGCGTGGCGCGGGGCCGCTCCGGTGCAGGCCTCCCTGGCGGCGGGTGAAGAGGTGACCGGAGCGACGACGTTTCTGATCGAGCCGGCCCTCGATTCCGGTCCGGTCTACGGAGTGGTGACCGAGCGGGTCCGCGACACCGACACGGCGGGCGATCTACTTGGGCGACTTGCTGATTCGGGTGCCGCATTGCTGGAGTCCACTCTGGACGGCATCGCCGAGGGAGCACTGACCGCGGTGCCGCAACCGGCCGACGGAGTCAGCCTGGCACCCAAGATCACCGTGGAGTCGGCCCGGGTGCGCTGGGACCTGCCGGCCCACGTCATCGACCGCCGGATCCGAGCCGTCACCCCGAATCCCGGTGCCTGGACGATGATCGGGGACCTGCGGGTAAAGGTCGGGCCGGTCACGCTGGAGCCGTCGGAAGATTCGTTGGACCCCGGTGAGATCCGCGTCGAACGCAACGCGGTGCTGGTCGGTACCAGCTCGCAACCCGTCCGGCTCGGGCAGATCCAGCCGCCCGGAAAGAAACTCATGAACGCTGCCGACTGGGCCCGCGGCGCGCGGCTCGACGAATCGGTGCGCGCCTCATGAACAACAGGCCGAACCGTCCCAACCGTCCGCCGCAACGCAACCGCCAGCACCGGCGCACCCCGTTGGATCCCGCTCGCCGGGCCGCCTTCGATGTGCTGCGCGCGGTGTCGGAGCGCGATTCCTACGCCAACCTGGCACTGCCCGCGCTGCTGCGGGAGCGGGGGATCGAGGGCCGCGACGCAGCCTTCGCCACCGAGCTGACCTACGGCGCCTGTCGCACCCGGGGACTGCTCGACGCCGTCATTGAGGCGGCCGCCGGACGCCCGCCCGAGCGGATCGATCCCGTGCTGCTCGACCTGTTGCGCCTGGGCACTTACCAACTGTTGCGGACGCGCGTCGAGCCGCACGCCGCGGTGTCCACCACCGTCGAACAGGCCGGCATCGAATTCGACACGGCCCGAGCAGGTTTCGTCAACGGTGTGCTCCGGACCATCTCGCGTAGTACGGAACAGGAATGGATGGAGCAGCTCGCGCCGCCGGCATCCACCGATCCGGTCGGACACGCCGCATTCCTGCACGCTCACCCGCGGTGGATCGCCCAGGCTTTCACCGACGCGCTGGGCGCCAGGGCGGGGGAGCTCGACGCCCTGCTGGCCAGTGACGACGAGCGACCCGTGGTGCACCTGGCGGCGCGGCCCACGGCGATGACGGCGGCCGAACTGGCGGAACAAGCGGACGGCACCGTCGGCCGCTACTCGCCGTATGCCGTCTATCTGCCGGGCGGTGATCCCGGACAGTTGGCGGCGGTGCGCGACGGCGCGGCCCAGGTGCAGGACGAAGGCAGCCAACTGGTGGCCCGCGCCCTGACCCTGGCCGAGCTCGACGGCCCGGACAACGGGCGCTGGCTGGACCTGTGTGCCGGCCCCGGCGGCAAGACCGCTTTGCTGGCCGCGATCGGTGCGGCCTCGGGGGCCCGGGTCACCGCGGTCGAACCTGCCCCGCGCCGCGCCGACCTGGTCGAGGAGAACACCCGGGGGCTCGACGTCGACGTGCGCCGCGTGGACGGGCGGGAATCGGGTCTCGAACCAGGATTCGACCGCGTTCTCGTCGACGCCCCCTGCACCGGGCTGGGTGCGCTGCGCCGACGCCCCGAGGCGCGGTGGCGCCGTCAGCCCGGCGACGTCCCCGGACTGGCGAAACTGCAGCGTGAACTGCTGGCTGCGGCCATCGCCCTGACCCGCCCCGGCGGCGTTGTCCTCTACGCGACCTGTTCGCCGCACCTTGCCGAAACGGTCGGCGTGGTGGCCGACGCGGTGCGGCGGTATCCGGTGACTCAACTGGACACCCGGGAGTTGTTTGCCCCGGCCGACGACCTCGGTGACGGACCGCACGTCCAGCTGTGGCCGCATCGGCACGGGACCGATGCGATGTTCGCTGCCGCCCTGAAAGTAGGCTGATCGCCATGGCAGAACCCCTGATCGCCCCGTCCATCCTGTCCGCAGATTTCGCGCGGCTGGCCGATGAGGTAGCCGCGGTAGCCGGGGCCGACTGGTTGCATGTCGATGTCATGGACAACCACTTCGTGCCCAACCTGACGCTGGGCATGCCCGTCGTGGAGTCCTTGCTCAAGGTGACCGATATCCCGATGGACTGCCACCTGATGATCGATCAGCCGGAGCGCTGGGCGCCGCCGTACGCCGAGGCGGGTGCCTACAACGTCACCTTCCACGCCGAAGCGACCGACAACCCGATCGGCGTGGCCCGCGATATCCGCGCCGCCGGCGCGAAGGCCGGCCTTTCGGTGAAACCCGGCACCCCGCTGGAGCCGTATCTGGAGATCCTCAAGGAATTCGACACCCTCCTGGTGATGTCGGTGGAGCCCGGGTTCGGTGGGCAGAAGTTCATCCCGGAGGTGCTCACCAAGGTGAGCACGGTGCGCCGCCTCGTCGATTCCGGCGAGCTGACCATCGTCGTGGAGATCGACGGCGGCATCAACGCCGACACCATCGAGCAGGCGGCCGAGGCCGGTGTGGACTGCTTCGTCGCCGGCTCCGCGGTGTACAGCGCGGCCGATCCGGCCGCCGCGGTGAAATCCCTGCGACAGCAGGCCGCGAGCGCCTCGAGACACTTGGCGCTATGACGCCCGAGTCCGTGATGCGGCTGGCCATCGAGCAAGCCGAACAGGTCAAGGGCTCGACCTATCCCAATCCGCCGGTCGGCGCGGTGATCCTGGACCGTGACGGCCAGATCGCGGGAGTCGGGGGAACACAGCCGACCGGCGGCCCGCACGCCGAGGTGGTGGCACTGCAGGCGGCCGGCGACCGGGCCAAGGGCGGCACCGCCGTCGTCACCCTGGAGCCGTGCAACCACCACGGCAGGACCCCGCCGTGCGCGGATGCGCTTCTGGCATCAGGGGTTTCGCGCGTCACCTATGCGGTGTCCGACCCCAATCCCGCCGCGGCGGGTGGGGCGCAACGCCTCGCCGATGCCGGCGTCACCGTCAGCGCCGGACTCCTGGCCGACGAGGTCGAGAAGGGACCGTTGCGTGAGTGGCTGCACAAGCAGCGCACCGGATCACCCCATGTCACATGGAAATTCGCCACCAGCGTGGACGGTCGTAGCGCCGCTGCGGACGGTTCCAGCCAGTGGATCACCAGTGAGGCTGCCCGCGCGGACGTTCATCGCAAGCGGGCGGCGGCGGATGCCATCGTGGTCGGCACCGGGACGGTGTTCGTCGACGATCCGGCGCTGACCGCACGTCGGGCCGACGGCACGCTCACCGATCACCAACCGCTGCGGGTGGTGGTGGGGATGCGGGAGGTGTCGTTGGACGCCAAGGTGCTCAACGACGATTCGCACACGATGCTGATCCGGACGCATGATCCGCACGAGGTGATGCGGTCGCTCGGCGACCGGACCGACGTCTTTCTGGAAGGCGGGCCGACCCTGGCCGGGGCCTTCCTGCGGGCCGGGGTGGTCAACCGGATCGTGGCTTACGTGGCACCGATTCTGCTGGGCGGGCCGATCACCGCGGTCGACGACATCGGGGTGCTGAGCATGGTGCATGCGCAGCGCTGGCGGTTCGATGGCATCACCGCCATCGGTCCGGATGTTCGCCTGAGCCTCGTGCCCAACTGACAGAAGGCACGCAGCCGTTAGCCAGCCTGGGTTAGGGTGACCTAAGTTACGGTCCTGAAATGACGAGCATTGTCGGTCATGATCGGTACACTCGTACCAAAGCGCGTTCGCTGCCGAATGTGCACCGGGTGTACGCGAGCAAAGGACGCACATATGACTGCCCTGCAGGATTGGCTCCCCAGCACATCATGGACTCCCCGCACACTCCGGGCGCTGGTGAGCGCCCCGCTACGCCTCGTGCTGCCCAGTCGGCCGGATGAGGCCGACCGGGCACCACGTTTGCTGCGTCCCGGGGTGGAGCGCTGCTGAACCGATCAGCTGGATCGGTGGCGTCCCGGCGGCTGGTCGGTGTGCTGAACCTCTTGGTCGGCGGACTGAACCGGAAGGGCCTCCGTCGGCAGGAACAGCTGCCCGGTCGACGTGTCATCGCTCGCACCGGCGTCGCCGCTTTCGGGAGGTCCCGCCAACTCGTCGACGTGGACGTTTCGCGCGGCGATCAGCAGGCCGAGCACCGCACCCACCACACAGACAATCGCGGTGATCCCGAAAATGTCGCCGTACATCGACACATACGCCTCGCGATAGCGGACGGCCTGCGACGCCAGCCGCTCCTGCAGCGACATTTGGCTGGTGTTCGCGGCGGCCGCCAAGCTGGCCAGGTGCTGATTGAAGCGGAACAGACCCCAGGCGGACAGTGCCGCCATGCCGATCAGCATGCCGATCATCCGGGCCACCACGACGAATGCCGAGGCGATACCGTGCTGCGCGGCGGGTACCACCCGTAGCGTGGCCGACGTCAGCGGGGCGATCACCAACCCGAGGCCCAGACCCACGATCGCCAGATCGGTGTCGAGCACCGGCAACTGGAACAGGACCAGGTCGTGGGTCTTGTCGAGCACGTCGATCGACCAGTGGGTGATCAGCCAGAAGCCGCCGGCCGCGATCATCAGGCCGACGAAGCTGACGATGCGATCCCCGACGCGGGTGGCGATCCAGCCACCGATCAGCGCGCCGATCGGCAGAGCGATCAGGAATCGCAGCAGCAGGAAGGCCGCGTCGTACTTGTCCTTGCCGAGCACGCCCTGGCCGAACAGTTCGACGTTGACCAGCGTGACCATCAGGGCGGCGCCGGTGCACAGGGAGGCGGCGAGCGCGGCCAGGAACGGCCGGAACTTCACCCCGGCGGGTTCGATCAGCCGGGTGCGGGCCATCTTCTCCCACACGAAGAACGCAACAGCTGCCACCACCGCGCCGATCAGTAGCGGTGGGCCCCACTCGGGCAGCACATGCTTGCCGTCCGGCTCCGGGTTGTACAGACCCACGACAGCCAGGCCCAACGCAATGGCCAGCAGGAGGCCGCCGACGACATCAACCTTTTCGGGGTGGTCGCTGGGCTCCTTGCCCGGCAGGCTGAAGTGGATCATCACCATGGCGATGATGGCCAGCGGCACGTTGATCCAGAACACGGCCTCCCAGTGATGGAACAGCGCGACGGCACCGATGCCGTACAGCGGACCCAGGACGCTGCCGAATTCCTGTGCGGCTCCGACGCCGCCCAGTACGGCAGCGCGGCTGCGCGCCGCCCACAGATCAGCGGCCAGCGCCAGGGTCACGGGTAGCAGGGCACCGCTGGCGATGCCCTGGATGACCCGACCGAAAATCAGCATGTTCAGGCTCTGCAGATCGCCGGACAGCGCGGTGACCACCGAGCCGACCGCGAAGCCGGCCAGACCGACCTGGATCAGCATCTTGCGGCCGAACCGGTCCGAGGCCCGGCCCAGCAGCGGCATGGCCGCGATATAGCCCAGCAGATAGCCGGTGATGATCGGCGTGACCTGCTGGATCTTGTTTATCGCGATCCCGACGTCGGACATGATGTCGGTCATGATCGTGACCACGACATAGGTGTCGAGGGCACCGAGCAGCACGGCGAGGCTGCCCGCGCTGATCGCGATGTGGCGGCTACGGCCGCCAGTCACCGCTTGCGCGGCCCGCATCAGGACGCGGGCTTGGCGACGGTGACCTGCTTACCCCAGTCAGTCAGGGTCATGGTGACGCTGTTTCCGGGGGTGGGTTCGAGCTTGGCCTGCAGCAGGGTGTGGTCTCCGTCCTCGGTGATCCAGGCGGTGCCGGGGACCGGGCCGGTGGCCTTGAGCTGCGGGGCGATCTTGTTGACCGCATCGGCGCTGACGTTGCCGGTCACCCGGACGCCCTCGGTGCCGTTGATCGATTCGCGGCCGTCGGCCTTGGCGTCGCTGAAATTCGCCAGCAGGTTGGCCAATCCGGTGTCGGGGTTCAGGATGGCCGAGATGTCGTAGATCTTCTCGGCCGGCCCGTAATTGGACAGCGGGTCGCCCGGGGTCAGCGCGGCATACAGATCGCCACCGGAGACAACAAACTTGGCGTCAGCCAGTTTCTGACCCATGAAGATGAGATCGGCGGTGCCCTGGGCGGCCACCTCGGGGGCATTGGTCAGGTCACCGTCGAGCTTCTCGACGGGAAGACCCTCGATCTTGCCCTGCACGGTCAGCAGGAGGTGGACGCTCTGCTGAGCCTTGGTCGAGGCCGCCGACTCCTGAAGGAGCTGGGCCGCGTCGGGCAGCGGGGCGGTCGACTTCTCCGAGGACGACGACGAGCAACCCGCGACCAGCGCGGTCGCGGCGAAGAGGATTGCTAGTAAGGACTGGACTGCGAAGCGTGGGCGCGTCTGCATTACTGCATCGTAGAGGCTCCCGGCGGTCGGGCGTTTTCTCCAACTCCCGGTTGAGGCGAATACTCTGGTCGGCGTGTTCACCGGAATCGTTGAAGAGCTGGGTGTCCTGGTCGACAAGGCGGAGCTGACGGATGCCGCCCGGTTCACCATCCGCGGCCCCGTGGTCACCGCTGACGCCGGTCACGGCGATTCGATCGCGGTGAACGGGGTCTGCCTGACCGTGGTCGACGTGCTGCCCGACGGAGCATTCACCGCCGACGTCATGGGGGAGACGCTGAACCGGTCGAGCCTGGGCGGGGTCGGTGTCGGCAGCCAGGTGAACCTGGAGCGGGCCGCCGCGGTCAACAGTCGCCTCGGTGGGCACATCGTGCAGGGCCACGTGGACGGTACCGGCACTGTGATTTCTCGCACGCCCTTCGACCACTGGGAAGTCGTGCGCATCGGCCTTCCGGTCACGCTGTCGCGCTACGTGGTCGAGAAGGGTTCGATCACCGTCGACGGCGTCTCGCTGACGGTGTCCGCGGTGGGTGACGACTGGTTCGAGGTGTCGCTGATCCCCACCACGCGTGAGCTCACCACGCTCGGGCAGGCGGCCGTGGGGACGACGGTCAATCTCGAGGTCGACATCATCGCGAAATATGTGGAACGGCTGATGGCCGGTCCCGGTGAGTAAGAGCTGGCAATAACCGCTGGATTTCGGTGGTTCATACTGGAGTCGGCATATGGTCCCGCTTGGGGGACCTGGCATTCGAACAGGCAAGGTGGCGCAGATGACCAGGCTCGATTCCGTCGAGAGGGCGATAGCCGATATCGCGGCGGGCAAAGCCGTGGTGGTGATCGACGACGAGGACCGTGAGAACGAAGGCGACCTCATCTTCGCTGCCGAGAAGGCCACCCCCGAACTCGTTGCGTTCATGGTCCGCTACACCTCCGGTTACCTGTGTGTGCCGCTGGACGGCGAGATCTGCGACCGGCTGGGGCTGCTGCCCATGTACGCGGTCAACCAGGACAAGCACGGCACGGCCTACACCGTCACCGTTGACGCGAAAAAGGATGTGGGAACCGGTATCTCGGCGTCGGACCGGGCCACCACCATGCGTGCCCTCGCCGATCCGGGTTCTGTCATCGACGACTTCACCAAGCCCGGCCATGTGGTTCCGCTGCGGGCCAAGGACGGTGGAGTGCTGCGCCGTCCCGGGCACACCGAGGCTGCCGTGGACCTGGCCCGTCTGGCCGGGCTGCAGCCCGCCGGCGCGATCTGCGAGATCGTCAGCCAGAAGGACGAAGGCGATATGGCGCGCACCGATGAGCTGCGGGTCTTCGCCGACGATCACGACCTGGCCCTGATCTCGATCGCCGACCTGATCGAGTGGCGTCGCAAGCACGAGAAGCACATCGAGCGCATCGCCGAGGCGCGGATCCCCACCCGGCACGGCGAGTTCGTGGCGGTCGGTTACAAGAGCATCTACGAGGATGTCGAGCATGTCGCGCTGGTCCGTGGCGACATTTCCGGACCGGCCAGCGACGGCCACGACGTCCTGGTCCGGGTGCACTCCGAATGCCTGACCGGTGACGTGTTCGGCTCCCGGCGCTGTGACTGCGGCCCGCAGCTCGACGCCGCGATGGCGATGGTGGCGCGCGAAGGACGCGGCGTCGTGCTCTACATGCGCGGCCACGAGGGCCGGGGCATCGGCCTGATGCACAAGCTGCAGGCCTATCAGCTGCAGGACGCCGGTGAGGACACCGTCGACGCGAACCTGAAGCTCGGCCTGCCTGCCGACGCCCGTGACTACGGCATCGGTGCGCAGATCCTGGTCGACCTCGGAATCCGGTCCATGCGACTGCTGACCAACAACCCGGCCAAGCGTGTCGGACTCGACGGCTACGGGCTGCACATCATCGAGCGCGTGCCGCTGCCGGTGCGGGCCAACTCGGAGAACATCCGCTACCTGATGACCAAGCGGGACCGGATGGGTCACGACCTCGTCGGCCTCGAGGATTACGACGAAGCGGTGAGCATGGACGACTACGACGAGGCGGTGTACCTGCTCGGTGACCGCCGGCCGCCCAGCGCGACCGATTCGGGTTCGAGCCTGTGAGCGCCCACGGAGTCCCTGATCTGCCCCAGGTGGACGCTTCGAACGTGAAGCTGGCGATCGTGGCCAGCACCTGGCACACCCAGATCTGCGATGCGCTGCTCGACGGCGCGCGCAAGGTCGCCGCCGACGCCGGTATCGCCGAGCCGACGGTGGTCCGCGTGCTCGGGGCCATCGAAATCCCCGTGGTGGCACAGGCATTGGCCGCCACCCATGACGCGGTGGTGGCGCTCGGCGTCGTGATCCGCGGCCAGACCCCGCATTTCGATTACGTGTGTGATGCGGTGACGCAGGGCTTGACCCGGGTGTCGCTCGATGCGTCCACCCCGGTCGCCAACGGCGTGTTGACCACTGACAACGAGGCGCAGGCCCTGGACCGGGCCGGGCTGCCGGATTCCACCGAGGACAAGGGCGCTCAGGCCGCAGCAGCAGCGCTGTCCACCGCGCTGACGTTGCGCGAGTTGCGCGCCAAGGCATGACCGGACAGATGACTGACAAGAAGACGGAGAAGAAGGCCGGGGACCGCTGGGATCTTGAGATCCGGCCTTACCGGACACCGTATTTCGCCTACGGTGCGGCACTGATCATCTTCCTTGCGCACGTGGCGGTCGGTGTGCTGCTGAAGGTGGGCTCCACCGGAGTGGTCTTCCAGACCTCCGACCAGGTCGCGATCGCCCTGCTCGGCGCGATCATCGGCGGAGTGGTGCTGATGTTCGCGCGGCCTCGGCTGAAGGTCGGGCCGGCGGGCGTGGCCGTGCGGAATCTCGTCAGCTTCAAGGTGTTCCCGTGGTCCGAGGTACTCGGCATCACCTTCCCGGTCGGGGCCCGCTGGGCCCGCCTGGATCTGCCTGACGATGAGTACATCGCGGTGATGGCGATCCAGGCGATCGACAAGGGACGTGCCGTCGCGGCCATGGACGAGGTCCGGGTCCTGATGGACCGGTATTGCTCAGATCTGGGCTGACACCGAGCGGTCAGCCGGCATCGCCGAGCACCACACCTTCGCGGCGTGGGTCGGCCCCACCGATCCAGCCCGGCGACGTGCGTACCAGGGCTGCGAGCCCACTGGACTGATCGGCCAGCGAAACCTGATGCCCCAGTGCGCGCAGGCCCTCGACCAGTTGATCGCGGTCGCCGTTGGCGACGGTGTCGACCAACGGATGCTCACCGCCGACGTTGGTGACGGGCGTGTTGGCCGCGCCGAAATCGATCATCGATACCGCCTGCTGCGGATCCAGGTTCCAATCCATGATGCCGACAAGGGTTTTCACCACGAATTGGATGATCACCGAACCGCCGGGTGAACCCAGGACCGCATACAGCGGACCCCGTTGTGGCCCGGCCTTGTCGAATACCAGGGTGGGGGCCATGGTGCTGCGTGGGCGCTTGCCGGGCTGGACCCGGTTGGGTATCGGCGTACCTTCGACGCTGGTCGGCTCGGCCGAGAAGTCGGTGAGCTGGTTGTTGAGCAGGAAGCCGTCGACCATGTGGAACGACCCGAACGCCGACTCGATGGTGGTGGTCAGCGACGCCGCATTGCCGAAGCTGTCGATGATGCTGATCTGGCTGGTGCCGTGTTCGGGCGCGGGCGGGATGGTCATCGGTGGTGCGAAGTTGCCGGGTGCGGCTACGCCCATCGTGTGTCCTCGGGAGATCAGTGCGGCCCGGCCGGTGAGGTAGGCGCCGTCGAGCAGGGTTTCGGGTGATCCACCGGGCAGCGGGACGAAATCGGTGTCGGCGACGTACCGGTCGCGATCGGCGTAGGCGAGACGCTCGGCCTCGGTGATCAGGTGTACCCCGGTCACCGACGGATGACCGCCGTTGAGGTCGACGCGGGCCGGCTTGTAATCGCTCATCGGGAAGTGCTCGAGCATGCCGAGGGTCGCCGCTACCGCGATACCGCCCGAGGACGGGGGTGGCATCCCGCAGACCTCACGGCCACGGTAGGTGGTGCACACCGGGTCACGCTGCTTGACCGCGTATCCGGCGAGATCCTGCTCGGTGAGGGCACTGGGCGTGCGCCCGCCGCTGGTGTCGGCGGCGGAGGCCACGACGGCGCGGGCGAGGTCACCGGTATAGAAGGCCTTGGCCCCCTCGGATGCGATGGCGCCCAAGGTTTTCGCGTAAGCCGGGTTGGTCATGCGGGTGCCCACGGGTTTGGGGCTGCCGTCGGGGTTGAGGAAGTAGCCGGCGGCGGCGGGGTCGAGCCGAAGTTGTGCGTCGGCCGCCTCGATCGCGGCAGCCAGGCGCGGGCTGACGTCGAATCCCCGATCGGCCATCGACACCGCCGGGTCGAAGAGATCGCGCCAGGCCTTCTTGCCGAACTGGCGGTGGACGTCGTCGAGCAGTCGCACGATGCCGGGCACCCCGATCGAGCGGCCCGACGCCCTGGCGTCGGGTTTGGGGACGGTCCGGTCGGTGTCCGACACCCAGCGCAGGTAGTTCTCGGTCGCCGCTGCCGGCGCGGTCTCACGCCCGTCGTAGGCGCGCACTGCGTTGCCCGCGGCGTCGTAGTACAGCAGGAAGCCACCGCCGCCGATCCCGGAGGACTGCGGTTCGACCAGGCCGAGCACGGCCTGCGCGGTCACCAGGGCGTCGGCCGCGGTGCCGCCGTCGCGGAGCACCTTGCAGGCGGCTTCGGTGGCCAGGGGATTGGCGGTGGCCACCGCGTAGGTGGAGGTGTGGACGGCCGTCATGTCACTGCGGTATCCGGTGCCGATCTCGGGGTTGGTCGCCAGGTCCGGTGTCGGTGGTGCCGGCGGTGTGGCCGGTGTCGGCGCTGCCGGGGCCTTGGGCTCCGGGGTGCCGTTCGACAGGATCTGGCACGGCCCGGCATCGGTCCTGGCCGGGCGCCGATCGCCGTCGGCGCATCCGGCAAGGATCACAGCGACGACACTGAGCAGCGTGATGACCGAACGGGTGGACGCCAGCAACCGCACAGTTCGACGGTAGCGGAGTTCGGTCGGATCGCGGCAGTAACCTGGAAACCGTGCCCGATCCAGCGACGTACCGGCCGGCGCCCGGATCGATCCCCGTGGAGCCTGGCGTGTACCGGTTCCGGGACCCGCATGGTCGGGTCATCTATGTCGGTAAGGCCAAGAGCCTGCGCAGCCGCCTGACGTCCTATTTCGCCGACGTGGCGAGCCTTGCGCCGCGCACCCGGCAGATGGTGATGACGGCGGGCAGTGTCGAGTGGACTGTGGTGACCACCGAGGTCGAGGCGCTGCAGCTGGAGTACAACTGGATCAAGGAGTTCGATCCACGCTTCAACATCCGCTACCGCGACGACAAGACGTACCCGGTGCTGGCGGTGACGCTCAACGAGGAGTACCCGCGACTGATGGTGTACCGCGGGCCACGGCGCAAGGGTGTGCGGTACTTCGGCCCGTATTCGCACGCCTGGGCCATCCGCGAGACACTCGATCTGCTGACCCGCGTTTTCCCGGCCAGGACCTGCTCGGCGGGAGTGTTCAAGCGGCACAGGCAGATCGACCGCCCGTGTCTGCTCGGCTACATCGACAAGTGCTCGGCGCCGTGCGTCGGTCGGGTCAGCGCCGAGGAGCACCGACGGATCGTGCTGGATTTCTGCGACTTCCTGGCAGGCAAGACCGATCGGCTGGCCCGCGACATGGAACAGCAGATGCTGGCCGCCGCCGAGGACTTGGATTTCGAGCGGGCCGCCAGGCTGCGCGACGACATCGCGGCGCTCAAGCGTGCGCTGGAGAAGCAGGCCGTGGTGCTGGGTGACGGCACCGATGCCGACGTGGTGGCATTCGCCGACGACGATCTTGAGGCAGCCGTGCAGGTGTTCCACGTACGCGGGGGCCGGGTGCGCGGCCAGCGCGGCTGGATCGTCGAGAAGTCTTCGGAGCCGGAGGCGACCCGTGATTCGGATCCAGAGCAGTCCGGGCAACAACAATTGGTAGAACAGTTCCTCACCCAGTTCTACGGCGAGCAGGCCGAACTGGGTGGTGCGGCCGACGAGGCCACCAACCCGGTGCCCCGTGAGGTCCTGGTGCCGGTGCTGCCGCCGAATGCCGACGAACTGGCGGCATGGTTGTCGGGCCTTCGTGGTTCGCGGGTGAGCCTGCGGGTACCGGTGCGCGGTGACAAGCGCACCCTGGCCGAGACTGTCCAACGCAACGCGCGTGAGGCACTGGCCCAGCACAAGCTCAAGCGCGCCGGCGATTTCAACGCGAGATCGGAAGCGCTGCAGAGCATTCAGGATTCCCTCGGGCTGGCCGATGCGCCGCTGCGGATCGAATGCGTGGATATCAGCCACGTGCAGGGCACCGACGTGGTCGCCTCGCTGGTGGTATTCGAGGATGGGCTGCCGCGCAAGTCGGACTACCGGCATTACGCGATCCGTGAGGCCGCCGGCGACGGCCGTTCGGACGATGTGGCCTCGATCGCCGAGGTGACGCGACGTCGTTTCCTGCGGCACGTGAGCGATTCACAGCCGGAGGCAGGTGCCGACCAGCGCCCGCGCCGGTTCGCCTATCCACCCAATCTGTTCGTGGTGGACGGCGGTGCCCCTCAGGTCAACGCGGCGGCCGCGGTGCTCGACGAACTGGGGGTCACCGACGTCGCGGTGATCGGGCTGGCCAAGCGGTTGGAGGAAGTGTGGGTGCCTTCAGAAGACGGATCCGCGCCTGAACCGATAATTCTCCCGCGGAACAGCGAGGGGCTGTACCTGTTGCAGCGCGTGCGCGACGAGGCACACCGGTTCGCGATCAGTTACCACCGCAGCAAGCGGTCGAAGCGGATGACCGCCTCGGCGCTCGACTCGGTGCGTGGCTTGGGCGAACAGCGTCGCAAGGCGTTGGTGACGCATTTCGGCTCGGTGGCGCGGCTCAAGGAGGCCACGGTCGACGAGATCACCGCGGTGCCGGGGATCGGGGTGGCGACGGCGAAGGCTGTCCTGGCTGCGCTCGGCGGCGGGCCGTCATCGCCCGAAAACGGTGACCCGCGAAGTGGGAACAGCGCCGGACTGGGCGATTCAGGGGCGCCCGCAACGCTTATCGAGGATGATCGACGCAGGGTGTCGGGATGACGGGTAACGGGGACATGACTAGCCAGGCGGATCGCGCATGAACGAACATCTGCGCGAGGGCAGCATCATCGGTGGTGCGAACGCAGATTCGGGGATCGACGTGGTCCTGGTCACCGGTCTGTCGGGAGCCGGCCGCGGTACCGCGGCCAAGGTGTTGGAGGACCTCGGCTGGTATGTCGCGGACAATCTGCCACCGGAGCTGATCGCCCGCATGGTCGAGTTGGGGTTGGCCGCCGGGTCGCGGATCACCCAGCTGGCCGTGGTGATGGATGTGCGGTCACGGGGCTTCACCGGTGATCTGGATTGGGTGCGCAACGAATTGGCCGCACGGAGTATCACCCCGAGGGTGCTGTTCCTGGAGGCGTCCGACGACATTCTGGTGCGCCGCTACGAGCAGAACCGCCGCAGTCACCCGCTGCAGGGCACACAGACCCTGGCCGAGGGGATCGCTGCCGAGCGGGCGTTGCTGGCTCCCGTGCGTGCGGCGGCTGACCTGGTGATCGATACATCTGCGCTCCCGGTGCCGGCGTTACGTGAGAGCATCGAGCGGGCGTTCGGCGGTGAGACCGTCGCCTACACGAATGTCACTGTGGAGTCGTTCGGGTACAAGTACGGCCTGCCGATGGACGCGGACACCGTGATGGACGTGCGGTTCCTGCCGAACCCGCACTGGGTGGACGAGTTGCGGCCGCACAGCGGCCAGCATCCGGATGTGCGTGACTACGTACTGGGTCAACCAGGCGCCAGGGAATTTCTCGACACCTACCATCGTCTGTTGGACGTGGTGATCGCCGGTTACCGCCGGGAGGGGAAGCGTTATATGACCGTCGCCATCGGGTGTACCGGCGGCAAACATCGGAGCGTGGCGATCGCCGAGGCGCTGGCGGAGCGGTTGCAGGGCGGTGACGGGCTCACCGTTCACGTGCTGCATCGGGATCTGGGTCGCGAATGACCCCGCGGATCGTGGCCCTCGGTGGAGGGCATGGGTTGTACGCCACCCTGTCGGCGGCTCGGCGGCTCAGCCCACACGTGACGGCCGTGGTGACGGTTGCCGACGACGGCGGTTCATCGGGACGGCTCCGCAGCGAACTCGACGTGGTGCCCCCTGGTGACTTGCGAATGGCGTTGGCGGCCTTGGCTTCTGACAGCCCGCACGGTCGATTGTGGGCGACGATCATTCAGCACCGGTTCGGTGGCAGCGGCGCGCTGGCCGGCCATCCGATCGGCAATCTGATATTGGCGGGCCTCAGCGAGGTGCTGGCTGACCCGGTCGCGGCACTCGACGAGCTCGGCCGCATTCTGGGGGTGAAGGGCCGGGTGCTGCCGATGTGCCCCATCGCCCTGCAGATCGAGGCCGATGTGGCGGGTCTGGAGTCCGATCCTCGGATGAGCCGGGTGATCCGCGGCCAGGTGGCGATCGCCACCACGGTGGGCAAGGTGCGTCGGGTGCGGTTGCTGCCCGGGGATCCGCCGGCCACCCGGCAGGCGGTGGAGGCCATCATGAGTGCCGACCTTGTGGTGCTCGGGCCAGGCTCGTGGTTCACCAGTGTGATCCCGCACGTCTTGGTGCCGCAGTTGGCGGCGGCGTTGCGGGCGACGACGGCGCGGCGCGCGCTCGTGTTGAATCTGGCTGCAGAGCCGGGCGAAACGGCGGGGTTCTCGGCCGAGCGTCACATCCACGTTCTGGCCCAGCATGCTCCGGACTTCAGCGTGCATGACATCATCGTCGATGCCAGCCGAGTGCCGAGCGACCGGGAACGGGAGCAACTCAGCCGCACAGCCAACATCCTCAATGCCCGCGTTGAGTTTGCTGACGTGTCCCGACCTGGTACACCTTTACATGACCCGGCGAAGTTGGCCGCGGTGCTGGAGGGGGTCCGGTTGCGCGCGACGGGGCCGGGCCGGGCAGTGCAGGAGTCCACCGTTCCCACGCCCGCTGCGAGGTCGGTCGACGTGGCGCACCAGGAGCCGGCGCCGAATACACCGAGAGGGGACGATCCGTGGCGATGACAGCCGAAGTGAAGGACGAGCTGAGCCGCCTGGTAGTGAACTCGGTGAGCGCTCGCCGCGCGGAGGTGGCGTCGTTGTTGCGTTTTGCCGGTGGCCTCCACATCGTGGCCGGCCGGGTGGTGGTGGAAGCCGAGGTGGATCTCGGGATCATCGCGCGACGCCTGCGCAAGGACATCTACGACCTCTACGGGTACAACGCGGTGGTTCACGTGCTGTCGGCCAGTGGTATCCGCAAGAACACCCGCTATGTGGTGCGGGTGGCCGCCGACGGCGAAGCGTTGGCGCGGCAGACCGGATTGCTCGACCTCCGTGGACGCCCGGTCCGTGGCCTGCCCGCGCAGGTGGTCGGCGGCAGCGTCGGTGACGCCGAGGCCGCGTGGCGCGGGGCATTCCTCGCTCACGGATCGTTGACCGAGCCCGGTCGCTCGTCCGCGCTCGAAGTCAGTTGCCCCGGCCCGGAAGCAGCCCTGGCCCTCGTCGGGGCGGCCAGGCGGCTCGGGGTCAGTGCCAAGGCCCGCGAGGTGCGCGGCGCTGACCGGGTGGTCGTCCGCGACGGCGAGGCGATCGGCGCCTTGCTGACCCGGATGGGTGCCCAGGACACGCGGTTGACGTGGGAGGAACGGCGCATGCGCCGCGAGGTCCGGGCCACTGCCAATCGCCTGGCCAATTTCGACGATGCGAACCTGCGCCGGTCGGCGCGTGCCGCGGTGGCGGCGGCGGCCCGGGTGGAGCGGGCGTTGGACATCCTCGGCGACGGGGTGCCAGATCACCTCGCTGCGGCGGGCAAGTTGCGGGTCGAGCACCGGCAGGCATCGCTGGAGGAGTTGGGCCGGCTCGCCGATCCGCCGATGACCAAAGATGCTGTGGCCGGCCGTATCCGGCGCCTGCTCTCGATGGCCGACCGCAAGGCGAAGCAGGAAGGGCTGCCCGACACCGAGTCGGCGGTGACTCCGGACCTTCTCGACGACGCCTGAACGTCGTAACGCGTACCACCACCGAAAAATACTGCTGGCGACGCCTTTTGGCTGAGTCGACGCCACGTTGCGGGAATCCGGCTCAGTTGTGCAGTGGGTGGCTACGGTATTCGGGCTCGGGTGTGCCGAATTCGATGGCGTTGTCGTCGAGGCCGTTGGTGATGGTGATCCGGTCGTGGGCGAAGCCGAAGCTGACCGCGACCATATCGCCGGCGAGGTCGGTTTCGCTGCCGCTCCACACGAGAAGTTCGACGGTGTGGAGCTGTTGTCCGTGAAAGGCTGCAAGCCGCACGCATGCGTCGTCTCGCCATATCAGGGAGATGTCCTTCGGATCCTCACCGTAGGCGATCGGCTCACCGGGGTCGATGCTGCTCCAGGTGACGGACAGATCGTCGATTTTCTGGTGGGTGAGCTCTAACTGCTCGCCCTCGAAGTCCAGCAGGACGGGGCAGTCGGCGAGCCACTCATCGTTGGTGCGGTTCCAGACCAGCCAGCTGCGGGTGAGGCGGCGGCCGACCAGTGCGTGCAAACGAGGCCCGTGGGCGCGAGCAACTGTGTGGCGGCCGACGAGCCATTGCGGCTGATACCCCGGGATCCCGAAGAAGGACACTCGCCGATTATCCCGATCGACCGCTGACCGGCCCATGGAATATTTCGGATAGCGAACACTATCCGAAAACTCGGATAACGACTATTATCTGAAATATGGTTGACGATCGAAACGGTGATGAGGCGACGCCGGTGCGGCGGACGCGGGCAGAAAACCAGGCCCGGACCCGGGCGGCGCTCTTGGACGCGGCCGCCCAGACCTGTGCCCGCAAGGGCTACGCCGCGGCGTCGGTGGACGAGATCGCCGCGGTGGCGGGATATTCGGTCGGCGCGGTGTATTCGAACTTCTCCAGCAAGGAGCAGCTGTTCTCCGAGTTGATGAATGAACGTGCCTCCGGTCGGCTCGACCAGGTGGCGCAGACCATCTCCGAGAACGCCGACGGACCGCTGGTCGCGCTGGGACGGATGCTCGTCGAGATCGCCGACAACGACATCGAGTTCGAGGCGATCCAGGCCGAATTCTGGTTGCACGCGGTGCGCAATCCCGACGGCATGCAGATCTTGCAGGGCCGGTCCGCCCGCACGCTGGCCTCACTGCGTCAGATCCTGGCCGAGGCGCTCGAGCGCAACAACGTCGACGACAGCGTCTCGCTGGACGGATTCACCGTGGTGGTGCTCGCGCTGTTCCAGGGGCTGATCCGGCAGCGGCGCATCGATCCGACGAGGGTGCCCGAGGAACTGTTCGGCCAGGCGCTGTCCTGGCAGTTGTCCGGTATGCCCAAGAAAGCCAAGGGGTAGTCGCGATGGATCCGTTGCGCATCGGGCTCTACGCCATGCCCGCGTTCTTCGTCCTGATGGCGGTCGAGTTCCTCAGCTACCACTTCGACAAAGACTCCGCCCGGCCCCGTGCCGGCATCTCCTGGCGGGATACCGGCACAAACCTCTCGATCTATGCGCTGGGTTTCATCCTGCGGCCGTTGGACAAGTTCATCGCGGTACCGATGGTGGCGATCGCCGCCGCCGTGACACCGCTACACCTCTCGGCTTCGCACTGGTGGGTCTGGGTGCTGGCCATCGTGCTGGCCGACCTGGCCTACTACCTGCAACACCGGATGTCGCACCGCATCCGGATGTTCTGGGCTGCCCACAACGTGCACCACTCGAGCCAGTACTTCAACCTGTCCACGGCCACGCGGTTGTCCTGGCTGATCCCCGGGTCATTTCTGTCCACGATCGGTTATGCGGGGCTGGCCCTCATCGGGATCCCGGCCTGGCTGGTGTTCCTGTCGCAGGCGATCGTTCTGCTCTACCAGTTCCCGATCCATACCGAGCGCATCGACCGGTTGCCCCGCGCGATCGAGTATGTGTTCAACACGCCGTCGCACCACCGCGTGCATCACGGCGCGAACAACCCCTACCTCGACAAGAACTACGCGGGCATCTTCATCCTGTGGGACCGGATGTTCGGCACCTTCGTCGCTGAAGGTGAGCCCGTCCGGTATGGCCTCACCAAGAACATCGACACCCACAATCCGATCAAGGTGAACTACCACGAGTTCGTGGCCATGGTCGGCGACGTGTGGCGGGCCCGGACCTGGCGTGGCCGTCTCGGCTACCTGTTCGGTCCGCCCGGATGGAGCGAAAATGCCGCTACCGCAACGACTGTCGAGCGCAACGCACAGAAGCTGACGGTTCAGGCCGCGGCAAGCTAGGGGAATCAGCCTGCGTAGTTGCCGACACCCGCCGGGATGTGGCGATTGCGTCGCGCCGACGTCACCATGGCGTTGTAGTGTGTGGCGACAAACTTCGACGTCAACACCAACAATCGAGGCGGCGCTCCCGATGCGACTGATTCTTGAGCTGATCCGCCCCTACCGGTTGCTGATCGCCGGAATCTTTGCCGTGCTGCTGGTGCAGATCGCCACCGGCCTTGCCGCGCCGTGGCCACTCAAGGTCGTGCTGGACAGCGTGGTCGGTCACCACCCGCTGCCCGGGTGGCTGCACGGACTGCTGCAGCCGCTGCTGGGCGGCGAAACCAAGATGCACATAGCCGGTCTCGCGGCGATCATGGTCCTGGTCATCGCCGTCGTGGCGGCGATCGCGTCGTACATCTCCAACTACCTGACCGAAACCGTCGGCCAGCGCATCGGCAACGACCTGCGCACCCGCGCCTACCACCACTTGCAGCAGTTGTCGCTCAACTACTTCGACACCCACCGCGTCGGCCCCATCTTGAGCACGCTCACCGACGACGTCGACACCATCCAGAGCTTCGCGTCGTCCTCGACCCTGGGCATCGCAACCGACCTGCTGACCATCGTGGGGATGTTGGCCATGATGTTGTGGCTGCAGTGGGATTTCACGCTCATCGCGCTCGCCGTGGCGCCCCTGCTCCTGTTGTTCGTGTCCCGGATCCGGAAGGCCGTGAAGGCGGCGACCCATGAGGTGCGCAGACGGGAATCCGACATCGTCGCGGTCGCGGAGGAGGGCCTGCAGTCCATCCGGGTCGTCAAGGCGTTCGATCGCGAGGACATGCAGGAGCGTGAGCTGGCGACCGCCGGCCAGCAGGCCGTCGATGCGGCTCTCAATGCGCGGCGCGTGAAATCGGTGGTGTCGCCCATCGTCGGCGTCGTGGTGGCCGCCTGTACCGCGGTGGTGCTGTGGCGCGGGTCGGCGCTCATCCTCGCGGGTGCGATGACGGCGGGCACGTTGACCGTCTTCATCTCTTATCTGGCCTCGTTCTTCAAGCCGGTGCAGGATCTGGCCAAGCTCACCAACACCATCGCCATGGCCTCGGTCGGGGTGGACCGCGTCAACGCCCTGCTCACCGCGGAGACATCGGTCGAGGAAAAACCGGACGCCATCGACACCGAGCGCATCAAGGGTGCGATCAGTTTCGAGCGCGTGGCGTTCAGCTACGACAGCGAGACACCCGTGCTGCGCGACGTCACCTTCGAGGTGAAACCGGGCCAACTGGTCGGCGTCGTCGGACACACCGGAAGCGGAAAATCCAGCCTGGTCAGCCTGATTCCGCGGTTCTACGACCCGAGCATGGGTACCGTCCGCGTCGACGGAATCGACCTGCGCGATTACAAACTTCACGAACTCCGCCGGCAGATCGCCTACGTATTGCAGGACACGGTCCTGTTCCGGGGCACCATCCGCGACAACATCGCGTTCGGCCGGCCCGACGCCGACCACGACGAGATCGTCGAAATGGCCAAACTGGCCAACGCCCACGAGTTCATCTCCGAGATGCCGCAGGGCTACGACAGCCCGGTGGGGGAGCGTGGCCTCACCCTCTCCGGCGGTCAGCGTCAGCGCATCGGCATCGCCCGTGCGCTCATCCGGGACAGCCCGATCCTCATCCTCGACGAACCGACCGCAGCGCTGGACGCCGAGTCCGAGCGTCTCGTGATGTCCGCGCTGCAGCGGTTGATGAAGGACCGCACGGTGATCACGATTGCCCACCGGCTCAGCACAATTCGTGACGCGGACACGATCGTCGTGCTCGAGGAGGGGCGCGTCGTCGAGCAGGGCACGCACACCGAACTACTCACCGCCGGCGGCAGATATGCCGAACTGCACCGCATCCAATACGAGGACGAGACAACGTGACGCGTTCGCTGATCATCCTGCCCGACGACTCCGCAAAGCCGGTGATCGATGCGATCGGGGAGTCGACCCGGTCGGTGCGCATCAAGATGTTCGCCTTCAGCCACCGGCCGCTGTTGGAGGCGGTGGTGGCGGCCCACCGGCGCGGTGTCGACGTCAAGGTCATGCTCAACCCCGAGCGGCGCGACGGCGAGACCGACAACGACGTCGCCCGGGAGACGTTGCAGCGGTTCGGTATCGCGGTCCGTGAGAGCAACCCGGCCTTCGACCTGACGCACGAGAAGTCCATGGTCGTCGACGATGAGCGCGCATTCGTCGAGTCGCTGAACTGGACCGAGGAGAACTTCACCCTGACGCGGGACTACGCCGTCGTCACCCCCAGCGCCTACGAAGTCGCCGAGATCATCGACTGCTTCGAGGCCGACTGGGCGCGTGAGGACTTCGATCCCGGCGGTGGAGCACACCTGATCTGGTGCCCGACCAACGGTAGGCATCGCATCGCCGAGTTCATCGACACCGCCAAGCACACGTTGTTCGTCCAGAACGAGCGGTATCAGGACCCGGTGATCATCGAACGGTTGGTGCGGGCGGCGCACCGGGGGGTGAAGGTTCACGTCATGGCCCGCGCGGCCCACCATCTCAAGTCGGGCAAGCTGCTCGAAGGCGTCAGTGGAATGCGCATCCTCGACGACGTCGGCATCAAGATCCACCGCCTCAAGCACATGAAGCTGCACGCGAAGATGATCCTCGCCGATCACGAGCGGGCGATCGTCGGCTCGATCAACTTCTCCCCGGGCAGCTTCGACCACCGCCGCGAATTGGCCATCGAAGTGACCGACCATCACATCATCAAGCGCCTCAACGAGGTGGCCCATCACGACTGGAAACACTCCGAGCCGATGGACCTGTCAGACGAAGGACTGATCGCCGATCTGGTGGGTCAGGATCCGCACGAAGTCGACCAACTAGCCCTACGGGACCGCGAAATCTGATGCACTGGCCGGACCGCGCGGCACGGCGTTTACGCCACTAGGCTGGCGGCGGGCAGTTCAGTTAACGGCAACTGTAGGGAGAATCACGTGACCATCCGGGTAGGTGTTAACGGCTTCGGCCGCATCGGACGCAACTTCTACCGGGCCCTGGCAACGCAGCAGGCCGAGGGCAAGAACACTGACATCGAGATCGTGGCGGTCAACGACCTCACCGACAACGCCACCCTGGCTCACCTGCTGAAGTTCGATTCCATCCTGGGCCGTCTGCCGCAGGACGTCAGCCTCGAGGGTGAAGACACCATCGTCATCGGCGACAAGAAGATCAAGGCCCTCGAAGTAAAGGAAGGTCCGGCGGCCCTGCCGTGGGGCGACCTCGGAGTCGACGTGGTCGTCGAGTCGACCGGCATCTTCACCAAGCGCGAAAAGGCCCAGGGTCACCTGGACGCGGGCGCCAAGAAGGTCATCATCTCCGCGCCCGCTTCGGGTGAGGACATCACGATCGTGCTCGGCGTGAACGACGACAAGTACGACGGCAGCCAGAACATCATCTCCAACGCCTCCTGCACCACCAACTGCCTCGGCCCGCTGGCCAAGGTCCTCAACGACGAGTTCGGCATCGTCAAGGGCCTGATGACCACCATCCACGCCTACACCCAGGACCAGAACCTGCAGGACGGCCCGCACAAGGATCTGCGCCGCGCCCGCGCTGCCGCGCTGAACATCGTCCCGACCTCCACCGGAGCCGCCAAGGCCATCGGCCTGGTGCTGCCTGAGCTCAAGGGCAAGCTCGACGGCTACGCTCTGCGCGTGCCGATTCCCACGGGTTCGGTCACCGACCTGACCGCCGAGCTTGCCAAGTCGGCGTCCGCCGACGAGATCAACGCCGCGATGAAGGCCGCAGCCGAGGGACCGATGAAGGGGATCATGAAGTACTACGACGCGCCTATCGTGTCGAGCGACATCGTCACCGACCCGCACAGTTCGATCTTCGACTCGGGTCTGACCAAGGTCATCGACAACCAGGCCAAGGTCGTTTCCTGGTATGACAACGAGTGGGGATATTCCAACCGCCTCGCCGATCTTGTTGAACTCGTAGGGAAGTCGCTCTAATACCAATGACTGTCAAGACACTCGCCGACCTGTTGGCCGATGGCGTGGAGGGGCGGGGCGTGCTGGTCCGCTCCGACCTCAACGTCCCCCTCGAGTACCAAGACGGAAACATCGCTCGAATTTCTGATCCCGGCCGCATCATCGCCTCGGTGCCGACGCTGTCCGCACTGGCCGAGGCTGGGGCCAAGGTCGTCGTCACCGCGCACCTGGGCCGCCCGAAGGGTGGTCCGGACCCGAAGTTCTCGCTGGCTCCCGTCGCTGCGGCACTGGGGGAGAAGCTCGGGCGCCACGTGCAGCTGGCCGGCGACGTGGTCGGCACCGACGCGCTCGCCCGGGCCGAAGGCCTGACCGACGGTGACGTCCTGCTGCTGGAGAACATCCGCTTCGATCCGCGGGAGACCAGCAAGGACGATGCCGAGCGGTTGGCGCTGGCCAAGGCGCTGGCCGCCCTGGTCGAGGGTGCCGACGGCTCACCGGGTGCCTTCGTCTCCGACGGCTTCGGTGTGGTGCACCGCAAGCAGGCCTCGGTCTACGACATCGCCACCTTGCTGCCGCACTACGCCGGCACGCTGGTCGACGCCGAGGTCAAGGTGCTCGAGCAGCTCACCAGCTCCACCGAGCGTCCGTATGCCGTCGTACTCGGTGGCTCCAAGGTCTCGGACAAACTCGCGGTCATCGAGAACCTCGCGACCAAGGCCGACAGCATCATCATCGGCGGCGGCATGTGCTTCACCTTCCTTGCCTCCCAAGGGGTTTCGGTAGGAACGTCACTGCTGCAGGAGGAGATGATCGACACCTGCAAGCGGCTGCTCGACACCTACGCCGACGTGATCCATCTCCCGGTGGACATCGTGGTTGCCGACAAGTTCGCCGCCGACGCCGAATCGGAGACCGTGGCCTCCGACCGCATCCCCGAAGGCAGGATGGGCCTCGACATCGGTCCGGAGTCGGTCAAGCGGTTCACCGCACTGCTGTCCAACGCCAAGACCGTGTTCTGGAACGGCCCCATGGGCGTGTTCGAGTTCCCGGCCTTCGCCGAAGGCACCCGGGGGGTGGCCGAGGCGATCATCGGCGCCACCGAGAAGGGGGCGTTCAGCGTCGTCGGCGGTGGTGACTCGGCGGCTGCGGTGCGTCAGCTCGGCCTGCCCGAGGACGGTTTCTCCCACATCTCGACCGGTGGCGGTGCGTCGCTGGAATACCTTGAGGGCAAGACCCTGCCCGGCATCGAAGTACTGGAGTCGTAGAAACCATGTCGAAAGCCGCACGCAAGCCTTTGATAGCCGGCAACTGGAAGATGAACCTCAACCACTTCGAGGCCATCGCACTGGTGCAGAAGATCGCGTTCGCCTTGCCGGACAAGTACTTCGACAAGGTGGATGTGACGGTCATCCCGCCGTTCACCGACCTGCGCAGCGTGCAGACCCTCGTCGACGGGGACAAGCTGCGGCTCACCTACGGTGCCCAGGATGTGTCCAAGCACGATTCGGGCGCCTACACCGGGGAGATCAGCGGGGCGTTCCTGGCCAAGCTCGGTTGCAGTTTCGTGGTGGTGGGGCACTCCGAGCGGCGTACCTATCACGGCGAAACCGACGAGCTGGTGGCAGCCAAGGCGGCCGCGGCGTTCAAGCACGGCATCACGCCCATCATCTGCGTCGGTGAGCAGCTTGAGGTGCGCGAGGCGGGCGACCACGTCGAGTTCTGCGTCAACTCGTTGCGCGGCTCGCTGGCCGGTCTGAGCAAGGAGCAGATCGGCCAGGCGGTCATCGCCTACGAGCCCGTGTGGGCCATCGGTACCGGGCGGGTGGCCAGCGCGGCCGATGCCCAGGAGGTCTGCAAGGCGATCCGTGGCGAGCTCGGCGACCTGGCGTCGCCGCAGCTCGCGGCCGGCGTCCGGGTCCTCTACGGCGGGTCGGTCAACGCCAAGAACGTCGGCGAGATCGTCGCGAAGGGCGACATCGACGGTGCCCTCGTCGGTGGCGCGTCGCTGGACGGCGAGCAGTTCGCCACACTGTCGGCCATCGCCGCGGGCGGACCGCTGCCGTAACCCCGGGGACCAAGGCCGGACACCGTACCCGGTAGTCTTACAGCCATGGAATTGGCTCTGCAGATCACTCTGGTCGTGACCAGCGTGCTGGTCGTGCTCCTGGTGCTGCTGCATCGTGCTAAAGGTGGGGGTCTGTCCACCCTGTTCGGTGGCGGTGTCCAGTCCAGCCTGTCCGGCTCCACGGTGGTCGAGAAGAACCTCGACCGGTTGACACTCTTCGTGACCGGCATCTGGCTGGTGTCGATCGTCGGCGTCGCGCTGCTGATCAAGTACGGCTGATATCGCGACCAACACAAAGAACCGCCCCGGTGTTCACCGGGGCGGTTCTTGTTTGGTGCTCACTCAGTAACCGGCATCCCCGTCAGATTCGGCCGCGTCGAGCAACGCGCGCGAGCCTGACACGCCCAACCGAGTAGCCCCGGCGGCGATCATGGCCCGTGCCTGTGCCAAGGTGCGCACCCCGCCGGATGCCTTCACCGCGAGTCCGGCATCACGCACGGTCCGGTGCATCAACTCGACCGCCTGCACGCTGGCGCCGCCCGTCGGATGGAAACCCGTAGACGTCTTGACGAAGTCGGCGTGGGCGGCGACGGCTGCCCGGCAGGCTCCGACGATTTCGTCGTCGGTCAGGGCGGCTGACTCGATGATCACCTTGAGCACGGTCGGCGTGGGTGCGGCAGCGCGCACCGCGGCGATGTCAGCCTCGACGCGATCGAAGGCTCCCTCCTTGGCCGCCCCGATGTCGATCACCATGTCGATCTCGTCGGCTCCGTGACGCACGGCTTCGGCGGCCTCGGCGGCCTTGACCGCCGAGCTGTGTTTTCCGCTCGGGAAGCCGCACACCACAGCGACTTTGAGGCTGGAGCCAGAAGGGAGTGTCACCGGCAGCATGGACGGTGACACGCAGACCGAATAGGTGCCCAGCTCCACTGCTTCGGCGATGAGAGCTTCGACGTCGGCCGCGGTGGCCTCGGGTTTGAGCAAGGTGTGGTCGATCATCGCGGCGACCTCGGCGGCGGTCGGCGGAGTATCGCTGGTCATCGGAGTCGGATCCTTCCGTTGTGGCGGTGAGTTTCAGGCGGATTTGGTCTGACGGTCGAGCACGTAGTTCATGATCAGCGCCGCGATCAGGATGAGCCCTGTCAAGGCCGGCGTCCGTGCATACATATCCGCACTATTTTGCTCACATGAGCAGAAATCGCCGTGTGCGGCTCGGACAGTGGTTCGTCCCTGGTGTGCTCGCCTTGTGGTGCGGCCCGGGGGGGTCACGCCGATACTGAGAACATGGCCGACGCTCCCGACACCGCATTAGACCCGATCGGCGCAGTTCAGCGCACTCCGGTGGGCCGTGAGGCCACCGAGCCGATGCGTGAGGACATCCGGTTACTCGGGGCGATCCTCGGCGACACCGTGCGCGAACAGAACGGCGACGAGGTCTTCGACCTGGTCGAACGGGCCCGGGTCGAATCCTTCCGGGTTCGCCGCTCGGAGATCGACCGGGCCGAGCTGGCAGACCTGTTCACCGGTATCGATGTCCAGCAGGCGATCCCGGTCATCCGGGCCTTCACCCACTTCGCTCTGCTGGCCAACGTCGCCGAGGACATCCACCGCGAGCGGCGACGCGCGGTGCACGAGGCGGCCGGCGAGCCACCGCAGGACAGCAGTTTGGCGGCCACATATCTCAAGCTCGATCGGGCCGACCTGGCAGCGGTCGCCGTCGCCGACGCGTTGAGCGGTGCCCTGGTGTCACCCGTGATCACCGCACATCCCACCGAAACCAGGCGTCGCACGGTCTTCGACACCCAGCATCGGGTCACCGAGTTGATGCGGCTGCGCATGAACGGACTTACCCGCACCCCCGACGGCCGGGACATCGAGATCGAGTTGCGCCGCAACATCCTGACGTTGTGGCAGACCGCGCTCGTTCGGTTGGCGCGACTCAAGATCTCTGACGAGATCGAAACCGGGCTGCGGTACTACCCAGCGGCATTCTTCGAGGTGATTCCACAGGTGAACGCCGAGGTGCGGAACGCGTTGCAGGCGCGCTGGCCGGGGGAGAACCTGTTGGAGCAGCCGATTCTGCGGCCGGGAAGCTGGATCGGCGGTGACCGGGACGGCAACCCCAATGTCGATGCGGGCGTGGTGCGGCTGGCCACCGGGCGCGCCGCCCATGTTGCCTTCGCGCACTACTTCACCGAGATCACCGCGCTGGAAGAGGAACTGTCGATGTCGGCCCGGCTGGTCGCGGTCACCGCGGAGCTGACCGCGCTGGCCGAAGCCTGCCACGAGCCGGCACGCGCCGACGAGCCCTACCGGCGGGCGTTGCGGGTGATCCACGCCCGTCTGACCGCCACCGGTCGCGAGATCCTGGACGACCAGCCCGACCACGAACTCGACCTCGGCCTTGACGCCTACGCCACCCCGGAGGAATTCCTGGCCGACCTCGACACGGTGGACGCCTCGCTGCGCGGCCACGGCAGCGCGGTGCTGGCCGATGACCGGCTGAGCCGGTTGCGAGAAGCAGTGCGGGTCTTCGGGTTTCATCTGTGTGGCCTGGACATGCGACAGAACTCCGAGGTGCACGAGCAGGTGGTCGGCGAGCTGTTGGCCTGGGCCGGAGTCCATCCCGACTACGCATCCCTGTCTGAGGCGCAGCGGGTCGAACTGCTCGCGGCCGAGATCTCCACCAGACGTCCACTGATCGGCGAGGGTGCCGAGCTCTCGGAGCTGGCCCGCAAAGAACTCGACATCGTCGGTGCGGCGGCGCGGGCGGTCGCCGTCTTCGGCGCTCAGGCTGTGCCCAACTACATCATCTCCATGTGCCAGTCGGTGTCCGACCTGCTCGAAGCGGCGATCCTGCTCAAAGAAGCCGGTCTGCTCGACGTTTCGGGTGCGGCTCACGGCGAGGTGTACGCACCCGTCGGCATCGTGCCGTTGTTCGAAACCATCGAGGATCTCCAGCAGGGTTCCACGGTTCTGGAGGCCGCGCTCGCGTTGCCGGTCTACCGCAGCATCGTCGCCGCGCGCGGACAACATCAGGAAGTGATGTTGGGCTACTCGGACTCGAACAAGGACGGCGGTTATCTGGCGGCCAACTGGGCGTTGTACCGAGCCGAGTTGGACCTCGTCGAAGCCGCGCGCACGACCGGGATCCGGTTGCGCCTGTTTCACGGACGGGGCGGCACCGTCGGCCGAGGCGGCGGACCCAGCTATGACGCGATCCTGGCGCAACCGCCGGGCGCAGTGAACGGATCGTTGCGGATCACCGAGCAGGGTGAGGTGATCGCGGCGAAGTACGCAGAGCCGCGTATCGCGCACCGCAACCTGGAGACGCTGCTGGCCGCGACGCTGGAGTCCACCTTGCTCGACGTCGAAGGGCTCGGCGACGAAGCCGGCCCGGCCTATCAGGTGCTCGACGAGCTCGCTGCCCTGGCGCAACGGGCGTACGCCGAATTGGTCCATGAGACACCTGGATTCGTCGAATACTTCAAGGCGTCCACACCGGTGAGCGAGATCGGTGCACTCAACATCGGCAGCCGGCCCAGCTCACGCAAACCGACCACCTCCATCGCCGATCTGCGGGCCATCCCGTGGGTGCTCGCCTGGAGTCAGTCCCGGGTGATGCTGCCGGGTTGGTACGGCACGGGCACCGCGTGCGCGCAGTGGATCGCCGACGACGACACCAGGCTCTCGGTGTTGCAGGACCTGTACCGGCGCTGGCCCTTCTTCCGCACGGTGTTGTCGAACATGGCCCAGGTGCTGGCCAAGTCGGACATGGGTTTGGCGGCGCGGTATTCCGAGTTGGTCGACGACGAGGAGTTGCGGGCCCGGGTGTTCGACAAGATCGTCGCCGAGCACACCCGTACCATTGAGATGTACAAGCTGATCACCGGTCAGGACGATCTGCTGGCTGACAACCCGGCGCTGGCCCGCTCGGTATTCAACCGGTTCCCCTACCTCGAACCGCTCAATCACCTTCAGGTCGAGCTGCTGCGCCGGTACCGCGGCGGCGACACCGACGAACGGGTGCAGCGCGGAATCCTGCTCACCATGAGCGGTTTGGCGACAGCGCTGCGCAACAGCGGCTGAATTGTGGTGGCTAGCCCAGCAGGATGTCGGCCAACCGCAACGACACCCTGGCCCGGCGGTCGGCGTAACCGCGTGCCGCACGCTGGATCTCCGCCGTCTGTTCCGTTCTGACGCGTTGATAGCGTTGCAGCGCTTCGGCGTAGTCGCTGGCGGAAACCGCGGCGATCTGGTTGGCCAGCTCGGCGGCATCCTGGATGGCCTGATTGGCGCCCTGGCCACCGAACGGCGTCATCGGGTGTGCCGCATCCCCGAGTAGCGCGACGCGCGCGGTGGTCCACCGGTCGATCGGGTCGCGGTCGTACACCGGATGCATGTACACCGGGCTGGTGGCGGCTCGCAGCATCCGACCGACCACCGGGTCGAACTCGTCGAACTGACCGGCGAGCGCCTGCAGGTCGGCCTGGG
This sequence comes from Mycolicibacterium arcueilense, assembly GCF_058536225.1. Lineage (NCBI taxonomy): Bacteria > Bacillati > Actinomycetota > Actinomycetes > Mycobacteriales > Mycobacteriaceae > Mycobacterium > Mycolicibacterium arcueilense. Next base: position 1,822,834 of record NZ_JBZTYL010000007.1, read on the forward strand.
CCGACCACAGGTGCAGCGGCGGTTCGTCCACTCCGAGGGTGGCGTCGACGGCCACCTGCCTGCCGGCTCGAACCGGCATGGCGATGACGTGCTTGGCGTAGTCCGCCGAATGCCAGGACCGCAGCCGGTCGTTGGGAATCTCGAGGCATTCGGCGGGGCTGACGGCCCGGAAGATCACCGAGCCGCAGTAGTGAATATCGTCGTCACTGAACATCTTCCGTGCCCGCGACCGTAGCCCGTCCGCGGCGATCACCAAGCCGGTCCGGACCACTTCGCCATCGGCGAAGGTGAGCTCGACGTGGTCGTCACGCTCGGTGATGCCGGACAGTTCGTGGCGAAGCCGCACCTGCTCTGGTCCCACCGCCGAGACCAGCAGACCGTGCAGATCCGCGCGGTGCACGGTGCGCGGAGCAAGGTCGGAGTCGGCGTAGCCGAACCGGCCGTGTTCGGCGCCGACCTCCGGCGTTGCCGCGTAGTCGGTGATCTTCTCCAACTGTCCGAGCTGATCGCGGTTCTCGAAGTACCGGGTGGCCGAGGAGATTTCGTCGAACGCATCGACAATGCCCCACTCACCGAACAATCGCAGGGTCTGCGGCGAGATACCCAGCGGGCCGCCGACCTCGCCGAGTTCGCGGGTCTTGTCGAAGATGACGGGCCGGTGGCCGTGGTGCTGCAGGGCGACGGCGGCGGCCAGGCCACCGAGGCCTGCGCCGATGATGGCGATATCCATCGAGATTCCTCTCGGGTTCATGGGATCCGGGCCAGGGCTTCGGCGTCGAGGTGGACACCGGTCAATGCGTCCGGTCGGTAGCTGGTGACGGTTCGGACATTGCAGAGCGGCAGCCACAGGCCCGATTCGACGATGCGGCGTTGGATGACATCCACGAGCTCGCGACGGGCGTCTGAGTCCGCACAGGTCAGCTGGGCGTCGAGCAGGATGTCCAGTTCATCGGCGGCGTTGCGGCGGTTCATGTTTCGCTGGGTCACGGCGAACTGATAGCGCAGTAGGTCGGGGTCGGCACCGGTGAAGTAGAAGAACCGGAAGTCGTAGTCGCCGGCCTCCTGGCGGCTTCGCAGCTCCGGGAAGCCGACATCGGCGAGGGCCAGCTCGATACCGTGTTCTCGCCACTGTGCGGCAACCTCGGTGAGGACAGCGGCGTCGACGGGGGAGAACGTGCTGTTGAACACCACGTCGAACGAAAGCCGCTGCGCGCCCGCAGTGGCGAGGAGCCGGCGGGCCGTCACCGGATCGTAGGCCAACTCGGCGGAGCAGTCCCGGTACCCGTCGGTCGTCGGGGTAAGCACCGATAAGGCGACGGAGTATCCGTGGGCATCGAGGATCGGCCGCAGCGCGGAGCGGTCGATCAGCAGCGACAGCGCACGGCGCACCGCGGGATCGGTCAGCGGGCCACGGGAAGTGTTGGGACACAATCCGTAACTGATCCCCGGGTTGTGGGTCTCGGCGAGGCGGTGGCCGTCGATCGCGCCGGCGTACAGGTCACCGGTATCGGCATTCTCGAACATCAATCGGCGTGAGTCGTCGGTCACCCCGCCCGGGACCGGCCGCCATCGGCCGGTGCCCAGACCCTGCGCGTTGCGGATCGCCAGGTTGACGCTGGCCAGTGACCGCAGGAACGCCGCGTTGTGACGCACGAAGTGAAATGTCACAGAATCGGTGCCCGCCTCGACCGAGTCGAGCCCGGCGAGCATCGTCACCGCGGCAGGAAGTGGTGAGACCTCCTGGAGCGCAGCGATGCCGGCGAAGCTCTGCACGACGGCCTGCGGTGTCAGCGGTGTGCCGTCGGAGAAACGCCGGTCGCGGGCGATCGTCAGCTCCAGGGTCAGCGGGTCGTGGTAGTGCCACGAGGCGGCCAGCCAGGGCAGGAGCCTGCCGGTTTCCAATTCGATGTCGAGGAGGCTGTCATAGATGAGCCGGCAATATGTTTTCGAGATGCTGTTGTAGGCCAGCCGCGGGTCGTCGGTGAGCTGGTGAGTCGGCCAGCCGAACGTGAGGTTGCGCATCATCGCACCGGAGCCAATCTCGTTGCCTGCCATGCCGAACGGGCCGCGAGGGTCGCCACCACCCCGATCACCGTCACCAACACGGCTGCGCCGCTGAACAGCTCGGCGCCCAGACCGTCGATCATCGTCGCCCCGGTTGCCACTCCGATCGCCGCGCCCAGCGCCCGAAGGTAGTGGTACAGACTGGAATCGAAGGGGACCTGCGTCGAATTCGTCAACACGTTGCTGGCCAGCGAACTCCACAGGAACCCCATGGCGCAACCCATCAACGCGGCACTGCCAAGCGGCACGTGTCCGAACAGGCTCAGACCGGCCACGATCAGGAATGCCGAGCCGATGCACACCAGCCGGGTGCTCTTCGAATTGTCTCCCGGCCTTCCGAATCTCAGCATCGGGATCAGCCCGGCGAAGAACGCCATCGGCAACAGGAACAGTGCTGAGCCATAGGAATCCAGTCCACGCACCTGCTGCAGCACATACACGACCGAGAGGGTGAATACGTTGGTCGCGATGCCGGCCACGAACACCACGACCAGGCTTCCTGAGAGGACCGGGGTCTGGGACCGGCTGCGCAGAACGATCACGACGATCCCGAGCAGGATCGCCACGACGAGCAACGTCACCTTGGTATACACCGTGGTGGACCAGCCGATCGCCAGGAAGACCGCGAGCTGTACCACCGCGAGCGCCACCATCGGGGTCGCCACCCGTCCGGTCGTGGCGGTTTCGTCGGCGCCGGGTGTGGCGGGCGCAACGGCCAGCAGCGCCATCGCCGCGACGGTGGTCACCACCGTTTCGTAGGGGAACGAGCGCCAGCCCCACAGGTCGTTGAGCAACGCGGTGATCAGTGGTGAGCACAGGGCGGATGCCGAAACCACCAGACCCCAGGTACCCAGGACCGCCGAGTGATGGTCGGGATAGAACTGAGCCCGGATGATTCGGAAGATCTGGGGTGCGAGCACCGCCGAGGCGATGCCCTGCAGGAAGCGCAACGCAATGAGCACCCAGAACTCGGGGCTGAGTCCGACGGCGATACCGAGGACCGCCAAGGCGACCGAGCTGGCGAAGAACAAGGTCGTGGGTCGGCAGCGGTGCGACAGCAGGCCCGCAGGCAGCAACGCGAGACAGAACCCGGCGAGGAACGCCACGCCGATATAGGCGGCCTGTGAGAACGGGATGCCGAAGTACTCGGCAATCGCCGAGTTCAGCAGCACAGCCGACGACGAATTGGAGTAGAGGGTGTATTCGGTCAGGTAGAGCGATGCCGCAACGGCATACAGGGACGGCTTCATGACGCCTCGAAGCTGATAGCAGGAGCAAATGGGCAGCGAAGAGCTAACCCGAGATCCTTTTCAGCGGCGCCAGGCGTGCTCGATTCCAGATCGAAGCCAGCAAACTGGGTGCCAACGCCACGGCAGCGCGCACGGCACGTGCGTCTACGTGATCGGATCCGGCACCCATGGCCACCACTGTAACCGAGGTGCCGCTCGGGCCCGCCTTACAGGCCGGCGCTCTTGCGGACCCGGTCGATCATGCCGCGCACCGCGCTTTCCGTTGCGGCCAACGGAGCCATGACCGCCTCACCGATGCCGACGATGACCTCGACACGATCCACGATCGACTCCAGGCGCTCGACCATGCCGATGAGGCGAGGTGCGAGTTCATCGATGCGGGTGATGGTTTCGTTGAAGCGGTCGAGCGTGGTATCCAGTCCGCCGGTCGACCTGTTGAGGTCGACGAGGGTGCTGCTGAGATCGGTGAGCAGGGTGTCGACCTGCTCGACGGTCATATCGGCATTGAGTGCGGCCTGCGTCAGCGTCCGGATGCGCTGCCGCCCGGAGTTCGGGCGGGCGCGGCCGTCTCCTTTGTCTGCCATGGCAGACAGTATGGCCGCTGGGGAACCAAACGCGGGCCAACCGCGTCTGAATGGTTGTGCGGCGATTCTGCGAACACCGAACTCGGTCGGCTGTGGTGACCGACCGGGTCGTGCTCAACCGTCAGGTGGCCGATTACCGGGCCGGCTATGCCGAGGCGTTGGCCGACCGAACCGGCGAGCAGGAGCCCGGCTCCTCGGACGGCTAATGGGCCGGCTCAGAGCTTGCTTGCCGCAGCCTCGTCGAGTAACCACACCGTCCGGTCGCGACCGATAGCGCCCGCGGCGGGGATGTCGACCGGATCGGCACCACCGATCGCGGCGGCGACAGCGTCGGCTTTGGCTTCTCCGGAAACCACCAGCCACACCTCGCGGGAGTTACGAACCGCGGGAAGTGTCAACGTGATTCGTCGCGGCGGTGGCTTGGGGGAGTCGGGTACACCCACCACCATCCGCTTGTTCTCACGCACTCCGGCAGTGTCGGGGAACAGTGAGTTGATGTGTCCCTCGCCGCCCATGCCGAGCAGATGCACGTCGAACTCGGGTCCGGGGGCATCGAAGTTGGCGGCCAGCAGCTGTGCGTACCCGGCGGCGGCCGCGGTGAGATCGTCACCGAATTCACCGTCGCTGGCGGCCATCGCGTGCACGTTGACGTCCGAGATCCCGACATGGTCCAGCAGTGCCTCGCGGGCCTGCTTGTCGTTGCGCTCGTCGTCGTCCTGCGGTACGAATCGCTCGTCGCCCCAGTAGACATGCACCTTCGACCAGTCGATCTCGTCGCTGCGCTCACCGACGCGCTTCAGCAGGCCGATTCCCGTGCCTCCGCCGGTGAGCACGATGTTGGCGTGGCCTCGTGCCGAGATCGCCGACGTGATTGCTCCCACCAACCGGTCTCCGGCTGCCGCCACCAGCGTGTCGGTGTCGGCGTAACGCTCGATAACAGTGCTCATACGTACTGGACCTTGTCGATTCCCGTGAGTGCGTCGTAATAGATTTCGTCGGCGTCGAGCCGGCGCAGATCCTCGGCCAGGCACTCCTTGGCTTCGCGGCGGGCCAAGGGCACCAACGCATCCGGCTTGCCGGTGCGGCTCAATACCGCCGTGACGCCGGTCTGCGGCCGCGCCAGGGTCACGGTTTCACTGGGCCTGGTCAGCTCGACCTTCAAGTCACCTGTCGTCCGGGTCACCGGCCCGTCGATGCGGTTGGCCAGCCAGCCGGCCAGGATGTCGAGCGCGGGCTCATCCTTGAGCCCGGACACGAGCGCCGAGGTGATGGGTTCGTGTGGCGGCTGATCGATCGCGGCGGCCAGCAAGGCGCGCCAGTAGGTGACGCGGCTCCAGGCGAGATCGGTGTCACCATCGGTGTAACCGTTGAGCCTGCTCTTGATGCAGGCCAGCGGATCGGAACCGTTCGTGGCGTCGGTGATCCGGCGAATCGCCAACTTGCCCAGCGGATCCTGTGCCGGGACGGCGGGGGCGAGATCGGGCCACCAGGTCACCACCGGCGTGTCCGGCAGCAGGAACGGCGTGACGACACTGCTGGCGTGGTTGGCCAGCGGACCGGACAACCGCAGCACCACCACCTCGTTGGCGCCGGCATCGCGGCCCACCCGCAGCTGGGCATCCAGCCGGGCCTCCGTGGTCAAGCGGTCCCCGGGAAGGGCCACGATCACCCGGCACGGATGCTCACGGCTGGCCCAGTTGGCCGCCTCGATCGACTCTTCGAGCACCGCTTCGGTATCGGGGGCGACGACCAGCGTCAGCACCCGGCCGAGGGTGATCGCACCGCCCTCTTCGCGCAGTGCGACGATCTTCTTGTTGATCGCCCCGGTATTGGTCTCGGGCAGATCGACAATCACGGCCGCCTCCATTCCCGGCCTGACCGGCGCAACATCTCGAACGACGATTCGGGGCCCCAGGTTCCGGACTCGTAGGTATCGGGCTTACCGTGGCTAGCCCAGTAATCGAGTGCGGGATCCAGGATCTTCCAACACAATTCGACCTCGGCGTTCACCGGGAACAGCGATGGCTCGCCGAGCAACACATCGAGGATCAGGCGCTCGTACGCCTCCGGCGACTCCTCGGCGAAGGCCGAACCGTACGAGAAGTCCATGCTGACATCGCGGACTTCCATGATGTGGCCCGGAACCTTGGACCCGAACCGCAGCGTGATGCCTTCATCCGGTTGGACCCGGATCACCAGAGCGTTCTGGCCGAGCTCGTCGGTCATCGTGGCGTCGAAGGGCAGGTGCGGCGCGCGCTTGAACAACAGTGCGATCTCGGTGACCCTGCGGCCCAAGCGTTTTCCGGTGCGCAGATAGAACGGCACGCCCGCCCAGCGCCGGGTGTCCACGTCCAGCGTGATGGCTGCGAACGTCTCGGTGGTGGACGTCTTGGAGAAACCTTCCTCGTCCAAGAGCCCGACGACCTTCTCACCGCCCTGCCAGCCTGCGGCGTACTGCCCCCGCGACGTGGTCTCGTCCAGCGGCTCGGCAAGCCGGGTCGCCGAGAGTACCTTGATCTTCTCGGCCTGCAGTTCTGCGGGGGAGAAGCTCACCGGCTCTTCCATCGCCGTCAGCGCCAGCAGCTGCAGCAGATGGTTCTGGATGACGTCGCGGGCGGCGCCGACTCCGTCGTAGTAGCCGCCGCGTCCGCCGAGACCGATGTCCTCGGCCATGGTGATCTGGACGCTGTCGACGTAGTGGGAGTTCAGCACCGGCTCGAACATCTCGTTGGCGAAGCGCAGTGCCAGGAGGTTCTGGACAGTCTCCTTGCCCAGGTAGTGGTCGATGCGGAACACCGACGACTCCGGGAACACGCTGTTGACCACAGCGTTGAGTTCCTCGGCGCTCTTGAGGTCGTGCCCGAACGGCTTCTCGATGACTACCCGGCTCCAGCTGCCCTCCGGCTTGTCGGCCAGCCCGGATTTCGACAGCTGCTCGCAGACCTGAGGGAACGCCTTCGGCGGAATCGACAGGTAGAACGCGTGATTGCCGCTGGTGCCGCGCTCGACATCGAGTTTGTGCAGGGTTTCCTTGAGCCGTTCGAACGACTCGTCGTCGTCGAACGTGCCCTGCACGAACCGGAATCCCTCGGCCAGGCGGTCCCAGACCTCTTGGTGGAAGGGCGTACGGGCGTGCTGCTGGACCGCGTCGAAGACGATCTTGCCGAAATCCTCATCCGCCCAGTCGCGGCGAGCGAAGCCCACCAGCGCGAAGCTGGGTGGCAGCAGGCCGCGGTTGGCCAGGTCGTAGATGGCCGGCATCAACTTCTTGCGGGCCAGATCGCCGGTCACCCCGAAGATCACTACCGCACATGGTCCCGCGATGCGGGGCATGCGCTTGTCACGCTTGTCCCGCAACGGGTTACGCCAGGCGGTCTCCGGCCTGTCGTTGAGCGGACTCATTTCTTGGCGGCGTCGAGTTGGCCCTGTGTCGCGTCGAGCAGTTCCTGCCACGACTTTTCGAACTTGTCCACACCCTCGTCCTCGAGCACCTTGAACACGTCGACCAGGTCGATGCCGACGGCGCTGAGCTTGTCGAAGATCTCCTGCGATGCCGCTGCGGTCCCGGTGATGGTGTCACCGGTGATCTTGCCGTGGTCGGCGACCGCTTCCAGCGTCTTCTCCGGCAACGTGTTCACCGTGTGCGGCGCAACCAGTTCGGTGACGTAGAGGGTGTCCGAATAGTCCGGATTCTTGACGCCGGTGGAAGCCCACAGCACGCGCTGCACCCGGGCACCGTCACCCTTGAGCGCCGCGAAGCGCTCCGCGCCGAAGACTTCCTCGTAGGCGGCGTAGGCGAGCCGCGAGTTCGCCACACCGGCCTTGCCGCGCAGGCCCAACGCCTCATCCGAGCCGATCTTCTCCAGCCGGTTGTCGATCTCGGTGTCCACGCGGGACACGAAGAACGAAGCGACGGAGTGGATCTTGGACAGATCGTGGCCGGCCTCGCGGGCCTTCTCCAGGCCGGACAGGTAGGCGTCCATCACGGCCCGGTGCCGCTCCACCGAGAAGATCAGCGTGACGTTGACCGAGATGCCCTCGGCGATCACCGCGGTGATCGCGGGCAGCCCCGCCAGCGTGGCCGGGATCTTGATCAGCAGGTTCGGGCGGTCGACCGTCTTCCACAGGTCGATGGCCTGCAGGATCGTCTTGTCGGTGTCGTGGGCGAGCCGCGGGTCCACCTCGATGGATACCCGGCCGTCGACCCCGTCGGAGGCCTCGTACTGCTTGGCCAGGACATCGCAGGCGTTGCGGACGTCATCGGTGGTCACCGTGCGGATGGTGTCGTCCACGTTGGCGCCCTGCCCGGCGAGCTCGGAGACCTGGGCGTCATACGCGGTGCCCTTCGACAGCGCGGCCTGGAAGATCGACGGGTTGGTGGTGACGCCCACGACGCTGCGGGTGTCGATCAGATTCTGCAGATTGCCGGTCTGCAACCGCTCGCGCGACAAATCGTCGAGCCAGACGGATACACCCGCGGCGCTCAGCGCCGCGAGATTCGGGTTCTGAGTCATGTTCGCCTTCTCCTGCCAGTCGTCTGCTAGTTGTCTAGGGATCGTTCCGCCGCGGCCGCCACGGCCTCGGCGGTGAAACCGAACTCACGGAACAGCGTCTTGTCGTCGGCAGAGGCACCGTAGTGCTCGATCGAGACGATCTCGCCGGTGTCTCCGACCAGCTTGTACCAACTCTGCGCCACTGCGGCCTCGACCGCCACCCGGGCCGACACCGCCGGCGGCAGCACCGAATCGCGGTACTCCTTGGGCTGGGATTCGAACCACTCGACACACGGCATCGACACCACGCTCGCGTTGATGTCCTTGTCCGCCAACAGCTTCTGTGCCGCGACGGCGAGCTGGAGCTCGGAGCCCGTGCCGATGATCACCACGTCGGGATTCTCCTCCGGGGTGCCGCCCAGCACGTAGCCGCCGCGGGCCACGCCCTCGGCGCTGGTGCCTTCGATCACGGGTACACCCTGGCGGGTCAGGATCAGGCCCACCGGGCCGGTGCTGGCGGTGCGCTCCAGCACCGTCTTCCACGCGTAGGCGGTCTCGTTCGGGTCGCCCGGTCGGACCACCGACAGGTTCGGGATCGCCCGCAGTGCCGCGAGGTGTTCGATCGGCTGGTGCGTCGGGCCGTCTTCGCCGAGCCCGATCGAATCGTGCGTCCAGACGTAGATCGGATCGATGTTCATCAGAGAGGCCAAACGCACGGCAGGCCGCATGTAATCCGAGAACTGGAGGAACGTTCCGCCGTAGGGCCGGGTCGGACCGTGCAGCACGATGCCGGACAGGATCGCACCCATCGCGTGCTCGCGGATACCGAAGTGCAGGGTGCGGCCGTACCAGGTCGCATTCCAGTCCTCGGTCGAGATCGACGGCGGCCCGAACGAGTTGGCGCCCTTGATCGTGGTGTTGTTGCTGCCCGCGAGATCGGCCGAGCCACCCCACAACTCGGGCAGCGTCTGCCCGACGGCGGCCAGCACGGCACCGGAGGCGGCACGGGTGGCCACCGGCTTGGAATCCAGGTCCCAGTGCGGCAGGTCGGCATCCCAGCCCTCCGGAAGCTCCTTGGCCTGCAGCCGGTCGAGCAGCGCCTTGCGCTCGGGCTCCCGCTTGGCCCAGGCGTCGAAGGACACCTGCCATTCGTCGTGGACCTGCTTGCCGCGGGTCACCAGTTCACGGGTGTGGGCGATGACGTCGTCGCGCACCTCGAAGCTCTTGTCCGGGTCGAACCCGAGGACCTTCTTGGTGGCGGCGACCTCGTCGGCGCCCAGCGCCGAGCCGTGCACGCCACCGGTGTTCATCTTGGTGGGGGCGGGGTAGCCGATGATGGTGCGCAGCGCGATGAACGACGGCTTGTCGGTCACCTTGCGGGCGGCCTCGATCGCTTCTTCTATCCCAGCGACGTTCTCGCCGCCCTCGACTTCCTGGACGTGCCAGCCGTAGGCGCGGTACCGCGCGGGGACATCCTCGCTCAGCGCGATGTCGGTGTTGTGCTCGATGGAGATCTTGTTGTCGTCCCAGAACACGATGAGGTTGCCGAGCTGCTGGGTGCCCGCGAGCGACGACGCTTCGCTGGTGACGCCCTCTTCCATGTCGCCGTCAGAGGCCACCACATAGATGTAGTGGTCGAAGGGGCTCTCGCCCGGGGCGGTGTCCGGATCGAACAGGCCGCGCTCGTAGCGGGCGGCCATCGCCATACCGACGGCAGAGGCCAGGCCCTGGCCGAGCGGGCCGGTGGTGATCTCCACACCCTTGGTGTGGTGGTACTCGGGATGGCCGGGGGTCAGCGAGCCCCAGGTGCGCAGCGCTTCGATGTCGGCCAGCTCGAGGCCGAAACCGCCGAGGTACAGCTGGATGTACAGGGTGAGGCTGGAATGCCCGCAGGACAGCACGAAGCGGTCGCGGCCCAGCCAATGCGTATCGGACGGATCGTGGCGTAGTTGCCGCTGGAACAGCGTGTAGGCCAGTGGTGCCAGGCTCATCGCGGTTCCTGGGTGGCCGTTGCCGACCTTCTGCACCGCGTCCGCCGCAAGCACCCGGGCGGTGTCGACGGCGACGCTGTCGACTTCGGTCCAATCATCGGGGTGGTTGGGCTGGGTGAGAGCGGTGATCTCTTCGGCCGTGGTCACTAAGCTCACTTCCTCGTCTTCTATCTGCTGGCACGTGCGCGCAGTTGCCATGCTGCTACGACAAACACCCTAGTGGGGCGGAGTCATCCGATGCAGACTGGTTCGTGCACCGATACCCGCTCGTTTACCCGGTTGTTGCCCCGAACAGACCCTGCGGTGCCGAGGTGTTCGGGCGGCGGTCTACCATCGTCTGTAGTAGAAGCCGCGTGACGCCACCTGAGGAGTTATTTGCGTGAGCATTCGCGAGCGCCGGCTCATCACTGGGGCGCCGAGCCGAATACGGTCCACCTTCCTGTCGTATTTGGCGTTGACCAAGCCGCGTGTGATCGAGTTGTTGCTGGTCACCACGATTCCGGCCATGTTGCTGGCCGAGCGGGGCACCGTTGACCCGCTGCTGATCCTCAACACCCTGATCGGCGGCATGCTTGCCGCGGCAGGTGCCAACACGCTCAACTGTGTGGCCGACGCCGACATCGACAAGGTGATGAAGCGCACCGCCCGCCGCCCGTTGGCCCAAGCCTCGGTGCCGACGCGGCATGCACTGATCTTCGGGTTGGTGCTCTCGGTGACGTCGTTCTGCTGGCTGACCTGGACGTCGAATCTGCTGTCCGGGGTGCTGGCCGTGGCCACCATCGCGTTCTACGTCTTCGTCTACACCCTGCTGCTCAAGCGCCGCACCTCCCAGAACGTCGTGTGGGGTGGGGCGGCCGGCTGCATGCCGGTGATGATCGGCTGGTCCGCGGTGACCGGCACCATCCAGTGGCCGGCAGTGGTGATGTTCCTGATCATCTTCTTCTGGACGCCGCCGCACACGTGGGCACTGGCAATGCGTTACAAGGACGACTACAAGGCGGCCGGCGTGCCGATGTTGCCCGCCGTGGCCACCGAGCGTCAGGTCACCCGCCAGATCCTGATCTACACCTGGCTGACGGTCCTCACCACGCTGGCGCTGGCGCTGGCCACCGGCTGGCTGTACGGCGCTGTGGCCCTGCTCGCGGGCGCCTGGTTCCTGGTGATGGCGCACCAGCTGTACTCCGGGGTGAAGCGCGGTGAGCCGGTGAAGCCGCTGCGGTTGTTCCTGCAGTCGAACAACTACCTGGCCGTCGTGTTCTGCGCATTGGCCATCGACTCTGCGCTGGCGCTTCCGACGCTCTTCGGTCACTAGGTCCACGAACCCGCTGTCCGCCCCTCCGGGGTGTGGCAGCGTTGTGGCATGACCGAATCGGTGAGTCCCGACAACTTCGCACGTGCCGAATCCGACCTGTACTTCGCCAATATCGTCAACGACGGCGGTTTCGGACAGTTCTTTCACAACCGTGAGATGAGCTCGATCGAGCATCAGATCGTCATCCGGCAGAACCGTGACACGCTGTACTCCGCAGCGGTGTTCGATCTCGATGCCGGGCCGGTCACCATCACGCTGCCCGAGTGCGCCGGCCGGTTCATGTCCCTGCAGATCATCAGCGAAGACCACTACACCACCAACGTCGTCTACGCGCCTGCCGAGCTGACGTTCAGTCGCGATTCCGTCGATAGTCGCTACGCGGCGGCGGCGGTACGCATCCTGGCCGATCCCGCCGACGCCGCCGACCTGGCCGCAGTGCACGCGCTGCAGGACGCGATCGTGGTCTCACAGGACGACGCGCCGGGGTTGTTCGAGATCCCGCCGTGGGATCCGGCCAGTCAGAAGACAGTTCGGGACGCACTCATCACCCTGTCCACCACCCTTGCCGACACCCGATCGATGTTCGGTCCCAGGTATGCGGTGGAGCCGGTGCGGCACCTGATCGGCTCGGCGTTCGCCTGGGGCGGCAACCCGGAACGCGATGCGCTGTATCTCACCGTGGTGCCACCGGCGAACGACGGCGCCACAGCGCACCGGCTGACCGTGAAAGACGTCCCGGTGGACGGGTTTTGGTCCATCACGGTCTACAACAAGGACGGCTACCTCACGCCGAACGCGCAGAACGCCTATTCGGTGAACAACGTCACCGCCGTCAAGGACGCCGACGGCGCCACCACGGTGCAGTTCGGCGGCAGTGACGAAGGCGGGGGCGTGGCCAACCTGCTGCCCGTCACCGAGGGCTGGAACTACCTCGTGCGGCTGTACCGGCCGAGACCCGAGATCCTCGACGGCTCCTGGACGTTTCCCGCGGCGCAGCCGGTCTAGGTGTAATTCCCACACAGGTTGTGAACGGCGTGGTGAGCGTAAATAGGTGAGGACCTCCGGTATCGGTGTGGTTACCACACACACCCCGATCACCGAGAGGTCCTCATGGTCCACGCTAATGCCTGTTTGACTCCGAAGGGCCGGTTGCGGCTGGCTCGCTGTGTCGTCGACGACGGATGGGCCTACGCCCGGGCGGCGGAACGATTCCAATGCTCGAGGGCCACGGCCAAGAAGTGGGCCGACCGCTACCGGGCCGGCGGCCAGGATGCGATGGCGGATCGGTCCAGTCGGCCGCATCGCAGCCCGCGGCGCCTGTGCCAGCGGCTGGAGCGGCGGATCATCAAGGTGCGCTTCACGCGTCGTTGGGGGCCGCACCGCATCGCCGCGCACCTGCGGCTGCCACGCTCGACCGTGGAGGCGGTGCTACGCCGCTACCGGATGCCGCTGCTGGGTGATCTGGACCAGGCCAGTGGCCTGCCGGTGCGCAGGCCCAAGCCGCACCGCTACGAACACGCTGCACCCGGGGATCTGGTTCATGTCGACATCAAGAAGCTCGGGCGTATCCCCGACGGTGGTGGGCACCGCAAACTGGGCCGCCAAGCCGGCCGCCGCAACCGCGCCAACATGGGTTACTCCTACCTGCACCATGCCGTCGACGATCACAGCCGGTTGGCGTATTCGGAGATCCTCGATGATGAACGCAAGCAGACCGCCGCGGATTTCTGGGTCCGCGCCCGGGCGTTCTTCGCCGATCACGGTATCACCGTCAAACGGGTGCTGACTGACAACGGATCCTGTTATCGGTCAAAGGTTTTCGCTGACGCACTCGGCAAGGACGTCACCCACAAATTCACTCGGCCGTATCGTCCCCAGACCAATGGCAAAGTGGAGCGATTCAACCGCACGCTCGCCACCGAATGGGCCTACGCGCAGATCTATCTGTCCGACCAGGCCCGTGCAGCGACCTACCCGGACTGGCTGCATCACTACAATCACCACCGACCCCACACCGGCATCGGCGGCAAGACACCCATCGAACGCCTACGCGTTCACAACCGGTGTGGGAATTACATCTAGGGCACCAGCACGACGGAACCGACGGTCTTGCGGCCCTGCAGGTCGGTGTGGGCCCGGGCCGCTTCGGCCAGCGGGTAGCGCCCGCCGACCGTGATGGTGATCGACCCGTCTGCGATGGCGTTGATCAGTTCACCTGCACGCCAGGAGAATTCGTCGGGCGTGCGGGTGTGGTGGGCCAGCGTCGGCCGGGTCAGGAACACCGAGCCTGCCGCGTTGAGCCGTTGCGGGTCCACCGGTGGCACCGGACCGCTGGCCGCGCCGAACAGCGCCAGCGTGCCACGTACCGCGAGGCTGTCCAGGCTGGCGTCGAACGTCGATGCACCGACCCCGTCATACACAGCGGCGACCCCTGCCCCTCCGGTGAGATCGCGGATCTTGTCCCCGAACTCGGTCGGGTCCTCGGGGTATTCGAGCACCTCGATCGCGCCGGCCTGCCGGGACAATTCGGCCTTCTCCGGAGTCGAGGCGGTCGTGATCACCCGGGTGCCGATGCTGGTGGCCCATTGGGTGAGGATCAGGCCGACGCCGCCTGCCCCGGCATGCACCAGCACGGTGTCGTTCGGCTGCACCGGATAGGTGGACTTGATCAGGTAGTGCGCGGTCATGCCCTTCAGCAGGGCCGAGGCGATTGCGTCTGGAGCCACGCCTTCAGGCACATATGCGACGAAATCGGCTGGGGCAATACAGAAGTCGGCATAGGCGCCGGTCGCGTTGGCGGTGACGACGCGGTCACCGACAGCCAGCGCGGCCACGTCGTCGCCGACGGCGGCGACCGTGCCGCAGACTTCGGACCCGACGACGAACGGCAGGTCACGCGGATACAACCCGGACCGGAAGTAGGTGTCGATGAAGTTGACGCCGATGGCCTCGGCCTTGATCAGGACCTCGCCGGGTCCCGGGGCGGGCTCGGGCCGCTCGACGTAGCTCAGGACTTCGGGTCCGCCGGTCTCGGCAACTTCGATGGCATACACGCCATCCATCATCCACACCTATCATCGCGGGGGTGAAGCTCGCCCGTCCGGATGTGTTCCATCCCCGCATCGTGTTGGCCGGCTGCGCGGCACTGCCCCACGGGGACGGCGACGACGCCGGCCTGGTGACGGCGCTGCGCAACCGCGGTCTGCATGCCCGCTGGCTGCCGTGGGACGACCCGGCCACCCTCGACGCCGACCTGGTGATCCTGCGGGCCACCTGGGACTACGCCGAGCGTCTCGAGGAGTTCCTGTCATGGACGCGCTCGGTGCGTCATCTGGTCAACCCGCCGCAGGTCGTGGCGTGGAACACCGACAAGCGCTACCTCGACGATCTGCACAGTATGGGGATTCCGGTGGTCCCGACCGGACACTTCGCGGTCGGTGAACAGGTCGTCGTGCCTGCCGGCGAAGTGGTGGTGAAGCCCGCGGTCGGTGCGGGCTCGGCCGGGGCGCAACGCTTCGTCGACGCCTCCGAGGCCCTGGCCCATGCGGCGGCACTGCACGCCACGGGGCGCGCCGTGTTGGTGCAACCGTACGACCACCGGATCGCCGACGGCGAGACCGCACTGGTGTTCCTGGGCGGCAAGGAGTCCCATGCATTCAGCAAGGGACCGATCCTGCCCCCGGCTGGACAGTCACCCGCGTTCGAGGAGACCGGCACCTACGCCGAGGAGTCGTTGTCGCCGGCTGATCCTGACGACGAGGTGTGGCGGGTCGGGCGCCTGGCGATCGACGCGTTGATCCGGTCGTTCTACCTTCAGCCCGAGGAGTTGGTGTACGCCCGTGTCGACGTAATCGGCGGCCCGGAAGATCCTCGCGTGCTGGAGCTGGAGCTGGTCGAGCCAGGGCTGGGTTTCCGGCAGCTCGATCAGGTCGCTCGGGAAGACGCCGAGCGGCGGTTCGCCGTCGGTGTGGAGGGCGCGCTCGAGCGGTTCGGCCTGGGCCCGTTGTCGCACCGCGGTTTCTGACCTCCACATGACCTGGCCGCCCTAGAGTCGGTCCGATGGACACCTTTGCAGGACGGGGCGCCGTGGTCACCGGTGGCGCCAGCGGCATCGGCCTGGCAGCGGCGCGGCAGTTCGCCGCGCGGGGCGCCCGGGTTGTGCTTGCCGACCACGACGCCGCGGCACTCGACCGAGCCGTCGCGCAATTGCGTTCCGAGGGGCACGACGCACACGGCGTGCCGTGCGATGTCCGCGACCTCGAACAGGTCACCCACCTCGCCGACGAGGCCTTCCGGCTGCTCGGCGCCGTGCACGTGGTGTTCAACAACGCCGGCGTGGCTGTCGACGGCCCGGTCGCACAGATGACCCACGACGACTGGCATTTTGTCCTTGACGTCGACCTGTGGGGGCCGATTCACGGTGTCGAGGCGTTTCTGCCCCGACTGATCGAGCAGGGCCAGGGTGGGCATCTCCTGTTCACCGCGTCCTTCGCCGGGCTGGTGCCCAACGTGGGGCTCGGCGCGTACTGCGTCGCCAAGTACGGTGTGGTCGCACTGGCGGAGGTGCTGGCCCGCGAGGTCCGCAACGACGGCATCGGTGTTTCGGTGCTGTGCCCGATGATGGTGGGCACCAACCTTCTTGCCACGTCGGCGCGAGCGCGCGGAGAGGTGGTCGAGGACCAACTGATCACCGGCAACGACGTTCTCGACGTCGATGAGGTTGCCCGGCTCACCGCGGAGGCGGTCCTTGCCGATCGGCTGTATGTGCTGACGCACGAGGCGTCACGAACGTCGATCCGCCGCAGATTCGATCGGATCGACGCGACGTTCGACGCACAGAGCGCCGCCGGGTGGAACCACTGACGCGGACGGGACCCGACTAGTTGCCGGCCGGGACGCGCTCACGCATCGAGGCCCACAGCGCCGCGGTCGCCGCGGTACAGGTGGCCGCACCGGCGACGTGGACGGCGACCAGGACGGCGGGAACGCCGGTGTAGAACTGCACGATCCCGACGAGCCCCTGCGCGCACACCAGCACCACCAGGACGGCGAGCCGGATCATGACCGGTCGAGAGGCGCGCACCGCGGTGAGGCCGAATCCCAGCGCGACGACCAGGGCCAGGTAGGCGACCAGCAGCGACGAATGCATGTGCACCAACGTGGTGATCTCGACCTCAAGTCGCGGGACCACGCGATCGAGGCTCTTGTCGCCGGCATGCGGACCGGCGCCCGTCACCAGAGTGCCTGTCACCAGGACCGCGGCCAGGACGACTGCACTCAGGACCGTCAACTGCCGCAACGGTTTCGGCACGGTCGCGGTGGGCGCGCCATCGTCGGGTTGGCCGATCTTGACGAACAACAGCACCGCGAGCCACACCATCGCCATGGACGCGAGCAGGTGGATGGCCACGGTCCACCACAGCAGACCGGTCCGCACCGTGATGCCGCCGATGATGGCCTGGACCACGGTGGAGGCCGGCATCAGCCAGGCGTAGATGAGCACCTCGCGGCGGCGACGGGCCCGGGTCACGGCCAGGACGGCCGCAATGGCGGTCAGCACCACCAGGAAGGTGATCATCCGGTTGCCGAACTCGACCACCTGGTGAACGACCGCGACCTCGGCGTGTGGGACGGGGGTGAAGCTGCCCGGGAAGCACTGGGGCCAGGTGGGGCAGCCGAGGCCGGACGCGGTGACGCGCACGATCGCCCCGGTGACCGAGATGCCGCCCTGGGTGAGAATCACCAGGAACGCGATCAGGCGCTGGACCCGCAGACTTGGCAGGGGCAGCAGGTCGACCAGTCGCTGGAAAGCTGTTCCGCCGGGCACGGCCTGATCGTAGTTGATCAGGAACTACAACCCGTAGTAGGGCTGGTGTGGATCAGGTGAACCGGAACCAGCGCAGCGCGCAGATCGCGGCGACGGCGCCCCACACCACCAGCACGGCCACGCCGAACCAGTCCATCGACAGCGTCATCGCCTGGGTCAGGGACTCGGTGAGGGCTCCCGACGGTGTCAGCCGGGCCGCCCAGCGCAGAGCCGACGGCACCGGGCCACCTTCGAGGGTCAGCGCGCCCAGACCGGCGAACACGAACCACAGCAGGTTCGCCAGCGCCAGCACGATCTCGGCCTTGAGGGTGCCGCCGAGCAGCAACCCCAGCGCGGCGAAGGTGGCTGTGCCCAGCGCGATGATCACCGCACCGAGAGCCAACCCCAGCGGTGAAGGCCGCCAACCCAGCGCGAAACCGATGGCGCCCAACAAGATTGCCTGCAAGAACACGACAGTGACGACCGCCAGTGACTTGCCGGCGATGATGCCCCACACCGGAAGCGCGGTCGCGCCCAACCGTTTCAGGGCGCCGTAGCGACGGTCGAAGGCCACCGCGATCGCCTGCCCGGTGAACGCCGTGGAGATCAGGGCCAGCGCCATGATCGCCGGGGTGAAGGTCCCGGCCCGGTCGTCGCCGAACGAGCCCAACGGCAGCAGCGTCATCCCGACCAGCAGCGTGATCGGGATGAACATGGTCAACAGCAGCTGTTCGCCGTTGCGCAGCAGCAGCTTCAGTTCCAACTGGTACTGCGCGGCGAGCATCGCCGGCACCTTGGCCGGACGGGGATCGGGGGAGAAGGTGCCCGGGGCGAACCGGTTCGGAGCGCTCGTCATGACCGCAGCTCCCGTCCTGTGAGGTCGAGGAATACATCTTCGAGACTGCGCTGCTCCACCCGCATGCCGGTGGCCAGCACATTGAGCCGGGCACACCACGCCGTCACGGTGGCCAGTACCTGCGGGTCGATGTGACCCTCGACCAGGTACTCGCCGGGCGCCGTCTCGGTGGCCTTGTATTTCTCCGGCAGGGCCGCGGCGAGCAGGGACAGGTCGAGCTTGCGCGGTGCACTGAAACGCAGCTGGTTCTCGGCGCCGCTGTGGGTCAGCTCGGCGGGCGTGCCGGTGGCTACCGCCACGCCGTGATCGATGATCACGATCCGGTCCGCGAGTTCTTCGGCCTCGGCGAGGTGATGGGTGGTCAGCACGACTGTCACGCCGTCCCGGCGCAGCGCATCGATCAACTCCCACACCACAATTCGGGCGTGGGCATCCATCCCTGCGGTCGGCTCGTCGAGGAACACCAGCTCGGGGCGACCCACCACGGCGCAGGCCAGCGCCAGGCGCTGCTGCTGGCCGCCCGACAGTCGCCGGTAGGTGGTGCGGGCGGATTCGGTCAGGCCGAGGGTGTCCATCAACCAGGCCGGATCGAGAGGATCGGCAGCGTAGGAAGCGACCAGATCGAGCATCTCGCCCGCTTTCGCCGCGGGGTATCCGCCGCCGCCCTGCAACATCACGCCGATCCGCTCACGCAGTTGGGCATTGTCGGCGACGGGATCCAACCCGAGGATCTCGACTCGGCCGTCGTCCGGGCGGATGAATCCCTCGCACATCTCGACGGTGGTGGTCTTGCCTGCGCCGTTGGGGCCGAGCAGAGCCAGCACCTCGGCGCGCTGCACATCGAGGTCCAAATCGGACACCGCCGTCGTGGCGCCGTAGCGCTTGCTGACGCCGCGGAGCAGCACCGGTTGATCAGAACGCGAGGTCACGGGGATTCAGCGTAGGCGTCGGGGGATTGCGAAGGTGTCGGCGGTGCGTCCGTGTCGGTCTGGCGTGACGCGCGCCACGGCAGTCGGCGCCAGGTAATGCCGATCAGGATCAGCACGATCAACGTGCTGGCCAGCGTGGCCATCACGATCTGGAACAACGTGAACCGGTCGCCGTTGGCCGTCGGACCGAAGATCCCGACGACCAGGGTGATGGCGATCGTGGACCCGCGGAACCCGGGCCGCGTGGCCCATGCGGCCAGCGGGATCACCGCCCACAGCAGGTACCACGGCTGCACCACCGGAAACAGCAGGATGGTTCCGCCCAGGGCGACGCCCAATCCGCCCACGGGGTGCAGGCGGCCGCGCATCACCGCCAACAACAGCCAGCTGACCAGGATCGCGATCAGGAAGACGCCGATGGCGCGGGTCAGGGCGAGCACAGCGGTGGTGTGGTCGCCGAGCCCCAGCAAGATGCCGACCTGACCGGTTCCCAATGCCAGCAGGGTCGGAGGCGACATCCAGCTGCGCACCACGTTGGCCGTGCCGAGGGTGGACAGCCAGCCGAAGCCGAGCCCGCTGGCCCAGCCGATCAGGCCCATCACGGCCAGTGAGATCACGCCGAGGGGGACGCTGGCCACGAAGAACGCCTTGATCGTGCCGCCCAGACGCCAGGCCAGGGCCATCGCGACAAACCCGAGTGCG
Organism: Mycolicibacterium arcueilense; assembly: GCF_058536225.1. Taxonomy (NCBI): domain Bacteria; kingdom Bacillati; phylum Actinomycetota; class Actinomycetes; order Mycobacteriales; family Mycobacteriaceae; genus Mycobacterium; species Mycolicibacterium arcueilense. The sequence goes on from NZ_JBZTYL010000007.1 coordinate 1,842,821, forward strand.
AGCAACGACGGCAGCTTGACCTGCGAGGACAGCGTGATGAGGACGGTGCCGAACAGCAGCATCCCCGCGGGATACCAGTGGTCCCAGTCCTCGCGTGAGTGTGGCCAGGTCAGCGGCCGGGGGATCAGCGGTGCTGCAGCGTCGATGCCTCGCAGCGCGAACTCGGTTCCGGCCAGCATCAGGCCGAGCATCAGCGCCTCGTTGTGGATCCCGGCCACCAGATGCATGAACAGCAGCGGATTACATGCGCCGAGCCACAGTGCGCTGACCTCGGCGACGCCGCAGCGCCGGGCCAGCCGAGGCGTTGCCCACACGATGAGCCCGACACCGAGCAGCACCACGGCGCGGTGGCACAGCACGGCGGCGACGATGTTTTCGCCGGTCAGCGCAGAGATGCTCTCGCCGATCCACAGGAACAGCGGTCCGTACGGAGCCGGGGTCTCGCGCCACAGACTGGGTACTGACAACGTGAACACGTGATCGAGGCCGAGGCCGGTCGCGGGACCGACCTGATACGGATTGAGGCCGATGTACCCGATCTCACTCTGGGCCAGGTACGAGTAGACGTCCTTGCTGTACATCGGGGGCGCGATCAGCAGCGGGATGGCCCACAGCAACAGTGTGCGGTCGAGCTGGCTGCGTGACATCCGGCGCGGGCCGAGAGCGAAGCGTCCGAGCATCAGCCAGGCCAGCGCCATCATCACGGCGCCGGTGGTGGTCATGGTCAGAGACACGGTCTGGATGCGGGACGGCAGGTTGAGCAGTCGCACGCCGAACGTCGGATCCTGCACGACGGGACGGGCGCCGGCGCCGAGGGCACCGATCGCCATCAGTACGGTGCCGGTGGCACCGAAAAGCCGGGTACGACGCTGCGCGACGACCTCGGCGGGGTTGAGTGGGGATCCGACGGTGCGTTCGTCGCCGTGCCACCGGGCGATCGATGTGCTGAAGGTCGACAGGCGGCTTGCCATCAGGGCAGCGTAACCGTCGGCCGCGGCGGTCTTCGCCGGGCAACGGTGGCCCAGGTCACGTAAGGGTGCCCTTGGTGGAACCCGGAGCGGAATTCCGTCACAATGGTGTTGTGAAAATGGGTCGGACGACTGTGGGCTCCGTTTCGGCTGGTGCGCCGAAGCCGGTCAACGACGTCGTGCCCGCATCGGACGGGCATACCCGCCGCGCGATCATTCACCTGTTGCTCGAAGGTCCGATCACCGCGGGGCAGATCGGTGACCGGCTCGGCATCTCGGCTGCCGGTGTACGCCGTCACCTCGATGCCCTGATCGAAGCCGGCGATGCACAGGCCAGTGCCGCGGCCGCGTGGCAGCACAACGGCCGGGGCCGCCCGGCCAAGCGCTACCGCTTGACGGCTGCGGGGCGCGCCAAGCTCGGCCACACCTACGACGATCTCGCCGTCGCCGCGATTCGGCAATTGCGCGAGATCGGCGGCAAGGACGCCGTGCGGACTTTCGCGCGGCGGCGGATGGACACCATCCTGGCCGGTGTGACCGAGGGGTCCGAGGGCGTCGCCGACACCGCCCAGCGTGTCGCCGACGCGTTGACGCGGGCCGGGTATGCCACCACCACGAACCCGGTGGACGGCCCAATTCGCGGAGTGCAGATCTGCCAGCACCACTGTCCGGTATCGCACGTCGCCGAGGAGTTTCCGGTGTTGTGCGAGGCGGAGAGTGAGGCGTTCGCCGAGATTCTGGGCACCCACGTGCAGCGCCTGGCGACCATCGTCAACGGTGACTGCGCCTGCACCACCCACGTTCCACTCGATGCGGACGGCCCAGCCCGGACGACCGCAGCGACAAGCCAAACGACACCGAGCAACAAGCAAGGAGCGGCGACATGACCATCACGCCCGAAACGCCATTGACCCAGGAAGAGACCATCGCGTCGCTGGGCAACTACGGCTACGGCTGGTCGGACTCGGACGTCGCGGGCGCCAGTGCGCAGCGCGGCCTGTCCGAAGCCGTCGTGCGTGACATCTCGGCCAAGAAGAACGAGCCGGAGTGGATGCTGGAGTCCCGGCTCAAGGCACTGCGCACCTTCGACAAGAAGCCCATGCCGAACTGGGGTTCCAACCTCGAGGGCATCGACTTCGACAACATCAAGTACTTCGTGCGCTCAAGTGAGAAGCAGGCGGCGTCCTGGGAAGAGCTGCCCGAGGACATCCGCAATACCTATGACCGCCTCGGCATCCCGGAGGCCGAGAAGCAGCGTCTGGTAGCAGGTGTGGCGGCTCAGTACGAGTCCGAGGTCGTGTATCACTCGATCCGCGAGGACCTTGAGGCGCTCGGCGTCATCTTCCTCGACACCGACTCGGGCCTGCGTGAGCACCCGGAGATCTTCCAGAAGTACTTCGGCACGGTGATCCCGGCCGGTGACAACAAGTTCTCGGCACTCAACACCGCGGTGTGGTCGGGTGGTTCGTTCATCTATGTCCCGCCGGGTGTGCACGTCGACATCCCGCTGCAGGCCTACTTCCGGATCAACACCGAGAACATGGGTCAGTTCGAGCGGACGCTGATCATCGCCGACGAGGGCTCCTACGTGCACTACGTCGAGGGTTGTACCGCACCGATCTACAAGTCGGATTCGCTGCACTCGGCCGTCGTCGAGATCATCGTCAAGCCGGGCGCCCGCGTCCGCTACACGACCATCCAGAACTGGTCCAACAACGTCTTCAACCTGGTCACCAAGCGTGCCCGGGCCGAGGCCGGCGCCACGATGGAGTGGATCGACGGGAACATCGGTTCCAAGGTCACCATGAAGTACCCGGCCGTCTGGATGACCGGTGAGCACGCCAAGGGCGAGGTGCTCTCGGTGGCGTTCGCCGGCGAGGGGCAGCACCAGGACACCGGTGCCAAGATGCTGCACCTGGCCCCGCACACGTCGTCCAACATCGTGTCCAAGTCGGTGGCCCGCGGCGGTGGCCGCGCGTCCTACCGCGGGCTCGTTCAGGTCAACAAGGGTGCGCACGGCAGCAAGTCGAGCGTGAAATGCGATGCGCTGCTGGTCGATACGATCAGCCGCTCGGATACCTACCCGTACGTGGACATCCGTGAGGACGACGTCACGATGGGTCACGAGGCCACGGTGTCCAAGGTCAGCGAGGATCAGCTCTTCTATCTGATGAGCCGCGGCCTGACCGAGGACGAGGCGATGGCGATGGTGGTGCGCGGCTTCGTCGAGCCCATCGCCAAGGAACTGCCCATGGAATACGCGCTCGAGCTCAACCGGCTGATCGAGCTGCAAATGGAAGGCGCGGTCGGTTAAGTGACGCAGAATCTCACCCAAGCGGTCGAGGGGGTCGCCACCAACAAGGGCGAGCTGTTCGCATCGTTCGACGTCAACGCCTTCGAGGTGCCCGGCGGTCGTGACGAACTGTGGCGGTTCACCCCGCTCAAGCGGCTTCGCGGTCTGCACGACGGCTCGGCCGTCGCCAACGGCAAGGCCGGCATCACCGTGACCGAGCGCCCGGGCGTGACCGTGGAGACCGTCGGCCGTGACGACAAGCGGCTCGGTGAGGGCGGTGTGCCCACCGATCGTGTTGCCGCGCAGGCCTACTCGTCGTTCGAGACGGCCACCGTGGTGACCGTCAAGCGGGACACCGAAGTCGCCGAACCCATCGAGATCGTGGTGGAAGGCCCCGGCGTCGACACCGTCGGCTACGGCCACCTGCAGATCCGGGTCGAGGAACTGTCCCGGGCCATCGTGGTCGTCGACCTCCGCGGCAGCGGAACCTACGCGGACAACGTCGAGATCATCGTCGGCGATGCGGCCGGTCTCGGTGTCATCTGGATCGCCGACTGGGCCGACGACATGGTGCATGTCAGCGCGCACCACGCCAAGCTCGGTAAGGACGCGGTACTCGGACACGTCAACGTCACCCTCGGTGGCGATGTCGTGCGCACCTCGGCCACCGTGCGATTCACCGGGCCCGGCGGTGACGCCAAACTGCTCGGCACCTACTTCGCCGACGACGGTCAGTTCTTCGAGTCGCGACTGCTGGTTGATCATGCTCAGCCGCACTGTAAGTCCGACGTCCTCTACAAGGGCGCGTTGCAGGGCGATCCGGATTCCAAGAAGCCCGATGCGCACACGGTGTGGATCGGCGACGTGCTGATCCGGGCCGAGGCCACCGGCACCGACACGTTCGAGGTGAACCGCAATCTGGTTCTCACCGATGGTGCCCGCGCCGACTCGGTGCCCAACCTCGAAATCGAGACCGGCGAGATCGTCGGCGCCGGGCACGCCAGCGCCACCGGGCGTTTCGACGACGAGCAGTTGTTCTACCTGCGCGCCCGCGGAATCCCCGAAGAGCAGGCCCGACGCTTGGTCGTGCGCGGCTTCTTCAACGAGATCATCGCCAAGATCGCTGTTCCGGAGGTGCGTGAGCGCCTGACCGCAGCCATCGAAAAAGAACTTGCCATCACTGAATCGAGAGCCAACTAGTCATGACCACTCTGGAAATCAAGGACCTGCACGTCTCGGTCAACGCCGCCGAAGGCGCTGAGAACACCGAGATCCCGATCCTCAAGGGTGTCGACCTCACCGTGAAGTCGGGGGAGACCCATGCGGTGATGGGCCCCAACGGCTCGGGCAAATCGACCCTGTCCTACGCGATCGCCGGTCACCCGAAGTACACCGTGACCTCCGGGTCGATCACGCTCGACGGGCAGGACGTCCTCGAGATGAGCATCGACGAGCGGGCGCGCGCGGGCCTCTTCCTGGCCATGCAGTACCCCGTCGAGGTGCCCGGGGTGTCCATGTCGAACTTCCTGCGCACCGCGGCCACCGCGGTTCGCGGCGAGGCGCCGAAGCTTCGGCACTGGGTCAAGGAAGTCAAGGCCGCGATGGACGATCTGGAGATCGACCCGGCCTTCGGTGAGCGCAGCGTCAACGAGGGATTCTCCGGTGGCGAGAAGAAGCGCCACGAGATCCTGCAGCTCGGTCTGCTCAAGCCCAAGATCGCGATCCTCGACGAGACCGACTCGGGCCTGGATGTCGACGCGCTGCGCATCGTGAGCGAGGGTGTCAACCGCTACGCCGAGGCCGAGCACGGCGGCATCCTGCTGATCACCCACTACACCCGGATCCTGCGGTACATCCGTCCGCAGTTCGTGCACGTGTTCGTCGGTGGCCGCATCGTGGAATCGGGCGGCCCGGAACTCGCCGACGAGCTCGAAGAGAACGGATACGTGCGCTTCACGCAGGCGGTCGGAGCCTGACATGACAGCCGCACGGACTATCGACCCCACCGTGCTGGCTGAGGTCAGGGCGGACTTCCCGATTCTGAGCCGGGTCATGCGCGGTGGAAAGCAGTTGGCGTACCTGGATTCCGGGGCCACGTCGCAGAAGCCGCTGCAGGTGCTCGACGCCGAACGGCGGTTCCTGACGACGTCCAACGGTGCCGTGCACCGCGGTGCGCACCAGCTGATGGAAGAGGCCACCGACGCCTACGAGCAGGGCCGCGCGGACATCGCGGCGTTCGTCGGTGCCGAGCCGGATGAGCTGGTGTTCACCAAGAACGCCACCGAGTCGCTCAACCTCGTCGCATACGTGCTGGGGGACAAGCGGTTCGAGCATGCTGTCGGTCCCGGTGACGTCATCGTCACCACCGAGCTGGAGCACCACGCGAACCTCATTCCCTGGCAGGAGCTGGCACAGCGCACCGGTGCGACGCTGCGTTGGTATGGCGTGACCGATGACGGCCGCATCGACCTGGATTCGCTGGAGCTCGATGAGCGGGTGAAAGTGGTGGCCTTCAGCCATCATTCGAATGTCACCGGCGCCGTTGCCCCGGTGGCCGAACTGGTGTCGCGGGCCAAGGCGGTGGGTGCGCTCACTGTGCTGGACGCCTGCCAGTCGGTGCCGCATCAGCCGGTTGATTTTCACGCGCTCGACGTCGATTTCGCGGCATTCTCGGGTCACAAGATGCTCGGCCCGACCGGTATCGGTGTGCTCTACGGACGGCTCGCGCTGCTGAACTCGATGCCGCCGTTCATCACCGGTGGCTCGATGATCGAGACCGTCACGATGGAGCAGACCACCTACGCGCCGGCGCCGCAGCGATTCGAGGCAGGCACGCCGATGACCTCGCAGGTGGTCGGATTGGCTGCAGCCGCACGGTATTTGAGTGCGATCGGGATGGACGCGGTCGAGGCTCACGAGGCCGAACTGGTCGCAGCCGCACTGGAAGGTCTTGCCTCGGTTCCGCAGGTGCGGATCATCGGGCCGACGACGATGGAACATCGGGGGTCCCCCGTGAGTTTCGTGGTCGACGGGATCCACGCCCACGATGTCGGGCAGGTGCTCGACGACGAGGGTGTTGCAGTCCGCGTCGGGCACCACTGCGCCTGGCCGCTGCACCGTCGCTTCGGGATCGCCGCCACCGCCCGCGGGTCCTTCGCGGTCTACAACACGCTCGACGAGGTCGACCGCCTGGTGGCCGGCATCAAACGCGCCGTGGAGTTCTTCTCGTGAAGATGGAACAGATGTACCAGGAAGTGATCCTGGACCACTACAAACATCCGCACAATCGCGGACTCCGGGAACCCTTCGCCGCCGAGGTCCATCACGTCAACCCGACCTGCGGGGACGAGGTGACGCTGCGGGTAGCGCTGTCCGACGACGCGGAGACGGTCGCGGACATCTCCTATGACGGGCAGGGCTGTTCGATCAGCCAGGCCGCCACTTCGGTGCTCACCGATCAGGTGATCGGCCAGAGCGTCGGCGACGCCCTCAAGACGGTCGAGGCGTTCACCGAGATGATTTCCTCACGCGGGAACGTTGAGGGGGACGAAGATGTACTCGGTGACGGCATCGCGTTCGCCGGTGTCGCCAAGTATCCGGCCCGGGTGAAGTGTGCGCTGCTCGGTTGGTTAGCTTTCAAGGCCGCACTGGCGGAGGCCAGGCCCGAAGATGGAGCGCTGGCACAGGCCAGCGACGACGTGGAGGACAAGCGATGAGTGATCCCGCTTCTGACGAACTGCTCGCCGATGTCGAGGAGGCCATGCGCGACGTGGTGGATCCCGAGCTGGGCATCAATGTCGTCGACCTGGGCCTGGTCTACGGACTCAACGTCGAGCACGGCGATGAAGGCGCAGTCGCGCTGATCGACATGACGCTCACCTCGGCGGCGTGCCCGCTGACCGACGTGATCGAGGATCAGTCGCGCACCGCGCTCGTGGGCGCGGGCCTCGTCAACGAGATCAAGATCAATTGGGTCTGGAACCCGCCGTGGGGCCCGGACAAGATCACCGACGACGGCCGCGAGCAGCTGCGCGCGCTCGGATTCACCGTCTAGCTGCCAAGGCCGTCAGGCTGTCGGTCCTCGGTGCTACCAATGTCGCCAACAGGCGAACACGGAGGCACACATGGGACACAGCCCTGAGGTAAAGGTCGTCGCTGACCGGTTGATGCTGGGACCGGCGACGGTGACGTTCGAGCGCACCCTCCGGATTCCGGAGACCGGATTACACCCGCTCCCACCCAGTCTCGGTTCGTTTCCCCTGCGTCGGGTTCAGGACTATCCCGATCGGGTTCCCGCCGAGTGGCTGGCGCACGGCGGGATCATGTTGCCGGTCTATCAGCGTGAGGCGATGTGGCTGTCGTTCGGCTCAGGCGAACCCGCCGCCCTGCAGATCGGCATCGGGAAGGTGTGCGCGGTCAGCGGTGAGGGCTGGACTGACCGGCTGGCCCATGACCCGCAGAACTACGTCGCTCTACCCGAGCAGCCGTGGCTCGACGGCATCAACGCCGGTGACGGTTACATCCGACAGTTCGTGGCCGTGCCGCTCGGTTCCAGGGCGACGGTCGAAGGGCAGGTCACCGGCGAGGAAGTCCATGGCGGTGTCCAGCTGCGCGGGGTCGGTCTGACCCCGAGGGCTCTCGACGAGTGGCGGGCGCGTCCCCTGATCGAAGAAGCCATGGTGGATTTCGATGACTGCGGGCCGCTCCCATCGCCCTGCGCGGCACCGTCGATGGGTCTGGGGGCCGGCGGCAGGATGCGGCAGGAGGTGTATGCCGACGACCGTCCGCTGTCCGACTATGACGAGGACCGTTCGTGGCGGGTGTTCGTGCATCTCTGCAGCGCGGCTCAGTGGACCGCGATCACCGGTGAGGTGCCGCCGCCCACCCCGGTGGACCGCGACGCCTATGTCGAGGCCGGCCTGCCATGGTTCGACTATTACGACGCGGACGCCCGGGACCTGGCCGCCACCGAGGTGTTGAAGAACGTGAAGAGTGTCGGGGAGTGGTTCGGGGAAGTTGAGATGCCTTTTGCCCCTGTTGATCCCGCGAAAGTCGTCACCGTGAAGGGCGCACCGGGTGATGCTGTGGCCGATGGAGATTGGTAACGGGCGGTGCTGACCGTCCCGGCGTTCGTCTGGCGCCGCGGCTTCTGGGGTCGGGCGCTGACGATCGGCGGCAGCGTGGGTTTCGTACTGGGCGTGCTCTCCTGGCTGGACTCCGGATTCTGGATCTCCGGCGTGCTGGTCCTAGTCATCGTGGGCACCTTCTACGGCGTCTGGATGGCGCGCCGGATGGCCCGGTACTGGCCGATGTCAGAGCACCTGAGCGGCGCTGATCAGGCCCGCGTCGTGGCCGCGGCCCGCCGTGGTGAGCACATCGACGACCCACGACTGGCCGAAGCCGCCCGCGACTACGGCCGCGGCGTGCATGAAGCCGCCGAGGCGGCCAGGCCGTTTCGCTGGCTCTTGCCGTTGGTGCTCATCGTCGCCGCGGCAAGCGCGTTGTGGGACGCCGTATTCGGGTCGGTCGGCAACGCCGTGGTGTCGGTCGTCTACCTGGCGGCTCTGGCGGTGGAACTGTTCTGGTGGCCGAAGAAGCACGCGCAACTGCTGGCACGTATCGATCAGGCCTGTGGATAACTTCGCCACTGCATGGATTCTCGACCACTTTCTGTCGGCCGACGTCGTTAGCTTCCAGCGCATCGGGAGCCGATGGGGTTTTCGAATAGCCGGAAGGAATTGCCATGCACTCGGACGTCGAAAAATTGCACGAAGCATGCGTACGCGATCTCGGTGATCCACAGCGCTGGTTCAGCCCGCTCGGATATCCAGAATCACTGGCGCTGTGCGTGATTGATTCGATCTACTCGACCGGGGCGCAGCGTGCCTCTGTGGAGAAGATCATCGCCCGATACCGCGGCTATCGGGCAGCGCAGGGTGCGGACGCCGACACTGACGGCGCTGTCGAACTCCTGCAGAACATCGCCGAGTTGGGCGGGCCGGACTCATGGGCGACGCAGATCGGAAACCGTCGGCCCACCTCGACCATGGCGAACGCGCCGTTGAAGTCGGTCGCTGTCGAACAGGTTGCGGAAGCGCTTGTCGCGCTGGACGTCCGCACCTCCGCAGACCTGCGTGTCCTGGTTGAGGAGGACGCCCGCCGGGAGCAGGTCACGAAGGCGTGGTGCGCGGTGCCCGGGCAGCGATCGGGCGTCACGTGGGAGTACACGCTGAAGCTCACACAGATCCCTGGGGCGAGGGCCGGCAGCGTGGTGGCGGCATACGTGGCCTGCCAAATTGGCAACGTCAGTGCCGAACACGCAGCTGAGATGGTGCGTGAGGTGGCCGCATCTGCGGGTTGGGATGCGTTCGCGCTCGATCACGCGATATGGCGGTTCGAATCCGGACGACCATATCAACGCGATCTCGCGTCGTGAGGTTGTTGCCGCTCGGGGGCTGCGGACTTCCACGCCGAACCGAGCGGCACAACACCGTTCAGATCAGAAGGGTGGTGGTGGTCCGTATTCTTCGGCGAGCCAGGCTTGGTAGTCGCGTTCGGTGGCGAGGTCGTTGTTGAGTTCGGCGCGTAGGCGTCGTTCGTCGGCGATGCGGTCTTGTCGGTCTTGTTCGCGGGTGCGGTGGCGTTTGGGCATCTTCGCCGCGCGGCCGGGGTGCGGTGCTTGCGGTTGGGGTTCGGGGAGGTTGAGGTCCCCGGTCGGTCGGCCCAGGGTGGGGAACATGCCGGCGCCGTGGGGTTCGGTGATGTGGGTGTGTCCGGTGGGGGTGGTGAATTCGATGGTGCCGTCGGGGAGTTGACGGTCGGTCCAGCCGGGGCAGAACGTTTTCACCAAATGGTGTGCGCGGCAAAAGAGTTTGGTGTTCGAGGGATGTGTCGGCCCGGTAGGCCAGGTTGCGGTGTGATCGACGTCGCAGCGTTCGACGGGGGCATCACAGCCCGGGAATCGGCACGTCAGGTCGCGCCAGTGAATGAACTCTGACAGTGCGACCGAGGGGCGGTACTGCGGCTCGCCGGCAGCAGCGGGTTCAGGGCGTTCCGGCTCGGCCGGATCGCTGGGCTCGCCAGGCTCAGCCGCTTCGGAAGGCTCACCGGGACCCTTCGCCTCAGCCTGCTCGGCGGGCTCGGCCGGGTGCCCGGTGGGTATGCGTACGGGTTTGACCTTGGCGGTGGCGGCCAGGTCGCGGACCGATTCGGCGGGCAGGATGCCATGGCCGGCCAGATACCCCGGATCATCCGAGCGACCGTCCACGGTGGCCTGGTCGGCCAGCACGTGCACGATCGCCGCATCCGCGGCGGCGCGTTTCTGTTTGGCGGGGCAGTCGTCGAGGCCGCACAGGCACGGCAGTTGGGATTCGAGTCGGGCCACCGGTCCCACCGCATCGGCGCGACGCTGTTCGCGGGTGCGGGGGTCGTGTTTGCAGACGGTGTCGGCCACCGCATCAAGGCGTTGACTGAAGGCGACCCCGTCGGCGGCGTGGAGGTTGGCCCATACCGAGGCCATGCCCGGGCTGCTCGGTTCGACCTGAACAAACCGGCCCTCATCGATCGGGGGCGGAACCCGCACCCCGTTGGGGTCGAGCTTGGCGATCCATTGATCGACTCGGTCGCGCAACTGTCGTTCGGAGAACCGCATCCATTTATGGGCCCGGCCGGCGAGTTCCTCGTCCAGCCCCGTCCAGACGGCAGGGTCGACGATGCCGGTGCGGGCGATGATCATCCGCACCACCCGGTAGTCGATGTCTCCGACGGCGAACCGGGCCGCCACCAACGGGAGTTTGTCGCGCAGCACCCGGGCGTGATGAATCTGCGTGCCGGCCCGGCCCCGACTGATCCGCAACGCCGCCGACACTTCAGCGGACACTTCTTCGAACGGGTCGGTGGTCCAAAAGATCGATTCGGCCAACTCGTGTTCCCGCAGGCGGTCCAACGCCCCGATCGCGGCCAGCCGCCCCGCGATCGCCGCCGATTCGGCACGGGCCGACGCGGACATCGCGTCGATCAGTTCCGCATCGGAATCGCCGTCGAACATGTGTTCGAGTATACGCCGATCCACTGACTCATACTTTTTGGCAGGGTTGCCGGTTGTGGATAACTGGGGCCACGGCGACTGACCTCGTCCCTCCTCCCCAAATTCGCGCTGAGTAAATCGGAATCGACCCGCCCCATGGGGCGTTGACGCCCACGTGAGCCAAACTCCCCGCGACCTGTTCAGTCCGTTGACCGTCGGATCGCTGACGATCCCGAATCGCTTCGCGATGGCGCCGATGACCAGAGCGGCGTCACCGGGTGGTGTCCCCGGCACGGATGTGGCGGCCTACTACGCCCGTCGCGCAGCGGGCGGCGTCGGCCTGATCATCACCGAGGGGGTGCGGTTGGCGGATCCGGCGGCGGGCTGGCCGTTCAGCATCCCGACGCTGTCCGGTGCCGAGGTGCTCGACGGCTGGCGGGCCGTCACCGATGCGGTACATGCTGAAGGCGCCGTGATCGCCGCGCAACTGTGGCATCAGGGTGCCGAACGTGCCGACGGTGACGGGGTGGTCCCCGTCAGCCCCTCGGGCGTCAACAGCGTGGGCGTTGCCAAGGGCCGGGCACTGCGGACCGATGAATTGGGCGGTGTCGCAGCGCAGTTCGCGGAGGCGGCCCGTAATGCCAAGGCGGTCGGATTCGACGCTGTCGAGTTGCACTCCGCCCACGGCTATCTACTCGACGAATTTCTCTGGGAGAAGACGAATCACCGCACCGATTCCTATGGCGGCTCGGCGGCAGCGCGGACGCGCTTCCCGGTCGAGGTCGTCGCGGCGGTGCGCGACGCGGTCGGCAGCGGATTCCCGATCATCTACCGCTTCTCGCAGTGGAAGGCCAACGCCTACGACGCGCAACTCGTCGAGACCCCGGCTGAGTTGGAGCAGGTACTCGCGCCGTTGGTGGCCGCGGGTGTCGACGTACTACATCCGTCGACCCGGCGCGTCTACGTACCCGCGTTCCCTGGCTCGGATCTGAGCCTGGCCGGCTGGACCAAGAAGGTCACCGGCGTGCCGGTGATCGGGGTGGGCTCCGTCGGGTTGGCAACCGAGTTCCAGCCAGGAAAGCGAGACGGTGACCCCATCGAGCCGGCCCCGGTCGATCGGCTGTTGGCGCAGTTCGCGGCCGAAGAGTTCGACATCGTGGCGATCGGCCGCGCCCTGCTGGCAGATCCGGGTTGGGTGAACCGGCTGCGTGACGACACGCTCGGCGGGTTCACCGGCTACCACGCCGAAACCGCGCTGGCCAGTCTGTACTGAAATAGGCTGGGAACAGGCCGCTACGCCCCGACGTTAGGACAAGTGTGAGTACGCAGGACATCACCACAGAACAGTTCGACAACATCGTCAAGGACAACGAGATCGTGTTGGTCGATTTTTGGGCGTCGTGGTGCGGACCGTGCCGGGCCTTCGCGCCGACGTACAAGGCGGCTTCCGAGAACCACCCCGACGTGGTCTTCGCCAAGGTCGATACCGAGGCCGAGCAGGCGCTCGCCGCGGCAGCCGAGATCCGCTCGATCCCCACCCTGATGGCCTTCAAGAAGGGCAAGTTGGTCTTCAACCAGGCCGGGGCGCTGCCGCCGGCTGCACTGGAGGACCTCGTCCAGAAGATCAAGGAGTTCGACATCGATGCGGCCATGAAAGAGCAGGCCGCTCAGGGCGACGCCGAACAGGAGTGAGCACCGGCACGCGATAGCGTGCTGTCCGTGACTGCGCAGAACGAATTCGTCCTGGTCGACCGCCCCCGCTCGGACGTCGCCCTGGTGACCCTCAACCGGCCCGAGCGGATGAACTCGATGGCGTTCGACGTCATGGTCCCGCTCAAGGGCGTCCTGGAAGACCTGCGCTATGACAACAGCGTGCGGGTCGTCGTGCTGACCGGCGCCGGTCGGGGGTTCTCGTCCGGGGCCGATCACAAGTCGGCCGGATCGGTGCCGCACGTGGCCGGGTTGACCAGGCCGACGTACGCACTGCGGTCGATGGAGATCCTCGACGATGTGATCCTCGCCCTACGGCGGCTGCATCAGCCGGTGATCGCAGCGGTCAACGGTGCGGCTATCGGCGGCGGGCTCTGCCTCGCTTTGGCCTGTGACATCCGCGTCGCCGCCGAGGGCGCCTACTTCCGTGCCGCGGGGATCAACAACGGGCTGACCGCCAGTGAGCTGGGCTTGTCCTACCTGCTGCCACGTGCGATCGGCTCGTCACGCGCCTTCGAGATCATGTTGACCGGCCGCGACGTCGACGCCCAGGAGGCGGCACGCATCGGTCTGGTGTCCAGCGTGGTGGCCGAGGAGGCCCTGCTGGAGGCGTGCTACGACATGGCGGACCGGATGGCGGCGTTCTCCCGGCCGGGTATCGAGTTGACCAAGCGCACACTTTGGAGTGGACTGGACGCCGCTAGCCTGGAGGGGCACATGCAGGCCGAGGGCCTGGGACAACTCTTCGTGCGTCTGCTCACCGCAAACTTTGAGGAAGCGGTTGCTGCGCGCGCGGAGAAGCGCGACCCGAACTTTACCGACGAGAAGTAAGACACATACCTAGGAGGACCGCAGCGTGATCACCGCAACGGACCTGGAGGTCCGCGCCGGCGCGCGCACGCTGCTGTCCTTCGAGGGCTCGGCGCTGCGGGTGCAGCCTGGTGACCGGATCGGACTGGTCGGGCGCAACGGCGCAGGCAAGACCACCACGATGAGGATTCTGGCGGGGGAGGGCGAACCGTACGCCGGATCCGTCACGAGTACCGGTGAAATTGGTTACCTGCCACAGGATCCCAAAGAGGGCGACCTCGACGTCCTGGCCCGTGACCGCGTGTTGTCGGCCCGCGGTCTCGACACGCTGCTGGCGGACCTGGAGAAGCAGCAGGTCTTGATGGCCGAGGTCGCCGACGACGCGGCTCGCGACAAGGCGGTTCGCAAGTACGGTCAGCTCGAGGAACGGTTCTCGGCACTGGGCGGTTACGCCGCCGAGAGCGAGGCTGGGCGCATCTGCGCGAGTCTGGGCCTGCCGGACCGGGTGCTGACGCAGCCGCTGCGCACGCTCTCCGGCGGTCAGCGCCGCCGCGTCGAGCTGGCCCGCATCCTGTTCGCGGCGAGCGACACCGGTTCAGGGTCGGCCACGACGCTGCTGCTCGACGAGCCGACCAACCACCTCGACGCAGATTCGATCGGCTGGTTGCGGGACTTCCTCCACAACCACACCGGTGGCCTCGTCGTCATCAGTCACGATGTCGACCTGCTCGACGAGGTCGTCAACCGGGTGTGGTTCCTGGACGCGGTGCGCGGTGAGGCCGACGTCTACAACATGGGCTGGAAGAAGTACCTCGACGCGCGCGCGACCGATGAGCAGCGCCGCCGCCGCGAACGCGCCAATGCCGAGAAGAAGGCCGGTGCGTTGCGGGCCCAGGCCGCCAAGATGGGTGCCAAGGCCACCAAAGCCGTTGCCGCCCAGAACATGTTGCGCCGAGCCGACCGCATGATCGCCGAGCTGGATGCCGAGCGGGTGGCCGACAAGGTGGCCCGGATCAAATTCCCCACGCCGGCGCCGTGCGGCAAGACCCCGCTGGTGGCCAAGGGGCTCACCAAGACATACGGGTCGCTGGAGATCTTCACCGGTGTCGACCTGGCCATCGACCGCGGATCCCGGGTGGTGGTGCTCGGCCTCAACGGTGCCGGAAAGACCACCCTGCTGCGACTGCTCGCGGGCGCGGAGACTGCCGACGCCGGAGCCCTGGAACCCGGTCACGGGTGCAAGATCGGGTACTTCGCGCAGGAGCACGACACGCTCGACAACGAGGCGACGGTCTGGGAGAACATCCGCCACGCCGCGCCGGACACCGGTGAACAGGATCTCCGAGGTCTGTTGGGCGCCTTCATGTTCACCGGACCGCAGCTCGACCAGCCGGCAGGCACCCTGTCCGGCGGTGAGAAGACGCGGTTGGCTCTGGCCGGCCTGGTTGCCTCTACGGCCAATGTGCTGTTGCTGGACGAGCCCACCAACAACCTCGATCCCGCGTCACGCGAGCAGGTTCTCGATGCGCTGCGCAGCTACCAGGGCGCGGTGGTGTTGGTGACGCACGATCCGGGCGCGGCCGAGGCCCTCGATCCCCAACGTGTGGTCCTGTTGCCGGATGGCACGGAGGACTTCTGGTCCACCGAATACCGGGATCTCATCGAGCTCGCCTGACCGCGAAACCTCAAGGACCGCCGCATCTTCGGGTACGTCAATTTAAGACGTTGGACAAATCGGCCCATCGGTGTGTGTGGAGTTTCTAGTGTGGGTACCCGTCGGGACATCACAAGCGGGAGAGATGTCGATGAGGGATATGAACAAGAATCGCGGCGAACTGCTGACCGAGCTTCGTAAGGCGTATGAGGGGGGTGCCAGTATCCGTACGCTCGTGGCTACTACGGGACGGTCCTACGGCTCGATCCACAGCCTGCTGCGCGAGTCGGGAACGACGATGCGCAGCCGCGGCGGGCCCAATCACCGCACCCGGGCCAGGGCCTGACCGAGCACAACGGCTGTGCGGTAGCGGGATTCAGCTATCCGCCGGCGCCTGCTGCCGCACGCTGTCCTCGACCAGGTCCAGTACCGCGGTGAGGTTCTTCGGGTCTTCTCCCGATGCAATCCTTGCCACCAGTCCGTCGAGAACCAGGTCCAGATAGATGTGCAGGACGGCACTCGGCACGTCGTCACGCAGCCGGCCGGCCTGCTTCTGCCGGCGCAGACGCTCGGTGATGGCGGCATCCAACTCGGCCGATCGTTCCGCCCAGCCGCGATGAAAAGCCGGATCGTTGCGTAACTTTCGGGCGATCTCCAGCCGGGTGGCCAGCCAGTCGAACTGCTCGGGAGCGGCGAGCATGTTCCGCATCACCTGGATCAACCCCTCGCGGGCGGCCACGTCGGCCATCCGCTCGGCGTCCTCGCGGGCCAGTTCGAAGAACAAGGTGTCCTTGTCCTTGAAGTGGTGAAAGATTGCGCCGCGCGACAACCCGATGGTTTCTTCGAGCCGCCGCACGGTCGCACTCTCATATCCGTACTGACCGAAGCAGCGCCTGGCGCCGTCAAGGATCTGACGGCGCCGGGCCGCGAGGTGGTCGTCCGTCACCCGGGGCATTCGACCACTCCTCGCGCAAGCGCCCGTTGGCGCTGTCCCTTACCTGCTTCGGTCAGTCTGGACAGGATTACTTCGACTTCAGCATGTTGCGCAGCACGTACTGCAGGATGCCGCCGTTGCGGTAGTAGTCGGCCTCACCGGGGGTGTCGATGCGGACCACGGCGTCGAACTCCACTTTGGACCCATCTTCCTTCGTGGCGGTGACCTTGACCGTCTTCGGCGTCTTGCCCTCGTTGAGCGCCTCGATGCCGGTGATGTCGTAGGTCTCGGTGCCGTCGAGCTTGAGGCTCGCGGCCGACTCACCCGCCGGGAACTGCAGCGGGATCACACCCATACCGATCAGGTTCGACCGGTGGATGCGCTCGAAGGACTCGGTGATGACCGCCTTGACGCCGAGCAGCACCGTGCCCTTGGCCGCCCAGTCACGCGAGGAGCCCGACCCGTACTCCTTGCCGCCCAGGACGACCAGCGGGATGCCGGCTTCCTTGTAGTTGACCGAGGCGTCGTAGATGAACGACTGCGGACCACCCGGCTGGGTGAAGTCGCGGGTGTAGCCACCGGAGACGTCGTCGAGCAGCTGGTTGCGCAGCCGGATGTTGGCGAACGTGCCGCGGATCATCACCTCGTGGTTGCCGCGACGCGACCCCAGCGAGTTGTAATCCTTGCGCTCAACGCCGTTGGCATCGAGGTACTGCGCCGCCGGGGTGCCCGGCTTGATCGAACCTGCCGGACTGATGTGGTCGGTGGTCACCGAATCGCCAAGCAGGGCAAGGACTCTGGCGCCCTTGATGTCGCCGACCGGCTCCGGTTCGGCGGGCATGCCGTCGAAGTACGGCGCCTTGCGCACGTAGGTCGAGCTGTCGTCCCACTCGAAGATGTTGCCTTCGGGGGTGGACAGCGAACGCCAGCGGTCGTCGCCCTTGAACACGTCGGCATAGGAGTCCGTGAACATCTCCCGATTGATCGAGGACGCGATGGTCTCCTCGATCTCCTTGGCAGACGGCCAGATGTCCTTGAGGAAGACGTCGTTGCCCTGCTGATCCTTGCCGAGCGGGTCGGTCTCGAAGTCGAAGTCCATGGTTCCCGCGATGCCGTAGGCGATGACCAGCGGCGGGGAGGCCAGGTAGTTCATCTTGACGTCGGGGGAGATGCGGCCCTCGAAGTTGCGGTTACCCGAGAGCACTGCGGTCACCGACAGGTCGTTGTCGTTGATGGCCTTGGAAATCTCGTCGGGCAGCGGACCGGTGTTGCCGATGCAGGTGGTGCAGCCGTAGCCGCCCAGGTAGTAGCCCAGCTTCTCCAGGTACGGCCACAGGCCGGCCTTGTTGTAGTAGTCGGTGACGACCTGGCTACCCGGCGCCATGTTGGTCTTGACCCACGGCTTGCTGGTCAGGCCCTTCTCGACGGCCTTCTTCGCCAGCAGCGCGGCGCCGATCATGACCGACGGGTTGGAGGTGTTGGTGCAGGACGTGATGCCCGCGACGACAACCGCGCCATGGTCGAGCACGAATTCACCGCGCTCGTCGGAGCGCACCGTGATCGGCTTGGTCGGCCGGCCCTCGGCGCCGTTGGCGGCCGACGGACGCACATCGACCGCACCGTCGTCGGCGAAGGACAGCTTGGCCGGGTCTGAGGCCGGGAACGACTCCTCGACTGCCTCGTCCAGCTGCGTGTGCGGGGTCGGGAGGTTCTCTTCGACGTAGTTGTGGATGTCCTTGCGGAACGCGTTCTTGGCGTCCGACAGCTCGATGCGGTCCTGCGGGCGCTTGGGGCCGGAGATCGAGGGCACCACGGTCGACAGGTCAAGCTCGAGGTACTCGGAGAACACGGGTTCCCGGTCGGAGTTGTGCCACATGCCCTGCGTCTTGGCGTAGGCCTCGACGAGCGCCAGTTGCTCCTCGGTACGCCCGGTCAGCCGCAGGTAGTTGATGGTCTCGTCGTCGATCGGGAAGATCGCTGCGGTGGAACCGAACTCGGGGCTCATGTTGCCCAGGGTGGCGCGGTTGGCCAGCGGCACCTCGGCCACACCCTTGCCGTAGAACTCGACGAACTTGCCGACCACACCGTGCTTGCGCAGCATGTCGGTGACGGTGAGGACGACGTCGGTGGCGGTCACGCCGGGCTTGATCTCACCGGTCAGCTTGAAGCCGACGACGCGGGGGATGAGCATCGAGACGGGCTGGCCCAGCATGGCGGCCTCGGCCTCGATACCGCCGACGCCCCAACCCAGCACGCCAAGGCCGTTCTCCATGGTGGTGTGGCTGTCGGTGCCCACACAGGTGTCCGGGTACGCGACGCCATCGCGGGTCATCACGACGCGGGCCAGGTACTCGATGTTGACCTGGTGGACGATGCCGGTGCCCGGCGGGACGACCTTGAAGTCGTCGAACGCGCCCTGGCCCCAGCGCAGGAACTGGTAGCGCTCGGAGTTGCGCTCGTATTCGAGTTCGACGTTGCGCTCGAAGGCGCCCGCGTTGCCGAAGACGTCGAGGATGACGGAGTGGTCGATGACCATCTCGGCGGGGGACAGCGGGTTGACCTTGTTCGGATCGCCGCCGAGGGCGGCCACGGCCTCACGCATGGTGGCCAGGTCGACGATGCACGGCACACCGGTGAAGTCCTGCATCAGCACGCGGGCCGGGGTGAACTGGATCTCGATGCTCGGCTCGGCCGAGGGATCCCAGTTGGCGATGGCCTCGATGTGGTCTTTGGTGATGTTGGCGCCGTCCTCGGTGCGCAACAGGTTCTCCGCAAGTACCTTGAGGCTGTACGGGAGCTTTTCGGTACCGGGTACCGCGTCCAGTCGGTAGATCTCGTAGTTCTGGTCCCCGACAGTCAATGTGTCGCGGGCACCAAATGAGTTAAGGGACGAATTTTCCGTATTCTCGCTGCTCACATCAACTCCCGGCTCGATCTCGCCGCGACGGGCTGTGTCGGCGGCGTCCTGATCCTAACAGTACGCTTGTCCTGCAATGGCCTGCGGGCCGGGGTCCAGTCTTCCCTTGTCGCGTTCGCGTTGCTACCCGGTCGGGTGGATCCGCCCGAGATCCCCCCGCGGTACCGATGCGATGACGATTCCGATGTCGACTCGCTGGGCTCGATGGACGCCGCGTACCGTGCCTGACGTGACCGGACCCCATGTCATCCCGTTCCTGCCGGCCTACATTCCGGTCGAGGTGTGCGACACGGTAGGGCTCGATGCGGCACAACCCGACGGGGTGGCCAAGTGCATGGCAGCTGTGCAGGCCGACGTTCGCGACGACGGGGTCAGTGCCCCCGCTGCCGACGTCGAGGCGCTCCGCCAGGTCGTCAGCGATGCCCGGCAGGAGGGGATCGACCTCAAGATCGTCGTGCTGCCGAGCAACCCGGGGATCGACACGCCGTTGCGTGACATCGCCACCGAGGTCGGACAGGCGAATCCGGGCGCGACCGTGCTGGCGCTGAGCCCGTCGTTCGCGGGTACATACAGCCCGACGATCGATCGGGTGACTTTGGAGGCGGGTCAGGACGTGGCCAAGACCGGTAATCCGGTGTTGTCTGCAAAGAATTTCGTCGGCGAGATTTCCACTCCGGATTTCCCGTGGACGGCACTCGCGATCGTGTTGGTTCTCGGTGTCGCCTGGGCGGCCGCTCTCACCCGGGTTCTCCAGCGTCGTAGCAAACAATTGGCCGGGTCAGAGGCATCTGCCACCTCCTCGGACTAGGTGTCGACTGGGCCCTGGAAATCCATCGAACATTAGTTCGGGATAACGCCCAATATCACTAATTGGTCACACTATTCGCAATTACAAACTTGTAATTTGTGACTAAAGTTTCTTTGGCTTCAGATGTGACGTACGGTGCAATCGGTACCCATTGTTGTAGTTGTGCTTCGTGTGACTTCTGTGCAATGGCCCCGAGCAAACGTCGGTACGCCGTCGTTGAGCCATAGGAGACTTGAGTCGAATGAGACGCACCGCTGGCGCCTCTGCGTCCCGGCTGTACGGCCGTTTCTTGGCCGTGCCGGTGACCGCCGGGATGCTGTTGGCCACGGCCATGTCGGGAGGCGTTCCGGCCGTTGCTGATCCGGGGGCGCCCGATCAGGTCGCAACGCTCGTCGCCGCCGTGGCCAACGCCGACCAGAAGCTGCAGGAGTTGGGTGCGGCCATCCAGACCCAGCAGGAAGCCGTCAACAAGGCGATCGTCGACGTGCAGGACGCCCGTGACGCGGCCGCGACGGCGCAGCAGGAGGTCGATGCCAGCCAGCAGGGCATCACCGACGCCACCACGGCCATCAGGGAGGCGCAGAAGCGCTTCGACACCTTCGCCGCGGCGACCTATGTCAGTGGCCCCTCCGGCTCGTACCTGACCGCGTCCGATCCGGGCGACATCGTCAGCGCCGCCGCCACCGGTCAGACTCTGGCCGTCAGCAGCGACAAGGTGATCGCCGATCTGCAGCGCGCCCGCACCGAACAGGTCAACCGACAGTCGGCCGCGCGCCTGGCCAAGCAGAACGCCGACCAGGCCACGGCCAACGCCCAGACGAGCCAGGACACTGCGGTCGCGGCACTGCAACAGGCGCAGCAGACGTTCAGCTCGCAGCAAGGTGAGTTGCAGCGGTTGACCGCCGAACGTGCCTCGGCCCAGGCCGAACTCGCTCAGGTGCACAAGGCGTCGGCGTCGACCCCGCCGGCCGCACCGGCGCAGGGTCCCGCGCCCCAGGCCGCGGCGGACAACTGGGATCGCGCCCCGGGCGCGCCCGTGCAGCGCGGCCAGAACTGGGACACCGCATGGGATCCCACGCTGCCGGCGATCCCGAGTGCGTTCGTCAGCGGTGACCCGGTCGCCATCATCAACACCATCCTCGGCATCTCGTCGACGTCGGCTCAGGTCACCCAGAACATGGGACGGCAGTTCCTGCAGAAGCTGGGCATCCTGCCCACGCCGACCGGCTACACCAACGGCGCGATCCCGCGCGTGTACGGCCGGCAGGCATCCGAATACGTGATCCAGCGGGCGGGTTCGCAGATGGGCGTCCCCTACTCCTGGGGCGGCGGCAACGCGGCCGGTCCGAGTCGCGGCATCGATTCGGGGGCGAACACCGTCGGGTTCGACTGCTCGGGCCTGATCCTCTACGCGTTCGCCGGGGTCGGAATCAAGTTGCCCCATTACTCCGGCTCCCAGTACAACGCCGGCCGCAAGATCCCGTCGTCACAGATGCGCCGTGGCGACGTGATCTTCTACGGCCCCGGCGGGAGCCAGCACGTGACGCTCTATCTCGGAAACGGCCAGATGCTCGAAGCGCCCTACACGGGTTCGCAGGTCAAGGTCTCCCCGGTCCGCACCAGCGGCATGACCCCGTACGTCGTCCGCTACATCGAATACTGATGGGAATACATTGCGCTCCTTCGTCTTACGGTGCCTGATCCTGATCGCCGCGATTGCGTTCGCGGCGATCGGTCTGGTGGCGCCGGCCAACGCTGCGCCAGACGACGGCCAATGGGATCCGACGTTGCCGAAGATCGTCAGCTCGGGCGCGCCGGGGGATCCGGTGGCCATCGCCAACGCCTCGTTCCAGGTCAGCCAGATCGCGCTGCAGACCACGCAGAACCTCGGCTCGCAGTTCCTGCAGACCATCGGTCTGGCCCCGAAGCAGGCCGCCTCGACCTTCCCCGGTGGCCGGGTACGCGGGCCCCAAGCCATCGAATACGCGATCCGACGGGGCGGCAGCCAGATGGGTGTGCCGTACTCCTGGGGCGGTGGCACGCTCACCGGGCCCGGGCCCGGTGTGGACTACGACGCGGGAAAAATGGGCTTCGACTGTTCTGGCCTGACCCGCTTTGCCTACGCCGGCGTGGGGGTGCAGATTCCGAAGTATTCGGGCGACCAGTACAACACCGGTCGGAAGATCCCGGTGGCTCAGGCAAAGCGCGGTGACCTCCTGTTCTGGGGTCCCGGCGGCAGTCAACACGTGGCGATGTACCTCGGCGGCGGCAAGATGCTCGAGGCATCGGGAAGCGCGGAAAAAGTGACGGTGAGCCCGGTTCGCATGTCGGGCATCCAGCCCTATGCGGCCCGCATCATCGAATCCTGAGGGGAACCTGAAGTCTTCCGGGCAGCGTCGACGGATCTCGAAGTGCCTGGAATAGTTGACGGCGGGCACCCGATTGCCCGATGAGCAATGAGCAAGACCAGCGTTTTTGTAGCCGAACACCGTGGGAGGAAGTTGATGACGTCACCGAGTGGACCGCCGCAGGGCGCCGGAGGATATCCCGGTTCGAGCCCGGCGCCGGGCTTTCCGCCCGGGTCGGCAGGCTCCCACGCCGCGCCGGCCGCCCCGCAGGCCACGACCAACGGCAGCCTGCAGGCCGAGGTGCACACCCTGGAACGCGCCATCTTCGAGGTCAAGCGGATCATCGTCGGCCAGGACCAGCTCGTCGAGCGGATGCTCGTCGGTCTGCTCGCCAAGGGCCACGTGCTGCTCGAGGGTGTGCCCGGTGTGGCCAAGACGCTGGCCGTCGAGACGTTCGCCAAGGTGGTCGGCGGCACGTTCGCCCGCATCCAGTTCACCCCTGACCTGGTGCCCACCGACATCATCGGTACCCGCATCTACCGGCAGGGCAAGGAAGACTTCGACATCGAGCTCGGCCCGGTCGTGGTCAACTTCCTGCTCGCCGACGAGATCAACCGTGCGCCGGCGAAGGTGCAGTCCGCACTGCTCGAGGTGATGGCCGAGCGCAAGATCTCCATCGGCGGCAAGACCTTCCCGCTGCCCAGCCCGTTCCTGGTGATGGCAACCCAGAACCCGATCGAGCAGGAAGGCGTCTACGCGCTCCCGGAAGCCCAGCGTGACCGCTTCCTGTTCAAGCTCAACGTCGACTACCCGTCGCCGGAGGAAGAGCGCGAGATCATCTACCGGATGGGCGTGAAGCCTCCGGAGCCCAAGCAGATCCTCGACACGGGCGATCTGCTGCGGCTGCAGGAACTCGCGGCCAACACGTTCGTGCACCACGCGCTCGTCGATTACGTGGTGCGGATCGTCACCGCGACCCGCGAGCCGGAGAAGTTCGGTATGCCCGACGCCAAGGCCTGGATCGCCTACGGTGCCTCGCCGCGTGCCTCGCTGGGCATCATCTCGGCGGCCCGCGCGCTGGCGTTGGTGCGCGGCCGTGACTACGTCATCCCGCAGGATGTCGTCGAGGTGATCCCGGACGTGCTGCGCCACCGCCTGGTGCTGACCTACGACGCGCTGGCCGACGAGGTGTCAGCGGAGACCGTGGTCAACCGGATCCTGCAGACCGTCGCCCTGCCGCAGGTCAATGCGCTTCCGCAGCAAGGACATTCGGTCGCGCCCGCCGTACCTGCCGCGGCCGGCGCGGCGGGTGGTCGGTGACCACTTCGCGACGCACCGTCGACCTGCCGTCTCTGAAGCGCGGGGAGATCCGCGACCCCGCGTTGACGGCGGCGTTGCGCAAGCTTGAGCTGACGGTGCGGCGCAAGCTTGACGGAGTCCTGCACGGCGACCACCTCGGTCTGATCCCGGGGCCGGGATCAGAGCCGGGGGACTCGCGGATCTACCAGCCCGGCGACGACGTGCGCCGGATGGACTGGTCGGTCACGGCGCGGACGATGACGCCACACGTGCGGCAGATGATCGCCGACCGCGAGCTGGAGACCTGGCTCGTGGTCGACATGTCGGCCAGTCTGGACTTCGGTACCACCGGTTGCGAGAAGCGCGACCTGGCCGTGGCGGCTGCCGCGGCGATCGCGTTCCTCAACAGCGGAGGCGGCAACCGGATCGGCGCAGTGATCGCCAACGGTGACACCGTGCGCCGGGTTCCGGCGCTGAGCGGGCGGGTGCATGAGCAGGAACTGCTCCGGGCCATCGCCACGACGCCGCGGGCTCCGGTCGGCGTGCGCGGTGATCTGGCCGCGGCGATCGACGCGCTGCGCCGCCCCGAGCGCCGGCGCGGCATGGCGGTGATCATCAGTGACTTTCTCGGCCCGATCAACTGGATGCGCCCGTTGCGGGCCATCGCCGGTCGCCACGAGGTGCTGGGCATCGAGATCCTCGACCCGCGCGATGTCGAGCTGCCGCCGGTCGGCGATGTGGTGCTGCAGGACACCGAGACCGGTGTCACCCGTGAGTTCACGATCGACGAACAGCTTCGCAGCGACTTCGAGCGGGCCGCCGCCGCGCATCGGGAAGAGGTGGCCCGGACGTTGCGGCGCTGTGATGCACCGCTGTTGAGCCTGCGCACCGACCGGGACTGGATCGCCGACGTGGTGCGGTTCGTGGCCAACCGGAGGCGCGGCGCCCTGGCGGGCCGATGAGCGCTGGACCGGTAGAAGAAGCTTGATCAGCAACCAACCCGAAATGACTTCTAGCACATGACTTTACCGATTCTCGGTCCGATGAGCCTGACGGGTTTCGCGCACGCCTGGTGGTTCCTGTTCCTCTTCGTGGTGCTCGGCCTGGTGGCGTACTACGTCATCGTGCAGCGCGCGCGCAAGCAGCGGATCCTGCGGTTCGCCAACATGGAGCTGCTCGAAAGTGTGGCGCCCAAGCAACCGACCCGTTGGCGGCACCTGCCCGCCGCCCTGCTGGCGGCCTCGCTCGTGCTCTTGACCGTCGCGATGGCCGGTCCTACCCACGATGTGCGAATTCCGCGTAACCGCGCGGTGGTGATGCTGGTGATCGACGTGTCGCAGTCGATGCGCGCCACCGACGTCGCTCCCAGCCGATTGGCCGCCGCGCAGGAGGCCGCCAAGCAGTTCGCCGATCAGCTCACCCCGGGAATCAACCTCGGCCTGATCGCCTACGCCGGTACGGCGACGGTGCTGGTCCAGCCGACGACCAACCGTGATGCCACCAAGAACGGCCTGGACAAGCTGCAGTTGGCCGACCGGACCGCCACAGGTGAGGGCATTTTCACCGCACTGCAGGCGATCGCCACCGTCGGCGCGGTGATCGGCGGCGGCGACGAGAAGCCGCCCGCGCGCATCGTGCTGATGTCGGACGGCAAGGAGACGGTGCCGTCCAACCCGGACAACCCGAAGGGCGCCTACACCGCGGCGCGCACGGCCAAGGACCAAGGCGTCCCGATCTCCACCGTGTCCTTCGGTACGCCCTACGGCTATGTCGAGATCAACGACCAGCGCCAGCCGGTGCCGGTCGACGACGAGATGCTCGGCAAGATCGCCAAGCTGTCCGGCGGAGACGCCTTCACCGCGTCCAGCCTGGAACAGCTCAAGCAGGTGTTCACCTCGCTGCAGCAGCAGATCGGCTACGAGACCATCAAGGGCGATGCGAGCCTCGGCTGGCTGCGGCTGGGTGCGTTGGTGCTGGCCGTCGCCGGGGTGGCGGCTCTCCTGATCAACCGCAGACTGCCCGGTTGAGCCGCGATCGTGCCCTCCCGGGCGGCGGTCCTCACCGGCGATGCGATTTTCAGACCATGCTGGTGAGGAGATAAGTTGGCGGGCATGAGTGACGCTGCTGTCGCGAAAGCCGACACCGAGACATCCACCGGCCGGCCGGCCTTCGTTCCCCGTTCTGTGCTGGTCACCGGTGGAAACCGGGGGATCGGCCTGGCGATCGCGCAGCGACTGGCCGCCGACGGACACAAGGTGGCCGTCACCCACCGCGGTTCCGGCGCACCCGACGGACTGTTCGGCGTCGTGTGCGACGTCACCGACAACGAGGCCGTCGACCGCGCGTTCAAAGAGGTCGAGGAGCACCAGGGGCCGGTCGAGGTGCTGGTGTCCAATGCCGGCATCTCCCAGGATGCGTTCCTCATGCGGATGACCGAGGAGCGGTTCGAGAACGTCATCAACGCCAACCTCACCGGAGCATTCCGGGTGGCGCAGCGGGCCTCACGCAGCATGCAGCGCAAGCGTTTCGGCCGCATCATCTTCATCGGTTCGGTCTCCGGCATGTGGGGCATCGGCAACCAGGCCAACTACGCGGCCGCGAAGGCCGGCCTGATCGGTATGGCGCGCTCGATCTCGCGGGAGCTGTCTAAGGCCGGCGTCACCGCCAACGTGGTGGCCCCGGGGTACATCGACACCGAGATGACCCGCGCCCTGGACGAGCGGATTCAGGCCGGTGCTCTCGAGTTCATCCCGGCCAAGCGCGTCGGCACCGCCGAGGAGGTCGCCGGCGCGGTGAGCTTCCTGGCGTCCGAGGACGCCGGCTACATCGCCGGTGCGGTCATCCCCGTCGACGGCGGCATGGGCATGGGTCACTGATCCGCCTGGATCCGACCCAAACGTATTGGTCTACTGAAACTTTCCTCAAGAAGGAGTCGCACTAATGGCAGGTTTGCTCGAAGGCAAGCGCATCCTCGTCACCGGGATCATCACGGACTCGTCGATCGCGTTCCACATCGCCAAGGTGGCCCAGGAGGCCGGCGCCGAGCTGGTGCTCACCGGGTTCGACCGGATGAAGCTGATCCAGCGCATCGCGGACCGGCTGCCCAAGCCGGCGCCGCTGCTGGAGCTCGACGTGCAGAACGAGGAGCACCTCGCGAGCCTGGCCGAGCGTATCTCCGGTGTCATCGGTGAGGGCAACAAGATCGACGGGGTGGTCCACTCGATCGGCTTCATGCCGCAGACCGGGATGGGTGTCAACCCGTTCTTCGACGCCCCGTACGAGGATGTCGCCAAGGGCATCCATATCTCGGCGTATTCCTATGCCTCGCTGGCCAAGGCGACGCTGCCGATCATGAACGAGGGCGGCAGCATCGTCGGCATGGACTTCGATCCGACCCGCGCGATGCCGGCCTACAACTGGATGACCGTGGCCAAGAGCGCCCTCGAGTCGGTCAACCGGTTCGTCGCTCGTGAGGCCGGACCGTTCGGTGTTCGCTCCAACCTCGTTGCGGCGGGCCCGATCCGGACCCTGGCCATGAGTGCGATCGTCGGCGGTGCGCTCGGTGCCGAAGCCGGTGACCAGATGCGGCTGCTCGAAGAGGGCTGGGATCAGCGTGCGCCGGTCGGCTGGAACATGAAGGACCCGGAGCCGGTCGCGAAGACCGTGTGCGCCCTGCTGTCCGACTGGTTGCCCGCCACCACCGGCACCATCGTCTACGCCGACGGTGGCGCCAGCACCCAGCTGCTCTAGAAGCATGGAGCGCTCCGATCCCTTTGACGCTCTGCTGCTGCTGTCCTTCGGCGGTCCGGAGGCACCGGAGCAGGTGATGCCGTTCCTGGAGAACGTCACCCGGGGGCGCGGCATCCCGGCCGAGCGACTGGCCGACGTCGCCGAGCACTACCTGCATTTCGGTGGGGTATCGCCGATCAACGGGATCAACCGGGCACTGATCGAGCAGTTGCGTCTCCAATTGCCCGGCCTCCCGGTCTATTTCGGCAACCGGAACTGGGATCCGTACGTCGAAGACACCGTTGCGGCGATGCGCGACAACGGAATCCGGCGGGCGGCGGTGTTCACCACGTCGGCCTGGGGTGGCTACTCCAGCTGCACCCAGTACGTCGAGGACATCGCCCGGGCGCGGTCGGCGGCCGGTCCCGACGCACCGGAGCTGGTCAAACTGCGCCAGTACTTCGACCATCCGCTGTTGGTGGAGATGTTCGCCGACTCGATCGCGGCGGCGGCCGCCACGTTGCCGGTCGAGGTGCGTGACGAGGCCCGGCTGGTGTTCACCGCGCACTCGGTGCCCGTCGCCGCCGATGAGCGGCACGGCCCCGGGCTCTACAGTCGGCAGGTGGGCTACGCGACGCGGCTGGTGGCCGCCGCCGCGGGCTATGACGACTACGACCAGGTCTGGCAGTCGCGGTCGGGGCCGCCCCGAATCCCGTGGCTCGAACCCGACGTGGCAGATCATCTGACTGTGTTGGGCCAGAACGGAACCCGGGCGGTCATCGTCTGTCCGATCGGGTTCGTCGCCGACCACATCGAGGTGGTGTGGGATCTCGACTACGAACTCCGGTTACAGGCCGAAGAAGCCGGCATCGCCTTCGCGCGGGCAAGCACCCCGAACGCCGACGAACGTTTCGCCCGGTTGGCGGCCGGGTTGATCGAGGAGCTGCGCACCGGTGCGGTCCCGCTGCGGGTCGCCGGTCCAGAGCCGGTGCCCGGCTACGGGTTCAGCGTCAACGGTGCGCCGTGCTCACCGCACTGCTGCGGGACACCGTCCAAAGGCTAGTCCCGCCAAGCGGATTGCAGGATCGCTTCGAGTGCGGCCAACCGCGCCGAGCGCACCACCTGTGCCAGTGGTCGCATGGCGTCGCCGGCGATCTGAACCTCCGAGGAACTCTGCAGGCCGATCGGCATCAGGCCCGAGCTCACGGTGATGATCGCGTCCACGTGGGCGGCGTTCTCCAACACCCTCACGGCCCGGGTGGGGGCGTGGTCGGGGATGCGGTGCATCCGTCCGGCTTCGAGGATGTCTTCGACCATGCCGCGGGGGTCCTCGATATCTACGCCCACGCCGGCGCGCAAGGTGACCAGTGTGTCGGCCGCCGAGCGCACCGCTGACCGCAGCTCGTACTCGGCCTCGCCGAGATCGTGGTGCTGAGGCGGTGGCAGAACGGGCAGCGAGTACACGGTCCACGACAGCGCCCTCGGCTCGGGCTCGAAGGTGGATTCGGTTTCGACGTCGTCGAATTCGAAGTACTCGAACTCCGGCACCAGCCCGACGCCGTCGAGCTCGTCATGGGTCACCAGCACCGCCTCGCCCACGCTCAGTGCGTCGCGCTGGAACTGCGATCCCGCGGGCAACCCGCGGACATCGCCGGGCACCGGCAACGCCACCCTGATGGATGGCCGGGTGCCGGATCGGCCGACGGCGGTGCGCAGCGTCTGCAGCAAGGACACCGAACCGGAGTCCTCCAACTCGGGCCAGGGCAGCCCCGTACGGACGGCGGCCTGCGAGTCATAGGCCGTCACAGAATGCATTGGTGCCCATTGAGATAACGCGTCGAGGACGTCGTCGGGCGCGGCCGCGCCGGCAAGCCAGGCGTTGGCCCACATCGAAAGAGTCGCACTTGGACACCACATGATCCTGGCAGTGTAATTGTCGGTCGCCGATCGGGTCGGATTCGCTAGGGTGTGCGTATGCCGCTTCCGCTGATCTGGCTCATCCTGGCGCTGGGACTCGCCGGGGCAGAGGCGCTGACCGGTGACATGTTCCTGCTCATGCTGGCCGGCGGTGCCCTGGCCGCGACGGGATCGAGTTGGCTGTTCGACCTGCCGCTCTGGGGTGACGGTCTGGTGTTTCTCGTGGTGTCGGTGCTTTTGCTGGTTCTGGTCCGGCCCGCGCTGCGGCGCCGTTTCGAGGCGGGCCGGGGACTCCCCGAACCCGTCAAGGCGCTCGAGGGCAAGTCGGCGCTGGTATTGGACCGGGTGGGACAGCACGAGGGCCAGGTCAAGCTCGACGGCGAGGTTTGGACGGCGCGGCCGCTCGACGACAACGATGTGTACGAACCGGGTGATCACGTGACCGTCGTCAGGATCGACGGCGCCACCGCGGTGGTCTTCAAGGCGATGTAGCTCTGTAAACGATGTAGCTCTGTAAACAAGGTAGGACCTAGAGGGAGGGATCCACCATGGAAGGTGCCGTAGCCGGGCTGATCTTGCTGCTCGTGCTGGTGGTGTTCGCGATCATCATCGTGGCGAAATCAGTTGCGCTCATTCCCCAGGCCGAGGCGGCGGTGATCGAGCGCCTGGGCCGCTACAGCCGCACGGTCAGTGGCCAGCTGACGCTGCTGGTGCCGTTCATCGACCGGATCCGGGCTCGGGTGGATCTGCGCGAGCGGGTGGTGTCCTTCCCGCCGCAGCCGGTGATCACCGAGGACA
The DNA here is from genome assembly GCF_058536225.1 of Mycolicibacterium arcueilense. Taxonomy (NCBI): domain Bacteria; kingdom Bacillati; phylum Actinomycetota; class Actinomycetes; order Mycobacteriales; family Mycobacteriaceae; genus Mycobacterium; species Mycolicibacterium arcueilense. Next base: position 1,873,032 of record NZ_JBZTYL010000007.1, read on the forward strand.
ACCTGACGCTCAACATCGACACCGTGGTCTATTTCCAGGTCACCAACCCGCAGGCTGCGGTGTACCAGATCAGCAACTACATCGTCGGTGTGGAACAGCTGACCACCACCACCCTGCGCAACGTCGTCGGTGGCATGACCCTCGAGCAGACGCTGACCTCGCGCGACTCGATCAACGCCCAACTGCGGGGAGTGCTGGACGAAGCCACCGGTCGGTGGGGGCTGCGGGTGGCGCGAGTCGAGCTGCGCAGCATCGACCCGCCGCCGTCGATCCAGGAGTCGATGGAAAAGCAGATGAAGGCCGACCGCGACAAGCGGGCCATGATCCTGACCGCGGAAGGTGTCCGGGAGTCCTCGATCAAACAGGCCGAGGGCCAGAAGCAGTCGCAGATCCTGGCCGCCGAGGGTGCCAAGCAGGCCGCCATCCTGGCCGCCGAGGCCGATCGGCAGTCCCGGATGTTGCGCGCACAGGGTGAGCGGGCCGCCCAGTATCTGCAGGCGCAGGGCCAGGCCAAGGCCATCGAGAAGACCTTTGCCGCGATCAAGGCGGGCCGGCCCACCCCCGAGATGTTGGCCTACCAGTATCTGCAGACCCTGCCGCAGATGGCCAAGGGCGAGGCGAACAAGGTCTGGCTGGTGCCCAGCGACTTCGGTTCGGCGCTGCAGGGTTTCACCAAACTGCTGGGCGCCCCGGGCGAGGACGGTGTCTTCCGCTACACGCCGACGCCGGTGGACGAAGACCTGCCCAAGCCCGAGGACGACAGCGACGAAGTCGCCGAATGGTTCAACACCGAGACCGATCCCGAGATCGCCAGAGCCGTGGCCAAGGCCGAGGCGGAGGCGCGGGCTACCACGCCGCCCCTGGGCGCTCCGTCGGCGCAGCAGTCGTTGGGGACGCCGCCGGGGATGCCGCCCAATGAACTGGAAGGTGGCGCGCACCGCGCGTAGTGGTCGCGTTCATTGCTTGACCTCCTTGACGCAGTAGACTTGACGTAGTTGACGCGTCTGGGAGGCCGCAATGACCGATCTCGCACTGTTCGAGCGCCAGATCATGCGTTCGGTGGGGCAGAAGGTCCACGAGCGGTTGCGGCGGGCCGACGAGGCGAGCCTGGGCCCTGAGGCATTCGGTGACCCGGAGCAGATCGCCGAGGCCATGGTGGCGGCATTGCCGCTGGGCCACGTGTTCGACGAGGTCACCGGGCCGTTCTACGACACGGCAGGGCTGACGCGTTGGCTCGGCGTCACCCGCCAGGCCCTGCACCAGAAGGTGGCGCGGTACGCGATACTGGCCTGCCCACTCGACGACGGCGGGGTCGTGTATCCGACGTGGCAGTTTCTCGACAGCGGAGCCACCATTCCCTCGCTGCGTGACGTACTGACGGTGCTGACCGCCGGCGCCGATGACCCGTGGATGGCGGCGCTGTGGATGCGGGCGCCCAGTGAGCGACTCGACGGATCCTGCCCCGCGGACTGGCTGCGCGACGGTGGGGATCCGCAAACGGTCATCGACATGGCCCGGGAGACCGCGGCGAGCTGGAGCGCATGAGCCGTCAGCGGCCCGCGCTCGGTTCACCGCCGGACGTCTCCGGGTTCCCGCGGACCCGGCTGCGCATCGACCACCTGTTGTACCGGGCCCACACCGTGGGCAAGTCGCCGTGGTGGTTCTCCTCGGACCTGAGCGGTCGCTTCGATCTGCTGCCGCCGAACGGAACCTGTTATCTGGCAACCGATGTCACGACCGCGCTGCGGGAGCGCTTCGGCCACGATCTGGTACGCCAGGGTGTGGTCACGTTCGACGCCGCGGCCCGCACCGTGGTGTCGCGGGTGCGGGTGCCCGCCGCCCGGTGGTTGGCCAACGCATGTTCGGCGCGAGCGGCCTCCTTCGTGGGGATGACCCGCGAACTCGGTATGTGCCCGGAATACGAGCTGCCTCAGGCCTGGGCCGCGGCCTTCTTCGCCACCGGCCGCCACAGCGGAATTCGTTATCAGACCCGGTTCAGTACCGGCGCCGGCGCGAACGCGGTCGCCCTGTTCGAGGATGCGGGGCAACGTGATTGGACCGTCGACCCGTCACCGACCGGCGGCGTGCAGGCGTGCGTGACCGTCGGCATCATGGTCGCGCACCGACCCACCCGGCGTCAGGTGCGTATCCAACCGCCACCCGGCTAGGGACGTCTGTCAGTGACCGGGCTGCAACCGCAATTCCACCATCGGCAGCGGTGCATTGGTATCGGTGATCGGTTGGCCGAGTGTCTCTTCGAGGACGAGCTTGAACTGTTCCCACGTCTTCGGATGCTCGGTGCGGTAATCGGCCAGCGCCTGGTCGACAGCCTGCTGGTCCAGCACATGAGCGGTGGCGGCGACCGGACGGTGACTGCCGAGCCACACCCGGACCTGCGGATTGACGGCAATGTTGCGGAACCACTGGGCCTTTGCCCCGAATCCTGAGGCCACGACGACGGTGTGGGGGTTCGGCCGGCCCACCACTTCGAGCACGACGTACCGGCGGGCACCGGAGGTGCGACCGATGTGTTCGAGCATCATCATCCGCGGACCGAACAGCGCGCCGGCGCGCATCCGGTAGAGCCAGATCGGCGCTCGCACGAGCCGGCGGTTGCGTAGGAGTCGGGCACCGGTATTGGTGAGAGCGGTTGTCATGGACATGCCGTGTCTCCTTTCGATCAGGATTTGAGACCATCGCGATAGATCGCGAAAACTTCTGTCGCCCAGCGCTTCATCCCGGCATCGGAGAGCGGGTCGACGCCGAGCGTTTCCGTGAGGCGCGTCCGCAGCGTCAGCACCGCCAGGTCGTTGACCATGAGGACCGCAGCCCGCACGGCGGGGTCTTCGCCGGGACTGGCGACACCTGCCGCGACCATGCCGTCCAACGCCGTCCTGCTGATGCCGTACAGCCGTTGAAACACTGCCGATCCGACCGTGCCGCCCGTTGTCAGCAGTCGGCTCAGGTAACCCGGCACGGGAGAGTCCGGTGGTAGGTGGGTGGCGAGACTTTCCAGCATCGTCGGCACCGCCGACGGTCCGATGCCAACCTGTGCGGTCTGTTCGGTGACGTGGGTCAGCACCGCCTCGAGGGTTCGTACGGCGTGCTCGTCGACCGCCGCCACGAGTCCATCCTTAGAGCCGTAGTGCCGCACCAGGAGCGCCGGGGAAACATCGGCTGCGGAGGCGATGTCGCGCATCGTCACCGCGTCGGCACCGCGTTCGGCGAACAGTCGCAACGCCTCGTCGCGAATCCGGGCCCGCGCCGTTCGATCGTCTGGTGGTGAACTCACGTTTACTATTGTAAACAAATGTTTAGCACTCGCAAGGTGCCTCGGCCTCGCGACAACGGTCGGGGGTGCGTCAGCCGGTTACGGCGCGTTCGTGCGCCTGGTCGGCGGACTGCTGGGTGCGCTGGTCGCGGTGGTGGAGGCGCCATTCGTAGACCAGGCCGGCCACGCCGAGCGCGGCGGTGCTCAACGACACCAGGACCAGCGCCGGGCTGATGTTCCCGGTCAACGCGTCGCCCAGGACGACGACGGCGGCCGTGCCGGGGAACAGCCCCACCAGCGTCGCCAGCGTGTAGGGGACGGCCCGTACGGCAGACGCGCCGGCCGCATAGTTCAGCACCGAGAACGGCACCGCCGGGATCAACCGCATGGACAGCACCACGGGCCAGCCGCGCCGGCGCAATCGGGTGTCCAGCGAGTCGATCCGGGGATGCGGGACCAGCCGATTGAGCTGCCAACCGGCGGCGCGGATCAAGAACAGCGCGAGCACTGCGCTCACCGCGCTGGCCACCACGGCGATGGCCACGCCCAGCACCGGCCCGAACAGCAGGCCCGCAGCCAGGGTGAATGCGGTGCGCGGGAAAGGGAAGACCGTGACGACGATGTGCGCACCGAGGAACGCCAGCGGGAACCAGGGGCCCACGGAGGTGGCCCAGTCCCGCATCTGCATCGCGGTCGGCAACGGAATCAGTACGGCGACTGCGACAAGAATCACAATGCCGGCCAGCAGGCCCACGATCCGCCGGGGCGGCAGTTGGGAAACCGTCGAGATCACTGCGGCGCGCAGCACGCGCAGGGTTCTGACGACGGGTTTCACGTCTTCCAAGAGTACGGGCCGCAGGCACCGATCACCGCTGGGCGTAACCGCGAGTCCGCCCACCAGCGGTCAGAGCCGTGATGGCGATCATTTAGCCTGAGGGTCAAGTAGGTAGGTCACACGCTGCGATAACAGGAGATGCGGGTGTCGTTACAGGGGACTAGCGCGGTCGAGGCGGACCGACAGCAGTGGCGGACGGCAGTCGCCGGAGTGCTGGCCAAGAGCAGCCGGCGGGACGTGGCCGATCTGCCGGCCGAGCCCGAGCGCCTGCTGGATTCGCAGACCTACGAGGGTTTTGCGATCCGGCCGCTCTACACGAGCCTGGATGCGCGGCCCGAGTCCGCGCTGCCGGGGCAGTGGCCGTTTGTGCGCGGTGGCGACGCCCTGCGGGACGTGAAGTCCGGCTGGAAGGTCGTCGAGAGCTTCCCCGCCGTCGCGGGCACCGCCGTCGGCACCGTCAACGGTGCGGTACTGGTGGCACTGACCGAGGGGGCCAGCGCGCTTTCACTGCGGGTCGGCGACGAGGGCGGCATCGCCCTGGGCGAGCTGGACCGTCTGCTCGACGGCGTGTTCCTTGACCTGGTGCCGGTGATCTTCGAAAGCGCTGGAACCGATCTGGTGGCAGCGGCCGACGCGGTGCTGCCTTTGCTCGAGAACCTCGACGAAGACCAGCGCTCGCGACTGTCGGTCGATCTCGGTGCCGACCCGCTGACCGCACCGCTGTCGGGGCAGCCCGCCACCGAGGACTCGGACCTACTGGCCACCGTCGCCAAACTCACCGGCCATGCCGGGGGAGTGCGTGCGGTCACCGTCGACGGTCCCGCCTTCCACAACCTCGGCGCCAGCGCCGCCTGGGAGCTCGCGGGCTCGATCGCCGCAGCGGTCGCCTACCTGCGCATTCTCAGCGACGGCGGCGTGGCCACACCGGATGCGTTGCGGCAGATCAGCTTCCGCTACGCCGCCGACGACGACCAGTTCATGACGATCGCCAAGCTTCGGGTTGCCCGGCAGTTGTGGGCACGCGTCGCTGAGGTGGTCGGCGCGGTTGACGCCGGTGCCGCCCGCATCCACGCCGTGACCTCATTGCCGATGATGACCCAGCGCGACCCGTGGGTGAACATGCTGCGCACCACGCTGGCCGCCTTCGCGGCGGGTGTCGGGGGAGCCGACACCGTGCAGGTGCATCCGTTCGACGCGGCGATTCCGGATGGACTGGACGGCACGTCGGCGAGCTTCGCGCGGCGCATCGCCCGCAACACCCAGCTGCTGCTGTTGGAGGAGTCGCACATCGGTCAGGTGCTCGATCCGGCCGGTGGCTCCTGGTTTGTCGAAGATCTGACGGCTCAGTTGGCCGAACAGGCGTGGGCGCACTTCCAGGACATCGAGGCGCGGGGCGGGTTCGTCGCCGCTCGCGACTACATCGCAGCCCAGATCGCCGAGGTCGCCGCGCGGCGCAGTGACGATGTCGCACACCGGCGCACCGCGATCACCGGTGTCAACGAATTCCCCAACCTCGACGAACAGCCGCTCCCGCAGGGATCGTCGGCGTCGTCCATCGCACGGTACGCGGCCGGATTCGAGGCGCTGCGGGATCGCTCGGATGCGTTCCTGGCATCGACCGGAGCGCGGCCCAAGGTTCTGTTGCTGCCGCTGGGGCCGCTCGCCGAGCACAACATCCGCACCACGTTCGCGTCGAACCTGTTGGCGTCCGGCGGAATCGAGGCAATCAACCCCGGGACCGTCGAGGCGGCCGCGGTTGCCGCGGCGGTGGCCGATGCCGGTGCCCCGACGGTGGCGGTGCTGTGTGGCAGTGACGCCCGCTACGGTGCCGAGGCCTCTGCGGCGGTGGCCGCTGCACACGCGGCCGGGGTACGTCAGGTCCTGCTGGCCGGCCCGGAAAAGGCGGTCGCCGAGGCTGATTCGAAGCCGGACGGATACCTGACCGCCAAGATCGATGCGGTCGAAGCTTTGTCGAACCTGCTCACCGGACTGGGGGCCTGAGATGACTGCCACAACTGGAATCGGAAGTTTCGCGGACGTACCGCTGCACGGCGAAGGCGCGGGTGAGCCCGCCACTCCAGAAGCCGTCGAGGCGCACGTCGCGGCAGCTGCCACCGCGCACGGCTACACCCCCGAGCAGTTGACCTGGGCCACGCCCGAGGGGATCGACGTCAAGCCGGTGTACATCGCCGCCGACCGCGACGAGGCGGCCGCCGCCGGCTACCCGCTCGACACCTTCCCCGGCGCACCGCCTTTCGTGCGTGGGCCGTACCCGACGATGTACGTCAACCAGCCGTGGACCATCCGTCAGTACGCCGGGTTCTCCACTGCTGCCGAATCCAACGCGTTCTACCGACGCAACCTGGCCGCCGGGCAGAAGGGCCTCTCGGTGGCCTTCGACCTGGCCACCCACCGCGGATACGACTCGGACCATCCGCGCGTGCAGGGTGACGTCGGAATGGCCGGTGTGGCCATCGATTCCATCCTCGACATGCGCCAGTTGTTCGATGGCATCGATCTGTCGACAGTCAGCGTGTCGATGACGATGAACGGCGCGGTGCTGCCGATCCTGGCGCTCTACGTCGTCGCGGCCGAGGAGCAGGGGGTGCCGCCGGAGAAGCTGGCCGGGACCATCCAGAACGACATTCTCAAAGAGTTCATGGTCCGCAACACCTACATCTATCCGCCCACGCCGTCGATGCGGATCATCTCGGACATCTTCGCCTACACCAGTGCCAAGATGCCCAAGTTCAACTCGATCTCGATCTCGGGTTACCACATCCAGGAGGCCGGTGCGACAGCCGATCTGGAGCTGGCCTACACGCTGGCCGACGGTGTCGAGTACATCAAGGCAGGCCTTGACGCCGGCCTGGACATCGACAAGTTTGCGCCGCGGCTGAGCTTCTTCTGGGGCATCGGCATGAACTTCTTCATGGAGGTGGCCAAGCTGCGGGCCGGCCGCCTGCTGTGGAGCGAGCTGGTGGCCCAGTTCGACCCGAAGAACGACAAGTCGCTGTCGCTGCGCACCCACTCACAGACCTCGGGCTGGTCGCTGACTGCGCAGGACGTGTTCAACAACGTCGCCCGAACCTGTATCGAGGCGATGGCGGCCACGCAGGGGCACACCCAGTCGCTGCACACCAACGCCCTGGACGAGGCGCTGGCGCTGCCCACCGACTTCTCCGCGCGGATCGCCCGCAACACCCAGCTGCTGCTGCAGCAGGAGTCGGGGACCACCCGGCCGATCGACCCGTGGGGCGGTTCGTACTACGTCGAGTGGCTCACGCATCAGTTGGCCGACAAGGCACGTGCTCACATCCACGAGGTGAACGAGCACGGCGGCATGGCGCAGGCCATCAGTGACGGCATACCGAAGCTTCGCATCGAAGAGGCCGCGGCCCGGACCCAGGCGCGGATCGACTCCGGTGCCCAGCCGCTGATCGGTGTGAACAAGTACCAGGTGGAAGAGGACCAGGAGATCGAGGTCCTCAAGGTCGAGAACAGCCGGGTGCGGGCCGAACAGCTGGCCAAACTGCAGCAGCTGCGGGCCGACCGCGACGAGTCGGCGACGCAGGCCGCGCTGGCCGAGCTGACCCGGGCCGCCGAGGCGACGGGTTCTGCAGGTGAGGACGGACTGGGTAACAACCTGTTGGCCCTGGCCATCAACGCCGCCCGCGCCAACGCCACCCTCGGCGAGATCTCCGACGCCCTGGAGAAGGTGTACGGGCGGCACCAGGCCGAGATCCGTACTATTTCGGGCGTCTACCGGGACGAAATCGGGGGAGCGGGGAAGGTCGGCGGAATGTCTACCGCGACGGAGCTCGTGACCAAGTTCGCCGAGGCCGACGGTCGTCGGCCCCGCATCCTGGTGGCCAAGATGGGCCAGGACGGGCACGACCGTGGGCAGAAGGTGATCGCAACGGCGTTCGCCGACATCGGTTTCGACGTCGACGTGGGCTCGTTGTTCTCGACCCCGGAGGAGGTGGCCCGTCAGGCCGCCGACAACGACGTGCATGTGGTCGGGGTGTCGTCACTGGCCGCTGGGCACCTGACCCTGGTACCCGCGCTGCGCGACGCGCTGGCCGAGGTGGGCAGGCCCGACATCATGATCGTCGTCGGCGGGGTCATCCCGCCCGGGGACTTCGACGAGCTCTACGACGCCGGGGCCAACGCGATCTTCCCGCCGGGCACCGTGATCGCCGATGCGGCCATCGGCCTGCTGCAGAAGCTGGCAGACCGGCTCGGTTACCAGCTGAGCTAGCAATGGCCCTCTCGGTGCAGGAACTGGCGGAGGCCATCCGGGGCGGCGACCGAGCTGCCCTGGCGCGCGCCATCACGATGGTGGAATCCACCCGGGCCGACCGTCGTGACCAGGCCCAGCAGTTGCTGCTGGAGTTGATGCCTGAGGCGGGCAAAGCTCAACACATCGGCATCACCGGGGTTCCCGGCGTCGGCAAGTCGACGACGATCGAAGCCCTCGGCATGTACCTCATCGAGGCAGGCCACCGGGTGGCGGTTCTGGCGGTGGATCCTTCGTCGACCCGGACCGGTGGCTCGATCCTGGGAGACAAGACCCGGATGGCCAAACTGGCGGTTCACCCGGACGCCTACATCCGGCCGTCGCCGACGTCCGGGACGCTCGGCGGGGTGGCCAAGGCCACCCGAGAGACCATCGTTCTGCTGGAGGCCGCCGGCTACGACGTCATCCTGGTCGAGACCGTGGGCGTCGGGCAGTCCGAGGTCACGGTGTCGAACATGGTCGACACGTTCGTGTTTCTCACCCTGGCCCGCACCGGTGACCAGCTGCAGGGCATCAAGAAAGGTGTGCTGGAGCTGGCCGACGTCATCGTCGTCAACAAGGCCGACGGCGAGCACGCAATCGAGGCCAAGGCTGCTGCGCGCGAACTGACGGGCGCGATCCGTCTCATCTATCCCCGCGAAACACTATGGCGGCCACCGGTTCTCACGATGAGCGCGATCGAAGGCCACGGGCTTGCCGAATTGTGGGACACCGTGATCAAGCACCGTGAGGTGCTGACCGAGGCGGGCGAGTTCGAGGCTCGGCGACGCGCGCAGCAGGTGGATTGGACCTGGTCGATGGTGCGAGACACCGTGCTGGACCGTGTGATGTCGCATCCCGGTGTCCGCGGTATCCGCGACGAGGTAGAGCGCCGGGTGCGCGAGGGTGAACTGACTCCGGCGCTGGCCGCGCAGGAAATTCTCGACGCGGCCGGATGACAGTGAAAGGCTGGGCTGACCCGGAGATGAGGGACGTGAACGTGAAACTGCGTGTGCTCGTGGCCGCCGCGATGGTCGGCGGTGCTGTCCTGACCGGTTGCGGCGGCGGCGGATCGACCGCCCCGGCACCCACGGTGGCCAAGTCCAAGCTGCAAACCATGGCGAAGGAGAACCTGGAAGCCGCGGCCAAGCGCAAGGCCAAGTCTGTGACCTGCGACGACGGCATCGTCGGCAAGGTGGGAGCGACCCAGCATTGTGTGCTGACAGACAAGAACGGCACCAAGTACGGCGTTACGGCTACGGTCAAAAACGTCGAGTCCGAGAAGGTCAAGATCGACTTCAAGGTGGATGACAAGCCGAGTTCCTGACCCGGTGGCCGGGCTCCGGCTAACAGGTAGGTAACGCCTGTGGAATTTGCCGGGGGGCCAGGTAAATTCAAGTGTGTGACCGATCACAACGGGGAGCGCGACGAGGCGCTTCCACACGGCGTCCAAGGCGCGGCGGACAGGAACTTCTCCTGCACGGTCCGCGGGTTCTCGAAGCTGTTCCCGGGCCGGAAGTACGGCGGCGGGGCACTGGTGATTCTCCAAGACGGTCAACCGGTGGTCGACGTCTGGACCGGCTACTCGGACCGTGACGGCACCCGACATTGGACGGCCGACACGGGCGCGATGGTGTTCTCCGCGACCAAGGGCATGGCCTCGACGGTCATCCATCGCCTCGTTGATCGTGGTCTGATCGATTACGCCGCCCCGGTGAGCGAGTATTGGCCTGAATTCGGGACCAATGGCAAATCCGCGGTCACGGTGCGACAGGTGATGGCGCACGAGGCGGGGCTGTCTCAGCTCAACGGCGTCAGCAAAGCCGATCTGTTGGATCACCAGGTGATGGAAGGCCGGGTCGCAGCGGCGCCGGTGAACTCACTTCTGTTCGGCAAACCCGCCTATCACGCGCTCACCTATGGCTGGCTGTTGTCGGGTCTGGCCCGCGCGGTCACGGGGCAGGGCATGCGCGAGCTGTTCCGGACCGAGTTGGCAGAGCCGTTGGGAACTGACGGCCTGCATCTGGGGCGTCCGCCGGCCGACGCCCCGACCCGGGCCGCACAGATTCTGGTTCCGCAACGACGTTGGCCCAACCAGGTCTTCGACTTCATGGCCCCGCGGATCGCGGCGCTGAACTTCTCCGGCGCCTTCGGTTCCATGTACTTCCCCGGCGTGATGTCCCTCGTTCAGGGCGACACCCCGTTTCTGGACGCCGAGGCGCCCGCCGTCAACGGTGTCGCCACGGCGCGTGGCCTGGCCAGAATGTACGGCGCCATCGCCAACCACGGCCGCATCGGTGGCGCGGACTACCTGTCTGAGCGCATCGTTGGCGGTTTGGCCGGTCCGCCCGGTATACGCCCGGACCGCAATCTCGGGGTGCCGCTCGGCTTCCATCTCGGTTATCACTCGGTGCCGTTCGGGATCATGCCCGGATTCGGCCATGTCGGGCTCGGCGGGTCGGTCGGTTGGGCGGACCCGGCCAGCGGGCTGGCGATCGGGTTTGTGCACAACCGCCTCCTGACTCCGATGGTGTTGGACATGGCCGCCTTCGTCGGTCTGAATGCGCTGATTCGCAAGGACGTGGCTCGTGCCCGCGAGCGGGGATTCGAGGCGGTGCCGAACCTCGGTGCGGCGCCGTACGAGTTACCGAAGCCCGTCGCGGGATAGTTCTCACCTGACACCCCGGAGCCGACCTGTTGCACCAACAGGTCGGCTCCGTTCGTTGCGGGGGCTTGAGCGCGGGACAGGAACGGCGGCGTACCGCTTCTACCTGCAGTGATATACATCACACTATGTCCCATATATGGGATGCCCTTCCCGTGGTTGCAGCGCCTGTCCACCGTTAACCTCGGCAGATTTGCCTTGGTAGACACATTGTGGTTTCTGTCACGCCTTCGCGTGTCGCGTGGGCTGGATCTCAGTCGGCCTGTCCTGGCGCCGGAATTTGGTACGTCTACGTCTCGTGTGTTGCGACAATTTCCACCTTCGTAGTGATCCATGCTGGTTATGACGTTGCATAGTCAATGATGACCATTAGCTGATGTGGGATTTGGGTACACATTCGTACCGTTTTCGTCGGCCCGGGCGATGGAACATGAATTCGGTTCAACTACGGAACCGATAGTTTGCGTGTCGGTAGCCAGCTAACTATTGCCAGCTGCCCTATGAATTAACTGTGAGTGGTGAACCGAACACCGTTTTCAAACTATGGACAACCTGTGAAAGCCTGTCTTTGCGCCTGAAATCAGCTCGGAGTTAGTTAGCGGGATAATTTCTCCTGCACCGTGGCGCTACTCTATCTGGTGGTGAATAGTGTTGGTGCGCAGCGATATTGGTGAACCATGGCAGGCGCCCACCGTCCGAGTTCGGCGCCTCGCTGGTGAAATTGGCGGGTACTGACATTTCCCAAGAATTGGTCGGTGTAGCGAACGCGTGACCGTTTTTGCGATCGGGTGTTTCCAACATCCAGTTGGTCCACGCGCTAGGCTACGGACCCGCGTTGGCAACGACTCGTACCGGATACGGGGATTCGGTACCGTGCGTCGAGGGCGACGTAGCGCACATTCTTTTCCGCGTTCTAAGTATGTTGATCGACGCTTTGCTGATCGATCGCATCGAGAGAGGTGAGCCAACTTGGCCGAGACACCAGTCACCCCGATTGCCGTAATCGGCATGGGCTGCCGTCTGCCCGGAGGGATCGACTCACCGGCCGCGTTCTGGCAGGCACTTCTGCGGCGCGATGACCTCGTCACCAAGGTCCCGCTGGATCGCTGGGACGCTGACGAGTACTACGACCCGGAGCCCGGAGTGCCGGGGCGTTCAGTGTCCAAGTGGGGTGCGTTCCTCGACGACGTCGCAGGATTCGACGCCGACTTCTTCGGTTACGGCGAGCGTGAGGCGCCGTCCATCGACCCGCAGCACCGACTCCTGCTCGAGACGTCATGGGAGGCCCTCGAGCACGCGGGCCGGGCTCCCGGCGACATCTCCGGTTCGTCGACCGGCGTCTTCCTCGGCATGACGCACAACGACTATCAGATGGTCGCTGCCGAGGCGGACGCGCTGGACGGCGCCTACGGCTTCGCCGGAACGAACTTCAGCCTGGCGTCGGGTCGTGTCGCCTACGCACTGGGCGTGCACGGACCCGCGTTGACGGTCGACTCGGCCTGTTCATCGGGCCTGCTGGCCATCCACATGGCATGCCGGAGCCTGCACGAATCGGAGAGCGACCTGGCCCTGGCCGGCGGCGCCTCACTCCTGCTCGATCCGAAGAAGATGGTGGCGGGCTCGGCGCAGGGAATGCTGTCGCCCACCGGTCGCTGCCACGCGTTCGACGTCGGCGCCGACGGGTTCGTCTCGGGCGAGGGCGTCGCCATGGTGCTGTTGAAGCGTCTTGCCGATGCCGAGCGCGACGGTGACCGGGTGCTCGCCGTGATCCGCGGCACCGCGGCCAACCAGGACGGCCACACGATCAACATCGCGACCCCGTCGGAGGAGTCGCAGAGCGCGGTCTACCGCGCGGCGCTGGCGGCCGCGGCGGTCGATCCGGTGACCGTCGGCATGATCGAGGCCCACGGAACCGGAACGCCCGTCGGCGACCCGATCGAGTACGCCAGTTTGGCCGCGGTCTACGGCACCGACGGACCGTGCGCACTCGGGTCGGTGAAGACCAACATCGGTCACGCGCAGTCGGCGTCCGGGGCGATCGGTCTGATCAAGGCCGTCCTCGCCCTGCAGCACGGCGCCGTTCCGGCCAACCTCCATTTCACCGAGTTTCCCGAGGCGATGGCCCGGCTCAACAGCTCGCTGGTCGTCCCGACCGAACTGATGCAGTGGCCGGTCGCCGGGGAACACCCGCGACGCGCCGCCGTGTCGTCCTACGGGTTGTCCGGTACCAACGTGCACGCGGTGCTCGAGCAGGCGCCCGTTGCCGGGTCCGAGCCCGCCGGTGCGCCGGCCGGTGACGGCGAGCCGATGATGTTCCCGGTGTCGTCCACCTCGGCCGACGAGCTGCGGCGGACCGCAGGCCGACTGGCCAACTGGCTGATCCACGAGGCCGGCGACCAGCCCTTGCCGGATCTGGCCTACACGCTGACGAGGCGCCGCGCTCACCGGCCGTTCCGGACGACGGTGACGGCGGCGACTGCCGACGAACTCGGTGCAGCGTTGCGGGAGGTCGCCGAGGGCGACGCGGTCTACGAGCCGGCAGTGGGGACCGGCGAGCGCGGACCGGTGTGGTTGTTCTCCGGCCAGGGTTCGCAGTGGGCCGGGATGGGTGCGCAGCTTCTCGCCACCGAGCCCGCCTTCGCGGCGGCCATCGCCGAACTCGAACCCCTCATCGCCGCAGAGTCGGGCTTCTCGGTGACCGAGGCGATTTCGGATTCCGAGCCGGTCCAGGGCATCAACCGGGTGCAGCCGACGATCTTCGCGATGCAGGTCGCGCTCGCGGCTGCACTGAAGTCCAGGGGAGTGCAGCCCGGAGCGGTGATCGGCCACTCGATGGGCGAGGCCGCGGCCGCCGTGGTCGCGGGGGCGTTGTCGCTGCAGGACGCCGTGCGGGTGATCTGCCGGCGGTCGGCCCTGATGACCCGGATCTCGGGTTCGGGCGCCATGGCCTCGGTCGAACTGCCGGCGCAACATGTGCTGTCCGAGCTCGCCGCCCGAGGCATCACGGACGTGGTGATCTCGGTGATCGCCTCGCCGAAGTCCACCGTCGTCGGCGGAACCACTGAACGCATCCGGGAACTCGTCGCCGACTGGGAACAGCGGGACATCATGGCCCGCGAGGTCGCGGTCGACGTCGCATCGCATTCGCCGCAGGTCGATCCGATCCTCGACGAACTCGCCGAGGTGCTCAGTGACCTGACGCCGCTCACGCCGACGGTTCCGTACTACTCGTCGACGTCGTACGACCCCCGCGACGAGCCTTACACCGACGCCGACTACTGGGTGGACAATCTGCGCCACGCCGTACGGTTCTCGGCTGCGGTGCAGGCCGCCCTCGAGGACGGCTACCGCGTGTTCGGTGAGCTTTCTCCGCACCCGCTGCTGGTTCACCCGGCCCAGCAGGTCGCCCGCAGCCTGGACATCAACATCGCGGCACTTCCGAGCATGCGGCGCGAGACCGAGATGCCCACCGGTCTGCTGCAGTACGTCGGTGACCTGCACAGCGCAGGCGCCGCAGTCGACTTCGCGACGCTGTACCCGACGGGCACGCTCGCCGACGCACCCCTGCCCACCTGGACTCGTCTGCCCCTGACCGTCAGCCGGGACGCTCGCGAGCACCTTCCGGGCGGTGGACATCTGCTCAGCGTCCATCCGCTGTTGGGTGCGCATGTCGTACTTCCCGAGGATCCCGAGCGCCATGTCTGGCAGGCCGACGTCGGCGTCGAGGCCCAGCCGTGGTTGGCCGACCATCAGGTCCACAACGTGGCCGCGCTTCCGGGCGCCGCGTACTGCGAGATGGCGTTGGTCGCCGGTCGCTCACTGTTGGGCGATGCCTGCGAGGTACGCGACATCACCTTCGAGCAGATGCTGCTGCTCGACGCCGAGACCGTGGTCTCGGCCGAGGCCAAGGTGACCCCCGAGGGGGCAGTGCAGTTCCTGGTCGAGACAGCCGGGGCCGGCGAACAGATCCGGCGTGCCGCGGCGGTGATCGTCGAGGCGGAGCCCTCAGAGGCGCCGACCCGACTCGATCTGACCGAACTCAAGGCGGCCCACCCTCGCCGTGTCGAGGGCGATGCATTGCGTAAATGGTTCGGGGACAAGGGTATTCAGTACGGGCCGGCGTTCTCCGGCCTCGCGGCGGCATTTACCGCCGACGGTCCCGTCACCAGTGTGCTGGCCGAGGTGGCACTGCCCAGCGCAATCCGGTCCCAGCAGGGCGCCTACCAGATCCATCCGGCTCTGCTCGACGTGTGCTTCCAGTCGGTCGCGGCGTACGCCGAAGGCGAGGATCCGGGCGGTCTGCTGCTCCCGCTCGGCGTGCGCAGCCTGCGTGCGTCCGGGTCGACGCGTTCGGCGCACTACTGCCTGCTGCAGGTCACCAACGCCGACGCCACCAGCGTGGAAGCCGATCTCGATCTGCTCGACGAGGACGGTGAGGTCCTGCTCGCCGTTCGTGGCCTGCGGCTCGGCACCGGCATGACCGAAAGCGGTCAGCGGGAACGCATCTTCAACGAGCGCCTCCTGGCCGTCGAGTGGCACGAGCAGGAACTGCCGGAGGCCCGGACATCGGGGACGGGCAAGTGGTTGTTCATCACGTCCGACGGCTCGGATCTGCTGACCACGGAGTTGGCCGACGCGCTCGAACCCGATCTCGGCGACGTGTCGACAGTGGTCTGGCCCGATGGGGCTGACCAATCCGCCAACGCCGAATCGCTGCGCAAACACCTCGGTGCCGAGACCTACAGTGACGTCGTCCTGGTGCTGGCCGGCGCTGCCGAAACGGGGGACCGGGAGTCGGCGTCCCGGGGCCTCGGGTTGGTCCAGCGGGTGGTCCACATCGTGCGTGAACTGATCGATGTCGACGACCAGGCTCCCCGACTCCACCTCGTCACGCGTGGCGCGCAGTCGGTGCTGCCGGGCGACGGGCTCAACCTCGACCAGATCGGGCTGCGCGGACTGGTCCGGGTGATCGGGAATGAGCAGCCGCAACTGCACGCGACGCAGATCGACGTGGACGAGCGCACCGATCCCAAGGACATTGCGCGCCAGCTGCTCACCGGCAGTCCCGAGGATGAGACCGCCTGGCGCGACGGTCGGTGGTACACCGCGCGGCTGGGCGCCAGCCCGTTGGCTGCCGACGAGCGGCTGTCCACCACGGTCGACCTGTCCACCGATGCGGTGCGGCTGAGCATCCGGACCCCAGGGGACTTCGGTTCGCTGGAGCTGACCACCTTCGAGCGTCCGGCGCCCGAGCCCGGTTGCATCGAGGTGAGGGTCAGCGCATCGAGCCTGAACTTCGTGGACGTTCTGGCGGCGTCGGGCCGGTATCCCGGTCTGGCGGAGCAGTCCGCAGCGCTGGGCCGCGATTTCGCCGGCGTCGTCACGGCCGTCGGACCCGATGTCACCGACCACAAGGTCGGCGACCGGGTGGCCGGCGTGGCGGCGACCGGTTGCTGGGGCACGTTCGTCACGTGCGCGTCCGACCTGGCCGTCGCTCTCCCCGATGAGCTGGCGATGGACAGTGCCGCCGCGGTGCCCACCGCGCATGCCACCGCGTGGTACGCGCTGCGGGAGTTGGCGAGGATATCGGCACAGGACAAGGTGCTGATCCATTCGGCAACCGGCGGCCTCGGCCTGGCAGCCATCGCGGTCGCACGCGAGTGCGGAGCCGAGGTGTTCGCCACCGCGGGCAGTCCCGAGCGTCGGCAACTGTTGCGCGACATGGGCATCAAGTACGTCTACGACTCGCGCACACTGAGCTTCGCCGACGAGATCCGCCGCGATACCAACGGATACGGTGTCGACGTCGTGCTCAATTCGCTGACCGGGTCAGGGCAGCGTGCCGGACTGGAACTACTCGCCTTCGGCGGTCGGTTCGTCGAGACCGGAGTCGCCGACCTTCGCGGTGACGCCACCCTCACGCCGGCGATGATCCGAGACGGCCTGTCGTTCCACGCGGTCGATCTGTCGTCGCTGAGCCAGCGTCGACCCGACGTCGTCCGCCGACTGCTGCAGACGGTGTTCGGCAAGCTCGCCGAAGGCGCGCTACCGCTGCCGGAGATCAGCACCTATCCGCTGACCGCATGGGCCGGGGCGATGGAACTGATGGATGCGGCCGGGCACACCGGCAAGCTCGTCGTGAAGATCCCGGAGTCGGGCTCCGATACGGCGGTGGTGCCGCCCGAGCACGCACCGGTGTTCCGCGCCGACGGGGCTTATGTGATCACCGGCGGCCTCGGCGGCCTCGGACGGTTCCTCGCCGAGAAGATGGCGTCGGCCGGTTGCGGCCGGATCGTGCTCAACGCCAGGTCCCAGCCGTCCGCCGAAGCACTGGTCGAGCTCGACCGGATCCGCGGCCTCGGTACCGAGGTGGAGGTGGTCACCGGCGACATCGCCGATCCCGCCACTGCCGCCGCCCTGGTGTCGGCGGCGACGGCCACCGGACTGGCTCTGCGTGGTGTCCTGCACGCGGCGGCGGTCGTCGAAGACGCCACGCTGACCAACATCACCGACGACCTCATGACCCGAGATTGGACACCAAAGGCTGTGGGCGCGTGGAACCTTCACGAGGCGACGCGGTCGGAGTCGCTGGACTGGTTCTGCTGCTTCTCGTCGGCTGCCGCCCTGGTGGGCTCACCGGGGCAGGGCGCGTACGCGGCCGCCAACAGCTGGTTGGACGGATTCACCCAGTGGCGGCGAAATGAGGGACTGCCGTCGAGCGCCATCGCCTGGGGTGCGTGGACCGAGATCGGCAAGGGCACCGGTTTTGCCGAGGCCTCCGATTCGGCGATCGCGCCAGACGAGGGCGCCCACGCGTTCGAGACGATGCTGCGGCACAACCGTGGCTACGCCGGCTACACCCCGATCGTGGGGGTGTCCTGGCTCGCCGACTTCGCCAAGCGGGTCCCGTTCGCCGAGTCGTTCCGTCCCGCGAGTTCCGGGGATTCCGACGCCAGCGGGTTCCTCACCGAGTTGTACGCCAGTCCGCAGGACGAATGGCCTTCGCGGTTGCGCCGGCTGGTCTCCGACCAGATCAGCGTGCTGCTGCGTCGTTCGATCGACCCGGATCGTCCGCTGGCCGAATACGGCATCGACTCACTGGGCAACCTCGAGGTACGGACCAGGATCGAGACCGAAACCGGGGTGCGGATCAGCCCGGCGGACATCACCACCGTCCGCGGGCTCGCCGACAAGTTGTGCGAGAAGTTGGTCGCCAATGCCGACACGGAGCTGACACCGACGGCGTGATGCCGAATTCGGTTGAGTTTATAGAGGAGTCACGTTGCAGTTAGGGTCCGTTTCGATCGGTTCGGTCGAAGAGTGGGACGCACCGCCCGGTTCTGCCGTTTCCTGGCGAGCCTCGCCGGCCTCGTGCGCCAAGGCGGCTGAAGCGCCCGTCAGTGACGTGCCGGTCAGCTACATGCAGGCCCAGCACCTGCGCGGGTTCATCGATCAGCGAGCCAAGGGCCTGGACTACTCCCGTCTGGTGATCGTCACGTGTGACATTGCAGGGCAATGCGACATCAGGGCGATGACCTACGTGGTCAATGCCCATGTGCGCAGGCATGACACGTTCCGTAGCTGGTTCGAATACCACGATGTCCACGACATCGTGCGGCGCACGATGCCCAATCCGGCCGACATCAAGTTCGTGCCCACCCGGCACGGCGATCTCACGTCGGAGGAACTGCGTCAGTTGACGCTGTCGACTCCGGATCCGCTGCACTGGGACTGCTTCACCTACGGCATCGTCCAGTACCCGGATCGGTTCACGCTCTACGTGAGCATCGACCACCTGCACATGGACGCGACGTTCGCAGGTGTCACGCTCATGGAGTTCCACGCGATGTACACCACCCTCGTCAGTGGTGGCGCGCCGCTGGCACTTCCGGAGGCGGGCAGCTACGACGCCTTCTGCATGCGTCAGAAGGAACTGCTCGGTGCATTGACGTCGGATTCGCCGGAAGTCACGGCGTGGGCCGATTTCGCGACCAGCAACAAGGGCAGCCTGCCGGACTTCCCACTGCCTCTGGGCGATCCGCTCGAGCCGTGTGGAGCGGAGATGTGGGTCGAGACCCTCATGGACGAGGAGCAGACGGCAAATTTCGAATCGGCATGCGTCGCAGCCGGGGCCCGCTTCATCGGTGGCATGCTCGCCTGCACCGGGATGGCCGAGCATGAACTGACCGGAGCGGATACCTACTATGGCCTGACACCGAGCGATACCCGCAAGACCACGGCCGACCTGATGACGATGGGCTGGTTCACCGGGCTGGTCCCGATCACCGTCCCGATCGCGGGTAGGTCCTTTGCCGAATCGGCCGTTGCGGCACAGCAGTCCTTCGACGCCGGACATCAGCTCGTCGATGTCCCGTTCTACCGGGTGCTCGAATTGCGGCCCGAATTGGATTGGCCGAGGCCGAATTTCCAGGTGATCAACTTCCTGGATGCCGGGGCGGCCCCGTTGTCGGTGCTGCTCACCACCGAGTTGGAATCGATGCGGATCGGCATGTTCAGTGACGGCGTGTACTCGTACCAGATGACGGTGTTCCTGGTGCGATTGAAGGACCGCACGGCGGTCTCGGTGGTCTATCCGAACAATCCCGAGGCACATGAATCGGTCGGCCGGTACGTCAAGGTGCTGAAGTCGACGTGTGCACGGGTGCTGGAAAACCTCAGCGCAGGGTCGCGCAGGTGAGCCGCGGAATGAAGTCAGAACAGGAAGGCACACTCGATGGCTGAGTCAACACTCAACGGCGTGTTGCGTGAGCGGGCGAGCATGCAGCCCAATGACATCGCCTACACCTTCGTCGATTACGAACGCGACTGGGATGGCGTTGAGGAGACCCTGACCTGGGGTCAGCTCTACCGACGCATCCGGAATCTGGCGGGGGAACTGCAGACCCACGCCGCAGCGGGGGACCGCGCGGTGGTGCTGGCACCGCAGAGCCTCGACTACATCGTCGCGTTCCTGGCTTCACTGGAAGCCGGGGTGGTCTGCGTCCCGCTGTCGACGCCGATGATCGGCGCCCACGACGAGCGGGTCACCGCGGTCCTGCGTGACGCGGCGCCCACCGTCATCCTCACCACGTCCGCCATTTCCGGGACGGTGACCCCGTATGCGGTGGCACAGGACGGCAACCCGGCGCCCGTTGTGCTCGAGGTCGACAAGCTCGACCTCGATTCCCGCAAGGCGGTACGGCTGAGGCGCGAAGCCGCCCCCGAGACCGCGTACCTCCAGTACACGTCGGGCTCGACGCGGACTCCCGCGGGCGTGATGGTCTCGAATCGCAACCTGACGGCCAACTTCGAGCAGATGATGGCCAGCTTCTATCCGGACTACAACCGCGTGCCGCCGGCCGACACGACCGTCGTCACGTGGCTGCCGCTGTACCACGACATGGGGATGATGGCGGGCATCGTGGCGCCGATCCTGGGTGGATGGCGCACCGTGATGATGAGTCCGTTGGCGTTCCTGGCCCGGCCGGCACGCTGGATGCAGCAGCTCGGCAGCGTCACCACCGGCCTGACCGCGGGACCCAACTTCGCCTTCGACCTGGCCTCGGCCAAGACTACCGATGACGATATGGCGGGTTGCGACCTGGGCAACGTGCTGAGCATCATCAGCGGCGCGGAGCGCGTTCACCATGCGACCGTCGAACGCTTCACCAAGCGGTTCGCCGCGTTCAATCTGCAGGGCAAGGTGATTCGTCCGTCCTACGGTCTGGCCGAGGCCACGCTGTACGTCGCGACGCGCGAGCCGGGCAAGCCGCCGGTGGTGGCCAACTTCGAGCCCGAGAAACTGGCCGCCGGGCACGCCGAGCGGTGTGCCAGCGGAACCGCGCTGATCAGCTACGGGACACCGCACAGCCCGGCCGTACGGATCGTCGATACGGAGTCCCACACCGAGATGCCCGCCGGGATGATCGGTGAGATCTGGGCGCAGGGCGAGAACATCGCGGCCGGATACTGGAACCGGCCCGCCGAGACGCAGGAGACCTTCGGCGCGACCGTCGACGGCGTCCCCGACGGAACATGGCTGCGGACCGGCGATCTGGGCTTCATCTCCGAAGGCGAGTTGTTCATCATCGGACGGGTCAAGGATCTCCTGATCGTCCGCGGGCGCAACCACTACCCGGACGACATCGAGGCCACGGTCTCGGCGATCTCCCGTGGGCGGGTCGCTGCGATTGCGGTGAACCACGAAGAGGAAGAAAAGCTGGTCGCCGTCATCGAGGTCAAGAAGCGTTCCGACGAAAGCCCGGAGGCCCTGTCCGAGCGTCTCACGTTGATGAAACGCGAAGTGATCTCCGCCATCTCGACGGCGCACGGACTCAACCCCGCCGACCTGGCACTCGTGGCCCCCGGCTCGCTCCCGATCACCACCAGCGGCAAGGTCCGTCGGCAGGCGAGTGCCGAGCTGTACCGCCGGCAGGAGTTTGCGAGGTTGGACGCCTGATCGGGGCTGAACCGAAGCGCTGAAACCACCATGTGGGCAACCCTTTTGCTGATGGCCATCGCGGTCAGCCTCGAACCGGTACGGATCGGGCTGACCGTGCTGATGCTGAACCGTCCCCGGCCGGTGCATCAGTTGCTGGCGTTCCTGTGCGGCGGGTTCCTCATGGGCCTGGTGGTCGGCGGGACGGCGTTGCTGGTCCTCGACGCCGCACCGCTGGCCGCAGGCACGCTCACCGTGCCGAGGATGCAGATCGGGATCGGCATCCTCGCCCTGGTCGCCGCCGTATTGGTGGCCGCCAACGTGGGCTCGCGGCGGGCGCAAAAGGCAGAGCCGGCGCCTGAGGAATCCGGCTCCGGCCAGGTGGCAGTGGCGGCGCCGCGCGTCGGTCTGCGAGACCGGATACGTGCGGTCATGCAAGGCAATTCGCTGTGGGTGGCCGGCGTCAGCGGGCTGGGTATCGCGCTGCCGTCGGTCGACTACCTGGCGGCACTGGCCGTCATACACGCCTCCGGTGTCGCACCCGGCACACAGGTTGGCGCGGTGATCGCCTTCAACCTGGTGGCATTTGCACTCGTGGAGATCCCACTCCTGAGTTACCTGATCGCGCCGCAACGTACGCTGGTGTGGATGACCCGCGTGCACACCTGGATCCGTTCGTGCACGCGGCGCGACGTAGCGATGATCCTCACTGCGGCAGGTGCTTTGTTCATCACGATCGGTCTGCTGGGGATATGAGCGGCAGCATGACACCGCCGACGGGCGGTGCTCAGAAGGGAGACGGCAGGATGCCTGGAGTCAACGGAGGACGTCGGCGTCGCGAAGCGGTCCGCGGTCGGAGGCGGTCACGAGATGCCGTCCGCCGCGTGCCGCAAGGCCTGCTCGCCGGAACCTTCGCCGTCGGCCTCGTCGCCGCGGGAACGGTGTTCGGCGCCGGAACCGCGTCCGCCGAGAACGCGCTGATCTTCGGCGGCGCCCGCGGCCCCGGCATTCCGTGGGACCAGATCACCAACAAGGTGGGCCGCGGTTACTACCCGAATGCGAACCGGCGCATCGTCGAGTATCCCGCCGGGATGGTGTACGGCCGGCTGCCGGACAAGTTGTGGCCCGGCAACGACATCTCGACCGACAGCGTGGGCGACTCGGTGGACATCGGTGCGCGCAACCTGAAGACCGCGCTGCAGAACACTCCCGGCCAGACCGTGGTGGTCGGCAACTCCGAGGGCGCGCTGGTGCTCAGCGAGGCGCTGGCGCGCCTGTCGCAGGATCCTGGTGCGCGCGCCCCAGAAGGCGTGTCCTTCACATTGTTCGGGCCCCCGCAGTCGGTGACACCGTTCAGCCATTCGGTCCTGTCGTCGCTGACGCCGGGAACGTACGTGCCGCTGATCGACTACACCGTGCGCGGTCCGGTGGAGAGCCAGTACGACACCACCTTGGTGGTGGGTGAATACGATTTCATCGCCGACTTCCCCGATCGGCCGGACAACTTCCTGGCGCTCGCGAATTCGCTTGTCGCGCTGGAATATCTGCACACCGAGACGTCGTACTCCACCCGTGAGGAAGTGCCGCCGCAGAACATCTTCGTCACGGTCAACTCCAAGGGGGCGACGCAGACGGCGTATTTCCTGCCGACCCAGCTCCTGCCCCTGACCAGACCGCTTCGCGATCTCGGAGTTCCCAACGAACTGGTCGACCAGCTCGACGGCGTGGTGCGACCCATGGTGGACGCCGGCTACTCGCGTAACGACTACCCGGGTGCCCCGGCTACCGGCATCGATCCCGTAGCCCGGGCCAACGTCGAGGATTGGTTGCGGCAGGCCGGCACCGGCTTGGCGGAACTGCCGCCACAGCAGGCTCCCGCGTCGCAGCCCACGATCAAGCTGAGCCGCACCGACCAGGAGAACATCGACAAGGCGGTGCAGGGCATCAAGGTGAGCCCCGCTGATCAGGCCAACATCGACAACGCGGCTGCACAGGTGAAGAACCTGTTCCCAGGGATCGGCTAGCCGGCTCGGCTCAGTTGCCGGGCTCGGCTTCCTGCTTTACCCCTACCCTCAGTCGACTGCGCAACCGGTCGACCTGACGTGTGACGAAATCCGACGGCCACCAGTTCGCGGTGCCGATCAGCGTGGCGATGGCGGGCACGGTCAACGTGCGGACCAGGAACGTGTCCAGCAGAATCCCCACGCCCACAACGAATCCGGCTTGCACGACCGTCGTGATACTTGCGAACAACAGGCCGAACATCGATGCCGCGAAGATCAGTCCGGCCGCGGTGATCACGCCGCCCGTGGATCCGACGGTACGGATCACACCCGACCGCACGCCGTGGGGCGACTCATCGCGTATTCGGGAGATCAGCAGCAGGTTGTAATCGGCGCCGACCGCCACCAGCACGATGAAGGTCAGTGCGGGCACGCTCCAATGCAACTGTTGGCCGAGGACATACTGGAACATCACGACACCGATACCCAGGGCCGACAGGTAGGAGATCACCACCGAGGCGATCAGGTAGAGCGGCGCGACGAACGCACGTAATAGGACGACCAGGATCAGTAGCACGACTGCGATGGTGATCGCGATGATGAGCCGGATGTCGTGGTTGTAGAAGTCGCGGGTGTCGCGCAGCATCGCCGGATATCCGGCGATAGACACCGAGGACCCTTCGAGCGCGGTATTGGGCAGGGCGCTCCGCGCGGTGTCACCGATCGAATTGACCAGGTTCATCGCCTCGGTGCCGAACGGGTTGATGTCGGTCTGGATCAGGTAACGCGCGGTATGCCCGTCGGGGGAGATGAATGTCGCTGCGGCCTTACGGAATTCGTCCTGGGTCAGAATCTGTGCGGGCACGTAGAACCCGGACATCGGTGGGCTGGCGGCGTCGGTCTTCATGTTGAGCAGGAATGCGGACGCCTCGTCGAGCCCCGAACCCACCCGCTTGGTCTCGGAGACCAGTAGCGAGACTCCGTCGGCGATCTGTCTGCTGGCGTCGGCGAGGTTGTCGGCGCCGTTTTGCAGGGTGCTGAGCTGTGATCGCGCCTGGGCCGGATTGGCCAGCCCCATGGACTGCATGGCCTTGCTCGCGGTGTCGATGGTGGCGCTGAGCTTCTTGACGGTGTCCTCGAGGGTCTGCATGGAATCGGTCGCCCGCAGATCCCGTGCCAGGGCGGCGATCTGATCGAAGGTACCGTCGGTTCGGGCGGCGGCCAGTCGGCGCAGTGATCCGCGGGCCTCGAGACAGGCCGGGTCGGTGAGACAGACCGGGCTGGTGTCCAGACCCCGTAGGACCGGATCGATCCACGGCATGCCGTTGGTCAGATCGGCGAAGTTCGTGTCGAGCGAGTCGCCGAGCGCCCGCATGCTGCTGACCAGCTTTGCCGCGCTGTCGATCTGCTGGAGCGTCGTGTTGCCGCCGACCTGCTTCTGCATTGTCGCCAGGGCGTCGACCAGGCCCCGCGCTCCGGCCACGCCGCGGGTGACCTGTGTGCGCACATCGAGCAGGCTGGTGGCCAACGTATCGGCACCGTCGGTGAGCCGGTTGAGATCGCTTGCGCGCCCGTTGATCTGGGTCGACGCGTCGTTCAGCTTGGTTCCGACCTCGCCGGCCTGATAGCTCAGTCGTGCCTGCTGCAGCGATTCTCCCGTCGGCCGGGTGATACCTCGCACGACCGCGACCCCGGGGAGCTGGCTCACCCGCTGGGCCATCTGTTCCAGGTCGGCCAGAGCCTGGGGCGTACGCAACTCGTTCGGGGACTGGACGATCAGGTACTGCGGAATGGCCGAGCTGATCGGGAAGTGGTCCTCCAGCGCCGCATAACCCATCGAGCTCTCAGCGTGCGCCGGCAGCGCCTTGCGGTCGTCGTAGTTGTACTGGACGAGGGTCGCGCAACTGGCCAGCGCCGCAAGGACGACCAGACTGGCGGCCAGATGGGACCATGGCCGGCGCACGATGCGGATACCGGACCGTCGCCAGATCCGGCTCGTGAGGTCACGGCGCGGGGCAATCCAACCCCGACGCCCGACCAGCACCATCACGGCGGGCAACAGCGTCAACGCGGCCAACAACGCGATGCCGATGGCGACGGCGAGTGCGGTGCCGACGGTGGAGAACAGGCCCAATTGAGCGAACATCATGCCCAAGAAGGTGACGGCGACCGTGGCGGCGGATGCGGCGATGACCTTGCCGATCGAGCCGAGTGCCTGTTCGACCGCGCGGTCGGATTCCAGTCCGTCGCGCAGATAGTCGTGATACCGGCTGATGAGGAAGACGGCGTAGTCGGTTCCGGCGCCGGCCATCATGGCGGTCAGGAACACGACGGTCTGGTTCGAGATTCCCATGCCCAGGTAGGCCAGGCCCGCGATCACCGACTGGGCCGTCACCAGCGAGGCCCCGATGGTGAGCAGGGGCAGCAGCATCGTGACCGGATTTCGGTAGATCAACAGCAGGATCACCAGAACCATCCCGATCGTGGCGATCTCGATGGCGGTCGTGTCGCGTTCGCCGATGTCGGTGAGATCGGCGACGGTCGCGGCGGGTCCGGTGAGGCTCGCGGTCAGCTCGGCGCCCTGCACGCTGTTCTTGACGATGTCGGCGACACGGGTATACGACGCGTATGACTGTGGTGAACCGACGTCGCCCGCGATGCCTACCGGCAGGATCCAGGCCTTGCCGTCCTTGCTGGCCATGAATTCGCGCAGGGGCGGGGCACTGATGAAGTCCTGCAGCATCACGACATCGGTGTGGTTCTTGCGCAGATCGTCGACGAGCGTGCGGTACGTCGCTTCATCGGCCGGGCCCAGGCCTTTGTCGTTGCTGAGCACGACCAACAGCACGTTCTCCGAGCCGGATTCGTGAAACGCCTCGGTCATCTCACGGGTGGCCACGGTGACCGGCGCGTGCGACGGCAGGATCGCGACCGGACGCTGCTGCACCATCAGGGTCAACGACGGAAATGTCAGGGGCAGGGCAGCGGCGATGGCCAACCAGATTCCGATGACGATCCACGGCCATCGCACGATGACTGAGCCGAGCCGGACGAACAGCGAGGAGTGTTCGGCCGTGCTCGTAGATTCTGTCGGCGACGGCACTTTACGATCCTACGGGCGAGCGGGACGGCAGCGGGCGGTGCCGTGGGGACAGTGAATTGATGTGCGCCTCGACCTCACCGATTGCTCGGGGACAGCCACCGCGTCTTGATCCGCCAGGAATGCGCGGACGCGAGTGCGAAGATCGCACCGCAGCCACAGGCGAAAATCCAGACCAGACGGCCGTTCTCGATGGGTTGCAGCGCCGGAACCAGCGACGTGACGATCCGTGTCGCGCATGCGAGTACGCCGCTGATCGAGGCGAACAGATAGATGTTGGCGATCCGCCGGGACCGCGGATCCTTGCGGAGGATCAGCATGGCGCGGGCACCGTAGCCCAGCAGGTAGATCAAGGTGCCGCACAGGATGATCCAGTACACGCTGAGCCAGAAGTCGGTGGGCACCTGGAAGAAGTCGGCCCGGTACACCGCGGCGCCGTTGCCCATCGAGAAGGTGGCCAGCAGGACCGGGATGCAGATCGTTGCCGGGCGCTCGACGTACTGCTTGAACGAGCGCTGCATGGCGTTGTCGTCCTGGAGCCGGCCCAGGGAGTTGTACACGATGGCCGAGGCGGCCACGATGTAGCAGTCGTGACCGATGTAGTCCTCGACATTCCACTTGCCCGTCAGCTCGTAGAGGACCTGCCCGATGGTCGCCGAGGCCCAGGGCGACATTAGGAGTACGGCCAGCCCCTGGAGCGCGATGTTGAGGGTGGCGGCCACCTCCCACCGGCACGACCAGGTGACCCTCCTGATCCACAGGCTCCACAGAATGCAGGACAGTGTGATCAGGATGAGTGTGGCGACGGACATAACGATCTGCCTCGGACTGTGTTGCGGATTCAGCTGACGTGCGGGTTGCTCACAGCGGGGGTGCGTCGGATCTCGGGGTCAATTGGGACAGTCTCTTGGGGCGGTGGACCGTCTGGCGCACACGGGTGGCGGTATCCGCCGGTGCCACCGTCACCGGTGACGATTCCATGTAGTGCCAGACTTCCTGGCGGCTCATCAGCCCGAACCGAATCTGCAGGTCGGGATAGCTGAGGTGGAAGCGGTCGGCCACCTGCCGCAATTCCTCGGCATTCGGGTAGTCGGCTTCTTTCACCCGCCGGTAGTACGTGCTACTGGACACGCCCAGCGCGCTGTACACGGCCTTGGCGTCGACCTCGCCATCCAGCAGATAGTCGAGCAGGGCCTTGAGCTGCCTGCCGTTCTCGTCGGTTCGCGGCATCAGAACACAATAGACCCCGTGCCCGGGGTTGGTCACAGCGAACCGCAGCGAAGCCAGCAATGACGTAATTGACAACGATGTCAGACTTTTGGCACAGCTCTCCCATTTTTGGGACTCTCTGGCTACCGTTACAGCTATGTCTGTTTCCGTCCTGCCCCATGCATACGGCGCGAGCTCGTGGATCGCCGACTACGGCACCGCGGGGCCCCCCGTTGTCGCAGATCTGGCGTCGGTGTCCAGTTCGCTGGATGAGGTGTTGTCCGCGGAGGTGCACGAAGCCCAGATCGCGATGGGTTGCACTGCCGAGGAGCTGCTGCTGGCTGCACTGGGCCGGACGGTCGCCCGCACGATCGGCGAAGGTGTGCTGGTCGTCGACGTCGTCACCGGTCCCGAGCGCGCCGGATATCGCCGCGTCGGGGTGTCCTGCGTGTCGCGTCGTGACCTGTCAGGGCCCGAATTGCTCGCGGCGGCCCGGCCCGTCGTCGACAACGGGGACCATCCGCCGGCGGACATCGCCTTCGCCTACGGCGAGGGGCCGCGGGCCGGTCAGTGCGAGCATCCGCTCTCGCTGCATATCCGCTGCGACAGCGCGACCACGATGAGCCTGGACTGGCGGTTCGACAGCCGCGGGTTCGACGAGTGCACGGTGCAGGAATTGTCCGAGCAGTTCCCGCTGGCACTGATCGAGGTCACCTCCGGTTAGGTGTGATTTCTCAACGATTTGCGGTGGTCACTAGACTGGGCGCATCGGCGCTGATCCGGCCATCACCGGGGAGCCTTCGGAAGAACAGTTGCGGGATTCGGGTGCTTCAGGCCCGCGGCTCAGTAGAACCGGACGGGTGGGCTCGTGATCGCCTGAAAGTTGAGCGGCGCGCTGCGTGACAGCGCGCAAGCGGGGTGGTACCGCGGCGCTTGCGCACCCGCGCGACGTCGTCCCCGTGCCTGGACAGACGAGGCACAGGAGACGCGTCAGTGACTGCCCAATCGGAGTCTTCAACGTCGGCCGGATACCCCAAGCCGGCGGCACCCAACTTCCCTGAGCGGGAACTCGAGGTGCTCGACTACTGGGGCGCCGACGACACCTTCCGGGCGAGCATCGCGCGCCGTGCCGACGCCGAGGAGTACGTCTTCTACGACGGTCCGCCGTTCGCCAACGGCCTGCCGCACTACGGCCACCTGCTGACCGGCTACGTCAAGGACATCGTGCCGCGCTACCGCACCATGCGCGGCTACAAGGTGGAGCGCCGGTTCGGCTGGGACACCCACGGACTGCCCGCCGAACTCGAGGTGCAGCGCCAGCTCGGCATCGCCGACAAGGCCCAGATCGAAGAAATGGGCATCGAGAAGTTCAACGCGGCGTGTCGCGCATCGGTGCTCAAGTACACCGACGAGTGGCGTGCCTATGTCACGCGGCAGGCCCGCTGGGTCGACTTCGACAACGATTACAAGACCCTGGACCCGACCTTCATGGAATCGGTGATCTGGGCATTCAAGCAGCTGTGGGACAAGGGCCTGGCCTATGAGGGCAACCGGGTGCTCCCGTACTGCTGGAACGACGAGACCCCGTTGTCCAACCATGAGCTCCGCATGGACGACGACGTCTACCAGAGCCGCCAGGATCCGGCGGTGACAGTCGGCTTCACCGTGACCGAAGGCCCGCTCAAGGGCGCTCACCTGTTGATCTGGACGACGACGCCCTGGACACTGCCGTCCAACCAGGCTGTCGCCGTCAACCCCGACATCGACTACGTGCTGGCGCAGGGCACCGACGGGCGGCGCTACGTGCTGGCCCAGGCTCGCCTCGCCGCCTACGCGCGCGAACTCGGGGAGGAACCGGAGGTGCTCGGTAGCTACACCGGGCGCGACCTGCTCGGGACGCATTACCTGCCGCCCTTCACCTACTTCATGGACGCGCCGAAATCGTTCCAGGTGCTGCCTGCTGATTTCGTCAGCACCGAGGACGGCACCGGCATCGTCCACATGGCGCCTGCCTACGGCGAGGACGACAAGGCCACCGCAGACGCCGCCGGCATCGTCGCGGTCACCCCGGTGGATTCGAAGGGCCGCTTCGACACCACCGTGCCCGACTACGCGGGCCAGCATGTCTTCGAGGCCAACTCGCAGATCATCCGGGACCTCAAGAACGGCGACGGGCCCGCCGCGGCCAACGGCGCGGTGCTGCTGCGCCACGAGACCTACGAGCACTCCTATCCGCACTGCTGGCGGTGCCGCAATCCGCTGATCTACCGTGCGGTGTCCTCGTGGTTCATCAAGGTCACCGACTTCCGCGACCGGATGGTCGAGCTCAACCAGCAGATCACCTGGTACCCGGAGCACGTCAAGGACGGCCAGTTCGGCAAGTGGCTCTCGAATGCGCGCGACTGGTCGGTATCGCGAAACCGCTACTGGGGCAGCCCCATCCCGGTGTGGAAGTCCGATGATCCGGCGTACCCGCGGATCGATGTGTACGGCAGCCTCGACGAACTCGAACGCGATTTCGGTGTGCGGCCGACGGATCTGCACCGGCCGTTCATCGATGAACTGACCCGGCCGAACCCCGACGATCCGACCGGCAAGTCCACGATGCGCCGGATCGAGGACGTGTTCGACGTGTGGTTCGACTCCGGGTCGATGCCGTACGCGCAGGTGCACTATCCGTTCGAGAATCGGGAGTGGTTCGACGGCCACAACGGTGTCGACGCCCACTTCCCGGGTGATTTCATCGTCGAGTACATCGGCCAGACCCGTGGCTGGTTCTACACCATGCACGTGCTGGCCACCGCGCTGTTCGACAAGCCTGCATTCAAAACCTGTGTGGCACACGGGATCGTGCTAGGTAACGACGGCCAGAAGATGAGCAAGTCGCTGCGCAACTATCCCGATGTCAGCGAGGTGTTCGACCGCGATGGCTCTGATGCCATGCGCTGGTTCCTGATGGCCTCGCCGATCCTGCGCGGCGGCAACCTGATCGTCACCGAGCAGGGCATCCGCGAAGGTGTGCGTCAGGTGCTGCTGCCGTTGTGGAACGCGTACAGCTTCCTGGCGCTGTACGCGCCGAAGAAGGGCACCTGGCGGACGGACTCGGCCAACGTGCTCGACCGCTACATCCTGGCCAAGCTGGCCCAGTTGCGAGGCGATCTCACCAACTCGCTGGACACCTGCGACATCTCCGGGGCGTGCGACGAACTGCGACAGTTCACCGAGGCATTGACCAACTGGTATGTGCGCCGGTCACGTTCGCGTTTCTGGGAAGAGGATGCCGACGCGATCGACACCCTCCATACCGTCCTTGAGGTGACCTGCCGGCTGGCCGCGCCGCTGTTGCCATTGGCCACCGAGGTGATCTGGCGGGGCGTGACCGGTGAGCGTTCGGTACATCTGACCGACTGGCCCGAAGCCGACGTGGTGCCGCACGATGCCGAGTTGGTGGCCGCGATGGATCAGGTGCGCGAGGTGTGCTCGGTCGGGTCATCGCTGCGCAAGGCCAAGAAGCTGCGGGTTCGGTTGCCGTTGCCGAAACTGACTGTGGCGGTGGAAAACCCATCCGCCCTCGCGCCGTTCGCGGATCTGATCGCCGATGAGCTCAACGTCAAGGCGGTCGAGCTGACCGATGACATCGACGCCTACGGCAAGTTCGACCTCGCCGTCAACGCCCGCGTCGCCGGTCCCCGGATCGGCAAGGACGTGCAGGCCGCCATCAAGGCCGTCAAGGCAGGGGAGGGCGTGGTCAATCCCGACGGCACCCTCACAGCGGGACCGGTGGTGCTGCAGCCCGAGGAGTACACCGCCAAACTGGTTGCCGCCGATCCGGAATGGACTGCGGCCCTGCCTGACGGTGCGGGCCTGGTGGTTCTGGACGGCACGGTCACCGAGGAGCTTGAGGCCGAGGGCTGGGCCAAGGACCGCATCCGCGAACTTCAGGAACTGCGGAAGTCGACCGGCCTGGAGGTGTCCGACCGGATCGTCGTGCAGATGTCGGTGCCGGCGCAGTACGAGCCATGGGCCCGGGCCCATCGTGATCTCATCGCCGGAGAGATCCTGGCCACCGGTTTCGAATTCGTAGATGCGGCGACGGGGCTGGAGGGCTCGGTGATCGGGGATGGAGTACGGGTCGCGATCACCAAGGCGTGAGGCGGTCGGTTCAGGCGCCGGCCACGCGCGCGGTGCGGTCCTCGAACGTGACCGTGTCGCCCGGCCGGAGCTGGCGGCCCCGGCGCAGTTCGACCTCGCCGTTGACGCTCACCAGGCCGTCGGCGATGACGGACTTGGCGTCGGCGCCGCTATCGATCAGGGAGGCCAGCTTGAGGAACTGTCCAAGGCGAATCGACTCGTCCCTGATCGGCACGTCATCCGGCGTCATGAAAGTCAGGCTAGCGCCATAGCATCAGCAACTATGAACGGCGCCGAGGTCACGGGCGCGGGCGGACGCTGGGTTCTGCACCTCGACATGGATGCGTTCTTCGCATCCGTCGAACAGCTGACGCGTCCCACCCTGCGCGGCCGACCCGTGCTGGTCGGCGGCCTGGGCGGGCGCGGCGTGGTGGCGGGGGCCAGCTACGAGGCGCGCCGCTACGGCGCGCGGTCGGCGATGCCGATGCACCAGGCCCGCCGGCTCGTCGGTGCACCCGCCGTGGTGCTGCCGCCCCGCGGCGCGGTCTACGGATTGGCGAGCCGACGCGCACTCGACACCGTGCGCAGCGTCGTCCCGGTGCTCGAGCAGCTGTCCTTCGACGAGGCCTTCGGTGAACCGGTTGAACTGGTCGGCGCCACCGCCGCCGACGTCGAACAGTTCTGTCAGCAGTTGCGGGCCAAGGTGCTCGAGCAGACCGGGCTGGTGGCCTCCGTCGGAGCCGGCTCGGGAAAGCAGATCGCCAAAATCGCGTCCGGGCTGGCCAAGCCCGATGGGATCCGGATCGTCCGCCGCGACGAGGAGGCGCTGTTGCTCGACGGCCTGCCGGTGCGGAAGTTGTGGGGGATCGGCCCGGTGGCCGAGGAGAAGCTGCACCGACTCGGGATCGAGACGGTGGGCGCATTGGCCGCGTTGTCGGATGCCGAAGCCGCCAGTGTGCTCGGCACGGCGGTGGGTGCCGCGCTGCATCGGCTGGCCCGCGGGATCGACGACCGCCCGGTGACCGAGCGCGCCGAGGCCAAGCAGATCAGCGCGGAATCGACCTTTCCGGAGGATCTCACCACTCTTCGCCAGTTACAGGATGCGATCGCACCGATCGGCGAACATGCGCACCGGCGCCTGGAGAAGGACGGGCGTGGTGCCCGCACCGTGACGGTCAAGCTGAAGAAGTCGGATATGAGCACGCTGACTCGCTCGGCGACGCTCGCCTATGCCACGACCGAGGCCGCCACCCTGATCGGCACCGCCCGCCGGTTGCTGCTCGACCCGGTGGAGATCGGCCCGATTCGCCTTGTCGGCGTGGGTTTTTCGGGATTGTCCGACAGCAGGCAGGAATCCCTGTTTCCGGATCTTGAGCAGCTCGACGACATCGCCGACTCGCACCAGCATGAGGCCGCCGACGCTGCTCAGAGCAGCCCGACCGGCTGGCGCATCGGCGACGACGTCGCGCACCCCGACCACGGTCACGGCTGGGTCCAGGGGGCCGGCCACGGCGTGATGACCGTGCGCTTCGAAACCCGGGCCAGCGGTCCCGGGCCGGCCCGGACGTTTCCCGACGACAGTCCCGGTTTCCGCCGCGCCGATCCGGTCGACAGCCTGGACTGGGGTGACTATCTCAGCGGCCTGGCCGACTACCAGAGCACCCCGTAGGTGGCGTTCAAGATGAAGCCGTGCTCGCCGTAGGTCTTGCACGTCACGGTGCCCTGATAGCCGACACCGCAACTGGCGCCCCAGTTCTCCAGCCGGTGGCCCTCGGGCAGCACGTCGACCTCGCGGGTGAACGACGCGGTGTCGGAATGACGGTAGGCCGCGGGTGCGCCACTGTTGACGTAGATCTGGTTGCTGCCGGCCGGTGCGTCGATCGGCACCGCGTCGCAGCCCACCGGCCCGCCGTTGGGGCCGATTCCGCAATGCCGACCGTCCGGGGTCCGGAAGAACACGCCGTAGAAGTCGGTGGGCGAGCTGTAATGCCCCTCGGCTTTGGGGTAGCTGTCGATGTCGTCGGCGCCCGGCGGTGGCTCCGCCGCCGCAGTCGGGGCCGGTGTCAGCGTCAGTAGACCGATCGCCGCAATTGCCATGAGGTGATGGCGCATAGGTTCCATTGAACCGACGCCGTCAACCCCCGCGGGCTACTACCAGAGCACGCCGGAAGCGGCATCGAGCGAAAAGCCGTGCCGGCCGGACGTTTTGCAGATCAGTGTGCCCTCGTGGGTGACCGCGCAGGCGGCTTCCCAGTTCTCCAGCCGATAGCCGGCGGGCAGCACGTCGACCTCGCGGGTGAACAGCTTGCTCCCCGAATAACGGTAGGAGGCCGGCGCTCCGGCCTCGACGAAGGTCTGGTTCATGCCCTCGGGTGCATCTGCGGGCACCGCGTCGCAACCGACCGGACCGCGGTTGGGCAGGATTCCGCAGAACCGACCGTCCGGGGTCTGGAAGTACAGCCCGTAGAAATCGGTGGGTGAGGTGTAGTTGCCCTCGGCGATCGGGTAGCCGTTGATGTCCTCGATGCCCGGTGGCGGCGGCCACGGCCAAGCCTGCGCGGTCGGGAGCGGGCCGAGCACCGACAGGCCGACGGCAGCTGCCGCCGCAATGTGGAAACGCACGTTCGCTATTTCAGCACAGGCTGTCAACCCCAGGCGTCGACGACCTCCGCGACCGGTCGCGCGGCAGCCAGTGCGGCCATCAACAGAACCCTGGCCTGCGCTGGGCGCAGGGAAGGGACCACGATGGCGCCCGCGTCGACCAACCGCCGGCCCGGTCCGTACTGCGCGACGACCGGGCCGTCGGGAACCCGGGTCGACACCGCGATCACGACGCCGTCGCGGCAGTGCCGGCGCACCGCGTCGATCAGCGCGGTTCCCACGTTGCCCGAGCCCATCGCCTGGAGCACCACCGCACGTGCCCCGGCGTCGACGCAGGCGTCCAGGGCGGTCGATTCCGCTCCCGGATAGGCGGCGACGATGTCGACTCGCGGTGCCGTCGATGCGGACAACTCACCGAGAAACGGGCGGCGCTTGGTCGGGGGCAGCCCGCTGAAGGCGTTCAACTCCTCGGTGTGCCGCTTGCGAAGACCCAGCGGTTGCCACACGGTCCCGGCGAAGCTCACGACCACCCCGAGGTCCCGGGCCTGCGGACTGGCCGCAACAGAGATGGCGTGCTGCAGGTTGGCCGGACCATCGGCGTCGGGTGCGTCGGCGCTGCGCTGCGACCCGGTCAGCACCACCGGCACGGCTCCGTCGTAGGTGAGGTCCAGCCACAGCGCGGTTTCTTCCAGGCTGTCGGTTCCGTGAGTGACGACGACGCCGTCTGCGCGGGCCGCCGCGACCCCGACCGCTGCCCGGATCACGTCCCAGTCCGCAGGTGTCAGCAGGGCGCTGTCGGTCGAGAGCACATCGACGATCTCGACGTCCGCGTCAACCGCCAGCCCGGCCGTCAGCTCGGCCCCGGCACGCGTCGGATGCCTGATCCCGGCATCGTCGGTGCTGGTCGAGATGGTGCCGCCGGTGGTGATCACGACGACGCGCCGGCGCGGCTCCACAGGTCCTGTCACGGTCTCCGTCACGGTCCAGATTGTCCCGCAATTGTCCCGGCTCGACTGTTTGGGATGATGGGGGAGTGACTGATGAAACGTCAGGCCCGGTGGAGCCGGTGACCGACGCAACCGGGGATGCGAAACCATCCCCTGTAACCGCTGCTCCGCCCCGGCGGCGGCTGCGTCTGCTGCTCACCGTCGCCGCGGTCGTGCTGTTCATCGACGTGGTGACCAAGGTGCTCGCGGTGCGCCTGCTGACCCCCGGACAGCCGGTGTCGATCATCGGTGACACCGTGACCTGGACGCTGGTACGCAACTCCGGCGCGGCGTTCTCGATGGCAACCGGATACACCTGGGTGTTGACGCTCATCGCGACCGGAGTGGTGATCGGAATCGTCTGGATGGGCCGTCGGCTGGTCTCCCCGTGGTGGGCGATCGGTCTCGGGATGATCCTGGGCGGTGCGACGGGAAACCTGATCGACCGCTTCTTCCGTGCTCCCGGACCGCTGCGCGGTCACGTGGTGGACTTCTTCTCGGTCGGCTGGTGGCCGGTGTTCAACGTGGCCGATCCCGCGGTGGTCGGCGGCGCGATCCTGTTGGTGGCGCTCTCCTTGTTCGGGTTCGACTTCGATACCGTCGGGCGGCGGCGCCTGAACGACGACGATAAAGCGGCGGACGATGATCAGGCCGACAAGTCGGATGACGCCGATCCCGAGACTGCGGCCGAGTCCGACGAGTCGAGCGCGGTCGGGCGCCAGGCCGAGACGTCATAGTGACCACCCGGTCGATGCCGGTGCCCGAGGGCCTGGCCGGAATGCGGGTCGACGCCGGCCTGGCCCGGCTCCTCGGGCTGTCCCGTACCGCGGTGGCAGCCATGGCCGAGGACGGCGGTGTCGATATCGACGGCGCGCCGGCAGCCAAGTCCGACAAGCTCGTCGCCGGGGCGTGGCTGGAGGTTCGGCTTCCCGAGGCGCCGCCACCGGTCGAGAACACCCCGGTCGACATCGAGGGCATGGGCATCCTCTACTCGGACGACGACATCGTGGCGGTGGACAAACCGCCGGGCGTGGCCGCGCACGCGACCGTGGGCTGGCACGGCCCGACGGTCCTGGGCGGGCTGGCCGCCGCCGGCTTCCGGATCAGCACCTCGGGCATCCACGAACGCCAGGGCATCGTGCACCGACTCGACGTCGGCACCTCCGGAGTCATGGTCGTGGCGTTGTCGGAGCGGGCGTACACCGCGCTCAAGCGGGCGTTCAAGCAACGCACCGTGGACAAGCGGTACCACGCGCTGGTGCAGGGGCACCCTGATCCGTCGAGTGGGACCATCGATGCCCCGATCGGGCGGCATCGTGGTCACGACTGGAAGTTCGCCGTGGTCGAGGGCGGACGCCACAGCATCACCCACTACGACACCCTGGAGGCGTTCCAGGCCGCCAGCCTGCTGGACGTTCACCTGGAGACCGGCCGTACTCATCAGATCCGCGTGCATTTCTCCGCGCTGCACCATCCGTGTTGCGGCGACATGACCTACGGCGCCGACCCGACGCTGGCGAAAAAGCTTGGGCTGGAACGTCAATGGTTGCATGCCCGGTCGCTGGCCTTCGCCCATCCGGCCGACGGCCGGCGCATCGAGATCACCAGTCCGTATCCGGCTGACCTGCAGGCCGCCCTCGACGTTCTGCGCCGCCACTAGCGGTGGGTGTGCAGGTACCTGCGCAGCAGACCGGCGGCACCCGCGCCGGGGTGCTCTACGGTGCGGGTGCCTACATCTGGTGGGGTTTGTGCCCCGGCTTCTTCCTGTTGTTGCTCCCGGCGGGAGCGCCCGAGGTGCTGGCCCACCGCATCGTGTGGAGCGCAGTGTTCCTGCTGCTGGTGCTCGCGGTGGCCCGGCGGCTCGGCGACCTCCGCAGGTTGACGCTGAAGACCTGGCTGCAGCTGCTGGTGGCCGCCGCGTTGATCTCGGTCAACTGGGGGACCTACATCTATGCCGTGACCACCGGCCATGTGGTGGACGCGGCTCTCGGCTACTTCATCAATCCCCTGGTGAGCGTGCTGCTGGGCGTGCTGGTGTTCCGCGAACGGATCAGCCGATGGCAGGCGGTCGCCCTGGTGCTCGCACTCGTGGCAGTGGTGATCCTGACCGTCGAGCTGGGCGCGCCGCCCTACATCGCGGTCGTGCTCGCGCTGTCCTTCGGTGTCTATGGCCTGATCAAGAAAGTGGTGCAGGCCGACCCGCGGGTCAGTGTGGCCACAGAAACGTTGGTAGCGCTGCCCTTTGCGGCCGGTTACGTGATCACGCTCGAGGTGCTGGGCCGGGGAAACTTCCTCGACCACGGCACCTGGCACGCGCTGCTGTTGTTGCTGGCCGGGCCGGTCACCGCAGTCCCGCTGCTGTTGTTCGCCGCGGCCGCACAGCGGCTCCCGATGGTGACACTGGGCCTGTTGTTCTATCTCAACCCTGGGTTGCAGATGGCCTGGGGTGTGTTCATCGGTCACGAGCCGATGCCGCCGGGCCGGTGGATCGGGTTCACCCTCATCTGGGTGGCGTTGGTGATCATGACCGCCGGAGCGCTGCGCAAGAAGCCGGCCGAGGTTCCGGCCGACTTTGTCGATCAGGTGCAACCGGAATCGTCATCACGGTGACAGGCTGAAAACCGACACCGGGAGGACACCGTGCAGTACTGCCTACTCATGCATTATCAGGAGGGCCCGGAGGCGGGCCTGAGCGACGAGGACATGGAACCGGCCCGGGCCGCATTCGCCCGCTACGCCGACGATCTCGACGCGGCCGGAGTGCTCATCGGGACACAGGTACTCCAGTCGGCGTCAGCCTCCACGACCTACACCGCACGCACCGGTGTCGCCGAGATCCAGGACGGCCCGTTCGCCGACACCAGGGAACGGTTGGGCGGCGTGTTCGTGATCGACGTGCCCGATCTCGATGCGGCATTGGCGTGGGCGGCGAAATGCCCGGCGGCGGCGTGGGGTTCGATCGAGATCAGACCCGTCGCAGTGACCTATCGCAGTGGCCGGGGCTGGTACGCGCCCTGAACACACCGGCCTCGGCGCGCCTCGAGCAGGTGGTCGGCCGGTCCTACGGCCGACTGCTTGCGCTGCTGGCCGCCCAGAGCCGCGACATCGCCGCGGCGGAGGACGCCTTGGCCGACGCGCTCGAACGCGCCCTGCAACGGTGGCCACGCGACGGCGTTCCGGGCAATCCCGAGGCGTGGTTGGTGACCGTGGCGCGAAATCGACTGCGGGACATGTGGAAATCACCCGCCTACCGGCTGATTGGGCCATGGACCGAGGGCCACGACGTCGCGGGGGAGATGGCGGACCCGGCGGCGATTCCCGACCGTCGGCTCGAACTGATGCTGGTGTGCGCCCACCCGGCCATCGCCGCCGACATCCGTACCCCGCTGATGCTGCAGACGGTTCTGGGGGTGGACGCCGCCGCCATCGCCGCGGCCTTCGCGGTCGCCCCCGCCACCATGGCGCAACGGCTGGTGCGGGCCAAGAAACGCATTCGGGACACCGGGATCCCGTTCACCCTGCCGGAGCGTGCCGACCTCGATGCGCGGCTACCCGAGGTACTCGAAGCGGTGTACGGCGCCTACTCGATCGACTGGCTGTCCGTCCCGCAGGCCACGGCCATCGAATCGCTGTCGTCCGAGGCCCTGCACCTGGCCATGGTGCTCGTCGAGTTGTTGCCCGACGAGCCCGAGGTTCTGGGTCTGGCCGCACTGATGTGTCTGTGCGAGGCGCGCCGTCCCGCGCGCCTCGACTCGGACGGCAACTTCGTGGCGTTGGACGATCAGAGCCGGGATCGGTGGGACGCCGAGCTGCACGCGCGGGGGGAAGGCCTGCTTGCCCGTGCACACGGCTTTGCGCGTCCGGGCCGGTTCCAGTACGAGGCGGCGATTCAATCGGCGCACTGCGCCCCCGACGTCGACCGGCATGCGCTGCGTAGGTTGTACCGGGCGCTGATGCGGGTCGGGCCGTCGTTGGGAGCGGCTGTGGCCCTGGCGGCCCTGGACGGCGAAATCGACGGTGCTGACGCGGGACTGCGCACCCTCGACACGATCACCGACCGCGCGGCCGGCGCGTTTCAGCCGGCGTGGGTCACCCGCGGACACCTCCTCGCCCGGGCGGGACGGGTCGACGAGGCGGCCGCGGCGTACCGCCGCGCCGTCGAATTGACCGCCGACGATGCGGTGCGGACCTACCTGGCCGGACGGCTGATGGGTCTCCGATCGGCCGGCCACACCGGGCCGGGGTCCTGACCCGGCCGAGCGACTATTTGCGAACGCATCTTTTGACGTCATTTTGGCAATGTCATAGTGTTTGCTGAATGACTGTGCGAAGCGGGCCTCGGGCCGCTCGTCGGCCCGGAAGGCCGGTTGGCGCCGACGCTGCGCAAACCCGTGAACGCATCGTGCACGCGGCCTATGAGGTCATCAACGAACGCGGGTACGCGGCGGCGACATTCCAGGAGATCGCGAAGCGCAGTGGTCTGAGCCGTCCGACCCTCAACTACTACTTCGCCAGTCGCGAAGAACTCTACGGCGCACTTCTCCAGCAGGCACACGACGTCGTCGTTTCGTGCATTCGCGTGGCGAAACAGCATGAAGGAACGTTGGATCGGTTGTATGCCTACATCGATGCGGTGGTGGCGGTATGGCATCGGGACCAGGCGGTGGTCGGGTTCCTGGCCAATGCGCGGCTTGAGGCCTACCGGCATCCGGACCTGCCCGCCGCCACGGTCGCGGCCACCCGCGGGTTCCTCGGCGAGGTGGTCGACGAGGCGATCACCCGACGCGAGTTGCCCCCGCACACCGAGCCCGCGACCCTGGTCGAACTGCTGTACGCGATGATGTGGGGAGTGGGTGCCTACAGTGGCTGGCAGGGTCGGCCGGTTGATGTGCCGGCGATAGCCAAGCAACTGCACCAGGTCATCGGAAACGGGTTGCTGTCGATCGCTGATCGTGATCGCTGAAACCTCGGCGCAGACACGCGTGGCGACACGCCCGGAGGGTGTCGGTGGTCGGCAATAGACTGGCCACCCTATGAGCGGTTCATCTTCGGGGTCCTTCGTACACCTGCACAACCACACCGAGTACTCGATGCTGGACGGGGCCGCGAAGATCACGCCGATGCTGGCCGAGGCGCAGCGGCTGGGCATGCCGGCGATCGGTATGACCGACCACGGCAACATGTTCGGTGCCAGTGAGTTCTACAACTCGGCAACCAAGGCCGGCATCAAGCCGATCATCGGCATCGAGGCGTATATAGCTCCCGCTTCTCGATTTGATACCAAGCGGGTCCAGTGGGGTGACCCGAGCCAGAAGAGTGACGACGTCTCGGGCAGCGGTGCCTACACCCACATGACCATGGTGGCCGAGAATGCCACCGGTCTGCGCAACCTCTTCAAGCTGTCCTCGCTGGCGTCGTTCGAAGGTCAGCTCGGCAAGTGGTCGCGCATGGATGCCGAGATCATCGCCGAGCATGCCGAAGGCATCATCGCGACCACCGGTTGCCCGTCCGGTGAGGTGCAGACCAGGCTCCGGCTCGGCCACCGTCAGGAGGCGCTGGAGGCGGCCGCCAAATGGCGCGAGATCTTCGGCGCCGACAACTTCTTCCTGGAGCTGATGGACCACGGCCTCGACATCGAGCGCCGGGTTCGCGAGGGCCTCCTCGAGATCGGGAAGAAGCTCAACATTCCGCCGCTGGCCACCAACGACTGCCACTACGTGACGCGTGAGGCCTCGCAGAACCACGAGGCCCTGCTGTGCATCCAGACCGGCAAGACCCTGTCGGACCCGAACCGGTTCAAGTTCGACGGCGACGGCTACTTCCTCAAATCGGCCGAAGAGATGCGGGCCCTGTGGGATTCGCAGGTTCCGGGCGCGTGTGATTCCACGGTCCTGATCGGCGAGCGGGTGCAGTCCTATGCCGACGTGTGGACACCCACCGACCGCATGCCGGTGTTCCCGGTGCCCGACGGCCACGACCAGGCGTCGTGGCTGACACACGAGGTGACGGAGGGGCTGAACCGCCGGTTCCGTGGGGACGCCGTACCCGCCGAGTACACCGAGCGTGCCGCCTACGAGATCAAGGTCATCTGCGACAAGGGCTTCCCGTCGTACTTCCTGATCGTGGCCGACCTGATCAACTACGCCCGTTCGGTCGGCATCCGGGTGGGGCCGGGCCGTGGATCGGCTGCCGGCTCGCTCGTGGCGTACGCGATGGGCATCACCAACATCGACCCCATCCCGCACGGCCTGCTGTTCGAGCGGTTCCTCAACCCGGAACGACCCTCCGCGCCCGATATCGACATCGACTTCGACGACCGCCGTCGTGGCGAGATGCTGCGGTACGCGGCCAACAAGTGGGGCAGCGACCGGGTGGCGCAGGTCATCACCTTCGGCACGATCAAAACCAAGGCGGCGCTGAAGGACTCGGCCCGCGTGCATTACGGCCAACCTGGTTTTGCGATCGCCGACCGCATCACCAAGGCGCTGCCGCCGCCGATCATGGCCAAGGACATCCCGGTGTCGGGGATCACCGATCCCAACCATGAGCGGTACAAGGAAGCCGCCGAGGTCCGTGCCCTGATCGACACCGATCCGGATGTGCGGACCATCTTCGAGACGGCGCGCGGCCTGGAGGGCCTGGTCCGTAACGCGGGCGTGCACGCCTGCGCGGTGATCATGAGTTCTGAGCCGCTGGTCGACGCGATCCCGCTGTGGAAGCGGCCGCAGGACGGCGCCATCATCACCGGCTGGGACTATCCGTCGTGCGAGGCCATCGGCCTGCTGAAGATGGACTTCCTGGGCCTGCGGAACCTGACGATCATCGGTGACTGCATCGAGAACATCAAAGCCAACCGCGGTATCGACCTCGACCTCGAAACGTTGCCTTTCGATGATCCGGCCGCCTATGAACTCCTGGGCCGCGGCGACACCCTTGGCGTGTTCCAGCTCGACGGCAGTGCCATGCGAGACCTGCTCCGCCGGATGCAGCCCACCGGGTTCAACGACATCGTCGCTGTCCTCGCGCTGTACCGGCCCGGCCCGATGGGCATGAACGCCCACAACGACTACGCGGACCGGAAGAACGGCCGCCAGGCCATCAAGCCCATCCATCCTGAGCTCGAAGAGCCGCTCAAGGAGATCCTCGCCGAGACCTACGGCCTGATCGTCTACCAAGAGCAGATCATGTTCATCGCGCAGAAGGTCGCCTCCTACACCATGGGTAAGGCCGATGCGCTCCGTAAGGCCATGGGTAAGAAGAAGCTCGAAGTGCTCGAGGCCGAGTACAAGGGCTTCTATGAGGGCATGACGGCCAACGGGTTCTCCGAGGCCGCGGTGAAAGCCTTGTGGGACACCATCCTTCCGTTCGCCGGATATGCGTTCAACAAGTCGCACGCGGCCGGCTACGGCCTGGTGTCGTACTGGACGGCCTACCTCAAGGCGAACTATCCCGCCGAGTACATGGCCGGCCTGCTCACCTCGGTCGGTGACGACAAGGACAAGGCCGCGGTGTATCTGGCCGACTGCCGTCGGCTCGGCATCACGGTCCTTCCGCCCGACGTCAACGAGTCGGTGCAGAACTTCGCCTCGGTGGGCGATGACATCCGGTTCGGGCTGGGGGCCATCCGCAACGTCGGCGCGAATGTCGTTGCGTCGCTGATCAGTACCCGTACCGAGAAGGGCAAATACGCCGACTTCTCCGACTACCTCAACAAGATCGATATCGCGGCCTGCAACAAGAAGGTCACCGAGTCATTGGTGAAGGCGGGCGCGTTCGATTCGCTCGGCCACCCCCGCAAGGGGCTGTTCCTGGTGCACACCGACGCCGTCGACTCGGTGCTCGGCACCAAGAAGGCCGAGGCGATGGGCCAGTTCGACCTGTTCGGCGGCGCCGACGACGGCGGCGGCACGGATGCGGTGTTCACCATCCGCGTGCCCGAGGAGGAGTGGGAGGACAAGCACAAGCTGGCGCTCGAACGCGAGATGCTGGGGTTGTACGTGTCCGGCCATCCGCTCAACGGGGTTGCCCACCTGCTGGCCAACCAGGTCGACACCCAGATTCCGGCGATTCTCGACGGCGATGTCGCCAACGATGCGCAGGTGGTGGTCGGTGGCATCCTGGCCTCGGTCAACCGTCGGGTGAACAAGAACGGCTTGCCTTGGGCCTCAGCCCAATTGGAAGATCTCACCGGTGGCATCGAGGTGCTGTTCTTCCCACAGACCTACTCACTGTTCGGTCACGAGATCGCTGACGACGTGGTGGTCCTGGTCAAGGCGAAGGTGGCTGCCCGGGACGACCGGATCTCGCTGATCGCCCACGAACTGGTGGTACCCGACTTCAGCAGCGCCCAGGCCGACCGGCCGCTGGCGGTGAGCCTGCCGACCCGGCAGTGCACCATCGACAAGGTCACTGCGCTAAAGCAGGTGCTGGCCAACCATCCCGGCACATCTCAGGTGCATCTGCGGCTGATCAGCGGTGAACGGATCACCACGCTGGAACTGGATCAGTCCCTTCG
Organism: Mycolicibacterium arcueilense; assembly: GCF_058536225.1. NCBI lineage: Bacteria > Bacillati > Actinomycetota > Actinomycetes > Mycobacteriales > Mycobacteriaceae > Mycobacterium > Mycolicibacterium arcueilense. Next base: position 1,917,065 of record NZ_JBZTYL010000007.1, read on the forward strand.
GGTGACGCCGTCCTCGGCGTTGATGGGCGACCTGAAGGCGTTGCTCGGGCCGGGTTGCCTGGGTTGATCGTCGAGGTCGATCTTCACGATCGCGCTGTCGGGCCACAGTGCACGATCCCGCGCCCGCCGTAGTTTTTCCCGCAACGGAAGGTCGGCGTGCACATTGGTGACTCCGGGGATCTTCAGTAGCGGCACGATGTTCCACTGCCAGCCGTAGCGCCGGTGCAGGACGCGGTTGGCGGCTTGGGCGTCTTCGCCTCCCAGCACGGTGGCCCGACCGGTCAGCCAGGTGGTGTCCGTGATCCGGCCCCGGCGATCGCAGACCACCAGTTCGACGTCGGGCCGCGCGGTGATTCTGCGGGTCTTCGGTCCGATCTTGGTGCGGAACAATGCCGTTCGGCCGTCGAGCACGAACCAGATCGGGGTGTCTGCTGCGGTGCCGTCGCGGCGAAAGCTGCGCAGCAGCGCGTATCGGGAGTGACTCAGGGTCTCCAGCGTGGAGTCGGTGTATGGCATGTAGCCAGTCAACGACTTAGAGTTGACTCTAAGTCAAGCGCAGCAGGAGGGCAGATGGACGCGACGCTGACAATCGGAGACGTCACGCAGCGGTCGGGCATCGCCCAGACCGCGCTGCGCTACTACGAGCAGGTCGGCTTGTTGCCTGCACCGCACCGCGTGGGCGGCCAGCGCCGCTACCAGGAGTCGGTCCTGATGCGGCTGGAAGTGATCAGGTTGTGCAAGACGGCGGGATTCTCGCTGACAGACATCGCTCTGCTGCTCAAGGACGACACTCCGGGCCGCCCCTTGGCTCGCGAACTGGCCCAGAGCAAGTTGGCCGAGATCGACGAGCAACTGGAGTCGCTGAGGCGGGCGCGGGCCATCATCGAATGGGGGATGCGGTGCACGTGTCCGTCAATCGAGTTGTGCACGTGTGGTATTCACCACGAACTGCCGGCCTGACGCAGGAGCGAAACCCGGGGTCGATTATCTCGCGCGTAATGGCGCGGCTGCGTCAGAACCGGTAGCGCAGGATGCGCGCCTTGCGTGCGCCGGCCTTGCTCAGGCCGGTGGCCCGCGTTGCGATCCGCAGCATGCCGGGAAAGCGGTCGACCTCAGGCTGGTGGGCCAGACTTGACTCCTCGATGAGCCGCATCCGCGGATTCCACGTTTCAGGATGGTGCGCATCCTTGAATCCCGGATAGCCCCATTGGCTTCCGACGTCTTTGAACATCTTGGCGGGGAAGAACTTCAGCGCGGCCTTACTCACCCAACCGATGCGACCGTAATCGTTGAATGCCAATTCACCGGATTCGAAGTGTTCGGTGATTCTCCGGAAGATGCCTGTGATCACCGGTTCGGTGAGGAACGCGAACAATCCGTCGGCCACCAGCATGGTGGGGCGGTCCGACGGGATCGGATCCGTCCAGTCCGGGTCGGCCAACGACGCAGAGACGGTGTGCGCCTGGGGGAGTGCGGGCAGCACCCGATCGCGCAGTTCGCTGATTCCGGGTAGATCGACGCTGTACCAGTCGACTGTGGCCGGCGGCGCAACGCGGTGGACGCCGCTGTCGAGTCCTCCACCGAGGTCGACCACGACGGCGTCGGGATGCTCGACGACGAACGTGCGGACCCGATCGTCGAGCATCTTGGCGCGCAACGCCGACTGGCACACCACGCTGGTCTGCACACCCAGGCCGGCGAAGTCGTAGTCGAGCCGTTTCACAGTCTCGTCGGCGATCGTGTCGCCGAGGATGGGGCTCACCCATCTGCTGTCGAGCGCCCTGGCGTACAGGGTCAGGAACGCGGTTTCCTCCACCGGCGTCAGGCCTGTCGTCGCAATACCCACAAGCCCGACGGTACACCCGGCCCGCGGCTGAACATTTGGGCGAAAACGTTTACCGCCCTTGCGATCACGCGTCGGGGTGGGCAGTGAACCGACAGCAGCCTACGGTGGGAGCCATGCGCAGTACGCATGTGAGCGTCTGGATCGAGGTTGCCGCGGACGCGGTGTACGCCTACGCGGCAGATCCGCAGCACCTGGCCAACTGGGCGGCGGGGCTGGCCGAGGGCGGATTGAGACTCACTCCGCGGGGATGGGTCGCCGATTCCCCCATGGGTGAGGTCACCGTCGAGTTCGCCGGCCCGAACACGCTGGGAGTACTCGATCACGTGGTGCGGCTGCCCTCGGGTGAGGCCGTTTACAACCCGCTGCGGGTGGTGCCGGGCGGCGTCGACGCCGCGTCGTGCGAAGTCGTGTTCACCGTGCGGCAGCGGCAGGGCATGACGGACGCAGAGTTCGAAGCGGACGTGGCCGCGGTGGCAGCGGATCTAGAGACGTTGCGGCGGCTGCTGGAGGGTCACTGATCAGAGGGCGGAACGTGGCCCAGGGTCAGCCACACGACGATGGCCGCCGCGGCTGCGGAGAGTACCGCCGGTGCAGCGCTCATGGTTGCCACGCCGACGATCACCAGTACCAGGGCGCCGACCGCCAGGGCGATCAGCTTGTAGGTCGGCCAGGGCACCCCGGCGATGTCCACTTCGTGATCGGCCCGGGAGGCGACACTACGAAAGTTCCCGGCGGTGGTCATGTATTGACGATAGCTCGCAACATTGATTTCGGCTAGCCGAAACCTTGGATGCGGCGTGTCACTTTATCGGTCCAGACTGCTCAACAGTGGGCTTCCATCCGGTACTGGACCTCGGCCGGCCGGGTGGGACGATCAGCGAACCAGCCACGCGCCGTGCCGCTGATATGGAATGTGGTGCCATCCACGCTGGCATCGGCAGGTGCTGTCACATTGGCTGAGCCGCCGGTGAACCCTTCCAGCCCGGTCAGGCGCATGGCTTTCGGTTCGACGGTGCCGCCGGTCTGGATGATGGCCGTGAAGCCGGGCGTTTCCGGCTGCGTTTCGATGGTCCACAGCCAGGACCGTTGCGTGCAGAGCACCGAGAACGTGGTCGGGACCTGCTCGCCGTTGATGAAAATCCGCGCCGTGTAGGCATCCGCAGAGATGCCGGTGGCCGTAGCGCAGGCAGATAATGCCAGCACGCCTACCGAAACGGTGCGCGCCGCCACCCGCCGCACCAGCCGCTGCATGTGCCACATGACGGTTGTTTTCCCAGTTCGGAGTCCCTTCAACCAACTGCGGTGGATTTCCTCGGGGTGGCCGTGCAGCTGCCGGGATCCTGCGGTGTGTCCCCACCCAGCTGCAGAGAAACGCCTGGCCAGTGGCACCATTGAACGGTGACTGCCGATCTGAGCAAGGGCTCCCGAGTCTCCCCGCTGGCTGCGCCGCTTTCCGCGGCCGACATCGACGAGGCCGCCAAGCGAATTTCCGGCGTGGTCACCCGCAGCCCGCTGCAGTTCAACGAACGGCTCTCGGACGCGACCGGAGCCAATGTCTACCTCAAGCGTGAGGATCTGCAGGCAGTGCGTTCCTACAAGGTGCGCGGGGCGTTCAATCTGATGGCGCAGCTCTCGCCCGAGGAGCTGGCCGCTGGTGTGGTGTGCTCCTCGGCGGGCAACCACGCCCAAGGCTTCGCCATGGCCTGCCGGTCGATGCGGACCCACGGCCGCGTGTACGTGCCGGCCAAGACGCCCAAACAGAAGCGTGACCGGATCCGATACCACGGCCGCGAGTTCATCGAGCTCATCGCGGTTGGGTCGACCTACGATCTGGCTGCTGCCGCGGCGCTCGACGATGTCGCCCGGACCGGGGCGACCCTCGTACCCCCGTACGACGATGTGCGGACGATGGCCGGGCAGGGCACCATCGCTGCCGAGCTGCTCGACCAACTCGACGACGAGCCGGACCTGGTGATCGTCCCCGTCGGCGGCGGCGGCTGTATCTCCGGCATCACCACCTACCTCGCCGAGCGGGCCTCGGGCACCTCGGTACTCGGTGTCGAGCCGGCCGGTGCGGCCTCGATGATCGCCGCGCTGGCCGCGGGTCAGCCGGTCACCCTCGAACACGTCGACCAGTTCGTCGACGGTGCGGCAGTGGCGCGGGCCGGGGCGCTGCCCTATGCCGCGTTGGCCGCCGCCGGTGACATGGTCTCGCTCACCACGGTCGACGAAGGCGCGGTGTGCACCACGATGCTCGATCTGTATCAGAACGACGGAATCATCGCCGAGCCTGCCGGTGCGTTGTCGGTCGCGGCGCTGCTGGAGGCGGACATCGAACGCGGTTCCACCGTCGTGTGCCTGATCTCCGGCGGAAACAACGACGTGTCGCGGTACAACGAGGTGGTCGAGCGCTCACTGGTGCATCTGGGGCTCAAGCACTACTTCCTGGTCGACTTCCCGCAGGAGCCCGGGGCGTTGCGCCGATTCCTGGATGAGGTCCTAGGACCGGGCGACGACATCACGCTTTTCGAGTACGTCAAGCGCAACAACCGCGAGACCGGTGAGGCACTGTGCGGTGTCGAGTTGAGTGCAGCGACCGACCTCGAAGGCCTGCTGGCCCGGATGAGGGACTCCGACATCCACGTCGAGTTGCTCGAACCCGGGTCACCGACGTACCGATATCTGACCTGAGGAAGCCGATCTGAGGGGCAAGCCCTCAGGCGCCGATCCCGGTGGCCTTGAAGTGGTCGCCGTCATCGTGGCGTTCGGTGCGCCGGTCGGCTGACCGCCCAGACGATGAGCCCGCAGGCGGCGAAGGCGGCGCCGAGGAGCGCCGAGGCGGTCCAGCCCGCGGCCGAGTACGCGGCGGTCGTGGCAGTCGCCCCAAGGGCTGAGCCGAGCGAGTAGAAGAACATGTAGCCGCCGATGACGCTGCTGGTGAGGTGTGGGTGGGCTGTGGTCAGCAGGTGCTGATTGCTCACATGGACTGCTTGCACCGCGAAGTCGAGCACCACGACACCGACGACGATCGGCAGCAACGACCATGACGCGTGCCCGATGGCCAGCCACGATACGGCCAGTAGCGCGAGCGCCCCGCCGGTGACCGTACTTGCGAACCCGGCGTCAGCCCAGTGTCCGGCCCGGGCTGCGCCGAGTGCGCCTGCGAGGCCGGCGATTCCGAAGAGTCCGATCTGCGCTGTGCTCAGATGCCACGGGTCCGCCGCGAGTGGCAGAGCCAGGCCACTCCACAGCGTTCCGAAGGAGGCGAACAGAAAGAACGCGATCACGCCGCGCGAGACGAAGAGGCGGTCACTGAACAGTCGGCCCAACGACGCCAGCACCTCGACGTAGGTGGTGTGCGCCCGGGGCGGGTCGGGCGGCAGGAGTCGCAGGACGAGACATGCCAGCGCCAGCAACAACACCGCCAGCCCGAGATAGACGCTGCGCCAACCCCACACCGCGGCAACGGCGCCCGCCGCCACGCGGGATCCGAGGATGCCGATGACGACTCCAGAGGTCACCACGCCCAGGGTTCGACCGCGTTGTTCGGGTGTGGACAGGGCCGCAGCGTAGGCGACCGTGGTCTGCACGACGACCGCGAACAGGCCGGCGACCGCCAGGCCGGCGAGCAGCAGCCGGGATTGTGCGGCCGTCGCGGCCAGTGCCACGCCGGCGGCGGCCAACAGCAGGTGCGCGGCGATGAGCCTGCGGCGATCGAGCATGTCGCCGAGTGGGACGAGAACGACGAGCCCAACCAGATAACCGAGTTGTCCGGCGGTGACGATCGATCCCAGCTCAGCGTCGGGCACGCCCAGGTCGTGGCCGATCAGGGCCAGCACCGGCTGTGCCGCGTAGATCGTTGCCACGGCCACTGCGCACACGGTGGCGAGAAGCACCTTCAGACCGACGGTCGGTTTCATCTACCCTCCGATTCAGTTGCAAATTGCAACTGAACCGACGCTACGGCAGAATGGTTTCATTCAGCAACTCTTCAGGGGGGAGCGATGGGCGACGCGATACCGCACAGCGATGACATGACCTGGACCGATCCCGCATGTCCGGTGGCGCGGACCCTCGACCTGGTGGGGGATCGCTGGAGCCTGCTGATCGTGCGTGACGCCATGGACGGAGCCCGCGCCTTCACCGACTTTCAGCAGCGCACCGGCATCGCGCGCAACATCCTGACCGACCGCCTACGCCGACTGGTCGACCGCGGCATTCTCGACCGGGAGACGGCCGCATCCGGTCGGCGGCAGGTATACACGCTCACCCAGACCGGTCGTGACCTGTTCACGGTGGTGGTGGCGCTGGGCCAGTGGGGTGAGCGGCATGCATTCGCATCTGGCGAGGCGCACTCGGTGCTCGTCGACACGAGCGGTGATCAACTTTCGGAACTACGGCCCATGAACTCGCGCGGTGCCGTCGTGGACCTCGACGGCACGTCCGTGCGGAAGATTCACTGATCGCGCGTGCAGCGCAGGACGGCGAATGAGTGACCGGCCAACACAGTGGATTCGGCGCGGATCTCGGGGGCCTCCCACGCCAGGAGCAGCTCGCCGGAAACAGGAACCGCCACCGCCTCCGCGCTCAGGTTGCAGGCGATCGACACCGCCCCTCGATGCAGGACGATCCAGCGCTGCTCTTCGTCGAAGTCGATGGACATGTGGTCGAGCCACGGGTCTGCGAGGTCGGGTTCGCTGCGCCGCAATGCGATCAGCGCGCGATAGGTGCGGTGGAGCCGATCATGATCACCAACGGTGACCTCGTCCCAGTTCAGTTTGGAGCGCTGGAAGGTGGCCGGGTCCTGCGGATCCGGGATCTCGTCGGCGTCCCAGCCGTGCTCGGCGAACTCGGCTTTGCGCCCCTCGGCAGTGGCGCGGGCAAGGTCCGGCTCCGGATGCGAGCTGAAGAACTGGAACGGCGAGGACGATCCCCACTCTTCGCCCATGAAAAGCATCGCCGTATAAGGAGATCCGAGAGCCAACGCGGCCTTGACCGCCAGCTGGCCGAACGTCAGCAACTGTGACGGCCGGTCGCCGACGGCGCGGTTGCCGACCTGGTCATGGGTGAGGGTGTAGGCCAGCAGCCGAGTGCCCGGAATCGTTGCGGTGTCCAATGGCCGACCGTGTCTGCGGTGCCGGAACGACGAATAGGTGCCGGCATGAAAGTAGCCGTGCTTCAACGTCTGCGCCAACGTCGCCAGTGATCCGAAATCGGCGTAATATCCTTGCCTTTCGCCGGACACCGCGGTGTGAATGGCGTGGTGGATATCGTCGTCCCACTGTGCGGTCAGCCCGTAACCGCCGCGGTCGCGCGGGGTGATCAGCCGCGGATCGTTGAGGTCGCTTTCGGCGATCAGCGACAGCGGTCGGCCGAGTTCCTCGGCCAGGGCGTCGGTGTCGGTCGCCAGTTCCTCGAGCAGATGGATTGCGGTGTTGTCCACGAGTGCGTGCACTGCATCCAGGCGTAGGCCGTCGGCGTGGAAGTCGCGCATCCAGCGCAGCGCGCAATCGATGATGTAGGTACGCACCTCGTCGGCGTCGGCATCGGACAGGTTGATCGAACTGCCCCACGGATTGTGGCCGGATGACAGGTAGGGGCCGAACCGCGGAAGGTAATTGCCAGAGGGGCCGAGGTGGTTGAACACCGTGTCGATCAGCACACCGAGACCACGACCATGGCAGGCGTCGATGAGCCGGATCAGCCCGTCGGGACCGCCGTAGGGCTCGTGCACCGCGTACCAGAGCACGCCGTCGTAACCCCAGCCGTGGGTGCCGTTGAAGGCATTGACCGGCATCAACTCCACGAAATCGACACCGAGGTCCACCAGGTGGTCGAGCTTGTCGATGGCGGAATCGAATGTGCCCTCGGGAGTGAAGGTTCCGATATGAAGTTCGTAGATCACCGCGCCGGTGATCGAGCGGCCCGCCCAGCCGCTGTCGGTCCAGGCGTCGGGCTCCGGCCGCCACAGCTGAGAGCGTTCATGCACACCGTCGGGTTGGCGCGCTGAGCGAGGATCCGGCAGCACCGTCGGGTCGTCGTCGAGAACGAACCCGTATCGGGCATCGCTACGGCTCGCGACTTCGGCCCGCCACCAGCCGTCTTCGGAGCGCACCATGTCGTGCAGCGTTCCGTCGAGGTCAACCCGCACGCGGTCGGGGGCCGGTGCCCACACGGAAAATTCAGTCATCGGTACGCTCCAGCAGCGCCACCGGGGAATCGGCGAGCAGCTCGGTCAGCGGGACCGACCCCGCCCACTGACGGCCGCTGAGTCGATCCAACCACCGGCCGTCGGGCAGCGGCAATGCTGTGTCTTCCCAGCCGGTTTCGGCCAGCGCCACGGTCCACCGGCAGGCGGCCACCACCACATCCTGGCCCCGCAGAAACGCCACCAGGTGTCTCGCAGCACTGCCGGTGGCCGGCAGTGGGGTGTAGCCGCCGGCCAAGAATGTCTGGGGCCGGGCCCGGCGTAGCGCCAGGGCGGCCATGGTCACGCGCAGCTTGTCGTCGTCGCCGCGTTCCACAGCGCCGCGCAGTGCCGCGTGATCGACCGGGCGCCGGTTGTCCGGATCGACCAGGCTGTCCTCGGTCGTCTCGGTGCCCTGGTAGACGTCGGGGATGCCGGGTGCCGTGAGTTGAATGAGTTTCTGGCCCAGGACGTCGTTGCGAGCATGGGCTTCGAGCCGGCTCACCAATGCCGTCAGTTCGGCTGCGACCGGCCCGTCGAGCACCCGGTCCAGCCACGCGTGTACCTCATCCTCGAAATCCTCGTCGGGGTCGTGCCACGACGTCCTGGTGGCGGCCTCGCGGATCGCCTTCTCGGCGTAGCCGTGCAGCCGGGAGCGAAGCTCGCCGGTGACAGCGCCGTCGATCGGCCAGACGCCGAAGATGTTCTGCCACAAGAACAGTGCGGTGTCGCGATCCGGGGGAGTGGACGTTGCAATCCACCGCTCGACCGAATCTGCCCACGTCTCGGGCACCTGGGACAGCAGCCCGATGCGGGCGCGCACATCCTCACCGCGCTTGGTGTCATGGGTCGACAACGCCGTCATCGTGGACGGCCAGGCACGCACTCGCGTCGTCGCCCGCTGGTGGAACTCAGCGGCCGTGACCCCGAACAACTCCGGTGCACCGCCGACCTCGTTGAGCGACACCAGACGGGCTTCGCGGTAGAACAGGCAGTCTTCGACGGCCTTGGCAGTCGCGGCGCCACACAGTTGGTTGAACCGGGAAACCACCTCGCTGCTGCGGGACATGGCTTCCGAGATCGTGGTCAACGCTTCGGTGAGTTCGGGTGCGGCGCAGGCAGACTCCTGTATTGCCACCGGGAGGATCGTGCCCAGCGCCGGATAGTCACTCCGGTACACGCCGATCCTGCTGATCAGTGTGGCCAGCGCCGCAGGCAGTCGGGGATCGTGCTGCCCCGTCACCGCCGTGACAGACCGGCACAGGCGGCCCAACTCGCTGGCGAGGGTGTCGGCCACGGCGGCCGTCTTGAGCGTCGATTCGGCCTCGGGATCCGGATGCCCGCTCACCGCGGTGAGTGGACTCTCGGCGGCCGGGTCGATGAACAGTCCGCCGACCTCACGCAACGCGTCGTACCCGGTGGTGCCGTTCACCGGGAGCGATGCATCGAGGCTCTCGTCGGCAGCCAGGATCTTCTCCACCACGATCCACGCGTCCGGACCGGTGAGCTCACGCAACCACCGCAGATAGCCTGCGGGATCCGACAATCCGTCCGGGTGGTCGATTCGCAGACCATCCACCAATCCTTCGTCGAACCAGCGTTTGACCTCTACGTGGCTGGCGTCGAAAACAGCACGGTCTTCCTGTCGCAGTGCTGCCAGAGACGTGATCGAGAAGAAGCGCCGGTAGCCGCAGATTCCGCTGCGCCAACCGGTCAACCGGTAGTGCTGGCGATCGTGCACATCGCTGCCGGTGCCCGCGCCGGTCCCCGGTGCAATCGGGAAGACCAGATCGCCCAGGCGCAGTACGTCGCCGTCGACCACCAGATCGGCGATGTCGTCATCGGAGCCCAGGACCGGCAACACGATCCGGCCGTCGTCGAGACCCCAGTCGATGTCGAAGTAGTCGGCGTACAACGAATTCCGGCCGTGTCGCAGTAGGTCCCACCACCACGGATTCTGTTCGGGATGGGCGACGCCGACATGGTTGGGCACGATGTCCACGATCAGCCCCATGCCGCGGGATCGCGCCGCCTCGGACAGGCGCTGTAGACCCTCGGGCCCACCGAGTGCGGCCGACACCGTGGTGGGGTCGGTGACGTCGTACCCATGGGTCGATCCCTGTGCGGCGGACAGGATCGGGGAGAGATAAAGGTGGGACACACCGAGACGGTCGAGGTAGTCGAGCAGGTTCACCGCATCGTCGAATGTGCAGCAGTCCCCGCGCATCTGGAGCCGATATGTGGACAGCACCGGGCGCGGCATGTCAGGCCGTCTTGCGCAGGACGAGTAGTGAGCGGGCCTGTAGCGAGATCTTCTCGCCGGCGGCCACCACCAGATCGGAATCGCCCGTCGGACTGGCGGTGTCGAGGTCGCCGGTCCATTCGGCGGCATAGTCGCCGTTGGGCGTGACGAAATCCTGCTCGTGGTCATTGGCGTTGAAGCACAACAAGAACGTGTCGTCGACAACGCGTTCACCGCGGGCATTGGGGGCGGGGATGGAGTCGCCGTTCAGGAACACCGCGACACAGGTTCCCAATCCCGTGCCCCAGTCCTCCGGAGTCATCTCCGTACCGCCCGGAGTGAGCCAGGCGATGTCGCGGACCTGATCACCACTGCGGATCGGCTTGCCCTCGAAGAACCGGCGACGACGAAATGCCGCATGGCGCTTACGAAATGCCAGTACCTTGCGGGTGAACTCGAGGTGCTCGGCGTGGGTCTCCAGTAGCGACCAGTCCATCCAGGACAGCTCGGAATCCTGGCAGTACACGTTGTTGTTGCCCAACTGTGTACGGCCGATCTCGTCGCCGTGCGCGATCATCGGGGTGCCCTGCGACAGCATCAGCGTCCCCACGATGTTGCGCATCTGCTTGGCGCGCAAGGCCAGGATCTCCGGATCGTCGGTCGGTCCCTCGACCCCGCAGTTCCATGAGCGGTTGTGACTCTCGCCGTCGCGGTTGTCCTCACCGTTGGCCTCGTTGTGCTTCTCGTTGTAGGACACGAGGTCGTTGAGGGTGAACCCGTCGTGGCAGGTGACGAAGTTGATGCTGGCGCCGGGACGACGGCCGGTGGCTTCGTACAGGTCCGAGGAGCCGGTCAGCCGGGAGGCGAACTCGCCCAGAGTCGCGGGCTCGCCCCGCCAGTAATCGCGCACAGTATCGCGATACTTCCCGTTCCATTCGGTCCACAAACCTGGGAAGTTCCCGACTTGGTAGCCACCCTCGCCGATGTCCCACGGCTCGGCGATCAGCTTGACCTGGCTGACCACCGGATCCTGCTGGACCAGATCGAAGAACGCCGAGAGGCGATCCACGTCATAGAATTCGCGGGCCAGCGTGGAGGCCAGGTCGAAACGGAACCCGTCGACATGCATCTCCAGGACCCAGTACCGCAGTGAGTCCATGATCAGCTGCAGCGTGTGTGGGTGCCGGGCGTTGAGGCTGTTGCCGGTCCCGGTGAAATCCTTGTAGTACTCGGGCTGCCCGTCGAGCAGTCGGTAGTAGGCCGCGTTGTCGATGCCGCGGAAGTTGATGGTCGGACCGAGGTGGTTGCCTTCGGCGGTGTGGTTGTAGACCACATCGAGGATCACCTCGATGCCCGCGTCGTGGAACGCCTTGACCATGGTCTTGAACTCGGCCACCGCCCCGCCGGCATGCCGGGTGGCGGCGTACTGGAAGTGCGGCGCGAAAAAGCCAACCGTGTTGTAGCCCCAGTAGTTTCGCAGCCCGAGGTCGAGGAGTCGGTGGTCATGCATGAACTGGTGCACCGGCATCAACTCGATCGCGGTGATGTTCAGCGACTGGAGGTATTCGATGATCACCGGGTGGCTGAGTCCGGCGTACGTGCCCCGCAGTTCCTCCGGGATCCCCGGGTGGGTCTGGGTCATGCCCTTGACGTGTGCCTCGTAGATCACCGTGTCGTGATACGGCGTCTTGGGCGCCCGGTCGGATCCCCACTGGAAGAAGGGGTTGATCACCACGCTCGTCATGGTGTGACCGAGAGAGTCGACCGCGGGCGGGTTTCCGGTACCGGGAGGCTCGGCGTTCAGGTCGTAGGAGAACAGGGCCTGGCTGAAATCGAAGTCACCGTGAAACGACTTGCCGTACGGGTCGAGCAGTAACTTGCTGGGGTCACACCGATGACCGCTGCCCGGGTCCCACGGGCCGTAGACCCGGTACCCGTAACGCTGGCCGGGGGTGACCGTCGGTAGGTAGGCGTGCCAGACGTAGCCGTCGACCTCTTCGAGGTTGATCCGATGTTCGGTGCCGTCCTTCGCGATCAGGCACAGCTCGACGCGTTCGGCGACTTCGGAGAACAACGAGAAGTTGGTGCCGGCACCGTCATAGGTGGCACCGAGCGGGTAGGCCTCGCCGGGCCACACAGTCGACATCGGCGTGGGTGCTGACGAGGGCGGCACTGCAGATGACGGCGGCATGGGTTCACCACCAACCGGTGGCAACCGCCATCTGACGGCCCAGTTCGCCTGTCATCGTGCGCATATAGGTCGTCGAAATATGGTGAGAATCGTGGTACAGCAACACATTTCCCTCCACCACGCGGCAATAGTCCTTCCGGCACACCGCATCGCTCATGTCCAGTGGCTTGAGCAGAGGAAACCTCCCGACGAAATCCAGCGTGGGGTTGTGGTCGGAGAGTACCTTGGACCGCTCGATGCCGCAGGAGATGGAATCGCCACCGTTGGCCAGACAGTCGTAGGGAAAGTATGGCTTGCCGTTGCGGGTCAGCCACGGGGTGTCGCGCATTGCCAGAACCGGAATGTTGTTCTGGGAGAGGGTTTCCCAAATTCCGATGTAGGTGCCCGGCATGACGTCGCCGTCTTTGATGTTCCAGGGCCGCGTCGATGTGGTGAACACGAAGTCGGGGCGATCGGCGATGAGCTGGGACATCACCTTCTGGTTCCACTCATGGCATTTCGGATAGGGGCGGTTGTCGCCCATCACCAGCGGGGTTTCCTCGGTGGTGAGCGGGCAACCCATCTTGAGGTAGGTGACCACCTTGAAGTTGTGCAGGCGGCCCAGTAGATCGAGCGCGGTGATCCAGTGCTCGGCATGCGAGCCGCCGGCGACCGCGATGGTGCGCGCCGCGTTCTTGTCGCCGTAGGTGCAGTTGATCACGTCGGTGTTGCCGAAATCGCTGATACAGCCGTCGGTCGTGGACGCGGGCAGATCGTCCTTGGCTTCCAGCACCGTCGGGCGCATCGGCAGCTTGGGCACCCGGGCATGGTCGATCAGCGCGCGGGCCCCCGGGTAGTCGCGGGCCGACAGTCCGGACAGCTCCTTGCCGTTGGCGCGCTGCACGGTGACGTGCTCGCGCCAGGTGAAGGAGGTGGCCGTCAACGCGACACCGAGCAGTCCGACGATCGAGCCGAGAACGATGGTGGGCCGGCGCAGTCGGACTCGCCACGGAACGGCAGGCATGGACACAGTCTGGGTGGTGTCCTTTGCCTTCTTCTGCGAGCGCAGCGGCTCCTCGATGTAGCGGGTGGTGAGCCAGGCGAGCACGCCCGACACCAGCAGCACGATCGTGCCCTCGAGGAAGTTGGCGTGCGCGTGACCCGAGTAGGACAGCCAGAAGATGAGCAACGGCCAGTGCCAGAGGTAGAGCGAATAGGCCATCGAGCCCAGCGACACGAACGGCTTGGTCGCCAGCATCCGGTTGGGTGCAGGTAACCGCTGGCCCGCGCTCGGATCCTCGGACCGGTTTGCGGCAGCCAGGATGAACAGCACGGTGGCGCCGACCGGAACCAGCGTCCACGGCCCCGGGAACTCCTTGACGCCGTCGATCAACCATCCGCACGACAGGATCGCGGCCAACGACACGGTGGACAAGATCGTGCGCAGCCACATCGGCCACCGCACTGCCGGAACCAAAGCCCCGGCGAGTGCGCCGATCAGCAGTTCCCAGCCGCGGGCGAAGCTGTTGTAGTAGGCCGTCGCCTGATCGTTGTTGTGGGCGATGATCGCGTACACGAACGACGCGATGGTCAGGGCGCCCAGTAAAACGATGAATGCGGTGCGTAGGTGCCGCCCGAAGATCCGGCGGCCGAGGAAAGCGAACCCGAAGACCAGTGCCAGGAACGCCACGTAGAACTGCCCTTGGACCGACATCGACCAGATGTGCTGCAGCGGACTGACCGCCTCACCGGCGCGAAGGTAGTCCGCAGCGGTGTTGGACAGTTCCCAGTTCTGGTAGTAACCCAGGCTCGCCAGGCTCTGGTCAGCAAACGTTTCCCAGCGGGTCTCGGGTTGCACGAGGATCGTCAGCACGGCGGCTGCGGCAAGCACCACAACCAGGGCTGGAAGTAGGCGCCGAATCAACCGGATCAGTTCGGGAACAGGCAATAGCGGTGCTTCGGAGTTGAGCGCGATCCGCAGGAGTTTGCCGCCGAAGAAAAATCCGGACAGCGCCAGGAAAACGTCGACACCACCGGAAACCCGCCCGAACCAGATGTGGAACATCGCCACGAGGGCGATCGCGATACCGCGCAGTCCGTCCAGATCGTGGCGGTAGAAACCTGATGCACGGGTGCCCATGACTGCGTGCGGAACGGAACCGGATTCGGTGCCGGGCTCCGTCCGGGGGGCGTCAAGGGTTTTCATGGTCGAGGCCAATTTACCTAACATCGGCCCGCCGCTCACATTTCGGATGCGTGCGTCACACCCTGTGAGCAAAGGGCTAGGCTGCCCGACTGTGCCTGAGCTGACACCGGCGCAGATCAGCGCCATCGACGCGGCGCACATCTGGCACCCCTACAGCGCCATGGATGCGGACGTGTTGCCGCCGGTCGTCGCGGTCGGGGCCAAGGGCGCGTGGCTGACTGTGATCGACCCTACCGACGGCGCACCGCTCGAGGTTCTCGATGCGATGGCGTCCTGGTGGACTGCCGTACACGGGCACGGACACCCGGTGCTGGACCGTGCCATCAACAACCAGCTCGCCACCATGAACCACGTCATGTTCGGCGGTCTGACCCACGAACCGGCCGCCCGGCTGGCCCAGCTGCTGGTCGACCTCACCCCCGCGCCCCTGGAGACCGTGTTCTTCAGCGACTCCGGGTCGGTGTCGGTCGAGGTGGCGGTCAAAATGGCGCTGCAGTACTGGCGCAGCGTCGGCCGAGAGTCCAAGCACCGTCTGATGACCTGGCGCGGCGGCTATCACGGCGACACGTTCACCCCGATGAGCGTGTGCGATCCCGACGGTGGCATGCATTCCCTGTGGACCGACGTTCTGGTGCCCCAGGTGTTCGCACCGCCCGTGCCCGCCGACTACGAGCCGTCCTACAGCGAGGCGTTCGAGCGGCAACTGGCCGAGCACGCCGATGAGCTCGCCGCCGTGATCGTCGAACCTGTTGTGCAGGGTGCCGGGGGAATGCGGTTCCACGACCCGCGGTACCTCGCGGACTTGCGGGCCATCTGCGATCGCCACCATGTGCTGCTCATCTTCGATGAGATCGCCACCGGATTCGGCCGCACCGGAAAGCTGTTCGCCGCCGAGCACGCCGGGGTGAGCCCGGACATCATGTGTGTCGGCAAGGCGATGACCGGCGGCTACATCACCCTGGCGGCCACGCTGTGTACCCGTGAGATCGCACGGACGATCAGTGCGGGGGAGCCCGGTGCCCTGATGCACGGGCCGACGTTCATGGCCAACGCGCTGGCCTGTGCGGTCGGTGTCGCCGCGGTGGAACTGCTGGTCAGCAGTGACTGGCCGGCCCGGGTGGCCGAGATCGAGGCGGGCCTGCGACAGGGACTCGAGCCGGCCCGCGCCCTGCCCGGCGTCGCCGATGTGCGGGTGCTCGGCGCCATCGGCGTGATCGAGATGCGCGAGCCGGTCGACATGAAGGTGGCGACGCTGGCGGCGTTGCGGCACGGGGTATGGCTGCGTCCGTTCGGCAAGCTGGTCTATGCCATGCCGCCCTTCATCTGCACGCCTGCGGAGGTGGAACAGATCACCGCCGGCATGGTCGGCGTCGCTCGTGCACTAACCTGAACGGTGTTCAACTGTCGGCACCGCCGACGTGTTCAACCGCAGCGAGGAGCCCACTGTGACGCGCACCGATCTATCACCGCTGGCCTGGCTGGCCGATGTCGAATCACAGCGCAGGCAGGCCGGGCTTCGTCGTGAGCTGCGAACCCGCCCCGCTGTGGCGACCGAATTGGACCTGGCCTCCAACGACTACCTGGGGCTGTCGCAGCACCCGGAGGTGCTCGACGGCGGCATCGAGGCACTGCGCACCTGGGGTGCCGGCGCCGGCGGATCGCGGCTGGTCACTGGAAACACCGAGCTGCACGAAGAGTTCGAGACCGCGCTGGCGACCTTCGTCGGCGCCGAGTCGGCATTGGTCTTCTCCTCGGGTTACACCGCCAACCTGGGTGCCGTCGTCGCACTGAGCGGTCCCGGCTCGCTGCTCGTCTCCGATGCCCTGACCCATGCCTCGCTGGTCGACGCCTGCCGGTTGTCCCGTGCGCGGGTGACCGTCACGCCGCACCTCGACGTTGACGCCGTCGATACCGCGCTCTCGTCGCGCACCGAGGACCGCGCGGTGGTGCTGACCGAATCGGTGTTCAGCACCGACGGCGTGCTCGCGCCGCTGCGCGAACTGCACGCGGTCTGCCGCCGGCACGGTGCGTTGTTGCTCGTCGACGAGGCACATGGACTCGGCGTGCGCGGTCCGGGCGGGCAGGGTCTGTTGTACGAGTCCGGCCTCGCCGGAGCGCCGGACGTGGTGATGACGGCGACGCTGTCGAAGGCGCTCGGCAGCCAGGGCGGCGTGGTGCTCGGCCCCGAGCCGATCCGCGCCCACCTGATCGACGCGGCCCGTCCGTTCATCTTCGATACGGGATTGGCGCCGGCGGCAGTCGGTGCGGCGGCGGCCGCCCTGCGGGTGCTGATCGCCGAACCCCAGCGAGCGCAAGCAGTTCTGGACCATGCCGCCGAGCTGGCCCGGATCTCCGGGGATACCGCGGTGCCCGATTCCGCGGTCGTCTCGGTGATCCTCGGTGAGCCGGAGGTCGCGGTGGCTGCTGCGGCCGCGTGCTTGGACCGCGGTGTACGGGTGGGCTGCTTCCGGCCACCGACGGTTCCCGAGGGCACCTCACGTCTGCGCTTGACGGCCCGGGCCTCGCTGACCGCCGACGAGATGGATCTGGCCCGTCAGGTGTTGACCGAGGTTCTGTCGGAGGCCCGGTTGTGAGCACGCTGGTCGTCACCGGGACCGACACCGGCGTCGGCAAGACCGTGACGACCGCCGCGCTGGCCTGCGCGGCGCGGCTGGCTGGGCTCGATGTCGCGGTGTCCAAGCCGGTGCAGACCGGAACCGTGGACGGTGACAACGACCTCGGTGAGGTGCACCGGCTGTCCGGGGTCGGCAATCTGCACGGCGGATGGCGGTATCCGGAACCGCTGGCGCCGGTATCTGCCGCGGAGCGTGCCGGACTTCCATTGCCGACGCGTACCGAGTTGGTGGACGCGGTGCGAGCCGCCGAGGTTCCCGGCGGGCTGACCCTCGTCGAAGGTGCGGGTGGTCTGCTGGTCGAGCTGGGGGCTGACGGCGTCACGCTGCGTGATCTGGCTGTTGATCTCTCCGCTACCGTCCTCGTGGTGGTCTCCCCGGGGCTGGGAACGCTCAACCACACCGCGTTGACATTGGAATCACTTGCAGGGCAAGGAATTACCTGCGCCGGTCTGGTGATCGGGGCGTGGCCGGAGAACCCCGGCGCCGCCGAGTCCGGAAACCGGGACGCGCTGGCACGGTTGGCGCCGGTGCGTGCAGTACTGCCCGCAGGAGCGGGCGGGGCGAGCGCCGAGGAGTTCGAGAAGCTCTGCGCCGACGCCTTCGATCTGAACTGGCTGACCGGCCTGGCTTGAGATGGTCCATTCCGTCGAGCTGGTATTCGACCCGGACACCGAGGACACGGTCCGGCGGATCTGGGATGCACTGCGCGACGCCGACATTCCGAGCCAGGCGCCCGCCAGCAGGCCGCACGCGACGCTGACCGTCGCCCAACACATCGACGCTCAGGCTGACGTCGTGCTCACCGACCTCGTCCACCGGTTCCCGCTGCAGTGCCGGCTGGGCGCGACGCTGATCTTCGGGCGCTCGGCCGGAGTATTGGCGCGGCTGCTGGTCCCGACGGAGGAGCTGCTCGAGATCCAGGCCGAGGTGTATCGACTGTGCCTGCCGTTCATGGACCCGACTCCCATGCCCCACACCGAACCGGGGAACTGGACTCCGCACGTCACGCTGGCCCGGCGGATCGCTCCGGGCCGGCAGACCACCGCTGTGCGGATCGCCGGGCGACCCGCCGAGATCATCGGTCAGGTGGCCGGGCTACGTCATTGGGACGGCGACAAGCGCCTGGATCACCCGATCGGGAACTGCCCCTAGGTCTGTCCGGCCCGAATTCGCCCGCAGCGTCGGTGGGTGGTGGCATAATCGAACACATGTTCGATCCACTGTCTGATGTGGAGCTGATCGACGAGGTCAGTGCTGCTACGCGGGCCGAGTCGGTGGCGATCGCCGGACGGTTGGCCGCGATCGGGGCGTTGGACAGCCTGCGTGAACAGGAACTGGCCGACAGCATTTTGTGGCGCACCGATCCGTTCGAAGAGGTTTCGGCGGAGGTTTCGGTGGCGATGCGGATCAGCCGGGGCCGCGGCGGCACCCAGGTACATCACGCTCGGGTGTTGCGCGACAAACTGCCCCAGGTGGCGGCCCGCTTCGCCGTCGGCGATATCGACTATCGGGTGGTGCGGATGATCATCGCTCGCACCGAGACCACCAACCCCGCGGTGTGGGCCGGGCTGGACGCCGAGTTGGCTGAGCGGGCGCCTCAGTGGATGCGGTTCTCCGAGCGGCAGTTGCGGGATCGGATTGATCAGTGGATCGCGAAACTCGATCCGAACGGGGTCCGGGTGCCGCCGGATCTGGCGCAGGACCGGTTTGTGCAGGTCGATCCGGGCAGCCCCGGTCAGGCCACCATCGTGGCCAATGTGGATGCCGTTGACGGGGCGGCGTTCGATCAACGCCTGGATGCGTTGGCGGACACGGTGTGTGAGCATGATCCGCGCAGCCGGGAGCGGCGCCGTGCCGATGCGATCGGGCCGTTGGCGCGGCGGGAGGCCCAGTTGACCTGCCGGTGTGGTCGGGATGATTGCCCGGCCGCCCAAAAGCGTGCGGCGGCCGATGCGGCGGTGGTGCACGTGCTGGCCGAGCAATCCACTCTCGATGGCAGCTCGCAGAATCCGGGGTATCTGCCTGGGCATGGCATCCTGCCCGCCGAATCCGTTCGCGACCTGGCGGCCACGGCCAAGATCAAGCCGGTGCGGATGCCTGCAGCGCCTAAGACTCCGGCCGAACAAGGCACGGTGTCTGACACGGTTGAGTCGACCGAACCGAGCGGTTCGCCTGAGGCGCCGATCGAACCCAGCGAGTCCGCCGCCCCCGAGGGGGCTGAGCCGGGGTATCGCCCGTCGGTGGCACTATCGGAGTTCATCCGCTGGCGCGATCTGACGTGTCGGTTCCCCGGTTGTGACGCCCCGATCGCCCGGTGCGACATCGACCACACCGTGCCCTATCCGGCGGGCCCGACGCATCCATCGAACACCAAGCTGTACTGCCGGGCCCATCATTTGGTGAAGACGTTCTGCCCGGGCTGGTCGGATCGTCAATTACCTGACGGCACAGTCGAAATCACCACACCCACCGGCCACACACATGTCACCGAACCCCATGGCGCGGGTATGTTTCCCACCCTGGGCCAACCCACCGGGGACCTCAACCTGTCCGTACCCGAAGCCCCCAACGAGAATCCGCACCGGGCCGGGAAGATGCCCAAACGCTCACACACTCGCGAGCAGGACCGCCAAGAACGCATCGCCGAAGAACGACGCCTACGCGCCGAATTCAACAACGACCTCGACGTCGAACGCCAATACCAAGCCTGGCTCGCCGAAGAATATGGACCACCACCGCCATTTTGAGGCGGCATTCTGAGCTGCCCGGATCAATTCTCGCTACGCTGCCGGCCATCGCGGCCGGAGCTGAGTGCGCTGGCGCCCCGTACTGCCACACCGTCCACGAGCAACTGCAGGCCGAAGGCGAACTGGCGGGAGGTGTCACGGGTGAGCACCGACTGCTCGTCGGCCAGGGCGCCCGCGGCGTCCCACTGCAGACGGGACTGTTCGTCGGCGGTGAAGCCGAGCACGAAGTACAGGAAAGTGCGAGCAGCCAACTCGTCGTCCGGCGATGCCACACCGGCCCGCTGGGCGGCGTCGGCGAGTTGGGCCACGATCTCGATGGCCAGCTTTGACTGCCCGGCCGCGAAGCTCGATGACACCAGTTCGGCGCCGTCGGTGTGCGACAGCAGTGCGTCGCGCAGCGCCACACAGATCTCGTGGATCCGGCCCGGCCAGGACGGCGTCGTGGAATCAGTGCGCGCAGGCTGCAGGATGCGGTCGGCGACGGCGCCGAGCAGTTCCTGTTTGTTGGCGAAGTGCCAGTACAACGCACCCGGACTGACGTTGAGCTCACGGGCCAGGCGGCGCATCGTCAGGTCGGCGATGCCGTAGTTGTCGAGGATGGCCGTCGCCGCATCCACCACGTCGGGTTTGTGGAGTTGCACACCGTTACCCTAGCCTGAACGGTGTTCAATTGTCGGCTCGGCCGACGTGTTCAATTGTCGGCCCGGCCGACCCCATGATCCACAGGAGGACTTTCGGTGACGCAGGCAGCCGTAGATGTACTGGGCGTAGCTCGCGAGCAGGTTCTGGAGCGTGGCGTCGGCCTCGACAAGGACCAGACGCTGCAGGTGCTGCAGCTGCCCGACGACCAGCTCGAGGAACTGCTGGCCCTGGCCCACGAGGTCCGGATGAAGTGGTGTGGCCCCGAGGTCGAGGTCGAGGGCATCATCAGCCTCAAGACCGGCGGCTGCCCGGAGGACTGCCATTTCTGCTCGCAGTCGGGTCTGTTCGCCTCCCCGGTGCGTAGCGCCTGGCTCGACATCCCGAGCCTGGTCGAGGCGGCCAAGCAGACCGCCAAGACCGGCGCCACCGAGTTCTGCATCGTGGCCGCGGTGCGTGGCCCCGACGAGCGCCTGCTGGCCCAGGTCGCCGCGGGCATCGAGGCGATCCGCAACGAGGTCGACATCCAGATCGCGTGCTCGCTGGGCATGCTGACCCAGGAGCAGGTGGACCGCCTCAAGGACATGGGCGTGCACCGCTACAACCACAACCTGGAGACCGCACAGTCGTTCTTCCCCAACGTCGTCACCACCCACTCGTGGGAAGAGCGCTGGGGCACGCTGGAAATGGTGCGCGAGGCCGGCATGGAGGTCTGCTGCGGCGGCATCCTGGGCATGGGCGAGACGCTGGAGCAGCGCGCCGAGTTCGCCGCCAACCTGGCCGAGCTCGACCCGCACGAGGTGCCGCTGAACTTCCTCAACCCGCGCCCGGGCACACCCTTCGGCGATCTCGAGGTGCTGCCTGCCTCTGAGGCCCTCAAGGCGGTGGCCGCGTTCCGGCTGGCGCTGCCGCGCACGATGCTGCGCTTCGCCGGTGGCCGCGAGATCACCCTTGGTGACCTCGGCGCCAAGCAGGGCATCCTGGGCGGCATCAACGCCGTCATCGTCGGCAACTACCTGACCACCCTGGGCCGTCCGGCCGAGTCGGACCTGGAATTGCTCGACGATCTGCAGATGCCGATCAAGGCGCTGAACGCCAGCCTGTAGAACTGGTGGTGATGGTTCAAGACTTGCCCGCGCCCGTCGGCGCCGGCCTATACAACGTCTACACCGGGGTCCAGGCGGACGCGGCGGACGGAAGCGTCGTGCCCACTGCCGCTCAGCTCGGGCTGGAACCGCCACGGTTCTGTGCCGAATGCGGCCGCCGGATGATCGTCCAGGTGCGGCCCACCGGGTGGTGGGCCAAGTGTTCGCGGCATGGGCAGGTGGATTCGATGGACCTGGATACGCGGCGATGAGCCTCTCGGGCGAAGAGCAGAAGGTCCCGATGAGCCTCTCGGGCGAAGAGCAGAAGGTCCCGATGAGCCTCTCGGGCGAAGAGCAGGTTGCCCAGGCCGGTTCGGCTCCCGCCAATCTCCCTGGCGCACCGAGAGTTTCGCGCGAGCGTGCGGTGGTGACCGTCCTTGGGGCTCTGGCGGTGGCCGGTGCGCTGCTCGGCGCGCTGTGGGCCTGGTTGACGCCGGGGATTCATGGCGTGATCGCGTTGACCCGTAGCGGTGAGCGGGTGCACGCGTATCTGGGCAGTGAATCCGATCATTTCTTCACGTCGGCATTCATGTTCGTCGGCATGCTCGTCGTCCTGGCGATCGTGGCCGCGGTGGCGCTGTGGCAATGGGCTCCGCATCGCGGGCCCGTCATGGTCGCTGCGTTGGCCATGGGCTCTGCGTTGGCCACCGGCGTGGCTGCCGGTGTCGGTGCGGCACTGGCGCACGTGCGGTTCGGCTCGTTGGACATCGCCGGAGCCCCGGTGAGCCCGGAACATCGGGTCCAGTACGTGTTGGAAGCGCCGTCGGTCTTTTTCGGGCACACACCGCTGCAGATCGCCGGCACGATCCTGTTTCCTGCAGCCGCGGCGGCAATGGTCTATGCGCTGATCGCGGTGTCCACCGTGCGTGACGACCTGGGCGCGTGGCCTCCTGTGGAGACCCCGACGTATCCGGTGATCCCGCCGGTGGTCAGTCCGCCCGGGGCTTGACGGCTGCGGGTTCGAAAAGCTCGACGGGGTTGCCGTCGGGGTCGTCGACCTGGATCTGCCGTCCGCCCGGCCCCGTCTCCATCGTGTTGCGGAACCTGACGTCGGCCCCGTGCAACTCGGTGACGGCGGTGTCGAGGTCGTCGACTTCGAGCACGATCCGATTGAAGCTTCCGGGGGTCTGTGGCGTGCCGTCGGGCAGTGGACGTGCACCCGAGCTGCCCGGCCCGCTCAAGAACACGGTGAGATCCCCGTTGACCACGGATGCGAATGCCGGTCCTCCACGGAGTGCGACATCGAATCCCAGGTGCCCGGTATAGAACGCCACCGCGCGCTCGACGTCGGTGACCTGGTAGCGGATCGCGCCGGTTCGGTAGGTGGTATGTCTAGACATGACCGCAGTCTGCCGATCTTCGCGGCGGATGTATTGAACAAAATTGACCTACGGCTCGAGCGCGATGTGGTCATCCTTCGCGACGTAGCTGCCTCGGCGTAGTTGCTGGGCGGGGGTCATCCCGGAGAACTCCTGGAACTCCCTGATCATGTGCGACTGGTCGGCGTATCCGTGCTCGACGGCGAAGGTAGGCCAATGCGGCGGTGAGAGTGCCGATGAGACGGCGTCATGTGCGTGCCGGAACCGTTGCAGGCGGGCGAACCGTTTGGGTGGCATCCCGACCTGGGCGGTGAACAGCTGGATCAGCCTGCGGTGACTGAAGCCAATTGCGCGGGCAAGCTTTTCGATCGTTGGTTGGCGGTCGAGGCTGAGCGCGCCCACCGCGAAGGCCACTTCCGGGGTCAGCCCGCGGTCGCCGCTCGATCGGGTGAGCAGCGCACGTTCGACGATCGCCAAGCGCTGTGTGATCGACTTCGCCTCGCAGATCTCGGCGCGCAGGTCGGCTGCGCCGTTCCACACTGCGTCGAGATCGATGTGGGAACCCAGCAGTTCGTGCGGTGACACTCCGAGGACCGCGTGTACGCCACCCGGTTTGAAATGCACGCCCACCATTGCGGTGTGCTCACGGGCGTCGATGTCGAACGGCCGGGTGTAGGGGCCGGAGACTGCGGATCCCGAAAGTCGTTGTGAACCTTGATGGTTCGCTATGGTGATGGTGTCGGCGCCGAGGTTCACGACAAGTTCGGTGGTACCGGTGGGCAGGATGCGTTCCGCCGGGTACGTGGGTCCGTCCGCAATGCACCACAGGTGGTCGACGCTGTCGCGCAGGGCCACCGTCGGAGGCTGACGGATATAACGCATCTACCCCTATTGTGCCAGCTCGCGAAAGGTCAGAGCGGGCGCCGCCGTACCGTCCGGCCCAAAGCCACTTTGGTGGCGATTCCGGCCAGTCGCGCCATGCCCATGTAGGTGATCGGGTTGAGCAGCGTCGGCCATTTGGAACGCACGAGGTTGGCGGTCAGCGGGCGCTCGGCGAACCGGTCGTTCAGCCAGCGCAACGCCATCGGCGCCGAGAACGGGTGCAACAGCAGGTGTTCGCTGAACATGTCGCGGTGGTAGGTCACGTCGGCCCCGCCGGCCAGGTAGGTATCGGCGAGTTCGTCGATGTCGTCGACCGAGATGATCTCGTCATGCACGGCCTGCACGATCAGCACCGGCGGGACCGGCACGGCCACACCGAGTTTGGTGTCGTTGAACACCTCGGTGACTTCGGGGCCGTCGATGATCTGTTCCAGGGGCAGGTCGACCAGATCGGCCATGTCGGTGCGGAACATCCGCACGACGGCCTCCACGGTGGTCATCCGGTGCAGCCGGTCCAGGATCTTGCGTCCCTCTGTGGTGGCGTGCTCGGCGATCACTCGGTTGAGGTTGGGGTAGATGTCGGCGAGGGCGGCCACCACGAGGGCCGGCAGCCCGGAGAACACGGTGCCGTTGAGCCGGCGGAAGGTGTTTCCGAGGTTGCCGACAGGGGAGCCCAGGACGGCGCCGACGATATTGAGCTCAGGGGCGTAGCTGCCGGCCATCTCGGCTGCCCAGGCGCTGGCCAGGCCGCCGCCGGAATATCCCCACAGGCCGATAGGTGCCGTCGGAGACAACGACAGGTGCTCGGTGTTGAGCGCCGCCCGCAAGCCGTCGAGCACCCGGTAACCGGGCTCGTAGGGCGCGCCCCACATGCCGTTGATGCCCTCGTGATCGGGCACCGAGACCGCCCAGCCTTCGGCCAGCGCGGCCGAGACCAGCAGAAATTCCAGCTGGGCCAGGGAGCCGGTGGCCTTGGCGTGGTGGCGCAGGGCGTAGGAGGGGAAGCACCGGGCTGAAATTGCGTCGATCGCGCACTGGTACGACACGATCGGACAGTCCGGTGCGGCGTCGGCCGGGACGATGACGGTGGTGGCGGCAGCTTCCGGGATGCCGTTGCGGTCGGTGGAACGGAACAACAGCTGCGTGGCCTGCAGGCGCTGCGGGATCAGGCCCAGAAACGCCAGCTCGACGTCACGGCTGCGCAGGACGGTGCCTGGTTCGGCGTGCTGGAACCCCGCGGGCGGTACATAGAACGCGTCGTCGTGGGGGAGGACGGGCCGGGCGGCCTGGTCGAGCTCCTCGTGAGGTGCCCGACCGATCCATTCGGCTGCCGAGACGGTGGCTGCACTGCCCATGTCCATCCCGGCATTCTTACTTAAGGAGGGTCTAAGAAGCCAGTCGACTCACCCGGGCGGGCGCAGAGCAGCGAATTCGTCGGTCACGCGGTAGCGCGAGTCGGTGAAGCGGTACAGCGCCGCGGGACGGCCGCCGCTACGCCCGGATCGGGCGGTGGTCCCGGTGCGGGTGATGACCTTGCGGCGTTCCAGGACGCGCTGCAGGTTCGTGGCATCGACTTGGTAGTCGAGCGCGGCGCTGTAGATGTCACGCAACGTGGACAGCGCGAATTCCTTTGGCGCCAAGGCGAATCCGATGTTGGTGTACGACATCTTGGCCACCAGGCGGTTGCGTGCGTGTTCGACCATCGGTGCGTGGTCGAAGGCCATCGGGGGGAGGTCGCTGACCGGATGCCACCGGGTGTCCGGCGGCAGGGCCGGGGTAGAGGGGGAGGGCACCAGGCCCAGGAACGTCGATGCGATGGTCCGCGTGCCGGGAACGCGATGCGGGTCGGAAAACACCGCCAGTTGCTCGAGATGGGCGAGTTCTCGCAGGTCAACCTTCTCGGCGAGCTGTCGTCGAACCGAACTGATCAGGTCCTCGTCGTCATCCAGTCGGCCGCCCGGCAGGGACCATTTGCCCTGCTCCGGATCCAGTGCCCGCTGCCACAGCAGCACGTTGAGTGCGGGTTGCCGGGTGTCGAGGCCGCGAACCTGGAACACGACGGCGAGCACTTCGTGCGCGGTGTTACCATGTGGCATGTTTTCGATTATAAGTCGAAAACCTGACGCAGTGGAGGAGGTCGGCGTGACCGCTCTCAATGACACCCTCGCGGGGGGCTTGGCAGATCAGATCGTCGATGGTCCCGGTGGCTATTCCGGCGTTGACGGCGACGAGAAATGGGCTGCCGAGATCCGCCGTTTGGTCGATCAGCGTGGCGCGACGCTGCTGGCGCACAACTATCAGTTGCCGGCCATCCAGGACGTCGCCGACCACGTCGGTGATTCCCTGGCGCTGTCACGCATCGCCGCCGAGGCTCCCGAGGACACCATCGTGTTCTGCGGCGTGCACTTCATGGCCGAGACGGCCAAGATCCTCAGCCCCGACAAGACGGTGCTGATCCCGGATCAGCGCGCCGGTTGCTCGCTGGCCGACTCGATCACCGCCGACGAGCTGCAGGCCTGGAAGGACGAGCACCCCGGTGCGGTCGTCGTTTCCTACGTCAACACCACTGCCGCGGTGAAGGCGCTGACCGACATCTGCTGCACCTCGTCCAATGCCGTCGAGGTGGTGGCCTCGATCCCCGGGGACCGCGAGGTGCTGTTCTGCCCGGACCAGTTCCTGGGTGCGCACGTGCGCCGCGTCACCGGCCGCAAGAACCTGCACGTCTGGGCCGGCGAATGCCACGTGCACGCCGGGATCAACGGCGACGAGCTGGCCGACCAGGCCCGGTCGCACCCCGACGCCGAACTCTTTGTGCACCCTGAATGTGGTTGTGCCACCTCGGCGCTCTACCTGGCCGGTGAGGGTGCGGTTCCCGAGGAGCGGGTGAAGATCCTGTCAACGGGCGGAATGCTCGACGCGGCCCGTGAAACCCGGGCCCGACAGGTACTCGTCGCCACCGAGGTCGGCATGCTGCACCAGTTGCGCAGGGCTGCACCGGAAGTCGACTTCCTGGCCGTCAACGACCGCGCGTCGTGCACCTACATGAAGATGATCACTCCGGCCGCACTGCTGCGCTGCCTGATCGAGGGTGCCGACGAGGTGCATGTCGATCCCGAGACCGCTCGGCTGGGACGGGCCAGCGTGCAGCGCATGATCGCGATTGGTCAGCCCGGCGGCGGCGAATGACCCCGACGGGCAGCGCCCGGGGATCGAGCCGCTTCGCCTGCGGCAGTTCGACGCTGTGGCAGCAGCGCGCTGACGTTGTCGTGGTCGGCACCGGAGTCGCCGGTCTGGTGGCGGCCCTGGCCGCGCACCGCCGGGGCCGGCGAGTGGTGGTCCTGAGCAAGGCTCGCGAGACTGCGACGTTCCATGCCCAGGGCGGGATTGCTGTCGTGTTGCCGGATTCCGACGACTCCGTCGAGGCGCACGTTGCCGATACGGTCGCGGCGGGCGGCGGCCTTTGCGATCCGGATGCGGTGCGCTCCATCGTCGCGGCCGGCTACGGCGCGGTGGCGGATCTGGTGACCGACGGCGCCCAGTTCGACGAGACAGCACCTGGGCGCTGGGCGCTGACCCGCGAGGGCGGCCACACCCGCCGCCGGATCATTCACGCCGGGGGTGATTCCACCGGGGCCGAGGTGCAGCGCGCCCTCGATTCGGCAGCCGCTGAACTCGACATCCGCCGTGACCACGTGGCGTGCGAGATCCTGCGTGACCACAGTGGCGTGACCGGAGTGCTGGTGCGCAACGAGGACGGCCTGGGTCTCATCCACGCGCCATCGGTCATCCTGGCAACCGGCGGCCTCGGCCACGTGTACGCGGCCACCACCAATCCGAGTGGCTCGACCGGTGACGGCATCGCCCTGGCGCTGTGGGCCGGAGTTGCGGTCCGCGACATCGAGTTCGTCCAGTTCCACCCGACCATGCTGTACGCGGAGAACGGCGGCGGACGGCGTCCGCTCATCACCGAAGCACTCCGCGGTGAAGGCGCCGTACTCATTGACTCGCAAGGCAACTCGGTGACCGATGGGGTGCATCCGATGGGGGACCTGGCCCCCCGCGATGTGGTCGCGGCTGCCATCAACGCCCGGCTCAGCACCTCGGGTGACCCGTGCGTTTATCTGGATGCCCGGCGTATCGCCCGGTTCTCCGACCGGTTTCCCACCGTGGCGGCGGCCTGCGCGGCGGCCGGGATCGACCCCACCCGCCAACCGATTCCGGTGGTTCCCGGCGCCCACTACAGCTGCGGCGGTGTGGTGACTGACGTGCATGGACGTACCGAACTGCCCGGGCTGTTCGCCGCGGGCGAGGTCGCCCGCACCGGGATGCACGGAGCCAACCGGTTGGCCTCCAACAGCCTGCTGGAAGGGCTCGTCGTCGGCGGCCGGGCCGGCCGGTTGGCCGCCGAGCACGCAAGCGCGGCCGGTTCGGTGCGCGCCCAGGCGCCGCAGGACCGCCGTCAAGACTCCGTTGACCGAGATGTCCTGCAGCAAGCCATGTCCGAGCATGCTTCAGTGGTCCGCGACGCCGAGGGCCTGCGGCGGCTCGACGCTGTTCTGGCCGATGCGCGTTCGGTGCAGCCCGCCAACCGCCACAGCTTCGAGGATGCGGCCCTCACCGCGACCGCACGCGCGATCGCCGTCGGGGCCCTGGCCCGCACCGAAAGCCGTGGCTGCCACCATCGCGCCGATTACCCCGATACCGACCCCGCTCAGGAGCATTCCGTGACAATTCGCGCCGTAGCCGGCCGCCCCGTCCTCGATACCGCAACGGCGGTGTGCTGATGGCACTTTCGGATACTGAGCTGGCGGAGGCCAGGGCCACGATCACACGCGCGCTCGAAGAAGACCTGCGCTACGGCCCGGACATCACGACTCTTGCCACCGTGGGCGCCGATGCGATGACCACCGCCTCGGTGGTGAATCGGGAGCCAGGCGTGGCCGCCGGTGTCGACATCGCGCTACTGGTGCTCGACGAGGTCCTCGGTGCCGACGGCTACCGCGTGATCAACCGAGTCGAGGACGGTGCCCGCCTGGACGCCCGTTCGGCGATCCTGACGGTCGAGGCGCCGACCCGCGGGCTGCTCACGGCCGAACGCACCATGCTGAACCTGATGTGCCACCTGTCGGGGATCGCCACGGCGACCGCCGCCTGGGTCGATGCGGTGGCCGGTACCAACGCCAAGATCCGCGACACCCGCAAGACGCTGCCGGGCCTGCGTGCGCTGCAGAAGTACGCGGTCCGCGTCGGTGGTGGCGTCAACCATCGGATGGGGCTGGGCGACGCGGCGTTGATCAAGGACAACCACGTCGCCGCGGCGGGGTCGGTGCTTGCCGCGCTCAAGGCGGTCCGGGCGGAGGCGCCGGACCTGCCCTGCGAGGTCGAGGTGGATTCGCTCGAGCAACTCGACGACGTGCTCGCCGCCGACGTGGAATTGGTGCTGCTCGATAACTTTCCGGTCTGGCAGACCCAGATCGCCGTGCAGCGCCGCGACACGCGCTCGCCCAAAACCCTGTTGGAATCCTCGGGTGGCCTGTCATTGGACAGCGCCGCCGACTACGCCGGTACCGGGGTCGACTACCTCGCGATCGGTGCCCTCACCCATTCGGTGCGGGTGCTCGATATCGGCCTGGACACTTAATCCGCTGCGGCTCGGCGCAATTCGCGCCGGGCCGCGGTCGGCGTCCACCCGGTGTGTGCACGCATTGTGCGGCAGAGGTGCGCTTGGTCCGCGAAGCCCAGTGCAGCCGCGATATCGGCCACCGTGGAGTCTCTGCGGTGCAGATGGTCTAGCGCCCGGCTGATCCGGACCCGGTTGCGGTACCGCGTCACCGACACCCCCAATTCATGGCCGAACGAACGACTCAGCCGGTACGGGGAAACCCCGAGAGCGGCGGCAAGGGGGAACAGTCCCACGGCAGCGTCGTCGGCCTGCCTGATCGCCTCGCGGGCCTGTGCCACCAACCGCCGCTCCGAGAGCTGAGCCGGTGACCCGGCCGGTATCGGTCGTTGTGCCACCGAACGCAGCGCCGTGCCCACCAGCTGCACCAGACCCTCCGCGAGTTGATAGTCGGGATCGTCGGGACCGGCGGACAGGAGCCGCCGATGGGCCAGTTCGAGCCGGGCGTCCACATACACGGCGGTAGGGCCGATCCGTTTCGGCTCGCCGGCGAGTTGCCACCAGTTCTCGGCGTTGAGCTGCAACGACGTGCAGGCATCGCCGCCGTGTGGATGAGCGAAATGTTCGGGCTCCCCGGGCGCACCGAGATAGCCGAGCGTCGCATCGTGTTCCACCGGGCCGCCGGACCCACGACGCTGAAAGCGCCCGGAGCGCACCAGGACGAACCGCCCGTCGACCGGGCATTCAGGCTCGGACCAGTCCGCGTGCTCGCCGGTGCAGCTCCAGGTGGCGATGCTGAAATCCGGCCGGGAAATCAGCGTCTGTGCACTCAACACCTCCCACACGCTAGCCCCGCGGACCGACATCCAAGGCCCGCAAGAATGTTCAAGACACCAGGTCAGTGTCCGGCCAGACTGATGCCATGGCCTTCATCCAGATCGAGTTCGAAGTTGACGCCGACGGTGCACACGTGTGGCAGGTGATAGGCGACTGGGCCGATGGTCCGGTGCGGATGGCCCCCGGCTTCGTCACTTCTTCCGAGGCCGACGGCGACGTTCGCGTCGTGACGTTCGCGGACGGGTTCGTCGCCCGCGAGCGGCTGGTCAGCCGCGACGACCAGGCCCGCCGGATCGCGTACTCGCTGATCGGCGACACCGCCCGGCCTGAGCATGACAATGCCGTGATGCAGGTGGTGGCCGACGGGCCGAACCATTGCCGCTTCGTCTGGTCTCGCGATGTGCTGCCATCCGAAGTCGCCAGTCCGCTGCAGACTGCGATGGAAACGGCAGCACCGATCATCAAGGAAGCGCTGGAGGCTACGACGGGTGGCTAGGCGGTCGCGCCGCGGCGGACCAACGAGAGCACCACGGCGGCCGTCGCGAACAGCCCGGAGAACACCCGGCCGAGCATCGTCTGCTGACGCGGTGTCTGCAGCCAATTGAGCAACCGCGCCGCCAGGCCGGTGTAGAGACTCATCACGACCACGTCGACGACGACCATCGTCGCCCCGATCGCCAGGTACTGCGGGAGCAACGGTGCGGTCGGCACCACGAACTGCGGCAGCACCGCGACCAGGAACACCAAGCCCTTCGGGTTGGTCGTGTTCACCAGGAATCCGCGCGTCACCAGGGCCAGCCGGCCCCGCTCGCCCGCACCGCCCATCCGGTCGCGTAGATCCTGCGAGGCGCTACGCCATTGCTGGATCGCCAGCCAGATCAGATATGCCACACCGATCCACTTGACGATGTGGAAGGCCAGCATCGACTTGGCGACGAGGGCGCCCAGGCCGACGGCCACCAACACCAGCTGCGCGAGCAGCCCGAGCTGGAGTCCGAGCACGCTCCATGACCCACGACGTACGCCATGGGTCAGGCCGGTCGCCATCGACTGGATCGCCCCAGCACCGGGGGACAAGCTGATGGCGATCGACGCGCCGAGAAACGCGAGCCAGATCTGCCAGGTCATATGTGCAGTCTGGCGACCGTGTCAAACGATATCTGCGACGAAGACGCCCATCCGGCGGGCCGCGTTGCGGGGGATCCGGGGGAGGGTGGGATCGTCGGTACCCGCCGGCAGGACGCGCGGGTTCGTGATCTTGATGTCGCCGCGGAACAGGTGCACGTCGGCCCCACCGGCGGCGATCACGTTCTTCACCCAGTTGGTCTTGCCGTGCAGGAGCGTCACCGCGAAAACGTTGCCATTGCGGTAGCTGGTCACGATCGTCTCGTACGGCGTACCGGAGGTACGGCCCCGATGCTTGATCACGGTGAAGCCCGGCAAGCGCTTGGAAAACGGTTTGACCAGCGGGTTGATGTATTTGATCTGGAACCGCTCCAGCGCGGGCGGCACAAGCATCGGTACGCCAGGGGCGTTGTTCGGATGGTCTTTTGCGGACATCTAGGGCTCCATTCGGCAGTCTGGGACCACCCTACGGCGGGTTGTGCCGGCGGCAGCCGGCGACGGATTTTTATCAACTGGACTGATCAGGGACAATTGAACTGATGGCCGAGTTTCAGATGTCCCGTATCGACCTGCGTAACCGTGCGCTGAATGCCGCGCAGTTGCGATCCGCGCTGCCCCGCGGCGGAGTCGATGTGGACGCAATTGTGCCCAAGGTCCGCCCGATCGTGGAGGCCGTCGCCGAGCACGGCGCGAAGGCCGCGCTGGACTACGGTCATACCTTCGACGGCATCCGTCCCGACACCGTGCGGGTGCCCGCGGACCGACTCGCTGCGGCCCTTGCCGACCTCGACCCCGATGTTCGCGCCGCACTGCAGGTCGCGATCGACCGGGCCCGCATGGTGCACGCCGATCAGCGCCGCACCGACACCACCACCACGCTGGCGCCTGGTGCCACCGTCACCGAACGTTGGGTCCCGGTCGAGCGCGTCGGACTGTACGTCCCCGGCGGCAACGCCGTGTACCCGTCGAGTGTCGTGATGAACGTGGTGCCCGCGCAGACCGCCGGTGTTGATTCGCTGGTGATCGCCAGCCCACCGCAGGCCGAATTCGACGGGCTGCCGCACCCGACCATCCTGGCCGCTGCGGCGCTGCTCGGCGTCGAAGAGGTGTGGGCTGTCGGCGGCGCACAGGCCGTAGCGCTGCTGGCCTACGGCGGCATCGACACCGATGGCACGGAGTTGGCCCCCGTCGACATGATCACCGGCCCCGGCAACATCTACGTGACCGCGGCCAAGCGGATCTGCCGCTCGCAGGTCGGCATCGATGCCGAGGCCGGACCGACCGAGATTGCCATCCTGGCCGACGACACGGCCGATCCGGTGCACGTCGCCGCCGACCTGATCAGCCAGGCCGAGCACGACGAGATGGCGGCCAGTGTGCTGGTCACCGACAGCGAGGCACTGGCCGCGGCCACCGACCGCGAGCTCGCCCGCCAGTTGGAGACCACCGTGCACGTCGAGCGCGTCAAGGCCGCGCTCTCCGGCAAGCAGTCGGCGATCGTGCTCGTCGACGATATCGATGCCGGCGTGCGGGTGGTGAACGCCTACGCCGCCGAGCACCTGGAGATCCAGACCGAAGACGCGCCTGCGGTGGCTGGCCGGATTCGTTCTGCCGGAGCCATTTTCGTGGGCGCCTGGTCTCCGGTCAGCCTCGGTGACTACTGCGCCGGCTCCAACCACGTGCTGCCGACCGCGGGCTGCGCCCGACACTCCAGCGGACTGTCCGTGCAGACGTTCCTGCGCGGCATCCACGTCGTCGAGTACGACGAGGCCGCACTCAAAGATGTGTCTGGCCATGTGATCACGCTGTCCAAGGCAGAAAACCTGCCCTCGCACGGCGAGGCGGTCCGACGGAGGTTCGAACGGTGAGCGCACAGGATGTGACGCTGGCCGATCTGCCGCTGCGCGAAAACCTGCGCGGGAAATCGCCCTACGGGGCACCGCAATTGGTGGTTCCGGTGCGGCTCAATACCAACGAGAACCCGCACCCGCCGACCCAGGCCCTCATCGACGACGTCGCCGCATCGGTCCGCGACGCCGCGGCCGAGCTCCACCGTTATCCCGACCGGGATTCGGTTCAGTTGCGCACCGATCTGGCCGCCTATCTCACGGCGGCCACCGGCGTGCCGCTCACCGTCGACAACCTGTGGGCGGCGAACGGTTCCAACGAGATCCTGCAGCAGCTTCTGCAGGCGTTCGGTGGACCGGGGCGCACCGCAATCGGTTTCGTGCCGTCCTACTCGATGCACCCGATCATCTCCGATGGCACCCAGACCGAGTGGCTGCAGGCGGCCCGCGCCGCGGATTTCGGGCTCGACATCGATGTGGCGGTGGCCGCGGTCGAGGAGCGCACACCCGACGTGGTGTTCGTGGCGAGCCCCAACAACCCGTCGGGCCAGAGCGTCTCGATCGAGGACCTGCGCCGGCTGCTGCAAGCGATGCCGGGTGGGATCTTGATCGTCGACGAGGCCTACGGTGAGTTCTCCTCGCAGCCCAGTGCGGTCACACTGATCGACGAGTTCCCGGCCAAGCTGATCGTCACCCGCACGATGAGCAAGGCGTTCGCGTTCGCCGGCGGACGGCTCGGCTACCTGGCCGCCGCACCCGCCGTGATCGACGCGTTGCTGCTCGTGCGTCTGCCGTATCACCTGTCGGTCCTCACCCAGGCGGCCGCGTGCGCAGCACTGCGTCATGCCGATGACACCCTGGCCAGCGTCGCGACCCTGGCCGCCGAACGTGACCGGGTGAGCGCCGAACTGACCCGCCTCGGGTACCGCGTGATCCCCAGCGACGCGAACTTCGTGTTGTTCGGCGATTTCACCGATGCGCCGGCGACGTGGCAGCGCTACCTGGACAAGGGAATTCTGATCCGCGATGTCGGTATCCCTGGCTTCCTGCGCACCACGATCGGTCTGGCCGAGGAAAACGACGCATTCCTGGCCGCCAGCGCCGATCTGGCTGCCACCGAACTTCAGCCCGCCAACAGCCCGGTAGGAGCATCGTGACCCGTCGCGCGAAAGTCGAACGCAAGACCAGGGAATCCGACATCACCGTCGAGATCGATCTCGACGGCACCGGTGTCGTCGACATCGACACCGGTGTGCCCTTCTTCGACCACATGCTGACCGCACTGGGCACCCACGCCAGCTTCGATCTCACCGTGCACGCCAAGGGCGACATCGAGATCGAGGGGCACCACACGATCGAGGACACCGCGATCGTGCTGGGCCAGGCACTCGGCCAGGCGCTCGGTGACAAGAAGGGCATCCGGCGGTTCGGTGACGCGTTCATCCCGATGGACGAGTCCCTCGCGCACGCCGCGGTCGACGTGTCCGGCCGGCCGTACTTCGTGCACACCGGCGAACCGGAGTTCATGGTGGAATTCACCATCGCCGGATCGCAGGCGCCGTACCACACCGTGATCAACCGGCACGTGTTCGAATCACTGGCGTTCAACGCCCGCATCGCGTTGCATGTGCGCACGCTCTACGGTCGCGACCCGCACCACATCACCGAGGCGCAGTACAAGGCCGTGGCCCGCGCGTTGCGCCAGGCCGTCGAGTACGACGCCCGGGTGACCGGCGTTCCGTCGACCAAAGGCACTCTGTGACCAAGAAAGTCATCGTTCTCGACTACGGATCGGGCAATCTCCGCTCGGCTCAGCGTGCGCTGGAGCGGGTCGGCGCGGACGTGGAAGTCACGGCCGATCCGGGCGCTGCCGCGGCAGCCGACGGTCTGGTGGTGCCCGGTGTCGGTGCCTTCGAGGCCTGCATGACCGGACTCCGGGCGATCGGCGGCGAGAAGATCATCGCCGACCGCCTGCAGCACGGTCGTCCGGTGCTGGGGGTCTGCGTCGGCATGCAGATCCTGTTCGCCCGCGGCGTGGAGTTCGGCGTGGAGTCCACCGGGTGCGGGCAGTGGCCAGGCTCGGTGACCCGACTGGACGCGCCGGTGATCCCGCACATGGGCTGGAATGTCGTCGATGCTGCGGCCGGCAGCACCCTGTTCAAGGGACTCGACGCCGCCACGCGCTTCTATTTCGTGCATTCGTACGCCGCTCAGGAGTGGTCTGGTAATCCGGACGCACGCGCCACCTGGGCGACGCATCACGTGCCGTTCATCGCCGCCGTCGAAGACGGCGCGTTGTCGGCTACGCAATTTCATCCGGAGAAGAGCGGCGACGCCGGTGCGACGCTTCTCGCGAATTGGGTTGAGGGACTGTGAGTTTGATTCTGTTGCCGGCTGTCGATGTGGTGGACGGCAAGGCGGTGCGTCTGGTGCAGGGCAAGGCCGGCAGTGAGACCGATTACGGCTCGGCACTGGAAGCTGCGGAGGCCTGGCAGCGCGACGGCGCCGAGTGGATCCACCTGGTGGACCTGGACGCCGCCTTCGGGCGCGGCAGCAACCGCGAACTGCTGGCCGATCTGGTCGGCAAGCTCGACGTGAAAGTCGAACTGTCCGGCGGGATTCGCGATGACGACTCGCTCAAAGCGGCCATGGACACCGGTTGTGCACGGGTCAACATCGGCACCGCGGCGCTGGAAAGCCCCGAGTGGTGCCGCCGGGCCATCGCCGAGTACGGCGACCGGGTCGCGGTCGGGCTGGACGTCCAGTTCGAGAACGACAGCTGGCGGTTGCGTGGCCGCGGCTGGGAAACCGATGGTGGCGACCTGTGGGAGGTCTTGGATCGCCTTGACCGCGAAGGGTGCTCGCGCTACGTCGTCACCGACGTCACCAAGGATGGCACCCTGACCGGGCCCAACTTGGAACTGTTGGCCGCGGTGGCCGACCGCACCGACGCCCCGGTGATCGCCTCGGGCGGGGTGTCCAGCCTGGAAGACCTCCGGGCAATCGCCACCCTGACCGGCCACGGTGTCGAGGGCGCGATCGTCGGGAAGGCGCTCTACGCCGAACGATTCACTCTGCCGCAGGCACTGGCCGCGGTCAGCGGATAAGCGAGGTGGGTGAGCTGGATTCGTCGAAGCTGGCCGCACTGGTTGCTGCGGCCGCCGAGATTCTCGACGCGGCGTCCGTGCCGTTCATCGCCGGGCACCGCGCGGATTCGGCTGTCACCAAGCAGGGCAACGACTTTGCCACCGAGGTCGATCTGGCGATCGAGCGGCAGGTGGTGCGGGCACTGACCGAGGCCACCGGTATCGGGGTCCACGGTGAGGAATTCGGTGGTGAGCCCATCGATTCACCGCTGGTGTGGGTGCTCGACCCGATCGACGGCACGTTCAACTACGCGGCAGGGTCGCCGATGGCGGCCATCCTGCTCGGACTGTTGGCCGATGGCGAGCCGGTGGCCGGCCTGACCTGGCTGCCGTTCACCGGACAGCGGTATTCGGCGCTGGCCGGGGGACCGGTGCGGGACAACGGAACCGCGCTGCCGCCGCTGGGGTCGCCGACGTTGACCGATTCGATCGTCGGGATCCAGACCTTCAACATCGACTCTCGCGGCCGGTTCCCCGGCCGCTACCGCGTCGAGGTGCTGTCCAACCTCAGCCGGGTGTGCTCGCGGGTGCGGATGCACGGCGCCACCGGGGTGGACCTGGCCTACGTCGCGGCCGGGATCCTGGGCGGGGCCATCAGTTTCGGGCACCACATCTGGGACCATGCGGCCGGTGTGGCGCTGGTCCGGGCCGCCGGCGGCATCGTGACCGACCTGGCCGGCGATCCGTGGACGGCCGAGTCGAAGTCGGCGCTGGCCGCCGCACCCGGCGTGCACGAACGCATGCTGGAACTCGTCAAATCTGCTGGCAATCCGGAGGACTACCTGTGAGCACCATCAGTGACGTCGCGACGAGGGTGATCCCGTGCCTCGACGTCGACGCCGGCCGGGTGGTCAAGGGTGTCAACTTCGAAAACCTGCGCGATGCGGGCGATCCCGTGGAACTCGCGGCCGTTTACGACGCCGAGGGCGCCGATGAACTGACCTTCCTCGATGTGACCGCGTCCTCGTCGGGCCGGTCCACCATGCTCGAGGTGGTCAAGCGCACCGCCGAGCAGGTGTTCATCCCGCTGACCGTCGGTGGCGGTGTGCGTGCGGTCGAGGACGTCGACGTGCTGCTGCGTGCCGGCGCCGACAAGGTGTCGGTCAACACCGCCGCGATCGCCCGGCCCGAACTGCTGGCCGAGATGGCCCGCCAGTTCGGTTCGCAGTGCATCGTGCTCAGCGTCGACGCGCGCACCGTGCCCGCCGGTGACCAGCCCACCCCCTCGGGGTGGGAGGTGACCACTCACGGCGGGCGCCGCGGCACCGGCATCGATGCCATCGAATGGGCCGCCCGCGGTGCCGAACTCGGCGTCGGGGAGATCCTGCTCAACTCGATGGACCGCGACGGAACCAAGGCCGGGTTCGACCTGCCGATGCTGCGTGCCGTGCGCGCGGCAGTGGGCGTCCCGGTGATCGCCAGTGGTGGTGCCGGTGCGGTCGCTGATTTCGCTCCCGCCGTGCAGGCCGGTGCGGATGCGGTGCTGGCTGCCAGTGTGTTCCATTTCGGCGAGATGACCATCGGTCAGGTGAAGGCTGCGATGGCGGCCGAAGGAATCGTGGTGCGGTAATGCCTCTCGATCCCGACATCGCCAAGCGCCTCAAGCGCAACGCCGACGGGCTGTTCAGCGCCGTGGCGCAGGAGCGTTCCACCGGCCAGGTGCTGATGGTCGCCTGGATGGACGACGACGCACTGGCCCGCACACTGGAAACCCGTGAGGCCACGTATTTTTCGCGGTCCCGCGGCGAGCAGTGGGTCAAGGGCCTGACTTCCGGTCACACCCAGTACGTGCACTCGGTTCGCCTGGACTGCGACGGCGACACGGTGTTGCTGGAGGTCGACCAGATCGGCCCCGCCTGCCACACCGGGGCGCACACGTGCTTCGATGCGGACGTGCTTTTGCCGCCCGTGGACTGACTGCCGCGGCATTACCGTGGAGCGATGGGAGATTGGTCGCAGTCACTGGTTGATGTCGAGGTGTCCGCCGAGGACGCACCCGAGTTGGGTGCCCGCCTGACCCGGTGGCTCATCGACACCGGGGTGATCAGTGCCGAGCAAACCGACTGCGTACTCGGGACGCCACTCGGTCACCCACCCGGACCGAAGTATGGCCACGCCATCGGCGGCACCGAACCGGCACCGGTGCTCTGGACGAACGGAGCTGCCATCAGCGTCGGCCGGGTGGTGTCTTACAGCTATGAGCCTGAAGTATTGACTTGCCGGCCCTGCGGGCACCGGGAGTTGCCGGCACCGGATGGTCAGAATTGGCAGGCGGCATTCGCTGCCATCGGTGATTGGGCGGATGGTGGTGTCGGTGCGATGCCGTGCCCGTCCTGTGGTGCGGCCAACGACGTCAACGGGTGGGACTGGGAGCCGACCTGGGGATTCGGCCTGCTGACCATGGAAGTCTGGAATTGGAATCCGTTGGCGCCCGAGTTCATCGCCGAGGTCAGCAGATTTCTCGGGCACCGG
Organism: Mycolicibacterium arcueilense; assembly: GCF_058536225.1. Lineage (NCBI taxonomy): Bacteria > Bacillati > Actinomycetota > Actinomycetes > Mycobacteriales > Mycobacteriaceae > Mycobacterium > Mycolicibacterium arcueilense. The sequence goes on from NZ_JBZTYL010000007.1 coordinate 1,956,131, forward strand.
GTCGTCTACACCAACTTCAAACTCTGAGCGGGCGTTGCGGTCATCGGCTTGTCGGTGCGGTATCGCACAATAACGGGGTGACTGACAGCGCTGGGCCGGCCCACGGCGATTCTGCCGAAGCCCGCAAAGCGCGCGGTGCGTTCTTCACACCGGCTCAGATCACCGATTACCTCGCCCAATGGGCCGTGCGTTCCGCCGATGAGCGCGTCCTGGAGCCCTCGGCCGGAGACGCCGCATTCCTGGTGGCCGCTACTCGCCGACTCCAGCAGCTCGATGTCGAGCATCCCGAACTCGACGGCATCGAGATTCACCGGAGCAGCGCCACCACCGCGCGCCGCCGCGTCAGCGAGGCCGGGGGACGGGCCCGCATAAAGACATCCGACTTCTTCGATGTCGAGCCGCGTGCTGAGTACACCGCGGTGATCGGCAATCCGCCCTACATCCGCTACCAGGATTTCCGGGGTGCCACCCGGGCGCAGTCGCGCCGGGCCGCGCTCAAGGCCGGGGTGACGTTGTCGGGACTGGCCTCGAGCTGGGCCGCGTTCACCGTGCACGCTGCGTTGTTCCTGCAGCCGGGAGGACGCCTGGCCCTGGTGCTGCCCGCGGAGCTGCTGAGTGTCAACTATGCGGCGGCGGTGCGGAAGTTTCTGTTCGACCGGTTCGCCAGCGTCGAGTTGGTGATGTTCGACGAGCAGGTGTTTCCCGAGGCCGAAGCCGATGTGGTGCTGCTGCTGGCCGACGGCTATGGCGGCGGCCCGACCAGCCACGCCGTCATCCACCGGGCTCGCAACGCCAGTTCCTTGACATCCGAACTCGCACAACGTCGTTGGTCACCGCGCGATCCGGCCGACAAATGGGTCAGTGGACTGATCGGCAACGCACCGGTCGACGCGCTCCACGGTCTGCACGACGCGGGTCACTTCTCCATGCTGGAAACCTGGGGTGACACGACGCTGGGCATGGTGACCGGCAACAACGGCTTCTTCGCGCTGTCCCCGGGCCGCGTACGTGAACTCGGTCTGCGCGGTAGCGACCTGTTGCCGTTGTCCCCGCCGGGCAGTGCGCATCTGCGCGGCCTGACGCTGACCGCCGAGCAACTGGCCAAGCTGGGGGAGGACGGCCGGTCCATCCACCTGTTTCGGCCGGCCGGGCAGCCATCGGCCGCCGCGCAGCGCTACATCGATGCCGGGCATGCGGCAGGCGTTCATCTGGCCTACAAATGCCGGGTGCGTCAGCCTTGGTATCTGGTGCCGCTCGTGAACCCGGCCGACCTGCTGTTGACCTGTATGAACGCCGACACCCCGCGGCTGGTCAGCAACCGGGCCAAGGCGCATCATCTCAACTCGGTGCACGGTGTGTATCTGCGCGACGGGCTGCGCACGTTGGGGCGCGACCTGCTCGGGTTGGCCGCGTTGAACTCGGTGACGGTGCTGCATGCCGAAATCGTCGGCCGTTCCTACGGCGGCGGCATCCTCAAGATCGAACCCCGTGAGGCCGACCGTTGGCTCGTGCCCTCACCCGATCTGGTGGCCGGCCGCGCCGATGAGTTGCGAGCCATCAGACGGCGCGTCGGATCGCTGCTGGAGCGCGGCCGTTTGCTCGACGCGACGCGCACCGTCGACGACGCATTGGGGTTGCCGGCCCAGATCGTCTTGGAACCTGTTCGGACGGCGCGCGATTCATTGGCGACCCGTCGGACGGTAAGGTCTCGGCGTGCCCGCTGAACCGTCGACCAAGGCCACGGCGTGGGCCATCTTCGATCGCATCGTGGCCGACGCCGCACCCGGCGGTGTGCACACCAATCCGTGGGTGCGCAGCGCGGGCGCACTGACCTTCGTTCCCGATTTCCGGGTGCTGCGCAAGCTTCTCGGTGTCCCGCTGTTCCTGGACGCGCCGTCCACCACCGGCGTTCCGGCGCTGGCACTGGATGTGTGGCTGGCCTACGAGCTGCGCCGCGCCGGATTCGATCCGGATGCGGTGTGGCCCCGAGCGACGGATCCGCGGATCATGCCCAGCGCTATCTCCAATCTGCTTGAGGCGCTGCCGCAGAAGGAACGCCACCTCATCGAGCAACGGCTCAAGCGGTCGATGAAAGGCGTTGCCGCGTCGAGTGCCAGCGTGCTGGGCAAGCACTACATGAAACAGGTCGACGTGGTGATGTCGGATTGGGATACCGGTCCGGAGTTGCTGATCAGTACCAAACGTATGGATTCCAGCTTCGGCAAGAATGCCGCAAACCGGGTCGAGGAAAGTTACGGCGACGCCAAGAATCTGCGCCTGCGCCACCCGCTTTCGGCGCTCGGATTCGTCTACGGCCTGCGGTCGACGATCCTGAGCACCGAGCCGGACAAGGCCGAGTGGCTCATCGATCTGCTGGGCAAGCTCGGCACCGAGGACGACGCCTACCACGCGGTGGCACTGGTGATGATCGACTACGACTCTGAGGTGGCCGAGTCCGCGGACGAGGAAGTCGACAGCATCGAAAAAGCCGAGCCGGATGCGCTGTTCGAGATCGTCGACGTCGCCACGGCAGCCGTCGACGAGGCGCTGGCGGCACTGCCCGACATCGCGATCCGGCATGACGCGGTGCCGCCCGAGCTCCAACCTTCGCGCTTTCTGGCGACCATGGTCAACCGCGTCATCGACACCACACCGGTGACCCGGCATCGTGAGGCCCGCCGGCGTCGCAATACGCCGGCCGACGCCTGAGCAGCCCTACAGCACCCGCGAGCTGGCCTTGGCCCGCGCACTCCACCGGCCGTCCTGATACCCCACCACCACGGGGTGCTCGAAAGCTTCGCTGACGTGTTCGGTGTTGACGACGTCGCGGGCCGCGCCGCTGGCCACCGTACGGCCGTGGGCGATCAACAGCGCGTGCGTGGTACTGGTGGGCAGCTCCTCGAGGTGGTGGGTGACCAGGATCGAGGCCATGTCCGGGTGCGAGTCATCCAGGGTGTCAAGGGTTTCCAGTAACTGCTCGCGGGCCGCGACGTCCAGACCGGTAGTGGGTTCGTCGAGCAGGAGCAGCTGTGGATCGGCGATCAATGCCCGTGCGATCAAGGTGCGGCCGCGCTCGCCCTGGGACAGCGTGGGCCAGATCGCGTCGGCCCGCGCCGACAGCCCCACGGTGTCGATCAGTTCCTCGGCCCGGCGGGCCTGCTCTGCGGTCGGCGTCCAGTGCGCGGCGATGTCGATCGTGGCGGTGATGCCGGTGAGCACCACCTCGCGCACGGTCAACGGGTATTGCAGCCGATGCCGGGGATTCACGTGGCCGATGGAGCGGCGCAGCACGGCCAGGTCGGTGCGGCCCATCTGGCCGCCGAGCACGTGCACGGTGCCTGAGGTCGGAAAGGTCACGGCGGCACAGAAACCCAGCAGCGTGCTCTTGCCGGCGCCATTGGGGCCCAACAGCGCCCAGTGCTCACCGGATTGCACCGTCAGGGAGATGCCGTCGATGATCTGCTTGCCGTCGCGGCGGAACGTCACATCGGCGATGTCGAGGACCGGGGTCATGCGAAAGACTCCTTCAATGAGCTCAAATGGGTTCTGCTGGCCGCCGCAGCTGCCTCGGGATCTCGGGCGACGATCGCGTCGGCCAACTGCTGGTGCAGGTCGTGATCGCAAGGTTCGGACGCGATCGGCCGGATCTTGAGCATGTCGATCATCGCCAGCCGCAGCCGCGGCAGGAAGGCATCGAACAACTGGATCAGCACCTCGTTGTGGGACGCGGCGATCACCGTGCGGTGAAACGCCATGTCCGCGTCGACGTGGTCGGGTACCGACTGTCCGGTGACCCCGCGGGCAGCCAGGGTGCGACGGATCGCGCGCAGATCGGCTGGGGTACGCCGGGCCGCGGCGAGCGCGGCGGCTTCGGCCTCGATGGCGATGCGTGCCTCGATGACCGAGACGATGGTGGCCCGGCGCAGCACGGTATCCCAGTCTTCGGCGGCGTCGAGTGCCGTGACGAATACGCCGGCACCCTGGCGGCTCTCCAACACGCCCTTGCCGGACAGTTCGCGGATGGCTTCGCGCAGGGTGGAGCGGCCTACGCCGAGCTGTGCGGCCAGGGTCGTCTCGCCCGGAAGCCGATGTCCGAGTGGCCATTCGCCCTGGCGGATGCGCGTCAGCAGAAGCTGGGCGGTCTGGGCCGCCAGCGGGTGACGCTGAACTTGGGACGTCATCGAAACCTGTCTACTTGTCTGAGGAGTTGTGTATAGTCTACCCATCATGACGCGCGCCCTCCTCCTTAGCCGCCGCGGCGGGGCCTGAATCGACCGGCCCCCTGCCGTGGGGCTGTGTCGCGCCGGTCGAACTCCAATCCGACCGAAGGCACCCTCATGACCACTTTCGTATTTCCCACCATCAACACCCCGGCCGGCGAGATCCCGGCCACTGCACCGGCCTGGAATCGGCAGCGGCACTCGCAAATGCCGTCGCACCGTTACGCCAGTGTCTATGACCGTGTCGAAGTTCGACTGGCTCAACGTGATTGGCCCACCGCCCGGATCGAACGCGCGCCGCTGTGGGTGCCGGTGGATCTGCGTGACGGCAATCAGGCGCTGGCCGAGCCGATGGACCCGGCCCGCAAGCGCCGCTTCTTCGAGCTGCTGGTGGCCATGGGCTACAAGGAGATCGAGGTCGGGTATCCGTCCGCCTCGCAGACCGATTTCGACTTCGTCCGACTGCTGGCCGAGTCCGACATCGCCCCGCCGGATGTCACCATCGTCGTGTTCGTCCCGGCGCGCCGCGACCTGATCCAACGAACCGTGGACTCGGTGCGCGGCATCAGCAACGACGTCGTCATCCACATGTACACCGCGACCGCTCCGACCTGGCGCGATGTCGTGCTGGGCAAGGCCAGAGGCGAGCTGAGCCAGCTCATCTATGCCGGTGCGCGTGACGTCCTCGAGTTCACCGACGATATGCCGAACGTGCGGTTCGAGTTCTCCCCGGAGGTGTTCAACCTCACCGAGCCCGACTACGTACTGGAGTTGTGCGACGCGGTCACCGAACTGTGGCACGCCACCCCGGGACGCCCGGTCATCCTGAACCTGCCGGCCACCGTCGAGATCGCCACCCCGAACGTCTATGCCGACCAGATTGAGTACATGCATCGCAACCTGACCCGCCGCGACAGCGTCATCCTCTCGGTGCATCCGCACAACGACCGGGGAACCGGCATCGCCTGCGCCGAGCTCGCGGTGCTGGCCGGTGCGCAGCGGGTGGAGGGCTGCGTCTTCGGCAACGGCGAACGCACCGGCAACGTCGACATCGCCACCCTGGCGCTGAATCTGCATGCCCAGGGTGTGGATCCGATGATCGACTTCTCCGACATCGACGAGATCGCGCGCACGGTCAGCCACTGCACCCGCATGCCGATCCACGAACGCCATCCCTATGTCGGGGACATGGTGCACACCGCGTTCTCCGGGACTCACCAGGATGCGATCAAGAAGGGCTTCGCCGAACATCGCCGGCGGGCCGCGGACACCGGACAGCCGGAAAACGAAATCGATTGGCGGGTACCGTATCTGCCGATCGATCCGGCCGACATCGGCCGCACCTATGACGCGGTGATCAGGGTGAACTCCCAGTCCGGCAAGGGTGGCATCGCCTATCTGCTGGCCACGGATTACGGGCTGGAGCTGCCTCGTCGGCTGCAGATCGACTTCGCCCGTCACGTCCAGGCCCACACCGACGAAAGCGGCGCGGAGGTGACTGCCGCCGAACTGTTCGACCTGTTCGAGGCGACCTATCTGGAGCCGACCGGGCCGGTGCAACTCAAGGACTGGCACACCGGCGGCGACGGCGCGGCCGCGGTCACCGACCTGACGTTGGTGTTCGACGGCAGCACGGTCACCAGTAGCCATCGCGGCATCGGCCCGGTGGATGCACTGCGGGCCGCGCTCGCCGAGATCGGCCATCCGGTCGAGGTGTTGAGCCTGACCCAACAGTCGATCGGCAGCACCGCCGTCAGCTACCTGGAGTACCGGTCGCCCAGTCGCACCGGATGGGCGTGCGGGCGCAGCGATTCGGTGCTCGCAGCGTCGATGGCGGCGGTGCTGCGGGCGGTCAACGCGCCTTGAGCACTTCCAGTGCCTTGTCGGCGTGGGTGTCCATGCTGATCTCGCTGGCAATCACCGCGAGCACGGTGCGGTCGGTATCGATGACGAACGTGGTCCGCTTGACCGGCATGAGCTTGCCGAGCAGGCCACGCTTCACCCCGAACTGGGCCGCCACCTTGCCGTCGGCATCCGAGAGCAACGGATAGTCGAAACTCTGGATGTCGGCGAACTTGGCCTGCTTGGCGACGGGGTCAGTGCTGATGCCGACCCGGTTCGCCCCGGCGGCGGCGAACTCGCCGGCCAGATCCCGGAAGTGACAGGCCTCCTTGGTGCACCCCGGCGTCATCGCCGCCGGGTAGAAGAACAGCACCACGGGGCCGTCGGCGAGCAGGCTCGTCAGGCTGCGAATCGTGCCGGTCTGGTCGGGGAGCTCGAAGTCGGGAACGGTGTCACCGGTCCTGATCTGTGTCATGGTCGCTCACGCTACGCCGTCTGCATGCCGGTCCTGCTCGGTCGATCTGGGAGGATTGGTCTGTGCAAACCACCCCCGACAGCCTCACCCGCACCACATCGCGCGAGGATTTCCGGGCACTGGCCGCCGAGCACGGCGTGGTCCCGGTGACCCGCAAGGTGCTGGCCGACAGCGAGACGCCGTTGTCGGCGTACCGCAAGCTCGCCGCCAACCGTCCCGGAACGTTCCTGCTGGAATCGGCCGAGAACGGTCGCTCGTGGTCGCGTTGGTCGTTCATCGGCGCCGGTGCCCCCTCGGCCCTGACGGTCCGCGACGACCAGGCGGTGTGGCTGGGCACGGCCCCCAAGGACGCGCCCAGCGGTGGCGAGCCGCTGGCGGCGTTGCGGGCCACCCTGGATCTGCTGCAGACCGAGGCCGTGCCGGATCTGCCGCCGCTGTCCTCGGGGCTCGTGGGTTACTTCGCCTACGACATGGTGCGCCGGCTGGAACGGCTGCCCGAGCTCACCGTGGACGATCTGGGCCTGCCGGACATGGTGCTGCTGCTGGCGACCGACATCGCCGCCGTCGATCACCACGAGGGCACCATCACCCTGATCGCCAACGCGGTGAACTGGAACGGCACCGACGAGCGCGTCGACGAGGCCTACGACGATGCGGTGCGACGCCTGGACGTCATGACCGCTGCACTGGGCCAGCCGCTGTCTTCCTCGGTGGCGACGTTCAGTCGCCCCGCACCCGATCATCGCGCACAGCGCACGGTGGAGGAGTACACCGCGATCGTCGAGAAGCTCGTCGGCGACATCGAGGCCGGCGAAGCCTTCCAGGTGGTGCCGTCGCAACGGTTCGAAATGGATACCGCCGCCGACCCGATCGACGTCTACCGGATGCTGCGGGTGACGAATCCGAGCCCGTACATGTACCTGCTCAATGTCCCCGATGCCGATGGCGGACTGGACTTTTCGGTCGTCGGCTCCAGTCCCGAGGCGCTGGTCACGGTGAAGGACGGCCGGGCCACCACCCATCCGATCGCGGGAACGCGGTGGCGCGGCAACACAGAGGAAGAAGACGTGCTGCTCGAGAAGGAGCTGCTGTCCGACGAGAAGGAACGTGCCGAGCACCTGATGCTGGTCGACCTCGGCCGTAACGACCTGGGGCGGGTGTGCCGCCCGGGCACCGTGCGGGTCGAGGACTACAGCCACATCGAGCGCTACAGCCACGTGATGCACCTGGTGTCCACGGTGACCGGGGAGTTGGCGGAGGGCAAGGTCGCGCTCGACGCGGTGACGGCCTGCTTCCCGGCCGGCACCCTGTCGGGGGCACCCAAGGTCCGGGCCATGGAGTTGATCGAGGAGGTCGAGATGACCCGGCGCGGCCTGTACGGCGGCGTGCTGGGTTACCTGGACTTCGCGGGCAACGCCGACTTCGCGATCGCCATCCGCACCGCACTGATGCGTGACGGCACGGCCTACGTGCAGGCCGGCGGGGGAGTCGTGGCCGATTCCAACGGCCCTTACGAGTACAACGAGTCTGCGAACAAGGCCAAAGCCGTGCTCAACGCCATTGCCGCCGCCGACACATTGGCCGAGCCGTGACACGGGTGGCGCAGGCGCTGTTCGTCGTCGCGGCGGTGCTGCTGTGGGTCGCCTCGCGGATGACCTGGGTCTCGGTGACATCGTTCGACGGGCTCGGGCAGCCCAAGACCACGGCGTTGACGGGCGCATCCTGGTCGACGGCGTTGATCCCGCTGGCGTTGCTGGTGCTGGCGGCCGCGGTAGCGGCGCTGGCCGTGCACGGCTGGGCGCTGCGGCTGCTGGCCCTGCTGATCGCCGCCGCCAGCGCCGGCATGGGGTACCTGGGGATCAGCCTGTGGGTGATCAAGGATGTGGCGCAGCGGGCCGCTGACCTGGCAGTCGTTCCCGTCTCCCAGTTGACCGCAGCCGGGGGCGGAACCAGTCGGTCCTACGGGGGCGCGGTGCTCACCCTGGTGGCAGCGGGGTGTGCACTGGTCGGCGCGGTGCTGCTGATGCGGTCGGCCAACAGCGCGAGGCGTGGCACTGCGACCCGCTACGCGGCACCGGCGGCGCGGCGGGAGGCAGCCAGGGGCGACGGCGGTGATGAGCCGATGTCGGAGCGAATGTTGTGGGACGCGCTGGACGAAGGTCACGATCCGACCGGTGACGGCAGTGATGGCGGCAGTGATCCGGACAGTAAGGGCCGGTGAATGGTGAAGGTGTGGCGACGGCTACCCTTCCAGGGAGGGCAACCGGGACCGGCCCGGAGGCACCAGAAAGGAACCGACGGGCGATGAGTTCGGCCACAGTGCTCGACTCCATTATCGAGGGAGTCCGCGCCGACGTTGCCGCCCGCGAGGCCGTTATCAGCTTGGCTGATATCAAGGCGCGGGCCCAGGAAGCACCGGCGCCACTGAACGTGATGGCCGCCTTGCGGGAACCGGGTATTGCCGTGATCGCCGAGGTGAAGCGTGCGAGCCCGTCCCGAGGTGAGTTGGCCAATATCGCCGATCCGGCGCAGTTGGCGCAGGCCTACGAGGCCGGCGGTGCCCGGGTGATCAGCGTGCTCACCGAGCAGCGCAGGTTCAACGGCTCACTCGACGATCTGGACGCGGTGCGGGCGGCAGTGTCAATTCCGGTGCTGCGCAAGGACTTCATCGTCAAGCCGTACCAAATCCATGAGGCGCGGGCGCACGGCGCCGATCTGTTGCTGCTCATCGTGGCGGCGCTGGAGCAGTCGGTGTTGGAATCGCTTTTGGAGCGCACGGAATCCCTCGGCATGACCGCGCTCGTCGAGGTGCACACCGAAGAGGAGGCCGACCGGGCGTTGCAGGCCGGGGCCAAGTTGATCGGTGTCAACGCCCGCGACCTCAAGACGCTGGAAGTCGACCGTGACTGCTTCGCCCGGATCGCGCCGGGGCTGCCCTCCGATGTCATCCGCGTCGCGGAGTCCGGGGTCCGTGGAACCGCTGACCTCCTGGCGTACGCCGGCGCGGGTGCCGATGCCGTGCTGGTCGGTGAAGGTCTGGTGACCAGCGGGGATCCCCGCAGCGCGGTCGCCGATCTGGTCACTGCCGGTACGCACCCGTCCTGCCCGAAACCGGCTCGCTGAACCAGTCAATGAGCCGCTTGTACGAAAAGACACTTTGATGGCGGATCTCGCGGGGCCCGAGTTGCCCCGTACCAGCGCTGGCGTTGCCGAACCCACCGTTCACGATCCCGACGCATTGGGACATTTCGGTTCCTACGGCGGTCGGTTGGTTCCCGAGGCGCTGATGGCGGTGATCGAAGAGGTCACCGCGGCCTACGAGAAGTCGCGCGGCGACCAAGCCTTTCTCGACGAACTCGACCGGTTGCAGCGTCATTACAGCGGTCGGCCGTCCCCGCTGTACGAAGCGACCCGACTGTCCGAGTATGCCGGTGGTGCACGCCTCTTCCTCAAGCGAGAAGACCTGAACCACACCGGTTCTCACAAGATCAACAACGTTCTGGGCCAGGCACTGCTGGCGCGGCAGATGGGCAAGACGCGCGTTATCGCCGAGACCGGAGCCGGCCAGCACGGGGTGGCCACCGCCACCGCATGTGCCCTGCTCGGACTGGAATGCATCATCTACATGGGCGCGGTGGACACTGCCCGCCAGGCGCTCAACGTCGCCCGGATGCGCTTGCTCGGCGCCACCGTCGTCTCGGTCGAGGCCGGGTCCAAGACGCTCAAGGACGCGATCAACGAGGCGTTCCGGGACTGGGTCACCAACGCCGACGACACCTATTACTGCTTCGGGACGGCGGCAGGCCCGCATCCGTTCCCGCTGATGGTGCGGGATTTCCAGCGCATCATCGGCATGGAGGCCAGGGCGCAGATCCTCGATCAGGCCGGCCGGTTGCCCGACGCGGTCACCGCGTGCGTCGGCGGCGGCTCGAACGCCATCGGTGTGTTCCACGCCTTCATCGACGACCCGGCGGTGCGGTTGGTCGGTTTCGAGGCCGCGGGTGACGGTGTCGAGACGGGTCGGCACGCCGCGACATTCACCGGTGGCTCGCCTGGTGCGTTTCAGGGATCGTTCTCCTACCTGTTGCAGGACGAGGACGGTCAGACGATCGAATCGCACTCCATCTCGGCCGGTTTGGACTACCCGGGCGTCGGGCCCGAGCATGCCTTCCTCAAAGACATCGGCCGCGCCGAGTACCGTCCCGTCACCGATACCGAGGCGATGGACGCGTTCTCGTTGCTGTGCCGCCGCGAGGGCATCATCCCCGCGATCGAGTCGGCGCATGCGGTGGCCGGTGCGCTCAAGTTGGGCCCTGAACTGGGCAGCGGAGCAATCATCGTGGTGAACTTGTCCGGGCGCGGCGACAAGGACGTTGAGACCGCGGCCAAGTGGTTCGGACTGCTCGATGAGGGGAGCGCAGGATGAGCCGGCTGGCGGAGTTGTTCGACGGCTGCCGCGCCGAGGGTCGTGCCGCGCTGATCGGGTACCTGCCGACCGGGTTCCCGGACGTTCAGACGTCGATCGCGGCGATGACGGCGATGGTCGAATCCGGTTGTGATCTCGTGGAAGTCGGCGTGCCGTACTCGGATCCTGGGATGGACGGACCGACGATCGCGGCCGCCACCGAGGCGGCGCTGGCCGGCGGGGTTCGGGTGCGCGACACCCTCGCGGCGGTCGAGGCGATCAGCAACGCCGGCGGCCGCGCCGTGGTGATGACGTACTGGAACCCGGTGTTGCGCAAGGGCGTTGACACGTTTGCCCGCGACCTGGCCTCTGCCGGTGGCTACGGGTTGATCACCCCGGACCTGATCCCCGAGGAAGCCGTCGATTGGATCGCGGCATCGGAGGAACACAACTTGGACCGGATCTTCCTGGTCGCCCCGTCGTCCACGCCGGAGCGGCTCGCGGCGACGGTGAACGCTTCACGCGGCTTTGTCTATGCCGCATCGACAATGGGTGTCACCGGCGCACGCGACGTGGTCTCGAACGCGGCGCCGGAGTTGGTGCGCCGCGTCAAGGAAGTCTCCGACATTCCCGTCGGAGTGGGGTTGGGTGTGCGCTCGGGAGCGCAGGCGGCCGAGATCGGCGCCTACGCCGACGGCGTCATCGTCGGGTCGGCACTGGTGTCGGCCCTGAGTGAGGGGTTGGACGCAGTCCGGTGCCTCACCGAAGAACTGGCCAACGGCGTTAGGCAGAGGATTTCAGCTTGACCACTACCGTGCTCGCGTACTTGCCCAGCCCGTCACAGGGCGTCTGGCATTTGGGCCCGGTGCCGATACGCGCGTATGCGCTGTGCATCATCGTCGGCATCATCGCAGCGCTGGTGATCGGTGACCGGCGTTGGCAGGCGCGGGGCGGACAAGCCGGCGTCATCTACGACATCGCCTTGTGGGCAGTGCCGTTCGGGCTTGTCGGCGGCCGGCTCTACCACGTAATGACGGACTGGCCCACGTATTTCGGGCCCACCGGCAAGGGCCTCGGTGCGGCATTCCAGGTTTGGCAGGGCGGTCTGGGAATCTGGGGCGCCGTCGCGCTGGGCGGTGTCGGAGCCTGGATCGGTTGCCGGGCGCACGGGATACCGCTGCCGGCCTTCGGGGACGCGATCGCGCCCGGAATCATCTTGGCCCAGGCCATCGGCCGGCTCGGAAACTACTTCAACCAAGAACTCTTCGGCGGCGACACCACGCTGCCGTGGGGTCTGGAGATCTACAAGCGGCTGAATGCGGCCGGCGTGCCCGACGATCTCAATGGCGTGTCCACCGGCGAGGTCATCAAGGTCGTACATCCGACCTTCCTCTACGAATTGCTGTGGAATCTACTGGTTTTCGCGCTACTGATCTGGGCGGACCGGAAATTCAAGCTCGGTCACGGTCGTCTGTTCGCGCTGTATGTGGCCGGTTACTGTGCGGGCCGTTTCCTGGTCGAATTGATGCGCAGCGACCCGGCGACCGAATTCGCCGGTATCCGCGTCAACACCTTCACCTCGACGTTCGTGTTCATCGGCGCCGTTGTCTACATCATGCTGGCGACCAAGGGGCGGGAAGACCCGGCGACCCTGGTGGGTAAGCGCGATGACGACGAGGACGAAACCACGGTCGACGAACTCGGCAAGGAGCTGGTCGCCGCCGCGGCGGGTACCGGTGTCGTCGCGGCCGCAGTTGTGGCGGGTCAGGACGACGACGAAGATGCCGACCACATGCATCCGGACGAGGTCGGCGCCAGTGAGGACGACGGCGCCGAAGCTGCCGCGGCCATCGAACTGAAGGGGATCGCGGCCGAGCCTGACGAGGACGCCGACGACGAGGAGTCCGAGGAACTCGAAGACGAGGCGGAAGCCGAAGCTGAGGATGAGGCCGACCAGCTCGAGGACGAGGCGGATCTCGAGGGCGAGGTTGAAGACGCCGAAGACGAGGCGGATCTCGAGGGCGAGGCTGACGACGCCGAAGCAGAAGCTGGAGCCGTAGAAGCTGAGTCGGACGTCGAAGAAGAGTCCGACGCCGAGGTCGCTGCCGCCGGTGAGTCCACTGAGGATGACGGTGAGGCTGAAGCCGAGTCCGAGGCCGGGGAAGAAGTTGCGGACGAGGTCGCTGATGACGAGCCCACTGGTGCTGAGGCCGAGGACGATGTCGCCGAGGCTGCCGAGGAGCAGGTCGCCGATCAGGATGCGGTAGCCGAGCCGGACGTCGAAGAAGAGTCTGTGGACGAGGTCACTGCCGCCGATGAGTCCAATGAGGAAGACGGCGAGCCGGAGCTCGAATCTGGGGTAGCCGTCGAGGAGTCGGCTGCTGACGAGACGGCCGACCAGGCTGCTGGCGACGATGAGCCCACTGATGGCGAAGGCGAGGCTGAAGAAGCTGAAGAAGCTGAAGCCCAGGCTGCGTCGGACGTCGAGGACGAGGCCGCTGCTGCCGACGACGAGCCCGCTGAGGAAGACGGCGAGCCGGAGCTCGAATCTGGGGTAGCCGTCGAGGAGTCGGCTGCTGACGAGACGGCCGACGAGGTCGCTGGCGACGATGAGCCCGCTGAGGAAGACGGCGAGGCTGAAGAAGCCGAAGCCGAGGTCGAAGAAGAAGCTGCGGACGAAGTCCCCGCTGACGACGAGTCCACTGACGTAGACGACGAGCCGGAACTCGAATCTGAGGTAGCCGCCGAGGAGCCGGCTGCGGACGAGACCACGGAGGACGCCGAAGGCGAGGAAGCGGTAGTCGAGGCGGACACCGACGACGAAGACGCCGACGACGCCCTTCCAACTGAGACCGGTGAGTCCGAGGCGTCGGTGGATGCCGACGAGGTCGACCAGGCGGATGACGCCGGGGGCGAGGCTGAAGAAGGCACCGCGGAGGCAGCCGACGAGCCCGCGACCGACGAAGACGAGACTGCCGAAACGGACGATGGCGATGAGGACGTGTCGGGCGAAACCGGCCCCGAATCACCCGCTGCTGTCGAGCCGTCGGAGCCTTCCGAGACGACCAAGCAGGGTGGTCGGGTGCGTCGCTGGTTCCGCCGTAACCGGTAGGGATCGGGCTCTGGCATCCTGGCTGTATGACTGATCCGTCGCAGTCCGAAGGCTCCTCGGATATCCCGTCGTCGGCCGGCATTCCGCCACCCGCGGGTTATCCGCCACCGCCACCGGGCTACCCGCCCTATCCGCCGGCGTTCGTGGATCCGAGCGCGCCCTTCGGCCGTCATCCGGTCACCGGTGACCCGCTTTCCGACAAGTCGAAGGTTGTGGCCGGGCTGCTGCAATTGGTCGGGCTGTTCGGCTTTGTCGGCCTCGGGCGGATCTACCTGGGACAAACCGGATTGGGCATCGCCCAGTTGATCGTGGGGTTGGCCACCTGCACCATCGGCGCCATCATCTGGGGACTGGTCGATGCAATCCTGATCTTCACCGACAAGGTTCGCGACCCGTACGGGCGTCCACTGCGCGATGGAACCTAGCGGCCTCACCTCCACGACGGCCGGACGATATTCGCTGCTGACGGCCGGAGTGCTCGGGGCTGGTGCGTTGACCTATACCGGTGTGGCGGATCCACACCGTCCCGGGTTTCTGTTTCCTGGCTGCCCGTTCAAGGCTCTGACCGGATTGAACTGTCCGGCCTGTGGCGGGCTGCGGATGACCCATGATCTGCTGCACGGCGACGTGGCTGCGGCAGTGGTCGACAACGTATTCGCCTTGGTCGGTCTGCCTGCTCTGATCGTGTGGATGTTGGTGCGATGGCGGTTGGGCAAGGCGCTGTTCCCGATGCCCGCCGTGGTGACGATCGTGGTCGCGGTTGTGCTGTGGACGGTGGTGCGCAACCTGCCAGGCTTCCCACTGGTCCCGACGTTAAGCGCTCAGTAGTAGCCCACCTGCGCTGATACACTGAAAATTCGGGCCGGTGCAGTCCCGGGACCAGGATGTTCCGGACTTGCGGAGGTGCGACTAGATGCTGTTCTCGGCATTGCCAGATGCGCAGGGGCTCTATGACCCCGCCAATGAGGCCGATTCTTGCGGCGTGGCCATGATCACCGACATTCAGGGCCGCCGCTCCCATGGCATCGTCACTGATGGGCTGACCGCCCTCGAACACCTCGAACACCGCGGTGCCGCCGGGGCCGAGCCCAACAGTGGCGACGGGGCCGGCATCCTGCTGCAGCTGCCGGTCGAACTGCTGACTGACGTGGTCGACTTCGCACTGCCCGCCTCTGCCGCCGACGGCCGCCATAGTTTCGCCGCGGGCATCTGTTTTCTGCCGCAGGACCAGGACGCGCGCAGTGCCGCCCGCGCCCGCATCGAAGCACTGGCCGCTGAGGAAGACCTTGAGGTTCTCGGCTGGCGCGAGGTGCCGGTGGATCCGGACGGCGCCGAGATCGGTTCGACGGCGCTGGGCTGCATGCCCCACATGGCGCAGCTGTTCGTCGCGGCACCAGAGGTCGATGGCAACCGGCTGGGCGGTATCGAGCTGGACCGCAAGGTCTATCCACTGCGCAAGCGCGCCGAACAGGGCCAGGGCGCCGATGCGGTGTATTTCGCGTCGTTGTCCAGCCGGACCATCGTGTACAAGGGCATGCTGACGACAATGCAGCTGCCGCAATACTTTCCGGATCTGCGGGACGAGCGCTGCATGAGCGCGATCGCCATCGTCCACAGTCGCTTCTCCACCAACACTTTTCCGTCGTGGCCGTTGGCGCATCCGTTCCGCTTCGTCGCCCACAACGGCGAGATCAACACCGTGCGCGGTAATCGCAACCGCATGCACGCCCGGGAGGCGCTGTTGGCCAGCGCACGGATTCCCGGTGACCTGAGCCGGTTGTCGCCGATCTGCAGCCCCGACGCCTCTGATTCGGCGTCCTTCGATGAGGTGCTTGAGCTGCTGCACCTGGGCGGGCGTAGCCTGCCGCACGCGGTGCTGATGATGATTCCGGAGGCGTGGCAGAACGCCACCACCATGGACGCCGCGGAGCGCGCATTCTGGAAGTTCCATGCTTCGCTGATGGAACCGTGGGACGGCCCCGCCTGCGTGACGTTCACCGACGGCACCGTGGTGGGGGCAGTACTGGACCGCAACGGTCTGCGGCCGGGACGCTGGTGGCGCACGGTCGACGACCGGGTCATCCTCGCCAGCGAGAGCGGTGTGCTCGACGTGCCGTCGGGCGAGATCGTCGCCAAGGGGCGCCTGCAGCCCGGCAAGATGTTCCTGGTCGACACCGCCGCCGGGCGCATCATCGGAGACGACGAGATCAAGGAGCAGTTGTCGGCCGCCGAACCCTACGGCGAGTGGCTGCATGCCGGTCTGCTCGATCTCGGCACGTTGCCCGAGCGGGCCCGGACCCAGCCGAATCACGACTCGGTGGTGCGCCGTCAGATCGCGTTCGGCTACACGGAGGAGGAACTGCGGATCCTGCTGACGCCGATGGCGGCATCCGGCGGCGAGCCGCTCGGTTCGATGGGGACCGATACCCCCGTCGCGGTGCTCTCGAAGCGCTCACGGCTGCTCTACGACTACTTCGTCGAACTGTTCGCCCAGGTGACGAACCCGCCGTTGGACGCCATCCGCGAGGAGGTGGTCACCTCGATGGCCCGCGTGATGGGGCCCGAGGAGAATCTGCTGGAACCCTCGGCCGCGTCGTGCCGCCAAATCGTCTTGCGCTGGCCGGTTCTGGACAACGACGAGCTGAGCAAGATCGTCCATATCAACGACGACGGTGAGCATCCGGGCCTGCGCACCACCGTGCTGCGTGCGCTCTACGACGTCGAGCGGGGTGGGGAAGGCCTGGCCGAAGCGGTCGACGACCTGCGGTCGAGGGCGAGCGAGGCGATTGCCAAAGGTGCTCGCACCCTGGTGATCTCCGACCGCGATTCCGACCACACCCGGGCTCCGATCCCGTCGCTGCTCGCCGTTTCCGCGGTACACCACCATCTGGTGCGTTCCAAGGAACGCACCAAAGTAGCGCTCGTGGTGGAAAGCGGTGACGCCCGCGAGGTCCATCACATCGCCATGCTCATCGGGTACGGCGCCGCCGCCGTCAACCCGTATCTGGCCTTCGAGTCGATCGAGGACCTCATCCGCGAAGGCGAGCTCACCGGCATCGAAACCGCCACTGCCGTGCGCAATTACGTCAAGGCGCTGGGCAAGGGGGTGGTGAAGGTGATGAGCAAGATGGGTATCTCCACGGTCGCGTCCTACACCGCCGCCCAGGTCTTCGAGGCCATCGGGCTGAGCCGCGACGTCGTCGACGACTACTTCACGGGAACCACCACCCAGCTCGGCGGCGTCGGGCTGGACGTGCTGGCCGAGGAGGTCAAGCTGCGTCACCGGCGCGCCTATCCGGAGAACCCCACCGAGCGGGTGCACCGCCGGCTGGAGGTCGGGGGCGAGTACGCGTTCCGTCGGGAAGGTGAGCTGCATCTGTTCACCCCGGAAGTGGTTTTTCTGCTGCAGCATTCGACCCGGACCGGTCGGCGCGACATTTTCGCCCGCTACTCGGAGGAGGTCGACCGGCTGTCTCGCGAAGGCGGGACCCTGCGTGGGCTGTTCGAGTTCAAGCAGGGACTGCGGCCCCCGGTTCCGCTCGATGAGGTCGAACCGGTCGAGTCGATCGTGACCCGGTTCAACACCGGGGCGATGAGTTACGGCTCCATCTCGGCGGAAGCCCACGAGACCATGGCGATCGCCATGAACAACCTCGGCGGCCGGTCGAACAGCGGTGAAGGTGGTGAGGACGTCGACCGACTGTACGATCCGCGCCGGCGCAGCGCCGTCAAGCAGGTGGCCTCGGGACGCTTCGGTGTCACCAGCGACTATCTGGTGAACGCCACCGACATCCAGATCAAGATGGCCCAGGGCGCCAAACCCGGTGAGGGTGGCCAGCTTCCGGGGTACAAGGTGTATCCCAACATCGCCAAGACCCGGCACTCCACTCCCGGCGTGGGACTGATCTCGCCGCCCCCGCACCACGACATCTACTCGATCGAGGACCTGGCCCAGCTCATCCACGACCTGAAGAACGCCAATGACCAGGCCCGGATCCACGTGAAGCTGGTCAGCAGCGTCGGTGTCGGCACGGTCGCGGCCGGGGTGTCGAAGGCGCATGCCGACGTCGTGTTGATCTCCGGATATGACGGCGGCACGGGCGCGGCACCGTTGACCTCACTCAAGCATGCCGGGGCGCCGTGGGAGATCGGTCTGGCCGACACCCAGCAGACGTTGGTGCTCAACGGTTTGCGTGATCGGATCACCGTGCAGTGCGACGGTGGCATGCGCAGCGCCCGCGATGTGATCGTGGCTGCACTGTTGGGCGCCGAGGAGTTCGGTTTTGCCACCGCGCCGCTGGTGGTGTCGGGCTGCATCATGATGCGGGTCTGTCACCTCGATACCTGCCCGGTCGGTGTGGCCACGCAGAACCCGGAACTGCGGGCGCGGTTCAACGGCAAGCCCGAGTTCGTCGAGAACTTCTTCACCTTCATTGCCGAGGACATCCGCCGGTACCTGGCCGAGTTAGGATTCCGCAGTATCGACGAGGCCGTCGGCCACGCCGAGGTGCTCGACACCGATCCCGGTGTGGCGCACTGGAAGAGCCGTGGGCTGGACCTCAGCCCGATCTTCGCATTGCCGACGGATGCCGACGGCGGCACGCTGACCCAGCGGCTGCGGGTGCGCGACCAGGACCACGGACTCGAGCAGGCCCTCGATCAGACGCTCATCCAGCTCGCCGAGGGCGCACTCGAAGATGCGTTGCCGGTTCGCTTGGAACTTCCGGTCCGCAACGTCAACCGCACAGTGGGTACGTTGCTCGGCTCGGAGGTCACCCGGCGTTACGGTGCGGCCGGATTGCCCGACAACACCATTCACGTCACCCTGACCGGGTCGGCCGGCCAGTCGATCGGAGCGTTCCTGCCGCCGGGAGTCACACTCGATCTGATCGGGGATGCCAATGACTATGTGGGCAAGGGGCTTTCCGGCGGCCGGGTGATCGTGCGTCCACCCGACGATGTGCTGTTTCTGCCCGAGGACAACGTCGTCGCCGGGAACACCCTGCTGTACGGGGCCACCTCGGGTGAGGTGTTCTTGCGGGGCCGGGTCGGCGAGCGGTTCTGCGCGCGCAATTCCGGCGCCTTGGCCGTCGTCGAAGGTGTCGGTGACCATGCGTGTGAGTACATGACCGGCGGACGGGTGGTGATCCTGGGTAAGACCGGACGCAACCTGGCTGCCGGCATGTCCGGTGGCATTGCCTTCGTGCTCGGTCTGGACCCGGCCCGGGTCAACACCGAAATGGTGCAGTTGCAGCAGCTCGAAGCCGAAGATCTGGCCTGGCTGCACGATGTGGTGGCCGCCCACGCTCGCCATACCGGCAGCACTCTGGCGTCCTCGATTCTGGCTGACTGGCCAAGGCGCAGCGCGCAATTCACCAAAGTAATGCCCACCGACTACCAGCGTGTCCTGCAGGCGACCCGGATGGCCAAGGCCGAGGGACGCGATGTGGACAGCGCGATCATGGAGGCCAGCCGTGGCTGATCCGAGCGGATTTCTTCGTGTCCCCAAGATCGAGGCGGCCAAGCGCCCCGTCGAGGAACGGGTGGGGGATTGGCGCGAGGTGTACGAGCGCGAGGATCCCAACGCGCGCGCCGGCGAGGTGTCGCAGCAGGCGCGGCGCTGCATGGATTGCGGGATCCCGTTCTGTCATTCCGGCAAGGCGGGCTGCCCGTTGGGCAATCTGATCCCGGAATGGAACGACCTTGTGCGGCGGGGACGCTGGGATGCGGCCAGTGACCGCCTGCACGCCACCAACAACTTTCCGGAGTTCACCGGACGGCTGTGCCCGGCGCCGTGTGAGGCCGCCTGCGTGCTCTCGATCTCCGAGGAGCAGACCGGCGGCAGCGTGACGATCAAGCGGATCGAGCAGACGATCGCCGACCACGCCTGGATGAACGGCACCGTCGAACCCCAGCCCGCTGCGATCTCCACCGGTAAGAGCGTGGCCGTCGTCGGTTCGGGACCGGCAGGTTTGGCTGCGGCACAACAACTCACCCGTGCCGGCCACGAGGTGACGGTGTACGAGCGTGACAACCGGGTCGGTGGGCTGCTGCGCTACGGGATCCCCGAGTACAAGCTCGAGAAGTCGGTGCTGAATCAGCGTCTGGCCCAGATGCGGGCCGAGGGCACGCGATTCGTCACCGAGTGCGAAGTGGGCGTCGATCTGACCGTCGAGCAGCTGCGTCAGCGTCACCAGGCGGTGGTGCTGGCGGTCGGCGCGCTCCGGGGCCGCGACAACGACGTGCCCGGACGAGAGCTCGACGGCGTGCACCTGGCGATGGAGCATCTGGTGCCGGCCAACCGCGAGTGCGAAGGCGACTCGTCGTCGCCGATCTCGGCGGCGGGCAAGCACGTGGTGATCATCGGTGGCGGTGACACCGGCGCCGACTGCCTGGGTACCGCGCACCGTCAGGGTGCGGCGTCGGTGACGCAGCTCGACTACAACGCCGAGCCGCCCGAGACCCGCGATGACGAACTCTCTCCCTGGCCGACGTGGCCGTTGGTGCTGCGGACCTCTCCGGCACACGCCGAAGGGGGCGCGCGCCGGTTCGAAGTGGCGGTACAACGTTTTCTCGGCGACGACAACGGTCATGTGCGGGCCGTCGAGATCGCCGAGGTTCAGGTGACCCGCGACGCGGAAGGACGGCGCCAGATCACCCCGGTCGGCGAGTCGTTGCAGATTCCCTGCGACCTGGCGCTGTTGGCGATCGGGTTCGAAGGCGTCGAGCACATGGCGCTGCTCGACGGGCTGCACCTGAAACTGACCCGGCGCGGCACCGTGTCGTGCGGTTCGGACTGGCAGACCGACGCGCCCGGGGTGTTCGTCTGCGGCGATGCCCACCGGGGCGCCTCGCTGGTGGTGTGGGCCATTGCAGAGGGGCGCAGCGCGGCGCACGCGGTGGACGCCTACCTGATGGGTGAGTCGGATCTGCCGTCGCCGGTGAGGCCCGGGACGCTCCCACTAAGCGTCGTCTGAATCGATCAACTAGACTGACATGACGTGAGCAGACGCGGAAAGATCGTTTGTACGCTTGGCCCGGCTACCAGCACCGATGAGACGGTACGGGCCCTGGTCGAGGCCGGGATGGATGTCGCTCGGCTGAACTTCAGCCACGGTGACTACACCGACCACGAGGCCGCCTATAAGCGGGTCCGGGCGGCATCGGATGCCACCGGCCATGCAGTGGGTGTGCTGGCTGACCTTCAAGGCCCCAAGATCAGATTGGGCCGGTTCACCGACGGTCCCACCTACTGGGCGAACGGCGAATCGGTGCGGATCACCGTCGACGACTGCCCGGGCACGCACGACCGGGTGTCGACCACCTACAAGCGGTTGGCCGAGGACGCCCGCCCGGGGGACCGGGTCCTCGTCGACGACGGCAACGTCGGCCTGGTGGTCGACCAGATCGACGGCAACGACGTGATCTGCACGGTCACCGAGGGCGGCCCGGTCAGCAACAACAAGGGCATGTCGCTGCCCGGCATGAACGTGACCGCACCGGCGCTGTCCGAGAAGGACATCGAGGATCTCGAGTTCGCGCTGCGCCTGGGCGTTGATCTCATCGCCCTGTCGTTCGTCCGGTCGCCCGCCGACATCGAACTCGTCCACGAGGTGATGGACCGGGTCGGCCGGCGCGTTCCGGTGATCGCGAAGCTGGAGAAGCCCGAGGCCGTCGAAAACCTCGAGGCCATCGTGCTGGCATTCGACGCGATCATGGTCGCCCGCGGTGACCTCGGCGTCGAACTGCCGCTGGAAGAAGTGCCGCTGGTCCAGAAGCGCGCCATCCAGATGGCAAGGGAGAACGCCAAACCCGTCATCGTCGCCACCCAGATGCTGGAGTCGATGATCGAAAGCTCCCGGCCCACCCGCGCGGAGGCCTCCGACGTCGCCAACGCCGTGCTCGACGGCGCGGACGCGGTGATGCTCTCCGGCGAGACCTCCGTCGGCAAGTACCCGCTGGAGGCCGTCAAGACGATGGCCCGCATCATCAAGGCGGTCGAAGACAATTCGGTGAGCGTGCCGCCGCTGACCCACACCCCTCGCACCAAGCGCGGAGTCATCTCCTATGCGGCCCGCGATATCGGCGAGCGACTCGACGCCAAGGCGCTGGTCGCGTTCACCCAGTCCGGGGATACGGTGCGTCGCCTGGCCCGCCTGCACACCCCGCTTCCGGTGCTGGCCTTCACGGCGCTGCCCGAGGTGCGCAGCCAGCTGGCCCTGACCTGGGGTACCGAGACATTCATCGTGGCGCAGATGAAGAGCACCGACGACATGATCCGTCAGGTCGACAAGTCGCTGCTGGATCTGGGCCGCTACAAGCGCGGTGAGCTGGTGGTCATCGTCGCGGGTGCGCCGCCGGGCACAGTAGGCTCCACGAATCTGATCCACGTGCACCGCATCGGGGAGGACGACGTCTAGCGGTCGTCTGCCGACCAGCGCCTGCCAAAGATCTCGAAAGGCATTCCTTGACACACCCGGATTTCGAGGAGCTGCTGGCTGTTCTCGATCTGAATCGCGTCGATGACAACCTGTTCATCGGCTCGCATCCGAGTAAGAACCCGGTACGCACCTTCGGTGGCCAGATGATCGCGCAGGCGTTCGTCGCCGGCGGGCGCACGCTGGAACACAAGCTCGCGCCGAGTGCGCTGAATGCGCACTTCATCGCCGGTGGCGACCCGGAAAAGGATCTGGAGTTCCACGTGGTGCGGCTGCGCGACGAGCGCCGGTTCGCCAACCGCCGGGTGGATGTCATGCAGGACGGGAACCTGCTGACCTCGGTGATGTTGTCCTACATGAACGCCGGCCGGGGGCTCGAGCACAGCGTGCCCGCTCCGGAGGTTCCGCATCCGGACACGCTGCCCAAGATCGATGAGTTGCTGCGCGGCTATGAGAAAACGGTGCCGTTGTTCGTCGAGGCATTACGCCCGATCGAATGGCGGTACACCAACGATCCGTCCTGGGTGATGCGGAAAAAGGGCGGCAAGCTCGACCACAACCGGGTGTGGCTGAAGACGGAGGGCACCATGCCCTCCGATCCGGTGCTGCACGGTGCGGCCCTGGTGTACTCCTCGGATACCACCGTGCTCGACTCGATCATCACCACTCACGGGTTGTCCTGGGGTTTTGACCGGATCTTCGCGGTGACGATGAACCACTCCGTGTGGTTTCACCGGCCGGTCAAGTTCGACGAGTGGGTGCTGTACTCGACCACGTCGCCGGTGGCGGCGGAATCCCGCGGGTTGGGCACCGGCCACTTTTTCGACGCCGCTGGCCATCTGGTCGCGACGGTGGTCCAGGAGGGAATCGTCAAGTACTTCCCCGGCACCGCCACGACGTGAGTCGGCTCAGCGGATAGTGGTCGGCGTCTCGCCGAAGGAATCCTCGATCCGCCGTTCGAACTCCTTCTCGCACCGCTGCTGCGCCACGGTGTCGTCGCCGGCCTGCTGCAGGCAGTGCACGTAGTCCCGGCCACCGACATCGTCGAACCATCGTTGGCCGAAGTACAGCCAGATGCCGACGAACACCAGGGATACCACGCAGGCGATGGCTCCCAGCGCGACTCCGGCGGTAGCGACGCCACCATTGGTGGCTTCGCCGCGTTGGCTGCGCCCACGACCGAGAAACCCGAGGATCAGTGCGACGATGCCGAATATTAGTCCACCGATCACCGTCCACGTCAGCAGCAGCGCGAAGATGGCCAGGATGAGCGCGGCGATGCCGAGTCCGTTGGCGGGCCCACGCGGGCTGGGCTGCATCGGGTATCCGCCGTACGGCGGCGGGGCCGACGGGTACGGCCCGGGATACGCACCGGGGGGCGGCCCGTAGGGATATCCCGACGGCGGGGGAGGCTCGGTCGGCTGCGGCTCCTCCGACCCGGGTGGGTTGGATCGCTCGTCGGTCATGCCTGCGAGGCTACCCGCCGATGACGGTGCCGGGCTGTGGACAGTGCACGACGGGGCAGCCGAGCGCGTCCGGCAGATGGTGGGTGGCGACGACGACGGTCCGGTCCGCGGCGAACCAGTCACCCGGAGTGAGGATTTCGGTGAGGATCCGTTGGCTGTCGGCGGCGTCGAGGTTCTCGGTGGGCTCATCGAGCAGGACGACAGAGAAATCGGACACCAGCACTCTCGCCAGCAACAACCGGCGCCGCTGACCGGCCGACAACGCGGTGTGACCGCCTTCGAGCACGCTCGACAAGCCGTCGGGCAGGCCGTCCAACCAGTCGGTGAGACCGACACGCTCGATCGCCGACAGCAATTCGGTGTCGGTGACATCCCCGCGGACCACGAGCAGGTTGTCCCGCACAGTGGTCTCGAAAATGTGTGCATCCTCGGCGAAAAACGCTGCGCGTCCAGGTGTTTCATCGAGTCGTTCGGCCAGCGCCATCAACAGCGTCGTCTTTCCCGAGCCGCTCGGCCCGACGACGGCCAGTCGGCCGCCGTCGGGCAGATCGACCGAGGGTGCCTCGGGACGTCGGCGGGCCCGGGGATCGCCCTCGATGAGCTCGAGCAGGCGCCGTGCGGCGATACGGGACTTCGTGAGCCCGACAGCAGCGTCGGACAGGGCCGTTGTGGCCTCGAAAGCCGACAACGGCAACAACATCAGGATGGCCAAGGTGGTCGGCGCGGTCGTGGGGGCCAGTGCGATGCCTGCGACGACCGCACCCAGGACACTGGCACCAATGGCGATGCTGGGCATCGCGGCGGCCAACGCCGCCGGGGCGGCCGCTCGGTCAGCGGCGTGGCCCCAGTCGCGGTGGTGGCGCTCGGCGGTGGCGATGACATCGTCGAGGCGTCCGCTCACCCGCAACTCCGGCGCGTACTCCAGGGCCAACATCGTCGCCGAGTCGCGGTCGCCACGATGTTGCACGGCAACGGATTCCGCGGCTGCAACGGCGCGGGCGGTGAGTGCCGGGGCCACCACGCCGGCGATCAGCAGGCACAGCGCCAGGACCACCGCGGCGCCCGGGGAGATGAGCGCGATGACACCGACCGCGATCGCGCTGAGCACTGTGGCCACCACGATCGGCAGCACAGAACGCACTACGACGTCGGCCAGTTCATCGACGGAACTGCCGACCCGGGAAACCAACTCCCCGCTCGGAAGTCGCATCGCATCGTCGTCGGGTCCGGTGGCGAGTCTGCGGTACAACCCGGTGCGGGCGTTGGCCGCGGCCCTCAGCGCCGTGTCGTGGGCGGCCAGCCGCTGACAGTAGCCGAGCACACCGCGGGAGATACCCAACGCACGCACCGCGACGACGGCCACCGAGAGGTCCAAGATCGGGGGCATCTGCCAGGCCCGGGTGATCAACCACGCCGAGATACCCGCCAGGGCCAGCGCGCTGCCCAGCGAGAGCACTCCGAGAACGCTGGCCAGGATCAGCCGGCTCAGCCGGGGTCGCAGCAGGTCCAGGGCCAGCCGCAGCAGCGGATCACGTCGAAACATGTGCGCTACCTATCGTGATCACCTCGTCGCCGATGGCCACCACCGGATCCCGGTGCCCGACCACGATGACCGTGGCACCGGCGCGGGCCCGGCCGACGATCGCCTGCAGCACCCGTTGTTCCAGCGCGGAATCGAGGTGGGCGGTGGGCTCATCGAGAAGCAGTACCCGTGCCGAGGCCCCGAGCGCGCGGGCGAGCCCCAACCGCTGTCGTTGTCCCAGTGACAATCCGACCCCGGTGCGGCCGATCCTCGTGTCCAGCCCGTCAGGAAGGTCGTCGAGCACGTCGTCGAAGCCGGAATCGCGGCAGGCCCGGGCCAGGTCGGTCAGTGGTCCGAGCAGCTCAAGGTTCTCGCGGACCGTTCCCGGGATCAGCACGGGCCGGTGCGGCAGCCAGGCGATGCGGTGCCACCACGCCGTCATGTCCAGGTCACCGACATCCACTCCATCGACCCGTACGGGCCCGGACGGAAGCGTGGCCAAACCGAGAATGGCCTGTAGTGCAGTCGATTTTCCCGCTCCGTTGGGGCCGGTGAGCACGGTGACCCTGCCCGGTTCGATGGTTGGCCCCAGACCCTCCAACTCGATCGCGGGAGCGGAATCCGCTACGCGCAGAGCACCTCCGGCGGGCTGATGCGTCTCACAGAGCTTGAAAGCTTGTTCGGCGGCGGTCTTGCCGTCCTGAGCCGCGTGAAAGGCAGCGCCGACACGGCGCAGTGGCCAGAACACCTCGGGAGCCAGCAACAGGGCGGTCAGGCCCGCAGACAGGTCCATCTCGCCGTACACGAGTCGTACGCCGACGCTGACTGCAACAAGAGCCACGCCCAGGGTGGCCAACAGTTCGAGCACCAATGAGGACAGGAACGCGATCCGTAGGGTTGCCATGGCCGAGCGTCGGTGCGCGGCAGCCAGTTCAGTGATGCGCTGGGCTGAGCCGGCGGCCCGGCCGACGGCGCGCAGGGTGGGGATCCCGGCCACGAGGTCGAGCAGCCGGGCTTGCAGGGTGGTCATCGCGGCCAGAGCGGCGGCCGACCGGTCGGCCGTGACGAGGCCGATCAGAATCATGAACACGGGGATGAGCGGCAGCGCGATCACCACGATGGCCGCGGACTGAAGGTCGTAACAAGCCATCACGATCACGGCCACCGGTGTCAGGACCGCGGCCTGGATCACCGCGGGGAGGTAGCCGGTCAAGTAGGGGCGTAGACCATCCAGGCCGCGGGTCACCACTGCCGCCGCGGCATCGCGATCGGCCGCCAATTGCCTTGGTGGTGCAGAGGTTACCGAGCGCAAGACCTGGCTGGACAATTCCCCGATCACCGCGGTGGCGCCGCGCTGCGACAGCCGGCCCTGAAGCCAGTGCGCGGCCGCGCGCAGGATCCACAGCGCACACAGTGCCACCAGTGCGCCGCCGTGACGGGCCGCCGAGCCAGGGTGGACGATGATCGCGGCCACGATGTGTGCCAGCACCACCGCTGCGGCGATGGTGCCGGCACTGATGGTCACGCCGCAGACCACCGCCGCCAGCAGGTAGCGCCGTAACCCCGTCGTAGCGCCGGTGGCCCCGCGGATACCGAGTGCGCGCCAGAGATTCAGACCGACCGCCGGGACAGTCCGATGGGGGCGGGGATACGGTCTGCCGAAATCCGCTTGCGGAACACCCAGTAGGTCCAGCCCTGGTACACCAGGACCAGCGGCAGCAGGGTCAACGACGCCCAGGTCATGATCTTCAAGGTGTACGGGGTGGAGGAGCCGTTGTAGATGGTGACGCCCCACTCCGAGCTCAGTGTGGACGGCAGCAGGTACGGGTACATCGCACCGAACAGCAGGACGACGACGCCGGCCACGACCACCACGGTGGCGACGAAGGCCCAGCCTTCCCGCGACCGAGACCACATCAGTGCCACCGAGATCAGCAGTGCGACCACCGCGACCGCCAGGGCCGCCCAGGTCCATGGCTTGCCGTGGGCCAACTGCGTCCACAGTCCGAAGCCGCCGGCCAGCAGGATCACTGGCAGCGTCAGTATCCGGGCGAACCGGAACGCGTCGTCGCGTATGGGCCCAGCGGTTTTCAAGGCGATGAACACCGAACCGTAGAAGGCGAACAGTGAGGCTGTCGCGAGCCCGCCGAGCACCGTGTAGGCGTTGAGCACGTCACCGATCCCGGCGTGAACCCGATGGTTGGCATCAATCGGCAAGCCGCGCACCAGGATTGCGAAAGCGACACCCCACAGTATGGCGGGCAGCCACGATCCCACGGCGATGCCCAGGTCGGCATACTTGCGCCACTTGGTGTCGTCGATCTTGCCGCGCCACTCGATGCCCACGATGCGCAGGATCATCCCGAACAGAATCGCCAGCAGCGGCAGGTACAACGCGGAGAACAGCGTCGCATACCAGTTGGGGAATGCCGCGAACATGGCTGCGCCCGCGGTGATCAGCCACACTTCGTTGGCGTCCCACACCGGTCCGATGGTGTTCAGCACGGCTCGCCTGCGGCTTTCCGGGTCGCCTTCGCCCGCGCTGCCAAGCGGGGCCATCAGCATCCCGACACCGAAGTCGAAGCCTTCCAGAACCACGAATCCGAGGAACAGGACGGCGATGAGTATGAACCAGAGTTCTTGGAGTCCCATCTGAGATCAGTCCTCTCAGTACGCGAAAGACAGCGGGGCGGATTCGTCCTCGTCAGGAGGCGTCGGCGGGGCCGGCTCGGAATCGTGTTCCTGTGGCCCTTCGGTCACATAGCGGCGCAGCAGCCAGAACCAGACGACCGCGAGCCCGCCGTAGAGGAGGGTGAAGACCGCGAGTGAGAAGAACACCGTGCCGGCCGCATGGTCAGACACGCCCTGTTGCACCATCAGTCGGACCATCTGGTCACCGGTCGGATTCGGGACCACCACCCAGGGTTGCCGGCCCATCTCGGTGAAAACCCAGCCGGCGGAATTGGCCAGGAACGGCGTGGGCAGGGTGATCAGTGCGAAGATGCCATACCACCGTTGATCGGGAAGCCGTCGGCGGCGGGTCATCCACAGTGTCAGCAGGGCGAACGCCAGTGGCACCACCATGAGGCCGATCATCGCCCGGAACGACCAGTACGTGACGAAGAGATTCGGCCGGTAATCGCCGGGTCCGAACCGTGATTCGTACTGCTTTTGGAGGTCGTTGACGCCTTCGAGGGTGACGCCACTGAATTTGCCCTCAGCCAGGAAGGGCAGCACGTAGGGCACCTCGATCACGTGGGTCACGCTCGCGCAGTTGTTGTGCGTACCCACGGTCAGGACCGAGAAGTCCGGGTCCGTCTGCGTGTCACACAGGGATTCGGCCGAGGCCATCTTCATCGGCTGTTGCACGAACATCAACTTGCCTTGGATGTCCCCGGTGAAGAAGATCACGGCGACTGCGGCCAACGCCACGAGGCTGCCGAGAATCGTTGCGGGTCGGTACATTCCAGCGGAATCGTTTCCGGCTGCGGCGTCGGACACGTCGGTGGACTCGGCGGCCGCCTGGTCGGCGGTTGCCCTGCGCCGGTCGCGCACCATCAGCCAGGCGCTCACGGCCGCGACGAAGGTGCCTGCGGTGAGCAGCGACCCGGCGACGACATGCAGGAACGCCCAAATCGCGGTGTTGTTGCTCAGCAGCGCGCCGAAGTCGATGAGCTCAGCCCGCCCGGTCTCCGGGTTGTACTTCGCCCCGACCGGGTGCTGCATGAACGAGTTGGCAGCGATGATGAAGAACGCCGAAGCGTTGACGGCAAAGGCGACCATCCAGATGCAGAACAAATGAACGGCACGCGGCAGTCGCGTCCAGCCGAAGATCCACAGGCCGATGAACGTGGACTCGACGAAGAACGCGACCAGGCCCTCGAAGGCCAGCGGCGCGCCGAAGATGTCGCCGACGAAACGCGAGTATTCGCTCCAGTTCATGCCGAACTGGAATTCCTGCACGATGCCGGTGGCCACACCGATCGCGAAGTTGATCAGGAACAGCTTGCCGAAGAATCGCGTGAGGCGATACCAGCTGTCGTTGCCGGTGAACACCCACGCGGTCTGCATGATGGCGATCAACGGCGCCAACCCAATGGTCAGCGGTACGAATATGAAGTGGTAGACGGTGGTGATTCCGAACTGCCACCGCGATACGTCCAAAGCGTCCATCTGGCCCTACTTCCGAGGTCTCAGACCAATCTACGACGGAGTGTAGTAGAAGGTTGCGGGCCAGGCGCCGAACATGACCGGTGTCTTATGTCACCGGAGGCGCCTGGTGTGAGATTGCCGCGTGGAGTTTCTTGGCCTCGCTACGGATTGCGAAGGCGGAGATCACTTCGAATACGCCGACGACGATGAGGATGATCCCGGTGACCTGAGCGAGGGCGACCAACCCCTCCATGGGGGCGACGAACATGATGATGCCGGCGATCACACTGATGATGCCGATGATGATCTCCCAGACCCGCCCGGGCAGCGACGGATCTCCGATGGCCGACATCGTCGTTGCGACACCGCGGAAGATGAACCCGACACCGATCCAGATCGCCAGCAGTTCGAACGAATTCTGCAGGCTGACGAAACAGAGCACGGCCAGCACGAGTGCCGCGGCGCCGCCGATGAACAGCAACACCCGCCCACCGACCGATGACCGGATGCTGAACGCCAGGACGAGCTGCGAGATACCGGTGATCAACAGGTACGCGGCGAAGAAGATCGCGGCCACCAGAATGGTGATCCCGGGCCAGACCAACGCCAGGACGCCGAGGATGACGGCGAGAATTCCCGAAACCAGCGTCGATTTCCACAGATGTGGCAACAAGCTTGGGGCAGCAGTGGTTTCCATGCAGGCAGTTTGACACAAACGTAGATGTAGATCGCGGTTTTTGCGTTACGGCTGTGGTGTCGCAGCCTGGTAGTTAAGGTTCCGTTACCGGCGCTGCATCCCCGGCCCGCGGCCGTTAACCTCTTCGTTTTGGAACAGTCCGACCGCAGCCGCAGACAGAGAAATGAGGCAACCGTGACAGTTGGATGTCGTCCCCGACGAAGCAAGATGTGGCGTTTCGCGGTGGTGGTCGCCGCCAGCGGCGCGCTCGCGATGTCGGGCTGCGCGAACAACACCGAATCCGGTGGGTCGGAAACCAAGACGACGACGGCGGCAAAGGTTGAAAAGGTCGACGCGATCGCCAATTCGGTGCCGGAGCCGATCAAGTCGAGCGGCAAGCTGGTCATCGGCACCGACCCGACGTACCCGCCCAACGAATTCAAAGATCCCGCGGGCAAGATCATCGGCTTCGATGTCGATTTGATGAATGCGATCGCCGCCACGTTGGGTCTCACTCCGGAGTATCGGGCGTCGTTGTTCGACAAGATCATCCCGTCGGTGCAGGGCGGGAACTACAACGTCGGCATGTCGTCGTTCACCGACTCGAAGAAGCGTGAAGAGCAGGTTGACTTCGTGACCTACTTCAATGCGGGTTCATCGTGGGCGCAGAAGGTCGGTGCCGGGATCAACCCCGAAGATGCCTGCGGTTTGAAGATCGCGGTGCAGACGGCAACGGTGCAGGACACCGAGGAAATGCCGGCGCGCAGCAAGAAATGTGTCGACGCGGGCAAGCCCGCCATCAACGTCATCAAGTTCGACGACCAGACCGCCGCCACCAGCGCGGTGATGCTCGGCCAGGCCGACGCCATGTCGGCGGATTCGCCGGTGACGGCGTATGCGATCAAGCAGAGCAACGGGAAACTCGAAGCCGCAGGGGATATCTTCGACTCGGCTCCGTACGGCTGGGCGGTCCAGAAAGGTTCGCCGCTGGCGGCGTCGCTGCAACAGGCGCTTCAGCACCTGATCGACAACGGTGCGTACAAGCAGGTGGCCACGAACTGGGGCGCGGAGAAGGGGATGATCGAGAAGCCGGTCATCAACGGTGCGACCAGCTGAGCCGCCGATGAGTGATGAATCCTCGCCGGCCGCCATCGACGCCGTCCCGCTGAGATATCCATGGCGTTGGGTGGCGGCGATCCTCATCCTCGTCCTGATCGGGCTGTTCCTGTGGGGCGCTGCGACCAACGAGGCGTACGGGTGGGAGACGTACGGCAAGTACCTCTTCGATCAACGCATCTCGCAAGCTGCCTGGAACACGCTGCAACTGACCATCTATTCGATGATCCTGGCGCTCGTCCTGGGTGTCCTCCTCGCGGTGATGCGGTTGTCACCGAATCCGGTGCTCAAAGCGGTGTCCTGGACCTACCTGTGGATCTTCCGCGGCACCCCGATCTATGTTCAGTTGGTGCTGTGGGGCCTGGTCCCGGTGATCTACAAGAACATTCAGATCGGCGTCCCGTTCGGCCCGAAGCTTTTCGAGTTCACCCTTTCTGACCCGAATGTGTTCTGGCTGGCGGTTCTCGGTCTGGGCCTCAACGAGGCCGCCTATATGGCAGAGATCATCCGGGCGGGTATCAACTCAGTGCCTGAAGGCCAGACGGAAGCCTCGGTGGCGCTTGGCATGTCGTGGACCATGACGATGCGACGTACGGTGCTTCCCCAGGCCATGCGGGTCATCATCCCGCCGACCGGCAACGAGTTCATCAGCATGCTGAAGACGACCTCGCTGGTCACCGCGATTCCGTACAGCTTCGAGTTGTACGGCCGCTCAAAAGATATCGGCGTGGACCTGTTTCAGCCGGTCCCGCTTCTGTTGGTGGCGTCCACCTGGTATCTGGCGATCACCAGCATTCTGATGGTCGGGCAGTACTACCTTGAGCGGCACTACGCGCGTGGTGCCTCGCGCAAGTTGACCTCCAAGCAGCTGCAGGCCCTGGCCAACGCCCAGATGGGAGAGCCACATCCATGACCGCCGCCGCCGAACCGATGGTGCGGGCCGAGAGTGTCTGCAAGAACTTCGGTGCCCTGCACGTCCTGAAAGGCGTCACGTTGGACGTCAGCAGGGGTGAGGTGTTGTGCATGGTCGGGCCGTCAGGCTCGGGCAAGTCGACGTTCCTGCGGTGTATCAACCATCTCGAGCAGGTCAACGCGGGCCGCCTCTACGTCGACGGAGAGCTGATCGGGTATCGCGAACGGGGTGGCAAGCTGCACGAGATGGCTCCGCGAGATGCTGCCCGGCAGCGCCGGGACATCGGCATGGTTTTCCAGCACTTCAACCTGTTCCCGCACCGCACCGCCTTGGAGAACATCATCGAGGCGCCCATGCGCGTCAAGCGGGTGAAGAAGGATGCCGCGCTGGCCCGGGCCAAGGATCTGCTCGATCAGGTGGGTTTGGCCGCCAAGGCCGACGCGTACCCGGCACAACTCTCGGGTGGCCAGCAGCAGCGGGTGGCCATCGCCCGGGCGCTGGCGATGAACCCGAAGCTGATGCTGTTCGACGAGCCGACCTCGGCGCTGGATCCCGAGCTGGTCGGTGAGGTTCTGGCGGTGATCAAGAAACTCGCGGGTGAGGGCATGACCATGGTGGTGGTCACCCATGAGATGGGTTTCGCCCGTGAGGTCGCCGACAAGTTGGTGTTCATGGACGGCGGTGTCATCGTGGAGAGCGGAAATCCCCGCGAGGTGATGGCCAACCCCAAACATGAACGCACAAAGGAGTTTCTGTCGAAGGTGATGTAGCGTCGACGGTGTGGCTTCCACACGTGAAGACGTCTTCGTCACCGTCGGTGACCTTCGCGAGCGCATCGACTCGGGGGATCCCGTCATCGTGCTGGACGTGCGATGGTCGTTGACTGAGCCCGACGGCGAACAGGGGTACCTGAGCGGCCATCTGCCCGGTGCGGTCTACGTCTCGTTGGATGATGAGCTCACGGACCACCGTGTCACCGGTCGGGGTCGTCATCCGTTGCCGTCCGGATCTGACCTTCAGTCGGCGGCGCGTCGCTGGGGTGTGCGCAAGGGCGTGCCCACCGTGGTCTACGACGACTGGAACCGCGCCGGGTCGGCCCGTGCCTGGTGGGTGTTGACCGCGGCCGGCATCGACGACGTCCGCATCCTCGACGGCGGTCTGGCGGCGTGGTCGGCGGCGGGGGAGGCCCTGGACTCCGGCCCGGTTGCAGCGCAGCCCGGGGACGTCGACGTGCTACACGACGACCTGTACCGAGGGGCCCTGCGCACCCTGACCGCCGAACAGGCGACGACCGGGGTCGAGGTGCTGCTCGACGCGCGGGCGCCCGAACGGTTCCGCGGAGACGTCGAACCCGTCGATCCCGTGGCCGGTCACATCCCCGGGGCGGTCAATCTGCCGAGTACCCAGTTTCTTTCCTCAGACGGCACATTGGTTGCGGACGCCCAACTGCAGGCATTGCTCGCAGATCGCTCGGTCGCGGGCGCGGACGTCGGTGCCTACTGCGGCTCCGGGGTCACCGCGGCGCTGGCTGTGGCCGCACTGGCTGCCGCCGGGGTGGATGCGGCGCTGTATCCCGGGTCATGGTCGGAGTGGGCATCGGATCCGGATCGTCCGGTCGCCCGGGGTGAGCAGTAGCTCCGACGCGCGACATCGGTGCTCCGCGGCGCCGGTCAGCGACTTTATGCTGAGCCGATGCAGCGCAGCCCGGACCCGGTCACCCCGTTGTGGCGTGCCGCTCAGATCTTCCGGTTACTGAGTTGCCTGTACGCGCTGGGTTTTCAGGTCGCGATCAACGACGATCTGACCAGCCCGGTACTGGCCGGCGTGCTGTGCGCGGTGCTCATCGCGTGGAGCATCGCCTGTGCGATCGCCTACCTACAGGGTTTCGGCCGGCGCCCATCGTGGGTGATCGCCGAGATCGTGGTCGTTCTTGGCCTCATGCTCTCAACCGAGTTGGTGGCATCCGACCACTGGATCGCGGACAATCAGTCCTGGCCCACCACGTTGTGGGCGACGAACGCCACGATTTCGGCGGCACTGCAGTTCGGTCCGGTCGGAGGGATGGGAGCTGGGCTGGCGGTGATGGCCGCCGCGGCCGCATTGAAGGGCTACGTCAGTATCAATCTCGGGCGCAATGCCACCATCGTCATCGAGCTGGCCGTGGGCCTCGCGGTAGGGATGGCCGCTCAGACCGCGCGCCGGGCTCATGCCGAGTTGGAGCGGGCGGTGCGGTTGGCGGCGTCGTTGGAGGAACGGGAACGATTGTCGCGACGGGTCCACGACGGTGCCATTCAGGTGCTGGCCCTGGTTTCGCGGCGGGGCCGCGAAATCGGTGGTGAGACAGCTCAATTGGCCGAACTCGCCGGGGAACAGGAGCGCGCGTTGCGCAGGCTGGTCAGCGCACCTGATCCGGAGGTTCACACCGGCGGGGTCACCGATATCGGTGCCCTACTGCGGTCCAGAGCGTCTGATCGAATTTCGGTCAGCCTGCCGGCCGAACCCGTGCTGCTGGACCACGATGCCGCCCATGAATTGTTCGCTGCGGCAGGCAATGCCTTGGACAACGCCGCCGCACACGCGGGACCTGACGCCCGGGTTTTCGTCCTGCTCGAGGATCTCGGCGATTCGGTGACGGTGAGTATCCGCGACGACGGGATCGGGATCGGCGACGGACGACTGGCAGAGGCGGTCCGCGAAGGGCATGTCGGCATATCGAAATCGATTGTGGGACGGATGGATTGGCTGGGCGGTCAGGCGCAGCTGAACACTGCACCCGGATGTGGCACGGAATGGGAGCTCACGCTGCCCCGCTCTTCGGGCAGCCGTGACGCCTTCGAGAGGGGACAGTGATGACCGAGACCGCACTGAAGGTGATGGTCGTCGACGACCACCCGATCTGGCGTGACGCGGTGGCACGCGACCTTGCCGACGAGGGATTCGATGTCGTGGCCACCGCCGACGGGGTGGCTTCGGCGCGGAGGCGGGCCGGGGTGGTGCTGCCTGACGTGGTGGTGATGGACATGAGCCTGTCCGACGGCAGTGGTGCCACGGCCACCGCGGAGGTGCTCACGGTGTCGCCGTCGTCGCGGGTGCTGGTGCTTTCGGCCTCGGACGAACGCGACGATGTTCTGGAGGCGGTGAAAGCGGGGGCCACCGGTTATCTGGTGAAGAGCGCGTCGAAAGCCGAACTGACCGCGGCGGTACGGGCCACCGCGGAGGGGCGCGCAGTGTTCACCCCCGGGTTGGCCGGACTGGTGCTCGGTGAGTACCGGCGTATCGCCCAACGCCCGGAGGACGGCCCGGCCACGCCCAGCCTGACCGAGCGGGAGACCGAAGTGCTGCGGTTTGTGGCAAAGGGGTTGACGGCCAAGCAGATTGCGACGCGCCTCTCCCTGAGTCACCGCACGGTGGAGAACCACGTCCAGGCGACGTTCCGTAAGTTGCAGGTCGCCAACCGCGTCGAATTGGCCCGCTACGCCATCGAACACGGCCTCGACAAGTAGTCCTACTCATCCGGGCGGCCGCATTTGTTGCCACCATGACCGCATGAGCGAATCCCATCGGGTCGTGATCGCCCGGATGTCGTCTGACC
Organism: Mycolicibacterium arcueilense; assembly: GCF_058536225.1. Classification (NCBI taxonomy): domain Bacteria; kingdom Bacillati; phylum Actinomycetota; class Actinomycetes; order Mycobacteriales; family Mycobacteriaceae; genus Mycobacterium; species Mycolicibacterium arcueilense. The sequence continues at coordinate 1,992,060 of NZ_JBZTYL010000007.1, forward strand.
TGGCCGCGATCTCGGCGTACATGAACCGGGTGTCGGCGGATCTGGGGGAGCTGGGTCGACGGCTGGATCAGGTTCCGGTCGCCGTACCGCCCCCGGTCCCTGTTGTGGCTCCGGTTGCCTGGCCCGCCGCCCCTGCTCCGGTGCCCGCCCCGGTGCCGCCGAGGTCTGAGCCCGCGTTCCGCCCGGAGCGCTCAGAAGGTTGGATCGGCAAGGCGCTCGCGGTAGCGGGAGTGGCCGTGACGCTCACCGGTGTGGTGCTGCTGTTGGTGCTGGCCGCGCAGGCCGGCATTCTGCGACCGGAGTTCCGGGTGGGTGCAGGGGCCGTTCTGGCCGCCGGACTGGTCGGCGCCGGATGGTGGCTACATCGCCGGCCGGGTGGCCGGGTGGGGGCCATCGCGTTGGCCGCCACCGGTGTTGCCGCCGCGTACATCGACGTGATCGCCGTGACCACGATCTATGAGTGGGTGGCAGCGCCGATCGGCCTTCTGTTGGCCGCCGCAATCGGTGGCGGCGGCCTGCTGCTGGCACGGCGGTGGAACTCCGAACAGCTGGGCTTGTTGGTGCTGGTGCCGCTGATCGCCCTGGCGCCCGTCGTCACCGACGGGGTGACCCACCTGCTGATCGGGTTCATGCTGGCTCTGTCGGTTGCCGCACTCCCGGTGCAGTTCGGCCGGGACTGGACCGGGTTGTATGCCGCGGGTGTTGCCGCGGCCACGTTGCCGCTGTTGATGGGGCTCGCGGCCGCCGCAATCGATGGTCGGACCGATCTCCTGCTCGCGCTGGCCTGCGGGCTCGCCGCAGTGCTGGCGTTGGCGGGTGGGCTGCTGGTGCTGCGCTGGACCACCAAGCCGTCGGCGACGGCCGTTCTGACGGCGTGCGGCGTTCTTCCCGTGCTGTGCGTGGCGGCCGGCGTCGACCGCGTGATCGCGGCCCTCATGGCGGCGGCGTTGGCGGCCGCCCTGGCGGCGATCGTGGCCTTCGGCGACCGCATTCCGGGGGTGGTCGTGGTGGTCCGCCAGATCTGGGCGGTACTCGCGGCTGCAGCTGCACTGATTGCGGTGCTGGTGGCCTTCGACGGACCGGTGGCCGGCCCGGTGTTGTTGGCGATGGCGACGGTGGTCGCCCTCGCGGGGCGCTACGCCGGTGTCGCGCGGTCTATTGCCCTCGGGATAGCCGCGGTCGGGGGCATGATCTATCTCGATTCCGCCGGTCCCGACATCTTGGTTCACGCCACCAAAATGTCTGCAGAACTTACGGTTTCGGTGTTGATCGGCAGCGTCCTGGCGATCGCAGCGGCGGCGGCGGTCTCGTGGGCGTGGTCGGCCGAGGGTGCCGCGGATCAGGAGTTGCTCCGGCTGGTGTGGGCGGCTGCGGCTCTCGTGGCCGGATACGCGCTGACGGTGTTCACCGTGACGGCCGGTGTCGCAGTCGGCGGCACCGGGGCCGGCTTCTTCGGCGGTCACATGGTGGCGACGATCTGCTGGATCGCGGTGGCGGCCGGCCTGCTCGGCTACGCGGCGCGACGCCCCAAGGCGCAGCGGTCCCTGCCGATCGGCGGAGGTATGGCGCTCGTCGCGGCGGCCATGGCCAAGCTGTTCCTGTTCGACCTCGGGACTCTGGACGGAATCTTCCGGGTGGCGGTGTTCATCGTGGTCGGGTTGGCGCTGCTGGGAATGGGAGCGGGGTATGCACGACTGCTCAATCAGCAGGATCAGGCGGCCGACCAGCAGTCTGTGTGAAGGTGCTCACATCTTCCATAATCTGGAGTGATTCCAGATTAGGGACGGTTGTAACTGGCATGAGTACACGTCGAATCGAATCCGATATCCAGGGATACCAGGCCGCGCCCGAGCTCAGCGGCTACCTACAGCAGGTGCTGGTCGACTTGATCGAGCTCGGCATCCAGGGCAAGCAGGCGCATTGGAACGTCGTAGGCACGAACTTCCGGGACCTGCATCTGCAGCTCGACGAGCTCGTCGATTTCGCCAGGGAAGGCAGCGACACGGTCGCAGAACGGATGCGTGCCCTGGACGCAGTGCCCGACGGACGGTCGGACACCGTCGTGGCCGGCACCACGTTGCCGGAGTTCCCCGCCTACGAGCGCAGCACGGCTGAGGTGGTCGACCTCATGACCACGCGGATCCATGCGACCGTGGAGACGATGCGCGGGGTGCACGACGAGGTCGACGCGCACGACCCGACCACCGCTGACATCCTGCACCAGTTGATCGATGGTCTGGAAAAGCTGGCGTGGCTGATCAAGTCGGAGAACCGCAAGGTTTAGCCGTCGCTCGGCGGCTCGACCGAGGCGGCACGCATCGGACCGGCCACCTCCGGCCGGGCGCGTGCCGCCTCGTCGCCGCGGCGTCCAACGAGGTACCAGGTGTGCATGACGCCCTTGCCCTTGATCTCGACGTCACCGCGCTCCTCGAGCACGAACGCGTGGCTGATCCGGTCATAGACGTTCTGCGGCACCTGAATTCGGCCGGCCACGTCGGTGGTCTCCATCCGTGAGGCGACGTTGACCGCATCGCCCCAGACGTCGTAGAAGAATTTGCGTGCCCCGACCACCCCGGCCACCACGGGTCCGGCGGCCAGGCCGATCCGCAACGGCACCGCGCGCCCCTGGGGGTCCTTGAGGTCGGCTACGGCGTCGGCCAGATCGAGCGCCAAACAGGCGAGTGCCTCGATGTGATCGGTGCGTGGCTTGGGCACGCCGGCCACCACCATGTAGGAATCGCCGCTGGTCTTCACCTTCTCCAGACCATGGCGGTCCACCAGTGCATCGAGGTCGGTGTACAGGACGTCCAGGAAGCGCACCAGATCGGTGGGGGTGAGGTCACTGGCCCGCTCCGTGTAGCCGGCGATATCGGCGAACAGGATCGAGGCGTCGTCGTACTTGTCGGCGATGATCGTGCGTGAGGGTTCCTTGAGTCGCTGGGCGATGGTGGCCGGCAGGATATTGGCCAGCAGTTGCTCGGATCGTTGATATTCGGCTTCCATTGCCTGTTCGGCCCGCGCGATCTCCCGTAACGACATCCAGACTGTGGCAAACACCATTACTCCGGCTGAGACGGCCGAAAGGATGAACCCCGCAGTCAGCGTCCACGGTGGCCCCAGGCCCCGATCCTCAGGGACCAGCACTTCCAGCACGATCGCGGCGGCCACCGCCAGCGCCGTCAGCACCCCGGCCAGCACGATGCGCTCGATTCCCAACACCAGCACCGCCAGTGACGCGGCCACCACGAAGTAGAACTGCAGTCCCGAACCGGTCCCGACCGCGAAGCACATCGTCGACACCGACACGTAGGCGAACAGGAAGAACGCCAGCGGTGCGATCAGTTCACCGAACCGGTACAACAGCGGCACTAGCAGGAACAACGCTGCGGATCCGAGGTTGACGAACCCGAACCGCCACATCGGCCCGCCGAGGACCAGTTGGAAGACCCCGAATCCACCGGATACCGCGGCCGCAATCCACGTCGCAATGGTCAACACCCGCAGTCGGCTCGACACGCTCTCGGCGTAGTGCCGAGTGCGGGCCGGAACGCGGTTGCTCAACGCCATCTCAGGTATGCAGACCGACCGGCGGAACTCGCTGACCACCACGGACAAAGGGTATCGCCGCAAACCACCGGATTGGCCGACATTGACGCGGCCGCTATTTCGAATCACTGTCCAGCAAATCCGACGGAATGGCGGTATGTCACAATGGGAACTTGTTCCAGTGCGCGCGGCCGTCGTGCCGCCGATCTCGTTTCTTTGGGGGGATCTCGACGTGGATCGGTCATGGGTGCGAAACACCGCTGCAGGCTGTGCGATCGCGTGTGGCGCCATGGTGGTCGGACCTGGCATGACCGGCACCGCTGTGGCTTCGGCGCATCTGTTCGGGATCGACATCCACGACCTCTTCGATCACAAGAAGAAGAACAAGAAGTCCGGTCCCGCGGCCAAGTTTGGCCCGCAGCGTGGCGGCGGAGTCAAGAATTCCGGTGGCAGCCTCGGCGGACCGCGGGTCTCCAATGGCTCCAAGCCCGAGTCGAAGGTCGGGACCACCAAGACCGGGACCACCAAGACCGCAACCACCAACTCCGGGGTCACGACAGCGGGCGCCGGTGACGCACCGGCTACTGCGGCCCGCTCGGGAACATCCGCTGAATCACCGCAGTCGGCCCGCGTCGGCACGACCGGGCAGGCGCCGTCGGCGGTCCTGTCGGGTGGGACCGCCCAGGCACCCACCGCGGCCGTCACCGGCGGCACTTCCCAGGCCCCTTCGGCTGTCGTGTCGGGCGGTGGCGGAGGAGGCGGAGCGGCGGGGGCGCCGACCAATGGCAACCTCGGCCGGGCCCCGGGCCTCGCGCCGGTGCCGACCGCTCCGAGCAGTCGCACGATCGTGATCCGGTCGACCCCGCCCAAAGCTCCCGCCGCGCCGGCGCCGGTAATCGCTGCATCCCCGGCCGCTCCGGCTCCGGTGGTTGCCCCGCCCGCTCCCGTCATCGCAGTCCCGGTGCCCGCGGCCCCGCCGGCAGGGGCGCCGCCAGCGGTACCGAGCGCGCCGATCATTCCTGCGCCGCGGTCCGAACCGCCAGCGGCGCAGCCGCTTTCGGTGCCTGCGGTGCCGGAGTCCTTCCGGCTCGGATACGCCGACTATCTGCGCACGGCCAGCACCAGCGATCTGCTGTTCGCGGTGCTGCCCGGACTCGCAGGCATGCTGTTGATGACGGCCGCCGGGGGAGCAGTCGGTGTCCGGCAGGCGCGCGCGGCGCAGACACTTCCGTCGCCCCAGATCGCTCGTTTCCTGCCGTAGCGGCACCGCATGACACGCGGCGAGCATGACCGCAGACGTTCTGCTGCGGTTGGGTACCGGATGGGCCCACTGGTCTGGGTGTTCACCGCCGCGGCCGTCGCCTCGGTCGTCGGGGGAGTGCTCGTAGTGCTTGGTTGGGCCCACGGCGATCTGGCGGGATCACCGTGGGTCCCGCTGATGGGAGTCCTGGTCATGGGGGCCGGATTCGGGACCGTCGCCTTTCGTTGTGCGTCCACCGCTGAACCCGAGGGTGAACCGCCGGATGCGCCGGACGACATCGTGCTCGAGGTTCGTAATCCGCTCGGTCTGGTGTTCTGGCTCTTCGCCACTCTGGCCGTGGTCGTCCTGGCGGTGACGGCTTCTGGCCTAGGTCGTTTCGTTCGGCGAGCAATCCAGCACGGCGGTCTCGACCGGCCCGGCACGACGGGACTGGCGGCCCTCGGGGTGACCGTCATCGCCGTGATGGCCTTGGTCGGGTTTGTTTCGGCGGCCATCGCAGTTCCGGTGCGAAGCATCCGGTCCTACGGGCGCACCCACTTCTGGCTGTCACGCGAAGGAATCGGCTATCCGCCGCCCTCCGAGGATGACCCGGGGTTCCTGCCATGGGACTGTGTGACGGCGGTCAGCCATTCGTCCCGCGATATCCGCGGCGTGGTGTACACCCACGTGTGGATGATCCGCACCAGCAACCTGCGCTCGCACATCACCGTCGTGTACCCCGCGGGTGCGGTGCCCCGAGCCGGCACCATTCGTCGGGTCATCGGGGACCTTGCCCCAGCCGTTCAGGTGAGCTGAGGCTCGTCGGGGGCTACTGAGGGCGTGGATGCCGGCGTGTGCTTCTATGGATTCATCGCCGCCACACAGTTTGCGTCGACCCGCCTGCGGCAATGGCACACTTCGTGGTCCTTCAGGTCGGATTCATAGCTAGTTCCTAGCTTCGGCACCGTGAGACACCGGGTCGGCAGTGCCCACGACAGTGGCATTGATCGGGGTGTCGGTCGGTGTGCCACCGGGAGTGGCCACAGGGTGATTGTCAAGGCGTTGAACCGATTCCGGCCATCTGTCCCGTTTGCGCCATATTGACGCACCGGCATGGTTTACTCTTCGGGATCGGTTGCGCTCATCGAAGGGCGCCGCACGTTTGCGGGAGCTTCGTGCAGGGTCCGGCCTGGGATGCCACCGCATCCGGGGCTCGGTCGTTCGCATCCGATCTGCAAATGCATGTTTGAGCACCCGCAGGGTGCCGGCACGGAAGACAGTCGGAGGAACTCGCGATTTTCAGGATCCTGAAGCGGCTGTGGATTCCGCTGGTGCTGGTGGTGGTGGGAGTCGCAGGCGGATTTACCGTGTCGCGATTGCACGGCGTCTTCGGCAGCCAGAGCCGCCCTGCCTACACCAGCGCCGAGCGTGAGGAGAAGCGGCCCCACGACCCCAAGCACCTGGTTTACGAGGTGTTCGGCCCCCCGGGGACGCTGGCGACCATCAGTTATTTCGATGCCGATGCCGAACCGAAACTCGTCAGGGATGCGCCGCTGCCATGGTCGATGGACTTCCCGATCTCGGATGCGACGGCGATGGGAAACATCTCCGCTCAAGGCAATACTGACTCGATCGGATGCCGCATCCTCGTCGGAGACGAGGTGAAGGACGAGAAGGTCCGGACTGGCGTGAGTGCCTTCACCTTCTGTCAGCTGAAGGCCGCATGAGCACGGACAGTGAGCCGATCACGGAGCCGTTGCCCATAGCGAGGCGCCGCCCGTTCATCGCACGCATGGTCCGCGTGCTTTCGGTGCCGATCATCCTGGGATGGTTGGCGATCACCGTCATCTTGAGCGTCGCCGTTCCGTCGCTCGAGCAGGTGGAGAAAGAGCATCCGGTAGCGATGGATCCCATCGCGGCACCGTCGTTCGAGGCGATGCAGCGCATGGGGCAACTGTTCGGCGAAGCCGGTTCGGGCGCGGTCGCGATGATCGTCCTGGAGGGCGAGCAACCCCTCGGCGACGCTGCACACAGCTATTACGACGAGATCGTCCGTCAGTTGAAGGCCGACACCACGCATGTCGTGCACGTCCAGGATTTCTGGGGCGACCCGATGACCCAGGGCGCCGCGCAGAGTGTCGACGGCAAGGCCACCTACGTACAGGTGACGCTCACCAGCAACGCGGACATCTCGGCGGTCAAGTCCGTTGAGGCGATGCGGGCGATCGTGGACCGGATTCCGCCGCCGCAGGGAATCAAGACCTATGTCACGGGGCCGGCGGCATTCGCCGCGGATCTGGGACCGGCCGGCAACCGCACGGTGGGGCTGGTCACCTCGTTGAGCCTCACGGTCATCTTCGTGATGCTGCTGCTCGTCTATCGGTCGATCATCTCCGTGATTCTCATGCTGGTGGTTGTCGGCGTCGAATTGACGGTGGCCCGAGGGGTAGTGGCGTTTCTCGGCAGTATCGGCGTCATCGGTATCACGACGTTCGTCGTCAATCTGCTGGTAGCGCTCGCGATCGCGGCGGGAACCGACTACGGCATCTTCTTCACGGGGCGCTACCAGGAGGCGCGCCAGGCCGGCGAGGACAAAGAGTCGGCGTTCTATACGACGTTCAGCAGCGTCGCGAAGGTGGTCGTGGGTTCCGGCATGACGATCGCCGGGGCGATTCTCTGTCTGCACTTCACCCGCTTGCCGGTGTATCAAACCCTCGGCATCCCGACCGCCGTGGGCATGGCAGCCGCAGTCTTGGTGGCCGTCACACTCGTTCCCGCAGTCATCGCCGTGGGTAGCCGCTTCGGGCTGTTCGAACCCAAGCGGAAGCTCACCACCCGCCGGTGGCGGAAGGTGGGCACGGCGGTGGTTCGTTGGCCCGGGCCCATTCTCGTCGCGACGTGCGCGGTCTCGCTCATCGGACTGCTGGCGCTTCCCGCGTACAAGCCGAGCTACAACGACCAGAACTACATCCCGAAGGACATCCCCGCGAATGTGGGATATGCGGCGGCGACGCGGCACTTTCCCCAGTCATTGATGATGGCGCCCGACATTCTGTTGATCGAGGCCGACCACGACATGCGGAATCCGATCGACTTCCTGACCCTGAACAAGCTGGCCAAGGGCGTGCAGTCGGTACCGGGAGTTTCCATGGTCCAGGCGCCGACCCGTCCCGCCGGCGAGCCGCTCAAACACTCGACGATTCCGTTCATGCTCAGCATGAGCAATGCGTCTCAGACCCATTTGATGCCGTTCCAGAAGGATCGAATGGAAGACCTGCTGGTGCAGGCCGACGACATGACCAAGACGATCGCCATCGTCAAGCGCATGCAAGCACTGACCGAAGAGATGGTCAGCACCACGCATCAAATGGTCGCCGACACCCACGAGCTGCAAACGGTGACCAATCAACTGCGCGATCACGTTGCGAACTTCGACGATTTCTTCCGACCGATCCGGAACTACTTCTACTGGGAACCGCACTGCTACACGATTCCGATCTGTTCGTCGATCAGAGGGGTTTTCGACACGCTCGACGGAATTGACCAAATCACCGTCAAGATGGTCAGCCTGGTCAACAACCTCGATCAACTCGACGCAATTCTGCCGCAATTGGCCGCGCAGTTTCCGGTGATGATCTCGACCATGGAATCCACCCGAACGATGATGCTGACGATGCACAGCACCATGTCCGGGATCATGGATCAAATGGCGACGTCGAACGACAACGCCACCGCGATGGGCAAGGCATTCGACGCCGCCCAGAACGACGACTCGTTCTATCTGCCTCCGGAAGTCTTCGAGAACAAGGACTTCCAGCGCGTCATGGACATCTTCCTGTCACCGGACGGGAAAGCGGCCCGCATGCTCATCACCCAGCGAGGCGACCCGGCAACGACCGAGGGCATGTCGCTGGTCGACCCGATCGAAACCGCGGCCGAAGAAGCGCTCAAGGGCACCCCGCTACAAAATGCCTCGATCTATCTCACGGGCACCGCAGCTTCTGTGAAAGACCTGGTCGAAGCGTCCAAATACGATCTTCTGATTGCGGCTGTCGCCGCACTCTGCCTCATTTTCGGCATCATGCTGGTCGTGACGCGAAGCTTCATCGCGGCACTGGTCATCGTTGGCACGGTGGCGCTTTCACTGGGCGCGGCCTTCGGACTTTCCGTGCTCATCTGGCAGCACATCCTCGGTATGCCCTTGAACTGGGTTGTGCTGGCGATGTCCGTGATCGTTCTGTTGGCGGTGGGTTCCGATTACAACCTGCTGCTGGTGTCCCGGATGAAAGAGGAGATCGGCGCCGGGATCAACACCGGCATCATCCGGGCCATGGGCGGCAGCGGCAAGGTGGTGACTGCCGCCGGACTGGTGTTCGCGTTCACCATGTTGGTGATGGTCGTCAGTGACCTGGTCACCATCGGGCAGTTGGGTGCGACCATCGGCGTCGGCCTGTTGTTCGACACCTTGGTGGTACGCGCATTCATGACGCCGGCTATCGCCGCGCTGCTGGGGCGGTGGTTCTGGTGGCCGCAGCGGGTGCATCCACGGCCGCTCAGTGCAACGGGGCGTCCCTCCGGTCGCGGCCAGCTCGTGCGGTCGATCCTGCAGAGAGAAGAGCGCTGACAGCCATGAATGCGTCTTCCTTCTGTGCGGTGAAGGCCGCATGAGCAGTCGGGACACCAGCGACCGGCCGCCGTTGATCGCTCGGGTGATTTATCGACTGTCGGTGCCGATCATTCTCGGCTGGCTGGCGATCATCGCCGTCGTCACCTTCGCAGTTCCGTCATTGGAACAAGTCGGACGGGAAAGCTCTGTATCGCTGGTTCCCAAGGATGCGCCGTCGTTTCAGGCGATGCAGCGCATGGGGCAGGTGTTCGGCGAATCCGATTCCGACAGCGTGGCGATGATCGTTCTGGAGGGTGACAAACCCCTCGGCGAGGACGCGCACCGCTATTACGACGACTTGGTTCGTCAGCTGCGAGCCGATACGAAACATGTGCAGCACGTTCAGGACTACTGGGGGGACTCACTCACCGCGTCGGGCGTCGAGAGCGCCGATGACCTGAGTGTCTACGTCCAGCTGAATCTCGCTGGTAACCAGGGGCAGGCCCTGGCCAACGAATCTGTGGAAGCGGTCCGGGACATCGTCGCGGGGACGGTCCCGCCGCCCGGGGTGAAGGCCTACGTCACGGGTCCTTCCCCGTTGATCACCGACATGAACCATGCCGGCGATACGTCGATCATGAAGATCACGCTGGTGACGCTGGTGGTGATCTGCACGATGCTCCTTTTCGTGTATCGCTCGGTGATCACCGTCGTTCTCCTACTGGCCATGGTCGGAATCCAGGTGCAGGCGGCCCGGGGAGTCGTCGCATTCCTCGGCGATCACCAGGTTCTCGGGCTGTCTACATTCGCGGTGAATCTCCTGGTATCGCTCGGAATCGCGGTCGGCACCGATTACGGAATCTTCTTCATCGGGCGATATCACGAGGCGCGCCAAGCCGGAGAAGACCGAGAAACCGCGTTCTACACCACCTATCGCAGTGTGGCCAAGGTGGTGGTGGCCTCCGGTTTGACGATCGCCGGAGCCATCTACTGTCTGAGCTTCACCCGGTTGCCGTACTTCGAGACGATGGGCATTCCTTCCGCAATAGGCATGGCGGTTGCCGTCGCGGTGGCCGTCACGCTGGTTCCGTCCGTGATCGCCGTCGGCGGCCGGTTCGGGCTGTTCGAACCGAAGCGGAAGCTCATGGTCCGCCGGTGGCGGGGGGTCGGCACGGCGGTGGTCCGATGGCCGGTGCCGATTCTTGCCGGGGCGTGCGCGGTGGCGTTCGTCGGACTGCTGGCCCTGCCCGGATATCAGACCAGCTACGACGACCGGTTGTATGTGCCCCAGGACATCCCGGCCAATGTCGGATATGCGGCCGCCGAGCGTCATTTCCCCGAGTCTCGGATGACGCCCGACATCCTGATGCTCGAAGCCGACCACGATATGCGCAACCCGACAGATTTCTTGGTTCTGCACAAGCTGGCCAAGAAGATCTTCGCGGTTCCCGGGATCGCCACGGTGCAGAGCATCACCCGGCCTGAGGGCAGCCCGATCGAGCGCACGTCGATACCGTTTCAGATCAGCCTGCAGAGCGCCGGCCTCCGACAGATCGTGCCGTTCGCGAAAGATCGCATGAATGGCATGTTGAAGCAGGCGGACGACATGCAGAGAATGATCACGCAGATGGAGGGCACTCACAATCTGATGAAGTTGATCGGCTCGATCACCCACAACACGGTCGAGGTGACCGGGGAGACTGCCGAACTTACTGATGATCTGATGGCCACCGTTTCAAATTTCGACGACTTCTTCCGGCCGATTCGCAATTACCTGTATTGGGAAGGCCACTGCTACGACATTCCCATTTGCTTCGCGATCCGATCGGTGTTCGACGCGCTGGACAGCACCGACCAGCTCAGCCTTCAGATGCACAAACTTCTCGACAACTTGGTGAAAGTCGACGGGTTGCAGGCACAGCTCGTCACTCAGTTGCCGCCGATGATCGAGATCATGAAGTCAATGCGGGCCATGATGCTGACAATGCACAGCACCATGTCCGGAATGATCGCCATCATGGATGAAACGACGTCGAACGCCAGCGCGATGGGCAAGATCTACGACGGCGCCCAGAACGACGACTCGTTTTATCTGCCTCCGGAAGTGTTCGAGAACAAGGACTTCCAACGGGCGATGAGCCTGTTCTTCTCGCCCGACGGGAAGGCCGTCCGACTGATCCTCACGCACCGGGGTGATCCCGGAACTCCCGAGGGCATCTCGCGGGTTGATGCTGTGCGGACGGCAGCCGAAGAGGCGATCAAGGTGACGCCGCTGCAGAACGCTTCCATACACCTCGCCGGAACCGCTGCGACGTACAAGGATCTGCGCGACGGGTCGAAATTCGACCTCTTGATCGCGGGTGTCGCGGCGCTCTGCCTGATCTTCGGCATCATGCTGGTCGTGACGCGGAGTTTCGTCGCCGCTCTGGTCATCGTCGGCACGGTGGCGCTTTCGCTCGGTGCGGCGTTCGGGCTTTCGGTGCTCGTCTGGCAGCACATCCTCGGCATCGAGCTGCACTGGCTCGTCTTGGCAATGTCGGTGATCGTCCTGTTGGCGGTGGGCTCCGACTACAACCTGCTGTTGGTATCGCGGATGAAAGAAGAGGTCAGCGCCGGGATCAATACGGGCATCATCCGAGCCATGGGCGGCACCGGCAAGGTGGTGACGACCGCGGGTCTGGTGTTCGCGTTCACGATGTTGTCGATGGTGGTCAGCGATCTGCGCATCATCGGTCAGGTGGGTTCGACCATCGGTTTGGGTCTGTTGTTCGACACCCTGGTGGTACGTGCATTCATGACTCCGGCGATCGCCGCGCTGCTCGGGCGGTGGTTCTGGTGGCCGCTGCGGGTCCGTCAGCGGCCCTCGAGTGCCGTTCTGGGCCCGGTCAGGGTGCCCGCTGACCCACTGGTCAAGCAGGAGGCCTGATTTCGCGCTGTGATGGAGCTGAACAAAGCATGGGTGAGATCCGCCCAGGCCGATTACAGTCGGAATGGTCGGGAGCAATGGTAGGGAGGAAGTTTGAATATGTTCCGTCTGTCGTTGACCAGACTTGCAGTCGGGCTCGGCGGCCTGGCTTTGTCGTTGACCGCCGGGGCCGGGATCGCGTCCGCGGGGCCGAATCTGGATTCGGCCATCAACACGACGTGCACATACCCGCAGTTGGTGTCGGCGCTCGATGCGCAGGATCCGCAAGTCCGGATGGCATTCGATCAATCTCCGATCCTGCAGCGTGGCTTGCGTGAGTTCATCGCTGACGCACCGGCCAAACGGGCAAAGACTGCGCAAGATGTGGCGAATGCTCCGATGTTCCAGCCGTACCTCGGCACCATCGAACAAGCCTTCAACACCTGCAACAACTTCTGATCTGAAGTCGGCGCCGCCGTGGTCGATTCGCTCGTCCTCGGCGGGCCGGCGGGGCCCACTGTCGGTGCCCTCGGCGAGATCGGTGACCGAAAGCCAACAGATTGTGCGGCCTATAGCAATTCGCCACGATAGCAACGCATTTCCGAATACTCTGCCGTCATGAGTCAGAGCCGATACACCGCTGCGCAACGCGTCGCAGGATCTCCTTCCATCTGCTCCGCGCGTGAGCTGCCCGCAACGCCGTTCGAGGAGTCGTGCTCGTGACCCCCGCCAGTGACAGCGGTTCGACGGCTCGGCCGGTCGCATTGTTCGTGTTGGGTGTGCCTCGATCCGGAACCTCTGCGGTCACCCGGGTCCTCTCGCTCTGCGGTGCCACGCTCCCGGCGGGGCTGTCGGGCGCAGACCCGCGCAACCCGCGTGGCTACTGGGAGCCGCGCGCTTCGCTCCATCTCAACAACACGATCTTGCGCCGCTACGGCAGCGCCGTGTTCGACCCGTCACTACGCCTGCAGGAGGACGGGGGGTTCGATGCAGACCAGAAGGCTTTCTGTATCAACAAGATCGGACAGTTTCTCGCCACCCTGCCGGCAGCGCCTGTCGTACTCATCAAAGACCTGCAGATAACGCTGCTGTCCAGTTTGTGGTTCGAAGCGGCACGGCAGGCCGGCTTCGATATCGCTGTCGTGAACATGGTGCGTCCTCCGCAGGAGGTCATCGCGTCAGGTGCCGCGGACTTCCTGACATCACCGGAGCTCGGCAGTGCACTGTGGCTGAAGTTCAACTTGTTGGCCGAAAGAGATACCCGTGAGCTGCCGCGCGTGTTCGTCGAGTACGCCAATCTGCTCGAGGATTGGCGTCGGGAAGTCAAACGGATCTCATTGGCCCTCGGCATCGATCTGGACAACCGGGATGAGGACGCCATCGAGGAGTTCCTCACCCCGGATCTCCACCGCCAGCGGCATACCGGCCCGGTGACGGAAACTTTCGGGACAGACTGGATTTCTTCGGTTTACGACGCGTTGAGCGCGGCTGCACGCGACGAACCTGTAGACCAGGTCGAGCTGGATCGCGTGTATACGGCGTACCGGGCGAGCGAACAGGGTTTCCGGTCGGTGTTCGAGAACTCCGTCCGGTTGAACAAGCTCAACCGATTCATCCGGCCGTCGATCCTTAAGTTTCGCTACGAGGCCGTTGCACTGGCCAACCGGCGTCGTGGGACGTGGGCCTGACCCGTCTGCAACCGGGGACCGCTGCAGTTACGCAGCGCACTGCCGATGATGAAAGAGGCTAGTTAGTGTCGGGACGAACAAGTCGTGCACGGGAGTCATTGAGACCGCGCCCCGTATCCGAAGAACGTGTGCAACTGGATAATCGGCTCGCGTTGGCCGACGAGGCGTCGTTGGCGGAGCATCGCGCTGCCGGCATGAAGGTGGTCATCCAGGTCACCTGGCTGTACGACCGCGCCGTCGATCTCGATGGGCTGCGGCGTTTTCACCATCATCTCGGCCAGGGTTTGTTGGGGCGTCGCATCGAGCGTCCCGCGCTGCCGGTCGCCCGGCACCGATGGGTTGTGGACCGGGGACCGTCAGATGTCGACATCGCTGAGTCGACCCGTCCGCGTGCCGATTTCAGTTCCTGGGTCGACGAGCGGTCGCAGCTTCCGGTCGATGCGGAATCGGGTCCGGGCTGGCACATCGGTGTCGTACGCCTCGACGACGGCTCGACCGCGGTCAGCCTGGTGCTCTCGCACAACCTGATCGACGGGCTCGGACTTGCGCTCGTGATAGTCGAAGGGACACTGGGCAAGACGCGCGATCTCGGCTACCCACCGCCACGGTCGCGTACTCGAATGCGCGCTCTGGTGCAAGATGCCCGACAAACCGCGCGGGACGTACCCAAGGCGGCCCGAGCCCTCGTCACGGCGGTGAAATCCGCCAGAGAGCAGGCTCGCACCAAGGAGAAGGACAACACGTCATCGGCACCGCAGTCTGCCCGGGCGGCCAAGGCAGTCGGCACCGATGAGATCGTGCTCGTGCCGGCTCTGACGGTCTACGTCGACCTCGGTGAGTGGGACGCGCGCGCGGAAGCCCTCGGCGGAGCGAGTCACACGCTGGCCGCGGCCTTTGCCGCGAAGTTCGGCGAGCACATCGGCCGCACTCGCGACAAGGACGGCGCTGTCACCCTCCAGATCCCGATCAGCGACCGCACAGAGGACGACACTCGTGCGATGGCGCTGTCGTATGCGCGCGTCACGATCGACCCGGCACCTGTCGGCACGGATCTGCGCGAGGTCCGTGCCGCCATCAAACAGACGCTGGCGACCTTGAAGGAGACCTCAGAGGAGACCAAGCAGCTCCTGTGGCTGCCGTCGTTCATGCCGAAGCGGATGCTGAAACAGATGGTCGCCAGAGTGCCCGCGGACCCGGACCAAGCGGTGTTCTGTTCTTACCTGGGCGATCTCAGCTCGTTCATCAGCGAGGCCGACGGCACCGTGGCCGAGTTCGCCAATGCGCGGACCACCGGGCAACAAGAATCGCGACAGCTCCTCGAGCGGACCGGCGGCCGATTGGTCATCCTCTCTGGACGCCTGAGTGGCAAGATCTTCATCAGCGTCGGGGCCTACCAACCCGGCGCGGAGAACACGACATTCGCCCTGCGGGAACTGGCAGAACGCACGCTGGCTGATTTTGATCTTGTCGGCGAGATCCACTGACGTACCAGCTGTGCGGTAGGTAGCCTAGACCGTTCAATCCCGAAGATCATCTGCCACACCATTGTTCGCCAACAGGTCCCAACTGGAGAGTTCATGTCGAGAGACGCGCGATGAAGCTCGTGCTGGCAAGCTACGGCACTCGCGGCGATGTGGAGCCCTGCGTCGCGGTCGGTTGTGAGCTGCAGCGCCGCGGGCATGACGTGCGTTTGGCCGTCCCGCCCGACCTGGTTGCCTTCTCCGAGGCCGCCGGGCTTGAGACGGTCCCTTACGGTCCGGACACGGCGGTATGGGCGGACGCGCACCGCGACTTCTGGGTCCGTTTCTTCGGCAACTTCTGGAAGATCCCAGAACTGATGAAACTGATGCGCGAGATGCGCGAGATCGGGGAGTCCGTCGTCCGGTTCTGGGAGGACATCACGACGACGCTGACGTCGCTGGCCGACGGGGCGGATCTACTCATCACATTCCTGAATTTCGAACCCCCAGCGGTCAACGTCGCTGAGTACTACGGCATCCCGATGGCCACGGTGCACGTCTCGCCGGTTCGGCCCAATGGTCGGATGTTGTCATTCCTGCCACCCTCATTGGGACGTTCCGCTCTGAAGGTGTACCAGTGGGCGAATTGGCGCGGGGTGAAGAAGTTCGACGACGCGCAGCGTCGTCAACTGGGTCTGCCGAAGGCCACGGGGTCCTCGCCGCGACGGATCACCGAACGCGGATCACTGGAGATACAGGCCTACGACGAGGTTTGTTTTCCCGGTCTGGCTGCCGAGTGGGCGCAATGGACTGACCAAAGGCCTTTTGTCGGTGCACTGACGATGGAGCTGACCACAGACGGCGATGACGAGATCGCTGCCTGGGTTGCCGCGGGAACACCGCCCATTTTCTTCAGCTTTGGCAGTACACCGGTCAAGTCTCCCGCCGACACGTTGACGATGATCGAGAAGGCCTGCGCGGAGCTTGGGGAGCGGGCGTTGGTGTGCGCCGGTTCGAGTGACTTCAGCCAGGTCCCCGATTCCGACCAGGTCAAAGTCGTGGACACGATGAACTTCGCGGCTGTGTTTCCAGCGTGCCGCGCATTGGTGCACCACGGCGGTATGGGCACGATGTCCGCGGGCCTGCGCGCCGGGGTACCTATGCTCGTCTACTGGACGGCGCTCGACCAGGCACTGTGGGCATCTCGCGTCGAACAGCTGAAAGTTGGTTTCGGACGGCGCATCTCGGCGGCCAGCAGTGAGCGGCTCGCCTCAGACCTACGCACGATTCTCGACCCCCAGTACGTTGCCCGCGCGCGAGAGATCGCTA
Source organism: Mycolicibacterium arcueilense (assembly GCF_058536225.1). Lineage (NCBI taxonomy): Bacteria > Bacillati > Actinomycetota > Actinomycetes > Mycobacteriales > Mycobacteriaceae > Mycobacterium > Mycolicibacterium arcueilense. The sequence continues at coordinate 2,008,834 of NZ_JBZTYL010000007.1, forward strand.
CCCAGATGACCACCCCGGACGACAGCGTCGCCGACACCGCGGATCACCTGGAACGGTTCGTCCGGTCAGGACGTTCTGAATGAGGTGATCATCCGAGCTTGCCGCTCAGATGATGCCCAATCCCCTTACCACCTGCAGCAATCCAATCATCACGAAGATGCCTATCATCACCTGGCGACGGTTGGCCAGCGCCCAGTCGTGGACTGGCTGAAGGACAGCTTGGGTTCGTGCCGGAGCGATCAGATGGCTGATGACGGCGACCTCGAAGACGGTGAACATCGCGACGACAAACAGGATGACGGCGATGATCTGCGTGCCCGTCGACGCCCCGGAGGACACGACGGTGGTCGCCACAAAAAGGACCAGCGGAAACCCAGGGATGAATCCCAAACCGCACACCAACGCGACCCACAGAGCGCCGCTGTCCCAGGCTCGTTGAAGTCGGCGGAACAGGCGGCGAATTGCGGAGTCGCCGCCTTCCGTCGCTTCCCCCACGCCGGCGAACGGCGACGAGATCTGGCCCGTCCCCTCGGATTCCGGCACCTCGCTCGGGGCGTTGCCGGCAGGCGTCGGCACCTGTGCTCGCTGACGTACCCAGTAACGAACTGCGATCAGCAGTGCGACCGATAACACCAGCACACCCATACCGAGTTGGATGTGTCGGGCCGCGGCGCTGGCGGCCGGTGTCTGGGGACTGAACATCGGCGCCCGGTGCAGCAATACCACCGGCACCAACAGCGCGGGAATATTCGTTGTGAGGCAGCCGATCCAGCACACGAGCAGGTTCTGTACCGGCCGTGGACGCGAGATCACGAGAAGGATGAGGGCGAGAAGCGCGGGATTGAACGCCATCAGAATCGCCATCCCGAGTAATGAGCCCCACACGGCGGGGAACATTACCTGCTAGTTAATTATTTTTTGGGCCTTTGGCAACCTGTTCGATCTTGGCCCTACGTGACCCTGGTCCGTTCCGTCCGGCGTTCCGACAGAAGTCGCGCTCTGGTACGGGCCGACGGCGCCGACGGACTGCGGTTGCGTGAGGGCGTCGGTCGAATCTTCCGTATTCTCTTCCGGATTCAGCTGCTCCGTTTTGGAACAGAACTGACAGGGGATGGGGATAATGACCGATGTCTTCGGGCAGCTCACAGGCTCGACAACTGAAAGGCTAGAGGCTCCGCGATGAAATTTGTGCTGGCTTTCTATGGGACGCGTGGTGACGTAGAGCCTGGAGTTGCGGTCGGTCGTGAACTGGTGCGGCGCGGCCACGAAGTGCGCATGGCCGTCTCGCCCGATCTGGTCGAGTTCGTGACAGCGGCTGGACCGGAGGCCATCGCCTGCGGGCCGGACGTACGGGTGTGGCAGGACCTGAACCGGGACTTCTGGGCGCGCTTCTTGCGCAAGTTCTGGAGGAACTTCTGGCGGGTCCGGGATCTGGCCGGTTTGCTGCGCGAGGAATGGCACCTGTTCGACCAGTACTGGCAAGACGTCAGTAAGACGCTGACGTCTTTGGTGGACGGGGCGGACGTGCTCTTCACCGGGGTGATCGGGGAGGAGGCTGCAGGCAACGTCGCCGAGGGTTGCGGGATTCCGTTGGCCATGCTGCATGTGTTCCCGATGCGGCCCAACGGGCAGCTCGTCCCGGGGCTACCGGCGCCGTTGGCTCGCGCAATGATGAAGGCGTCGGAGTGGCTGAGCTGGCCCATGATGAAAAGGCTGGAGGATCCCCAGCGCCGCGAACTTGGCTTGCCCAAGGCAACTGGTCCCTCGGCGTGGAGGGTGGCCGCGCGCGGCTCGCTGGAGCTTCAGGCCTACGACGAGATCTACTTTCCCGGGCTGGCGCAGGAATGGGCGGAATGGGATGGGCAGCGGCCCTTCGTCGGTGCGTTGACGATGGAGTTGCCGACCGACACCGATGACGAGGTCGCTGCCTGGATCGCCGCGGGGGCACCGCCGATCTGCTTCGGTTTCGGCAGCATGCCGGTGGACTCCGGCGCCGAGACGCTGGCAATGATCAGTGCCGCCTGCGAGGAGTTGGGCGAGCGGGCATTGGTGTGCGCCGGCGCGAGTGACTTCAGCGACGTGCCCCATTCCGATCACGTCAAGGTGGTCAGCACCATGAACTATGCGGCTGCCTTTCCGGTGTGCCGTGCGGTCGTGCACCACGGCGGCGCGGGTACCACCGCCGCGGGATTGCGTGCCGGGGCTCCCACCTTGATCCTTTCGACGGACCTGGATCAGACGCTGTGGGGCGCCCGGATCAAGCGACTGAAAGTGGGTACCACTCGGCGCCTTTCGGCCACGACCCAGAAGACGTTGGTCGCGGATCTGCGTACCGTCCTCGAGCCGGAGTATTCGGCTCGCGCCCGCGAGGTCGCCACTCGCATGACCAAACCCGCCGAAAGTGTGGCGACCACCGCCGACCTGTTGGAAAAGCTCGGTCGCCTCAAGCGTGCCGGCTGATCAGCCTGACGGGGGACAGCGGCGTCGCCACGGTGAAAGCCTTTTTGTCGCGCCGCAATCGCGGTGACTTTACGACTTCTGGTCGGATCGCGAGCGCGATGACCCATGATGTCTGGGTGGAAAGCAGAACCTCCGACATTGCGAACATGCCCCGGGGTGGGCCGGACGCGTCCTGGCTGGACCGGCGACTGCAGACCGACCGACTGGAGTACCTGGATCGCGACGACGTCGATGATCTGAAGCGCAAGGTCATGGATTCGCTCGACCGTGCCGGAGGGCGGCGGCGGATCGGCATCCACGAGAAGTGCGCCCGGATGGTGCTTCGCGAGGTGGCCGACGTGCCGGCGCCGAAGATCCTCGAACTCGGTGCGGGCCTCGGCGGGTTGTCGCGCAAGCTGTTGGAGATGCATCCTTCTGCGCAGATGACGGTCACCGACATCGAGCCCACATTTGTGGCGGGCATGGCCGCCGGAGATCTCGGCAGCCACCCGCGTGCCGTCGTCCGGGAGATGGACGCCACCGAAATCGACGCGCCGGACGGCTATTACGACCTGGCGGTGTTCGCGTTGTCGTTGCATCACCTGTCCCCCGAACTCGCCGTCCAGGTGTTTGCGGCGGGCACTCGGGCGGCGAAGAAGCTGCTGATAGTCGACCTCCCCAGGCCGCCCGCTCCTTTGCACGTCGTTCTGCTGGCGGTGGTGCTACCGCTGGTCAAGGTCTCGCCGCTGCAACACGATGGATTCATCAGCTCCCTGCGCGCCTACAGCCCGGCGGCATTGCGTGCGCTGGGCCGGCACGCCGACCCGTCGATCACGGTCGAGTTCCGCACTCGACGGGGGCTGGGCCCGACGGTGGCGGTGGCCAGCCGGTCCCGGCATGGTGGCTAGCGGAGTCGATTGAACTTTCGTCATCTGTCGGGTCGTGGCCCGGCTCAGATGGTGTTCAACCCCTTGGCAATCAGCATGATGCCGGCCAATATGCACATGGCCACCAGGATCTTTCGATGGTGAGCCCACGCCCAGTCATGCAGCCGTTGCAGCACCGCTTCGGTTTTCCTGGGAGCGGCCAGATAGCTGACGAGGACGATCTCGACAACCGCCAGCATGCCGACGATGAATGCGATTGCGGCGGTGATCTGCGTGCCGACCGCAGCCCCGGAAACGACGACGATCGCGAGTAGGAACAGAGCCACGTCGGGTGGGGCCCCGGCAAATGAGAAGCCGATCACGAACGAGACCCACAGGGCTCCGCTCTCCCAGGCGTCGTGGCCGCGCCGCAGCAGGCGCCGGAAGAAGGACGTGCCGCCTTCGGGTTCTTCTTTCGCGCGGGCGAGGAGCCGCGAGACCGGCGTCGACGTGTCGGTGTCCAGGACCATGGTCGACGCGCCACCGTCCGTGGCCGGTAGTTTCGCCCGCTGACGTACCCAGAAGTGCACCGTCAGCACCGTGGCAGTCGTCAGCGCGACCGCTCCCATGCCGATCTGAATGTAACCGCCGGTCGAACTCTTGGCCCAGGATTCCGCGGTGGACTTGAACAGCGGGGTCGCGTGCAGCAGCGTCAACGGAACGATCAGCGTAGGAATGCATGCAGCCATGCAGCCGGCGCCGAACATCAGGAGGTTCTGCACGGGTCGCGGCCGCGAGATCACGAGAAGGGTGATGCCGATGCGCATGGGATCGAGGCCAACCAAAATCCCGAGCGCCAGCACCGATCCCCACACGGCCGAAACACTACCCGGTCGCTCCAGCCGCTCCGCTCTTTTCGCACTGTCGGTGTCCTGAGTGATGCTGTCCCGGCACGCCAAAGTCGGTTTGCCAGCACCAACTTGGCTCATGCGCCGTCCCTGCCGGCACTCCGGTTTCGGCCCCGTGGCAGGCTGCAGACGCTATGCTCTCGCGGTGGTGTGGAGTTCTCTGAGGATGGCCGAGTGTCCGCGATAACCAGAGATTGCCGGTTATGCGGATCGACTGGCCCCCATCCGGCGATTGAAGTTCGCGAGATGATGTTCGGCACTCGGGAACAATTTGAATATTTCTGCTGCGCTGCGTGCGATACGTTGCAGATCGACAAGGAGCTTGAGGGCGAAGACCTCATGCGTCACTATCCCTCGAACTACTACTCGCACAGCGCGTCAGCGCAACCGGGTGCCTTTCGATGGCTGGTCACCCAGCATGACGAGTACAAACTGCGCGGAGGCAATCCCATTGTCGGTGCGTTCATGAAGTCGCGGCTGACCGAAGGACTCTTCCGCGTGCTTCTCGGAGGCGACGTCGTCAGAATGCTCGCTCAATTGGCGGTGGCGCACGACGCGCGAATTCTGGACGTCGGTTGTGGCACGGGGGGACTGCTGGACCGTCTGACCAGAATCGGGTTCAACAACTTGGCCGGCGCGGACCCGTTCATCCAGGCCGATGGCGAATCTGCCGAAGGCGTGCCGCTGATGAAGGCAGATCTGTGCGATGTCGACGGCAAATACGACCTCATCATGTTCAATCATTCGCTCGAACACGTTCCTGACCCGGTCGAAACCCTCAAGGTGGCGTACGACAAGCTCGCTGCCGGAGGCATGTGCCTGGCTCGTGTGCCCACGACTTCGTCGGAAGCCTGGAGCACCTACCGGGCGGATTGGGTGCAGGCCGATGCACCGCGGCACATGGTCATCCCGTCGCGGCAGGGAATGGCAATGGCGGCCGAACGGGCTGGAATGCGGGTGGTCCGGACGTTCGATGATTCGAATTTGGGCCAGTTCCTCGGCAGTGAAGCCTATCGACGTGATGTTCCGGTTACCGACCCGAAGATACTTCGCATGTTTGGACCCAAGCAGCTGTGGGCGTGGGAAAAACGCGCACAATTGCTCAACCGGCAGGGGCGGGGCGACCAGACGGGATTCGTCCTACAGGCAATCTGAGGTATTGGGCGGCCGCGGGTCGCTGCAGCGGAAATCGTCTCTCGCACAGTCGATCTTGCGGTTCGGACCGGGGGTGGCCCGCTGCGCTATCGTTGTCGTGCCAAAGTGCGGGTCAATTTCCCCATACGCAATCAGCAAACCGATCCGGGCAGTACCGGCTCGAGGCTAGAGTCACTCGAACTTACTGGAATACGAGCTGGGGGCCCAATTTCACGTGACCGACCATGATGTTCGATCGCTGTACCTCGACCTGATCCGAGGCAACCTCACGAGGTACGGGATGCCGGAACGCATGCCCGCCCAGTGGACGCTGCGGCGACGGCTCTACTTCAAGACCCTCAATCGCATGATGGTTCGTGGTGGGGCGCATCGACTTGCCCGCGCCACTCCGAACGAGAATCGCAGCACCCTCGTTCAGCACAAGCGGGACCTGGGCATCGATTGGCCGGCGGAGGCCGAGACGATGATCGGAATGAAGCGTCTGACCAGTCTTCAGCAGTGCGTCGAGACGGTGCTTGCGGAGGAGGTCCCCGGCGACCTGATCGAATGCGGGGTGTGGCGGGGCGGGGCCTGCATCCTGATGCGTGCCGTACTGGCCGCGTATGGGGATCAGACACGAAGTGTCTGGGTGGCGGACTCGTTTCAGGGCCTGCCACCTGCCGACCCTGACAACTACATCGCCGACAAGGGGCTCAGGACGCAGAGCCTGGCCGGAATTCTGGGAGTGTCCGAAACTGAGGTCAGGGCGAACTTCGAGCGCTACGGACTCCTGGACGACCAGGTCCGCTTCCTGCCTGGTTGGTTCAAGGACACCCTGAAGGACGCGCCGATCGATCACATTGCGGTCCTGCGGATCGACGGCGATCTGTACGAATCCACAATCCAAGCGCTGGACGCGCTCTACCCGCGGCTGTCCCCACAGGGCTTCTGCATCATCGACGACTATCACGATCTCGAGCCATGTCGGCAAGCCGTTACCGACTACCGCGCGGAGCACGGGATCACCGCCGAGATCGTCGACATCGACGGGACTGCTGTGCTCTGGCGCAAATAGCGAAAGGCGTTGGAGGGACGTGAAAGGCCAGAATCTGCAATGAAGATTGTGCTGGCAAGCTACGGAACCCGCGGTGACATCGAGCCGTGTGTCGCCGTGGGCCGCGAGCTGCTACGGCGCGGGCACGACGTGCACATGGCTGTCCCGCCCGACCTCGTCGGCTTTGCCGAGGCGGCCGGGCCGACAGCGATCCCGTACGGGCCGGATCTGCAGGCAGTGCTGGATGCGCACCGCGACTTCTGGACCCACTTCTTCCGGAACTTCTGGAAGGTCCGCGAGATGATCAGGTTGCGACGGGAGGTTGTGGCGCCGTTCCACCAGTGCTGGAAGGACATCATCGCCACGTTGACGTCACTCGCCGAAGATGCCGACCTGCTGTTCACCGGGGTGAATTTCGAGGACGCCGCGGGCAATGTCGCTGAGTACTACGACATTCCATTGGCCACGCTGCACCTGTTCCCGCTTCGCGCCAATGGCCAGTTCGTACCGTTCCTGCCTGGGCGGCTGGGCCGAACGGCGATGCGGGTGTCCGAATGGCTTGCGTGGCGCAATGCCAGGAAGGTCGAGGGCATACAGCGAGGCGAATTGGCGTTGCCCAAGGCCACGTCCCCCTCGCCGTGGCGGCTCACCGAACGCGGGTGCCTGGAGATCCAAGGTTATGACGAAGCCTGCTTTCCCGGGTTGGCCGACGAATGGGCGCAATGGTCCGGCCAACGGCCCTTCGTCGGTGCCTTGACGATGAATCTGCCCGGGGATTCCGATGACGAGGTCGCCAGCTGGATCGCGGCGGGCCCACCACCGATTTTCTTCGGCTTCGGCAGCTTGCCGATGGAATCCGGCGCGAAAACACTCGCGATGATCAGCTCGGCCTGCACCCAGCTCGGCGAACGGGCGCTGGTGTGTGCGGCCGGAACCGACCTGAGCCAGGTTCCTCGGTCCGAGCACGTCAAGATCGTCGGCACGATGAACTTCGCGACGGCTTTTCCCGGTTGCCGCGCGGTTGTGCACCATGGGGGATTGGGCACCACCGCCGCCGGGCTGCGCGCGGGAGTTCCCACCTTGATCCTGTCGACCGATCTCGACCAGACGCTATGGGGGCGCCGGGTCAAGGTGCTGAAAGTGGGCACCGCCCGGCGCTTTTCGAGCACGACGGAGAAGAGTCTGGTTGCCGACCTGCGCACGATCCTCGAGCCGCAGTATGCCGCCCGAGCGCGCGAGGTCGCCACCCAGATGACCCAACCCGCCGAAAGTATCGCGACCGCGGCAGATCTCGTGGAGAAACTTGCCGGCGCCGGTCGGCTGTGACACTGCTCTGATCAGCCTGGTCCCGCGTCTTAGTCCGGCACGTCGCGCGAGCCGTGAGCGCTGGCGGGGCAGCGTTGTGGCATTGCGGCCCGCGACGGGGGCTCGGCATCCCGGATCGCGCGGACATGGATCACGCCGCCACGATGCGGAACGAACGTGACGTGCTTCGCCCGTGCCTTTTCGTCAGCTGCCGTGGTGGTGCTCAATTCGACCCGGCGCAGGATCTCACGGAGAACGAGCCGTATCTCGACCATGGCGAAGGTCGCACCGAGGCAGCGGCGGTTTCCGCCACCGAAAGGGAGCCAGGTGGTGGGGCTGAGGGAGGCGTCGAGCATTCGATCCGGGTCGAATCGATCCGGATCGGGGTACACCTCGGCGCTCGCGTGCACCAGCCCGATGGCCGGGTCGACCATGATGCCGGCCGGCAACCGATAGCCGCCGATCTCGGTCGGCTCCTTGAGGACGCGGCCCGAGCTGAACAGCACCGGACGGATCCGCAGCGTCTCCTTGACCACGGCGTCGAGGTACTCGTCGCCGGTCGCGTCGCCTGCTGCGCTGGCATCGGCGGCCCGCACCGCCTTGGCCAGTGCCTCCGGGTGGCGGGTCAGCCGCTCCAACGCCCATGACAGTGCCGTCGCGGTGGTCTCGTGGCCGGCCGCGATCGCGGTCAGGAGCTGGTCGCGCAGTTCGCTGTCGGACATGGTGCGACCGTCGTCGTCGGTGGCGCGGACCAGCATGGCCAGCACGTCAGTACGTTCGGCGAGGTCGGGGTCGGCACGCCGGTCAGCGATCTCGGCGTAGAGCAGGGCGTCGGCTTCCTCGAATCGCCGGCCGACGCCTCGCCACGGGCGATGACGCCGCAGGCTCGGCTTCGTAATCGCCGGTGTTTCCCACGGTTTCATGTAGAGCAACCGCGGCACCACCCGACGCAGCGCGGCCAGTCGCGCGGGGTCACTGGCGCCGATGACTGTCCGCAAGATCACTTCGAGCGTGATCTCCGTCGTCATGGGTGCCACCGGGAAGCTCTTCCCGACCGGCCACCCGGCGACGTTCTCCGCGGCGATCTCGACCATCTGAGCAGCCTGCTGCGCGACGGCGTCGCGATGAAATGCCGGCATAGTCAGCCGGCGCAGGGAGTGGTGCGCGTCCTCGTCGAGCACAAACAGCGAGCTCTCACCGAGGAGTCCGCGGAAGAACCAATGTGCTTCGCCGGAATGAAAGACCCGAGGGTCGCCGGCGTACACCGTCTTGATGTCGGCAGGATCCGCGAGGTAAACGACCGTGCCCGACAACGGAATACGCAGCCTGAACATGTTCCCGTAACGGCGCTGGCACGCGCGCAGGAAGCGTAGACCGAAGCTTGCCATCAACGTGGACTGCACCACCATGGGAAGTGGAGGGCCGGGCGGCAGTTCGGTTTTCGCGGCAGACACTTTGCGTGATCCCTAGCTACTAGACGGTACGGGTGCGGACAGGCCGACGGCCTCGGATCGCAACCGACGCGGGTGGCCGGTCGTGGGGAGCGCTCGCGCGATCCGAGGTCGCAGATCCGGGCTCTACGGTATTTCCCAACCGTACGAGTCTTGGCATGTGTACGGGGCGCTTTCGGTCGGAGACATCACCCGCTGCGGGTGACCCTGGCGAGTGGCGGGCACGTTTGCCTTCAACCCGGTTCCGGTTACGACCATTAGTTCCGGTTCGCCGGGCGAAATGCTGTGCTGGTGCTCAGTAGATTTCTATGAGTTGCATTTGTCTTGCTGAAGGCTCGTAGAGGTCGGCCTGGTGCTGCGATGTGGGCTGCCCGGCGGGGAAGGTCTGCCGCGCAGCTAACAATTGCCCTACGAGGAGGACGAACGTAATCAGCAGTGGTGGCTGCGTACGTATCGCGATTGCGCGTCGCGATCCAAGTGTTAGTGGCTAATTCGCTATGTTAACGGGGGCTGCGACAGGGGGAACGCCACCGCGCATCAGCTGACGGACAGCGGGCAGCAAATATTGACGATTTTTCTAAAACTGCCTGCCGACCCGGCTGTTTGGGTTAGGTTTAGAACGTGTTCCATTTAACTCGCCCAGATGGTCTGGAGAACTGGTGAGCATCAATCCATTCGACGACGACAACGGCAGTTTTTTCGTCTTGATCAACGACGAGGAGCAACACAGCCTGTGGCCGGCCTTCGCAGATGTTCCGGCGGGCTGGCGGGTGGTCTACGGCGAGGCGGATCGCGCCTCCTGCCTGGAGTACATCGAGCAACATTGGCCTGACATCCGGCCGAAGAGTCTCCGTGAGAGGTTGGCACAGGGTCGGACTGTTGATCAGTAAGCCGTCGGCTGGAAATACTCGAAGTGATCACGGGGCACTTCCGCTCACGCGGGGCCAGCTGGATATTTGGCTTGCCGAGGAGTCCGGGCGCGCCGGTGTCAAGTGGCAGCTGGGAATGCTTGCCCGCCTCGACGGCGTCATCGAACATGACGTCCTCGAACGGGCCATTCGTCATGTGGTCGGCCAGGCCGAACCCCTCAGAGCCGTATTTTCGGAGGTAGACGGCCAGGTTTTCCAGACCGTCGTCGACTATCCGGACATCGAACTCGGCCGCTATGACTTGATGGACTCGGCCGATCCGGTGCAGGACGCCTATCGGGTGGTCGCAGCGATCCGCCGGACGCCGATGCCGCTCGACGGTCCGCTGTTCAAGTTCGCGTTGATGCAGACGCGGGCCGACGAGTTCTACTTTTTTGTGTGCTGCCACCACATCGCGATCGACGGCATCGGCATGGGTCTCGTCATTCACCAGATTGCCGCTGCCTATACAGCAATCGATGCCGGCGAGCCGATACCGCCCACGATCTTCGGGCCGCTGAAGACCATCATCGATTGCGAGTCCGAATACGAGGCTACCGACGATTACCTCGTTGATCAGGCCTATTGGTCCAAAAATGTACCGCCTGAGTCCGAGTCTCGCCCTGGACCGGCCGCCGGAGTCGCAAACCCCGTCGATGAATACGAACCTTCTGCGCCAATCCGATTGGATCGCTTCGCCGTCGACAGGGCGCGCGAGCTCTCGAAATCTCTCGGGGTACGCCGAGCATCGGTAGTCGCCGCGGCGTACGCGCTGCTCGTACATGGCGAGGCCGGGGGATCCGAGGTCGTCCTCGACTTTCCGGTGAGTCGACGGGTGAATCCCGAAGTACTGCTGATGCCCGGGATGGTTTCCGGAGTCGTGCCATTGGTCCTGACAACGTCACCGCAGACCACGGTGGCCGAGTTCTGCCGGCATGTGGATACGCGCATCCAGGAAGCGATGCGTCATCAGCGTTTTCCGCTCCGCGCGATCGAGAACAAGGCGCGATTCCAGGGGACCGGGCAACCGTCCACCCGGGCCGCGATCAATTTCATCCCGACCATCCCCGTGGCCTATTTCGGGAGCACTTTCGGGACAGGGACGGTGACCCACACCGGGCTGGTGGATCAGTTCGGTCTGGTGTTCCTCCAGGAGGGTGAAGATCTCCTTGTCAGCATGACGGGCGTCGGACAGCTCTTCGCCGGCTGCGACGCAGGCGATTTGGCGGACCGTTTCCAACGGGTGCTGATGTCGATGACGGCCGACCCGGGACAGTCGATTTCCACTGTCGACGTCCGGGATGAGCTCACCGAGTTGGACGGGTGGGGTAATCGGGCGGCGCTCGAGGTGCCGGTTGCGGCGGCTGTGTCATCGGCGGCAATTCCGGAGCTGTTCGCCGCGCAGGTGGCCCGCGATCCGGCGGCGGTAGCGGTCAGTTACGGCGATAGTTCGATGTCGTACCGCGGGCTGGATGCGGCTGCGAATCGGTTGGCGCACTTGCTTGTCGAGCGCGGTGTCGGTCCGGGGCAGCGGGTTGCGCTGCTGTTTCCGCGGTCGGTAGAGGCGATCGTGGCGATGCTGGGTGTGCTCAAGACCGGTGCGGCATATGTGCCGATCGATCCGTCGGTGCCCGATACCCGGCTGCAGTTCGTGCTGGCCGATGCCGGCCCGGTTGTCGCCGTGACCACCGCCGATCTGTTGGATCGGCTCGGTGGGCGTGGGTTGGCGGTGATCGATGTCCACGACCGTTCGGTGTACGGCCAACCGAGTACTCCGCTGCCGGTGCTGCCGTCACCGGACGATGTCGCCTATCTGATCTACACCTCGGGCACGACGGGTGTGCCCAAGGGTGTGGCGATTCCGCACCGGAACGTGACGCGGTTGTTGGATGCGATCGATCGTGATGTGGCGTTGTCGCCGGGTCAGGTGTGGACGCAGTGCCATTCGTTGGCGTTCGACTTCTCGGTGTGGGAGATCTTCGGTGCGCTGCTGCATGGTGCGCGGCTCGTCGTCGTATCCGAATCGGTGACCCGCTCACCTGAAGAGTTCCACGCCCTACTCGTCGACGAGCACGTCACCGTGCTGAGCCAGACTCCGTCGGCGTTCTATGCGTTGGCTGCCGTGGACACGGCACAGCCGGAAAACCCGCTGGCCCTCGAGGTGGTGGTGTTCGGTGGAGAAGCTCTCGAACCGCCCCGCCTGAGGTCATGGTTGGCCGAACATCCTCGGCTGCCCCGGTTGATCAACATGTACGGGATCACCGAGACGACGGTGCATGCCTCGTTCCGTGAGATCACCTCCGCGGATGCCGAAGGCGATGTGAGTCCGATCGGTGTGCCACTGGCTGATCTGGCGTTTTTCGTGCTCGACGACTGGTTGCGTCCGGTGGCTGCCGGTGTGGTGGGCGAGTTGTACGTGGCCGGTGCGGGTTTGGGTTATGGCTATGTGGGCCGGGCTCCGTTGAGCTCGACACGATTTGTGGCCTGCCCTTTCGGCACGCCGGGCGCGCGGATGTATCGCACCGGGGATCTCGTCTGCTGGAGCGCTGACGGGGAGCTCCAGTATCTGGGGCGTGCCGATGAGCAGGTCAAGATTCGTGGCTACCGGATCGAGCTCGGTGAGATCCAGGCCGCATTAACGGCTTTGGACGGTGTCGAGCAGGCCGTGGTGATCGCCCGGGAGGACCGTCCCGGCGACAAGCGGCTGGTCGGTTACCTGATCGGGACCGCCGATCCGTCCGTGGCACGGGCGGCCCTGTCCGAGCGGCTGCCGTCCTACATGGTGCCCACGGCCGTGGTTGCCTTGGATGCGTTCCCGCTGACCGTCAACGGCAAGCTCGACCGAAAAGCACTGCCCGCACCCGAATATCACGACGTCGATGACTATCGGGCCCCGTCGACTCCCACCGAGGAGATCCTCGTCGGCATCTACGCCCAGATCCTCGGACTGGACCGGGTCGGAGTCGATGCATCGTTCTTCGAGTTGGGTGGGGACAGCATCTTGTCGATGCAGGTGGCGTCCCGAGCCCGCGCGGCGGGCCTGGTGTGCCGCCCCCGGGACATCTTCGTCCAGCAGACCGTCGCCCGCCTCGCTCAGGTGGTCGGGACGACCGGTATCGCGGACGGGCCCGCCGACGACGGACTGGGTCCGGTGACAGCGACCCCGATCATGCGGTGGTTGAAGGACCTGGAAACCGACGGCCCGATCGACCAGTTCAATCAGACGGTGGTGCTGCAGGCGCCCGCCGAAACCACCGAGTCCGATCTCGTAATCCTGTTGCAGGCCTTGATCGATCGACACGGCATGCTCCGACTGCATGCCGAGGACGATGGCGCGGGCGGATGGTCGTTGACGGTTCCCGACCTGGGTTCGGTTGACGCCGCCGCCTGCCTGCACGCAGTGGATGTGCTGTCCGATGAGGCACTGGTGGCGGCACGGTCGCGGTTGAACCCGGCGGCCGGGACGATGCTCAGCGCGCTGTGGGTGACTTCGGCGCACCAACTGGTGCTGATCGTTCACCATCTGTCGGTTGACGGGGTGTCGTGGCGAATCGTCTTGGAGGATCTCAACATCGCCTGGGCCCAGCTTCGCAGCGGGCAGTCTCTGGCACTGCCGGATACCGGCATGTCCTTCGGTCGCTGGGCGGATCTGCTGACTCACGCTGCGCGGCACCCGCACGTGGGGGAGCTGGCGCAGCAGTGGCGGCAGATCGCCGCCACACCGGCGACGTTGCCCGAGCCGCAACCCGAGGTCGACACCTACGCGACCGCCGGACAGCTGTCGATGGTGCTGGACGCCGAGACCACCCAGATGCTGCTCGGCGAAGCGCCTGCCGCGTTTCACGCTGGGGTGCAGGACATCCTGTTGATCGCCTTCGGGTTGGCGGTGGCCGAATTCACGCGCGCAGGCGGCGCGCCGATCGCCATTGACGTCGAGGGTCATGGTCGCCACGAGGAGATGGCAGACCTGGGTGGGGTTCCCGCGCGTGATATCGATCTGTCCCGCACCGTCGGATGGTTCACCACCAAATACCCGGTGGCGTTGAACTTCGATCGCGGTGGTGGCCTGTCGTGGGCCCAGGTGGTCGCAGGTGACGTGGCGCTCGGCGCCATGCTCAAAGATGCCAAGGAGCAGCTTCGGGCCCAGCCCGACGGCCTGACTTACGGCCTGCTGCGTTACCAGAATCCGGACGTGGACCTGGCCGGACCTGACCCGGTCATCGCATTCAACTATCTGGGCCGCCTGGGTACGGCGCAGGACGATACGTCCGCTGATGTCTGGCGGATCTGCCCTGACGGCTTCTCGTCGGCGAGCATCGCAGCGGCGGTGCCCACCTCACTCGGGCATACCGTCGAACTCAACGCGGCCACCGTCGACACCGACACCGGCGTGCACTTGAATGCCGACTGGACGTGGGCGCTCTCGGCGCTCGACGACGAGCTGGTCAACCGATTGGGTCAGTTGTGGTTCGAGGCCCTGACCGGCATCTGCAAGCATGTGAGACGCGGTGGCGGTGGATTGACTCCGTCCGACATCGCCCCCGCCGAGCTGAGCCAGCAGCAGATCGACGAGCTGAGTCGGCAGTACCGCATCGCCGACGTGTTGCCGCTGACACCGCTGCAGCAGGGGCTGCTCTACCACGCCGGCACCGCACTGGACTCTGACGACGTCTACGCCATGCAGCTCGACATCGCGTTGAGCGGACCGATCGACCAGAATCGGCTTCGCGATGCGGTGCAGACGGTCGCGGCACGGCATCCCCACCTGGCGGCCCGGTTCTGCGAACAGTTCGACCAGCCGGTGCAGGTCATTCTCGTCGATCCCGTGGTGCCGTGGCGGTCTGTCGAATTGAATGCCGACGCCCTCGACGTCGACGACCAGATCCAGGCGGTCTGTGCCGCCGAACGTGCCGCGGTGTGCGACCTCCACAACCAGCCGCCGTTCCGGGCCGCCCTCGTCCGCGTCGCAGATGGCCGGTACCGGTTCGTACTGACCACTCACCACATCGTGCTCGACGGCTGGTCGATGCCGATCCTGCTGCAGGAGATCTTCGCAAGCTTCGGTGGGCACCGACTGCCTGCCGCCGCGCCGTACCGCCGGTTCGTCACCTGGCTCGGCGAACGGGATCGCGCCGGCGCCCACGAGGCGTGGCAGGAAAGGTTGAGCGGCTTCGACACTCCCACGCTCGTCGGACCTGGGGCCCGGGAAGGGCTGGGGCAACGCGGTATTGAGTCATTCCGGCTGCCTCTCGAGATCACCCGGGCACTCGGCGACCTCGCCCGCTCGCATCACACCACTGCCAACGTGGTGTTGCAGGGCGCTTGGGCACTGCTGCTCAACTCACTGACCGGTCAGCCTGACGTCGCATTCGGCACGACGGTCTCGGGGCGTCCGGACGAGGTCGCGGGCGCGGATTCGATGGTGGGTCTGCTCATCAATACGGTGCCGGTGCGGGCCACCTTCACACCGGACACCACCACCGCGGACCTCCTGCATCAGCTGCAGAGTGCCCACAACGACACGCTCGAGCATCAGCACCTGGCGCTGAGCGACATTCACCGCATCACCGGACAGGACCAACTGTTCGACACCCTCCTCGTTTTCGAAAACTATCCGATCGATACCGCCGCGCCGCTGGGTGTCGACGGCCTGACCATCACCGAGTTCGATTTCCGCGAGTCCAACCACTACCCGCTGGCGGTGCAGGCGCTGCCCGGCCGCGAGACCGGACCACGCGTCGACCGCGAGATGCAGCTACGCGTCGAATACGACACCGATGTCTTCGACCTCGGCACCATCGAGGCCCTGATCGATCGGTTGAAGACGATTCTGGCGTCGATGGCCGTGGATCCGGACCGGCCGTTGTCGTCGGTCGATCTGCTGGATGCGGGCACGCACGCCTGCCTGGACGAGTGGAGCAACCTGGCGGTATTGGCTAAACCAACTACAGCGCAGTCACTTCCGGCGTTGTTCGCCGAGCAGGTCGCGCGCACGCCCGACGCCGTGGCGGTGACCTTCGACGGCCGGTCGATGACCTACCGGGAACTCGATGTCGCAGCCAACCGGCTTGCGCACCTGTTGGCCGGTCACGGCGCCGGCCCGGGTGAGGTTGTGGCGCTGCTGTTCTCCCGGTCTGCCGAGGCGATCGTGGCGATTCTGGCGGTGCTGAAGACCGGTGCGGCCTATGTCCCGGTGGACCCGGCACTTCCGTTGGCGCGTATCGAGTTCATGGTGGCCGACGCCGCGCCCATCGTTGCGGTCACCACGGCCGACCGGCGGTCGCGTCTGGACGGGTGCGACCTTCCAGTCATCGACGTCGACGACGCGGCTGTGGACGACCTCCCAGCCAACGCGCCCGCGGGACCTGGACCCGACGACATCGCTTACATCATCTACACCTCGGGCACCACCGGTGTCCCGAAAGGTGTTGCCATCCCGCATCGCAATGTGCCCGGTCTGTTCGGCTCACTGGACACCAACGTGTCGTCGGGGCCGGGGCAGGTGTGGACGCAGTGGCATTCGTACAGCTTCGACGTCTCGGTGTGGGAGATCTTCGGCGCTTTGCTGCACGGCGCACGTCTGCTGGTGGTGCCCGAACAGGTCGCCGAATCACCCGACGCTTTCCATGAGCTGCTTGTCGCCGAACGCGTCACCGTGCTGAGTCAGACGCCCTCGGCGGCGGGGATGATCTCGCCGCAAGGCCTGGAATCGGCTGCATTGGTGGTGGCCGGCGAGGCCTGCCCGCCTGAATTGGTCGACCGCTGGGCGCCCGGACACGTGATGATCAACGCCTACGGTCCCACCGAGGCCACGGTGTACGCGTCGATCAGCGCACCGCTCGCCCCGGGGCCCGTTGTGCCCATCGGCAAGCCGGTGGCCGGAGGAGCGTTGTTCATCCTGGACGCCTGGCTGCGTCCGGTGCCGCCCGGGGTGGTCGGCGAGCTGTACATCGCCGGTCGCGGTGTGGGCGTGGGTTATTGGCGCCGGGCAGGTTTGACCTCGTCGCGGTTTGTGGCATGCCCGTTCGGTTCGGGACAACGGATGTATCGCACCGGCGATCTGGTGCGGTGGGGTGACGACGGCCAGGTGCAGTACCTTGGGCGCGCCGACGAGCAGGTCAAGATCCGCGGGTACCGCATCGAACTCGGTGAAGTGCAAGCCGCCCTGGCCGCCCTCGACGGGGTGACACAGGCGGTGGTGATCGCCCGCGGCGACGATGCCGGCCCCGTGCGTCTCGTCGGCTACATCACCGGCACCGCCGATCCGGGCCACGTCCGCGCCCAGCTGGCCGAGCGGCTCCCCAACTACATGGTCCCGGCCGCGGTGGTGGCCATCGACGCGGTGCCGCTCACGGTCAACGGCAAGCTGGACCAACGCGCGCTGCCGGCACCTGACTTCGCCGGCACCGATCACTATCGGGCACCGTCCAACCCGGTCGAGGAGCTCCTGGCCGACGTCTATGCCCGCGTCCTGGGCGTAAAACGGGTAGGTATCGACGATTCGTTCTTCGATCTGGGCGGGGATTCGCTCTCCGCGATGCGTCTGGTCGCAGCGGTCAACACATCGCTGAAGGCCGGGATCGGGGTGCGCTCGTTGTTCGACGCGCCCACGGTCGCGCGGTTGGCCTGCCATATCGGTGGGGAAGCGGCTCAGTTGGAGCCGCTGATCGCTGGTGAGCGGCCCGCGGTGGTTCCGTTGTCGTTCGCCCAGTCGCGCTTGTGGTTCCTGGATCAATTGCAGGGTCCCTCACCGGTTTACAACATGACGGCCGCCTTCCGCCTCAGCGGCGCTCTGGACGTCGATGCGTTGCGTGCGGCGCTGACCGACGTCGTGGACCGGCACGAGAGCCTGCGGACGTTGTTCGCCGCCCCCGACGGGATTCCCCGTCAGGTGGTGATGGCACGTGGACCGGTGGAATTCGGTTGGGATGTCGTCGACGCCACCGATTGGCCGGCGGTGCGCCTACAGGACGCGATCGAGACCGCATCGCGGCACACCTTCGACCTGTCCACCGAGATCCCTTTGCGGGCACGGCTGTTCCGCCTGGCAGCCAACGAGCACGTGCTCACTGCGGTGGTGCACCATATCGCCGCCGACGGGTGGTCGATCACTCCGCTGGTGGCCGATCTGGGGGTGGCCTACACCAGTCGATGCGCCGGACAGGCCCCCGGTTGGGCGGATCTGGCAGTGCAGTACGCCGACTACACGTTGTGGCAGCGCGCCCAGTTCGGTGATCTCCAGGACAGCCACAGCCGGATTGCGGCGCAGGTGGCCTACTGGCAGGACGCATTGGCCGGGATGCCCGAGCGCACCGCGCTACCCACCGATCGGCCCTACCCGCTGATGTCCGATCAGCGGGGCGCGACGATGGCGGTGGACTGGCCGGTCGAGCTGCAGCAGCAGGTGGCCCGGTTCGCGCGGGAGCACAATGCGACCAGTTTCATGGTGGTCCAAGCCGCGTTGCTGACCCTGCTGTCCAAGCTGAGCGCGAGTTCGGATGTGGCGGTGGGTTTTCCGATCGCAGGACGTCGTGACCCGGCACTGGATGAACTGGTCGGCTTCTTCGTCAACACCTTGGTTCTGCGGGTCGACCTCGCGGGCGATCCGACGGTCGCCGAGGTCCTGGCTCAGGTTCGCGCGCGGAGTCTGGCCGCGTTCGACCACCAGGATGTGCCGTTCGAGGTGCTGGTCGAGCGGCTGAACCCGACTCGTTCGCTGGCGCATCACCCATTGATCCAGGTGGCGTTGGCATGGCAGAACCTGGGCGGGTACGACGTCAACGATCCGGCTGCCGGGATGGCGTTGGGCGATGTGCAGGTCTCCCCGGTGCCGGTGGATACCCACACCGCGCGAATGGATTTGAATTTCTCGCTGATGGATCGCCGGACCGACGCTGGTGAGCCGGCCGGCATCGGCGGGACGGTGGAATTCCGCACCGACGTGTTCGACGCCGAGACCATCGCAACACTGGTCGCCCGGCTACGGCGAGTCCTGACCGCGATGACTGCCGATCCGGCAGCGCGGTTGTCGTCGGTGGATCTGCTCGATGCCGATGACCACGCCCGTCTGGCGGCGATCGGCAACCAGGCGGCATTGGAGGACCCAGCACCGGCCTCTACCGCCGTGTCGGTTCCGGCATTGTTCGCCGAACACGTGACGCGTACTCCCGAAGCGGTGGCAGTCACCTGCGGTGACCGTTCCTGGACCTACCGTGACCTCGATGAATCCGCGAACCGCGTGGCGCACTTGCTGATCGGTCACGGCGCCCGCCCCGGCCGGTGTGTAGCGCTGCTGTTCAACCGGTCTGCCGAGGCGATCGTGGCGATCCTGGCGATCCTCAAAACCGGTGCCGCATATCTTCCGATCGATCCGTCGGTGCCCGATACGCGGCTGGATTTCGTGCTGGCCGATGCGGGGCCGGTGGCCGCGGTCACCACCACCGATCTGGTCGAGCGGCTGCAGGGACGCGGCTTGGCGATCGTCGACGCGAGTGTCGAGCCCGGCAATCAGTCGGGTATCGCCCTACCGGCGCCCGATGCAGACGACATCGCGTACCTGATCTACACGTCGGGCACGACGGGCGTCCCCAAGGGCGTCGCGGTCACCCACCACAACGTCACCCAACTCCTCGAGACACTCGATGCCGGTCTACCGCACCCCGGCGTATGGCCGCAGTGCCATTCGCTGGCCTTCGATGTCTCGGTCTGGGAGATCTTCGGCGCTCTGCTCCGCGGCGGACGGGTAGTGGTGGTGTCCGAGGAGATCACCGTTTCCCCGGAAGACTTCCACGCCTTGCTCGTTCGCGAGAACGTCGACGTTCTCACCCAGACACCGTCAGCAGTGCGGGTGTTGCCGCGCGACGGGCTGGAGTCGACGGCACTGGTGGTGGTCGGTGAGGCGTGCCCACCCGAGGTGGTGGAGCAGTGGGCCCCTGGCCGGGTGATGATCAACGCCTACGGTCCGACCGAGACCACGATGTGTGTGGCGATCAGTGCGCCCCTGAACGTGGAAGCCGCCGGACCGCACGTGGTCCCCATCGGCTCACCGGTTCCCGGGGCCGCACTGTTCGTGCTCGACGAGTGGTTGCGCCCGGTACCGGCCGGAGTCATCGGCGAGCTGTACGTGGCGGGTGCGGGCCTGGGATACGGCTACGTGGGCCGGACCGGGTTGACCGCATCACGGTTTGTCGCCTGCCCGTTCGGCGGCGTCGGAACGCGCATGTATCGCACCGGAGACCTGGTGTGCTGGCGGGCCGATGGACAGCTGGAGTACCTGGGCCGCGCCGACGAGCAGGTCAAGATCCGCGGCTACCGCATCGAACTCGGTGAGGTCCAGGCCGCCCTGGCCGAACTCGACGGCGTCGAGC
This sequence comes from Mycolicibacterium arcueilense, assembly GCF_058536225.1. Lineage (NCBI taxonomy): Bacteria > Bacillati > Actinomycetota > Actinomycetes > Mycobacteriales > Mycobacteriaceae > Mycobacterium > Mycolicibacterium arcueilense. The sequence goes on from NZ_JBZTYL010000007.1 coordinate 2,029,266, forward strand.
AGGCGGTCGTGATCGCCCGGGAAGACCGTCCCGGTGACAAGCGGCTGGTCGGATATCTCACCGGCACCGCGGATCCGGCCGGGGTCCGCGCCGAGCTGGCCGAGCGGCTGCCTGCCTTCATGGTGCCCGTTGCCGTGGTGGCGCTGGCCGCACTTCCGTTGACGGTGAACGGAAAACTCGACACCCGGGCCCTTCCCGCGCCCGACTACGCAGACGGGGAGCGCTACCGTGCCCCGGCAGACGCCGTCGAAGAAGTCCTGACCGGTATCTACGCCCAGGTTCTGGGGCTGGAGCGGGTCGGAGTCGACGACTCGTTCTTCGACCTCGGCGGCGACAGCATCCTGTCGATGCAGGTCGTTGCGCGGGCCCGCGCGGCCGGCCTGGTGTGCCGCCCACGCGATGTCTTCGTCGAGCAGACCGTGGCCCGGCTGGCCCGGATTGCCGGTGTGACCGCCGGATCACATGGCCCGGTCGACGAAGGCGTGGGACCGGTACCGGCCACCCCGATCATTCGGTGGTTGTGTGACGTCGACGGCCCGGTCGACCAGTTCAACCAGACGCTGCTGGTGCAGGCTCCCGATGGGGCGACCGAAGCTGACGTCGTAATCATGTTGCAGGCCTTGCTGGATCGGCATGCCATGCTGCGCCTGCGTGCCGAGGACGACCGAGCGGGCGGGTGGTCGTTGACCGCGCCCGAGCCGGGTTCGGTCGACGCACACGAATGCCTGCATTCGGTGGACGCACTGACGGACGAGGCATTGGTGGCGGCCCGGTCGGGGTTGAACCCGGCCTCCGGCGCAATGATGCGCGCGCTGTGGGTCACCTCAACGGCCCAGCTGGTGTTGGTCGTTCACCACCTGGCGGTCGACGGGGTGTCGTGGCGAATCATCCTGGAAGACCTCAACATCGCCTGGGCGCAGCGTCGCGGCGGCCAACCGGTGGTGCTGCCACCTGCGGGGACGTCGTTCTCCCGGTGGGCCGGGCTGCTGGAGGCCTACGCGAGCGATCCAGATGTTGCGAGCCGGGCGCTGGAGTGGCGACGGATCGCGGCGACGCCTGCGGTGTTGCCGGCGGTACGCCCCGAGGTGGATACCTACGCGACCGCGGGCCAGTTGCCGATATCGCTGGACACCGAGACGACGCGGATGTTGCTCGGCGAGGTGCCGACAGCGTTCCACGCCGGGGTGCACGACATCCTCCTGATCGCATTCGGGCTCGCACTGGCTGAATTCACGGGCACCGGCGGCGATCCGATCGCGCTCGACGTCGAGGGCCACGGGCGGCATGAGGAGATCGCCGCTGACGTCGACCTGTCGCGCACGGTCGGGTGGTTCACCACGAAGTACCCGGTGGCACTGTCGCTCGGCGCCCTGTCCTGGGATCAGGTGATCGCCGGTGACCCGGCGTTGGGCGCGGTGGTCAAAGACGCCAAAGAACAGCTGCGGGCCCAACCGGATCCCTTGTCCTACGGGCTGCTGCGCTACCTCAATCCCGACGTCGACCTCGACATTGCCGACCCCACAGTCGGATTCAACTACCTCGGCCGTCTCGGCGGTGGTACCACCGAGACGACCGGCGAGTTGTGGCAGATGCCGGCCGAAGCCGCCTCGGCGACCGCTGTGGCCGCGGCGACATCGATGCCGCTGACCCACACCGTGGCCCTCAACGCCGGCACCGTCGACACCGATGCCGGCCCGCATCTGCAGGCGAACTGGACCTGGGCACACTCGTCGATCGACGACGCCCAGATCGGCCGGCTGAGCCAACTGTGGCTGGACGCCTTGACCGGTCTCTGCGTGCACGTGCGAAATGGCGGAGGCGGGTTGACGCCCTCGGACATCGCGCCCGCCCGGCTTGCCCAGCACGAGATCGACGAATTGTCACAGCAGTACCGGATCGCGGACATCTTGCCGCTGACCGCGCTACAGCAGGGACTGGTCTTCCACAGCAGCACTGCGCAGGGACCCGACGACGATCTGTATGTCGTCCAACTGGACATCACCGTCGCCGGAGTGCTCAACGAGCACCGGCTGCGCGATGCCGTACAGGCCGTGGCCAACCGGCACCCACACCTGGCAGCCCGGTTCTGCGAGCAGTTCGACGAGCCGGTGCAGATCATTCCGGCCGATCCCACCGCGGGCTGGCGGTATGTCGAATTGGGCGCGGCCGCAACCGAGGAGCAGATCCAACAGATCTGCGCCGAGGAACGCACCGCGGTGTGCGACCTGGCCCATCCACCGGCCTTCCGGGTGGCCGTGATCCGCACTGCGAACAACCGACACCGCGTGGTGCTGACCAATCACCACATCGTGCTCGACGGCTGGTCGCTGCCCATCCTGTTGCAGGAGATCTTCGCCTGCTATCAAGGGCTTCGGCTGCCTGCGGCCACGCCGTATCGCAGTTTCATCACCTGGCTGGCCGATCGCGACGTCGCAGCCGCGCACGCGGCCTGGCGCGAGGTGTTGGCCGGCTTCGACACACCCACCTTGGTCGGGCCGTCGCAGAAGTCAGGGTCGGGACTCCGCGGCGTGCGGGCGCATCGACTGTCCGAGCATGCCACCCGGGCGCTCAACGATCTGGCGCGCTCACACCACACCACGGTCAACATCGTTCTGCAGGGTGCGTGGGCGCTGTTGCTGAACTCCCTTACCGGCCAGCGTGACATCGCCTTCGGCACGGTCGTCTCGGGTCGGCCGGCCGAGGTTGCCGGCGCGGAATCGATGGTGGGCCTGCTGATCAACACGGTGCCGGTCCGCGCGGACATCACCGCGGCGACCAGCACCACCGACCTGCTCGACCACCTGCAGAGCGCACAGACCAAAACCCTTGAGCACCAATATCTGTCGCTCAGCGAGATTCATCGCATCACTGACCAGGACCGTCTGTTCGACACCTTGTTCGTGTTCGAGAACTACCCGGTGGACACCAACGCGTTGTCCGGTGTGGACGACGGACTGGAGATCACCGAGTTCACCAGCCACGAGTCCACCGACTACCCGCTCACGATGCAGGCGATACCCGGTGACGAACTGCGGCTGCGTCTCGAATACGACACCGACGTCTTCGACCCGACCGACATCGAAGCCCTCACCAAACGGATCGAGGCGATCCTGACGGCGATGACGGCCGCGCCGGATCGGCAGCTGTCGGCGCTGGATCTGCTCGACGAGTCCGAGCGGGCGCGCCTTCAGCGTTGGGGTAACCGGGACGTCCTGGCTCACCTGCCGCGGCCGACGTCGGTGCCGGAGCGGTTCGCCGCCCAGGTGGCACGTACGCCGGAGGCGGTGGCATTGGTCTGCGACGACCGGACCTTCACCTACCGCGAACTCGATGAGGCCGCGAATCGGTTGGCGCACTTGCTCGTCGGCGAGGGAGTAGGGCCCGGCGAGAGGGTCGCGTTGATGTTCCCCCGTTCGGCCGAGGCAGTCGTGGCGATCTTGGCGGTGCTCAAGGCCGGTGCGGCCTACCTGCCGATCGACCCGGCCCTGCCGGAGTCCCGGGTCGATTTCATGCTGACCGATGCCGCCCCCATCGCCGCGGTCACCACCAGGGCGCTGTTCGATCGGTTCGACGGTCACCAGCTGAGGCTTTTCGACGGCGGCGATGTTGCCGACCCCGTCGTGGCCGTCCAGCCGAGTACGGCACTGACCCCGCCCGCCCCCGACGACATGGCCCACATCATCTATACCTCGGGCACGACCGGGCAGCCCAAGGGCGTTGCGGTCACCCAGCACAACGTGGCGCAGCTGTTCGACTCGCTGCAGATCGGGATACCGCTGGAGCCGGGACAGGTGTGGACGCAGTTCCACTCATATGCGTTCGACTTCTCGGTCTGGGAGATCTGGGGTGCGCTGCTGCACGGCGGGCGCCTCGTGGTGGTGCCGGAGTCGGTGACCCGCTCACCTGAGGACTTCCACGCCCTGTTGGTGCGTGAGCAGGTCACGGTGTTGACGCAGACCCCGTCGGCCGTGGGCGTGCTGCCGGTCCAAGGCCTGGACGCCACGGCGCTGGTGATCGGGGCCGAGCCCTGCCCGCCGGACCTGGTGGATCGCTGGTCACCGGGGCGGGTGATGGTCAACGTCTACGGCCCGACCGAGACGACGATGTGGTTGTGCGCCAGCACGCCTCTGGAGGCCGGTTCGGGTGCACCACCGATCGGCTCGCCGACGGCGTGGGCGGCGTTCTTCGTATTGGACGAGTGGTTGCGCCCGGTACCCGCAGGCGTGGTCGGCGAGTTGTACCTGTCGGGTGCCGGTGTCGGCGTGGGGTATTGGCGTCGCACGGGCTTGACGGCATCGCGTTTCATGGCATGTCCGTTCGGGGAGCCGGGCTCGCGCATGTACCGCACCGGCGATCTGGTGCGCTGGCGCGCCGACGGACAGCTGGACTACTTCGGCCGCGCCGATGAGCAGGTCAAGATCCGCGGGTACCGCATCGAGCTCGGCGAGATCCAGTCTGCGCTCACCGCACTCGAGGGAGTCGATCAAGCGGCGGTGATCGCCCGCGAGGACAACCCGGGTGACAAGCGACTGGTCGGCTACATCACCGGGACCGCCGATCCGGTCCAGGCACGCGCCGCGTTGGCCGAACGGTTACCGGGCTACATGGTTCCCGCCTCGGTGGTGGCACTGGCCGCGCTGCCGGTGACGGTGAACGGCAAACTCGACGCCCGGGCGCTGCCGGCGCCGGACTTCCAGGACACCGGTCACTACCGTGCGCCCGCCGGCCCCGACGAGGAGATCCTGGCCGGAATCTTCGCCCGCGTCCTCGGCGTGGAGCGGGTGGGCGCCGACGACTCGTTCTTCGATCTGGGCGGGGATTCGGTCTCGACGATGCGTCTGGTCTCCGCGATCAACGCCGCTCTGGACACCGAACTTTCGGTACGCACGGTGTTCGAAGCCCCCACCGTCGCCCAATTGGCCTTGCATGTCAGTGAACGCGCAGGGCGCCTGGAGCCACTGGTGGCCGGGGAACGCCCCGATGTGATCCCACTGTCGTTCGCCCAGAACCGGTTGTGGTTCGTCGACCAGTTCCAGGGGCCGTCCCCGGTGTACAACATGCCGGTCGGTCTGCGACTGCACGGGCACCTCGACGCGGATGCATTGGGTGCGGCGCTCGCCGATGTGGTCGCTCGTCATGAGAGCCTGCGGACGTTGTTCGACGCGCCGGAGGGAACGCCTCGGCAGGTGGTGACGCCGGTCGACGCAATCGAGTTCGGTTGGGGCGTCGTGGATGCCACCGGTTGGCCGGCCGGTGCGCTCGAGGAGGGCATCGCCGAGACGGTGCGGTACAGCTTCGACCTGGCTGCCGAGATACCGTTGCGGGCAAAGCTTTTCCGCGTCGCCGACGATGAGCACGTACTGGTGGCCGTCGTGCACCATATCGCCGCCGACGGGTGGTCCCTGACCCCGCTGGTACGTGACCTGAGCGTGGCCTACGCCGGCAGGAGCAGGGGAGAGGCTCCCGATTGGGAGCCGCTGCCGGTGCAGTACGTCGACTACACGCTGTGGCAGCGTGCGCAACTCGGTGATCTCGACGACACCGACAGTCCGATCGCCGCGCAACTGGCCTACTGGGAAGAGGCGCTGGCGGGCCTGCCCGAACACCTGGCCCTGCCGACCGACCGTCCCTACCCGCCGGTTGCCGATCAGCGCGGGTCCACCGTGGCGGTGGACTGGCCGGTCGAGTTGCAGCAGCGGGTGAACGAGGTGGCCGCCGAGCACAGCGCGACCAACTTCATGGTGATGCAGGCTTCCCTGGCCGTTCTGCTGTCCAGCCTGGGCGCGAGTTCAGATGTGGCCGTTGGCTTCCCGATCGCCGGGCGCGGTAACGCAGCCCTCGATGAGCTGGTGGGCTTCTTCGTCAACAACTTGGTGTTGCGAGTGGATCTGGATGGGGATCCCACGGTGGCGGAGTTGCTGGCGCAGGTGCGGACTCGCACCCTGGCCGCCTTCGAGAACCAGGACGTGCCCTTCGAAGTTCTGGTGGAACGCCTCAATCCGACCCGGAGCCTCACCCATCATCCGCTGGTGCAGGTCGCGTTGGCTTGGCAGAACCTTCCCTGGCAGGACACCGGTCCGGCGGACGGACTGACCCTGGGCGATCTTCAGGTGACACCCCTGCCGGTGGACACCCAGACCGCCAGAATGGACCTGACCTTGTCCCTCGGAGAACGGTGGACCTCCGACGGTGAGCCCGCCGGGATCGGCGGGGCGGTGGAATTCCGCACCGACGTGTTCGACGCGGCCAGCATCGAGGCGCTGATCGCGCGCTGGCAACGCGTATTGGCAGCGATGACAACCGATCCCACCCAGCGGCTGTCGTCTCTGGATCTGCTCGACGAGGCCGAGCATGCCCGCCTCGACGGCTGGGGCAACCGGGCAGTGCTGACGACCCCCGAACCGGACCGGTCCGCCGTCTCGATTCCGGAGTTGTTCGCCGTACAGGTCGCCCGGGCACCCGAGGCGGTGGCCATCACCGCCGATGGTCGCAGCATGACCTACCTGGAACTCGATACTGCCGCACACCGGTTGGCCCACAAGCTGGCCGCCCATGGAGTCGGCCCGGGGGCATGCGTGGCACTGCTGGCGGAGCGCTCGGCGGATGCGGTGGTGGCCATGCTGGCCGTGCTCAGGACCGGGGCGGCGTATCTGCCGATCGACCCGGTGCTACCCGATGCGCGGATCGAATTCATGCTCGCCGACGCCGCGCCGGCCGCCGCGGTCATCACCGCGGGTCTCGCCGACCGGCTGGCCGGATGCGACGTGCTGGTCATCGACGTCGGTGACACCGCCGAGGCCGCACACCCGGATCTCGACGGGGCCGCCGGCATCCGACTCGCTGCGCCGAGCCCGGACGATATCGCGTATCTGATCTACACGTCGGGTACCACCGGTGTCCCCAAAGGCGTGGCGATCACCCACCGCAACGTGACCGAACTGCTGGGGACTCCGGACACCTTCCTGGCCGGAAAGACCTGGACGCAGTGGCATTCCTACGCCTTCGATGCCTCGGTCGAGGAGATCTGGGGCGCGCTGCTGCACGGTGGCCGACTGGTGGTCGTGCCCGAATCGGTGGCTCGCTCACCAGAAGACCTGCAGGCCCTGCTCGTTGCCGAACAGGTCGACGTGTTGAGCCAGACCCCGTCGGCGGTGGCGATGTTGTCGCCTGAGCGGTTGGCCGGGGTGACGTTGTTGGTGGCCGGTGAGGCCTGCTCGGCCGACACGGTGGACCGTTGGGCGCCCGGGCGGGTGATGGTCAACGCCTACGGCCCGACCGAAACCACGATATGTGCTTCCAGGACTGCGCCTTTGATCATCGGTTCCGGGGCGCCGTCGATCGGTGCGCCGGTACCTGGCGCGGCGCTGTTCGTGCTGGACGGATCGATGCGGCAGGTGCCGCCCGGCGTAGTCGGGGAGTTGTACGTGGCCGGCCGCGGCGTGGGTCTCGGGTACATGGGCCGGGCCGACCTGACCGGCGCACGTTTCGTCGCCTGCCCGTTCGGCGTACCGGGCGCCCGCATGTATCGCACCGGCGACCTGGTGTCCTGGGACGCCGACGGTCAATTGCGCTATGTGGGACGTGCTGACGAGCAGGTCAAGATCCGCGGATACCGCATCGAGCTCGGCGAGATCCAGGCAGTGCTGGCCGGTTTGGACGGCGTCGATCAGGCGGCGGTGGTCGCTCGTGCGGACCGCCCCGACACCGTGCGGCTGGTGGGTTATGTGACCGGGACAGCGGAGCCGGGCAAGCTGCGTGCCCAGCTCGCCGAGCAGCTCCCGTCCTATATGGTTCCGGCCGCCGTGGTCGTCCTGGCGGCGTTGCCGTTGACCCCCAACGGAAAACTGAACACCCGGGCCCTGCCGGCACCCGAGTACCAGGACATCGACCACTACCGCGCCCCGGCGAACCCCACCGAGGAGATCCTGACCGAGATCTACGCCCGCGTGCTCGGCGTGGAGCGGGTCGGAGTTGACGACTCGTTCTTCGACCTCGGCGGAGATTCGCTGTCTGCGATGCGTCTGGTCGCCGCGGTGAACACGGCCCTGGACACCGGCCTTGCGGTGCGGGTGCTGTTCGAAGCGCCGACGGTGGCACAACTGGCGCCCCGCATCGGCGGGGAATCGGCACGCCTGGATCCGCTGGTGGCCGGTCAGCGGCCCGCGGTGATTCCGCTGTCGTTCGCGCAGTCCCGGCTGTGGTTCCTGGACCAATTACAGGGCCCGTCACCGGTCTACAACATGCCGACCGCACTCCGGATCAGCGGGGCGCTCGATGTCGAGGCGTTGGGTGTGGCGCTGGCCGATGTGGTGGCCCGCCACGAGAGCCTGCGCACGGTGTTCCCGGCCGTCGACGGAATTCCGCGGCAGTCGGTGGTGGCAGTCGAGGACGCCCAGTTCGGCTGGGATGTCGTTGATGCCACCGGTTGGACCACGGAGCGGTTGCAGCAGGCCATCGGCGACGCCGCGGGTCACACGTTCGACCTGTCCGCCGAAATACCGTTGCGGGCGCGACTCTTCCGCCTTGCCGACGACGAACACGTACTGGCGGCAGTGGTGCACCACATCGCTGCCGACGGTTGGTCGGTCACTCCGCTGGTGGCTGACCTGGGGGTGGCCTATGCGGGCCGAAGCTCTGGACGGACGCCCGGCTGGGCTGATCTGGCAGTCCAGTACGTCGATTACACGTTGTGGCAACGCGCGCAGTTCGGCGACCTGGGCGACAGTCAGAGCCGGATCGCCTCGCAGCTGGCGTACTGGCAGGATGCCCTGGCCGGCATGCCCGAACGGGTGGATCTGCCCACCGACCGCCCCTACCCACCGGCCGCCGATCAGCGCGGCGCCACGATCGACCTTGACTGGTCCGCCGACCTGCAGCAGCAGGTGGCCCGGGTGGCGCGGGAGCACAACGCGACCAGCTTCATGGTGCTGCAGACGGCGCTACTGACCGTGCTCTCCAAACTCAGCGGAAGTTCCGATGTGGCAGTGGGTTTCCCCATCGCCGGACGCCGGGATCCTGCGCTTGATGAGCTGATCGGCTTCTTCGTCAACACCCTGGTGCTGCGGGCCGACCTGGCCGGTGACCCCACCGTGGCTGACTTGCTCGCCCAGGTGCGGGCGCGCAGCCTGGCCGCCTACGAGCATCAGGATGTGCCGTTCGAGGTGCTCGTCGATCGGCTCAATCCGACCCGCTCCCTGACCCATCACCCATTGATTCAGGTGGCGCTGGCGTGGCAGAACGTCCCCGGACAGGCCACGAACGCATCAGGCTCCGGGCTCGCGCTCGGCGATCTTGAGGTCAGCCAGATGCCGACGGACACCCACACGGCGCGAATGGATCTGAGCTTCTCGCTGGCCGAACGCCGCACCGCGGACGGGGCACCCGCCGGGATCGGCGGCACGGTGGAGTTCCGCACCGACGTGTTCGACGCGGCGAGCATCGAAACACTGGTCAAACGATTCGAGCAGGTGCTGGTCGCGATGACCGCCGACACCGACCGGCATCTGTCCTCGCTCGACCTACTCGACGCTGTTGAACACGCCCACCTCGACGTGATCGGCAACCGGGCCGCACTCGCCCGGTCCACCCGCACACCGGTATCGGTTCCCGAGCTGTTCGCCGCCCAGGTCGCTCGGGCTCCGGAGGCCGTCGCGGTGACCTCCGACGGGCATTCGCTGACCTACCGCGGACTCGACGAGGCCGCTAACCGGTTGGCCCAACAGATGATCGGGTACGGCGCCGGTCCCGGAACCTGCGTGGCCCTGCTACTGGACCGCTCCGCGGAGGCGATCGTCGCGATGCTGGCGACGCTGAAGACCGGAGCGGCGTACCTGGCGATCGACCCGGCGCTGCCCGCGACCCGGATCGAGTTCATGTTGGCCGATGCCGCACCTGTCGTCGCGGTCACCACCGCCGCATTGGCTGATCTGTTGGCCGGACATCGCCTGCAGATCATCGACATTCACGATCCGGCCTTGGCCGACCAACCGGCTACACCACTGCCCGACCCAGCGCCCGAAGGCATCGCCTACCTGATCTACACCTCGGGAACCACCGGTCTGCCCAAGGGCGTGGCGGTCACCCACGACAATCTGACGCACCTGGCCCGGTCCACACCTGAGGACCTCCCGGCGAATCAGGTGTGGACGCAGTGCCATTCGTACGCCTTCGACTTCTCCGTGTGGGAGATCTGGGCGGCTCTGCTGGGTGGTGCGCGCCTTGTGGTCGTGCCCGAGTCGGTGGTGAGCTCACCGGACGATTTCCATGCCCTGCTGGTCCGCGAGCAGGTCAACGTGCTCACCCAGACACCGTCGGCCGCCGGGGCGCTGTCACCGCAGGGCCTGGAATCGGTCGCGTTGCTGCTCGGTGGTGAGGCCTGCCCCGGTGAGGTGGTTGATCGCTGGGCCCCCGGGCGGGTAGTGATCAACGCCTACGGACCCACCGAGATCACGGTGTACGCGTCGATGAGCGCGCCCCTGGGGCCGAACTCGGGCGCCGCACCCATCGGTGTGCCCGTCGCTACGTCTGCGCTGTTCGTGTTGGACGAGTGGCTGTGCCCGGTGGCGCCCGGAGTGGTCGGCGAGCTGTACGTGGCCGGCGACGGCGTGGCGTGCGGCTACCTCGGCCGGTCGGCCTTGACCGCAGCCCGGTTCGTTGCCTGCCCGTTCGGCGAGCCGGGGGAACCCGCGACGCGGATGTACCGCACCGGGGATCTCGTCAGCTGGCGTGCCGACGGACAGCTGCAGTACCTGGGTCGCGCCGATGACCAGGTCAAGATCCGTGGATACCGCATCGAGCTCGGCGAAGTGCAGGCCACTTTGGGCGGGTTGGACGGCGTGGGGCAGGCGGTGGTGATCGCCCGCGAGGACCATCCGGGCATCAAGCGCCTGGTCGGCTATGTCACCGAAGAGACAACCGGGACAGTGGATCCGGGCGCGATGCGAAAGGCGTTGGCCGACCGACTGCCCCCATACATGGTCCCGACCGCGATCGTGGTGCTGGAGGCGCTGCCGTTGACGGTCAACGGCAAACTCGACACCCGCGCGCTGCCGCCACCGGAGTACCAGGACACCGATCGGTACCGCGCACCCTCCACCCACGTCGAGGAGATCCTCACCGGCATCTACGCCCAGGTTCTCGGCCTCGAGCGGGTCGGGGTCGACGAATCATTCTTCGATCTGGGCGGAGACAGCATCCTGTCCATGCAGGTGGTCGCCCAGGCCCGGGCGTGCGGCGTGATGTGCCGTCCGCGTGACATTTTCGTCGAGCAGACAGTCGCCCGACTGGCACAAGTGGTTGGCGTGACGAGCGATGACGACGGTCCGGTCGACGAGGGGATCGGGCCGGTGGCGGCGACCCCGATCATGCGCTGGCTGGAACAGGTGGAGCGGGCCGGGGGCCCGACCGGCGAGTTCAACCAGACCGTGGTGGTCCAGGCCCCGCCGGGAGCCTCCGAGTCCGACGCCGAGTTGGTCTTGAGTGCTCTGCTGGACCGGCATGCCATGCTGCGGCTGCGTGCCGAGTACGACCACGCCGGGAACTGGTCATTGCTGGTCCCCGAGAAGGGTTCGGCGCGAGCACATCTGGAGTCGGTCGACGTGCTCTCGGATGAGGCGTTGGCGGCAGCCCGGTCGCGACTCGACCCGGCCGCAGGGACCATGATGAGCGCGCTGTGGGTGACATCCACCCAGCAGTTGGTGTTGACCATTCACCACCTGGCCGTCGACGCGGTCTCGTGGCGGATCCTGTTGGAAGACCTCAACATCGCCTGGGCCCAGCACTGCCAGGGCCAGTCGGTGGAATTGCCGGTGACGGGTACGTCCTTCGCGCAGTGGGCCGCACTGCTCGACGAGCACGCCCGCTCCGTCTCGGTGGAGGCTCACGCCGACGATTGGCGCCGAGCGTTGGCGACTCCATCCGTGCTGCCTGCGGTGCAACCCGAGCGGGACACGTATGCCACCGCCGGTCACCTCACCGCGTCGCTGGATGTCGAGACGACGCGGGCACTGCTCGGCGAAGTCCCCGCAGCGTTCCATGCCGGGGTGCAGGACATCCTGCTGATCGCCTACGGGTTGGCCTTGACGCAGTTCCTGGGAGTTACCCTGCCGGTGGCCATCGATGTCGAGGGCCACGGCCGTCACGAGGAATTGGCAGAGCTGGGTGGGCTTTCCGATCGTGTCGTCGACCTGTCCCGCACCGTAGGCTGGTTCACCACCAAGTACCCGGTGGTGCTCAACGTCGCGACGGACGTCGGACCGCGCCAGACGGGCCTGAGCTGGTCTGACGTGAAGGCCGGTGATCCGGCACTCGGCCGCGTGGTCAAAGACGCCAAGGAACAACTGCGTTCGCTGCCCGAGGGAATGACATACGGACTGCTGCGCTACCTCAACCCAGACATCGATCTGTCCGGTTCCGACCCTGCGGTCGGATTCAACTACCTCGGTAGGTTGGGCGGATCGGGCGCGGCGCAGCACGCGGATATGACCGGGCTGTGGCAGGTCAGCGTCGACGGAGCGGCGGCCGTCACGACTGCCGCGGCGATTCCGATGCCACTCGGGCATACCGTCGAACTGAACGCGAGCACGGCCGAAACCGAGGACGGTCCAAGTCTTTACGCCTCGTGGACGTGGGCCCCGTCGGCTCTGGACGAGGCGCAGGTCGGCCGGCTCAGCCAACTCTGGTTCGACGCCCTCACCGGTATCTGTGCACACGTCCGTGGGGGTGGCGGCGGTCTGACCCCGTCTGACGTCGTTCCGGCGGATCTCACCCAGTCTCAGATCGATGAGCTGAGCCAGGACCACGACCTTGCCGACGTTCTGCCCTTGACACCGCTGCAGCGGGGACTCCTGTTCCAGGCCAACGCAACCCGCGGTAATGACGAAGACGATGTCTACGCCATGCAGCTCGATGTCACGGTCACCGGCCCGCTGGACCCCGACCGGCTGCGCGAGGCAGTGCGTGCGGTGGTCGGGCGCCACCCGAACCTCGCGGCCCGCTTCGACAAGCGATTCGACGAACCCGTGCAGATCATTCCGGCGGATCCCGATGTGCCCTGGCGGTACCTCGAAATGGCCACGGACACAGATGTGCAGCAGCTGTGCGCCGGCGAGCGTGCCGCGGTCTGCGATCTGGCCCACCACTCGGCCTTCCGCGCGGCGCTGATCCGGACCGCCGACGGCGAGCACCGGTTCGTCATGACGTATCACCACATCGTGCTCGACGGCTGGTCACTGCCGATCCTGCTGCAGGAGATATTCGCGGGCTACTACGGACAACGCCTGCCGGCTCCCGGGTCGTATCGCCGATTTGTGACGTGGATGGCCGAGCGGGATGTCGATGCTGCCCATGCCGCGTGGCGTGAGGTGCTAGCTGGTTTCGCGACACCGACACTGGTCGCGCCGAACCGGACCCGGCCGGGGCGGCGAGCCACCGAGACGTTCCGGCTGCCCGCCGAAACCACCCGGGCCGTCAACGAGCTCGCCCGCTCGCAACACACCACCGCCAACACCGTGCTGCAAGCCGCCTGGGCGCAGGTGCTCATGTGGCTCACCGGTCAGCAGGATGTGGCGTTCGGCGTTGCGGTCTCGGGTCGATCGGCAGAAGTGGCCGGCGCGGATTCGATGGTCGGCCTGCTCATCAACACGGTGCCGGTGCGGGCCACCATCACGCCGGACACCACCATCGCCGGCCTGCTCGACGAACTGCAACGACGGCACGGCGACACCCTCGACCACCAGCATCTGGCACTCAGCGAGATCCACCGTGCCATCGGCCACGATCAACTGTTCGACACCCTGTTCGTGTACCAGAACTATCCGGTGGAGAACGTGGCGGCATCGATGGCCGACGGATTGGCCATCACGGAGGTCAACGGCCGCGAGTACAACCACTATCCGCTGACCCTGCAAGCGATGCCGGGGACGGAGCTGGTTCTCCGTGTCGAGTTCGACACGGACGTGTTCACCGCCAAACGCGTCAACAAGATCGTCGGGCGTTTCCAGCGGGTGCTGGAGGCCATGACCGGGGAGGAACAACAATCGTGAGTGCAGACGCCAACCGGCGATTGTTGTCGATGGATCTGGACGACGACGATGATCTTGAGGAACTGGACGAGTGGGGTAATCGCGCAGCCTTGAACGGGGCGGCGCCGAAGTCATCAGCGGCGATTCCGGTGTTGTTCGCCACGCAGGTGGGGCGTGATCCGGCTGCGGTTGCCGTCAGCTGCGCCGGCCGCCACATCACGTACGGGGACCTGGATCGGGCTGCGAATCGGTTGGCGCACTTGCTTGTCGAGCGCGGTGTCGGTCCGGGGCAGCGGGTTGCGCTGCTGTTTCCGCGGTCGGTTGAGGCGATCGTGGCGATCCTGGGTGTGCTCAAGACCGGTGCGGCGTATGTGCCGATCGATCCGTCGGTACCGGATGCCCGCATAGAATTCGTCCTCGCTGATTCAGCGCCGGTAGCAGTGGTCAGCACCGCCGATCTGATGGATCGGCTGAGTGGGCGCGGGTTGACGGTGATCGACGTCGATGATCCCGAGGTGATCAGCCGGCCGGGCACCGCGCCACTGATCGAACCGGCCGCCGATGACGTTGCGTATCTGATCTACACCTCGGGCACGACGGGTGTGCCCAAGGGGGTGGCGATTCCGCACCGGAATGTGACGCGGTTGTTGGATGCGATCGATCGTGATGTGGCGTTGTCGCCGGATCAGGTATGGGCACAAAGTCATTCGTTGGCGTTCGACTTCTCGGTGTGGGAGATCTTCGGTGCGCTGCTGCATGGTGCGCGGCTCGTCGTGGTGCCCGAATCGGTGACCCGTTCGGCCGAGGAGTTCCATACCCTGTTGGTCGCTGAGCGGGTCAGTGTGTTGAGTCAGACTCCGTCGGCTTTCTATGCGTTGGCCGCGGTGGACACGGACCGGCTGGAGAACTGGCTGGCCCTCGAGGTGGTGGTGTTCGGCGGAGAGGCGCTGGATCCGTCCCGGCTCGGGCCGTGGTTGGCTGTGCATCCGGGATCGCCCCGGTTGATCAACATGTATGGGATCACCGAGACGACGGTGCATGCCTCGTTCCGTGAGATCACCTCCGCGGATGCCGAAGGCGATGTGAGTCCGATCGGTGTGCCACTGGCTGATCTGGCGTTCTTCGTGCTCGACGACTGGTTGCGTCCGGTGGCTGCCGGTGTGGTGGGCGAGTTGTACGTGGCCGGTGCGGGTTTGGGTTATGGCTATGTGGGCCGGGCTCCGTTGAGTTCGACGCGATTTGTGGCCTGTCCCTTCGGTAGCGAGGGTGCACCGGGTATGCGGATGTATCGCACCGGGGATCTGGTGCGCTGGGGCACAGATGGGCAGCTGCAGTATCTGGGTCGCGCCGATGAGCAGGTCAAGATTCGTGGCTACCGGATCGAGTTGGGTGAGATCCAGGCCGCATTAACGGCGTTGGACGGTGTCGAGCAGGCGGTGGTGATCGCCCGGGAGGACCGTCCCGGCGACAAGCGGCTGGTCGGTTACCTGATCGGGACCGCCGATCCGTCCGTGGCACGGGCGGCCCTGTCCGAGACGCTGCCGCCCTACATGGTGCCCACGGCCGTGGTTGCCTTGGACGCGTTCCCGCTGACCGTCAACGGCAAGCTCGACAAGAAGGCGTTGCCTGCACCCGAATTCCAGCACATCGACGTTTACCGCGCTCCGACCACGCCCACCGAGGAGATCGTGGCCGGCATCTATGCTCAGGTCCTCGGGTTGGACCGCGTCGGCATCGACGACTCGTTCTTCGATCTCGGTGGCGATTCGCTGCAGGCCATGCGGTTGGTCGCTGCGCTCAATCGGACCCTGGACGCCGGACTGGAAGAGCGTGTCATCTTCGACGCTCCCACGGTTGCCCAGTTGACGCCTCGCATCGGTGGTGACGAAGGTCGACAACAGCCCTTGGTGGCCGGCGAGCGGCCGACGGTGATGCCGTTGTCCTTCGCGCAAAGCCGACTGTGGTTCATCGACCAATTGAACGGACCGTCACCGGTTTACAACCTGGCGGCCGGGCTGCGCCTCAACGGTCCGCTCGATGTCGATGCCCTCGGCGCAGCGTTCGCCGACGTGTTACAGCGCCACGAGAGCCTGCGCACGTTGTTCCCGACGGTAGACGGCACGCCTCAACAGCTGATCGTTCCCGCCGAGCAGACCGAATTCGGTTGGGAAGTAATCGATGCCGTCGACTGGGCACCTGACCGGTTGCAGGAGGGGATCGAGCAGGCGGCGCGGCACAGCTTCGACCTCGCCAACGAGATCCCCCTGCGGGCAAAGGTGTTTCGGACGGCAGACGACGAGCATGTGCTGGTGGCCGTGGTGCACCACATCGCCGCCGACGGTTGGTCGATCACCCCGCTGGTGGCTGATCTGGGTGTCGCCTACGCCGGACGGTGTGCTGGGCAGGCTCCCGGCTGGCAGCCCTTGGCGGTCCAGTACGCGGATTACACCCTGTGGCAGCGTGCGGAGCTCGGCGATCTGGAGGACAGCGGCAGCCGTATCTCCGAGCAACTGAGATTCTGGGCGGACAACCTGGCCGGGATGCCCGAGCGCTTGGCGTTGCCGACCGACCGGCCCTATCCGTTGGTCGCCGATCAGAACGGTGACCGGGTCGATGTGGAGTGGCCGGCCGCTCTGCAGCAGCAGGTCGCCCGCCTGGCCCGCGATCACAACGCGACCAAGTTCATGGTCATGCAGGCCGCCCTGGCGGTGCTGCTCTCGAAACTCAGCTCGAGTTCCGATGTGGCGGTGGGATTCCCGATCGCCGGACGCCGTGACCCTGCCCTCGATGAGCTGATCGGGTTCTTCGTCAACACTTTGGTGTTGCGGGTGGACCTGACAGGAGATCCCAGCGTTGCCGAGATCCTGGCGCAGGTACGCGCGCGCAGTCTCGGTGCATTCGAGCACCAAGATGTGCCCTTCGAGGTGCTCGTCGAGCGGCTCAATCCGTCCCGGTCCCTGGCCCATCACCCGCTGGTGCAGGTGATGCTGGCCTGGCAGAACGTTCCCGGAGCGACCGGCGATTCCGCGGTGGCGCTGGGGGACCTGCAGGTCACTCAGCTACCGCTGGACACCCACACCGCCCGCATGGACCTGTCTTTTTCGTTGGCCGAGCGGTGGACCGAAACCGGCGAGGCTGCAGGCATTTCCGGGACCGTCGAGTTCCGCACCGACCTGTTCGACGGCGACAGCATCGAAGCGTTGGTCGATCGGTTGCAGCGGGTGCTCGAGGCGATGGCCGCCGACCAGACCCGCCGCTTGTCCGCGATCGATGTGCTCGATGCCGATGAGCAGAAGCGACTGGACGAGGTGGGCAACCGGGCGACGCTGACCCGTCCGGCACCCGCACCGGTGTCGATTCCGGCACTCTTCGAGGCGCAGGTGGCCCGCGACCCTGGCGCGGTGGCCGTCAGTTTCGAAGGAAGCGGGATCACCTACGAGGACCTCGATCAGGCGGCAAATCGGTTGGCGCACCTGCTGGTCGAGCACGGGGTGGGTCAGGGGCATCGGGTGGCGTTGCTGTTCACCCGGTCGATCGAGTCGATCGTCGCGATTTTCGCGGTACTCAAGACCGGTGCGGCGTATGTGCCCATCGATCCGGCGGTGCCCGACTCGCGGTTGGAGTTCGTCCTCGCCGATTCCGCGCCGGTTGCCGTGGTCACCACCACCGATCTGGCCCGCCGACTGAGCGCGCATGAGTTGACGGTGATTGCCGTCGACCAGGCTCCGACCGCCTCCCGGCCTAGTAGTGCCCCACACGGCGGACCCGCACCTGACGACGTCGCCTATCTGATCTACACCTCGGGCACCACCGGCGTGCCGAAGGGTGTCGCGATCCCGCACCGCAATGTGATCCGGCTGCTGGAGGCGCTGGATACCGATCTGAAGCTGTCGGCCGATCTGGTGTGGTCACAAAGTCATTCGCTGGCTTTCGACTTCTCGGTCTGGGAGATCTTTGGCGCCCTGTTGCACGGCGGGCGGTTGGTGGTGGTGTCCGATTCGGTGGCGCGGTCGCCTGAAGAGTTCCATGCGTTGCTGGTCGATGAACGCGTCAACGTGTTGAGCCAGACGCCGTCGGCGTTCTATGCATTGCAGACCGCGGATGAGCTTTCCGTCGCGCTGGAGTCTGAACTCCATCTCGAGTTGGTGGTGTTCGGTGGTGAGGCACTGGAGCCTGCGCGGCTGGGTGAGTGGTTGCAGGACCATCCGGTGTTACCGCGGTTGATCAACATGTACGGCATCACCGAGACAACGGTGCACGCCTCCTTCCGTGAGATCACCGCCCCCGATGTCGAAGGCAGTGTCAGCCCGATCGGTGTGCCGCTGGACCATCTTGCGTTCTTCGTACTCGATCGCTCGTTGCAGCCGGTACCGGTCGGCGTGGTGGGGGAGCTGTATGTGGCCGGTGCCGGTTTGGGCGCCGGATATGTGGGCCGGGCCGGGTTGAGCTCGTTGAGGTTCGTGGCGTGCCCGTTCGGAGCGCCGGGACAGCGGATGTACCGCACCGGCGATCTGGTGTGTTGGCGTGCTGACGGAGAACTGCAGTACTTGGGCCGTGCCGATGAGCAGGTCAAGATCCGTGGCTACCGGATCGAGCTGGGTGAGATCCAGTCGGCGCTGATGGCTTTGGACGGTGTCGAGCAGGCGGTGGTGATCGCCCGGGAAGACCGTCCCGGCGACAAGCGCCTGGTCGGTTACATCACCGGGGACGGCGACCCCGCGGAACTGCGCGCCACGTTGGGGGAGACGCTGCCGCCCTACATGGTGCCCACCGCCATCGTCGCCGTCGAGGCGTTGCCCTTGACGGTCAATGGCAAGCTCGACACCCGCGCCCTGCCGGCGCCCGAGTATCAAGACGTCGATCACTACCGCGCCCCGGCCACTGAACTAGAGGAAATCCTGGCCGGCATCTTCGCGCAAGTCCTCGGACTGGAGCAGGTCGGAGTCGACGACTCGTTCTTCGACCTTGGTGGCGACAGCATTTCGGCCATGCAGGTGATCTGGCGGGCGCACGGTGCCGGTTTGACCGGTCGTCCGCGCGACATCTTCGTCCAGCAGACCGTGGCCCGGTTGGCGCGGGTGGTCAGGATGGCCGGCGGCGCGAGCGGCGAGATCGACGAGGGACTCGGACCGGTGGTACCGACCCCGATCATGCGGTGGCTGAAGGGCCTGGAAACTCCCGACGGTCCGGTCGACGAGTTCAATCAGACTGTGGTGCTGCAGGCCCCGACCGGCGCCGCCGAGGACGACGTCGTAGTCCTGTTGCAGGCCTTGCTCGATCGGCACGGCATGCTCCGATTGCGGGCGGGAGACGACGGATCGGGCGGCTGGTCTCTCACGGTGCCGCAGGCGGACGGGGTGGATGCCCGCGACTACCTGCGCACCGTGGACGTGCTGACGGAAGACGCGCTGGCGGCGGCCCGGTCGCGGTTGAATCCTGCTGCCGGAGCGATGTTGAGCGCGTTGTGGAGTTCGACCACGGGCCAACTGGCACTGGTCGTCCACCATCTGGCCATCGACGGGGTGTCCTGGCGAATTGTGCTGGAGGATCTCAACATCGCCTGGACTCAGCATCGTGGCGGGCAGCCGGTGCTGTTGCCGCCCGCCGGAACGTCGTTCACCGGATGGGCCAACCTGCTTGCCGAGCACGCACACCATCCCGAGATCGTCGGCCACGCGGACACGTGGCGGCAGGTGACGTCCGTCCCGGCCGCGTTGCCGGCACCCCGACCGGCGGAAGACACGTTCGCCACCGCCGGGTACCTCACGGAGTTTCTGGACGTCGAGACCACGCGCATGCTCCTCGGCGAGGTTCCTGCGGCATTTCACGCCGGCGTGCAGGAAATCCTGTTGATCGCCTTTGCCCTCGCCTGGACGCAGTACCTGGGAACCGGCGGCGCGCCGGTCGCCATCGACGTGGAAGGTCATGGGCGCCAAGAGGAATTGGCGGGGTTGGGCGGCGCCGACGATCGCGATGTCGACCTCTCGCGCACGGTCGGATGGTTCACCACCAAGTACCCGGTGTCGTTGAGCTTCGGAGCCCGCGGAGGCGGGCTGCGGTGGACACAGGTGGTGGCCGGTGATGCCGCGCTCGGTGCGGTGATCAAGGAGGCCAAGGAGCAGCTTCGAGCGCTGCCCGATGGGTTGACCTATGGTCTGCTGCGGTATCTCAACCCCGACGTGGACCTGGCGGGATCCGATCCCGTGATCGGGTTCAACTACCTCGGACGGTTGGGCTCCCCGGCTGCTTTCGCCTCGGGGGATGTGTGGCGGTTCAGCCAGGACGGCTTGTCGATGACCGGCGCAGCCGGGGCGATCCCCATTGCGCTGGCGCACTCCGTCGAGCTCAACGCCGTCACGATCGACACCGACACCGGCCCGCATCTGAACGCCACCTGGACATTTGCGCCGTCGGCACTCGATCACACCGCTGTCACGCGGATCAGCCGCCTGTGGTTCGACGCCCTGGCGGGTATCTGCGCCCATGTCAGGCGGGGTGGGGGCGGGTTGGCTCCGTCCGACATCGCCCCGGTTCGACTGAGCCAGCAGCAGATCGACGCGCTGCACGCAGAATCCCCCATTTCCGATGTGCTGCCACTGACGCCATTGCAGGAAGGACTCCTGTATCACGCCGGAGTGGCCAGCAGCTCCGGAGATGATGTGTATGCGGTGCAGCTGGATCTCGCACTGAGCGGCCCGCTCGACGTGAACCAGCTCCACGATGCCGTGCAGACCGTGGTCGCCCGGCATCCGCATCTGGCGGCCCGCTTCTGCCCACAGTTCGGGCAGCCCGTGCAGGCAATTCCCGCTGAACCCGTGGCACCCTGGCGGTATATCGAGTTGGACGCCAACGGCATTGGCATCGCCGCAGAGATCGAGGAGATCCTTGCGGCCGAGCGTGCAGCGGTGTGCGACCTCGGGAACCAACCCGCCTTCCGGGCCGCGCTCATCCGCATCGCGGGCGACCGCCACCGCTTCGTCCTGACCAATCACCACATCGTGTTGGACGGCTGGTCGATGCCGATTCTGATGCAGGAGATCTTCGCCGGCTACCACGGGCTGCGGTTGCCCGCGGCCTCGCCGTACCGCAGGTTCATGACGTGGCTGGCCGAACGCGATCGCCCGGCCGCGCACGCCGCGTGGCGTGAGGTGCTGGCCGGGTTCGACACCCCGATTCTCGTTGGGCCGCCGCAGAAGTTGCGGTTCGGGGAGCGTCGCGTCGACTCCTACCGGGTGCCGGCGAAGACCACCCGGGCGCTCACCAAGCTGGCGCGTTCGCATCACACCACGGTCAACGTGGTGCTGCAGGGTGCCTGGGCAATGCTGCTGAGTTCACTGACCGGCCAGTCCGACGTGGCATTCGGCACCGTCGTCTCGGGCCGGCCCGCCGAGGTCGATGGTGCGGATTCGATGGTGGGTCTGCTGATCAACACGGTGCCGGTGCGGGCCACCTTCACACCGGACACCACTACCGGCGATCTGCTGGATCAACTGCAGAGTGCACACAACGACACACTCGAGCATCAGCATGTGGCGCTCAGCGACATCCACCGCATCACCGGCCAGGACAGGTTGTTCGACACGGTCTTCGTCTATGAGAACTATCCGACCGACGCCGGGACGCAACCCGGTGGGGACGGGCTGGCCATCACCGGTTTCAGTAGCCGCGACTATTACCACTACCCGATCTCGGTGCAGGCCGGTCCGGGCCGGGAGCTGGAACTGCGCGTCCAGTACGACACCGATGTGTTCGACGCGGAATCCATCGACGCGTTGATGGAGCGGTTCAAGAAGGTGTTGGTGGAGATGACCGCCCATCCCGGGCGCCGCTTGTCGTCGTTGGACTTCGTGAAAGGCTCCGGGCAACGGCGGCTGCACGGCTGGGCCGGCAAGGCGGTCTCGGCTCAGCCAGAGACCGTTCCGCTGCCGGCATCGGGGGCTGACGAGACCGGTGGTGCCTACTGCCCGCCGGCCACTTTGGTCGAGCAGATCGTGGCCAGCATCTACGCCGAGGTGCTGGGGGTGGACCGCATCGGGGTGGAGGAGTCGTTCTTCGCTTCTGGCGGCGATTCGATTTCCGCGATGCGTGCCGTCGCGGCGATCAACGCGGCCCTCGATGTCGAGTTGACCGTGCTCACACTGTTCGGCGCCCCGTCGGTGCGGGGCTTGGCTCAGCACCTGGAAAACGCCCCCGCTCAATGAGCGATCGCCGCGCCCACCCCGGTGGGGTGGGCGCGGCCATCACCACATGTAGGGCACGAGGCGGTAGCGCGCTTTCTGCGCGTATTCGCGGTATCCGTCCAATTGTTCGACCAGTAGCTTCTCTTCATCGCGGATGCGGACGACGAGCATCAGGAGTCCGGGGAGGACGGGCAGGAGCCCCCAGTAGGACCCGAGCGCGAGCGGGAAGCCGACGATGGTCAGTACGTTGCCGGTGTACATGGGGTGGCGTACGAGCCCGTACAGGCCCGTGGACACCAGCTTCTGGTCCGATTCCACCTGAACGGTGGAGGCCGCGAAGCTGTTCTGGATGACCACCAGGCTCGTGACGCCCAGTCCGACGGCCACCAGGACATCACCGGCCACGCAGATCGCCGGCGGCACCGAGGA
The DNA here is from genome assembly GCF_058536225.1 of Mycolicibacterium arcueilense. NCBI lineage: Bacteria > Bacillati > Actinomycetota > Actinomycetes > Mycobacteriales > Mycobacteriaceae > Mycobacterium > Mycolicibacterium arcueilense. The sequence goes on from NZ_JBZTYL010000007.1 coordinate 2,051,896, forward strand.
CCAACTGAAGCGATGGTCGAGGCCGCTGACCACCACCATGGCTGCCAACGAGGCGTACCACCCGGCGATGAGGACCTTTTGCAGCGTGCGGCTTTCGGCGGCCGGCCCGGCGCGTTTGCGACGTTGATGCGCCGCGGGGTCCGCGCGTTGCAGGTAGATGCTCGGGATCCAGGTTGAGAGGGCGAACACCACCAGAAAAGCCCAGGCTTGCCAGTAGTCGAATGTTCCCGCGAGCAAGAACAGCACCAGGCCGAAAACGATGAGCTCAACGAGCCCGAATCCGACTACTCTCGCAACGGCTTTCACGATCCTCCTGTCGTCCGCCGCGGTATCGACCGCCGGCGGGCGCAACGCAGCGCACGGCTCAACCTACCGTCGGGCACCTACCAGGCGGGTGTGTTTGGTCCCAAGCTACGACCGAGCGGTGCAAGCGCTTTCCGCAGGACTAGTGCCGCCACCCGTCGACCGCGGAGGCCATGCGGGCGCACGGAGGAGCGGTACTGAGTGTCCCACCGGCAATGCTCGGCTACGGCGGATTGATCCGGGCTGCGGTCATCTGCAAGACCAGGGCGGTGAAAGTACTGAGCACGCTGTCGTCGCCGCGCTCATCGGGCATCTCCCCGCCGCGCTGTCCGTCTGCGCCACTGCCTTCCAATGACGGTGTGGTGGCCATTGCATCCGCCGGCATTTCGGGTCCAGTTCTGAGCTGCTGACCATGGACGTTCGCAGTACTTCGTGAGACGCGCCGGAACAGCAGGACCTCGGCGCAAACGATTCTTCGAGCAACGACCACGACCAGGATCTACCATTCGCAGCATGAGGGGCGACGTCGGCGACGGACCTCGGAGCTTGGCGAACTTTGAGTCCATGAGGAAGCTGCTGATCATGCTGCTGGCCAGTAGCGGTATCCCATTGGGGGTGCCTCCTACCGCACGGGCGGACTGCTGCGAGAGCGAGTTTGATTGGGCAATCCCGTACGTGGATGCGCTGAGGAACCACGACCTCGGATACCTCGTCGATAGTCGCGGTATCCCGACAGCTCTGGCAGCCGAGGCGGTATGCAAGGGGTCGTCGGCTCGCGGCATCGCTGATGAGTACGACTTCGGCCTCGCTACCGCCGAACAGATCGCGCGTGCTGTCTACATAGACGTCTGCCCGGACATGGCACCGTGACGCTGCGCTGCTTCTGCGTCGGCTGGCGTGGCGCACAGAGCAGGCAGGAGAACGTTCTGCCTGTTCCGGTCAGATAAGACTGGGTCGCCATCCAACAAAGAGGGGCGCTGACGGATTTTCGCCGTAGGTAACAGAACGGAGAATTGACATGGCTTGGATGAGGACTTTTGTGAGTGCAGTCGCGTTGAGTAGTTTCTTCGCCCTTGCATCCTTGCCGATAGCTGCGGCGGAGACGCCAGGTGAGGCGTTTTGCACGGAGAACCAGCGCCACCTCAAGAATTCCAATGGGGAGATGCCGTTCAATGTTGACGAGGCTGTCGCATGGCTGACGCAGCAGTTCAACATGTCTGAGACCGAAGCCGTCCGTCTCGTCGACAACGTGGGGGAGACGTACTGGTCAGACATGAACGGGAGGTGGGAGGTCAGGTGCCATGGTCAGTAAAGCACGTCGGCCAAGAAGGTGTTCTGTACTCATCGGACGCCCCGCAGCAATCTCGATCCTGCGGGCCGACTGCGGCTTGAGGTTGTGTGCACGGCGGGCGTGAAGACCTACGTTCACGTGCCGGTCCCTGGTGCCCTCGGTGAGATTCGAACTCACACTGTACGGGTTTTGAATCCGTTTCCTCTGCCAGTTGGGATACGAGGGCGTCCCGATCGGTACTGCGGCTTTACACCATAGAGGATGGCCGTTGCCTTTCCGTGAGCGGCTGTGAGTTCGGCTCCCATTAGGCAGCCTCGCCTTGCGGTGAGGCGGTCCCCGTCTGATCCACGATGTGGTGGTGCGGGGTTGACGCTTCATCGCCGGCTGCGTCACCCGCTGGTGCGGGGTCGGTCTCACGCGTGGCTCCACGTCCTGCCACCGGGCCACTCCCGGCGGGACTCTGTTCACCCAACACTGTGGGTACGCCGAGTCGGGCGAGGTTGATCGCAGCACCCAGATCACGATCGATCCGCATACCACAGCCGTCACACTCGAAGACTCGATCGGCCAGCGTGAGGTTTGACTTTCGCCTCCCACAGCCCGTGCACATCCTCGACGACGGAAAATACCGGTCGACTTCCTCCAAATGAGAGCCGTACCAACGAGTTTTGTAGCCGAGCATGCGACGGATCTCGGCCAGGGCAGCATCAGCCAAAGCGCGATTCAGCCCCTTCTTGCGGGCCCCACCGGCGGTGCGCCAACCCGCCGCGTTCAAGGTTTCGACCACCACCACATCGTGCTGCTGGGCCAGGGCGGTGGTGGCCTTGTGCAGCACGTCGCGACGCACCGCCGCGGCATGGGAGTGCGTGCGGCCGATCCGGGCCTGGGTTTTGCGCCACCGCTTCGACGGCGTCCGCTTGTCCTTGGCAGCTGGATCGTAGGGCCCCCGCTGGCGGGCCGCCCGGCGCTGCAGGGCCCGCAACCCGGCTTGCGCCGCGGTCAACGACTTCGGCGCGCCGATACGCTCGACTTCAACACCGTCGGGCGTGGCGACCACCAGTAGGGCATCGGCTTTCACCCCGACATCGACACCAACCACAGGATGGGCCGACCGGCGTGCGTGCGTCGGCCGCGTCTTGGCCTCGACAATCACCTGCAGGGCGCAATGCCAGCGCCCGGCGCTGTCGCAGCGCACGGTGGCCGACAAGATCCGCGCGGATCCCGCCTCGACCCGGCGGGCCAGCTTACGGGTCGACTCATGCGTCCGGACCGTACCCAGTCGCGGCAGGGTGACGTGGCGGCGGTCGGCCTCGACCCGGATGGCCCCGGTGGTGAACCGCACCGACTTCTGGCTGCGAGCCGATTTGAATCGGGGAAACCCGACCGCCGGTCCGGCGCGCTGGCCGCGCCGCGATGACGACCAGGCGTCCAGCCCCCGTGCCAACCCGTCCAGGCCGGTGTTGTAGGCCTCCTTGGAGTGCTCGGCCCACCACGGCGCACACGACGGCTTACGTTGATTCCAGACCTTGCGCAGCGCTGGCAACGACCAACTCAGCACCGGGCTCAACTCAGAGTCGGGCATGCCGTAGGTGCGCTCGGCTGCGCGCTGATCCATCACCGCCTTCACCAACGCCAGCATGTGGTTATGGGCGAACCGTGCCGCGCCCGCATGAGAAGCCAACGCCCGCAACTGTGTTGGGGTCGGATCCAATGCGAACCGGTATGCCTGTGCCGTCCACCCCGGGGGGATCTCGAACCTAGCCATCGACACCAGCCTCGGCATTCTTGGCTGCTGTCACCGCGCGCGCAGTCTGGTTCTGAACGCCCCGTCGGCGGTAAAGGCGCACGCACATCACGTCAGCACCTCGATCATGTCGCGAACCAGATCGCTGAGGTTTCGTCCGGGTCGGTGAGGATGACCTTGCGGCGTAGCACAGACAACGCGGCGTCGAGGTGCTCACCCCCGAAGCGTGCCAACCGGCCACGGTGTTCCACGGCAACCACGAAAGCAGACGGGTCCGACAAATCCTGTGCACCTTCGGCCTTTAACCGTTCAGGCCTGACCCGACCTCGGTAACAACTTCACCAATGACGTGACCGTTCGAGGTAGCCCAATCAGCCAGTCAGGCGACCTGCCGGTCCGGATCCAACCGCTGATCCGACGAACACACCCGCGCAGGTACGACTGTGCGATCGGCCCCGGCCACCGGAGCATCTGACCCAGATCATCCCCGACCCGACCGGCGAACAGGCACCGGCATACGATCCTCACGGAACCACCGGTACGCAGTCGGCGGATGCAAACCGTTGCCACGTGCCCACTCCAACCTTCAAGCGCCTTACTCAAACGCACGTTCGATCACGAAGCTCACACATTTGATCGAGCAGCTCATAACCCCGCGCTCGCCGAACGGCGGCCTCCACGACACAATGTTCTCCATGACCGGGTCACCGAAAGACGCTGACAGTCCCCGCCGCGTGCTCATCGCCGAGGACGAGGCGCTCATCCGCCTCGATCTCGCCGAGATGCTCCGGGATGAGGGCTACGAGGTCGTGGGTGAGGCCGGTGACGGACAGGAGGCCGTCGAACTCGCCGAGTCCCTGCACCCTGACCTGGTGATCATGGACGTCAAGATGCCTCGGCGCGACGGGATCGACGCGGCCTCGGAGATCGCCAGCAAGCGCATCGCCCCGATCGTCATCCTGACCGCGTTCAGCCAGCGTGAACTGGTCGAACGTGCCCGCGATGCCGGGGCCATGGCGTATCTGGTCAAGCCGTTCAGCATCACCGACCTCGTTCCCGCCATCGAGGTGGCGGTCAGCCGGTTCAGCGAGATCGCCGCGTTGGAGAACGAGGTCGCGACGCTGGGGGACCGGTTGGAGACCCGCAAGCTGGTCGAACGGGCCAAGGGTTTGCTGCAGAGCAAACACCAGATGACCGAGCCCGAGGCCTTCAAGTGGATCCAGCGGGCCGCGATGGACCGCCGGACCACCATGCGGCGGGTGGCCGAAGTGGTGCTGGAAACGCTGGAAGAATCCGAGGAAGCACCCGCTCCGGAGAACTGACCGACCGGCCCGGTTGTTAATTGTGGGTTTCTGCCGGGCCGAAATTCCGCGTTCAGGCAGCACACGCGCAAGAAGCCTGACTCAACATCCCGCGCTCGGGCCGGTGGTTGGCTATGTTCTACCCGAAGCTCCGGCGCCCCGGCCTCGCAAGGTCAGGGCGTCGGTACCGCTGACAACTCTGACCCGGAGGTGAAGCGTGCGCGGTCGCGTGGCACGGAAAGCATTTGCTCTCGGAAGTGCGGGTGTGGTTGCCCTGGCGATTGCCGGCTGTAACCAGTCCTCACCGGAAGGCGGGGCATCGCAGACCAATTTGAAGATCGTCGAGAAGGTCCAGATCGACGAGAACGGTGCCGAGATCAAGGCCGCCCAGGACGTCGCGCCCGCCGAGCCCGCCGGCGACGGCAAGGCCGTCTGCCCGCCCGTCATGCTCGGCATGATGGGCGCGCTCAACGGCCCGGACGCTGCCCTGGGTATCAACATCAAGAACGGCGTCCAGCTCGCTGTCGACAAGCACAACGCCGCCAACGCCGGCTGCCAGGTGCAGCTCAAGAGCTTTGACACCGAAGGCGATCCGCAGAAGGCGACCGGCGTGGCGCCGCAGATCGTCGACGACGCGATGATCATCGGCCTCGTCGGACCGGCGTTCTCCGGGGAGACCAAGGCCACCGGCGATGTGTTCAACCAGGCCGGACTGGTTGCCGCCACCGCTTCGGCCACCAACGTCACGTTGAGCGAGAACGGGTGGCGGACATTCTTCCGAGGCCTGGCCAATGACGGCGTGCAGGGTCCCTCGGTGGCCAACTATCTCAAGAACACGCTGGGCCACAAGAAGGTGTGCGTGGTCGACGACAGCACCGATTATGGGCTCGGGTTGGCCGAGGCTGTGCGTGAAACCCTTGGTCCGGTTGCCGATTCGTCGTGCAACATCTCGGTGAAGAAGGGCGACAAGGAGTTCTCGGCCGCGGTCACCCAGATCAAGAGCGCGGCCCCGGATTCGGTCTTCTACAGCGGTTACTACTCCGAGGCCGCACCGTTCGTGCAGCAGCTCAAGGACGGCGGGGTGACGGCGACGTTCGTCAGCGCCGACGGCACCAAGGATCAGCAGTTCGTCAACCAGGCGGGCGAAGCGTCGAAGGGTGCGTTGCTGTCCTGCCCGTGTGGCCCGGCCACCGGGGCATTCGCCGACGAATACACGAAGAAGTTCGGCCAGGCGCCCGGCACCTACAGCACCGAGGGCTACGACCTGGGCACCATCCTGCTCAAGGGCATCGACTCGGGCGCCATCACGCGGCCGGCGATGCTCGACTACGTCCGCAAGTACGAGGGCCAAGGTGTGGCGCGCAAGTACCAGTGGACCGACAAGGGCGAGCTCACCACGAACTTGATCTGGATGTACGAAGTCCAGTAGCCCCTTGAGCGAAGCGCGTCCGAGACCGTCCCCAGGACTCGGACGCGTTTCGCTTCACACCCTTGAATCAGGAGCCGCCGCCGGATGATCCACCAGTGCGTCGAGCAGTCCGCCTGTCTGGCCTCCAACATCAGTTTCAACCTGGATGGATTGCAGGACCGATTTCTCCAACTGACCGTCGACGGGCTGTCTTGGGGTGCGATCTATGCTCTGGTGGCAGTCGGCTACACCCTGGTGTTCGGCGTCCTGCGGCTGATCAACTTCGCCCATTCCGAGATCTTCATGCTGGGCATGTTCGGGACGTACTTCTGCCTCGATGTCATCTTGGGTTTCACGCCCGGCACGCCGTACGACAAGGGCGTGATGCTGACGGTGTTCTACCTCGGCGTTGCCATGGTCTTTGCGATGCTGGTCTCCGGAACGGCGGCCGTGGGTCTCGAATTCATCGCCTACCGGCCGCTACGAAAACGCAACGCCCGCGCATTGACATTCCTCATCACCGCGATCGGAATGTCTTTCGTGCTACAGGAATTCGTGCATTTCGTGCTACCGAAAATCTTGAAAGGCTACGGCGGCACCAATGCCCAGCAGCCCATCAAGCTGGTCCGGCCGACGATACAGTTCACGCTGTTCGAAGGCACGAAGTTCGAGGCAGTGATCACCAACGTGACGCTGGTGATCATCGGTGCGGCCCTGGTGGTCGCGCTCCTGACCGACATCGCGATCAACCGCACCAAATTCGGGCGCGGAATCCGTGCGGTGGCGCAGGATCCGACCACGGCCACGCTGATGGGGGTCTCCCGGGAACGGATCATCATGTCCACGTTCCTGCTCGGCGGTCTGCTGGCCGGAGTCGCCGCGCTGCTGTTCACGCTGAAGGTGCCTCAGGGCATCATCTACTCGGGCGGATTCCTGCTCGGTATCAAGGCGTTCTCGGCGGCGGTGCTCGGCGGCATCGGTAATCTCCGGGGCGCACTGCTGGGCGGTCTGCTGCTGGGCATCATGGAGAACTACGGGCAGGTGGTATTCGGAACGCAATGGCGTGACGTCGTGGCGTTCGTGCTGCTGGTGCTGGTGCTGTTGTTCCGGCCGACCGGGATACTCGGTGAGAGCCTCGGGAAGGCACGGGTATGAGCGAGCATCACGGTGCAGAATCGGCCGGTACGGTGACCAGGACGCTGCTGGCCCCCGGCGACGCCATCCGCGAATACTGGTCCACCCTGCCGCGGGCCGTGAAATGGGTTGTCGGCGTGGTGGGTTTCGGGCTCCTGGCACTGCTGCCGTTGTTCACCCCGAGCTTCCTCAACACCCCTGGCATCAGTTTCGGCGGCACCATGGCGCAGTTCGCGATGATCGCCGTCATCGCGATCGGCCTCAACGTCGTCGTCGGTCAGGCCGGCCTCCTCGATCTCGGCTATGTCGGTTTCTATGCTGTCGGCGCCTACACCGTCGCCCTGTTGACCAGCCCCGACAGCCCCTGGAACAAGGTGGGTCCCGACGGCTTCTTCAGCAAGGACTGGGCGTGGCTGTCCTGTGTGCCGTTGGCGATGGCTGTCACCGCGCTGGCCGGGTTGATCCTGGGGACGCCGACCCTTCGGTTGCGCGGCGACTACCTGGCCATCGTCACCCTCGGCTTCGGCGAGATCATCCGGCTGCTCGCCGACAATCTGTCCGACATCACCAACGGTTCGCGCGGGCTCAATCAGGTCGCCTACCCGCGGGTGGGGGAGAGCGAGAAGCTGCCCAACGGCGTGTTCTCCAGCGGCAACTCGGTCGGCGAGGCCAACTACGGCACCTGGTGGTTCTGGCTGGGTCTGATCCTGATGATCGGCATCCTGCTGTTGGTCGGCAACCTGGAACGCAGCCGGGTCGGGCGCGCCTGGGTGGCCATCCGCGAGGACGAGGACGCCGCAGAGGTGATGGGCGTCAACACCTTCCGGTTCAAGCTGTGGGCCTTCGTGATCGGCGCCGCGATCGGTGGGCTCGCGGGTGCTCTCTACGCCGGGCAGGTCCAGTACGTGGCACCGCCGACGTTCAACATCATCAACTCGATGTTGTTCCTGTGTGCGGTGGTACTCGGCGGACAGGGCAACAAACTCGGCGTGATCTTCGGCGCCTTCATCGTCGTGTATCTGCCGAACCGACTCCTTGGGGTCGAGTTCCTCGGGATCAACCTCGGTGACCTGAAGTACCTGTTCTTCGGTCTGGCGCTGGTGGTGCTGATGATCTTCCGGCCGCAGGGACTGTTCCCGGTGCGCCAGCAGCTGTTGACCTACGGCAGATCGGCACGGCAGTTGTTGCGCGGCGCCACGGACAAGGAGCCCGTGGGATGAGCGAGCCCATGCCCGGTGTGACCGAGAGCGTCGAGGAGCTGGCCGGAGTTCACCGTGACATCCAGGCCGCCGAAGGTGAGATCCTGCTGGAGACCCGGGATCTCACCGTGAAGTTCGGCGGACTGGTGGCCCTGGACTCGGTCAGTTTCAACATCCGCCGCGGCGAGATCCTCGGCCTGATCGGACCCAACGGTGCGGGTAAGACCACATGTTTCAACGCGATCACCGGCGTGTACCGGCCGAGCTCAGGGTCGGTCGTGTTCGACGGCGCCCCACTGGGCCGCATCAAACGCCACCAGATCACCCGCCGCGGCATCGCCCGCACCTTCCAGAACATCCGCCTCTTCGGCGAGATGACCGCACTGGAGAACGTCATGGTGGGAACCGATGCGCGGCACAAGACCTCGGTGCCGGGTGCCTTGGTACGGTCCCCGCGACACGGTCGCGAGGAGCGCTCGGCGATCGAACGCGCCGTGGCGTTGCTGCACTTTGTCGGGATCGCGCATCGTGGTGAAGAGAAGGCCAAGAACCTTCCCTACGGCGATCAGCGCCGCCTCGAGATCGCCCGGGCGCTCGCCACCGAGCCCAAGCTGCTGTGCCTGGACGAACCCGCCGCAGGGTTCAACCCGGCCGAGAAAGAGTCTCTTATCGAGTTGATCCGCAAGATCCGCGACGACGGCTACACGGTGCTGCTGATCGAGCACGACATGCGACTGGTGATGGGCGTGACCGACCGCATCGTGGTGCTGGAGTTCGGCCGCAAGATTGCCGACGGCCTACCGTCGGAGATCCGTGAAGATCCGCGTGTGATCGCCGCCTATCTGGGGGTACCCGATGACAACATCTCCTGAATCGTCACCGACGGAGGCCAGTCGCCCGGTGTTGCTTGAGGTGCGCGACGCGGTGGTGCACTACGGTCGCATCAAGGCGCTGCACGGAGTTTCGCTCGTCGTGCACGAGGGGGAGCTGGTCACGCTGTTGGGCTCCAACGGCGCCGGCAAGACCACCATGATGCGCGCGATCTCTGGCCTGCGGTCGCTGACCTCGGGCTCGGTCTGGTTCGAGGGCCGCGACATCTCGCGTGTGAAAGCCCACCAGCGCGTCATCGACGGGCTGATCCAGGCTCCCGAAGGGCGCGGGGTCTTTCCCGGTATGACCGTGGTGGAAAACCTGGAAATGGGTTGCTATGGGCGCAAATTCGCGTCCCGCGGCGAGCACGACGAACGGTTGGACTGGGTGTTCACCACGTTTCCGAGGCTGGCCGAACGGCGTTCCCAGGTGGGCGGCACCCTCTCGGGCGGGGAACAGCAGATGTTGGCCATCGGCCGCGCCCTGATGTCGCGGCCCAGGGTGCTGCTCCTCGACGAGCCGTCGATGGGGCTGGCACCGATGGTGATCTCACAGATCTTCAAGATCATCTCCGAGATCAACACCAGGGGCACCACGGTGCTGCTGGTCGAGCAGAACGCCCAACAGGCGCTGAGCCGCTCGGACCGGGCCTACATCCTCGAGACCGGCAGTGTCACCCGCACCGGTGCTGCGCGGGAATTGTTGGCGGACGACAGCATTCGCGCCGCCTATCTCGGCGTGGCCTGACCCCCAGGTACCGCGAGCGTGCGGGTCTGCCGGCGACACGCCGCGCGGATTCGGCATTTGTGCACATTCACGGCACGCTGGGCTGGTGATGGTAGGCAAATCGATCGCGCTGTTCCTACTGGCCGCGGTGTTGGAGATCGGCGGGGCCTGGCTGGTGTGGCAGGGCGTACGGGAGCACCGCGGCTGGGTGTGGATGGGGGCCGGGGTGATCGCTCTCGGCGCGTACGGTTTCGTCGCGGCGTTTCAGCCCGACGCCCACTTCGGTCGGGTGCTGGCGGCCTACGGCGGGGTGTTCATCGCCGGATCGTTGTTGTGGGGCATGGCCGCCGACGGCTTCCGGCCCGACCGCTGGGATGTCACCGGCGCACTCGTGGCACTCGCCGGCGTCGGCCTGATCATGTACGCGCCGCGCTGAGTCCGTCAGCCCAGATGGGCGCTGTCGTCGTCGAGATCATCGCGACGCAGGCCCATCGGCGTGGCCGCCGGCACGTCACCAGCGGCCACCACCTGGCGGGTGATCGGCGTCAGCGTCGCGAACAGGGTGCTGATCTCCTCATCGGACAACGCGTCCAGCGCCGCCACGGACAACTCGTCGGTACGGTCTTCAACCACCTGCTTGACGTCGCGTCCGGCGTCGGTGAGCTCGCCCTGGCTGTCCAACCAGCCGCGGGAACGCAGTCGCTCGACGTAGAACTCCCACTGCTCGTCGTCATAGTCGCGGCTGCGCATGATCATCTCCCGCGGCACCCGACCGGCCGCGGCATGCAGGACATTGCTTTCCCGGCCGCTGATCCCCTCGGCGACCAACACGGCGATGTGGGAGTCACCGCGTTGCTCGCGTAGCAGGGTGACGGCATGCCAGAGTTTCGCGATCGGTTCCTCGGGCCACGGCAAGGCCCGGTTGGCGGCGTAGAGCGGCCGTCCCTCCAGCGGTGCCGTGCCGGCCGCCTTGGCGGTCAGCTCGGCGGCCCGACGAGTGGATTCGGATTCCGTCACCCCGGAGCGACGCAGCGCCGCGACAGCTGTTTCCGATCGCATCTGCAGAAGCGTTGCCGGACTGGCTATGCCCCAGACCGCCGGCAGCGCCTTGGCAACTCGCTCGGCGGTGAAGTTGTAGAACGCGGCCGTGACGACTTCTGGCGCCACGATGCCCAGTGGAGCCGAGCGGCTGGCGAAGTACCCCATCCAGAAGCCGCGGTAGCCCGCGGCGTCCAGTGCCGCGCGGGGCTCGGGGGCGAAGTAGGTGACTCCGTGTACCGGCTCCAGCCGCTCGAAGAAACGACGTGCCAACGCGGGAGTGCGACTCATTCCATCAGTTAAGCATCGGGGCTGACCGGATCGATCACCGCCGTGGCGGCCTCGTCGATGATCGCCCGCATCGCCCGTTCCGCGGCGTCTTCGTCGCGCAGCCGGATGGCCCGGGCGACCTCGTCGTGTAGCTCGATGGCGGCCGGGTTGGGGGAGTGCGGCATCAGTCCGTGCTCGGTGCGCCCCGCCAGGACCTCGGCCACGACGTCGTTGAGCGCGCGGAACATCTCGTTGCCGCTGGCCTCGAGCAGCGTTTGATGGAAAACCTTGTCCGCCAGTAGGTATGCGTCGAGGTTGCCGGATCGCCCGTGTACCACCATGTCGGACACCGCGGCGGCCAGGACCCGGCATTGATCCGGATTCGCCCGCCGGGCGGCGAGTGCCGCGGCAGTCGGTTCGAAACCCCGTCGCAGCTCTGAGAGTGATGCCAGCAGCGCTGCCCGGTCGCCGGCCTGTAGGCGCCACCGAATCAGCCTGGGGTCGAACACATTCCACTTGCGTGCCGGCTGGACGGTGATCCCGACCCGGCGTCGCGATTCCACCATGCCCATCGACTCGAGCACCCGGATCACCTCGCGCGCGACGCTGCGGGACACCTCATGCTCGGCGCTGAGCCGGTCCAGGGTCAGCACCTGCTCGGCCGCCAGCTCGCCGGAGACAATTCCGGTGCCGAGCGAGGTGAGCAGGCTGGCATGCAGCGCGCCGACGTTTGAGGGCGAGGACACGGTTACATCCTGTCATATCGCACATTGAGCTGTTAAAAAACAGATGTAATCGTGACACTGTTGCAAACGTATGATTTTTAAGTCATGCTGTGTGACGGCAGACACACATTGTGAGGGATGTATGGGTTCACCAGTCGTGGTCATGGGCGTATCGGGGTCGGGGAAATCGACAGTGGGCGCCGCGCTCGCACAGCGAATGCGTGTTCCGTTCGCCGATGCGGATGACTTTCACCCCGCCGCCAACATCGCCAAGATGTCGGCGGGCCACGCTCTCGACGATGCCGATCGCTATCCCTGGCTGGAGTCGATCGGTGACTGGCTCGCCGAGCACCACGAAGGCGGTGTGATGAGTTGCTCGGCACTCAAACACAAATATCGCGACCAATTGCGGCGGCACTGCCCCGACGTCGTGTTTCTGTACCTGAGCGGATCACGCGAGGTGATCCGCCGACGCCAGGCCAGTCGCCCGGGGCATTTCATGCCGGCCACGCTGCTGGACTCCCAATTCGCGACGCTGGAGCCGCTCGGCCCTGATGAGGCCGGTCTGGCCATCGATGTGGATCAGAGCATCGATGCCATCGTCAACGAATATGTGGCCCAATCTGGCGCTGCGACAACAGAACAGGAGAACCGATGACCTCGACGCTCACTCACCTTGCGGCCGGGACGGAGCTGGTTGAGCCGGTGGCGGGTGGTGCGCAGTTGGTCCTGGCCGCACTGGCCGGCATCGCCCTGATCGTCGTGCTGATCACGATCGTCAAGCTGCATCCGTTCCTGGCCCTGATCTTCGGCGCGCTGACCGTGGGCATAGCCGCGGGCGAGAACATCAGTGACGTGCTCGCCTCGTTCTCCAGCGGATTCGGGTCCACCGCCGCCAGCGTCGGGATCCTGATCGCTCTCGGCGCGATGTTCGCCAAGCTGTTGGCCGATTCCGGGGGAGCGGACGAGATCGTCGACACCATCGTCGGGCACGCGTCACCGCGGATGCTGCCGTGGGCAATGGCGTTGGTGGGCGCGATCATCGGCCTGCCGATGTTCTTCGAGATCGGTCTGGTGCTGTTGATGCCGGTGATCTACCTGGTGGCCCGTCGTTCGCAACTGTCCTTGATCACAGTCGGTATCCCGGCACTGGCGGGCCTGTCGGCCATGCACGGATTCGTTCCACCGCATCCGGGTCCGGTCGCCGCGATCTCCTTGCTTCACGCCGACCTCGGTGTCACGCTCGCGCTGGGTGTGCTGGTGGCAATTCCGACGATCGTGGTGGCGGGCCCGTTGTTCGGCAAGTTGGCTGGGCGCTGGGTGGTCCTTGAGGTTCCGGACCGGTTCGACGCCGCGGATTCTGCGAGCGCGGGCTCGAACGGCGAGGGCGCAGCCGGCGCGGCGGGCACGGTGACCGCCACGAAGACACGACCGACGTTCGGCCTCACCATGTTCAGTGTGCTGCTGCCGGTGGCACTGATGATGGGCAAGGCGCTCGTCGACATCCTGGTCGACGACAAGTCGCATCTGCTGCGTCAGACGTTCGACATCCTCGGCCAACCCTTGATGGCGTTGCTGATTGCGGTGGTCGTCGGCATGTTCACCCTTGGTGGCGGCGCCAAGATGGGTCGCGGCGAGATCGTGAAAACCATCGAGTCGTCTCTGCCGCCGGTGGCCGGCATCATCCTGATCGTGGCGGCCGGCGGCGGGTTCAAACAGGTCCTGGTCGACACCGGGATCGGCACTCTGCTCGCCGAATGGGCCAAGGGGGCCAATCTTTCGGTGGTGCTGCTGGCGTGGGTGTTGGCCGTACTGATCCGGTTGGCGACCGGCTCGGCCACCGTGGCCACGATCACCGCGTCGTCGCTCATGCTCGGCCTGGTCGAGGGGATGAGCACCGGCGAGGTGTCCCTGGTGGTGCTCGCCGTGGGTGCCGGATCGTTGTTCTTCTCCCATGTCAACGACGCCGGATTCTGGCTCGTGAAGGAGTATTTCGGGATGACCGTGGGCCAGACCATCAAATCCTGGTCGCTGATGGAGACGGCACTCTCGGTGGCCGGTCTGATATTCGTCCTCGTGCTGGGGCTGTTCGTCTGAGCCGGTGAACCGCGCCCCGAAACGTGAGGTGCCCGTGACGCCGGGCCCCTCACGCAAGGGTTCTCAGCCCCGGACCACCTGGGTTCCGCCGGCGAGTTCGTCGTGCTTGCCCTGTTTGGTGGGGCTGCCGCTGATCGTCACCGCGATGACGATCATCGCGATGACCGCCAGAAGGCCGCCCACCCACGGGATGATCGTCAGCAGGGTGAAGGCATTGCGAATCGCCGACTGCGCGGCCGTCGGCTTCGGTGTGCCGCCGGGTCCGTGTACCGCGAGCCCCAGTACCTTCTTGCCGGGTGTAGACCCCATTCCCACTTCGAACGCCACGTAATAGATGAACATGAGGAGTCCGGTGAACAGACCGGTCACCCAGTAGCTCGACAGTGAGTCGGTGACGAACGATAGGAAGAACGCCCCGATCATGACGACGATCCCGTCGATCACCCGGGCCAGCCAGCGCCGGCCGAGGCCGCCGGGGGCCTGGGTGCCGTAGGGCGGGGGATACCCACCCGGTACTTGCCCGCCGTAGGGCGGCGGGTAGCCGCCCGGTTGTCCGTACTGACCGAATTCCGGTGGAGAGTCGCCCGTACTCATGCCGTCAACGCTACCGACTCCGTCGCTGCTCGAGTTGGGCTCGCGCGACATCGGCCAGCGCAACGGAGCGTTCACGCGCGGCTTCGGCGAGTTCGGGTGCCCGCTCACGGGCGATGTGGGCGAACTCGGTGGCGCGTTCGCGGGCTGCGTCGGCCACCTCGGGACCGTGTTCCCGCGCGAGTTGCGCCAATTCGGTCGCCCATTCAGTCGTCCGTTCCACGGCCGCATCGGCGAGTTCACGGCCACGCTCGGCACCGACGGCCAGGCCCTGCCCGACCTTCTCGGCTAACGCACTGTCGGTGAGGGCGTCACTGCTTGCGGATACACCGGGAACGACGGCGGCGACGCTGGCCGAGACGTTCCGTGCCGCACGGCGTCCGCGCCAGGCCAACGACGGCTTGCCGGCCGTGTCGGCTGCGGCGATGATCAGGCCGCCCAACAAACTCACGTCGGTGAGAAACTCACGACGCTGAGCAGCGGCGTGTTGCGGGTCTGAATCTTTCAGGAATGCCTGTGAGCCAACACTTCTCGGAATCATCGTGATGGCCAGCGCCGCTGCGGTGAGGCGGGGGGCCCGGCCGAGCGCCAGGAGTAGCCCACCGCCCACCTGAACCGCGGCGTTGACCCGGGCGACCGTGTCGGCGTTGTTCGGGACCCCGGCCCCTACCGGGCCGGGCAGTGCACTCAGCGCACCCAGGGTTCTGCGTGTCGTTTCGGTGGAGGTGCTCGGGTCGCGCAGGGTCTCGACGCCTCGGGCGATGAAGGTCGCAGACAGCATGGGGCGGGCGATTCGTCTGATCAACATGAGCTAGGAGTTCCCAGAGCCCGCCAGGGCAAACCTGTCCGGTCAGGTCAGCGTCGCCCGGCCAGCAGTACCTCGCTGAGATGCGTGGTGGTCTGGACTCCGTCGTCGTAGCCGCCCTGGTCGCCGAGGGCATTCATGATCGCCAGCGTGTAGCGCTGCTGAGGTCCGGCGAAACCTACGCTGTTGACCACCCAGCCGCCCTGTTCGAGTGACCAGCCGTCCTTGTTGCCGGGATTCATCGCCGCGCCGGCACCCCAGACGCCCCACTGCTGGTTGGTGTCGACGTGCTGGAGCGCATCGACGATGCCTGCCGTCTCGCCCGGGGTCAGGCTGGTCAGTGTGTAGGTCATCAACCGGTCCAGATCCTCGGGGGTGGCCTTCTGGAAGCCCCAGTACGGGAAGGTTCTGCTGAACCCGCGCTGCGGTTGCAGCCCCGTCAGCCCGTACGCGGGGAAGTCGGCGTTGAACGCCTGGAGATCGGCGCCGCTGTACCGCGACCACAACGTGTCGGCCGCATCGTCGTCAGAGGAGCGCAGCATGGCCGCCATCAGGGCCCGGTCTGGCTCGGTCAGCGTGACGGTACCGGCTCGTTGCCTGGTCAGCAGGTCGACCACCATGCCCAGCTTGATCGTGGACGCCGTCCACACCTGTTCGCCGGCGTGCGCATTCCGGTATACCGCCCCGGTGGCGCGGTCACGCAGCACGTACCCGACCGTGCCCGGACGGGTCGCCAAGTAGGCGTCGGCAGCGGCCAGCCGCTCCGAAAAGTCGCAGTCCGATCCGGTCGTACAGGCGGCACTGGCCGACGGGGCAGTGGTGCCGGCGCCCAGCGCGGCCAGTAGGCAGGCAAAGGACAGGAGGCGGCGCATAGGAGTAGCTTCGCAGGGGTGGATCCCCTGGCCGGCACGGGGCTGTGAACTACGAGTGGGAACAGTTGGGCGCGGGTGTGTGGCGCACCCGCCTGCCCTTCCTGGACGTCACGGTGGGTCTGGTCAGTGGCAGCACGCACGCTTTGTTGGTCGATGCCGGTACGACTTTGGCCGAGGCACGCGGCATCGAGGCCGATGTCGCGGTACTCACGGGTCATCGGGTCGGGCATATCATCCTGACGCACAACCATTTTGACCATGTCCTCGGGTGCTCCTGGTTCAGGGATGCCGAAATCTGTTGTGCCCCAGAAGTTGCCGCTTCCATGGCCAACGGTCGGGCGCAGCTCCGCGAGGAGGCGCTCCGCTACGGCGCCGACCCCGACGACGTCGAGCGGGCCATTGCAGCAATGCCGGAGTCCGTGCACGAGGTGTCCGGTGGACAGATCGATCTCGGCGGCCGGACCGTGCGCATCCGCCGCCCCGGTCCTGGGCACACCAACCACGACCTGATCGTCACGGTGCCGGGCAGGCACACGGTCGTGTTCTGTGGTGATCTCGTCGAGCAGTCCGGTGACCCGGTCATCGACGCCGACTCCGACCTCGAATCCTGGTCGGTCACCCTGGAGGCGGTGCTGGCCGCGGGCGGGGAGGACGGTGTTTACGTTCCCGGTCACGGCGCCGTCGTCGACGCGCATTTCATCCGGCTCCAGCAGCGCTGGCTGGGTGCCCGGCGCCCTTCGTGATCCCCGCCGTCCAAATTAGTTAGCCCATATGCGACGATTCGCCGATGACCGAGGTTGTCGCCCATTTCGTGCAGTCCGAGCAGGACCGGTTCCAGCCGACCCGCTTTGCGCAGAGCCACTGGGGTCAGGATCATCTCAACGGCCCGGCGCTCGTCGGCCTGGCCGCCCGGGCATTGGAATCAGCCTTCGGCCTTCCCGAATTCCTGCCCGCCCGGTTGACGGTCGACCTGTTCAAGGCCGCCCGCGGGCTACCGACGACGACGAAGGTGGCGCTGATCCGCGACGGCAGGCGCGTGCGCAACTCCGAGTGTGAACTGGTCCAGGACGGCGTGACCGTCGCGCGGGCGACGTTGGTTCAATACCGGTTGGGTGAACCTCCACGTGGTGAGGAATGGACCTCGACGACCGGCTTCGAACCGCCCGCCGCGCTCGACGGGGACCGGACGACATACATGGGCAGCGATGCCGGCGGTTGGAGTCGCGCCATCGCCGACCATCAGAACGCGTCGCGCAAGCGATTCATGAACCGCACCATCACCGTGGTGCAAGGCCACCCGAATTCGCCGTTTGTGCGGGCGGCGATGGCGGCCGAGGGCACCAGCCTGGTCACCAACCTGGGAACCGCCGGCGTCGGCTACATCAACGGTGACCTCACGGTCGCGCTGTCCCGGCTCCCGCGAGACGAGTGGATCGGTGTGGAGGCGGATTCGCATCGGGCCGCTGACGGCATCGCGGTCGGCGCCTCGACGTTGTACGACAGTGCCGGGGCGTTCGGCACCGGCCTCGTCACCGCGATCAGCAACCCGGCGGCTCAGATCGATTTCAACAACGACCCGTTCCCGGATCGCACCGCACCGCGGTGACCGCCTGACCAGCACCGAGGTTTCCAGACCGGCCGCAGCGGCAATAGGGCAGACATGGCCGGGCTGGATGACGGGTTCGAACGTGCGCTGTTGCAGGAGCTCTTGTCGGCCTACGGCCCGTGCGGGCAGGAGGACCAGGTTCGCGAGATCTGCCACCGGGAGCTGGAGCACCTCGTCGACGAGCTTTCGACCGATGCCGCAGGCAATCTCGTTGCATTGATCAGGGGGGCGAAGCCGGGTGCCGCAACCACCCGGATCTTGGCCCATCTCGATGAACTTTCCATGCTCGTCAAGCGGATCGAGCCGGACGGCACGCTGCGGCTGACCCCGCTGGGCACCATGTACCCGGCCAATTTCGGTCTGGGCCCCGTCGCGATTCTGGGTGACGACGAAACCCTGTGCGGGGTCCTCGCATTGGGCTCGGAGCACACCACACAGGAAACCCAGCACGTCTGGCAGACCAAGCCCGACCAGGGCGACAAGGCACTGGATTGGCCGGACGTCTACGTATTCACCGGGATGGAGCCCGACCAGTTGGCCAAGTTGGGTGTCGGGCCGGGCACCCGGGTGTGTATCGACCGCAGCAAGCGTGAACTCATCGAGGTGGGTGACTATTTCGGCTGCTACTTCATGGACGACCGTGCCGCGGTACTCGCGCTGATCCTGCTCGCCCGACGGCTGCGTGACAGCGGTCGGCACCCGGCCGGCGACCTGTACCTGGTGTTCACGACGAACGAGGAGGTCGGCGGGGTGGGGGCGGCTCACGCCTGCCGGACCCTGCCCGGGGATCTCACGCTTGCGGTGGAAGTCGGACCGACGGAAGCGGAGTACGGCACCACGGTCACCGGCGGGCCGATCGTGGCCTACAGCGACGCGCAGTGCTTATACGACAAGGGCGTTGCCGATCGCCTGTGTGCGATTGCCCGCGACCTCGGATATTCGCCGCAGGCAGCGGTGCTCGGTGCCTTCGAGTCCGATGCGTCACACACGAAATCCTCCGGGCTGTCCCCCCGGGCGGGCCTGCTGTGTCTGCCGACCTTGAGTACGCATGGCTACGAGGTGATTTCCCGCACCGCCATCGCGGCAGTGACGGACGTACTGGTCGATTTTGTCGTCCATGGGTGAACTCACCGGAACACCACCCAGCGCATGGCGCTGTACATGAACACCGCCTCGCATCCGCCGGCGACGATCCGGGCCAGGTGATACTCCAGCCCCACGGCTGCCAGCCCACTGGATACGCCCAGGATGAATGCCAGGTAGTTGATCACGACCGCCACCACGTACACGGTCAGCTGAGGACCGACCGCCGCGTGTGAGCGGAAGTTCAGAGTCCGGTTCAGGTAGTAGGCCAGGCCGAAAGCCGCGGCGTATCCGACTGTCACCGCGACCGGAAGCGGCGCCCGGAACCCGCCGTGCAGGAGTGTCAGGATCGTCAGGTCGACCCCGAAGGTGAAGGTGTTGATCAACGCGAAACCGAGGAATGTCGGCGCCACAACAGAATTCAGTGGGGTCGGCAGCGCCCGCACCACCACGACACACATCTGGTGGAATCGCTCGGCCGGTGAAACCCGGCGCGGTTCGCTCCGCACATGGACACGGTGGCATCGGAAGGTGTCAGAACCGTGAGCACCGGGCGAACTTCACCGTCACTCCGAGATCGCTACCCCCTCGTAACTGGTCAGCATCTCGGTGTTCGGCAGCGCCATCTGCAGATAGAGGTCGATGTGGCGGATCTTGTCGTCGGCGGTGAACTCATACACCGAGAGCGAGTTGACCACTGACTCGAAGTCGCCCATCCTGGTGCGTTCCTCGAGTTCGAGGAACACGACGCCGTCGACTTCGCTGACGCGCTTGAACAAGCCGTCCCACTCCGAAGCGGCGGCC
Organism: Mycolicibacterium arcueilense; assembly: GCF_058536225.1. Taxonomy (NCBI): domain Bacteria; kingdom Bacillati; phylum Actinomycetota; class Actinomycetes; order Mycobacteriales; family Mycobacteriaceae; genus Mycobacterium; species Mycolicibacterium arcueilense. Next base: position 2,071,763 of record NZ_JBZTYL010000007.1, read on the forward strand.
CAGTTCGTCATGAAGTCGATGTACTGCTCCCAGTTCATGACCTCCTTGAAATTGCCGACGCGTTCGAACTCGTCGACAGCGACCAAGGCGGCCAGCGGGGCCCAACCCTCGGTCCCGAAGCCGGGTTGTTTGGCGGCGCCCACCAGTTGTTTGGTGGTGACCGCGTACTGCACCACGGTGCGGCGTCGACCGGTGTAGTCGTCGACAACTTCGCTGACATCTTTCAACGGTGAAGTTCCTGTTCTGTGCTCGGATGGGCGATGGGAGGCGTCAGGAGCCCGCTGCTGCCAGATACTTGTCGACGACCGAATGGAAGTGTGCGATGACGACTTCCTCCTTGACCAACGCCATGTGCTTCAGAGCGGTGTTGCGCAACCCGATCTGCTGGCGTGGCATCTGCTCGTAATCCTGTTGTAGCGCTTCGAAATACTTGTAGCTGCCCGCCTGGTCGACGACGATCGGTTCCGCGGTGAACGCGGCTTTCATCTCGTCGGGCAGCCACATGTAGCTGGCCACATGCCAGATGCAGCGGTTGGGATCACCGTCCGGGTGCGGCAGCGACATGATGATCGTGGCTTCCCCGGCTCGGATGGTCATGAAGAAATTGGGGAACCACACCCAGCCGTGGTTGTCGCTCATCTGGGCGTCGGTCAGCTCGCTGACGTCAAGTCCCATGCCGGTCAGGGTGTCTCGCGTTGCGCGCTGCAGCAGCGTGCGGGCGGTGACGCCGTCGGGGAAGTTCAACGAGCCATCGTCGGCGCGGTACTCGGCGACAAGTTCCTGGAACCGGGGGAGTACCGCAACCGTCGACGGGAAGGTCTCGGGTAGATCCATGATGCCGTCGACCTGCTGCTCCGGCGTGGCTCCGACGACATCGAACGGTGCCATCGACACGCTGTGCTGGTCGAAGAACCGGTACCGGCTCGTGGCGGGGTCGATGTTGATCACCCGCAGCAACTGCGGGTGGATGCCGTCGATGTGGTAGCCCTCCTGGAAGGCATCGAGGACGACCTTCCAGTTGCAGTCGATGGCCTCGGTCACGTCCATCACCGTCACCATCTCGTCGAGGTGATACGGCGCCAGCATCGTCGCGACCTCCTCGCCGATGAAGTCCGCGAGAGGTTCGGCATTCGGATCAGGGTTGAGGAAGATGAACCCGGCGAAGGTTCCCACCGAGACCTCGATCAGGCCGTGGGTTTCTTTGTCGATCGGCCCGGCCAGCGCCTCCCGCAGCATGCCCTTGAGTCGGCCGTCGAGGTCATAGGACCACAGGTGGTACTGACAGAGGAAGCCGCGCTTGGCGTTCCCGCGGACCTCGCGGCACAGCACGTTGCCGCGGTGTCGGCAGGCGTTGACAAATGCGCGAAGCCTCTCGTCCTTACCGCGCACCACGAGGTAGGACTGATCGAAGATCTGGTACTGCTTCCAGTCGCCGGCCTTGGCCAACTCGTCGACCCGTCCGACGACCTGCCACACCTTCTTCCAAATCGAATCACGCTCCTGGGCAACGAATTCCGGCGCAACATAGCGACTGGTGGGAATCTGCATCCGATAGGCATCAGGTGCGATGTCGTCCAGCTTGGTGGCGGTGTCGACCCAGTTGCCGGGGCGTGCTGTCTGCACGGGCTGACCTCTTCATTCGATATCGGGGCTGCGAGGCGGAGCAGGAGGACAGAGCGTACCCATCCTGTGACTGCGATCACTACTATACATATCCGTATATCTAATACAACAGTGCATATCGTTGCTCGGAGGAGCGACGATCGTGGAGGAGCACCGCCACACCCGCTGGCTAACGTTTGACAGGATGGGGTCATGGCCGAACGCTGGACGAAGCAACGCCGCCTGGAACACACGCGCAACGTTCTGCTGGATGCTGCCGAAGAGGTATTCGCACGCAAGGGGTTTGACGGCGCCGCACTCGAAGACATCGCGGAAGTCGGGGGATACACCCGGGGTGCCATCTACTCGCACTTCGGCAGCAAGGCCGAATTGTTCCTCGCGGTGATCGAACGGCAGCGCCAACAATTCCTCGACGGATTCGCCGACGTCATCGAGACGTTCCACGCGCTCGAGGATCTCGACGCCGACGAACTCGGCGACCGCTGGCGAGATCTGGTGGCCGCCGAGGGGCCTGACCGGGCTGTCCTCGGATCCGAGTACACGCTGTTCCTGCTGCGTAACCCCGAGGCGCGCGAGCGCGTGGCTGCGCAGCGTGAGGAGACGGTCCGCGCGCTGGCCGACTACATCTCCAAGGGCGCCGCCCGCCTGGGCGGCCATCTGAGCATCCCGGCGCTGGACCTGGCCCGGGTCATTCTGGCCGCCAACGACGGCGTCACGCTGAACAGCCTTGTCGACGACCAGGCGGTCTACCGTCCGTTCCTGCGCATGGTTCTGGCCAACATCGTTGTCCCCAAAGGGAACGACTTGTGAGCACGACCGGGCATCCTGCGCGCACCGGCGCGCTGATGGCCGTGGCCTCCATGCTCTGCGTGCAGATCGGGCTGGCGGTTGCCGTCGGCCTGATCGATGACATCGGTGCCGAGGGTGCCGCATGGCTTCGCCTGGCGTGGGCGGGAATCCTGATACTCGTCATCGTGCGACCACGCCCCTCGGCGTTCACAAGATCGGCATTCTGGACCTGCGTCGCACTCGGCGTGGTCACCGCCGGGGTGACGATGCTCTTCATGGCAGCCCTGTCCCGGATCCCGCTCGGCACGGCCAGCGCGCTGGAATTCCTCGGGCCGCTCGGGGTGGCCGTCGCGCACGGGAAGGGCCGCAATCGGATTTTGTGGCCCGGCTTGGCGGCCGCCGGCGTGGTGCTGCTCACCGAGCCCTGGACGGGCGACGTCGACCTCATCGGTGTGCTCTACGCCCTGAGCGCCGCACTGTGCTGGGCCGGCTACATCCTGCTGACACAACGGGTCGGCGACGAGGTGGCCGGCATCAAGGGCCTGGGAGTGTCGATGCCGGTGGCCGGCCTGGTCGGCACCGCGGTGGTCGGACCGTCGGTATTTCCACAGCTGACCCCGCAGCTGCTGCTGATCGGCGTGGGGCTGGCGATCCTGCTGCCGGTGGTTCCGTTCGCCCTCGAGATGTCCGCGTTGCGGTATCTGAGCACGGCGGCGTTCGGGACGCTGATGGCGTTGGAGCCCGCCTTTGCGATGCTGGTCGGTTTCGTTCTGCTTCATCAGACTCCGGCCGCGGCGGCGGTGATCGGCATCTTCCTGGTGGTGGCGGCGGGAATCGGGGCAGCGCGCACGGGTGCGCGCGCCACGCCGGTCCCTGCCGAGATCGGTTGATCCGGCTATGCTGGCGCCAATGGCACGTGGTGGAGTCTTCAATTCCCCGGTCTCGCGGTGGTTGAATGCGGCAGCTGTGGGCCTGACCCGGGTTCCGGTGCTCGGCCGATGGATCGGTCACGGTGTGGTGGTGATCGGTTACACCGGGCGGCGGTCGGGTCAGTGGTTCGAAACCCCGGTTTCGGTGAAGCGGGACGGCGATCAGGTGACCATCCATGTGATGGCGCCGGACAGCAAGAACTGGTGGCGCAACTTCCTCGGCGAGGGGGGACCGCTGACCTTGCGGAACCTGGACGGCAGGGACCGCACAGGGCATGCGGTCGCCCACCGTGACGGCCGGGGCAAGGTGGCCGTCACGGTGCAGCTCGACGCCTCCTGATCAGATCAGGTGACGTCGATCCGCTTGCGCCGGTACAGCGTTCCGACCATGAGCAGCAGCAGGCTGATCACCAGGATGGCCGTGGCCAGCACGTTGATCTGCGGCGGCACCGCAGCCTTGACCGCCGCATTGACGTACAGCGGATACGTGACGGTGGAGCCGCTGACGAAGTAGGTGATGATGAAGTCGTCGAGCGAGAGTGCGAACGACAGCATCGCCGCGGCGACGATGCCCGGAACTATCAGCGGCAGAGTCACTCTGAAGAAGGTTCTGGTCGGGCTGGCGCCGAGGTCCATGGACGCGTCCTCGAGTGTCCAGTCGAATCCGCGCACCCTGGCCCGCACCGTCATGGCGATGAAGCTGACCTCGAATGCGACGTGGGCGACGAGGATCGTGGTGTAGCCCGCCGCCCAGCCGAGGTCGAGGAACAGGGTCAGCAGGGAGGCACCCATCACGACCTCGGGCGCGGTCAGCGGGAGGACCAGGAACGTATCGACCGCTTTGTGGCCGCGGAAGCGTTGGCGCACAAGGGCGATGGCGACCAGGGTGCCGAGCACCAGGGCGATGGCGGTGGATACCGCCGCGACGTTCAGGCTCAGCTTGAGGGCGTCGGTCAGCGCCGGGTACTTGAACGGGTGCGCCCAGTTGTCGAGCGTGAACCCCTGCCAGGTGTAGTTGAACTTGCCCGCCGGCTTGTTGAACGAGAACAACACGATCACGACGATCGGCAGGAACAGGTACAGCAACACCAGGCCGGCGACGATCCGCAGCGCCCAGTCGCCCCATCGTGGTGAGCCCTTGACGACTTTCGGTTCGGCCGGACTGGTGGCGTCGGCCATCGCGGTCAACGTCATACGAGATCCTCCGTGCCGAGCGCCCGTGTGTACAGCAGCACGCCGACCAGGATGATCGCCATGAGCACCATGCTGAGTGCGGCTGCCGCCGGATAGTCCTTGACCACCAGGAACTGCTTCTGGATCACATTGCCGATCATGGTGGTCTGCGTGCTACCGAGGTAGTCCGCATTGATGAAATCGCCGGCCGCGGGAATGAATACCAGCATGCTTCCAGCCAGAACCCCCGGCATCGACAGCGGCAGAATGACTTTCGTGAAGCTGCGGGTGTTCGAGGAGTACAGGTCCTTGGAGGCCTCGATCAGTCGGGGATCGATCTTCTCCAAGCTGACGTACAGCGGCAGGATCATGAAGATGATCCAGTTGTAGGTCAGGCCACCGATCACTGCCCAACTCGTCGACAGCAGCCGCCCCTCGCTGGGCAGCAGTCCGATGGACCCGAGCGCGCTCACCACCACACCGTCGTCGGCGAGAATCGTCTTCCAGGCGATCGTGCGGATCAGGAAGGTGACGAAGAACGGCAGAATCACCAGGCCGAGGATCAGGTTCTTGTACCGGCCGGCCTTGAAGGCGATGACGTAGGCCAGCGGGAAGGCCAGCAGCGCACACAGCAGGGTCGCTACCAGGGCGTAGCCGAACGTCCGCAGGATCTGGTCCTGATACTCGCTGAACGCGTGCGCATAATTGCCGAAGTTCCAGTCGAATTCGAGTGTCGGAAGGTACACCGAACCGCCGGATGTCGACAACGAGGTGCGTGCCAGCGAGATGAACGGGACCACGAAGAAGATCCCGAGGTACACCAACGCCGGCAGGATCATCAGGTACGGGGCGATCTTGCTCCGCTGCCGGCTACTGGTGGCCACGCCTGCCATCGGCGTCAGCCTCCGGTCACTGCGGCGTACAGACTGTTGAACTGCTGCGTCTGTTCGTCGGTGAGCGCCGGCCAGGACTTGAGCTTGGCCTGGACGTCGGCGGGTGGGTTGATCAGCGGATTGCTCGCAAGCTTGGGGTCGATCTTGGCGAGCTCGTCGGTCATGTCGGACAGCACCGGCACGAACTGGGTGAACGCGATGAGTTTGGCGTAGTTCGCCCGGTCGTAGACGTAGTCGATCCAGGCCTCGGCCGCTTTCTCGTTCTGCGAGGTGTAGGGGATCACCATGGTGTCGATGAACCAGTCGCCGCCGGACTCCGGCACGATGAACTGCAGGTCCGGGTTGTCGGCCTGCAATTGCACGACGTCACCCGAATATGCCTGGGCCACGGCGATGTTTCCGGCTGCCAGATCGTCGGCGTAGTCGTTGCCGGTGAATCGCCGGATCTGACCCTTGTCCTTCTGATCGCGGATGAAATCGACGGCCTTGGTGATGGATTCGGTGGTCGGATCCTCAACGGAGTTGCCCTGCCACTGCATGATCATGCCGAGCCCGTCCTGGGTGTCGGACAACAAACTGACCCGGCCCTTGAAGGCGGGATCCCATAGATCGTCGATCTTGGTGATGTCGCGTCCCGTGGCGGCCTTGTTGTAGGCCAGGCCCACCATGCCGGTCATATACGGTGCGGTGTACTTCCGGCCCGGATCGGCCTTCGAGTTGAGCAGGTCTTCGCGGAGGTTCTTCTTGTTCGGGACACGGGAGTCACGAATCTCGTTGAGCCACTTGAGTCCTGCGAGCCGGACCGCCATGAACTCGGTCGGCACCACGAGGTCGGACCCGATGTCCTGCTTGCGGGACAACGGTTCCTTGACCTTGGCGAACCACTGCTCGTTGTCGTTGAAATCCTCTTTGTAATCCACGGTCAGGCCGGTCTTGGTCTGGAACGCTGCGACGAATCCGTCGGCCATGTACAGCGGCCAGTTCGAGATACGCACGTTGCCGGTGGCCGGCGAGCCGTCGTCGGGGGCGGCTGACGATGTCTCGGCGGAGCCACCGTCACCACCTGTCCCGCATGCGGCCAGCACGGCGGGGCCCAGCGCGAAGGCCGCGGCGGCCGCAGCGCCGCCACCGAGGAAGCGGCGCCGTGAAGTGCGGTTCGAGGTCAGGCGGGCGAGCAGGCGGGGATCGATATTGTCAGGCATGGGCGACCTTTCGGTGAATTCGGACGCTTTCGTCGAGGGGAGGGGCGGCGGGTGGAGAGCGCCTACGTATCGTCGAGCATCTCTTCGAGATCTTCGGTGGTCGGGATGTCCGCGGCCGGAAGCACCCGCGACGCGTCGGGCGACCAACCCACGTGGACCTGATCGCCGGGACGCAGCAGCGGAAGTTCCTGCTCGGGGCCGACGTGGGCGATGATCGTCGAATCATCAGGCGCGGCAAGGGAAAGCCGAAGAACCGGGCCCTGGAAGGTCAGGTCTTTGACGGTGGCGGGGACGGTGGCCACCTCCCCGGTGGGAACATCCATCGAGACGCGGACCCGTTCCGGGCGGACCATCAGAGTTGCGTGCCCACCGGGCTCGATGGTGGTATCGCCGGGCTTGGCCTTGAGCGTGGTGCCGAGCACTTCCACCTCGACGAAGTCGCGGTTGGAGCGCCCGGTCTGCCGGCCGGCCCACAGGTTGGCCTGCCCGATGAAGCTGGCGACGAAAACCGTTGCCGGGCGGTCATATATCTCGGTGGGGCTGCCGATCTGCTCGACGTTTCCGTTGTTCATCACCGCGATCCGGTCGCTCATCGTGAGCGCCTCTTCCTGATCGTGGGTGACGTAGATGAACGTGATGCCGACCTCGCGCTGGATCCGCTTGAGCTCGAACTGCATGGCGTGGCGCAGTTTGAGATCAAGGGCGCCGAGCGGCTCATCGAGCAGCAGCGCGCTCGGGTAGTTGACCAGGGCGCGAGCCAGTGCCACGCGCTGCTGCTGACCACCCGAGAGCTGGCCCGGCTTGCGCTTGGCGAAGTCGGTGAGCCGAACGATTTCCAGCAGCTCGTCGACGCTGCGTTTGATCTCGGTTTTGTCCTTCTTCATGCTGCGCGGTCCGTAGGCGACGTTGTCCCACACCGTCATGTGTGGAAACAGCGCATAGTGCTGGAAGACGGTGTTGACGTTGCGCTTGTGCGGTGGCACACGGGAGACGTCGACGCCCTCCAGCCGGATTGCACCCTCGGTCGGGCTTTCGAATCCGGCGATCATGCGCAGCGTGGTGGTCTTCCCGCAGCCCGAGGGGCCGAGCATCGAGAAGAACTCACCCGAGGCGATCGAGAAGTCCGCCTCGGCTACGGCTACGTAGTCGCCGAACCGTTTCGTGACGTGGTCGATCTCTATGACTGGCGTGCCGGTGCGTGGCGAGCCGTCGTGTCCCGTCGACTTGTCGACGGCGGTGATTTCTGGGCCGGTCAGCGGAATCCTCCTCCAGTACAGCCGCGGAAGCTGTCGGTAAACAATCGCCGATTGTTCCGACCTTCGCAAGCGATTCCGCAATGAATTAACAATTTTTCAATGGAATCCTTCGTCTGAAGCACCTTGGCAGCGTGATTCCATGGCGTGGCGGCTCAACGGCCACGGCGATTCTGGTCGGTCGACGATCGGGAGGGCAGCGACTGGCTGGCCTCAAGTTTCGCAGCTCAGTGGTTTGTCGCGACGCGAAAACCGGCGACGAGACGGATCAGCCCCACTCGTGGTTCATCGCGCGGGACTCAGAGAGGGTGTGCACGGAGTCGCCGTGGCGGTCAGGTGCCCGGGACACCGCGATGAGAGCCATCGCCAACGCGGCGGTGACCGCACCGGCAACGAAGATCGTCACGAAGCTGCCTTCAGAGGGCACCGTCCGATGCCCGAGCAGGACTGCCACGACCGCCGCCGCCACGGAACTGCCGATGGTTCGTGCGATCGCGTTCATGCTCGTGGCGATACCCGTCTCGCTGTTGTCCACCTCGCTGACGACCAGTGCGGGCAACGCGCCGTACCCGAGGCTGATGTAGGCGTTGGCCAGCATTCCGGCCAGGACGACCTGCCAGGCCCGGTCATGTGTGACGGCAAGCATGACGAATCCGGCGATACCCGCGACAGCGGCCACCATCAGCACCCGGCGCGCGCCGTACCGGTCGATGTAGCGGCCACTGACCAGCGCCACCAGGAAACCGGTGAGTGCTCCGGGGAGAAGGAAGTAGACACTCGCCTGCAGTACGCCGGCCCCGAATCCGTAGCCTGCGGCCTCGCGCGACATCTGCACGAACTGGGTCAGGCCGAGGAACGCGAAGTACAGACCCATACCGACCAGGATCGTGGCCAGGTTGGTGAGCAGGATGGGTCGTCGGGCCAGCATCGTTGTCGAGACCAGCGGATCGGCGGCTCGCCGTTCCCACCACCACCAGCCGGCCAGCACGCCGGCGCCGCCGAGCAGAAAACCGATCGTGCCCGGATGGCTCCATCCCCACGCATTGCCCTGGGTGATCGCCAAGAGCACCGAAGACAGGCCGATCGCCAGACCGGCGGCACCCAGCCAGTCGATCGCGCCACCCGCTTCGGGCGTGCGATTGGGAACGACCATCACCGCCACCACGATGACGACCGCGGTGAAAGCGGTGGTGAGCCAGAAGACGCGGTGATATCCGGCGTCACCGGACATCAGGAGCCCGGTGACGACGAGGCCGACACCGCCTCCGAAGCCCAGCGTTCCGGACAGCACCGACATCGCGCCGACCAATCGATCCTCGGCGAGTTCTTCCCGCAGGATCGCGATGCTGATCGGGTAGAGCGCATAGGAGGCGCCCTGCAGGATGCGAGCCACGACCAGCAGCGGTACCGACGCGGTGACCGCAGCCAGCACCGACCCCGTCAGCACGACCACCAGAACACCCAGCAGGACCCGCTTCTTGCTGTAGAGGTCGGCGAGCCGCCCGATCAGCGGAGTCGAGGCCGCCGCCGCCAGCAGGTTGGCGGTGACGGCCCAGCTGACCGCAACCGAGGAGGTGTTGAGCTGATGGGCGATGATGCCCAGGATCGGGACCACCGCGGTCTGCAGGACGGCGACGGTGAGGGCGACCAGACTGAGGCCGGCAATCAGAACACCGGGGCGGCGCGACATGCCGATCACCGCGGGGGAGTCGGACCGGTCAGCTTCGGTCCTCGCCACTTCCGCTCCGATCCATAGCTAATCTTTGTGTTTCTCGATTATGGCCATGGTGCGGCACGCGCCCGTACACCGGGTGCGTGGTCGAATAGACAAATGGCTTTCGGAGTCAGCGCACTCAACGCGTCAACGTTCAGCGGACGCCGCCCGACAGGTGCGGGCGATCTGACGGTCGAAACCCACGGGATCGCGCCGCTCGCCGCCGACCAGCGCTACGGACATCCGGCCCGGCTGTTCACGGTCTGGTTCGCGCCGCAGGTGAACATGACCGGAGTGTTCACCGGGACATTGGCGATCACCCTCGGGTTGGGCTTCTGGCTCGGACTGCTGGCCATGGTGATCGGCACGGTCCTGGGTTCGGCCGTGGTGGCCTACCTGTCGACGTGGGGGCCCCGGACCGGGACAGGACAACTTCCCAACGCACGCATGGCCTTCGGCGGTCTGGTGGTGGTGCCGGGCATCCTGCAATGGGGATCGTCGATAGCGTGGGACGCACTCGTCGGCCTGTTCGGCGGCGAGGCGCTCGCGGCGCTACTCGGCATCCCGTTCTGGAGCGCGGTACTGATCGTGCTGGCCGTGCAGGGCGTCGTCGGCTTCTTCGGCTACGAGCTGATCCACCGACTGCAGGCAGTGCTGACCGTCATCCTGTTTCTCACGTTCGCCGTGTTCACCGTCAAACTGATCAGCGGCCACGACATCGTGGTGGCGCCGACCGCGGGCGGCGCGGATCTGGCCGGAGCCTTCGTTTTCGAGGTCACGATCGCGCTGAGTCTGGCCATCTCGTGGGCCAGTTATGCCGCCGATTTCAGCCGGTACCTTCCGACGGAGTCGTCGCGGTGGCAGGTGTTCGGCTATTCGTTCGCCGGGATCGTGTTGGCCTACGTCTTCGTCCAGGGCATCGGAATCGCGGCCGCATCGGTCATCGGAGAGCAGACGGCCGACGGTGTTCACGCGGTCATGGGTGGCGGTCTGCTCGGCGGCCTGGCTTTGTTGGTGATCGCGCTCGCGGCGATCGGGTCCGGGGTGATGAACGACTACAGCGGTTCCTTGGCCTTGCAGACCATCGGCGTGCGGGTGCGCAGGCCGGTGTCGGCGATCATCGTGACGGCATTGGCGTTCGGCTTGATCCTGTGGCTGCACGCCGCCGACACCGCGACCAGGTTCACCGATGTCCTGCTCTTGGTCAGCTACTGGATCCCGGCGTTCGTCGCGGTGAACGTGGTGGATTGGCTGCTCCGCACCAGGGGACGCACCAGCATCGACCCGAGTGCCGAACCCACGGCCCGACGTGACGCGGTGGCCGCCCTGCTCGCGTTCCTGGTTGCCTACGTGGTGGCCATGCCGTTCATGAACACCACCCTGATCCAGGGTGCGGTGGCAACTGCCTGGCATGGCGCCGACATTGCCTACTTCGTCAATTTCCTTGCGGCGCTGTTGATTTACGGTGGCTATCGACTTGTGGCGCGCCGTTCCTAGCAGTCACTGCAGTGCGGCGAGTACGTGCTCGGTGAAGGACGAGGTCGACGCGCTGCCACCGATGTCGGGCGTTCCGACACCGGCGTCGAGGACACGACGGATGGCCTCCTCGATCCGGTCGGCGGCGACGCCGAGTGCCGGTGTGCCGCCGTCGCGCCCGGCCAACCAGCGCAGCAACATCGCGGTGGACAGGATCATCGCCACGGGGTTGGCGATGTCGCGTCCGGCAATGTCGGGCGCCGATCCGTGTGCGGCCTGCGCCATCGCGTGAGTGTGCGAGGCGTTGATGGAGGGCGCCATCCCCAGTGAGCCGCTCAATTGGCCGGCCAGGTCGGAGAGGATGTCGCCGAACATGTTCTCTGCGACGATCACGTCGAAATCGCGGGGATGGCTCACCAATCGAGCCGCCAATGCATCGATGTGCTCGCCACGGACTTCCACATCGGGGTAGTCAGCGGCGACGGTCAGACACACGTCGCGGAACAGCCCGGTGGTCTTGGCCAGGACATTCGTCTTGTGGCCGATGGTGACCGACCTACGCCGAGCGACGGCCAACTGGAACGCCTGATGGGCGATCCGCTCACACGCGGTCCGGGTGAAGACGGCGACGGCCAGCGCGACATCGGGGGTGGGCATGAATTCGCCTGCACCGTCGTACATGTTGCGGTCGGCGTAGAACCCTTCGGTGTTCTCCCTGACGATGACGACGTCGAGATCGGGGCATACCGCAGCGATCGCAGTACTCAAGGTGCGCGCAGGCCGGATGTTGGCGAACAGGTTGTAGCGCTTGCGGATTGCCCCGCCGGGCGACAAGGTGCCGCGGAACTGCTCAGGGTATCCGGCGTTGTCGTGCGGTCCGAGGATCCATCCCGGCAGCCCGTCGAGTTCGGCCAGTGTCGGTTCCGGCAGGGGGGTCCCGTACTCGCCGATCGCCTCGAGGCCGAACGGCAGTTCGCGCCAGTGCACGTCGACCGACGCCGTGGCCAGAGCCCGTTCGGCGACCCTGGTGGCCGAATCCACGATCTCAGGGCCGATACCGTCGCCGAGAAGCACTCCCAAGGTCAGCACTCTGTCACCTTCCGCTCACACGGGATGGGTTGCGAACCACTGCAACAACATGTCCGCGATCTCCGTCGGCTTCTCCTCCGGAAGCCAGTGTGACGCTCCGTGGAGCGTTTCGAAACGGTAGGGACCGCTCACGTAATTCGCGGTGTCGCGCGCCGGCTTCGCGGTGATCGCGATGTCGCGGTCACTCCAGACGTACAGCGTCGGCACCGTGATCTTGTCCGTTGCGCGCAGGCCCGATCCGTTCAGCGGCATGGCGCGATACCAGTTCAGCGCCGCGGTCAGGGCCCCGGTTTCCGTCATGGCCCGAGCGTCACGTTCAGCGGCTTGGGGTGTCAGCCCGCTGCGGATCAAGGATTTGGCAATGGCCTTACCACGGGCGTCGCGCCCGAGCATCAATCGTTCGGACACCCAGGGCAGTTGATTGACATACATGTACCAGGACGCCAGACCCTGCCGGCTGGTCAGCATGGACCGCACGAACGCCATCGGGTGGGGCACCGACAGCGCGGACAACGAGGCCAGCCTCTCGGGTGCGCCGGCAGCCACGCCCCATGCGACCGCGGCGCCCCAGTCGTGGCCGACGAGATGTACTCGGTCGGCACCGCTCGCATCGATCAGCGCCAGGGTGTCCTCGACCAATTCCACCGAACGGTAATCGCGGCGGCGGGTCGGCCGGGCACCGGGCGAGTACCCGCGCTGGTTGGGTGCCAGGCACCGGAAGCCCTTTGCGGTGAGCAGCGGGGCGATCTGCGCCCAGCTGGTGTTCTGCTGGGGGAAGCCGTGCAGCAGTATGACCACCGGCCCGTCGGCAGGTCCGCTGTCCGTGACGTCGAATACGAATTCCCCGCGGCGGTATTGCTCCATGAGCAGCATCATGCCAAGTAGACGAGTCGGTCAGGCATTGTCCTTCGACGAGATGTTGTTGAGCAGGCTCTGGGCCTGGCGGTCCACCATTCCGGTGATGCCTTGCTGCGACGCTCCGAAAAGCAACGAGTAGCCGACTACGTGGGCGCTGGTGGTGACGCTGACCCCGTCCCCGGCGATGCCCGCCTTGACCATCAGCAATCCGGCGACAGCGGTCAATGCGCCGGTGGGAAGTTTGAGCAGCAGCGAGGCCATCGGCACCGCATAAGCCGTCGATGTTCCTTTCATCCGGCGGATTGCCACCGCACCGACAAGGCTGGCGCTCACCAGGCCCAGAAGCTCGGCGATCGCGACGTCGGCACGGGGTGTCGACGTGCCGGTTGAGACCAGACCGAAAGTGTCAGGTCGAAGGGCGCCGACAACCCCGAAACAGATGGCCAACAATCCCAACACCGCCGTCGCGCCCAGCAGGATGTTGCGGAAGCTGCGTAGTCGCATGCTCTCGCTGTCGGAGGCGGCATGTACCGCCCTGGCACTGTGCGCCAAAACTTCCCGATCGTGTTCGGTCCACTTCGAATGCCCCAGAATTTCGCGGATCGCCACGACCGATTGATCTGTGTCGCCGATCAATTCCTTGCCGGTGGCGACGATTTCGGGCAGCCGGGCGCGGACCACTCCGGGTGTCGCCAGCCGGATGACCGCGATGTCCACGGCGTGAATCCGGAGCCAGGTGGCTTCCACGGCGGCCCCGTTGAGCAGCCCTCGCACCGTGCGTGGCGCGTTGACGATCTCGATGGCCTCCACGAGTCGCCGCCGGGCGTCGAGGTAACGCGGGTCGTGGCCATGGTCGGCGGCGAGCTCGTCGAGGTCGACTTCGAGATCGGCGAGCCGGCCCCGGGCGACCTCACGCCACACCGACAGCGGCCGGTGGCGCAAGGTGTCCCGGAGTGAGGAACCGGTTGGTCGGTTACCGGCAGTCGCCTTCGCGGCGCCGGCGAGCGTGAGAGTCCGGCGGTCGCCCACGGCCGAGTGCTGTGTGGTCAACGCGGTCATGTCCACGTCTCATTCGTCATCGTCATCACCGTCCGGCAACTGAACTGACAGGTCGGGCATTCACAGCATGGCCGGATCCGGCGGGCGTGGTCACGCGTAGCGCACTACCTCAAGTCCGATTCCGCGACTTGAGGTAGTGCGCTACGCGCGACCGCCACTGTCCCTGGCTCCGACACTGAGCCGATCGACGCCGCAAACAATCAGAAAGGCACGGACAGATGAAGAACTACACCGTGACACTCGGGGACACCTTGTTCGGGATCGCCGAGCGCGAATATGGCGATGGCGGTCTCTATCCCGTGATCGCCGAACAGAATCACCTCAGCAATCCGGCCCTGATCGACATCGGGCAGGAGCTGCTGATCCCGTACGTCACCTATCGGCACCTGTTCACCGCCGATGACGGTCCGGCTGTCCGGCAACAGCTCACGCAGTCCTTCTATGGGACACCGAGCACGGCCATCCAGTTCATCTGGGAAGTGGTCAACGGAGTGGCGCAGCGAGAGATCCATCGCGGCACGTGGTTGCTGCTGCCCGACCTGACCAACGTCGGACACCACACGGTAGCCGCAGGGGAGACTTTCGCGGGATTGGCCGGCCGCTGGTACGGCGATGATCACCTCGCGGCCGTCGTCGCCAACGCCAACAATCTCGACGCGTCCATCGATCCGACACCGGGCCAGGTCCTGATCGTTCCGGGCCTGAACCGTCGTAGACACATCGCCGGTGACACCCTCGAATCACTGTGCGTCGAGGAGTACGGAGACCACGATGTGAAGACTCGGGCAGCAGTTGCCGCCGCGGCCAACTACATCAGCCGCCCGGACACCTTGTTCTCGGGCCAGGTGGTGAACTTCCCGTCGTGAACACCGCGGTCTGACCGAGAGTGGTTGTTTGCCAGGCGATCCCGTGTCGCCCCGATTTCGAGGGGCCGTGATCTTTCGGTGCCCAACTTGTGACAGCAACGTGGTGACGTAGAAGCGCTTTGCGGTTGCCGAGCGTGCACAGGATCCGGTACCAATCTTCAGGTGTGGGTGGGAAGGGCGAAACGATGACCGGGTTTGGGACAGAAGATGTTCCGGGGCACTGGCTGACCGCGGCAGAAATCGCCCGGGCGTCGCAGCTGCGTGAGGACCTGGTCGAGCGGTTCCTCCCGGCGGGACAACCGCAAACGAATCTCTACGGACGCGATCTCGTGTCGGTCGCGCGGTTCGTCAAGGCACTCACGGATCTGGGAACGCCGACCGCGGCGGTCGAGGTGGCTGTCACCGAGCTACAGGCACGGCCGGACGCAGCCTTCAACGTGGCCCTCGGCGCCGGCGGGGGTGCCGGCCGCCGGCAGGTCAGCGCCAGGATGCCCGCTGCGCGGATGTGGAAAGCGATCGGTGCGACCACCGCCGTCGCGTTGCTCGTCGGTGGCGTCGTGGCGGTCACCATCTCCGGCGACGATGAGCAGCAGACCGCGGGGCCACCCCCGTCCACGGCGAAACCTGTTCCCGCCGAAGTCGTTGCGTCGACTGTGACCGATGAGCCCGGCGGCAAGCCTGCGCAGGCATTTGCCGCTGTCAAGCCGGATCCGGTCTGTGCGCAGTGGCAGCGGTCCAGCGCCGGGTACGACGGCAAGCAGCAGGCCTGGGTCAAGACCGATCATCGGATTCCGGCCGCGCGCTGGTCGCGCAAGCAACGGTCGGTGACGATGTCGGTCATCCCGCTTCTGCATCAGGAAGCCGCCGAATTGCGCCGCTTGGCGGACAAGGCCTCGGATCCGCTGTTGGCCGGTCTGTTGCGGGCGCAGTCGCGGTACACGGACACCTACGCCGCCAAGCTGCCGAAGTTCGAGCCGCCCGACCAAGCGGACTGGACCGCGGCCACCGCGATGGACGGCGCAGTGAAAGCAGTTTGCTCCACACCACGTTGAGCATCCTGATTCCGGATTCTGGTGGGGCACTAGGGGATGAGTGCCCCACCAGAGCCGGTTGTCTACATCGGAACCCAACGATCGAGGAACCAGAAGCCCCAGCCGCGGCCGTCACCGGAGGGCATCGGGGTCACCCGTTGGCCGTTCCATTCGAAGGGTTGATGGTCGCGACGGCCCTCGTCGATGCCGCGGCCGTGCCAGTCATCGGGCCTGGCGCCGCGGTCGTCGTGCCGGTCACACTGCGGCGCGCCCGGGCGGTCGCAACCAGGGCCCGGGTCGGCGCCGGCGGTACCGATGCCGAGGCCCAGTAGCCCAGCCATGCCGATTCCTGCCGCCATCGCCGATATGCCCACGGATCTCTTGAAACCCATTGCTCTACTCCGTTTCTGACCAGTGCGACGACGGTGCCGCACGGAGAGCAAAGCTATTTCGAAGGGTTGTGTTTGCCCTGTGCTGATGATTGGTAGGCGCTGTGCGGTCGGTAACGGGATGAAAACTTCGTGGATTCAACGATATTGAGCGCTGACAGCCGACTATCAGATTCGGGACGGCAGCCCACGTTCACCAGGTCAGGTTGTGCTTTTCGAAGTGGCGGGCCAGGGCCTCCATGTATTCGTCGCCGTGGAACGGCCCGCGAGCGCCGATCGCCTTCTCCAGGAAGGGGCCGTACTCCTCGTCGTTGACGTAGGTCGACCAATGGGTGATCTGGCCGTCCTCGTTCGTGTCGATGAAGCTGATCGAGTAGAAGCCCATCGTCTCGCCGTCGGCCGTCGTACCTTCCCAGCGGTAGCGCATGACGAGGCCGTTCTCTGCCGGCCAGAACTTGTGGTCGACGGGCTTCCAGTCCGGGAAGACCACCGAGTAGGCCTTGGCCTCGACGGTGGCCGCGACGTCGAAGGACGTCGCCACATCTTTGAGGACGAGTTCCTGTCCGGCTACGAAGTAGGGCGAGGTGTACACGGCATCGTCGGTGAACTCCCACTCGTCATAGGACTCGCCTTCCTGGACCTTCCGCAGTACGTATTTGTCCCGGTAGCTCTCGGCCATACGGCGGTGTTTGGCGATGCGATCGACCAGATCCATTGCGGTCCTTTTCCGTTGAAGGAGCGGTGAGGGCAGGCCAGCGACTCATGTGGCGTGGCGCACACGATCAATATACAGAGCTGTATCGCAGATTCAATGATGAATTTCTTGTGCCCTAGCTGCGGGTCAGGAAGCCCAGCACGGTCTGCTCGAAGGCTTCTTTCGCCTCGATCATGGCCCAGTGCCCGCAGTTGGGGAACACGTGCAGTTCGGCGTTCGGGATCGTCCGCATCGGGATCAGGGCCATGTCGAGGGGGCTGACCCGATCATCTCGGCCCCAGGTCAGCAGCGTTGGGGCGGCCACCTTGTGCATCTGCGCCCAGGGCATCGGGGCGTCGGATGACCGCATGGCGGCCATCATTCCCGCGAAGGCCGCCTTGCCGTACATCCGTTTGGCAGCGGCGAGCGTCTCGGGGTCGGTCGCCAACTCCCAGCGCTGTTCGATCAACTCGTCGGTCACCAGCGCCGGGTCGTAGACCATTGAGTTCAACCAGTCGATCAGGCGTTGGCGGGTCGGGTCTTCGGTGAACTCCTGAAGCAGCCGGATGCCCTCGCTGGGTCCCGGGCTGAACACGTTGGTTCCGATTCCGCCGATGGTGACGAGCTTGCCGATGCGGTCAGGTTGGCGGATGGCGAAGTTGATCCCGACGCCACCGCCCATGGAATTGCCGACGATGTGGACGCGGTCGATGGCGAGGGCATCCACAAACGGCCCCACCACCCCCTGCGCGGTGACCATGGGGTGGCCGCCGATATCGTCGGTGACCCCGAATCCCGGGAATTCCAGTATGAGGCAACGAAATTGCCGCGAGAACGTCGGCAGGATTCCCTGGAAGTTGCGCCAGCCGGTGACCCCGGGACCCGAGCCGTGTAGGAACAGCAGCGTCGGTCCCTCACCAGTGTCGCAATACCGCAGGACTCCGGCGGGTGTGTCGATCTGCTTCAGTTCCAACTGGGTCATGCCGACCAACCTACGGGCTTCGGAGCGTCGCGCCGTTGGCAGTCTCGTCTCACGGAACATGATCTGAATACGACTCCGTCACCGCGGGAAACCCCACGGTGACGGAGGACGTACTCCGGTCAGAACGTCGGCACGAACACTCCGTTCATCCAGACGCCCCAGTGCTGCCAGCCCTGATCCCAGACCTGAGGATTGCCGGCACCCCACATCGGCGGAGCCGGTGTACGCGGCGCCCAGGCAGGCGGCGGAGCGGGATTAGGCCCGCCGGGGATGGTCATTGCCACCATCGGTTGATTCGGCATCGGTGCCGGGGTCGCACCCGCAGTGGCCGCACTCAGGCCGGCGGCGCCAGCCGCCAGTCCACCTGCGACAGCCGCGCCGGCGATAATCCTGGTGATATTCATAGCCGTAGACCTCCAATCCGTATGCGGATGAATCTCACGGACACGTTGGCTATCCGGTCTGCGCGAGCCCTAAACCTGATCTCATTCGCTCAATGGTCGTCGGTCACGGAGCAACAGGGCGCTGAGCGCACCGCCACAGAGCCCCACCGCACCAGAGGTGAGAAGGGCGGCCACCACTACACCTGTTGTCGGGCCGCTGCCGGTGTGTGCTGACTGGCTGATGGTGCCGCACAATGCGATACCGATGGTCAGACCGAGTTGGCGCGCAGCATTGGCAGCCGCGGCCGCTACTCCCGCCCGCGCGGGCGGGACCGATGTCGCCGCAACTGCGGGAAGCACAGGGGATACGATCGCCGCCCCGATGCCGGTGACGATCAGCACCGCGATCAGGGAGGTCCAATCCGGGCGAAGCAGAAGTCCGGCACCGGCCAGGCAGGCCAGACCGGTCAGTACGGTCCCACCGCCGAGTACCCAGCTGCGCGGTGCATGGTGCAAGCGCGCGCTGAATGCGAGCGAAACGAGAACGAACGCAGCAAGTTGCACCGTCAGCACCAGGGCAGCCTGCAGTGGCGCCATGCCGGCGCTGGACTGCAACCATTGGGACAGGACCGGCAGTGCGGCGAAAGCAGCGAAGTAGTAGGCGAATCCGGCGATGAGGACGGCGAGGAAACCGCGGGTGGCGAAAAGGTCCGGAGGCAGCGTGGGATTCGCGGCGCGGCGTTGGACCCCGACGAAAATCCAGATCGCGGCGAGGCTCACCGCGGCGGTACCGATGGTTCCGGGTGAAGTCCACCCGGACTCGCCGGCATTGATCACCGCGTAGGTCGCCCCCGTCATCATCGTGGTGATGAGTGCCAATCCCGGGACATCGAGTCGTACGGTCGCGTGATGGTCACGCGAAAGCGACCGCTTGCCGGTGGTCACTGCAGCCGCACAGATCGGCAGCGCCGCCAGGAACAACCAACGCCACGTGACGAATTGGGTTGCCGCTCCGCCGGCAATGGTCCCCACGGTGCTGCCGATCCCGGCCACTGCACCCCACACGGCGAACGCGATCCCACGCGTCCGGGCGTGGTAGTGCTGGGTCAACAATGGGACGGCGGTACCGAAGATCGCGGCACCGCCCACGCCCTGAATGGCCCGCGCCGCAACAAGCACCGCGCCGCTGGTTGCCGTCGCACAAGCCGCCGATGCAACCCCGAAGATGATCAGCCCGATCAAGAACAACCGGCGATGACCCAGCCGGTCCCCGAGCGTGCCCATCGCCATTACGAGCGCCGCCAGCGCGAGGGTGTAGACGTCGATGATCCATTGGGCTACCGCGAATCCGGCGCCGAGCCGGCCCGCGATGGACTCGGCGCTGACCGTCACGACAGTCGTGAACGCCAGCAGTAGGAAAGTCGCGAGACAGCAGGTCACCAAGGGGCGCCAATCGGTGTCTCGATCGCCTGCGGCATCGTGGACGGGAATGGAGTTGGGAGAGGTCGACGGCATGATCCGACCCTGCTGTAATGGTCTTGTGCATGTAAACCATTACGTCGAGCCGTTGCTGCGGAATGCGCTCGATCTGGTCAATCGCCCGGCCACGACGCCGGGTGATCTGGAACGGCGTTGGACAGGTCTGGGCATGCCGATCCACTGTCGCGTCACGCGCGCCGACCTCCAACAGGTGGGCGATTTTCTCGAGCGCTGGACGGACGTCATCGATGCCGGCACCGAGGAGAACCGGGTGCTCATCCTCAACGAGTTGCTGGCTCGCTTCGCCACCGGTCCGTCGATCACCGATCATGACGGCAGTGGTTGGCATCTGCATTACCGCGACGCCGACGCGGGCTTCGCCGCCACGCTGGCCGGCGCCACAAGCGCTGCCGCAGCCCACTTTCTCACTGAACGCGGGATGCAACGTATCCGCCGATGCGCACTGGATGACTGCGCCACGGCATTCGTCGACTTCACCCGACCCGGCACGCAGAAGTATTGCAGTCACGGCTGCGCCAACCGTGACGCCGTCAGGCGGCACCGAGCCAGGTCCAACCGTATTTCGGGACGTCGCTGAAACCTGTTCTGGCGCAACCACTCCCGCGGCTACCCCAATTGACGGCCGATCGGTCCTTTTCGGGCGGCGCGATTCACTCCCGGTTCGTATATTGGTTGGTGAGGGATTGATCCGTAACTTCGGGCAGCACGGGGAGATCGTAGATGTGACTTCGTCACCGGCACCGGCCTCACGCCCACCTACCGGCGTGACGGCGGACACTGTCGGTGTCGGTCTCGGTGCCCACCGCAGGCTACGGCTGCACCTGCTGCTGGCCGTGGTGGTGCTGACCCTCGCGGGCAGTACGGCGGCACTGCTCGTTGATCACGACACGGGCCGGATCGGTCACGAGCCGGTGCTGATGAGTCTGATCGCGGTGTCACTGGCCGCGACGATTCTGCTGCACGGTCTGCTCCTCGGACGCCCGATGACCGTGGCCCACGGCGCCACCGCGGCAGCCGCAGTGATGCTGGGGGCGTTTGCGCTGGTGATCGGGCACCCGGCGGACGGGTGGATCTGCCTCGTGCTCGCAGCGGCGATGTTGGTCAGGCCGAGACCATCGAAATCACAGCCAGGCGCTCTGCCCGCGGTGTCAACGCTGGTCGACCGGACCACGCGCGATCCACTGGCGCCGTTTGCGATGTGTTCGGACAAGAGCTACGTGTTCTCTGCGGACGCCACAGCCGTCCTGGCCTACCGCGCCCTGGCTGGTATGGCGGTGGTCAGCGGCGATCCGATCGGAAACCGGGCCCGCTATGAGGAAGTAGTTGCCGCGTTTGCGGCCCTGTGCCGGGCGCGGGGTTGGCGCATTGTGGTGTTGGGAGCCTCGGAACATCGGTTGATGTTGTGGCGTGACCGAGCCGTGACGGGCGGCAGATTGCGGGCCATTCCGATCGGGCGTGACGTCGTGGTGGAAGTCAACGACTTCGACCTCCGGGGCCGGCGCCGCCGCAATCTCAGGCAGGCGGTCCAGCGGACTCACAACGCCGGTGTCAGCACCGAGGTGGTCGCCGAATCCGACATCGACGGTGTGTTGCGGGCAGAACTTCTCGACGTGATGCGGCAGTCGGGAAAGGCCGTCACGGCCGAGCGTGGATTCTCCATGATGCTCGGCGGCACGTTGTCCGGCCGATATCCCGGTGTGTGGCTGATCTACGGACGCGATCGTGCCGGTCGGATTCAGGCATTTCAACGTTATGTGAGTGCCGGTGGTGGCACCGAGCTGAGCCTGGACCTGCCGTGGCGCCGGTCGGGCGCACCAAACGGGATCGACGAGCGACTGACCGTGGACATGATCAGGTGGGCGGCGTCGCACAAGGGTGAGCGCGTGTCGCTGGCCTTCGCGCCGTTCCCCGAGCTCTTCAGCGATGAGCGCAGCGGTGAGGTCACCGTGCGCGCGCTGCGGGCCCTCGCGCACGTCGGCGACCGGCTCATCAAGCTGGAGTCGCTGTATCGGTACGTCCGCAAGTTCGATGCCATGGCGAAGCGGCGGTACGTGTTGTTGCCACTGGTCGATGTCATTCCGGCGGCGGCCGCATTGCTGACCTTGGAACTCACTCCACACCGTTCGACCCATTTGACCAGCGCATTTCGGTAGCTTCGGCGCCGGTATGCTGAATCGAGATGTTGTCGCGCGTGTTCTCCAGCCTGCTACGGGTCCGAGTGACCCTGAGTTACGCGACGGCACTTTTCGTGATCGCGTCGCTGCTGCTGATCCTGGGACCCCAGACGCAGGACCGGGTGGTCGGCCATCTGAGCACCAACCTCGAGAACCTCGGGCGGGGCCATCTGGGAACACTCCTCGGCAGCGCCTTCGTCACTGCTGAGGGATACACGTATCTGCTACTCCCGGGCCTGGTGTGCCTGCTCGCATTGGCCGAGCTGCTCTGGCGCGGCAGGCGGTTGATCCAGGCGTTCGCCCTCGGCCATCTGGGTGCCACCCTGATCGTCGCCGCGGGACTGGCCGCCGCGATCAAACTCGGCTGGCTGCCCATCTCGGTCGCGCACGCCAACGATGTCGGGCTGAGCTACGGCGCCCTCGCAGTCCTCGGCACCTTGACCGCTGCGATACCCATGAGGTGGCGCCCGGCATGGATCGGCGGTTGGGTGACCACCGCGTTGGTGGTCGCGGCCGCGGGGGCGGATTTCACCGCCATCGGCCACGCTGTCGCGTTGATCCTCGGAATTCTGCTGTCGATCCGGTTCCGGTCTGATTCGCATTGGACGCCGCCCCGGCTGTCGTTGCTGGCAATCGGTATCGGATTCGGGCTCCTGATGCTCGTCGGTGTATCGCCATCCGTGACGCCGATCGCGCTGCCAGCGGGTATTGCCGCCGCACTGCTTGTCACGTGGGCCCAGCGTCGGGTTGCCGGGTCTCAGAGCAGCACGGCAAGCCTGACTACAGTGTCCGCATGACGCTGCACGCCGACGCCGCCGACCCCGATCTGGTCACGGTCGAGGTGCCGACGCACTGGTACAACCTTCCGGCCGAGCTCGATCAGCCGATCCCGCCGCACCTTCACCCGGGCACCAAGGAACCGGTCGCCCCGGACGACCTTGCAGCGCTGTTTCCGAGCGGGCTGATCGCGCAGGAAGTGTCCACCGAGCCGTACATCGCGATCCCGGATGCCGTGCGTGAGATCTACTCGATGTGGCGACCGTCCCCGTTGATCCGGGCCCGGCGGTTCGAGCGGGAACTCAATACGGGTGCCCACATCTACGTCAAGTACGAAGGCGTCAGTCCGGTCGGCAGCCACAAGACCAATTCGGCTGTGGCACAAGCCTATTACAACAGCATCGACGGGGTCCGGAAGCTGACCACCGAGACCGGCGCCGGGCAGTGGGGTAGCGCGCTGTCGTTCGCCGGGGCCCAGTTCGGCCTGGAGGTCGAGGTCTGGCAGGTCCGTGCGTCCTACGAGTCGAAGCCGTACCGCGGTCATCTGATCCGGACGTACGGCGGCACCGTGCACTCAAGCCCCTCGAATCTCACCGCGTCCGGGCGCGCGATCCTGGCGGCGACCCCCGACACCACCGGCAGCCTGGGAATGGCGGTCAGTGAGGCCGTCGAGGTGGCGGCCGGCGATCCCGACACGCGCTACGCGCTGGGCAGCGTGCTGAATCACGTGGTGCTGCATCAGAGCGTGATCGGTCAGGAGGCCGTGGCGCAGCTCGCCGCCGTCGAGCCGAACGGGGCCGACGTCGTCTTCGGCTGCGCCGGTGGCGGTTCCAACCTTGCCGGGCTCGCATTCCCGTTCCTGCGGGAAAAGATCCATGGCCGGTCGAACCCGAAGGTCGTGGCGGCCGAGCCGGCGGCGTGCCCGTCGATCACGCAGGGGGAGTACCGCTACGACCACGGTGACGTGGCAGGCCTGACCCCGCTGCTCAAGATGCACACGCTTGGAATGGATTTCGTGCCCGACCCCATCCATGCCGGTGGTCTGCGTTACCACGGGATGGCGCCGGCACTCAGCCACACCGTCGAACTGGGACTGGTCGAGGGCATCGCGGTCGGGCAGCACGACGCGTTCTCGGCGGGGGTGCTGTTCGCGCGGACCCAGGGCATCGTCCCGGCACCGGAAGCCACCCACGCGATCGCCGCCGCTGCCCGGCACGTCGCCGATGACCCGGCCGAGCAGGTGGTCGTCATCGGGCTGTCCGGTCACGGCCAACTCGACCTGCCGGCGTATGCGGAGTTCCTCGACGGGAATTTCTGACGGGGCCGGCCCCTTCATATCTGAATTCGACCTGAATTGGTCATGAAACTCATATGCGGCTAATTATGCGTCGCATATGAGTTTCGTCCTGGACCCGTATTCGCAACTAGGCTCGATGTTAGACGCCTCAGGAATACGGGGTCGGCTTATCGACTGGCCGGAAAGGGAATTGGATGACGAAGAATCTGTTCGTGAAGACCGTCGCCGTTGCCTCGGTTGCGACTGCACTCGGGTTTGCCGCATCTGCGCCGGCACATGCGGCACCCAGTGGTCAGACCTCCGCACAGGCGACCATCAGCGACCTCGAAGCGCAGGGTTTTCGCGTGATCCTCAACAAGGTGGGCAATGCACCCATCGATCAATGCACCGTGACTGCGGTGCGGCAGGGCACCGACGTCAAACACTCGTGGGTGCAGCGCGGGCCGACGGGCAATGTGAACAATCTAGTGCGCTATACGACTGCATACGTCGACCTCATGTGTAATCGCTGAATTTCTTTCCAAGGTCGACAATCAATTACTGGCGTTTAATTCAGCCAATTCGCGAGCCCATTTCGGCACCGCCGGAAGCACCGAGCCCACCGCAAATCGAGGCGGCGGGCTCGGTGCCCCGCGTTGATCACATCTGCCAGTCCTGGGCGCCGTCCGGCTGGTTGTAGAGGCCGACGGAGTTCTTGACCACGACAGGGTCGCCGCTGCCGAAGTGGTCGAAGAACCACTGGGCGTTGGCGGGGCTGAGGTTGGGGCAGCCGTGGCTGACATTGCGTTTGCCTTGATCGGCGACCGACCAGGGTGCGCTGTGCGCGAAGATTCCGGTGTTGCTGAGACGGACGGCGTTCTGAACCTTGAGCTTGTAGCCCTCGGCGGAATTCACCGGGACCCCGTACGTCGACGAGTCCATGATGATGTCGGAGAACTTCTCCAGTACGTAGTAGGTCCCGTTGGGGGTTTCGTAGCCAGGCTTACCCAGCGATACCGGAAACGTCTTCTCCAGCTCGCCGTTACGGTGGATCTGCATCTGATGGGTGCTGTCGTCGATCGTGGCAACCAGTGAATCACCGACGCGGAAACTGGAATTCGTACCGGCGGCATCGATGTTCACCACGGTCCCTGCCGGCCAGAAATCGATTGGACGCCAACGCACCTGAGTATTGCTCATCCAGTAGAACTTTCCGGGCACCGGAGGGTTGGACGAGATGTGGATGGCATCCTCGGCCAGCTGGCGGTCTGCGATCGGCCGTTGGAACGTGATGGAGATCGGCTTGGCGACACCGACCGTGGCTCCGTTTGCCGGATTGAATGCCGGTGGCAGGAACGGCGGTTCGCCGGTGAAGGGCAAGGGGTTCTGCCCTGCCGGGGTACCGACAGTAGCGGCCGCGCCGAAGGGGGCGGGCCACAGCATCTGGGGCGCGAGGTGAGGTGCCGGTTCGACGGGTGGTGGGGGTCCCGCCGGCTCCGCCAGTGCGGAAGTGCCGGTCACGCTTGATGCGGTGACCATGACGGTCGCCGCGATCGCGGTGATCCACAGGTAGCTGGTGCGGTGCTGCACGAGGCCTCCATCGACGAGGTGTCCTTGATGACCACGTCCGCTCGGGCGGATTCATGGTTGCGCGACCAGTCTACTAGCTACGTACGGGGATAGTAGATCGTGGCAGCGACCGGGCGGCCGATCGCAAGCGCGAGGTACCCGCCGAAAGTGGTTATTTGCCACTACTTTTGTGAAAAATTTACCGAGTACAGCGCGCCGACGACTGCGATGACCTGCGTGATCACCCCGTACGTAGGTGTCACATACGCGATAAATACGTAGAAAATAGCGTAGCGCTTTGCGTTCGATATGAGTTTCGGTTCCTACGACAACCTTGGTGTGTCACCGCTGAGGCGCAGTTCTTCAACAAACCTTCACATAACCCATACCGATTCACTGTTCTCCGGTGGTCAGGTGGTGGCAGAGCACCCACGCACCTGTCACGTAAGACCACTGGAGCCCCGACCATGCCCGACACCACCAGCCTGCCGCGTCTGAGCCGCCGGGGATTCCTCGTGGCCACGGCCGCCTTGAGCGCGACGGCCATCGCGGCGTGTCAACGTGACGCGGGCGCCACCTCGACCGCAGCGACTTCCCGGGATGCGATCGCCGCGGCCGAGGCTCGCCGCCCGCACAGTGGCCGCACCGTGTCGACCACTGTGACCGCACAGCGCGCACGGGTCGATCTCGGTGGTCGGGTCGCCGAAACCATCGCCTACACCGACGTTGTGCCCGGGCCGCTGTTGCGAGCGTCGGTCGGCGATGAGCTGGAGGTCACGGTGCGCAACAGGCTCGGCCGTGCCACCTCGGCGCATTGGCACGGTCTGGCGCTCCGCAATGACATGGACGGGGCGGCACCGGCCACCCCGGACATCCCCGACGGGGGTGATTTCACGTACCGGTTCTCGGCGCCTCATCCCGGAACCTACTGGGCACACCCGCATACCGGACTGGACGCCGATACCGGCCTGTACTTCCCGGTGATCATCGATGATCCCGATGACCCGGGCCGATATGACGCCGAATGGGTGGTGATGCTCGACGATTGGACCGATGGCGTCGGTGAAAGCCCTGCCCAGATCTACGACCGCTTGCGCAAGCCGTCGGGCGGGAGACACAACATGCCCGGCATGGGTGGCATGCCGGGCATGACCGGGCACGAAGCGATGGGACCCACGGGTGGTCGCGAAAGTTCGGCCCTCGGGGGCGATGCCGGCGACGTCGACTACCCGATGTACGTCGCCAATGGTCGAAACGCTCAGAACCCCACCAGCTTCCGGGTGCGACCCGGCCAACGGGTGCGGATCCGGTTGATCAACGCCGGCTCCGATACGGCATTCCGCGTCGCATTGGCCGGGCACCGCATGACCGTCACCCACACCGACGGTTTCCCGGTGGTCCCCACCGAGGTGGATGCGGTACTGCTGGGAATGGGCGAGCGCTATGACGTGGTGGTCACCGCAGGGGACGGGGTGTTTCCCCTCGTTGCGGCCGCCGAGGGGAAGAATGCGTCCACGCGGGCCTTGCTGATCACCGCCGATGGCTCGACCCCGCCGCCGGACTACGCGCCGCCGGAGTTGCGGGGACGGCTCGGCACGGTCAATGTGTTCACCGCAACTCCGGAGGCCACGTTCGACTCCAAGCCGGTCGATGTCGAGCTGCCCGTCGAGCTGGGTGGCTCGATGGCGACCTACACGTGGACCATCAATGGCCGCAACTTCGCCGAAGCGCAGCCGCTGACCGTGCGCGAAGGGCAACGGGTGGCAATGACATTCCGGAACTCGTCGATGATGTGGCATCCGATGCATCTGCACGGCCACACCTTTCAGGTCATGGGTGCAGACGGTCGGCCCGGCGCCCGTAAGGACACCCTGATCGTGTTGCCGATGCAGCAGGTGCGCGTGGTGTTCGCCGCTGACAATCCCGGTGCCTGGATGCTCCACTGCCACAACACATACCACCAGGATGCGGGGATGATGACCCGTGTCGACTACGCCGGCTGAACTTAGGCCAGTACTACGTACGAGCCTATGTAGTAGGTACGGCCACCGCGTCGAGCCGGCTGCGGCGCCCCGGCGCGAGGTACGCTCGCATCACCGATCTTGGAGGGGTGCTGTGCGCGTACGAGGATTCGGCGAACTCGAAGCCGACATCATGGACCGCATCTGGAATCGCGGTCCCGCGGCGGTCACTGTGCGCGAGGTGTTCGATGAGCTCGTCGAAGAGCGCCGGATCGCGTACACCACCGTCATGTCGACGATGGACAATCTGCACACGAAGGGCTGGCTGGAACGCGACCGCGACGGCCGGGCCTACCGGTACTGGCCGAGGTTGAACCGCGAGCAGCACACCGCTCAGTTGATGCGCGAGGCCCTCGACGGTGGCGGCCGTTCGGATCTGGTGCTCAGCTACTTCATCGAGCAGATCGACCCGCAGGATTCCGATCGACTGCGCGCCGCGCTACGCACGTTGGCCAGACGATCGACGAGGGCGAAAAAGCGGTGAACGTCGCCGCGGGTCTGCTGATCTACAGCGTGGCGATGATGGTGCTGGCGCCGACGCTGCTCAGCGCCCTCACCCGCGGCGGGTCCGCCCCCCGATTCGGTGTGGCGGCATGGTTGACGGCCGTCGTCAGCGTCTTGGCCACCTGGATCGTCATTCCGGTGTTGGTCATCCTCGACGTGGTTTTCCACGGCGGCGGGCGCTCATCATTCCTGGCGTCATGCGTCGAGTTCCTCTGCGACATCGCGGCCGGGCGCGCGGGCATCGTGGCGCAGGCGGCGGTGATGGTCGCGGCGGTCGCGCTGGTCGTGGCGCTGGCCGGCGTCGGGATCAAAGCCCTGCGCACCATTCGACGGCTGCGCGCCCATGCCCACGGTCACGCCCAGGCGGTCCGTCTGGTGGGACGTCCGACCGATCAGCGCGACGTCTTCATCGTCGACACCGGTGAGCGCACTGCGTACTGCGTGGCGGGGGAGCCTCCGGCGATCGTGGTCACCACCGGGGCGATCGCCGCACTGGGCAGCGACGAGCTGCAGGCCGTACTGGCCCACGAACGGGCACATCTCGACGGACGTCATCCGAAGATCGTGACCGCGATGCGCGGGCTGGCGATGGTCTTTCCACGGGTACGGCTGATGACCCGGGGCGCCGCCGATGTCGGTCGGCTCCTGGAAATGTGCGCCGACGACGTCGCGGTGCGCCGCCATGGGCAGCACACGCTTCTGTCCGGGCTCATGGCACTCGCCGGAGCCACGCCGGCCCAGGCCCTCGGCGCCGCCGACGTTGCCTTGCTGAACCGGGCTGAGCGCCTTGCTCTTCCGCCGGCGCCGTGGATCCGGGTCGGGGCCGGGGCCGGCCTCTTCGGGGCGATGGCAGTGATCGCCCTGGCTCCGGTCGCGACGTTCGTGTTGGGGGCGTCGGGCCTGCTCTGTCGCTGAGGTCAGTACTCGATGATGCGAGTGACATACGGCGTCATCCCGGAGGTGCGGACCGGCGAGATCTTGATCGGAACGCCGGTCTGCTGCGCCTCGAGCATCTGGCCGCCGCCGAGGTAGAGCGCTTCGTGCTGACCGCCACCTGGCCCCCAGAACAGCAGATCTCCTCGCTTGGCCTGTGACGGCGGCAGGTGGCGCCCCGCCGTGTACTGATCGCCCGAATAGCGGGGGAGCAGGACACCCACGCCGGCGAACGCGTAACGAGTGAGCCCGGAGCAGTCGAAGCCGACGGTGCCGGCACCGGAATCCACTCCGCGACTGGGCCCGGTCAGACTGCCACCACCCCACGAATACGGCACTCCGAGTTGGGTGCCGGCCCGCCGGATCACGTACTCGACTGCCTGCCTGCCATAGACGCGGTTGCCGCGGAGGACGGGGGCCGCGCCGGTGTCCGCGGGGGCGAGCCCCAGGCTGCCGAGGAACTTTCGGCCCATGTCGAACGTCGTCTGCGCGGCAAAAGCGCTCGCCTGCAACGACGCATTGGCGATGGCCACAGGATCGCCCGGCGCTCCCGCGCTGAGCAGGTTGGGCAGGGTGGGATCCCACTGGCCGGCGTTGGGTTCCGCGTGGGCGAGGGGAGTACCCATGGCCGCCAACGCTGCCGCGGCGAGAATCCCTGTGTGCAGGAGTGTTCGCCGATCCCAGTAGAGGGGACGCCCGTGGGTCATGGAAGGCATGGTCACGCATCCCCCTCCGCCTTGCGATAGCCGTGGCGGAGGCAGCGTCCGCATTCACGGGAACTCTGTACCAACTACGTACGTACGTACTCTAGATGACAATAGACACGTCAGCCCCATCTGTAACCAAATTCCATCGTGGTAATTCATTGCGCAGATTGCGTTTTGGTCTCGGTCGCCGACGTCGGACGCTAGCCGGCGGGCGTGTCAGAACAGGTAGTGCAGTACTCATGGCACCTGCACGAGCGCTTCATACGCTTGTGGACGTCGGGTTGCAGAAGGGGATGCTGTGATGATCGCGTTGACGGATACCGTGAAAACCTGGGGTCACTCGGCCACCGTCCATTACTCCCACGCCCCACGCTCCGTTGTCGCTCAGTCAACCCTGGCGTTGCACATGGAATTCAACGTGGACCTTCCGCCCAAGCCGATTTTTCGCAGCTTCGGGTTCTTTCGTACGGCCGTCGTCGATGGATCGACCATCACCCTGAACGAACCGTCCTTTGCCGCGACCGGCGTCACGGAGTTGCATTTCGAGCTCATCACGGAGAACGGTGCATCGGTGTCCGTGGTCAACCAATTCGATACGACGGGCACCGTCAGCGGCCCTCCGCAGGACGCCGTCCAGGTCCGGAGGGTCTCGTTTCACCGCCCGAACGGAACGACCGCCTTCGCCCACATCACCAAGGTCTATGCCGGCGGCCGTGACATTCCCGAACACGAGGCCATCGAGACGGCAACGGCCACACTGAAATCGCTGGGCATGGACCCGGCCGAACTGATCATGAAGGTGACGACAGACGCCGATCACGTGGCGCGCCTGCAACGCCTCGACCCGGCGACCAACGAACTGGTCGACGAGGTGACCGATCCACGGATGGGGAGGTGAGATGACTGGGCCGAGTGCGGTCGAGATCAAAGTGAATGTCAAGGGCGACGTCGACCATGCGCTGTCGCTGTTGGGGTTGAGCGGTGGCAAGTCGCGAAAAGTCTGGTTCCTCGACGACCTGACCGAGGGTGCGCGTCCGGTTCTGCCGCTTCTGAGTGCGGGAATCGTTCTGCGGCTGCGCAGAAACAAGGACGGTGGTGAGGACTCGACGGTCAAGTTGCGTCCGTGCCGGTGGTCACAGCTGGCCGGACAGTGGGGAGAGCGCTCCGGCGGCGATACCGACTTGACGGTCGAGGGTGACTGGTCGCGCTCGAAGCACGTGTTGGCCGCGTCATGCAAAGCTGATCTCGACGAGGGCAGCATCGAGTCGGCCATCGATGAGGACGGCCGTCTCGTCAACGCGTTCACCAAGTCACAACTCGACTTCCTGGCCGACTGCGGCGAGATTCGAGTGGCGTTCGGTGGGCTGACGCTGTTGGGCCCGATCGCTGCCATCCAGTGGAAGAACATGAAGATCGGTGCGGTTGACCATGTTTCGGCCGAACGGTGGACGATCGCCGGAGCCGATTTCCTGGAACTCTCCATTCGCGTCACGCACGTCGATCAGGCGCGTGGACGGCAGCAGGCGTTGACCGACGAAGTGACGTCGCGTGGGCTGGCGCTGGACGATGCCGACGAACCGAAGACCTTGCGCGTCATGAAACTGTTGGCCGACGCGAGGCAGCCTCAGGGTTGGTAGCCGTCGAGGAATCCCGTGAGCCCCG
Organism: Mycolicibacterium arcueilense; assembly: GCF_058536225.1. Taxonomy (NCBI): domain Bacteria; kingdom Bacillati; phylum Actinomycetota; class Actinomycetes; order Mycobacteriales; family Mycobacteriaceae; genus Mycobacterium; species Mycolicibacterium arcueilense. The sequence goes on from NZ_JBZTYL010000007.1 coordinate 2,103,289, forward strand.
ACGGTGCGTGCGGTCCGATCGCGATCTGCTCGACGACACCGATCCCGGTGCGCTCACCCATGGTGGCCTTGACGACGTTCTGTAGGTGAATGGAGGCGAAGTCGGTAGGCTCGAAGGCATCGAGATCGATGGACTCCCTGCCGATCTCGAATTGTCCGTGATTGGAACCATGCCCCCAATGCGGATGCCAGTAGCCGATCCCGCGCATCCGGAAGGTGAAGAGCTTTTCCACTTCGATGTGGGTCTCACCGTCGACGGGATCGGTGAACCACAGGTGGGCTCGCCGGATCTCCCGCCGCCCCGGCTCCCATTCGAGTTCGTAGCCGATGTCGTAGCACTCCCGCACACCCACCCGGCTGCACGGCGAGACGCCCGCCGGAATCGGATCCAGAATCTGCGCCGTCTCCAGCCAACGGCGCCCGTCCTCGTGCTCGTGGAAGGCGTAGTGCGTGAACCGATCGCCGAAATGCAAGGGCGCCCAGAGCCAGAACACCTGAAATGGCATCGGCTGACGGAGCACGGGTACCTGCTCGCCGATGGGCCGAACTCCCCAGGACCGGTCGCGGGTTCCGGGTACGGCACCGGCCTCGACCGTCAGGTCCTCGCCGTCGACGCAGATCGTTCCTTCCCAGGATCCCCATTGGGTGAGCCGGGTGTGATCGGTCAGCACGATGCCTTCGGTGGTACGCCGCTGCTGGCGAGGTTCCTCGATGGCGACGGTGGTGGCGCGGAAGGTCAGGTCGCAGGAGATGCCGTGCTCGTTGGAATCGACGAGGTAGCGGATGGTGCGCAGTGGTTCGACGACCTCGATATGGAAGGGCCCGATGGTCGCCGATCGGTCCAGCGGCATGGCCCCCGAGGCGAAGACGGAATGTTCCACCCCGTCCTTGACCACGCTGAAGGCGGCGTCGATGGTCCCGCGAACCGGGTAGTGGCCCATCGCCGCGCCGAAGTAGAACTCGCCGTCACGCTGATGACCGTTGAACCAGTAGCGGTCGTAGTGGTTGGGGTCGGCGCTGACCGGTGTGGCGACCGGGTCGGCCGAGGCGTGAATGGGGTAGTCATCAAAAGGGGTGAGCACGGTGTCAATTTTCCGGCTCGTTGATCTTGACGAGCATCTTGCCGATGTTGGCCCCGGTGAACAGTCCGTTGAGGGCGTCGATGCTGGATTCGAGTCCCTCGTACACGGTTTCGCGATGGACGAGCAGCCCTTGTTGCTCCCATTCGCTCAGTGCGGCGAAGGCCTCATCGAAGTGCGCCCACTCTTCGAGTGCGATGAAGCCCTGCATCGTCGAGGACGTGGCAAGCAGGTTGACGTAGTTGGAGGGGCCCGGGTGATCGCCGTTGAGATAGCTGGAGATGATGCCGCACATCACCACTCGGGCTTTGTGTGCCAAGTTGCCGAGCACTGCATTGAGGATGTCTCCGCCGACATTGTCGAAGTAGACGTTGATCCCGTTCGGACACTGCTCCTTGAGCGCGGCGGACAGATCGCCGTCCTTGTAGTCGACGCAGGCGTCGAAGCCGAAGTCCTCGACCACGGCCCGACATTTTTCCGGGCCGCCCGCGATACCGACCACCCGGGCACCGGCGATCTTGGCGATCTGGCCTGCCACCGATCCGGTGGCGCCCGCTGCAGCCGACACCACGACCGTCTCACCGGCTTGCGGTTTGCCGACGCCCTTCATGCCGAAGTACGCCGTGGCGCCCGTCGGTCCGTAGATCGACATCACCGCGAGCGGATCGGTGTAGCCGACCACCGGCGTACTGAAGAGGTCGTCGCGGATGATGGCATAGTCCTGCAGCCCCGTCAGCGTGGTGACCAGGTCGCCGACCTTGTAGGCATCACAACGTGATTCGACAACTTCGCCGATGCCGGCGACTCGGACGACCTCGCCCAATTCGAGAGCCGGCAGGTAGCCGGGTTCACCGTCCAGCCAGGTGCGCGCGGCCGCGTCGATGCCCACATACGTCGTCCGCAGCAGTGCCTCACCGTCGGCAGGAACCGGCGCGGACGTGGTCACCATTTCCGTGTCCTCGGGGGAGACCAGCCCATTCGGACGACGGCGCAACAGGACTTGACGGTTCTGGCGGTGCGCGGAGTCAGTCATGTCGCTGCTCATTTCTGTGGAAGATCGAGGTGCCATCCGATTTTTCATATTGATTCTTAGAATGCATATCGATTATCGTCAAGCCCCAGACTGAAAGTGTCTCGCCAGGCGGGAGAACACCCATGAGCCCGCGGGAGAAACGACCGGGATGACATGAGCGCCAACGAGATAACGCCTCGTCGAGGGAGGCCACCCCGCATCGACCACAGCGCCATTGTCGCAGCGGTGCGGGAGATCGGCACCGAAAACGTCACGATGCGCCGGGTAGCCGAGCATCTCGGTGTCAGCCTTCCCGGGCTGTATCACCACGTCAAGAACCAGGACGATCTGCTGCGACTGGCCACCGAAAGCGCCTTGGTCATGTCACCGCCCCCGCGGTACGCCGGCGAGCACTGGGCGACCTGGATGCGCAGCTATGCGTCCTACATCAGGACGGTCCTGGCCTCGGAGCCGGCACTGGTCGAGAAGTTCGTCACCGGCGGCGTACGCGACGACATGGAAATGGAGTGCAACGGCGACGCGGTCGAAGCGCTGGCCGGGCACGGCCTGTCGCCCGACAACGCGATGGCGGTATGGGCTGCGGTGAGCGCGATGGCGATCGGCAGCGTCACCGAGGCGCACCGTGAACACCTCCACGCCGAAAGCGGACAGCCCTGGCTGGCCCGGATCTTCAAACTCACGGCCAAACGTTCCGCATCCGACTATCCGACGTTGCGCGCAGTCGCACAGTCCGGATTCGACCCGTTCAGCGAGGACGCCTTTCAGCACCGAATGACGTTGCTGCTCACCGGCATCGCGGTGCAGTACGGGCTTCCGCCCGAACCCGCGGACTAGCTACCCGGCATGCGGCGGGCCAGCCCGTCGTCGAGCATCTGCTGGAAGTGATCGGTGACCGTCTGCGCGGCGGGCCGGTAGGTCAGTCCCAGCTCGTTGCGGCTGCGACTGTTGTCGAACACCAATGGATATCCCACGTTGCGCTCGACGAACTCTCGGGTGAGCCCGGCCGCCGGGGCGATGGCCTTCACGAGCACCTTCGGCGCGGTCATCCTCGGGAACGGGTAGAACGGGCCGAACCGGCGGCGTAGTACCTTGCCAATCTCCAGAAGCGTCAGCGAATCCGCATTGACGATGTAGCGGCCGTGCGCCTCGGGGGTGAACCCGGCACGCAGGTGCGCATCGGCGACGTCGCGCACGTCCACCACGCCCATGGTCAGCGCGGGCGCTCCTGCCAGCAGGGTGCCGTCGGTGAACTGCTTCATCGTGCTCAGGCTGGCCGAGTCGCTGGCACTGGTCAGCGCAGGTCCGAGCACCAGGCCCGGGTGGATGGTGACCATGTCCCAACGCTCCTGCGCCTTCTGATACCGCCAGGCCTCCTGTTCGGCCACCGTCTTGGAGTAGGGGTACGGCTGGTGGTCGGCGCTGCTGGTGGTGTTCCAGTGCTCATCGGTGAAGACGCCGCCCGGGACATCCCGTGATTCGCAGGCGTCCCCGTAGATGGCGACCACACTGCTGGTCAGTACCACACGCTTGACGCTCTCGGTGCGGTTGACCGAGTCCAGCACATTGCGGGTGCCCTCAAGTGCCGGGCGGATCAGCGCCTCCTGCGCATCGGTGAAACCGGAAAGCAGGAACGGCGAGGCGGTGTGCATGACCAGCTGACAGCCGTGCATCGCCTCGTCGAAGCTGCCGGGCTCGAGCAGGTCTGCCTTGAACAGTTTCAGCCGGCCGGGATGATCGGCGGAGAGCTTGTGCAGATGCTCCAAACCGGACGCCTTCTGCGGATTGCGCACCGTGCCGTGGACGGTGTGACCGGCTTCGAGCAGGGACCTGACGATCCAGCTCCCGATGTAGCCACTGGCGCCCGTGACGAGCACCGGCGCATCCGGGTCGATCGGTGTACGGGCTGTGCCCATGGGGGAGTCCTCTCGCGCGGTTCAGCTCAAGCATATTGCTGACGGAGTAGCGGGTGTGGGGGGACAGTTAGCGATATGAGTAGCCAGAAGGTACCTAAACCCAGCGACCTCAAGTCGGCCGCTCAGGCAGCCGTCGAGACGGCCCAGTCCGCCGTCGGCGCCGCCCAGGCGGTGGCGAGCGGCGCGATGCGTATTCCGCCGGCGTCGGCTCAACTTGCCGCCCAGTTACCTGATCTGCTGGAGAACCTCGCGGTTGCGACGGAACGGCTCAACACCACCATCGATCGCACCGAACGGTATATGGCCATGGCCGACCCGATGTTCCGTACGTTGGACCGCCTCCTGCCACAGCTGGAATCGTTGATCAACACGGGTAACGACGTCTTCCGGATGTTGACGAACATCCCGGGCGTCTCCGCGTTCAACCGGTTAACCGGGCGCGGTCGCGACGACCGGGACTGACGCGGTTGGACTGTCGGTCTAGGTGATTCCGAGGACTGCTGCCGTGAAGCGCCAAAGTGTCTGTGTGGCTTGATCGGAATCGGGCGTCGGGATGACACGGAGCTGCTGCGCGATGCCGTGGCGCAGGCCTCCGATGACGTAGGCAGCAGCGCTGTCGGGGTCCAGATCCGTTGGAATTCCGCCGAGTTGCTGTCCATGGCGGATGTTGGCGGCGGCGTTGTCGATGAGGTCGTGAATGTAGGCCTCGCCGAGTTCGGTGAGCTGCGGGTCGCTGGCGGTGCGGTTGAGCAGAATCGGTGCCAGCGGGTCGGCGAGGTGATAGGCGACGAAGCGATGGGTGCGGTCGCGTTCGCGGGTAGCCCAGTCGCCGTCGGGTAGGTGGGTATCGGCGATCGCGTGGCGCAGCCCGTCGTAGAAGCCGTCATAGATCGCGGTCAGAAGCCCGCTCTTCGATCCGAAGTGGTGATAGAGGGCGCCGGTACTGAGGCCGGCGCGACGGGTGAGCCCGCTGAGTTCGAAGACGCCGTTTCCGTGCACGAGTTCGTCGCGGGCGGCATCGATCAGTTGTTGACGTCCGACCGGCGCGCGTGCCATAGTCCGAACCATAACAGAAATCAGTTATGTTTCGGTGAGGGCGATATGAGCACTGAAGTGACGTCGTTGACGGAGTTGTCCGGTGACCTGGCCGGTACCTATCGGCGGACCCGCAGCAGCGGTGAGCAGGTGGACCCTGCCGTGGCAGACGCGGACCTGGCGGCAGTGCTGCGCGACGGATACGTGATCCTGCCCGACCTGCTGAGCGAGGCCGAGCTCGACGACATTCGGAAATCTGTGGGTCCGCTGTTGGACCTGGTGGGCCGCAACGGGTTTGAAGGACACGCGACCCAGCGGGTGTACAGCGTGTTGAACAAGACCCGCAGCTGCGACCGCATCGCCGACCATCCGCGGGTGCTGGCGCTGCTGGATCGGTTGTTCATGCCCAACTACCTGTTGTCCATGCTGCAGGTGATCAACATCCTACCGGGGGAGCAGGCCCAGATGTTGCACACCGATGACGGCTTCTATCCGCTGCCCCGACCGCGAAAGGCCCTGGGCGCGGCCACGATCTGGGCGATCGACGACTTCACTGCCGACAACGGTGCCACCGACATCGTCGCGGGTAGCCACCAGTGGGGTGAGCGGCTGCCCGAGCCCGCCGAGCGCGAGCCGGTGGTGATGAGCGCCGGGTCATGCGTGTTCTTCGTCGGAACGTTGTGGCACGGCGGTGGCGCCAACCGTTCTGCGAACCCACGCCTGGCCCTGACGGCGCAATACTGCGAGCCGTGGCTGCGTCCGCAGGAGGCATTCACCTTGTCGATGACCCGCGACACCGTGCGGGCCGTCTCCGAGGACATCCGCCGCATGCTCGGCTACAGCATCCACCCGCCGTTCATCGGTCAGGTCGACGGCATGCACCCCAAGCGTCTGCTCGAGTCCGAAGGCGGATCAATCGCCCGATGCCCGCAGCGTGATCTCTGAGATGTTCGTGCGGCTCTGCCCATCGAGGGTGCCCAACTTGGAAATCCACACCAGCACATTGGACGTTTTCGTCTGATTGTCGACGGTGATGGTGTTGTCGCCCGGCTGTAACGTCACGTTCGGCGTCAGCTCGGTGGTGTCGGACAGGCTGTTCGGGTGAGCACTGTCGGCCGCGCGAATCTGGACTTCTGTTCCGGTGCTGGGCACGTCGATCGTCACCTCGCTCAAAGCGGTTGGCGAGGGGAGCTGAAGTAGCAGGCCGACACCTTGTTTGAAGGCCGGGAAGGGCGCGGCATCCTGATAGATGTCGGTGGACCACGACGTATCCGGGTTGCCGTCGATGGCCAGACTCGCCTGATCCGGATGGTCTGGTGAGCCGCCTGGGGAGAACACCGTCGCACTCTCGGGCTTCACGGGCGACCCCGGAGTGGTGTTGTGCTCCGACGAGCCCAAACCGCGGAGGAGAAGGACGGACGTCGCAACGATCGCGGCGACCACGGCCAGAACCAACAGAATGCGTACCGGATGCGACGTCAATGCACGGCGGCGATTACCTGGCGTCACTGCGAACGAGTCGCGCCGGCGGCGTCCGCGGGTGCCGGCCGAATGATTGACCACCGAGTCGGCGAACAGCGTTCGGTCGTCCCAGGGGCCGCTGACCTCCACCACATCCCCGTCGGAGAGTTCGCCCGTGATGGAGTTGCCACGGAGCTCGACCGGCACGACGGTGTGCGCTTCACCGGTCGATTCGTACCGCTCCACGCGGAACGTCCAGACCTCTTCCTCGCCGTCAGGCCCGGCCGGTGTCTTCTGCACGCCGCGGGCAGTGCCCAGGATCGTCAGCATGGCCAGCCGTTTGGTTTCCGGGGAGCTGCTCCGCTCATGGACGTCGGGGATCTCCAGCGGGGCGGTGTGAACGCCCGTAGCAGGCGCCACCGGCTGGGGCGCGGTCGACACGTCCGTGCTCCCGCCCAGCGCTCGCGCGAAGTCCAGGCACCGCGCGTAGCGCTTGTCGGGTTGCTTGGCCAGCGCCTTGGCCATCACGGCGTCGAGATGGGCGAGGTCGCGGCGGCGCTCGGACAGCCGGGGCGGTGGTGCGTAGAGGTGGTTGCCGGCCTGGACGATGCGATTGGTGTCTTCGAAGACAGGCGAGCCGGTCAGCAGATGGAAAGCGGTCGCTGCCAGGGCGTACTGGTCTGCGCGGCCATCGAGCGTCTTCCCGGTGAGCTGCTCCGGCGCTACGTACGCGACGGTACCGATGGCCACGTCGGTCTCCGTGAGGCCATTCGCGTCGTCGGCTTCGCGGGCGATACCGAAATCGGTGAGCAAGATGCGTCGGCGGGCACTTCCCGACGGCACGGTGACCAGGATGTTCGCCGGTTTGACGTCGCGGTGCAGCAGGTTCCGTTCGTGAGCGACGTCGAGGGCTTCGGCGACTGCCGTGACGATCTCCACCACATCCGGCAAGGGCATCCCAGACGGGTGCTGCTCAATCAAGTGCTTGGCATCGGTGCCCTCGACATAGTCCATCGAGATCCACAGCCGGCCGTCGAACTCGCCCCGGTCGTGCACCCCGACGATGTGCGGATGCCACAACGATGCGGCCAACTCCGCCTCGCGGTTGAACCGGGCGCGGAACTCCTCATCGCGCGTGGTGCTCACCGAAAGGATCTTGAGTGCATCCAGACGGGGCAGGCGAGGATGCTGGGCCAGGTAGACCTCGCCCATGCCACCGGCGCCCAGGAGCCGCTGAATGGTGTACCCGGCAAAGACGTCACCGGCATTGAACGGCATGTTCGCAGCCTACAAAGGACGGCAACCCGAGCGCGAACAGATGTTCGTCAGGACCGCGACGTTCCGAACAAATCAGCCGAGGCCGTCCCAGAAGCGGGTGAGGGCCGCCGCGCCACCAGCCGGGTCCTGCACCATCCACCAATGTCCCAGTCCGTCGAGTACCTCGGTGCGTGCACCGGCCCGCGTCGCCGCACGCTGTCGAATGTCGTCGGAGCCGATGTAGGGATCGTCGGTGGCGAGCAGGGAAAGGCCCGGCCGGGCCCGAGCCTTCTCCAGCGCTCGCCCGGCCTCCGCCATCGCGGGTTGGCGGGCCGAGCGGTACAGCGCGAGGATCGCCCGCCCCATCTCTGGTCCCTGCTGGGCGGCGATCGAGGTCGCGATGTCGATCGGGATGCCCAACGCGGACATCTGGGCGGCGCGATCCTCGACGGTTCCGCCGAGCATGGTGTCGACGAGTTCCTCACCTTCTCCGGGTGTCTGCCAAAGCTGGGCCATGTCGTGCCACACGTAGTCGGGGTCCAGGACACCGATGACATCGGTGACCCAGCTGCGCACCAGTTCGGGCCGGTGCATGACGACGCTCATCACATGGCCGCCGCCCCAATCGTGCCCGACGACATCGACTGGCTCGTCGATGTTCTCCAGCTCGCCTTCGAGCCAGTCCCGGTAGGCAAGGAAGGTCGCGGCAAAGCCGTCGGGGAGTGGCGCACCGAATCCCGGCGGCGACAGCCGCACCACGTCATCGCGACCGAGCGCATCGACGAGTGGACCCCAGATCGCGTCAGTTTCCGGATTACCGTGCACGAGAACCACAGTCATGGAGGCCATCCTTGCATCGTCTCCGTCGTGGGGCGTCTGGTTAGCGGGGATCGGTCGGCTCGGTGTCCTCGAGGTAGACCAAACCGTTGCCGTCGGGGTCGGTAAACGAAAACATCGCCGGTACTCCCTCCATCCGGATCAACTCGTCGTTGTGCAGCGTCACCCCGGCATCACGGACCCTGTCATGGGCTTGTTGAGCATCCGCGGTGCCCAGGCGGATCGCGATCGGGATCTGGCTGTCGTGCGGCAGGAGAACCAGGGAGACATCTGATCCCGGCGGCACAACCTCGATCATCCGCGCACCCGGCCAGACCTCCATGTCGGTGCGGAGTTCGCATCCCAGCACCTCGGTGTAGAACTTCAGTCGACCAGTTCTTTCTATCGGGCTGCGTCGGCTTCAGCGGCGAGTCGGCAATCCTCCGGCTCTGATGAATGCGTGGTCTCGCGACGACCTCGCGAGGCAGATCGCGGCGGACGCGAAGGCGCACAGCCGGGCCGCCGGCCGTGATGTCGATTTTCGCGTCCCCCCCCGGAAGGCTGGGGCGTCCGACAAGGCCGCACGTAGACATGCCGTTGAAAACCGGCACTGTCAGGCAGTCGCGGAATCGGAACCACACAGACCGCTCAATATGGACACCTGGTCGGAAAACATCGAGCCACCAGGGCCGACTCAACTCTCAGATAGTTCCGGAAAACAGGGCGGAATCGGACAGCTCTCATGTTTTCCCGGAATAGTCTCAACTAGTTCCGGATCGGACACTCATTGTCCGATCCGGAAGAAGGTGAGAGTGGATCAGTGCCGTGACGTGGGCACTCTCAACTAGTTTTGGATCGATTTGAGTCTATCTTTCCGCGAAGAGATGAGAGTGCCGGCCAGAGTCCAGGAAAACTTGAGAGTGCCGGACACCACAGAGTGAGGGCTCGATTGGTCGCTACGGCGCGGTCGCAACGGCGGCCCGCCGATTAGGTGCGGGTTGCTAGCCAGTTAGGCCAGCGCGTCGCCGTGCTTGTCGGGCGTTGCGGGAACCACTCTGGCGGATCCAGACGACGGCATCCAACACCCGTATCGGTGAGATGCCTGCGGCTGGAGCGGTTTCTGGCCGAGCGCTCTCAATTGCCGCCCGCATCTCCAGGTCGGCCAAGCAGTCCCGCAGCTCGAGCTTCCGATCCGCGCCCAACCCGAGGGCACGGCGGATCACGCTGTCGACGGCGGGCAGCCGCGCTCACCCAACCGCCGGCCTCGCCGGGTTCGGATGACGCCACGACGGGGTTCTGTCGGCGCGGCGCACACCGACGGTGCACAAGTGCGCACGGCAGAGACCTCAAGCCGTCGTGGCCACAACGTAATTGGCGATATCTACACTGGGCTGGGACGTGGCTAGAGCGAACAGACAACGTGAATCGCGCGTGTTCGACATCGGTGAAGGTTACGTTTACATCAGGGGGATTGGTGAACTGGAAAGCGACAGGTCTGCAAGCCGACGCGCGTGTCGCGCTGCGCAACTTCTACGAAGTGCATTTGCGGGAAGAGTTCAGCCGGTCGCCGCAAGGGTTGCGAATCTTGAATGCGGTCCTGCCGGTGGGGGAGGTGAAGCGCCGCTACCGTCGCAAAGCTCTCTTCGACAACAATATGCGGTCAGCGGTGCTCGACGAATGCGCGATGACCGAGCGTCTCGCCATGGAGGCACTCAGCGAGGTGAATCCGTGCACGGTACTGGCCCTCGGGGCCATCACGAAGGCAGTGCATGCGTCACGTTATAGAGATTTCCTGCTCGACTACGGTCATTCGAAAATTGTCTGGCTGATCGGCGCGGCGGGAGGGGGCGACGGTCCGCTTGGCCACGGTGTGATGCCCTTCCTTGAGTGCATGGTGCAGTGGCTCGCCGCCGAACGGTTGGCCGCTCTGTTGCGCGAATCTCGATCGACAGTATTGCCGCACGGCGAAATGGCGTTGACGGCCTCCAGCGCGCAGATGGTGAACCTTCGTACCCGCATGTGGTGGGCATCGCTGATTGTTTCACGGTCACTTCTGCGCCACGCGCACATCGAAACGCTGCCCGAGTCCGTAATCTCGGAACTTGTTCAGTACATCATCACGTGTGATACGAATTGCACGATCGAACGGCCGGACTTTATTCTTCCGCCACTCAGCGAGGGGGCGCGGTCATTCGCTGAGGCGTGCGCGATCCCGGTCGGCGTGTACGCGGGGGTCCGGATCCGCGATGTGTTCAACACGCGTCTCGACGGTGAGAAGACCGGTGGGCAAGCGTTCGACGCCTACCCGTTCGTTCTCGTTGACGATCAAGTTGTGCCCGTGAATGTTCCGATAGTACGGGGGAGTCTACACATAACCATCGCCGACTACCTGCGGCGATCCCTGCCCGAGAAAGCGGTTACCCGCGTTATGGAGCGAACCTCGGGTGACACTCTCGGGCAGTTGTTTCACAATCCCTCCGATCATGTCCTCACCGATGTCACCGTAAAAGTGTCGGATAGCGACAAAGGGCAGGTCGATTTCGCGGTCAGGTCCGATCCGACGCTGATTCTGGGGGAAGTCAAGGCAGGGTTCGGGCCCGCTGATCCTTCGAAAACGGTTTCATCGTATGAACGGGATGTCGGTAAGGCATTCCAACAACTAACCTCACGGCTGGCCGCCGCAGCACAGGGCACGCCGGTCGTCGTCGGCGGTCGGCTGATCAAACCGGATACGTTCACCACGGTGCGGGGACTCGGGGTCGTGATGCACGATTTTGGTGGCGGGATCTGGGGCGATGCAGTCATGTCCGGAAAGTACCGGCAGGCAACACGTTTTCCCGTGATGACCCTGCAGGACTTAGCCCTGGTGGCATACACCCTCGACGGCATGGACGAATTTCTGCGGTATCTGGATTTCCGGCACGAGGCTGTAGGGGCGGGGCATTCCATCGCCGCCGAAGAGTTCGACATTCTCGCTGCCTTCCTGGAGGGAGCTGACAACTACGCGGAGCAATACGCGGAGCTTCGGCATCGCAAAAGAACACGTATCGTGCTGCGGCCGCGCGGTGTTCCGTTGTCGCTGCAGCACACATTCGCCCCTCCCCAGCGTTCGGCGTGGCGGCAGATGATCGTGGAAATGCCGAAGCTGCGCCTCGCAACGGTTACCTCGGACCCGCAGTGACACTGACGAATCGGTCACCGCACGCCGACTCGTACACGCTGGCACCGCCGAACGGCCATTCTCGATGTTCGGCGAGGTGGTCCAACCAGACTCACTCGGGTAGCCCGATCGCCGGCTCGCCGTAACCAACCTCGACGGCAGGACAATTCGCCTACATGCCTCTGGCTGCACACCACACTCAACCCCCACGGCGGTGCAGTCCGGATCGCGATACGGTGAATTACCTGCCGACTCATGTCAGGCATCCGTTGACAGTCTCATGTTTTCGCAGATTCCGGGGCTGCTGAGTTCGTGGCGGAGCGGGACCTGGTATGTCCCATAAGGCGGCGTTGTCGGTCCTGCGTGCGAATATCGACGGTCATGAGGAAGCGGCAGCAGAAGCGTGCACGACGGCAACGGCGCCTTGTGAAGCGGACGCGGCAGTCGGAGAGCAGTACACCCACTCCTTCGAACAGACCTGCCTTTCAACCAGCAGCGATGGAGCTGCCCGACATGAGTGATCTTCCGCCTGGGGTTCGGCGTGTCGTGGAGGCCATGCATGGGATGGCGCGACACACGATCACAGCAACAACAGTGGGCTTGGAGCCGCTAGATCGGGAGCAACGCCTTGAGCTGCTCTCGGGTATCGACAGCACGGCGGTGCTGGTAGCGCTGGGTGAGATGCAAGCCGAACTCGACGCTGCGCTGCTCAGCAGCGCGGAGACGGTGCCGATCGAGGCCAGGCGCATCGTGGATTCGCAGTGGTACGAGCCGGTGCGGCAGCAGCTCGCGGCAGGGCACCGGCTGGCGCCGCCGCAGACGATGGTCCGACTCATGCGGGAGATCATCGAAGCTGGCGAGGGGCCACGGCTCGGTATCGAGGACGACGACGCTCTGCTCCAGCTGCTGTTGTCGGTGACCGAGGACCACGACACCTCGAGCGGCTCAGCTGCTCGGTTTAGCGCCATGGACATGCGCCAGATGGATGCTGAGATGCGGGCCATGCCGGAGGACGAGCTCATCGAGTTCGCCAACGAGATGGCGGTCGACGAAGCGGCGTCGATAATGTTCAACGCCTCTCGGTTACCCGAGCACATGAAGTGCATGACCCATGAGTTCTGGTACCAGCCCTGGGCACAGAAGGTGGGCGACCAGCTCGGTGAGACCCCCGCCGACACTTTCCGCGAAGCCACGGGGATCAGCATGGACGACTTCCTGCGAGCGGGTGACGTCATCATGTCGGTTCTGCGGACAGGGCGCGCTCGCTTCGACCTGGGCGCACTCCACGAGCACGGTGTCAGTGATGAAGTGGCGCAGTACATCAAACGGAACATGGTCCGCGACCTGGACGAGTTCCGTGCCATGTCGCGGCAGGATCGGGAGCGTGGCGATGTGCGAGCACAGCGGTACACGTTCACGCGGTTCCCGTTCCTCGACCTCGGCGACTGCGCAGTGCTCGCGCTCCGAGCTCAGTGGGGTATGGACCGGTTCTTCGGGAACGCCCCCGAGTTCGATGTTCAGCAGGGCTTCGTAGAGCAGGGAAAGCCGGAGCGGGCGAGGCAGTTTCAGGATGCGGTCAAGCACCAGTTCGAGCAGATCGTCGGTCGCATGGTCGCCCGCATCGCTGCGAATAGTGCGGTGTTCGGCTCCATCGTTGGTGAAGAGGACATGCAGGCCGCGTGGCCTGTCAAGAGGGGACAGCAACCGAAGGCGTGCGATTGGATGCTGCCGACCAACACTCAGTTGGTCTGGCTGATCGACGCGACGCACCGTCCGCTGAGGCAACCGCTGGCCGAGGGATGGGGCAGTGGCGCGGAGTTCGCCTCCAACCTCGAAGCTTTCCTGACGAGCAAGAAAGCTCGTCAGTTCGAGTCCGTGATCGATCAACTGATCGAACGCGGCTGGGACGGCGCATCGTTCACGGACACGACGTTCGCGCCCTTCGTCGTCGTGCCCGACGTGGGACTTCCAAGCACTCCGATGTCGATGATGCTCGTCGGGTTCTGTGCTCGCGAGATGATGGCGGCGTATGGGGGCCGGATGCTAGCGCCCGCTGTCGTCTCGATTTCCGATCTCATGCTGTTGGAGGGCATGGGGGAGACTCCACGGGTTGAAGCGGCCAACCTGATCCGGGCCTGGCGGCAGGTGGGGGTGATGCCGCTGCAGCAGTACCTGGAGGCGTGCCGATTCCCGTACCGCCCGTGTCCGCAGCACATGGTCACAGCCGCCGCAGAGCTGGACGCGCGGATACGACCCTAACGGGCCGCGTGAGGAACCGACGGTGGCGGGCACCGGAACCTTGGAGTTGATCAACCTCCGCCGGGATCCCGCTGATGACCGTTGGTGGTCAATCTCGGGGTGGTTTCCGGTCGACACTCCCGAACCATCTAGGTGACGTTGCGTACGCGCCGATCACCGGCGGCTGCGTTGCTTCAGACGGGGTGATAGCCGAACAGCGCTCCGTAAAGCACCGCGCGTTCGTGCAGCGGGGGTTCGGTCCACCCCGGCGGTGCGGTGAGGCAACCGAGCAGCGGGCTGGGTGCGGCCGCTGTCTGCGGCTTGTTCCGCAGGATCACCTTCGTGAACTCCTCGATGAGCTGCAGTCCGGAGACTAGGAGCGTGACCCCCGCTGTGGCGAGGTCGGCGACCTTCATCGGGGTGGCGAAGGCGTCGGCGGGGTCGGCTTGCCACGCTCCGAGCGAGTCATAGTGAGCCTGGGTCAACCTGCTGTCGACCGCGGTGCTGCCGGGTAGCAGTTCGGGCATCGCGTCCAGGTTCAGTGCAATGTTCCTGGTGCTGCCGTAGCTGCGCCCGAGATGCTGGTTGACGGGCAGAATGCCGTCGTGGATGTGGTTGCGGAGCACCTTGCACACCGTTGCGTAGACGTGCAGCCATTGGACATCGACGAGCATGCCGGCGTCGTATTCCCTCTCCACGTGGTCCTGGGTGTAGCCTTTCCCGTCCAGTGACTGGCGGAAGTTCTTCGGGTCACGCGTGGGATCGATGAGGAGGGGGTACCGGCGCCCGTAGATGTCGAATGCCGCGGCGAGGTAGAGCAGTTCACGGTCGAAAGCCTCGGCGGCGGTCTCGATTACGTCGGCCTCGCGGTTGTTATTCAGCGGGTTGGCGAGCGCCGCGAGCACGTGATCGAGTGCGCGTGCCGCACGGGTCAGGCGCACGCGGATCGAGTTGAGCGCCGTCACTGTTGCGCTGTCCGACTCCCGAGCGGCGAGGGCCTGGAAGATCTCGAAGTAGCGCATGTGCGACACCAAGCCCCAGTTGTAGAGGTTCTCGATGGTTCCGGTGGTCAGCGTCGTCTCCCACGATCCAATGTCGCCGGCGAGTGCTCCCCGCTGCACCCCGACAACGGGGTTGGCTGTCATGCGCAGATAGAGCCCGATCAGGGCCACCGCGTCATCCGGAGCGACCGCCATGACGATGTCGTTATCTGCAACGTCGGACCGGCCCGCGGTCGGAGCGTTGGTGACGATGACGTCCATGTCGACCTTTGCGGCCACCGCGGCGTAAGCAGCCGCGTGATGCCGCTGCGACGACTCCAGCGGCTGTGCGTTGGCAGGTGCTGCCTGCGCGTCGGCGAGCTGATACGCGGGGAAGAACTCTGCTGTTCCCCGGGTGCGTCGCGTCTCACTGTCAGCGGCGAACCCGACGCTGAAGGCCAGCATCATCGGCCAGCTCTCAGGTACCGCAGTGAACGCAACTCGCACTGTTGTCGCCGCGGGCAACAGGGCGGTCCACGTGCTGGGAACTTCCTGGTCTTCCGGAAGCAGGAGCTGGACGTCGATTTCGTCTCGTGTGAGGTACCCAGCCAGGAGTCCATCCGGGGGAGTCGGCACCGTGGTGACGTCGATGCCCAGTCGCAACCGGCGCGTCGCGGGGCGAAGCGGAAACAGCGGGGGATGGTCATCGTCGTCCCTGACTGGTGGCCGCACGTACCGCATGAATCGCTCGTTGGGTTGCCCGCTGGGGAGGGTGATGGTCATGGTCTCCAGCGTGTCACCGGAGTTCGACAGATTCGGTGGTTGGTACGCAGGACTGGCTGACTCCACCTGCGCCCTCGGGCAAGTGACGAACACCGCGGACGGCGACGATCAGATGGAGCCATTCTCGATCGGTGAAGCGCGACCGTACTGACCTCGATCGAGGCGTAGCAACCGCGTTCTGGCCGTGCGCGTTGAGCTAACGCGCTCTTCGTGCCCCGCTGGACAGTGTTTAAAAGCTCAGGAGGGCACTTGAGGAACGTCTGGGTCGATATTCATCGTCGTGCGCGGTCGACTCTTCACCTCTGATGGTCGACTCTTCCGAAAAGCCACTCCTGAGCGCCATTCACGATACTCCTCGTTGCCGGTTTGTCGCGACCATCGCGTCACATCAGTCATCGACCCGACGTCGACGCCCGACTGTTCGTGCGCCGTCTGCCACTAGAAGGGTTGGGATGCAGCAGATCTCCCGAGGCCAACTCGACCAGTCAGATCCAGTGCGACTCGCATCATTTCGCGGATTTGTGCCACCAAGTTTGGCTCTTTTCCGGGATGACATGACAGTGACAGACAGTCGGGACGCACGTCGAGCGCTGGTAGGCAACTTCCCGCCAATCAGAATGCCCGCGGACGGGTGAGAGCGCCGGACGCATTCCGCAACAACATGCGAGAGCCGGGCAGCGGATGTTGCTCGCCGACCTAGTGGCCGGCCTACGCGGCCCGCGCCCGCGGCAGCTCGATACCGCGGGCATTTAGCGACTGAGCCTGCGACTAGGGGCCAGGGTGGGCCGTGGCAAAGCGTTAGATCGCTGATGTCCGGCAGGCTGCAGATGATGGCTCAAGACAGCTGCGTCGCTGAGCCGCCTGCTGTGGGCAACAGGGTTTCATAGACAGGTGACGGTGCACACCTCTTTGGCCGGCGCGTTGTGGCCACACCAACGTGACGCGGTGAAAGCCATGGCGAACTTTCTTGCGGGCAGTGGCAGCTCGCCGAGTGGTGCCGGGCTGGTCACCATGCCGACCGGTACCGGCAAGACAGCGGTCATTGCTGGCCTGATCGACAGTCGGCCGGATCGGCATTGGCTGGTGCTGGTGCCCAGGCGTGCGTTGGTTCGCCAGATCCGCCGCACGCTCGACAGAGCTTGTCAAGATTTTTGTGTAAGACCTGCGGTCATTTAGTAGATGTAGGGCTCTAGTCGGTCTGGGTAGTTGAGGACGAGGGCGGCCAGTGCGTGTTTCCAGCCGGTGACTATGGCGCCTTCGACGAGACGGTTGCTTTGCCTGTATTCCTGCGGCTCTGTTCGGTCGCGTTGGCGGACGCGTTCTCGGGCACGTTTATCCTCGATGTTGCAGATCGCGAGCCACAGAAGCTTCACTGCCGCTTGATCATTGGGGAAATGGCCACGATTCTTGATGATCTTGCGGAGCTGGTAGTTCAGCGACTCGATCGCGTTGGTGGTGTAGATGATTTTGCGGACCGCTGGCGGGAACGCCAAGAACGGAATGAAGCGTTCCCAAGCCGATTCCCAGGCCCGAACCGCCGTCGGGTACTTCTGCCCCCAGGCCGAGCCGGCGAAGTCCCGCAGCGCCGATTCAGCGGCATCAATGGTGGGTGCGGTGTAGATCGCGCGCAGTGCGGCGGCGACCGGTTTGCGATCGCCGTAGGCGACAAAACGCATCGAAGCCCGGATGAGATGCACAGTGCATGTCTGAACGATGGTCTGCGGCCAGGTCGCCGCGACCGCATCACCGAAGCCGGTCAAGCCGTCCACGCAGGCGATGAGCACGTCCTTGACGCCGCGATTGGCCAGCTCAGCGCACACGCCAGCCCAAAATTTGGCGCCCTCGGTGGGCTGAACCCAGATCCCCAGTACGTGGCGAATGCCGTCGATGTCGACGCCCACGGCGATATGCGCTGACTTGTTGCGGACCTGCTGTCCGTCGCGGATCTTGATGACCAGAGCGTCCAGATAGACGATCGGATACATCGGGTCCAGGGGTCTGCGCTGCCATTCCAGGACCTCCTCGAGCACCGAGTCGGTGATCTTGCTGATCGTCTCCCGCGAGATCTCGGTCCCGATCGTGGTCGCCAGATGATGCTCTATATCGCGGATGGTCATACCGCCGGCGTAGAGGCTGACGATCATCGAATCGAGTCCGCCGATGCGCCGCGAGCCCTTCGGGACCAGCGTCGGAATGAAGCTACCGTCTCGGTCGCGTGGGATCGCCAGGGTGACGTCGCCGACTTCGCTAGATACTGTCTTGGGACTGAATCCATTGCGGGCGTTGGGAAGTACCCTTGCGGCTGGATCACCCTTTTCGTATCCCAGATGGCTGCTCAGCTCAGTCTGCAAGCCTCGCTCGAGGACCGCTTTCACCATCTCCTGCAGGAAGCCGCCCTCGCCGGTCAGCTGCAGTTCGCCGGCGTCGATCTTGGCCAGCACGTCATCGAAACCGCCCGAGGCCTTCAACTCCTCGAACGCCTGCCGGCCCGAATCCAGCCGGTCTATCTCCTCGCCGTTTTCGCCGTCACCGGCCTGACTGTCCTGCCGAACAACCATGGACATCATCGTGCTCCATCCGGTTCATGCAGCTCCTACACAAACCATCTGACACGCCCGCTCGACACAGGATTGTGGGATCGACTGCAGCGCCCCAAACCTTCCCAGTTCCCCGGCGTGCGTGAGCTGCCTGTCAGCTCACGCATCGATGAGCTTGCCGACACCGCCACCGCGACGGTGTTTGTTGGCACGTTCCAGAAAGCCTTGCGTATCCAAGCAGAACTGGACGGCGACCCGGTACGACGCGATGCGTGTTTTGCGGGGTTCAACGCTGTGCTGGTCGATGAAGGCCACTATGAACCCTCACCGCAATGGTCGTGCGCGATACGGTCATTGGGGTTGCCGGTCGTGTTATTCACCGCCACCCCCTATCGCAACGATGAACTGCACTTCGATGCCGAGCCGTCACATCGCTACTGGTATCGCCATCATCAAGCGGAAGCCGACGAGCGACTGCGCGAGCCGCGATTTGTCACGCTCTCCAAAGGCCGCACCGAGCAGTTCATCGACGACACCCTTGACTTCGTCGCGCAGAAACGGCTCGATGCGGCGCGGATCATCATCCGCTGCAAGGACGCGCCCGCGATCCAGGCATGTGTAGCTGCCTTGCGCGACCGCAACCAGTCGGTCATCGGCATCCACGAAACATTCACCCGCACCGGCGATCCCACTCTGACCAACCACCTGCCCGCGCCCCACGACACCGATGCTCAATATTGGGTACACCAGTTCAAGCTGCTCGAAGGAATCGACGATCCGTCGTTTCGGGTGGTGGCCTTTCACGACACACCCGGCAATGACCGTTCGGTGGTCCAGCAGATCGGGCGCATCCTGCGCCGGCCCACACCTGCACCCAAGATCGCCTGGGTTTTGTCGCGTCAAGGATCCGATGCCGCCGCTACCTGGAGCCGCTACCTGCAATTCGACAAGCTCGGCGGCCAATCACTGGCGACAGCACCCGATTTCACGCAGTGCCTGCTCGGCGTACAGCCGGCTGCGGCCTACTTCGACCAGCAGTTCCGCACACCGATCGACCTGTCCGATCCCGACTTGTGGCAACAGTTCGCCTACCAACCCGCCGCACGGGTTTACCAGCGGCCACCCACGTTGCCCTCACCCGCTGAGCTCGGCGAGACCATCGTCGCCGACTACCAGTCGATGGGCCGCAGCACCCAGGCGCCCATGTTTCCCGACGCGGACACCGTCGTCGTCGGATATGTCAGCATCGGCAATTCTGATGCTCTGCTCAACGGCCTGTTCTTGCAGGGCGACTTAGGATTCACCGTCATCCGGCTGACCACCAAACGCCTGTACGTGTTCGACAGCCACAACCACCTTCCCGACGCCATCAGCGCACTGAGCCTGCGCCAAGAGACCCGGCCCACCCTGTCGATCCTGCTCGATCCCGCCACACGCCTGACCAGCGTGTCCCTCGACAACACCGACCTCGGAAAACGCGCCATCCGATCCCGCGCCGTGCGCGCGGCATCGATCGAGGACGTGGCTCCCGATCTCACCGACTACGCCTACGTGTGCAACGTCGCCGAGGGCTACACTCCGAACTCACCGCTGGGCGATAAAACCCGCCGGTATCTGGGGATTAGCCGAGCCCGGATCCGAGACGGCCGGGCCCAGCGCATGCCGTTCGAGCAATACCGCGACTGGGTCGAAACCATCGATCACCTCCTCGATGACGACCACGCCCAGGCAAGTGCCACCTTGGACCGCTACGCCGCCGCGGCCGAGCAGCCCGTTGACCCCACGCCAGCGCACCTGCTCATCGACGTCGACGTCGCCGACTTCGCACGCACCGATGATGACGGCACCACCACCGAACTGCACCTCGACGACGCCGCCACCACCGTCCACGACGGTGAGCTGACCCTTCAAGTCGGCGGCACAGCGGTCCCGGCTTCGCTGCACTGGGATGCCACCGAGGCCAAATACCACTTCGAATCATCCGCACTACGCCGCCTCAATTTCCTCGACACCACGACCGAGCGTGAACTGACAGCAACCATCAATGCCGGCCAACGGATGCGCATCGTTCCCCAGACACCAGGCAGCATCTATGTCCACGGCCAGTTCCTGGCGGCGGGCGAACCGCACACCGGCCTCCCCGGCCAGCGGCTGCTCAAACTCGTCACCGGTATGAGCCAACTCAAGGACATCAAAATCGAAAAAGGTGACCCTGTTGGTGACCGGTGGGCTCCCAACTCGGTGTTCGAGGTCATCGACAAACTGGTCAGGCCTGAGCGTGACGAAATACCGGAGATGTCACGGTACTTCGATCACCTCGACACCCTAATCTGTACCGACCTTCGAACCGAGCCGTGCGACTTCATCGCCATGCAACCGGACCGCATTGCCTTCATCCATGCCAAATATGGGGAAGGCAAGAAGCGGTCGGCCAGTGTGTTTCATGACGTCGTCGGACAAGCGATCAAAAACATCACCTACCTGCTGGCCTCAAGCCAAACCCCTCTGCGCATCGACTATTGGGACACACCATGGTCGACCGACAAATCTTCGGGCAAACAAGTCACCCGGCTGCGCACTCCGCGGAAACTGAGCCCTCAGCAGATTTGGGAACAGATGCGCGACATCGTCACGGACCCCGGTGCGCAAAAGGAGGTGTGGATTGTTCTCGGCGCTGGAATGTCACTGGCTGATGTGCGAGCCGAACTCGCCAAAAGCCACCCAGCCGATGAGATGATCCAACTCTATTCATTGCTCCAGACCGCGTGGAGCACGGCAGCTCAGTGCGGCGCACAACTGCGGATCTTCTGCTCACCGTAGGAGCACCCTCGGCACGGGCCCGTCGTACCCAAGCCGTCGCGACAGTGGCAGATCGGTGCGGGTACCGAAAGTGTTTGGCCTCTGTGTCAGCACACCGACCGTTCGGATGACCAATTCGACACTACGCCAACATAATCGGTGTTGAGCCGGTAGGTGACAGCTGCGGCCCCCGTTGTCGGTGACGGGGATCGCTGTTGTTCCCTCTGGATTGTTTGGCCGCAAACATCATCCGGGAACCCATCGGTCGAGTTCGTCGGCGGCATGCGTGAGTAGCGCTGCCAGTACACGAGCGTGGGCAGCGGTTAAACCACGATCACGCACACTGCAAACGAGGATGCTGGCAGGGTCGGCAACGACATCGAACCGACCGTCTAGATACTGGACAGCGCTGACGCGCAAGGTGGGTCCGTCGTTACCGATTCCTCGTTGCTGCCCGTACACGATGCGCGACGCCACCCCGTCGTTGCACTCCCATTCGGTGCTGCCCCATACGCCCTTAACGAACGCCCGAGGTGTGAGATCTGGTTCGGCCATTCATCTCTCCTTGATCTTTTGGACTCAGTGCGGGTTCGGACGGGCCAAAGAGAGCTTCCCGCTGTGCGGGCGGTGTGGTCGAAACTGGTCTGGCGCCAACGGGGGCTGGCCTTCGGCTTCGCAGCCGGGTTCGAGGAGCTCGGCGAAGATTGCCTGGCGGAACGGGTCCGCGGCGCCACCAGGGCTCAGCCCGGTGATGACTTCGTGCAGTTGCGTCAGTGCGCTGGCGACGATGCGGGGGCGCGTTAGTTCAGCAGTGATGACGTGTCGACGGTGCGACAGGATGATTTCCGTCACCGACACCGCGTTGGGGTACCACGCGGCGATTTCGGCAGGCCTCATCGGCGGGCCTTGTTCGGTTACCCCTAGTCGTGCCCATCGTGTCCTGATGTCGGGTGCGCGGATGACCACCGGCCATCTCGCCCACACCGATAGGCAGGCGACGGCGGAGATGAAGCAGGCGCGAACGGGTCCACGTCCCCATTTTTTGATCAAGCGGCGATGCTTGAGGTTGGCGGCAACGACGTCGGGACAGTGGTGAAGTGACAGTTGCTCTGCTGGTGTGCATTTGAGGGCGGGACTTCCGACCCAACGCCGATGGGTATGGCAGACGAGTTGTTCGTGACAGGCGAACACGGTGACGACCAACGTACGGTCGCCGGTGCACGCAGCCGCACAGTGTGTGCAGGCGGGCCGTCTGCCCGCACAGGCTGAGACCTGTCCGATGAGATGTGGCCACTTCTGGACGGTCCCCGTTGATCGCAGTTCTGGCAGTGCCGATGCCAGGTGCTTCTCGGGTAGCCCGGTCAGCTGCGCCAGGGTCGCACCGAAATGGGGTAGATGCGACAGTCGGGCAAGCCACTGGGGCTGTAGCAGGTTTCGATCGGTGAGTCGTTGCAGGTAGCTGGCCAGCGTCTCGTCGGTCATCGGTGCTATCTGGACAGGCAGCCCACTGCGACGCAGCAGCGGTAGGGCCGAATCATCATGCTCGAAGAGCTTGAACGAACTAGTCGACATCGTCGGCTTCCAGGTCCACATCGTCGACGGCTACCGAGTCGAGAAGCTTGAGCGTGATGGCCTCCATCCCGAGATCGATGGCGTCGGTGGCTGCGTCGATGATCAAGTCGGTCAGCGCCGCGATCGAGCCGTCTGTGCGGTGATACAGATAGTCGGCGTTGCTCTCCAGCAGGCCTTCCTCGTGTAGAGGCAGCGGCAGGATACGTTCGAGCGAGGCGACCAGCTCGATCCATTCCAGGTGGTCGGCCTCGTTGGACAGCTCATATTTGGCGAGGTTGACCGCCCGTGTGCGCTTGCGCCATTGCTCGCCGTTCTCACCGCTGAACAGCGGTGCTGTCTCCAGAGAGATGCCGGCGAAAAGCATCGTGGCGTCGAGATTCTCTGCGAACGTCTTGATGTTGTCTGCGACTTCCGCGCCGGCGGCGCGGTCGGTGTTCAGGCGCTGGACGTCGTCCAGGATGACGAACTTGGTGCCGAGGCCTTTGAGCAGTCGTGCGAGGTCCACGAGTCGCTCATCGGCGTTGCTACCCCGCAGCTCACGTACACCGACGAAGTCGGCGAGCCTGACCCAAAGTTTGTTGGTCGTCGTGGCGGTGGCGATCGTGGTGTAAACAACGGGAAGGTAGGACCGATCGTTTCCTTTACCGCTGGCTCGGCGAAGCTCAGCGTCCAGGCGCTTGCCGGCAGCCATCACATCGGTGGTTTTGCCGGTTCTCGGTTTGCCTGAGACCCTAATCCCAGGGCGCGCAACCCATTTCTCAACCCGTGACCTGCGCAGAAGTCGGCGGGAGTGCTTCAGGATTCGTTTCAGGTCTCGGGTGGGAAACACTCGTTCCTCGTTGAGGTAGTCGATGCGGCGCTCGTTGTAGATCTCACGGTCTGCGGGACTGAGGGCTTTGATTTCATCGATGCTTAAGCGGGGGCGATGTGAGTCGGGTGTCGGCTCATACATGCAGTACTCGCGCCACTCATCTCTAGTCGTCGGCGATGCCACCTGGTCACCACCCTTCCGACAAGCGCATGGGGCGCATCGGTTCTACACGGATGGGGGCAGGCGCTGTAGTGGTTTCCGCAGCCGCGTCAGCCTGCTCCGACTCGGGTCTGGCGTCCGGTTCCGGGGGACCGGCCCGTAGCTCTTGACGTGCCAAGTTGGCTCGGCCCGCAACAGTCTCGGTGCGGGTCAGGGGCCGGCGTCGAGGTTGTGGCGGCCCGCCCAGAAGTTGCCGGTGGATGTGCTCGGTGCGTTCGAGGACAAGTTTGTCACTGATGTTCTTGCCGACGTCGGCTTTGATGGCGTGAACAAGATCGATACCGAACGGGACGGTCGCGAATTTAGCCAGAACCCAACGGCATTCGATCCATCCGTTGTCTTTGACGATCTGGTGACCGTCCTCGTCGTAATCCAGCGATTCATCGCGCACCCAAATCTGAAGCAGGTTGTTGGGGTCGTAGCGCACTTCCCACCGTCCGTTCTGTTTCTTGTTGGGCGATTTACGGCGTCGCAGTCGATGAAACTCCGGTGAATCGTCGTTGTAGATAAGGTTTTCGAAGTTGATTCCGTAGGTATTGACCACCCTGAATGTGCAGGGATGTAGGCAGATCCACTCCTCGCGAGTCAGTATCCGTGCAGGAGTCGGTGCCGACTGAGACAGTGCGCGATATATGGCATTGGGGGACAGTTGCATTCGCGGCGCGAGTGTCGCCTGCGGGCCGACTCGACTGCGATATTGGTAGACCATGATGACCCATTGGTCCAAGAGTGCCTGCAGCAGCGGAAGGGGCCACACTGCGTCCTTTTCTGGCTGGCGGCCCCGGTGGTTCACCGAACGGCCCTTGTAGCCGGGGATCCATCTGACGAAGTCGTCGGAGATGGTTTTCAGCAGTCGCTCGATATGTGGTTTGGCCGTGGGTGTGTACGGGGGCGCCACGCGATAGTTGACACCGCGGGCTTCCGCAGCGCGAAGGAACGTGTCTGATACGAATATCTTGCCGCGGTCAACGACCAGGCCACGCACGTCGATGAGCGGCTTGTCCGCCAGCGCAGCATTGAGTTCCTCTTCGGAAGCGATCACGTCGGGCAGATAGCTGCGGGCTATGGCCATGTTTTCTTTCCAGCCGGGGACGTTTTGTTGCGGTATTGCGGAATTGGCCCAGATCTCCACGACATCGACGGTTTTGCAGGCGTTGACCCGCAGTATCGGACTCAGAATGGTTCCTGTGGCGACATCTATGCCGGCGGCGAGATCCACCGTGCCGGGTTTGCCGTCGGCTAGGAGCACCATGGCGTCGAGGGGAGTGGAATCGACCTGGACTTCCTCGCCGGGGAACAGGGCAACAATTTTGTTGAAGGCACGGTCGGGGCTGTTGGCGTGGCTGCGGCGGGCGGTGGCATCGCCAGTGATGTGCTCGCCCCGGTCGAGCTTTTCGAGCAGGTTGTACATGGAGGTCCTTTTCGGCATCGCGATGTTCTCGTCGGTGAGGCGGTGTTTGGCTATTTCGATCATCTGTTTCTTTGTCGGAGTGGACTTGTCGATGAATTGGGTGCGGACCGCGTCGAGAACAGCCTCGATCCGCTGGTCGATACCGGACAACCGCACGTGGCCGGGCATTCCGCGCAGATCCATGCAGCCCACGACGCCTCGGCGATTGAATCCGCTCCATTTGCGCCACATCGTCGCCATCGACACCGTGATGCCGAGGTCGCCTAAATGTCGGCGCATGTCGTCTAATCGCGAGGCAACGGGCGATGTCGGCTCGACTGGGGCGAGGATGCCCCGGTCTTGCAGGGAGATTCCGTACTTCACCTCGAACATGTGCGCGTACCAGAATTCGGCCTCTGCACGCTGTTGCGGTGAAGCCAGGTCAAGCAGGCGCTGATCGGCCACGCTGGGACCGCCAGAATCGGGTCCAACGAAGGTGTCGTCAGAGGTCACCATCGCGATCGGCAGGGTGAGTTCACTACCGTCGTCGAGGCATTTCAGTTGTAGCGCCACTGCATCCCGGTCCCGTATCTGCCATGTTTGGCAGCGGAATTCGATGAGGTCGCCGACCTGAATTTCGATCATGACCGCACCACCGCGTCCCAGGCGAGCAGACGGTTGAGGTCGGCGTGCAACTGCGCGTTCCACAGCATGTGGTAGACCGCGCAGACCACAAGCTCGTCAGACAGACCAGTGCAATCACGGACTATGTCGACCAGCTCAGCCAACTGCAAGCCTTCGCTTCCAGCCGCCCTCACTCGTGCCACGATCAGCGCGCGAGCGTTCTCGGGGGGAGCGAACCGAGGATGATGGTATCCCGACAGCACCCGCAGATTGCGCTCCACCGCCGTGGTGATCGACGTGAACTCCTCATATTCCCAGCCGATTTCAATACAACATTGCCGTGTGAGGTCATGCTGTTCGCGGTCTTTGTCGGTGATTCGCTCGGCAGGTTTGACGTCGACGATGAGGACCGAGCCGTCGCGCCGGCGCACGAAGAAGTCCGGTGCGTGGCGCACCGGTTTGGTGCCTCGCGGCCACAACAACCAGAACGGATTGGAGCTGACCGCGATCGCTTCGCCCCGAAAATCCAGCACCATTAGTGCAGTCATCTCGAATCGAGATTCGAAATGTACATACGAGGCTGACCGCGAAAACCAGTACAGACCTTGATGTGAGCGTCTGCCACGGTAGGCGGGGAAATAGCGAATCGGGGCAGACGTTTCGAAGCAGACATGGCCGATCTCGGCGACGATGCGAGACCGAACCCGCCGACCTGTCTCGGGATCGACGTACAAGATCTTCGTGTAAGGCGCATCGTTAACGGGCAGCGCGACCGGAGCTGTGGATCGTTGCGTCGTCATGGCCGCTGCCAGGTCAATCGGGGCTGAGCCGACGCACGCTGGGCAGGCGCCCACTCAGGCGCCGGCAAGGGGTTGACAACTTGATCTGGGCACGCTGAAATAGCCATGTGTCCTCCTATTGTGGGGAGAGATGCGAATGTGGTTTCAGACCACACTGGAGAAGCCGGGTTGCCCCCCGGCTTTTTCAGTATCTAGAGCTCAGTCATAAATTCGACTGTCAGATGCGTATCTGTATCGAGCACCTCCTGCGGCGGAATGTGCGAACGCCGTTCAACCCCATACACGGGCCGGCGCTACGTCCCGGCTCGGATGAAATATTTGGGGCAACCGCAAGTTCATCACACGTCAACGTGCTTCACAAGAGTTCCAGCAATCTCGACCACTCGAGTGAGGTCCGGAAGCCCGCGTGGTGCGAACTTCGAGTGCACATCCCCCCGTGGCGACTCGGGCGACACGAGGAACAAATCGATGTGGCACAGCACTAGACACGCAATAGGTCGAATCAATTTGGAAGATAAGGCAATACGTGAACACTAATGGAGCAGTGAGCCGAGAGCAGGCGGTCTATTGGCGTCTCGACGCGAGTGTGGATGTAATCAACCGCGCTGGACAAATAGGGCCCGTGCACGCGCAGGAGACCACACGGACAGCAAACAATAGATATAGGTACGACGTACACTATGGCGTTAACGTACCCAAACTAAACGACGACTGTCAATGCGTCGCGCCCCCGGAAGGCAGTGGAGCGCGCCTAGGTTGGTTGGTGTGGAAACGGAGGAAGGATCGAGTCGGTGACGCGAGATGTTCGTCAGACGATCGGCTTCGACGGCTCACGTCTCCTGGCGGCCAGAGAACACCTGGGTTTGACGCGCGCGGAGTTGGCACGGCGCCTGAACACCGGCTGGGATGTTGTCCTGCAGTGGGAGACCGGTCAGTGCCAACCCAGACCGCGAAAGGTCCCCGCGATCGCCGCAGCTGTGGGGGTAGCGGTCAGTGACCTCTACGGTTCGCCCGAGGGTACAGAGACGCTCGCGGAGCGGCGGGTGGCTGCGGGGCTCAACCAAACCGACGTTGCAAAGGTGTTGGGGGTCAACAGGGCGACTATCTCGCAGTGGGAGCGTGGTTCGCGGCCCGTGCCTGAAAAGTACCGCCAGGCCTACCACCGCGTACTCGGCCTGGTTGACGGCGACGATTCCAACCTGAGCACAACCACCAGAGGTGTCCCCGGACCCGTCACCGCAGTAGCGTCCGACGCCAACAAATCTATCCGGGGCGCGACAAAACCCAGCCGAGGTTCCGCCGCCTGCGTAGCCCACCTCATTGTCATCAGCGACCTCGTGTTCTCCGGCGGCAAATTTGTCGAACCTGGCGATCGCCCCAAGAATTGGCGCGTCTATTCACCGCAAGGAGTCGAGGTGAACAAGACTAGCGCCGATCTCGATCAGCTGATGGAGGAAGCAGCTCTTCGATTGGCCGATCGTGGCTACCGGCAGATGTGCATCCACAGTGAACAGCGCGTAATCATCGACAACGAGCCAATTCGCGCCGTTCGCGTTCAAACTAGCCCGCCCAACGATGCCAGGCTGCATCGCAGTCGAGTTTTCCTCTCGCACTTCACCCCTGAGTTCTATTTCGAAGGGGTCGGCGAGGACCCTGAGGAGAAAGCCGAGATCAGGAAGGAATTCGAACACATCTTTCCTGCATCGGTTATGGGGGAGTCACTATTCGTAGTAGCGGAACCGACCGACTCGTATGGGTGGCTGCAAGACCAGACGCTGCCGTACATCCCGTACACGATTGTCTCCCACCGGCCCGATACCAATCGGCCGTTTTTCGGTGCCATCCACTACGACCACACCGACGTGAGAACAAGCGTGGGCCTAGTGTCATTGAGCGATCTAGGCGTCACTCGCAACACCACGATCAGTGAGATCGCTGAACGGCTCGATCGCTACTCTAAGGGATGACACGCAACGTTTCCGAGCGGCTGCCGTGTAGAGGGCAAGTCCGCGATTATCCGGATTTACGGGAAAAGCTGTGACGGTACAAGTTTGAGAGCGTCTACTCGATCCGGGTCAGTTGAATGCAAGGCGGGCGTGCACCCCGACCCGCGCGCTCTCAGTCGTATACGGCCATTCGTGGAATTGCTCCGACAAACACGAGTGTGTAGGACGAGATCCCGAAAACCGTGAGAGTGCCCGACAGGGCCCGCTGCAGCCGATCTGACGCTGGAGCGCCTGTCGTGGGCATCGCGGACTCAAACACGTTTTACCCCGCATAGAAATCGTTCTCGGCGAACTCGGATTCCCCCAATCGGCGTGAAAGCGGCTTAGCGCAGCAAGTGTGGTTGTCGGTGTCTCACTGCGTGTGCCGCGCCGGCGCTGCGGCATGCTGCATTGGGAACGGTTGCGGATGTCTCAACGTGGGGAGTGGTTGCTTAGGGCAGCCAGCTTCTCACGGTATTCCGACTCGGTGATTTCCCCACGGGCGAGTCGGTCCGCCAGTACCTGGGGAGGCGTGGCCACCGACATCGCCGCCTGCTTGGGGTTGGTGACGAGTCGGACCAGTGCAACAATGCCTACGACCAGCAGGGCCCAAAACAGGACCATGCCGATCCCCATCGCGGCGTAACCCCACCAACCCATGTCGTGGTCGCACCAGATCATCATGATGGCCTCCTTCGTGGAGTGGATTGCAGATGTGACAGAGATGCTGTGCGGCGCGGCCATACGGCCGCGGCCAAGTGGCCTGTCCGGGGCCCTGATTGCTGATCGGGTGTGGTGCACAGCGATGGATTCGTTCCTACGGCTGGCCGGTCGGCCAGTCGCAGTTGCCGTCCACGGCCCAGAACTGACAGCCCGCGCACGGTGCGCGGTGTGGCGCTCGGCTGACGCCGTCACACCGTGTGCGGGAGGGGCTGATTTATGCGCGCACTAGCCGATCCACGGCAGATGCGGGGGGCCACCCCCGGGCCCGCCCTGATAGTTGGGGTTGGGCGGAGCAGGTGGCGGCACGTGGATCTGCGCGTGACCCGGCGAGGTGCATTCGTGGATTCCTGGAGATGGTTGCGAGCATTCTTGCGGGTCTGCCGTGGCGGCTGGCGCGTTGATCGCCGCTACGGTGCCGAGGACTGCCGCACT
The DNA here is from genome assembly GCF_058536225.1 of Mycolicibacterium arcueilense. Classification (NCBI taxonomy): domain Bacteria; kingdom Bacillati; phylum Actinomycetota; class Actinomycetes; order Mycobacteriales; family Mycobacteriaceae; genus Mycobacterium; species Mycolicibacterium arcueilense. Next base: position 2,132,935 of record NZ_JBZTYL010000007.1, read on the forward strand.
GGCAGCTAGCAGATAGCGGAGCTGAGTTTTCATCGGAGTTCTCCTTTCGATGCCGTTACATCTACGATCGCGCGCTCGACACGTCCTGACGAGTGCCAAAAGTCCCTAATCCGCGCTAATTGCTGATTTTAGTAGTACTGACCTACTACATACAGACGTATGCCGTGACGGGACGGTGTTCGAGAGTCGCAACCCTAGCGGGCGCGTGGCGGAAAGCCCCGCGTCGGGGAATTCGGCCTCAGCAGCCGGGGAATCCCGGGGTTGGCGGTTCTGGGTCATTCGGGGGCGCTGCCCTGGGGGGTCGGCGGCTGGAGTATGTTCGCAGTTCTTGGTCAGCGAAGTCGGTCGCCGTGGTGCACGAACACTCCGTGCCTGAAGTCGATGTCAGAACTTCGTTGAATCTCCAGGCGGCCATGGTCCCGGGATTAGTTGTGGCCCGAGCTGGGTTTCTCACCGACGCTATCCGGGTAAGCCCTGGCAATGACGTTTTCCTCGTAGGCGAAGGAAGACTCGCAATGAGCGCAGCGGCGACCATGCTCGAAACCCATCCGCACTACATCGCTGAGGGGCTCAGAGGAGTTCTGAGGCGTGCCAAAGGACTGCGCACAAGCCTGCACTCAATGCACCGACGCCTGCCTCGGGGAGCCATCAATCGTCGCGTTGACCCCCTGTATCACAAGGAATCTCGATTGTGCCGATATCTGTACGGCCGCCGCCCGGATCGGCGCCCGACAGACCGGATCAAGCTCTGAGCTCACCACAACTGTGCTCGCAGCATGCGCATCTGTATGTCAAGAGTGCGCCGAGGAATGCGAACGTTACTCGTCGCACCAACCACACTGTCGGGTATGCGCGGGCGAATGCCGGCGTTGCGCGCAGGCTTGCGACCGCCTGATTAACCAACTCAACTGAGCAGGTAGCCGAGATCCCAGACCGTCGCGGTATCCGATTATGCTTGACCACAGCCGAATGAGAATGGCGACGCGGTCGGCTGTGAAGCCACCTCTTGAGCCGGGGGGACACTTTGCCATCGGGGTCACCTCCTGGGGTCACGGCTGTGTCGGGAATGGGTGCAGCTGGCGGCTGTTGGTCTGTGGTCAAATCTGCCAGTCTTGCGCTCCGTCTGGTTGGTTGTAGGTGCCGACCGAGTTCTTGACCACGACGGGGTCGCCGCTGCCGAAGTTGTCGAAGAACCATTGTGCGTTGGAGGGGCTGAGATTGGGGCAGCCGTGACTAACGTTGCGTTTGCCTTGGTCGGCGACTGACCAGGGCGCACTGTGGACGAAGATGCCGCTGTTATCGATGCGTACGGCGTTTTGAACTTTGAGTTTGTACCCTTCGGGCGAGTTCACAGGTACCCCGTAGGTGGAGGAGTCCATGACGATGTCGGTGAACTTCTCCAGCACGTAATAGGTCCCGTTGGGCGTTTCGTAGCCACGCTTACCCAGGGAGACAGGGAACGTCTTCTCCAGTTTGCCGTTGCGACTGACCTGCATTTGGTGGGTCTTGTCGTCAATCGTGGCCACCAGCGCATCGCCGACACGGAAGCTGGATGTGGTGCCTGCTGCGTCGATGTTGACCACTGTCCCAGATGGCCAGAAATCTATTGGGCGCCAGCGGACTTGGGTGTCACTCATCCAGTAGAACTTTCCGGCTACCTGTGGGTTGGAGGAGATGTGAATAGCGTTCTCGGCCATCTGGCGGTTGGCGATCGGACGCTGGAAGGTGATGGAAATCGGTTTGGCGACACCGACCGTCGATCCATTGACCGGATTGAACGCCGGCGGAAGGAACGGGGCCTCGCCTGTGAAAGGAAGCGGGTTCTGTCCGGCGGGAGTGACGGAACCCATCGACGAAGTGAAAGGCGCTGGCGGCGGGTCTAGGACCGGAGGGCCGGCAAACGGGTCGGCTGGAGGTGGCTGTGCCGGATCCAGAATCGGGGCGGGCTCGACGGGCGGCGGCGCAGGCGGTCCCTCGGGGTCTGCCAGTGCGGTGGGGGCGCTCAGTACAGATGCGACAGTCCACACGACTGTCAGGATCACGGTGGTCCAAGAGCTCCTGATCTGGTGGTGCATAGCGCCTCCTCAATGTTGCGGTTTCGATGCGAGACCGCGCGGAGGACGCGGTGCGCGGCGTTGTTGCCATAGTCTACTGGCTACGTACGGAAGTAGTAGGTGTGGTGCTGGGCGACTAGGGATTGTCGCCGCGGGCGACGACGGGGCCGACGGTCGTTGGGGGCGAACCGCCCGGGTTGCGCATCGAACGCGTGGTGGCACAGCTGGCTGCAGAATTCGCATGTGTGGCCACGCCACTGGGTCGCGGCAAGGACCCATAGTGGTAGCGCCGGCTCGTCGTCTACGTCGACACAGATGACCTATGTAGCGCTCTGGCGAAGTCCGGCACTGCCCCAGGGATTCACGAAGATCGTAGTGTGCCAGCCCGCCTTCCCGGCGTCGAGATCGAGCTCGGCCCAGACCCTACTACGTACGTACTACGTAGTAGGGTAGCGTCCCTCCACGAAGATTCAGGTGGCGAGCATCGCGAGTATCGCGGTGGGCCGGGTTCGCCCCGGTTACGCAGCGCTCTTTACCGATTCTTTGTCAAAAGCCGAACCGCTGACAACAATCGGCGATCACGCTGGAGGAGAACGGGGACAGTGGCCGTGCGCCAACGCCGAGTGCAGATCGCGCGTGTGCGAGGTCCCGCAGCGACCGACGAAGGGCACAAAGTGCGGGTCGAACGATTGGCCGGGGTGGCAGTTGGTGTGATTGGCGTGATGCTTGTTTTGAGCGGCTGCACAACCGGCGGCAGCGGCCACGATATGTCGGCTATGTCAGCCTCGCCGCCGCTGCAAGCGACGTCCTCGGTCAGCGGGACACAGGCGAAGCAGCACAATGACGCCGACGTCACGTTCACTCAAGGCATGATCCCGCACCATCGTCAGGCGATCGCGATGGCCGACATGGTTTTGGGCAAGCAAGCTATCTATCCTCGCGTGATATCGCTGGCCCAAGCGATCAAGACCGCGCAGGGCCCTGAAATCGACCAGATGCAGGGTTGGCTGAACGGGTGGGGAATGCCGGCTTCGCCAGCAGAGACCGGGATGCCGAGCATGCCTGGCCACGACATGGGAGCCGCTGGCGAGGGCATGATGACCGAGCAGGATTTGGCTGCGTTGCGTGATGCCCAGGGCGTGGATGCCTCGAAGCTGTTTCTCACCCAGATGGTTGAACATCACAATGGGGCAATCGCCATGGCCCAGAATGAGATTGACGGCGGCCAGTTCACGCAGGCGGTCACGCTGGCACGCTCGATCATCGACACTCAGCGTGCAGAGGTCCGCACCATGCAGGAGATTGTCAACTCGCTCTAGTGCGGGATACACAGATGTGGCTCAGGTATTCAACGCTGCGCCCCCTCACCGTAGCTCCACGGTGAGGGGGAAAAGTTATGGGCGCATTCAGCCTGATGTGGATACCCCTCCACAGTGCGCTCGGCTGTCCCATCATGATTCCGGTAATCACAGAATGTGTTCGGCTGAACGTAACGTCGGCCAGACCCATCTCGCACAGAAATCTCGCGAACCGCGCCGGGGTGACCTGCCCGGTTTGCACAGTCTATTCCGCAGGAATTATTCCGCCGATCACACGAACATGGATTATAGGGGAATGGAATGAAGATGATGACACTGGTACGTGGATTTCGGAGCATATAGATATGGCAACCGTGTCAACAGCGCATGATCAATTCCAGGGCAGCACCGGGGTCGACGGATCGACCACCGATCTGCGTACGGATGATGTATCGCCGATCAAGATATTGCTGGTGGATGATGAGCCAGCGTTGACCAACTTGGTGAAGATGGCCTTGCACTACGAAGGGTGGCAGGTCGGTGTGGCTCACACTGGTCGCGAAGCGGTGGAGAAGTTCGCCGCGATGAGCCCCGATGCGCTCGTCCTCGACATCCAGCTTCCTGATGCGGACGGGCTGGAAATTCTCAGGCAGGTGCGCAACGGTGAGCAGTACACACCGACCCTGTTGCTCACGGCCCGTGATTCGGTGATCGATCGGGTCACTGGTCTCACGGCCGGTGCCGACGACTACATGTCCAAACCGTTCAGTCTCGAAGAGCTCGTTGCCAGGCTGCGGGGTCTGCTGCGGCGATCGAGTGTGCTTTCGACCGCCGACAATGAGGTGCTAAGGGTGGGCGGGCTCGTTTTGTACGGAGCATCGCGTGAAGTGATCCGCGATCACGACCCGGTGAGCCTGACCGGCACAGAGTTCGAGCTGTTGCGTTATCTCATGCGCAATCCGCGGCGGGTTTTGAGCCGCGCCGAGATTCTGGACCGGGTCTGGAACTATGGGTTTTCGGGTCGTACCAGCATTGTTGACCTCTACATCTCGTATCTACGCAAGAAGATCGATGCGGGACGTGCGCCGATGATTCACACGGCCCGTGGTGTCGGGTATATGTTGCGGCCGGCCGATGGCGCGTAGCCGTGTGCAATGGTGGCCGCCGAGATCGCTGCTGAGCCGACTAGCGATCGGCGTGTGCGCTGTCGTGACGGTGGTGTTGGTGGCTGTCGGGGCGGTATCGATTCTGACGCTTCGCAGCTACGTGACCAACATCAGTGACGCCCAGGTCGGGCGGGCATTGACCGCATTCGAGTACGCGCTACAAGACCATGCCGACGGCCCGGTGCTGGCCGATCAACTTACCCATTTCACTGGTCAGGGCATCGATAACGTCATCGCGGTGCTGCACGGTAACCAGATGGTCGAATCGGCGGTGTTTTACGAACGCGATGCGCGCCCGGCGCCGGCGGACGTGGTGGGTGTGATCGAGGACCATGTCTGGCGCAACGGGCCGGCCTTCACTATCGACTTGGGCAGTTTGGGTCCGTATCGAGTGCGCAGTCGAACGATCGAGGGAGGCGAGCGGCTGGTTTCGGCTGTATCGCTGGCTCCTGCCTATCGTGCTCTTAGAGAGAAGACGTTTTGGACTCTGACATTGGTCCTAACGGCGGTTGCGGTGACGTCGGTGGGCACGATCGCTGTGGTCCGGTCGTCGCTACGGCCGCTGCAGCGAGTCGCCACCACCGCCGCCCAAGTCGCCAGCCTGCCCTTGAGCGACGAAGACCACCGGATCACGATGCGTGTCCGCGCCACCGATACCGATCCCGCTACCGAGGTGGGGATCGTCGGTGACACCCTGAATCGTTTGCTCGACAATGTTGATAGTGCTCTGGCCGCACGCGCAGAATCTGATCGACGCACGCGCCGGCTCCTCAGCGACGCCAGCCACGAGCTACGGACACCGCTGGCGGCAATCCAGGGCTATGCGGAACTGACCCGGCAAGACAGCGCAAATCTGCCGACGGTTACCGAATACGCGCTGGCCCGCATCGAAGCCGAATCGCACCGCATGACGCGGCTGGTCAATGATCTGCTGCTCATCTCCCGACTCGACGAGGGACAAGACCTCGACTACGGCGAGCTGAATCTCTCCGAGCTACTGGTAGATGCGGTGAACGACGCCGCAGTAGTGGGCCCCGGGCACACGTGGCGGACCTCACTGCCACCGGCCCCGGTGTATCTCCATGGCGATGGCGCTCGCCTGCATCAACTCATCAGCAATCTGCTCACCAACGCCCGGGTTCACACGCCCGCCGGAACAACCGTCACGGCCACGCTCACGGTGACGGGCGCGGGTGCGAGTTGGGCGGAATTGACCGTCGCCAACGACGGCCCGGGTATCGACCCGCGGTTGCTACCCACCCTGTTCGATCGGTTTGTCAAGGCTCACAATTCGGGTGACACAGAATCAGGCACCGGGTTGGGTTTGGCGATCGTGGCGTCGATCACCGAAGCGCATCACGGCACCGTCCGTGTCGAATCCAGATTGGGACAGACCTCGTTTATCGTTCGCCTACCGACTCGTGACAACGACTCCATTGCGTGACTGCGCGACACCCGAGATTGGAACATTAAAGGTGCCAGCTGAAAACATGCTGAACGTTCGGTATGCGTATTTTTTTGGGTTCGATATGAGTTTCGAATAGGTCATGCGATTCGCATTTACGCTGAGTGGCAGACAAATCTTCTTTTTGAAAGGAAGGGTCGATGTCTTTCACACTACGCTCAGCATTAGCAGGCCTTGCGATCACAATGGCGGCGAGTGCGGCACCGATCGCGTTTGCGGCCTCCGCGGCAGCCGCGCCGACGGGATCCGCCGATGCCCAGGCGACGATCGGGATGCTGCAGGCCCAAGGATTCCACGTTCTGGTCAGCAAGGTCGGCGACGGGCCGCTAAACAAGTGCACCGTTAACGCGGTGCGGCCTGGGCGCAAAGCCTCACAGAACCTGCCGATCCGAACCGGAGTGCGCACGCAGCCCGTCGCCGCACCAACGGTGTATGTCGACCTGTTGTGCAAGCGCTGAGATCGACCGAATGCACCGTTAGGCCAAGTCATTTCGGGCGTCGCACCTTCTGTGCCCGCATCAAGCCGGTCCTGCTACTGCGTTGACAACATCGCTTGGCGCATCGGTTCCCACCCCACACCGCTGCACGTGCGGTTCGACATCAGAAAAGGGACTCCATGAACCATGTCCTGAGCGCCCCGCCCCTCCGCGCCGGGCACCCGCGGCTTCTCCGTCGCTGCGATCGCCCCGAAGCGATGGTCGGCGAGACGCCCGTCTTGCGGGTACCGGCGCGAGCGGCACACGGCAGTCACGGATACTGGGCCAAGCTCGAAGGTTTCAACCCTGGCGGAATGAAAGACCGCCCCGCTATGCACATGGTCGAGCGTGCGCGGGCACGCGGAGATCTGACTCCGGGCGCCCGCATCATCGAATCGACAAGCGGCACACTGGGTTTAGGTCTCGCATTGGCGGGGATGGTCTATGGGCATCCGGTCACGCTGGTCACCGATCCTGGAATGGAGCCGATTGTGCAGCGGATGCTGTCGGCGTATGGGGCCCAAGTCGATATCGTCACACAACCCGATGTCAGCGGTGGATGGCAGCAGGCCCGCAAACGACGCGCCGCGGACATCCTTGCAGCCGAACCCGGCAGTTGGCACCCCGATCAGTACAACAATCCGGACAACGTCGACGGGTATCAGACCTTGGCGCTGGAACTGCACGCTGAGCTGGGCCCCATCGACATTTTGGTGTGTTCGGTGGGTACCGGTGGGCACTCCGCCGGAGTGGCACGCATCCTGCGACAGTTCAACCCAGGCCTGCGGTTGATCGGCGTCGACAGCATCGGATCAACCATTTTCGGACAGCCGGCGGCGCATCGCCTGATGCGAGGGCTGGGATCGAGTATCTATCCCCGCAATGTCGCCTATGAGGCGTTTAGCGAAGTGCACTGGGTGGCGCCGGCCGAGGCGGTCTGGTCCTGCCGCGCCCTGGCCGCAGACCATTTCCTCAGCGGCGGGTGGAGTGTGGGCGCGGTGGCTTTGGTCGCCGACTGGGTAGCGCGAACGGTCGATGAGAATGCCACGATTGCTGCGGTGTTCCCTGACGGTCCGCAACGCTACTTCGACACCATCTACAACGACGCCTACTGTCGTCAGCACAATCTGCTCAACGGCCGGCCGCCGATGCAACCCGGGGTGGTCGACCAGCCCACCGAGCAGGTGGTGACGGCTTGGACACGCTGCGCCAATGTGGTCCCACCCCAACCTGTTTCGGGTTGACGGCGCATCGCTTGTTCTTGAGCTTTGTTCGCAGGGTGTACGCGACCGGGGCCGGGTTACCATGACCTCAGGTGGGTGTGCGCACTGATGTGGGCAGTGTGATGGTGAAGGTGGTTTGCCCTGTAGCGCTGGGGCTTTCAACTTCGATGTTCCCGCCGTGGGCCTCCACAATCGCCTTGGCGATGGATAGACCCAGTCCCGAGCCGCCGTGCTCGCGGGTACGAGCCGGGTCAGCGCGGTAGAGACGGTCGAAGACGTAGGGGAGATGCTCGGGAGAGATGCCTTGGCCGGTATCGGTGACCTGCAGCCGAATGTCTGCGGCCTGATTTTCAACGCTGACGGTAACGCGTCGGTGTGCCGGAGTGTGTCGCAACGCGTTGTCGAGCAGGTTGGTGAGCACCTGCGCGAGTCGCTGCGCGTCGCCGTGCACCGGCGGCAGTGCGGCGGGTAGCGCTGTCAGCAGCGATACCTGTTTGGCGCGATACCGATCGCTGGCGGCTGCGACAGTGGTCAGGATGACATCGCAGATGTCCACTTCGGCTGCCGACATCGAGGTCGAGCCTTCTTCTGCCTGGGCCAGCGCAGCAACATCCTCGGAGAACCGAACGAGTCTGCGAGTTTGTTCGCGCAGCAATGTCGTGGTGTCGGTGGTCAGGGAACGCACCCCGTCCTCGACAGCTTCGATGTAGGCGTCCAGTACCGATACCGGGGTGCGGATTTCGTGGGCGAGGTCGCTGAACAGCCGGCGCCGGTTCGCGTCGACGGCCTGCAACTGTGCGGCCATGCGGTTGAACGCGTGTGCCAGTGAGTCGAAGTCAGCGCCCAGGCGAGGTGGCGGCACCCGGGCGCCGTAATGGCCCTCGGCGACGGCGATGGCCGCCGCCGCGATATCCGCCACCGATCGTTGCAGCCGCCGGCTGACATACCAGGTCACCAGGATTGCCGTCGCGGCCGACACGACCACCGCGCCGCCGACCGACAGTACGGTCGCGTACTGGTAGGCCTGTTCGGCGTGTACTTGCTCGGCCGAGCCCGGCGGGACACCCGCACGATGTAGATGTTCCCGGAACAACGGCGGCCCGACGACCGCGGCGACCAACCAGGTCGTGATCGCTCCAGCAAGCAGGACCGTGGACTGCGCGATCAGTAACCGCATCCCAATCCCGGGTTGTCCCCACCGACGGCGTGTCATTGCCCGTCCCCGATCCGGTAGCCCACCCCGCGGACCGTGACGACGTAGCGCGATGCGGCGGGATCTTCGCCGAGCTTGCGTCGCACATGTCCGATGTGGACGTCGACAAGGTGATCATTGCCAACCCACGGGCCATCGCGAACCACCTCCAGCAGCTGGCGGCGATTCAACACCACCCCTGGCCTGGCGGCCAGGGCCGCCAGAATGTCGAATTCCATGCGAGTCAACGCGATCTGCTCCTCCTGCAGGAACGCCTGGCGAGCGGCCACGTCGATGCGCAACGCCCCGATCTGGAGGGGCGCTGGCCGCGCCTCGGCGCCGGCAGCGGCCGTGGGGCTGGTGCCGCGGGGGCGACGCAGCATGGCGCGGACACGGGCGACCAACTCACGAGGACTGAACGGCTTGGTGACATAGTCGTCGGCGCCGACAGTGAGCCCGAGGATGGTGTCCAGTTCGGTGTCGCGGGCGGTCAGGATGACCACGTAGGCATCGGAGAAGGTGCGGATTTGCCGGCACACTTCCAAGCCGTCCATCCCCGGCAATCCGAGATCAAGAATCACCACATCGGGGTTAACAGCGCGTGCCAGCTGCAGCGCGTCAGGTCCGGTGTGGGCGATGTGGGCGCTGAAGTGCTCACGAACGAGGTAGCTGGCCACAACCTGGGCCAGGGCGGTCTCGTCGTCGACGACAAGTGCCCGGTATTTTGAGCCGTCGATAGGTGGTCGTGACGCATCACTCATGGTGTTATGGTGCCGCCGCGGCGCACACCGCAAACGATTGGCGAGCTTCTTCAACGAATCTTCACACGACCCTTACCGATTCATTGGCGTACGGCGGTCATCGTGGAGCACGAAGGAGATCAACGTGACCGTGGGATCGACACTGGGCGGGTTCGCCGCGCACGCCGACTGGGATGGCTGGCTCCTGTTGACCGCTGCGCTGGCGGCGTGCTGGGTCGCAGCGATTGCGACGGCGGCATCATTGTTCAGTCCTCGGCCCCGTGACGGACACGAGGTTCGTTCAGCTGCGGGGACTGCGGCGATGTTGGCGACCCGCCCGCAGGTGCTGCACGGCGTCAGCCACCCGGTATCGGCAACTCGCGATCACCCGACGCAGGAGAACACAGGAAATGGTTGATACCGGCAGAGCGTCGCAGTTCAACCGCCGCGGTTTCCTTGCGGCCTCGGTAGCGTTGGGCGCTACTGCAATAGCGGGGTGCCAGCGCAACACCGGCACAACACCTTCGCCCTCCGCCTCGCCGTCGTCGGGAGCGATTGCCACCGCCGAAGCGCGTCGCCCACATAGCGGCCGTACCGTGTCGACCGCCTTGACCGCCGAACGCACCCGCGTGGACCTCGGTGGCCAAGTGGCAGACACGATCGCCTACAACGGCACGGTGCCCGGTCCGCTCGTGCGGGCGTCGGTGGGCGATGAACTCGCGGTCACTGTGCGCAATCGGCTCGGACATCCGACCTCTGTGCACTGGCATGGCATCGCGTTGCGCAACGATATGGACGGTGCGTCACCGGCGACTCCCGACATCGACGATGGCAGCGATTTCACCTACCGGTTCTCAGTCGCGCACCCAGGCACCTATTGGGCCCACCCGCACACCGGCCTAGACGCTGATACCGGCCTATACTTCCCGGTGATCGTCGATGATCCGAATGACCCCGGACGCTACGACGCGGAATGGGTCGTGATGCTCGATGACTGGACCGATGGCATCGGCTCTAGCCCCGCCCAAATCTACGACGGATTACGTGCAGGGTCGGGTCCGGGACACAATATGCCAGGTATGGGCGGCATGCCCGACATGTCGGGCAGTGCGGGCATGGGCCCGATGGGCGAGGGGGGCGGGAGTGCGCTGCTCGGTGGTGACGCCGGCGACATCACGTACCCGCTGTATGTCGCCAATGGGCGTAATGCGCAATCGCCAAGTAATTTTCGGGCTCGTCCCGGCGAGCGGGTACGGATCCGGCTGATCAATGCCGGCTCCGACACCGCGTTTCGGGTTGCCTTGGCCGAACATCGGATGACCGTGACTCATACCGACGGATTTCCGGTCGTTCCTACCGAGGTCGACGCGGTGTTGATCGGCATGGGGGAGCGTTACGACGTGGTGGTCACCGCCGGTGACGGGTCATTCCCGCTGGTTGCCGCCGCCGAGGGCAAGAATGCATCGACACGGGCAATGCTGGTGACCGGGCAGGGGACGGCCCCTGCAGCTGATTACGCTCCACCTCAACTGCAGGGCCGCGTCGGTACCGTCTCAATGTTTACAGCAACACCGGAAGCCACCTTCGCCGCGGCCCCCACCGACACCGAACTGCCGGCCGAACTGGGCGGGTCGATGTCGAACTACGACTGGACGATCAATGGTCTGCCGTTCGCCAAAACACGGCCCCTGAGCGTGCGCGAAGGCCAGCGCGTCGCTCTGACGTTCCGCAACTCCTCGATGATGTGGCATCCGATGCATTTGCATGGGCACACATTTCAGGTTGTGGGCGAGGATGGACGCCCGGGGGCGCGTAAGGACACTCTGATCGTGTTGCCAATGCAGCAGGTCAGGGTCACCTTCGTCGCCGACAATCCCGGCGTGTGGATGATGCACTGCCACAACACTTATCATCAGGAGGCCGGCATGATGACCAGTATGGACTATCAGGCTTAACCCACGGATCGGCAACTGCCCGAATGCTCTGCGCGATACTGCTCACCTGTCGAGACCGGTGCGCTGACAGGCCCGATTCGCGTCTGTGCCGCTGTTCTCCGAATGCGTTGGGAAGCAGCACCATAAGCGCATCGCACGAGAGTCGCGGCAGGAACCGAAGCATCATCTACTATCTAGCTTAGTAGATGGTGAGTGGGTGCAGTTCAGATGACGGGGCCTGTGCGGCTCCTCGGCGACGGGAGGCCGATGTGAGCATGGACCGCCGGATCGGCGTTCGAGTACTGGCTGCGGTGCTGGTACTGAACGCGGTGCTCGGTGCAGTTGTGGCCGTGGGCATCTCACGCTGTTGGGGATGTGACCGCTCGGACCGCCGCGACCAGCAAAGTGCCACTGGGCCGCTGCCGCCGGCTGAACTGGTGATCTCCCCGGGTCCGGCGGCCACCGATGTGGACCCACTGGCCCCGGTGACAGTGTCGGCGAGCTTTGCTTCGGTCTCGGAGGTGGTGATGACCAACGAACAGGGGACCCGCATCGTCGGCATCACCACGCCTGACGGTGCAGTGTGGAAGCCCGCAGTGCCGCTGGGTTACGGACGTACCTATACCATCGCCGCGACGGGCACAGCCCCTGACGGGTCCCGGCTGCAACGTATTTCCACGTTCTCGACGCTGATTCCCGGCAATCAAACCCGAGTCCGGCTGACGACGACGTCGGGCGCGGACATGCGCGACGGCGCGACCTACGGCATTGGCACCGTCGTGGTGGCGCGTTTTGATGAACCAATCCCCGACAAGGCTGCCGCCGAGCGGCGCCTGCTGGTGACGACCGCACCGGCAGTGACCGGATCCTGGTACTGGCTCGACGATCAGAATGCACACTGGCGCCCCGCGCAGTACTACGCCCCGGGAACCGCGGTCACGGTGCGGGCCAACATCTATGGGGCAGCCCTCGGCGGGGGCCTGTACGGGCAGGAAGACGCCGAGGCGAGTTTTGTCATCGGTGACGCGCACATCGCGATCGCCGACGATGTGACCAAACAAGTCAGCGTGTTCAGCAACGGCCAACTGGTCCGCACTATGCCGACCTCGATGGGCATGGGCGGCACCGAGACAGTCAACGGGCAGACCATCTCGTTTTGGACCCAGCGCGGCATCTACACAGTGATGGACAAGGCCAATCCGGTGGTGATGGATTCCTCGACCTACGGGCTGCCGATCAATTCCCGGTTGGGATACCGCGAAACGATCTCGTGGGCCACCCGTATCAGCACAGACGGGATATACCTACACCAGCTGGAGAGCACCGTCTGGGCGCAGGGCAACACCAATGTGTCGCACGGCTGTCTGAATCTCAACCCCGACAACGCGCGCTGGTTCTACGACTTCTCTCAACCCGGCGATGTTGTCGAGGTCCGCAACACTGGCGGTGAGCCGCTACAGGTGTGGCAAAACGGCGACTGGAGTGTGCCCTGGGATCAGTGGGTGCAAGGCAGCGCTTTGCGTTGACGTCGCGGACTGCCACATCCGCGGACCTCATCTGCGCCGACCCTGCAGGGCATCGACCTTTTTGCGAACCCGAACTCGGCACGGCTTATCTGTAGTTAATTCCATGTGACTCGCTATGGGTGTGTTTACCAGCGCATTTATCGTCAGCTACATGTACCCTATGAGGGTGTCTAGCAATAGATTTCCCGGCAACACACCGGTGCGGCGTGTTGCTTGGGCTCCATGCGCTACGCAGCCACCTTGGCCGCGACCGCGGAAGCTGAGTTCCTCAGGCACAAGAAGATCGGCGCCCATGGCACCGATATCGGGATCAGCCCATCTGACATCGTGGACATGACCCAGCTGTCGGTGCGCACCGACCGGGTGCTGCCCAACGGGGTGTGTCTGTTGCCGCCGCTGAAGTCATGCGACAAGGGCAACGCCTGCTTGTCGTGCGGGCATTTCGCCACCGATGCCACCCACATCGACGAGCTGAAAGACCAGCGCGCCAAGACCATCGCACTGATCGAGCTGCGCCGCCAGCAGTACCGTCGGCGCACCGGCCGCGAATTGACTGACGACAACGTGTGGATCGCGTAGCGGCTGCACGAATTACATTCCCTGCAAGCCATCCTGGACCGGCTGGCCGCCGACGACGCCGCCCACCAGGAGGGATCACGCGGGCGGGCACGGCCAACTGGATCCCGCTGCAACCCATCGCCACCCGCGGCGCGCACGATTCCGCACTGCGCAAGGCCGACCCCACCATTACCCATGACCGCCACCGAGGCGTCCCTCAACGCGCTTGAGGCCAGCGCCCGCAAACGCAGCGGCGACGTCGACGCACGCATCGAGCGGGCCCTCAAGAACATGCGCAAGCACAGAATCGACATCAATGTCAGCAGCCTGGCCCGCGAAGCGGGCGTGTCCCGCAGCGTCATCCACCGCCGCCCCGAACTGCACGAAAAGATCCGCAGTCTGCAACCGCTGACCGCCGTCGACGCGGGCGAGCCGCCACCACCAGCGGCCGACACCGAATACAGCATCATCACCGCGCTGCGGACCCGGCTCAAAACACGCGACGCTCAGATCGCCGAACTGAAAGGTCAACTGCGCGAACGCGACCACATCATCGCGACCCTGCACGGCCAACTGGCCCGAAGACCATAGTGCGGCGACCACACAACAGGTGACCTACGCGCCACCGTCGTTCTCTGTCATGGCTTTCGGGTGTGCAGGACCGTGACTGATGTGCGATGGCGGGTTGGATGACTCCGTTGCAGACAGTGTGGTCTGTACATGTGTAACCGACGTGATGGGGTTGCGAGCCAGAAACCCGGTGAGCGGGTTGTCGGTCACATCGTGTGAAGGGCGAGAACCCTCAAGACTACTTGTGCCAGTGCACGCCGAACCCGCACGGACACGGACTGCGCGCGTCGGCCGATGGCTCAAAGGTCGTCGTCGCCAATCACATGAGCGGCGCACTGGATGTCATCGACGCCCAGACCCACCAAATAGCGTTCTCGGTGCCTGTGGGCGGGGCCGGCTCAAGTCGCGGTGAGCGCCGATGGACGTTACGCCTACACCGGAACCACCTCGCCGGCGGCGGTGGTGAAGGTCGACCTCAACGCGCGCACAGTAGTTGGTCGCGTCGCGGTATCAGCCCCACCCGGTGCAGGTGTACCTCACGCCCGGGGACGCGACCGTAGCCTCGGCCGACCAAGGCACCCCCGATGCCGCAGGGCACGCGGTCTCAGTGATTGACATCGCCACGATGACCGTGCGCGCCAGCGTGACGACCGGGGCAGGGCCCCACGGTGTGGTGATCGACCAGTGCATTAGAGCACTTAGTCCCTTGCCCGCGCAGTGCCAGTGAACGGACACTGGATACATCCGACAACGGCGCCGATGCAGCCACAGCACCGACGCCACGTCGGAACTCTAGTCGGGAGAAACGTCATGAACTGGAAACGCGTAGCGGTCGCGACACTCATCGGCAGTGGTCTGGCCGCGGCGACCACCGGACTGGCTGCACCGGTGCTGGCGGCACCCAACAACGCCGATTCAGCACAAGACATCATCAACACACTGCGGGACGAAGGCTACAAAGTCATCATCGACAAGATGGGCCACGGATCATTGCAAGACTGCACAGCAGATAACGTTCGCACCGTCTCAGGGACCGGCCAGACGATCCTTGTTCTGCAGAACCCCAACAGGCTAGGCATCCCGAAGGTCAAGGGCGCCAGCACGATGACGGCCTACGTGCACGTCCATTGCTGACCGACGCGCACCCCAGATAGCTCACCCCAGATCATCGGAACGGCCGCGGCACGAAGTCGGTAGTCGCGCTCACCCACATGGCGAGAACTTTGCCGGCTATGGCCGCCGCGTCCGCGGTGTTGGGTACGCCCGCGTCGCACCGCGCTTGGTGTCAACGCTGAGGGCCGCCGAGCGCTGTTGTCGGTGACTGCTGACAGAACTCAGGGTCTTTAGTTACCGGAACCGGGCGTGGCTTTCGGCGCGTGGCTGGGGTCTTAAGACCCTGGTTTGCGACTGGGGCGGCGCAACATTTGAAGTAGCGCCGGGCCATACGGCGATGCTCTGCACAAGGAGGAACTTCGATGCTCACTCGATTCGATTACTTGTGTGCTGCCGTAAGCGGCTGCCGGTGTTCTAGGCGTTGCGGCGGTGATCAACTGAGGAGTGCACGAATGCACCTCGCCAGGGCACGCCGGGATCAACGTCGCGCCACCCCGCCGAACTACCCCAACTTCCAGGGCGGTCCTGGAGCTGGACCGCCGGAACGGCTGCTGCGGTTCCGCAGGACTGTCTGCAACCCTCCCCGGCCCTGCCCCTGGATTGGATAGCGGGACAACCCACCTGCACGCCAACACAATCCATCCCCGCGGGGTGAGTTCCCAGTCGGCGCCATAATCATCGGGAGGCGTACTTCGCGGCGCACTAGTCAACGTCTGCACACGTGGGACTGTGTAAACCGCTTGGCCACCTGGCGTTTTTGCGCATTTACCGCTGCCCGGAGCTCTCCAGCGATGCACCGAAGTATCGTCTGTCGCCACCTACGGACCTGGACTTGTAGGCGGGGAGAAAAGGGTTCATGGCGCGGTAGCTGATACCGTGCTGATCCCGTCATCGGTTGGGTGGGATATGCACGCGGCTGATGGCTTGGCGCGGCCGACGCAGGATAGAAAGTGCCGACATGCCGATTCCATAGGTGGACAGCGCGCGGTGTGGCCGGATCGCGAGGAAACACATCTCACCTGTTTGAGAGACGATGCGCTGCTCAGCGTGCAGGATGCGGCGGTGAAACCACGTTGATTGGAAGGCTGCCAACGCTGCGGTGTCGTGAGAACCCACGATTGTTGCGGTGGCTTGGAATTGCACCGCGGCAGGCGGGAAGAGCGGGATGGTCCGGCGAGGTACCGGGATGACGAACGCCACCTCCGGGTGACTTCGAATATTTGTGGTCTTGGCGGTGGTTGTCCTCGTCGTCACGTACAGCATCAGGGGCTGCGACGGCGCTGACACGGCGTAGACCACGGCCGTCGCATTCGGGAGGCCCGCAAGACTCAAGGTCGAGAGGGTGCCGAAGGTGTGACTGCGGATGACGTGCTCGACCTTCCCGAAAGCGCTATCCTGCCGCGTCATTGCTGCCTTGCCCATCCCCAGGGCTACTGAGCCGAATTCGGCTACGGATGATGGGGATTCGGCGCGCCCGGTGGGACAGACACCGGCGACTGCTGTCCGGGCCCCATCATGCCGCCGGGGCTCATGGTGCAGCCGGGTCCTTGTTGCCCTTGGCTGTGGCGGTAGCCCTGGTCCCAGTACCGGTTGGTGGTGTAGCTGGCGGTGTAGAAACCGGAGAAGAACACCACCGCGATGATGAAGACAACGCCGGCCACGATGCCTACCCACACGGCCACTTGGCCGACGCGGTTGGGCTGTCGCGGTGGCGCGGTGCTTGACGGTTCGGTGTCGATGCGTGACTCAGATGACTCGGTCATGATCGTTCTCCCTCGCACCGCGGCCCGTTCGGCAACTGTTTGTGCCGGACGATACTGCCAGTATCGGCTGCGAAATGGCGTGTGACTAGGGTCTTTCGTCCCCAATCGCACGGACGGACGCCACGCCATCGGGCGAGGACAGCCGGTGGCCCGCTGACACGAATAGCAGCGCGGGAAGCGCCCTGCGCACGACCAGGTGTTGCCGTTAGGCGCGGTAGTTGAGGCTGGTCATCATCCCGGCGCTTGGTGATAGGTGTTGTGGCAGTGCACCATCCAGATCCCGGGATTGTCCGCGATCAACGCGACGGCCAGTTTCCGCATGGGTGCCACGATCGCGGTGTCTTTGCGGTCCCCGCGGCTGCCGTCGGGTCTGATGATCTGGAAGGTGTGACCGTGCAGGTGCATGGGGTGCCACATCGCGGTGTTGTTGGTGAAGGTCAGCACCGCGCGTTTGCCCTGGCTGATCTGCAGGGGCTGATACTTGTCGAAGGGGGCGCCGTTGATCGTCCAGTCGTAGTGGGCCATATCCCCGGCCAGTACCGCCGCACGGTCGACATCGGCGGTGGTGTTGCCCAGATCGACCGGCGGTGTGGCGGTGAACATGTCGGCGGTGCCCACGCGTTTGGTCAGCTCGGGAGGTTGAAAGCCAGGATCGGGTGCGGTGCCGGCACCGGTGGATAACAGTGCCCGGGCCAGCGCGTTTTTCCCTTCAGCCAACCCGACCAGGGCGAAGATGCCGTCGGCGGCAGTGACGAGAACGTCGTAACGTTCCCCCATACCCACCAGTACCGCGTCGACCTCGGTGGGGGTGACCGGGTAGCCGTCGGTGTGCGTGACCGTCATGGTGTGTCCGGCCAGCGCGACCCGAAACGCCGTGTCGGAGCCAGCGTTGATGATGCGGATACGGATCCGCTGACCGGGCTTGGCGGAGAAGCTGGTGGGAGCGGCCGGGATACGGCCGTTGATCAGGTAGTACGGGTAGGCGACATCGCCGGCGTCCCCGCCCAACAACGCGCTGTTCCCGACACCGCTCATCGGCCCCATGCCGGGCATACCGCCACGCAGGGTGTCGAAAATCTGTTGCGGGGCTTTACCGATGCCGTCGGTCCAGTCATCGAGTATGGCGATCCATTCGGCGTTATAGGCGCCCGGTTCGTTGGGGTCATCGACGATCACCGGTAAATACAGCCCAAAATCGGCGTCCAGGGCGGTGTGCGGGTGGGCCCAATAGGTGCCCGGATACGGCACCGAGAATCGGTAGGTGAACTCCTCGCCGGCGTCGATGTTGGGGTGCCCGGCGCGGCACCGTCCATGTCGTTGCGCAGCGCGATTCCGTGCCAATTCACCGACGTCGCATGGTCAAGACCGTTAGTGACAGTGACGGCGAACTCATCGCCGACACTGGCCCGGATCGGCGCGGCGGGGACCGTGTCGCTATAGGCCAAAGTGCGTGGAGTGGGGCCGCCGAGGTCGATCGTGGCTGGCGCAGGTTTCAACGCGGCGGTCACGGTGCGCCCGGTGTGTGGGCGGGCGGCTTCGGTGGCGGTGATCGCGGCCGACAGCCGCCGGTGGTCGTGGTCGGCGGGGGTGGTGTTCGGGTGCCGCAGCTCGCCAACGCGAAACCGCTGGCGACGGTGGCGGCCAGGAAGTTGCGCCGACTGAGCCGCACGCCCAGTGGGGATTCCGCCATCACGAGACTCTTCTCATCACGCTCTGCGCGTTGTTCAGGGTGGCCGGGTCGCTACGACCGACCTCGGCCAGCTATCAGGCTCAAGGTTGAACCTACGCCGGCCGTCAACACCTGACCGTCGATCAGTGCAGTGCCGCAGCGGGTGGGTCCCGGTGCTCAGCGGTGCTCGCGCAGCAGTGCCATGCGCCGGCGGAACTCCTCATCGTCGATCTCGCCGCGGGCGAACCGTTCGCTCAACAGCTCATCGGCCCGTGGCGATGCCGGCGGGCTGCTGCGGGCTCGGCTGTCAGCGCCAAAGGCGCGGGCCGCCAAGACAATCGCAGTGAGCAGCCCACCCCAAAACAGCAACATCAACACCGTCATCATGATCCAACCGCCCCAACCCCCGCCATACCACATCATGATGGTCGTCCTTCCGTCGAACGGCACCCAAAGCTAGTGGTGCTGCTATAACGATGCGCGTCATCGGCGCCGACGGGTAGGGCCGAAAGACCCCTTCTGAAGGCTTGCTCGACACCGCTACTGGCAGTAGGGAGAAGCTTCGGGTTGAGGTCGCAGGGTCCCTGATCCCACCCGCGACGACGTTACGGACTACTGACCCTGCCGATGGTGGTCGCAATGCCGCACTGCACTGCCGATGCAGGGCGTAGAGGACGACGCGAAGTGTCGAACGCCTGCCTGCCCAAGAGCAGATCATGAAGTACAGCACTACAGATAACCCTGTCGCTCACGGTCAGGAACACATTCACCTTCACCGTGAGCGACAGTCGATTACAGCCGATAACGACCTACAGATAACGCCCACACACATCGTCCCGTCGGCCGAGAATAGCGCTTCGCGCCGGCGCTAGTAGGAGTGCAATCCGCGGTGAGCAGGATGAACTAGTGGCCGTGGCCGTGGCCAGTTGTAGGGTTGTGCCCAGTCGCCGGAGTTTCTGCAGGAGTGGCTGCGATATTGAGGGTGACGTTCGCCGCTGGCGGCGCAGCTGGGGGTCGCGGAGAAAAGCTGATTCCGTTGGGTTCGTCGCCGACAGCGAGTGTCGCGGCGGCAGCCAGGTTGGTGAGGTCGATGACCGACACTGTGTCGTCGAAGGTGTTGGTCACCCACGCCCGTGTCCCGGACGCGTCGATAACGACACCGTGTGGCCCTGATCCGGTGGTCACGGTGCCGCGGAGGGTCATCGCCGCGGTGTCGATCACCGATACGGTGTGGCCCGGTTTTTCCAACGTGCCCTGGTCGGCGCTGAGGACGGTTCTCTGATCCTGAGTTAAGTACAGCTGGACCGGAGCGGTAGGCACCGGGACACTGCCGACGACGGTGCGTGACACCAAATCCACTTTCACCACCGCTGGCGGGTCGGTGATCCCACTGAAGGCGTAGCGACCGTCGGCAGTGACGGCAACCTGTGCCGGCGCGGTGCCAACAGGCACTGAGCCGGTCAGCTGATCAGTTGCTGGGTCGATCAGGTCCAACCGGCCCGCCATGGTGTTGGCGACTACGATCACCGAGCCGCCTGCGGCGGCGCGGAGTCCGTGTGGCATGTCCCCGAGCGCAATTTCGCCGACCGGGGACAGTTCAGGCCCCTCGTACACCGAGACTGTCCCGTCATTGGCGTTGGTCACATAAATTCTGCCCGACGGCGCCTCGATCACATGTGCCGGAGCCTGCCCGGTGGGGGCGACAGCGCGGACGGTATACGTGGAGGCGTCAATGGCCACCACCAGGTTGCTGCCGCTTACTGCGTATACCGTCGAACCGTCGTGGCTTACCTGGACGTTGTGGGGATGTTTGATGCCGACCAGAGTTGTCACCACCGCATTGCTTGCCGTGTCGATCACCGAAAGGCTGTCCCCGCCCTCATTGGCCACCCATACCGATCCGGATCCGGATGGTCGCTGTTGCGCCGAAGCTGTTGTTGTGGACGGGTTCTGGGAACTTCCAGTTCCACCCGAACACCCTGTCAACGCTGCGGCAAGCGTCAATCCCGCGATGAACCCAACGAATCGAATCTTCATAAAAGCCATCCCCTTTGGTTGCACTATAAAGCTACAGCCGGGATCTCAAGGCACAGACAGCTTCACTTGTCGTTGAGGTGATCCGCATGGGTCGCAGAAGCTGGCGCTGGTGTGATGCTTCATCGCCAGATTCGCCCCGCCCGGCACACCCGAGAGAGCATTGCCTGCGCCGGGCGGGGCGCGGGAACCGCGGAATGTCGTGGCGGCCAGGGCGATCTACCGTCTTACGCCAGCCCCCGACGCTTCGGACAATTCTCGTCGGCCACCGCGGGCGTTAAGACGGAATGCGCCGAAAAGTGTTGCTAATTAAGGGTGATCGCCAGGCGCAGCACGTCGAGACGCTGCGGTGCTTTGCTTGTCCTCGACGCGAGGTTCCACTTCGGTCGGTTAACGTGATGGGGCGTGGTCGCGTGTGGTTGCAGAGTCCTGGGGCGTGACGACGCCATGTGGAGCTGGTTGCCTTCGGAGCCAAGCCCCTCCATACCTAGTTGCAGGTATGGAGGGGAGCAGCGCCAGGGCCGCGTCAGATCTTCTTCGAGCGCAGCCGCAGCGCATTGCCGATAACGCTGACCGACGACAGCGCCATCGCGGCAGCCGCGATGATCGGCGAGAGCAGGATCCCGAACAGTGGGTAGAGGACGCCGGCAGCAAGCGGGATGCCCGCGGCGTTATATGCGAACGCGAAGACCAGGTTCTGCCGGATGTTGCTCATCGTCGCCGCGGACAGTCTCCGCGCCCGGACGATCCCCGTCAGATCGCCGTGCAGCAGTGTGACGCCGGCGCTTTCGATAGCCACATCCGTGCCCGACCCCATCGCGATGCCGACATCCGCCGCCGCGAGGGCAGGGGCGTCGTTCACGCCGTCCCCGGCCATGGCCACGATCTTGCCCTGTTCCCGGAGCCGCTGGACGACTGCGCTCTTGTGATCAGGCAGAACCTCGGCCTCCACGTCGCTGATGCCGAGCCGGCGGCCGACCGCCTCTGCGGTGGTCCGGTTGTCTCCGGTGAGCATGACGACTTCGATGCCATCGCCGCGCAGCGCGGCTAGCGCCTCGGGGGTGCTGTCTTTGACCGGGTCGGCGATCGCGAGGACGCCGACGGCTCGGTCGTCGACGCCGACGAAGATCGCGGTAGCGCCGTCGTGTCGTAGTTCGTCAGCCCGGCGGGCGAACGCGGAGACGTCGATGTTCTGGTCTTCAAGGAAATCAGCGTTGCCCAAGACGACGCGGTTTCCCTCGACGGTACCGACCACGCCACGGCCGACGGGGGAGTCGAAATCGGCGACGGCCGGGATGGTGAGGCCGCCTTGCTTGGCGGCTTCGACGACCGCGAGCGCCAACGGGTGTTCGGAGGCCCGTTCGACGCCAGCGGCCAGGCGCAGGACCTCGTCGGCGTCGATGCCTTCAGCGGGCACGACCGCGGTGACCGAGGGACGGCCTTCGGTCAGCGTGCCGGTCTTGTCAACGACGAGGGTGTCGACCTTTTCCAAGCGCTCGAGGGCCTCTGCGTTTTTGATGAGCACACCGAGTTCGGCGCCGCGACCGACGCCGACCATGATCGACATCGGGGTGGCCAGGCCCAAGGCACAAGGGCAGGCGATGATCAGCACCGACACGGCGACGACCAGCGCGTATGCCAACGACGGGGAGGGTCCCACGAGTGCCCACACCACAAATGCGGCGACGGCGATGCCGATCACCGCGGGCACGAAGAGTCCGGCGACCTTGTCTGCGAGCCGCTGGATCGGTGCGCGGGACCGCTGGGCCTGTGCCACCATCGCGACGATGCGCGCGAGCATGGTGTCGCGGCCGACCTTCTCGGCCCGGATCACCAGTGCGCCGGAGCGGTTGAGGGTGCCGCCGATTACGGTGTCCCCGGGCGCCTTGGTGACGGGCATGGATTCCCCGGTGACCATCGACTCGTCGAGCGTGGACCGCCCGTCCTGGACAGCGCCGTCGACGGGCACCTTCTCCCCGGGCCGCACTCGCATCAGGTCGCCGATCTGGACGATGTCGAGCGGTACTTCTTCCTCGGTACCGTCGGCGTTGATGCGGCGCCCGGTTTTCGGGGCCAGATCGAGCAGTGCTTTGATCGCGCCGGAAGTCTGCTCCCTTGCCCGCAGTTCGAGGACCTGCCCCAGCAGCACGAGCACCGTGATCACAGCAGCGGCCTCGAAATACACGGCGACGGTGCCGTCCATGCCGCGAAAGGCGTCCGGGAAGACACCGGGCGCCAGCGTGGCGACGACGCTGTAGAGCCAGGCCACCCCGGTGCCCATCGAGATCAGGGTAAACATGTTGAGGTTGCGCGTGCGCAGCGACTGCGCGCCGCGAACGAAGAACGGCCATCCAGCCCACAACACCACCGGGGTAGCCAGTACGAACTGGATCCATGTCGAGACCGTCGCGGGCACGAGATTGTGCAGTGAGGGGAACAGGTGCACCCCCATCTCGAGCGCGAACACCGGGGCGGTGAGGACAAGGCCGATCCAGAAGCGACGGGTCATGTCCGCGAGTTCGGGGCTTGGTCCGGTTTCCGCGGTGACCACTACAGGTTCGAGTGCCATCCCACAGATGGGGCAGGAACCGGGTTCGAACCGACGGATCTCCGGGTGCATCGGGCAGGTGTATTCGACGTTCTCGTCGGCCGAGGTGGCCGGCGCGGCGGCTGGGGTCAGTGCGTCGACGAATTGGCCCGGGTGCGCCTCGAACCTGGACCGGCAGTGCGACGAGCAGAAGTGGTAGGTCTGGCCGTCGTTGTCGATGCGGTGCACGCTCGTGTGCGGATCTACCGTCATCCCGCACACGGGATCATGCACGACATCGGTGGCGGGCGCCGATCCGTGGTCATGGTGGTGATGCTCGGTCATGATCGGCCTTTCGCGTTTCTCGATTTCGCGGCGAGGCACCGCGCGATGCCGTCGCGACATCACCTTCATAATATACCCCTCGGGGGTATATTGCGCGTGATGGGCAGGTTTGGGTCGTTGACGACCGGACACCCGGTGGCGGGCTGCCGGATGGTTCGGTGGCTGCGATCCACAGCGGCCGCCCCAGTGGGGTCAACTCGGCGAATGCCGATATGTGGCGGTGCTGCGCGTTTCCTGGCCGGCCAGGTTGGCAGTGCAGACGTCCTGCTGAAGGCTGGCTGCCTTGGGTGCCGTTGCGATTGGGACGGCAGGCTGTGGTGACTGCTACAGCTTGCGGGGGTGGGCGATCATCGATACCAGTGCCGCAAGGGCAGCGATTGCGAAGGCGGTTGCGATCGCGGCACCGGGAAGCAGTGACGTCATATCGCCCAGGAGGGCGGTACATCCGGCAAGGCCGGAGATGAACCACCCGATCAGTGCGATCGTCCTGTGTCTGTCCGGGATCTCGTCGTTCGACATCCGTGCCTGCTTTCGGTCGATATGTTCAGTGGTGGGAATCCGGTTGAAGGGCAGTCGGAGACCGACATTGCCTCGCACCGTCTGCAGCGTTGCCGGTTGATTGCAGTCTGACCGAGCAATTGTCAATACCTGTGGATCGGGGTGTTTCAGGCGACCTCCGTTTCGGTGTGTTGATCGCCGT